>NZ_CP085051.1 GCF_020616335.1 Corynebacterium uberis
GTGGCGGACCACCAAGACCCGGTTGACCCTCTCCACCAAACCTGGGCACACGTCGTCGACGAACTCCTGCGTCGCTCCAACGACCCCGCCTCCGACGTACCCCCCGTCAGCCACCGCATGCTCGCCTTCCTGCGCCTGGCCCAACCCATCACCATCGTCTCCGGATACGTCGTCCTGGCCACCCCACACCAGATGGCCAAAAACGTCGTCGAAGTCGAACTCGGCCCCCACATCGCCCACATCTTCTCCGAGCAGATGGGCCAGCCCTGCGGCCTGGCCGTCAGCATCGACCCCAACGCCGGCCAACACCCCGCAGCAGCTACTGCACCCGCCACACCGCCCGCCAACCCAGAACCGGACAACCCACCCGCACCGCTGCCTCCCGCCGTCACCACCCAGACCGCCGAAGCGCCGGCACCGAGCGTGACCCCCGGGGCGTCGATAAGCCAACCCGCACCACAACTGCCCGCCCAACCCGTCATCGATGCCGAACCCGCCGTTCCCGCCTGGGCCACCACCCACGGGCCCGCGCAACCCGCCGACGACGACCAACCCACCCCCAGCCAACCTGACCTGCGGCCCGCCAGGCGCATGCCGCGCGAACAACCCGCGCACGACCCCAACCGCCAAACCTCACTCAACCCGAAATACACCTTTGAGACCTTTGTTATCGGCTCCTCCAACCGCTTCGCCAACGGCGCAGCAGTAGCAGTCGCCGAAAACCCCGCCCGCGCCTACAATCCACTGTTCATCTCCGGAGGATCCGGGCTAGGCAAAACCCACCTCCTCCACGCCGCCGGACACTACGCCAAACAACTGCAACCCTCGCTGCGCATCCAATACGTCTCCAGCGAAGAATTCACCAACGACTACATCAACTCCGTGCGCGACGACCGCCAGGAATCCTTCAAACGGCGCTACCGCAACCTGGACATCCTCATGGTCGACGACATCCAATTCCTCCAAGGCAAAGAAGCCACCCAGGAAGAGTTCTTCCACACCTTCAACGCCCTACACCAAGCCAACAAACAAATCATCCTGTCCTCCGACCGGCCCCCCAAAGAACTGACCACCCTGGAAGACCGCCTGCGCACCCGCTTCCAAGCCGGCCTCATTGCCGATATCCAGCCACCAGACCTGGAAACACGCATCGCCATCCTGATGAAAAAAGCCGAAGCCGACGGCACCCGTGTCGAACGCGACGTCCTCGAACTCATCGCCTCACGCATCGAATCCTCCATCCGCGAACTCGAAGGCGCCCTCATCCGCGTCTCCGCATTCTCCTCACTCACCCACGAACCCATCACCATGGCCATGGCCGAAGCGGCACTCCACGACATCATGCCGGACGCCGATGACGTAGAAATCACGCCCAGCACCATCATGGAAACCACCGCCGACTACTTCAACATCACCCTAGAAACCCTGTGTGGCCAGGGAAAAACCCGCGCAGTCGCCCACGCTCGCCAGCTGGCCATGTACCTGTGCCGCGAACTAACCGACCTGTCGCTGCCGCGCATCGGCGAACAATTCGGCGGCAAAGACCACACCACCGTCATGTACGCCGAACGCAAAATCCGCAAAGAAATGCAAGAAAAGCCGGACACCTACAACGAAATCCAGCGCCTGACCCAGACCATCAAGACCCGGGGGCGCACCGGCGCCTAGAAACCACGGGGCTGGTGCGGCGCTGCGGTGCTGCGCCTGTGTTGCGGCCGGCGCTGCGGCGCTGCGGTGCTGCGGTGCCTGGCTGCGGTGCCGGAATTTTTCGAACATGTCGTAACCTGCCGCGGAAACTAAATTCTGACCTGCGAAAACGCCGGCGCCGAAAAATCCGTGCAGACATCAGATGACCGCATGACCGCAGTGCCGCACGTTGTGCTGGGTGCGGCGGCCGGGGCGGCGTCGATATGCGGCAACCCGGCACAACAGCCGCCGCGCAGTGCCAGATATTCGAACATGTCGTAACCTGCTGCGGAAACTATTTTCTGACCTGCGGAAACGCCGCCCCCGGAAAATCCGTGCAGACATCAGACGACCGCATGATCACAGTGCCGCACGTTACGCACGGTGCGCAGCCCCGGGGCGGCGTCGATAAGCAGAAAAGCGACCGCGCGCCGTGGCCGACCGTGACCGGTGAAAACAGTTATCCACAGTCTCCACAGGTTTGTCCACAACTGTGTAATTACACAAATGTGACTACATGTTGCACGTCGCCAACGTGGCTCCTGCACTACGAAGAAATGCGCGCCCACAACTCACCGCGAAACCTCCTGTGCACTGCGCGCACCCGCAGGTGGAACGCCAATTTCTGCGATGCTGTGGCCGGCGCAGTGCACCCGGGTAACTGCCGCTGCGCGCACTCGCGACAGAGCGAACCAGCGGATGGCGTTGCGCATGCGACACCACGCGACGAGGTACCAGCACCCGCCGGTGGCGGCAAAGATGATCGGCTCGACGTCGCGGCGGGATTCTTCGCCGGCGGCGGTGGTGTATTCGATGCGTGCTACGCGCTGATCGGTCATCGCTTGTTCCAGCGCGGAGCGGATCACGCGGGGGCATGCCGGGCCGGGGTCGACCCAGACTCGGTGCGCTAGTTGTTCGGCCTGCCTGCGGGTGTGGGGGTCGAGGGCGGCCAGTATTGTGGCGGCCCCTGCCGCGGCGAGGTCGGCGTAGGGGGCGTTGGCGGCTGCTGTCACCGCCGCTACCAGGGCCATCGCTTGGGCGGGTGTGAGCCGGATCGGGGGTAGTTCGGCGCCTGGTACCAGGACGTATCCGCCTCCGGGTCCGGGCCGCGACCAGATGGGTAGGCCTGCGGTTTCTAGGGCGGCGATGTCGCGTTTGATGGTGCGCACGGATACCTCGAAACGCTGGGCGAGCTGTTCGGCGGTCATTCCGTAGGTGCCGCGGCGGCGAAGGGCTTCTGACATCGCGTGGAGTCGTTCGGATCGCTTCACACCCATACCGTGCCATAATTCATGCCATAAATAGTGACATACCGCTGTCCACCGTGTCTGGCACCATCGCGCTATGACTTCCCACAGGCACGCACACAAGCACACGCACAAGCACACGCACAGACCCCCAGCGCTCATCCTTGTTGCTGGTCATTGGCTCGGCGGGTGGGCATGGCAGCAGGTTGTCGATCACCTCACCAACGCCGGCCTGCAGGGCGTTGCGCTGACCTTGCCTGGCCTCGACGCCGCCGATCCGGCGCGGGCAACCAGGACGTTGGCCGAGCAGGCCGACGCCATCGCCGAGGTGGCCGCGCACCTTGCCGCCGAAAACATCGAGAACACCGAGAACACCGAAAACGCCGCGAGCGCCAAGCCGATCCTGGTGGCCCATAGCGGTGCGAACGGCCCGGCGAGCATCGCCCTGGATCGCCGCCCTGATCTTTTCGGCCGGGTCGTGTGGGTGGATTCCGGCCCTGTCTCGCCGGGCGGCGTCTTCGATCCGACGTTTCCCGATTCCGCTGAGCAGCTAGCCCTGCCCGCTTTCGACGTCTTAAGCACGCGCGCCAGCCTCGCCGGGCTCTCCGCCGCTGATCTGGAGCGTTTTCGCCGCCACGCCGTCCCCGAGCCGGGTCCTGTGATTCGCGGGGTCGTTGAATTGCACAATCCCGCCCGCCGGCACGTGCCCAGCACGCTGGTGTGCTGCTCGATTTCCGGCCGCCAGCTCATGGCCATGGCGCATGCGGGTCATCCCATGTTTGCCGAGGTCACCACCCTGACCGACCTGACCATCGTGGACCTGCCAACGGGTCACTGGCCGATGTGGAGCCGTCCCCGCGACCTGGCACGCCTGCTTATCGACGCCGCCGTGCCCACCCCCGCACCCTCCAGCACCGCGAGCACGCCGCCCCCGGGCCTGTGACCTGTCTGGTGCAGGGTAACGCGAATCCTGACCAGGCAGATCGCGGTTATCCACACTTTCCACAGGGTTGTCCACAGACGTGTAATTACAAGAATGTAACTCAGTGTTCTTACTCTCAAAAACGGCGTCATCCGCGCGCGGCGGGCCGCCCCGCAGCCGCGCAACGCACCCCCGCACTCCCCGAACCCAGGGCTCCTGTGACCGCCTCTAGCTACGAAAGAAAATAACAAAACCCCAGGTCAGCCCTGTGGAGGGTGCTGTGAGACACAACGGTTGGATGGTGGACAGCCTGTGGACAACTCGACAAGCCCACGAGTTATCCACAACCCCCCGATGTTGTCCACCGGTTGTCCACACTCCATCCACACGACGAATCGCCGAGCCGAGCAGCATCGATACCCCCTGCTCCACAGAGTGCACAGGACTTACTGCCGTTACTAAAAATTTTCCTGAACTTAACTAAGAAAGACAGGGCGTGTGGACAGGTTGAACGCGACGTCGCTAAGCAACGAACACGAAGTGAGCCGATCCGAGCGCCTGCGGGCGCCCCGGTGACCGGCGAATCACACAACTTGGCAAACCCGTAGGCTGTGCCGGTACCTTGGAGTTGTTATTTGATCCACGTCCGTGGCGGGCAGCGGTGACCGCGCAGCCGCGCCAGTGTGTGGGTTGCGCACCGTGGGTTGTGTTATTTGGTCAGTTAGTTACCGTTTTCGGCGCGAGGAGCTTGAAACACATGGAGTCAGGGCACATCTCTTTCCGGGTTGCCAAGGATGACCTGGGCGATGCGGTTGCGTGGGTGGCCCGCAACCTCCCCACAAAAGTTGCGCAGCCGGTGCTGCGCGCCATGCTCATCACGGCCGACGATGAGGGCCTAGAAATCGCCGGCTTTGACTACGAGGTCTCCACCAAAGTTCGGCTGTCCGCCCAGGTCAGCCAGCCCGGACGCATCGCCGTAGCCGGCAAACTCATCGCCGAGATTTCCAACACCCTGCCAAACAAGGACGTGGAGATCCGCGCCGACGGCTCCGTGGCCGTCATGGTGTGTGGTTCCTCCCGCTTTGAGCTACCCATGATCCCGCTGGATGACTACCCGCAACTTCCCACACTGCCCGAGGTCACCGGCACCATCGACCCGAAGCTGTTTACCCGGGCTGTCACCCAGGTAGCCGTGGCCGCCGGCCGGGATGACACCCTGCCCATGCTCACCGGCGTGCACATGGAGGTTTCCGGAAGCAACGTCGAACTGGCGGCCACGGACCGTTTCCGCCTGGCGCTGCGCACCTTCGAGTGGAATCCCGCTTCCCCAGACGTGTCAGCCAACCTGCTCATTCCGGCAAAGACGCTGCTGGAAAACGCGCGCACGCTGGACCCGCAGACTTCTGATCCGATTGACATTGCGGTGGGTACCGGCGACCAGATTGGCCGCGAAGGACTTTTTGGTGTTCATACCGATAATCGGGAAACCACCACCCGCATGCTCGACGCGGAATTCCCCAACATCAAGCCGCTGCTGCCTAAAGTGCACACCTCTGTGGCAACGGTAGAAATCGCGCCCCTTTTGGAAGCCATCCGCCGTGTCTCGCTGATGACGGAACGCAACGCGCAAATTCGCATGCAGTTTTCAGAAGGACAAGTCATCCTGTCCGCCGGTGGTTCGGATTCCGGCCACGCGGAAGAACCCCTGCCCTGTGCTTTCACGGGTGCAGATGAACTCCTCATCGCCTTTAATCCCAGCTATTTGAAGGACGGCCTGGGTGTCATTGACACCGACCGGGTGGTCTTTGGGTTCACCGAGCCCTCCCGCCCGGCCATCCTGGTGCCCGAACCCGATGAGCTGCCGGAGGCCAACGCGGACGGGACGTTCCCAACGCCGCAGACGGACTTCACCTACCTGCTCATGCCGGTGCGACTTCCGGGCTAACCAGGGCCCACCCAGGCGAACCCAGGGGCTCACCTGGGGCTAACCCTGACCCGCAAGAGCTCAGGCCTCACCTGGGCTAACCAGCTCAATCAGGGGGTGCGCGGGGCGCAGGCCAGCGGATTCCCTGCGGAGTGGAGAAAACAGCAGCTAGGTGCCCTGATCGCGGCCGTACCCACAGTCGCGCACGGGACCTATGAGGAGACCCACGAGGAGAGGTGTTCTGGGTTGTATGTCAGCCACTTATCGCTGCGGGACTACCGGTCCTGGGCGCAGCTGAGCATCGACCTGGAGCCGGGGGTGACCCTGTTTGTTGGCCGCAATGGCTTTGGCAAAACAAATATTGTTGAGGCCTTGGGGTATGTGGCGCATTTGAGTTCGCACCGGGTGTCGTCGGATGCGCCTTTGGTGCGTGAATCCGCCCCGAATGCGCGGGTGTCTGCCACGGCTATTAATCAGGGCCGCGAGCTGACCTCGCACGTGTTAATTAAGCCGCATGGGGCAAATCAGGCGCAGATTAATAGGACGCGTTTGCGTTCTGTTCGTGAGGTGTTGGGGGTGGTGCGCACGGTGTTGTTTGCGCCGGAGGATTTGGCGTTGGTGCGTGGGGAGCCGGAACAGCGGCGTCGTTATGTTGATGACATTATTGCTATGAAGTGGCCGCGTTTGGCGGGGGTGAAGGCTGATTATGACAAGATTGTGCGGCAGCGCAACGCGTTATTAAAAACCGCTTCTGGCGCGCTGCGTCGTGGTTATGATTCGGAGTCCGGCGCGGATGCGCTGGCCACGTTGGATGCCTGGGATGGGCGTTTGGCGGCACTGGGTGCCCAGGTGATTGTGGCGCGCAGGACGCTCATTGATGCGCTTCGTCCGCACGTTGAGCAGGCGTATGCGGCGTTGGCGCCGGAGTCGCGCCCGGCGGGTATTGCCTATCGTTCCAGCGTGGAGGGGGAGGATTGTCGGGATGTTGCGGAGGTGGAGGCGCAGCTGCTGGCGGGGCTGGGTGCTGCGCGTCCGCGGGAGATTGAGCGGGGGTTGAGCCTGGTGGGCCCGCATCGTGATGATGTGGAGATCACCCTGGGCACCCAGCCGGCTAAGGGTTTTGCTTCGCATGGGGAGACGTGGTCGTGCGCGATTGCGTTGCGTTTTGGGGAGTTGGAGTTGCTGCGGGAGCAGGGCTCGGATCCGGTGCTCATTTTGGATGATGTCTTCGCGGAGCTGGATGCGCGCCGCCGGGAGAAGTTGGTGGCGCTGGCTACGAGCGTGGAGCAGGTGCTCATCACTGCGGCGGTGGATGAGGATTTGCCGGAGAACTTGGAGGACAAGATCATCGCCCGGCATGTGGTGACGGTGGCTGATACGCCGTCGGGCCGGGTGTCGGTGCTCGGGGAGCAGGCGCCTGAGCCCGGCGCCACGGGGGATGGCCAGGATGACTGACCAGTCCGACCCGATTGACCAGGCGTTTGCCGCGATGCGGGCGGCGGCGAAGCGGCGCGGCGGCACGGTGCCGCGGCTGGGTAGTAAGCAGGGCAGCCAGCGTCGGAAGCGCTCGGAGGGGCAGCTGTTTGCCGCGCTTTCCGACGCCCCCTCTGCCGCGCCGTCCGCACCCATCTCCGGCACTGCTGTCACGCCTGGCGTGACCATCCCTGGGGTGCAGGTGCCTGCCGGTTCTCGTCGGCGCCGGGGACGGGGGATGCCCACCGGCCGTGACGGGCGCAGGATTCCGCGCAGTAGGGACGTCGATAAGCTGGGTGCGATCCTGGGTGCGGAGATTTCGCGGCGCGGCTGGGGGCGCGGCATTGCCGGCGGGTGGGTTGCCGGGCATTGGGAGGAGCTGGTTGGGCCGAAAATCGCTGCGCACGCGACGGTGGAGATGATTAAGGGCACGACGCTGTTTATCACCTGCGATTCCACAGCGTGGGCGACGAATTTGCGGCTCATGCAGCGCCAGATTTTGCAGACCATTAGGGGCAAGGTCGGCGCGGATGTGATCACGGAGTTGAAGATTTTTGGGCCGAAGGCGCCGTCGTGGCGCAAGGGGCCGCTCCACGTGAAGGGCCGCGGACCGCGCGATACCTACGGCTAGGATCCCGCCAGCCGTCGGCGACGTACCGGCCGCTGCGCTAGGCGCGACGTGAAGGGGCCATCAGCGTTCCAAAGCCCCTGCCGCGTGGGGGGTTACGTACGTGTAGAATGAAACGGTCTAACACTGATTCACATAGAGGAGTGCACGTTTCACGTGGCTACTACCGAACACGAATATGGCGCCTCATCGATCACCATCCTTGAGGGGCTAGAGGCCGTACGTAAGCGGCCGGGCATGTACATTGGGTCGACCGGTAAGCGCGGCCTGCACCACCTGGTGTGGGAGGTCGTGGACAACTCGGTCGATGAGGCCATGGCCGGCTACGCCTCCAAGGTCGTTGTCACCCTGCTCGCCGACGGCGGCGTGCAGGTTGTTGATGACGGCCGCGGCATCCCCGTGGAAATGCACCCCTCCGGGGCGCCGACCGTCCAGGTGGTGATGACCCAACTTCACGCCGGCGGCAAGTTCGACTCCGAGTCCTACGCGGTCTCCGGCGGTCTGCATGGTGTGGGCATCTCCGTGGTCAACGCCCTGTCCACGCGTGTCGAGGCGGACATCAAGCGCGACGGCAAGCACTGGCTACAGAACTTCAACAACGCCGTGCCCGAGCAGCTGGTTGAGGGCGGCAACGCCCGCGGAACCGGCACCACCATCCGGTTCTGGCCGGACCCGGAGATCTTTGAAACCGTCGAGTTTGACTATGAGACGATCTCCCGGCGCCTCCAGGAGATGGCCTTCCTGAACAAGGGCCTGACCATCACGCTTATCGACGAGCGCGCCACCGACGAAGAGCTCGAACTCGAGGCACTCGCGGAGGCCGGCGACACCGCCACCTCGCTCGACCAGATCGACGATGCCGCCGACGCCGCCGACATGGAGGTCGTGGACCCCGACGGCGACGGCCCCGCCCCGGCGCACCTGAAGAAGAAGGAAAAGAAGCGCGTCTTCCACTACCCCAACGGGCTGGAGGACTACGTCAATTACCTCAATAAGAACAAGTCTCCCATCCACCCGTCCATCGTCGCCTTCGACGCCAAGGGCGAGGACCACGAGCTTGAGCTGGCCATGCAGTGGAGCACCGGATACAAAGAATCCGTCCACACCTTTGCCAACACCATCAACACCATCGAGGGCGGCACCCACGAGGAGGGCTTCCGCTCCGCGCTGACGTCCTTGATGAACAAGTACGCCCGCGAACACAACCTGATGAAGGAAAAGGACGGCAAGCTCACCGGCGAAGACTGCCGCGAAGGCCTGTCCGCCGTCATCTCCGTGCGCGTCGGCGACCCCCAATTTGAGGGCCAGACCAAAACCAAGCTGGGCAACACCGAGGTCCGCTCCTTCGTCCAGAAGATGACCAACGAGCACGTCGGCCACTGGCTAGAGGCCAACCCCGCCGAGGCGAAGGCCATTGTTAACAAGGCCATCTCTTCGGCCCACGCCCGCCAGGCCGCCCGCAAGGCCCGCGAACTGGTGCGCCGCAAATCCGCCGGCGACATGGGCGGACTGCCCGGCAAGCTTGCCGACTGCCGCTCCAAGGACCCCAAGGCCTCCGAACTGTTCATCGTGGAGGGCGACTCCGCCGGCGGCTCCGCCAAACAGGGCCGCGACTCCATGTACCAGGCGATCCTCCCGCTGCGCGGCAAGATCCTCAACGTGGAAAAGGCGCGCCTAGACAAGGTGCTCAAAAACGCCGAAGTCCAGGCCATCATCACCGCGCTGGGCACCGGCATCCATGACGAGTTTGATATTGCCAAGCTGCGCTACCACAAGATCGTGCTCATGGCCGACGCCGACGTGGACGGCCAGCACATCGCCACCCTGCTGCTGACCCTGCTGTTCCGCTTCATGCCGGACCTGGTCGAGGAAGGCCACGTCTACCTGGCCAACCCGCCGCTGTACAAGCTCAAGTGGCAGAAGGGCGAGCCGGGCTACGCGTTCTCCGACGCCGAGCGCGACGAGCAGCTTGCCGAAGGCCTGGAAGCCGGCCGCAAGATCAACAAGGACGACGGCATCCAGCGCTACAAGGGCCTGGGCGAGATGAACCCGAACGAGCTGTGGGAGACCACCCTGGACCCCACGACCCGCATCCTGCGCCGCGTGGACCTCCACGACGCCCAGCTTGCCGACGAGCTCTTCTCCATCCTCATGGGCGATGACGTCACCGCCCGCCGCTCCTTCATCACCCGCAACGCCAAGGATGTCCGCTTCCTGGACATCTAGCTGGCTGGCTACTGCTGAACACACCCCGGGCCGCGCGGCTCGGGGTGTTTTTGTGCGTTTATCGCCTGCTTTTCGCCTGCTTATCGACGCCCCGCGTCCCCCCGCGGTTGCTGCGCCTCACCGCGCGGTTGCTGCGCGGGGCTGTGCGGCCGGCTGGTATTCGAACATGTCGTAACCTGCCGCGGAAACTAATTTCTGACCTGCGGAAATGCCGGCGCCGGAAAATCCGTGCAGACATCAGACGACTGTATGACGGCGGTGCCGAACGTTACGCACGGTGCGGCGCTCCGGGGCGGCGTCGATATGCGGCAACCCGGCACAGCGGCCGCCGCGCGGTACCAGATATTCGAACATGTCGTAACCTGCCGCGGAAACTAAATTCTGACCTGCGGAAACGTCGCCCCCGGAAAATCCGTGCAGACATCAGACGACCGCATGATCGCGGTGCCGGACGTTACGCTGGGTGCGGCGCCCCGGGCGGGCGTCGAGAAGCAGGAAAACGACGCCCGGCTCGCGCTTACTTGGCGTGCTTTTCAATAACCTCGCCGAGCTCGGGGAGCACGGGGGTGACAATCTTCTCGGCCTTGCCGCGCAGGGACTTGTACACGCCGGCTACGGGGCCGGGGAGGTTGTCGGTGTTGCGGTCGGCGACGTTGAGGAGGGCGTCGCGAGCTTCTTGGTCGTGCGCGGCCAGGTAGTCGCCGAAGTTGCCTGCGGCAGCGGCGTCGTCGTTGGTGTAGCCGTTCCACAGAGGCGCCAGGGACTCGAGGAACTGGGGGAGGAGCTTGTTGATGCCGCGCTCGATGAGGGATTCATCGACTTTTGTGGCTCCTTTAACGGCGGTCTTCAGGGCGGTGCCGGACAGGCCGCTTTGGTTATCGATGGTCTTCTGGGTCAGCGCGGCGAGGTCGGCGACGAGGGCATCGCGGCGGTCTGGTTGGGTCAGTTCGTTGAGGTCAGTCATGGTTTCTCCTTGCGTTGAGTGGGTAGGGGTAGAGAAAAAGGGACTTTCATGGCCTGCGCGTTTGGGGCGCGCGGGTGATGAAAATCCCTCAAGATGTTGTGGCTCTTCCGCCACAGGAGTTAACTGTAACCACAACAGTCACATACTGTACCGGAAGTGCCTGGCGCGTCGCCACATCGGGCACCTTACCGCGTGGCAGGCTCGTATAAGTCCCGAAGCACGTTAGTTGCCACAGTTGCCATCAGATCGTTATCCGCGTCGAGGGGGCGCAGGGCAAGGATCTGTCTGCGCAAGCATGTGGCCTGACTATCGACGTCGCGGTGCACCGGGACCCCACGCAGGCGTGCGGTTGTCGCGGCGGCGCATGCGGCGAGGTCGGCGTAGGTGCGCACGCGGGCTCCGGTGTGGGCGCAGACGGCGTCGGCAATGGTGACCAGGTCGTCGAAGCTGAGTCCGGTCATGGGTGGAGGCGTGTTTCGGCGTCGCGGTATTCGGCGAGGTTGTCGTGGGCGAGTTGGGCGACGTGGGCGTCGGAGAGTGTGCGGGCTGCTTCGGCGATGATGGCGCGGAGGGCGGCTTCGTGTTTGGAGCAGCCGTGTGCGGTGGCGAGGAGGCGCAGGGCGCGGTCGGTGGGGGCGTCGAGACGCAGGGTCATGGCCATGGCGCACATGGTATCACGGTGATACCGCCTCAGCCCGGGGAAAGTCGCAGACGGCTATTATGGGACTGTCTGATAGCCACATCGAGCATTGAGGTGACAATTTGAGCGACAACACCGGTGGCACCGGCGAGGACCTCTTCGACCGCATTCATCCCATCGATATCAATGAGGAGATGCAGTCGAGCTACATCGACTACGCCATGTCCGTCATTGTGGGCCGCGCGCTGCCTGAGGTCCGCGATGGCCTCAAGCCCGTCCACCGGCGCATTTTGTACGCCATGTTTGACTCGGGCTACCGCCCGGAGCGCGGGTATGTGAAGTCGGCGCGCCCTGTCTCGGACACGATGGGCCAGTTCCACCCGCACGGCGACTCGGCGATTTATGACACCCTGGTGCGCCTGGCCCAGGACTGGAATATGCGCTACCCGCTGGTAGACGGCCAGGGCAACTTTGGTTCGCGCGGCAATGACGGCCCGGCCGCCATGCGTTATACGGAGTGCAAGCTCACTCCGTTGGCTATGGAGATGGTGCGCGATATCCGCGAGGATGCCGTCAATTTCTCCCCGAACTATGACGGCAAGACCATGGAGCCGGACGTCCTGCCGGCGCGGGTGCCTAACCTGTTGATGAACGGCTCCGGCGGTATTGCCGTGGGCATGGCCACCAACATTCCGCCGCATAACCTGCGCGAGTTGGGCGAGGCCATTAATTGGCTGCTGGATAACCCGGACGCGAGCGAGAAGGAGGCCCTGGAGGCGTGCATGGAGCGCGTCAAGGGCCCGGATTTCCCCACCGCGGGGCTGATCATTGGTGATCAGGGCATCAATGATGCCTACACCACGGGACGCGGGTCGATCCGGATGCGCGGCGTGACCACCATTGAGGAGGTGGGCAATCGCCAGACCATCGTGATCACGGAGCTGCCTTTCCAGGTCAACCCGGATAATTTGGTCTCCAACATCGCTGAACAGGTGGCTAGCGGCAAGCTGGCGGGCATCTCCAAGATTGACGATGAGACCTCGGATCGCGTGGGCCTGCGCATTGTGATCACCCTCAAGCGCGACGCGGTGCCGCGCGTGGTGCTTAACAACCTGTTCAAGCACTCGCAGCTGCAAACCAATTTCGGCGCGAACATGCTCTCCATTGTCGATGGGGTGCCGCGCACCCTGCGCCTGGACCAGATGCTGCGCTACTACGTCGCCCACCAGATCGACGTCATCGTGCGGCGCTCCCAGTTCCGCCTGAACAAGGCGGAGGAGCGCGCCCACATCCTGCGCGGCCTGGTCAAGGCCCTCGACGCCCTCGATGAGGTCATCGCGCTCATCCGCGCGTCCGCCACCGTGGACATCGCGCGCAGCGGGCTCATGGAGCTTCTCGACGTCGACGAGGTACAGGCCGATCACATCCTCTCGATGCAGCTGCGCCGCCTGGCGGCCCTGGAGCGGCAGAAGATCATCGACGAGTTGGAAGAGGTCGAGGCAGAAATCGCCGACCTGAAGGACATCCTGGCCTCCCCAGCCCGCCAGCGCGCCATCGTGCGCGACGAGCTCGGCGAGATCGTGGAGAAGTACGGCGATGAGCGGCGCACCCAGATCGTCGCCGCCACCGGCGACGTCTCCGAGGAAGACCTCATCGCCCGCGAGAACGTGGTGGTCACCATCACCTCCACCGGGTACGCCAAGCGCACCAAGGTGGACGCCTACCGCAGCCAGAAGCGCGGCGGCAAGGGTGTGCGCGGCGCGGAGCTGAAGTCTGATGACGTGGTGCGCCACTTCTTTGTCAGCTCCACGCATGATTGGATCCTGTTCTTTACCAACTTTGGCCGCGTCTACCGCCTCAAGGCCTATGAGCTGCCGGAGGCCTCCCGCACCGCGCGCGGCCAGCACGTGGCCAACCTGCTGGAACTCCAGCCGGAGGAGCGCATCGCCCAGGTCATCCAGATCCAGTCCTATGAGGACCAGCCCTTCCTAGTGCTGGCCACCGCCCAGGGCCGGGTGAAGAAGTCCCGCCTGGCGGACTATGAGACCAACCGCTCCGGCGGCCTGATTGCCATCAACCTGGCCGAGGATGATCGCCTCATCGGCGCCGCCTTGTGCAACGAGACCGATGACCTGCTGCTGGTCTCTGAAGAGGGCCAGGCCATCCGCTTTACCGCCGACGATGACCAGCTGCGCCCCATGGGCCGGGCCACCGCCGGCGTGAAGGGCATGCGCTTCCGCGGCGATGACCAGCTGCTGGCCATGTGCGTGGTTACCGAGGGCGGGTCCCTGTTGGTGGCTACCACCGGCGGCTACGGAAAGCGCACGGACATGGAGGAGTACAACGTCCAGGGCCGCGGCGGACTGGGCGTGGTCACCTTCAAGTACACGCCCAAGCGCGGCAAGCTCGTTGGCGCCCTGGCGGTCCAGGAGGACGATGAGATCTTTGCCATCACCTCCGCCGGCGGGGTGATCCGCACCCGCGTGGATCAGATCCGCTCCTCGGCGCGGGCGACCATGGGCGTGCGCCTGGTCAACCTGGAGAAGGGCGTGCAGCTGCTGGCTATTGACCGCAACGTCGAAGGTGAGGGTGAAGAAACGGCCGAAGCGGTAGCCACCGGCGCCGTCGATGGGCCCGCCGACAAGGACAAGGGCGCGCAGGCCACCTTCGCGGACATCCCCGGGGTAGAATCTGACGCAGCTTCCGGCGAGCCTGAAGAAAAATAGGCACCAGTACCAGCACGCTCCAGTAGGTACCGTTAGGTACCAGAAGGCAAAGGACTAATCCACGATGGCCCAAAGACAAGTAGTAGTCGCCAGGATCGCCCCGGCCTCAGCCTTTAGAGTTGCCCTGGCGCTATCCCTGGTCGGCCTAGCCGCCTGGATCCTGTGCGTGGTGGTCCTCTACTTCGGCATGGAGGCCGCGGGCGTGTGGGACAAGGCCAACGGCATCATTGGTGGCATCGGCGGCGAGGAGGTCATCTCCTTCGGCATGGTGGTCAGCGTGGCCGCCCTGTTCGGCGCGGTCTTTGCCATCCTGATGACCATCCTGGCGCCCATCGTCGCCCTGATCTACAACGCCGTGGTGGATCTCTTCGGCGGAATCGGGTTGACGCTCCACACCTAGGAAACGGGCGGTGAGCAGGGAATTTGTGTTCACCGCCACGCTCTGGGTAGAGTTACAACTCGTTCCACGGGCCTATAGCTCAGTCGGTTAGAGCGCATCGCTGATAACGATGAGGTCGCAAGTTCGATTCTTGCTAGGCCCACCAAGGAACGATGGGGCATTAGCTCAATTGGTAGAGCACCTGCTTTGCAAGCAGGAGGTCAGGAGTTCGATTCTCCTATGCTCCACAGCATCGTTCACCACAACCCGGTTCGCCACAACACTGGCGCGCCGGGTTTTTGCATAACTGCCTCCACCGGCTCACCACCATGACAGGCGCCACAGCCCACCTATGACTTTTGGCACGGGTGCCCGCCCGCCGGCCCGCGTGTACTGGGTGGCATGAATGCACCGCTGCTGTCACTGCGCACCATCCACCAACGCTTCGGGCCCGTCGTGGCGCTAGACGGGGTGAGCATGGAGGCGTTTCCCGGCCAGATCGTGGGCCTGCTGGGCCCTAATGGTGCCGGTAAATCTTCGCTTATCGACGTCGCCCTCGGCCTCACCGCACCCACCTCCGGGGAGGCCCTGCTGTGCGGGGTTGCCCCGCGTGCGGCGATTCGGGTCGGGCGCGTGGGCGCTCTGTTGCAAAGCGGGGAGTTGGTGCCGGGGCTGAGGGTGCGGCGCACGGTGGAGACGGTGGCGTCGACAATGCGCAGCCACATTGGGGTGGAGGCGGCGCTGGAGGCCGCGGGGATCGCGGATCTGGCGGGCCGGAAGGTGGGCACCTTATCGGGTGGGCAGCGCCAGCGGCTGCGTTACGCGTTGGCGCTGTTGCCGGACCCGGACGTGCTCATTGTCGATGAGCCGACCACCGGGATGGACGCCCAGGCGCGCCACCACCTGCTAGCAGAACTCCAGCGCCAGGCCTCCCGCGGGCGGGTGATCGTCATGGCCACCCACTACCTGGCCGAGGCGCAGCAGGTGTGCGATCGCATCGTGGTGCTCAGCAAGGGCCGGGTGCTCATCGACGGCCCGACTGACCAGGTGCGCGCGCGGGTGAACCGCAAGACGGTGGTGGCGACGGTGCCCACGCACTGGGTGCGTGAGGTGGGCAGCGATGCGCAGGTGGTGGGGGCGTCGACAAGCGACGGGTGGGTGCGCATCCGCGCGCAGGTTGCCGATGGCGACGGTCTAGCAGCGCGGATCCTGCAGGCCGGCGGCCACGATTTAGAGATCACCCAACCCAGCCTGGAAGACACATTTGTGCAGCTCACGGAGGAAGACCAATGACCTTTACCCTGCTGGAAATCCGCCGCATGCTGGCGGATAAGACCACGCTGTTTTTCTCCACCGCGCTGCCGGTGGCGATGTACCTGATGTTCGGTGCGCTCCAGCCCTTTGCCCAGGAGGAACTTGGGCGTGCGAGCGTGGGGGCGCGCGTGCTGGTGAGCATGACGCTCTACGGGGCGCTCGTGGGGGTGGTGGCCACGGTGGGCACGAGTGTGATTGAGGCGAGGCAGGGGTGGGCGCGTCAGCTTGCGCTCACGCCGCTGAGCCCGCTGCACCGCACGCTCACACAGCTGGCGGCGGCGCTGGTGGCAGGAGCTTTCCCGATCGTGGCCACGCTCACCGTCGGCGCGTTAACCGGGGTGCGTATGCCCGGATGGTGCTGGTTCGCCGTCGCCGGGCTATGCCTGATCAGCACGGTGCCCTGGGTGTTCTATGGGTTGGCATGGGCGCTGGCGTGGCCGCGCTCGGCGGCGGTGGCCGTGGCGAGCACGCTCATTGTGGTGCTGGGGTTCGCCGGAAACATGTTCACCCCGCTGCCTGCTGACCTGCTGGGTTGGGCGCGCTGGACGCCCACCTGGGGCGTCAACGTCCTTGCCGGGTACCCGGTGGCCCAAGGGCTGCAACCCATCCAGGATCCTCCCTACCTGGTGGCTGAACAGTGGTGGCCGGCGCTGCTCAGCGCGATCATGTGGACGGTCATGTTCGCGCTGAGCTGCGCAGTAGTGGCATTCTGGCGTCGTGAACACAAGGCTTAAGGGCGCGTGGCTGCGGGAGATCGACTGGTTTTCGGCAGCCATCGCCGGGATCTGGTTGGTCATGGCGCCCGTCATCTCCATCGCCGTGGCACGTAGTGCGGCCCCGGCCTGGAAGGTGTGGTGGTCCGCGCTGAGCGTGGCGCTGTTTTGCGTGGTCTACCTGGCCGCATTCGCGTTTGGGGCCACCCGCCCGCGCCGGGTTCCGCGCCACGCCCGTTGGTGGGTGTGGTGGTTGGCGCTCATCGCGGTTGCGGCGCTGAGCAGCGTGGGCGTGGGTTTCCGGGTGATCTACCTGAGCAACTTCCTGGTCGCCTTCGTGGCGTTCCAGGCGCCCTTCTGGTGGGCGGTGGCGGGAACGGCGGCGTGCATGGGGCTGTCGCTGGTGATTAGCTTCGCGCATTCCTGGGGTGAGACGGAACCCGGTTCGGTGCTCATGGGGCTGGCCATTCCCGTCATCCTGCTGGTGATGGGGCGGCTGATCGTGCACCAGACGCGCCTCGAGGAGCTGACCCGCGAGCTGGAGCTTGCCCAACAGCGCGAGGCCATGGCCCGCGACGTCCACGACCTGCTGGGGCACAGCCTGACGGTGATCAACCTCAAGGCGGAGCTCGCGCGGCGTTTGCTGGACATGCAGCATGCCGACGCCGCCCGCGGCGAGGTCGCAGCCATCGCCCAGCTCTCACGCACCGCGCTCCACGAGGTCCGCGAGACCGTCACGGGCACCCGCCAGCCCACACTGAAGGCCGAACTTGCCGCCGCGCGGGCAGCAGTGCAGGCGGCAGGCGTAGACGTGACGGTCACGGACCTGCGCCCCCACGCAACCCCTGTTTTGTCCTCGGCTTCCGGCGAGCCTGCTGCCGAGGGCTTGTTGGCGTGGGCGCTGCGCGAGTCCGTGACCAACGTGGTGCGCCACGCCCACGCCCGCTCCTGTGCCATCACGCTGGGTCCGGGATGGATAGAAATCCGCGACGATGGGCGCGGCGGCGCGCAGGTTGGCGCAGGTACGGGGCTTGCGGGACTCATCGCGCGTTGCGACGCCGCCGGCGCCACCGTGCGCATCACCTCCCCCGCAGGCGGTGGCACGGTGGTACGTGCGGAGGTCGGGCCATGACCATCCGGGTCCTGCTTGCCGATGACCAAGCCCTCGTGCGCGGCGCCCTCGCCGCCCTGCTGTCCATGGAACGCGACATCGAAGTCGTCGCCCAAGTAGACAGCGCCGCCGGGCTTGCCGAACACGCTCAGCGCAGCCGCGCAGACGTCGCCCTGGTGGACATCGACATGCCCGGCGGGGGCGGGTTTGCCGCCACCGAGCACCTGCGCGAGGACTACCCGGCGTGCCGAGTACTCATAGTCACCACCTTCTCCCGGCCCGGATACCTCGCCCGCGCCCTGGCCGCCGGGGCACGCGGCTACGTGGTCAAAGACGCCCCGCCCGAAGAACTTGCCCAGGCCATACGCCGCGTCCACTCCGGACTGCGTGCCATCGACCCAGCACTGGCCGCCGAATCCTGGGCCACCATCGCCTCGCCCCTGACACCCCAGGAAGAGCAAGTAGCCCGCCGCGCGCTGCGGGGCCTAAGCCCCGGTGACATTGCCCAGGACATGGGCATATCTGCCGGTACTGTGCGCAACTACATCTCCGCGATCATTGCCAAGACGGGCGCGGGCAACCGCTTTGAAGCGGTGCGGGTGGCCGAGGAGCGGGGGTGGATTCTCCCGGGATAGGGCGGGTGCTGGTGGCCCGTGGGGGACAGCAAATTTCAGTGCGTCTACCTGCGGGAATCGTGCTCTAAACGTTGATCGATGTTGACGGGTTTGCCAAGGTGATGCATCATTCAACCAAGGGGGCTGAGTGCTCTGTTCCCTATGATGTTCTACCGAATGATGAGGAGTAGGTCATGGAAAACGCAACGCTTAATGAGCACTGGATGACCCACAAGCAGGTCCTGGAGCGGCGAAACTTTATCTCCGAGAAACTTCGAAACCTCGATTATCTTGTGGATGAAGGTGTTCCACTTTCGCGGAAGGATCTTGATGATTTAGCTTCTATTGGTGCGCTCTCGGTGGGGGATCGTCGTCTTTATGATGAACTCTGTGCGCTTGATTTTCTTGTTGAAGACTAAGCACTAGGTATCAGAAGGGGGGCGGCCTGATGAGGCTAAAAGAACTAGTCGATGAGTTTAAAGATCAACTAAAGTCTACACTGATAGATTCGTTTCCATTGGTGGATGTGGAGTTTCATTCCTACGGTGACATCAATGCTGAACGATACACGTTGCAGGTGAATTTCCCCCTCAATTTTAATCCTCCTGGAGGTCCAGCATATCCTTCCGGACTATACTCTGCATTCGTAGTGTACAACCTTTTTCTCAGTGGGCGTAGTAAAAATCTAGCAGTGGCTAGGTCATGTTTTAGCCTAAAAGTTGGTACTGCCCCGGTCTTAAGGTTTGACTACGAAAAAGAAAAAAGCTCTCATCCGGCAGCCCATCTTCACTTTACTGGGGTAGGGAACTGGCTTAGCCCTGCGCTAATGATTAATCGACCGAACAAGGATTCCCGGCAGGGAAAGCTAGAGGCGTTGCATATACCGGTCGGAGGACACCGTTTTCGTCCGAGTATCGAGGAGTTTATCTACTTCCTGATCAGGGAATGCGGATTTGAGGGTAAATTCGGGTGGGAGGAACGTATTGTAGTGACACGGGATTCATGGCGGGACATACAGCTTTGTGCCGCGGTTCGGGATAATCCAGATGTGGCGGCGCAGACACTTAAGAGTATGGGTTATGGGGTGTCATTACCTGAAGGAATCACTCCGCCGAAAAAACGCGATCTTGGCTGGTAAATCGCAGCAGTTAGGTCGGGGCACACCGCCACCAGCATGCCCCGCCCTGCCCCCGCGGCTCACCCCACCGCTACAGCGTGAGCAGCACCTTGGTGGCGCGGCGTTCGTCCATCGCCTTGTAGCCTTCGGCGGCCTCTTCGATGGGCAGCTCGAGGTCGAAGACGCGTCCGGGGTTGATCTGGTCGGTCATGATCAGGTCGATGAGTTCGGGGAGGAAGCGGCGTACGGGGGCGGGCCCGCCGAGCAGGCTGACGGTGGAGTAGAACAGGTCGATGCCGTCGAGTTCCACGCCGTGGGAGACGCCGACGAAGCCGACGTGTCCGCCGGGCCGGGTCACGCCGATGGCTTGGTGCATGGATTGGTCGGTGCCTACGGCTTCGATGGTGCAGTGGGCGCCCAGCCCGTTGGTGAGTTCTTTAACGCGGGCGATGCCCTCGCCGCCGCGTTCTTCCACGATGTCGGTGGCGCCGAATTCGCGGGCGAGCGCCTGCCGGGCGCTGTGCCGGGACATGGCGATGATGCGTTCGGCGCCGAGTTGTTTGGCGGCGAGCACCCCCATGAGTCCGACGGCGCCGTCGCCAACCACGGCGACGGTTTTTCCGGGTTCTACTTCGGCGGCGACGGCGGCGAACCAGCCGGTGCCGAGGACGTCGGAGGCGGCCATGAGGCTTTTAGTTTGTGCGGCGGTGGGGGTGCCGGGGACGGTGACTAGGGTGCCGTCGGCAAGCGGGATGCGTGCGTAGTCGGCTTGGGTGCCGATGGAGCCCATCATGACTTGGTCGACGCAGCGGGATTGGAAGCCGGATTGGCAGATTTCGCAGGTGTTGTCGGAGGCGACGAAGGATCCGACGACCAGGTCGCCGGGGCTGACGGTGTGGACCTCGGGGCCGATTTCTTCGACGACGCCAACGTATTCGTGGCCCATTTGGGCGGGCCCCTGGACGTCTTCGGCGCCGCGGTAGGGCCACAGGTCGGAGCCGCAGATGCAGGTGGTGGTGACGCGGATGATGGCGTCGGTGGGGTCGATGAGCTGGGGTTTGTCGATGTCTTCGACGCGGATGTCTCGGGGTGCGTGGATTCTCACGGCGCGCATGGGGGTCTCCTTCTCATCACAATTAGGTACTACCTTAATTGTAGCCCGGTGGCGCGCCCCCGGCTTCTGTGCGACCATGCGGAAGATACGAGCAGAGCACACGCTACAGAAAGGCCGAGCCTCACCATGCGCGCAATTGTTCACACCGAATTTGGAAACCCCGCCGAGGTCCTGCACGTGGAGGACCGCCCGATTCCGGAGCCCGGCCCCGGCCAGGTGCGCGTCAAGGTGACGCTGGCGCCGATCCACAACCATGACCTGTCCACGGTGCGCGGCACGTACGGCTTCCGCCCGCAGCTGCCCGCCCCTGCCGGCACGGAGATCGTGGGGCTTATCGACGCCCTCGGGGCCAACGTCGCGCACTTGCGTCCCGGTCAGCGGGTGGTTTCCGGCACGCACTTTGGCGTGTGGGCAGACTACGCCGTGGTGGATGCCGCAGGGGTGATCCCGGTGCCGGACCAGCTGGACGATGCCACCGCCGCCCAGCTGGTGGCCATGCCCTTTAGCGCGGTGACGCTGCTGGACTTCCTCAACGTTGAGCCCGGCCAGTGGATTGTGGTCAACTCCGCCAACGGCACGATTGGTCGCCTGCTGTCCCAGCTGGCCGCCGCCCGCGGGGTCAACGTGGTGGGCCTGGTGCGCCGCGATGCCGCCACGCAGGGCCTGGACCGGGTGGTCTCCACGCAGCAGGAGGACTGGCGCGAGCAGGTCGCCGCGATCACCGGCGGGGCGGACATTGTGGCCGGGGTGGAGTCGGTGGGCGGTCCGGCGGCCAACCAGGTGCTCAAGCTCCTGGCGCCTGGGGCCACGCTGGTGACCTTCGGGGCGATGTCAGAAAAGCACATGGAGCTTTCGGCCGGCACGATCATCTTTAAGGACATCACCGTGCGCGGCTTTTGGGGCAAGCGGGTGGCCGAGCAGATGCCGCAGGACAAGAAGATGGCGCTGATCGGCGAGGTTATTCAGCGCGTGGCGGAAGGCTCCGTGACCCTGCCGGTAGACCAAACCTTTGCGGCCGACGATGTTCAGGAGGCCGTGCGCGCGAGCCTGGCGCCGGGCCGCAGCGGCAAGGTGCTGTTGCGCTTCTCATGTGGTGACGGTGAGGGCGGGGGCATGACGGTTACCCCCGCCTACCCCCGTCGATAAGCGCAGGACAAGGCGACTTAATCGATCAAGAAGCGCACATACCCGTTTGACCAGGCGCATTGACCTGCGGTTATCTGGCTGAGTGAACCTGCACAAACCTGTCTACACATTCGTGGCGCTGCTGACCGCACTGACGACGCTGACGGCGCTGACGGCGTGCTCGGCAACCGGGGGCGCACCGCGGACGGACCCCAACGCGGCCGGCGGGGGGACCGTGGACACCCCCCGAATGACGGTGGCCATGATCAGCCACGGCGCGCCGGGCGATACGTTCTGGGACCTCGTGCGCAAGGGAGCTGAAGACGCCGCCCGCAAGGACAACGTGGAGCTGCGCTACAGCGCGGACCCGCAGGCACCCAACCAGTCCAACCTGGTGGATTCGGCCGTGGACGCCGCCGTGGACGGCATCGCGGTGACCCTGCCCAACCCGGACGCCATCGGGCCGGCGGCGCGCCGGGCGGTGGACAAAAAGATCCCCGTCGTGGGACTTAACGCCGGGATGAGCCGCTACCAGGATTACGGGCTGTCCGCCTTCTTCGGCCAGGACGAGGCCCTGTCCGGGCAGCGCGCCGGCGAGCGGCTGGCCAAGGACAACGGCGGCAACCCGGGCAAGGTGCTGTGCGTCATCCATGAGCAGGGCAACTCCTCCCAGGAGGATCGCTGCGCGGGGCTGCGCAAGGGCCTCGGCGGGGCCGGGCAGGTGGATATCCTCTACGTCAACGGCATGGACCTTACGGCCACGCAGGCGACCATCCAGGCCAAGCTGTCCCAGGACAAGCAGGTGCGCTGGCTCATGGGCCTGGTCGCCCCGGTGGCGCTGCGCGCGGCGGACGCTAAGGATGCCGCCGGGCGCGGGGACGTGCACATTGCCACCTTTGACACCAATGCGGAGCTGGTCGCGGCCATCAAGAAGGACCGGATCGCCTTCGCTGTGGATCAGCAGCCCTACCTTCAGGGCTACCTGGCGGTGGATGCGCTGTGGCTGGCCAAGCGCAACGGCACCACGGTGGGCGGCGGCCAACCGGTGCTCACCGGCCCGAGCTTTGTAGACAAATCCAACGTAGACCTTATTGCGGATGCCGCGAAGGCAGGGCTGCGATGACCCAGCGCAATCTCAAGGGCCTGCTGCGCCGCCCGGAGCTGGCCAGCCTCATCGGCGCGGTGGTCATCATCGCCGCGTTTAGCATCGTCGCCCCGCCGTTTCGCTCCTTCGAGGCGGCCTCCACGGTGCTCTACGCGTCCTCGACCATCGGGATCATGGCCCTGGCCGTGGGCCTGCTCATGATCGGCGGGGAGTTTGACCTCTCCGCCGGCGTGATGGTGACCACCGCGGCACTGGCCGCCACCATGCTCAATTACAACCTGCACCTTAATAGCTGGGTGGGCGCCGGAATTTCGCTACTCATCGCCCTGACCATCGGGGCGCTCAATGGCTTTTTGGTCACCCGCACAGGCATCCCCTCATTCCTTATTACCCTGGCGGCATTTCTCATGCTCCAGGGCGTCAACCTGGCGGTGACAAAGCTGGTCACTGGGCAGGTAGCAACCCCCATTATTTCGGACATGGAAGGCTTCAACTCCGCCCGCGCGGTCTTTGCCTCCACCATCGACCTGGGGCCGATCAGCGTGCGCATCACGGTGCTGTGGTGGCTGACCTTTGTGGCGCTGGCCACGGTGCTGCTCAACCGCACCCGCTGGGGCAACTGGATCTACGCGGTCGGCGGAAACGCGCAGGCAGCACGCGCCGTCGGCGTGCCGGTGCGCGGGGTGACTATCGCGCTGTTTATGGGCGTGGCCTTCGCCGGATGGTTCGTAGGAATGCACACGCTCTTCCTTTTCGATTCCATCCAGGCCGGCCAAGGCGTGGGCAATGAGTTCCTCTATATCATCGGCACCGCCATTGGCACGGCAATCGGCGCGCTCATATTCGGCGTGACCAACCAGGGCATTGTGTATGCCGGCTGGAACCCAGATTGGTTCAAATTCTTCCTCGGCGCAATGCTGCTTTTTGCGGTGGTCACCAACACCTCGGTGGCGGCCTGGACCAGAAAGGCCCGATCATGACTAAGCCGATCATCCAACTGCGCGACGTCGGCCGCCGCTACGCCACCGTCGAGGCGCTGCGCGGCGTGAACTTAAGCGTGCGCCCCGGCGAAGTGCTCTGCGTGCTTGGCGATAACGGCGCCGGCAAATCCACGCTCATCAAAATCCTCGCCGGCGTCCACCAGCCCACCTCCGGCCAGATGCTCATCGACGCCACCCCCGTGCGCTTCCCCGGCCCCGCCCAAGCACTCGCCGCCGGCATCGCCACCGTCTACCAGGACCTGGCCATCGTCGACGACATGAGCGTGTGGCGCAACTTCTTCCTCGGCCAGGAACTCACCGGCCCGCTCGGCCTGCTGCGCACCGAACAGATGCGCACCCAGGCCGCCGCCGCCCTCCACGACCTCGGGGTAGACCTTAACGACGTCGACGTCCCCGTCTCCGACCTCTCCGGCGGCCAGCGCCAAGTAGTGGCCATCGCCCGCGCCGTACACTTCGGCGCCCGCGTACTCATCCTCGACGAGCCCACCGCTGCCCTCGGCGTGAAGCAATCCGGCATGGTCCTACGCCTGATCGCCAGCGCCCGCCAGCGCGGCGTGGCCGTCATCTTCATCACCCACAACCCGCGGCACGCCTACGCGGTTGGCGACCACTTCCTGGTGCTGGGCCTCGGCGAGGTCATCATGTCCGGCCCGCGCGCCGAGGTAGACATTGAGCAGCTGACAGTACAGATGGCAGGCGGCGCGCAGCTCGAAGAGCTCGACCAACTCGTCGCGGACGCGTCCCGCTAATCGACGCCCCGGCCGCGCGCCGGTGCGCTGGCCCTGCGGCGCCGCCGCCGCGCTGGCTTTGTCGCGTGCTTACGCGTTCCGCCGCACCGTTTCGCGGCGCCGTCGCTCTGCGCCTCGCTCTGCGCACCGTTTCGCGGCGCCTGGCATTCGAACATGTCGTAACCTGCCGTGGAAACTAAATTCTGACCTGCGGAAATACGGCGGCCAAAAAATCCGTGAAGACATCAGCCGACATAGCGTCTGCGGTGCTGTACGTGACGCGGCATGCGGTGCTCCGGGGCGGCGTCGATATGCGGCACAGCAATCCCGCGGGCGCCTGATTTTCGAACATGTCGTAACCTGCCGCGGAAACTAAATTCTGACCTGCGGAAACGCGGCGGCCAAAAAATCCGTGAAGACATCGCGCGCAGTACGTGCGGCATAAGCGACATTCGGGGCGGTGCTGCGGTTGCGGCCGGGTGCTGCGGGTGCGCGGTCGGCTGCTATTCGAACATGTCGTAACCTGCCGCGGAAACTAAATTCTGACCTGCGGAAATGCGGCGGCCAAAAAATCCGTGAAGACATCGCCCCCGGAACCAGCAAGTAAAGTCGATGATGCCGCACATGATAGAACCCCGCCCCGGGCGGCGATCATGCCGCAGGCGGGGCGGGGTGCAGTAGTTCTTAAAAAAGCTAGGCGCGAGCCTACTTCTTCTTGGGGTCGTCGTCGTGGACCTCGTAGGTGGCGTCGATCTTTTCGCCGTTGGTCTCCTGCTCGTCGAGGGTGACCGCGGGGGTGGGGTTGGGCTCGGCGTCGGTCTTGGCTTCTTCGGCGGCGGCGTCGGCGGCGTCAACGTCGGTCTTCGCCTCGGCCTTAGGCGCAGGCTTGGCGTCGCGGGTCACCTGGTGGGATCCGGCGGCGGCCTTTTCCTTGCCTACTTCGGCGCGGTGGCGCTCGAGTTGTTCGTCGAGGGAGGCGGCGAGGTCGTTGGCTTCGGTTTTCGGCGCAGGCTTGGCGGCGTCCTCAGTCTTATCACCCTCCGCAGCCTTCCCAGCCGCGGCATCAGCGCTGGTGGTGGTATAGACCAGCTTGGATTCGCTGGGCTGGCTGGTGGGCCGGGAGTATTCTTCGACGCGCGGCGGGGTGGTGTCTGCGGCTTGTTTGCGGTTGGTCCACCAGTAGTAGGCGGCGCCGATGATGGCGGCGAGGAGGGTAACGATGCCCAGGTTGCCCCAGAAGCCGCGTCCGGACTTGGTGTCCGTCTTCTTCTTGAGCTGCTTCTTGGCGTTCTTGGCGGCTTTCTTCGCGTCCTTGCGGTTGAGCTTGCCTTGTGCCTTGGTGGCGGCCTTGTCGGCGGCTTTTTGGGCGCGCTTCTTGGTGCGCTTGGACAGTTTTTTGGATTTGGCGGTGGCCTCTTCTTGGGCTTCGGAGGCTTGTTTGCCAAAGTCTTGGGCCTTGTCTTCGAGGGCCTTCTTGGCGTTGTCTAGGCGCTTGCGGGCGCGGTTGGTGACTTTGCCGGCTTGGTCTTTGGTGTCTTCGAGGAGCTGGTGGCTTTTGTCTTTGATGTCGTCGGTGACGTCGTCGTAGGAGTCGGCGGCTTCGACGAGCTTGTCGTAGGCTTGGGCGGCCTTGCGGTCGCGGAAGTCGGAGTATTGGTTCCAGGCGCGTCGGGCCGCGGTGAGCCCGACCCTTAGGGTGGTGCTGTTCATGGTCTCCCTCACTGTGGGTCAGTTCTGGTTCCTAGAGTAATCACTTCCTTCGGCGCGCGGGGGCTGGTGGTGGTTAGACTGGTGGGCATGACTGCTAAGACCGCGACCGCTGTGTTGCATACGAATCGTGGCGATATTGCCATTGAGCTGTTTGGAAATCATGCGCCGGTGACGGTGGAGAATTTTGTGGGCCTGGCTAAGGGCACGAAGGACTATTCGGAGAAGAATGCGTCTGGGTCTGCGGAGGGTCCGTTCTATGATGGGGCGATTTTCCACCGTGTGATCAAGAACTTCATGATCCAGGGTGGGGATCCGACGGGCACGGGCATGGGTGGCCCGGGCTACAAGTTCAATGATGAGTTCCACCCGGAGCTGCGTTTTGATCGCGCGTACCTGCTGGCGATGGCGAATGCGGGCCCGGGGACGAATGGTTCGCAGTTCTTCATCACTGTTGCCCCCACGCCGCATCTGAACAACCATCACACGATCTTCGGTGAGGTGACTGATCCGGAGTCGCAGAAGGTTGTGGATGCCATTGCGACGACGAAGACGGATCGCATGGATCGCCCGACTGAGCCGGTGGTCATCGAGTCAGTGGAGATCATCGAGGGCGAGTAGTTCGCTTTTCGACGCCCCCTCAACGCAACCGTAGGCATTCTCAGCGCCGCAGCCTCCCGCACGTGAAGAGCGTGTGGTTGAGCTGCGGCGTTGGTGTTTCTGGGTACGCTGTGGCCCATGAGTTATGTGCGTAGTTTGTCTCAGGCCCCGGTGACGGCGGTGTTGACGGGAATCATCGTGGTGGTGTGGGTGGTCACTGCGGTGCAGGCGGGTTCTGCGATGGAGGTGGCGGGGTCTTCGGTTGCGGAGTCGTGGATTTTGTATGGTCCTGCGGTGGCCACGCAGGGTGCGGGGTTGTGGCGCGTGGTGGGCAACATGTTCATTCACTTGGGCCTGCCGCACATGGTGCTTAATGGTTTCATGCTGGTGGTTATTGGGCCGGTGGTGGAGCGTGCGGTGGGTAGTGCGCTGTTTGGGGCGATTTTCCTGGTCTCCGGGTTGGGGGCGAGTGCGGCTGTGTTGGCGATGAACCCGTTGACGCCGACTGCCGGCGCTTCTGGGGCGCTGTATGGGCTGATGGCCGTGTTGGTGGGCCTGGCGGTGCGTGGCGGCGGGGGCAGCCAGCTGGGTGGGGCGTTGTCCTTGGTGGGTGTGAATGTGGTGTATACGCTGATGAGCCCGGGGGTGTCGCTGTGGGGCCATGCGGGTGGGTTGATCACGGGGGCGGTGATCGCCGTGGTGATTGTGGTGGCGCGTTCGCGGGGGGTGCGCGCGGCTGGCGTTGCGGGGGTGGGCGTTGTGGTTGTGGGGTTGTTGGCCTGGCTGGTGGCTAGCCCGGTTGTGGCGTTGGGGTAGCTGTCCACAGCGTTGTGCACTGTTGTCCACTGCGGGGCTCGGGGGCGAGTTATCCACAGGAGTTATCCACAGTGTGGATAACTACATTTTTGTCATTTACCGAACGTTTCCGCCCTATAAGGTGGGTTCACCAGTCACAACCGGGGCAGCTTCGAACACCCCACCGCCCTGTGGACACTGGGGGAATCCGGGTTGTGCACGTGTGGATAACTCTGTCTCAGGCCCGTGTCCACAGAGTTTCCCCCAGCCTGTGGATAGAACATTTCAGCGCTTGTGCTCAAGCAGCCCGGCTCTCCGCCGCGGCGGCAGGCGGCATGGGTCCAGGCCCGCAGGGCACAAAAAAACCGCCGTTGCGCGCTAGGCAACGGCGGGAAAAGGGGGGTTTCTAAGAACGCCACCCCATGGTCATGAGGAGGCCGATGATAAACAGCCCGAACCCGATGGCGTAGTTCCATTGGGCCAGGTCCACCATGAAGGGGATGGACGGCCCGGCGAGGTAGTTGACAATCAGCCACGCCAGCCCGGCGACCATGAAGCCAAACATGAGCACCTTGTACCACACGGGGGTGCCGCCGCCGTTGATCTTGACCGGCGTGCGGTTGGCCGTGGAGCTCATGGTGGCCAGCGGGGCGGTGGATGCGGAGATCTTGGACTTGGGCATGAAGGGCACCTTCGGTGGGTTAGCGGTTGTAAAGAACTTCGACGTGTGTGCGTGGCGCACGGTCGGGCACAGTCTATCAGGAGGCTGTGCCCGGGGCCGTGCGCTGACCGCTCGTGGGTCAGGGGGACCTAACGGACGAGGTTGAGCAGGTTGAAATCGTACATCTGGACGGTGATGAGGTCGTCGCGGCGCATCTCGGTGCCGGGGCGCGGGGAGACGTGGGCGACGGTGTCGCGCTGGGCGGGGTCGGTGGTGGGCACCGGGTCACCTTGGGCGAGTGCGCTGTCGGGTGCTTTCCAGCCGGCGTCGTGAAGCTTGCGCAGGGCGTCACCGCGGCTGAGCCCGGCGACGTCGGGAAGCACGAACAGTTCCCCGTTGGATACCTGCACGTCCACGGTGGCGGTGTGATCGACGGTGTTGCCGGCCTGGCGTACCGCGACCACGGTGTCCTTGTCCTCGGTGGAGTCGACGTAGACGATCCGCGCGCGCAGCCCCAACCCGTCGAGGGTGGTTTGCGCGTCAGACAGCTTCATGCCGGCCAGGTTGGGCACGGAGACCTGCTTGGGGCCCGAGGAGACGGTGATGGTCACCGGGGAGCCCTTGGAGATGTGCGCGCTGGCCGGCGGGTCCTGGCTGAGCACCAGTCCTTGGGCGGTGGCGTCGGAGGGTTCCTCGGAGACCTGCTCGTTGAGCACCAGGCCGGCGGACTTGAGCGCCTGGGCGGCGCCCTCGATGGTCATGCCCTTGAGGTTGGGCACGTCGGTTTGTTCCTTGCCGGAGGAGACCACCAGTTCCACCGACGTGCCGGGCCGCAGCGCGGAGTGGGCGGTGGGGTTGGTGCGGATGACCACGTCCTGGGCGATGGTGGGGCTGGGCTCTTCCTTGACGGTGACGCTTAAGCCTAAATCTTCGAGCTGCTTTTGGGCGGGGCCGCGTTTCTTGTTGGTCACGTCCGGCAGTTCGATGGTGTCGGAGGCCTGGGAGGAGGAGCTGCCGGAGCCGTCGTTGTTCTTGTTGGAGGCGTAGTCGTAGGCGAAGGCGCCGCCGACGCCGATGACCACCACGGCCAGGATGCCGGCCACCCAGGCGGGCCAGTGGCTGGAGGTCTGCTGCTCCGGGGCGGCGTGCCGGGTGGAGGCGGCGGCCTCGGTGCGGCCGGTGGGGGCTACCTCGCCGCGGGGGCCGCGCTGCTGGGCGGGGCGCTGCTGCGTCGGGCGCTGTTGGCCGGCGGCGCGCCGGGGTCCGGGTTGGGCGGGGGTGACCTGGGTCGGGGCGGCGTCGTTAAACGCCTGCGTGGGCGCGACGCCGCCCGCACCGGTGGAGACGTGGGAGCGGGCCGCCTGGGTGACGGCGTTGCGGGAGAGCAGCTCCAGGTCGGCGGCGAAGTCGACGGCCGTTTGGTAGCGGTCTGCCGGGTGCTTGGCCATGGCGGTGAGCACCACGGAGTCGACGTTGACGGCCGCGGTCGGGGTCAGGTCGGGGATGGAGTGGGAGGGGGCGTCGGGGTCTTCTTGGACGTGCTGGTAGGCCACGGCGAAGGGGGTGTCGCCTTCGAAGGGGGGCCGGCCGGTGATCAGTTCGTAGAGCACGCAGCCCAGCGAGTAGATGTCTGAGCGGGCGTCGGCGTTGCGGCCGCGGGCCTGCTCGGGGGAGAGGTATTGGGCGGTGCCGATCACCGCCGCCGTCTGGGTCATCGCGGAGCTGGTGTCATTAAGCGCCCGGGCGATGCCAAAGTCCATGACCTTCACCGCGCCGGTGTTGGTGATCATGATGTTGGCGGGCTTGATGTCGCGGTGAATGATCCCGGCGTCGTGGGAGGCTTGCAGGGCCTGGGCGGCGGGGATGAGGGTGGCGGCGGCGTCGGCGGGGCTCATGGGCCCGTCTTCGCGCACAATGTCGCGCAGCGTCCGGCCGAAGACGCGTTCCATGACGATGTAGGGCACGGAGATGCCGTCGATCATCGTCTCGCCGGTGTCATAGACGGCGACGATGGCCGGGTGGTTGAGCTTGCCGGAGTTTTGGGCCTCGCGGCGGAATCGTTCCCGGAAGTTGACGTCGCGGGCTAGCTCCAGGCGCAGGACCTTCACGGCGACGCCCCGGCCCAGGAGGGTGTCCTGGGCGGCGTAGACGTCGGACATTCCTCCGGTGCCTATGACCTCGCCGAGTTCATAGCGTTGCGCGATGGTGCTCATCTATTTACCTACCCCCGTCCGTGAGGTTATCTATTGCATCCGCCGCCCCGGAGACCAGGGCACCGGCGGCGTCTTCTGCGCCGCCGTGTCCGGCTGTTCCGGCGCCTTGGCCGGCACCGTGGTCCGCGCCGGCGGGTTGGTCGCCGCCGCGCGCCGGGTTGGTGTCGCCGGAGTTGGCGTCATTGTTGCCGGCGCCGGTGCGAGCGGTGTCGCCGTGGGCGCGGGCGTGGGCGGTGGATCGGGCGGGGTTGTCCTTATCTTTGTCTCTGGCGGCGTCGTTGCGGCGTTGCGACGCCGGTTCAGCGGGGTCGCCTGCTTCGTCGCCGTCGCCTTCATCTACTGCTGCGTCATCCGGGTTGGAGTGCGCGGTTTCCACGATGGTGGTGGCCTGGGTTTCTGTCACGTATTGGGTGACGATGGCGGGTTCGGTGGGCGTGGGGGTGGTGGATGCGGCGGAGTCGCCGGACCCAAAAAAGTCCATGGAGTACAGCCCGTAGCCTACAGCCCCGAGGACGGCGATGGCGGCGGCGATGGCCAGGCCCACGCCGAAGCCGCCCTTCTTCTGGTCCTTCGAGCCCGTGCCAGCGGCGCCGCTGCCCGTGCGGGAGCCTGCGCCACCCGCGGCTCCGGCGGCGCCGGCCCCCGGCGCAGCGGCCTGGGCACCCTGAGCGGCTTGGGCGGCCTGGGCCGCCTCGGCTGCCTGGGCATCACCCGCACCAGCCCCAGCGCCGGCTCCAGCCAGCGCGGCGGCACCCGCAGCGCCAGCCCCGGCGGCGGCCCCCGCGACGGGCGGGTTGGCCACCTGCCCGAGCAGGGCGGTCGCGGAGGTGGGTGAGGGTTCGGGTGCGGGCCCGGCGACGGCGGCGGTGCGCGGTTGCGGGGGGCGCGCGCCTAAGCGCACCCGCGAGATGGCGTTGGCCAGCTCGGAGCCGTCGGCGTAGCGGGTGTTGGGGTCCTTGCGCAGGGTGATGCCAATGAGTTCGCGGGTTTGCGCGGTCACGGCGGTGGGCAGCTGCGGCGGGGCTTGGTTGATGTGGGCGAGCACCACGGAGACGGAGGAGTCGCCGGTGAAGGGGCGGCGCCCGGATAGGATCTCGTAGCCGACCACGCCCAGGGAGTAGACGTCTGAGGTGGCGTAGACCTCTTGGCCTTGGGCTTGTTCGGGGGAGACGTATTGGGCGGTGCCTACCACCATGCCGGTGCGGGTCAGGGGCACGGCTGCGGCGGCTTTGGCGATGCCAAAGTCGGTGATCTTCACCTGCCCGGCCTGCGTGACCAGGAGGTTTCCTGGTTTGATGTCGCGGTGGACTAGGCCCATGGAGTGGATGACGGCGAGCCCGTGGGCGGCTTGTTCCATGACGTCGAGGGCCATGTCTTCGCTCAGGCTGCCTTCGCGGGCGAGCAGGTCTGCCAGGGATTCGCCGCGGACGTATTCCATGACGATGAAGCAGAAGACGGTGCCGGTGGGGTCGGGGACTTCGCGGTAGTCGAAGGTGCGCACGACGTTGTCGGAGTCGATGTGTTCGGCGGCTTCGGCTTCGTTACGGAAGCGCTCCAGGAATTCGGTGTTGTTGGAGAATTCGGGGCGCAGCGCTTTGATGGCTACTTCGCGGTCGTGGGCGACGTCGTCGGCAAGCCAGACGGTGGACATGCCGCCGTGGCCGATGACCCATTGCAGCCGGTAGTCGGGTCCGATGAGTCCCTGGATGCGGTCGCGGTGCGCGTCGTCGCTAGGTGGGGTGCTTATCGACGCCCCCTCGTCCGGCTGTCCTGCCGCTCCTGCGGGTTGTTGGGGCGTGCGGGTGCCGTGGGGGTCGGGCGGCCAGCCGCCCTGTGTCCAACCGGTGGTGTTGTTCTCAGTCATCGGTGTTCTCCTTTACCTACCTGGCTGCCTGCAGGGCCGCGTTGAGGACGGCTCGTCCGATGGGGGAGGCGACTTTGCCGCCGGTGGCGGAGGCGCCGAGCGATCCGCCGTTTTTGACTACCACGCCGACGGCGACGTCTGCGCCGTCTTGAGGGGCGAAGGCAACGTACCACGTATGCGGCGGGGTTCCGGCACCGCCGTGTTCGGCCGTGCCGGTCTTTGAGGCGATGTCTTGCCCCGCGTATCCGGAGGTGGAGCGTTCGGATCCGCGCATGAGTTCCTTAATCTGTGCGGCGATCTCCGGGGTGACCGCCTGGTTGAGCTCCTTGGGCTTGACCTTGGAGACCTCCTTGAGGTCGGGGCTGGTTACCCGGGAGACCAGGTGGGGTTCCATGCGGGTGCCGCCGTTGGAGATCACCCCGGCCATGAGAGCGGCTTGCAGGGCGGTCATGGTCACGTCGCGCTGCCCGATGGAGGACTGGCCCAACGCGCCCTGGTCCGCCAGGTCGCCGAGGGTGCCGGGGGTGGTGGTCACGCCGAGGTCGTAGCTTTCTCCGATGCCAAAGGCGTCGGCGGCGTGGCGCAGCTTATCGGCACCTAAGTCCAGGCCCATTTCCACGAAGGCGGTGTTGCAGGACAGGGCGAAGGCGGTGGCCAGGGTGACGGGCCCGCCTTTGCCGCAGGGCTGCCCGGCATAGTTGGTCAGTGTTTGGGTGGTGCCGGGCAGGGTGATTTCCGGTGCGCCGGTGAGCTGGGAGTTGGCGTTGTATCCGGCTTCCAGTCCGGCGGCGGTGGTGATGATCTTGAAGATGGATCCGGGCGGCAGGGACTCCTGGGCGGCGTGGTTGAGCAGGGGGTCGCCGTCGGAGGTGGTCAGCTCCGCCCAGGCGTTCTCGGCGGTGTCTTGGTTGACTATGGAGTTGGGGTCGTAGGAGGGGGTGGACGCCATGGCCAGGATCTCCCCCGTGGAGGGCCGCAGGGCGACGACCGAGCCTTCGTAGCCGGCGTCGGCAAGCTGATGATAAGCCAGCTCCTGGACCTGGGGGATGAGGGTCAGCTCGACGTTATTGCCCTTGGGCTTGCTGTCGATGAGGTGGTCGAAGAACTGGCTGGCGCCGACCTCGGTGCCGTTGAGCACGCCGTTGTAGCTGGATTCGATGCCGGCGGCGCCGTAGACGTCGGACAGGTAACCCAGCACGTGGCTGAATGCCACCGGGGAGTTGTCATAGCTGCGCTGGTAGTAGCCGTTATCGTCCGGATGCGAGCTGGCCAGGACCTGCCCGCCGGCAGAGATCTGGCCGCGGGGGATGGCCTTGGCCTCGTAGAAGTTGCGCCGGTTGAGCGCGTTGTGGGCGTACTTGTCTTGGGAGAATGCCTGGATGATGGTGAGGTTGATCAGCAGCACCAGGATCATCAGCAGCGCAAAGATGGAGGTGAATCGCAGGGCGCGGTTCATGAGCGTCGCACCGTCCTTCCAGCCGGGGGTTCCGCGGTGACTTGGGGGAACAGTCCGGTCCCGGAGGGATCGTCAGACACTCCGGGATTCAAGGCGGACTGGCCGGAGCCGTCGGTGGCTCCCGGCGGCGGGGTTTGCGGGGTGCGCGCGGAGTGGGAAATGCGCAGCAGGATGCCCAACAGCACGTAGTTGGCCATGAGCGAGGACCCGCCCTGGGACATAAATGGGGTGGTCAGGCCGGTCATGGGCATGAGGGCCGAGATGCCGGCGATGACCACAAAGACCTGAACAGCCAGCGTCAGGGACAACCCGGCGGCGGCGAGCTTGCCGTAGGAGTCGCGCACCTCCATGGCCACGCGCAGGCCGCGGGTGACAAACAGGGCGAAGAGCAGCACCACGGCGCTCAGGCCGATGAGCCCCAGCTCCTCACCCACGGCGGCGAGGATGAAGTCCGAGTGCACCACGGGAATGATGTAGGGGTAGCCCTTGCCAATCCCGGTGCCGGTGATGCCGCCGAAGGACATGCCAAACAGGGCCTGGGACAATTGCAGGCCGCTGCCGTCATAGTTGCCAATGGGGTCAAGGAAGTTGGCCACGCGGGCCTGAATCTTGGTGGAGATGGTGTAGACGGCGGTGCCGCCCACCGCCACCAGGACGGTGCCAATGAGCAGCCAGGAGGCCCGCCCGGTGGCAAAGTAGAGCATGCCCAGCACGGTGGTAAACAGCAGCAGGGCGGGGCCGAAGTCATTGGACCCGGCCATGATGAGGATGGCAATGCCCCACACGGCCAGGATCGGCGCGAGGTCGCGCAGGCGCGGAAAATCCAGGCCCATGAAGCGGTAGCCGGCCACGGTAAACAGGGCGCGCTTGTTCACCAACAGTTGGGCGAAGAAGAGCAGCAGCAGGATCTTGGAGAACTCGCCGGGCTGCACGCTCAGCGGCCCCAGGCTGACCCAGATTCGGGCTTCCTCATTGGCGGGGGAGAACCAGAAGAACAGCGGCAGGATGAGCAGGCCCAGGCCCAGCAGGCCCAGCAGGTAGGAGTAGCGGGTCAGGCTGCGGTGCTCGCGCACGATGGCCAGCACCGAGATGAGCAGGATGATGCCCACCACGGTCCACATCACCTGCCGCTTGGCCATGTTGGTTCCGCCTTCAAGGTCCAGCCGGTAGATGATCACCAGCCCGATGCCGTTGAGGGTGGCGGTAATGGGCAGCAGCAGCTGGTCGGCGTGGGGCGCCAGGAAGCACAGGGCGATGTGTGCGATGGAGAAGATGAGAATAAACCCGCCGATGATCCAGGCGATCTCCTTGCCCAGGGCGTTGCCTTGGGCCAGCTCCAGGTTGGCCAGCAGGGCGGCGACGATGAGCGTTGCCAGGATGAGCAGGCCCATCTCGCGTTTGCGGGACAGCAGCGCCATCTATTTCACCTCCCGGCAATTGACTCCGGGTTTGGCGCGCTGGGAATCGGCCGCATCCTTGGCGGCGTCCTTGGCTTCCTTCGCCGGGTCTGTGGGGGCGTTCTTGGCGGCATCCTTGGCGTGTTCCTCTGGGGTTTCGCCGGTGCGGGTGACGCAGACGGGCAGGGCCTGGTCGGCGAGGCGGCGCAGCTGGCTTGTTACTTCGTCGTAGCTGGCTGCGGGCATAGACTCCGCGGAGTCGCGGACGGATTCCGGCAGGTCGTTGATGCTAAAGGGGTGGCAGTTCGCGTGGTTGACGTCGGCCATCTGAATGGCGGCGTCTTTGCTCAGGCAGGCTACTTGGTAGGGGCTGTGGAGGTCGTGGCCAAAGACGGTGTAATTCAGCCCGTGGTGGACCACCAGGTCGTGGTGGTCGTCGGTGGCCAGGAAGTAGGTGTGGTTGGCGGTGCTAAAGACCCACCAGCCGCCGCCGATGGCGGCGATGGCCAGCACGAGGGTGGTGATCAGGGCGCCCCAGCGCAGGCCGGAGCGGCGGGAGGACCCGCGCGAGTCTGCCGCGGCTGCTGACTCCGCGTCGGCGTCGGCCTGCGGGTTCGCGCCGGCAGGCCCTGGCCCCGCAGGCCCCGCCCCGGCAGCCCCGGCAGCACCAGCACCGGCTGCGCGGGCCTGGCGCAGCGCTGCGGCGCGCCCGGCGGCGGTGTCGGGGTGGGTGGCTTCGGCTTGCTCGCCTTGGAGGGCCCCTGCGGTGGCGGGGACGGTGGGCAGGGCGGCGCGGGCGGCGTCGGAAAGCGAATCCTCGTCGACGACTTCGGCGACCACGACGGTGACGTTGTCCGGGCCGCCGGAGCGCAGGGCCAGTTCGATGAGCCGCGCGGCGGCGTCGTCGGGGCTGCCCTGGCCGAGGGTGTCTTCGATGGTGGAGTGGGTGACGGGGTCAGACAGGCCGTCGGAGCACAGCAGGATGCGGTCGCCGACACGGGCATCCAGGGTGGTCAGGGTCGGTTCGACGGGGCGGCCGGTGTAGGCCTTGAGGATCAGCGAGCGCTGCGGGTGCGTGGACACGTCCTCCGGGTTGAGGCGGCCCTCGGCGACGAGCGATTGCACGTAGGTGTCGTCGATGGTGATCTGGGTCAGCTCACCGTCGCGCAGCCGGTAGCCGCGGGAATCGCCGACGTGGCACAGCCCAAATTCGTGGCCGTCGAAGGCCAGCGCAGTCAGGGTGGTGCCCATGCCCTGGGTTTCGGGGCGGCGGGTGATTTCTTCGGCGATGGCGGCATTGGCGTCGTCGGCAACCGCTGCGAGCAGCGCCAAGACATCATTGTCGCCGGGGTCCGCGTCGAGCTTTTCTAGGTGGGTGATCATGATCTGGGAGGCGACCTCACCCGCGGCGTGCCCACCCATGCCGTCCGCCAGGGCCAGCAGGTGCGGGCCCGCGTAGGCGGAGTCCTCATTGTTGCCGCGCACCAGGCCACGGTCAGAGGCGACGGTGTAATTGAGCTTCAGGTGTGCGGTCACGGAACCAGCCTCACAGTCGTGCGCCCAACGCGTATCGACGTCCCCGTCGCCACGCGCTCAGGCTGATCAATCCGGGTGCCCGCGACGAACGTTCCGTTGCGGGAGTCCAAGTCTTCAACAAACCAATCAGAACCGCGCCGGAACAGCCGGGCGTGGCGGCCGGACGCAAAGTCATCGCCCAGCACAAAATCACAGTCCGGGCTGCGGCCCATGACCACTTCCCCGATCGTGGAAATATCCATGTACGAGCCCTGGAGCGGGCCCTCGACGATGGTGATCTGGCGTGCAGGTGCCTTACGCGTATGGGCGGCGCCGTCGCTGGCCCCGTTGCGGGCGCGCCGCTGCCCGCCACCGAACCCGGACGCCGCGTTGGTATCGCGCCCCATCGAGCGCAGGGCAACCAGGATGAACAGCCACAGCAGCACTAATACGCCGATGCGGAAACCCGTGAGGGCCAGTGAGTCCATGATGCTCCTAAAGAATCGTCTGACAGGCTACGCGCCCTGGGGCCAGACTATGCGGACCTCGATGTGAGAGTGGCCGATAGTGATGACGTCGCCATCAGCAAGCAGCCAGTTGTCCACCGGGGTGTCATTAACCGTGGTGCCATTCGTGGACTGTAGGTCCGTGAGCACCGCGTCTTGGCCATCCCAGGACACCTCAGCATGCTGACGAGACACCCCAGTATCCGGGAGCCGGAAATCGGCGTCATTAGACCTGCCGATGATGTTGGAGCCCTCCTGAACGAGGTACGTGCGCGACGAGCCATCCTGGAGCAAAAGGCTGACCGTCGGAGACACCGGCGCCGGAGGGCGCCGGCCTAGCGAACCAGTATTGGACTGCCCCCGCGACGGGGACTCAAAAAACTCCGTGCGAGCAGAGTCATGCTGATAGGGGTCGTAGGAATTCATCTCTCCACCTTCATCACGGCCGGACGTGGCGTTGCTAGCTGCCGGTGCATTCGCCTCCCGCGGCGGATACGCCGCGATGGCATCAAAACCGCTATCTAACTGCGGGTCCGCGTCCTGATACGACGACACCCGCAACTGGCCCGTCCGCAGCCCAGACTCCTCAGCAATGCGCACCACCACCGGGCCGGGCAACGCCCACCCATGGTTACGACAAAACCGCGTCATCTGGTCAGCAAAATCCTGGGCCAGGTAGGCGTTGGTCTGCGACAAGTTCTCCAAATCCTTACCGCTAACCCCCACCTCAAAGACATTGGGCGCCTCCGGGCGCCCACGAGGAAACTCCAGATTGTCCTCGATCTCCTGCTTGAGCAGCTCCTCGATCTCCGCCGGGACCAGGCGGCCACCGAAAACCAAGGCAAAGCTGTTGTCAAGGCCACGCTGGAGCGCACTATCCATCTTGGCCAGATTGCCCAGTAGAGACATCGGCAACCTCCTTTCCACAACACCTCGACCAATCTTGCACCAACAGACCCGACACACCACGACGCCTGCGCAGCTGGAGCGTTGCAGCTCTGCTGGGCTGCTGGAGCGCTCGCGTTGCTGCGCTGCTTGAGCGGTGCTGTGCTGCTGCACTGCTGCGCTCTAGCGTTGCAGCGTTGCTCTCGCGTTGCCGCGCCGCGGTTTCGGGGATGCGGAATTATGCGAGTCTAATCGCTCCACGGCAACGAAACCACACGTGCACCCCAGTATAGAGGGGTGCGCTACCCACCTACAGGACGTGCACTGGCTGTCGTCGCTTATGCGCGTGACCTTGCGATTTGTACTTCGCAGCGCGGTGGTATAAATTCTGGGGAGTCGCAAGCGCGGCCACTTGTTTGGGCGAGTGGCGGAATTGGCAGACGCGCTGGCTTCAGGTGCCAGTGTCCTTTACGGACGTGGGGGTTCAAGTCCCCCTTCGCCCACAGTTTGAACCAGGATCAGTCTCCTCGTGTAGGAAGCTGGTCCTGGTTTTTTGTTTGCGTGCTGTCTGCGCGCGTGCGGCCGTGCGTGACTGCGTGCGGGAGGCGGGGCGTCGTTAAGCCTGGGTTTGGCGACACTGCGGCGGCGGGTATTCGAACATGTCGTAAGCTGCCGCGGAAAGTAAATTCTGACCTGCGGAAACGCGGCGGCCGAAAAAACGATGAAGACATCTGCCGGTCGGCGGCGGCGCTACGCTTAAGTGTCATGGAAGTTACGGGCCGGCCGCGCATCCGTGGGGTGGGGGTGGACGCGCAGGGTCGGTGCGCGCATTATCACCGCGAGGTCGATGTGGTGGCGCTGTGGTGTGTGACGTGCCAACAGTTTTGGGCGTGCCACGCGTGTCACGAGGAGTTGGCCAACCATCGGTTTGGCCGCGCGCCGGTGCGCGGGGTGGCCGCGGTGCTGTGCGGGGCTTGCGGTTTCACGATGGAGGCGGCGCAGTATCAGTGCGTCACGCAGTGCCCGGCGTGCGGGCATGGCTTCAATCCGGGGTGCGCGGCTCACGCGTCGCGCTACTTTATGTAGCTGATGGCAAGCGGTGCGGCGGTGGCCATTCGAACATGTCGTAACCTGCCGCGGCAAGTAAATTCTGACCTGCGGAAACGCCGGAGCCGAAAAATCGATGAAGACATCAGACGACCGCATGACTGCGGTGCCGCACGTTACGCGCAGCGCGGTGCCCCGGGGCGGCGTCGAGAAGCGAAAACCCAGTACAACCGCCTCCGCGCAGCGCCAGTTATTCGAACATGTCGTAACCTGCCGCGGAAACTAAATTCTGACCTGCGGAAACGCCGGCGCCGGAAAATCGATGAAGACATCTGCCGCTCGCAGGCAGGCGGCTACGCGCCAACCCGGCGGCCACCAGCGGCCACCGGCGGCTACGCGCAGCCAGAAGCAGCCGCCGCACGCCGTCATGGCGCGGACAGGGTTAGGCTATGTGGTGAGGTGCGCGAAATCCGGCTTCGCGTGCTCTGTTTCTGCACACGTACGGAAAAGAGGATTCCCATGAACATTCCTTCGATACTGTTGCGCGGTTTTACCGGCGCGTTCATTTTGCAGTCTGGCCTGGGGAAGCGCGGTATGGACGTGGAGGGCTATAAGGGGCTGCAGGAGATGGCGGCGACGGGTATCCCGAAGCTGGGCGAGTTGGATCCGGAGGATTTTGGCGCGTTCATCACGTACAGCGAAATTGGTATTGGTTCGGCGTTGTTGTGCCCGGTGGTGCCTAATAAGTTGGCGGGTGCGGCGTTGGGGGCGTTCAGTGCTGGGATGTTGAGCATGTATTTCGGTAATCCGGCGATGACTCAGGATGATGGTATTCGGCCTTCGCAGGAGGGGACGCCGCTGGCTAAGGATGGTTTTATGGCCGCGATTGCTGCTGCGTTGTTCTTCTTGCCGGGGAAGAAGAAGTCGCTGGGCGATAAGCTGAAGGCGAAGCTGGGTAAGTAGGTTTTTGCAGGTCAGACCGGGCGCGTGGGGGTGTGCGCCCGGTTTTTTGCTTGTCGACGCCCCCTCCTCCCGCATGTGAGCATCCGCCTGCGGGTAACTTCTGTTCGTCAATCACTGAACACCGTTCAAGGCGGCGCGCTAAGTTAAGAGGCGACCAAGGACGTTTCCTTACACACTCCGGAGAGGAACACCCCATGAACGCCGTATTGGACCGCGCCCGCACGCACGCCCTGGACCAGGGCATAGGCATTAACCAAGCAGATATCCAGGCAATTCTGGAGCTGCCCGAACAAGAAGTAGCCCAGGCCCTCGACCTGGCCCACCAGGTGCGGCTGCGCTGGTGTGGCGACATGGTGGAGGTAGAGGGCATTATTTCGCTGAAGACTGGCGGGTGCCCCGAGGATTGTCATTTTTGTTCCCAGTCGGGATTGTTTGAGTCGCCGGTGCGGGCGGTGCGCCTGGATATCGATGAGCTGGTTGAGGCCGCCAAACACACCGCGAAGACGGGGGCGACGGAGTTTTGCATTGTCGCCGCGGTCAAGGGCCCCAATGAGGCGCTGATGCGCCAGGTCATTGAGGCGATCGGGGTCATCGAGAGGGAGGTAGACATTAACGTCTCGGTGTCCATCGGCATCCTCACCCAGGAGCAGGCGGACCGGCTCAAGGAGGCCGGCGCGCACCGCTATAACCACAACATTGAAACCGCTCGCTCGTTCTTTCCCCAGGTGGTGACCACCCACGCGTGGGAGGACCGCGTGGCTACTTTGGAGCGGGTGCGCCGGGCGGGCATGGAGGTGTGCTGCGGCGGGATCATCGGCATGGGGGAGACCATTGCCCAGCGCGCGGAGTTTGTGGCTCAGCTCGCGCAGCTCGCCCCGGAGGAGGTGCCGCTGAATTTCCTGGACCCGCGCCCCGGCACGCCTTTTGCGCACCGGCCGGTCATCCAGCCCCCGGAGGCCCTGCGCGCCATTGCTGCCGCCCGGCTGGCCATGCCGCGCGCCGTCATCCGCTACGCGGGCGGGCGCGAGTTGGCCCTGGGCCCGGAGGGTGCGGAAAAGGGCCTGCTCGGCGGCATTAACGCCCTGATCGTGGGCAATTACCTGACCACCCTGGGCCGGCCGATGGAAACGGACATTGACATGCTGGGCCGCCTGCATCTGCCCATCCAGGCGCTGAGCAAGGTGGTCTAATGAGCCCGGTGCGCTTTGACCCCTTCACCGGCGCGGAGCTGGCTTCGCTGGCTTCGTCTTCTTCGCTTTCCGACGCCCCCGCCGCACGTCCCCTGCACCCCGCCGCCGTCGCCGGCCTGGACGTGCCCCGGTTCTGCCAGCACTGCGGCCGCAAGCTGGTGGTCAAGATCAACCCGTACGGCTGGGAGGCCACCTGCTCGCGCCACGGCAGTGTGGCCGACAGCATCACGGGCGTGCCCAAAGCTAGTACACCATCTTCTCCACCACCGACTGGTAGGCCTTGAGGGTCAGCTTCAGGTCGGCCAGGTAGAGCTTTTCATCATGCGAGTGCAGCTCGGCGTTGACCTGCGCCAGATCGCGGGCGCGCTCGTGCAGGGCAAAGCCGTAGCCCACCCCGCCGAGGCGGCGGGCAAAGCGCAGGTCAGACCCGCCGGTGGCGTGGACGGGCACGATCGCGGCGTCGGGGAAGTGCTCCTTGATCGCGCTCGACATGGCCTCCCACAGGGGCCCGGATGCGGGGGATTCGGTGGCGGGTTCGCTGATCAGGCGCTCGATGCGCACCGCGTCGGCCAGGGGGCCCAGGGCATCGCGCAGCATGTCATCCACGTCGTCTTGGGTCACGCCTGGCAGCGGCCGGATGTCCATCTCGAGGTAGGCGTGCGAGGGCAGCACGTTGATGGGCCCGCCGGCGCGCAGCACGGTCTGCGCGATGGTGGTGTGGGAGGCGGCGTGCGCGTAGGGCGCCAGCGTGCCCAGCGTCGTGTAGTCCTGCCCGGTGCGCGCGGCGTCGGCAGCCTGCGGGGCAAGCCCGAAGGCGTTAACAAAACCGTGCCACACATCTGAGTCGGCGACCGGGGACTGGCACGCCGCAATAGCCTGCGCGACCTGCCCAATCAGCGCGATGGCAGACTCGCGCCCATAGGGTGCAGAACCATGCCCGGCGTCCCCGGTGACGTGCAAGCGGCGCTGCGCCGCGCCCTTCTCGCCGGTGTAGATGACTATGGCATCCGAGCCGTCGGCGGTAGGCAGATGGGAGCCGCCAGTCTCTGACAGACAGTTGCGCCAGGAGAACGCGTCCGGGTGGTGTTCTGCCAGCCAGCGCGCCCCCAGGCCGCCGCGGGCCTCCTCGTCGGCGCAGGCCACGAAGGTCAGGTCCGCCTTCGGCGGGGTGCCGGCCTGGGCGCGCCGGGCGGCCTGGCGAGTCACCGCGGCCATGGTGGCGGTGATAAAGAGCATGTCTATCGCGCCGCGCCCGTAGAGGATGCCCTCGGGGGTGATCTCTGCGGCAAACGGGTCGTGGGTCCACTTATCGACGTCGACGGGGACCACGTCGGTGTGGCCGAGCAGAGTCAGCGGCTCGGCGCCGGAAGCGCCGGAGCCGCCATCGCCGGCGCCGCCAGCGGCATCAGAGCCCCCAGAACCGCGCACCGTGAACGCTACCGACACCCGCCCGGGCTCCGGCTCGAAGCGCTGCACCTCCACGCCGGTGCCGGCAAAGAAGCGCTCCAGGGTCTGCGCGTTGCGTACCTCTTGCCCGGAGCCGGGGGTGAAGTCGTTGACGCACGCGTTGCGGATCATCTCGCGGAGCAGTTCTACGGTCTCTTCGTACATGTGCCCCAGGGTATAGCCTTGGGTCATGTTCGCTTCGCTGATTGAGGATCTTGCTTCCCGCCCCGCCGCGAGCCTGGACGCCCTGCCGGCTTTGAGCCTGGAGCAGTTGGGCGCGCACCCGGCGGGTCACGCCAATTCGATTGCCTGGCTGTTGTGGCACACGGGCCGCGAGCTGGATATGCAGACCGCGGAGCTGACCGGTGGGGAGGAGATCTGGACCGCCCGGGGTTTCCGGGAGCGCATGGACCTGGGGGAGCTTGGCGATTCGATGGGCTACGGCCACACCCCGGAGCAGGCCGCGCAGATCGTGTTTGCGCAGGCCAGCGACCAGCAGGTGGCGGCGGACTACATCCGCGCCTGTGCGGAGGCGCTGGGGGAGTATGCGCGGGGTTTGAGCCCGCAGCAGTGGGAAGAAATCATCGACGACAGCTGGGATCCGCCGGTCAGCCGCGGGGTGCGCATTGTTTCTGTGCTTGTCGACGCCCTCGAGCACCTCGCCCAGGCAGCCTACGCCGCCGCGGTGGTCTAGGAGGCTAAAGTCCGCCGCCGCGCTGCCGCCGCACGCCGCGCGAGCAGCGTTGCATTCGAACATGTCGTAACCTGCCGCGGAAACTAATTTCTGACCTGCGGAAACGCCGGACCGGGAAAATCCGTGAAGACATCAGACGACCTAATATCTGCGGTGCTGTGCGTGACGCTGCGTGCGGTGCTCCGGGTCGGCGTGTGCGGTAGGCGAGGCGTCGTAATGTAGGAAGCGGGAGACTCTGCGGTTGCGACTATTCGAACATGTCGTAACCTGCCGCGGAAACTAAATTCTGACCTGCGGAAATGCCGGACCGGGAAAATCCGTGAAGACATCAGATGACCTAATGTCTGCGGTGCTGTGCGTGACGCTGCGTGCGGTGCTCTGGGGCGGCGTGTGCGGGAGGCGGGGCGTCGTTAAGTATGCGACAGGCGACTCTGCGGTTGCGACTATTCGAACATGTCGTAACCTGCCGCGGAAACTAAATTCTGACCTGCGCAAATGCGGCGGCGAAAAAATCGATGAAGACATTTTCGAATGCGGCGCCGCCGCCGCACCGCCGCCGCGCGGGAACAACCGCCGCACCGCCGCGGCGTCGATAAGCAGTGCTAGCGCACGTCGACGAACTTCTTGAGCACCCAGCCGCGGGCGGCGAAGATGATCAGGCCGAGGACGATCGCCCCGATGCCGGTGGTGAGGAAGAACGTCCGTTCGGCGGCGGCGCCGGCGGTCATGGCGGCCTCGTATTTGCCGCCGAGGATGCCGGACAGGGAGCTGCCCATGGACACGCCCATGAGCCAGGCTGCGAACATGCGGGATTTGAATGCTTCGGGGGCGACCTTGGTGGCCAGCGAGTTGCCGATCGGGGAGAGTAACAGTTCGCCCATGGTGAACAGGAAGAGCAGCAGCACCATCATCAGCAGCGGGGTGGACTTGGGGCCGCCGCCGACGTAGGGGAGGAACAGGAACAGGGAGGCGCCGATGATGCACATGGCGACGGCGAATTTGACGGGGCTGGACCATTGGCGTTCGGCAAGCTTGGTCCATGCGGCGGCGAAGATGCCGGAGAAGATGACAATGAACAGCGGGTTGATGGATTGGATGAAGTTGGGGCTCAGGGTGCCTTCGACGAATCCCAGGTTGATGTCCAGGTTGACGCGCTTGTCGGTGTAGAGCGCCAGGACGGTGAACTGGGATTGGAAGATGGCAAAGAAGAGGACGCAGCCGACCATGAGCGGGATGAAGCCGAGGACGCGGGAGCGTTCGACGGCGCTGGTCAGCTCGGAGGTGCACATCTGGTAGATCATGACGATGGACACGGCGAGTGCGATGAGCGTCATCACCCAGGGCAGCTTGTCCAGCGGCAGGATGCCGGAGGTGAGCACGCCGACGGCGACGGCGATGATCGCCAGGGCGCCGATGATCCAGGCCATGTAGTGGCTGCGGGGCAGCGGGGACGGCACGGTTGCGCCCGCGACGCCGATGGTGGTCTTGCGCATGAGCACGTATTGCGTCAGGCCGAGCGCCATGCCGATGGCGGCTAGACCAAAGCCGCGGTGGAAGTTTTCAAAGCCCCACGCCCAGCCGGTGAGCAGGGGGCCGAACAGGGCGCCAATGTTGACGGCCATGTAGAAGATGGAGAAGCCGGAGTCGCGCTTGGGGTCCTCGCGGGTGTACAGGTCGCCCAGGACCACCTGGGCTGCGGTTTTGACGCCGCCGGAGCCCAGGCCCACGCACACCAGGCCCAGGGTCAGGCCAAAGAAGCCGGGCAGCAGCGCCAGGGCGATGTGGCCGACCATGACCAGGATGGCGGAGTAGAACAGGGTGCGTTCGGGGCCGAGGATGCGGTCGGAGATGAAGCTGGCGACCAGGGCCATCATGTAGACGAAGCCGCCGTAGGCGCCGACGATGGCTAGCGCGGTGCCTTCGTTGACGCCTAGTCCGCCTTCGCCGACGGAGTAGTAGAGGTAGAAGGCGAGCAGGGACTGCATGCCGTAGAAGCTGAAGCGCTCCCACATCTCTACGCCAAAGAGGTTGGCTAGCCCCCAGGGTTGGCCTAAGAAGGTGCGCTCGCGCGAGGGGGTCTCGGTGGGCTGTGTCATGGTTTGTATTATTGGCCTTCCCCACGGTTGGTGTGCACTTCGCCGCGGCTTATGCCCCCTCACCTGCGGCAGAAGCGCAGGCAGTGCCCTATTGTGATCTGCAACACACTAGCTGCTTATCGACGCCCCCGCGTCCCCCCGCTACCGCGCGCCCGTCGCCGTTTGGCGGGTGGGCGGGCGCCGTTTGGCCCCGGGGTGCTGCCTGTGGGCGGCGCGGGCGGGGTGGCCTGGTGCGGCCTGTTGCTCCGGCTGCGCGCGGCCTCAGCGCAGGATCCGCTTGCCCGCCTTGAGCAGGCTGGTCATGGTGCGCGCCTGCGCGGCGGCGCCGGTGCCGGTGAGGTTGGTGATCGGCATGAGCCGCTGCTGGGCCACCGTGCGGGTTTCGGTGTATTTGAGCAGCCCGGCGTCGCCGTGGCGGCGGCCCTGCCCGGAGCGCTTCCACCCGCCCATGGGCGCGCCGGTGGACGCCCACGCGGCGGCGAAGCCTTCGTTGATGTTCACGGTGCCGGCGTGGAGCTGCGTGGCGATGGCCCGCCCGGTGGCCGGGGCGGCCCAGACGGAGGCGTTGAGGCCGTAGTCGGTGTCATTGGCGTGGGCGATGGCCTCGTCGATGCTGGCCACGGCCTGGATATAGACCACGGGGCCGAAGACCTCCTCGCGGTGCAGGCGGGCGGTGGCGGGGACGTCGGTAAGCACTGTGGGGGCGTAGAAGGCTTCGCCGAGCTGCGGCAGGGGGCGGGCCCCGGTGAGCACGCGGGCGCCGCTGTCGATGGCGTCGCGCACCAGCTCATCGACGTGCCGGGCGTGCTCGGAGGAGATCAGCGAGCCCACCGCGGTGGTCCACTCGCGCCCCGGCCCGATGCGCAGCGCCTTGGTGGCGGCGACGAACTGCTGGGTGAACTCCGCGGCCACCTCGGCGTGGACGTAGATGCGCTCAATGGAAATGCACAATTGTCCGGTGTTGGCAAAGCAGGCAGAAATGGCGCCGGGAACGGCGCGGGCGAGGTCCGCATCCGGGGCAATAATCAGCGGGTTTTTACCGCCCAGTTCTGCGGAATAACCAATCAGGCGCCGCCCGGCGGTGGCGGCCAATTCCGCACCGGTAGCAGAAGAGCCGGTGAACATGAGGAAGTCACAGTGCTGGGCAATTGCCTGGCCCACCACTGTGCCGCGCCCGGTGACGGGGATGAACACGTCGTGCGGCACGCCGGCCTCGTAGAGCAAGTCCAGGGCCTTGAGCGCAGTCAGCGGGGTCTGGGAGTCCGGCTTGAGCACGGCGGTGTTGCCCATGGCCAGGGCGGCCAGGCCGTCAGAGACCGCCAGGGTCAGCGGGTAGTTCCAGGGGGCGATGATGCCCACCACGCCGACCGGCTCGCGCTGGATACGCGTGCGGGTCAGCAGCGGCAGGGCCGCCCCACGGATGCCGGCAGAGCGTTCCCGCAGCAGCCGACCTGCGGCATACGCGCAGTGCCGAGCGGTAATAGCCACGTCCATGACCTCCTCGAACGCGCTCATCCGGGACTTGCCGGACTCGTCCTGGATGAGGTCTAACAATTCGTCTTGGCGGTCTAAGACGAGGTCGTGGTAGCGCAGCAGGATCTCCCGGCGCCGGCTGATGGGCAGCGCAGCCCAGGCGGGTTGGGCGGCGCGCGCCCGGGCAAACGCAGCTTGGGTGTCTTCCTGGGTGTGAGCGGGCACCGTGCCCAGGACCGCGCCGCTGGTCGGGGAGGTCACGGTGATGGCGTCGGGGCTTTCCGGGGCGGCTTCCGGGGCGGCTTCCGGGGCGGCGGCTGCGCTTTCCGCGGCGCCGCCGGCTGCTGCTGAGTTTTCTGGGCCTGCCGGGTTGGTCATGGGTGCTTCTTCCTTCGGCGATGTGGTGCTGTGTACTCTACCTGAGCAGATACTTTTGGGCAGCTAACTTGTTGCTGGCTGAACTGTGCCGTATTTTTTTGGACGTTTGAGGGAGACCAACTATGCCGAACACCATCTTCATCTCCGGGGCCGCCCAGGGCATTGGGGCTGCTACCGCGCAGCGTTTTCTTCAGGCGGGCTGGAAGGTGGGCGCTTACGATATCGCCCCCGTGGATTACGGCCACCCGAACCTGCGCGCGGGCTACCTCGACGTCACGGATGCCGATTCCTGGGACGCCGCCCTGGCCCAATTCGCCGACTTCACCGGCGGCACATTGACCGCCCTGGACAACAACGCCGGCATCATCACCGACGGCCCGCTGGCCCACGCCGACCCGCATTCCGTCGCCGCGGTCATCGATGTCAACTGCCGCGGCGTGGCCTTAGGTGCGCGCGCCGCCCACCCCTACCTGCGCGCCACCAAGGGCGCCCAGCTGGTCAACATCTGCTCGGCATCTGCGATCTACGGCCAGCGCGACGTGCTGGTCTATAGCGCAACCAAGTTCTTTGTCAAAGGCTTCACGGAGGGCCTGCGCCTGGAGTGGCGCAAGGACGGTATCCGCGTCGTCGACGTCATGCCCCTGTGGGCCAAGACCGGCCTGGCGCAGGTGGAGGCCAAGTCCACGCGCACCCTGGGCGTGCACATCACCCCGGAGCTGGTCGCCGATACTGTGTTCAGCGCCGTCACCCCGCGCGGGCCCTGGCAGCGCGGCAAGATCCACTACGGAGTCTCCGCGCCGGACAAGCTGCTGTACTGGGCGCGCTCCGTCAGCCCGGACCGGATCTCGGAGCTGGTCAACCGCTGGATTGTCTAATTTTTTGCTTATCGACGCCCCCGGCTGCGCGGTTCGCGCGCCGCCCAGCCCGGCGCCGCTCGCCGCGCCCAGCCCCGCACTACTCGCCGCGCGCCGCCCAGCGCCGCGCGCATTCGAAAATGTCTTCATCGATTTTTTCGCCGCCGCGTTTCCGCAGGTCAGAATTTAGTTTCCGCGGCAGGTGACGACATGTTCGAAAGCAACCGGGGTAGCGCCCCACTAGTCTGAGGCTTCAACGGCCCCGGCAACCGAGACAGACGGAGATGCAATGATGAACCGAGACAAGTTCACCGCAGCGTATATGGCCGTCGGTGCTTTCCTGTGCTTCATGTCGTGCGCCGTGGCAACTTCCCGGCAGCGCCCCGTGCTGGAGTGCGTGCTCTCGTTCGTTTGTGGAGCGTTGTTGGTGTTTGTGGGCTACAGGGCGCTGCGGCGTTACCAGCGCGAGCAGCACGACACCGGCGGGGATGCTTCGCACCGGTCTGCGGGCACACGCGCTGACGCAGGCGCGGATCCAGCGGCGGATTCAGACGCGGGCTAGACCGCCGGCGGAAAGCCGCACAGCCGCACAGCCGCGCACCCGCACACTCGCGCACCCCTGCCGCCTAGCCTCCCCTGGGCTACCCTTATGTTCCATGAGCTCAGGCACGAAAAATCCGCAGGCAGGCACGCCGCAGAACCGGGACGATTCCCTGACCCCCGCCCAGGCGGTCGCCAGTCTCTGCGACCTCTACGACAACGCCGCGGCCACTGCCCGCGAGATTTTCGCCACGGGTGATTATGAGCGTTACCGCCAGGTGGTCTACCCGCGCCTGACGGTGGAGATCCATGATTGGCATCCGATCGATCGTTCGCAGCCGTTTGGCTACGTGGATGAGGCGGGCACGTATGCCGCGGAGTTGTCTAAGCCGCATCTGCTGCGCGCCTACTTGACCGAGCAGCTGACGCACCTGGCCAACAATTACACGTGCACGATCTCGGTGGGGCCGTCGGACAGCCGCATTCCGCCGGAGTACATCGAGGGCCTGGGTGATGTGGGGGAGGCGCGCCGGGCCGGCGATTTGGGCGATGCGGTGCCGCGCCCGACGCTCGATGAGGTCCACGATGCGATCATCGACGCCGATTGGGCTACCTTCCACGCCCCCGTGCGCCCGCTGTTTCACTTCGGCCCCCAGCGCTTTGACATCGCGTGCGCGCGCATTGAGCATTACACGGGCATCGCCCCGGATTCGGTGCAAAAGTACATTTTGTTTACCAACTACGCCATGCACACTCGCGAGTTCGTGGCCTTCGCGCTGGAGCAGCTGGCCACGCCGGGCTCGCGCTACAGCGCCCTGCAATTGCCCAACGGCACGTGCCTGCGGCCGCACGATGAGCTGCCTGCGCAGGCGGATATCGACGTCGATTCGCGCACCCAAATGCCCCGATTCGACCTGGTCACCCCGGCTGGCGATGGCATCACCATGATCAACATCGGCGTCGGCCCGTCGAACGCCAAAACGATCACCGACTGCCTGGCCGTCCTGCGCCCGGAAGCCTGGATCATGATTGGCCACTGCGCGGGCCTGGACGGGCGCATGCGCATCGGCGACCTCATCCTGGGCAATGCCTACCAGCGCCAGGATGCGCTTCTCGACGCCCCCATCCCCGCCGATGTGCCCATCCCTGCGGTCCCGGAGGTGCAAAGAGCACTAGAGGCCAGCGTGGAAGCCATCTACGGCGAGGACAACACGCTCATGCGTACCGGCACTGTCTTAAGTACCGGGGACCGCAACTGGGAATGGCGCACCCCCCAAGAGCTGTGGGAATGGCTGCGCGGCTCCACCGCCGTGGCCGTAGACATGGAATCCTGCACGCTAGCCGCCAACGGCTACCGCTACCGCATCCCCTACGGCACACTGCTCTCGGTTTCCGATCTCCCCCTCCATGCCGTGCCCAAACTACCCGCCCAGGCACAGGCTTTTTATTCAAACAGCAAGAAAGCACACGTCATGTGCGCGGTTCGTGCTGTAGAGTATCTGGCACAGAACCCGGCTCGCCTGCGCACCCGCAAGCTGCGTAGGACGATCGGGGAGGTGGCGTTTAGGTAGTGTTTGCCGCTAAAGGTAAATTACGATAATCAATATTTGGAGAGCGAACAGAAGATTGAATAGTCCTCAAAAGATGGCCGTTACCGCACAAGGAATCTAAAAAGAGATTTGGACGGATTCGAATATCTTGAACTTTGAGACAAAACCCAACTAGCAAGCGTCAAGGTAAATTAAGTAAGGCCAGCTTAGCCGGTGGAAGGTTGTAGTATGATCGCTACCTTTAGCGCATTAATATCCCCGATAATTCAATCAATTGACTTCATATCCAAAAGGCAGGAACGGAGAGATAACAAGCTAATTCAAGAACGCGAGATAAGATACCACAATGCTCTATTAGCTAAAACCGAATTGGAGATCCGCAGACTCTTTGATAAAGGATTAATAGATGCTTTAACACTTTTGCGATCACCCAAAAGTATAGAGCGGGTGATTGGGATAGACAGATTGGCACATTGCGCTGATGAGAATCCTACACAGAATCAACACATAGTAACCGTCATCTGCGATGCTTTGTCATCTGAGGAAAATCGTAGCGACTACTTAGTTCAACGAGAAGTACTCCAACAAATAGCTTTTCGGACTCGACCCAAATCTTCTGAAGATAACGACCTGTCACAAAACTCGTGGATACAGTGTGAATTTGAATTCCGAAACGTAGAATTCCAGGAAGAAGCACTGTTTGAAGATATGGAAGCGTCGAAGCTTAGCTTTGTGGGGTGTAAATTTAAGTCACTCTTTACAGTGTTCAACACTAAAATCGATAACAGCTTTGAACTTCGAGATTCGAAATTTTACAACGTTGCAATGATATCTAACTCACGATTCGGCAACTTGAAGGCTAAAAATAACGAATTCAACAAATCTACCTTCTTTTCGACGATATCATTTGAAGACAACTTTTCTTTTAAACAAAATCAAGCGCACATGGCTTGTAGTACATTTTCTTCCATCTCTGGAACAGGAACGTTAAGTATGGTGGAAAATAATTTTGAGACTCTACAGATGTATGATATTCTGGCAAGGGAAGGGATAGAAATAGTCAAATCTACCATCTGGGGAATGATGCTCATGCGGGGCGTACGTTCGGGAGGGCGAACGTCAATTAGCAATACGAGTACCTTTAATATAATCGCGATACATGGTTGCAAATTTCCATTTTTCGAATTGGATAATAATGCAATTCTGGGCGGTGTATATATGGTGCAATCCGATTTGCATACAACATCTGGTTTCCAGCAACTTAAGAATTGTAACACGGTAGCTCTACATCACGTGGTGATTCGAGAAATTGATGCGGAAATAGTAGTTCCACTAATATTTACAAATGGGGTTGCGGGGCATGGGAGTCTGGAAGATATAGCAAAATTTAAGAAATGGGGCATGGATAAAATTCCCGATAGTGCTGTTACTATCACTTTGTAAATTATTATTCTTTGGCGACTGCCTTAAGGATCTCGATGACCGCTATGAATCGGAACATACCTTGTTCGCGGTTTGGCTGGTTCTATTCATTGCCATCCTGGTCAAGGGGTCGTTCACGGAATTTTATGGGATCTTGATGTCTCGCTTCCAAAGCCGAAGCATTGACTTAAGGATACACTTATTCTTTTGGGCCTGGACGCCCGATGGCCATTTGAAAGGGAAAGCGTAAGGCGGCTAGACTACACAAGGATCGCCAGACTTCTTTACTATGGCAGCTTTATGACGTGCGGCTTCCAGTTCAAATCTTCGGCTTGCTCATGTCGATCAATGTGAAATAGCACTCGACGCGGCCGTGTGTCGGTGTCGTTTGAGATTGACTTATGCTCTTGCTTCGCCAGTAATCTTCCGAAAACAGCTAGCCCCGAAAGTCCGTTTTGAACTATTAAATCATCGTGCTGAATTATGGGATCTGCCGAGTACGCCCTCTAAGGTGAAAAGGTCTTATGGCGGGTACAGGTTTAAATTTGATTCACACTGATGTACCGGCAGATCTTTATTGGACGGTAAATGGTCCGCTCGAAAGGGCCGCGCTCAGCTCTTCGTTCTTGCTAATATTCTGCGCAGAGGCTAGTCTCTGACTATTTATAAAAGATTTAGACTAAGTATAGTAGATCTCGAAAAGAGGTGCTACGCAACAAGATGGCTTTCCATGGCGAATATGTTATATCCTTTCGCAGATCATAAATTTGTTTGCTAGAGCCACGAGGCAATACAGATATACCGGGGACCCGGACTGGGTTCGCAGTCATTTGCGGAGCAACCCTCGACTGGAGAATGCCACTAAGCCTAATGCGGACCTCAGGTCCGTTCGGCGATAACTGCAACACCTTCGAAATGACACAGGTCCTTAATGGTGCCGCCACGGTTCAGGGACAAGCCTCTTTTTCGCGAAACCAGTTGACTTCGGCTCTCACTAGACGGTATATCGTGATAGAAGGCAAAACGAGGAATGTAAGGAAATATGTATGGCTATTGGGAAATTGGTGTGTAGGCCTGCGGGAACGACGCTTGGCGTGAGGGTGGGCTCGACGGGTCCAGGCATGCCAGGATAGGGCTGTTTTAGTTCATTTACCGTTGAGGCCTTCACGTGTCCTACCTACGTGCTCGACCCCCTAGTTTGATGGCTTTTCTAGGCGTTTAAAAAGCGCAGTCCTGTTCGTTGGGGGCAGCGCATCGACGCTGATCATGCCTATTTAAAGTGTCGGCAGGCAACGCGTGACCCATGGGTCTTGCGTGAGGGAAACAAGGGGTAAGCCGTAGAAGTGTTTTTCGCAAATTGACGCACGTCCCGTTAGGTGAACGCCGAACAACTCTGGTCGCGTGTGTAACGCGCTGCAGATTCGATGAGTGTGCCAGGCCGTGGCGGCAAGAAATGAGCCGGGCCGCTCTAGCCTGGTGTGTTTGTCTCGCGCCACGGTGGTGTGGGGACTGAAATGCGCTCGTCATAGTTAGGACGAGCAGGAAGCAGACCGCCAGTCATCTTGATGTTGATTGGTATACCGTGAACACTGCTGCTGGTGAGGCTACGCGCAGGTTATTGATAAATACCGGTACGGCCGGCAGGAGTGAGGATGATCGGTGTCGATGAGCATGTCTGGCGCCGCAGAGGTGCAAATAAGTACGTCAACGTGATTATCGATCTGACTGCTGTGAGCAACTGGACGGGACTGGCATGACTCCTGGATAAGGTATCTGGAGGTTTACAGGCTGTTTTCGCCCGCCGGTTCTCCGCTCACAGTGATGATTAGAACCACGAGTCGAAATCGTCGAGATGAGGGGACTAAGCGAATTTGAAATCGAGAAGGTGGAGAAGCTACCTGATGCACAGTCTGTGATGGACCCTTCTCACGTGGTTCAGGTTGCCGGTAGTGTCCTCGAGCAGTGCCTACAACGCATTCAGCAAGAAACCCTAGGGCACCGAGACTGCAAAATGACGCGTTCTGTGTGACTCGATGAAGACTGCTGACAGGTGCTCGCCTAGCCACCCCAATCCAAGAACATCGTACCACCGTCCAATTCGACCACCTACCGAATGTATGCGTTGAAGCCACATTGGGTGTCTACTAACCCCATCACGAAATGGTGTCGCGCAGACCGCCAACGAGTAAAATCGTATTTCTAAGGTCTGGTCACAACGATCACCCAACACGTCCCAGCCGAAATTGCTGATATACGCAAACTGGGACCCACCTTAAAAAGACACTACAACGACATCTTGGCCTACTTCGACCACTCCAAAACCAGCAACGGACCTACCGAAGCCATTAACGGGTGACGCGAGAGCATGCAGGATTCCGCCATTGGATTCTTCAATATCCACAACTACATCACGCAAAGCCCCCCGAATGAGGTGGCTTCAGGTAGAAAGCACACCCTTAATTCCGAAGAGCCTCTTTAGTCTTCCTTGTTACAAGAAACATCTAAGTACTCCTGCGAGGCAACATCAACCAATTTTCTAAGTGAGTCCTCCATCTTTGGGCCTATCGCATTCGTTCCCATAGCGATCACCCCGACGGGATCTTGCCCCTCACCCTCAGCGTTTAGTAATTCCCCGTATTCCTCGTTAGTACTTTCCCTTAAATTGCGAACGGCAGTCCTTACTCGCGCGTTAGAAATCTCGAGGTCCGCAAAATCAAGCCCGCGTATAATTGCGCGATAAAATCCTAGTAGTTGTTCGCCTTTAACAACATATTGTCTAAATTTAGAACCGTCTTCATCTGGGTCGTTGACTGGAATGCCCACTCGTAAGTTACCAAGTTCGGGAAATTCCTCCTTGAAAACATTTATACATTCAGCCACCGCCCGGCGTTGTCGTGTCAAATCCTCACGTTGTAGTTGATCACGGCGTTCCTGCTCACGTCGGTCGTCGTCGGCCTTACGCCTAGCGTCCTCGGCCGCTTGGTCAGCCAGGCGTCGTTTGTCGGCCGCCGTTTGGTCAGCTCGGCGTCGTTCGTCGGCCGCGCGATTGTTCCACCACGTAGTGACAAGCACACCACCCAGGGCAATGAGGGCAACCAACAACGACACGCCAATTTGAGATGTGAACCACGAAGAAAACGCTTGCACAAAGCAAGTATAGAGGCGTTGGCCCCTACCCACGTACCACCGGCACCCGTTCAACGCCACGAATCGCATTTTCCATCTGCGTGTTTGCAGCCCAAGGCGGCGGTGATGGTGGCTACCGACTCACCTCGACGGGGGTCTGCTGCTCGTTTAGGTGACAGTTTGTAGTCACGCCGCCAGTGCGGCGGCCGCGTTGATGATGGTTTCGAATTCCAAGGCAGTCAACCAGCCGGATCGGCTTTGGCGGCGTCGACGGTGTTAGGCCCGCTCAAACCAGATGAACACCGCGCCGCGCAGTTACCCACGGGAGTCCAGCAGCGGCAGTCGAAGGCTGTACTTCTGCAGCACAGCGAAAAACGATTCCATGGTCGCATCGTCGCCGTTCGAACCCACCCTGCCCATGAGAGCCGACCATGTCGTGAGCAGTCAGGCCCCGCAACAACTACCGACTGCGACAATGGATACTCCTAGCGGAGTAGTCGATGCAGCCGGTGACCTCGCTGCGCATCGCGGGTGGCATTATCGACTGCTTCAGCAGCAAGGCGGGCCTTTATCGTAGAATCGATGGACTAGCTTACGACGTCGCCGCCTGAAGGCGTCGTTGATGGCACAGCAGGAGGAGAGTTTTGTCTCTGCGGTGTTGTCTTCGCTGATGTCCACCAGTCAGAGTTCGTCGGGCGGATTGGCAGCGAACAAGTAGCGCGTGCGCCCGTCCTAGGTGGACCACGGCGCAGAAAGATCGTCATGGGCCGGCGGAGCTGGCTTCTTGCCGTTGGTGCTGAGCTTCTTGTCGAACGCACTCCACCAGCTGTTTTCCAGACGCGGTTGTCCACGCGATTCGATTCGGTCATCGTCTCACCCGCCTTACGGGCTTCGTCGGTGAGGAGCTAGGACCCGAATTCGGGGTCGTCGCGGTGTGTGTCGAACAGCGCGTTCGCACGTTACGCCTCGACGAAATCGCGGGGCGTGGTGGGGACTGCCAACTACCGGTAGTAGGGCCGGCGGGCGGCCTTTTAAATATCCGGCACGACACCCTGCCGGCAACCGCGTCAGCGGCGAGTTCGGCAACGAGCAAGTATACATCGTTGTTATGACAGGATTGTTTGCGCCAGATACGCCGCTGCACACCGCACGAACTCGTTATCCTACTCGAGGAGCCGGTTGCGCTTCTTTAACTCACGGATCCGCACTTTTTCAGTTCGTGACTGGATGGGCCGGGTGGCCTGGTGAAATGTCGGCGCGCCGGAGCCGCCTTGTAAGCGTCACGGGGTGGGCACCAAAAGCTTTCGCGGTATTTTCGATCGTTACTCTCAGTTCGCGGTTGCGGGCGACACGCACGACATCATCGTGAAAACTAATAGGGTTACGGCTTGCCATGAGGATCAACCTTCCAGGCCTGGGCCTGCCAGGCAAGCACGATCAGATGTCACCTAAACGTGCGGCAGACGCTTAAGCCGACCTTCACAGGCGTTGCAATTAACAAGGACTTCACGGACATCTACACCGATCCCATTGATGTTCATCCTCATTGCCCCGCCTATAAGCTAGAAAACAAGTACCGCGATAAAGGTCAAACGCTGCTCGACAGCTCTACCACAAGCTGGCTACCCAATACTGCTCCACGTCAGTATTCTTCGTTTCAGCTGCACAGCCAGCAATGCGGTCGCTAGATCTTCCAGGCGAACCTTTCCCGCACGGACCCTGGTGCCAGAGTCACAAAGCGTATGGCGTACTGGACTCAGCAGCGGTTATGTATTTGCGAGGTAGGAGTCAGCCACGTTGGCCAAGGCCTCGGCCTTGACTGTGGCATGTGGCGTCTGACCTGATCAAATTCAAAGTCAAAAACCCACCTACCGAAAAGATCCACTACCGGATCGATCAGGTAGAACTGCTCGAGGCTGATTGCCTTGCATGGAGTCATACCTGCAGGCTAAGGGCGCTTATCGAACTATATGATCGTAGTTGGTGATCTGACTGCGGTGATCAACCAGTCCGGGTCAGCCAAGCTGGTTGGCCCAGTGCTCGGAAGATCTGATGACGTGCTCAGATAGTGGTTTGAACGGCACATTGATCAGCGAGCTTAAAGAAAGTCACACAACCTGTTGATCGACGGGTTTACCGGCTACGCATCAGTTGTCAAAGAAAATCTACCGGGTACAATACGAATTATGGATATGTTCGAAATGGTCGCACGTGCAGGGGAGGGGTTCATCTCTTCAAGCAACGCGTGGCAATTGTGGCACACCAATAAATCTACTCAATAAGAACCGCACGGTACTCTTACCCGATATTGGTTGCTGGCGAAGATGGAAAAAGTCGTCCTGGCTTCCTATGGGTCACCGATTCCAGTGATATCCGCCTGCACGGGGCCCGGCGGTATTACCAAGCAGCTACAACGACCCTAACCGCGCACACACGGTGGGACCACAATGACCCAGATCATCAACAATCTACGGACAGGAGTGCCTGATGGAATGGACGAACTACGCCAGCCGGGGCGTTCCCTCCATCGTCGCCGCGAGGAAATCTTGGCGCTCTTTGGCACCGGAGCATCCAGCGGTCCCGACGAAGGGATCAATATCAGAGGCGATCACCTGCAGGGAAGCGCCCTAGGTTTCCGAAACATTGGGCACTACATTCTGCTGTCCCTCTTTCACTTCGGAGGTCTGCACGCGGACACCAATTAACTCCAAAAGCCGAAGAACCAATTAAATGGATACTTCTTTCGGGCTAGACTCGAGGAATGACGTCATTCTTTTAATATTCTGGGCCGGAGGCAATCGACTTCGCGGCTTACCTTATTTACCCAAAAAGAAGGTGGACCTTTCTGATGTATGCAGGTGGGAGGAAAAAACGGCTTTCTCCTCCATATCCAGAGGTTCCAAGCCAATCTAGTACGCGCCCCTCAAGGTACGATGCCCATAACTGGCGCGATTCGACAAACTTCAAATGAGCCATGCTTTCCTTTCCTTAACGTAGTTGATTGAAGTAGCAGCGTTAGATAATACAAAAATATAACCTGTTGGATGAACCCAGGGGAGGGCTTACGCCATGAAAACCTATCGTTGTGTGGTTATGGTTCTTGACTGGGCCTAGGATTGCGCCTGTTTGCAGGGGCCGAGCTGCTCCCTCAAACACGGACCTGCTATCGAGGACTTAAAAACTTGCGTCATGTACGCCGTGGGTGCTGTAGAGTATCTGATACAGAACCTGGATCCCCTGCACACACACCTAATCCGTGTAGGTCTTTCTGGGAGGCGACGTTTCGATAGGGGAGACCTGTGAGTGCATTATTTAAGGACGATGAGGGCGCAAAACTCAGTGCAGCCAACGAGAACATTTTCAACGGAGGCATATTATGGGCTTTGGGTATCTTTCTTTTCTTAGGTTTGTTTGATACACTATTTGGGGATCTTTATTCACCTACATGGCGTTCTAAGGCATCCGACATTTTCGGGCCAATGACCCTATGGGTGACGATTGCGGTGGCGCTAATAGGTGCATTTCAAATCTTCTTAAGTCGTGAACTTGCAAAACGTGGCAGCGATTACGGCAATGTGTCTAAAGCAATACTGGTTTTCCTTACGATACTTCTATTTATCCTCATAAGGTACTCAATGGTACGCGAGACTAGGTTAGTCGGTTGTTCTCCATGGGATTTAGCCGAAAGGTACCGGGGTGAATGGGGCACAAGATACGGGTGCTTTATAACACGTTTGCACGAGTGGGATCTTTCACAAATAGTTTGTATATTTGCAGGGGCTTTTATACTTTACACGTCTTTAGAAATGGCACAGGGATATTGGTTTCGAAAATTATCGCTCGATGAGAAAATTAAGCAGGCCGCAAAGGATGATTTTCTGCCATTTGCTACTTTATGTCCTATACTCAGGTTTCGACGATTCAGGAGATTGCGGATATTAACCGCGAGGAATGGAAACGCGTTAAGGCCAAAGCGAGGTTTCTTCAGTCGGGTGGATTGCTCATAAACTGGGATAAACGCTTCCATACAGTGGCAATTCCTCTCATTTTAGGAGGAGCTTTCGTTGTGTCTTTTCTTGTTTTTCTAGTTTTAACATTTGTTTATCATCAAAAGTATGACTTGGGAAGCTTGGCACGGAACGCACTTTTTATATCATCGTTGTGTCTTCTATATTTATGTGCGACACTCTTGTTGTGGCGACCAATAGTTTTGTTCCGGCTCCTCAAAAAAGAGAAGGCGGCCTTGGCCGACGAACAACCAGTTCCGGCGGATGATGTGGCAAGGCTCGGTATGGGCCTACTGATTCGAAACCTAAGAAGTCAGATGTCCGGATTTTGGCTGGAATTTCTTTTGGGAGTAATGATCATCATGGTATTATTGCTGGACATCGGGTCATGGATTTGGTTTTCAAATAATAGAGCCGCTATTGCCGTAGTCTATTTACTACCGATTATTTCTACCGGTATAGCCTTTCATATTGCGGCTGGGCGGTACATAATTAGCGATTCTAAACTCAAGAGGGAAGCGGCATACTACAACATTTTTGTGGCGATCGCAGGAAATAATTGGCCGCACGTTTTGGAAGGATTGATCTCTGATAATAATTGCCAAGGGATAGGTGCAGAATCTGAATAAAATGTTTGCTGTTGCTGCACTTGCATTCCCTAAGTGAAAATTCATTTTGGCGCCTATTCCTGTAAAATTGAAGGACTTCGTCCTGTCCAAACCCCATCCCCCTGCGCCACCAAAGTGTGACCCACTACCCTAGACCGCATGACCCGTGAGACCCCTACAACCAGCTTCCTTGACTCGCTAGCCCCCGGGGCGCTGGTCCTAGCCCGCGACGAGGAATGGATGGTCACCTCGGTGGGCCCATCAGAAGATGGGGGACAGGTGGTGCACGTGCGGGGGATGTCGGAGTACGTCAAGGATCAGCAAGCAACGTTCTACACGGCCTTGGAGCCCACGCTTGAGGTGCTGGATCCGCGTGAGGTGACGGTGGTGGCGGATGAGTCGCCGCGGTATCGCAAGTCGCGGATCTGGGTGGAGTCAATCCTGCGCAACACTCCGGTGCCGCTGTACCAGAGTTACCTTGAGGTCTCGGGGGAGATGCTCATGCACCCGCTGGGGTATCAGCGCGATGCGGTGCGTAAGGCGCTGTCCGTGACTAATATTCGTCCGCGCCTGCTGTTGGCGGATGCGGTGGGCCTGGGCAAGACCCTAGAAATCGGCATGATCCTTGCCGAACTTGTTCGAAGGGGGCGCGGGGAGCGCATCTTGGTGGTCACGCCTCGGCACGTGCTGGAACAGTTCCAGCAGGAACTGTGGGCGCGGTTTGCGCTGCCGCTGATCCGCCTGGACTCGCAGGGCGTGCAGCGCGTGCGCCAGAAGCTTCCGGCCTCGCGCAACCCGTTCACGTACTTCCCCCGCGTGATCGTCTCCCTGGATACGTTGAAGTCCCCGAAGTACCGCGCCCAGCTGGAGAAGGTGCGTTGGGACGTGGTGGTGATGGATGAGATCCACAACGCCACTAACCGCTCTACGCAGAACAACCAGCTTGCTCGGACGCTGGCTGCCACGACGGAGGCGTTGATCCTGGCTTCGGCAACCCCGCACAATGGTGACCCGGATTCCTTCAAGGAGATCCTGCGCCTGCTGGAGCCCACCAGCGTGGGCCCGGACGGGACCATCGACCAGGAGGTGGCCCAACGGTTGATTATTCGCCGGCATCGCCACTCCCCGGAGGTGGCCAATGAGGTCGGCGCGGACTGGGCAGAGCGCGCAGAGCCGCGCAATATCCTCGTGCCCGCCTCCCCGGAAGAAGACGCCGTGCTGGCGGAGCTCAAGCACACGTGGATGGATAACCCAGCCACCACGGGCGCGGACCGGCTATTCCCGTGGACCCTGCTCAAGGCGTTCTTGTCTAGCCCTGCCGCGCTGGAGGAGACGGTGCACAACCGGCTGCGCACCCTGGGGCAATCACGCCCGCAGGAGGCCCAAGCATTACAAAAACTCCAAAAACTCAACGCAGAAATCACGCCGAAAAAGTCCGCGAAGTACCAGGAGTTGCGTGCCTACTTGGACGCGATAGGCGTCGGCAAGCATTCCCCCACGCGGGCAGTAGTGTTTTCGGAGCGCGTGGCCACGCTGCGGTGGTTGCAGGACAATTTGAGCAAGGATTTTGGTCTTGGTGCCGGTGCGGTAGAGATCATGCATGGCGGAATGAACGATCAGGAGCAAATGGCGGTGATCGATTCGTTCAAGCGGGAGGAGTCGCCGATCCGCATTTTGGTCACGGGGGATGTGGCCAGTGAGGGCGTGAATCTGCACGCGCAGTGTCATGATTTGGTGCATTTTGATATTCCGTGGTCGCTGATTCGCATTCAGCAGCGCAATGGGCGTATTGACCGTTATGGGCAGCGCACAAGCCCGGCGATTGCCACTTTGTTGTTGGATCCGCAGAATCCGGATATGCCGGGCGATGTGGGCGTGTTGGCGCGCCTGGTGGAGCGCGAGCATGAAGCGCACAAGCTGCTCGGGGATGCGTCTCCGCTGATGGGGCGGTATTCCGAATCCGGGGAGGAGGCGGTGATCCGCGATGTGGTGCGCGGGCAGCGTGATTTCAACGCGGCAGTGGCCACCCCGCAGGACTTTGCTCATGGTGACTTTGAGGATGAGCTGTTGGCTTTGCTGAATAACAAGGAGCTGGCCAAGCAGAACAATGCGGCGCTGGGGCAACCGGACAGCGCATCAAGCGACGCGCCGGAAGAAGAACTCCAGCGCACCTCCTTGTTTGAGCACCAGATTGATTACCTGACGGACGCGCTAGCGGAGGCCTTCGATGATCCGTCGAGAGGCCCAGACTATGGGGGAGTCTCCTTCAAGGTTCACAGTAATGGCACCGCTAATTTGCGCCCGCCGGTGGATTTGCAGCGCCGTCTGGATTTCCTGCCGCAGGACTACGTGCGCGAGCGCCGCGTCAAGGAGGACTTGGCGCTGGCCACCACGCCTGAGCAGGGGCAACTGCAATTGGACATGGCGCGGGCGGGAAAGTCCTCTACAACCTGGCCGCTGGCGCATTTCTTAGGCCCGCTGCACCCGGTCACACAGTGGGCGCAGGAGCGCGCGCTGTTGTCCATGGGCCGTGGGGAAATTCCCGCGGTCAGCTTGGCCACAAATGAGCATTACCATGGCGAGCGCATTCTCATTGCGCTGGGCACCATCACAAATGTGCGCGGCCAGGTGGTTACGCGCTCGTTCATGCTGGTCAAGGACGATTGGTTTGGCCCGGAGGTGACCGTGGTGGAAAACGCCACCGAAACCTTAGAACAGTTGGGCTTAACGCAGCAGGCAATCAACACCGGGGACACGCAGATCCCGGAAGACACAAAGAAGTGGGTGCGCGATGCCTGCGATGCCGCAAGCGGGCGAATGGAATTGCCCCGGTACGCCGCCACGCAGCAGGCGGATAAGCGGATTAATGATTATCTTCGGCGCGCCGAGCGGTGGGAGGACAGCGCCGAAGGCATGACTCGCATTCCGGGTTTGGTGCGCCGCAGGCAGCAGGTTGAGGCGGGCCGTGCGCTAGCGGAATCGCTCAAGCCCAAGGACACGTTTGTCCGCCCGGTGCTGGTCATCCTCCCGGCAGCCGAAAGCACCGCCGAAAGCACCGCCGAAAGCACCGCCGAAAGCACCGCCGAAAGCACCGCCGAAAGCACGGCAGCCGAGAACACAGCAACAACCCACACGCAGGACTTTTAAGGAACTCTCATGGCGCATTCTGATTCCATCATCAACGTTGAAGAGTTTATTAGCGATTACTACCTCACCACCGATGACAAGGGGAAGTCTTTCGGCGCGCGGGTGGACGCCTGCATCAAGGAGTGGAAGGCGCAGGATCAGCCGGGCGCTTTTGATCGGCTGAAGTCCCAGCGCTCCACGTTGCTTAATGCCATGACTTCGGGTGACGCCGCGACCATTAATGCGCAGTTGCGCGAGGTGTTGGGCTATGGGCAGCCGACTCCGACCACGGTGGAGACCGCCCACGGCACCTTCCTGACCACCCCGCTGTGGCGTGCCCCGGGTGTGATGGCTTTCGACGCCCCGGTGTTGACCTCCGAGGAGGCGCTGTCCGATGAGGCCGCGGCCATCGAGGTGGCGGTGAGCGCGCGCCGCCCCAAGCAAGCCACGTCACCAGAGCCCACGCAGCCCGAGCAGCCACCGCAGCAAGACGAAAGCACCAAGCACGAACCCCGCACCCCCGCCGCCCTGATCGGCGAGCTGTTCCTCAGCGTGGAGGCCCCGCAGCTCATCGTGGTTTTCGCGGGCCCGTTTGTGTTCTTGGCGCATAAGGATTCGTGGCATTTGGGCCGCTACCTGGCCTTTAACGTGGCTCTTGCCCTGGAGCGCGGGGATACTAAGGTGCGCGGCGAGTTGGCGCGCATTGCGGTGGCGTTGAGTCGGGAGAATGTGCAGCGCGGCCCGCAGGGGACGGGTATTGAGTCGTGGTGGCAGGTCACGCTGGATGAGTCGTTGGAGCATTCGGTTCAGGTCTCTGAGACGCTGCGGGTGGCGGTGCGTGAGTCTATTGAGGTGTTGGGCAATGATGTGTTGTCTCGGGTGGCCCGCCAGGGCGGCGATCCACTGAAGGTTGATGGGGCGCAGCTGACGCGGGAGGCGTTGCGCTATTTGTATCGGATTTTGTTTGTTCTTTTTGCGGAGACCCGCCCGGAGTTGGCTATTTTGCCGGTGGGTACGCCGGAGTATGACTCTGGTTATGGGTTGGCGCGGATTCGTGAGTTGATTGTCCATGAGCCGGTGGGTGTGGCTCAGGAGGAGGGCACGCATCTGTATGAGTCGTTGCGGGTGTTGTTCAGGCTTATCGACGCCGGCTCTCCCGAACCCCCAGCTGATCCGGTTGAGGGTGCTGCCCCGGCGCTGCAATTTCGTTCGTTGAAGGCGGATTTGTTCCAGCCGGATGCGCTGCCGTTGATTACCAGTGTGGGCTTGTCTAATCGTGCGCTGCACACGGTGTTGGTCAATTTGCTCATGACGCGTGAGACCCGCGGCCGGGATCGTGGCTTTATTTCTTATGCTTCTTTGGGCGTCTCGCAGCTGGGCCAGGTGTATGAGGGGTTGATGAGTTTCCAGGGTTTTGTGGCAACGCAACCCCTGGTGGAGGTGGCCCCTAATGGTAATCCGCACAAGGGTTCCTGGGTGGTCCCGGAGGCCCAGGTTGATGGCTTGCCGCAGGAGTGTGTGGTGGTGGAGCAGGTGCCTAGCCCGGATGGTGGGACGGTCACCCGCCCGCGCCGGTATGCGCCGGGGAGTTTTGTGTTCCGGCAGTCGTCGCGCGATAGGGAGCGTTCTGCGTCGTATTACACACCGCAGGTGCTCACGGAGTTTACGGTTGCGCAGGCCATTGAGGTGATGCGTGAGGAGGGCCGCCTCGAAAAGCACACGGACGTGTTAGAGGTGCGTATTTGTGAGCCCGCGTTGGGCTCGGGCGCGTTTGCCGTGGAGGCAGTCCGCCAGCTGGCCGCGCTGTATTTAGAGTTGTATCAGGAGCACACGGGTCAGCGTATTGCGGCGGAGGACTATTCTGCCCAGCTGCAAAGTGTGAAGGCCCATATTGCGTTGCATCAGGTCTATGGGGTGGATTTGAATGCCACGGCGGTGGAGCTTGCAGAGATTTCCCTGTGGCTGGATACCATGACCGCCCAGTTGCAGGCCCCGTGGTTTGGCTTGCATTTGCGCCGCGGTAATTCCCTTATTGGCGCGCTGCGTAAGACGTATTCGCCTTCCGAGGTTGCCAATAAGCAATACCTCCTTTCTCCCGCTTATCGACGCCCCGTCGCCGACCTCTCCCGCAGCCTCGCCGCGGGCACGGAGGACCCAGCCGTGGCCGGGCAGATCCATCACTTCCTGCTTCCCGCCAAGGGCTGGGGCGCGGCGGCAAACAACAAGGACGTCAAAGCCATTGCTTCCAGCCAGTCGGCCGCGCTGCGCACGTGGGCCAAGGAGACCACCCGGAAGCTGACTAAGACGCAGATCAAAGACTTGCAGGCCCTGGCCAGCAGGGTAGAGGCCCTGTGGTCCTTTGTGCTGGTGCGCATGCGCATCGCCGAAGACCAGGCCCGCCGGGACATCGCCTTCCCCGGCCACGAGCCGCAGGCACGTGACCGCGTGGTCACCCGCGAGGAGATTGAGCAGACGCTCTTCGGCGACCCGGACTCGGCCTACCAACGCCTGCGCCTGGTCATGGACGCCTGGTGCGCCCTGTGGTTCTGGCCGGTCGACCAGGCACACACGGCCCCGACTATCGACGAATGGATTGCCACCCTCCACGACATCCTGGGCGTGGTGCCCAAGGAGAAGAAGCGTTACGATCCCGCCCAGCTCAAACTGGGCCAACACCCCACGTGGGCGGAGATCACCGCCGCCGAAAACGTGGACCTGACCACCACCAGCGCCAAGCGCCACGCCGCGGTGCTGGACGCGCACCCCTAGATCGCGGTGGTCAAGGACATCGCCGCCGCGCAAGGCTTCTTCCACTGGGACCTGGACTTCGCCGCCGTCTTCGAGCGCGGCGGCTTTGATCTCCAGGTGGGCAACCCGCCGTGGGTGCGCCCGCGTACGGACGTGGATGCGCTGCGCTCTGAGTATGACCCGTGGTTCTCCCTGGCACACAAGCCCACCCAGGCGGCCAAAAAGGAGCGCGCGGACGTCCTCATGGAGGACCCACAGGCGGAGGCGGGCATCATCGCGGGCCTGACGGAAACCCTGGCCACCGCGGAGATTCTAAGTTCCATCACGGAATTCCCATTCCTGGAGAAGCAGCAGCCAGATCTCTACCGAGGCTTCATCGAGCGCACGTGGGAGAACGCCTCCGAGCATGGCGCGGTGGGGTTGATCCACCCGCGCTCATTCTTCACCGAGATTAAAGCGGGCCCCTTGCGTAAGCAGGCCTACCATCGTCTCCGGCGGATGTGGAACATTACCAACAAACTGGGCCTGTTCGACATTAACCGAGACGAAAAGAACTTCGTGGTTGCCGAGTATTCACGACGTCGGCAAGGCGTCAATTTCCTTTCTGCCTCCGGTGTCCATCACCCGCGCACCATTACAGACTCTCTGGTCCACGATGGCAGCGGTCCCGCTCCGGCGTTCCGGGACGATGAGGACAACTGGGACCTGCGCCCGCACCGGGACCGGATCATCACCGTGGACGAGGAAGAGCTGGAGGTCTGGCACTCCATCCTGGAGGATCCCGGCACGCCGATCGATGAGGCCCGTATGGTCTACACCGTCAACCGCCAGGCAGCCGGGGTGCTGGCGAAGCTCGCCGCGCAACCTCGCATGCGGGAGCTGTGCCTGAGCTATTCCCGTGGTTGGGATGAGAGCATAGACAGGAAGAAGGGCTACTTTGACACCGGCTGGGCGGTGCCCGCCACCTGGCAGGACGTGATCCTCCAGGGACCGCACCTGGGGGTGAGCTTGCCGATGCAGAAGGAGCCCAACCCCACGCTGCGCAACAACCAGGACTGGTCCGAGGTGGACCTGGAGGCCCTGCCCTTCGACTTCATCCCCGCCACGGCCTACCAGCCCAATAGGATCGAGCACCCGAGCTATGACGATGACTTCGGCTACTGGGGTGGCGTGCGCGTGGCGCACACTTACCGCATCGCGTGGAGGAAGATGGCCGCGAATACAGGGTTTAGAACTCTGTATTCTGTGATCATCCCGCCGGGATCTACACACGTTGATGGGGTGTATTCCACCGGCTCTTCCAATAGTGAAAGCTTGTGTTTCGCAGGGGCGATAGCTTCTGGGATTTTGAGTGACTTTTTTATACGCACTATGGGTACCGCAAACTTACGTGCTCCTGAGTTTGAATCCCTCCCCCTCGGCCGCCCCAACCCCCTGTGGCACCACATGGCCTACCAATACCTCCAGCTCAACTGCCTGACGGAGGCCTATGCGCCGCTGTGGGAGGAGATGACGGGCACGCCGTGGACGCCGCAGGTGCCGCTGCGCAAGGCCAAGGCGCGCCGGGCAGCGCAGGTCAACATTGATGCCATGGCGGCGCTCTCGCTGGGCATTAGCACCGATGAACTGTGCACGATCTACCGCACCCAGTTCCCGGTGATGCGCAAGTATGACCGTGCGGACCTGTTCGATGCGAACGGTCGGTTGGTGGCGGGGGACGTCGCTAAGCTGGAACGCAAGCTGCGCGCAGGCGAAACCCTGACTCGCGAGCAGCGCACGTGGGTGCACCCGCAATCGGGCGCCACCTACACCTTCGAGTACCCCTTCGCCGTGCTCGACCGGGAGGCGGACCTGCGCGCCGCCTACGCCCACTACGCACCCCTGCTGAACAAGGACGTCGCGGAAGAATCATGACAGCCACCACTGCCACCGGGGCGCTGAGCCCAGCGCACGCCAGCCAGCACCTGTACAAAGGTATTTCTGAATACCTGACCACCAGCTTCTCCCTGGCAGAACCACACACCGCGGCCCGGCTGCGGGGCTTCCTCCAAGACCCGGACCACGGGGTGTTCTACGGGCCCTACGTGCGCACCCGGCTGCCCTACGCCCCGGCGACCAACTGGCAGGACACGCTCGGCTGGCTGCCGCGCGGCTTTGTGCCCTATGACCACCAGGCGCGCGCCTTTGCCCGCCTGGCCAGCCAGGACGCCACCGGGCGGGCGCACACCCCGCAGCCCACGCTCATTGTCACCGGCACCGGCTCCGGCAAAACGGAATCCTTCCTGTACCCCATCCTGGACCACGCCCGGCGCGCGGCGGCTTTAGGAAAACAGGGGGTCAAGGCGCTGATCCTGTACCCCATGAATGCCCTGGCCGCAGACCAGGCGAACCGCCTGGCCGGGCTGATCGCGGGCACGGATGACCCGCGCCTGGGCGGGGTGCGCGCCGGGATCTACACCGGCGACTCCGCCACGGGGTCCGCCACCACAGTGTCTGCGCACAGCCTGATCACGGACCAGGACACTCTGCGCAAAAACCCGCCGGACATCCTGCTGACCAACTACAAGATGCTCGACCAGCTGCTGCTGCGCCCGGCGGATCGGGGCATCTGGAAGGCGTCTGCGCACAGCCTGCAATACCTGGTGCTCGATGAGTTCCACACCTATGACGGCGCCCAGGGCACCGACGTGGCCCTGCTGCTGCGCCGCCTGGGGTTGATGCTGGCGGACATCCGCGGCCAGAAGATCACCAGCGGTGCCGCGCCGCTGGGGGCGATCACCCCGGTGGCCACCTCCGCCACGCTGGGCAATGATGCAGACCCGTCCGCCATGCTTACCTTCGCCGCCACGGTGTTTGGCCGCACCTTTGGCCCGGAGGCCATCATCACCGAACGCCTGCTGGACGTGCCCCAGTGGCAGGGGGCCATGGAGGCCGAATATGGGCGCGAAGCTGCCAAGGTAGCCCACCCCAGCGCCGCGGAGCTGGGCGAGCTGGCTGCCGCGGTGAAGAAAGCCACGGAAGGGAAGGACGCCGAGCCGTACGTGGAGGTGGTGCGCCGAGCGGTCGTCGATAAGCTCCTCGGCGGGAGCGCTGAGCTGGACAGCATCCTCGCGCGCTACCCCCACCACCCGCTGTTTTCCCAGCTGATCACCGCCGGCACCACCATCCGCCACCTCGACGAGCTAGCCACCGCCACCCTCGGCGCGGCGCGCACCCTGCCGCGCGAAGAAGTCATGCGCATCCTGCTGACCTTCCTGGCAGACACCCGCGCGCGCCTCACCGCCCGCAGCGGCTGGAAAGGCAAATCCATCCCCGGCGTGGAGCTCCACCTGTGGGTCCGCGACGTCTCCCGCGTCGACCGCGACACCTCCCCGCGCCCGGACGACACCGCCTTCCGCTGGGCCGATACCGCCGCCACCGCCGCGCGCCCCGACGCCACGCCCACCTCCGGCGAGTCCGCACCCGGCGGCGGCGTGTGGCTGCCCGCCTGCTACTGCCGCCACTGCGGGCGCTCCGGCTGGTCAGTGGCCACCGAACCCAACAGCCCCGACGCCCTGGAACTCAACCCCGCCACCATCCGCGCCCTGTCCCTGACAGACCCCTCCCGGATGCGCCCGCTTATCGACGCCACCCCCGAAGCCCGCGCACGCACCGGCACCGCAGGTGCGGCGAACGGTGCTGCCGGCTTCGCCTGGTTCAACGCCACCCGCGGCACCCTGGAAGACACCCCCGGCACCGAACAAGAACGCGACGCCGCCACCACCATCCCCGTGCTTACCTATGACAGGCGCGGCAAAGACCTCACCGACCACGCCCGCACGCAGACCTGCCCGGCCTGCGGGGAACGCGACGCCATCCGCTTCATCGGCTCATCCGTGGCCACGCTGCTGTCCGTGGCGCTGTCCAACCTCTTTGGCATGCCCGGCCTGGACGCCGCAGAGAAAAAGACCCTGGTGTTCACCGACTCCGTCCAGGACGCCGCCCACCGCGCCGGCTTTGTCCAAGCCCGCTCGCACGCCTTCGGCCTGCGCACCCTGATCACCGGGGTGGTGGATCGCGCCGGGGACCAGGGGCTTAACCTGGACCACATCGTTGACGGCCTGGTTGCCGCCGCGGGCACTGATGCCCGCCGCCGCTTCGAGCTGCTGCCGCGCACCATGGCTGACTACAAGTCCTTCAAGCCCTTCTGGTCTGGGCGCATTACTAAACGAGTGCCCAAGGCCGTGACCCACCGCCTGGCACTAGACCTGGCCCTGGAATGCGGCCAGCGCTCCGACCTGCCGCGCTCCCTGACGCAGACCGGCACGCTGACAGTCGGTGTCAGTGCTTCCGACGCCGTGCTGGATGCCGCGGCGGAAGCGGCCCTGGACGCCGTGGCTCAACAGACCACGCTTTTTACCACCCGGCCCGGTGCCTGCCGCGTTGCTTGGGCGCGCGGCGTGCTGGAACTGATCCGCCTGCGCGGGGGCATCAACACCCCGCTGCTGGGCAGGTTCCTGCGCGGCGGGGCCAACGCCTACCTGCTCAACACCACCACCGCGCGCGCCAGCGGGGTGCCCGCCTTCCCGCCCGGCGGCGCGCCGGAGTTTCCCCGCCGCGGCGGAGGCTCCAAGGACGAGCGCTCCGTGACCAACATCGGCGGCAAAACCGACCGCTACGCCCAGTGGACCGCACGGATCCTGGACATCTCCCCCTACGACGCCGGGGCGGCCGTGGCCAACCTGCTTGACCAGCTGGCCCACCGCGGCATCCTGGATGCGATTACCACAGACGAAAACACCACCCTCTACGCGCTGCCCGCCAGCCGGATTGTTGCCGCACGCAGTGAGGACGGCACCGTGCTGCGCTGCACCGTCTGCTCCGCAACCATGGGGCTCGACCCCCACGGGCACGCCCTGCTGCGCGGCGCACCCTGCTGGGTCGTCGGCTGCACCGGCACCCTCGAGCCCGCCGCCACGGCCGAGGACTACTACCGCAAGCTCTACCGCAACTCCCACCCGCGCTCCGTCGTGGCGGCCGAACACACCAGCCTGCTTGAGACCAAGGAACGCCAGGACTTAGAGGACTCCTTCCGGGGTATCGGCACCCCAGCGCCCGACGCCCCCAACGTCCTGGTAGCCACCCCCACCCTAGAGATGGGCATAGACATCGGAGACCTCTCCACCGTCATGCTGTCCTCCCTGCCACGCAGCGTCGCCTCCTACGTCCAACGCGTGGGCCGCGCCGGGCGCTTGAGCGGCAACTCCCTGATCCTGGCCACCATCCAAGGCCGCGGCGAAGCACTCACCGTGCTGGACGATCCCCTGACCATGATCGCCGGGGCCGTCGAACCGCCCTCGGCGTTCCTGCGCGCCCGGGAAATCCTGCGCCGCCAATTCATCGCCCGGGTGCTCGACACCATGGACATCGGCGATGTGCGCGACGCGCGCGGGGTGTTCGCGCCGGTGAGCGAGGGGGGCGTCGAAAAGCAGGACACCCCGTTGGCCGACCGGATCATCGAGCGGGTGAGCAGCGGAATCCACGACGTCCTCGTCGGATTCATCAGTGCCCTCGGCACAGAAATCACCCCAGAAGACGCCGGAGAACTCAGCTCCTGGGTCCACAGCAACGACGCCGACGGCCTGGCCGCCCAAGTCCGCCGCGCCGCCGACAGGTGGCTGACCGAACTGCGCGAACTCCACGCCCGGCGCGCCGCCCTAGTCACCCACGCCGCTGAGCTTGAACAACGCGTCGAACGCAACGCACGCGACCAAGAAGCCGACCAAGAACGGCGCAACGCCCGCGCCACCCAACGCGCCGTGGGCAAACAAATCAGCGAACTGACCGACAAATACTGGATCAACGCCCTCGAACTCTACGGGCTGCTGCCCAACTTCACCCTGCTCGACGACACCGTCGAACTGACCGTCTCCGTGAGCACCTTCGACCCCGACAAGGGCGAGATGACCATCGACCCCCAGACCTACACCCGCGGACTCGCCTCCGCGATCACAGAACTCGCCCCCGGGGCCACCTTCTACGCCAAAGGCATCGCCGCCCGAATCGACTCCGTAGAAATCACCAACAACAACCGGCCACGCACCTGGCGCATCTGCCCAGACTGCTCCTACGCGCAAGAAGACACCGCCGGGGCTGCGCCGGCGCGGGTGTGCCCCTGGTGCGGCAGCGCCGGATTCGGCGGCGCCGAACAACGACTGCCCGTGCTGCCCATGACCAAAGTCTCCGCACAAGTCCAACGCGACCGGGCCTCCATCACCGACTCCACCGATGACCGCAAACAAACCCGCTTCAACCAAGCCGTCACCCTCACCATCCCCGACGGCGGCGACCGCGGCACCTGGTACACCACCGGCACCGGATTCGGCGTCACCGACCTGCGCCGCGTCAACGTCAGTTGGCTCAACCTGGGCAAACAAGGCCAATCCCCACTCCACATCGCCGGCGGCGAAGTCAACGCCCCACTCTTCGAAGTCTGCGCCGAATGCGGCCACGTGCCCGCCGAACCCTTCGAAGACTCCCGCCGCGGACACCGCCCCTGGTGCTCCCGGCGCACACCCGCCACCGCCCTGGAAGACCCACCCGCACCAGAACACTTCGCCCTCGCACGCACCCTAAACACCCAAGGCCTACTGCTGAGCATCCCGGCGATCATGACCGCCCGCGACACCTCCGCGCTGCCCACCTTCGCCGCCGCCCTGCGCCTAGGCCTGTCCCGCATGCTCGGCGGCAAACCACAACACATCACCATGGCCACCGTGACCAAGCCCAAACCCGCCGGATCCCAGCTGCGCGCCAACCCCCAAGCCCTGCTGATCTATGACGAAGTCCCCGGCGGCACCGGCTACCTCACCCAATTCGCCCAAGCCCCCACCATCCGGAGGATGCTGCTGGCCGCCTATGAGGTGGTATCCACCTGCGAATGCGCCGCCAAAGACCAGCTGTGCTGCCCCAAGTGCCTGCTGCCCTTCGCCCTGCGCGGGCAGGCGGACAAGACCTCCCGCGCGCTGGCGGCGGAGGTGCTCTACAACCTGCTGGCGGATGTGGAAGCTGGCGCTGGTGCTGGCTCCGCTGGTGCTGGCGGTGCTGGGGCTGTGGGCGCTGCTGGGGGCGGCGTCGATAGTCATGGTGCTCCCGGGGAAGCCGATGGCCGGATGAGCCTTGCCGCCCTGACCGAAGCCACCTGGGAGATCAGTGCGGAAGCCCCGAAGGAAAGCGCCGAAAGCGTCCTGGAAATCCGCTTCCGCGAACTGCTCGGCGAAGCGCTAAAAAAGCAGAACTTTAGCGTCGAGACCATCGCCCAAGCCGGCACCGAACAACTGCGCATCACCTCGCCGACCAGCCGCACCGAATGGATGATGAAGCCCCAGGTCCACCAAGAATGGACCACCCCAGACTTCGTCTTCGAAACCATCCGCGGCGGCAACCACAAAATCGCCGTCTACCTCGACGGCTACACCTACCACCGCGACCAACTGCCCGAAGACGCCCAAAGGCGCAACCGGCTGCGCGACAACGACTGGATCGTCTGGTCCCTGACCTGGGACGACCTGGGCCGCTACGAAAACGGCGACGGCGCCCAACGCTCCTGGTACGACCCCGCCACCCCCACCGTGGCCTCCGCACGCAGCCTGGCCAACGCGGACGAACTGTCCTCCGTGCGCAAAGACCCGTTCAGCCAACTCATCGACCTGCTGCGCGAGCCGCGCCCGCAGCGCTGGCAAGGCGTGGCCAAACAAGCCCACGCGGTGCTCGTCCAGCGCGGCGGCTCCGTCATCAGAGGCAACAAAATCCTGGTGCGCATCGCCGACGACTCCGTCTTCCTGGTCGCCGCCCCCACCACAGACATCCACCTCATCTTCGACGCCGGACACAAAGACAACAAAGACAACTGGAACACCTTCCTGGCAGTAAGCAACCTGATAGGCCTGGAAGGCAACCGGGTTGTCTGCGAGGTAGTGACCAACCCGCCAGCGCACATCAACGCGCTCTACGACGCCCCCGCAGCCCCCACGTATGACCCCTACTGGCAGGACTGCCTATCCCAGTTCGACCCCAACGATGAATACGACGCCCAGGTCATCGCCGCCATTGAAGCCCTGGCCCAGGCAAACGCCCCCCACGCCGACGACGACGCCGAAGAAATCGACGGCCTGCCCTTCGCCCTGGTGTGGCCCGAGCAGCGCATCGCCCTGGACTACGGCGACGGCCTGGAACTCGACGGCTGGCAGGTACTCGACCCGGCGGCCGTGGCCCACGGCGACATCCCCGAAGCGCTGCGCGGTCAGGTGCGCGGATAGCGAATTGTGAGCGGATTGTGAGGAAAACCATGAACATCACCATGTCCTGGCTGGACAAAAACAAAATCAAGCAGAAATACGACGGCTCCATCAAAGGCAAGCTGCTGGATTTCATTCTCAAGCTGCAAGCCAACCCGGATGCGCCCGGCCTGCACCTCGAACCCATCGTCGGCTCCGTGGACAAGCGCATCCGCAGCGCCCGCGTAGACAAAGGCTGGCGCGCCCTGCTTTTCGACCTCACCAGCGCCCACACCCGCCACTTTGTCATCGTCGGCGTCTTCCCCCACGAGGAGGCCTACCGCCGCGCGGCCACCATGGTGCTGCGCGTCAACCCCATTAACGGGATTACCAGCCTGCTCGAGGAAGCCGCCGCCGAGCCGATCCCTGCGGCGCCCGCCCCGGCTCCCGCACCTGCTCCCGCTCCCGCCCCCGCCGCGCCCCTGCTCACCGTCACCGCCGCCCAGCTTGAGGCCGAGCTGGGCATCCACCCGCAGGAAAGTGCGGAGGTGCTGGCGGTGACGTCGGAAAGCGAACTCGACGACGCGCTGGCCGGCACGCCGCGCTGGGTGTCCGAGGCCTTCCTGGGGCTCGTCGCCGGCATGAGCTTCGCCGACATCCGCGCCGAGCTGGGCATCGACCTCAACGCCGCGCCCGCGGGTAGCGACGACGACGCCGCCATCATCGCCGGTCTGCACACCCCCGCCGCGCGCATGGAATTCGCCTGGATCGACGCCGGCGACACCGACGAGCTGCGCCGCGTCATCGAAACCGGCGACTTTGCCACCTGGCGCACCTGGCTGCACCCCAGCCAACAAGCAATCGTGGACCGCAACTACACACACGCCGGGCGCATCACCGGCGGCGCCGGCACCGGCAAAACCGTGGTGGCCATCCACCGCGCCAACCGGCTGGCCACCAGCGGATCCGTGCTGCTCACCACCTATACGCGCGTGCTCGCCGAGTCTCTGCGCCGCCTGATCACCGAACTCAACCCCGACTTCCCCGAAGCCACCCACCCCGGCGCCCCCGGCCTGTGGATCGACGGCATCGACCGCATCATCTCCCGCACGCTTATCGACGCCCCCGCCGACCTCATCGCACACGCCTACCACGAAGTCCTGGGGCTCACCGACCCTCTCGAAGCACCCCGCGCGCTCGACGCCACCACCCAACAACGCTGGTGGAAAGAAGCCGTAGACATGACCGGCGGCGTCACCGGCGCGCTGGCCGCACCCCAATTCCTGGCCGAAGAATACGAAGCCGTCATCCTCACCCAGGGAATCACCACCCTGCCCGCCTACCGACGCGCCCCCCGACCCGGCCGCGGCACGCCCCTAGGCCGGGCGCAACGAGCCAGCGTATGGAACGTGATCCAAGCCTTCGAACGCCTCTGCCAGGCCGAACGCCGCTTCCCCTTCCCCGTGCTCGCCGCGCTCGCTGCCAGCGTCCTGCGCGCCCAGGGACCCTTGTTCGACCACATCATCATCGACGAAGCCCAAGACTTCCACGCCGGCCACTGGCTCTTCCTGGCAGCCGCCGCCGCCGACGGGCCCAACAACATCTTCATCGCCGAAGACTCCCACCAACGCATCTACGGCCAACGCCTCAGCTTGCGCGAATACGGCATAGAAACCCGCGGACGCTCCACCACACCGCTGCGCCTCAACTACCGCACCACCCGCGAAAACCTGGCCTACGCCGTCAGCATGCTCGGCGGCACCGACGTCAACTGGGTCGACCTCGACGGCGAAGAAGACACCACCCACGGCTACCGATCCGCCCGCAGCGGCCCCCTGCCCCAAGTCCACGACTTTGACACCGAAGCCGACGAATTCGCCTACGTGGTGGACACCGTGCGCGAATGGTGGGAGGCTGCTGGCGGTGCAGGTGCGGGGAGTGGCGGGGGCGTCGATAAGCGCACCGATGCTGACGGCGACGATGCTGACGGCGGTGAGCGTGGTGACGGTGCTGACGGCGCTGGGCGTGGTGACATCCGCATCGGCATCCTCGCGCGCACCAACCGCACCGCCACTGACCTGCTCGATCGCCTTCACGAAGCCAACCTGCCCGCAGGCACCGGTGACCAAGACAACTCCATCACAGTGCTGACCATGCACTCCGCCAAAGGCATGGAATTTAGCAACGTCATCCTGGTCGGTATGAGTGACGAGCACATGCCCCTGCACTACATCACCCGTGGGCTTGGCGAACACGAAAAAAACGAAAAACTCCAACAAGAACGCGCCCTGCTCTACGTCGCGGCTTCGCGAGCCCGCGACCAGCTGGTCATCACCAGCAGCGGCACCAGGTCGGGGCTGGTGCCGGCGGTGTAGGTGTGGTTGGTTTTGGTGCTGTTGGTTGCCGCAGGGCGGCTGCGCGTTGGCGCGATTCGGTAGCTAACGTTTGTCGTGGCCAACATGAAGACGTCCGATGTCTTCACGGATTTTTGCGGCCCTGCGTTTCCGCAGGTCAGATTTTAGTTTCCGTGGCAGGTTACGACATGTTCGAATGGCGGCGGCGTTTTCGGCGCGGATTGGTGGCCGGCGGGGGCGTCAGGAAAACGGAATGCGGCAGTGGTGTGGGGGAGTGTCAGGAGACCTTGACCTTCGTATTGTCACTCCGACTCGTGGCACCTGGCGCTGGTGGCCACTAAGCGCTCGAAATTATGGCAGGTGAGGTGTGTTTCTATTGCCTAAAAATGCAGCTTGTGGCGCCGCAGTACCTCTAGGAAAGTTGGGCGGGCAATCCCGAAGTGGTCTGCGACGTCGGGAATTTTGACCTTCTTCTTACCTCCGTCTGTTGGCACTTCATACGTCAGAATAGGAAGGTTGTGTTCCTTTGCGGAGGCTAGCGCCCAAGAATCAGCCACGCTGGCAAATTCACGTAAAGCAGATGGCCGATATTGGGGCTCTCTTTCCTGTGCAACCCAATTGAAGATTTTTCCATAACACGTTACTGTGTCTTCTGTTTTTGGAAGAATGTGGTCGGACGTCAAATGTGAGCTCATCCATCCCGCTTGGGGCCCGTACCAGGTACTGATCTCCTTATAGATCTCCTTTGGGTATACGAACACACCGGTATTACAAAGCCTGGATAGTTCTTCCCAAAGGGATGGAAAGACCTCAGCTGGATAGATATTCCAAGCGGTTGCAATAACGTTGGTGTCTAAGACGTACACGTTACACCGCCTCGGCCATAAGATTGGCTAGGCCTTGGAAAGAATCACGGGTTTTGATTCCTAAATATCCAGCCGCGGTCTTTTGCGTAATCAAGCCATTAGTCGCCGCCTCCATGACAGTACTGGTGAAGCGATCGCCCATGCGGTGTCGTGTCAGAACCGCGAAAGAGGGGCCACCATTGCTCGGCGTGCGGGAGCTAGTGGCCGGTTGGAGCTGAGATATAAGTTGCGTCGCTATGGGTCTGCTGATAATGTCCAGGTCAACTAATCGCCAAAGTAATGCCTCTCGGCTCGCTCCGAATTGTTTTGCGGTATTGGCGACTGTTGTTCCTAAGTCGGATTCGTCAAAGGATTGCTGCAGGATTGCAGTACCTGGCATCAGAAGCTCGCCGGCAAATAAATTGCACCAACGTTCAACCCCGGTCGATGACTGTTCGGAACCGGAAAGACCTGGTTGTCCGCATACGATATGGCCTAACTCGTGCGCGAGGCTAAACAGCTGGGCAGTCACTGTATCCCGGGTATTTATGAAAACGAGACCATAATTTCCGTCTCGGAGGGTGAAACCGCGGAACTCGTGAATATCTAAAGGTCTTTTGGTGGAGTGTTCGACAATCGAGTTCCGCATGACGAGCAGACCATGGTCCTCCATAGCCGTAACCAAGGTCTTTAGCTTGTTGGGTCCCGGTACTGGTTTGTCTGATGGCCAACCGAACATGTTGCGAACTTCGCGTGCACAAGGGGCAGGGTCTGAGTCGAGATTAGACATCTCCAGCAGATTAGGTCCCTCGATGCCATGTTCTTCTGCGTATTCGGCATACCAACCAAGTCGAAACTCGGCGTGATTAATGGTGTCGATCAACTCTGGGCTTGGTTTCGACACGCCGCTTCCGCGCACGGTTCTGAAGTCCGGAAGTTGAATCTGGTCGGCAACAGCGGCAGGGTTTTCAAGCAGCAGGTACCCGAATGGCACCTGTGCTGATTGGGCAAGTTTCTGGGCCTGATTGAACGTGGGGCGTGCGGAGCCGTCTATCCAAGCATCAAGGCGTGGAAATTTTTTGCTCAACTCTTCATCGGAGAGCCTGGTGCGGTCGATGGCCCATGCCAGCACCTTGGGTGTGATGGAGACGGTAACCACGGTACGGACCCCCTTCCTCTTGGCCGCGCTCGCAATGGTGTACGTGCTAGGTTACCGGTTTGTCTCTTTCGGTGCCGGCGCGGACACGTAGTCTCCAACAGCCTCAGGGGTGTTGGGAACCGATGGCAGGTCAATCCAGTCATATACGGGGACGAAGCCAGAGTGACCCAAGGCTTTGTAGCTTTCCGATGACTGCCTATCGACGCCGAGGACCCCATGAATAGAGCACTGACCACGCTGTTTGGAACGCTGAGCTTAGTACTGCTGTCTGGCTGCATGTCTGGAGACGATGCAGCTGCGCCCCAAGGTACAACCGGTGTGGCTGGTACTGCATCCACCCCGAAGGGGGGTATGCCGAAGAGCCTCGTAGCCCCGATTGTGTTTGGAAGCTTCGACGCGGAGGCCCCAGACTTCCAGCTGTTCAAGCCATGCGAGGAGATCCCTGCCGAGGTGTATCGGGAGATTGGGTTGGGGGAGAAGCAAGGGGATAACCATGCAATTGGGGTAAGTCAGTATTGCTTTTTTCGACCGGACCCAACTCGTGGAGAATCTCAGGTATATACAGTGGGGGTAGATATCTTAAGAAGGGATGATGCGCCTAAGGGTGAAATATCTGTTCTGGAAGGGCGATTTCATGACAACGTTGAAGTCCATCGAACCATTTTTCCCGATGATCAGGATGACTCCTGTAGGTTGAGTATTTGGACTTCGCGTGGACGATTGGAGATCCAGCGTTTGGATGGTGAAGTAGTCAGTCAAGATCAGATCTGTGCCGACGTATTTGAAAAGTCTTACTCATTAATTGATTTTATTAAGGGGGAATAAATGGAGATGAATGTAAGCCTTTCGGCTTCTAGTGCTAACTGTGAAGAATTGACGGGTCTTCTTACTGTCGCAAAGGGGGCTAGTGGATTCTCACTGACAGCCACGATCAACGGTTCCTTTTCTACTGTCTCCGGCCTCGATCAGCTCGGGGTCAACCATGGAGCAATCTTGAAGGGTGCACCAGGGTCTGCTCTGCGTGTGTTGACCAGCTACGCCGCACAAGTGCGATGGCTGCGGCAAGCCCTGAAGGCCAGTGTTGATGCCCTGGTAGGACAAGACACTCACAATGCACGCGCCCTGAGCATCGCAGACGAAGGCGGCACAGCCGGCCACAGTGCTGTCGGTTTTCCAGCACGTCCGCCCAAGGTCATCGAGCCTTTCGTGTTTACCCCGCCGGTCGTTGCTCCGGCGGTGTCCATCAACCAGCTGGCAGCATCGTTTGCTGCCACGCAGGTGCACCAGGCGGAGCAGTCTGCGGCAGTCTGGGCGCAGATGGCCGCGGAGATCGGCAAAGTGGCTGCTGGGTTGGCGCAGGTAGCAATGTCAGTGACGGCGGTTAATCACGGACTGGTGTTCACCAAGGCCGCAACCCATATTGCTCAGATGGCAGCCACCGGAAAGGTATTTGCCACCAATGCCGCACTCGTCGGGGCGTCTACGCACGCGCTGACCGCCGCAACAGCCGCCGGTAGGGCAGCGGTGGAATCCGCCCGCACTGCTATTAATGCCATTCCGGATGTTGAGTTACGTCTCCAGGCGGAGGCCTCTTTCTTGCAGTCCTTCCCCGGGGCGTTTACGCCCATGTTGGCTGCGGCGATACCTCCGGTGAATAACCTCATGGACTTAGACTCGCACGTTAATGTTCCGGCATTGCTAGGTCTTGGGATGGATGCCATCGGCGGGAATGGGCATAAGCATGATGCCTCCGGGCTTGTCCCGGCTGGTCAGCGTGCGCTTGACCGGCTTGTTGATGCCACCCGTTATGTTGCGGATAATCCAGGGGCCAACTTTGAACAAGTGCACAATAATCTTCAGCATGCCGAGCGCATCGGCGCGAATTCGGCAACAACCACGGCCGCCGGGGCAGAATCGGCGGCAACGCAAGCAACACACGGCGCACAAGGCCTGACCCAACAAGCAGGCCAAACAGCACACCAAGCCGGCCAAGCAGCACAGCAGGCAGCTAACGCAGTCGGGGCCGGCGGCGAGCACGCAGTCCGCCAGGCCGGCACACAACTAGGCGGCGCGCCCGGTACCCAGGCACACCCAGGTGGGGGTGTAGCTTCCCCGCTAGCCGGTATGGGTGGTGCAAACCAGCACGGCCAAACTGGTGGCGCTCCACGAGTAGTCGGCAGCAGTGGTGGGGGACTTGGCGCTCACCAGGTGGGCACACATGCGTCCTCGACAGGAGTGCCACTCGCCCCGATGGGGCCGATGGCCGCAGGTCTTGCAGGTGCTGGTGGTTATCCGGTGCACCGCACACCAGGTGTTGGTGGTGGTGCGATGTCACCGGGGGCTGGTTCGATGTTTGGGGCCGGGCAGGTAGGCCTGCCCGGCGGTGCCGGAATCAGTGGTGCCGGAATGGGTGCCGGGCTGGGTGGCGCCGGGTTGGGTGGTGCTGGCCTGCGGGCGGGGATGCCGGGGGCCGGTGGCTCTTTTACAGGCAGCGCTTTAGGCGGTGGCCCCGGCACCCCGCAGGGAATCGCAGGGGCTGCGGGAGTGGGGGCGTCGAGAAGCGCGAGTGCTGGTCGTGGGATGGTTCCGATGATGGGTGCGGCAAACCCTGGTGCGCAGAACAAGAAGCGCGGCCCGGTTAAAGCGGTGACCAGCAAGGTTGAGCGTAAGGGTAATTTAAAGGCGCTGTTGGGTGACCCGGAGCCGGTGGTGCCCGGCGTGATCGGGGCGTGGGTACGCGACTAGTTAGAGGGGGTGGACGGATTGCCGGGTGACCAGGGGCATATTCACCAGTAGTGCATCGCCGGTGTTTTTGTGGCTGCGCAAAGCGGTGGGCTCCAGGATCAGTGTCGCGGCAATTCGGCCCATTTCTAGGTAGGGAATTTGCACAGAATTAAGCCCGGGATGCAGGTAGGAGGCTAATTCCTCATTGTCAAAGGAAACTACGGACATGGAATCTGGGGCATTCAGGCCGGAGTGGTACAGGCCGAAGGCAATGCGGTCATTTGCGCAGATGACGGCGGTGACGGGGTCGTCGGGATGAGCGGCGTTGAACTCGGCAATCTGGTGGCCGGCGCGGTAGCCCAGATCCGGCTCCCAGGCGGCCCCCTCAACCTCAAAGGCGGTGGTCAGGCCCGCGTGGGCGAGCGCCTGGTCAATGCCGGCAAGGCGGTGGGTGATGGTGACGGAGACCTGCGGGTCCAGCAATTCGGCGGATCGGCCGACGAGCGCGATGCGGCGATGGCCGGCGTCAAGCAGGTGGCTGGCGGCGGTGTGTCCGGCGGTGAGTTCATCGGGAAGCACGCTGGGCAGCACCCAGTCGGTGTCATCGACGGTGGCCGTGCCATTGACAATCACCGCGGGGGTTTGGCGCGGAAGGCGCGGGATACGGACGTGGCGGGAGCGCATGAGGGCGAAAACAAAACCGTCGACGCGGCGTGCCGCAAGAGCATCAATGGCAGCTGGCAGGCCGGGGGAGTCGAAGGGGGTTTCCGCCATGAGGACCAAATGGTCATGCTCGGCGGCAACGTCGAGGGTGCCGCGGATGAGCGCGGAGGCGTAACGGGTGGTGGTGACCTCGTCAGAGATGAATGCGATGGTGCGGGAGCGGCCGGTGCGCAGGCTACGCGCGGTGGGGTCAGCAAGGTAGCCCAGCTCTTGGGCGGCAGCACGAATCTTCTTGGCGGTCGCCGGGGCGATCCGGCTTCCGGGCTTGTTGTTGAGCACCAGGCTCACCGTGGTGACAGAGACCCCGGCTGCCAGTGCTACCTGGGCGATGGTCACCCGTTTCTGCGGCATGGTCTCATGCTAACCGCCTCGGCGGTGTGATAGAAGTCATAGTTTTGGGGCTGTTGAGAGGTGTGGGGGAGTGGTTAAGATGACGGTAGCTAAAAGGTTTTAGCGCAGCGTGTGCACACGACTATGGCGCAGTTAAAAACCCGCCCACGCAAGGGTTTTTCCTATCGTCCGAGGACTCGCCCAGGCACACACTGTTATCAATTTGAAAGGTCCGTGACACCATGACCGCACCACCGCAGGGGGCAAAGCTCCAGGCGCTGCGCAACCCCCACTACCTCCAAAGCTCGGCAACCCTCCTGTTGTTCTTCATGTCGTGGGGCGTGTGGTGGTCGTTCTTCCAAATCTGGTTGACCAACGGGGAATCCGGACTGGGGCTAGCCGGCGCGCAAGTGGGCTGGATCTACTCCGTTAACTCCGTGGTCACCCTGGTGTTCATGCTCATCTACGGCACCATGCAAGACCGCCTGGGCACCCGGCGCACCCTGGCCATCTGCGCGGCGATCATCCAAGCGCTGATCGGACCATTTGTCATGTGGATCTACCGGCCGCTGCTCGAGCACGCCTTCGCCCTGGGCGTGATCATCGGCTCCGTGGTGCTCTCTGCCGGGTTCCTCGCCGCGGCCGGACTGCTCGAAGCGCTGTCCGAACGCCTCTCGCGCCGCCACAACTTTGAATACGGCCAAGCCCGCATGTGGGGCTCCTTTGGATATGCGGTGGTAGCCCTCGGCGCCGGGTTCCTGTTCAACATCAACCCCATGCTCAACTTCTGGGCCGGATCCGCCTTCGGTGTGGCCGCCCTGCTGGTGCTGGTCGCCTGGCGTACCCCCACTTCCGCAGGATCAAGCCCCGCAGGCGCCGCAGCTGGCCCAGCTACTAACGACGCCGCCCCCGTCACCGACGAGCAGTCCACCCCAGGGCTGCGCGACATGGTCGCGCTGCTGAAAATGCGCAACCTTTGGCTGATCATCATCCTGGTGTTCTTCACCTGGACCTTCTACACCGTCTTTGACCAGCAGATGTTCCCGGACTTCTACACCAGCCTCTTCGAATCGCGTCACCGCGGCCAAGAGGTCTACGGCATGCTCAACTCCGCCCAGGTGTTCCTTGAGGCCGCAATGATGGGGTTGGTCCCGCTGCTCATGCGGCGCATCGGGGTGCGCAACACCCTGCTGCTGGGCGTGGCGGTGATGTTCCTGCGCATCGGCGGCTGCGCGATCTTCTCCACGCCGGTGGCAATCTCGTGCGTGAAGATGTTCCACGCCCTGGAAGTACCCCTGTGCATCCTGCCGGTCTTCCGCTATTTCACCTTGCACTTCAACCCGAAGCTGTCCGCCACGCTCTACATGGTCGGTTTCCAGATCGCCTCCCAGCTGGGTGTGGCGCTGCTCTCCCCGGTGCTCGGCCACGTGCGCGATGGCATCGGCTACCAGCCCACCTTCGTCCTCATCAGCCTGATCGTCGCCGCGGCTGGCGTCTACGGGTTCTTTGCCGTGAAGAAGGATGACCAGGACGTCGAAGGCGATCCCTTCGTCCGCGAGGGCAAAAGCCACGCAACCACCACCAAGGAGGCCTAACCATGACCGCCCAGGACAATTCCAATCAGGCAGTGACCCACGCGCAGCGGCTCGCGGCCGCGCAGGAGGGTAACCGACGGGGCGTCGAGAAGCGCAACGATCGCTGGTACCCCCGCCACCACATCGCCGCGCCGGCCGGCTGGATCAATGACCCCAATGGGCTATGCCATTTTCAGGGCCGCTACCACGTGTACTTCCAGCACCACCCGTTTAGCGATCACTGGGGCCCCATGCACTGGGGGCACGTGTCCAGCACGGACATGGTCACGTGGCGCCGCGAACCCATCGCGCTGGCGCCCAGCCTGGAAGAAGACCGCGACGGCGTGTTCTCCGGCTCCGCAATCGAGCGCTCCGACGGCACCCTGGCCGTGTTCTACACCGGGCACCGCTGGCGCAACGGCGTCAACGAGGATGACGGCAACCTCCAAGTCCAATGCCTGGCCACCAGCACCGACGGCGTGACCTTTGACAAACGCGGCGTGGTGGTGGACTGCCCCGAAGGTCTCAAGCACTTCCGCGACCCCAAGGTTTTTGCCCACGACGGCCGCTACTACATGTTCTTCGGCGCCTGCTCGGCCGACAATCGCGGCCAGGTGTGGATGTACGTCTCCGATGACCCCACCCTCGAGCGCTGGGAATTTGACCGCGTGGTCTACCAAGACCCCAACCCGGACGTATTCATGCTCGAATGCCCGGACATGTTCCCGCTGGGTGACCACTGGGTCATCGCCTACTGTCCCATGGGCCTTGCCCCGCGCGGCCATGACTTCCGCAACGACCACACCAGCGGATACATCGTCGGCGACTGGCAGCCCGGGCAGGACTTCCGCCCGCTGGGAGATTTCCAGCCCTCCGACGCCGGGCACAACTTCTACGCCCCGCAAACTTTCCGCGCCCCCGACGGCCGGCGCATCCAATACGCCTGGATGGGCAGCTTCACCCACGAATCCGGCCCCCAACTCGGCGGCGACGGCTGGACCGGACAACTCACCGTCCCCCGCGAACTCACGCTCGACCCGGACACCTTGCGCCTGGTTGCCCAGCCCATCGCCGAGCTGACCCCCACCCGCACGCCCGTCACCCTTCCGCTTGCCGACGCCCCCGTCGCCGACCTCACCTGCACCCTTCAGATCGCAGGCGGCAGCGCCCAGCGCGCCGGGCTGACCATCGCCGGGGCCTACCTCTACTACGACGCCCAAACGTCCACCCTGGGTCTGGACCTGCGCACTACCGGGGCGGGCGAGCGCGGCTACCGCGCCCTCGACGTCGCTGACCTGGTAGAACGCGAGGGGTGCCTGCGGCTGCGGGTGATCATCGATCACGGCAGCATTGAGGTCTACCTGCCCGACGGTCGCAGCCTGACGAGCTGCGTCTTCCCGGCAGATGGGCCACGTCCCATCGACTTCTTGAGCGAAGGCGGCGAGATGGAACTTGCCGATGTGGAACTAGGCACTCCTGTGGGAGAAATACAATAACGGGCAAGAGATGGGCCTCGGCCTGAGATAGGAGTGGGCGCTATTCGTAGATGCACCCCTCGCTTAAAGCGTCGGGTGGGGACATCATGATCGAGCGTGTTCTGCTGGGAAAGCGCGGTGGCCATTCCTCCAGATCGTCGAGTTCAAGATCGTCTGCAATCCGGTGGATAATTTCTAACGCCTCTTCTCCCCCGTTGGGGGTGCGGATAATCGTGCTGAACAAGAACACTGCATACTGTTCTTGTTCCTCGGCGCTGAGTGGATCACCAAAGCCCTTGACCTCATCGATCAGCAGGTCGAATAATATTGATTTTTGATCGATAATGAGTGCTTGCTCAGAAGCGAAGACTACGTTGTGGGACAGACCGATCTTCTCGATATTCTTGCGATATCTCCGCTTGGCTTCCTTCAGTTCGTCGAAACGTGAGAGAAACTGTGTGTTAAAGCAGGAGGTTATTATTTCTGAATGAGATCCCATTATAGTCGTCTCATGGAAGTATCGTAAGCACCGCTTTCGGTGAATTTCTTTTGGGTTTTGCAGTGGCGTTTGGTGACGGCCCCGGGTGTACCATGCTTGAATACGTAAAGGTTGGATTCTGTCTCTGCGAGCTGTCCACTTATTTTACTATTTCCGAAAACGAATCCGAGGACTGGATTTCCAGAAGCATTCTTATGCACCTGACATTTAACGGTAAAATGACCGCGTTCGTTGCGGGCCCTGGGGTCATCAGGCCCAAGAGCGTGGGCAGGAGCTGCTGTTGCACTGCATAGGCAGATCATGGCTGTGAGACTGGCTAGGATCCGTGGGATACGAGCGTTCACCATTGCGGGCTTCTTAAGGGGGTACGGCCCGTTGCGGGCCATTCTATCAAGCACACGCCCCGCGTGGGACGTCATTTCGGGTATGTTGCTCCGCTCCGCGCGGTGCTGCGCGCTGCCGCCCGCATGCCCGCGGTGGCCGTGGGGGAGGGGCGTCGAGAAGCGGGGAGGGCGGTGAGCTGCGCGTGTTCGAAAAACACTACCCCTATATGGGGGTGTATTCGAACACTACATGGGGGCCGATCGGTAGCGTGTCCCTCACTTGCGGGGATCCGGCCCCGCCGAGGATTAGCGAAGGGGCGAGAACCATGGCCGAATCTTCCACGACGCACCCGCAGCCGAGCACCGGCCAGGAGCGCGAGCCCTGGATGCGGCGCGTCGGCGAGCCCATCTTCAACGGCGTGGAACGCATAGGCAACGCCTTACCCACCCCATTTCTGCTGTTCACCTACCTCTTCCTCATCACCGCGCTGGCGTCTTCCGTCATGGCGTGGGCGCACCTGACCGTCACCGTGCCGGGCAGTGAGGAAGAAACGGCCATCAAGGGCCTGTTTACGGGCGAGGGGCTGGTGTGGCTGACGGAGAACATCGGCAAGAACTACATCGGTTTCCCGCCGCTGGTCACCGTCATGCCCATCCTGCTGGCCGTGGGCGTGGCGGAACGCTCCGGCATGCTCTCTGCGCTGATTCGTAAGCTCTTCGGCTCCGCGCGCGCCGGGGCGCTGCCCTACGCGGTGGGCCTGATCGGCGTGACCGCCTCCATCATGGCCGACGCCGCCTTCGTGGTGGTGCCGCCCCTGGCCGCCATGGTGTTCAAGGCCGCCGGGCGACACCCCGTCGCCGGCCTGCTCGGCGGGTTCGCCTCCGTGGGCGCCGGATACTCCACCGCCCTGGTGCCCACCTCCCTGGACGCCATGTTCGCCGGCATCACCAACGCCGTGATGGAAACCCTGCCCGGAAGTGCCGCCACCGAGGTCAACCCGGTGAGCAACTACTACTTCAACATCGTCTCCGCCATCCTGCTGGGCCTGGTCGCCGGCTTCTTGGTGGACAAGGTGCTCGAGCCGCGTATGTGGCGCCAGGACGTTCCCACCGAGCGCCAAGACACCCAACCGGACACCTCCGACCTTGACGATCTTCCCCGCGTGCGCACCGACGGCGACGCCATCATCGCCGCCCACGGCATCTCCGCCCACGACTCCGGCGGCGGAGAACTCTCCCCGCAGCTCAACGCCACAGAATCCCAGGCGCTCAAAGTGTCCCTGTGGGCCACGGCACTCACCGGCGTGATCACCCTGGCGGCCGTGCTCATCCCGGCCTCTCCGTGGCGCAACGAGGGCGGCGGATTCCTGCCCCAGTCCCCACTACTCAACTCGATTGTCTTCCTGTGCTTCCTGTTCTTCATGGTCATGGGTGTGGTCTACGGCCGCGTCGTGGGCAGCATCAAGCGTTTCGATGACTTCGTGGACATGATGGGCGAGGCCATCAAGGACATGATCGGATTTCTGGTCCTGGCGTTCATCCTCGGGCAGTTCGTGGCGCTATTCAGCTGGACCAACATTGGTACGTGGACGGCGGTCAAGGGCGCAGCCGGCTTGCAAGCGATGGGCCTGGGCGGCCTGCTGGCCATCCTCGCGTTCATCGCCCTGGCCAGCTGCCTGAACCTGCTCATCATCTCCGGATCAGCCATGTGGACGCTCATGGCCGCGGTCTTCGTGCCCATGTTCGCGCTCATTGGTATCGAGCCCGGCTTCACCCAGGCCGCGTTCCGCGTCGGCGACTCCGCCACCCAAGTGATCACCCCGCTGAACCCGTACATGATTGTCATCCTGGGCCTGCTGCGCCGCTACGAACCCCACGCCGGCCTAGGCACCCTGATGTCCCGGCTCTTCGTCTTCGTGGTGCCGTTCTGGCTCAGCTGGGTAGTCCTGCTGTGCGTCTGGTACTTCCTGGACCTGCCGCTGGGCCCCGGGGCGGGGATCTTCATCCAGTAACGCGGGCGGCCCGCACGTACACCGGGCCCGCACATCAAGCTGGTCCGCACACTCAGCGGGCAGCCGCACACACCGGGCCCGCACACTCAGCGGGCAGCCGCAACCGCAACGCGAGCGCAGAGAGCATAATGGGGGAGCCATGAGCCTGTCACAGCCATCACACGCCTACATCGATGACATGAACGCTGGGATTGCCCGCCGCGCGGAAGCGGCCAGGCGCGCAACCTCCGCCGAGGAGGCACCCAGCTATGCGGGGCAGGAGGCGCTGTGGGAGGCGGCGTCGACAAGCGCGGATAACCTGCGTGACCAGCTGCGCGAACTTGCCCTTGACCTGCATGACCACCCCGAGGAAGCCTTCGCCGAGCACCACGCCGCCGCCGCGATCGCCGCCCTTGTGCGCGCCCAGGGCCATGAGGTCACCGTCGGCGTTGCGGGCCTGGATACCGCGCTGCGCAGCCAGTGGACGTCGGCGAACTTCCAGGAGGGCGATCCCACGATCGGCATCCTTGCTGAATATGACGCCCTGCCGGGCATCGGGCACGGCTGCGGGCACAACATCATCGCGGCCGCAGGCGTGGGCGCCTACCTGGCCGCAACCGCCGCGCTGAGCGCACACCCTCAGGTCAGCGGGCGAATCGTGCTGCTGGGAACGCCCGCCGAGGAGGGGCACACCGGCAAGGAGTACATGATCCGCGGCGGCGCGTTCGAGGACATCGACTACGCCATGATGGTCCACCCGTTTAGCTACGACGTCGCCGAGCAAGCCTGGAACGGCCGGCGCACCATGACCGCCACGTTCCACGGCCGCTCCGCCCACGCCTCCTCCGAACCGTTCATGGGCCGCAACGCACTGGACGCCGCGAGCCTGGCCTACCAAGGCCTGGGCCTGCTGCGCCAGCAGATCCCGCCGAGCGACCGCCTCCACGCGATTATCACCGAAGGCGGCAACCGCCCGTCCGTCATCCCGGACACCGCCAGCCTCTCGCTCTACGTGCGCTCGCTCATCCCGGAAGCGCTCATGGATCTGTCCGCCCGGGTCACCGAGGTGCTCGACGGGGCGGCACTCATGGCCGGCGTGGACGTTGACCAGCACTGGGACCTCCACCCCGCGTCCCTGCCGGTGCGCAACAACCACACCATGGCGCAGCGTTGGTCTACCACCCAACGCGCCCGTGGCCGCGACGTCCTGCCCGCCGGCGTGCTGCCCGCCACCATCGCCGCCAGCACGGACTTTGGCAACGTCTCCCATCTCATCCCCGGCATCCACCCGCTGGTCAAGATCGCCGACGAATCCGTGGCCCTCCACACGACCGACATGGCCGCCGCCGCCCGCACGGACACCGCCATCACCACCGCCGTCGACTCCGCCGCAGGTCTGGCTCAGCTCGCCATCGACTTGCTTGCCGACGCCCCCCTGCGCCACGCCGCGCGCGCCGAGTTCGAGCAGGCAGGCGGGCGGCAAACGCTAGCCGAATTCATGGCTGCCACGCCCGGGCACGGCTCCGCGGAGACGACACCGAAGGATCATTAGGCACCCAAAACCGCAGCGGCGCATCCGCGTTCTTGGAAATCCCAATCCGCCGGCCGCGCACCCATTCCGGGCGCGCACCGTCTTCCGGGGGCCGCAGCACAAACTCCGGGCCCGTCAGCCGTGCCCCGTTATCGTCAATACGCAAACCCAGCGCCTGGCCCACGTTGCCCGGGCCTTGGGCCAACCGCGCCGCCGGGACTTTGGGGCCGCGCCGCTGCTGCGCCGTGGCTGCACCTGCCACGATCTCCCCGGCGCGGATCAAACACCCCTGGCCAGTACCCTCCGGGCCACACACAATGTTGCCCGCCAGGTGAATGCCATAAGAAAAATACACATACAAACACCCGCCGCGCTCAAACATCGCACGGTTGCGCGGGGTGGGCCCCCGAAAGGCATGGGACGCCGGATCCTTGCTGCCCAGGTAGGCCTCCACCTCCGTAATCCGCAGCGCCACCCCGCGTGCATGGAGCACACAACCCAGCAACTGCGGGGCTACCTCATCGGCGGGAGCGAGGAAATCAGGCAACTGACGCATAGTGCCCGCCAGCGTACACTTGCTGTCATGACAAGTAATTCTGTGGAAGAACTCATCCGTACTCGCCGGGCTACCCGCAAATACACCGACCAGCAGCCCACCGACGAGGTCATCGACCGCATCGCCGAACTCGCCCTGGAAGCCCCCAGCGCGTTCAACGCCCAGATGCGCGACCTCATCGTCGTACGCGACCCCGCCGTCAAGCAAGACCTGTATGAGTCCTCCGGGCAGAAACAATTTGTTGACGCCCCCGTCGTCTTCATTGTCACCGGCCGCTCCGAACTGCTTCCCGACGACGCCGAAGCCATCCTCGGTGCCGGCGCCGAAAAGGTCCGCGGCTTCCGCGAAGGGCGCAGCCCCCAGTACCTGCGCGAACAGGGAATCAAGGACGCCATGCTCGTCGCCGGATTCCTGCTCATTGCCGCCGAGGCCGAAGGCATGGCCACCAGCCCGACCACCGGCTGGGACGAAGAGGCCATCAAGGAGGCCGTGGGCCTGGGCGGCCAGGAGGATCGCTCGGTTGGCCTGGTCATTGCCGCCGGCTACCCGGCAGAGTCACCGGAACACCCGGGCCGCGAAGCTAATCGACGCCACGACGACCGCTTCTAGCAGGCCAGCTCAAGCAAGCGCGCATGCCGGCCGGTGTTAGCGCCGGTGCAGCAGTGCGGTGGTGCGGTGGTGCGGCTGGCGCCGGTGTGGTGCGCGGCGGTCTTGCAGAGCAGATTATTCGAACATGTCGTAACCTGCCGCGGAAACTAAATTCTGACCTGCGGAAACGCTGGCGTCGAAAAATCCGTGAAGACATCGCCCCGCGCGAAGTGTGAAGTGATAGGCATACTGCCGCGCTGGGGCGTACACGGCCGCTCCGGCTGAAGCTGGTTACAACTGATCGGTCTGGCAGGAGATAGCCGGAGCTGTTCGTGGTTCGGTGGCGGTCCCGGTGGCAACGCCGGTGCGGCTGGCTGCATTGCGGCGGTCTTGCAGAGCAGATTATTCGAACATGTCGTAACCTGCCGCGGAAACTAAATTCTGACCTGCGGAAACACCGGCGCCGAAAAATCCGTGAAGACATCGCCCCGCGCGAAGTGTGAATAGATAGACATTACTGCCGCCCCGGGAGCGATCCGCACGCTAACGCCGGCCATATCCGATCTTCTTGAGGTACCGGTAGGTTTCGGCAACCAGCCGGATGCCAGATCCATCGCGGAAGTTCTCTGCGGTGATGTGAATAATTCTGTATCCGCCGTTAGTGATGCCCCGGGAACGGTCTACTTCCCGCCGCGCAGCTTCGTCCGGGGGGATGCCGTAGGCGCCTTGGAGTTTGGCGCGGCCGTCGTATTCAACGCACAGCTTGACGTCTTCGAACAGCATGTCAACGCGTGCCACAAAGACGCCGCGTGAATCCACAATGATGGCCTGTTGTCGAGGTAGTGGTAGTCCGGACTCGACAATCCAGTAGAGCACTTCCGATTCTCTGGGGCTTTCAGAAGCGCCAGCAGCTAAGCGGACGGCGTGCCGGGCATGCGCAATGCCGGGGTAGCCAGACATGTCTGTCAGGCACTGCCTGAGCAAGTCGGGACTCGTCAGCCCTTGCTTGATCAGGTGGTCGACCATGACTACGCCGTCGCAGGGATGGTGCCAGCGTGCGCAATCAAGTGCGGTGCGGGTAGGGCTGGTTACCAGTAGCGGGCGTGGGAAATCAGGGTGTGTCACGCCGGTGACGTGAAAGCCTTGAGGAAAGTGCCCAAGTCGGGTCACGATGTTGGGCGCGCGGCGGGAGCCACGTGGCCGGGCGATTTCGGGACGCGGTTGCGTAATCATCGTGTTGGTTGACAAGGGAAGTTGATAAAAGGCCGCCGCGGAGCGGCCACAAATGATGCTGGATGGGTGGGTGCCAGCCCATCGCATCGCAGCTTTTAGGGCCTGTTGCTCGTCGAGCTCAGCTTGTTCGGCTGAAAAACTTCGACTCAGCGTCAACCCCTCGTGGGGCTGACCCCACCTTGTAGCTCCCGGTATTCCTGCCTGCCAAAATCCCCCCGTCATGTCTGTATTGTCTACGCGCCCATCCCAGAACCCACTAGGCCAAACGGCGCCACGCCTCCGCTCCCTGTGGATAATGGCCTGCTATCCACAGCAGCCGGGTGTGGTGAGGGACGCCGGATTTCTACCGGTCGATCCCGAAGCCAAAGCTGAAGGCAACCCCATCCCCGCCTCCTCCGGCTGGGACGATGAAGCCATGTGCGTCGCCGATCATCATCGGTGACGGGTTTAGCTCGAGTCGCGGTTAATCAACGTTTTGAAGCTCTAGAGAGTTAGCCATTCCATAAATTCTCTTTTGGCCCGCTCTAGTCCTCCGGGATAATTTGCTTCCAGTTCCTCGGAGACGGAGTCGAATATGACTTCCGCTAATTCCTGTGTTTCTTTCTTTGTTATCTTCTCCCTTAATTCATCCAGGGGCATGGAGATCTCCGCGTGTGGAGTTGGCCGGTAGTAGTAGGACCGCAGATCTTCGCTGTATAACCGCACCTGAGCGCCAGTGATCATCGATTCTATGACCACATTTCCAAAGATCAAAGATGTAAGCTTGTGTTCTCTCATAATTCTTACACTACTGCCCAGTGACTCTTGCCGCAATAGAAATGTGAATAGTTAACCGCATGCATCATAGAGGCACGCCCAACGAATATGGGTGATGGTTGCAATACGCCGTTTAGTGGCAGGCGATCGTTCTTTTGTGTGCGCGTTGGGCTGTTTCGCATGTGCTGCGGCCCGCTCGATCAGACAATTCAGGGCCTTTGTTCCACTATTCTGCGCGATCGCCTCGACTAGGCGTGGAGTCTGGTTTCAGCGGTCACCATTCGGTGAGATTCCACCAGGCCAAACAGCGCCACACCCCCGCCCCCCTGTGGACAACCACCCGTTATCCACAGCCAACCAAGAACAGTTACCGCCCGCGTAGCGCCCAGGCCAGGGGAGAGGTGAACATGGAGACCACGCCGAGGATGAGCGTGACAAGCACGGCGGAGGTAAAGGAGGTCACGGCCAGCCCCACGCCGTAGTTATCTGCAATGGAGCTGGAGATCAGCACGATGATGGCGTTGATTACCACGCTGAACAGCCCGAGGGTAATCACAGTAAAGGGGAGGCCAAGCAGGTGCAGCAGGGGTCGGATGAAGGTATTGAGCAGGACGATGATCGCCCCGGCGATGATGTAAACCACGGCCGTCGGCGTGCCGGGTCCCAGTCCGCTGGCCACAACGTGGGCGCTGGGCAGCAGGAGGGTGACTACCCACAGGCCGATGGCGGTGGTGGCGGAGGAGACCAGGAAGCGCCACAGGGTGCGCATTATGCGTCCTTTCCGGGGGCAAGGACCACGGTGCCGGAGGTCGGCGGGGTGGCGTCTGGGGCGATGGTCAGGGTTAACAGGTGTCCGGCATCGTGGGGCGCGCCGTCGAGGTGGAGGTGGGGTTGGCTGTGAAAGCCGAAGCCTTCGTAGAAGTTGTCGTTGCCCAGCACGATGATGCCGGCCGCACCAACGTCGCGCAGGGCTTCCAGGGCGCGGCGCACCAGCAGGGTACCCATGCCGTGGTGGCGGGCTGCGGGGTGGACTGCCAGGGGTCCCAGGAAGTACCAGTGTCCGGGGGCGTCGGTGGTCACGGGGGTGGCGCCGATGTAGCCGATGAAGTCGGCATCGTGGATGGCTACGAGGGAGACGGTGAGGCTATCGGCGTCGCGAAGCGTATCGACGAGCCGGGGCACCATGTGCCACGAATGGTAATCGTCGGCGAGGGCTTGGCTGATCAGTCGGCCGATGATCCCGATGTCGGCGTCGGTTTCCTTGCGGATGGTGGTGGCGGAGGGATCAAAGGCATCCATACGCCACATCCTACGAAATCTAGGCGTGCGCGGGGTGCTCTGCGGCGTCCCAGATTTCCTGGTCGAGGATTCCGGCGCGCTTGGACACCACGGCCGCCACCAAGGCCTGGCCGGTGACGTTGACGGCGGTACGCCCCATGTCGATGATCGGCTCGATAGCCAGCAGCAGGCCCACGCCGGCCAGCGGCAGGCCCAGCGTGGACAGGGTCAGGGTGAGCATGACCGTCGCGCCGGTGGTACCGGCGGTGGCGGCAGAACCGATGACGGAGACGAAGATGATGAGCAGATAGTGGGTGATATTCAGGTCAATGCCATAGAACTGGGCAACAAAGATGGCAGCCACGGCCGGGTAGACGGCGGCGCAGCCGTCCATCTTGGTGGTCGCGCCCAGCGGGATGGCAAAGGAGGCGTATTCGCGGGGCACGCCCAGGGACTCTTCGCTGATGCGCTGGGTCACGGGCATGACACCCATGGAGGAGCGGGTGACAAAGCCCAGTGAGGTCACGGGCCACACGCGGCGGAAGAATCCGGCGACCGGCAGCCCGGCAAACGCGAGCACGGCGGGGTAGATCACGCCGATGACCAGCGCCAGGCCCACGTAGATGGCAATGACGAACTTGCCCAGCGAGCCCAGGGCCTCCCAGCCGTAGGAGGCCACCGCGTTGCCGATCAGCGCGGCGGTACCAATCGGGGCCAGGCGGATGATCCACCACAGCACCTCCTGGATGATCTTGAGGAAGGACTCCGTAAACGCCAGGAACGGCTCGGCGGCACGTCCGGCGCGCACGGCGGCCACGCCGATGGCCAGGGAGAGCACCAGGATTTGCAGCACGTTGAAGTTCAGGCCAATCGCACCGGTGGACTTCGCCGCGGCGGACAGCCCGAGGAAGTTGGCGGGGACGATGGATTGGAGGAACCCAAACCAGGAGCCGGTATGTGACGGCGCGGCGGCGGTCGACGGGTCAATACTCGTGCCTACGCCGGGCTGGAGCAGCAGCGCGACGATGATGCCGGCGATGACGGAGAAGAAGGCGGTGATGGCAAACCACACCAGGGTGGATACGGCCAGGCGGGCGGCGCCGGTGACCTTGCGCAGGTTGGCTACGGAGGTGACCACGGCGGCGAAGACCAGCGGCGGGATGAGCAGCTTGAGCAGCTGGACGTAGGTATCGCCAATCGCGCTGAGCAGGGTGATCAGCCAGTTGCCGTCCTCCGTGTCCGCACCGGCCATCCCGCGTGCGAAGAAGCCGAGCACCAGCCCGACGATGAGTCCCACGATGACCTGGACGCCGAAGTTGGTCATCCAGCTAGGTAGCTGGCGCCGCGTGGGGCTCGGCGCAGTCTGGGTTGCGGTCACGAAAAGTCCTCCTGTTTAGGTAAAGATAAAGGTGCTCGTGGGGTATAACGCGCGCACAATCGCGGGCATGCCGGATTGGGCGCCGGATGTGAGCAACCCGACAAGGCAGTATGTCATGTGCGGACCAAGTAGTCTAGCGGCGATTGCTTATCGACGCCCCCGCCACCAGCGCCCCCGCCACCTGCGGCCTAGGCGGCACGCACCGTGCGCGCCCGCCCGCTGGCCTCAGCATCCTGGGCCACGCGCACGGGCGGCAGATCCTCGGGAACGCGCAGCACGGAGTCCAGGGCCACGGCCCGGGCGATGGTGTGGACGATGTCGCGGTGGGCGGGAATCATCCGCAGGCTCAGCCGGCCGGGGCCTGTGGCGGCGATGCGGCGGGCGAACACGCGCGGGGCGCGCTGATCCTGGCTAAACGCGCTGCCGGCGAGCACGATGGTGCCGGCGCCGTGGCTGCGGGCGAGTGCCCCGGCGGCGTCGGCAAGCAAAAGCGCGCGCTCGTCGAGGAGTTCGCGCACGCGGGCATCGCGGGTGCCGGCGCGCACCGCCCCGGTCAGGGTGGCAGACGAGAATCCGCGTTCGCGCAGCAGCCCCAAAAAGCCGCGGGTGGACAGGCAGTCCTCGCTGGAGCGCCCGGCGGTGGGCAGCAGGCGGCCCTGGGGGGCGGGCAGCGTGGCGATTTGGCGCACCGCGTCGGCGCCAGAGATCGCGGCGCTGACGGAGTCATCAGCAAACAGCGCCAGCGTGGGGGCCACGCGGGTGCCCTTGGGCGGCAAAGCCCCAGTGTGCATCTCCGCGCCGAGGATGGCCGGCACCGCGCCCGTGACGCTGACGGGGACGTCGAAGTGATAGCGCAGCGCGGCGGAGAAATCCACCTTCTCCCAGCCGAGGTTGGCGGCGGTGACCACGCCGTGGTCGCTGACGTGCCCGGACGTGGTCACCCCCACCGAGGCAAGCGGGCGGCCCACGCCGGTGTTGAGCCGGTTGATCGCGGCGATGATGTGCTCAAGGAGATCCTGCGGGCTGGTCCGCGCCACAGAAATGTCCACGCTGGTGGATGCGACGGTGCGTCCGCGCAGGTCATAGAAGGCCACGTAGGTGGCGGTGGTACCGATGGCCACACCGGCATACAGGGGCCCGCCATGGCGCAACTGGAGCGGAATGGTGGGCCGACCGCGCCGCGGCCGACGAACGTGATCGGGGCGCTCCTCAATGAATCCGTCGCGGATGAGAGCGGCCGTCGCGCGCGCAATGGTGGGCTGGGACAGGCCGGTGGCGGCGACGAGTTCGGGGCGGGTGATGTGGTGGCACTGCCGAATCAGGTGCAGGCACATGGCGGCGGGCCGAGTGGGTCGCGCGTACGTGTGGGTGGCTGCGGCGAGTGCTTTCATGGCGGACATGCTAGCGCATCCCAGACAATGCTGTCTAACAAACCCCCGAGAATGCAGACTGAGCGGTCCGGTGGGGGGTCTGCTGAATGGTCCGGTGGGCGGCCTAAAACATCTCGCCCTAGCCCTGTCGCACCTCCCGCACCTCCCGCACGCGTGCGGCCAATCGGGGCAGCACCGTCGCCGCCGTGCCCGCCAGGGGATAGTCCACCAGCGGCGCGAATTCGGTGGGGGAGGGGGTGACCTCCACTAGGTGTGCGCCGGCGCGTGCGGCGAGTACGGGCAGGTGTGCGGCGGGCTGCACCACGCCGGATGTGCCCACAATAATTACTACGCCTGCGCAGGTCATGGCTTCTTCGGCGGCGTCCCATTCGCGGGCGGGAAGTGGTTCGCCGAACCACACGACTCCGGGGCGCACGAGGTTTCCGCAGCGCGGGCAGTCGGGCGGGCGGTCGTCTTCGACCGGTCCGCGCCAGGGCCGTCCGCACAGTGTGCAGCGGTAGGAAAACAGTGAGCCGTGCAGGTGGATGACGCGGGGTGAGCCGGCGCGTTCGTGGAGGTTGTCTATGTTTTGGGTGACCACGTGGAGGTCAACGAGCTCTCCTAGCTGGGCGAGTGCCACGTGCCCGGCGTTGGGTGTGGTGTCGTCGGAGAGGTGTGCGCGGTGGCGGTACCACGCCCACATGGGTAGCGGGTCGCGCGCCCACGCGTCGATGCTGGCCAGCGCTTCGGGGTCGACGTTGTTCCATAGCCCGGTGCCTTCGTCGCGGTAGGTGCCCAGTCCGGATTCTGCGCTGACGCCCGCGCCGGTAAATGCCACTACTCGCTGCGCTGTGGCCACCGCTGCGGCGGCCCGATTAAGGGCCTGGTCCAGGTCCTGTTCCTGGTGTTTGTCCGCTGCGTTCACCACACCCAGCGTAGCCGCGGAAAACACTGCCCGTCGGTGGGTATAGTGGCCAGGCATGACGTCTTTCGATTCCGATAGCGCAGATCAGCACAGTCACCGCGCGCAGTCGCTTCTCGACGCCGCCTGCGAAGCCTATGTTGCCGACCTCGCCGCACTGTGCCCCACCGCCGCCACCGCGTGGGGCATCCCCGGACACGAAGGCGAACTGGAGGACTTCTCCCCGGACCACTTCGCCGCCGTCGCCGAGCGCACTCGCGAAATGGTGATGGACGTTGACGCCTTCGACGAAGGCACTGACGCCTGCGATGACGAGGATGACTTTGACGCCGTCGATCACGTCACCGCAGCCGCCCTGCGCGACCGCCTCTGCCTGGACTTGGACCTCCACCACAGCGGCGAGGATCTGCGCAACCTCAACAACATTGACAGCCCCGTCCAAACCATCCGCGACACCTTCCTTCTGATGGGCCAGGACACCGACGAGCAGCGCGAGGCCATCCGTTCCCGCCTGGACCAGGTGCCCGCAGCTCTTGCCGGCTACCGGGATTCGCTCTCCCAGGCCGCAGCTGGTGGGAAGGTGGCCGCCATCCGGCAGGTCTCTGCTGTGGTCGCCCAGTGCGAGGATTTGGCACGCGAGGGCTCCATGCTGGAAAACCTCGGCCTGGATGCGGATAACCCTCAGGTCGGCGCCGCGAAGGTGGCCTTCGGGCAGATGGCGGACTGGCTCACGGACCAGCTCGCCTCCCACGCCCCCGAGTGTGACGCCGTGGGCCGCGAACGCTACGAGCTGTTCTCCCACCTCCACGTCGGCGACGTGGTGGACCTTGACGAGGCCTACGAGTGGGGCCTCGAGCGCCTGGCGGACATTCGCGCCCGCCAGCAAGACATCGCCCACCACCTCTACGGGCCGGAAACCTCCACCCGGCAGGCCTTCCACCTGCTCAACCACGACGAGCGCTACCTGGTCACCGGCACCGACGCGCTCACCGAGTTCATGGCCACCACCACCGCGCGCGCCATGAACGCGCTGGCCGGCACCCACTTTGACATCCCCGAGCGCGTCCGGGCCATCGAATGCCGCATCGACCCGGCCGGCACCGGCGGCATCTTCTACACCCCGCCCAGCGATGACCTCACCCGCCCCGGCACCATGTGGTGGTCCGTGCCGGAAGGCCAAACCACCTTCCACACCTGGCAGGAGCGCACCACCGTCCACCACGAGGGCGTGCCCGGCCACCACCTCCAATGCGCCACCGCCCTGCTGGACGCGGACGCGCTGAACACCTGGCGGCGCGCCGTGTGCTGGATCTCCGGTCACGGCGAAGGCTGGGCCCTCTACGCCGAACAGCTCATGGCGGACCTGGGGCTCATGGATGATCCCGCCGATCTCATGGGGCTTTACGACGCCCAGCGGCTCCGCGCCGCGCGCGTCGTCCTGGACATCGGTGTCCACCTGGGCAAGAAGGTTCCCGAGGGCACCGGCGTGTGGGACGGGGCGTATGCCAAGTCTTTCCTGCGCGATAACTCCGCGCTTGACGAGGCCAATCTGGCCTTCGAGCTGGACCGCTACCTCGGCTGGCCGGGGCAGGCCCCGTCTTATGCCCTGGGCCAGCGCGCCTGGGAAGACACCCGCGACGCCGCCCTGGAGCAGGGCCTGAGCCTCCGCGAATTCCACAGCCAGGCCCTGGCGCTCGGCTCGGTGCCCATGTCGGTGCTGCGCTCGGAGGTCCTGGACTAGGGGGGAAAGGGAAGGGATCGCTCCACTCCGGATTCGCCTGCACTTATAAGTGAAACCGGGTAGCGTGGGGCCATCCACTGCCTTTAACAAAGGGGGGAACAATGACCCAGAATCTTCTTGTCACTGCACAGCAGGAGCGCAGCGCCGCGGCGTTTATGTCCGGTGACCGGCAGGGCGACGTTGGAAACGAGGTGATGGTGCCGCTGCCTCCGGACCTAGAACACATAGTCCGTGATGTTGTAGCGGCAATTGCCCGAGGGGAGTCGATCACCATCTCGCCTACTCCCCGGGAACTGACGACTACGATGGCCGCCAAGCAACTAGGTATCAGCCGTCCAACGCTGATGAAGCACATCCGGGCAGGTGACATTCCCTTTAGGAAAGTGGGAAGTCACTACCGGGTATTAACGGAGGACGTTCAGGCCTTCGCTGAGGAAGATCGAAACCGGCGCCGCAACGCAGTGTGTGATGGTTTAGATCTCCATGAAGAGATGGTTGCGCGAGAAATCCGATAACGCCTCTCTCGGTCTTCGGAATTAAAATTTGAGTTTTCAGTATTCCACGCCCGCCTGCGCCGTTAGCCCCGCAGCCGTTTGACCCAGCCGATCAGCTGCGGCAGCCACCCGGCCAGCAGGAGCACGCACACCAGGCGGATGATCTGGAACGCCACCACTACGCCGCCTGCCCCGCCGGCGGCGCCGAGGGCGAGCACGGTTTCCAGCGCCCCGGGGCTGGTGGCCAGGTAGGCCTCAAAGTAGGTGCACCCGCTCCAGGCGCTTAATGCCCACCCTGCCAGGGCGCACAGGCCCATGAGCAGGGCGATAAACGCCACGATGGCGGGCAGTTGGCGGGCGAAGTGGCGCAGGGCGGGTAGGGACATTCCGCCGCCGCAGATCCATCCGATGGAGGTAAACGCCAGGATTTGCAGCAGGTGTGGTGGGGTGAGCGAGACGTCGTCGGGAAGCCACAGGCCCACTAGGACGGTGAGTGCCATGGGGCCCAGGACGGACGGTGCGGGCAGGTGGATGAGGGAGCCGGCGGCGTCGCCAAGCAAGGCGATGGCGACGATGATGATGACCGCCCACCAGGTGACGTGCCCTGTGGTGGCGCCTTGCGCTCCGCCGGGGGTGGACAGCAGGTGGGCGACCCCGGGCAGGGTGACGGAGACGAGCACCAGGCGCAGGTATTGGGACAGTGCCACGTAGCGGTAGTCGGCGCCGAGTTCTTGGGCGAGTGCGGGCATCATGGATGCCCCGCCGGGCAGCATGGACAGTACGCCGGTTTGCACGCTGACCGTGGGTTCCCAGCGGGCCAGCACCCAGCCTGCGCCCAGGCATAGTGCCAGGCTGGCGCCGGCGAGGGCCAACCCCGGTATGAGGTATCCGGCCAGCGTGGCCGGGGAGCTGCTGAGCAGGGGCAGGGCGGCGAGTACGCCGATGATGCCGCGGCCGAATCGGTAGTAGTGGTCGTTGACGGGCAGCTCGCGGGACGTCAGAAGGGCCGCCGCCGCGGAGGTGAGGATGGCCGCGAGGATCCACGCGGCGGGGACGTGAACGCGCTCAAAGAGCCACCCCAACACCGCGGTGGCGATGATGACGAGCACCCACCGGCGGCTCACTGGGCGACCGCATAGGAGTCGGGGGTGATGGTCACAGCACCGATGCGCGCCTCGTGGGGCACGGCGGTAGAGACTTGCTGGCCGCCAATGACCACCTCTTGTGCGGGCAGGTCCTGAAAGTCGCCGGGCGGTGTTGCCCCGTGGGCGGCGCCCACATCCGCGGCGGCCTCGTCGACCAGGCCGGAGTCGGTGGCGCGCACGATGAGCCGGTTGGCCTGCGGCCAGGGCTGATTCTGCTTCTTCCAGCGCACGGGGAAGTCCGGCAGGCAGTCGAGGAGGACCTCGTCATCGGTGTTGCCGATGGTGCACAGCAGGTGCTCGTCCGCGGCGAGGGTGAGCCGGTACTGGCCGGCGGGCAGCACAGGCACGCCCGCCTGGCCATTGGCATCAGGGGCATTGGGCAGCGTGGGCGCAGCGGCGGGCGCGGTGGGGTTGGCCTGCGCGGGGTCGCCTGCGGGCGGGGAATCAGGCGTGCCGGGCTGGGTGGGGTGGGGCGCATCCTGTGGCGACCCGGAGAGCTGGGCGGAGGTGGGTGTGGTGGCCGGGTCGTGCGGCGTGCACCCGGTCAGCCCAGCCATCCCGGTCGCACCGGCGAGCGCCGCGGCCGCCACGAGGCATACTGCCGCGGCACCGGGGCGACGGCGCGAGCGGGGCGCGGCGTTGGCCAGGGTGCTGGCTCCCGCCGCCGAAACGCTGGTGCTAGTGCTGGCGCTGGTGCTGGTGCGAGTGCTGGTACGGCCACAGTGAACAACCATGTCTCCTAGTCTAGGAGTGAAGGTGTGCGCGCATGGGCGCGCAACGTCACAGGCATGAAGGGGTAGCAGTGGAGTTAGCGGCCGGAGGCTGGGCCATCTTGATCGCAGGTGCCGGTGTTGCCGGGTGGGTGGATGCCGTCATTGGCGGCGGTGGGCTGGTGCTCATCCCTTTGATCATGGCGGTGTGTCCGCAGTTGGCGTTGCCGGTGGCCTTGGCTAGTAATAAGTTGGCCGCGGTGTCGGGGACGGCGTCGGCGGCGGTGTCGATGGCGCGCCGGGTGCGCCCGCCGCTGCGTTTGGCGTTGGGTTATGCGCTGCTGGCGGCGGTGTGTTCGGGCTGCGGGGCGGCGTTGGTCTCGCATGTGGATAAGTCGATCATGCGCCCGGTGGTCATCGTGTTGATGCTGGCCGTGGGGGCGTTTGTGGCGCTGCGCCCGAGTTTTGGTACGGGCAGTACGGAGGGCCCGTTGCCGGCGGCGTGGTCGAGGCGGCGCATCGCGGCGGTGGCGGCGGTGGCGCTCATCGCGTCGTACGACGGCCTGTTTGGCCCCGGCACGGGCATGTTCCTCATCATGGCGATGACGGGGATTTTGTCCCGCAACTTCCTTACCTCCGCGGCGCTGTCCAAGGTGATTAATACGGCGACGAATTTCGGCGCGCTGGTGGTGTTTATTGCGGGCGGCCACATGTGGTGGACGTTGGGGTTGGTGTTGGCGGCGGCCAATATTGTGGGTGCTCAGTTGGGGGCGCGCACGGTGTTTGCGGGTGGGACGCGGCTGATTCGGGCTGCCTTGTTGGTCATGGTTGTTGTCATGAGTATCTATTTGACCTGGCAGCAGATCAGCGGTCAGTGAGCGCACTGGCAGCGCTTCCCTACGCGGGACGGGGTGTTGCTGCCAGGGGGCATGCTTAGCATCGGCGGGCATGGATCAAGATAGTCGTCCGCTTCTCGACGCCCATCGCGTACTCATCGCGGTCCCCTCCGGCTTGCCTGCCGACGCCGCCACCGCCGCCGCGCTCGTGCGCGGTGCGTGCCGCGCCAGCGCGCTGCTGGGCATCAGCGCCATCGAACTGTGCGCCGAGCCGGCAGACCTGCCGGCCCTGGCTGTGGCCGCGGCGGCCTGTGACTGCGAGCTTCCCGCGGGCTTCCGCCTGCGCCAGGCCCGCGCCCAGGAGACCGCCGGGATCACGCAGCTGTCGGCAGCCGCGCTGGTGCGCTTGGGCGCCCCGCAGCCGGTCCAGGTGGGTTAGCCGCGCCGCGCGCCGTGGCGGGACTGGGCGCGGGTGGTGCGTGCCGTGGCCTGCGCGGTGCGCGGGTCCTGCGGCCACGGGTGCTTGGGGTAGCGCCCCCGCATCTCTGCGCGAATCTGCTGGTAGGGGGCGTCAAAGAAGGAGTCCAGGTCATCGGTGATGGCCAGTTCGCGCCCGGCGGGGGATAGGAGATGAAACTGCACCGGCACCCCGGCGATGCGGGGGCTTTCTTCCAGCCCGAAGCATTCCTGGAGCTTGACGCGCACTACGGGGCGCCCGGAGGAGTAGTCGATGCGCGGGTGGTTGCCGCTGGGCACCGCGAGGCGCTGCGGGGCAGCCTCATCGATGCTCGCCCCGGCGTGCCAGGGGATGAGTCGGCGCAGGGCGGGCAGCATATCCACGTTCCCGATCGTCGCGCCGCGCGCCACCTGGTCGAGTTCCGGGCCGAGCCACGCGGCAGGATCGGCGGCGTCCGGGTCGGGCCAGGGATCCCCACACTGGCGGTGCAGGAAACGCAGCCGGTCGGCCAGCTCGCGCGCGGCGGGCGAGAATGCGAACATGCCGGTGCCGCGCTCGGCAATCAGGCGGGCCAGCGCTGGGCCGGCCTCCGCTGGGGTGACCGTGCCGGGCGTCGTAGACAAGACGATCGCCCCAGCGCGGCGCACCCGCCGCGCCCGCAGCCGCCCGTCGACCAATTCCACCTCGGTATCGTCCGTGACGCCGATGAGCTCCACGGCGCGGTCCTGCTCAATCCGGGCAGCCGCCCGGATGGTCGCCCCGGCGCGGTTGGTCGAGCGGGTGGCCTGCGCGATGGCCAGCCAGGGCGCGCCGGACAGTGCGGATCCGGGCGGCAGGCTCGCCCGCGTGCCGGAGGCGAGCAGGTATTCCCCGGGGTTGCCCGTGGCGCGGGCGATGGCCTGCGGAAACGCCGTGCCCACCACCACCCCGGCGGGCACGGGGGCGCTCTCCGCGCTGGCCAGCCGGCGCAGTCGGGCAACCTGGCGGGCGGGGACGGCCTGTGCGGCCGCGGGGGCGGCCAGGTCGCCGCTGGCGCCCTCCGCAATCAGGGCGAGGGTTTCTGCGGCGCCGGCGCCCAAGGTCAGCAGCGCGGAGCCCAACCGGGGGTCCAGTGGCAGGCGGGCCAAGGCCTGCCCGTGGGCGGTGACCGTGCCGCGGTCTGTGAGCGCGCCCAGGGCGTGCAGGGTGGCCTCGGCGGCGTCGAGAGCGGGACCATCGGGGGCGTCGATAAGCGGCAAACCCGCCCCCCGCGGGGTGCCCCACGCGGCGGTGACCAGGGCAAAGTCCGTCAGATCGGCGGTGTGGATCTCCGGGGTCGGCCACGCGCGCAGCTGCGCTCGCTGCTGCGGGCTCAGCGCCACATACGCCCGGCCCGGCCCCAGGCGATGGGCCCGGCCCGCGCGCTGCTCCACCTGGCTGGCCGCAGCGCTGACCGTGACCAGGCCGCCGAACCCCCGGGCGGCGTCGCGGCGCGGCTCGCGGGCCAGGGCACCGTCGACCACCGCGCGCACCCCCGGCACCGTCAGCGACGTCTCCGCAATCGCCGTGGCCACCACGATGCGCGCCCCGCCGTCGCCGTCGAGCACCGCCGCCTGCTGCGCCGCCGACTGGCGCCCGTGCAGCTCCACCACCGGCACCTCCGTCAACTGGCGCGCCACCGCGGCCGTATCGGCCACCTCGCGCACCCCGGGCACGAACACCACAACACCCTGCCCGTGGGCGGCCACATCGCCAGCCGCCAAACCCGCCAGATGGCGCGCAAACGCCAACCGCTGGGCGCGGGTATGGCCCAGCCGATCCGGATGCGGGTGATATGACCACTCCACCGGGTAAGCCGCCCCCGGAGCACACGTGACCACCGGCGCCCCGCCCAACACCGCCGCCCACTGCTGCGCCGCCAACGTGGCAGACATGGCCACCACGGCCAGGTCTTCGCGCACCGCGGCGACCTCCGCAACCAGCGCCACCGCCAGGTCCGCCTCCAGGTGGCGCTCGTGGACCTCATCAAAGACCACCGCGCCCACCCCCGGCAGATCCGGGCTGGACAGCACCATGCGCAGCAGCACCCCCGGGGTGACAAACTCCACCCGCGCGCCGGGGGTGGAGTGGCCCCGCATGCGCAGGCCCACCGCCTGGCCCAACCGCGTGCCGGACAGCTGGCACAGGCGCGTCGCCGCCGCGCGGGCAGCCACCCGCCGCGGGATGCACACCAGCACCTTCGACCCGGTGAGCAGGGTGGCCACCAGCGGCGGGATGAGCGTGGTCTTTCCCGTGCCGGGCTCGGCGGTGAGCACGACGGCGCGCGGGGTGCACTCGGGCGCCAGCGCGGCGGCCACCTGGTCGAGGACCCCGGCCACGGGCAGGCCGGCGCCCATGCGGGTCAGGTCAAAGGGTTCGGAGGCAGTCATGATCGATGGCCCAGTGTAGTGAGTGCGGGGCGGGGCCCACAGGCTGCAGCGCGGCGGCGCAACGGGCAGGGCAGTACTGGACAAAGAAAACCGCGCGCCCCGCCGGTAGTGGCGGTGCGCGCGGTGTGAGCGGTGGGGGCGTTGGTGCCCTCAGCGATCAATCAGATCAGAAGATACCGGCGTTCTTGCGGCCCAGGTGATCCCAGGTGAAGTCGCGGGAATCCACGTCCTGATCGTTGTCGGTGGTCTCGTCGCCGTCGATGCGGCCGATCTGGGTCACCGTGATGTAGTTCTTCAGGCGGCCTTCCTTGGTCAGCCCGTCACCGAAGTTGAGGTTGGCAATGAGCTTGTCCTCGCCAGCGTTGATCGGGTTGGACAGGGTCACCTCGAAGGAACGGGTGGAGGTCTCCGGGTCGAAGCCCAGGTCGCGGGTGTAGGCACCGTTGAACCAGCCGGGGGTGATCAGGCGATCGACGCCCTCGGGGCCATCGGCGGTGTGCACGTCGATGCGGAAGCGGGTGGACATGTCGTCCTGGTAGTAGCGCTTCTCACCCACGTTCTTCACGCGGACGGCAACCAGTCCGGCAAAGCCCTTGGCCTTGCCAGCGGCGACCTTGTAGTAGGGGGTCAGGTCGTAGGGCTGCTTGGTGTCCTCGATCTCAACCTTGGACTCGCGCTTGGGCTCCTCAGCAGCCTCAGCCTCGACAGCCTCGGCCTCATCGGCGTCGGCCTCGGTGGCGGTGTCGGTGTCCTCGTCAACGTCGGAGGTAGCGGTGGGCTCGGCGTTCTCGCCGTCCTGCACCTCTTCGGCGGCGTCGTCGGTGACAACCTCGGGCTTGGCAACCTCGTTGCCGTCCTCGTCGACCTCGCCGGCGGCCTCGGTGTTACCCAGCCAGGAGTCGGCCGGGTCGGAGTACATCTTGACCTGGACCTCGTTCTTCAGCGGGGCGATGACGCGCCACGGGGTCGGGGTGGACCAGGTGCCGTTGGGGCGGCAGATCTGCTGGGTGCCGTCCAGGTGGATGGTGCGGAAGCCGTAGGTGGCTTCGCCGGTGGTGTTGGCGGGCACCTTGTAGGGGCCAATGGTCTGGCCGGCCTGCCAGGTCAGCGAGTAGGAAATCGACGCGCCGATCTGGTTGGTGATGGTCTTGGTGATGCCGAAGGAACCGGTCGAACCATCCTGGGAGTGGGAACCACCGAAGTTGAAGGAGGTGGTGTCCGTGCGGTCACCCTTGATGGTGATGGAGATGGTCTGAGACTTGCTCAGGTTCTGCGACAGCGGGATCTCGGTGTTGGACTTGTTGGTCGTGGAGATCGTGCCGGCCGGAGTGAAGTTGTCCTTGACCTTGTAGACCACGGTGCGGTAATCCTCGCCCGAGTTGCACACGGGGTGCGGGTTGAGGATGTTGGCCTTGATGTGGTCGGAGCCGTGGGTCGTGTTGACGATCGGCAGCTTCGGGTTGAGCTTCGGGGTCTCCGGGTAGACGTCGTGGTGAGTCTCAGCGTTGGCGACGACCGGAACGGTCGCGGCCGACAGAGCCACAGCGGCGGCAGCGATGATCCCCGAGATGCGACGAGTGGCGCGCATATGCATTCTCCTTCGGTGGATAACTGTCGGATTATTCGTGAATTTCTTCGATGGTGTGGCGTCCCGCGGTGCGGGGTGGGCCGCGCCCTTCAGGCCGTGGCACATAAAGCGGAGTGCAATCCGAAGATTGTTCTCTTGTGTCCTACGCCGGAGCCGGTGAAGCGTGATGCCCCTTGATTTTCGTGGCCTTCAGACGACTCAAGGATTAGTCTTTTGCCGGAGAATAGCAAGGCTTCCGTGTCCAATAAAAGAAACATAAACTAGGTGACACGTCCCCAAAAATGCCTGCTGACCTGCGCCGATGATGCACTTTCCCCCCGTTAAAGGAAAATTTTCTCAGGGGGGAAAACGGGTGGACTCCTTCGGACCTTTGCCGGGATACTTTCGTATATTGAAGGTATCTTTCGGCCCTTAGGTGTCTTACTCAGGTCACTTTGACTACCTATTTGTATATAGCATCCATAGGGGCGTCCGGTGGTAATTCCTCCCGCTCACGGCGCAGCTGCGGCGCCTGCTGCCCCAGCCGCCGCACCACCCGCGCCGGCGTGCCCACCGCCAGGCAATCATCCGGCAGATCCCTGGTGACCACCGAACACGCCCCCACCGTCACCCGGTCCCCGATGCTCACCCCGGGCAGCACCGTCACCCCCGCGCCAAGCCAACAATCCCGCCCAATGCGCACCGGGGTGCCGCGCTCCCAGCCGGCGGCGCGCATGGCCACATCATTGACCGGGTGGCCCACGGTAATCAGCTGGCAGTTCGGCCCCAGCATCGTGCCCTCCCCAATACTCACCGGGGCCGTATTGAGGATGGTCACCCCCGCATTAATAAACACGCCGCGCCCCAGCGTGAGGTGGCACCCGTACTCGATGTGCGCGGGGGCGAGCACGGAGACGTCGCTAAGCGAACAGCCGCACAGCTCATCGAGGAGTGCCCCCGCCTGCGCCGAATCCGTGTTGGCCAGCGCGTTGAAGCGCGCCATCACCCGCGCCACCCGCTCGCGCTCAGCGGTCTCCTCCGGGCCCCACGGCAGATGCCACTGCCCCGCGGCCATGCGCTGCAATCCGTGAAAATTCATAGTCACCATTGTCGCGCATAATGGCACACTAGAAAGCATGACTAAAACCGCACTGATCACGGGGGGCTCGTCCGGAATCGGCGCCGCCAGCGCCCGCGCCCTGGCTGCCGACGGCTGGCGCGTCATCGTCGCCGCCCGGCGCAAGCAGCTTATCGACGCCGTCGCCGCCGAGACCGCAGGCATCGCCCACGAGCTCGACGTCACCTCTCAAGACTCCGTCGACGAGCTGGCCGCCTGGGTGGATGCTGAAATCGGCGCCCTCGACCTGCTGGTCAACAACGCCGGCGGGGCCAAGGGGCTCGACGCGGTGCGCGACGCGGACATCGCCGGCTGGCGGTGGATGTATGAGACCAACGTGCTGGGCACCCTGCGCGTATCCAACGCCCTGCGCCCCGCCCTGCTGGCCGCCCCCGCCGGGCAGATCATCACCATCGGCTCGATCGCCGGGTTGGAACCCTACGTCGGCGGCGCCGGCTACAACGCCGCGAAGTTCGGCGTCCGCGCGCTCACCCGCGTCCAACGCCTCGAGGAGGCCGCCGACGGCGCCCGCCTGCGCGTCACCGAAATCGACCCCGGCCGGGTGCACACGGACTTCTCGCTGATCCGCTTCGACGGCGATGCCGAGCGCGCTGCCGCCGTCTACGAGGGCCACCTCAACCTCACCGCCGAAGACATCGCCGAATCCGTGCGCTGGGTGGCCAGCCTGCCCGACCACGTCAACGTGGACCGCATCCACATCATGCCCCGCGACCAGGTCTAGCCGGTAGCGCCCATGACCCTTGCCTCCCTGACCACCCTGCTCGGCGTATGGATTGTGGCGTTGCTCAGCCCCGGCCCGGACGTGGTCGCCGTCATCCGCACGGCCCTGCGCTCCCGGCGCGCCGGGGTCGCCTGCGCCTGTGGGGTGATGACCGGCAACGCCGGCTGGATCACCGCCAGCCTCGCCGGGGTGGCCGCCCTGATCACCGCCCACCCGCACCTGCTGGCCTGGGCCCAGGTCATCGGCGGGGCCTACCTGGCGTGGCTGGGCTACCGGGCCCTGCGCGGCGGGCTGGCCGCCCGGGGCACAGAGGCGGTCGACCTGACCGGCGCCAGCCCGGCCGCCCCCAGCCTGGCCGCGGCCTGGCGCTACGGGCTGTCTGTCAACCTGGCCAACCCCAAGGCGCTGGTGTTCTTTGGCGCCGTGTTCGCCCAGTTTGTCGGCCCGGAGATGGGCTGGCATTGGGGGCTGGGGGTGGCCGTGGCGATGGTGGCCATCGGGCTGGCCTGGTTCGCCGGGCTGGCGCTGGCTGCCGGGGCGGCCGCCGCGCGCATCATACGATACTGGTGGCTCATGGATGCGATCGCCGGGGCGATCTTCCTGGTGCTCGCCGTGGCGATGATCCTCGGCGGGCTGCGCGTGGTGGTGGGCTAGCCTGCACACCGGCCGCAGTCCCTGCCCGGGCCCCGGCTCCGGCCCCGTAGACTTGGCGTCCATGCAGTCCTTTGAGGTAGCCATCCGCGATGAGTCCATCAAACTGGGCCAGTTTCTCAAGCTCGCCGCCCTGGCGGCCACGGGCGGTGAGGCCAAGGCGGCCATCGCCGCAGGCGAGGTCCTGGTTGACGGGCAGCCGTGCACGCAGCGCGGCCATGTGCTGCGCCCGGGCGACGTGGTGGAGTTTTCCGGCCAGCGCGCCACGGTGGTCGCGGAGGATGATCAGGACTACTTCGATGAGGCCACCGCCAATGATGACTTCGACCCGGAAAAGTGGAGGAACCTCTAGCTCATGCCCGCCTTCGACGCAGAATTTGGCATGCCCATCTGGTGGGAGCTGCTCAGCTCCTCCCCGCGGCGCTCCACGCACTTTTATACGCAGGTGTTGGGGTGGTCCATCAGCCCCCACGCGCGCCATGAGGACTACCTCATCGCCCGCGCCGGGGGCCTGCCCGTCGCCGGGATTGTGGCCCAGCCCGCCGACGCCGCCGGTCCGGATACCTGGGTGACGTATTTCCGGGCGCGGGACATCTCCCGGGATCTGCGCCGGGTAGAGGAGCTGGGCGGCCGGGTGCTCTCGGGCCCGCACCGGGTGGCCATGGGTACGTCTGCCGTGGTGGCGGATCCGGCGGGGGCGCTGTGCGGGCTGCTGCAACCGGCGGGCCCGGAGCACTTTGTGGCCGCGGGGGAGCCGGGCACCCCGGTGTGGCACGAGCTGACGGCCACCACGAATTTTGAGGCCGCCGGTGACTTCTACCACTTCCTTTTTGACTGGATGATCGCCCAGGCGGACGGCTACGCCACGGCGGTGGCTGGCGGGGCGGCGTTCGCGGGGCTGCGCGACGCCTCGGGCACGGGCGCCCAGGTGCCGAGCTTCTGGCAGAGCTTCGTGGGCGTGGCGGACCTAGCGGCCGCGGCCGCCGCGGTGCCCGGCCTGGGCGGCGAGGTGCTTGCGCGCCCCCAGGACACGCCCTTTGGCCGGCTGGCGGTGGTGGCCGATTCCACCGGCGCGGTGGTCACGCTGTGCGAGGTCGCCCCGTACACGGACCCGGACCCGCAGGCGGACGCCGGTGCAGAAGGCCAAGACATTTTGGGCCTGTTGGATCAGGATTAGCCGATTGTGGCGCCGCGCGGCGGTTGTGGGGCCCTATACTGTGGCAATGACTGCTGTGACTTCCTGCGCGTCGGCCCTGGCGCGGCGCGCGGCCCTGGGTGCCGGCGCGGTGGCGCTGGCGGTGGCCGGTGTGGCCGTTCCTGCTTCGGCGTTGACTCTTGATCCGGCGGCGGTGCCGCCGCGCACGCAGCTCACCCTCCGGGTCGAGGGTGGGCCCACGGTGGCTACCGCTAATGCGGATGAGTCGCGCCCCGCGTTGTCCTTGGCCAAGCTGTACTTGGGCCATTGGGTGCTGCATCATGGTTCCCCGGGGGATGCCGCCCGGGTCGAGGACATGATCCGCTATTCCCAAGATGGGACGGCCACGCAGCTCGATGCCACCTACCCGCAGGCCATCAGCGCCACCGCCGCGGAGTTTGGGCTGGCGAACACCCACTACAACGGCTTTTGGGGGCACACCACCACCTCGACGAATGACGTGACGGCCTTCCTCAACGCGGTGCGCTACAACCCGGTGGATGCGCCCCTGATCCGCGGCATGGAAACGGCCGCCCCGGTGGCTGCGGATGGCTATCGGCAGGACTACGGCACCGCCACGCTGCCGGGGGTGACGGGGACAAAGTTCGGCTGGTCGGATGACCACACCATCAACGCCACGGCGTCGATTGGCCCGGGCTTTTCCGTCGCGGCAAGCACGTACGGTCCGCCGGCGCAGCTGACCCAGGACGTCCAGGGGGCGCTGGTCCCGGACGCCCCGGCGGTACCGGCTGCCCCGCTAGCGCCGGCGGGTCAGCCATCGCTTCTCGACGCCCTCCTGCCCCCCGCGGGCTCGAGCCTTCCGGTGGCACCGGAGTCCTCACAGCTGCTGCCGCAGCTTCCCCAGCTGCCCCAGGTGCCACAGCTACCGCGGCTGTGGTGAGATGACCCGAAGCGGCGGCTACCGGCAGGTATGCGCGCTGTCCGTGCCGATTGCCGGGGTGCAATTGGCGGGGGTGGCGCTGACCACCACGGACGTGGCGGTCCTCCAGACCTTGGGGGTGGTGGTCATCGCCGGCGGGGGGCTGGCCATGCAGCTGTATAACCAGATTCGCACGATGTGCGTGGGCATGGTCACGGCCTGCTCGAACCTGGTCGCGGAGGCCACCGCGGCGCCGCAGATTCGCCAGCGCGTGCGCGCCTCTTTTGCGGTGGGCACCGCGACGGCCGTGGGTGGGGGAGGGGTACTCATGGCCCTGGCGGGGCTGGTTTTCGCCCTGCCGGTAGACCGCGAGGTGGCGTGGGTGTGCCTGGCGGTTGCGGGGGCACTGGCCCCGGGGCTGGTGCCCATGATGTGGATGAACGTGCTGCGCCAGACGGCGGTGGGGATGGGGCGTCCGGGTTCGCTGGTGGTGGTGACGGTGGCGTCGATAGTGGTCAATGGCGCGCTGGACGTGGGCTTTGTTGCGCTGGCGCCCACGCCGCTGTGGGGCGCGGTGGGGGTGGGGTGTGCCACCAGCTGCGTGCAGGCGGTGACGGTGGCGGCCTACGTGGCCATGGTGCGTCGAGACGCAACGGTGGCGCCGGTGGTGCAGGTGTGGCCCCGGCCTGGCGACGCCCCGATGATCCGGCAGGTGGTGCGGCTGGGCATCCCGGTGTCCCTGACCTACGGCTCGGAGGCGGCGCTGACCACGGTCGCCGCGGTGACCATGGGGGCGCTGAGCCCGGAGCTGCTGGCGGCGCACACCGTGGTCAACCAGATCGCCTACGTGGTCTACCAGGTCTGCATCGGGTTTTCGCACGGCGGTTCGGTGTTGGTGAGCACGGCGCTGCGGCAGGGTCGGGCGGCCGTGGCGGGGGTCTCGCGGCGGGTGTTGGTCTGTGTTGTGGTGTATCTCACGGTGATGGGTGTGGCGTGGGTGCTCGCGGGGCGCTGGGTGGTGGGGGTGTTTCTGGCCGGCGCGGACGCGCACACGGTGCATAGTGCCGCGATGTTGCTCTACTTTGCGGTCGCCCAGCAGTACGCCAAGGGGCTCGGCAACGTGCTGGTGGGGCTGCTGCGCGGGGTGCGCGACACGGTCTCTGGACTGCGGGCGACCACTGTGGGTTATTGGGTTGTTGGGGTGCCCGCGCTGGTGGTGTTGGGGGTGCCGGTGGGGTGGGGCGGATACGGGGTGTGGGCCGGTCTGGTCGCCGGGTTTGCCACCACGGCAGGTTTATTGGCGCGGACGTATCGGCGCCGAATCTCAGCGTTGCCTGAGACCGGTCTGGGAAGTGAAGGCAGACTGGGCTAACCTCGGCGGGCGGACGGTGCTCGGTGCCGGCCGGGCCCCGTGTCGCAGGGTCCTCGCATAGTGGGAAGGTATACAGCACATGTTTGCTCTTCATAGCGGGTGGCGGGCCTCGGCGCGGGCTGTCGTGGCGGTCGCCGCGGCCGCGGGCCTGGCGTTGACGGGGGCGTGTAGCTCCGCGGATTCGCATTCGGCGCGCGATAAGGGGCCCATGCATTCGGTGACGGATGTCAAGGGCCGGACGGTGGAAGTGCCGCAAAACGTCACCCGAGTATTCCTCGGCGGGCAGCGCCAGATTTACACCACGGCGTTGCTGAATAAGGCCAACCCCATCGACCGGGTGGTGGCCTGGCCGGACGACCTCAAGGAAAATGACCCCGGCACCTATGACGTCTACGCGCGCGCATTTCCGCAGCTCAAAGACATCACCACCACCGGAGAGGTCTACGATGGCTCCCTCTCCCTGGAACAGGTCCTTGACGCCGACCCGGACGTCTTTGTCCTATCCGCGGCCAATTTTGACGCCGCCGACGAGGCCGGAATCATCTCCGGATTGGACGACGCCGGCATTCCCACCGTCACCATCGATTACTTTGTTGACCCGGTGAAAAACACCGTCCCCAGCATCACGCTCATGGGGGAGATCCTGGGCAAACAAGCAGAAGCCAAGCAATTCACCGACTACTACCAGTCCAAGGTGGATCTGGTGACCTCCCGGCTAGAAAAGGCCCACGCCCAGCCCACCCCCACCTTCCTGTGGCGCGCGCCGGGCTACTTTGACTGCTGCTCAACGTTTAACAAGTCCAACCTCGCGCAGATCGTTGCCGCCGCCGGCGGGCAGAACCTGGGCGACGGCATGATCGATAGCAAGCAGGGGCAGGTCAGCCCGGAGGCGCTGGCGGATAAGGATCCCGCGGTGATCATTGCCACCGGCGCGGCGTGGGACCCGGCCAAGACCCCGGCCAAGGAGGGCACCTTTGTCCCGCTGGGCTACGGGGAGCCGCTTGACAAGGCCGCCCAGGATCTTAAGTCCGTGGTGGACAAGCAGACCGTGGTCCGCGAGCTCAAGGCCGTCAAGGACAAGCGCACCTTCGCCGCCTGGCACCCCTTCTACGACTCGCCCTATAACTTCCTGGCCATCGAGTTCTTTGCCAAGGCCATGCACCCGGAGCTCTTTGCAGACATTGACCCCCAGGCGGAGGTGGCGCAGCTGCATGAGAAGTTCCTGCCGGTGCCCGCGGACGGGACGTTCTGGACCGCGCTTCCGTGACGGCGGCGCACCCCCGCCAGCAGCAGGCGCACGCCTCCCTGGCGGCCTTTCGCCGCGCCGGCAGGCGCAAGCTGTGGATCGTCGTCGCCCTGGCGGTCCTGCTCGTGGCCGCCGCGCTGGCAGACTTCTTCATCGGCAGCGGCCGGATGAGCCCCGGCCAGGCGCTCTACGTGCTCACCCACCGCGGGCAGGTCGCCCCGGTGGCGCGCCAGATCGTCTTTGACATCCGGCTGCCCATGACGCTGACGGCGGTGCTCGTGGGCGTGGCGCTGGCGGCGGCGGGCGCCCAGATGCAAACCATCCTGGGTAACCCGCTGGCCGAACCCTACACGCTGGGCATTTCCGCGGCGGCGGGCTTCGGCGCGGCGCTGGCGGCGGTCACCGGTTTCGGGGCCACCGCGGTGGGCGCGGCGCTGGGCATGGCGGGCAGCGCGTGGGTGTGCGCCATCGGCGCGTGCGCGCTCATCGTCATCTTTGCGCGGATGCGCGGCTCCGGGGCAGAAAGCATGATCCTGCTGGGCATCGCCCTGGTCTTCCTTTTCGACGCCCTGCTCGCCCTCATGCAGTACGTGGCCTCAGAAACGCAGCTTGAGCAGGTGGTCTTCTGGACGCTCGGCGCCCTGACCCGGGCCACCTGGGCCCAGATTGCCACCCTGGCGGTGGTCACCAGCTGCTGCCTGGCGGGCTTCTACGCCAACGCCTGGAAGCTCACCGCGTTTCGCATGGGCGATGAGCGCGCCCGGGCGCTGGGTGTGCGCGTGGACCGGGTGCGCACGCTCACCCTCGTGGGGGTCTCCCTCATGGCCGCCACCGCGGTGTCCATGGCCGGAACCATCGGGTTCATCGGCCTGGTGGGCCCGCACGTGGCGCGCATCCTCGTCGGCGAGGAGCAGCGCTACTTCCTCACCGCCTCGCTGCTGTCCGGCGGGGTGCTGCTCACCAGCGCCTCGGTGGTGTCCAAGCTCATCCAGCCGGGCGTGATCCTGCCGGTGGGCATCATCACCGCGATCGTCGGCGTGCCCGTCTTCATGGTCATCATCATGTCCACTCGACGCCGGAACTGGGGGTGAGCACATGGGCGAACAACTCTGCGCCACCGGACTGGGCGTGCGCCTAGGATCCACCGACATCCTCACGGCGGTCACCCTCCCGCCGCTGCGCCCGGGTGAGGTCACCGCGCTCATCGGGCCGAACGGCTCCGGCAAATCCACCCTCCTGCGCGCCCTGGCCGGCCTGCACCGCCACACCGGCACCGTCACCGGGCCCCAGCCGCTCTACCTGCCGCAGGACCCGCCGCCGCACAGCGCGCTCAGCGTCTTCGAATCCGTCGTGGTGGCCCGCCAACAGGCCGCCCGCGGACTCGCCGGACTGCGCGTCTCACCGCAGGTGCGTGACGACGTCGCCGGGGTGCTGCACCAGCTCGACTTAAGCGCCCTGGCGGATCGGCCCATGGCCCAACTGTCCGGCGGGCAACGCCAACTGGTCAGCTTCGCCCAGGCGGTCATCCGCCGCCCCCGCGTCCTGCTCCTCGACGAGCCCACCAGCGCCCTCGACCTGCGCAACCAGCTCATGCTGCTCGGCCACATCCGGGACTTCGCCGCCGCCGGGCCCGCCGCCGTCCTGGTTGCCCTCCACGACCTCGGCCAGGCCGCGCGCTTTTGCCACCGCGCAGTGGTCCTCCACCGCGGCGCGGTCCACTCCAGCGGGACCCCGCAGGAAGTCATCACACCGCAGATGCTCGCCCAGGTCTACCGGGTTTCCGCCACGGTCACCCCCACCGCCGACGGCGGGCTGGCCGTGGAGGCCTCCCAGGCGCTGTGACTACTCCTGCGCCTGAGCATCCGGGTGCACGGACTCCAAAAACTCCGCCACATCGCGGATGCGCGCCCGCGCCACCGCCGGGGTAGACACCCGATGGCGGGCAACAAAGCGATGCACCGTGATCTGGCTGGGCACCTGATCGTTGCCCTTCAGGCCCTCGGGCACCGCCGCAACCTCATCCGCCAGCGCGATCTGCACCAAAGAACGCGGCCACTGCTGCGGCTGCGCCAACGTCACCCCACCGCGCAGCTCGTCCGGAAGATTGGGAACCGAGTCAAGATCGGGGAAGGTGAGCACCAGGGCGTCGACAAGCGGGGCCAACGCCACCGCAAGCGCACCGCCGGAGGAATACCCCCACCCCACCACCGCATCAGCGCCCTGGCCGCGGGCATAATCCACCGCCGCCTCCGCAGCGGCAATGATCTCCGGCAGGGTGTGTTCCGGGGCCAACGGATAATCAACGTCAAGGATCGGCACCCCAGACAGCGACGCCGCCGCCGCAACCTCCGGACGCCACTGCAACTCCAACGCATCCCCCGACCCGCGCCACCAGCCGCCCGAATGGAACGACACCGCCCACGTAGCGCTGCGCCAGTCCGCCCCATACAACCGGGCAGACGCCTCCGGAACCTCCCGAACAGGCACATCCTGCGTATACGCCACCCCCGGCATCGCATGATTCAGCCCCGCACCCAACTGCAACATCGCCGCATGCGTCAGCCGATCCGGCAGACGCGCCGACCACCCATCCGCCGGACCCGCATCCACGGTATCGCCCGGCTGCGCCTTCCACGGCGGGGTAAACGGGGGCAAAGGATAGTGGGCATCGATGTAGCTGCCCAACACCTCAAGCTGCTCAATCTCACTCAACTGTGGATCCGTCATGCACCCCAGACTACGCTGGGCAGACACGCTGCCAGAACAGGCGCAGCAGGGCAGCAGGAAGGACACCCCATGTACCCCCACACCGAACTCCACGCCCAGATCGCCCAACGCTACGGCGGGTTTGGCGACGTCCTGGGCGTCTACCACCTCCCCGGGGTGAGCCACGTAGAAACCATCATCGGCCGCGACTTCGACGGCCGCCTGAGGCAACTGTCCATCAGCGCGCCCGCCTCCGCCGACGGCCTGGCCTCCGTCTTTGACAACATCGACGACCCCCACGCCATCCTCGCCCCCGGCATGAGCGACCCCGCCGCCGTCGCCGGCTACCTGCGCGCCATCCTCACCCCCGGCGAGATCACCCCCACCCCCGACGACGTACTCGCCCTGCGCGGCTCCGGCAACGCCCACGACATCGGCGCCGTCACCCTCCACGAGGTCACCCGGCAACGCGCCGTAGGCACCGTCCACATCGACGGCCACGACCGCGGCTTTACCCTGCGCCTGCCCAACCTGCCCGGCCCGCAGCGAGCCCCCAGCACCGACTACCAAACCTCCGCGCTGCACCTGACCGGAACCAACGCGCAGCTGACAGCCCAACCGCTGGTGCTGGCCGAACTGATCTGGCAAACCGCCGCCCAGCCGGACTAGCGGGACTGGGCGGGGCGGCTCGGGACTGGGCGGGCTAGCCGGTTACCAAATGGTCACCCGGTCCTCCGGGGCAATATACATCGCAGAATCCGGGCCGATCTCCGGGAAAGCCTCATAGAGTTCCGCCACATTCCCGGCGATGATATTGCACCGGAACTCCGCCGGCGAGTGCGGATCAATGGCCAAATACTGCGTGGCCATCTCCGGGCGGATCGCCGTGCGCCACACCCGCGCCCACGCCAAAAACAGCCGCTGGAGGCCCGTGAAGTCCTGCTGCGCCAGGACCGGCTCGCCGCCGTCGACCGGGAACGGGCGCGCCGGGGTATCCGCAAAAGTCTGCCCCTGGGCGGCAAGGTAATTGCGATACGCCGCCACGGCGATACCCAAACCACCCAGGTCACCGATGTTCTCACCCAGCGTGAAGCGCCCATTGACGCCCCGGCTTTCCATGCCAGTCTCCGCCAGGACGGTGGGCACCCGGCCGTCGAACTGGGTGACCAGGTTCTCCGTCAGCGCACTAAACGCCTCCCGGTCCGCGTCCGTCCACCAGTTATCCAGGTTGCCCTGTCCGTCATACTGGGAGCCCTGGTCATCAAAACCGTGACCGATCTCATGGCCAATCACCGCGCCAATGGCGCCCAGGTTCTCCGCCATGTCCGCCTCCGGGTCAAAGAAGGGCGGCTGCAAAATCGCGGCCGGGAAGGTGATGTCATTGACCACCGGGTTATAAAAGGCGTTGACCGTCTGCGGGGTGGCAAACCACTCGTCCCGGTCGACCGGCTTGCCCACCTTGGACAGGTCATCATCGTTGCGAAACGCCGCCGCGGCCGCCACGTTGGCCACCAGATTCTGCCCGCCGGGGCTAAAAGTCAGGCCCTCGTAGCTGCGCGGATGCTCCGGGTAGCCGATCTTCGCCCGGAACGCCTTCAGCTTCTCCAGCGCGCGCGCCTTGGTCTCCTGCGTCATCCACTCCAGGGCCGTGATGCGCTCCCGGTAGGCCTCCAACAGCAGGTCCACCAGGCCCAGCATGGCCTCCTTGGACGAGGCCGGGAAGTGCTCCTTGACGTAGGCCTTGCCCACCTCATGGCCCACCATGGACTCCACCAGAGACACCCCGCGCTTCCAGCGGTCGCGCTGCTCGGTCGCCCCGGACAAGGTGCGGCCAAAGAAATCAAAGTTCGCCTCCGTGATCTCCGGGGCCAGCAGGCCCGCTCGGCTGAGCAGCACGTGCCACACGGCCCACAGGCGGAAGTCCTCCAGGTGCTCCTCGTCGAAGAGCTCGGCCAGGTGATCCAGGTAGGACGGCATCATGACAATGACGTCTTCTGTGGGCACCCCGGCGGCGGTGAGCATCTCCGCGACCAGCGGCGGCAGCTGCGCGAACGGGGTGGGGTTATAGGTCTTGACTGCATCCCGGCTGGCCACCACATCCCAGTGGCCGCTGGCCAGCTGCGCCTCCAGGTCCAGGATGCGATCGGCAGCCTCGGTCGGCGACAGGGAACCAAGGGGGGCGTTCAGACAGTCTGAATAGGAAGGGTCAACAAGGAAGGAGAGCATCCGGCCCACATGCGCGCGGTAGGCGCCCAAGGTTTGGGCGTGTGCCTCCTCCCGGTAGTAGGCCTCATCCGGCAATCCCAACCCGGACTGCACCAGGTAGACCACGGAGTTTTCCCCTCGGGAATCCTTCTCCACCCAAAAGCCCACTGGGGCGCCCACCCCGTGGCGGTCCAACTGTCCCAGGACTCGGGCTAGCTCGTCTGGGCTGTCGGCCGCCCGGATCTGCGCGATGTCGTCTGCCAGCGGCGCCAGGCCGGCCGCCGTGATGGCGTCTGTGTCCATGAAGGAGGAAAACAGCACGCCAGGAAGCCCCTCGTCGTCGCGCACGATGGCGTGAACGTCGGCTTCGGCGGCGTCGCGAAGCGCATGGAAAGTCCCATCCACCCCCCGATCAGCAGGAATCACATGAGACGCCAACCACGGTCCGTTGACACAAGAATAGAGGTCATTCATGCCGCCCACTCTAGGCCACCGAAGCGCCCGGCAGGCGCGTGCCTCTAGGCTGGTGGCCATGCCTCGATACAGATTCCAGCCGCGGCGCCTTGGACGGTTGTGGGTGACGCTGCTGACGGTCACCGTCGTCTTCTTTGCGCTGCCCGTAGGCATCAACGCGCTGCTGCCCACCCCCGGCGCGCAGATCGAAGATGTCACCCTGGCCTCCGACGATGAGGCCTGGAGCGTCCCGCTGCCGCTGCGCTGCGAGGTGGACCCGGACGCCGTGTTTGGCAAGAGCTGGAACTGCGGTTCCGCCCGCGTGTCCTCGGTAGAGGTTGATGGCATCCGGGATGCCCACACCACCATGCGCCGCATGGCGCGCGCCGCCTCCGTGGAGACGGCCGGGCCGTTCCTGCCCGCGCTTGTCCCCGTTGCTACCGCTGAGTCCGCCGAGGGCCACCAGGAGACCCGCAGGGTGTACCCCACCCCGCCAGACGGCACCCCGCTGCTGGCGGCCACCTCTGACATCGTGTCCATGCTCGCGCCCATCCCAGACAGCGAGAGCTACCTCAGCCTGACCATCCACGGCGGGCGCGCGACGGACCCGGACGATCTTGCGGAACTGACCCGCATGATGTGGCAGAAACTCACCGGCGCCGAGCTTGACGACGCCGCCGTCGCCCAGGTCGCCCACCTAGTCCACGACGAGGAGCTGCCCAGCAAGATCCCCGACTTCGGCTTCGAGGTACCCCGGCCCGTCGATAGCGTCACCTACCGGCCCGCCGCCACCCAGGTTTTCACGGCCACCCAGACCCCCAAGGAGCGTGCCGCATGAGCCGCAGTTTCCGCATCGCCCTGATCGTTTTGTGCGTGGTGTGCGTGCCCGTCTCCGTTGTCATGTACCTGCTCAACATGGTGCTGTCCTGGCAGGGCGGGCTCATCGGCCTGGTTGGCGCCATCATCTACACGGCGCTGATCCTGGTGCTGCTGCGCCTAAGCCCCATGTGGCCGCGCGGCGGCGGGCCCTGGTGGATCATCACCGCCTACCTGTGGGGCGGGGCAGTGGCCACCAGCCTGGCGCTGATCGTGGCCAGCCCGCCGACCGAGCTGGCCAGCCGGATCGGGCTGCCCTCCCTGCGGGCGTCCTTCGGCGGGGCCTACCCGGAGGAATTTGGCAAGGCGCTCGGCGTGTTCTTTGTGCTGCTGTCCTTCCGGCACCTCACCCGCCCCTGGCATGGGCTGATCACCGGCGCGATCGTGGGGCTGGGTTTCGAGGCCTATGAAAACGGCCTGTACGGCGCGATGGGCGCGCTGTTTGACGCCAACTCAGATGTCACCGGCACGCTGCACATGTGGATCCTGCGGCTCATCCTCGGGCCCTGCCTGCACATCACCCTGACCAGCATGATCGGCTGGGCCATCGGCTGGGCGCTCTTCGGGGAGGGAATGAGCATGGGCGCCCGCGTGTGGATCATCGTGCGCTGGTGGGCGCTGGCCTTTACCCTGCACTTCTGCTGGAACATCATGTGGGATTCGCCGGTGGCGGAAATCGCCGGGCCGATCCTGGTCTCCCTGGTGCTCTACCCCACGGTGGTCTGGCTGTTCTGGCGGGGCAACCGGATGGCCCGCAGCGACGAACCCCCCACCCACACCCCGGGGCTGGTGACCACCACCGCGCAGCTGGCCGCCTGGCAGTCCGCGCACGGCATCGCCCCCGCCGGGCTAGTCCCGGGCGATGGGGGCAAAGACCGCGCCGGTGACCTGCGCGAGATCCTGCGGAGCTAGCTCCACATCAAAACCGCGCTTCCCACCGGAAACTAGCACCCGATCCAGCTGCGCAATGGAGGAATCCAACACGGTGGGCAGGGCCTTCTTCTGCCCGATCGGGCTGATCCCGCCCACCACATACCCGGTCATCCGCTCGGCGGCATGCGGATCACACATGGCTGCCTTCTTCGCCCCCAGCGCCGCGGCCACCGCCTTCAGATTCAACGAACCCGTCACCGGCACGACCGCCACCCCCACGCCGCGGTCCGTGTCCACCAGCAGCGTCTTGCAAATACTCGCCGGGTCCCGGTCCAACGCCTCGGCCGCCTCCTGCCCAAAGGAACTCACGGCGGGATCATGGGCGAACTCAATGACCGAAAACGCCACCCCTGCACGCTCTAGCGCGAGCGTAGCGGGAGTGGCACCCTTCTTCTGCTTCTTCTTAGCCACGGCCCCCAAGCGTAGCCTTCGGTCGTGCTTTAGCTGCTTATCGACGCCCCCGTCGCCCGCACCACACTCGCCTCCGGCTGCCCCGGCTCCACCGCGATGACCGCACCGTTGGCATCCACGGTCACCCGGGAACTCAACGCCGCAGGCAGGTTCAGCCGCGCCCACCCCTGCGAGGACGCATCCAACGGGTAGCCCGAGGGGCCCTGCGTGGCGGCGAGGACGGCGCGGCGCTGGGGGGCGTCGAGAAGCGGGAACGCCGTGGCCAGCAGGGACTCGGCACCCGCCGGAACTACCGGAGCGGCATCGGTCGCCGACGTCGGAGCAAATCCGTAGGTCAGGCGCGCGCGGAAGGCCTCCAGCGCGGACGCGCGATCCGTCACCGGGCGGGTGGACACCGCGTCCACGAAATCGTTGGTGTAGTGGCCCGTGCGGGCGATGCACGCCGCTAACGAATCGCCCAGCCCGGCGTCGGCGCAGCGGCCCGCCAGGTAGCCGGTCAACTCCGCGCGCGCCGACTCAATCAGCGCGCCACCTTGCGGCGAGGCGGCCAACGCCGCGGCGTTGGCCTGGCCCTCGATGCGCCCGCCGATGACATCCAACGGGTAATGCACCCCCAACACGATGCGGTTATTGCCCGCCTCGGAGGCGCGGGTGATGATCTCCGGGCCCAGCTCGGGCAGGATCTGCGCCAGCTGCACACCAATGCCATAGGCGTAGGTGGTGTGCCCAGAGGGGAAAGCCTGATTCAGCTTGCGCAGGCCCTTCGGGCCCACGCCGGCAAAGACGTCATAATCCACCGTGCGGGTCTGGCCCGTCAGCGGGTGGGTGCCCTGATCCGGGATCCGGTGAATATCCAGCTGCGGGGCCAGGCCGCGCAGGTCATTGTCGCCATTGCGGCTGCGATCACCGATACCCCCGCGCTGCGTATCCGCGGTGGCCAGGAAGGGGCGGGGGAAATTGAAGTCCGTCTTCGCGGTGCCGGTCGTTGCGGCGTCCTCCGCCGCGGCGATGGCCGCATCGGTGTCCGGCAGCACCCCCTGCTCGATGCCTTCGCGCAGGTAGGTGCCCAGGGTGGGGCCGAGGGCGTCGGCAAGCGTTTCTACCCACGTGCCATCCGCATCCACAACCGCGCGGGCGGCCTGGGTGGCAGAGGCGGCGCCCGCGTGGTTGATGGCCAGCAGCGTCTCATCGTTGCGCTGGAGCACCGCGGCGCCCTGCTCGGTCACGGCGCCCTTGAAGGCCGTCGCGCGCAAGGTCTCTTCGGAGGACTTATCGAATGCGGCTGGGGTCCACCACTGGTAGAACTCGCCGACCAGGGCGGTGTGGTCGATGGCAGCCGGCGCGGGCTGGGGCTGCTGCTGTTGCTGTTGTTGCTGCTGTTGCGGCGCTTGGTGCGGGGTGTGGGCGAGCGCAGGCAGCGCCGGTAGAGCAGTGGCGGGCAGGGCGGCGGCCACCAGCACAGTGGTGACACAGCGGCGCAGGCGATGTGGGGACGTCATGGCAGATGAACCTTCCAGGGCAGGAGTTGGAACCCCTGTGATGGTGCACCCGCCAGGCAACGCTGGCGTTGCTTACGCGCGACGCCGAGGTTGCTGCGAGGTGAATAGTTGGTGGGCTGGGCATAATGTCGTCACCTGCCGTGTCAAGTTTCTCGCGACCTGGGGAAATGCATTACTTGACGCGGCAGGTTACGACATTCCGGCTCGAACCGCCGCGAACCGGGCGGCGCGCCAAGCCGCGCCGCACCGACCCCAGCCGCCGAGCGCCGCCTAGTCCTTCTTCGTCTTGATGTGCATCTTCCCGGGCGACCAGATCCCGGAGCGGATGACGTCATCTTCGGTGATGTGCGCGGGCGTGGGGGCGTCGCCTTGGGAGTTGGTGCGCAGGCGGTAGAGCTCGATGGAGCCCCAGTCGCGGCCCCAGTCGTGGCGCAGGTAGCCGGGCAGTTCGTAGGTGGTGTTGACGGCTTCGGTGGTGCCCATGGGGCCGCCGCCGACGTAGTTTTGCACCGGGGTGAGAGTGGACTTGCCGGGGTAGTCGGGGGAGATGCGGTATTCGGGGATTTCGATGACCCCGGCGTAGTGGTCGAAGGGCCGCTGGCAGGGGAATTGGAAGCCGACGGGCCAGTCGATGAGTCCGGGGCGCTGCGTGCCGATGACCTGGCTGAGCGTGTCGAGCGTGGGCACGCGCGGGGGCAGGAAGCCGACCCATTCGTCTTCGTCGAGGTTGGTGTCGGAGGCTTGGATGCGCACGACGTTGGCTGCCTCGGGCAGTTTGTCGATGGGGTAGCGCAGGTTGCGCCACTGGGGGGAGCCGCCGACGTCGTACATTTCCACGGAGCCGGTGTCGGTGACCTTGCCGGAGGCGTCGCGGGTGCCGTATTCGAGGACCAGGTCTTGGCCCTTTTGCTCGATGCCGTTGATGTCGTGGTGGTGGATCTTGCCAAAGGCGGAGACCACGACGACGGGGGTGGCGTCGCCGCCGCGGGGCAGGGTGTACCAGGCGGAGCGGGCCTTGGCGGGGCGCTGTTCGCCTTGCTGGTAGGAGCCCAGGACGGGGACCTTGGTGTAGTCGATGTTGAAGGGCAGTTTTTGGGTGGAGCCGTTGGGGCCCTTTTGGGTTTGGGCGCGGCTGCCGCCGGAGGTGCCGGTGTCTTGGCCGGAGGAGGTGGTGTGGTCGGTGGCGTCGTCGTCGGCAACCTGGTGGGCGATGGTGTCTGAGTTGCTGGCGGAGCTGGTGGAGGAGTCGGCGTCGCCGTTGATGCCCTTGGGCAGTTGGTTGGGGCCGAATCCGCGGTTGCCGTCTTGGTCGAGGGAGTCGCCGAGGGGGGATCCGTCGGCGGGGGTGAGGAAGGACTCGTTGGTGTTGGTTTCTACGAGCACGTCGTCGGCCAGCGCGCAGCCGTGTCCGGTGAGGTTGCGCAGGTTGCCTTTGCCCACGGAGTAGGCGGGGTATTGCTCGGCGAAGCCCTTGGCAAAGCTGCCCAGGGACAGCACGAGCACGGCTGCGGACAGGACGGCGATGGGTGCGGCTGCCAGACCGCGCCAGGTGCGCTTATCGACGCCCCCCTCGTCCACCTGTGCACGGCCGCGCCCGCGGCGCACCTCCCGCAGGAAGGACAGTGCCACGCCGCAGACGAGCACGGCGAGCGCCAGGTAGAGCACCACGGAGGTGGCAAAGATGGCGTGCAGCTGGATGGGCCGGTCCCACCAGGGCACCGCGAAGCTGGAGACGTACCACCAGCCATTCTTGCCGGCGAGCGCCAGGGCGAAGATCATGAGGAAGGCCCCGCTGATCAGGGTCAGGGCGCGCGCGGATTTCAGCGCGGCGGCGCTGACGGCCACGGCGGCGATGGCGGCCAGGGCCGCGGCGATGCCGGCGTGGGCACCAAAGTGGTGGGTCCACTTGGTGGGGGTGAACATGAGGAAGAAGAAGGATCCGATGACGATGATGAGCAGCCGCACCGTCGGCGCGGTGGCCACCCCGGTGATCTCGCGGCGCCGCAGCAGCGTCACGCCCACGATCACCAGCGCTGCCAGGAAGATAAACACCGGGAAGCGCCGCGTGATCGAGCCGTCCACGGAGTCGAGGGACAGCAGCGACTGGTAGCGGGCGAACTCCTCATACCAGGGCAGCGCGGGCCCGGTCTGGCTGCGCACCCGGGTGGCCTCGAGCACGCTGGCTAAGGTCTGGTGGCCGAACACGCCGACCAGGATGGCGGTGCCGGCGGCCAGGAAGGGCCCCACCAGGGCGAGGACGGCGCCGATGCGCCGGCCCCGCGAGGCGTCCGGTCCCAGCTGCGGCAGGCGGGCGATGAGGATGCGCAGCAGCGGCGCCAGGGCGGCGACCAGTGCTGCCACGGCCATCAGGCCGGTGGGCCCGGCCGCCAGGGACAGGGTGGCCAGGATGACGCCGATGGCGGCGGGGAAGAGGCGTCGGGCGGCAATCGCATGCTCGAAGGCGACCCAGGCGGCCACCGCTCCCAGCGCCACGGCCGGCTCGGGGCGGGTGCCGTTGTTGTAGGGCAGCCAGAAGGTGAGGAACACCAGGGCGGCGGTCCACTGCGCCAGGCGGCGGCGCCCCAGCTGTCCGCCCAGCAGCGGCAGCAGGAACCGGGAGAGCAGCAGCCAGATGATCAGGGCGGCGATCAGCGCGGGCAGGCGCATCCACACGGAGGCGGTGGACACGCGGGTCATCAGGCCCAGCAGGTCATAGTAGGGCCAGCCAAACGGCGATTCGGGCACCCCGAACCAGCGGTAGTAGTTGGCCATGTAGCCGGCGTGGTCGGCGAGTCGGCCCATGGTCAGCAGGTAGCCGTCGTCGGAGGTGTTCGCGCCGAAGATGTGCCAGAAGGCCAGCACCCCGCCGACCACGGCGTCGATGCCGCGGGGGCGCCACCAGCCGGTGGGCATGACCCGGATGCGCCCGCGCCCATCGGCGCGGTCGAGCACCCGCAGCGCCCACAGGGAGATGACCAGGCACACGCCGCCGATGATCATCGCCGCGGCCTTCCAGGCGGTGGGTGACGTGGTGAAGCGGGAGTTGATCTGGATGTCGGTGCGCAGGCCGGCGTCGATAAGCGCGGGTGCCGAGGCCTCGGTGAGTTCCGTGAACACCCCGGCGACCTGCGGGCGCAGGTCTTCTTGCGCGGCATCCTCGTCGGAGGAGAACTGCGAGCCCGCATCCCCGGAGACCGCCACCGTCGCCCCATCCGGGGTCGTGGAGACCGTCACCAGCGTGTCCTGCGGCAGCGCGGCGACCTGGCGGGGCGACAGCTCAAAGATCACGTGCCCGCGGGTGACCACATCCATGCCGCCGTCGAAGGAGCGGACGAACAGCCCCCGGTTGAAAGCATCCGTCGAGTCGTTGGGCAGCGTGCCCAGGATCACCGACTCGTCCTTGCGCAGCTCATGGACCGCACGCACCGGAACCTGGGCCTCCAGCCGATCCGGCGCATAAGAAATCAGCGGGGCCGTCACCGAGGACACCCGCCCGTCCTGCGGCCATTGCAGCGACGACTGCACCTGGTGGACCGGCAGGAACGGAACCGCAACAAAGAACAAGAAACCCACAACGCCGGCGATAGCCGCCACCCGGGCGGCCCACCGAGGTTGAGCTGAGGTCACGACGCTTTCAGACACAGCACGGTAGTCTACGGCAGGTCGGCGCCCACACCGCTTTCCGACGCCCCTGCTCACCGCTGACCCGCAGCCCGCAGCGCAGCCAGCGGTCCTGCCGCTAGGTGCGGATGGCCACCACGAAGGGGCCGACCTGGCGCACATCCCACAGCCGGGAATCCGCAAACGCCTGCGGGTTAAAGAACATGCCGCGGAAGCGAATGTTGGGGTGATTGGGGTAAATGTCCTCCACGATGTGAATCTTCAGCCCACTCGACGGGGTGCCCTTGCCGGGCGCGGCGGCGGCATCCTTGTCGGCCGCGGTGGCGGCGGTGACATCGCTGACATCGCCGCGGAAGAGCACCACATCCGGGTGCCGCCACGGCGCAGCGTCCATCGCCGCGACCAAATCCTTGGGGTTCGCCAGGTCGGTCCAGGAGCGCTGGGCCCAATCCTCAATCGCCGCGTTGCGCCGATCAAACTCCCCCAGCGGGTTGGCATAGTGGCTGGTAAAGGCCTGGAAGCCCAGGTAGGGGTAGAAGCTCATGAAACGCGTCTCATCCGCCAACACCACCGTGGACGTCGGCTCGAAGCCGTGGGCACGGATCGCCTCATCCAGCTGCGCGTAATACTGCGTGGCATCCGGCGCGTAGCGGTCCGCCCGCTGCCCGTAGCCATCCGTATCCGAATAGGCGTGGTCAATGTTCTTCTGGTTGACCGTGGGAATATCCTGCGCATACTTCACCGCGGCCAGGGCCATCACCACCACAATCACGGTGCTAATCGCCCCCCGCGCCCGCCGGCCCAGCTGCTGCGGGTAGGCCCGCTCAAAGCCCACCGTGCGCAGGTGCGCGATCCCCAACACGCCCGCCGAGGCCAGCGCCACCGCCACCGGGATCTCCACCCGGAAGCCCAACAGCGTATCGCCCACCAGGGTGACCAGCATGGAGGCCACAATCCACCCATACATGGTTAGCACCGCCACGCTCAAGGCCCGGGCGTCCGCCTGGGCCAGCAGGCCCGGGGCGGGCGGCATAGTCGTGTCCACGCGCCGCTCGTCAGACTTAGCCGACGCGGCAGGCGCCGGGAAGCGCACGATGAGATACGCCAACCCCGCCATGCACAGCACACCCACCACCGAGGCGGACAAGAACGGGACCGGAACCTCCGCGCCCTCACCGGGAAGGTAGTGCATGGCCGTCGCGCCCGAATGGTTATTGCCCCGCAGCGTCGCCCACACGTACGGGCCCCACGTCACCAGCGCAATCAGCCCCGAGCACACGCCCACCACGGCCACCCGCAGCGCCGGGCCGAAGGAACGCTGAGTCCAGGACATCGCCAGCCCCAACACCACCACGCCCAGGGCGGCCAGGCCCGTAAACAGCGTGTACATCGTGGCACTGACGCCCAAAAACACCGTCACGCCGGCCAGCGCGAACCACGAGCCCGCCAGTGCGCGCCGCGCAATAACCGCCAGCGCCGGCATCCCCACCGCCACGATCACCGCGTACGGCTCCTGGGGCGACAGGCGCAAAACAATGCACGTGCTGGCAATGGCAATAGCGGCAGCCACCGGCAGGGAACCGACGATTCGCTGCCACACCGGCACCAGCACGCAGCACGCTCCAGCCAAAGAGACCAGCGCCCACGGCTGGAAGACCTCCCAGCCCGGCAGATGCAACACGTTGGCCAGCCGGCCGCCCAGCCAAAACCACGTGGCCGGGTAGTAGGTGGGCATATCGGCATAATTCATGTCCGCCAGTGAGGTCGTGGTGGCCATGCGGGTGAGGAACTGGGTGCGAAAACCCTGATCAACCTGCAAACCGTCCGTATACAGCCGGGTTGCGGCCAGCGGGATTCCCGTCGAGGTGATCACCACGCCCGCCGGCGCCAGGTAGGCCACCGCGTGGGTCAGCCACACCCGCCACCGCGGGCGGCTTAGATTCGCGCTATCGCGCATCCACCACAGCGCCAGGCCCGCGACGAGGAACAGCACCGCCACGCTGCCCGCCGTGGCCAGCGCCCGGGTGACCATGGAAGTGTTAAACGCCGGCAGGCTAATCCGCTTGAGCACCAGCCAGCACACCAACGCGAAAGCGCCGCCGCCAAGCCCGGCGCCAGCCATGGCGCCCAGCAGCCCGGCCCGGGAGAGCCGGTCATCCGTGCGCGTCTGGTGGTGTACTGCCGTCGCTGAATCCATGTGCCTTAGTTTCCCACATCACCCCGGGCATGCGGACAGAGGCGTGCTGGGGTGCGAGCCTGCCGGGGCACCAATAGCAGGCACCCCTGCCACGTGAGCGCGTCAGTGGCAGGGGTGCGGTGAGGGGTGCGGTGTGGAAGCCCGCTGCGGGCTAGAACGGCAGCTTGCGGAAGATCTGCCGAGGAATCAGGTTAAACACGGCGCTGACCAGCTGGAAGGCCGGGTGGACAAAGATGATGTCCTTGCCGTCAATCACGGCCTCGACGGCGGCCTTGCCCACGTCCTCGGGGTCGACGGTCAGCGGGGCCTCCTTGACGCCGGCGGACATGCGGGTGCGCACCTGGCCGGGGCGGATGGTCAGCACCTTCGCGCCGGTGTCGCGCAGGGCCTCGCCGAGCTGGGTGTAAAAGCCGTCCAGGCCGGCCTTGGAGGCGCCGTAGACAAAGTTGGAGCGGCGCACGCGCACGCCAGCCACCGAGGACATGGCGATGATGGTGCCGTGACCCTGGGCGGCGAAGCGCTGGCCCAGCAGCACGCCGACAGAGACCGGGCCGGTGTAGTTGACCTGCGCGGAGGCCACGGCCTTGGCCTGGTTCTGCCAGAGTTCTTCCTGGTCGCCCAGCGTGCCAAAGGCGACGATGGCCACGTCCACGTCGCCGTGGCTGAAGGCCTGGTCAATGACGTCGGGGTGGGTGTCAAAGGCGGTGGCGTCGAAGTCGATGACCTCGACCTCGGTGGCGCCCTGCTCGCGGAGGCGGGCGGTGGCGGCGTCGATATGCGGGGAGTCCGGCAGAGCGGCCAGGGTGACGCGGGCGGGGCCGCGGTGGAGGAATTCGGCGACGATGGCCAGTCCGATTTCGGAGGTGCCGCCGAGCAGCAGGATGTTTTGGGCTTGGCCCACGGCGTTCAGCATGAAGGGATGCTCCTTAAGTTCAGCGTGGTGTTTCTTAGTGCAGTTCCAGGCGGCGGGACATGTCGGAGGCGAACACGCCGGTGGGGTCAATATCGTTGCGGGTCTTGAGCCAGCCCTCCATGCCGGGGTACATCTTGTGGAACTTCTCGGCGGAGGTGCGCGACTCCTTGGCCAGGTAGAGCCGGCCGCCGAACTCCATGACCTGGCGGTCCAGGTCGTCGAGGAACTCACCCAGGCCGGGTCGGATGGGGAAGTCCACGCACACGTTCCAGCCGGGCATGGGGTAAGACAGCGGCGCGCGGTTGCCGGGGCCGAACAGCTTGAACACGTTGAGCGCGGAGTAGTGCCCGGAGGCCTGCATCTGCTTGATGATGTCCTTGAACGGCTCGACCGCCTCGGTGGGCACCACGAACTGGTACTGCAGGAAGCCCTTGGAACCGTAGCCGCGGTTCCACTCGCCGATCAGGTCGAGCGGTTGGTAGAACTGCGTGAGGTTCTTGATCTTGTTCCGCGCCGGCGCACCCATGAGGTAGTAGGCCTCGCCGATGGCGGACAGGGACAGCTTGTTCATGGTCCAGGACGGGAAGATGTCCGGGACGGTCATCAGCTGCGGGGCGTTGAACTTCAGCGGGTCCTTGGCCAGCTTCGGCGCGAACTCGCGCAGCTGGTCCAGGGTGGCCAGGGAGCCGCGCGAGATGGTGGCGCGACCCAGCTTGGGCTCGGGGGAGATGACGTCGAACCAGGCGGAAGAATAGGTGTAGTTGACCTCGGAGCCATCCGAATGGAAGGCCACCGTCTCATCGAGGGTGCCGGTGCGGTCCGTATCGGAGATGAAGTAGGCGGTCTCCGTCTTGGTCATGCGGATGGTGGCGCGCACGATGATGCCGGTCAAGCCCATGCCGCCGACGGTGGCCCAGAACAGGGTGCCGTCGGGGTCGTCCGCGGAGCCCTCGGGCTCGAGGTGGAGGATGCGCCCGTCGGCGACGAGCAGCTCCATGGAAACCACGTGGTCACCAAAAGACCCGGCGGAGTGGTGGTTCTTGCCGTGGATGTCCGGGCCGATGGCCCCTCCGATGGTCACCTGCCGGGTGCCGGGCAGCACCGGAACCCACAGGCCGTAGGGCAGGGCGGCCTTCATCAGCTGGTCGAGGGTGACGCCGCCGTCGACGTCCACGAGCGCGGTGTCCGGGTCGATGGAGTGGATTCGGTTGAGCGGCTGCATGTCCACGACGATCCCGCCACCGTTTTGTGCCGGGTCGCCGTAGGAGCGGCCCATGCCGCGGGCGATGATGCCGCGCCGGGCGTGGGCGGGCTTGGTGGAGTTGTCATCGGCGACCTGCTTGACGGCCGCGACGATGGTCTCCAGGTCCGGGGTGGACAGCACGTGCGCGGTTGACGGCGCGGTGCGGCCCCATCCGTAGAGGGATTGTTCTGTGGTCTTGATGGCCATGTGGTTTTCTTTCCGAATCCTTGCGTAGCTGTTGCTTCCGTCCGCGTGCCAGCGCCCGGTGCGGGCCCCGGCGTGTGCAGGCGCTGCGGGTGGCAGGCTACCCGCGATAGGGCAGGCCTGCGGCACCGTAGCGTCGCCACCGGCTCCGATACGCCCCCACCATACCGAGAATGAGTGATGAAACCATGATCCCGGCGGGGTCCTGTTGCAATCGTCACCCTAGCCGGATGACTGTACGGCTGGGTGTGCAGCGGCTCGCGGGTGCCGCAGGCGGGGTGTCCGGGAGTTTCTGGACGTGTTTGGATGTGCCCGAATGTGGGTCAGGGCGGGCCGGGGCACGCTAGGGCACGCCGCGTTACGCCGCGGCGCGCCGGGTGCCACCAAGCCGCCAGCAGGCCGCCAGCAGGCCAGCCCCTTAAAGGTCCAATAGCTCGCGCACCCGCGCCGGTAGCTCCTCCTGGCTGGTAATCACCGGGCCATCATAGGCCGCAAGCTGCGCGTAGACCTCGCGGCGGCTGGTCGAATCCAGGATGGGCATCTCTTGGGCGACCAGGCGTGTCATAAAGTCATCGAGCGGCAGCTGGGTGTGCTGGGCGGCGATGTGCACCTGCCCATCCCCGTGCGCTGAGTGCGCTGAGCGCGCCGAGTTGCCAGAGCCGTTGCCAGAGTCATTCCTTGAGCCGCGTCGTCCCACCATGCCGCGCAGTCTACCCGCCGGTGAATTAGGGTAAATCCCATGACCCAGCGCACGCCGAGCACCCCCCAGCACTCCCACGACACCGAACAACCCGGCTCCCCCGACTCCTCCGACTACCCGGACTACTACGCCCTGGATGACACGCGCGCCGGGCGCCTGACCCAGGCCGGTCTCGCCGCCGCACTCCTGGCGGTGCATGATTGGGCGCCTAGCCCGCGGGCCGCCCGCGCCTGGCAGGCGGGCATCCTTACCGGTGGGGTGGGGCTGGTGGCCTACCTCAACGCCACGGATGAGAATCCGGATAATGATGTCCACGCCATCGTCGAGCGCATGCGCGCGGAGCCGCACGGTGACGTCCTGTCCCCGGCGGCCACGTGGGGGCTGCTCGGCGGGGTGGTCGCTGGCGGTGTCCTTGCTGCGCGGGGGCTTGCCCGGGCGCGCCGGGCGGCTGCGGGAAGCTTGGGGCGCCGCGGCGTCGCAAAGCCGAATACGGTGCTGGGGTTGGCCGTGGGCGCGGTGGTGTTCGCCGCCTCTGAGGTGGCAGCCCAGTGATCGCCGTCGTGGATGGGCCGGTGATCTGGCACGTGCAGACCACCGGCATTGACGCCGGCATCCTCACCGGGGCGTGGATCACCGAGGACCCCGCGGTCGCCGACTCCTTGCTTGCCGACGCCGCCGCGGTCATCCACCCCGGAGACGGCACCGTCGAGCGCATCACCGCCACCATCGAGGAGGCGCTCGCGGACTACACGCGGGTTGACGCCGAGGCCCGCTTCGCCGCGCTCGACGCCCCCGATACCGCCGAACTCACCCAGGCCTACACCGGAGAACCCATCGCCGCGCAGGCCTGGGCGTGCGCCACGGCGCTAGCCAGCCTGATCAGCCAATGGGCCAGTTATGAAAGCGCACGCAGAGCGCGCAAAAAACTGCAGGAAGCCTACGGAACGGAAGCCCGCGAGCTGCCTTATACCCCGCCGTCTGACTAGTGTCAACGTGTCTACCCTGGGGGGCATGTCCACACAGCCAGGCGACCGCATGGCCCCGGTCATTGACCTCGACGCGGTACGCGGGGCCCATGATGCCCCCGTCACCGCGGGAGTCAGCCACGCCTTCACCCGGCTCGCGCCCACCGACTCGCACAGCTGCGCCCGCACCGCGGTCCTCCAGGCGGCCTGCCTCCAGGCGGACGTGGAGGTCTACCGCCACATCGGGGTGGACACTGCGCTTTCCCTGGGGGAGCTGGCCCAGGTGGTCGACGTGTGCTTTGGCTTCGCCTCCGAGCGGGGGCCGCAGGTCAGCGGCGGGGAAGTCACCACCCCACACTTCTGCTTGTGTGGCACGCCACTGCCTTCAAGCGATCCCATCGCCGCCCACCTGCGCGAGCCGGGCGACCAGCTGACCTACCACTGGGGTTTGTGGAAGGTCCAGCTCAACACCGTGGGCACCTACCCGCGTGACGAGCACACCCCGCGGGCCCTGTGCGTCGGAGGATCCGGCAGCTTCACCGACCAGCCGCCGAGCATGCCGCTGATCAACGCGGAGCTGACCGGCCATGACGCCATCGCCACCGTCATGGCCCAAATCAAACCCGGCCTGGCCCGCGTCATCCGCCGCAGCGGGCTCACGGAGTTTGTCCAACTCCTCCAGGCCCTGGACCTCGACGCCCCTGTGTCATTGCCCGCCGCCACCGTCGCCGAGCTGCGCCGCCTGCCCGTCGAGGATGGCCCGGATGCCGACGCCTTCTGGGCCACCGCCCTGGCCCTGGCCTGCCTGTCCGCCCCCGCGACGGACGAGATCACCCTGACCACCATGCGCGCTCTGGGACATACGCCCGCCACCGCAGCGGACGTCCACGCCGCGTGCGCGGCCTCCTTGGACGTCCTGGCCCGCGCGGGCGGCTGTGGAAAGGGGCGCCTGCCCGTCTTAGAGCGCATCGACGTCTACCGCGTGCTCTTTCACCGCGCATAACCCCTGCGGTACGCTGACCGCTTGTGCACAACCAGCAGCCCGAACGTAGCGCCACTGCGCTGACCCTCCAGACCCAGATCTTTCGGTTCATTGTCAGCGGATGCGTCTCCGCGCTTCCGGACCTCGGCCTGACCTGGCTGCTCAACATCGTCTTCGGCGTCAACGTGCCCATTTCCCGCACGGTGGGCTTCATCGTGGGCACCACCACCGCCTATCTGATCAACCGGCGCTGGACCTTCCGGGCCGAGCCCTCCTGGCGCCGATTCTTCGCCGTCGCCGTGCTCTACACCATCACCTACGGCATCAACCTCGGCGGGCAGACGCTGGGCCAGCACGTCTTCGCCGGCTGGGGGTGGAACGCCTCCGTGGGCCTGGTGGTGGCCTTCGTCCTGTCCCAGGGCACCGCGACGGTGGTCAACTTCATCATCCAGCGCACCCTCATCTTCCGTGTGCGCTAGGGGCGCTGGAAACGCTCGGCGCGTCCCAGGCGGTGCAGCCGCAGCCACTCCTTAAAACCGGCGAGATCGCGGCGCTGCACCAGGAAGAACCACGCGAAGCGGGCGTATTCCTGCGGCAACAGGCGGCGCATGCCGGGCTGGTTCATCAGGTAGCCGCGATTGCGGTACGTGAAATAGCGTTTGCCCTGGTTATCCGGGTATTGGGTGTGCATCCTCCCGCCGAGGATCGGCTTGAACTCCTCCGAGCCGTCCGGGTGCACGTACGCGGTGGTCAGGGCGGTGCCAAACTCCAGCCCGGAGCGCACCAGACGGCGGTGGTACTCCACCTCGTCGCCGCGGATAAACAGCCGGTAGTCCGGCACCCCGATGACCTCCATCGCGCGCGCGCTGATCAAAGCACCGTTAAACAGGCTGGCTATTCCCTTAACGACGTCCCCCTCCAACTCATCCCTGCGCCGCTTCCACGTCAGCCCCTGCCGCAGGGGGAAGGCCAACAACTCCGGGTCTGCGATGTTGCAGACAACCGGGGAGACTTCGTGCAGACCGTGGGTGGCGGCGACGTCGAAAAGCGTGGACAGCACGTGGGTGTCGGCGGGGTGGCCGTCATCATCGGCGCACCAGATGGCCTGGGCGCCCAGCGCCAGCGCGGTGAGGAACCCGTAGGCAAAGCCCCCCGCCCCGCCCAGGTTGGTGGCGCTGGGCAGGTAAACACCGCGATCGCCCGCAACCTCACCCAGCAGGTCGCGCACCGCGGACTCGTTGCCGTTGTCCACCACGATCACCCAGTCCACCGGCTTATCCTGCGAGCACACCATCTCTAGCGAGGTGCGCAGCAGGTCAACGCGGCGATGGGTGACGATGACGGCGGCGACCGTCTGCGAGGGGTTCAGCGGCGGGATCATGGCAGTCATTGTGCCACGGCTGGTTGCCCGTCGAGCGCTGCGCGTGCCGTGGGGTGCGGAGCAGGCAACAATCTAGGCGGAGGTCTCGTCGAGGGTGCTGTAGGTCATTTGCGGATCAGTTTCGGGGGTTGAGGAAAGGAATTTTTCCATGAGGCCACTGGAGAGGAGAACGGCGTCAAAATTCCATTCCACGGTTCCGTCTGCGTCGACGCGATAGTCATCGGGAACTTGATCGATGGGCAGTTCGATGGTGAGGTCTACCGGCCGACCATCGTGTTTGTCGTCGCGTTGGCAGGTGATGCGCAGCGTGCAGGTCTGCTCATTCTTGGAAATCGTCCACGATTTCAGGCAATCTGCCTCCAGAGAGCTTTCGAGAATGTTCTCGATTGTGAGGTGGTAGAATTTGACCATGTGTGAAACTTTAGACTGTTCTCTTTTCATGGTAAGCCTATCCTCGCATTGAAACAGTGAAGGTAATAGCGTGGCTTATTTGCGCCTAGGGATAGTTTTGATGTCAGTGACAAGTAGTGGCTGTCATGTAAGGGACATGTCTTCCTTTAGTGGGGTCACTCGAGGATAGTTGAAGAAATTTATCCCTGAATTCTTAGCACGTTTCCAATCCGTCAAACCGGGCACCAGGCACGTCTGGGTACCGGTGGGTATGGCTATCTTAAGGTTCAAGGAGAAGACATTCGGAATCTGGACCAAAAGCCACGATAACCTTAAGGCGAATAGGTGTTTTGCAACCGTTGACTACATCGATAAAACGATATGAAATATGGTTCTCAGCTTCCTCAGGTCCTCGCTGAGTCTCAGTGACGCACGAGGCGACCGGATTTACCGCTCCCATAAAGTCCAGTGGGGGGTGTAGGGATGATCCGAATTGTGAGGAAACAGCTGCCAGGTTTGTGGATGCAGGGGATTCTGTGGCAGCGTGATGGGTGCCGAGCACTAAGGATGTTGGTGTGTACATGGCCAGAATGAGGGGCAGGGCCACTTGAGCAATAGTCATGGTAATCAACCTTCAAGCCTGGAGTAGGTCATGTACGGACATTTTTCGGGTGTTGATGTGAGGAACTTTTCAATAAACCCGCTGGCCTGAAGCATGGCGCTGAGGTTCCATTCTACGGTTCCATCGTCGTCGATGCGATAATCATCAGGGATACGCTCAATGGGTAGTTTGATGGTGAGGTCCACAGGGCGTCCTTCGTGCTTGTCATCGCTCTGGCAGGTGATACGCAGTGTACAGATCTGCTCATTCTTGATGATTGTCCACTGTTTGATGCACTCTGCGTCGGAAGAAGTTTCGATCATGTACTCAATGATGAGGTGATAGAACCTGACCAGGTGCTCAAGTTTGGTCTTATCTCTTTTCATGGCTCCGATCTCCTCGAGGTGAAGTTGCTAGATATAGAAGGCGGTGATCACTCCGAGCGGTCTTCCATTGGGTACATCCCTGGTGTTTCCCGTGACGACCACTTTCATTCGGTGACCGTCAATCTCAGCAGTGCACTCGGTATTTTTGTCCGTAAGAACAAGATCGTTACCGCAGCCGGGAGCGTGGTAGATCACGTATTCGATATCGTGCGCTTCGGGGACGAAACCGCCATGACCATCTTGGATGTGTGCGATGCCAAAACCTTCATATACCGCAGCATCGTGTTGCCCTTTCCGCAAGGGAATATCCTCGCCGTTCGGGCCGATGATGGTGGACACTACCTGCCAATTGACGGGGTTCGGGTTGATTCCGCGCTCTCCCGCGAGCGCGGGGATGGGCAGTGTCAGGGCCGCGCAGATGAGGGCGGCGCAGGCGGCAGCTGGTGTACGGGTAGCGCTGTTCCTGCCAGGCCTCCTTAGTGCCTGTGGGTGTGGGTGTGACCGTTACGCTAATACAGCTGCACGCAGGGGACAAGAAGGGGACCCTAAGAAGTACGGTGCCCCCGCGCCCACCTATTCCGCCTGGAACTCCTTGATCATGGTGCGCACCCGGTCGGCGGCCTCCTTGCCTTCGTAGGCCTCCACCACCTCGTCGACGAGCCCGGCCTGGCGGACCTCGCCGTGGTCGATCCACAGGGCGGTGTTGCACAGCTGGGCCAAAAAGTCGTTGGAGTGGGAGGCAAAGACCAGGATGCCGGAGCGCTTGACCAGTTCTTGGAGGCGGACGCGGGCCTTGGCCATGAAGGCGGCGTCGACGGCGCCGATGCCTTCGTCCAGAAGCAGGATTTCGGGCTCGATGGAGGTGACCACTCCGAGCGCCAGGCGCACGCGCATGCCGGTGGAGTAGGTGCGCAGCGGCATGTTCAGGTATTCGCCAAGTTCGGAGAATTCGGCAATCTCATCCATTTTGGCTTTCATGGAGCGCCGGGTCTGGCCCAGGAACAGGCCGCGGATGATGATGTTTTCATAGCCGGAGATCTCCGGGTCCATGCCCACGCCCAGGTCAAAGACGGGGGCCACGCGGCCGCGCACGATGGCGGAGCCGCGGGTGGGTTCATAGATGCCGGACAGTAGCCGCAGCAGCGTGGATTTCCCGGCGCCGTTGTGGCCGACCAGGCCTACGCGGTCGCCTTCGCGCAGGTGGAGGTTGATGTCGCGCAGGGCTTCCACAACCACGGTGTTGTTGGAGTTGCGGCCAATGGCGCCGCCGGCGGCGCCGAGGAAGGCCTTTTTTAGCGAGCGGGTTTTGGCGTCGAAGATGGGGAAGTCAACGCACGCGTTGTGGGTATCAATTGAGACCATAGTGGGGGACATTCTCCTGGGTGGACAAGTGGGGGAACAACAAGGCTGTTACACCCAGTAGCTGACGCGGTAGCGCCATTGCCGCATGGCAAACAGCGCGAGGATGAGCCCGGCGAGGGTAAAGCCGATGACAATCCACCAGTGGTAGGCGGGCAGCGGTGCGCCGATCATGGGGGCGCGCACGATTTCCAAATAGTGGTAGAGCGGGTTGAGTTGGGCGAGCTTGGCGCGCGAGCCCATATCCGCCATGTTGTTTTGCAGCGTGGAGGTCATCCACACGATGGGGGTGACGTAGAAGAGCAGCTGGGTGCCGGCTTCCAGGAGGGGGGAGACATCCCGGTAGCGGGTGGCGATGATGCCAAAGAACATGGCCACCCACACGCCGTTGGCTATGAGCAGCGCGAACGCGGGGATCATGAGCAGGATGTCCCAGCCCAGTGGCCGCGGGAAGATGATCACCAGCAGGAGCCAGATGACCAGGTTGTGGGCCAAGAACAGGGCCTGCTTCCACACCAGCCGGTAGACGTGGACGGACAGCGCTGAGGGCAGTTGTTTGATCAGGCCCTCGTTATCAATGAAGATGTCCGCGCCTTCTTTGATGCACCCGGAGATAAATCCCCACAGGATCAGGCCCACGGTGACGTGGGGCAGGAAGACGGAGATCTCAATTTTGAACAGGACGGAATACAGCAAACCCAGGGCCAGGGCCATGACGCCGGTGGCGATGGTGATCCATAATGGTCCCAGCACGGAGCGCTTGTAGCGTTGTTTGATGTCTTGCCAGCCCAGTTGCAGCCATAGTTCGCGTTGTTGGAATCCGCGAACTAGGTCGGCCCAGGCGGCGCGCAGTGTCCGCGATTGGGAGGGGACTGCGGTGCCGGTGTCGCTTGCGGTGATGCGGGCGACGTCGGCACGCAGGGCTTTTTTCTGAGTCTCTTCCTGCACGGTGCCCAAGCCTAGCGGTCTTGGCCCCCAAGACAATTCTTTAAGCCCCGTACAGGGGGCTCTATGCTGGTGGAGTGCCGGTGCAGTGCACGCGGTACCGATGCGCTATCAGCGCTGTATCAGTCGGCGGTCGTACAGGTGAGGGTCCGCTGTAGTCAGGATTACTGGCGGCTTATACACTCTGGTGCGTAAGAGCGACTTCTCCGGATCCGGCCGGGCGTTTTTTTAGAGGAAATGAGGAAGAGATGGCCTACGATGTCGCGGTTGTTCGCGGCCGCTATGGCTCGCTGGGGGACGGCTGGACGTATCTGAATGCGCATGATCGGCCGCAGCTGCCGGTGCGGGTATCGGGCGGTGTCAATAAGGCATTCCGCGCAGCGCCCACACCCACTTTCGGCGCCCATACGCAGGCGGAGGATACGCTGGCGCAGGCCCGCGAGGCGATTGCGGACCTCGTGGGTTCCACCCCGGAGCTGGTGGTGTTGGGGGCGAGCCTGGAGGGCCTGTACGCGGCCCTGGCTCGGGAGATGCACTCGATGCTGCGCCACGGGTCGTCGATAGTGCTCTCGCACCAGGATTCCCCGCGGCTGTCGCGGGCCCTGGAGGGGGTGGCCACGGACGTGCGCTGGGCGCACCCGGACCTGGGCACCGGCGAGCTGCCGGCGTTCCAATTCAGCGAGATCATTGACTCCACCACCCGGCTGGTATCCATCCCGGCCGCCCACGAGCTGCTGGGCACCGTCACCCCGGTCCGCGAGATCGTCGAGCGCGCCCACCAGCGGGCCCGCCTGTGGGTCCTGGTTGATGTGTCCGCGTACGCGCCGTACAAGCTTATCGACGTCGACGACTGGGACGCAGACATCCTCGCCATCGATCTCGCACAGATGGGGGGACCTGAAGTTTCCGCCCTGATTTTCCGCACCAACCGCATGCTCGGCAGGCTGGACAACCCCGAGGCCCTTGCCAGCCGGGTCTCCGCCGGACTTGCCGGCGGGGTGGCCCCCCTGGTCGACCACTACGCCAACCTTGTCGACGACGCCTCCGGCACCCGCCGCGACCGGCTGCGCTACAGCCTGCCCCAGCTGGACAACTACCTGCACTCCCTGGGCCGCGACCTCACCTTCTTCCTCGGCGCGCTGCCGTCGGTCCACATCTTTGGAGTCAGCGGGGAAGTAGCCGCCGGCGCGCAGGCGGACCGCACCGCCCGCATCTCCTTTGCGGTCAAGGGTGTCCCCGCGGAAACCGTCCAGGGGCGACTACTAGACAACGGCCTATTTACCGCGCTAACCCCCCACACCCCGCTGCTGCGCGACATGGGGGCAGAAGAAATCGGCGGGGCCGTCACCGTATCGCTGGCGCCGTTTAACACCAACCATGACATCGACCACCTCACCCGGGTGGTCGCCTCCCTGGCCTAAGGCCGTGTCTTAAGGTCTTAAGCGTTCGGCTGACCTTCCGGCTGCTCCACCGTCAGCACGATCTTGCCCCGATTGTCGCCGCTGGTGAGCGCGGCGTGGGCGGCGGCGGCGTCGGCAAGCGGGAACGTGCGCACCGCGTGACGCACCGCACCCGCGGCGACCATCGGCCACACATTCTCCACCGTCTGCGCCACGATGCGCGCCTTGTCCTCCACGGCTCGCGCCCGCAGCGTGGTGGCCAAGACCGACTGGCGGCGCGGCAGCATCGCGCCCAGATTCAGCTCCGCCTTGCGCCCGCCCTGCAAACCGATGATCACCAGCCGGCCGTCCAGGGCCAGGCAGCGCATGTTGGAATCCAGATACTTCGCCCCGATGATGTCCAGAATCACATCACAGGACCCGCCCAGCTCTTCGACGAAGTCCTGGGTGCGGTAATTGATCACCGTATCCGCCCCCAGCTCGCGGCAATAGTCCGCATTGGCCTGCGAGCCCACCGTCACCGCCACCTTGGCGCCCAGCGCCTTGGCTACCTGAATTGCCATCGTGCCAATGCCCCCGGCGCCGCCATGAATGAGCACCCGCTCACCGGCGCGCAGCCGGGCCGTCATCACCAGGTTCGACCACACCGTGCAGGCGGTCTCCACAAACCCGGCGGCCTCCACCACGCTCATCCCCTGCGGGATCGGCGTGAGCTGGCCAGCGGGCACGGCCACGAACTGCGCATACCCACCCCCGGCGAGCAGGCAGCCGACCTGGCTACCTACGGCCACATCCGTATCCCCGGCATCCACGACCGTGCCCGCGCACTCCAAGCCCAGGATCTCACTGGCACCCGGCGGCGGCGGATAATGCCCAGCCACCTGCAACACGTCACCCCGGTTGACCCCCGCCGCGGCGACACGCACCAGCACCTCGCCGGGCGCCAACTGCGGAACCGCCACGTCCGTCAGTTCCAGGGTGTGGGTATCCGTTGCCTTCATCGTTGCCGCCGCTGCGGGCGTTGAGGTGGTAGTCATGGCCCCACACTAGGCCAGCCGGCCCGGGTCAGGTAGTCTGTTGGCCGTGGCTTTCCCAGCAGGAAAGCCCGCTAGGAGACGTGGCAGAGCGGCCGAATGCACTGGTCTTGAAAACCAGCGACGGGCAACCGTCCGCGGGTTCAAATCCCGCCGTCTCCGCTCGTGAAGGCACATGCCTGCTGCCGATAGTCCGGTGAGCAGGCTTTTTGCTTGCCAGCCAGCATTGCCGCGCGCTTGTCGACGCCGCCGCCCCCAGGCCTGCGGAGAAGGTCTCGGAGACAACTGGGGAGTTAAGGGATTTCTTGCAGGATTCCTTCGGATGAAAGACTCATGGCCATGACATATTTCTCACTGACCTGGGATGGAGAACGGGAAGAATTCACCCTCACTAACACGAGTTCCTATGTGCTCGAAGAAATCATGGTCTACGCCGTCAAGGACGGCACAGTGTTCTTCCCGCGCTTCCAGGTGGCATGGGAGGGGATACCGCCAGGGGGATCCCGCTCCTTCACGATTCCGGAAGAGGTACGCGGGCACAGGCTCCGCTCCGACTTCTTAGTCCGTCTACCTGCTCTGCACGAGCGGCAGGAGTGGCCATCACCGACCGGCTCCGAGCAGGACGAAGAGTAAACCCACGCCGGTGGGGCAGGGGTGATGCTCTTGGAGGTAATGCCCAGACTGCCGCAAGTAGCTGGGCATTGGCCGGATTTGCGCGCTGCGCACCGGATGCCTACAAGGAAGTTGTGGCTGTTTGTGCCATGCCCAGAGTGATGATGCTGTCGATGCTGGGGTGGCCCTACGCCACCCGTACGACGGTGCGCCCGTGCCCGCGTCCGGCGAGGAGTTCGGCGCCGGCGGCGGGGGCGTCGGCAAGCACAATTTCTTGGGTGAGCCCGGCCAGTTTCTCCAGGTCGAGGTGCTGGGCCAGCAGCGCCCAGGCGTGCTCGCGCAGCGGCTTGGGCGCGTCGACGGAGTTGATGCCCACCAGGCGTACGGCGCGCAGGATGAAGGGCAGGACGCTGGCGGGCAGGTCGGGGCCTTGGGCCAGGCCGCAGGCGGTGACCACGCCGCCCCAGCGGGTGGCGGCCAGTGCGCCGGCCAGGCCGTGGGAGCCTAGGGTGTCTACCGCTCCGGCGAAGCGGCCCTTGGTCAGGGGGCGGGGGTTGTCGGTCAGCTCGGCGCGGTCGATGATGTCGCTGGCGCCCAGGCCGCGCAGGTAGTCGCTGTGTTCGGCGGCGCGCCCGGTGGCGGCGGTGACTTCATATCCCAGTGCGGCAAGCAGCATGATGGCCACGGATCCCACGCCGCCGGTGGCGCCGGTGACCAGGATGGGGCCTTCGGGGGCGGCGATGCCCTCGCCCAGGTCTGCCCAGGTGGCGCGGTGGCGCTCGAGGGCGTCGACGCACAGGGCGGCGGTGAATCCGGCGGTGCCGATGGCCGCGGCGTGCCAGGCGTCGATGCCGTCGGGCAGGGCGATGGTGGAGGCGGCGTCGACACGCAGGCGTGGGGTGTAGCCGCCGTGGCGGAACTCGCCGAGCCCCGCCCCGTTGACCAGCACTGTTTGGCCCTCGGTGAACTCTGGGCTGGAGGATTCGCGGACCGTTCCCACCGCGTCGATACCGGGGATGAGCGGGCTGACGCGCATGACGCCCTTGTCGCCGGCCAGCGCCATGGCGTCCTTGTAGTTCAGGCTCGAATACTCCACGTCAATGAGCACGTCGCCGGCGCCCAGGAAGTCCGGCTCCGCGGTGGTATCGCGCAGCTGCGTGGTCGCGTCGGCGTCGGTGCGGGTGACAATCAGTGAATCGCTCATGGGGCCCAAGTGTAGGTGCTAGTCAGCGCGTGGGTTGCTTATCGACGTCCCTCCTACCGCAGCCTCCCACGCCGCGAGCACCGCGTCCGTTTCCTCTTCGGTGGTCACGGTGATGCGCAGGCCTTCCGGGAAGGCGCGCACCAGCACGTTGTGGTCGGCCAGGGCTGCGGCAGTGCGGGCGGGAAACTCGGGATCCTCGGCCGGGGTGGGCACCCACACGAAGTTGGCTTGGGAGTCCAGCGCCCCATAGGGGCGCAACGCGGCGGCCAGCCGGGCGCGTTGGACTACTACTTCCTCGGTGCGCTGAAGCAGCTCGGCGCTCGCCTCCAGGCTGGCCACCGCGCCGGCCTGTCCCACGGCGTTGACGCCGAAGGGAATGGCCACCTTGTTCAGCGCCGCAATGACGTCTGCCGGGCCGAACGCGTAGCCCACGCGCACCCCCGCCAGCCCGTAGGCCTTGGAGAAGGTCCGCAGGCCCACCAGGTTGGGGTAGTCCGCGGTGGCGGCGCGGGCGTCCGGGGTGTCCGAGTTGCGGTGAAACTCCGTGTACGCCTCATCCAGGGCCACCAGCACGTTGTCCGGGACGCGCGCCATGAACTGCGCAAATTCTGCCTGCGTGATCGTGGTGCCGGAGGGGTTGTTCGGGTTGCACACAAAGATCAGCCGGGTGCGCGGCGTGATGGCCTGCGCCATGGCATCCAGGTCATGCTTGCCCGCCGCATCCAGCGGCACCTTCACCGGCCGAGCGCCGACAACCTGGGCGAAGATGGGGTAGGCCTCGAAGCTGCGCCAGGCGAAGATGACCTCGTCTCCGGGGGTGCAGGTGATCTGCACCAGCTGTTGGCACAGTGCGGAGGATCCGCAGCCCACCGCGATGCGGTCCGGGTCCAGGTCCAGGTGGGCGCCCAGGGCTGTGCGCAGCTGCTGGGTTCCCATGTCCGGGTATCTATTGGCCCCGGCGGCGGCCGCCGCCATCGCCGCGGCCACCCCCGGCAGCGGCGGATGGGCCGACTCGTTGGAGGAAATCTTTACCGCCCCTTCCCGGCGCACGCCGGGGACGTAGGTGGGAATGGAAGACAAGTCAGCGCGGATCATGCAGGGAGTCTACCGCGTAACCGCGGATTGAGCGGGGGCTGAGCGGGGGTGCGGGGTGTGGAGTGGGTGAGGGGAGGGGGCGTCGATAAGCACCAAACAGGCGCCACGGCACGCGGTTGGACCCGCGGCCGGGAATTGGGGTAGCATTCATCACGGTTCATGGTGCGCGCCCGTGGGGTGTGTGCAATGAGCTTGTTTACGCGGAGACGTGCCAGAGCGGCCGAATGGGGCTCACTGCTAATGAGTTGTCCTCTTAACGGAGGACCGGAGGTTCAAATCCTCTCGTCTCCGCCACGCGCCCGTAGCTCAACGGATAGAGCATCTGACTACGGATCAGAAGGTTGGGGGTTCGAATCCCTCCGGGCGCACTCATCGTCGCCCCGCCGCTGTCTGTACCCCAGGCAGTGGCGGGGCTTCTTCGTAGTGTCGGTAAATCGATGCGCAGCGTGAAGGAGGAACAATGGCTCTCCAAGAATCCATGGACGCCCAGGTAGACCAGCTGGAAAAGATGCTGCGAGCACGAAAACTGGAACCCGCGGAAGCCCGCGAGCTCGCGCAGCTAGCCGCCGTTCCTCCCATCCAAGAGCTCGTGCGCCTGGTGGAGCGCTCGGACCCGCCGCGCGCCGCCAAACTCCTGCGGCTGCTCTCCCGCGACCGCTCCATCGACGTCTTCGACGCCCTGGACCCCGGCCAGCAGGCAGACCTGCTCGACGCGCTGCTCGACGAGGAGACCGTAGAGTTCTTCGCCGCCCTGGACCCCGACGACCGGGTCTCCCTCCTCGACGAACTGCCCGTCGAGGTCGCCCAGCAACTGCTGCGCCACCTGGACAAAGATGAGCGCGACGTCACCGGCATCCTCATGGGCTACCCCAAGGGGTCCGTCGGCCGCCGCATGTCGCCTGAGGTGCCCACCATCGTGGAAACCATGACCGCCGAGGAAGCCCTCACAGAGCTGCACCGCTCCGCCGATGAAGTAGAAACTATCTACTCCATCCCCGTGGTCACCCGCGACCGCGTCCTGCGCGGCATCTGCTCCCTGCGCACGGTCTTCACCGCGGACCCGCAGGAACGCGTCGGCGACCTCATGGTCCACGCCGTCAGCGCCAACGCCCACGACGACGCCGAGGAAACCGCCCGCTGGTTCTTGCCCCTGGACTACCTGGCGCTGCCGGTTGTCGATGACTCCAAACGCCTGGTAGGCATCCTCACCTTCGACGACGCCCAAGACATCGTCGAGGAAGCCGACAGCGAAGACACCGCCCGCTCCGGTGGCGCCGAACCACTCCACCAGCCCTACCTGACCATCCCCCTGTTCAAGCTGGTGCGCTCCCGCGTGGTGTGGCTGCTCGTCCTGGCCGTCTCCGCGCTGCTCACCGTCAAGGTGCTCGACTCCTTCGAGGCCACGCTGGCATCCGCGGTGGTGCTCTCCCTGTTCATTCCGCTGCTCACCGGCACCGGCGGCAACACCGGCAACCAGGCCGCCACCACCGTCACCCGAGCGCTGGCGCTTGGCGATGTCGGCAGCTCCGACATCGGCCGCGTCCTGTGGCGCGAACTGCGCGTCGGCCTGACCCTGGGCCTGCTGCTCGGCTCCCTGGGCTTCTGCGCCGCGTGGGCGGTCTACGGCTGGCACCTGGGCATAGTCATCGGATGCACCCTGCTGGCCGTCTGCGCCATGTCCGCCACCGTCGGCGGCGCGATGCCGATCCTGGCCAAGACCGTGGGTGCCGACCCAGCGGTGTTCTCCAACCCGTTCATCTCCACGTTCTGCGACGCCACCGGCCTGATCATCTACTTCCTCATCGCCAAAACGGTGCTGGGGATCTAGGGGCTTCCGCGCCCCAATGCTTATCGACGCCCCCGCCCCCTCACCACCCCCAGTTAGGGGCGCTGGCCTGCGGATTTGTTCCTCCGCTGAGGCGGGGAGTAAGGTAATTCCACGTTGCACAGGAGAGCAATTCTCCACCGCGACCTGCGCCCGTAGCTCAACGGATAGAGCATCTGACTACGGATCAGAAGGTTGGGGGTTCGAATCCCTCCGGGCGCACGTGTGATCAACCCCGGCCAAGCGGCCGGGGTTTTTCGTTTGCCTGCGTGGGGGCGGGGGCGCGGGGCTTGGCGGCGCCGGGGGCCGCGTCTTTTTGCACCGTGTGACTGGTGGGGTTTACACGGTGCGTTTTCGGGGGTGATTTGTGCACTTGCCCTGTCACACCAGTCACACGTCGCATGAGGACGAGGGGAGGGCGAGTGCAGGGCGAGGGGAGGGGAGGCGACGGGTGGGCGTGGACATAGGGATGGGCACGTGGCGTTCGCACGGTACGGCGGTCGGGGGATCGTGCCGTGTGGTGGGCCGTGCTTGGCAGCGGGGGCCGCGTCTTTTTGCACCGTGTGACTGGTGGGGTTTACAGGGTGCGTTTTCGGGGGTGAAAACCCGGCTTTTCGGGGGTGATTTGTGCACTTGCTCTGTCACACCAGTCACACGTCGCATGAGGGCGAGGGCGAGGAGGAGGGCGAGGCGAGGGGAGGGCGAGGGTGAGGGGAAGAGAGGGGCAGGGGGCTTGTCCCCGCAGCCCCAGCACCATTACAGTCCGCGGTAGGTAAAATTGCGCCTAGGCTTTTACCCCGTGTTGGTGTGACAAGCTTGGGGCCCCGCAGCGCAGGCGCGGAGCTGGGCTCGCCACGCATATGTGGCAGCTTTCAACCCCGGCAATGGAAGGAAAACAGCTGTGACGAGCCAAAGCCACAACGTCCACGAGCGCGGTCTGAAAAACTGGCACGTCCCCTTGCTGATCGGGGCGGTAGTCCTGCTGCTTCCGCTTGTCCATGTCATCTCGTGGAGCGCCGCGGCGATGACCTTTTCCACGATGCTGATCGCGTCAGCGGCGATATACGGCGCCACCCGGGCGCGCCGCCGCCGCGGAGCGGGTGACTAGGACACCTCGATGCGCGCGCCCAGGCTTTCGGCCTGCACGAGGGTGCGGATCCACCCGGGCCCGCCGGGGTTGATGCGCAGCACGGGGCGGGAGGAGACCTTGATGGGGCTGACGGATTCTTTGAAGGAGCCGGTGCGGGCGTCGAAGCGCTGCCGGGAGCGGTGGCCGGAATCCACGAGCTCTTCGATGGTTGGCTCGGCGGCGGTGAGGCCGGCGCGGGCCTGGGTGAGCAGCTCGATGGCTTCGTCAAGTGCGGTGACCAGGGCGGGGGCGTTGGATTCGCACATGGCGCGCACGAGGTGGGGGGCGGTTCCGGCGACGCGGGTGCCGTCGCGGAAGCTGCCGGCGGCGAGGGAGAGGGCGAGTGCGCCGCCGTTGTCGCCGACGGTGGCGAGCGTTTCGGCGAGTATGTGGGGGAGGTGACTGATGCGCGCGACGGTGGCGTCGTGGGCGTCGACACGCGCGGGGATGGCTTCGGCGCGCACGGCCTTGATCAGGCGTGCGACGTCGGCCCACAGGGAGATCCAGGAGGAGCTGGGTTCGCTGGTGGTGGTGTCGGCGGCGTGGTCGAAGGTGATGACCCAGGCGGCGCCGGCGAACAGGCCGGTGGTGGAGGCTTTCCAGCCGGATTCTTCGGTGCCGGACATGGGGTGGCTGCCCACGTAGCGGTCGGCCATGCCGCGCTCGCGCACGAGCCGGTAGACCTCTTTTTTGACGGAGACGACGTCGGTGAAGCCGCAGCTGGGGGCGTGGGCGGCGAGGGCGTCGAGAAGCTCGGGGATGGCGGTCATGGGGGTGGCCAGGACGATGAGTGCGCCGTCGGATTCGGCGCGCGCGAGTGTGGCGGGAAGGTCGGCGCTGACGTCGAAGCCTTCCTTGGTGCCGGCGCGGGCGCCGGATTGGGAGCGGTTGTAGCCATAAACGTCCTGGTCGAGCGCGTGCAGGTCGCGCAGCAGCGAGCCGCCGATGAGCCCGAGGCCAAGGATGCACACGGGACGGGAAATGAGCTTCAGAGTCACGTGACAAGCATGACATATTCCGACTAGCGTTACCCGGTATGAAGCCGTGGGACCCGCAAGATGACGAGCACGACGATGATCGCGACGATGACGTCACCTTTGCCGTGACGGTGGTGCGCACCGAGGAGCTCCAGTGGCAGGTGCGCGAGTACGACGATCCGCTCGATTCGATCGACGACGCCACCGCCGCCGTGCGTGCCCTGCGCGCTCCCGGCCCCGCCTTCGCGTTGGTGTGCGTGGAGGATGACTACTTTGTCATCGTGCGCCCCACCCCCCGCGATACGCGCGTGTTCATCTCTGATGCGGCCGCGGCGGTGGAAGACGACTACGCCGCCAGCGCTCTCGAGGAGATGGGGGCGGACATCCCGGAGGATGTCGCCGACGATGAATCCTGGCCCGACGGCGACTTTGACATCCTCGCTGACCTGGGCCTATCCGAGGAGGTCTTGGGGGTCATCGTCAGCGACGAAGACGCCTGGGCCTCCGAACTGGTGCTGCGCGTCGCCGAGGAACTGGGCTTCGACGAGGAGCTGGGCACCGCCGTCGATGTGGACTTCTAGGGTGCCCGCAGGCCTGCCCCCGCAGCGCCGCGCCGTGGAAGCCCACGAGCGCATGGGCACCGCCCTCGCCGTGGCGCGCACCACTCCGCTTGCCGACGTCCCCGTCGGCGCCGTCGTCTTCGATCCTCACGGCCGGCCGCTAGCCTGCGCCACCAACCAGCGCGAAACCTGCGGCGACCCCACGGCGCACGCAGAAGTCCTGGCGCTGCGCGCCGCCGCAGCCCGCTTCGGCGACGGCTGGCGGCTCACCGGATGCAGCCTCTACGTCACCTTAGAACCCTGCACGATGTGCGCCGGGGCCATCCTGGGTGCGCGGATCTCCGAGGTTGTCTTTGGCGCCTGGGAGCCCAAGACCGGGGCCGTGGGATCCCTCTATGACGTGCTACGCGACTCCAGCGTGCGGCCCCCCATCGCCGTGGTCGGAGGGGTGCGAGAAGAAGAATGCGCCGCGCTATTAAAAAAGTTCTTTGCTGGTGCCCGTGAGCAGGGATAATCGATTAACTACAGGGCAACGGTGTGTGGGGGGTAACAATTTGGGAAAAAGTTCTGCGCGATGGTGGCGGGGTACTCAGAAGCGCCGTTACAATGGGGCGCGGTAACTGTAGTTGATGAAAAGAAAAGGAGAGTGATCGCCCATGGGTCTTCTGGACGACGCCAAGGACAAGGTCAACGAGGCTAAGGACGCTCTTGCTGGCACCGACGCTGACGAGGTCAAGGACAAGGCCCAGGAGGTCGCTGGCCAGGCCAAGGACAAGGCTGAGGATGCCGTCAACGACGTCAAGGACAAGCTCAACTAAGAGAGCGCCCGTGACCGTCTAGCGGTCGTCGGCGGCGGGAACCTGCCCCCAACACGGTGGGCGGGAACCGCCGCCTCGTTACTATCGTTTCTTTTATAAAAGCAGCAATGAGCTGAACTTTTCCTACAGAAAGGAGCCCCACATGGGCGATCTTGGAGACAAGGCAGAGGGCCTGGCCGGAAAGGCCAAGGAGGCGTTCGGCGACGCCACCGATAACAAGGACCTGGAGAACGAGGGCAAGGCCGATCAGGTCAAGTCCGACGTCAAGGAAGCCATCACCGACGCCGGTGAGAAGATCAAGGACAAGGCCAACGAGATCATCGGCTCCTTCAAGAAGGACGACTAGTTCTCTCGCCGCATCCCACGCGGGGTAGGTCACCAGCGAAGCAGGCTGGTCCTACCCCGCGTTTTGTGTGCGCCCCGATGTTTCCTATACCCTATGGGGCGGTGGCGTGTCCGAGCGGCCGAAGGTGCTCGCCTCGAAAGCGAGTGTTGGGTAACCCCCAACCGCGGGTTCAAATCCCGCCGCCACCGCCAATTTTTTCCACCAACGTCTCGCCCCAGTGCGTCTTTGCGCGCGGGCGGGGCGTTGGTTTTTGTGTAGCGGCAGGGGGAGCCGTCGGCCGGGGACACCCCGCGTGAGCTGTTGGGCGTGGTTTGTTGCGTGTGAGCTATTGCGCGTGAGCTGCCGGGAGGTTGCGCTCTCCGGGCCCGCGGCGCGCGCACTCGGCGGCAATGCTTACGGCGGGTCTGTGCGCTGAGCGCCGCCCGCAGGAAGGGCGCAGGCGAACCTGTTAGCGTGGGTGAGTAATTGCGTCCGGCGTCGGCTCTTGGTGCACTGGGGCAGCGGCGTACACTCGGTACGCTATGCGCGCCGGGGTGTTGGCGGGCGGTCACACTGACCTATCTGGTGATTGAGGAGTAAGCCCAGTGGCAAAAATGCTGTATGCGCTCGGTCGATGGTGCTACCACAAAAAGTGGTGGGTCCTTACCGCGTGGCTGCTTATTCTGGGCTGCGTGGCCACGTCCGCGCTGCTGCTCATGAAGCCTTTTACCAGCCAATTCTCCATTAATAATTCGCCCGCGATTGAAGCAACTCGGTCCTTGGTGCGCAATTTCCCGGAGGGCGGAAACCCGGTGACCGCGGCGTCGGTGACTTTGGTGTTTCGGGCGCCGGAGGGCCAGCTGTTAAGCGATCCGCATAATTCTCAGGCCATTGATGCCGTGGTGGATGGTGTTCGCCGGGATTTGGATGGCCAATTGGCCGATACGCTGCGTTTTGGCAATCCGGTGGTGCTGTCCGATCAGTTGGCCGAACAGGTGGCCAAGGTGTCCATGGATAGTGGCCTTCCGGAGGCCACCGCGCGGGAGGATGCTGACAATCTGCGGCTGTTGTCTCAGGATGGGCGCACCGGGTACACCACCTTTACCCTTGATGCCCCCACGAACATGGACGTCACCCAGGAGCAGCGCGATGCGGTGAAGTCGGCCATGGAGATTGGCCGGCAGGCTGGCTTACAGGTGGAGGCCGGGGGGCAGGGGTTCGGCGATCCGATTGAGGTGAAGGCCTCCAGCGAGGTGGTCGGCCTTGTGGTGGCGTTTGTGGTGCTGATTTTCACCTTCGGCTCGTTGATGGCCGCCGGTTTGCCGTTGATTACTGCGGTCATTGGGGTGGGAATTGGCGTATTGGGCATTTTTATTACCACACATTTTGTGGAGCTCAATGATGTGACGCCCACGTTGGCGGTCATGATTGGCCTGGCTGTGGGCATCGATTATGCCCTGTTTATTTTGTCGCGGTATCGCTCAGAACGTCAGCGAATGCCTGACGATCAAGCCGCGGGTATGGCCACCGGTACGGCGGGTTCAGCCGTGGTATTTGCGGCCACGACGGTGATTGTTGCTTTGGCTGCGCTGTCGGTGGCCAATATTGGGTTCCTTACGGCGATGGGCCTGCTGGCGGCGCTGACGGTGTTCGTGGCGTCGTTGGTGGCGGTCACCCTGGTTCCGGCTTTGTTGGGAATTGTGGGCTCGCGGGCCTTCGGCGGCGCTATTCCGGGCATTGCGGGCAATAGGAAGCGTTCGGGCGGGATGTCGCGTGCTTTCCGCCGGGGGCGGTCGATGGGGCAGTCCTGGGTGAAGTTTGTTCATCGGGTGCCTGGCTTAGTTGTTGCCGTGGTGGTCCTTGGTTTGGGCGCGCTGACGTTGCCGGTGACGCAGCTGGAAATGGCGCTGCCGTCCGATTCGACGTCGAATATTGAAACCACGCAGCGCAAGGCCGCTGATTTGTTGGCGGATGGTTTTGGCGCTGGCATTAATGCGCCATTTTTGTTGGTGGTGGATGCGCATCAGGTGGCTGCTGACGCCCCGGCGTTGCGTCCGCTTATCGACGCCCAGCGGGCCGGCGTCCCCGAGGCAGAGTTCGACGAGCGCCACGCCGCCGCGCAGGCATCCTTCCTGTACACGGTCGATGTCATCGACGGGATGGCCGGGGTGAAGAATGCCCAGTTGGTGGGCATGAACGGGGACACCACGGCCGCGCAGGTGATGGTCACCCCGCTGACCGGGCCGGATGAGCAGGAAACGGTCGCGGTATCGCATGCGCTGCGGGAGCGGGCGCATGAGATTTCTGCGGCGACGGGCACGCAGGTGGGCCTGACGGGCCTGACGGCCGTGCAGATGGACATCACTGAGACCCTCAGTGGGGCGATGCCGCTGTACCTGTCCATCGTGGTGGGTCTGGCTATTGTGCTGCTGCTGGTGATCTTCCGGTCCGTCATGGTCCCGCTGGTCGCCGGGCTGGGGTTCCTGTTGTCTGTGGGTGCCGCGTTCGGCGTGACCGTGTTGGTCTGGCAGCAGGGGTTGTGGGGCCTGGTTTCCTCGCCCGCCCCGCTGATTTCCTTTATGCCCATCTTCCTCATCGGCGTGACGTTTGGTTTGGCCATGGACTACCAGGTGTTTTTGGTCACGCGCATGCGGGAGCACTTCACCCACCATGGCGGCCGGACCCGGGAGGATTCCCGCTATACGGCGGTGGAGGAATCGGTTATTGCGGGCTTCTCCCAGTCCGCCCGGGTGGTCACCGCCGCGGCTTTGATCATGATCGCCGTGTTCGTGGCGTTTATTGATCAGCCGTTGCCGTTCATCCAGATCTTCGGCTTTGCCCTGGGCATGGGTGTGCTCTTTGATGCGTTCTTTATCCGCCTCGCGTTGGTTCCGGCGGCCATGTTTATTCTGGGCCGGGCGACGTGGTGGATGCCGCGCTGGTTGGATCGCATATTGCCGTCGTTGGATGTGGAAGGCGCGGCATTGCAGGATCAGGCCCGGCGGGCGGAGCAGGAGTACCGGGAGCAGCAGGCTGCTGCCTCGGCGCGCAGCGCGGGGGCGCATCGTTTGCGCCGGACGGGTCGCAGGTAGGCAGGTAAGGCAGGTAGACGATGAGCGTAGGACATGAGGAAGGCGTGGACATGGGCACGGAGGATCTTTCTTTTGAGGTCGGGCACCGCCTGCCCGAAGGGCCGGGCAAGCACGGCCGGACCGGCGTGATTTCTACCCCGCACGGGCCCATTGCCACGCCGGCGTTTATTCCGGTGGCCACCAAGGCCACCGTGAAGACGCTGACTCCGGAGCAGATCCGGCAGACCGGCGCCCAGGCGATCCTGTCTAACGCCTATCACCTGTATTTGCAGCCTGGCCCGGATATCGTCGATGAGGCCGGCGGGTTGGCCACGTTTGAGAATTGGCACGGGCCCACCTACACCGACTCCGGCGGATTCCAGGTGATGAGCCTGGGCGTGGGGTTTAAAAAGGTGCTGGCCATGGACGTGGCCAATCTCACGGAGAAGGACGTCCGGGCGGCAAAGAAGGAGCGCCTGGCCAAGGTCGATGAAGACGGCGTTGATTTCCGTTCGGTGATCAACGGGTCGCGGCACCGCTTTACCCCAGAGCGTTCCATGCAGATCCAGCACGAGCTCGGCGCGGATATCATGTTCGCTTTTGATGAGCTGACCACCCTGGTGGATTCGCGCGAGTACCAAGAGCAATCCCTGCGCCGGACGACGCGCTGGGCGCAGCGCTGCCTGGTGGAGCATGACCGGCTGACGCGGGAGCGCGCGGAGAAGCCCAAGCAGTCCCTGTGGGGGGTGGTGCAGGGCGCCCAGTATGAGGATTTGCGGCGCACTGCTGCTCGTGACTTGGTGGCGCTGTCTGATCAGGCGCAGCGAAGCGGGGCCCGCGGTTTTGGCGGCTTTGGCATTGGTGGGGCCCTGGAGAAGGAGAATCTGGGCACCATCGTGGGCTGGGTGTGCGATGAGTTGCCGGAGGATAAGCCGCGGCACTTGTTGGGCATCTCGGAGCCGGATGATCTGTTTGTGGCGATTGAGGCTGGGGCGGATACGTTTGATTGCGTGGCCCCGACGCGCCTGGGCCGCCGCGGCGGGGTGTACACGCTGGATGGGCGCATGAATCTGGGGACTGCCCGGTTCAAGCGGGACTTCCGGGGTATTGATGAGGAGTTCGGCGGCTACGTGTCGCAGAATTATTCGCGGGCCTATATCCACCATTTGCTTAAGGCCCGGGAGTTTCTGGCGGGCACGTTGTGTACGTTGCACAATCTCACGTTCATGGTGGGTCTGGTTGATCGGATTAGGCAGTCGATCTCGGAGGGGGACTATGAGGCGTTTCGGGATGAGTTTCTTGGGCGGTATTACGCGTCGCGGGGGTGAGTGGGTGCGCGTAGGTGAGGCGCTGGTGTGTGCGTGGCGGCGTGTAAGGTGAAGTGGTCATGCTCGTGATGGCCGTCGGTGATAACTGTGTGCGGTGTTTTGTTCGCGGGCAGTTGGAGTTAGTGCACGCCAGTTAGGGCCCTTCGTGTGGGCTCAGTCAGCAAGGTAGCGATGACCTCAAGAAACCAATTCCGATACGCAACACCGACGCGCCGGCCGGCCACACAGGCGGGGGGCCGGCATCGCCATCGTTCGGCGCGACCGTCGCGGAGGGCGACGGGGCGCCCGCAAGGCTGGTCCACAACGGTGTCCACTATTTCCGCGATGATGATGACGCTGGATATCACCATCGTGTTGGTGGCTCTTCCTGCCATTTCGGAAGATCTGAAGTTGACCTTGTCCGGCGGCCAGTGGGTGATTAACGCCTATTCGCTGGCTTTCGCCTCCTTGATGCTGAGCGTGGGCTCCATTTCGGATCTCATTGGCAGGCGCACAATTTTCCTCATCGGCCATGTGCTCTTCCTCGCGGCGTCGGTGGGCTGTTTGCTCGCGGATTCGCAAACGCTCCTGGTCGCCTCCCGGGCTGTGCAGGGTGCGGGCGGCGCGTTGGTTTTTGGTACCTCGGTGCCGTTGCTTTCTGACGCCTTCTCTCCCGCAGAAAAGAAGGAGCGCACGCGCGCGATCGCCATCCTCATGGGCCTGTCGGCCGCGGCCAGCGCCATCGGCCCGCTCATCGGCGGGGCGCTGGTAGAAAACGGCGCGTGGGAGTGGATTTTTGCCATCAATATCCCGATTGGCCTGTTCGTGATTGTCACGACCATGCTGTTCATCCCGGATCTGCACAAGCAGGCCCGGCTGGCGGGCAAGCGCGATATGCCGCCGGTGGATATTCCCACGACGATCCTGGCTGCGGGGATGCTGTTTGCGCTCAATTACGCCATCATTTCCGGCCCGGAGCGCGGGTGGACCCACTGGGTGGTGGTGGTCAGCTTTGCGGTCTCGCTCCAGCTGGGGGTGATCATGGCGTGGATCCAGACCGTCAAGGGGGATTCGGCGATGATCGATATCCGACTATTTAAGATCCCCTCCTTTTCCACGGTTTCTTTCTCCGCGTTTGCGGCGCGACTATTTAGCTTTGGAATGATGCCCTTCCTGGTGCTGTGGCTAGCGGGCCAGGCGGGGCTTTCTGCACTTCAGATCGGCTACGTCTCCATGGCGCTGGCGCTGCCGATCGTGCTGTTTTCTGGGGTGGGGCTGGTTATGGGGAAGTTCATGCGCCTGGGGTGGGTGCAGGCGGTGGGGATGCTCATCGTGGGGGCGGGCCTGCTGTTGGGCCTGCTGGTGCACTGGGATTCGGATTGGCCGGATTTGATCCCGTCCTACGTGGTCATCGGTATTGGCACGGGCATCATGCTGCCGCACCTGATGGATCTGTCGGTGTCCGTGGTGCCGCCAGAGAAGACGGGCACGGCCTCGGGCATTGCCAACACGTCGATGCCCCTGGGCACCAGCTTTGGTGTGGCCCTCTACGGCGCGTACCTGTCTAACCACATTGGGGACAAGTTCGATGGCGTGCCACAGCAGCTCATCGACGCCACCGAGGCCGCCCGGTTTGACCTGATTGACATGTATGCCCCGCAGTATGGGGAGCTGGCGCGCACCACCTTCGTGGAGGGCTTGCACGGCATTTTCATCATGGCGGCCATTTTTGCCACGATCGGGGCGCTGGCGTGTGCGTTGTTTATCCGGGAAAAGGATATCCGGACTGCCGAACAGGACATGGGTGTCTCCCGCCCGCGTTCCGGGCAGGCGCCTTCCCCGCGCCGCGGCGAGGCTGGGCGGGCCCGCCGCGCCCCGCAGCAGCGCACCAGAATCCCGGGAAAGCCGGGCACCCCGGCCGCCCCGGGGGCGGCCCCGCGCCCGCGGCCGCAGCACCACCCTGAGCAGCGGCGCGGGCTGCCTCGCCAGCAGTTCCCGGGCAGGGCGGCCGGGGCGCCTGGTTTGCCGGGTGGGCCGAGCGCGCAGCCGCAACGGTACCGCCGGGCGGTGCCGCAGGGGCGTCGAGAAGCGCTGCCTCCGGCTCAGGATTGGCGCCGCTGACCTTCGTGCGCTTTCACCCACCTGATGACGGCGTAGGTGATGGGCAGGACAACGGCTTCTATTCCGGTTTTCCAGATAAATCCCACGATGATGTAGTTGAGGGCATCTGTTGTGGAACTAATCCCAATGGCGGGTGCTGCGATGATGCAGAAAAGCAGCGTGTCGCCGAATTCCCCGACCACGGTGGAGCCCAAAAGGCGCGCCCATAAGGAGCGCTCCCCAGTACGCTTTTTCATGGCCACCAGCACGTAGGAATTGAGCAGTTGTCCTACCAGGTAGCCGGCCAGGGAGGCTGTAACAATGCGGGGGATCAGGCCTAAGACCAGCGAGAATTCTTCCTGGTTGTCGTAGAAGTCCGCGGCGGGCAGGGCAATGGCGATGTAAAAGGACGCCACGGCGATAAGGGTGGCGGCAAAGCCGGTCCAGATGACGCGGCGGGCGGCGGCGAATCCGTAGCATTCGGAGAGGACATCGCCAAGAATGTAGGCGGCGGGGAACAGGAAAAACGCCCCGTCGGTGACCAGGGGGCCAATGCTGACACCCTTGGTGGCTGTGATGTTGGACACCAAAAAGACGGTGACAAAGAGGATCCCCAGCACGGGGTACAACGAGCGCTGGACCGGGATGAACTGTGGCGTATTGGCGGAACTCACAGCACTCCATGCTGCCATGACAGGCGGGTACAGGCGGGTACAGGACGGCGCAGAAAGGTGCAGACCGCCGCAGACCGCCGCCAATACGGACGCACAAGGGCCGGGTCCGCGTTGGGGCGGGGCGGAGCGGACAATTATCCTGTGGGCCATGAGCAGCCCCCCTATGACTTCCGGCCCGGCCGGAAGATTCGCCCCCTCGCCCAGCGGGGATCTGCATTGCGGCAACCTGCGCACGGCGGTGCTGGCGTGGCTGTGGGCGCGCACGACGGGGCGGCGTTTCTTGCTGCGCATTGAGGACGTGGATTCCCAGCGTTCCTCCGTGGAGTCCGCCGAGCGCCAGTGCGCTGACCTGGCACGCATCGGGTTGAGCTGGGATGAGCCGCTGTGGTGGCAGTCGCGGCGTGGCGATCGTTACGCGGAGGTCCTGGAATCGCTTGCGTCCCGCGGCCTGGTCTACGAGTGTTACTGTTCGCGCAAGGAAATCCAGGAGGCCGCCCGCGCCCCGCACGCCATCCCCGGCTCCTATCCCGGCACCTGCCGGGAGCTTTCTGCCACTACCCGCGCCGCCCGCCGCGCTGAGCTTGCCGCCAAGGGCCGGGTGCCGGCGCTGCGGCTGCGGGCGCAGGTGCGGCAGTGGAGTGTGCGGGATGCGCTGGTGGGGGACTACGCCGGCGAGGTGGATGACATGGTGCTGCGCCGCGGCGGGCAGGCGGGCCAGCCCCGGGACTGGGCCTATAACTTTGCGGTGGTCATCGATGATGCCGATAGTGGTGTTGACCAGGTGGTGCGCGGCGATGACCTGCTGTTTTCCGCACCCCGGCAGGCGTATCTTGCCCATGTGCTGGGGTGGGAGGCGCCGGGGTACGTCCACGTTCCGCTCGTGGTCAACGCGCAGGGACGCAGGTTGTCTAAGCACGACGGGGCGGTGACCCTGCGCGAGCTGCTTGAGGATCGCTCCGTGGAAGACATCGTGGGCATGCTGGGCGAATCGATCGGCTGCCCCGGGGCGGATTGCGTGGATCAGTTGCGCAGCCGCTGGGACCCGGAGCTGCTGCCGCGCGAGCCCTGGGTGTGGCGGGGATAAGGCGAGTTCGCTTCTCGACGCCCCGCGCCTCCCGCTCCCGCGCAGCCTGCGGGCAGTCTGGGGCGGGCGCACAAAAAACTCCCTGACCCGGCCGGGTCAGGGAGTTGTCCTTGGCGGAGGATGTGGGATTTGAACCCACGAGGGGCGTGAACCCCGCACGCGTTCCAGGCGTGTGACATAGGCCGCTAGTCGAATCCTCCTCGTGCGCGCAGGCGCCGCAGTGCGACGCTGGCGTACGGGCAAGACTGTACACAATCTGTCTGCCTGGGGCAAAACCGCACGTCCTGGTGGGGATTGGTGGTGCCGGGTGCGTTCGGCTACCATGGGAGTCCGGATCTCGCGCGGCGTGTATCTTGTGAACTCCCCCAGGGCAGGAATGCAGCAAGGGTCAACGAGCTCTACCGGGTGCGCGGGATCCCCTTTTTCTTTTTCGGGCTGGGGCCTGGGGGCGGCGAGGTGGGCTGCAGCATGGGTACTATAAATCCAGTGTGTGAATCTCGGTAGCCACGAGGAAGGAAACCCCGTTTTGTCTCTGCTGGAATTGGATGCTGATCAGCGCGCAGAATGCGCAGCTGCCGCCCGCCGTGCGTATGAGGAGCTCAAGGCCAAGAACCTGGATTTGAACCTCACGCGGGGTAAGCCGTCGACGGAGCAACTGGATTTGTCTCGTGAGCTGCTCAGCTTGCCGGGGGATGATCCGGTGGCCGCCGATGGCACGGATGTGCGCAATTACGGTCAGGGGGCCGGGATCATTGATATCCGCTCATTGTGGGCGGAGGTCCTGGGAATTGATGTTGAGAATCTTATTGCTGCGGATTCTTCCTCGCTGAATATCATGTTTGATCTCATCAGCTTCGTGTGGCTGTGGGGCACTCCGGATTCGCCGCAGCCGTGGGGGCGCGAGGAGAAGGTGCGGTGGATCTGCCCGGTCCCGGGCTATGATCGCCACTTCACCATCACCGAAAAGTTTGGCATTGAGATGGTGCCGGTGCCCATGCTTGACGATGGCCCGGATATGGATGCAGTGCGCAACCTCGCCCAGGATCCCACGGTCAAGGGCATGTGGACGGTGCCGGTGTTTGGCAATCCCACGGGCGTGAGCTTCAGCAAGGCGGTCACTGAGGAGCTGGCCAGCATGGATACGGCCGCGCCGGACTTCCGCATCGTGTGGGATAACGCCTACGCGGTGCACACGCTGACTGACTCTTTCCCCGAGGTCTACAACGTCATCGAATTGGCACGCCAGGCGGGCAACCCGAATCGTTTTTGGTTTATGTCCTCGACGTCCAAGATCACCCATGCGGGTTCGGGCGTGAGCTTTTTCGCCTCTTCAAAGGAGAACCTGGAGTGGTACCAATCCATCGCCTCAGTTCGCGGAATTGGGCCTAACAAGGTCAATCAGCTCGCGCATGCGCGTTTCTTTGGTTCGGCGCAGGGCGTGTTTGACCATATGAAACGCCACGCGGAGTCTTTGGCTCCGAAGTTCCAGCGGGTACAGCAGATCCTTGATGATCGACTTTCGGAATACGATGTAGCACACTGGACCAAACCGGATGGTGGTTATTTCATCTCCTTGGATGTGGTGGATGGCACGGCATCTCGGGTGGTGCAGTTGGCCAAGGAGGCTGGTATTGCGTTGACGCAGGCCGGTTCTTCTTTCCCGCTGCATGAAGATCCGAATGATCGCAACATCCGGTTGGCCCCCTCGATGCCTCCGCTGGAGGAGCTTGAGGTGGCTATGGACGGTGTGGCCACCTGCGTGTTGGTGGCTGCTTTGGAGAAATTGGGCGCCTGATTATCGGCGCACGCTTCCTTCGCGGCGCTAGGGCCCGGTTGGCCTAAGACCGGGTCTTCGAAAGGAGTACCACACAACCGTGGACAGGAACGAGACCGAAGTTTGGCTGGGTGATTTCATGCCAGCCCAGCTCGATGTGTTTCCGGGTGGGGCATTCCATGTGGGGGTGTCCCAGTTTGATGGCCAGTCCATTGCCTGTACCACGGACTTTGCGCGGATTGATACCGGTTTGCAGGTTGACGGCGCCGCAGAGCTGACTGATGTGCGCAGTGAGTTGTTTGTGGTGGCGGAGGCGGATGTCTTTCCTGCGGTGATGGCCGTGGGTACGGCCGCTGACGTACTGCGGCAGAATGCGCAGGTTATTCCCGCGGAGCCGGGGACGATGTTGCCGGGTTTGGCGGCCAAGGCGGGGTTGTTGACGGACCAGTATGGTTTTGCCACCGATGTGACGGTGCGCCACGGGTTGTTGGTGCCCCCGTTTATGTGGGGTGGCCCGGTGCCCCAGTTCGCGGAGGCTGCGGGCGATGTTCATGGTGAGGGTGTGACGCCGGGGGCGGGCCGCCTGACGGTGATGTTGCAGTTGATTTTGCTCACTGATGCGGAGCGGGCGTGGGTCCTGGATGAGGGGATGGCGCCGCTGTTGGCTCAGGTGGAGGCGGAGTTGCTTCCGGTGCACGACTGGCGTCGATAAGCGTCGCGGCGTCGGCTGGGTAGGCTGGTGGGCGTGTCGCTTTACCGGAAGTATCGCCCCGCGTCGTTTGCTGAGGTCGTAGGCCAGGAGCAGGTAACCAAGCCGCTGTCGGCGGCCCTGGATTCGGGCCGCATTAATCATGCCTACCTGTTTTCGGGGCCGCGCGGGTGCGGTAAGACCTCGTCGGCGCGGATTTTGGCGCGTTCGCTCAATTGTGCAGAGGGCCCAACATCGACGCCGTGTGGGCGGTGCGATTCGTGCCGTTCTTTGGCGCCGGGCGGACCGGGCAATTTGGATGTCACTGAGCTGGATGCCGCGAGCCATAATGGCGTGGAGGACATGCGTGAGCTGCGCGATCGTGCCTATTACGCCCCCGCGGATTCCCGGTATCGGGTTTTTATTATTGATGAAGCCCACATGATCTCTAATGCGGGTTCTAATGCGCTGCTGAAGATTGTTGAGGAGCCGCCGGAGCACCTCATTTTCATTTTTGCTACCACCGAGCCGGAGAAAGTCATTGGGACGATCCGCTCGCGGACGCACCATTATCCTTTCCGGCTGCTCACGCCTCAGGCGATGCGCGGATTGTTGCAGCGCACGGCGCAGGCGGAAGGGGTTCATGTTGATGATGCCGTCTATCCGCTGGTCATCCGCGCCGGCGGGGGCTCGCCGCGCGATTCGCTGTCCATTTTGGATCAGCTGCTCGCCGGCGCAGGTACGCAGGGGCTGACCTATGAGGCGGCGTTGCCGCTGCTGGGGGTCACCGATGTCACGCTTCTCGACGCCACCGTCGATGCGCTAGCCGACGGCGACAAGGCCGCGCTCTTTGCCGGTATTGATGAAGTCATTGAGACCGGAATTGAGCCGCGCAGATTTGTCACGGACCTTCTTGACCGGCTGCGCGACCTGATGGTGATGCAGGCGGTGCCGGAGGCCCTGGAGATGGGCCTGGTTGATGCGCCCACCGATCGCGCGGACGTGCTGCGCGCCCAGGCGCAGCGTTTCACCGGCCCGCAGATCACCCGGCTTGCCAGCGAGGTCAACGCGCGCATCCCGGAGATGCGCGGGGCAACCTCCCCGCGCCTGCTTTTGGAGATCCTGTGCGCGCACCTCGTCGCCGGCCCGACCCCAGCGACGGCACCTGCGGCCGCTGAGGCATCCGCACCTGCCGCCGCCGCTTCGCAGACCCCCCGCGCGGCCCGGGTTACCGGGGCGGGGGGCCGGATCTACGAGCGCCGCTCCGCGCGGCTAGCCCGGGAGCAGGCCGAACGCCAGCAGCGGGAGCAGCAGGCCCAACAACAGGCACAGCAGCCGCAGCAGGATGCGCAGCCCCCCGCTGAGCGCACAGAACAGGCCCCGCAGGCCCAGCACACCCCACACACTGAGCAAGCCCCGCAGGCGCCACACACTGACCAGGAGCATGAGGCGGAGCGGGAGCACCAGGTCGAGCAGGCCCGCCAGGCCGAGCAGTCCCAGCCCCCGGCCCCGGAAACCACCCGTGACCCGGAGCCAGAGCAGGAGACGCAGCCGCATTCTGATTCGGCGGCAGGCTCAGCGAACGTGCCTGCGCAGTCGGCTCCGGCGCCCCAGGCCCCGGATGCGGCGCAGCGGGCGGCGGGCGCGGAGCACCCCGCCCAGCCGGAGGAGCAGGCAGCGCAGGCGGCCGACGCCCCGGAGGATCTGGTGGAAAAGATCCGCGATAATTGGGCGGTCGTGCGCGAGCAGGTGGGCAAGCGCAACCGGGTCGCCCAGATCATGCTCACCGAGGCGACGGTGCTGCGGCTGGAAGAGTCCACCCTGGTCATCGGGCATAACACGGGCGCGTTGGCGCAGCGGCTTAATGCGCAGAGCAATAACGCGGACATTGTTGCCGTGGTGCAGGGGTTGACTAATACCCAGTTGCAGGTGCGCTGCGAGGTCGGCAGGTCGGGCGGTGCGGGGGCGCAGCAGCGCTCGGCGCAGGCAAAGCCGTGGGCGCCGGAGGGATCCCCCCGGGAGCATCGCGCGCCCCAGACGAGTGCTGGGGACGATGCTGATGGGGAGGCGTCGATAAGCGATACCCCCGCGCCCACCGTGTGGGGAACGCCGGCGGCGATCGGTGGAGCGCCAGAGTCGCAGAAGCAGGCGCAGGCGCAGGACCGGGCAGCTCAGGCGAAGCCGGAGGCGCCGGCGCGCCCGCCGCGGCGCACCTACACCATTCCGGGGGCGGCGCGCCGGGCGCAGGCCGCAGCAGCGCCAACGTTTGGTGACGGCACCCCGCTGCCGCCCGAGCCGGATGATGATGCCGCCGCGCCCCCAGATTTTCACGATGACAGCCCCGCCGCCCCCGGGCCCCGCGTTGCCGCACCGCCGACGCCGCAGGCCCCGGCGACTGAGCGACCCGCGGCCCCAGCCCCGACCCCTGCGGCGGCGGAGGCGGAGGAGGATCCTGAGGAGCGGGAGATGCGGGAGGCAGCCCGCCAGCCGGGAACCCTGGATCGCAGAGACGCGTTAACTATGGCGATAGATCTTGTCGCCCAGGAGCTCGGGGCACGCCCGGTGTGACCCGGCTAGACTTGCTGGGACGTACTAACTAGAAGGGGAACCCACACACATGTCTGAACCGAACATGGATATGCAGGCGTTGCTGTCGCAGGCGCAGGAGATGCAGGCGCAGCTCCAGCGCGCGCAGAAGGAAATCTTGGCCTCCCAGGTCACCGGGCAGGCCGGCGGCGGCCTGGTCTCTGTGACCATGACCGGCGGCGGGGAGGTCACGGATGTGGCCATTGACCCGAAGGTCGTGGACCCGGAGGACGTTGATACCCTCCAGGATCTGATCACCGGCGCGTTCGCGGACGCCCACCAGAAGGTTGGCGCCTTGGCAGAAGAGAAGATGGGCCCGCTATCGCAGGGCCTCGGCGGCGGCCTGTTCTAGGGCCCGCGCGGGGGGACACAACACGTTGTGGGGGTGCACAACAGTCGACGGCGTAGAAAGGCCCCAGCTTGTTCGAAGGACCCCTGCAAGACCTCATCGATGAGTTCTCCCGGCTTCCGGGAGTGGGGCCCAAATCTGCCCAACGCATTGCGTTTCACCTGCTCAACGTGGAACCGGAGGACATCATTCGCCTCCAGGAGGCGTTGGGCGCGGTGCGCGATGGGGTGCGTTTCTGCCGGATTTGCTGCAACATTTCCCGCGACGAGGTCTGCCGCATCTGCGCGGATTCCTCCCGCGACGCCACGGTGATCTGCGTGGTGGAGGAGCCGAAGGACATCCAGGTCATCGAGCGCACCGGCGAGTATTCCGGGCGGTACCACGTGCTCGGCGGGGCGCTGGACCCGCTGGCCAATGTGGGCCCCCGGGAGCTGAACATCACCTCCCTGCTGCAACGCATCGGCGGGGTGCTGCCGGATCGTGAGCTTGCGGATTCCACCCCGGACAATCCGCTTTTCGACGCCGTCCCGCAAGTCCGCGAGGTCATCTTAGCCACCGACCCCAACACGGAAGGCGAGGCCACGGCCTCCTACCTGGTGCGCCTGCTGCGCGATTTTCCGGACCTGACCATCTCTAAGCTGGCCTCCGGCATGCCGCTGGGCGGTGATCTGGAGTTTGTTGATGAGCTCACGCTCTCGCGCGCGCTCAGCGGGCGGCTGACCCTGTGAGGCCACTTGTCCGGCAGCTGACTGCATTCACGGCTGTTGGTGTCGGCGGCGCGGTGGTGGACTACTCCACCCGCCTGCTGTGCCTGGGGCTGGGCATGCCCAGCTCGGCGGCGCGTGGGGTCAGCTACATCGCGGGCTCGACGTTCGCTTACCTGGCTAACAGCGTGGTCACCTTCTCCGGGCAACGCTCCCGGGAGGAGGTGCGCCGGGCGGCGATCAGTTACCTGTTGTGTTTCCTGGTGGCGGTGGGCGTCGACCGGGTGGTGCTGACCGTGGGAGACGGGTGTGACCACATCTTGGTGTGGTCCTGGGTGGTCTCCCAGGCGGCGGCAACCGTGCTGAACTTTATGCTCCAGCGGCTGTGGGTGTTTCGCGCGCCGAAGTAGCGGTGCTACTTCTGGCCCAGCCGCTCCAGGCGCAGCCGATCGATGATGGGGATTTCCAGGGGCTCGAGTTCGTCGAGCCGGATGCCCATGGCGCGGGCCAGGAGGAGATCCGCCAGCTGGGGGTTGCGGGCGAGCGCGGGGCCGTGCATGTAGGTGGCAATGACGCTGCCTTGGACGGCGCCCTCGGCGCTGGTTTGGGCGGTGGCGTCGCTCAGTCCGGCAGCGCCGGTGGAGTCGCAGTTGCCGGTGCCGCGGGTGACGGTGCCCAGGGGTTGGGCCTGGGGGCCGAGCACGGTGGCGCCCATGTGGTTTTCAAACCCGGTCAGCGGTTCGGTCAGCTCGGAGGTGATGCCGGCCCGGGTGGGGGTGGAGGCAACCTCGCCGATGGCCCGGGTGGCCAGGCCGGCGGTGGTGGCGTCCACCAGGCCAACACCGTCAACGATGCGGTCGCCGGCACGGAAGGATTCGCCGAGGACCTGAAGCCCGGCGCAGATGGCCAGGATCGGGCGGCCGGCCTCCGCCGCGCGGGTCAGGCCGCGGTCGGCGATGAGGTGTTCTGCCGCCAGGATCTGGGCGGTGTCCTCGCCGCCGCCCAGGGTGTACAGGTCCAGGGTCTCTGGCACGGGCTCGCCCAGGCGGATGCGCTGGATCTGCGCGGTGATGCCGCGCATGCGGGCGCGCTGGCGCAGCACCAGGGCGTTGCCGTCATCGCCGTAGGTGCCCAGGACGTCCGGGAGGACCAGGCCGATGGTCAAGGTGGTGCTGCTCATCGTGCGGTCTCCTCAGCGGTCAGGCGGGCGAGGTCTTTCTTCAAATCTCTAAAGGCGGTGTAGTTGGCCAACACTTCAACCCGCCCGGGTGGGCAGGCGCGGATGGCCGCCACGGGGTCGGGGATGTGCTCGTGGTCAATGTCCGCGTAGGTCAGGCGCACGGCAAGGTCGGTGCCGCGCTGCCCGGCGGCCTTGACGGACAGGGACTCGAAGTCCTCGAAGCGCACGTCCCACAGCCAGGACAGGTCCTCGCCGTCGGCAACCTGCCCGTTGACGGCGATGACCAGGCCGTCGGCGCTGCGGTCCACCATGGACAGGGCCTCCTGCCACCCGGCCGGGTTTTTGGCCAGCAGCAGGTGGATCTGGTGGTCGCCCAGGGTGACGGTGGAGTAGCGCCCGGCGACGTTGTCTACGCCCTCGGCGGCGCGCACGGCGTCCGTCAGGGGGATGTTGCAGGCGCCCACGGCGGCGGCGATGGCCTGGGCGGCGTTGCCGCGGTTGGCCCGCCCAGGAAGGGTCAGGGTGAGTTCGGTGTCGCCCTCGGGGGTGTGCAGGCCGGCGTCGTCGACGCTCCAGGTGGGGGTGGGGCGGCGGAAGGGGCGGCCGTCGGGAAGCGGTTTGACGGCGTACCAGTCGTCCCCATCGTGGACGATGTGCCCGCCGGTGCGGGGGCAGGATACGGCGTCGCCGACCCAGCCGGCGCCCGCGGATACCCACACGACGTTGGGGGCGTCATAGGCCACGGAGGTCATCAGGACGTCATCGCAGTTGGCCACCACCAGCATGTCCGGGTGGGCGGCCACGGCGCCGCGCAGCGCGCGTTCGATCTTGTTGATCTCGCCCACGCGGTCGAGCTGGTCGCGGGTGAGGTTGAGCAGCACCAGGGCGGTGGGGTGGAGGCGATCAGCCACGGCCGGGACGTGGAGTTCATCGCACTCCAGGACCAGGGTCTCGGCGTCGCGGTGCGCCAACAGCGCGGAGATGATGCCGGCGTCCATGTTGTCGCCGCCGTCATTGGTGGCCACGGTGGAGTGGGTACGCACCGCCGCGGCGAGCATCCGGGTGGTGGTGGATTTGCCGTTGGTCCCGGTCACCAGGAGGCAGGGCCGCCCGCCGCCGAGGTTCTCCATGATGGTGGGGTCGATGGCTTGGGCGATTAGCCCGCCGATCATGCCTCCGGCGCCGCGTCCGGAGACTCGGGATGCGGTGGTGGCTAGCCGCGCGGAGGATACCGCCGCTAGTCCGCGCAGCCGGCGCAGCCGGCGCGTTACGAAGTCAGGGGCCGGTCTGAATTCGGGACTCATGGTCTCTAACCCTAGTAGGTTCACTCCTGCGTGCGCGGGTTCGGCTTAGTTTGTGTATTGCTTGCCGGTTGGTTGCGCCCCGCGCCGCCGCGCCCGGACCGGGAGCCGCGCCCAGAGCGCCGTCCGCGACCGCCCCGCCGGGCCTGGCCACCGCGTCCCCCGCGCCCGCCACGCCCACCCTGGGAGCGGCGTTCACCCTTCTCACCCTTCTCACCCTTTTCGCCCTTCCCGCCGCGCGCGGCGCGGGGGCGCTCATCGGGGGTGGGTGCGGCATCCGGCTTCGCTGCCGTGGGCGTGTCGGCCGCCTGCGCTGCGGTGCGCGCGGCGGTGAGGAAGGCGGCGTCGGCAAGCAGGGGGATGCCCTTGCGGGCGGCGTGCATGGCCTTGCCCCGCAGGTTCGTGGTGGCGTTGCACACCACCAGGGAGGTCGCCCGGCTGAGCTTTTCGGAGTAGGCGAGTCCGGCGTCCTGGGCGGCGGCGATGAGGACGTCCGGGTCGATGGCCGTTTCGGGGGCGAGGACAACTTCCATGCCGGGCAGCAGCGGGGTGCCGGGGCGCCAGGTGCCGGGGTTGTCCGTGGTGCGGGGCGCGGCGGCGGCGCTCACGCGCAGGTCGCTGCGTTGCAGGCCGACGGCGTCGGCACGCAGGGTCTGCGGATCGATGCGCGTGAGCGGGTGGTCCCCATCTGCGGCGAGCGCCAGGTAGGTGGCGATGAGCAGTTCAGTGGCGGCGCGGGTGGTCGCCGCCTCCGGCTGGGCCGCCCGGGCGAGGCTGGCGGTGGGCGGCTCCACATCCGCAACCCCCGCAACGGCGGCGAGGTGCGCCAGGCGGGTATCGCTCAGCGGAATCTCGGCGCGCCGGGCGGTGGCCAAGACGTCAATGATCGCGGTGGGCGTGGGGATGTGGCCGACGCGCTGGCGGCGCGCCCCCTTCCCGGAGCGGGCGCCATCGCGGCGGTTGCGGCCCCGCGAACGGTTAGCACGGGCGGCGGCGTTCATGGTTCGGCGCGCCTCGCTGATGATAAATCCCCAGGTAAACGCGGCATCGTGGACAACCAGCTCGCGGCCGTCTAAGAGTTTGTCCAGCTGCTTGAGCAGCGTGGTCCACCGGCGCCCGTGGTGGATGTCCTCCGGGGTCAGCCCGTGATAATGCACCGGCCCGAGGTTGGTGTCCGGGCCGGGGTTGACCACGGCGTGGAATTCCTCCACGATGCGCGGCGCCGCACTCGCCTGCGGCGTGGCCGACTCCTCCGCCGCGGCGGGGTCACACACGAGCGCGTCAATGGCGACGATCCTCCCCGTGCTGGGGTGGATGCCGGTGGTCTGGAGGGTGAGGGCCACGAACTGCCCGGCGGGGGCGTGCGAGGTGGCCTGGGCGGCATCGTGAGTAGTCATGGTTGCCCCCATGGTAGTGGTGCCGGGTGGGACATTAATCGCGTGGGCGGAACATGAACCACAGGCTGCCCAGGACCAGCAGGATGCCGCTGCCCAGCAGGATCAGCGCGGTGGAGGTGCCCAGGGACAGGTCGTCGGTGATCTTGAAGTACCCCAGGGTGGCCACGGTCACCGCCAGCGCACCGGCGATCACGCCCAGCGCCGCCAGCCAGGACATGCCATCCATCGATCCGCCGTCCTTGCTCACCCTGCTTGCCGACGCCCCACTGACCTTGCGGTGCGAGCCCGTCACCGGCGCAGGCTCGGGGTCCGGCACGCGCGGAATCATTGCGGTTTCAAAGTCGTCCGCCGGGGCCGCCGGGGCGGGAGCCTCCGCGAAATGGGAGCCCAGGCGCGCATTGGGGTAGGGCAGCGGCGGGTAGGCGTCATCGACCTTATCGTCGGTGAACTGCGAATAGTAGGCGTCCTGCTGCGGCTCCTCGGCCTGGGGTTCCGGCTGCGGGGCAGCCGGCGCGGGCTCGGGCGCCTGCACCTCCGGTTGGGCAGCGTAGGACTGCGCATAGGAGGAGGCCTCATAAGAGGGGGCCTCGTAGGTGGCGGGCTCATAGTGGTGCGCGCCGCCTTGCTGCTCGTAGCTGGGCTGGCTGTAACCCTGTTGCTCGTACGCGGCGTGGCCGTAGCCCTGCTGCTCATAGCTGGGCTGGTCATATTCAGCGGCCGCCGGCTGTTGCGCCGCGGGCGCCTCCGGCTGCCAGTAGGGGGCCGCCCCGTGCCGCGGCTGCTGGGCGGCGGAATAGTCCTCGTAGGAAGAATACGGCGTGGCCGGGGCGATCGGCTCCGCCTCCACCACGGGTTCCGGGGTGGGCTCCGGCTCCGGCTCCGGATCCGGGGCTGCGTGGCGAGCAACAGACTCCACCGCGGGGAGGGGAGCCGGCTCCGGGTTGCGCACCGCGGTGGCCCAGCCCGTGGTCGGGGAGGCGGGCCAGCTTCCGGTGCCAAAGGGGGCGTCGAGAAGCGAATCAGAATGCGCGGACTCCGTGGACGGAGACGACGGCGAACTAATCGCCTTCAGGGGGCCGCCGATGGGGGTGTGCAGCGGCTCCGCAAGCTCCTCGCCGGAGACCGTCACCGCCCAAGTGTTGGGGGTATGGGAGGAGACGATCATGGGGAACTCGCCGGTGGCCGGCTGGTAGGGGTCGAGCGCCGGCAGCGGAGAGATCGTCGGCTCCAAAGCAGACTCATCCATCCGCGTCGTCGAGGCGGCGCTGATGATCACCCGGCGCTGGCCATCGGAGTCATAACAGAACGCGCGGGCCACCGGAACCAGGCCCAACATCTCATAATGGTCTACGATGCCCCGGATGTCCGCGGAGTCATAGGCAGACAGTGGGCCAAAGACGCGATCATCCGCGATGGCAACCACGGCGTCATCGACCACCGTCAACGTCACCAACCACTGCGAAGGAATGTTGAGATCGATCAGCCGCTGCGCGTCACCAGCCGTGACATCAATATCCCGCAACTCGCCCTCAGGCAGCAGCGCCCACTCCCCAGTAGGCGGAACATTAGTGGGCATAACAAAAACCGGGGCCGGGAAATACAACTCGCCGCTGAGCGTTCCGCTGCCAGGAGTCAGCGCAATCCGCGCGTTGACCTCGGGGGTAGCCCCCCGGTTGAGTAGGTGATCCAACTGCGGATACGTTTGGCGCAGGTTGCGCGGCAGCCGCCCAATACGGGTCTTGCCGTGGCTGACCAGCAGGCCCCCGGTCACCGGGTCCGGGGTGAGACTAAAGGTAGTAGAAGTAACCCCATCGCGGGCCACTTGCGCGCCTAAGAGCGAAAACAGGATCGCTTGGCTAGAACCCTCGACAGGGACCGCTGCTCCGCCGTCCTCATAGAACGCAGGCAACAGGTACGGGGTCGTACTCATGGGGCGGATCTCCTCGCGGTTGGTCGTCAACCCTTGAAAGTCTAACCTCCAATACTGCCATGGCAAGAGGTAGGTAGGTCACCGGCAACACCTAACGGTGAGACCTCACGCCAGGCGCCCCGCCTACAACCGATACGCCTGGTCCCGGCGCGCCGGGCGAACCGGGCGCGCCCGGCAGATAAGACAACTCGGCGGCGAAACCTGCCGGCGCGTGCCGGTCGGGGTGGGAGCGGCGGATCGTCGGCGGACAGTCGTCGCGCGGTGTGGATAGCGGGGGCGGTGGCGGCAGGTGAGGCAACCGTGCCGTGCCGCCTGCGGTGGTGGCGCTGGCGCGCGCGTGCAGGGTGCCGGTGACCCGGGTGGGAATGGGCGGCCCGGGTGGCCTGGGTGGTCCGTGGTGGCCCGGGGCACTGGACCGGGCGGGAATGGGTGCCCATTGGTATAGGTGGCGTGGTCACCGCAGCGCTAAGACATCACCGGGCGCCGGAACGTGCCAGCAGCCGCGAGCAACACCACCGTCAGTCCCACCATCCAGATCAGGAACATCCACACGGGCGCGCCGGGCTGGCCGGCCTCGAGGATCTGGGAGGCCGGGGATCCGTCGATGGTGGTGGCGGCGCGAACGGCAAAAGTCAGTGGATTCCAGCGGGCCAGCGGCTGGACTACTCCGGCGAAGCGCTCCACGGGCACGAGCCCGCCGTTGAGTGTCATCGCCGCCATGATGATGGGGGCCGGGCCCATCGCGGACTCCGGGGTGGAGCCCATCGCGCCGACGGCCGCCGATAGCGAGGCCGCAGTCATCGCACCCAGCACGATGACAACGAGGATCCAGCCGGCGCCAGCCCACGAGTGGATGCGCAACCCGGACAGCAGGGCGGCCACGAGCACGGAGCAGCCGGACAGGGCGCTGCGCAGGCCGTCATATCCCCAGCGCCCCAGCATTTCCGGAGCCGTGCCATAGCGGGTGGTGGCAATGCGGGCGGTGATGCCGCGCTGCCGCTCCCGGAGGATGTGCGCAGCAGCCGAGGTGCCGTTCATGAGCTCGCACGACAGGATCAAAGCGATGGTCAGGGGTAAAAGATCGAGCTGGTTGGTGCCCTGGGATGCGGCGATGAGATCACCGAACAGCCAGCGCATCACCATAAACATGAGGAAGGGTACGGCCAGGGTGTTCATGACCACGGCGCTATCCCGGCGGGCGGCGCGCAGGTGTCGGGTGAAGTGAGCGGCCGCGGTAGCCGCCCAGCTGGCGTCCTGGCGCATGCCAGAAGCTGTGCGGGTGAGAGTTGAGGTACTAGGCATGTTTCCTCCCCTGCAGGGCGACGGTGAAGCCCCAGACACCGATGATGGTCATGGCGATCAGCCAGCACAGCGCCTCGATCCCGCGGGTGCCGGTGGCGGCGCCGCTAAGCAGGTTGCGGGCCGTATCCAGGATGGGCGACAGCGGCACGTGCCGGATGACAGGGCCGATGCCGGAGGGCAGGGCGTCTGCTGGCACGAAGGCGGTAGAGAACAGGATCAGCACCAACACGAGGTTCTGGAACAACAGTGAGGTAGACACTGGCTTGGGGGAAAGCAGGCAGGCGCCATCGGCACACGCCGAGAAGATGATGGTCAGCGCCGCGAAGAGCGCCGCAGTCAGGAGGATGCGGCCAGGGCCGCCGTCGAAGTGGGCACCAAGCAGCAGCGCGACTACCACGACGATGGCGCAGGACCAGGCGGCGCGCGTGAGGTCCGCCAGCAACCGGCCGCAGACGATCGTCCAGGCCGGGGCACCGGTGGTGCGGATGCGGTCATGGAGGCCGTTTTCGGCGTCATGGGTGATGGCCAGCGAGGATCCGCTGGCGGTGAACACGATGGCCTGCACGACACCGGCTGGCAGCAGAAACGCGGCGTAGTCCACGCCGATCTCCCGGGCGGCCTTGGCAAACGTGGCGTAGAAAATGGCCACGAACAGGCTGGGAATAGCCACGGCGGAGACCATCACGGCCTTGTTGCGGATGGTGCGCAGGACGTCGCGCCGCCAGGCGGCAGCGACGGCGCTCCACGGGCTCACCGGGAGCCCCCAGCGTCGGCAGGCGAATTGCCACCTGCGGCGGCGATGTCCCCGCTGCCAGCGATGGCAAAGTAGACGTCGTCAAGCGTGGGCGGGACAAGCGAGACATCGGTGATGGCATCATCCTCGCCGTCCCACAGCTCGAGGGCGCGCACGAGGGTGCGGTGGCCGTCGGGAGCATCCACCCGCACAGCGACGCCCTCGCGGCGCGCCGCCATGCCGTGCTCACCCGCCATGGCCTCTAGGCGCTCGGCGTCTTCTGGGGAGGCCATGGTGATCAGGCACACCGTGGTGCCGTAGCGCTCCTTGAGCTCGCCCGGGGTGCCCTCGTCGAGGACCCGGCCGCCGGCGAGCACGGCGACGCGGTCGGCGAGCTGGTCGGCTTCATCCAGATACTGGGTGGTCAGCAGGATCGATGTGCCATCAGCCGCGAGGTTGCGCACCGTGTCCCACACGGAGTTGCGGGCCGCAGGATCCAGGCCGGTCGTCGGCTCATCAAGAAACAGCAGGGCAGGAGGCACGGTCAGCGACGCGGCGATGTCCAGGCGCCGGCGCATGCCGCCGGAGTATTCAGACACCAGGCGCCCGCCGGCCGCGACGAGGTCGAACCGCTCCAACAGGGCATCGGCGCGCGCCCCCGCGTCGCGGGCCCGCAGCCCAGCAAGACGGCCGAAGTACACGAGGTTTTCCTGCCCGGTCAGCTCCTCATCGACCGCCGCATACTGGCCGGTCAGCGCGATGGCGGAGCGCACTCCGGCAGGCTCATCGGCCAGGTTGTGGCCGTCCACGATCACGGTGCCGTCGGAGGCGGGCAGCAGGGTAGAAAGCACGTTGACCAGCGTGGTCTTGCCGGCGCCATTAGCGCCGAGTACCGCGAGGATCCCGCCGCGGGGGATATCTAGATCAACGCCGCGCAGGATCTCTGCGCGCGTCTTTTTCTTCCCCAGGTGGCACCGCAGTCCCCGGACCGTGAGGACCAGGTTGGGTTCGTCGTCGGTGGCCGGTACCGGCGCGACGCTGCTCGTGGGGGCGTCTCTGTGTGTGAGATGTCGTGCGTCTTTCATCTTTTACCTCTGGTAGCCAGTCAGCACTATGCACGGGAAAATGTGCACCGCCGCCCGCCCGTCCGCCAGAGGAGCTCACCTGCGACAGGACAGGAGCACGGTCGCGCGCATCTGGTGGCAGCAATGGCGTCGGTGGCGTCGGGGCTGCGGTCAACAAATCCTATCATGATTAAGTAATACGGGTTAGTAGAACCTAAAAGAGGCGTAGGCTTGCCTCGGAATCATCGTGGTGGACAGCACCCGGAACGGGGGCTGTCCTGCATCCGCGCAATCCGTGCTCGCAGATCGAGTTAGGGATCCGACCCAGCCGATTGTTGTACCCCACCGAGGACCCCATGGCCGACACACAACAACGCCCCACATCCTTCTGGCAGATCTCGCAGCCTGCCCACGCACAGATCGCCCTGTCAATAGTGCTCGCGATTCTTGCGGCCGTGCTTTCGCTTGCCCCGGTCGTGGTGCTGGTGGAACTGGTGCGCACCGTCATGCCCGCCCTCGACGGGCAGCCTATTAACGCCCAGCGGCTGTGGCTGCTCGTTGCGGCACTGGCGCTTGCCACTGTTGTGCACGGCGAGGCCACCGTGACAAGCCTCCAGATCAGCCATAAGGCCGACGGCCTGCTGGGCCAGCACCTGCGCCAGCGGCAGATCACCACGCTGGGACGCCTGCCGCTGTCCTGGTTTACCCGCACCCCCTCGGGCACGGTCAAGACCTATGTGGAAGATGACGTCACCAAGATCCACCAGCTCATCGCCCACGCGCCGCATGACTATTCCGCCGGAATCCTCGTGCCGCTGCTCAGCTTGGGCTACATGTTTTTCGTGGACTGGCGCATCGGCCTGCTCGGCCTGATCCCGCTGCTGCTGGCCGTGGCAACGATGCCGCTGATGATGCGCCAGTTTGAACAAAAGGCGGAGAAGTTCACCACCAGCCAGAAGCAACTCGATGCTGCGGTGGTGGAACTCGTGCGCGGCATCCCGGTGATCAAGGTGTTCGTGCCGCAGGGCTTTGACCAAAGCATGTTTCTTGAACGCTCGAGGCGCTTTGGCCGGTTCTACCGCGATTGGGTGCGCTCCACGGTCCACCCCACCGCGTTGATGAAGATCTTTACCTCCACCGGCTTTGGGCTGCTCGTGGTGGCGGTGGCCAGCCCTTGGCTGATCACGTCGGTAGGGCTCCCGGTGTCTGACGTGTTGGCGGCGTTCCTGCTGATCAACAACATTGCCGCGCCGCTTGTGATGCTCTCGCGCACGAACATCATGTTCAGCGAGGCCAAGGCCGCCGCCGCGGAGCTGACCGAGTTCTTTAATATCCCGGTCCTGCCGCCGGCAGCGGGTGACACTGAACCCGCCGACGCCGGAATTGAGCTAGAGCAGGTGGGCTTTTCTTATGTGCCGGGCATCCCGGTGCTCAGGGGCATCAGTGAAAAGCTCACGCCCGGCAGTATTACTGCGGTGGTGGGACCATCTGGCTCTGGCAAGTCCACGCTGGCGTCCCTGATTCCTCGGCTGCTTGATCCCACGGAGGGGGCGGTGCGCATTGGTGGCGTTCCCAGTACCCAGCTGCGGCCCGATCAGCTCTATGGCCGGGTCGGATTTGTTTTCCAGGACGCCTATGTGATGCGCATGAGCGTGCGCGACAACATTCGGCTGGCGCACCCGCAGGCCTCCGATGAGGACGTTATCCGTGCGGCGCGTGCCGCCCAGATCCATGAGCGCATCATGCATCTGCCGCGCGGCTATGACTCCGTGGTGGGCGAGGACGCGCAGCTGTCCGGCGGTGAGCAGCAACGCCTGGCCATCGCCCGATCCATCCTGCTCGACGCGCCGATTCTGGTGTTGGACGAGGCCACCGCCTTCGCCGACCCGGATTCTGAGGCCGCGATCCAACAGGCCATCACCCAACTTGTGGAGGGGCGCACCCTGGTGGTGATCGCCCACCGGCTGCATACCATCACCGGAGCGGACACAATACTCATGTTGGAACGCGGTGAAGTCACCGAATCGGGCACCCACGATCAGCTGGTTGCCGCAGGTCAGGGCTATGCCACGATGTGGGCGCGCTACCAAGCGGCGCAGGCGGGCATCCGCGGGGAGGAAGACTAGTGATTCGCACACTCTATGCACTCGGTAGTCCCGCTAATCGACGCCGCCTAATTCTGGTTCTCACTCTCATTGCGGTGTCAGCTCTCGCCCTGGCCATCGGACTGATCCTCATCGCCTTGTTCCTGGATACGTTGTTTAGCGCGGGGCCGGCGCAGGCGGCGGGGTGGCTGCCGTGGATCGTGGCGGCGGTGCTCATCTACGCTGCCGTTGATTGGCCCACCGAGGTCATCGCCCAGGATCTGGGCCATGATTACGTGCTGCGCATCCATGAGCTCATCGCCGAGCGCACCGTGGAGCTGCCCCTGGGCTTTTTTGATGAGGATCGCTCCGGGCAGATCGGCGTCACGGCGACCAGTGGCGCGCTCTTTGCCGCGAACGCGCCGGCGATGATGCTGCGGCCGATGATGCACGGCGCCGCGGCGGCGGGCCTGGCCAGTGTGTTCCTCATCGCCGTGGACTGGCGGTTGGGCCTGGCAGCCGTGGGGGTGGCCGCCGTGGTGTGGGTGACCTACCACCGGCTGATGGCGCAGTACCGCATCGCGGAACGGCACAAGGGTGAGCGCAACGAACACGGTGCTGCCCAGGTGTTGGAGTTCGCGCAAGTGCAGCCGGTGCTGCGTGCGGCGGGGCCAGATTCCTTGGGTGAGCGTGCCATCCGCGCCGCCATCCGCGAGCAGTTCACCGCGCAGCGCCATACCCAAAAGACAGGCGAGATGATCATGGGCCGACTGGCCACGATCATCATGATCGGCACCGTGGTTATCGACGCGCTGGCCACCGTCTTGCTCTTGCACCACTGGTTGGAGGTGGGCACCTACATCGGCGTCATCGTGCTGGTGTTCATCCTCGCCCGCGTCGCCATGGCCGGCCTGCCCTATGGCGAAGGGCTCCAGGCGGCCCGCAATACGCTCGCTGAGATCCAAAAGATCCTCGACGCGCACGTGCTGCCGGAGCCGCACACCCCGCAGCACCCCAAGGACAACGGCATTGAGCTAGACGGCGTGGGCTTTGGCTACGCGCCCGATACCCCGGTGGTCGGGGGCGTGAGCTTCACGGTTCCACCCGGTACCACCACCGCGCTGGTTGGACCCAGCGGCTGCGGCAAAACCACGCTGCTTAAGCTGGTCGCCCGCTTCTACGACGTGGACCGCGGCGCCGTGCGCATCGGTGGGGTAGACGTGCGTGACCTGGGCACCCGTGCGGTTCTTGACTCGCTGGCCATGGTGTTCCAGGACGTCTACCTCTTTGAAGCCACGCTCTATGAGAACATCCGCTTAGGCCGCCACGATGCCACCCGTCAGGAGGTGCTTCGGGCCGCGGAGCTGGCCGGCGTCACCGAGATTGCCGCTGGCCTGCCCGACGGCTTTGACACGCTGATCAGCGAAGGCGGATCCAACCTGTCTGGCGGTGAGCGCCAGCGCGTGTCCATCGCCCGCGCGCTGCTCAAGGACGCGCCGATCGTGCTGCTTGACGAGGCCACCAGTTCCCTCGACGTCAACAACGAACACCTGGTGATGCGCGGTATGCAGGCGCTATCCCACAAGCGCACCACCATTGTCATCGCCCATCGGCTGCACACCATCCGGGATGCGGACCAGATCGTGGTGATGAGCCCGAACGGCAGCGTCGAGGCGATCGGTAGCCACGACGAGCTGATGGAAAGCTCGCCGCGCTACCGGGGCTTTTGGGGAGAAAAGACCGACGCCAACAGCTGGAGGCTGTAGCTACTCGTCTTGGCCGCGCAAGAACCGCACCGTGCGTTCGAGCGCCGCGCTGGTGCAGGTCTCGGCAGCGGCCAGCTTGCCTGCCGTCACGTGCAGGAGGCAGTCGCAGCAGCGGGCCAAAAGCTCCACGTCGTGGGTGACCACCAGGACGGAGGCGCCCTGGTTAGCCAAGGTAGCTAAGAGCTGGGCTACCTGATCCATGCGGCGCAGGTCGAGCCCGCTGGTGGGTTCGTCGAAAACGATCACCTCGCGCTGGCTGAGTACCGCGGAGGCAATGGCGACGCGCTGGCGCTCACCGCCAGACAGGGACATTGGGTGCCGATCGCGCTGATCGGCCAGGTCTAGCGCGCCAAGTACCTCGGCCAGTCGAGCATCATCTGCCGCAGGCTTCCCACCGGTACCGATCATCACGTCCGCGTCGACGCTCTCCCCGAACAGCTGGTGGTTGACATCCTGCATCACCAGGTAGGAGTGGCGCAGCCGGTGCCGCGGCGAGGCCAGGGTCTGTTCCCCGATCCGCACGGTGCCCCGTGCTCGTGGCTCGATACCCGTCAGTGCGCGAACAAAGGTGGACTTACCGGCGCCATTGCGCCCAACCACCCCGATCACCTGGCCCCGTGGTAGCTGCGCATGTCTGATGTCCAGGGCAGGAGCACTGGCCTGTGGGTACGTCAGGCGCAGGTTGTTCAGCGTCAGGGTGTCCTCCACGGCCCGGGGTTGACGATGGACCTCGGGCACCACCCGTGTGGAGCGCAGCCCCAGGTGGTGCAGCTCATCGTCGCTCAGGGCCCGGAACTGCTCGCCGGTGAGGTCGTGGGCGATGGCACCGTGGCTTAAGACCAGGACCCGGTCGGCCAGATCCGCCAGGTACGAGAGCCGATGCTCAGCCACCAGGATGGTCCGGCCCTGGGCCTTCCACCGGGCGATAACCTCGTGGAGCTCATCGACGGCCGCCAGGTCGAGGTTTGCCGATGGCTCGTCGAGCAGCAGCACATCAGGGTGCATCGCCGCCACGGAGGCGCACGCCACCTTCTGCTTCTGCCCGCCCGAGAGCGCAAACAGGCTCCGGTCGAGCAGGTCCGTCATGTGGAAGTCCGCGCTCACCGCGCCGATTCGCCGCCGGATCTCCGTAGGCGCTACGCCCAGGTTCTCGCAGCCAAACGCCAGCTCGCTGCTGACCTCCAGGGTGAAGAACTGTGACTTGGGGTTTTGGAAAACCGAACCGACGCGCTCGGCGATCTGTTGTGGGGGAGCGTGCGTGATGGGGGCGTCGTTAAGCAGAACCTCCCCAGAGATGTGGGCCTGACCGAAAGCGAAAGCCACCCCATTGATCAGGCGAAGCATGCTGGATTTTCCGCAGCCGGACTCGCCGCACACCACCACCAGCTGCCCCGCGGCAATAGACACAGACAGATCGCGGAGCACCGGCTCGGCGTCGTCCTCGCCGTAGCGCATCGACACGTCGCGCAACTCAATCATAAGTGCATCACCCCACCGGCGATCAGCAGGATCACGGCCACAGCCAGAACCACGATGACTACCGCATCACCTGCGCGGAAGCCGATGTCGCACAGCGTAGTGCGCCGGTGCGCCGAGCCCAGCCCACGGGTGACCGCAGACATAGCGAGCTCGTTGCCAATGCCCACCACCGAGACCAACAGCGGCACAAACCGATACTCCAGCATGGCAACGGGATTGCGCACACCAGAAATACCCCGCATCCGCATCGCGGTGCGGATATCGCGGTACTCCTCGGCGATGGTGGGGAAAAACCGGAAAATAATGGACGCAGGGATAGCCAACGCATCAGGACAGTGAATACGCTGCATCGCGGCGACGAACTCGCTGGCAGAGACCGTGCGAAGCAGGTACCAGCAGCACGTGATACCGGGGACGATCAGCGATACACCGCCGCACCACGTGGCGCAGATATCCACGATGAGCGGGCGGTCCGGCCACCCCCGCACCACCAGCACGGGAAGCCCCGCCAGCACCGCGAACGTCACCGCGTAGCGCACGGCTGGCGCAACCAGACCCGAAGCGAGGAAGAGCGCGCCGGGAACGGCGATGAGCAGCCACCGCCCAGCCTGCCCCAGCGTGCTGCCCGAGCCAAAAGAAGAAAGCAGCACCGTAGACACCGCAAGAATGACGAGCACCGTGGTGCGCGGATCCAGATGCAGCCCGACGCCGCGGTGCCCGGCCCCAGGCATCGTGGGCGACATCAGGCGATGCCCGCCCGCTGAAAGTGCTTGGTAAAGATGCGCCGGCCCAGCAGCCCGCCGAGGATGCCGCAGACGAACGTGACGCCAACGATGATCCCGAACAGCCAGCTCATCTGTCCAAGAGAACCCAGACCGTCGGCGAAGCTGGACCCGTACTTGGCCTGCATATCGCTACTGTCTAGGTACTGCTGCGTGGTGAAAAATAACGGGATGTAGGACGCGGTGGGGCTCACAGCCATGAACGCGTAGGCCAGCACGCTGTGGGCAGCGCTGCGGTAGGTGCCCGCGCGCAGCACCAACTCGGCGATGACCGCCATCACCAGGCTCATCACCAACGGCCACACGCCTAGCCCCAGCAGCAGGCTGGCAATGCCACTGAGCGCCAGAAAAATAAAGACCATGCCTGGCTTGTGCACCTTGGCCAGGAACAGCATCATCGGGATGCCCAGGACAAGCGCCTGGATGCTGGTGATCATGACGTAGGTGATGGGGGTGATTCCGATGAACGCGATGGCGACGCCGGCCACCATGTTGATGACAAAAAAGATGCCAATGGTCATCAGATCGGGGATGGTCAGCCGCTGCATCCGCGCCGCGCCGGGGGTGGTGTCAGCAGTGGTAGGCATGATGGTTCCTTTCGGCGAATGCTGCGTGCGTGCAGCCGAGCAGGCCACGCCAGGGGCGCTCCAATGAGGTTAGGGTACTCTGCGCTACGCAAGGGGACAATGGCTAGCGCTGTTCGGATAGCCCCGCTTACGCGCGGGGCGCCCCGTAGCCCCCGTCGCCCCAATCCCCCGACAAGACCCCCGACAAGACCCCCAGAACAGCCGAAAGCCCGGCGCCGCAGCGCGCCGGGCTCGGTGCTACGAGTGGGGCTCGGCGCTAGGGGGCGCGGCCGAGTCCAGGGCTGGTTAGCGCCCTTGCGGGACCCCGCTATCGGTGGCCACTGCGCGGTTGATCGCGGAGTTGACGGCGCGGATGGATGCCGCGGTGGTGGAGGAGGCAATGCCCACGCCCCACGCGGAGGTGCCGTTGACAAAGGCGCGCACGTAGCAGGCAGCGTCGGCGTCGTCGCCGGCGGTCAGGGCGTGCTGCGAGTAGTCCTGTACCTCTACGTCGACGCCCAGGGATTCCAGGGCGTTGGTGTAGGCGGCGACGGGGCCGTTTCCGGTGCCGGTGATCTGGCGAGCTTCGCCCTTGAAGGTGACCTCCACGGTGGCGGTGACGTCGCCGGAGTCTGCGGCGGGGTTGTCCACGGAGATGTGCTCCAGGTTTAAGGGGCTGTCCGGCTCCAGGTATTCCTGGGCGAAGATGTCCCACATGCTCTTGGAGCTGACTTCGCCGCCTTCGGCGTCGGTGACGGCTTGGATGGCTTGGGAGAATTCGACCTGGATCGGCCGCGGCAGGTGCATGCCGTGGTCGGTCTTCATGATGTAAGCCACGCCACCCTTGCCGGATTGGGAGTTGACGCGGATGACGGCCTCGTAGTCGCGGCCCACGTCCTTGGGGTCGATGGGCAGGTAGGGCACTTCCCAGGTGGTGTCGCGCAGGTCTTCCCAATCGACGTCGGTGTTGGTGGCGCCGGGGCGCACCTGGGCGGCCATGGCGTCGAGTCCCTTGTTGATGGCGTCTTGGTGGGATCCGGAGAATGCGGTGAAGACCAGGTCGCCGCCGTAGGGGTGGCGTTCCGGGACGCGCAGCTGGTTGCAGTATTCCACGGTGGCGCGGATGCTGGGCAGGTCGGAGAAGTCGATCTGCGGGTCGATGCCCTGGGTCAGCAGGTTGAGTCCCAAGGTGACCAGGTCGACGTTGCCGGTGCGTTCTCCGTTGCCAAACAGGCAGCCTTCGATGCGGTCGGCGCCGGCCAGGAAGCCCAGTTCGGCGGTGGCGATGCCGGTGCCGCGGTCATTGTGGGGGTGCAGGGACAGCACGATGGAGTCGCGGCGTTCCAGGTTGCGGTCCATCCATTCGATGGTGTCCGCGTAGACGTTGGGGGTGATCATCTCCACGGTGGAGGGCAGGTTGATGATCATGGGGCGCTGCGGGGTGGGCTCCATGATGGCGGTGACGGCGTCGCAGACTTCCTTGGCGTAGGCGACCTCGGTGCCGGTGTAGGACTCCGGGGAGTATTCCCAGCGCCAGTTGGTGTCCGGGTAGTCGGCGGCGATGTCCTTGATCAGGTGGGCGGCGTCGGTGGCCAGCTTCTTGATGGCTGCCTTGTCCTTGCGGAAGACCACCTTGCGTTGCAGGATCGACGTGGAGTTGTAGAAGTGGACGATGACGTTGCGCGCGCCTTCGCAGGCTTCGAAGGTCCGCCGGATCAGGTGCTCGCGCGCCTGGACCAGGACCTGGATGGTCACGTCGTCGGGGATCATGTCGCGTTCGATGATCTCGCGCACAAAGTCAAAGTCAGTTTGGGAGGCGGACGGGAAGCCGACCTCGATTTCCTTGTAGCCCATGCACACCAGCAGCTGGAACATGCGCCGCTTGCGCTCGGGGCTCATCGGGTCGATCAGTGCTTGGTTGCCGTCGCGCAGGTCGACGGCGCACCACTGGGGGGCGCGCTCGAAGCGGCGGTCGGGCCAGGTGCGGTCCGGCAGCTGGAAGTCTTCTACTTCCTGGACGTAGGAGGGGTAGCGCCCGGCGGGCATGGAGGAGGCGCGCTGGGTGTTCCAGGCGGGCTGGTCTGCCGGCGGCTGGCCTGCGGGGGTGCGGATTTCGGAGGGGGCGCTGATGTGATCAGAAGGAGACATGGGATAACCGTGAACCTTTGCGTGTGATGCGGGTATGGGGGTAGGCCTCGACCGGCGTCACAACAACCTCCGCGGCGGGGCGCCGGCCGACCGTGGGGTGTGACGGATTGTGGCCTTAAGGGTTCGGGATCCCGCCGCGGCGAAGAAGAAGGAGGTTCTCGCACGCGAACATGGTGGACAGTGTAACCCATCACACATCCGTCGCGCATGTTCTTCCCGCTTGGACCTCCCGTGGTTTAGCATGACCCAGGTGAATGCCGCACCGGAGAGCCTGCCTGCCCAGGGGGGCGTCGATACGCGCCCCGTAGCGCCCGCCATCGATGCTTATCGACGCCCCCTCCCCCCGCAATCCATCTGGCTTGCGGCAGTGCTCATCTTCCTGATCACCCTGCTCACGCGCATTATTGTGCTGGCAGTCATGGCCCACGCCAACGATGCCAGCGTGGCGCATCAGCTCACCCGCTGGGACGCCGGGCACTACGATCGCATCGCCCGGCGCGGCTACTTCGACGGCCCGGATATTTCCCAGCGCGCCCCCGAGCGCACCCTGCTGGCCTTCTTCCCCGCGCTGCCCATGATCATGCGCGCCGGGCACGCGGTGCTGGGCCTAGACACGGTCACCGTGGCGCTGCTGTTCAACGCCGTGATGACCGTGGCGCTCATCGCCGCGGCCATGGCCATCGCGGTGCGGATGGGCGCGGGCCTGCGGGGCCGACTAGCCGCCGGCATCCTCGTGTCCGCCGCGCCGATGACCCTGACCTACACCATGCCGTACACGGAGGCCGCCTTCGGTGCGATCGCCTTCTGGGCGGTGGTGGCCATGATGGACCGCCGCTGGTGGCTCGCCGGGCTGCTGACCTTTGTGTGCGGATTCTTCCGCCTGACTGCCGTGGACCTGTGGCTGGTGCTGGCGGTGGTCGTGGCGGTGACGGCGCGCCGGGATTGGCGAGCGTGGGTGGCGGTGGCGCTCTCCCCACTGTCCATCGTGGGCTTTTTGGGGTGGGCCTCTGCGCGGACCGCGGACTACGGCGGCTACTTTGGCATTCAGAAAGAGGGCTGGCATTCCGGCTTTGACCTGGGGGTGGCCACGGTGAAGTTCTGCTGGAAGACGCTGACCACGGGCAATGAGGTGGGCTATCTGCTCAGCGTGGGGGTCATGCTCCTCGCCGCCGGATCGGTGGCGCTGACCATCGGGCGGGCCCCGCTGCCGGTGTGGCTCTTCGGCGCCGCGATCACCGCCAACGTGTTGCTATCTGACGGCATCATGCATTCGCGCCCCCGGCTGCTGCTGCCCGCCGTGATTCTGCTCATCCCGCTGGCCGTGCGCCGGGTGCGCACCACCGGGTGGACGTTCTATTGGGCGTTCATGGTCGGCTGGGTGGCCTTCGGGGCGTGGTTTTCTGCCTACATGATGGTGGTGTTCAAGTGGGCGATTTAGCCTGGAGCGCCGACCGCTAGTGCACCTGCCGCGAGTGCGCCTGGCGGCTAGCGCTCCTGGCGGCTAGCGCTAGTGCACCCCGCGGCTGGACAGCACGATGGTGGACACGATCATCACCACGAGGGCGGCGCCCATGGCCAACCACCCCAGCACGGAGCTGACCTGGAAGCTCTCGCCCAGGACCACGTAGCCCAGGGAGAAGGCGACAATGGGCTCGGTGATTGTCATAGCGGGCAGGGAGTTCTTCAGCGCCCCGGCATTAAACGAATACTGCTGCACGATGGTGCCCAGCGTTGCCCCGGCGATGAGCCCGTAGGTCTCCCAGTTGGTGATCAGCCCCCAGAACCCGGCGTGCACGAACACGTCCACCACGGCCTTAGACAGCACGGCCACGTAGCCGAATAGGGCGCCGGTGACCACGCCGAGGAGCAGGGCCTTTTCTCGGCGGATCTGTAGCTGCGCGAGGCGCTCTAGGCCGATGAGCACCACGGCGCCGACGAGCAGTGCGGGCACCCAGCGCTCTAGCGGGGGGTGGGGGTTTCCGGCCTGGGGCTGGCCCACCACCACGAGCACCGCGACGGCGGCGGTGAGCAGGCCTGCCCACCGCATCTCAATGCGGGAGATGCGCCGGCCGTCGGCGTAGGCGGACAGCGGCAGGGTGAACATTAGGGAAAGCACCAGGATGGGTTGGACCACCAGCAGGGTGCCAAAGGCTAAGGCGATGACCTGGAGTCCATAGCCCAGCAGTGCGGTTCCGGTGCCGGCCCACCACAGGGGGCGGCTGATGGCGTTCCAGAAGGGTGAGCCTTTCAAGGAACCGTCGGCGGGGGCGTCTTCGGCGATGCGGTGGCGCACCACGGTTCCCCAGGCGATGGTGAGGGCCGAAGACAGTGCGAAGGCGATGGCTAGAACATTGCTGTGCACTTCCGCCACTTTACTGGCGGGGGCTACCTATTTATCGCGCGGCCCGCATCTGTGTGTGGGCGCCCGTGTGCGCGGTGCGCGGGTGTTGGTGACATACCCTGCGTGGTTCTGCATGTCGATAGGTATTGTAGAGAGGGCCGAAACGCGCCGCGTGCGCGGCGCCCGCCTCCCGCGGGGTGTGACTTCGGTACGCGCATGACCCCGCGTGAATCCCGATACGAAAGGCAGCTGGTCACCGGTGGCACTGATCGTCCAAAAATATGGCGGCTCCTCTTTGGAGACCGCAGCAAGAATCCGCAATGTCGCGGAGAGAATCGTGGCCACCAAGAAGAAGGGCAATGACGTTGTCGTCGTGTGCTCCGCTATGGGGGATACCACCGATGACCTGCTGGATCTGGCGGCCCAGGTGTCCCCGGTCCCGCCGGCCCGGGAGATGGACATGCTGTTGACCGCCGGGGAGCGGATCTCTAACGCCCTGGTGGCCATGGCCATCGATTCCTTGGGCGCCAAGGCGCAGTCTTTCACCGGCTCCCAGGCGGGGGTGCTCACCACGGAGCGCCACGGCAACGCCCGGATTGTTGATGTCACCCCGGGCCGGGTGCAGGAGGCCCTGGATAAGGGGCGGATCTGCATCGTGGCCGGCTTCCAGGGCGTGAATAAGGAGTCGCGCGATGTGACCACCCTGGGCCGCGGCGGTTCGGACACCACGGCGGTGGCCTTGGCGGCGGCGCTGGGGGCGGATGTGTGTGAAATTTATTCAGACGTGGACGGGGTGTACACCGCCGATCCGCGGATCGTTCCTAACGCGTGCAAGCTGGACAAGATCTCTTTTGAGGAGATGCTGGAGCTGGCGGCCGTTGGTTCGAAGATCTTGGTGTTGCGCAGCGTGGAGTACGCTCGGGCTTTCGATGTGCCGCTGCGCGTGCGTTCGTCTTATAGCAATGATCCCGGCACGCTGGTGGCCGGGTCGATGGAGGATATTCCTGTGGAAGAAGCAGTTCTCACTGGCGTGGCCACCGACATGTCGGAGGCGAAGATCACCGTGCTTGGTATCCCGGATAATCCGGGTGAGGCGGCGAAGGTGTTCCGGGTGCTGGCGGACGCGGAGATCAATATTGACATGGTGTTGCAGAATGTGTCCTCCCTGGAGGACAACACCACGGATATCACGTTTACGTGCCCGCGCTCTGATGGTCCGCGCGCGATGGAGATGATGAAGAAGCTCCAGGCGGAGGGCCAGTGGGCCAACGTGCTCTATGACGACCAGATTGGCAAGGTCTCCCTGGTGGGTGCGGGGATGAAGTCCCACCCCGGGGTGACTGCGGATTTCGCGGAGGCGTTGCGCGATGTGGGGATCAACATCGAATTGATCACCACCTCGGAGATTCGTATTTCTGTGCTCATCCGCGAAAGTGACATTGATAACGCGGCGCGCGCGTTGCATGAAAAGTTTGAATTGGGCGGCGATGACATCGCCACCGTCTACGCTGGTACGGGCCGCTAAGGGCGCCGTTATTCGCGCCGCTATGCGGCGGTGAAAAATCCTCTAGGAGTTGATGTTCTCATGACCACCATCGCAGTTGTCGGGGCCACCGGTCAGGTGGGCCGCGTGATGCGTTCCATCCTTGAAGAGCGTAATTTCCCGGCTGACCGGGTGCGTTTCTTCGCGTCGGCGCGGTCGGCCGGCACTCACCTTACTTTCCGCGATCAGGACGTGGAGGTGGAAGATCTGGCGGCTGTGACGCCGGAGTCCGTCGCGGACGTGGATATTGCCTTGTTCTCTGCGGGCGGGTCGACGTCGAAGCAGTGGGCGCCGGTGTTTGCGGCCGCGGGGGCCACCGTGGTGGATAACTCTTCGGCGTGGCGCAAGGATGACCAGGTGCCGCTGATTGTCAGCGAGGTCAACCCGCAGGAGGCGCGCGAGTTGCCCCGCGGGATCATCGCCAACCCGAACTGCACCACCATGGCCGCCATGCCGGTGCTGAAGGTGCTGCATGACGCGGCCGGGCTGACCCGCCTGCATGTGGCGTCTTACCAGGCGGTGTCTGGTTCTGGTCTGGCGGGCGTGGAGGCGCTGGCTAAGCAGGTGGCGGAGATCGGGGACCGCAACGTGGAGCTGGCCCATGATGGGTCCTTGCTGGCCCCGGAGGATCTGGGCCCGTACGTGGCGCCGATTGCCTACAACGCGCTGCCGATGGCGGGTGCGTATGTGGATGATGGGTCGTTGGAGACCGACGAGGAGCAGAAGCTGCGCAATGAGTCGCGCAAGATTCTGGGCATCCCGGAACTGAAGGTTGCGGGCACGTGCGTGCGGGTGCCGGTGTTTACGGGCCACACGATGGTGGTGCATGCGGAGTTTTCCGGTGAGATCACCGTGGAGCAGGCCACGGCCTTGCTTAACGACGCCCCCGGCGTCACCGTTGTTGACGTGCCCACCCCGCTGGCTGCGGCGGGCAAGGATGATTCCCTGGTGGGCCGCATCCGCCAGGACCAGTCCGTGGACGGCAACCATGGCCTGGTGTTCGTGGTGGCCAGCGATAACCTGCGCAAGGGCGCGGCGCTGAACACCATCCAGATTGCGGAGCTGCTGGTCTAGGACCAGGGCGAGCGCTCGCTATTGGGCGAGCAGATCGGCGCGGGCGCGCGCGACGCGGGAGCGGATTGTTCCCACGCGCACGCCCGCGATTTTTGCTGCTTCCTCATAGGTGTGCCCGAGGACCTGGGTGAGGATGAGTGCCTCGCGGCGTTCGGGAGGCAGGGCGTCGATACGCGAGCGCACGTCGATCCATTCGGACCAGGTGGCCTCGGTGGAGTCGGTAGAGGCGCGGGTGGCGGCGGCGTCCTCATATTCGGTGGCGGATTTGCGGGGGCGGGCCATGTCGTGGCGGATGTTGTCTACCCAGACGCGCCGGGCGATGGCCAGCAGCCAGGTGCGGGCGGGTGCGGCGGCGGCGAAGCGGGGTAGTGCGGTGATGACGCGCAGGTAGGTTTCTTGGGTGAGGTCGTCGGCGAGGTCGGGGTCGCCGAGGTGCGCGAGGAGGCGCCAGACGTCGTTTTGGGTGGCGCGGATGAACTCCGTGAGCGCGCGGCGGTCGCCACGGCCGGCCTTGAGGGCCAGGTCGGTGACGCGGGCGTCGTCGCGCTCGGAGTGGTGTTTCACGTACCGAAACGTTACCAGTAGTGCTTTTTTACGTTATTAGCTGGGAAAATACGTAGCGTACGTCGAAAGAATGAGTTGGGTGACCTTCCTTGCTGAAAATCTAGTGGGGACTTAGGCTCGTTGGCAAGAGCTATTAATCGATCCGGGCTAATTAAGGGAGGCTATCAAACCATGGCTCAGAACCAGCCCAAGACCACAGACGAGATCCTGGCGCACGGTCGCACAGACACCATCGCGGAGAACACTCGCCGCGAAAACGGCGCCCCCGTGCCCTCCGAGCACTTCTCCGTCACCGCAGGCCCGCAGGGGCCCACCATCCTCAATGACATCCAGCTCATTGAAAAGCTCGCCCACTTCAACCGCGAGCGCGTCCCGGAGCGCAACCCCCACGCCAAGGGCAACGGCGCCTTCGGCGAGCTGCACATCACCGAAGATGTGTCCAAGTACACCAAGGCGGCGCTGTTCCAAAAGGGCACCGTCACCCCCATGGCCATCCGTTTCTCCACGGTCGCCGGCGAGCAGGGCTCCCCGGACACCTGGCGCGACGTTCACGGCTTTGCCCTGCGCTTCTACACCACCGAGGGCAACTATGACATCGTGGGCAACAACACGCCCACCTTCTTCCTGCGCGATGCGATGAAGTTCCCGGACTTCATCCACTCCCAGAAGCGCCTCGGCGGCTCCGGCCTGCGCGACGCGGACATGCAGTGGGACTTCTGGACCCGCACCCCGGAGACCGCCCACCAGGTCACCTACCTCATGGGCGACCGCGGCACCCCGCGCTCCGAGCGTGAGATGAACGGCTACGGCTCCCACACCTTCCAGTGGATCAATGAGGAAGGCACCCCGTTCTGGGTGAAGTACCACTTCATCTCCCGGCAGGGCGTGCACAACTTCACCGACGCGGAGGCCGAGGAGATGGCCGGCAAGAACGCCGACCACCTGCGCGAGGACCTCTACAACGCCATCGAGGCCGGCGACTACCCCATCTGGGACGTCAAGGTGCAGATCATGCCCGTCGACGAGGCCGAGGGCTACCGCTTCAACCCCTTCGACCTGACCAAGACCTGGTCGCTGAAGGACTACCCGCGCCACGACGTCGGCTACTTTGTGCTCAACCGCAACCCGGAGAACTTCTTCGCCCAGATTGAGCAGCTAGCGCTCGACCCGGCCAACCTGGTGCCCGGCGTGGGCCTGTCGCCCGACAAGATGCTCATGGGCCGCGTCTTCGCCTACGCGGACGCCCAGCGCTACCGCATCGGGCCGAACTACCGCCACCTGCCCGTCAACCAGCCGCTGACCCCGCGCAACACCCAGCAGCACGAAGGCCCCATGGCCTACCTGTTCAACGCGCCGGATCACCCCACCTACGCGCCGAACAAGTCGCAGGTGCAGGACGGCTACCTGGACAATGGGGAGACCTCCGCGGTGCACAAGCACGGCAACGCCGATGACGTCTACATGGCCGTGGACGCCCACGGCAACGACCTCACCCGCGGCGCCTACATCCAGCACCCGGAAGATGATGACTTCGGCCAGCCCGGCACCCTCTACCGCGAGGTCTACGACGACGCGGCCAAGGCCCGCCTGGTGGACAACATCACCAACGCCATGAACGGCGTGTCCCCGGAGACCGAGGAGCGCTGCTACTGGTACTGGGGCCAGGTCGATGAAGAGCTCGGCCGCCGCGTCAAGGAAGAGTTCAAGCGCAAGCAGGCCGCCAAGTAGCACAGTGCTTATCGACGCCGCCCCTTCCGCGGCGCCGAGCGCACCGAGCGCACCGAGCGCACCGTCCTGATCCTCCCCGCCGCCGCTGTGCGCGCGGGGAGTTTTTCATGACTACGGTGGGGTGGTGTCATAAGCCCCCACAATCTCGTGTGAAGGAGTACAACAATGGCAGATCGCATCTACGCACAGAAGGTCACCTCCACCGGCGCAGGCCGGGACGGACATGTGAAGGGCGAGGGCGGCATCGACTTTGATGTGCGCCCGCCGAAGGCCGGCACCGGCGTCAACCCGGAGTCCCTGTTTGCCGCAGCCTGGGCGGCCTGCTTCAACGGCGCGCTGCGCAAGATGATGGAAGACGCCGGCGTGGACACGGAGAAGTTCTCCCCCGAGGTTGACGCTGAGGTCGCCCTGAACAACGACCCCTCCGGCGTGGGCTTCCGCCTCTCCGGCGTGGTCACCGCCCGCTTTGCCAACCAGGACGAGCTGGACAACGCCGAGGAACTGGTTGCCAAGGCCCACGACTTCTGCCCGTTCTCCAAGGCCGTGCGCGGCGAGTTCGACGCCGAAGCGAAGCTGGGCTAGCGCACCAGCGCCAACTAGCACTGACAAGGCCCCTGCGGAACAGGTCACACGCCGCGGGGGCCTTTCGGCATGACGGTGCCTGCTTCTGGTCCATTGTGATAGCTGCCCTGGGCGCATAGCCAGGCCCATCTCCAGTGTTGCCAAGGAAAGATTCTGTTCGTCCGCTAGCCACGTTGAGGCACTGGCGGCCAGTTGGGGTAATCATGCGGGCAATAGTTGCCACCGCGCAGCCGGGGAAAAGCGGATCTAAAGTTCAGCGATGCACCATAGCTGTATGGGTGGACGCATGTGCTGCCAGGTGGCACATGAAGCTTGGAAAGCGAAATTTGTCTCCCTCGAACCCTGATATTTTTAAGGGCACCGAGCCGGGGCTTTGTGCTTCCGGTGATCTTAAAAGGACAAGGTGCGCCTGTGAGAAAAAGAGCCCTTAAGGGCTGCATAGTTTTAACGCTCATCATTGCGATTTCCTCCACAGCAACAGCAGCTCCTGTGTGTAACCCTCCCGAGAATCGCGGCCTGTTGTGTTCGTCTCAACCACAATTTGATAGGGGCCACACTCGCCTGACCCGGCAAGACATCGTCTGGGCGGAGGCTGTCATTGATCACGATCTCGTTTCGGCGCTGGCCGGTGTGGAGATCCCGTACCAGGATGAATCTGATAGCCGAGCGGTCCCGCTGGTGGCGGCTGTAGCGGTGGCCGTGGTGGGCTGGTGCGTGAATGGGGCGCTGTCTTCGGTGGCGCCCTCGGCAATTCAGGAGATGGTTTCACAGGCCACTGCGGGTAAAATTGCCCCACCTGATTGGGTTATGAATGCCATTTTCGGCTGTGCAGGAGGTCCCGTATTGGGGGCATTGACTACACAGGCTATGAGGGTGAAGTTTGCTTCCGCTGTGTTGGCCTTTGTTATAAAGATAAGGAACATTGGCTAGTGGTATATCCCAGTGTTATTCTGGCCCTATCTGCGGCTTATTCCTTCTGTGCCTTCCTCGCGGCTGGTCCGGGCGTTGCACGGCACCGACTGGTAGCCCGGCGTAGCTGGCCGGCCGCGGGTGGTTTCCTGGCTGCCGGCCTGTTCTACTGCCTGTCGGTGGCTCTGCTGTTCATGGATCAGACCGCGGCGGCAGCCGTGGTGGGACTGTGCGGATTGGCCCTGTGTGGCCTGGCGTATGCCGTGGGCAGGAGGAAAACCGGGGGTGCTATCTGGCGGTGATCAGCTAGGGTCCCGCGGGGACCTCAGGGCGCGGCGCTACTGCTTGTGGTCCTCCACGCTGACTCCGTAGACGGCGCGGCCCATGTAGAAGCTGCCCACCGCGGCGATGACCCACAGGCCCGCGATGGCCAGCACGGCGCGCAGGAAGTTGTGCAGGTCAAAGCCGGCGGTGGTCCAGTCGCGCAGCAGCTTGGCGGCGATGAGCAGCGGCAGGGCCACGGACGTGGTGGGGCCGAGCAGGTTGACTCGGGTGAGCGGGCCGGGGGCGCGCCACAGGGCCACGGCGGTGGCCACGATGAGCACTGTGGCCACCACGACGATGGCGCTGATGATGATTTCTGCGATGGTCATGGGTTTTACCTCCGGCCTTGAGAGACCATGCGGGACATGGACAGGGTGGGCAGCACGCCGCCGGCGATGCCGGTGAGGATGGCTATTTCATAGGCGATGGAGGACTGGTTATCCAGGCACCACAACAGGTAGAGCGCCAGCATGGAGTAGAAGATGAGGTCGGAGAGGATGGCGCGGGTCATAAAGTCGCCGGTGACCAGGATGAGCACCAGCCCGGAGACTAAGGTGCCCAGGATGACCACGGCTGCCACGGTGAGCACGAGTGCAAAGGGTGTCATGGTCTTTTAAGCCTCCGTGCCGGGTTGTTCGGACAGTTCGTAGAAGCGCGGGTCCAGGGTGTCGTGATCGCCCTGGCCGGGCACGCCATAGTCGATGTCGCGCACGTGGGGGGCCAGCCGGGCCTCCATGTCTGCCAGGCCTGCGATGACATCGGCGGGGTCTGCGCCCTGCACAGCCTGGACTAGCAGGGTGCGCGGCTGCCCGGGCTCGGTGGCCTCGCGCAGCCCCAGCGAGAGTGTGCCGGGGGTGACGGTGATCGAGGTGGAGAACCAGAAAATGTGCCAGTCACTGGTCACGCGCAGCGGGTAGTGGATGACTATGGGGGCGAAGCCGGAGTCGCGGCGCAGGGCGGCCCACGCGAGGGTGAAGCCGGCGACGAAGATCTCTTTGATCAGCCAGGGAACGTAGATCAGGGTGTTCATGGGATCAGGAACCTGCCTTCAAGGAAGTCATGTCCGGCACGCCGATGGGGTTGTCGCCCAGGATGGCGTGTTGATACGCGTCAACGTTGGTGAGGGCCGCGGTGGCGGTGTGCAGGGCGTCGAGAAGCGGACCGGCAGCGAGAAACATCCCCACCGAGACCACAATGAGTACCCCGGCGGGCGCGATCAGGCTGGCGCGCACGTGGAGGGTTTCAGGGACGTGCTGCATCGGCCGGCCCCAGAACACCTCGCGCCACACGCGCAGCATGGTCAGCAGGGCGGCGAAGCTGGCCAGCACGATGGTGCCAATGACAATCCAGGCCGCAGGCGACTGGGTGCGCGCAATCTCCACGACCACGGCCACCTTGCCCCACAGGCCGGAAAACGGCGGGAAGCCCACCACGGAGAAGGACCCGGCGGCGAAGATGGCCGCCAGCCAGGGGTCGCGGCGCGCCAGGCCGGACAGCTTGCGGATCATGCCCGTGCCGTAGGTTTCTTCGATCGCCCCGGAGGCGAGCACCAGGGAACCCACGGTGACCATGTGGTGGACGGTGTAGAGCAACCCGGCGGCCAGCGCCCGGGTGGGATCCCCGCTGGTAAACGCCAGCATCACCAGGATGAACGGCATGCCGTTGACCATCTGGTAGGCCAGGACGCGGCGGATGGTGTTTTCTGCCAGGCCCGCAAACCCGCCGATGAGCATGGAGGCGACCATGATAACGATGATCAGCGTGTTCCAGCGGTCTTCCAGGCCAAAGACGACCACGTAGATGCGGTAGAGCATGTACACGGCGATCTTGGTGTGCAGCGCAGAGAATAGGCCCATCACTGCTCCGGAGGTGCCCGGGTAGGTGCGCGGCAGCCACGTGTGGACGGGGAAGACGCCCGCCTTGGCGCCGATGCCCACCACGACGACCCCGGCGGCCACCACGGCGGGCCCGCCGCCGGCGGCGACGTCGCGCAGGGCGCCCAAGTTCACGGTGCCCACGATGCCGTAGAGGAACGCCACCCCCACCACCAGCAGCGTGGAGGCGGCCAGGTTGACCAGCACGAACGTCCGGGCGGCGGACAGGCGCGCCCACGTGCCGGTCATGGCGATCAGCCCGTAGGACGGCAGCAGCATGACCTCGATGAACACAAAGAAGTTGAACAGGTCAGCGGTCAGCAGCGCGCCGTAGACGCCGGTGATGAGCATGAGCGTGAGCGCCGGGTAGAACCGGGCGCGGGTCTCCCCGGAGGCCGTGGCAAACCAGTTGGCCACGAGCGCCACCAGGGAGGTGGTGATCATCATCACCCCGGTCAGCGGGTCCGCGGCGAAGGGGATGGCCACACCACCGGCGAACATGCCCACGTTGTGGGCGATCGTGCCGTGGTCGGCGGTATAGCTAAACAGTGTCACGCCCACGGCCAGCCCGGCGGCGGGGATGAGCAGGTGGAGCAGGTCGCGGGCCCACTTCCAGGGGGCGAGTGCGGCCAGTGCGGAAGAGACCAAGGGCACGGCGACGAAGACGGGAAGCAGGACCTCCATTAGTGGCGCGCCTCCTTCTGTGCGATCGTGCGGGCGGCGGCGTCGGTACGCGCGCGCTGCGCGGTGGAGTAGTCGGCGCGGGTCTGTACCGCCCGGCCCAGCGTGGAACTGGTGCGTGCGGCCGGGTCGGCAGGGGCGTCGGCCCGGGTGCGCGAGCTGGTGTGGTCCGTGGTGAAGGTGTCCTCGCTGGGGCCCACCGCGGCCATGGTCAGCAGGATCGTCGCCGTGGCCATGGAGATGACAATGGCGGTCAGCACGAAGGCCTGCGGCAGCGGGTCGGCGGCGTCGGCCATGTCGGCGCGATCCGGGAAGACCTCCCCGCGCCAGGCACCCACGCCGGTGGCCAGCAGCATGAGGTTGGCGGCGTGGCCAAACAGCTGCATGCCCAGCACCAGGCGCACCATGCCGCGCTGCTGGACCAAGTACACCCCGCCGGCAACCAGGATGGCAATGGTCAAGGCCATAATCATCGTGCGTCCTCCTCGGTGTTGGTGTTCGCGCTTGTCGACGCCCCATCGCTTCCGCTCCCGCGCGCACCTGCGGGGCGCTCTGCGGGGTGCGCGGCGGGCTGCTCTGTGGGGTCCGCGGCGTCGTGCTGCTCGTAGTGCTCCGTGGCTTCGGGGAACTCCGTATCCGAGTCCTCGCTTAAGGCGTCTTGGTGCCAGGCCAGCAGCAGGCCTGAGGCCGCCGAGGCGTTCGCCGCGGCCCGGTCCGGCCCAAAGTCAGCCTCCCCGCGCGGGTTGGGATTCAGCGGCTCCGGGAACGGAATGTCCACTGCCTCCGGGTCGTCCACGGGCACCGGGGCGGTGGCCGGAAGCGGGCCATCGGTGCGGTAATACTCCAGCTCCTCCGGGTGGGTCACGCCGGGCTTGAGGTAGCCGCCCAGCGAGTTGACCGCGGAGGTCAGCATGCCCAGCACCGCCAGGTAGATGCCGCCGTCGAAGATGGCGGAGGTGGTGACGTGTTCGCCGAAGATGTGCCCGTAGATCGGGGTGAGGAAGGAGCCCTGGGTCAGACCCACAAAGCCCGCCGACAGGGCGGTGACAATGCCAATGCCGGTGAGCAGGTACGGGGTGGAGGGGCGGAAGACAATCGCGTCGCGGCCCTTGGCCATATAGGCCATCATCACGCCGGTGCCGGCAATGAGCGCGGCGACGAAGCCGCCGCCTGGATCCGCATGGCCGCGCATGAACGCCAGCAGGGACAGCAGCGCCATGAGCGGAACCACCAACACCAGCCCCTTCTTCAGCGGCAGGGAGTTCAGCTGCGACTGCCCAAACGGGCGCGGGCGGGTGCCCTTGGCAAAGGGCTCGCGCGGGAAGGACGCCACCACAGACCCGATGACAATGGCCGCCATGCCCAGCACCGACAGCTCGCCCAAGGTATCCAGCGCACGGAACTCCACGATGATGGTGGCCACCACGTTTTGCCCGCCGGTGATGTCCGGGCCGTTGTCAATGTAATACTGCGCCAGCTCGGATCGGCCGTGCCGGCCCAGCAGCGCGAACACGCCGCCAAAGGCTGTCGCCCCCGCGGCTAAGGCCACCACCGCGGAGCGCACCTTGCGCCGGGTGGGCACCGGGTGGAAGTGCGGTGGGTGGTAGCGGATGACCAGCATGAGGATGACCACGGTCAAGGACTCCACCAGGAACTGGGTCAGGGCCACGTCCGGGGCGCCGAGCAGCAGCATCTGCAAGGTGATGCCCACGCCGGTGGTGCCAATGAGCACGGCCGCCGTGATGCGGTGGCGCGTGGCGCACAGCCCCACCACGGAGATGCCCACGATGAGCAGTGGGCCCAGATCCAGCGGGTTGTCCAGGCCGTCTGCGCGTGGGGCCAGGGCCACGCCGTCGACGCCCGGGCCGCTAAGCAGCGCGGCGGCGCCGATGGCGATGACGCACAGGAACGGCCAGATCAGGTGGCGCGAGGGGTTAAGCGAATCCGCGGGCGCGCCCAGCAGGCGGCCCAGTGCGGTCGCGCCGCGTTGCAGCCCAGCCAGCAGCGCGTTGCCGCTGGTAGGCAGCAGTTCGCGCTCCTCCAGGGCCGGCCAGAGCCGGCCGCGCAGCCACAGGCCCGCCACGCCTACGGCCAGCACCACCAGGGAGATGGCCAGCGGCACCGTCCACCCATGCCACAGGGCCAGATGGGTGTGGGCGCTGTGCGGGTCCGCGGTGATCGCGCCCACGATGCGGTCGACCGGCTGGTCAAACAGCCCGGCGCACAGGCCCAACGGCAGGGACAACACCCCGGGAAGCGCGGCGGGAAGCCACAGGGCCAGCGGGGCCTCGTGCACATCCGGGTTATTGCGCGCCGGGTTGTCGGAGCCGTCCAGGAAGGCGCCGAAGACGAACTTGGCCGAATAGGTAAAGGTGGCCAGCGCGCCGAAGCCGGCGGCCAGCAGCAGCGCCCAGGTGGCGCCCGTGCTCAGGGGGCCGGACTGACCGGCCTCGAAGGCGGTGAGCATGCCCTCCTTGGAGATGAAGCCGAACAACGGGGGCACGGCCGCCATGGATAGCGCGCCGATGACCACGGAGCCGAATGTCCAGGGCATCTTGCGCCAGATCTTGCCCAGGCGGCGAATATCGCGGGTGCCGTTTTCATGGTCGATGACGCCGATGAGCATAAACAGCGAGGACTTAAACAACGCGTGGGCTGCGGTGTGGACTACCGCGGCGCCCAGGGCAAAGGGGGTGCCAATGCCGATCGTCGCTACGATCCAGCCCAAGTGGGAGACGGTGGAATAGGCGGTCAGCTTCTTCAAATCCGTCTTTTGCACCGCAAATACGGCGGACATGATCGCGGTGACAATACCCACCGTGATCAGCACGCCATTCCACACCGCCACGTCGTGGAACACCGTGGAAAAGCGCAGCAGCACATAAATGCCAGCCTTGACCACCGCCGCGGCGTGCAGGAACGCAGAGACCGGGGTGGCGGCGGCCATGGCCTCCGGCAGCCAGAAGTGGAAGGGCAGCTGCGCGGACTTGGTAAACGCGGAGGTGGCGATGAGCAGCGCCACGCACACCGTCAGCGCATGATTGTCCCCCCACACCGGGCTGGCCAGCATGGTGGTGAGGTTCGTCGTGCCGGTGTAGACCGCGGAGATGCTCAGCGCGACCAGGAAGGTCAGCCCGCCAATGAAGGTGAGGATCAGGGTGCGCTGGGAGCCGGCCTCACCGGAGGATCCCGAACGGGCGATGAGCAAGAAGGACGCAATGGAGACCAGCTCCCAGCTGATGAACAGCACCACGGCGTCGTCGGCAAGCACCAACAGCACAACGGCCAACGTGAAGGCCGTCATGATGAGGTAGAAACTAGTGGTGCCCTCGCGGCGGGGGAGATAGGCGGCGGAATAGACAAACACCACCGCCCCAATGCTTAACGCAAGAAGCGTAAAAAACGCCCCCAACGCATCGGCCCGCAAAGAGAACTCAATATCCATTCCGGGGGCTAAAAAGTCACGAACCCACGTCACGCTGAGCGTCAACGGGCGGCCGTCAAGGATCTCCGGAAGTCGGCGGCCCAGTACCACGGCGGCGGCGACGAAGGCCGCTGCGAGCGGCCACCCGGCTTGACGGTCACACACCCGGACCAGCGGCGCAGCACACAGCACCGCGCCCGCCACGAGCGCAACGACGATGAGAAGCGTCACGAGTCACTCACACTTTCATCCGTTGAAGCAGAACACTTTTGACAAAAAACCAGACTTGATTCACGTTAGCAGGCCACATAAGCCGGTGTGCCTCCGCCGGTCAGACCCCCGCGGTCCGATACATTGCACAATTATGAGCTCCCGCGCCGAAGAACCCCGCACTCGCACTGGAACTGGCACGCGCAGTGGAACCTCCCCGCGCAGCGTCCGCCACGGGCTGCTCGCTGCGCTGGCATGCGTCCCGCTCCTCGTGGGCGCCGCCGTGGCCGCCACCTCCGGGCCGCAGCCGGCAGAAAGCCTCTCAGCGGATGGCGCGCAGCTGGTGGCCCCCATCGCCGGGGACAGCGCCGCGGCCAGCGCAGTGGAGGCCGGGGGTGTGGCGGGCGGGGGCGTGACCGCCGCGGCGGGGGTGTCCGATCTGCGGCGCGCCGCCATCGATGCCGGCACCAACGCCAGCTTCTTAGCCTCCGGCACCGCCCAGCTCACCGACGGCACCGGCAAGCTGCGCAGTGGCGGCGACCAGCTCGCCGCCGGCGTCACGGAGCTCAACGACGGCTCCACCCGCCTTGCCGACGGCATGACCAAACTCCAGGCGGCCACCGGGCAGCTGGGCGCCGGTGCGACCCGGCTCGCCGATAGCGTCGGCGGGGCGATCGATAGCATCGCCACCCTCGGCGTAATCAAGGGACAGCTTGCCGACGCCGCCGCGAACCTGGACAAGGACCTCGCCGCCTCCCGCGACCCCAAGGCCGCCGACCTGCGCGCCCAGCTCGACGGCTTCCGCACCCAGCTGGACAACGCCCCCCTCGACGGGGAGATCGCCCACCAACTCACCGAACTCAAAGACGGCTCCCGCGAGCTGGCCAACCAGCTCGCCGTGCCCGGCTACGGCTTCCACGACGGCATCTACACCGCCACCGACGGCGCGAAGAAACTCTCCGGCGGCCTGCACGACCTGCACGACGGCGTGGGCCACGCCCGCGACGGCCTGGCCCAGCTTGATGACGGCGCCCGCCGCCTCGACGCCATGGCCAAGGACAACCGCACCCGCGTACAAAGCATCCAGCGATCCATCCCGGGAGCCAGCCCCGTGGCCGACGCCGATTCCGCCTCCACCCCCGCCGCCTTGAGCCCCCAGCTTGGCCTGCTCATCCTCGCGCTGAGCGGTGCTGCCGCCGCAGCCGCCGGAGTTCTTGCGTATCGACGCCGCCGCGCCGACGCCGCCATCACCGCCCTCTGCGCGGCGGCGCTCGCCCCAGTACTGGCCGCCATCTTTGGTGAGGGGCTGGGCGCACACCCCGGCGTGCTCGCAGGTGTGACGGGGGTGGCGGCGCTGCTCGTCGCCGCCACCGGTGCGCTCAGCGCCCTGATCACGGCGCGGGCCGGACGCTGGGCCCTGCCCATCATCGCGGCAGGCCAGCTGCTCCAGCTGGCGGTGGCGAGCTGGCTGTGGACCACGCCGGAGCCCGCGGTGGGGGTGCGCGCCCTGGCCGGTGCCCTCCCGCTGCACTGGGCGAGCCTGTCTACCAGCGCGTTTGTTCACTCGGGCACGGATGCGGCGCGGTGGGTCGGGGTGCTGCTCCTGGCCGCCACGGCGGTGGTGGGGGCAACGGCAGTCCTGCTGGGCGGCGCGCGGCGACGCGGCTCAGTGGCACCTGCCCCGGCGCCGCGCTAAATCTGGGCGCAGCACAAAACCCCAGAGCCGTGAAGCTCCGGGGTTTGTTTATATGGTCGGGATAACAGGATTTGAACCTGCGACCTCCTCGTCCCGAACGAGGCGCGCTACCAAGCTGCGCCATATCCCGTGGTGCGCACCATACCTTAGTTGACGTGGCGCGTGTCCTGCAAAAGAGCAGGTCACGCGGGTTGCTAGGTGGGTCGTTCCGTGAGGGTGAGCAGCGCGGCGGACGGCCGGCAAAACAGCCTGATCGGGGCGTACTTTGAGGTCCCTAACCCGTTACTCACGCTCATGATCATCCGCCCAAAGTGGTGCACACCGGAGGCACGCTGCGGGTCGATGCCGCAATTAGTAATGATCGCCCGCCCGCCCGGCAGGCACACCTGGCCGCCGTGCGTGTGGCCGGACAAGGACAGCATGTAGCCGTCGGCGGCAAAGCGCGACAGCACGCGCGGTTCGGGGGAGTGCAGCAGCGCGAGCGTAAGGTCAGCGTCCGGGTGCGGGGGCCCGGCAATCGCGTCATAATCATCGAGGTCGTGGTGGGGGTCATCCACCCCGGCGGCGGCGATGCGCACCGGGCCGACCGGAAACTCATGGCGCGCCTGGTTGGCGTCGAGCCAGCCGTGCTCCACAAAGGCAGCCCGCATGCCCTGCCACGGCAGGTCCACATAGCTGGGTTCGCGGCGCGCCCCGGTGAGATACTTCAGGGGGTTGACCGGCCGCGGCGCCCAATAATCATTGGTGCCAAAAACAAACAACCCTGGCCGCCGCAGCAGCGGGCCCAAGGCGCGCAGCACGTCCGGGACGGCGCGCTGGTCAGACAGGTTATCGCCGGTGTTGACCACCAGGTGGGGGCGCAGGGCGTCCAGCCCGGAAACAAAATCAATCTTTGCCTGCTGGCCCGGGATCATGTGCAGGTCAGACAGGTGAAGGATGCGGAACTCCTCCTCGCCGCGCAGAGTGCCGGGCGCCAGGATGGGCAGGTGGTAGCGGTGGAGTTCAAAGTGCGTCAGTTCGGTGTACCCCCAGGCGGCCAGGGCCCCTCCGGCGGTGGCTGCGGTCGCGCCCACGGCGCCGAGGGTGGTCAGGGATTTCTTCACGCGAGGATGCACGCATTCAACCTTACCGCCCGAACCCCCACCCGGAACTGCGGGTAGGTTGAGAAAGCATGAGCGATGTCAGGGCGCAGCTGCGCGAGGATTTGAAGTCAGCCATGAAGGCTAAGGACAAGCAACGCACCGGCACTATTCGCATGCTCTTGGCGGCGGTGCAGGAGGAAGAAACCAAGGGTTCCAAGCACGAGCTCTCCGAGGCCGACCTCATCCAGGTGGTCGCCCGCGAGATTAAGAAGCGCCGCGAATCTGCCCAGGTGTACGCGGATAACGGCCGCCAGGAACTCGCGGACGCGGAGCTGGCGGAGGTGGCTGTGCTGGAGGATTACCAGCCCACCCAGCTCAGCGACGAGGAGCTGTCCACGCTTGTCGACGCCGCCGTCGCCCAGGTGCGCACGGACACCGGGGAGGACGTCTCCATGAAGCACATGGGGCAGGTCATGAAGGCGGCCCAAGCCGCAGCAGCAGGGCGTGCCGATGGCAAGCGCCTGTCCACCGCGGTGCGCGAGCGGCTGCAGAGCTAGGCCGTCGCGGCGTCGAGAAGCATAAGGACGTGGGTGTAGTCATGTCCCGTGGCCTGGGTCAGGCCGATCTCGCAGGTGCGGTTGGCGGAGACGAAGGCGTCGATGGGGCGCTGCGCATGTTGCTCCGCTAGCCCAGCGCGCTCGTCGCGGGTGGCTGATTCCAACAGCTCGGGGTGCAGCATGCCGCGATCACCCGCGCTCCCGCAGCAGGCCGCTCCCTGGGGAACAAAGGCCTCGGCGCTCACCGCCTGAGCGGTCTCCACGAGCGTGTCCACCAGCCCCATGTGTTGCAGGGAACAGTTGGGGTGGATGGCCACGCGCCCCGCAGGTCGCGTGATAGTCAGGCGGGGCAGGAGCTCGTCGTGTGCCCACTGGACGGCATCGATGACGCGGATGCGAGCAAAACGCTCGGCGAGGGCGGGATCCAGCTGCCCAGGAATGTCCGCGATGACGGCGTGCGTGCAACTCGCGGCGTCGACAATAATTGGCTTTTCGCCCTCCTGAGACCACCGCAGAAAGTCCTGCGCGAGCCGCTGCGCCATGAGCTTTTTGGCCGGAAGGTACCCCTTGGAGCTAAACGGCGTGCCACAGCACGTGCCGGCGACATCCTCGGGGATGTATACCGGCTTTCCCGCGCGCTCAGAAAGACTGACCACCACCTGCGCCAGGTTCGGGCCGGCACCATCGTGTCCAAACATCCGATTAACGCACGCGGGAAAGTAGATTGCCGCAGCCCCGTGTGCCTGCGTGCGAGGCACACGCCCAGGAGCCGCCGGCGGGAGACCATTTTCCGCGGAAGGAACAAGATCCGGCGAAACCAGGCTTCGAGCAGCGTTAGTCACCCCGGTGACCACGGCCGAACTAGCAGCCTTTCCCAAAACAGTGCGAGCAGCCTCAGCGGCAGACAACCCCGCCCGCACAGACCTTTCCACCTTTCCCCAATTGCGGGCCACAGCCACCGCCACCCGGTTAGCCACCTCGGTGGCCTCCAACGCCCGGAACTGCTTCATCACAGCGCCGGTGTCGATGGAAATCGGGCACGCCACAGAACAGGTCGCATCAGCTGCGCACAGGTCAATGGCGTCATACCCATAATCCGCATAAAGGGCGTCGAGCACCGGAGATTCCTCCGGTTGGCGCGCCATTTCTCGCCGCACAACAATGCGCTGCCGGGGAGTAAAAGACACGTGACGCGACGGACAGATGCTCTCGCAGAAACCGCACTCGATACAGTCATCAGCCTCCTGTTCAATGTGCGGATAGCTCTTGAAATTCCGCAGGTGCGCCTCCGGATCATCGGTGAGCTTCACCCCCGGGTTGAAAATTTCATGCGGGTCAAGCAGGTTTTTCAGCCGCCAAAATAGGTCAAGAATGCGCGGACCCCATTCTCGCCCGACATAGGGGGCCATGTTCTTCCCCGTGCCGTGCTCCGCTTTCAGCGAGCCGTCATACTTATCCAGGGTGAGGGCAACGAAGTCTTCGATGAAGTCCGCATAGCCGCTGCGTTCGGCGGGATCCTCAAAATTGGGAGTCAGGAAAAAGTGGAGGTTGCCAAACGCGGCATGCCCCATGACCAGCGGCGGCTGCCCGTGCTTTTCCAGCAATGCCATAAGGTCAGCTGCGGCGGCGCCGATCTCCTCCGGGGGATAACAGGCGTCTTCAGTGATAAGAGCCGACCCCTCTGGGCGGGTCTTGGAAAAGAGGGGGAGGAGCCCGCTACGAATCTGCCAGGCCTGATCCATGGAGGTCTTGTCGTAGCGGAAATCCAACGGGGCGGTCAGCGGGGCGTCGGCAAGCACCTCCCGGACGCTGGCCACGCGGTCAGACAGCTCGTTCTCATCGCGCCCGGAGACCTCCACGAGCAAGGCGGCATCCTTATCGCTGAGCTGGGCCCACGAAGCATCCGCCCCCGGAAAATTCCCCACCGCCTCACGCAGGACAGGGGAGACCAGGAGCTCACAGGCGCTGGCGCCGGCCTTGACCAGGTCCGCGACATACCCAGCCGCGCCAGCAAGGTCTGGCAGTAAGACCCACACCACCGCGCGCTTCCTGGGCAACTCCAGCGTGCGCAGGCGGGCCTCATCAATGAAAACGAGCGTGCCCTCCGAACCCACCGCTAGGCGCGCGAGAATCCGGGCAGGCGACTCCTCATCCAGGAATGCATCGAGCCGCAACCCGTTGGTATTCCGGATGGAAAACTTGCGCCGCAACCTGGCCACGAGCGCAGCGTCCGCGCGGATCTCGTCCCGCAAGGCGATCAGACCTGCGTAGACGTCAGGATCCGTCTCCGCGAGCCGGGCATCCGCATCCGCCTCGGCGGTATCCACGACGGTGCCCGAGGCGAGTACCAAGCGTGCGGACTCTAAGCTGCGGTAGCTATCGTCTTTCGGAGCGCAGCGCATCCCACCCGAATTGTTAGACAGAATTCCACCGATGGTGGCCACGGAATCGCTAGCCGGGTCAGGCCCAAAACGTCGCCCGTGGCGCGCCAACACCGCCTGGACATTGCGCAACACCTCTCCTGGGCGAACCCGGACCGTGGTGCCTTCTACACTCAAACCACGGAAATGGTGCCGAATGTCTACCAGGATATCCTTGGTTTGCACCTGGCCATTGAGGGAAGAGCCCCCACCGCGAAAGGTCAGGTGACGCCCGTGGGTGCGGGCGTAGGTGATCAGAGCGCTGACGTCCCCAGCGGTGGCCGGGCGGACCACCACCTGGGGCAATTCGCGGTAGGGCGAAGCATCAGAGGCATAACGCACAATGTCGATCGCCCGGTACAGCATCTTGTCCTCGCCGAGAAGTGTGATGAGCTCGCTGCGCAGCGGCTCTGGCGTACCAGCCGCCATCTCAGGGGGCATCCGGTCAGGAAAATCCGGCTGTGCTGTGCCTGTGGCCGTGCCTTCGGCGCGGCCGGGACGGCCAATTCGTGTGGGGTCTTTTTCAGCCAAGCGCTTCATGTCCCGATCATAGGGCCGGGCAGGACGGCATGTATGGGAGTCTGGGGAGGAAGTTCTCGGGGCTGAGGCGTGTGTGGTGTATCCCTGGGTGCCTATGCCTAGTCGCGTCGCGAAGGCCCACGAGTGCCAGCACTCGTGCGTCGTATGGCCTCTGAACTACACAAAAGGGCGCGCCAACAGGAACGACGTCGCTGGGGGCTTCTTTGTGCTCGAGCGTGGTGGTAAGTGCCGTGCCGTGCCGATGGCGTTTGTGCAGGCCAGCGTCAAGGCACATCTGAGCGAGGAAAGAACCAGAAGTGCGATGAATTTTGGAGAGAATCCGGAGCGTGAAATGGAATGCAGTGGCTACTGGAAAGGTTTCCATATCAATGATGGTTGACGAGGGTTATCACCTCGGCTAACGTGGGTGGCGCTCCATTCCTTAACCTCCTGCCAGGGGTTTGGCGGGAAGATTGGTGGCCGCAGATGCGTGCTATGTTACCTGTCGCTGTGATGGCAACTCTCCTAGCCGTTTACCCTGCCCCGCCTGGGCTTGCTGATGAAGGGGCTCCCGTTTATACAGGGGATGCTTATTCGGTTGTTGAACTGGCTCAAGGGGAGTCCGTTACCATTCCTCGTGGCTACGACGTCGGACTTATAGAGGAAAAGCCTTCTCAGGGCCGGATGTCCCGTTCTTCCAATACGGCTCCAGATTGCATTCAAGCTCGGATGGAAAAATTCGCAGTCCAGGTCTATAACAACTGTGTCTCTGATATGCGAGTCAAAGTTATCATGACCGCTAATACATCTCCGATACTGGGCGCTAAAGATAGCGCCTGCAAGACTATTGCCGCTGGTACTAGGGCAAATGTCAGGTGGATTATTCGTGTAAATGAGAAAGTGGATAGGGTAGAACTGTGTTAAAAACAATGGCAAAGCTCCGCCGTCAAGGAGCTATCGTTGCTACAGCTTTGTTGCTCACATGTGCTGGCATATCCCCAGCTAATGCCGGTGTAGTAAAAAATGAGCTTGGCATGTATACCGTGAAGTGTCAAGTTGTCAGCCATGGGCCAGGAAATCCGATTGTTGGACTGGTGTACGGAAATCATAAAAATCATGCCAAAAAAGCCGAAGAAGACGCAAATCAGTATGTAGGCAAATTTGGGTCAAATGTCCACAAGAGGCATTGCTATACGCAGCCGAGGTACAAAAACTCGGGGACCTTCACTGTGAATGGAGATCCGATCTAAATTGGGCGATAAACTTTGTTTGTTTACTACCTATTTCATCGCTCGTGAGTCTGATCTTGTGCGATGTCATAAGCGGTATCTCGAGAGGATTGAACAGGCTCGTGACGTTACGAAGATCTTATTCGTAACTGATTGGATTAAGGGTGAGGGGGATGAAGTAATTTTTGAAGTAATGATGCAGGATTTACGTAGGGATGTACGAGATTTTGGTCAGCATCCGCTCGATGAATCCGAGTGGGGATTGTATAGCCTTTCTTGTGTGGCGCTGGATGTAGATGAGCCTGTTATGGAAGGTGAAGTTGTATCCCGTCTAGTTTTGGACTTGGCGTTGGATGGAGAATCTGTCCCTAGAAGTTTTAATAGTCGAGTACTGTCGATTGATTTATCGGACGATGGGCGGGGCGCTCGATTAGGTGAAATGTCCTTTTGATAGGAGCTTGTCAAGCTGATCCAACTACCAGGTTGCTGTCAACGGCCAGTGCCCGCATGGGTGTGTTGTTCGAATGATGAGTAGCACCTGCTTGGTTCAGCTATTCCTGGTGGGTGTCTGCATCAGCGATGCTATCCGAGGAGTCAGATACGCTATTGTTGTGTGGGTGGCTTCTTGCTCATGACCGCTCTCCTAGAGGGGATGCGAAACTGGTTAAGGCTGAATCGGGCTGTCGCGACGGAGCGATCTTCTGCTAGATCAGTCCGGGGAGACAAACAGAAAAGCGCACCCCTTGGTCTCCACACCGAGTGGCTTTAGCACTATCTCTGCGGTCCCCGTGGGAAAGGCGTGGTACAGGACAAGAACCCCGCAAACGCCTTTCCAGTTGGCAGGAACACCCACGCTAGGGCAAGTCTTCTGGCAGCACTGGTTTCCAACCGTGATGAAATCCCAACGTCTCCTCTTGAGCATGGCGCAGTACCTTGGTGGCGCTGCGTGTCCGAGACGCCTGAGGCCGCGAAGTGAAGGGACGCCGCATCCTTCCAGCCCACCCGGAGGAGGACGGCAGTTTGCCTCAGTGCACTAGCTAGTCGAGCTACAGCCCCAGCTGGTCGCGCAGGCGGCTGGTCAGGTCTTCGAGCTCCTGGGTGTCAATATCGGGTAGGGGACTGTCCGGGGTGGGGGTGGGGCGTTGGCTGGGCCGCGGGGTGGGTGCGGGGGCTGGGCGGGTGCCGTCGGAAATCTCCAGGGTCACGCGGGCACCGCGGCGATCGATGCCGGTTTCCGGTACGGCGCGGACCACGGTGTCTTTGGGGGCGCCGTTGCCGCGCACGCGGCGCGAATCCACGATGTAGCCCTTGGCCTCGAGGATGGCCCGGGCGTCGGCCTCATAGCGGCCGTTGACGGAGTCGAGGGTGGCCTGGAGGGTGCCGCGATCGTAGTCCGCGTTGTAGGTGCCCAGATTGCCGCCGGAGATCGCCGGGGTGGCGGAGGCGAAGGAGAACCAGGTACTCGCTGGTTCGTTGCCGCCGTAGAGGCTGCCTTCGGCGCATTGTTGGACGGGCCCGGTGCACAGCGGGGAGTTCTGGGTGCCGTCGTTGTAAATGTAGGGTGCGCCGGCGCCACCGGAGTTGAAGCCGAGGAACGCGGCGGACAGGTGGGACTCGGTGGTACCGGTCTTCGCGGCGACGGGGGTGTGCCAGTTGGCTGCCTTGGCTGCGCGTTCGGCGGTGCCAAACTCGGCGTCCCCGGACAGGCCTTGCATGAGCGCGCCGGCTACCTGGGGGTCCAGCACGTCTTCGCAGGCGGGTCGCTCCAGGGGGACTTCTTGGCCCTTGGAGTCAGTGACCTTGAGAATCGGGTTGGGCTCGCACCAGCGCCCACCGGAGGCGATGCTGGCGCCCACGTTGGACAGTTCCAGGGCGTTGACGGCGGTGGGCCCTAGGGTGAAGGAGCCCAGGTTGTGGTCCTTCATGTAGTCGGCGATGGAGTCTTGGCCGTCGAAGCTTCCGGGCTCGGCATAGGAGCGCAGCCCCAACCCCACGGCGAGGTCGACGACCGATGCGACGCCCACCTTCTCAATGAGCTGCACAAAGCTGGTGTTGGGGGAGTAGGCCAGCGCATCGCGGAGGGTCATCTGGGGTTTGTAGTTGCCGGAGTTTTCCACGCAGTAGTGGCCGGGCGGGCAGCCTTCGGCGCCGCCTTCGCCCATCCCGGCTGCCTCATAGCGGGTGGGAACTTCGAGCATGGTGTTGAGCCCGATTCCGCTGTTGAGGGCCGCGGCGGCGGTAAACAGCTTGAAGATGGACCCGGCGCCGTTGCCCACCATGGAGGAGGGCTGGGGCAGCATGGTTTCCCCGGCGTCGAGGTTCAGCCCGTAGTTGCGCGAGGACGTCATGGCCAGAATCTCGCGGGAATCGGAGCCGGGTTTGACCACGTTGAGCACCTGGGCGACCCCGGGGGTGCCGGGATTGACGGTGCTGGTCACCGCGTTGTGGGCGGCGTCTTGGACCACGGGATCCAAGGTGGTGGTGATGGTGTAGGACCCCTTCTTAATCTGCTCCAGGGGCAGGCCCTTGGATTCCAGGTAGGTCAGGGCGTAATCGCACATGAAGCCGCGATCTCCGGCGGCGATGCACCCGTTGGGCAGGCCGTCGGGTTTGGGGATGACACCTAGGGGCTCTGATTTGAAGGCTTGCGCCGCGTTGGGGTCCACGACTCCCCGGTCCACCATGGCGTCGATAACGGTGTTGCGCCGGTGGACCACGCCTTCGGCGTTGGTGTATGGGTCAAAGGCGGAGGAGGATTGGACGATGCCGGCGAGCATGGCGGCCTGGGGCACGGTCAGCTCCGCGGCGGGGCGGCCAAAGTACATCTGTGAGGCGGCCTCGACGCCGTAGCTGCCATTACCAAAGGGCACAAGGTTGAGGTACCTGGTCAAAATGGCGTCTTTGGGCAGGAGCTTTTCCAGGTCGGCAGCCATGCGCATTTCGCGCAGCTTGCGGGGGATGGACTTTTCGGTGGCGGTGGCGCGGGCGCTGTCATCGTCGGCGTTGACCAGGAGGAGGAAGTTCTTCACGTACTGCTGGTCGAGTGTGGAGGCGCCTTGGGCAGCGCCGCCGGACAGGATGTTGGTCACCAGGGCGCGCAGGGTGCCTTGGATGTCTACGCCGTCGTGTTCGTAGAAGCGGCGGTCCTCGATGGAGACGATGGCGTCTTTCATGATCGGGGAGATCGCCTCGCTGGGCACCTCGTAGCGGCGTTGGTTGTACAGCCAGGCGATGGGGGTGCCGGTGGCGTCGGTGACGGTGGTGACTCCGGGGGCAGTGCCGTCGGTGAGGTCGGCAAGGTTGGAGACCATGGTGGTGTTTGTCCGTGCCACGGCTATTCCGCCGACGGCGGCGGCGGGGGCCAGCGCGGCGGCGGCGATAACCCCGGTGACCACGGTGGCACCGAGCAGGGTCAGCACAGATTTTGCGATAGACACCTGCTTAACCCTACTTCACCTGGCCGGCTGTGAGGAGTATCCCACCGGGGGGTATCAACCATCTACTACCCCTGTTTGTGTGATTATTTCGCTTCTTTGACCATCCTGTGAATACACTTACAGCCACGACATATTAGGCAGTGGGTCCCGGTGCGCTGGCACGCCGGTGTGTGGCCCGCGCCGCCCTGGTCAGCCCCGTTGTTCGCCTGGTGTACTGGCCTGGTCTGGCGTGGAACGTGCTTGGTGCGCTTGCTGCGGTCGGTGACGGTTTTGAGTATCTGGATGGTGAGTGTCATGACAGCGTCTCTGGTCAATGAATCGCAGTCGGGTTTCCAGGAGAGCACCTCTCTTCGCTCGCCCTCCGAGGTTGTGCGGGATCGTGACGGTTGGGTCACGCGTGCGAAGTGCCGGGGTATTGACCCGGACGCCCTGTTTGTGCGTGGTGCGGAGCAGCGTAAGGCTGCCGCTTTTTGTAAGGGCTGCCCGGTGATGGGAGTGTGCCGTGCGGATGCGCTGGATAACCATGTGGAGTTCGGAGTGTGGGGTGGCCTGACGGAACGGCAGCGCCGCGCCCTGTTGCGCAAGAATCCGCACATTTCTAGCTGGGCTGATTACTTGGCGGGGGGCGGGGAGCTCATCGGTATTTAGCGTCCGGGCCTGGTGCGGGTGCGTGGACGCTACAGTTGTGGGCATGAAGAAATGGGAATACGCCACCGTGCCGCTACTGACGCATGCGACCAAGCAGATTTTGGACACCTGGGGTGAAGACGGCTGGGAGCTGGTCACCGTCACCCCGGGGCCTAACCCGGAAAACGTTGTTGCCTACCTCAAGCGTGAGGTGGTGGGGCAGTGAGCGTCTCTGAGCGGCTAGCACAGCTGGGTATTGAGCTGCCCTCGGTGGCGGCCCCGGTGGCCAGCTACGTACCCGCCGTGGTGGTGGGCAATCAGGTGTGGACCTCCGGGCAGCTGCCCTTCGTCTCTGGTGAGCTTCCTGCTACCGGCCAGGTGGGCGCGCAGGTCAGCGCCGACGATGCCGCAGGGTTGGCCCGCACGGCTACCCTCAATGCGCTTGCGGCTATCGACGCCGCCGTGGGCATCGATGCGGTCACCCGCGTGCTCAAGGTGGTGGGTTTTGTGTCTTCGGCGCCGGATTTCCACGGGCAGCCGGCGGTGATCAATGGTGCGTCGGATCTGTTGGGGGAGATCTTCGGGGAGGCTGGCGCCCACGCGCGCAGCGCGGTGGGGGTGGCGGAGCTTCCGGTGGACTCTCCGGTGGAAGTTGAGCTGGTTGTGGAGTTTGATCCGGCGGCTGCGCGGTAGCGCGCTGGGGTGGTGCGCGTGATTCGAGTTCGCGGGCACCGCCTTCGGCGCTAAGCTGAGTGGCATGCAGCATCCTGCCTATAGCCAGCTCCGGCCGGTGACAGAGTCCGCAGCCGTCGTGTTGTGCCCCAACCCCAGTTACGCTGCCCTGGAGGGCACGAACTCGTGGGTGATCAGACATCCGGAGGACGAATCCTGCATTGTCATTGATCCGGGTCCGGAAGATGAGGGCCATCTCAACGTCTTGCACGCCAAGGGCGGGCACGTGGCCATGACGCTGCTGACCCACCGGCATCATGACCACGCTGATGGCGCGCACCGTTTCCGGCAGCTCACCGGTGCCCCGGTGCGGGCGGTGGATCCCACGCACTGCCACGGCGGCGGCGAGCCCCTACGTGACGGGGAGATCATCACCGTGGACGGCGTGACCCCAAGCGTCGAGGTGGTGTTCACCCCGGGCCACACGGCTGATTGTGCAAGCTTTTTCATCTGGTCGGGCACGCCGGGCGAGTCCACGCTGGAGGGTATTGCTACGGGCGATACCATCGCGGGGCGTCACACGACCATGATCTCTGAGACGGATGGCAATTTGGGGGACTATCTGGCGTCTTTGGAGATGCTCGAGGAGCGCGGCCGGGGGGTGCGGCTGCTTCCGGGACACGGCCCGGATCGGGAGGACACCGGGCTGCTGGCCCACAAGTACATTGAGCGCCGCCGCTACCGGCTTGAGCAGATTCAGCGGGCGTGGCGCGAGTACGGGCGCGATATTGACCTGCACACGCTCATCAATGTCATGTATGACGACGTGGATCCGGTGCTGCGTGGCGCGGCGGAGCAGTCCACCCGGGTGGCGTTGCGCTACCTGGAGGAGCAGCCGGACGCCGGCCTCGACAGCGCGCAGAGCTAAGCGCGCACAGCTAAGCGCGCAGTGACGTTCGCCCCGCGCAGTCCCGGATCGGGTTGTGCTGTGCGGGGCGCGGGGGCGTCGATAAGCGGGGGGCTAGCGGGCGCGCCGGGCCAGGTGCTCGGTGTCGATGATGAGCACCGACTTGCCGTCGAGGTGAATCCACCCGCGATGGGCGAAGGTGGCCAGCGCCTTGTTGACGGTCTCCCGGGAGGCACCCACCAGCTGGGCGATCTCCTCCTGGGTCAGGTCGTGGTTGACGCGCAGCGCGCCGCCCTCCTGCTCGCCGAAGCGGTTGGCTAGCTGCAACAGCGTCTTGGCCACGCGGCCGGGAACGTCGGTGAAGATGAGGTCCGCTAGGGACGCGTTGGTGCGGCGCAGACGGCGGGCGAGCACGCGCAGCAGCTGCTGGGCGATCTCCGGGTGGTTGCCCACCCACTCCTGAAGCTTGGCGGAGTCCATGGTGGCGGCGCGAACCTCGGTGACGCACACGGCTGAAGAGGTGCGCGGGCCGGGATCGAAGATGGACAGCTCGCCGAACATGTCGGAGGGGCCCATGACGGTGAGCAGGTTTTCGCGGCCGTCATTGGCGTGGCGGGCAAGCTTGACTTTGCCGGAGGTGATGATGAACAACCGGTCGCCGGGCTCGCCTTCCTCGAAGATGATGGTTCCCCGGGGGTAGCGGACGGTTTCCAGTTCGTTGATCAGATTGTTGACGGCGGTGGGGCTGACCCCCTGGAAAATTCCTGCGCGGGACAGGATCTCCTGAACACCTTCCACAATGTCTCCTTGGTTGTCTAAAGTGACGCCGAGCACCAGAGACCGGAGAAGCTATACGGCAACAAATAACTATATGATGCATTCCGGCAAAAGGTGTGCGGCGTGTGGCTGCCCTGAACTGTTGGATGTTCTGCTGCGCAACACAGTGAGTCGCACACCACCCTACGTGCAAGCGATCACTATTGCATAACGCCATAAGGGTTTCTCACACAGGGTTGCTTTCTTGTGTCTGTGCGGGCGAAGTACAGGCGTGCGCTGTGCAGCTTCTGGCGCTCATCCTGGACGGTGCTGGATATTGCGCCGGATAATGGCAGACTAGGCCCCATGCAATCCTCCACTGCCTTACGCGCGCGGCGTATCGACGCCACCTTGGAGGACGTGTTCCCGGATGCGCGCTGTGAACTGAACTTCTCCACCCCCCTCGAACTGGCCGTGGCAACGATCCTTTCCGCCCAGTGCACGGACGCGCGAGTCAATCAGGTAACCCCCGAACTTTTTGCCCGCTACCCCAACGCCGCCGCCTACGCCGCGGCCGTTGAAGAAGACATTGCGCAGATAATTCGACCCACCGGACTGTTTCGATCTAAAGCCCATCATCTAGTAGGTATGGGGCATGAATTGATGCGCAATTTTGATGGCCAGATACCGCGCGGCCTGACGAAGTTGACCAGCCTGCCCGGCGTGGGCCGCAAGACAGCGCTCGTGGTGCGCGGCAACGCCTTTGGCCTGCCCGCCTTGGCCGTGGACACCCACGTGGCGCGGGTGGCGCGCCGACTGGGGCTCAGCGCTGGCACCACCCCGCTGGCGGTGGAGAAGGACCTGTGCGCGCAGGTAGCGCCGCAGCGGTGGACGGGCCTGTCCCACCGGCTGATCTTCCTCGGGCGGCGCTTTTGTCGGGCGCGGCGGCCCGACTGTGCGCACTGCCCGGTGGCGGCGCAGTGCGCGACGGCGCAGGGCGCGGCGGAGCAGGGCGCAGCAGTGCAACGCGCGACGGCGCAGGGCGCACAGGAGAATCAGGCGGCAGGGCAACCTGCGGCACGGCAATCGAGTGGAGGTCAGCGGTGATGGCACACGAGTCTTCGGATACCCCGTCCCAGCCGCAGGCGGAGTCGGCGCCGCCCGCAGCGCCCCTGCCGCCCGCGACGGCGAGTGCGTCAGGTCTGGGTTCGCGGCGCACCCGCTTCGTGGTGATCGGCTACGTGTGCGTGGTGGTCGTCGTGGTGGCCGTGCTGGCGCTGGTGGTGCCGCGGATGCTGACGTTGCCGGATAGTCCCGCCGCCACGGGTGGCGCGCCCGGGGTTGGCAGTGGGGTGGCAAGCCAGGAGGAGTCGTGGGATGTTGCGGCGCAGCCGGCGTGCCCGGGTTCGAGCATCGCGGGCGTGGGGTTAGGGTGCCTGGGGCCGCAGGGAGTCGGTGGGGAGGCGTCTGCGGGGAAGGTGGCGGTGGTCAACGTGTGGGCGTGGTGGTGCCAGCCGTGCCGGGCGGAGTTGCCCGTCATGGAGGAGTTTGCGCGGCAGCATCCGGAGTGGACGGTGGTGGGCGTTCACGCGGATGTCCACGGTGCCGCGGGTGCGGATTTGCTCACTGATTTGGGGGTGGCGTTGCCGAGTTTTCAGGATCCGGATGGTTCTTTTGCTGCCGCGTTGGGGCTTCCTAAGGTGGTGCCGGTGACGCTCGTTGTGCGCGATGGGAAGGTGCTGGCCACGCTGCCGCGCACGTTTGCCAGCCCGGCGGAGTTGGAGCAGGCGGTTCGGGGGGCGTTGTCGTGATCCCGGGCCCGCCCGCCGATAGCCCCGGCGCGAACATTTACCCGCGGCCCGATGAGGCCCCGCAGTGGTTGCGCACGCTTATCGACGCCGCCCGCGCCGGCACCCTGACCAGCACCGTCACCCGACAGCTGGGGCCTGCCGGCCGGTTTGCGGCCGCGCGCCGCCGCCGCCAGGCCGCCGTCCTCATGGCGCTGTCGGGCGACCCTGCGGCCACGGAGCTGCCGGAGGACGCGGGCCTGCTGCTGACCCACCGCACCCCTACCATGCGCGCCCACGCGGGCCAGGTGGCTTTCCCCGGTGGGCGCATCGACGCCGCCGACGTCAGCGCCATTGATGCGGCCCTGCGGGAGGCGTGGGAGGAGACCGGCCTGGATCGCCATGATGTCACCCCCCTGGCGCAGCTTGACCGGGTGGCTATCCGGGCGTCGGGGGCGCCGGTGCATCCCGTCCTGGCGTACCGGCATCGCCTCGGCGAGGTGGGTGTGGCCAGCCCGCTGGAAAACGATGACGTCTTCGTGGCTCCCTTGGCCGATCTGGCGGACCCCAGGCAGCGCCTGGAGGTGGGGCTGCGCGGCTGGTCCGGGCCCGCATTTTGGGTGCGCGACTACCTCGTGTGGGGCTTTACGGGGGCGCTGATCGATGGTCTCCTGCGCGCCGGGGGCTGGGAGCGCCCCTGGGATGCGGAGACGGTGCTTGATCTGCGTGCGGCGTTGGACAGATCGCGCAACAATGAGGCGCCCGGGGGCGGGGCGATGTGGGACGCCCACTGAGCCCCTTTTCTGCGGGATGGTGATGGGGGCGGCGTCGATAAGCGGGGCGGGGGTGATACCGGCGATGCAGCGGGATGTTTGGGGCGCTGAGACCGGTACGCTGTCACGGGAGTGCGCCTGACTAAGCCGGAGGAGTGCAGTAGTGGACATGAGCCTGATCGTCGACGCCATCGTGGCCGTCGTGGTGATCGTCGCCGCCGTCGGTGGGTGGCGCCAAGGGGCACTCACGTCTGTGCTAGCCGCCGTGGGTGTGGTCGCAGGCCTCCTCGTTGCCGCCGGGGGAGCCCCCCTGGTGATGCAACTCACAGATTCGGTGGCGCTGCGCTTCGCGCTATGCGTCGCGGTGGTCATCCTGCTGGTCGCCGTGGGAAACCTAGTCGGCGGGCTCATCGGATCGACGCTGCGCCACCGCATCAAAATGCGCTCCTCCCTGAAGCTGGACTCCGCGGTGGGGTCCTTCTTCCAGGCCGTCGCCGCGCTGCTGGTCATGTGGCTGGTATCCATCCCGCTGGCCACCGGCCTGTCCGGCGCCGCCGCCGCGGGACTTCAAGGATCCCGCATCCTCGGCGCCATGGACGAGCTGAGTCCGCCTATTGCCAAGCAGGTGCCCTCCAAGGTCGCCGCGATGCTCAACGAGTCCGGCCTGCCGCCGCTGATCTCCCCATTTGCGCGCCAGACCGCACCGGAAGTCGCCGCCCCCAACATCACCGTCAGCGACCACGCCCTGGTGGAACGCACCCGCCCCGGCGTCATCCACGTCATGGGCGACGCCCTGGGCTGCCGCCGGCGACTCATGGGCTCCGGATTCGTCGCCGCACCGGACTACGTGGTCACCAACGCCCACGTTGTGGCGGGCACGGACCGGGTGCGCCTGGACACGGTGCTGGGGGTGCGCGACTCCGACGTCGTCTACTACAACCCCGAACTTGATATTGCGGTGCTCCACAGCCCCGGGCTGGGCCTGCCGGCGCTGCCCTGGGCACAAGACGAGGCCACCACGGGCCAAGACGCCGTGGTCATGGGATTCCCCCAATCCGGCCCCTTTGAAGCTGCCCCGGCGCGCGTGCGCAACTCGCTGACCATCGCCGGGCCGGACATCTACGCCACCGGCCGCTACGAGCGCCAGGCCTACACCGTGCGCGGCTCCATCCGAGAAGGCAACTCGGGCGGCCCGATGCTCAACATGGACGGCGAGGTCCTCGGGGTGGTCTTCGGCGCCTCCGTGGACCACACGGACACCGGCTATGCGCTGACCGCCCGGGAGGTACAAAACCGGATTGGCGATGTCACCGACCTGACCCAGCCGGTGGATACGCAGGGCTGCGTGGCGCGCTAGGAGCTGCGCCTGCGGTTGCGGCTGCGGCCAAGACGGCGGCTAAGGCTGCGGCTAAGGCTGTGAGAGCGCCGGTGCCCGCGCCGCGCGAGGTGTGTCTTAGTCGCGGCTGGTGTGCCTGGCGGTCACGCGCGCCAGAAACGCCCCCAGGGTCTCCAGGAAGGCCTGAGGATCCTCCAGGTAGGGAAGCTCCCGGGTGCCGGGAATGGAGGCCTCAGTCAGCGTCACTCCGGGCGCCATCCGGGCCTGGTAGGCCCGGCTGAATACGCGCCACCGGCGCGCCGGGGGACAGATGCTCAGTACGGGGACGGGCGTGGGGTCCTCGCCAGCCCAGCGCACCGGCAGGCGCCGGGCCACCAGGCGCACGGCTCGCAGGCGCGCCTGCTGCGTTGAGCCGATGCGCCGTGCCGCGGTGCGCAGTCGCAGGGTCTCGGCGTAGGTGGTGGTGCGGCGGGCGCGGGGCGTGGTGGCGGCGGCGAGGTGGCGTCGGCACGCGGCTTCGGTGTCGATGAGCGCGGCGGCGAGTCGGCGGCTCGGCAGCGCGGCGGCAAGCGTCATCCAGAGGCGGCGGCGCAGCAGCCACGGGTGGGCCCGCAGCGCCGCGCGCATGTCCGCCGGGTGGGCGCCGGCGATGCTGACAATCGCATCCACCCGCTGGGGGTAGGCGCTGGCCAGGCACCAGGCGATGGCGGCGCCGGCATCGGTGCCCACCACGGTGCCGGACTCGTGGCCCAGGGAGCGGATGAGCCCCACAATGTCGCCAACGGCCGAGCGGATGTCATAGCCAAAGGAGCTGGGCGGCTTGTCAGACATGCCGTAGCCGCGCAGATCCACCGCCGCGACGTGGTACCCCTGCGCCGCCAGCGGGGCGAGGACGAGCCGATAATCACACCACCCGCCGAAAGCGCCGTGGATGAGCACCACCAACGGGTCGCCGGGGTCGCCGGCGTGGGCGACGTGGAGGCGGACGCCGCGGGTGTATACCAGCTCATGGTCCCAAGGGCCGTCGAGCTCAACCACCTTGGGCGAGGCCGGCGCCCAATCGGCGGGGCGCTCGCTGGGGTGTGGCACGGCGAAAATCCTCCTGGGCTGGTCGGTGGCGGGTCGGTGGCGGGTTGCGGGTTGGTGGCTGGTTGGCGGGGCCGGCGCGTGGTGGACAGACAGGCCGGTCTCCCGGGCGGGACCGCTGCGGGGTCCGTGGGGGAGACCGGAAGATAAAGCAAGCCCGGCGCGGGCCGGGCGGTGCGGCTAGCTGAACATGCCGCGTTCGGAGGACTCCAGCTTCTTTTGGGCGGAGCCGGGAACAAGGTTCTTCAGTTCCTTGGCCGACTCGATGGTCTTCTTCGGGGCGCCGATCTTCTTGACCTTCTTAAAGCCCACCAGGGCCAGCACGCCGGCGGCGACGATCATCACCAGGAAGACGATGAGGTAGGCGGCCCAGCGGTCCAGCCAGATCGCCAGGACCTCGGCCAGGGCGATGAAGAAGAAGAAGGAGCTGTACAGGGCGATGACCCCGGCCACGCCGAACAGTCCGCCGCCGATGGCCCCCTTCTTGGCCTCCGTGGCAAGCTCGGTCTTAGCCAGCTCGATCTCGGAGCGCACCAGCGTGGACATCTGCGAGGTGGCGTTGCTGACCAGGGTGCCAATGGACTGGTTGCCCGTGGAGGCGTCAACGTCGCTCAAGGGAATCGAGTTGACCTTTGGGGCGAAGTTTTGCGCGGTGTCCGTGTACAGACCGTCCTTGTTGCTCGCGGTGCTCACGTGGTTCATCCTCCAAGGATTAAATGATTCTGGTGTATCGGTGTCGGTGTCGGGGTTATCCTTCGACATTCTCCCACACAGTGTAGTTGCCGCCCATCCTGCCACGAATGGTCGCCATAAGAGCGTTACGGTGGTGCCATGACTGGTTTCGGCTGGGAGGAGTTGGGCGCGCGTGCGGAGCTGGGCGCTGTGGCGCAGGCGGCGGCGGACGCCATTGCGGCTGTTCATCGCCGCCCGGTGAGCCTGCGCAAGCCGGAGCTCACCGGCGCGGAATCCGTGCTGCGGGGTGCGCGCATGAGTGCGCTTATCGACGCCCCCTCCTCCCGCAGCCTCGACCCGGACGATCCCGGTGTGCGCCGCGCCATCGATGTCTATTCGGTCTTGGCCCCCAGCGTGGCGCAGCAGACCGCCCGCGCGTTGACGCGCTCGCCCATGCAGGTGCTGGCGCGCATGGATGTGCTCGCCGGGGGTCCGGGTAGGCCCTTAAGCGATTTTGCCGCGCAGCGTGTGCTGCGCCTGGGCCAGCTCATCAGCGATACCCGGCCGCGGGGTCGCCTGGGTGATGCGCTGATCCCCCAGGTGGTGCACGCGGAGATCCTGGTGGCGCGCCCCTTTGGCGCGCGCAGCGGGCTTATCGCGCGGGCGGCGTGCCGGGCGATGGCGGTGGCTAGCGGCTTCGACCCGCGGGGCCTGGCCGTCCCGGAGACGTACCTCAACCGCAACCGGGCGGCGTACCTGGAGGCGCAGGCCGGGGCGGAGACGGTAGGCCTGATCCGGTTGGTTGTGCAGGCCTGGGCGGCAGGGGCGCAGGAGGCGGAGGGCATCGCCCGGGCGGCGGGCTGAGGGCACGCCGTCACGGGGGCTGGGCTGGGGTTGTGGCAAGGAAAAGTGCAGGTCAACGCGGTGATTGAAAAATGTTTGGCGGTGGGCTTGCCACGGTGGGAGAAGGTGTGTCATAATCGTCCGTGCAAGGCCCCGATATACTGTGTGGCCTGCCCCGGTCCACCCCCCCCGAGACCGGGTTACTGACGGCCCGCGCACACCCCCCCCCGAGGCGCGGGCCGTCCCTTATGTCCGGATACTTTTGCGGCGCCACTGTGCTGTGTGTTCATGCGTGTCAGTATCGCCGGTCTATGCCGCGGAGCTGTGCCGTACGTTCGAGTTATCCACAGCGCGGTAGTGACGCGTCACCAAAATGGGCAGTTATCCACAGCCGGAGGCCACGGGCCTAGCTGAGTCGGCGGACGGCCATGAGACTCAAGACCCATGAGGTCATCAACACTGAGCGCACAGGCCGCCCGGCTGGACAGTCGGCCGAGCCACCCCGTCCTGGTGGTCTGCGCCGACCCCGCCATCCACCCGGAGGCCAGCCACATCGCCGCAGCCTGCGGTCACGGAACGGTGTCCACCCTGGAGCCGGCCACCATCGCTCGCCTGTGGGAGCGGGCCACCGCGGTGCTCGTGGACGCCCCGGGGACGCAGGCCTGGCTGGCCGCCGGCACTGCGCCGCGCCCCGGGGTGTTTTTCCTCGCCGCAGAACCCGGGCCGGTTGCTGATTCCCAGGTGGTTGCCGCGCGGGCAGAAGCCGGCTTTGTCCTGCCCGCGCAGGCCGCGGAGGTGCTGCGCGCCATCGCTGCTGCTCAACAAGCGACACGCCAGGCCACCCCGACCCAGCGAGAGGGGCTGAGCCAGGGCACTGCACGCGGTAGCGCCCGCCTGGGCCAGCCCTCCCACCAGCCAGTTATCGGGGTGTGCGGGGTAGTCGGTGGTGCGGGGGCGAGTACCACGGCCGCGGCCCTGGCCGTTGCCGCGGGTTCGGGGGCCGTGCTCGTTGACGCGGACGCCCATTCCGGGGGCGTGGACCTTTTCTTAGGCCTTGAAGATAGCCCCGGGGCCCGCTGGCCGGACGTTCATCTTGCGGCCGGATCCACCCCGTGTGCGGACCTGCTGGCCGCGTTGCCTACTACCCGGGCCGGGGTCTGCGTGCTGTCTGCGGCGCGCTCGACGGTAGACACCGGGTACCGGTTGCGGGCCGCGGAACTGCGCGGGGCCATTGCCACCCTGCGGGGTGGACACGGCCCGGTGATCGTGGATATTAATGCCCGCGGTGAGCTCGCCGAGGCGGCGTGCGAGGAGTGCGATCACCTCATCGTGATTGTGCCCCCAGAGATTCGCGCCGGGGCGGCGGCCGCGCGCACCCTAGCGCGGATGCGCACCGGGCAGGCCCGTCTGCACCTGGTGCTGCGCGCCCGGGGCTGGAGCGGACTGGGGGTCCACGACGTAGAACGGCTGACAGACGTTGCCGTGACCGGCCAGATTCGGACGCACCCCAAGGTGGCCAAGCTGGTGGAGACCACAGGGTTGGCCGGCCGACTTCCGGCGGGACTGGGCAAGGATCTGCGCCCGCTGCTGGCCGCCTGCTGTGGACAGGGGCAGCCATGACCGCCGCAGCGACAACCCGGCATGATGCCTTGGTGCACGCGGTCCAGGCCCGGCTGGCCCGCAGCGCGGGAAGCGCCGCACTGGATGCAGACGCGCTGGCCAACCTGGTCCGAGAAGAAGCCGGAGTGATCAGTGACTTGGACATGGTCGAGGTGCTGCGCCAGTTGCGCCACGAGTCTCATGGGACGGGCGCCCTCGAACCGCTGCTGAGCATGCCGGGGGTGACGGACGTGCTTGTCAACGGACCGGACTCCATCTGGTTTGACCGTGGCTGCGGTCTTGAGCGGGCGACGTCGATAAGCCTCGGCGATGATGCCGCGGTGCGCAGGCTGGCCACGCGCTTGGCGCACAGCTGCGGAACCCGGCTCGATGATGCGCAGCCCTTCGCCGGTGGCAGGCTGCTGCGTGAGGACGGCTCTACCGTACGCATGCACGCCGTGCTCGCGCCGCCGTCTGAGTCGGGCACCTGCCTGAGCCTGCGCGTGCTGCGCCAGGCCACCCTCAGCGTGGCCGGTTTGGTCGAACGGGGCACACTCAGCCCCGCGCTGGCGGCCATCCTTCAGGCGATGGTCGCGCGCAGGTGGTCCTTCCTCATCGTCGGCGGCACGGGATCGGGAAAGACGACCCTGCTGTCCGCGCTGTTGTCCCTGGTACCGGACACGGAACGCATCCTGTGCATCGAGGACACCCCGGAGCTTGCCCCGCGCCACCCGCACGTGGTCAACCTGGTGGGACGGCCCGCCAACGTGGAGGGTCACGGCCAGATCACCCTGTCCATGCTGTTGCGCCAAGGGCTGCGGATGCGCCCGGATCGCATCGTGGTCGGGGAGATCCGCGGCGCGGAGATCGTGGATCTGCTTGCCGCCTTGAACACGGGCCATGACGGCGGGGCCGGAACGGCGCACGCGAACTCCATCGCCGAGGTCCCCGCCCGGATTGAGGCGCTGGCCGCGCTGGGCGGATTGGAACGCACCGCCGCGCACAGCCAGCTCGCCGCGGCGGTGCGCGTCATCCTGGTCATGCGCCGGGGTGCCGATGCCAAGCGCCGCCTGGCCCAGGTAGGGACCGTGCGCCGCGGCGCGGACGGGCTCGTGGAGACCACCGTGGTCTGGGACGTCGATGCGGGGCCACAGCCCGGCTTTGCGCCGCTGTGTCACGCCTTGGGCGTGCCGGAGAGCCTGCCGGAGGACCCGGAGCTGTGTGCCGCGAAGGAGCCGCAATGATGGGCGCGTGGGGGTGGACGTGTGCCCTGGCATTGGGAGCCGGCGCGCTGGCGGTGGGCACGGTGGTGCGTCCGGCGTGGCGGATCCTGCCCGCCGGCATGGCGCTGATTCCGGGGCGCCACGGCTGGGTGCTGGTCGCCTGCCTAGTCGGCGGGCTTGCGCTGTGGGCCCAGCAGGCCTCAGGCGTCATCGCCGTCGGGATGGGGGTGGCCACGGCGGTACGCCTGGTCGCCCGGATGCGGGCGCAGCGTGCGCTGGCTCGGCGTCGGGCGGCGTTGGCGCACCTGCTGGGCCTGTTGGTCACCCAGCTGGAGGCCGGCACGGATCCCGGCCGGGCGGTCGCGCAGCTGGCCCGCCATGCCCAGGAACCCCACGCGGCGAGCCTGATTCCGGAGCTGCGCGCCCTGGCGGCCACGGAAGGCGCGCAGCACACCGACGCCCTGCTTGCTCCCATCGCCGCGGTGTGGGCGGCCTCCCGGGAGCATGGGGTGCCGTTGGCCGGGCTGCTCAGCCAGGCGCAGGCGCGTCTCGACGCCGCCGTACGCCAGCGCAGCTCCACCGCCGCCGCGCTGACGGGCCCCACCTCCACCGCGGTGATCCTCTCCGCGCTGCCCGTCGCGGGGCTGGGTTTGGGCGCGGCCATGGGGGCGCACCCGGTGCGGGTGTTGACCTCCGGCGGCCTGGGCGGCCTGCTGCTGGTCGTGGGGATGGCCCTGCTGTGTGCCGGGGTGTTGTGGTCCCAGGCCATCATTGCGCGGGCGGGGGTGATCGCATGACTCTGGCATTGCTGCTGGCCAGTGTCGCGTGCCTGCTCGGTGATCCCTGTGCTGTCCGACGACTCGGCGATCTCCCGCGGGCTCGCGACGGCCCGCCGCCCGCCCGGCGGTTCCGGTCGCGCCGCACCAATTGGCAGTTGCTGTCCGCGGAGATCAGCGCGGATGTGGATCTCTACGCCGCCTGCGTGGAGGCCGGGTTAAGCACTGCGACGGCGGCGCGCGTTGTAGCCGGATGTTGCCGCAGCCCGCGGGTCCGTGCGGTGTGGGCCACGGTGGCCGCCTTGGCGGCTATCGGGGTTCCCGCCCAGCGTGCCTGGGAGGCGGCGGCCGGGGTGCCGGGGCTTGAGCAATTGGCCCAACTGGTCTCTAGCTCACAGCAGTCCGGTGCCCGCGTGGTCGAGGGGGCGCGGCGCATCGCCCAGTCGTTGCGCCAAGACAGCGCTGATAGTGCCACCGCGCGTGCCGAGCGCGCCGGGGTGCTCATCGCCATGCCGCTGACCCTGTGTTTCCTGCCCGCCTTTCTGATCCTGGGGCTTGCCCCGGTGATCATCAGCCTCGCCGCGGAGCTGTTGGCCTAGCTCGTCATCGCTGGGCGCGATACAGCGCCGCAGGCGCAATCTCTGAGTAGTCATTCATCAGTTCTCGAGCTCAAAAGGAGAGTTCACACCATGTTCCACAGCACTTTTTCTACCCGCCTGTTCACCGCCGCCACGCGCGCCCATGCCCGGCTGCGGGAACGCCTGGACACCGATTCCGGGCTGTCGACCATCGAGTACGCCATGGGCACGTTGGCCGCCGCAGCGCTAGCCGCCGTGTTGTATGCGGTGGTCAATAGCTCGGCGGTGTCGAGCGCCATCCAGAACATCATCACCGATGCGCTCAACAACATCCCGGGATAGCGGCGAGTCCGGCTCGGTGACCATTGAGGCCGCGCTCTCCCTCGCGGTGCTTATCACCGTGTTTGCCGCCATCGTCGCGGGAATGGCCACGGTGGCTGCCCACATTGCGGCTATCGACGCCGCCGGGGCCGCCGCGCGCGCCGCCGCCATCGGGGTGTCAGCACCACCAGATGGTCGGGCCACGGTGTCGATCACCCAGCACGATGGGTGGGTGCGTGCGCAGGCCACCGTCGGCTCGCCCCTCGGGGCGCGCACCGCCACCGCGGTTTTCCCGCAGGAGGTGGCGGCCCCGTGAGGCCTCGACGCCATGAGGAGGGTTCAGCCACCGTGGCGGCCGCCGGCATGGTTGTGGCGCTGGTGAGCCTGCTGGGGGTGATCGTCGGGGCGGCCAGCCAGGTTGTCGCGGCGCATCGGGCCCAGGTGGCCGCAGACATGGCCGCGGTCGCTGGCGCTTGGGAGGCCTTCGGCAGCGGCGCGGCCTGCCAGGAGGCCAGCCGGGTCGCGGCGGCCAATGGGGCGCAGATGCGCTCCTGCGCGCGGGAGGGAGCAGACGTGGTGGTCACGGCGACGGTGGGGCGTCGGCACGCCACCTCCAGGGCGGGCCCGCTCTAGGCGGGGGCGCCCACCATGGTGACCAGGGCGCCCAGCAGGGTGATCGCACCCTGCTTGTCCAACGGCTGGTTGCCGTTGCCGCACTTGGGGGACTGGACGCAGGACGGGCAGCCCGCTTCGCAGGGGCAGGAGCGGACCGCCTCGAATGTGGCGGTGATCCAGGCGGAAAACTCGGCGTAGCCCAGGTCGGCGAAGCCGCTGCCGCCGGGGTGGCCGTCATAGACAAACACGGTGGGCAGTCCGGTGTCGGCGTGCAAGGCGGTGGAGACTCCGCCGAGGTCCCAGCGGTCGCACGTGGCCAGGAGGGGCAGCATGCCAATGGCGGCGTGCTCGGCGGCGTGCAGGGTGCCCGGGACCGCGGCGTCGGAAATGCCCATGGCCCGCAGCGCCAGGGGGTCAATGGTGTAGGCCACGGCCCGGGTGGTCAGCTGGTCCGGCGGCAGATCCAGGGGGGTGTGGTCGAGGACGGTGCCATCGGATAGCCGGGTGATATACCCAGTGACGCGGCGGGTGACCTGCACGTCCACGTTGGCTACCCACAACCCTGGCGAGGGGTTCCACAGGTGTTCGGGGTCCGGTCCGCCCAGGATGCGGATGTCGGTGTCTGAGGTGGCGGTGGTGGAGTAGTCGGGACGCTCCGGGTGCACCAGCGCCACGCCGTCGTCGAGGTCGAGCTCGTCGACGACATAGCTGGTGGATTGGTGCAGGTAGACGGCGCCTTCGAAGAGCTGTGAGGTGGCGCGCGCGGCGTCGATAGTGCCCAGCAGCCGCCCGTCGGTGGCATCGCAGATGAGGACCTCCGCGCCGCTGCCGCCGCGCAGGTTGACGGCCGCGTGCGCGGTCTCTGGGGTGAGGTAGCCGGGGCCGAAGGGGTCGTCCGGGTCGTCTGCCCGGGCGTCGCGGGCCCCGGCGTGCAGGGCCACCGGAAACCAGCCGGTGGGGCGCCGGCGCAGCAGCCCTTCTGCGGCGAGATCTGCAACCACGTCCGTGGCACCCAAGGCGGCCACCTCGGCGAAGGCTAAGGGGCGCTCAACGGCCGCGCAGTAGAGGTGTCCGCGCAAAACATAGGGGTTGTGCGGGTTGAATACGGTGCGTTCGAGGGGCCGGCCGAGCAGGGCCTGCGGGTGGTGGAGGAGGTAGGTGTCCAGTGGGTCGTCGCGGCCGACAAAGACCACCAGGCTGGATTGGCCGCGCCGCCCGGCGCGCCCGGCTTGCTGCCAGAAGGAGGCCACGGTGCCGGGGAAGCCGGCGACGATGACCGCGTCGAGGGACCCGACGTCAATGCCCAGCTCCAGGGCGTTGGTGGTGGCCACCCCGAGGAGGGTGCCGTCATCGAGTTCGCGTTCGAGTCGGCGGCGGTCCTCGGCGAGGTAGCCGGCGCGATAGGAAGCCACCCGGCTGGCCAGGTCGGGGCGCCCGGCGAGGCGGAGTTCTTCCGCGGCGCGTAGGGCCACGGTTTCCGCGCCGTGGCGGGAGCGCACGAAGGTCAGTGTGCGGGCGCCCTGGCTGATCAGGTCGGCCATGAGTTCGCCGGCTTCCGTGTTGGCGGCGCGGCGGATGGGTTCACCGGCGGCGTCTTCGCGTCCTTCCAGGAAGCCGGGTTCCCACAGCATGACGGTGCGGGTGCCAGTGGGGGCGGTGTCCGTGGTGACGGTGGCAATCGGCTCGTCGTCGGTGGCCCCGATGAGGCGGGCGGCGTGCGCGCCGGGGTCGGCGGCGGTGGCGGAGGCGAGGATGAAGGTGGGGTGTGATCCGTAGGCGGCGGCGATGCGGCGTAGTCGGGCGATGACTAGGGCGACGTTGGCGCCGAAGATGCCGCGGTAGGTGTGGCATTCGTCGATGATGACGTAGCGCAGGTGGCGCAGGAGCCGCACCCAGCGCGGGTGGTGGGCGAGCAGGGAGGTGTGCACCATGTCTGGATTGCTAAAAACAAAACGGGAGCGCTCGCGAATGCCCGATCTGGCCTCGGTGGGGGTATCGCCGTCGTAGGGGGCCGGGTGGATGTCGGCGAGCTCGGGCACGGTGCGTGTGAGGCGTTGGACGGTGGCTAGTTGGTCTGATCCTAGAGCCTTGGTGGGGGTGAGGTAGAGGGCGCAGTCGTGGGTGGTGGTGGCTAGTCGGGAGAGCACGGGCATGAGGTAGCCCAGCGATTTCCCGGAAGACGTGCCGGTAGCTATCACCACATGCTGGCCATTCCATGCGTAGGTGGCGCAGGTTACCTGGTGCGCGTAGGGGCGCTGGATGCCTGCGTCATCCGTCCAGTAGTCGCGCAGTCCGTCGGGTAGCCAGTCGGGCCAGTCGGCGTAGGCGGCGGGCCGCGGCGGGATTGTTTCGGCGTGGGTGCATGTCGCAGTGGGGTGGCGGTAGTGGAGCAGGGCCCCCAATTCGTGGCCAATTTCGACAGGGGCAACCTGTGTGTGACCGCGATCGGGGGTAGGGGCCTGAGGGGACTGCTCCCCGTGACCTGCTTGTTTTCCGGAGTTGATGGACATCTAAGGCCCGATACTATCGCTGCGAACGGATTCGTGACACACTGTTGTTAGGTCGCAGTTTTCTGTGCGCAGTGTCAAGGCGCTCGCAAGAGATCTACCGCGGGCGTCCAGGGCGTCGTCGCTGTTTGTCAGCTAGTCGTTTTCTGGGAGTTCGGTGCGGCCGCACCACCCGTGGCGGGGGGTAAATCGACTCCCGCCACTTTCCAACCCAAGAAAAGGTGTGCAAAAAATGGCACAGGGAACTGTCAAGTGGTTCAACGCGGAGAAGGGCTTCGGCTTCATTGCTCCCGAGGACGGCTCTGCCGACGTGTTCGTTCACTACTCCGAGATCCAGGGCAGCGGCTTCCGCAGCCTGGAGGAGAACCAGCGCGTTGAGTTCGAGATCGGCGAGGGCGCCAAGGGCCCCCAGGCCCAGCAGGTCCGCGCTCTCTAGGACCCTCCTAGGGCAGTAACCCCCGCCCCGCCCGCAGGTTGACCTGCGCGGTGGGCGGGGGTTTTTGCTTGCCGACGCCCCGTGCGCACCGTAGGCACAGCGTGGGTGCGGGAGGGAAAGGGGCGTCGATAAGCGATGATCAGGCCGCGGAGGTGGCGGTGATGACCTCGTGGTAATCGGAGAAGCGGGCGCGCAGCCGGTCGATGAGGATGCCCACGGCAAAGCCCATGATGATGCCCAGCGCCATGCCCACCAGGGGATAGTCCTGGACCACCCAGCCGCCGAGGTAGCCGATGAGGCTGGCCTGCAACGCCCACACGGTCACGCCGATGGTGTCAAAGAGGAAGAAGCGCCACCAGGAGTAGCGGGTGGCCCCCAGCATGATGGTGAGCACCCAGCGTGCCCAGGGGATGAACCGGGCGATGATGATGGACAGCCCCGCGCGCCGGCGCATGGAGTGGTTGACCCAGCGGGCGGCGCGGGCGAGCTTACTGCGCGGGTTTGCGTTGCGGATGATGTGAACGAAGCGAGTGCCCAGGGCGTAGCAAATATTATCCCCGATGATCGCCGCGATCATGCCCACCGCGATGACCCCGCGCAGGCTGGGCCGCCCGGTGGCCCCCGCCCAGGCGCCGGCCATGGAGAGCAACGATTCGCCGGGGAAGATAGGGCAGAGGCAGTCAAGGATGATGAACGCCCCGCAAATGGGGTAGAACATCGCGTGGGTTACAAACAGCTCGATGAGGCTGGTGAGCTGATCTGCCATCGATTGTCCTTTGCTGGTGGTTTCTTTTCTGGTGGGTGCTTGCCGGCGCGGGGGCGTCGAAAAGCTTTGGGGAACAGGTTTCTGACTAGCCTAGACTGCGTGCTTGCGCACAGCCTGTGGGGGCGGTAGCGCGGCGCTGATTTTTTGCGCCCACTGCCCCCGGTGGCCCCCGCGGGTGCGCTGTTTGGGGGCAGCGAAGGGGCAGTAAGCGGGCGGGGAGGCGGCGGGTATCTGCCGCAGCCCATGCAAGCGGAGCATTAAATACTGTGTACGGTGTAGCAGTAGTGGGACCGCCGCGTCCTCGATTCGCTGCACCCAGGACGCCGTGTTCATGCAGTGAGACGCCCCTTAAAGGTGTGGCGGCGTGGTGCGTGGGACGCGCGTGGGTGCCGTGTTTGGTAGGAATTGCGGGTGGCGGTCAGCGCCCCCGCACCCGCGGCACACCGGTGACACATCCGTGGCACGCCGGTGGCGCACCAGTGGTACGACGGCAGCACGACGGTAGATCGCAAAGACGAAGAAAAGGACGGGTTTCCCGTGGCAGCAGCTCAGGGATCGGGTAAGAAGCGCCTGGTCATCGTGGAGTCGGCGACGAAGGCGAAGAAGATCCAGCCCTACCTCGGCGATGATTACATCGTGGAGGCCTCGGTGGGTCATATCCGTGACCTGCCGCGTGGTGCCGCGGACGTGCCCGCGAAATACAAGAAGGAACCCTGGGCGCGGCTGGGCGTGGACACCGAGCACGGCTTTACCCCGCTGTACGTGGTCAGCCCCGAAAAGAAGAAGAAGGTTGCGGACCTGCGCCGCAAGCTCAAAGAGGTAGACGAACTCTATCTAGCCACAGACCCCGACCGGGAAGGCGAGGCCATCGCCTGGCACCTGCTGGAGGTACTCAAGCCCAAGGTGCCGGTGCGCCGCATGGTGTTCAACGAGATCACTAAGCCCGCCATCATCGAGGCCGCCAACAACACCCGCGAGCTGGACGCCAACCTGGTCGACGCCCAGGAAACGCGCCGCATCCTCGACCGCCTCTACGGCTATGAGGTTTCCCCGGTGCTGTGGAAGAAGGTCATGCCGCGGCTGTCGGCGGGCCGGGTGCAGTCCGTGGCCACGCGCGTGATCGTGGAGCGCGAGCGCGAGCGCATGGCGTTCGTCTCCGCCCAGTACTGGGACGTGACCGCGGAGCTGGATACGGGGGCCGGGGCGGCGTCGGCAAGCGGTGCGCCAGCGGACGGTGCGTCGGCAGGCGGGGCGTCGGCAAGCGATGCGGATAACCCGTGGACCTTCAGCGCGCGGCTGACGGGGCTCAATGGGCGTCGAGTAGCGCAGGGACGCGACTTCACCGACCGTGGCGAGCTGAAGGATGCCGCCGCGGTCACGGTGATCGATGAAGCCGGCGCGACGCGGCTGGCCGAAGGGCTGCGTGGCCGCGAACTGGCCGTCACCGCGGTGGAGGACAAGCCCTACACCCGCCGGCCCTACCCGCCGTTTATGACCTCCACGCTGCAACAGGAGGCCGGCCGCAAGCTGCACTTCACCTCGGAGCGCACCATGCGCATCGCGCAGCGGCTCTACGAAAACGGCCACATCACCTACATGCGTACGGACTCCACCTCCCTGTCCGCCCAGGGTATCGACGCCGCCCGCGCCCAGGCCGCGGAACTCTACGGGCAGGCATTCGTGGCGGACGCCCCGCGCCGCTATGACCGCAAGGTGAAAAACTCGCAGGAAGCCCACGAGGCCATCCGTCCGGCGGGCGAACACTTTGCCACCCCCGGCGCCCTGCGCGGACAACTGGACACCGAAGAATACAAGCTCTACGAGCTGATCTGGCAGCGCACCGTCGCCTCCCAGATGGCGGACGCCAAGGGCACCTCGCTGAAGGTGACCATCGCCGGCACGGCCGCCACCGGGGATGAGGCGGAATTCTCCGCCACCGGGCGCACCATCACCTTCCCCGGCTTCCTGCGCGCCTACGTGGAGGTCTCCCAACTGTCCGACGGCCGCTCCATGGCAGACAACGCCGAGCGCCGGCTGCCGCAGCTGCGCCAGGGCCAGCGCTTGGCTACTCAGGACGTGACCGCGGACGGGCACTCCACCAACCCGCCTGCCCGCTACACGGAGGCCAGCCTGGTCAAGAAGATGGAAGAGCTGGGCATTGGGCGCCCGTCCACCTACGCGGCGATCATCAAGACCATCCAGGACCGCGGCTACGTCATGTCCCGCGGCAACGCGCTCGTGCCCTCCTGGGTGGCCTTCGCGGTGGTCGGCCTGCTGGAAAACAACTTTGACTCCCTGGTGGACTATGACTTCACCTCCTCCATGGAGGACGAACTCGATGAGATCGCCGCCGGGGACCAGGACGGCACCCAGTGGCTCACCAGCTTCTACTTCGGCGACGCCAACGCCCCCGACGACCTCGCCGACGCCATCGCCCGGCGCGGCGGCCTGAAAACCCTCGTGGGCGAAAACCTCGAACACATCGACGCCCGCCAAGTCAACAGCCTGCACCTCTTCGACGACGAGAACGGCCGCCCCGTCGTCGTGCGCGTCGGCCGCTACGGGCCCTACATCGAACGCCAAGTCGGCGTCGGCGCTGACGGCGAACCCGAATACCAGCGCGCCAACCTGCCCGAATCCACCACCCCGGACGAGCTGACCCTCCAGGCCGCGGAAAAGCTGTTCGCCACCCCGCAGTCGGGGCGCGAACTGGGCACCAACCCCGACAACGGGCGCATGATCGTGGCCAAGGAAGGCCGCTACGGCCCCTACGTCACCGAGCTGGTGCGCGACGACGAACAGACCACCGCCCAGGAGTGGGCCGAAGGCATCGTCGCCGAAGAACGCGCCGCCGAAGACGCCCAACGCGCCGCCGAAGGCAAGCGCGCCAAAAACTGGGAGACCAAGACCGCCGCGAAGCAAAAAGACAAGCGCATCGCCCAGCTCATCGACGAGCGCCTCAAGCCCGGCACCGCCTCGCTCTTCGCCTCCATGGAACCAGCCACCGTCACCCTCGACGACGCACTCAAGCTGCTCTCCCTGCCCCGCGACGTCGGCGTCGACCCCTCCGACGGAGAAGTTATCACCGCCCAAAACGGCCGCTACGGCCCCTACCTGAAGAAAGGCAACGACTCGCGGTCCCTGGCAAGCGAAGACCAAATCTTCACCATCACGCTTGACGACGCCCGCCGCATCTACGCCGAACCCAAACGCCGCGGCCGCGCCGCCGCCAAACCGCCACTCAAGCAACTCGGCGACAACGACGTCTCCGGCAAACCCATGACCGTCAAAGAAGGCCGCTTCGGCCCCTACGTCACCGACGGCGAAACCAACGCCTCGCTACGCCGCGGCGACACCCCCGAAACCATGACCGACGCGCGCGCCAACGAACTCCTCTCCGAACGGCGCGCCAAAGAAGCCACCGGCGGCGGTCCCGCCACGCGCAAGAAAGCCCCGGCAAAGAAAACGGTGAAAAAGACAACCAAGCGGGTAGTCAAGGCAGGATCGCGGAAGAAGTAGCTCACCGTGACCCCCATGACCGCGGGCGTAGAACTCACCCGCCAAGGCGTCCGCGCCCTCGCCGCCGCCATCGACCGCGCACGCACCAGCCCCCGCCGCGCCGCCTACCTGGCCCTCGGCGAAGCATCCAGCTGGCTGCCCCCGGTGCGCCCTATCGTCCCGCTGGCTCTGCCGCGCCCCGACATCGCCGCCGCCACAGCGCAGGCCGCCCTGCTTATCGACGCCCCCCGTGCCCGCGCCCTCCACGTTGCGGCTCGCCTCGGCGAGCAAGTCGGCCACGGCGTCGGGCTGTGGCGCCGCGGTGCGCGGCCGCAGCCCGTTCTGGTGGGCGTCTATGCGGTGGTGGCGGCTGGTGCTGCTTTAGGTGGTGTTGCTGTCGGTGGTGCTGCTGCCAGTGGGGGGTGTGTCTTCGGTGGGGGGTGTGTCTTCGGTGGGGGGAGTGTCTTCGGTGGGGAGCGGGGCGTCGAGAAGCGGGCGTGGGCTGCGGCGGTGCCGGTGCTGGGTGCGGCGGCGGTGGCCGCGCTGGGGCAGGATCGGCGCATGATTGCGCGGGAGGATGCGGCTGGTGAGGGCATCGGGCATGGGGTGAATCTGCTGCTCGCGGCGCAGGTGGCGCAGGCGTGTGTGGAGCCGCGGCTGTCTGCGGTGCGGCGCAGGTGGGTGCGGGTGCTGGTGCGCGCGGCGATACAGGACGTGCGGGTGATCGGCATGATGCTGCTCGCCGACGGCCTCCGGGTGCAGGAGTAGGGCTGGTGACCAGCATCATGTAAATAGGTCGCTCGCGGGGTGGTGGGGGATGGAAAGTGCGTGCTAATATGGTGGCAACGCACCGGGGAGGATACGGGGTGTTGGGGAATGAACCAGGCACGTGAAGGGGGTGAGTGTAGTGTCTCCGACGATTCGCAGATGTGTCGATGCTATAGATAAGGCATTCGAGCAGATCAACGCGCTCGTGCGCCCGGATCTCACGCTGTCTGAACTTGAGGCGCTCGCCCCGCAGCTGGGCCGGCTCGAAACCCTCATGGGCGCCAAGGATCGCCTCGACGTCACCGTCGGGTGGATCGCCCACTCGCGCAACGCGGGAGACCTTGTGCACTCCGCCCACCCCGTGAACTTCCTCACCGAGGTCCTGGGGATCTCCCGCTCGGAAGGCTACAGCCGCATCCGTCGCGGGCAGTCCCGCTACGCGCCGCCCCCGCCGCCGCGCGTCGTGCCCGCCCCGCCGCAGGAAAGCCCCGAGGCCGCCGCAGAGCGCGAAGCCGCCAACCGCGCCGCCGCGCAGCGCGCCGCCGCCGAACAGGCCGCCAGGAAGGAAGCCGAGCGCGAGGCCCAACGACTGCGCCTGGCCGCAGAAAAAGACCGCATCATCGAACGCGAACTAGCGCACCTGAACAAGGACGCCCACCGCGGGCGCAACGAGCTTCGCCTAGAGGCCATCCGCCAAGCCGCCACCCGCAGCCCCGAAGACCTGCGCGAATGGCTCCGCAGCGCCGTCGCCCGCGCCAACCGCTCCAGCGCGGACCCCTTCGCCGGGCACCGCAAGCGCACACTGACCATCTCCCAACCAGATGGCGATGGTGGCGTCCAACTCAACGCCTACCTACCGGCGCCCGTCGCAGCCCAACTCATCGCAGCCCTGCGGCCCGCCAACAACCCCGGATTCGACCTGCCCACAGACGCCACCGACCGGCGCACCCTCCCGCAGCGCCGCTGCGACCAATTCGCCACCTTCCTGCGCGAATGGTCCAGCGGAAAAGTCCGCTCCACCGGCGGCTGCGGCACCGTCGTCGTCTCCATGTCCACCGCAGACCTCGGCCTCACCGGCTCCACCGAACGCGGCTACGTCACCAACACAGGCGTGCGCCTCACGCTTGCCGACGTCCTCGCCCTCGGCGCCGCCCGCTGGGACCTCACCCTCATCCACGACACCACCACCGGCAACCCACTCATCTGCGGGCGCACCCGACGCACCGCCAACCTTGAACAACGCGCCGCGCTCGTCGCCAGCGAACTCGTGTGCACCCACCCCGGATGCACCATGCCCGCCACCAGCTGCGACGTCCACCACATCACCGCCTGGATCACCGGCGGGCGCACCGACATCGAAAACCTCACCCTGCTCTGCCGGGCACACCACACCGACAACAACGACGCCCGCAACCCCGCCGCCAACCGCGGCTGGGCCGAACGCGACCCCGTCACCGGCAGAGTCGGATACCGCCCACCACCAGGAAGCACCCGGCAAGACCACAACATCCAGTTCAACAACTCCGGAATCGCCGAAGAATCCGCCGGGGCACGCATCCGAGGGCGCGCCGGCCCAGACCCGGGCACCCACCCCGGATTCACCACCGCCGCCTAGCACGGGGTCAATTCCGGCACCCCAAAAGCGGGTGGTGCCCCGCAGTCGGTGTGCGCGCACGCTCTAGTGGGGCCAGGCTTGCGCTCACGCACGCCCAGCGACAGCGGCAATCACGGCTGCCCGCCTGCCGCAGCGACCACCGCAGCCCCTACGCGTGCCCCCGCGGCGCAACACCAGCCGCCTTCGCCCCCGGCAACCCCTCCAACTCCAACAACACTCGCTTCATCCACGCCCCGCCCGCATAGTTACCCAAGGACCCATCCGCATGCACCACCCGATGACACGGCACCACCACCGGCAAAGGATTGGTCCGGCACGCCGTGCCCACCGCGCGGGCAGCCCGCGGCGAACCCACCAGGGCAGCCAACTGGCCATACGAGACCGTCTGCCCCCACGGAATCTCCAGCAGGCCCCGCTGTGCGCGGGCACGGAAGTCTTCGCCGGAGGGTAAGGCGAGTGGCAGGTCAAAGGTGCGGCGCTGGCCGGCGAAGTATTCGGCAAGCTGGGTGGCGGCCTGATCCAGCACCTGCTCCAGCACCTGATCCAGCACCGGCGAGTCCGCCGACTCCCCGGCCCCGCGGTCACCGAACAGCACCCGTGTCAGCCGACCCGCCTCGGCAACCAGGGTCAGGGCCCCGAGCGGGCTATCGACGACCCGCCTCACGGCTGCGCGCCAACCTCCGGGCCAACCTCCGCATCAGCGCCACGGCCGTTGCTGACCTTCTTGACCCACTGGTAGCACCCCGCGATGACCACCGCGAAGACCACCGGGCCCAGCCAGGTGGCGGTCGGCTCGAAGCCTTCCGGAAGCAGCCCCAGCGGCTCCGACTTCCCGGAGGCCGCAATGATGCCGGCGTTGAGCACGCCGAACAGGCTCTCGCCCACGATCAGGCCCGTGGCCATGAGGACGCCCAGGCGTTTGGGGGCCTCGGACTCGGCATCCGCGTGGTGGCGCTTCGCCCACTTGTTGTAGGCCAGCCCAATGAACCCGCCCAGGGCGATCATGACGTTGAGGCTGACCGGCAGGTACATGCCCATGCCCACAGCCAGGGGCGGCAGGTGGAAGCGGTCGTAGCTCAGCCGGCCGAGGACCTCGTCAATGAGGATGACCACCACAGCAATGGCGGCGCCCAGGCCCACCTTGGACCAGTCGAGCGAGTCGCCGAAGATGCCCTGTGAGACCGAGGACATCAGAGCGGCCTGCGGGGCGGCCAGCGCGTCCGGCCCGGCGCCCTCCATGCCCTGGAACCCGAAGGCGGTGAGCATGAGTTGCAGGATCGGCGGGATGATCAGCGCGCCGAAGACCACGCCGATGATGAGCGCGACCTGCTGCTTCCACGGGGTGGCTTCCACCAGCTGGCCGGTCTTGAGGTCCTGGAGGTTGTCGTTAGAAATCGTGGCAATACCAAAGACGATCGCCGACGTGAACAGCGTGTAGGCGACCAGCGCCGTCGGGTTGGTGTGGGATTCGTCGCCCGTGATCACCTTGATCAGCAGCGCCGACGCGATGACGGTGATGATGCCCACCCCAGAAATGGGGCTATTCGACGAGCCAATCAGGCCCGCCATGTAGCCGCACACCGCCGCCACCAGCAGCCCGATGAGCAGCGTGAACACAATGGAAACGATGATCAGCGAGGTCGCGTGATGGTGAATGTCCGAGTCGGCGACAAACCACCACAGCATCAGCCCAATCGGCACCATGAGCACCAGGATGACCCCGGCGACCACGGGGAAGGGGATGTCTCGTTCCGTCAGGGGCACGCGCACGCCTTCCTTGCGCCGCGTGTTGGAGGCCAGCGAATCCTTGATCCCGCGGACGATCGGCCCAATGATCTTCAGCAGCGTCCACACGGCCGCCACCGCCATCGCGCCCGCGCCCACAAAGCGGACCTCCCCAGCGAAGATGCTCGACACCGACTCGGTGATGTCCCCGTCGACCGGCACCCGCCCGGCAGAAAAGTGCGGCAGCAGCACCCCATAAGAAATCGCCACACCAGTCAGCATGGCGATGCCCACGGTCACACCAACCAGATGGCCCACGCCGATCAGCGCGAGCGACAGGGAACCACCCAGCATGGTGCCGCCCGAGCCGACGCGTAGCGACGTCGATAGTGATCCGGACACCGCCCGCAGCGCGGTGAGCAGTGCGTAGCCAGCTGACGCCAGCGCGCCGGCGACGATGACCTTCAGGCCGCGCTTGTTCTCCGCAGCAGAGGCGGTATCGTCGCCCACCTTGAGCACCTCGGCGGCCGCAACCCCCTCCGGGTAGGGCAGATTGGAGCCCGTGACCAGGGCGCGGCGCAGCGGGATGGAATACATCACGCCGAGGATGCCGCCAACCAGGCAGATCAGCAGGGTCGTCCAGTAGGGGAAGCCCTGCCACCAGCCGACCATCACCAGGCCGGGGAGCACGAAGATGAGGGCGGACAGGGTGCCGGCGGCCGAGGCGATCGTCTGCACGATGTTGTTTTCCACCACCGTGTGGTTGGCCACGCCGCGCAGAATCGCCATGGAGATGACGGCCGCCGGGATGGAGGTGGCAAAGGTCAGGCCCACCTTGAGGCCCAGGTAGACATTTGCCGCCGTGAAGATGAGGGTGATCAGCCCGCCGATGAGGATGGCGCGCAGTGTTAGCTCGCGGACCGGATGAGCGGTGCGCGCGCCCGTGGTCTGGGTGTCTGCCACGGTGGGTTCTGCCTTTCGTTTCAGCTCCGCCCGGGGCAGGAAGTGTGAGTCCGCGGAGGAGTCGAATAAGTAGTGTCTTCGGACACGTTACCTTGCATTACGTTGCGCCCGACTCACTGCCTTCCGGCTCCACAGCACACGTGCGGCGGGGCGTACCCAACGGCTGTGCAAGGCCCGCACAAGGCCCGCGCAACGCCCCCGCGCAGCCCCAGCGCACCGGCCCCCGCGGCCCCCGCGCCCCTAGTCCCGCCGCACGGAGCGGTCCGCCAGCGTCTCGCGGATCGGCCGGGCCAGCTGGGTCATCTCGCGGCGCCCGCGCAGCTCCACCGACTTCAGTACCGTCCAGCGGGCCTGTTCGGCCTCGTTGGCCCCGCGCAGCGTGGCGGCGCTGGTGAGCACCCCGCCGGGGGTGTCCTTGGCCAGTTCGGTCAGCCGCGCGGCCTGGTTGACGGCGTCTCCGATGACGGTGTATTCGAAGCGGTCGTGTCCGCCGATGTGTCCGGCGACCACGTGCCCGGCGGCGACGCCGATGCCTGCCTGGAGTTCCATGCCTGCCAGCTCATCGCGCAGCTCGCGGGCTGCGGCGAGGGCGAGGGAGGTGGCGTCGGCAAGCGGGAGGGGGGCGCCGAAGACGGCGAGGGCGGCGTCGCCCTGGAACTTGTTGATGATCCCCTTGTTGCGGTGCACCGCCTCCACGACGTGCTCAAAGAAGGAGTTCAGCGCCCCGACCACCTCCTCGGGGGTGTGGTTGACGGCGAAGGTGGTGGATCCGATGACGTCGACGAACAGCACCGCCACCTTGCGGTCCTCCCCGCCGAGGGTGGGCTTTTCCTCCAGGGCGCGCCGGGCGACTTCCGCGCCGACGTAGCGGCCGAACAGGTCGCGCACCCGCTGGCGTTCCCGTAGGCCACGCAGCATTTCGTTGAAGCCGGCCTGGAGGACGCCGATCTCGGAGCCGTCGTAGATGTCTACCTCCGCGTGGGAGTCGCCGCGGCGCACCCGGTTGATGGCGTCCTGGAGTTCCAGGATGGGGTCCACCACGCTCATGATGGACAAGGTGGTGCCCACGTACCCGGTGATCAGCGCGGCGACGGTGAGCGCGACGATGGCGGGCAGGAGGGCGGCGACGTCGTCAAGGAAGTAGCCGGCGCGCTGGCCCGCGATGAGCAGCAGCACCCCCACCGACGGCAGGGCGGTGGACATCAGCCAGGTCAGCCGCAGCCGGGAGCGGATCGGCGGTTCCAGGGTGGAGTCCTCGAAGCGGCGGGCCAGCGCGCGGGCGGCCACCGGGCGCACCAGCCGTTCGGCCTCAAGGTAGGTCAGCAGCACCATGACCGCGGCCGCGAGCGCGAAGGTCACCCCCACCACCAGTGCCAGCGAGCTCGACTCGGCGGCGGCGACCGTCGTGGCGATGATGATGCCAATGCCCCACACCGCCGCGCTGACCGCCGCCTGGTAGACGGGCATGCGCAGCACCAGGTTGCGCACCATGTTGGGGTCGTGGGCGTCCGGGTTGCGCTGCCAGTCCAGCACCGGGCGGAACACCGCCAGCGTCGCCGCCGCCCCCACCACCACGGCAAAGACAAGGTAGGACACGCCCACCACGGCCAGGTAGGAGTAGCGGTGGGCGAAACCGTCCGGGTGGTCTAGGGCGGGCAGGGGCAGCAGGAAGCGGATGAACAGCATGACCGCCACCGCGCCGAGCACGTTGGAGCCCAGCACCAGCGCGGCGTAGAGAGGCCACGCCGTGCTCCACAGCCACCGAACGGCCCGCACCAGTCGACTCATGTCTCACACTCTAACGAGTCCCGCGCACCCAAGTCACTATGGTTGGTGGCGTGAGTTCCACCCCGCGCAGCGTCGCCGAGCAGCTTTCCGACGCCCCCCTCGTCCGCGACACCATTCTCGCCGCGGCCAGCGCAGCCCGCGACGGGTCCTCCGGTGCGATGACGCACTCCTGGGTGTTTACCGGCGCACCCGGCTCGGGGCGGGCCCAAGCCGCCCTCGCCTTCGCCGCCGCCCTCGAATGCACCGGGCCGCAGCCCGGGTGCGGGCACTGCCCCGACTGCCGCGCCGTGCTGGAGGGCGCGCACACGGACGTGGTGCGCGTGGTGCCGCAGGCGCTGAGCATCGGGGTGGACTTTGTGCGCGAGACCATCATCGCAGGCGCGCACCGCATGCCCACCACCGCCCGCTGGCGGGTGCTCATCATCGAAGACGCGGACCGGCTGTCCGCCTCCGCGGCGGACGCGCTGCTCAAGACGGTCGAGGAGCCCCCGGAGCGCACCGTCATCATCTTCTGCGCCCCGTCGACCGACCCGCTGGACTTTTCCACCACGCTGAACTCCCGTTGCCGCCACGTCTACGTGCCCACCCCCTCGGTGGAGGAGATCGTGCGCATCCTCGTCGAGGAGGAGCACGCCACCGAGGCCGATGCGCGCCTGGCGGCCCACGCCTCCCTGCGCCACATCGGCCGGGCCCGCCGCCTGGTCACCACCCCCACCATGCAGCGCCGCCGCGCCGCCGTGCTCAACTTGGCGGAGCTGATCACCCACGGCGACACCGCCTTCCAGGCCATGTATTCCCTGGTCAAGGCCATAGACAAGGAGGCGGAGGAGGAGTACGCGCAGGCCGATGAGCAGGAGCGGCACAACCTGGAGCGCTCGCTGGGCTTGGGCGGGCGCGGGCGGGGCGCGCAGAAGGCGGCGCGCGGGTCGGCGGGCGCGCTCAAGGAGTTAGAAAAGCAGCAGAAACTGCGGCTGACCCGGCGTCGCCGCGACGTCCTGGACCTGGCGCTGGTGGACCTGGCGGGCCTCTACCGCGATGCGCTGATGGTTGCGGTCGGCGCGGCCGGAACCGTCGCGCCGATCCACCCGGATTTTGCGCCCCTGGCCGACGAGCTGGCCGCCGAGGTCGGCGAGCAGGGCCTTGTTGCCTGCCTCGACGCGGTGGCGATCTGCCGCGGCCACGTGCGCGACAACGTCACCCCGACGATTGCCACCGACGGCCTGGTGGGGCGCTTGCGCCTGGCGTATAAGGCGCACTGAACTGCGGTTTTGTGTCCCACTGTGGGGCATCCGGTACACTGACCACCGGCTTGAGACTTGGCTATGGTGCCCAAGCCTCTTGCCCCCGCCGCCTTAGCTCAGTCGGTAGAGCGATTCACTCGTAATGAATAGGTCGCGAGTTCGATTCTCGCAGGCGGCTCCACTTTTTTGCTTATCGACGCCCCCCGCGGGGCCTCACCACGACCGGTAGCGCTGCGCCCGCCGCCGGTCTTTTTTGTTGCGCGTCCTCACGCCCGCTGGCTGCGCAGGGAGCGGCTGACCCCCTCCAGGGCGCGTCGCACGGTGCCCACGAACACCCCGCCGGTGACCAGCAGGGCGAGCGCGGGGGCCGCGGCGGCCACCGGCTGGCGGCGGCCGGGGGAGGCGGCGTCGCGCAGCGCGGCCAGGGCGGACAGAATCACCAGGGTGTCCAGCCCCAGGGTGGTGGCTGCGGCGGTGACCTGCGCGCCGGGCTCACTGCGGCGCGCCACCACCGCCGAGGGCACGGCCGCCACGGCACTCACGCCCAGCCACGTGGCTGCCGCCACCCGCCCGGATGCGTACTTCTTGGCCCGTCCGCCCAGGGTCCACTGGGTGGCGGCCCGCGGGTGGCGGGCCAGCAGCGCCGACGTCGCAGCGGCCGCGGCCGTGGCGGCCCACGGGCTCCAGCGCACTACCTTCCGGGTGGATTCCGGGATGTAGGCCTCCAGGTCCGGGAGGGAATCGTCGGGGCGGATGAGCCCCAGTTTGACTGCCACGGCGCCGAAATTGAGGTCCCAGCCGATGCCGTAGGTGCGGGGGACAAACCAGGAGGGGTTTTCTGGCTGGAAGTTGCGCGATGTCATTGTTGTGGTCCTTTCAGTGCGTGGGTGACGGCTGCGGACAGCCGCTCCCATTCGGTAGTCAGGTGGATGAGCCGGGTACGCCCAGCGGGGCTGAGCTCGTAGACCTTTCGGGGCGGCCCGGCCGGGGATTCTTCCCAGCTGGTGTGGAGCAGGCCGGCCGTGCGGAGGCGGTTGAGCAGGGGATAGACGGTGCCTTGGGTGACTTCAAGGCCGGTGTCGATTCGTAGGCGTTCGAGGAGCTGGCCGCCGTAGGAGGGGGATTGGGCTAGAAGGCCAAGGGTGATCAGTTCGAGTGCGCCCTTGCGCAGTTGGGACTCCGATCGAGCAACCATGCAATACATAGTACCCGGTATTGCCCAGCCGGAGGGGGAGTGGGGGCGGGGAGTGGGGGCAGGGGGCTGGGGCGCTGCCGCCGCGCGCACCTCCCACCCCCTACTGAACCCCATTTTCAATAACAGCATGTTATTGACAATCCAGTTAGGCTCGCGGGAAGAGGAACAACACCCCCCAACCCACACCAAAGGAGCCCCCACCCATGTCTGAGACCGTGACCGGAATCATCGCCCGCTCCAAGGGCGCCGAGGTCGAGCAGGTGCCCGTGGTCATCCCGGATCCCGGCCCGCGCGACGTCATCGTGCGCATCCAGGCGTGCGGGGTGTGCCACACGGATCTGGCCTACCGCGACGGCGACATCGAGGACGCCTACCCCTTCCTGCTCGGCCACGAGGCCGCCGGCATCGTGGAGACGGTGGGCGAGCGGGTCACCCACGTGGCCGAAGGCGACTTTGTGGTGCTCAATTGGCGCGCCGTGTGCGGCGAGTGCCGGGCGTGCCGCCGCGGGGAGCCGCAGTACTGCTTTGCCACCTTCAACGCGAGCGCCGCAATGACCCTGGAGGACGGCACGGAGCTGACCCCGGCGCTGGGCATCGGGGCCTTCGCCGAAAAGACGCTCGTCCACGAGGGCCAGTGCACCAAGGTCAACCCGCAGGAAGACCCGGCCGCGGCGGGCCTGCTCGGCTGCGGGATCATGGCGGGCCTGGGCGCGGCCGTCAACACCGCGGGCATCAAGCGCGGCGAGTCCGTGGCGGTGTTCGGCTGCGGCGGCGTGGGCGGTGCTGCGGTGGCGGGTGCGCACCTGAACAATGCCACCCGCATTATCGCGGTGGACGTCGATAAGCGGAAGCTGGAGTGGGCGCGCGAGCTGGGGGCGACGCACACGATCGACTCGAAGGACTTGAGCGAACAGGAGGTCATCGACCAGGTCCGCGAGCTGACCGACGGCTTCGGCCCGGATGTCACCATCGATGCGGTGGGCATCCAGCCGACGTGGCGCCAGGCGTTCTACTCGCGCGACCTGGCGGGCCGGATGGTCATGGTGGGGGTGCCCAACCTGACGGATCACATCGACATTCCGGCCATCGATTTCTACTCGCGCGGCGGCTCGCTGCGCCCGGCATGGTACGGCGACTGCCTGCCGGAGCGAGACTTCCCGGCGCTGGTAGACCTGCACCTGGAGGGCCGGTTCCCGCTGGATCGCTTCGTCTCTGAGCGCATCGGCCTCGGCGAGGTGGAACGGGCCTTTGCCACCATGAAGGCCGGCGAGGTGCTGCGCAGCGTGGTGGTGCTCTAATGCGCATCGATCACGTAGTCACCCACGGCATCTTCGCCCTTGACGGCGGGCAGTGGGAAGTAGACAACAACATCTGGATCCTCGGCAACGACCGGGAGGTCTACGTCATCGACGCCGCCCACGACGCCGACCCCATCGTCGACGCGGTCGCCGGCCGCACCGTCAAAGGCATCCTGTGCACCCACGGGCACAATGACCACATCAACGTCGCCGCCGAACTGTCCACGCGTGTCGACGCCCCCATCTACCTCCACCCCGGCGACGACATGCTGTGGCGCGACACCCTCCCGGAGGTCCCCCACGAAGACCTCGCCGACGGGCAGCTCTTCCACATCGACGGCGCGGACCTGCGGGTGCTCAACACCCCCGGCCACTCGCCCGGATCCTGCTGCCTCTACCTGCCGGAAGCCGGCGAACTGTTCTCCGGCGACACCCTCTTCCAGGGCGGGCCCGGGGCGACGGGGCGCAGCTACTCCTCCTTTGACACGATCATCGATTCGCTGCGCACCCGCCTGCTGGACCTGCCCGCAGAAACAATCGTGCGCACCGGGCACGGCGACCACACCACCGTCGGGGCGGAGGCCCCACACCTGGAGGAGTGGATCCGCCGGGGGTACTAAGGGCAAACACCGGCCCCGTGTCCCGCTAAGCTGTCACACATGCGCACACTGGTAACCGGCGGTGCCGGGTTCATCGGATCGACGTTGACTGACCTGCTCATCACGCAGGGCCACCAGGTCACCGTGGTGGACGACCTCTCCAGCGGCCGCCTGGACAACCTCCAACAGGCCCGCACCACCGGGGCGTTGACCTTCGTGGAAGCGGACCTGCGGGAACTGGACACGCAGGCGATGGTGGACCTGTGCGAACAGCACCGCCCGGAAGTCATCTTCCACCTGGCCGCCCAGATTGACGTGCGCCACTCCGTGGCCGACCCCGTCTTTGACGCGCAAACCAACATCCTGCCCACCATCCGGCTTGCCGACGCCGCCCGCCGCACCGGAGTGCGCAAAATCGTCCACACCTCCTCGGGGGGCTCCATCTACGGCGAACCCACCGACTTCCCCGTCGCCGAAACCACCCCCGTAGACCCCCACTCCCCATATGCGGCCAGCAAATACGCCGGCGAAGTCTACCTAAACACCTTCCGCCACCTCTACGGGCTGGACTGCACCCACATCGCCCCGGCCAACGTCTACGGGCCGCGCCAAAACCCCCACGGGGAGGCCGGCGTGGTGGCCATCTTCTCTGAGCGGCTGCTCCACGGCCAGCCCACCAAGGTCTTCGGCGATGGGGGCAACACCCGCGACTACGTCTACGTGGGCGACGTGGTCCGCGCGTTCGCGCTTGCCGGCGGAAACGCGGGCGGCGGGCAGCGCTTCAACATCGGCACCGCGGTGGAAACCTCAGACAGGCAGCTGCACACCCTGGTCGCGCAGGCGGCCGGCGCGCCCGATGGCCCCGAGTACGCCCCCGCCCGGCTTGGCGACGTCCCCCGTTCCGCCCTGTCCTACGCTCGCGCCGAGGAGGTGCTGGGCTGGCGCCCGCAGGTCAGCATCGCCGAGGGCGTGGCCCGCACCGTGGAGTACTTCCGGGGGCTCTAGCAGGGGGGCAGGGCGCCGCTCGGGCTTACTGCTGCTCGGGCTTACTGCTGCTCGGCCGGGGCGGGCGCATCCGCGGCGGGCGCGGGGGCCTCGTGCTGCTCGCCGGCGGGCTTGTCAGCCGGCTTCTCGGCAGGCTTGTCAGCGGCCTTGTCTGCTGCCTTGTCCTTGGCCGCCGGGGCCTCCGGCAGCTTCGGAGTCTCGCCGCGCAGGCCCTGCTCGATGAGGTCCTTGAAGGTGTCATAGTCGGGCAGGTTCGGCAGGAAGGTGCCGTTGATAATGAAGGTTGGCGTGCCGGAGATGCCGAACGCCGAGCCGTAGATCAGGGCGTTGGTGGCCACGGAGGCGTAGGTGCCGTCTTCAATCTCCTTGCGGAAGCGGTCCAGGTCGCTCACCCCGGCGTCCTTGGCAAACGCCACATACTTGTCAATGTCATTCTTGGGGTGCCCGGAAGCGCCTTCGCCGTGGTAGACGGCGTTCTTGAACTCCCAGAACTTGCCCTGGGCGGCGGCGGCGCGCCCCGCCTGCACACCGAGTGCGGAGGACTCGTTGACAATGGGCATGTCATTCCACTCCAGGCGCACCTTCCCGGCGTTGACATAGTCCTCGATGATCTTCGGCTCGACGTCCGTGTCAAACTTGGCGCACACCGGGCATTCCAGGTCAGAGAAGTAGGAGATGACCACGGGGGCGTCCTTCTCACCAATCGCCAGCGGGTCGCCGTCGAGGCGGCGGTGCATGTCATTGGGCTCGTGGAGCATGCGCACCGCGCCGACCTGGGAGGCGGCATCCTGGGCGATCTGCTGCTTGTGCCCGCTATTTTGGCCCAGGAAGTAGCCGCCGATGCCAGCAGCCAGGATGAGTACCAGCCCGCCTGCGACGATGGGGGCGATCTTGTTGGTCTTGCGCGCGCCGGCCTCTGCGGCGGCGGGGGAGTCAGGAGCCGGATCAGCAGCAGGGTCAGCCTCCGGGGCGGCCTGCCCGGTGACGGCCGGAGCCTCGACGGTGGGTGCCTCGGCGGGGGCCTCGGTGGGCGCCTCGGTGGACCGGCCGGCGTTGTCGGACAGGTCCGTGTCCTGGGCGGCGGGGGTCAGATCCTCGTGGGCGCCGGCGACCTGCGCGGCGTTGGCTCCTTGGTCGCCGGCGACGGCCTTCGCGTCTGCGCTGGGCTCCGCGGCCTGCGAAGCCTTCGAGACCTCAGACGCCTCCGGGGTCTCAGACACCTGAGGCGAATCCGTGGAGTCCGCTACCTTCGGGGCCTCCGGCGTGTCTGGGGTGCGCTGGAGGCGGGAGGAGCTGCCGGTCTTCTTTTCCGGTTCGTTGGGCTGGTCGGGGGTGCTATCAGACATGGGGATCCCTCCGGATCGGGTGTCGCGGCTATGGTCGTCCCCGAGTCTAACCACGCGGCGTGGCGGCGCGGCTAGCGGCCCGCCTGGGTGGTGTTTTCCGGCGGGATTGCGTTTTGGAGGGCCACGGCGCGGGCGAGCCGGGCGTAGCGCAGTTCTTGTTCCCGGAAGCGCACGTAGGTGGACATGGTGGTGAACATGAAGGCGACGACGAGCCCGTAGAGCAGCAGGTCGGTGCCGCGGTCAACGCCGAGCGCGTTGGCTAGGACGGTGAGGTCGTCGGGGCGCAGCACGGCCCAGATGCACACGAGGATGAACACCAGGAACAGCAGTTTGACGCTGGCTTTGGCGCGGGCTTTGCGCCGGTGGCTGATGAAGTACCAGACCAGGGCGATGGTGGCTAGCAGCAGTAGGGTTTGGATGATGGAGCTCATGGCAGCCTCTTGCTCAGTAGTTCGTCAGCCAGGATGTTCACGCCGTTGAAGAGGGACTGGCCTTTGCTCATGGAGTATTCGGTGTAGAGGATTTCTACGGGTTCTTCTCCGACGCGCCAGCCGCAGGTGTCCATGAGTGCCACAAATTCGGAGGCGTGGGACATGCCGTTCATGCGGAGGTTGAGGGAGTCTGCGACGGTGCGGTTGAAGGCGCGTAGGCCGTTGTGGGCGTCAGTCAGCCCGAGGCGGCGGGTGCGCGGGGAGAGCGCCACGACCGTTTTGAGCACGATCCTTTTGAGCAGGGGTACCTGGTCGTCTTCGGTTTTGGGCCGGCCGAAGCGGGTGCCCACCACGATGTCCAGGGGCTCGGTGCGCAGCCGGTTGACCATGCGGATGACGTCGGCGACTTGGTGTTGGCCGTCGGCGTCGAAGGTGACAAAGTAGCGGGCGCCGGGCTGGGCGCGGGCGTATTCCACGCCGGTTTGGATGGCGGCGCCTTGGCCCAGGTTGACGGGGTGGTTGACCAGGTGGGCGCCGGCGGCGTGGATGGCGGCGGCGGAGTTGTCGGCGGAGCCGTCGTTGACGGCAACGATGTTGGGGAAGGTGGCCCGTGCCTGGGTGATGACGTCCCCGATGACGGTGCCTTCGTTGTAGCAGGGCACCACCAGCCAGGTGTCATCCCAGGTTGCTGCTGGGGTAGCGGTGGAGTCCCCGGGGGTGGCTGCGGGGCGGAAATCGGCGTTCATTATGCACTCATGCTAGCGGGTGGGGGTGTGAGCGGTGGAAAAGACATGAATAAGCGCGACGTAATGCGCGCCGCGGCAGCAGCCGGTAGGCGGTGCGGACCAGGAAGTTGAGGGCCGCGCGGGGTTTGCCGATCATCCCGTAGGACACCAGGTTGGATTGCATGCGCGCCTCGGCGGCGAGCATGTCGCGCCCGGTGCGGCGGTCAAACTGGGCGTCGTCGACGCGGAAGTAGGTCAGCGCCTCGGGCAGGTTGTGCAGGTGGGCGCCGGTGGCCAGGGCGCGGGCGAAGAGGTCATAGTCTTCCATGTGGTGGACGTCGCGGTAGCCGCCGGCGCGGCGCACGGCGTCGGTGCGCATCATCACGGACGGGTTGTTGATCGGCGAGTTCCAGCGTGCGTACCGTGCGATGTCGCGGTGCTGTTCCGGGAGGCGTCGATAAGCGGTGACCTGGGTGGGGTCGGTGTGGAACTCGGCGAGCGCGGTGCCCAGGATGTCCGTGTCCGGGTGCGCGGCAAAGTAGTCCAGCTGCTGGGCAAAGCGGGTGGGCGCGGCGATGTCATCGGCGTCGAGGCGGGCGACAAACTCCTGGTCAATGGCCTCCATGCCGGCTGCGGCGGCGGGCCCGGCCCCCTGGTTGTGGGGCAGCCGGATGAGCTGCGTGTGGGCGTCCGCGGCGGCGTGCTCGGCGATGACCTCCTCCAGCTGCGGGGTCAGCGGCCCGTCGGCGACGATGACGGTGCGGTCAGCGGGGCGGGTCTGGTCGCGCAGGGACGCCAGGCAGGCGCGCAGCTGATCCGGCTCGATGCGGTGGTAAACGGTCACCAGGACCCCCAGGGTTGCCATGGCACCGTATCTTAGTGCAGCCCCTCAGGTGCGCCATGCTTATCGACGCCCCCCGTGCCCGCGCCCCCACGCACCTTTCCGGAGCGCGCCGCCTGCGCAAACGCCACCGTGTGCACCGCGGCTCCCGCTAGCGGCCCGACGAGCAGCGCCAGGCACACCGCCGGTTCGAGTGCCAGCGGGGTGTTGAGCACGGCCCACGCCACCACCGCGGCGGCGAGCCACCCGCCCACGTAGGCGCGGTGGGCCTTCGCCGCAACCACCGCCGCGCCGGTGACCATGACCACGCCGGTGCAGGCGGCGTCGAACGTCAGCGCGGCGAGCAGATGGCCGGGCACAAAGAGGTCTGCCCGGTAGAAAGTGCGCAGGATCCACGGCCCGAGCGCCCACGCGGCCGCCGCGCCGACCACACCCACACCCAGCACCGCGGCCACGGGCAGCGCCAGTGACGACCACGCCGAGCGGGCCTGCACGAACCGCACGATGAGCGCGGACTGGAAGCGCTGCAGCGGCACGAGCACAGGCGCGCGCGTCAGCGTTACCGCATTAATAATCCCCGCCACAGTCACCGCCGAACCCGCCGTGGGAAACGCCCCATTAATCAGCAGCGGAATCCCGGTAATCACAATTGCCGACGCCCCCGACGCCGCCATCGCCGACCCCGCCCGGCGTACAAACGTGCCCATCTCCACATCAATGCCGGCCCCCACCGCCGCGCGCACCCGCGCATCCGCAGCCAACATGACCAGCCAACTCGCCGCCCCAATCACCGTCACCACCAGGAAGGCATCCAGCCCCCAGCCGGCAGCAAAAGCGATGACCACCAAGACCAGGCGCACACCAGAGTCAAGAGCCATCAGACGCGCATAGCTTCCCCACAACTGCAAACCCGAGAGCAGCCCGGAGACCACCGCCTGGAAGGCATACGACGCCAAACCCGCGGCGAGCAGACTCACCCCCGTGCCCAGGTGCGGCAGCTCCGTGTAACCCCGCCACAGCGGAGCAGTAACAATCGCCAGCACCGCCGCGGCAACCGCCACCGCGGCGCCCAGGCGCCACGGCGCGTGCGTGGACCCCGCATGCTCATGGGACCGCCCCGCAGCGACGGCGCGAGTGGTCTCCTGCATGATGCCATCAATAAACCCCGTGCACGCGAAGAACAAGGCCCAGTAAGTCTGGAAAGACGTGGCCTGGTCCTGGGCACCAAGCGAGTTGACACCGACGTACATGACCACAAAGCCGGCCAGGGCGGCAAAGATAGTGGCAAGGCTAAGGGAGCGCACGAGAGGGAACCGGGCCTTATATATAGAGGAAAGAGCGGGAGACGCGGTAGAGCGACTGGCACGCAAGCTTAGCAATCAGGCGCCTATCTGCGGCCCTGAGGGGGCGATGGGGGGTTGCTGTCGCGCGGTGCGGGGGTGGGAACGCTACGGCGTGCGGGTTGTATGACGCAAATCATAGTCCTGAGATTTAGCAGAAATAACTTACGCGCCATACCTAGCCTGAGTGGACGCCAGCAACCTTAAGCAAAGTTAAAAAAACTCGCATAGTTGGATCCTAGATGCATGATTTGGGTGGAGCGGTTTTGCCCAATGAAGTATCTCAGGCCCCCAAGCTGCACGGATACGCCCGGAGACGCCACCTAAAAGGTATAGTTCATGCATCGCTGATGTAGCGGGCGCGATGCATTGTGTACCGCTAGCGTTGCGGGCGTTGGAGTGCGTCCTTACAGGCGTGATGCTACCTCCGATAAGGCCTCCGACATGCAGACCGTCGCCGATCCGGGGAGGGTGAGGGGTGGCCTTGCATGCGCCGCGCGGTCCGGTAACATATGGCGCAGCTAGGTCTAGCCTGGCCGGAGACTGCTTTGCCCCCTCCACCTTGCAGGTTGAAGGGGGGTGGAGTCCCAAAAATTCAACCTTGATGGCAATCAGCCACAATTACGCTGCCTGTTTTCCGGTTGCACCGACCGAAAAACAGGCCGTGTACAGCAAGATAGGAAAATATATGATAGGCAGGAACAGGAAGGCGCTAACCGTTCGGTTATACGCGTTCCTCGGGGCCTTGGCTGTCATCTTTGCTACGGCAGTAGTGGTGCACCCACCGACTGCCAAGGCGGATGAGACCAACGGCTACGGGGAAGCGGTAACCGGATGGACCGCCATTACCCCGGAGGGGGCACCGGCCAAACCTAATGCGCAAGGTCAGCTGGAAGGCCAACTCGTGGCCACACGTGACGGCAAGCAGGGTTATGGTTGGTGCATCGACTTTGGTATCCATAATCCAACCAAGGCGCCGAAGAATATAAAGTACACCGGCCCGGTTCGGTTGACCCATGTCAAGCCGTTGTATACAAGGGAAATTGCCCAAGTATTCAACTATGGCGATAAGCAGGAAACTGCTCGGGGCGTTGATCTTAACCAGGACAAGGATCGCCGTAATGTGATGATCCACCTGGTCAAGGAGCTTAAGAAGGCCCAGAAGCGTGGAGATACGGAGCGCGCGTCTAAGCTGGCCCGGTCCCTGCAGTTGGTTTCGGCTTCGTTCTATGAGACGAACAAGCAGGTGTTGCAGTACACCTACAATGGTGTCCGCCAATATGGCTGGAACCTGAACAATGCTGAGTTCGAGCAACTTACCGGCTACAAGGTGGCTAAGGGCGAGGATAGTCAGTACTTCCTCGAGCACACTGGAAAGGCTAACCCGCCTATCCCTGAGGCTGCGCCCGATGAGTACCTCACCATTATTTCGCCCACGGAATACCGACTGGACAAGGTCAGGCCTTCGGAGGCGCAGCGCCTGATCACGATCGATCAGCCCGGTCTGAAGATCGGACCGGAGATCGGTACCAAGGCTGCCTTCAAGGGCGAGAACCACCAGGTTAAGGCTGGCGCGGTTATTACCGATACCGTGTCCTACAAGAACCTGGCGGTCGGCAAGGAATACACGCTGAACGCGAAGCTCGTCGACAAGAAGGACGCCTCCCGCGTTCTCGGCGAGGCAACTAAGACCTTCAAGACGCCGGCGACGAACACCGACGGTGAGGTTATGGTTGATATTCCTGTCAAGGATGATGTGACCACGGCTGTGGAATCGGCCGTTGTCTTTGAGACTCTTACCTCAACTGCTGTGGATAAGGATGGTGCTCCCACCACGGATGGTGCAGTCCGGGAGATCGCCAAGCACGAGGACATTAACGACGATGCTCAAACTGTGACCACGGAGAAGAAGGTTAACGCCTTCAAGCCTGCGATTGGCACGGTTGCTTCGTGGGAGAACGGCAAGTTCGGCAACGATCGTGTCCCCAGTGTTGAGGGCAAGACCGGAAAGACTACGGTCTTCGACCGTGTCAAGATTGACAACATTGCGCCCGACAAGACCTACAAACTGACCGGTGTTCTTCATAAGAAGAACGCCGAGGGCGGCGATGGTGGCGCGATCGATGGGGCTACGGCTTCCCGTGAGTTCACCAGTGCTGAGCTTGAGGATGCGGTGACCAACGAGAAGGATGGTTCCGTTTCCGGTTACCTGGTTCTTGAGATTCCTGGTGGTGACAAGGTCAACGCTGGCGAGTCTGCTGTTGTCTTTGAGACTTTGACGTCGAAGGTTGTCGATAAGGAAGGCAACGATGTCGAGGGTGATAAGGATCAGGAGATCGCCAAGCACGAGAACATTGGCGATGCTGCTCAGACTGTGACGGTGACCAAGAAGAACAACGCGTTTGTTCCCAACATTGGCACTGAAGCTTCGTGGGAGCAGGGCAAGTTCGGCAACGACCGTGTGGCCAGCATGGAAGGCGAGACCGGTAGTGCCACGGTGTACGACCGTGTCAAGATCGACAACATTGCTAAGGACAAGACCTACAAGCTGACCGGTGTGCTTCACAAGAAGAACGCTGATGGTACTGATGGTGGCGCGATCGAGGGGGCTACGGCGTCCCGTGAGTTCACCCACACCGATCTTGTGGACTCCCGTGAGAACAAGACTGAGGGTTCCTACTCTGGATACCTGGTTCTTGAGATTCCTGGCGGTGACAAGGTCAACGCTGGTGAGTCCGCTGTTGTCTTTGAGAAGCTGACGTCGACTGTTGTTGATAAGGCTGGCAATGACATTGAAGGCGGCCAGGAGCAGGAGATCGCCAAGCACGAGAATATTGGCGACGCTTCCCAGACTGTCACTGTGACGAAGCCGCGTAATGCCTTCGAGCCTCGGATTGGTACCGAAGCTTCGTGGGAGAATGGCCGTTTCGGTGATGGTCGTGTGGCCAATGTTGAGGGTGCGACCGGCAAGGATGTTGTCTACGACAACGTCTATGTTGAAAACATTGCACCTGACAAGGAATACAAGCTGATCGGTGAGCTTCACAAGAAGAACGCCGACGGTACTGATGGTGGTGTCATTGGCACCTCTGAGCCGAAGACCTTTACTTCTGCGGATCTTGATGGTGAGCAGAATAAGGATGGTTCCTACTCTGGTTACATCGTCATCGAGGTTCCTGGCGGTTCTAAGATCAACGCTGGTGAGTCTGGTGTTGTCTTCGAGACCTTGACCTCTGCGGTTGTGGATAAGGAAGGCAATGATGTTGAGGGTGGTAAGGATCAGGAGATCGCTAAGCACCACGACATCACTGATGAGGATCAGACTGTTTCTGTGACCAAGGCCCCGAATGCGTTTGTGCCGAAGATCGGTACTGAGGCTTCGTGGGAGAATGGCAAGTTCGGTGACGAGCGTGTCTCTAATGTTGAGGGCGAGACCGGTAAGGCTAGCGTCTTCGACCGGGTCAAGATCGAGAACATTGCTAAGGACAAGACCTACAAGCTGACCGGTGTGCTTCATAAGAAGAACGCTGATGGTGGCGATGGTGGTGCGATCGAGGGTGCTACGGCTTCTCGTGAGTTCACCAGTGCTGAGCTTGAGGATTCGGTGACCAATGAGAAGGATGGTTCCGTTTCCGGTTACCTGGTTCTTGAGATTCCTGGTGCTGACAAGGTCAAGGCTGGTGAGTCTGCTGTTGCCTTCGAGAAGCTGACGTCGACTGTTGTTGATAAGGCTGGCAATGATGTCGAAGGTGGCGAAGAGCAGGAGATCGCCAAGCACGAGAACATTGAGGATGCAGCTCAGACTGTCACGGTGACGAAGAAGCCGAATGCGTTTGAGCCGAAGATTAAGACTGAGGCGTTCTTCGATGAGGGCCTGACGCAGAAGACTGCTGAGGGTGAGGCTCCGTCTGACTTTGTCTACGACAAGGTTTCTGTGAGCAATATTGTTCCTGGCAAGGAGTACGCGCTTGCTGGTGAGCTGATGTCGAAGGCTGAGGATGGTAAGAAGCTGGGTGAGGGTTCTGTGACCTTCACGGATGCTGAGTTGAAGGATCGGGTTGAGAATGCGGATGGTTCCGTTTCTGGTTCGATTGTTCTGAAGGTGTCTGGTGCTAAGTCTGTGAAGGCTGGCGAGTCGGCTGTTGTCTTCGAGACGTTGACGTCGAAGGTTGTGGATAAGCAGGGTAATGAGACTCCGGGTAATGAGGAGCCGAAGACTGTTGCTGAGCACAAGGATCCGAATGATGAGGATCAGATCGTTTCGGTTGGTAAGAAGCCGAATGCGTTTGAGCCGAAGATTAAGACTGAGGCGTTCTTCGATGAGGGCCTGACGCAGAAGACTGCTGAGGGTGAGGCTCCGTCTGACTTTGTCTACGACAAGGTTTCTGTGAGCAATATTGTTCCTGGCAAGGAGTACGCGCTTGCTGGTGAGCTGATGTCGAAGGCTGAGGATGGTAAGAAGCTGGGTGAGGGTTCTGTGACCTTCACGGATGCTGAGTTGAAGGATCGGGTTGAGAATGCGGATGGTTCCGTTTCTGGTTCGATTGTTCTGAAGGTGTCTGGTGCTAAGTCTGTGAAGGCTGGCGAGTCGGCTGTTGTCTTCGAGACGTTGACGTCGAAGGTTGTGGATAAGCAGGGTAATGAGACTCCGGGTAATGAGGAGCCGAAGACTGTTGCTGAGCACAAGGATCCGAATGATGAGGATCAGATCGTTTCGGTTGGTAAGAAGCCGAATGCGTTTGAGCCGAAGATTAAGACTGAGGCGTTCTTCGATGAGGGCCTGACGCAGAAGACTGCTGAGGGTGAGGCTCCGTCTGACTTTGTCTACGACAAGGTTTCTGTGAGCAATATTGTTCCTGGCAAGGAGTACGCGCTTGCTGGTGAGCTGATGTCGAAGGCTGAGGATGGTAAGAAGCTGGGTGAGGGTTCTGTGACCTTCACGGATGCTGAGTTGAAGGATCGGGTTGAGAATGCGGATGGTTCCGTTTCTGGTTCGATTGTTCTGAAGGTGTCTGGTGCTAAGTCTGTGAAGGCTGGCGAGTCGGCTGTTGTCTTCGAGACGTTGACGTCGAAGGTTGTGGATAAGCAGGGTAATGAGACTCCGGGTAATGAGGAGCCGAAGACTGTTGCTGAGCACAAGGATCCGAATGATGAGGATCAGATCGTTTCGGTTGGTAAGAAGCCGAATGCGTTTGAGCCGAAGATTAAGACTGAGGCGTTCTTCGATGAGGGCCTGACGCAGAAGACTGCTGAGGGTGAGGCTCCGTCTGACTTTGTCTACGACAAGGTTTCTGTGAGCAATATTGTTCCTGGCAAGGAGTACGCGCTTGCTGGTGAGCTGATGTCGAAGGCTGAGGATGGTAAGAAGCTGGGTGAGGGTTCTGTGACCTTCACGGATGCTGAGTTGAAGGATCGGGTTGAGAATGCGGATGGTTCCGTTTCTGGTTCGATTGTTCTGAAGGTGTCTGGTGCTAAGTCTGTGAAGGCTGGCGAGTCGGCTGTTGTCTTCGAGACGTTGACGTCGAAGGTTGTGGATAAGCAGGGTAATGAGACTCCGGGTAATGAGGAGCCGAAGACTGTTGCTGAGCACAAGGATCCGAATGATGAGGATCAGATCGTTTCGGTTGGTAAGAAGCCGAATGCGTTTGAGCCGAAGATTAAGACTGAGGCGTTCTTCGATGAGGGCCTGACGCAGAAGACTGCTGAGGGTGAGGCTCCGTCTGACTTTGTCTACGACAAGGTTTCTGTGAGCAATATTGTTCCTGGCAAGGAGTACGCGCTTGCTGGTGAGCTGATGTCGAAGGCTGAGGATGGTAAGAAGCTGGGTGAGGGTTCTGTGACCTTCACGGATGCTGAGTTGAAGGATCGGGTTGAGAATGCGGATGGTTCCGTTTCTGGTTCGATTGTTCTGAAGGTGTCTGGTGCTAAGTCTGTGAAGGCTGGCGAGTCGGCTGTTGTCTTCGAGACGTTGACGTCGAAGGTTGTGGATAAGCAGGGTAATGAGACTCCGGGTAATGAGGAGCCGAAGACTGTTGCTGAGCACAAGGATCCGAATGATGAGGATCAGATCGTTTCGGTTGGTAAGAAGCCGAATGCGTTTGAGCCGAAGATTAAGACTGAGGCGTTCTTCGATGAGGGCCTGACGCAGAAGACTGCTGAGGGTGAGGCTCCGTCTGACTTTGTCTACGACAAGGTTTCTGTGAGCAATATTGTTCCTGGCAAGGAGTACGCGCTTGCTGGTGAGCTGATGTCGAAGGCTGAGGATGGTAAGAAGCTGGGTGAGGGTTCTGTGACCTTCACGGATGCTGAGTTGAAGGATCGGGTTGAGAATGCGGATGGTTCCGTTTCTGGTTCGATTGTTCTGAAGGTGTCTGGTGCTAAGTCTGTGAAGGCTGGCGAGTCGGCTGTTGTCTTCGAGACGTTGACGTCGAAGGTTGTGGATAAGCAGGGTAATGAGACTCCGGGTAATGAGGAGCCGAAGACTGTTGCTGAGCACAAGGATCCGAATGATGAGGATCAGATCGTTTCGGTGACCAAGCCTGAGCCCACGGAGTCGACGACTCCGGAGGCGACGACGGAAGAGACTCCGACTGAGTCGACGACTCCTGAGGATGGTGGGGTTGTTCCGCCGCCGTCGGTGACGGAGGAGGAGACCACGCCTGAGATTTCTGATGAGCCGACTGAGTCGACGACGCCTGAGTCGCCGGTTGAGTCCACGACGCCTGATGAGTGTGCTACTGAGTCCACCACGCCTGGTAAGCCTGGCGAGCCGGGTGAGGGTGAGTCGACTACTCCGGGTAAGCCGGGTGAGGGTGAATCCACCACGCCTGGTAAGCCGGGTGAGCCTGGCGAGGGTACGACGACTGAGGAGTGCGAGCCGTCTGAGTCGACGACTCCGGACAAGCCGAAGGCGGAGCCGAAGATTGGTACCCGTGCTGATTTTGCTAAGGATTCCAAGACTGAGGTTGTTGCTGGCGCTACGATCATCGACAACGTTGAGTACACCGGTTTGGTTGGCGGCAAGGAGTACACCTTGAACGCGCAGCTGGTGGATAAGACTGATGCGTCGAAGGTTCTGGGTACCGGTTCTGTGACCTTTACCCCGGGTAGTGCTGATGGTGATGTTGATGTCACGATCACGGTTGATGAGTCTGTGACTGAGCCTGTTGAGGCTGCGGTTGCGTTCGAGACTCTGACGTCGAAGGTTGTGGATAAGGACGGCAATGATGTTGAGGGTGATAAGGATCAGGAGATCGCTAAGCACCACGACATCGATGACCCGAACCAGACGGTGATTTCCAAGCGTCCGACGGAGTCGACGACTCCGGAGGCGACGACGGAAGAGTCCCCGACTGAGTCCACGACGCCGGAGGAAACTTCACCTGAGTCGCCGGTTGAGTCCACCACGCCGGAGGAGACTTCGCCTGAGTCGCCGGTTGAGTCCACCACGCCGGAGTCGCCGGCTGCGTCGACGACTCCTGAGGAAGGTGGGGTTGTTCCGCCGCCGTCGGTGACGGAGGAGGAGACCACGCCTGGTGTTTCTGGTGAGTCGACGACGCCTGAGTCGCCGGTTGAGTCCACGACGCCTGATGAGTGTGCTACTGAGTCCACCACGCCTGGTAAGCCTGGCGAACCGGGTGAGGGTGAGTCGACTACTCCGGGTAAGCCGGGTGAGGGTGAATCCACCACGCCTGGTAAGCCGGGTGAGCCCGGCGAGGGTACGACGACTGAGGAGTGCGAGCCGTCTGAGTCGACGACTCCGGACAAGCCGAAGGCGGAGCCGAAGATTGGTACCCGTGCTGAGTTTGCTAAGGATTCCAAGACTGAGGTTGTTGCTGGCGCTACGATCATCGACAACGTTGAGTACACCGGTTTGGTTGGCGGCAAGGAGTACACCTTGAACGCGCAGCTGGTGGATAAGACTGATGCGTCGAAGGTTCTGGGTACCGGTTCTGTGACCTTTACCCCGGGTAGTGCTGATGGTGATGTTGATGTCACGATCACGGTTGATGAGTCTGTGACTGAGCCTGTTGAGGCTGCGGTTGCGTTCGAGACTTTGACCTCGAAGGTTGTGGATAAGCAGGGCAATGAGACTCCGGGTAACACGGAGGACACTGTTATTGCTGAGCACAAGGACATCAATGATGACAACCAGACGGTGATTTCCAAGCGTCCGACGGAGTCCACGACGCCTGAGTCGCCGGCTGCGTCGACGACTCCGGGCACCGAGGAGCCTGGTCCTGCCCCGTCGAAGACGGAGGAGGAGACCACGCCTGGTGTTTCTGGTGAGTCGACCACGCCTGAGTCGCCGGTTGAGTCCACGACGCCGGATGAGTGTGCTACTGAGTCGACTACTCCGGGTAAGCCGGGTGAGCCGGGTGAGGGTGAGTCCACCACGCCTGGTAAGCCGGGTGAGCCTGGTGAGGGTACGACGACTGAGGAGTGCGAGCCGTCTGAGTCGACGACTCCGGGTGTCAGTGATGAGTCCACTACGCCGGATGAGCCGGGTAAGCCTGGTGGTGGTGAGTCCACCACGCCGGGTAAGCCGGGTGTTCCGGGTAAGCCGGGTTCGGAGGAGCCTTCTAAGAAGACGCCGAAGATCTCTACGTCTGCTCATATTGAGGGTGATGGTGTTCTGGCTAAGGGTGCCAAGGTTGTTGATACGGTGACGTTTACCAACCTGGTGCCGGGCAAGAAGTACGTCCTTAATGGTGAGTTGATGTGCAAGGCTGGTGGTAAGTCCACTGGTGCGACCGGTACTGTGACGTTCGTTCCGTTCAAGGAGGATGGTTCGGTCAATCTGACCATTGAGGTCACTGATGGTGATTGTGCTGAGCAGGTTGTCTTTGAGACGCTGCGGGATCGTGATGGCAATGTGGTGGCTATCCACCATGACATCAATGATGCTGCGCAGACGGTGACTGCTAAGGATGCGTTGAAGCCGGGTCCGAAGGAGACGCCGAAGGACAAGAATGTCAATGTGGTCGTCAACAAGAAGCCGGATAATGGTAAGCCTTCTGAGCCGAAGGCTGAGCGTCGTCCGATTAAGTCTGTGCCTTCTGGTTCCCTGCAGTGGGTGCCGGGTATGGAGGTAGCTATCTAGTTTGGCTAGGTGCTACGTGTTGGCAGTAAGGTCCTGGTAGTTCGGGGCCTGGGGCGCCTGGGGTGGTGAGTGTTTCACCGCCTTGGGCGCCTTTTGCTGTGTGGGGGTGGGCGCTGTTGGGGCTGTTCCGTGCTCGTATTGGTGTGTCTGACTGTCGCTGTGGGGGTGTCAGGGGGTTGTAGGGTGTGGGCCACAGGGGGGGCACGGGGTTGTGGTCTCGTCTCGTTGGTGAGGGCCTGGGTGGTTGCTATCGCGCTGGTGTGGTGGGGTGGGGTTGCTGGTGGGTTGGGGTGTGGGCTGCTGCTGCCGTTGGGGTGGTGTGGGTATAGGAAAGCACCCCGTGGTTTGGTTGCCTTGGGGGGCGAACCAAAAAACGGGGTGCGGGGGTGTACGGAGTGTACGGGGAGTTACAAGTTAGAGCTCCAGGGCCTTGGCAAATACCGGCCAGGACTCGCGGAGATCTTCTTGCCAGTAGCTCCAGGAGTGGGTGCCCGTGTTGTGGAAGTTGAAGGTCGCGGGGATGTTCAGCTTGCGCAGCTTGGCGTCCAGGTTGTGCGTGCACACGTTGGTGGTGGCTTCGATGACGCCGCCGACGCCGATGGTCTGAATCATCGCGGAGACGGTCTCCGGCGGGGTGTAGTCCTGGAAGCGGGGACCGTTGGGCATGTCGTACTTGCCGGCGGTGCCGGAGCCGTTGGACACGTACAGGGCGGTGCCGGCGAGCTTATCGGCGTTGTGCAGGGCGTCGTTGTACATGTTGACTTCGCCCTTTTGGGGGCCCCACATGGCCTCCGGGGTGGTCTTTGCCCGGTCCAGGGTCAGGGCCATGGACAGCCAGCCTGCGGGGGTGGAGGTTTCGGCGCAGCCGGAGAAGGAGCCGACGGCGTCGTAAAGCTCGGGGTTGTGCTCGGCGAGCAGCAGTGCGGACGTGGCGGACATGGACATGCCGGCGATGGCGCGCTTGCCGTTGGCCTGGAGTTCCTTTTCCAGCGGCCCGGGCAGTTCCTTGGTCAGGAACGTCTCCCAGCGCTGGACGCCGCCGAGCTGGGGCACGTCGGTGACCCAGTCGGTGTAGTAGGAGAACTTCCCCTTCATGGGGATGACAACGTTGATGCCCTTGTCCAGGTAGAAGTCAATGACGTCGGTCTGCTGGATCCAGTTGGCGCCGGCTTCGCCGCCGTCGCCGCCGTTGAGCAGGTAGAGGGTGGGGGCGTCGGGCTTGCCGGCCTTGATGATCGCCAGCGGGATGTCAATGTTCATTGACGGGGAGTGGGCGATCAGCTCGACGGCGCGGTCCGCGTGGTGGCGGATGGCCTTGCGCCAGTAGGGCGTGGTGTCAGAAAAGCCCATGTGTTGGGGCTTGATGGTGGCCTGCGCGGTCTCTGCGTTGGGCTCGTCGCTAGCGCTGGTGGCGCTGGGGGCCTCGCTGTCGGGTGTCTCGCTGGTGGCCTCGGCGCTGGAGGTGGCGGCCTGGCTGGTTTCCTCAGCCGAGGCTGCGGGAATGGTCACGGCAGACAGTGCCACCGTGGCGGCTGCGGCGCAGGCGGCGGCGTGGCGTGCCAGCCGTGCGCGGGTGAGGGAGCGTGGAGTCAATCGTCTAACCTGTCGTAGTTGGTGCGTGCTTCAAAGGAGGCTGACCTGCCCTCGAGCGGACAGACTAAGGTCAGTTTAGACGCGCCACGGCGAAAGTCCAGCGTGTCTGCTGCCAAGGGTGTAGAACTTGGGGGGATCAGCGGTGGGCTGGGGGCGTCGATAAGCGGTGCCCCGTGGCCGACTGCACAGTGAGTAGAAGAGAAAGAGGTAAAGGTCATGACCCCTACGGAGAGCATTGTGGTTGCCATTTCTGGGCTGTTTGGCCAGCTGGGTAACGCCGGTTCGTCTGCTGGCGCGGAGCTGTCCATCGCCACCGATACGCTGCTCTAAGGCGGCCGGGGCAGCGGGGGTGCCCCCGAATTGGGCGACGCGGGTGGGGTAGTTTGCCGTATTCTTGGAAGGCGTGAGTGAACATTTTGATGTTGTTGTCCTCGGCGCCGGCCCCGGAGGGTACGTCGCCGCCATCCGCGCCGCCCAGCTTGGCAAGAAGGTTGCCGTCGTAGAAAAGCAGTATTGGGGGGGTGTGTGCCTCAACGTGGGCTGCATCCCGTCCAAGGCGCTGCTCAAGAACGCTGAGGTGGCGCACACCTTTAACCACCAGGCCAAGACCTTTGGCATGAGTGGGCAGGTCAGCTTTGACTTTGGGGCGGCCCATCAGCGCTCCCGGAAGGTCTCTGAGGGCATTGTCAAGGGTGTCCACTACCTGATGAAGAAGAACGGCATCACGGAGATCAACGGCTTGGGCTCCTTCACGGATGCGCATTCCCTAGAGATCACCGAGGGCAAGGATGCCGGCACCACCGTCACCTTCGACGACGTGATTATTGCCACCGGTTCCGTGGTGCGCACCCTGCCGGGGGTGGAGCTGTCTGACAACGTGGTGTCCTTTGAGGAGCAGATCCTCAACCCGGAGGCGCCCAAGAAGATGGTCATTGTGGGCGGCGGTGCGATCGGCATGGAGTTTGCCTACGTGCTGGCCAACTATGGCGTGGAACTGACCATCGTGGAGTTCATGGACCGCGTGCTGCCCAATGAGGAGCCGGAGGTATCCAAGGCGATTGCCCGCGAGTACAAGAAGCTCAAGGTCAAACTCCTCACCGGTTACAAGACCACCGCGGTGCGCGATAACGGCTCCGAGGTGGAGGTGGACGTGGAGTCCAAGGATGGCTCCAAGAAGGACACCCTGACCGTTGACCGCGTGCTCATCTCCGTGGGCTTTGCCCCCCGCGTGGAGGGCTACGGCCTGGAGAACACGGGCGTGAAGCTCACCGAGCGCGGCGCCATCGACGTGGATGAGCGCATGCGCACCAACGTCGAGCACATCTACGCCATCGGTGATGTCACCGCCAAGCTGCAGCTCGCGCACGTCGCCGAGGCGCAGGGTGTGGTCGCCGCTGAGACGATCGCCGGCGCGGAGACCCAGGAGCTGGGTGACTACCAGATGATGCCGCGCGCGACCTTCTGCAACCCCCAGGTGGCTTCCTTCGGCTACACGGAGGCCGCGGCCAAGGAGAAGTGGCCGGACCGGGAGATCGTGTCCGCGACCTTCCCGTTTAGCGCCAACGGCAAGGCTGCGGGCCTGGCGGAGACCGCCGGGTTTGCCAAGATCGTGGCGGATAAGGAGTTCGGGGAGATCCTCGGCGCGCACCTGGTGGGCGCCAACGTCTCGGAGATGCTTGCGGAGCTGACCCTCGCCCAGCGCTTCGACCTGACCGCCACGGAGATCGGCCGCAACGTGCACATCCACCCGACCATGTCTGAGGCCATCAAGGAGGCCGCTGAGGGCATTGAGGGCCACATGATTAACCTCTAGCGCGGCCGCCTACCGTTCGGGCTGTCCCGAGCGGTGTGTGCCTCGCTTATCGACGCCCCCGCGCCCCGCCGCGCGCAGCACCCGTCCCGGAACCCCGGTGCGTGCTGCCCGTGGCGGGGCTGTCGTCTGCCGGGGCCGGGCGCGGGGCCAGGCGCGGGGCCGGCTGAGCGCCGCGGAGATTCGGCGCAGGTGCGGGGGAGTGTGTGGGGAGGTGGGGGACGGGGGCGTCGAGAAGCGTTCGGGGTCCACGCGGACAGGGGAGCGTGCGGGGCGTATTGCTGCGGGTAAGGGTGAGTTTTCGGCCGAAAGATTGACTCCCTTCGGGGGTCGCCCAAGGGGGGAGACTGCCGTGGTGTGGCCATTGTCACCCCATAATTTCCACGGAAAGTAATTTTAGCCCCTCATCGGCTTTCGTCCACCTTGTGGACCATTAGTACCACCTAAGAACCCGCGGAGATGAGGAAACCGCCAGGTGACGCTTTCCTAAGAAAGTGGCAAAAATCCCCCAAGAACGCCCCTATCCGGCAGGTTCACCCCCTGAACGGAGTGGGTAAAATCCCTCATTCCTGCCTATGGTTAAAGGGACATTGGAGGTGCCATGACTGTTAGAAACCCGGACCGTGAGGCAATCCGCCACGGCAAAATCACTGAAGAGCCGATCCGTAAGAGTCCGCGCGTGCCGTCTTGGGCACTCAAGCTCGGGATGGCGTTGTCGGGCCTTGTTTTCTGTGGGTTCGTGCTTGTCCACATGGTGGGCAACCTGAAGCTGTTCCTGCCGGCCCACGATGGCGTGCCTGCCATCAACGAGTACGGCGAGTTCCTGCGTGAGATCGGCGAGCCGCTCTTCCCGCGCGAGTCCATCCTGTGGATCCTGCGCATCCTGCTGCTGGCCTGCCTGGTCATCCACGTGTGGGGCGGCATTGAGCTGCACCACCGGTCCCGGGTGTCGCGTGGCAAGTTCCGCCGCACCAACCTCATCGGCGGGCTGAACTCCTTTACCAGCCGCACCATGCTGGTCACCGGCATCGTGCTGCTGCTGTTCATCATCTTCCACATCCTGGACCTCACCCTCGGCGTGGCCCCCGCGGCCAGCACCGCCTTCGAGCACGGCGAGGTGTACGCCAACCTGGTTGCCAGCTTCAGCCGGTGGCCCGTGGCCCTGTTCTACGTGGCGTCCATGATCATCCTGTTCCTGCACCTGTCCCACGGCATCTGGCTGGCCGTCAGCGACCTGGGCATCACCGGGCGCAGGACCCGCTCCGTGGCGCTGTTTTTGGCCTACCTCATTCCCGCGGTGGTCATGGTGGGCAACATCATCCTGCCGCTGACCATCCTCTTTGGGTGGGTGAGTTAGCCCCGGGCAGGCCACCGCTTCCGCGGCGATCCGCCCCACTAGCTAGCTCTCACGGACAAGAAGGTTGTAAGGAAAAATGAGCACTCACACCGAAACTGGCGCCCAGCGCCCCGCGTTCACCGCCCCGGACACGTGCGTCGAGGGCGTGACCGTTGGCCGCGTCCTGGATTCCGCCGAACCCAAGGGCGTCCCCACCAAGGACATGTGGGACTACCAAAAGGACCACATGAACCTGGTCTCCCCGCTTAACCGGCGCAAGTTCACCGTGCTGGTGGTGGGCACCGGCCTGTCGGGCGGCGCTGCGGCCGCCGCGCTGGGCGAGCTGGGCTACAACGTCAAGGTGTTTACCTACCACGATGCCCCGCGCCGCGCGCACTCCATCGCGGCCCAGGGTGGCGTCAACGCCGCCCGCGGCAAGAAGGTGGACAATGACTCCGCCTACCGCCACGTCAAGGACACCGTCAAGGGTGGGGATTACCGCGGCCGGGAGTCGGACTGCTGGCGCCTGGCGTATGAGTCCGTGCGCGTCATTGACCACATGAACGCCATCGGCGCGCCGTTTGCCCGCGAGTACGGCGGCACGCTGGCCACCCGCTCCTTCGGCGGCGTGCAGGTCTCGCGCACCTACTACACGCGTGGCCAGACGGGCCAGCAGCTGCAGCTGTCCACGGCGTCGGCGTTGCAACGCCAGATTCACCTGGGTTCGGTGGAGATTTTCACCCACAATGACTTCCAGGACCTCATTGTCACCGAGGAAGACGGGGTGCGCCGCGCCCGCGGCATTGTCACCCGCAACCTCATCACCGGCGAGCTGACGGCCTTCACTGGGCATGCGGTCATCCTGGCCACCGGCGGCTACGGCAACGTCTACGGCATGACCACCCTGGCCATCAACTCCAATGCGTCGGCGATGATGCGCGTCTACGAGCGCGGCGCCTACATGGCCTCCCCGGCGTTCATCCAGTTCCACCCGACGGGCCTGCCCATCAACGCGGACTGGCAGTCCAAGACGATCCTCATGTCGGAGTCGCTGCGTAACGATGGCCGCATCTGGTGCCCCAAGGAAAAGGACGACCAGCGCGACCCGAACACCATCCCGGAGGAGGAGCGCGACTACTTCCTGGAACGGCGCTACCCGGCGTTCGGCAACCTGGTGCCCCGCGACGTCGCCTCCCGCGCGATCTCCCAGCAGATCAACGCCGGCTACGGCGTGGGCCCGAAGAAGAACTCCGCCTACCTGGACTTCCGCGACGCCTTCGAGCGCCTGGGACACAAGACCGTCGACGAGCGCTACTCCAACCTGTTCAAGATGTACGAGGAGGCCATCGGCGAGGACCCGCACAAGACGCCGATGCGCATCGCCCCCACCGTCCACTTCACCATGGGCGGTCTGTGGACCGACTTCAATGAGATGACCTCCATCGACGGCCTCTTCGCCGGCGGCGAGTGCTCCTGGACCTACCACGGCGCCAACCGCCTGGGCGCGAACTCGCTGCTGTCCGCCTCCGTCGACGGCTGGTTCACCCTCCCGTTCACCGTGCCCAACTACCTGGCCAACCACCTCAACGAGCCGCTGCTTCCCGATGACGCCCCGGCCGTCGCCGAGGCACTGGAGCGTTCGCGGGCGCGTATCGACGCCCTGGTTAACAACGCAGGCCCGGACCCGCACGGTCCCGAGTACTTCCACCGCCAGCTCGGCGAGATCCTCTACCGCTGCTGCGGCGTGGCCCGCAACGTGGACCTGCTGCGCCAGGGCATCGAGGAGATCCGCGCCCTGCGCAAGGAGTTCCACCGCAATGTGGCCATCCCGGCCTCCGGGGACCAGATGAACCAGGTCCTCGAGCGCGCCTGCCGCGTCGCGGACTACATCAACTTAGGCGAGCTGATGTGCGTGGACGCGCTGGACCGCGACGAATCCTGCGGCGCCCACTACCGGGAGGATCACCTCTCGGACGAGGGCGAGGCAGAGCGCGATGACGAGCACTGGTGCTTCGTCTCCGCGTGGGAAGCTGCCGGTGAGGACGCCTACGTGCGCCACGCCGAGCCGCTGTACTTCGAATCGATCCCGCTGCAGACAAGGAACTACAAGTAATGAAACTTCATCTTGAGATCTGGCGTCAGGCCGGCCCCACCACGGACGGTTCCTTTGAGGGTGTCGAGGTCGACGACGCTGAAGAGCAAATGTCCATCCTGGAGCTGTTGGACTACGTCAACGAAAAGCTCATCGAGGCAGGCAAGGAACCGTACGCCTTCGCCTCGGACTGCCGCGAGGGCATCTGCGGCACCTGTGGCCTGCTCGTCAATGGCAGGCCCCACGGCGCCGGCAAGAACTCTCCGGCCTGCCAGCAGCGCCTGTTTAACTACAAAGACGGGGACACGCTCAAGATTGAGCCGCTGCGCTCCGCCGCCTTCCCGGTGATCAAGGACATGGTGGTGGACCGCTCTGCCCTGGACCGGGTCATGCAGCAGGGTGGCTACGTCTCCGTGCAGGCTGGCACCGCGCCGGACGCGGACACGCTGCACCTCAACCACGAGGTTGCGGAGTTCTCGCTGGACCACGCCGCCTGCATCGGCTGCGGCGCCTGCGTGGCGGCGTGCCCGAACGGCGCGGCGCACCTGTTTACCGGCGCCAAGCTGATTCACCTGTCCAAGCTGCCGATGGGCAAGGAAGAGCGCGGCAAGCGCGCCCGCCAGATGGTCGACGAGTTGGAAACCAACTTTGGCCACTGCACCCTCTACGGGGAGTGTGCGGACGTGTGCCCCGCCGGAATCCCACTGTCGGCCGTGGCGGCCGTCACTAAGGAAAGGGCGCGTGCCGCTTTCCGGGGTAAAGACGACTAGCATGCGTTAAGGTTGAGGTCATTGGACCTCTTTGAAAGAAAGTTGAGTTCTCTGGCTATGTCCAAGCACACTGCGGTTTCCCAGAAATCTGCGCCGGCGCAGCACGGGTCCACCCCTGCCTACTCCGGGCGCATGCACTACATCGAGGGCTATGACCCGGTCAGCTATGAGGCCCCGCATTCCTCACTGCTGCGTACCTCCACTTGGGTGGGTATGGGCCTGGTTCTCGCGGCACTGTGCCCGGCGGGCACGATGGTCTACGCCGGGTCGCTTATGGCCTTTGGCAACACCGGCCACGCCGTGATCAACCCCTCGTTGATCCTCATCATCGGCGCGGTGCTCCTGGTGGCGTTCCTGGTGGCTGGTGCGGCCCTGATTTACCACGGGCGGCGCTACTACTTCCAGTACCGCAAGGAAACGGGGCGCGTGAACTAGCGGCCCTAAGGTGGGGCGGGGGGAGCGAGCCGGCGGCGTCGGAGGCTCTATTATTGGAAGCCATGATGCGAAAAATTATGTGGGTAGCCATCGCCGGCATCGCGCTGATCACGGGAATCTCCTTCCTGATGACCGGCATTGAGATGCTCTGATGGGCGCACAACCCGCAGCGCGCACCTCCGGCCCGCGGCATGCCCGCTCCGTGCCAGGCCCAGCCCCCGCCGACGAGGCGCGCCGGCGCCGGGAGCTGCGCCGCCACAAGACCTTTGTCACCGCGCTGCTGGCCGCAGCCGCGGTGATCTTCTTGGCCTGCTCGTTTTGGCAGTCCCGCGCGGGCGGGGCCCCAGAGTGGGTCGGCTACGTGCGCGCCGCCGCGGAGGCGGGCATGGTCGGTGGCCTGGCGGACTGGTTCGCCGTCACCGCGTTGTTCCGCCACCCCATGGGGCTGCCCATCCCGCACACGGCGCTCATCCCGCGCAACAAGGACCGGCTGGGCGACTCCCTGTCCGGGTTCGTGGGGGAGAACTTTCTTAATGCGGAGCTGATCACGGAGAAGGTAGCTACCGCGGAGATCCCGCTGCGGGTGGGCCAGTGGCTAGCCACCCCGGAGAACGCGGCGAAGGCGTCCAGTGAGGTTGGCAGGCTGGTGGGCAACGCGCTGCGGGCGATCGACCCTGCGGACGCGGAGGCACTGATTCGTGGGGGGATCGTCGATAAGCTCGCACAGCCGGAGTGGGGCCCGCCGTTGGGGCGCGCGCTCGGCCAGCTCATCGAGGACGGCCGGGTGCAGCCCGTCGTCGAGGACGTGGTCGGCTGGGCGTGCCGGAAGGTGGAGGACTCCCAGGAGCTCATCGTCAGCATGGTGGACGGGCGCGCCCCCAGCTGGGCGCCGAAGTTTGTCAATGACCTCGTCGGCGAGCGCATCTACCGGGAGTTGCTGGGCTGGTGCCGCGACGTGGCGGCCAACCCCAACCATGAGGCCCGGGTGGCGCTGCTGGGCTACATCACGCAGCTCAGCGTCGATCTCCAGCACGACCCGCAGCTCATGGCCCGGGTGGAAGGCTGGAAGGACGACCTGATGGCCTCGCGCCCGGTGGCCGCCGCCGCGCCGGCGATCTGGGAGCGCACCAGCGCCGGGCTTATCGACGCCGCCGGGGACCCCCAGTCTCTACTGCGCCGCAAGGTGGAGGAATACGCCCTGGACTGGGGTCAGCGCCTGGTCAGCGAGCCGGAGCTGCGTGACCAGTTCAACCGCCGGATCACGGATGTGGCGGCGTTTGTGGCCAGTAACTATTCCGGGCAGATCACCGCGATCATCTCAGAGACCGTGCAGGCCTGGGACGCGGAGGAGGCCAGCGACAAGATTGAGCTGATGGTGGGCAAGGACTTGCAGTACATTCGGCTCAACGGCACCATCGTCGGCTCGCTGGCCGGGCTAGTCATTTACACTATTTCTCAGATCCTTTTTTAGTATTCATTTCCCCTTTTGAGGTGGGGCGCCGCCGGGCGCCCCCGATGAGACAAGGCAGGTGACCAACGTGTCAGAAGAGTCCGCTTTTGATGCCCTCGGACGCGCCGGGCGCAGCGCCGGAGACGTCGCACGCGGGGCCGTCGGTGATTTCACGCAGCGGCTGCGCGCCGGCCAGGACTCGTCCTGGGCGCGGATGAAAGAGACCTCCACGCGGACGCTGCGTTCGCTGGCCCAGGTGCGCTCCGCCGAGGAACTGCGCGCCACCACCACCGAGTTTGCCGACGCCGCCGAAGCGGTCCTCGATGAGCTCACCTCCGCCGCCCGCGGCGCCGCGCAGTCCGCCCGGCAGGGTGAGGATTACGCCGAGGCCCAGGAGGCGCTGACCAGTGCCGCCGCCGCGATGCGCATCACGTTGAATGACGCCACCGATACCCTGCGCCGCGAGGGCAGCCGCGTGGGCTCCCAGCTGTGGGACGGCTCGCCCAAGGTGGCCGCCCTGCGCGAGCGCCTGGACGGGCTGCTGGGCCAGGACTCTCGGCGTGCGGACACGCCCGCGGAGGAGCACCAGGGCCGCCACCGCCGCCCGGAACCAGACCCGGGGCCGGGGGCGCACCCGGAGGTCATTGACGGCGAGGTCCTCTGGGAGGAGCGCCCGTGAATCAGGGGCTAGAGACGGTTCTGTGGGGCCTGGACCGGCTGGATAATTACCTGTTCCTCCTCGCTGCGGTGGCCGCCCTGGTGGGCGCGCTGCTGATTGCCACCACGCGGGCGGACGCCTTTGACGCCGCTGACCGCAAGTCCAAGTGGACGTGGGCGGGCATGCTCCTCGCCGCCGCGGTGGCCTGTGTTTTCTACCCCATGACCACCCTGTTGGCCTGGGTGGGCATCGTGGTCACCGGCCTGTATTGGTTTGACGTCCGACCCCAGATTGCGCGCCTGCTTGGCGGGCAGTCCGGCTGGTAGGCGCGGGGTCTGCGCGCAGATGCTTCTCGACGCCCTCCTCGACCACCCCGCACACCGCGAGAAGGTGGCCGCCGCCTGCGCGTCCTCCGGATGGCATGGCGTGGTCGCCCCGGCCGGCTGGATCACGGCGGAACGTGAGCCGTCCGAGGTCCTAGTGCTCACCGCCCTGTGTGGTTTTCCCACCGGCACTCACCACGGGCTGGTCAAGGCCGCGGAGGCGCGGCTGGCGGTCCACAGCGGGGCGACCGAGGTGCTTGTGGCCCTAGATCCGCTGGCGGGGCAGGATGCGGCGCTGGCGCAGCTGGCGCTGACCATGGAGGCTGCCACCCCCCACGTGCCTGTGGGGGCGGTGTGTGGCGCGCCGGTGAGCGCGCAGGAGTGGTCGGGCCTGCTGGCGGCGTGCGCCCAGGCGCGGGTGGCCACCGTGGCGCTGGACGCCCGGGTGGGCGCCGCGCTGGCCGGATGGTCGGAGCTGGTGGCCCAGGTGCACGCAGCCGGCGCGGCCCTGATGGTGCTGGGGGCGGCGCCGGCGCAGGTGGAGGACTTGGAGGCCGCAGGCGTGGACCGGGTGGCCGTGCCGGTGGCCTGATCGCGGCTAGTTGGCCACCCGGGAGGCCTCGAGGTCCCGCAGGGCCACGTTTTCGCCGCGCACGCTGGCGGTGAGTCCTTCCTCGGTGGCGGTGGCCTGGGTGATGGCCAGCCCGCCGAAGCGGGCGAGCTGCTGGCTGATGCCCTCCTGGAGGGCCTGGGTCAGCTGCCTGGTCACCTCCTCGGGCAGTTCGAGTCCCAGCACCTCCGTCTTGGTGACGGCAAACGTGATCGCGTCGCCGGAGGGAGCGGGGGTGAGCGTGGCGGATGCGGCCCCGCCGGAGAATTCCACGACGAGGGTGTCCGCGGCGGCGTCGGAACGCACGTCGGTGACCTGCACTAAGGAGCGCAGCAGCTGCGCGCCGAAGCCGCCGCCAGCCTCCTGGGCGGCCTGGGCGTTGATGGTGTGGCGCACGGTGGCCAGCAGGAACTCGTTGCTCAGCGTGCTGGTGGCCTCCAGGGTGCCGGCGACGGGGTTGTTCTGGTCGCTGATGTCTAGGTCGGTGAGCACCAGGTGGGAGCCGGGTTGGCCGGAGATGTCATCGCCGCGCACCATGAGCGTGGAGGGGGTATCTACCTCGACGTGACCGACGGTGCGGGTCACAGCCGCCGCGATGACGGGGTGCAGGCCAAAGGAGACCTTCGGGTCGTCGGGGGTGAATCCGGGGTTTTCTGCCGTGGCTTGGGCGCGGAACTCGTCGGCGATTTCGCGCCCGGCGTACCAGCGCACCGCGAACTCTGCGGCCGCCGCCACCACGGCGAGGACAACAATCAGGCTGAGAAGTACTTTGAGGGTTCTAGACACGCCCCCTAGTGTGCCACCTAGGGGGCCACCAGGGACCACGCTACGGTGATCGTATTGTCGCGCAGGCGGCGCCGCTGCGGGTCGATGGGGACCCCGGCGGCGCGCAGGTCTTCGTGGGCGTGGCGCCAGCGCACGCGCGGGCCGTAGGGTGACCATCCGGCGGCGCGGTCCCAGGCGGCGTCGAGAAGCGTCAAGAATTCGTGGATGGGCTGTCCGGGCCGGTTGTTGTGGATGAGTGCTTTGGGCAGGCGCTCGGCCAGGTCGGAGGGGCGCTCTACGTCGAAGGGGTCCCACGCGAGGGTCAGGGATCGGGGGCCGTGGGCGTCGAGGAGGATCCAGGTGGCGCGCCGGCCGAGCTCATCGCAGGTGCCTTCGATGAAGAATCCGCCCGCGGCGAGCCGGGAGGTGACGGTGTGCCAGGCGGCGTGGACTTGGGCGACGTCGTATTGGCGCAGCACATTGAAGGCGCGCACCACCTGGGGGCGCAATCCGGCGAGCTCGAATCCTCCGAGGGCGAAGGTCACGCCGTCGCGCGGGGGCAGGACGCGGTCGGGGTCGATTTCTAGGCCGGTGACCGCCACGTCTGGGCGTACGCCGCGCAGCCAGCGGGCCCACTCCACGGTGGTGGTGTGGCTCGCCCCATAGCCCACATCGACGGCGAGCGGGTGCTCGGCGCGGCGCAGTACGTCCCGAATCGCCGGGTGGTGGGCCATCCAGCGGTCCGCGCGGCGCAGCCGGTTGTAGCCGGTGGTCCCGCGGGTGATCACGCCCACGGGCGCGTCGGTGGTGTCATCGAAGCGGGCGCGCAGGTTGTGGGCGTGATCGGCCATTGCTTGGGTTTAGAGGTTTTCGCTGATCCAGGTCTCCAGCAGGCGGGCCTCGTTGTCAAAGATCTCCGCCAGCGGGCCGGCGACCTTCGGCTCGATGGCCCCGCCCATGAACGGGATGGCCACGGTGACCTCGTGCTCGTAGTCGAAGGTGGTGGTGTCGGTGCCGGAGACGGTGGCCTCGCCCTTGTAGTCCACGGGGGTGCCCTTGACGTCTGCGGTGTACTCCAGCTCGATGCGGCCGTCGCTCAGCGCGCCGACGGTGATCACGCGCTTGACCTTGAGTGCCTGGGAGACCATGGAGCGCACGGCCTCGGGCAGTACCTCCAGGGGCAGGACCTCGAAAAGCGTGACCTCGGCGCCGCCGTCGGTGGCGGTGAACTCGTGGACCTCGCCGGGCTCCGGGGACAGGTGGGCAGCATCGTAGGCCCAGAAGTCCTTGTTGGTCAGCGCCGCGTGCACCTTGTCCAGCGGCTGGTTGACGGTGACGGTATTTTCGCTTCGGGTTGTCATGGACTTGAGACTACCGTTATAGGGGTGATTCCTACACCGCTGGCCCATGCGCTGGAGACGATCCCGGACTGTCACATTGCTACAGACACGTCCCTGTCCGAGTTGACCACCTTTCATCTGGGCGGCCGCCCGCGCGCGACGCTGACGTGTACGACCGCGCAGGCCGTCGCCCAGGCGGTGGGTGTTTTAGACGATGCCGGAGTGGAGGCGTTGGTCGTCGGCGGCGGGTCGAACCTGGTCATCGCCGATGGGGAGCTGGATCTGGTGGCCGTGGTGGTGGCCAATACGGGGGTAGACATCGGGGAGGACGGGCTGGTGCGCGCCCAGGCGGGCACGGTGTGGGACGAGGTGGTTGCTGCCACCGTCGACGCGGGCTTGGGCGGGCTGGAGTGCCTGTCCGGCATCCCCGGTTCGGCGGGGGCCACCCCGGTGCAAAACGTGGGCGCCTACGGCGCCGAGATCGCCGACGTGCTCACCCGCGTGCAGCTCTATGACCGCGCCACCGGCCAGATTTCCTGGGTGCCGGCGCAGTCCCTGGAGTTGTCCTACCGCTACTCCAACCTCAAGTTCACCCAGCGTGCCGTGGTGCTTGCCGTGGAGTTTCAGCTGCTTATCGACGCCCTGAGCGCACCGTTGCGCTACGGCGAGCTGGCCCGCAGGCTGGGCGCTACCGAAGGCGAGCAGCGCTTCCCCGTCGCCGCCGTGCGCGCGGAGGTCCTTGCCCTGCGCGCGGGCAAAGGGATGGTGGTCGATCCGCAGGATCATGACACCTGGTCCGCCGGGTCCTTCTTTACCAACCCGATCGTCGCCGACGCCCAGGCCGATGCCGTCGCCGCCGCCGTGGCCACCACCGACCCAGACGGCGCCGCCGCCATGCCGCGCTACCCGGCGGGGACGCAAGGGCAGGTCAAGCTGTCCGCCGCCTGGCTCATCGAGCGCGCCGGGTTTGCCAAGGGGCACCTCGGCCCGGGCGGGCGCGCCGGGCTGTCCACCAAGCACACCCTGGCGCTGACCAACCGGGGGCAGGCCACCACGGAAGACCTGGTGGCGCTGGCCCGGCAGGTCCGTGACGGCGTGCGCGAGGCCTTCGGCGTGGAGCTGGTGCCGGAGCCGGTGTGGGTGGGCGTGGAACTCTAGGGGCGCCGGATTATAAGGCGCAGGCAGGGCCGCCGCAAGAGCTTTGGGAAAATGGGATACTAAAGGATAAAGCGGCGGGTACTTTAGTATCCGCCGCTGTGTCAGGAGGGCGGCCTTCCCAGTTAATGGGAAGGGTGATCCCGTCGCTTTGTTATGGGCTACTCATGGCTGTCACCGCTGCTGCAAGGCAGACCTTAAGGTGGGGCTGGTCCGCATGGCGCGGCGGTGACCTGCGGTTCTGTGTGATTTGAGGGTGGGGTGGGGGACGGGAATGTGCATTGTGGTGGGCGGAAAATGAGCCCATTAGTTTATTTATGGGCAAAGTGTGACCGTAGAAGTGGGCGGATGAAAAGTGCTTGGGCAATGCGGTTCATGCGCGCTAATTGCGGGGATGTGAATTGCCTTTTGTGTAATGCGCAAAAGGGGACCGGTGTGTGGTTCCGAAAATTGTCCGGGGGAGCGGCGGTGGTGCCAGCGGTGTGTATTGAGTCGCGGCGATAGCGGGCGCGTGTGCGTCCATCCGGCCACGTAGCGGGACGTGTCGGGGTGAGGGAAGGGGCGCGCATAGGCCTGTGTGGGGCGACCGGATGGCCGCCGGTGTTTGGGGCGCTAGGGGGTGTGTGTTGTCTGGTGGTGCGGGTGGGGTTTTGGCGCCAGGGGGCGGGCGTCTGGGGTTGTGAAGAAGCGGGCATAAATCTGCACCAATGGCCCTAATGAACATGAATTGCAATAACGGTCGCGCGGCCTTAATCTGCTAACGACAATCGCTTTCACTTCACGCGTGTGGACCAAGCAAGAAACTGAGGACCGAGTGAGCAACTCCCATCCCACCGTGCGCGCGTGGCTAACCGTGCCGCTGGCACTCTGCGCCGCACTCCTACTGATCCTGCTCAGCGCCCTGCCCGCCCGCGCCGCCGCGGACGGCACTCTGTCTGAGGGGCACACAGACATCTTCTACGTGGTCTCCGACGGGTCCTCGCTGAACATGCTGCTCAAAGAGGACGTCACCGGATCCAACGTCCTCCACCACCCAGAAGACATCACCCTGGGCGTCAACGAGGAAGCCTGGAACACCGACGTGGCCGAGGTCCCCGGCATCGGGGAGCCCGGCTACTTCCTGCCCCAGACCCAGCAGGCCGGCCTGCTGTGGCCCGGCTGGTCCACCGAACAGGTCGCCGAGGCCGGTCTGGGAGCCGTGGACCTCGTCTTTGATGAGGTCACCGGGCCCGGTAACGTCTACCTGTTTAGCCAAGCCGGCATCGGCGAGCTCGGCCCCCTGCTTGCCGACGGCTCGCTCACCCTGTCCAGCGGTTCCGTCCTGCCCGTCCCGCGCCCCGCCCACACCCACGCCAACTGGGTATTCAGCCAGCCGGGCACCTACACCATGACCGTGCACGCAGACGCCGGCTCCCTGGCCTCTTCCGCGCACACCTACACCTGGGTGGTCGGCGGCCAGCCCGGCACCGATGCCGTGGCCTCTGACCTGGGCATCGACGACGTCATCGACGCCGCGGCCATCCCCGCGGCCGAGCGCGACGACGACGCCCCCGGCGAGGACGCCGCAGCAGGATCAGGCGGCGCGGCGAGCGCCGACTCCAATGGCGCGCGCGGCGGCACCCGCCGGCCCGGCAACTCCGGGGCCGCCACAAACTCCGGCGCAGGCGGAGCCAAGTCCCACGCGGCCGGGGCAAACGCCCCCGGGCCCAAGAAGAAGGAAGACGGCACCTGCGAGGGCCTCATCCCGCAGATCAAGGACGATTCCGTCCACCCCGCGGTCATGCGCAAGCCCCAAGAAGTCACCTTCGCCCTCGGCCCGGCAGCCAAAAAAGACCTGCCGCGCGCCTTAGGGCCCATCCAACCCGGGGCCGTCCACATGATCGGCGCCACCCAAGAACCCGGCGTGCCCTGGGTGGGGGCAAACACCATGGACACCGAGCTGAAGAACCACACCGAGGGGGCCGTGACCTGGACCCTCGACGCCTTTGACGGGCCCGGCGAAATGTTCGTCTATGAGCAGGGCAACCTGGGCAAGGTCGTGGGCAAAGAATGGTTCCGCGGCCAAGGCACCAAGCCGGAAGGCCAGGTAGAAATCCCCCGCAACACCCACGTCCACCCCAACTGGGTCTTCTCCGAGCCGGGCACCTACCGCATGCGCATTACCCAGCACGCCACGCCCACCGGCGGCGGGGAGCCGGTCAGCGCAGCCACGGACCTGACGTTCAAGGTCGGCTCCTCCGACGGCTCCGATGACGGCCACTTTGACATCGGGGCGACGTGGGGACCCACTGACTGCGCCGCCGCCGGCCCCCTGGCCGGGGTAGACAAGCCCGTGGACGTGCGCGCCTCGCGCACCGGGGAGGCCGCCCCGGCGGAGCTCGGCGGGGCACACGTCACCGCGCCGGCGGCACTCATCGCCTTAGGCGGGGTGAGCATATTGGGGTTGGGCCTGTGGGCCTACAACCGGGTGGGACGGCAGTGAGGGCGCGCATCGGGGCGTCGATAAGCATCTGCTGTGCCCTGCTGGCCGCAGGGTGCGCTACCAGCCCGGAACCTGACGGCGTGCAGGTGGTCGCCTCCACGCCGGTGCTTGCCGATCTCGCCCGGCAGGTTGCCGGCGAGCGCGCCCACGTCACCGACCTGGTCCCGCCGGGCGCCGACCCGCACACCGCCGAACCTACGCTGCGCGACGTGCGCGCCGTTGCCAACGCCGACGTGGTGCTGGCCAACGGCCTGCTACTCGAACCCGAAGCACTCACCCGCACCCTGGAAACCTCCACCCGCCCCGGCGTGCGCGTCACCGACGTCGCCCACGAAGCCACCGGGCACGGCGCCCACCTGATCCCCCTGGTAGAAAACGCCGCCCTCGACTCGGTGTGGCTGGGCCTGCGCGTGCGCGGCGCCGGCGCCTCCCGCGGGGTCACCCGCACCAGCGAAATCACCGTCACCGCCACGGACATCACCGGTCCCGGCACCCTGAGCGCCTTTGTTACCGGCACCTTCGGCCAACCCGAACCCGTCTTCGCCCCCACCCGCGGCGCGGACACCGCCCGCCTGCCCGTCGGCGCCCACACCCACTTAAGCTGGGCGTTTACCGAGGCCGGCGAGTACCGCATGGACCTGCGCGGCGGCATCGACGGCCACGACTGCGGCACCGGGCAGCTCCTCTTCGCCGTCGGCGTTGACCCGCACGCCCCCGGGCGCACCGTCATCGACACCGGCCACCAAGACCTCACCGTCGACCTGGACGCCTGCACCCTGTCCATCACCGGAGACGCCGGCACCATCGCCCTGGACAAGGCCATCATCTCCGTACCCGGAACCACCTACAGCGAAATCCCGCCAGACCCGCGCTTCCGCTTCCTCGGCCGGCCCGGACAGCCCGCCTACATGCTCGCCCAGGCCGTGCTGGGCCGCCACCTCCACGGCGAAATGGACCCCCACTTATGGCTCGACGTCTCCAACGCCATCGCCTACGTTGACGTCATCGAACAAGCCCTCACCGCCGCGGACCCCGCCGGCGGGCCCGGCTACGCGCGCCGCGCCGAAGACTACCGCGAACGCCTCCGCCGCCTCGACCACACCCTGCAGGAGACGGTTGCCGCCATCCCCCCGCAGCGCCGCCACCTGATCACCACCCACGACGCCTACGGCTACCTGGCCAAAGCCTACGGCCTCGACGTCGCCGGATTTGTCAGCCCCAACCCCTCCGTGCCCGCCAGCGCCACCGACCTGGTGCGCCTGACCCGCACCCTGAACCAGCTGAGCGTGCCCGCCGTCTTCCTCGAACCGCAGCTGGCCTCCCGCTCCGGGGAGCTGACCTCCCTGGCCCGGGACAACGGCGTCGAGGTGTGCCCCATCTACTCCGACAGCTTCGACCCGGCGGCCGGGGTGGACTCCTATCTCAGCGCCATGACCGCCACCGCGGACTCGCTGCGCCGCTGCCTGGGGCCAGGCGCCGCGGGAGGCGGGGGATCGGCTGACCCTCCTGCGTCGGCGGCACCCGCACCGGGGTCGGCGGCACCCGCACCGGGGTCGTCAGCGCCCGCAGCAACGACCACCACCACACACAACAAAGGACACTAACCATGAATCACCAACTCCCGCGCGCCGCCGGCTGGCTGCGCCCCTTAGCCGCCCTGAGCCTGGCTGTCGGCCTGACCCTGGGCACCGCCGGCCTCGGCGAGGTGAGCCTGGCGGCCGCCAACCCCCTGGACCAGCACGTCTCCGCCGATGAGTCCATCGTCCCGCCCGGCACCCAGGCCACCCTAGAAGAAGGCCACGCGGACATGGGCCCGGCGTTTGTCAACGGCACCTTCGACCTGCTGGTCCGCGATGACTCCGTCAGCCCCCCGGTGCACCGCCACGCCGAGGACCTGGTGTTTAAGGTCGGAGAGGGCGCGCAGATGCCGCTGCCAGAGGCCTCCGAGGGCGGCAAGGACTACCAGTTCACTGGCGCGAAGCCGGGCGCGCAGGTGTGGGTGATTCCCCAAACCCAGGTCACCGGTGTGCCCTGGCTCGGGTGGAACACGCAGGCGCCAAGCCTGGGCGAGCAGGTAGATACCGGCGTGGACCTGGAGTTCATGGGCCACCAGGGCCCGGGCCACTTCTCCGTCTTCCTCCAGGCCGGCGGGTTCGCCGCGCCCCAGAAGGTGTGGACCTCCACCGAGGACGCCCCCCAGAAGGCGTGGGTGGAAATGAATAGCCACGCCCACGCCAACTGGGTGTTTACCCAGCCGGGCATTCACCTGGTGGCCGTGCGCGCCACCGCGACGTTGCGCGACGGCACCACGGCGTCGACCACCCGCGTGCTGCGCTTTGCCGTCGGGCAGGATGCTGATGTCGCCCAGGCCCGCACCGCTTCCTGGGACGGCGACCCGACCGTGGGCAAGGCCGCCGACGCCGGAAGCAACCCGCACCGCGGCTGGCTGATCGGCGGGGCTGTCCTCGCCGCGGCACTGTGCGCCGGGGCGGCGGCATTCTACTTTGGGCGCCGCGCCTCAAGGAGCAATCAGTGACGGGGCCGCAGGAGGTGCTACGCGCCGAGTACGTGCACGTGCGGCTCGGCCGCCGGGACGTCCTCCACGGCGTGTCCCTTGCCGTCCACGCCGGCGAGTTCCTGGGGCTTCTGGGGCCCAACGGGGCGGGCAAAACCACGCTGCTGCGCACGCTGCTCGGCCTGCTCAGCCCCACTTCCGGGACCGTCTCTGCGACCGGTCGCGTGGGCTACGTCCCCCAAAATCACCACATGGCCTGGGATTTTCCCTTAAGCGTGGAGCAGGTGGTGCGCTCCGGGCGTACCGGCCTGCGCGGGTTGCTGCGCCCCTTTACGCGTATCGACGCCACCGCGGTCACCCATGCGCTGGAGCGTGTCGGCCTGTCCGAGCTCGCCGCCCGCCCCGTCGCGGCGCTATCCGGCGGGCAGCGCCAGCGGGTGCTCATCGCCCGGGCGCTGGCCGTCGAACCGCAGGCGCTGCTGCTCGACGAGCCTTTCACCGGGCTGGACATGCCCGCCCAGGAGTCCCTGCTCGCACTGATCCGGGGCCTTGCTGCAACGGATGGGGTGGCCATTGCTATGTCCACCCATGACATCGGCGAGGCGATGGACACGTGCGACTCGGTGGCGCTGCTGCGCGCCGGGACGTTGAGCGCGGGCCCGGCCGCCCCGGCGACGCTGCGCGACGCGCAGCTGTGGACGCGCACCTTCGGGGTGCGGGAGGATTCCCCGCTGCTGCGCGCGGCGGGCATCATCGGCCCGGACAGGCAGGTGGCGTCGTGATCTCTGTGGCAGATTTCTTCGCAGACCTGACCAACCCGGCGTTGGCCTTCCTGCCGCGCGCCCTGGCGGTCTCTGTGGTGGCGGCGGTGGTCTGCGCCGTGGTGGGCACTTTCGTGGTGCTGCGCGGCATGGCGTTTATTGGCGATGCCGTGGCCCACTCCGTCTTCCCCGGCATTGCCATCGCCTTTGCCCTGGAAGGCAGCGTGCTGCTGGGCGGGGCGATCGCCGGGGTGACGGTGGCGGTGTTGGTGGCGGTGTTCTCGCAGCGACGCCGGGTGGGGGAGGACACCGCGATTGGCATCTTCTTTGCCGCCGCATTCTCTCTTGGTGTGGTGGTCATCGCCCGCGTCGAGGGCTACACCGCGTCTCTGACGTCCTTCCTCTTCGGCTCGATTACGGGCGTGTCGCGCTCGGACATCGTCATTGCCGCGGTGGTGGGAGGGGTAGCCGTCGCGCTGATTTTTGTGTTCCTCAAAGAACTCGTGGCCGTGAGCCTGGATCGGGAAACCGCCCGGGCGATGGGGCTGCGCGTGTTCTGGCTCGATCTCTTGCTCTATGTGGCGGTCACTGCGGCGGTGGTGATCTCGGTGCGCACCATCGGCAACATCCTGGTGCTCGCGCTGCTGGTTACCCCCGCCGCCACGGCTCGCCTGCTCACGGACCGGCTGGGGGTGATGATGGGCCTGGCGGCCCTCATCGGCGCCGCAGCCTCGGCCGTGGGCCTGTATTTATCCTGGGCGATCGATTTGCCCACCGGCGCCACGATCGTACTGACGGTCACCGCCATTTTCCTGGTCAGCTGGGCTATTACCGGGCTGACCCGAACTGAGGAGAGTGTCTAAAACAGTGTCTATTTCAACGCTCCACCACCATCGGCGGATGCGGTCTACGGTGGCGCTGCTGGCCACCGCCCTGCTGGCCGCCGCGGTGGCCCCACAGGTGGCCCCCCAGGTCGCCGCCGCCGGCGAGGTGGCCGCCCACAAGCCCGGCACGCCCGGCTTTGGGGTGGATGTTCCCAGCGATCTTGATCACGTCTGCGCGGGCCGCAAGCTGACGTACAAGGCGCACTCGGATGCCCTGTATGCCACCTACGATGCCGATGGTGAGCTGATGATCGCCACCATCGATGGCCAGCAGGTCCGCGACGCCGATGACCTGTGCATGCGCCTTGCTCCCGACGCCGACGATGACGGCAATGAGCTGTCCCGCTTTGCCATCCCCGACGACCCGGCCTTCAGCTTCCTGGGCACCCCCGGCGAGGTGATCTGGCAGGCCCCGCAATCGGTGAACGCGTGGCGTGGGTGGCGGCCGCTGTGGTCCGGCATCGGCGCGTTTGACCCGCACCATGAAAACGCGGTGCCAGAAGACCTGATGGATTCCTCGGTCCACTTTGAAATGACCGACTACCAGGGCCCCGGTCGCACGGACGTGTTCTTCTACAACGCGTCCACGGACGCGCCCAAGGTGCTGTTTGATAGCCGCGATCACCGCGAGTTTGACTACAAGGTCGGCGGCCACGGCCACTTCACCTGGACGTTTACTAAGCCCGGTATCTACTCCATGACCTTCAAGGCCACCGCTGAGCGCACCGATGGCCAGCACTTGGAGTCCCCGGAGACCACCATCTACTGGCTGGTGGGCACCGACGAGCAGGTGGGCCTGCCCGAGGGCACCACCACGGGGCTCAACCCGATTAAGGAGCTGTTGGCGCCGCTGGATGAGGAGGCAGAAGCCTCCGAGTCTGAAACTGAGACGGCCTCTGAGACCACGGAGGCGGAGACGGACGCCGCCTCCGAGGAGGCGACGGATTCCGCGGGTGCGGCGACCCCGGAGTGCCACTGCACCACGGAGCCGAGCGCGGAGCCCAAGCCTTCCGACAAGCCCAAGCCTGCCGACAAGCCGAAGCCGTCGGACAAGCCGAAGCCGTCGGACAAGCCCAAGCCTTCCGATAAGCCCAAGCCCTCGGACAAGCCGAAGCCCACGGCCGCGCCGGCCCCGGAGCCGCAGCCTGAGCCCCAACCCCAGCCCCAACCGACGCCGAAGGAGCCGGAGCTTCCTGATGAATCCCCGGTGGCGCACATCATCACTGACGGACACATGGACCTCATGGCCTACGCCACCGCCGAGGACGGCCTGAAGGCCGGCCTGCGTGACGGGGCGGATCCGGCCCATGAGCTGTGGCGCGAGTCCGGTACCTTCGCCTTCGCCGTGCCCAATGCGGCGCGGCGCACCCTGCCAGCCAAGGTTGCGGCCTCCGTTGGCGGGGACCTGCCGGAGGCGATCTGGGAGCTGCCGCAGGCGCAGGTCGACGGCCTGCCCTGGCTGGGCTTTTCCACCGATATTGCCGATGACGCCGGCATCGATACCTCCGCGCCCGTGGAGGTCAGCCTGGCCAACTTCACCGGCCCCGGCCGGATGGTGGCCTCAGAGGCCACGCTGACCGCCGTGTCGGTGCGGCTGGATTCGGCCGATCGTTCCAAGGTGTTGCAATACGGCCCCCGGGCGCACAACCACATGTCCTTCTGGTTCACCGAGGCCGGACGCTACGAGGTCACCTTCCGCTTTAGCGCCCGCGACCTGTCCGGGAAGCTGGTGGAGCGCGATGTAGAGACCGCGTTTTTGGTGGGTTCTGATGCCATTGGTGTCACCCGCCCGGACGAGGAGTCCCCGAAGCGGGGCCTGACTCCGGCGGAGCACCCGGCTGCGCCTGCCCCCGCCCCGGCTCCCGCCCCGGCGCACCGCCCGGGTGCGGGTGCGGCCCCTGCGGCCAAGCCGATGCCCATCGGGCACCGCCCGGATGCGGCCTCCCCGGCACCGCAGCGCCCCGCAGGTTCTGCCGGTGTGAATCCCTCGACGGGAAATACGTCGCGGGTGTCGGTGGCCGGGCAGCGGGCCCCGCAGCACGCGCCGGGATCGGCCTCCGGGTCGGTGCGTGCGGCGTCGATGGCGACGGGCCCCTCCGGGTCCGCCGGTAGCCGCCCGGCGGGAAGCTCGTCTGCGGCACGCAGCACCAGCTCGGGTGCGAAGGTGGGCCAGAAGACCGGAACGCAGCCGGGTGCTAAGCCCGGAACGAAGACGGGGACGAAGCCCGCGGACCGGGCGCGCGGGGCGTCGACAAGCGGAAAGCAGGACGTCCCGGACGTGTCCACCCAGGCGCTGACGGCGTCGGCTCCGGGGATGCAGGCCGGCGGCTGGGCCTCCGGGCTGGTCATCGGCATGGGCGTGGCGGCCGCCGTGGTGGGCGCCGGGTTCCTCATCGCCGCGGAGATTAACCGGCGGGTCGCCGCCCGGCTGCGCGAGCGCGAGTAGGGGTGTTCGATTACCCTCGGGTGGCACAACGAACCTGCTGTGCCACCCGAGGGGAAGGGCGCCGATGATGCTCGCCCACAAGGTCATCCCTAGTCTCATCGCCGGCCTTGCTGGGCTGGCGGTGGGCTACGCTGCGATGTGGATCGCCGTGGCGGCCCTGAGCGTCGTTGACCTGTCGGTGGTGGGGTTTGTTGCCCTGGCCACCGCCTGTGGGTTGGGCTGTGCCGCCCTCGGGGCCCTGCTGCTGCGCCGCACCCGCCTGTGGCCGGGCGCGACGCTGGTGGCCGCGGTGTGCACCGTGGCCAGCGCTGGGGGATGGGCGGCGTTTGTTTCCTTGTTCGCCAGCGGGCTGGCGGGCCTGTAGCTCGCACGCCCGCGCGAGGGCAGGGGGTTTTTAAGAGTTGCGCTCGAGTAGGCGCAACAGTTCCTTTTGCACGTCGCGGCGGCGAATCTTGCCCATCTGGTCGCGGGGCAGCTCTTCGAAGTGGTAGAAGGTGCGCGGCACCTTATACCGGGTGAGCAGTTCGCGGGCGTAGTCCTTGAGGCCCTCCGGGTCCAGCGCGGCGCCCTCGTTGAGGGTGACGCAGGCGACGACGGATTCGGAGCCATCCTCACGCGGGCGGCCGACGACCGCAATATCGGCGATGTCCGGGTGGGCGCGCAGCGCTTCTTCCACCTCGGCGGGGTAGACGTTAAAGCCGCCGGTGATGATGACTTCCTTGATGCGGGCGACCAGGCGGATGAAGCCGTCGGGCTCCATGACGCCGACGTCGCCGGTGCGGTACCAGCCGTTATGGAAGCTCGCCTCGGTGGCCTCCGGGTTGTTGAGGTAGCCCTTGAACACCTGGGGGCCACGCACAAGCAGCTCGCCCTCCTCGCCGTACTCGACGGTGCGGTCCAGGTCCTCCGGGTCCGCGATGCGCACGTCGGTGTCGGGGAAGGGGATGCCCACGTAGCCGGGGCGGCGCGCCGCGCTCATAGGATTGCCCACGATGATGGGGGAGGTTTCGGTCAGCCCGTAGCCCTCCACCAGCAGGCCCTTGGTCATCGACTCCCAGCGCTGCACGGTGGCGACGGGCAAGGTGGACGCCCCGGAGAAGGAGTTGCGCACGCCGCGCAGCTCGACGCCGCGCTTGCGGGCGGTGTCCACGATCTTTTCGTAGAGGGTGGGCACCCCGGGAACCCAGGTGGGGGTGTGCTTCTTCATCACGTCCATGATGAGGTCCATCTGCGGGGCGGGCAGCAAAATAATCTCCCCGCCGATGAGCATGGACAGCGTGCAGCACATGGTCATGCCGTAGGCGTGGAACATGGGCAGCGCGGCGAGGATGCGCTCATCATTTTCGCCGAGGTTAGGCACCCACGCCTTGCCCTGGGTGATGTTGGCGTTGAGGTTGGCGTGGGTCAGCTGGGCGCCCTTGGGGGCGCCGGTGGTGCCGGAGGTGTAGAGGATCAGGGCGGTGGTATCCGGGGTGACCTCGGGGCTGGCCACGACGTCGGAGCCGTCGCCGCCGAGGCGGTTGCCCAGCAGCATCTCAAAGGGCAGCGTGTTGGGCGCCGGCGCGGTCAGCTGGGCGCGCATGCGGCGGACCTTGGGGATGGGCAGGCGGAGGGCCAGCTGCCGGGAGGTGGGCATCTCCTCTGTCATGTTGACGGAGACGATGGTTTCGAGCTCGGTGGTGGGGCGCAGCGCCTCGAAGACGTCGGCGCGCTTGTCCCAGATGATGGCCACGCGGGCGCCGTGGTCAACGAAGGGGTCGTGGAGCTCGTGGCTGGTGTAGAGCGGGTTGTGTTCCACCACGGTGGCGCCGAGCATCTGGACCGCCCAGAAGGCGATGATGTGCTGCGGGCAGTTGGGCAGGGCCACGGCGACGCGGTCGCCGGCGCGGACTCCCAAGGCGCGCAGGCCCGCGGCGGCGGCGCGGACCTTGCGGTCCAGCTCCGTGTAGGTCATGGTGCGCCCGAAGAACCAGGTGGCGGGCTTGGAGCCCTTGTTTGCCAGGTTGGTTTCGTAGAGGTCGAGCAGCGTGGTCTGGCCGTAGTCGAGGGTGTGGGGGGTAAAGGAGGCGTAGTGGCGCAGCCAGATGCGGTCGGTGGGGGTGGTCATAGGCGTGGGAGTCCTTTCGCTGTGGTTCGTGGCGGCGCGGGCGGGGTGCGCGGTATGGGTGCGCGGGGCGTCGTTAGTTACCACCGGGTAGGTTACCTTGAGCCACTCTAGTACCCCCACTCGGGGTGGCGGCAATCGCGCCCCTTGCAGCGCCCCTGTTCCGGCGCCCCGGGGACCCGCCCGGCGGAATGATTAATATCGGGCACATGCGCGTTGCCATGATCTCCATGCACACCTCCCCGTTGACGCAGCCCGGCTCTGGGGACGCCGGCGGGATGAACGTTTACGTGTTATCCACCGCCACGCAGCTTGCCCGGCAGGGGGTGGACGTGGACGTGTTTACGCGGGCGACCCGGCCGAGCCAGGGCGACGTGGTGGAGGTGGCGCCGCACCTGCGGGTGGTCAACGTGGTTGCCGGCCCCTATGAGGGGTTGAGCAAGGAGGAGCTGCCCACGCAGCTGGCGGCGTTCGCGGGGGGAATTGTGCAGTTTGTGCGCTCGGAGGGGGTGGATTATGACGTCATCCATTCCCACTATTGGCTTTCTGGCCAGGTCGGCTGGCTGTTGCGGGACCTGTGGGGCATCCCGTTGGTGCACACGGCGCACACGTTGGCGGCGGTGAAGAACCTGCACCGGGCGGCGTCGGATTCTGCTGAGTCGGAGGCGCGGCGCATCTGTGAGCAGCAGATTGTGGACAATGCGGACGTCATGGTGGTCAATACCGCCGAGGAGCAGGGCGATCTGCTCTGCCACTACGATGCGGAGCTTGAGCGCATCGTGGTCGTCCCCCCGGGCGCGGATACGGAGCTGTTTACGCCGGGCACCAACCGCAACACGGAGCTGGCGCGCCGGGCGTTGGGGGTGCCGCTGCACGCGAAGGTCATTGCGTTTGTGGGCCGACTCCAGGAGTTCAAGGGCCCGCAGGTGCTCATTCGTGCGGTGGCACAGATGCTTGCCGACGCCCCCTGGGCCAACCTGCGGGTGCTCATCTGTGGGGGTGCCTCCGGCGCGCAGGCGGCGGCGACGACCTACCGCGACCTCGCCCGTGAGCTCGGGGTGGCCCACCGCATCCGCTTCCTCGATCCGCGCCCGCCGGAGGAGCTTGTCACGGTCTACCAGGCGGCGGATGTGGTCGCCGTGCCCAGCTACAACGAGTCCTTCGGCCTCGTGGCGCTGGAAGCCCAGGCTACGGGCACGCCGGTGGTTGCCGCCCGGGCTGGTGGGCTGCCCATCGCGGTGGCGGAGGGGGAGACCGGGGTGCTCGTGGAGGGCCACGATCCGCGGGACTGGGCGGAGGCGCTGGCGGAGCTGCTCGACGATGATGACACGCGCATCCGGATGGGTCGCGATGCCGTGGAGCACGCGGCGCAGTTTTCCTGGGCGGCCACGGCCTCCCGGTTGGCGGAGGTCTACGCGCAGACGGTGGCGTGGCGTGCGCAGGGTGCCCAGGGGCGGCGTCGCAACGCGATTGGGGGCTGAACCCGGAGGCTAAACACAGGCAATCGGGCGCCCACCCGCGCACCCCTGCGCCCGATTATGTGGAAACTCACAGAGTCAAACATGGGCGCGGCGGGGTGATTCATGGCATGCTAAAGAACATGAGCAACGGACAACTGATTCTTCTGCGCCACGGCCAAAGCGAGTGGAACGCCTCCAACCAGTTCACCGGATGGGTGGACGTGGACCTGACCGAACAGGGCAAGCAAGAAGCCCAGCGCGGCGGAGAAATGATCAAGGAATCGGGCCTCAAGCCCACCGTGGTCTACACCTCCCTGCTGCGCCGCGCCATCAAGACCGCCAACATCGCCCTCGACGCCGCGGACTACCACTGGATCCCCGTCGTGCGCGACTGGCGCCTCAACGAGCGCCACTACGGCGCCCTCCAGGGCCTGAACAAGGCGGAGACCCGCGACAAGTACGGCGACGAGCAGTTCATGGAATGGCGCCGCTCCTACGGCACCCCGCCGCCCGAGCTCGACGACGACAACGAGTACTCCCAGGCCAACGACCCCCGCTACGCAGACCTTGAGCAGGTCCCGCGCACCGAATGCCTCAAGGACGTTGTCGCCCGCTTCGTGCCCTACTTCGAGCAGGAGATCCTGCCGCGCGCCAAGGACGGCCAGACCGTGGTCATCGCCGCCCACGGCAACTCCCTGCGCGCCCTGGTCAAGTACCTGGACAACATCTCCGACGCGGACATCGCCGAGCTGAACATCCCCACCGGCATCCCGCTGGTCTATGAGATCGCCTCCGACGGCTCCGTGGTCAACCCCGGCGGCACCTACCTCGACCCCGAGGCCGCCGCCGCCGGCGCTGCCGCCGTGGCCAACCAGGGCGCCTCCAAGTAGCACCGCCCCACTCACGGTGATCTGGGTCTGGGTCCTCGGCGGTGCCGCCTTCGCGGCCGGCGGGCTGCTAGGAAGCAGCGCCGCGCCGCTGCTTGCGCGCGCCCGGCACCGCCGCCCCCACCGCGCACACCGCCCCCACCGGGAAACCGGGGACGAGGCGGGCCGCAACCAGGTCACCACCATCAGCCAGGTCCTCCACCTGGCCATCCAGGGCAGCCCCACCGGCATGGCCGTGGTCAGCCGCGACGCCGAACTGCTGCTATCAAACAGCTGGGCCCATGAGATGGGCGTCATCCACGAACGCGCCGTCACCCCGGAGGTGTGGGCCGTCATCGAGCGGGTCTTTGAAGACAAAGAAACCCACGTGCTCAACCTGACCACACCCCGGCGCCGCCCAGGAAACCGGGTCACCGACGTCCGCGTGGTGGTCAAGCCGCTCACGCTCGTCGATGACCGCTTTGTCATCGTCTACAGCACCGACGAGTCGGAATACATGCGCATGGAGTCCGCCCGCCGCGACTTTGTGGCCAACGTCTCCCACGAACTGAAAACGCCCGTCGGCGGCATGGCACTGCTCGCCGAGGCGCTCATGGAATCCAGCGACGACCCCGAGCAGGTGACCTACTTTGGCACCCGCCTGCACCGCGAGGCGCTGCGCATGTCCGACCTGGTCAACGAGCTGATCTCGCTCTCCAAACTCCAAGGCGCCGAGGCGCTGCCGGAAATGGAACCCGTCGCCGTCGACGACATCATCGATGAAGCCATCGCCCGCAACCAGATCGCCGCAGAAAACCGCGACGTAACGCTCACCCGCGGCCCCGAATCCCAAGCCCAGGTCAACGGCGACATGTCCCTGCTGGTGACCGCCGTATCCAACCTGATCAGCAACGCGATCAACTACTCGGCAGAGTCCATGCCCGTCTCCCTGACCCACAAGGTGCTGCCGGACCATGACGCGGTAGCCATCCGGGTCACCGACCGCGGCATCGGCATCGCCGAGGATGACCAAAAGCGCGTCTTCGAACGCTTCTTCCGCGTAGACAAGGCCCGATCCCGCTCCACCGGCGGGACGGGACTGGGCCTGGCGATAGTCAAGCATGTGGTGGCCAACCACGGCGGTACCATTAAGCTGTGGTCGAAGCCGGGCACCGGCTCGACCTTCACCATCGAATTACCGCTCTACCATCCGGAGACGGCCGCCGAGTTGCCGCCGCCGGAGGACCCCATTGATCCGCCGGATGCCGCCCTGCGCAGGGCAGCGCACCGGGTGTCGGCGCGTCGAAAGGACAAGACTGCATGACCACGATCTTGATCGTCGAAGATGAGGAATCCTTGGCCGATCCGCTGGCCTTCCTGCTGCGCAAAGAGGGATTTGAGACGATCATCGCCGGCGACGGCCCCTCCGCGCTGGTGGAGTTTGGCAAAAACGACGTGGACATTGTGCTGCTGGACCTTATGCTGCCCGGCATGTCCGGCACGGATGTGTGTAAGCACCTGCGCGCCCACTCGGACGTGCCCGTCATCATGGTCACGGCGCGGGACTCGGAGATCGATAAGGTGGTGGGCCTAGAACTCGGGGCAGACGATTACGTGACCAAGCCCTACTCCTCCCGCGAGCTCATCGCCCGCATCCGCGCGGTGCTGCGCCGCCGCGGCGACGGCGTGGGCGGGCCATCCGTGGCCGCCGCGGCCGAGGAACAAGAGGCAGAAAGCCTCCAGGTCGGCCGCGTATCCATGAACGTAGACAGCCACACCGTCACCGTGGACGGCCAGCCGGTCAACATGCCGCTCAAGGAGTTTGACCTGCTGGAATACCTGTTGCGCAACGCCGGGCGCGTGCTCACCCGCGGCCAGCTCATCGACCGCGTCTGGGGGGCCGACTACGTGGGCGACACCAAGACCCTGGACGTGCACGTCAAGCGGCTGCGCTCCAAGATCGAAGAGGAGCCCTCCCGGCCGCGCCACCTGGTCACCGTGCGGGGCCTGGGCTACAAGTACGAGTCCTAAGCCTGCGCCTGGGCCTGGCGCGTCGCCGGATGGGCGGGCCAGGGCGCGTCGAGTCCCCCCTCCTGGGCCGCCGCGGCGATGGCCTGCCGGCGGCGGCAATACTGCGCCAGGACCTCGTAGGCGGCATCGCCCAACAGGGCACGCAGCTCCGCCTCCTGGCTCAGCCACAGCGGCCGGGCACCCGTGTGGCACTCCGGCGCCGCCGAACAGTACCAATCAAAGTCCTCGCCGCCGTTGCCCCACCCGCGGCGGTCATATTCGCCGATGGTGGTCACAAGCTTATCGACGCCGTCCGAGCGCTCCACCCACTCCTCCTCGCGGCGCAGCGGCAACTGCCAACACACCTCCGGCTTGACCACGGTCAGGTCCGCGCCAACATCCACCGCCCACTGGTGGATCGCGCAGCCTGCGCCCGTGGGCCAGCCTGGGCGGTTGGCAAAGATGCAGGCCCCGTTCACCACCTTGGTCTTGAGGGCCGGCTCCGGATCGCCGTTATCGTCATCAAGCTCGTCCCAGTCCAGCCACGGCTCTAGGTCCTCGGGCTCCCCGGAGGCCAGGAAGGCGTCGGTGCCCGCCGGGCGGAGCTGCCAGTAGCGTGCGGGCATGGTGGCGGCGGCGTCGTAAAGCTGATCGCGATCCTCCTCGTCGCTTAAGAAGGCCCCGTGGATGCAGCAGCCGGCGTCCGGCTGGCTGGCAGAAATACCCCGGCAGTTCGGCGTGCCAAAGGTACACTGCCAATGCGATTCCATCCAGGTGATATCCACGCGAAGCACGCGATCTGGATCAGCCGGATCTGCAAATTCAAACCATTCCCGGGGAAAATCCGGCGCTACTTCGACGCCCCTGGCGATGGCCGCAGCCGCGGGCGTAGCGGCGGGAAAACCCAGATAGACGGGCGGTCGAGATGGTTGATCCACACCCAAGAAGGGTAGACCGTCTACTGTGAGAGTGTGCGATTAGGTGTTTTGGACGTGGGCAGTAACACGGTTCACCTCGTGGCCGTGGACGCCCGCCCCGGTGGGCGGCCCACCCCCATGAGTGACTGGAAGACCACCCTCAAGCTGGTAGACCTGCTGGATAAGCGGGGCGCGGTCAGCGATAAGGGGCTGGCGCGGCTGACGGCCGCCGTCGGTGAGGCGGCGGAGCTGGCCGGCAAGCTAGGCTGCGTGGAGCTCATCGCGTTTGCCACCTCTGCGGTGCGCTCGGCAACAAACTCAGAAAAGGTGCTCGCCCATGTGCGCAAGCACACCGGGGTGGAATTAGAAATCCTCTTCGGACCGGATGAAGCCAGGTTAACTTTCCTGGCAACGCGCCGCTGGTATGGATGGTCCGCCGGGCGGATTATTAACCTTGACATTGGCGGTGGATCGTTGGAAATGGCCACCGGATTGGATGAAACACCGGATGTGGCTTTCTCCTTGGATCTGGGAGCGGGTAGATTGACCCACGAGTGGTTCGACACCGATCCGCCTGAACGTAAAAAGATCAACCTCTTGCGGGACTTCATCGACGCCGAGTTGGTGGAACCCGCGCGGCAGATGCGCGCCTATGGTCCGGCACGCGTGGCCACCGGCACGTCCAAGACTTTCCGCACCCTGGCCCGGCTCACGGGCGCGGCACCGTCTTCGGAGGGGCCGTTTGTCACACGCACGCTCTCGTCCCCAGGTCTGCGGCAGCTGATCGCCTTTATCTCCCGGATGACGGCGGCAGATCGCGCAGAATTGGAGGGAGTCAGCGCTGACCGTTCCTATCAGATCGTCGCCGGAGCCCTCGTGGCAGAGGCGGCCATGCGGGCGTTGGCGCTCGAAGAGATTGAGATCTGCCCCTGGGCGTTGCGTGAGGGAGTCATCCTGCGGCGGATCGATAAGGGACTGGAATAGAAAGGACGCCACCTCATGAGTGACGACAAACAACTCACCGTCGCCGAGCTCCTTGCCCGCGCCGGCGGGGAGGGCGCCGCTGCCGGCAGCGGCTCCGGACGTCGCCGCCACCGGAGCATCGACCAGGGCGGAATCTCCGTCGCGGAGCTTACGGGGTCGATGGCACGGGTGACGGACAAGCCGGTAGAGCCCCGGCACTCCTCGGTGCCCATGGACACCGAAGAGTCCCTCCGCGCGCCACACGGCCACCACCACGGCGGCGCGGTACCGCCGGCGCAACAGGCACCCCCGGCCGTGGAACAGGTCCCCCAGCCGGCCCACCAGCCGACTCCGCAGCAGGTCCAGCGGCCCGCCCCGGGAGGGGCCAGCCGCATCGAACGCCCGCGCACCCAGCCCCAGCCGCAGGCCCAGCCACACTCGTATGCGGACAACCAGCCGGCTGTCACCCAGGTTCCGGCCGGCACCGCACCGGCCCAGCCGCCCACCGGGCAGCGCCCCTCCCCGTGGCCGATTCCGCAGCGCACCCCCGGCACGGCCCCGACGCCGCCGGCCCCGCGCCCGGAGTCCTCTCCCAGCTCTGAACACACGGCCGTCATCTACGGCATGGACCGCGGGCTGAAGTCCTCGGCCCGGGCCGAGCAGCGGGTGCAGCAGGCCCAGGCGCGGGCCTCTGCCACGGCGCTGCGGGCCAGCGAGCAGCAGGAGCGCCACGAGGATCAGGGCGTGGGTGCGGATGAAACCGGCCGCATCCCGCGGGTGCCGGACGGCCCCGATGCCTCCGCTTCGGCGGATGCCCGCCAGGAGGACGCGGAGCAGTACAACCGCGCCCTCGGGGAGACGGACACCCCCTCGGTGGAGAGCTACAACGTGCACGCCACCGCGGCGCGCCCCCACCCGGCGGCCCGCCCGCACGGGGAGCGCGACCTGGTCCGCGACAGCGACGAGGACGCAGAAGGCGCCTCCGGCGGGCTCGGCGGGGCGATCCTGCTGGCCGTGGTGGGCGTGGTGCTCGGCGCCATCGTCTTCCTGGCATTCAAGCAACTGTGGGATTCGGGGATGTCCCGGATCATGATCGGCCTTGCCGCCCTGGCGGTGACCGCGGTGATGGTTGCCGGCGTGCACTTCCTGCGCACCGCCCGGGATTCCCTGTCCATGGTGCTGGCCGCCGTGGTGGGCCTGGCCATGACCTTCGGGCCCTACGTGCCCACCATCTTGGGCCACTAGGAGACAATCCGGCTCAGCGTGCCCACTACCGCCGCCTTATGGCAGGGTAGTGGGCATGACTTCTATCGCCGTGATCGGCGGAGGCGAAATTGGGGAGGCGCTCGTCGCCGGCCTGATCTCCTCTGGGGCCGATCCGTCCACCATTACCGTGTCCAACCGGCGCGCCCAGCGCAGCGAGTACTTCGCGGAAAAATATGGGGTGCACACCGAGCTGGACAATGCGCGCGCCGCATCCGAGGCGCAGGTCATCATCGTGTGCGTTAAGCCCGGTGTGGTGCCTGGGGTGCTCGAGGAGATCGCGGAGGCCGTCAGCGACAATGACAACCAGCCGGTGGTGGTCTCCTTCGCCGCCGGGGTGACCATTCAGACGATGGCTGACGCCTTGTCCGCGGGTACGCCCGTGGTGCGGGTGATGCCCAATACGCCCATGCACAAGCGCCTGGGGGTCTTTGCGGTGACGCCGGGGCGGTTTGTGGACGAGGACCAGATGGCAACCCTGTCTGAGGTCCTGTCCGCCGTGGGCACGGTGGTCACCGTCGCGGAAGAAGAAATGGATGCCGCGACGGCAATGTCCGGCTCGGGGCCGGGCTATATCTACCTGGTCGCCGAGGCGATGATTGATGCCGGTGTGAATCAGGGGCTGCCCCGGGCCACCGCCCGGGCGCTGGTGTGCGGCGCGATTGAGGGCGCCGGTGCGATGCTTGCCGCCGGTGAGGAGTCGCCCACCGATTTGCGCGAGCAGATCTGCACCCCCGGCGGGACGACGTCTGCTGCGGTGCGCGAGCTTGAGGAATCCGGGCTGCGCGGCGCGTTCTTCCGCGCCGTGGAGGCGTGTGTCTCGCGCGCGGCGGAGTTTGGCGCGCAGGATGAGGATTCCAGCTCCTCCTCCGAGGACGACTAGCGGGAGGCCGCTTCCCCCCCACGGGGGCACCCCCGCCGGGCGCGGCGGGGGGAGTGTTGTCCCCGTTGTTGCAGGCGTCACCAGCGCCATCAGCCCCATAAGAAAAAATAACCAACTTGGGTCGCAACAGTCACATGTTTCACGCTAAGCTGAACCGAGCACGTGCGTGACTTCACTGCGGGAGGGGAAGCCTGCAGCGCGCCACGGCTTGAAGGGTGAAAAATATGGCACACGATGACAAGGCAACGTTTCTGACGGTTGCCGAGGTCGCGGAGATCATGCGAGTCTCCAAGATGACTGTCTACCGTCTCGTTCATTCGGGCGAGCTTCCGGCGGTTCGCGTCGGGCGCTCCTTCCGGGTGCATGAGAAGGCGGTCAATGACTACCTCGATTCCTCGTACTACGAGGTGGGTTAGTCGGACTTCGGCATCACGCCAGCACGCCTCACCGCACCCCCGCGTCCTCCTTCTTTCGGGCCCGCGGGGGTGTGGTGCGTCACGGGCTGTGGGCGCGCGTCGCGGGACCCGGCTTTTGGCCGCTGGTTGCGTCCTAGCTAGAATGGGCGCATTCGTGCCTGACGCCTTGTTTGAGCATGCCCCTGCCGGCTGCGTGTCGCGTGAGACGTGCACATCCGCGTCACACCATCGCCGCCGCACCGCCCAGGTTGTGCCCGGGTGGGCTGGCCGGCTTCCCGGCTGGGGGCTGTGGACGCTCGGCAGGGCGCGGGCAAGGAAATGTACGTACATGACGTCAAAGAAGTAGCGAGGAGAACTCCATGGGTTCTGTGATCAAGAAGCGCCGCAAGCGCATGTCCAAGAAGAAGCACCGCAAGATGCTGCGCCGCACCCGCGTGCAGCGTCGTAAGTTGGGCAAGTAAACCCAGCACCCACCACACACCCCCTGTCGCAGCCAGCGGCAGGGGGTGTCGGCATCTGAGGGGGCGGCGCCGTTAGGCGCGGTGCAGGTAGCGCCGCCACCGCCACCCGGCCAGGCTAAACGCCGCGGTGACCAGCCCGGGCAGCCCGAAGGTGCGGATGGCCTTGCGCACGTTGCGGTAGTCACGAATCTGCCAGCCGCGGCGCTGGGCCTCGGCGCGCAGCTTGCGGTCCGGGTTGATGGCCACGGCGGTGCCCACCATGGACAGCATGGGGATGTCATTGGCGGAGTCGGAGTACGCGGTGCAGCGCGACAGGTCGAGCTTTTCTATGGCGGCCAGCGCCGCCACCGCGTGGCTCTTGCCCGGCCCGTGGAGGATGTCGCCGACGAGCCGGCCGGTGAACTTTCCGTCCTTGACCTCCGGGACCGTGCCCAGCGCCCCGGTAAACCCGAAGCGCCGGGCGATGACCTGGGCGAGCTGGACGGGCGTGGCGGAGACCAGCCACACCTGGTGGCCGGCGGCTAGGTGCATCTCTGCCAGGCTGCGCGTGCCGGGGAAGGCGCGGTCTTCGACCCGGTTGATCACGATGTCGTCGCAGATGCGGGCCAGCTCGGCGACGTCATAGCCGCGGACAAACTCGAGGGCCTGGGCGCGGCCCTCGGCGACGTCCTCGGCGTTTTCGGAGCCGGTGACGCGGTATTTGATCTGCTTCCACACGATGGGCAGGATCTCGTGGATTTTAAAGTAGCGTTTGCGGGCTAGCCCCAGGGCCAGGGCCACCAGGGAGGAGCCCTGAATGAGGGTGTTGTCCACGTCGAAGAAGGCGGCCACGCCGGGCTCTTGGGGAACGTCCGGGTCGGTGGGGGACAGACGCAGCGCCCCGGCGGCCTGGATGGATCCGCTCACGGAGTCCACCCCGGAGCTGAAGGAGTCCAGGTCGAGGTCGAAGGTGTCGCGCACCGCTGCTGCGGCGGCGGCTTGGCCGGCGGCGAGTTGGGCGGCGTCGTCAAGCGGAGGTAGTGCGGTGGTCTCCAGGAAGTTGCGGAGGTTGCCGTGGCTGGTGGACCAGCTTGCTAGGAACTCGCGGGGGGAGGAGGGAAACAGTGGTGGCTCGACTGAGTTCATCGCTTAGATTCAGAAACCTTCCTTCGATGATGCGACCCGGGGGTACCCCACGGGGGTGGGGTAGTGGGTGTGCCTTTCATCATATTGCCGCATGCCCGTTGGCGCCGTGCGCGGTGCGGCTGTGGGATGCTAACCCTACAAGGACGCGGCGCGCGCGCAACTGGGGCGTCGACAAGCGGGCAACTTCGGAGAGCCAGCACCATCGGCACCACCAGTACCACGGTGCCGCGCGCACCCTGGCCGCGCCCGGGAGGATTGCCGGGCCCGGGCGAGCAGCACAACAGTGAGGAAAATGATGCCTGATCAAGCACACCTGGTGGAATTGATGGTGCGCGCAACGTGTGGCTCCTGCGACCGCGTGGCCGCCCAGATCGAGCCGGTGATTGCGGCCCGCAGTGCGCGGCTGGTGCTGCGCGACGTGGACGCGGATCCGGAGCTGGCGGCCGAGTTTGGGGACCGGGTGCCGGTGGTGGTCATCGACGGGGAGGAGTTTGCGTGCTGGGAAGTAGACAATGATGAGTTAGGCCTCGCTTTGTTGTAACAGGTCAGGGGCCCTATTAGCGTTGACTGGCAGTAAAGCGAACCCTTGTACTGCAAGGAGTACTGCAAGGAGTACTGCAAGAAGTACTGCAGGGCGTACTGCACGGCGTGACGGGGCTGCACCCAGGCGTAGCACCCAGGCGTAGCGGTCCGCTGAAGGGTTCCACACATGCATGATTGCCCTACCCGGGTGGGGCAGGCAGACCGGCCCAGTGTGGCGCGGGTCCGAAGGGAAGCGGTGAAGTCGGCGTGAGTGTGCTCGTTGTAGGCATGTCACACAAGTCAGCTCCGGTAGCGCTTTTGGAGAAGCTGAGCATGGATGTTCCTGCTCGGCGGCGCGCGGCGGTGCAGCTGACGGGGCGGCCTTCGCTGTCTGAAGCGATGATCGTGTCCACCTGCAATCGTCTGGAGATCTACGTGGTGGCGCACAGCTTCCACCCGGGCGTGCAGGACGTGGTGGCCGTGCTTCACGATGCCTCCGGGGTCGATGCGGAGACGCTGCGCAGCTACCTGTACGTGCGCTACGCGGACGCGGCGGCTGAGCACATGCTGGCGGTGACCGCGGGGCTAGATTCCATGGTCGTCGGCGAGCAGCAGATCATCGGCCAGATGCGCGCCGCCTACCAGGAGGCCGCGGACTGGAAGACCGTGGGCCCCGTGCTGCACACCTTGGCGCAGACGGCGCTGCACACCGGCAAGCGCGTGCACTCGGAGACCGCCATCGATGACGCCGGAGCTTCCATGGTCTCCTACGCCCTCGACGGGGCGTTGGAGCAGCTTGGGGTCAAGGGCGCGCCGAGCCCGCTGGCCGGACGCGCCGCCCTGGTGCTGGGCGCGGGGGCGATGGCCTCCCTGGCGGCCACGCACCTGGGCCGGCTGGGCATCTCCCGGCTGATCATTGCCAACCGCACCCGCTCGCGCGCCGAGCGACTAGCCGACCACGCCCGGCAGGCCGGGGTGGACGCGGAAGTGGTGGACTTCTCCGCGCGGCGGGCGGCCCTGGCGCGCGTGGACATCGCGGTGTCCGCCATCGGCGCGCACACCGCCACCATCACCGGGGCGGACATCCCGCAGCAGCGGACGGATTCGCTGACCCTGGTGGACCTGTCCATGCCCCGCGACATCACCGCCGACGTCACCGATCATCCTGGTGTGCACCTGATCAACATCGAGCAGCTGCATCAGCGCCGCGCCGCCCAGACCCAGCCGGGTGCTGGGGATGGTGCGGATAACGACGCCGCCGTGGTCACCCTGCCCACCAAGGGCACCGATGGCCACGCCCAGGCACTGCGCATCGTCGCCGAGGAGCTGGAGTCCTACACCACCGCCCAGCGGGTGCGCGACATTGTGCCTGCCGTCGCCGCGCTGCGCAGGCACGCCAATGAGCTGGTCAGCGCGGAGCTGCGCCGCCTGCGCGGGCGCACCCCCGACATGGACGAGCAGGAGTTCGACGAAGTCTCCCGCTCCCTGCGCCGGGTGGTGGACAAGCTTCTGCACAACCCCACGGTCAAGGTCAAGCAATTGGCCGCGGATTCGGGTACCGTCTCCTACGACTCCGCCCTCCAGGAGCTCTTTGGGCTCGACGCTGGAAATGACCAGGACCGGTCGGTTGCGGTGGAGGCCACCGCCTTGCCGGCGCAGGACTTCCGCGCCGGCGCTGCCGCTGAGACGGAAGGGCGCACGGCAAACGAGTGTGCACGGGAGACTGCATGAATGACAGCTTGACCATCGGAACGCGAGCCAGCCTGCTGGCCACCACCCAATCCGGCCACGTGTGTGACGCACTGGCCGGTCACGGCTATCATGCCCAGCTGCACCACGTCACCACCGAAGGCGACGTCAACATGGCCCCCGTCGAGCGCATCGGCGTCGGCGTGTTCACCCAGGCCCTGCGCGAGGCCCTTGACCGCGGCGAATGTGACATCGCCGTGCACTCCTTCAAGGACCTGCCCACCGCACCCGACCCCCGCTTCCACCTCATCGTGCCCCCGCGCGAAGACCCCCGCGAGGCGCTGGTGGCCCGCGACGGGCTAACCCTCAAGGACCTGCCCGAGGGGGCCACGGTGGGCACCTCGGCGCCGCGGCGAGTATCCCAGCTGCGCGCGGTGCGCCCGGACCTCAGCGTGCGCCCGCTGCGCGGCAACATCGATACGCGCATGGGCCGGGTCTTCTCCGGCGAACTCGACGCCATCGTGCTCGCCTACGCCGGCATGAGCCGCGTCGGACGCCAGGACCACGCCACCGAAGTCTTTGACCCCACCGTGCTCATGCCCGCCCCCGCCCAAGGCGCCCTGGCCGTAGAGTGCCGCGCCGACGACGCCCGCGCCGTCGCCGCCATCGACGCCCTCGCCTGCCCAGACGCCACCGACGCCGCCCGCGCCGAACGCGCCCTCCTCGCCGCGCTCGAAGCAGGCTGCACCGCGCCCGTGGCCGCCCACGCCACCCTCGACGGGGACCACCTCACCCTCACCGCCGGGGTCTTTGCCCTCGACGGATCCGCACGCCTGGTATCCCAGATCACCGGGGCCCGCAGCAACGCGGCAGAGCTAGGTCAAAGCCTCGCCGGCGAACTCCTAGGCGGGGGCGCCCGCGACCTCATGGCCACCGCCGACGCGCCCTAATTCCGCCCGGCCTCCCGTTTGCTTCACCTGCCCCGAAGGAACCCCGATTGGCCTTCCTGGAAATCTCACCAGACCACGTCACCGTGCAGCTGCAATGGTGGGAAAAAATCGCCGCGCGGCGGTCCAACCTGACCATCCCGCTGCGCGCCATCAGCCACGCCAGCATTGTCCCCGACGTCTATGAACTGCCGGAACTCCAACAGCCCAACACCCGCGGCCAGGCGGCCACCCACGTCCGCGGCCTGCTGACCACCGGCACCCTCGACCACCCGGATGCCACCGGCGGGCTGGTCTTTGTTGCCTGCCACCGCTCCCGCCACGCCTCCCAGAAAGACGGGGGTGCCACGCACCAGCCCGGGCTGGTCCTTGATTTGACCCGGGCGACTGTCTCCCGGGTGATCGTCACCGCAGATCCGCAGCTGCTGAGCGGGTGGCAAGATCAGCTTCAGCGGGTCACGTCGTAGGCGCGGTGGCGGCGGCGCGGAGGCTGTGGCTGCCGAGCGGAGGCTGTGGCTGCGGCTGTGGCTGGGGCGCGGAAGCCGCAGCCGATGCCGAAGGTTCGCCCAGCGCGAAATCGTGGCGTCGGCCCTGCATAACGCGGGTGCGGGCGCGCAGGAATGGCCGCGGTGATCCCGATTCGGTTTTCCATTAGCCCGCGACTCAATTATGGTGTGAATACCACACTGCATGTGCGCAGTGGTGACTGGGGGCTGCCCTGCGGATGTTGGGCAGGCCTCGCAGCACGGAAGTGGGGGACTGCCTTTCAGCCCCTTGCGCCGTGTCCAGCCCGGCCTTCCATCCGCGTGCCGCGTGGCTTGTGCGTTGCTGCGCCAGGCCTGCGGTTGTGCCCGGCCCGGGTGACTGCGCACCGATGCGCGCCGCGTGTCCTCCCCCGTGGGGCAGGGCCGCGGGATCCGGTCATGCCCGGGCTTTGGTGGACAAGGCCTGGCACGTGTCGGAGCCGATGGGCAGTCAGGCTGCCGCGGGCCTGCCAGCCGCGCGGCGGGCAGGCGGCACGTCCGTGTACTGTACCCGATTTCAACCCATGTCGACGGAGATTAGAAACAAGCATATGAGTATGCCCGAGCAGGCTTCCTCGCCGCAGGCCGTCCCGCACGCTGTCCAACCAGGCCAGCTTGCCCCAGCGGCAGGCACCGTCTTCTTCGTCGGCGCGGGCCCGGGAAACCCGGATCTGCTGACTATCCGCGCCCGCGAGGTGCTCTCCCACAACGCCACCGCCGTCGTCGACCCGGACGTGTTGCCCGGGGTGCGTGACATCATCGCCGCCTCCGTGCCGGTGCCGCAGGAGAAGATCGACCAGGCGGACAAGGACTACCAGGCGCTCATTGAGGAGGCCAAGGAGTCCGGCGCCCGGCGCAAGCCGCCGCGGCCGGCCCCGCCGACGGCCGCCAACATCACCGACCTGCCTGCCGGGTCCCCGCAGCTGGCCGAGTTGCTTGCGCAGCTTGTCGCCGACGGTGAGGACGTGGTGCGCCTGGTGGCCGGCAACCCGCTGTCGCGCGAGTCGGTCCTCGCGGAGATCAACTCGGTGGCCACCGCCGGGGTGGATTTCCAGGTGGTGCCGGGCATGTCGCTGCCGTCGACGGTGCCGGCCTTCGCGGGCATCGCCTTGGGCTCGGCGTATACGGAGATGGACGTCACTGTTGAGGACGTGGACTGGGATCAGCTCGCCGGGGCTCCGCAGCCGCTGGTGTTGCAGGCCCGGAAGGAAGACTTGCCCACCATTGCTGCCCAGTTGCAGCAGCGCGGGCTGGCGGCGAGCATGCCGGCGTCGGTGACCGTCAACGGCACCACCCGCCTGCAGCGTACGTTCGACGTCACCTTGGGCACCCTGGGCAAGCTGGATGCGGAGCTCGACGGCGCCCTGGTGGTCACCCTGGGCACGGCCGTGGACGATCGCTCCAAGTACTCCTGGTGGGAAAACCGGCCGCTCTACGGGTGGCGGGTGCTGGTCCCGCGGGCGAAGTCGCAGGCGGCGCCAATGAGCGCGCGCCTGGCAACCCACGGCGCCATCCCGCAGGAGGTGCCCACCATCTCCTTGGAGCCGCCGCGCAACCCGTTGCAGATGGAGCGTTCCATCAAGGGCATCGTGGAGGGGCGCTACCAGTGGATCGTGTTTACCTCCGTCAATGCGGTGGATGCCGTCTGGGAGAAGATCGCCGCCTTTGGCCTGGATGCGCGGGCTTTTGCCGGTGTGCATCTGGCGGCGGTGGGGCAGAAGACCGCGCAGGCGATCCGTGATTTGGGCCTGACCCCGGAGGTGACTCCGCCGGTGACGCGCCAGAATGCGCACGGGCTGGTGGAGGTTTTCCCGGAGTATGTGGAGGACCTTGACCCGGTGGGTCGGGTGTTGTTGCCGCGGGCGGACCTGGGCAGTGAGGTGCTGGTAGAAGGCCTCAAGGCCGCGGGCTGGGAGGTCGATGATGTGGTGGCCTACCGCACGGTGCGCGCAGCCCCGCCGAGTGCGGAGGTCCGGGACATGATTAAGTCCGGTGGCTTTGACGCGGTGTGTTTCACCTCTTCTTCGACGGTGAAGAATCTGGTGGGCATCGCCGGCAAGCCGCACCGGCGCACCATCATCGCGGCGATCGGCCCGGCGGCCGCGCACACGGCCCGGGAGATGGGGCTGCGCGTGGATGTGGTTCCGGAGGTCGCGGATATTCCTTCGCTTGTCGACGCCCTCGCCGCCCACGTCGCCGCGCTGCGTGCGGCAGGGCAGTTGCCACCGCCGCGCAAGAAGCGCCGGGCGCGGCGCAAGCCGGAGGCCGCCGCAGAGCAGGGCTAAGCCCCGGCGTGGCCGACATGGTGGGGTGGATAGAATGGGCCAGCAGACAGCGCGCGGGCAGCGGGCCCCGTCCGCCCCGCGCGTCCCTGTGAGAAAGGAAGAAGTAGTTTCCATGGTGGACTCTTTCGACTACCCCGTCACCCGTCCTGCCCGCCGCCCCCGGCGGTTGCGTACTACCCCGGCGCTGCGCAGCCTGGTCGCCGAGACCACCCTTGCCCCCCAGCACCTCATCTTGCCCATGTTCATCGCGGACGGCATTGATGCTCCTCGGGAGATCGCCTCGATGCCCGGGGTCTATCAGCACACGCAGGACTCCCTGCTGCGCGCGGTGGAGGAGGCCGCCGAGGCCGGCGTGCTGTGCATCGACCTCTTTGGGGTGCCCCTGGCGCAGGATAAGGATGCCACCGGCTCGGTGGCGTGGGACCCGGAGGGGATTCTCAACCGCGGTGTTGCGGCGGTGCGGCAGCGCTTCGGCGATGATGTCATCGTCATGGCGGATACCTGCCTCGATGAGTTCACTGACCACGGCCACTGCGGCGTGGTGGTCACGGACCGCCATGGCGCCAGCGTGGTGGACAATGATGCCACCTTGCCGCTCTACCAGGCCATGGCCGTGGCCCAGGCCCGCGCCGGGGCGCACATGGTCTCCCCGTCGGGGATGATGGACGGCCAGATTCTGGCGATCCGGGACGCGCTCGATCAGGAGGGCTTCCAGGATGTGTCCATCATGGCGTATTCCGCCAAGTACGCCTCCGCGTTTTTTGGTCCATTCCGGGACGCCGTGGGCAGTTCTCTTCAGGGGGACCGGCGCACCTACCAGCAGGATCCGGCGAATGCGCGGGAGTCGCTGCTGGAGGTGGAGTTGGATATTGATGAAGGCGCGGACATCGTCATGGTCAAGCCCGCCCTGCCCTACCTGGACATCGTGCACCAGGTGGCCCAGGTCTCTCCGGTCCCGGTGGCGGCCTACCAGGTCTCTGGCGAGTACGCCATGATCAAGGCGGCCGGCGCCAACGGGTGGATCGATGAGCATCGCGTGATGATGGAAGCCCTGACCTCCATCAAGCGCGCCGGGGCGGACCAGATCCTGACCTACTTTGCCACCGAGGCGGCCCGCGCCTTGCGCGGCTAGACTACGCAGCACACACTCGCTTTTTTAAGGATGCAGCCAACAGACGTGGACAGCACTCAGGCCGTGACGCCCCCTTCGCACACCCAGCCGGACTCCGCCGGCGCCCACCGCCCCGAATCGGTGGTCCTCACCGGCCGGCTGTGGACCTGGATCCTCCTCATCGAGGCCGCCCATGCACTCCTCGGCGCGGTGATCACGCTGCTGGATCCCAGCCTGCTGCGCGCCGCGGTGACCAAGCAGATTGACGCCATGCCGGATGGCACGGCGCTGCCCGCGGGGATCGTGGACGTGGCCATGGTGGCCTCGGTGGTCATGTCCGCCGGGCTGTCTCTCATCATCGTGGGGGTGCTGGCGTGGATGGTGCGCACCGTGGTGCGCCCCGGGCGCTGGGCGGCCGGGGGCCGAAGGCTGCTGCTGTTCTTCGGCTTTTACTATGTCCTGCGCGCCGTGACGGTCTTTTCCTTGCACCCCGGCGGCACCTCGGTGCCGGTGGCGTTCTATGCGGTAGACGGCGCCGCCCAGGTGGTGGTGGGCGTGGTGGCCGCGATGGCGCTGGTGTTCCTGTTTCGGCAGGATACGTTGCGCTGGACCGGGGAAGTGGTGCGCCGCGGCCCCGGCGGCGGGCCGCAGGCATAGTTAACCGGATGAGTCTTCACGGTCCTTCCGCGCGCCGGCTCCAGGTCGCCTGGCTGGTGGCGCTGGTCGCGGCGGTCGCGCAGGTGGTGTGTGCCCTGGAATTGTGGGCCACGCCGCTGCCGCAGGCTGCTATCGATGCCGAAGCTGCCGCCGCGGTCACGTTGGCGCACAACAGGCAGTTCATGGCCGTCTTTGCCCTGCTGACCGGGGTGGGGCTGGCGTTGATGGCCGCCCAGCTGCGCGGCGGCGGCGCCCGGGCCCGGCGCTGGTGCGTGGGCGTGGTGGGGGTCGCCGCGGTAGGTAATCTGGTGGGGTTGGCACTTCAGGTCGTCGGCATGGCGCTGGTGGTCAATGAGGTGTTGTTAGTGATTGTCGTGTGGCTCGTCGCGGCGCCGTCTGGGGCGTCGGGTGGGGTCGCAGAAAGGTGGTGGGGGCGTGTCTGACGTTGTAGATGAGGCGATCAGTCAGGCCAAGCAGGCGGCGGCGCAGGCGGGTTTTGGCGCGGCCGTGGAGCTGGAGGAGTCGACGCACAAGACGTCGTACGCCTTCGAGCTTGAGGGCTTGGATGAGGCCCCCGTCATCCCGGATATTGAGGCCGCGCTCCACGCCCTGCCGGGGGTGCGCGCCCGGGTGGTCTATAGCACCAAGTCGGCGTGGATCACGGCCCCGGAGGGGCTGCCGCCGCAGCGGATCGTGGAGGTGTTTGCCACCTTTGGGGTGCGTGCGGTGATGACGGATTCGTCGCTGCGGCGCCGCTCGATGCTGCGGGGGGAGTCCGCGGATGCGCTGCCGAAGAGCTATGCGAACAGGAAGGCGCGCCGCCACGCCGAGGAGGAGGCGCAGAGTTTGGAGCAGGCGCGCCGCTCGGGCTTTTTTGCTTCTTCTGGGCGCCAGCCGCAGTGGCGCCCGGAGGGCGGCGCGGTGGACCCGGCGACGGGCCAGACGGTGGACCGGGATGTGCTGTATACGGCCCGCGATCTGATTACCACGCCGCGCCTGTTCATGGCGGTGGTGCTCACGGTGCCGGTGCTGGCGTTGTCCTACCGGGAGTCGTGGCAGTTTGCCGGCTGGCAGTGGCTGGTGGCGGCGTTGACGCTGCCGGTGGTGACGTGGTGTGCGTTTCCTTTCCACCGGGCGATGGCCGGCGGGGTGCGCCGCGGCGCGGTGGCGTTGGATGGCGCGAGCTCTATTGCCATCGTTTTGGCGTTTGTGTGGTCGGTCGGCGCGTTGTGTGTGACGGAGGCGGGAACTATTGGTTGGCGGGGCACCCCGCACCTGTTGGCGGCCTATGATCCGGGCCGCGGGGATGCGACGGAGCTGTTTTTTGATGTCGCGTGCGGGGTGACGGCGCTGCTGCTGTGCGGGCGGAAGTTGTCTATCCAGTCCCGGTCGAGCCTGCTGGAGGAGCTGGCTGCCCAGCACGTGGATCCGCAGGAGCAGATCACTGTGGCGCGGCGGAATCGGGCGACCGGTGAGGTGACCAAGGAGGTCACCACCATCGGGGAGATCAACGTGGGCGATGACGTGCTGGTTGAGCCGGGCCAGCTCATCCCGGTCGATGGGGTGGTGGTTGGCGGGCACAGTACTGTGCGCCCGAGCGTGATTGCGGCGGCGTCGACAGGCAAGGCCGCCACCTTCGAGGTGGACGTGGATGACCGGGTGGCGGCGGGCAGTTTCAACGTCACGCACCGGCTGAAGATTCGGGTGCACCGCACGGGGCACCGCACCCGCATGGCGGGGGTGGAGCGCTGGATCGCGGCGGTCAATCGGCACCAAAACGATGCGGTGATGCTGTCCACGCGCACGGCGTCGACCCTGATCCCGGTGGCGTTTGTGCTGGCCGCGGGCGGCTTCGCGCTGTGGGCGTTGGCCACGAATAACTTGGCGTTGGCGTTGTCTTCGGCGTTGGCGGTGTTGGCCAGCGTGGCCCCGGCGGCGCTGGCGTTGTCTTCGGCGTTGGCGCTGCGCTTGGGCATTGAGACGGCCGCGCGGGGCGGGATGCTGCTGCGCGCCGGGGAGGTCATGCGGGGCTTGCAGATGGTGGACACGGTGGTGTTTAACCGGGTGGGCACCCTGGCGGAGCCGGACATGGTGGTGGAGACGGTGACGGCGGATCGGGGGGAGAACCCGGAGTTGGTGCTGCGGGTGGCCGGCGCGCTGTGCCTGGAGTCGGACCATCCGGCGTCGCAAGCGATTGTGCATGCGGCCCGCCAGGCCCGTGACCAGGGCTCGGGCGGGGATGACATCCCGAATTGGATTGAGGTGTCCCACCTGGGCATTGACGCGGATGGGGCGTTTGTGGCCACCATCGATATGGAGGTCACCGACGCCCAGGGCCAGACGCATTCGCGGCTGATCCCGGCCAAGCTGTGGCGCCCGCGCAACCTTTCTGAGCTGGATGGGCAGTTGGCGGCCGCGGCCATCGCGGGCGGCACCCCGCTGGTGGTGGCGTGGAACGGCAAGGATCGCGGCGTGATTACGCTGCACGATTCGGTCAAGGATGATGCGGCGCGGGCGGTGCGCGAGCTCGGCGAGATGGGCCTAGAGACGATGATGCTCACCCGGGATACCTACCCGGTAGGGCGGCGCTTTGCGGACCGCATTGGCATCGACCGGGTGCTCGCCGGCATTGCCCCGGGCCGCAAGGAGTACACCATCCGTGCGGTGCATACGCGCGGCGCCCGGGTGGCCATGGTGGGCGACTCCTCGGTCACGCAGTGCCTGGAGGTCGCGGATGTTGGGCTGTTGATCAGCGATGAGATCTCCTTTGAGCACGTCTCCCGCGGGCGCCACCGCGGCATCGACGTGGTGGTGCTGCGCCATGACGTCAAGGCGGTGCCCCAGCTGATCCGGCTGGCGCGCACGGTGTGCAGCGTCATCGACCGCAATATCCTTTTTGCCTGGGCGTATAACGGGCTGGCGGTGGTGGCCTCCCTGGCGGGACTGCTCCACCCCATGGTGGCCACGGTGCTCATGCTGGCGTCTTCTTTGGTCATTGAGGCCCGCTCCAATTCGGTGCGCAAGGCCCTGCGCTAACCTCCCCGGGGCCCGGTGAGGCAGGATGGGAGCCATGACTTCTCGCCGACAGCTTCACCGCGCCCCGCTTCTCGACGCCGCCGCCGGCACCGCACCCACCCGCCAACCGGTGTGGTTCATGCGCCAGGCAGGCCGCTCCTTACCGGAGTACCGCGCCATCCGGGAGGGGGTGGGCATGCTGGAGTCCTGCTTCCGGCCCGACCTGCTGGCGGAGATCACCCTCCAGCCGGTGCGCCGCCACGACGTCGACGCGGCGATCCTGTTTTCAGACATCGTCGTCCCGCTCAAGGCGGCGGGCGTGGACGTGGATATCGTCGCGGGGCGCGGGCCGGTGGTGGCGCAGCCGATCCGCGGGAGAGGGGACGTCGATAAGCTGCCGCGACTGGACCAGGACATCCCCGCCATCCGGGAGGGCATTGCCACGATCCTGGAGGAGCTGACGGACACCCAGGCGCTCATCGGGTTCGCCGGCGCGCCGTTTACGCTGGCCAGCTACCTGGTGGAGGGCGGGCCGTCCAAGACCCACCAGAACACCAAGGCGCTCATGCACAACGACCCGGACACGTGGAACGCGCTCATGGAGTCCCTGGTAGAAACCGTGCTGGCGTTCATCCGCATCCAGCTCGACGCCGGCGTAGACGCCTGGCAGCTGTTCGACTCCTGGGCCGGCTACCTGAGCGAATATGACTACCGCACCTTCGTTGAGCCGCACTCGCGGCACATCTTCGCGGAGCTGGAAAGCGCCGGGGTGCCGCGCATCCACTTCGGCGTGGGCACCGGGGAGCTGCTCGGCGATATGGCCGCCGCAGGCCCGGACGTGGTGGGTGTGGACTGGCGGGTGCCGCTGGATCGTGCGGCCGCGCGCATCTGTGCGGCAGCGGAGCCGAAAGTGCTCCAGGGTAACCTGGATCCAGCGATCCTTTTTGCCGGAGAGGCCACCGTGCGCGCGGAAGTCGCGCGCATCAAGGCGGACGCCGCCCGGGCGATAGCCGCCGGGCAGGCCACCGGGCACATCTTCAACCTGGGCCACGGCGTGCTGCCAGACACCCCGGCCGAAGCGATCACCAAGGCCGTGGAGATCATCCACGAGCCCTAACACACGTTCGCATTTTCCGTTTTTTTTGAAAGGACGCGTCTTCGCCCATGCGTTACGCCATTGTGGGGGCCGGACTAGCCGGCCTGACCTGCGCCTATGAAATCGCCCGCCAGGATGACCAGGCCGCCATCGAGGTCTTCGAGGCTGCCGGGCGCATCGGCGGCAAGCTCTACACGGTGCCCTTCTCCGGCGGGCCCGTGGACGTAGGTGCGGAGGCGTTTATCGCCCGGCACGCCGCCGCCCGAGACTTCTTCACCGAGCTCGGCCTAGAAGACTCCGTGGTCTACCCCTCCGGGGCGCGCTCGCTGCTGTACACCGGCGGCCAGCTCAAGGACATGCCCGGCGCCACCGTCATGGGGGTGCCCGGCTCCAGCGCCGCGGTCGCGCATTTGGTCTCCGCGGAGACCGCCGCGCGTATCGACGCCGAAGGCGACGCCGAGCCCATCGACTGGACCGTCGGCGGCGACACCAACCTCGGCGCCCTGGTACGCCAACGCTACGGCGATGAGGTGGCCGACCGCCTGGTCGCCGCCCTGCTCGGCGGGGTGTACTCCTGCTCCGCCGACGACCTCGGGGTGCGCGCCACCATCCCGCAGCTGGCCGCCGCGCTCGACGAGCTGGCCCAAGAAGGCACCCCGGTGACACTCTCCGGGGCGGTGGGCCGCATCCTGTCTCACCGGCCCGCACCCACGCCCGGGGCGAAGCCCGCACCCATCTTTGGCACCTTCAAGGAGGGCTACCAGGAGCTGTATGAGACCCTGGCACAGCGCAGCGGGGCGGACATCTACGTCGACGCGTTCGTCTCTGGCATCGGGCGCGACAAGGATGGCCGCTTCACCCTGACCGGCGCCGGGGAGGGCGCCTACGATCGCCTCATCCTGGCCACCCCCGCACCGACCACCGCGCTGCTGCTGGGCACCCTGGGTGCTGCCGGGGAGGACGCCGCCGGGCGCGCGGGCGCGGCAATGAAGTCCATCAAGCTGGCCAGCTGCGCGCTGGTGACCATGAAGTTCGACTCGGATGCCGGCCTGCCGGAGAACTCCGGGGTGCTCGTCGCCGCCGACGAACCCGGCGTGCATGCCAAGGCCTTCACCCTGTCCTCGCGCAAGTGGCCGCACCTGGGCGAGCGCGGCGGGGCGCTCGTGCGGGCCAGCTTCGGGCGCTTTGGCGATGACTCCCTGGTACGCGCCGAAGAAGACACCCTGGTGGACTACGCCCTGGATGACCTCCAGCACATCACCGGCTTCGACGGGCGCGCCGCTAACCCGGCAGAGATCTTTGTGCAGCGCTGGTTCGGCGCGCTGCCCCGCTACGACGAGCACCACCTCGACACCGTCGCCACCGTGCGCGCAGCCCTCGCCGACGTCCCCGGGCTGGAGGCCACCGGCGCCTGGGCCGGCGGAGTGGGAGTCCCGGCCGTCATCGTTGACGCGCGCGCCACCGCTGCGCGTGCCGCCGCCGCTGGTAGTGGTGCAGAAGCAGGCCCCGCGGAAGGTAAGTGATTGGCGCCACACTAGTGGGGGCGTAGGCTTTGGGGGTCGAAAATATCCGCCATGGGTGAGAGTTTCGCAGCACACCCGCGGCGGATGTTTTGATTCTATTACCTAAAAAGCAACGCAGGACTGGTCGCCGCTCATGCACTTACAACCCAGAGAACAAGAAAAGCTGCTCATCGTCGTCGCCGCCGACCTGGCGCGCCGACGCCAAGCCCGCGGCCTGGCACTGAACTACCCAGAAGCCGTAGCGATCATCACCTACGAGCTGATGGAAGGCGCCCGCGATGGGATGAGCGTGGCAGAACTGATGTCCTACGGCACCACGCTGCTGCGCGCAGAAGACGTCATGGAAGGCGTCCCGGAGATGATTGACAACGTGCAGGTGGAAGCAACCTTCCCCGACGGCACCAAGCTGGTCACCGTCCACAACCCCATCCGCTAACAGCAGAAAGAAGAACACCGCACATGATTCCAGGGGAATACGTCTTGTGCACGGAGCCCATCACCTGCAATCCCGGGCGCCAGCGCATCCTTCTCAGCGTGACCAACACCGGCGACCGGCCCGTCCAGGTGGGCTCCCACTACCACTTTGCTGAAGCCAACCCGGCCCTTGAGTTCGACCGCGACGCCGCCCGCGGCCACCGCCTAGACATCCCGGCTGGCACCGCCGTGCGCCTCGAACCCGGCGACGCCACCACTGTGCCGCTGATTCCGCTGGCCGGCAACCGGATCGTGCGCGGGTTCCGCAACGCTGTCGACGGGCCGCTCGACGGCGCCGCTGCTGCGGACGCTGCTGCGCCGGGTGCTGCTGCGGATGCCGCTGCGGACGAGCAGGACACCACCACGAAGGAGGCCCGCCACCATGAGCTTTGAGATGCCCCGCCAGCAATACGCCGGCCTCTACGGGCCCACCGTGGGCGACCAGGTGCGCCTGGCTGACACCGAGCTTTTCGCCCGCATCGAGCGGGACCTGACCCTGCCCGGCGAGGAGGCCGTCTTCGGTGGCGGCAAGGTCGTCCGCGTGGGCATGGGCGAGCGGGGAGAAAACCCCCGCAGCGCGGATCCCGGGCTGCCGGACCTGGTGATCACGGACGTGATCATCATTGATTACACCGGCGTGTACAAGGGGGACGTGGCCGTGCGCGACGGGCATATTTGCGCCATTGGGCACGCCGGAAACCCGGACATCATGGACGGGGCGACCATCCCCATCGGCGTGTGTACGGATGTCATCGCCGGGGAGGGCAAGATCCTGACCGCCGGCGGGATTGACACCCACATTCACTTTGTCAGCCCGGATCAGATTGAAACCGCCCTGGTCTCTGGGATTACCACCATGATCGGCGGCGGCACCGGGCCGTCGGAGTCCTCCAAGGCCACCACGTTGACCCCGGGCCCGTGGAACATTGCCATGCTGCTGCGTTCCCTGGAGGCCTTCCCCATGAATTTTGGCATCTTGGGCAAGGGGCACGGGACGTCCTTCGCGGCGCTGGAGGAGCAGATCACCGCGGGTGCGATCGGCCTGAAGGTGCACGAGGACTGGGGTGCGACCCCGGCGACCATCGACCTGTCCTTGCAGGTTGCTGACGCCACTGACACCCAGGTGGCCATCCACACCGATACCCTCAACGAGGCCGGGTTTGTGGAGTCCACCCGCGCGGCGATCGCCGGGCGCGTCATCCACACCTTCCACACCGAGGGCGCTGGCGGTGGGCACGCCCCGGACATCATCACCCTGGCCGGCGATAGCAACGTGCTGCCCGCCTCGACGAACCCCACGCTGCCCTACACCCGCAACACCGCCGAGGAACACCTGGACATGCTCATGGTGTGCCACCACCTCAACGCGGACCTGCCGGAGGATGTGGCGTTTGCGGATTCACGTATCCGCACCGAGACCATCGCCGCCGAGGATGTCCTCCATGACCTGGGCGTGTTTTCTATCACCTCTTCCGACTCCCAGGCGATGGGCCGGGTGGGGGAGACGATCCTGCGCACCTGGCAGGTGGCGGATTCCATGAAGCGGCAGCGGGGCACCTACCCGGAGGACGCGGCCGCTGGCGGCGGGGACAATGCCCGCATTCGGCGCTTCGTGGCCAAATACACCATCAACCCGGCGCTGGCCCACGGTATTGCCGATTCCGTCGGCTCGATTGAGGTGGGCAAGTTTGCGGACATGGTGTTGTGGGAACCCAAGTTCTTTGGGGTCAAGCCGGACATGATTATCAAGGGCGGGCAGATCGTCCACGGCCCCTGCGGCGACCCCAATGCGTCGATCCCTACCCCGCAGCTGGTGGCCTACCGCAAGGCCTTCGGGGCCTATGGCACCGCGGTGGGGCGCAATTCCATTTCCTTTGTCTCCCAGGCGGCCGTGGCGGCCGATGTGGCCGGCCAGCTTGACCTGCACAAGATCATCCGCCCGTGCTCAGGCATCCGCACGCTGACCAAGGCGGACCTGCCGCATAACGGGCTGACCCCCACCATCACGGTGGACCCGGAGACCTACGTGGTGTGCGTGGACGGTGAGGTCATCACCGCCGAGCCCGCCGCGACGCTGCCCATGGCGCAGCGCTACTTCCTGTTCTAACAATCTTGCTGAAGCGAAAGGTGGTTGCGGTGATCATTACTGGCATCGCAGGCAACATTCATGATGATCCGACCGGGGTGGGCGCCGCCGTGGCCGCCCGGCACCAGGAGCGCGTGACTTTAAGCGGGGAGGCGCTGGTCAAACGGATCCAGCGGGTGACCACGGATCACGGCACCGAGCTGGGTATCCGGCTGCCTGCCGGCGCGGCCGACTTGCGCGACGGCGATGTGCTGGTCCTGGAGCAGGATAACGCCATCGTCGTGTGTGCCGAGCCCACCGACGTGCTGGTGATCACCCCGGCAGATATTCACCAGATGGGGACCGTCGCCCACGCGCTGGGCAACCGGCACCTGCCGGCCCAGTTCCCGGATCAGTCCATGGTGGTGGCCTTTGACCAGACGGTGGTGGACTACCTGGAGCATGCGGGCGTGAACTACCACCGGGAGCAGCGCGTGCTGCCGGTGCCTTTCCGCCACGCGGAGCACACCCACTGATGAGCACGGCTGCTACTGCCGACGCCGCGACCAGCACCGCCGCAACAATGACTATCGACGCCCAGCTCGCCCTCATGCAGCTGGCCGACTCCGCCCTGCCCACCGGGGCGTTCTCCCACTCCTTGGGCTGCGAGACCTACCTCGACCGGCAGGTCGTTGTCGATGAGCCCACTTTTGCCGCCTGGCTAGAGATGTTCATCACCGAACAGCTCACCTACACCGAGGCGCTTTTGGTGCGCGCCGCCTACCGCGTCGCCAGCCCGGCGCAGCTGGCGGACCTTGATGAGCTCGCCCTGGTGGCGGCCGTGCCGGAGGAAATCCGGCGCGCCGGGGCGACACAAGGCCGCCGGCTACTACAGATCGCCGCCCCCGCCTACGGTGGACGGTGGGTGGAGGAGTACCACCGGGGCGTCGATAAGCAGCACTACGTGGGGCACCAGTCGATCGCATGGGGGCTGGTGTGCCAGCACCTCGGGATAGATGCGGACCGGGCGGTGGCCGCGCACCTGTACTCCACGGCCATCACCCTCACCCAAAACGCGGTGCGCGCGGTGCCGCTGGGCCAGGACGCCGGGCAGCGCGTCATCCGGGCCGCCCAGCCGTGGGTGCGCCAGGCAACGCAAGCCTCCGCGGGGCTGGGCGAAGAGGACTTTGGCGCCATGCCGCCGGGCCTGGAGATCGCCCAAATGAACCACCAGGTCCAGCGCGCCCGCATGTTTATGAGCTAGAAGGAGCCACACGTGAGTACTGAGCAACAACAATCCACCCCGGTGCGCATCGGCGTCGGCGGGCCCGTCGGCGCGGGCAAAACCCAGCTCGTCGAGCGCATCACCCGGGCACTGGACGGCGAGCTATCCATGGCCGCAGTGACCAATGACATCTACACCATCGAGGACGCCAAAATCCTGGCGGCCAACGGGGTGCTAGACCCGGAACGCATCGTCGGCATTGAAACCGGCGGCTGCCCGCACACCGCCATCCGCGAAGACCCCTCCATGAACGAGGCCGCGGTGCGCGACCTGATGGCCAAGTTCCCCGACCTGGACCTGGTGTTCATCGAATCCGGCGGCGACAACCTGTCCGCCACCTTCTCCCCGGAACTGGTGGACTTTTCCATCTACATCATCGACGTCGCCCAAGGGGAGAAGATCCCCCGCAAGGCCGGTCAAGGGATGATCAAGTCGGACCTGTTCATCATCAACAAGACCGACCTGGCGCCCTACGTGGGCGCAAACCTCGACGTCATGGTTTCCGACGCCCGCCAATTCCGCCGCGACAAACCCTTCGTGCTCACCAACCTGAAAACCGACGAGGGCCTGGATCAGGTGATTGATTGGATCCGCCACGACGTCCTCATGCAGGACCTGGGCTAGTGGGCGTGCCGCTTCCGGGTGCTGCTCATCGCGCGGGTGCCGCCCGTTCCGCGGGTGCCGCCCTGCGCGACCCCGGCGACTGGACTGGCCAGCTCACCCTGCGCATCGCCACCCGGCCCGCCCCCGCCGCACCCAACGGCCAGCGCGCCGTGGCAGTAGAACAATTCCACGAGGGCGCCCTGCGGGTTTTGCGCCCCCACTACCTTGACGAATCCGGGCAGGTCTCCTACACGCTGGTCAACCCCGGCGGCGGATACCTCGGCGGAGATAGCTACCTGGTAGACGTGGAGGTCGCCGACGGCGCTGCGGCCCTGCTGACCACCCAGTCAGCCACCAAGGTCTACCGCACCCCGCAGGGCCCGGCCCGCCAACACACCCGGCTGCGCCTGCGGGCGGGGGCACGCCTGGAATACGTCCCGGACCAGCTCATCGTCTACCGCGACGGCGCCTACCGCCAGACCACCGAGGTGCTCATGGCCCCCGATGCGTCCCTAGTGACCTCGGAGATCATCACCCCCGGCTGGTCACCCACCGGCGAGCCGTTCGGCTGGGACCTGCTCACCGCGCGCTGCGACGTCCGCGTAGACACCCCCACCGGCCCACGGCGCCTCCTACTCGATCACCTGCGCCTAGACCCGCGCCGCGACCTCACCGGCATAGGCATCCTCGAAGGCCACACCCACACCGGAACACTGCTGGTCATCGACCCGCTTATCGACGCCCCCCTCACCCAACGCCTCCACGACATCACCGCCGCCACGGCTCCGGCCTCCGGGATCGCGCAGCTGCACAGCGCGCCGGGCCTGCCCGCCGGACTGCTGGTACGCAGCCTGGGCACCTCCACCAGCGACATCGCGCGCCTGCACACCTGCCTGCTCAACGAGGTGCGCGCCCGGCTGCACGACCAAGGGCCCCTGAACTTAAGAAAGTACTAACCCGCCATGCTCACTGCGCTTGCCCGAGGGCTGGCCCAAATCTACCTGGCCTCCTCACCGCTGACCGGCGTGCTCATCCTCGCCGGCCTGGCGATAGCCGCCCCCGACATGGCTGTCCTGGTGGCCATCGGCGCGGCCATCCAGCCGCTGGCCGCGCGCGCTATGCGAGTACCAGACGCGCAGGTGCGCGCCGGACTCTTCGGCTACAACGGCGCCCTATGCGGCACCACCACCTGGGCCTGCCTGGGCTTGAGCTGGACAGGCGTGGCAGTCACCGCGATTGGTGCGATGCTGTGCGTGCCGATCCACCTGCTTGTAGCCCGCCTGGCAACACGCGGCAACAAGCGGTGGGATCTGCCGGTGCTCACCGTGCCGTTTTGTGCCCTGAGCACCGCCCTTGTGGCGGTTGTCCCCACCCGCGCCGACCTCCCCGCGCCCAGCCACGGGCCGGTCATTGCTGGCGCCGCCAACGCCATGGCCGAGGTATGCCGTGCCGACGGCTGGCTACCCGGGCTGATCATCCTTGCCGGCCTGGCCCTCGCCGGGTGGCGAATCGCCACCTGGGCCCTCGCCGGCTGGGCAGCCTCGTGCCTCGCCGTGGTGCTACCCGGAGTGGATACCGACGCGTTGGCCACCGGCGTGCCGTCCTACTGCTCCGTACTGGTGGCCATCGCCGTCGGGGCGGTGTTCCTGCCGCAGGCATCCCTGCCAGTGCGGGCCGGTGCCACGGCCGCAGGGGTGGTCGTAGCGCTGCTCGTCCAGGCGGGGCTAGTGGCGTTGGGAATCGGGGTGTTCACATGGCCGTTCATCGCCGGCACCTGGGCGGGGCTGCTCCTTGGGCGGGCGCTGGAGGGCCTTCCGCGTGGCTAGTTCTCTGACCCACCATGCGACTCGTCCTGCGACCCGCCCTGCACCGTGTGACTGGTGTGATTAACAGAGTGCGTAAATCACCCCCGAAACACCGGTTTTTCACCCCCGAAAACGCACCGTGTAAACCCCACCAGTCACACGGTGCATGTGGGGGCCCTCCCGGAGAGCGCGAACCTCGCCCCGGGGGACGCGGGCAAACCCCCGAGCATGAGCAGACGGTTCTTGCTTAGGAAGCCCGCGGGCGTCGATAAGCCTCTGCCTTGCGAACCTTGTAGACTCCCGCCCTTGCTACGACCCTCCCGCTCCCACCGTTTTGCCCCGCGCCATGCACCGTGTGACTGGTGTGATTAACAGAGTGCACAAATCACCCCCGAAACAGCGGTTTTTCACCCCCGAAAACGCACCGTGTAAACCCCACCAGTCACACGGTGCAGAGGTGACGCCGCAGGGTGCAGGTGTGGCGTCGGGTGGTGCAGGGAGCGTCGATAGGTGTGTGACGTGGTCGCGATGGGTTGGGGCGAGACGGGGCCTTCACGGTCCTGGCGTGGCATCAGTGCAACGCATGGAAATACGGGGCCTTAAAGAATCGTGGTGAGCATGCTGGGCTGTAAAAATTGACGGGATTAGAGCACTAGGGCGGATGTGCGCAATCAGTGACCAGGGTACGCACTCCGGGACATGCGGGGGTGGTGGCTTCATGCGCGCTCACCCTCGTGCGCGGAGTCTCGGCCGTGGGTACAGTCGAGCTGTATACAGCCAAGGCTGGCCGAAGCCATAACCAATCCGGAACCCAGCAGGATCAAAACCTCCCCGCACAACCAGCGGAGTTCCATTCCACAAAGGAGAACTGACTATGAGCACCCCGCACGATATTGATCAGCGTCCCATCACCATCATTGGCGGCGGCACGTTGGGCCGGCGCATCGCCTTGATGTTCCTCACTCGCGGTGGGGTGGTGCGCATCAATGACACCGATGAGTCTGTCCTGGAGGCGGCTCGCGCTTTCATCGATGAGCAGCTGCCCGGCTGGCTGGAGGTTCGTGCGCAGGCGGATGATGCTCCGGATGATGTGGCTGCCGGCACTGTGGAGACCACCACCGACATGAAGGAAGCCGTCAAGGACTCTTGGCTGATCGTTGAGGCTGTCCCGGAGGTCCCGGAGCTCAAGCGCACGATTTTGGGCCAGCTGGATGCGGCGGCGGCTGATGACGCGATCGTGGCCACCAATTCCAGCTCCTACCGCTCTGACCTGCTCATTGATAATGTCACCGCGCCCGAGCGGGTGATGAACATGCACTTCCAGATGCCCCCGCAGGCCCTGGCCGTGGAGCTGATGACTGACGGGCAGACCGATGAGGACCTCCTGGATGTCGCCGCCGCGCAGCTGAAAACCTATGGGCTGTTTCCCTTCATCGCGCGCAAGCCTTCTACCGGCCTGATTGCCAACCGCATCTGGGCGGCGATCAAGCGCGAGTCTTTGGCCGTGGTGGCCGAGGGCGTGGCCACCCCGCAGGATGTGGACCAGCTGTTTAAGATCATGCTTCACACCGCGTTCGGCCCCTTCGAAATGATGGACAAGGTGGGCCTGGATGTGGTGCTGGCCATTGAGGAGAATTACGTCAGCGAAAATCCGAACCTGCCGGAGGGTCCGCGCGAGCTGCTGCATCGCTACATTGATGCGGGCAAGCTGGGCGAAAAGTCCGGCGAGGGGTTCTACGAGCACTCCTAAAATCTCGCTTATCGACGCCCCCTTCCCTCCCCGTGGGCACAGCGTGCGAGGTGCGCTGGAGGCTCCTCAAGCGCTAGCCAAGGACACCCCGCAAGCGCTGCCTATTGTTCGTCGCGGTAGACCACCATGGCGGAGAAGTCCTGGTTGCCGCGCTCGGCGTGCTGCTGGCCTTCCAGGGAGTCCAGTGCGGCGTGGAGGGCGGGCAGGTCTTGGCCTGCGGTGTCCAGCATGAGGCGGGCATCCTTGGCAATGGCGTCGACGGTGAAGTCGCCGGGATCGGTGTCCCGCTGGCCAAGGACGAAGGGGGCCTTCATGTTCTTGATGAACGCCAGGCCGGTGAACTCCAGCATGTCCAGCACTTCCTCGGCGGGGGTGTCGGTGGCGGCGCCGAGGAGCAGGGCTTCCTTGAGGCCTTCGGCACTGACGGCCAGCGCCAGGTTTGCCAGGAGCTTGCCGGTGGCGGCCTTGGGGGCGGTGTCTACTTCGCGGAGGCGCTGCGGGTTGGCGGCGGCCCAGGGGGCGACGATCTCGGCGGCTAGTGCCCGGGCGTCGGTGTCGGTGGAGCCCACGTAGACGCCGAGCTTGCCGTCGCGGGCGGGCCCCAGGGTGCCCACGACGGGGGCGTGGACGTAGCGGGGGTGGGCGGCGGCGAATTCGGCGGCGTCGGCAGGCGAGATGGTGGTGGTGTCAATCCAGACCTTGTCTGCGGGGATGAGTCCGGGGGTGGTGATGATCTCGCGGACGGTGTCGGGCCCGAAGAGGCTGGTGATGATGACGTCGGCGTCTGCGATGGCCGCGGAGGGGCTGTCGGCGCGGGAGGCACCGGCGTCGATAAGCGGCTGGGTCTTGTCCGCGGTGCGGTTCCATACGGTCACGTGGTGGGTATCCAGGAGGTGGCGGGCAAGCTCGGTGCCCATGCGTCCGGTCCCAAGGAAGGCAATGCTGTGTTGGTTCATGGCTCCCACCGTGCCACAAACCGCGCCCGGGGGTGGTTGCGGGCGTGCCCTACAATAGGGCGCATGACTGCCCAGGACGCTGACGCTGTTGCCGCTACTGATCCCACTTCCTTGCATACGCAGGGCTCTGCCGCGCTGTTTGCGCAGGCCCGCGCCGTGACGCCGGGCGGGGTGAACTCCCCGGTGCGCGCGTTTGGTTCGGTGGGAGGACAGCCGCGGTTTATTGACCATGCGCGCGGCGCCCACCTGACGGACGTGGATGGCAATGACTATGTTGACCTGGTGTGTTCCTGGGGGCCCATGCTCATGGGGCATGCGCTGCCGCAGGTGGTGGAGGCGGTGCAGGAGGCCGCGGCGAAGGGCCTGTCCTTTGGCACGCCGACGGCGGGGGAGACCACCCTGGCGGAGCTGATTGTGGAGCGCACTAGCGCCCAAGAGGTGCGCCTGGTCAACTCCGGCACGGAGGCGACGATGTCCGCGGTGCGCCTGGCGCGCGGGTTTACGGGCCGGCCCAAGATCATCAAGTTTGAGGGCTGCTATCACGGGCACGTGGATGCGCTGCTGGCCGCCGCAGGCTCGGGTGTGGCCACGTTTGCGCTGCCGGATTCGCCGGGGGTGACCGGTGCTTCGGCCGCCGATACGATCGTGGTGCCGTACAACGATATTGCCGCCGTGCGTGCCGCCTTTGAGCAGTACCCGGACCAGATCGCCGCCGTGATCGCGGAGGCTGCCGCGGGCAACATGGGCACGGTCGCCCCGCGTGACGGCTTCAACGCCGAGCTCAAGGAGATCGCCCACGCACACGGCGCGCTGCTCATCCTCGACGAAGTGATGACCGGCTTCCGCACCTCCTACAACGGCTGGTTTGGTATCGATGGCGTCGCCGGCGACCTGACCACCTTTGGCAAGGTCATCTCCGGGGGCCTGCCCGCGGCGGCGTTCGGCGGGCGCGCAGATATCATGGAACACCTCGCCCCCCAGGGGCCGGTCTACCAGGCGGGCACCCTGTCCGGAAACCCGGTGGCCGTCGCCGCCGGCACCGCGTCCCTGAAGGCGGCCACCCCGGAGGTCTACCAGCAGGTCGCCGCCAACGCGGACCGGCTGGCCGGGCTGCTCGATTCCTCCCTGAGCGCCGCCGGCGTGGCCCACCACATCCAGCGCGCCGCGACGATGCTCTCCGTGCGCTTCGCCGAGGGCGAGGGCCACAACTTCGCAGACATGAAGGCCGCGGACACCTTCCGCTACCCGGCGTTCTTCCACGCCCTGCTGGACGCGGGCGTGTTCGCCCCGCCGAGCGTGTTTGAAACGTGGTTCGTCTCCTCCGCGCTGACGGACGCGGACTTTGAGCGCATCGAATCCGCGCTCACCCAGGCTGCGCGCGCGGCCGCCGCAGCCACTCCGGACAACTAAAACCGGACACCCAAACCAGCCAATTACCCCCAGCCAGCGAGCCCAGCCAGCTCACCCGGCACCCACGGATCCCCTCCGGCGCCCCGCGCACGTTCGTGACCAACCCCCTGAAAGGACGACCTCAACCCATGAGCCACGCCGCGACCATCGTGCACCTTGTTCGCCACGGTGAGGTCTATAACCCCACCAAGATTCTCTACGGCCGGATGCCGGGCTATCACTTGTCCTCCCGCGGCCGCAGTCAGGCCGCCCGCACCGCCCAGGCTTTCGCCGGCCATGATGTGACGTACCTGGCGGCCTCCCCGCTTGAGCGCGCCCAGCAGACCGCGGAGCCGATCTCCCAGGTCACCGGGGTTGCGGTGAGCACCGATGACGCCTTATTGGAGGCGGGTAACCGTTTCGAGGGGCTGCGCACCAAGGGGTGGCGCTCCCAGCTGCTCAACCCGGTGCGCTGGCCGCTGATGCTGCACCCGAGCCAGCCGAGCTGGGGCGAGCCGTATTCGGATATTTTGGCCCGCGTCATGGACGCGGTGGAGCGCGCCCGCCTGGAGGCGGAGGGCCACGAGGCGATTCTGGTCAGCCACCAGCTGCCCATCGTGACGGTGCAGCGCGACGTCGCCGGGCGGCCCCTGGCGCACAATCCGGCGGCCCGCCGCTGCGATCTGGCTAGCGTGACGTCCTTGATTTTCCACGGCGACCAGCTCATCGGGCACCGCTACAGCGAGCCCGCCCAGGAGATCTAGATGTCCGCTTATCGACGCCCCCGCGCCACCGCCGCACACCTCGTCGCAGCTGTCAGCACGGCCCTGCTCACGGTTGGTCTTGCCGCCACGGGGTTGGCAGGATGCTCGGCCGATCAGACCGCCGGTACAGACGCCGTGGCCCAAGGCGGCAACGGCAGCTTCAACTTCTACTCGCCAGGCGGCAAGCTAGAGATCACCTACCCGCCCGAGGAGCGCGCGCCCGTGCAGGACTTCTCCGCCCAGTCCCTCATGGGCGAAGAGGGCACAACCATCGCGCTGTCTGACTTTGCCGGCAAGGTCGTGGTGCTCAACGCGTGGGGGCAGTGGTGCGCCCCCTGCCGGGCGGAGGTCGATGACCTCGAAGAGGTCCAGGAGGCCATCGCCCCCAAGGGTGCCACCGTGCTGGGAATCAACGTGCGCGACAACAACCGCCAGGTAGCCCAGGACTTTGTCAAGGACAACGCGGTGAGCTACCCGTCCCTCTATGACCCGCCCTTCCGCACCGGGGCGGCCCTCGGCGGTCTGCCCACCTCCGTGGTTCCCACCACTGTGGTGCTAGACAAGCAGCACCGCCCCGCCGCAGTATTCCTGCGCACCGTCTCCTCCAAGGAGATCATTGACCTGGTCAACCAACTGGTGGCAGAACCGTGAGTGACGTTGGTACCGGCCTAGCAGAAATTGTGGCCTCCGGGCCGCTGCTCCTGGGACTACTCGCCGCGGCGCTCGCCGGACTCGTCTCCTTTGCCTCCCCCTGCGTGGTACCCCTGGTCCCGGGATACCTGTCCTATCTTGCTGGCACAGTCGGTGGGGAGATGGACTACTCTGACGCCGCCGCCCCCACGGTGGGCCGCCAACGCAAGTGGGCGGTGGTCATCGCCGCGATCCTCTTCGTCGCCGGCTTTACCGTCATCTTCGTGCTGGCCACGGTCACCATCTTCGGTGCGATCAGCGCCTTGACGCTTGGCGCCCAGACGCTCATGCGCGCCGGGGGAGTAATCACCATCCTCATGGGCTTGGTGTTTCTGGGCCTGGTTCCCGGCCTTAACCGGGACACCCGCCGTGCGCCCAAGCGGCTGACCACCTGGATCGGCGCGCCGCTGCTCGGCGCCGTGTTCGCACTGGGCTGGACACCATGTCTAGGCCCCACCCTCGGGGCGATCATCTCTGTCTCCGTGGGCACGGAAGGCATGACCGCCGCGCGCGGAGTGGCACTCATCATCGCCTACTGCGTGGGCCTGGGCCTGCCCTTCGTCGCCCTGGCGGTAGGTTCCTCAGCAGCGATGCGCGGGGTCGGCTGGCTGCGCCGCCACACCCGCGGGGTGCAGATCTTCGGCGGCGTCGCCATGATCCTGGTGGGTCTGGCGCTTGTCACCGGTGTGTGGGGCCACGTCATCGATTGGGCACGCCAGTGGACAGTGGACTACGGTGCAACGTTGATCTAGCCGGGATTAACACCCCCGTATGGGGGTGTAGATGGCCTTAATGTCCACCAAACGCGAAGAAAACCATTAACCATCCTTGAATGTGCGGGGGGGGGGGGGTAGGTAATCTTGGCCCGAAACCGGTGAACTTATGGGTTCGGTATCGTTCGTAGCGGCTCTATGGATGGGCTACAGCCTGAGCTGAACGATGACGCCGTTGTTCCGTAGGGCAGAAGGTGTGCGAATAGAAGAACCTGACTATTTCGAGGGGCCGTTTTCCTGATCGAAAGCTGGCTCATACGCCTTTTGCCACAATCCTGTTCACGTGGTGATGTCAGAGTAGTGATTCTAATCTTCACCCTCACAGAGGAGGCACCTTGTTGTTCAAGGACATAATGAGAATTGGACCCGCACCCACGATCAAGCGTGAGCTCATGTGCGCACTAGTCATGGCGATTGCTATAGGAATATTCTGCTACTGGGTGAACAACTCTGACAAACCGCTCCTTGGATATGCGGTTGCTGCTCTTATGGGCCTGTATGTAATTGGAAGGGTTGTTGTTCGAGTGGTACAGGGTGATTCTGTCGATGAAGGATAAAGTGCAGAGAACTTTAGAGGTCTCAAATCTTGCATTCAGTTACGGAAAATACACGGCGGTAAAAGACGTCTCGTTTGAGGTTAAATCTGGTGAGATCTTTGGTCTTTTAGGCACCAACGGAGCTGGGAAAACAACGACACTAGAGATCGTTGAGGGGTTCAAGACGGCGAAGTCGGGAACCGTGCGGTGCTTCGGGCTGGATCCTTCTAAGAGTCCCGGTGCTGTGCGATCAAGAACAGGAATTGTGCTTCAAACCTCTGGCTTTTTCAATGAGATGTCGGTGCAAGATACGTTAAGCTGGTGGGGGTCTATTTCGGGAAGGCAGGACCGGGAAGACCAGGTACTTGAATCGTGCGGACTGGCTAACCGTGCCCGGTCTAGTGTTGGATCGCTATCGGGAGGGGAGAAAAGAAGGCTTGACTTAGCGATGGCTATTTGGGGATCGCCGGAGCTGATCATTCTTGATGAGCCAACCACCGGTTTGGACCCAGAGTCACGCCAGATGCTGTGGAGCCTCGTGGAGCAGGAAAAGGGTCGAGGGGCCTCAGTGATCCTCACGACGCATTACCTTGATGAGGCTGAGAGGCTTTGTGACCGCATAGCGATTATGCACGAGGGGAGTATTGTGGCAAGGGGCACCTTGGAAGAATTGCGTGACTCCGGTTCAGTTACTGGTTATATCTCAGTCCAGGGCCCTCGTGAGGAATTTGACAGGTTAGTAACCCCAATGGATTTGACGGTGGCGAACGTCTCTGGGTCCCCGGAGCATTGTCGATATGAATTTCAGGATACTCAGCTCGAACCTCTCACTGACTTGATCGCGGAAATACACGGATCGGACGTGCTCAGCATCACGGAGCTTTCCATCAGGCCGAGGAATCTCGATGAGATATTTATGGGAATCGCTCGAGGTCAAGCAGGCAAAGAGGAGGTATAGGTGTTACAGCAGTTTATTTTTGAGTGTAAGACTATTTTCCTTAAAAAGACTGTCGCCATGACGGTATTTTTGGTGCCGCTTGCGCTCGTTGGCCTTGCTTACGCTACGCAACCCCAGGATGAGGCTTCTTGGGTATCTTTGGCGGCTTCTTGGGGGGTGCTTGTGGTCGCTTTCTCGGTTTTGTTTGCGATCCCTACAGTCGTTGCTGATCGCCGTTCGAGGCTTCTTTATAAGCGGTTGTTAACTTCAGCGCTGTCAAAATCGCAGATTATCATCGCAGGGATGGCACCGTATTTTTTCATCGGAATATTTCAAGTGGTTTTCGTGATCATTTGCCTGTCGTTCCTTGGCGATTTGAAAATAGTTAATCCCGCCCTCATGTTCTTTGGGGCAGTGCTCCTAGCCTTGGTTGCGTGCGTTGCGGGACTGGCGTTGGGCGCTCTTTCACAAGAAGCGGAAAAGGCGCAATGGGTGGTTCTACCGGTGGTTGTGGTAGTCGCAGTTGCCGCAAATTTCCTTCCCATGCAAACACTGGATGGATGGTTGCGTACCGTTCTGTATCTGGCCCCTGGGGGAGGATTTGTTGATCTGTTCTATGTATCCTTAGGGGAAACCTCATTTGGGCATTCGATCCTGGGGGTTGCACCTACGGTCGGGGTTGTAGTGTCGATTGTGTCTTCGGCAATATGGGGCATTATTTCCGGATGGGTTGCGATGTCGCGTTTCCGCTGGGACATCCGATAAAGAATGATCCGTCTCCTAACTCGGTTGTCTAGGTTGCGCTAACTCCCTGCTATTGCGGCCAAAGTGGACGCTATCAGGGGGTAATTGTGGCGAATGCTTCATACTGGTCTTGAGTGAATTCTCAGTGGGTAGTCTTCCGTGGATCGATGCTGTAGTGAATGGGAGCCTCGGGCAATGGTAATTCCATGCTAGTTCGGGTATCCTATTGCATCCGTAAGTGAGTTTCCTTGCGTGCTAGTTTAAAAATGTATGGCCCTCGGATCGGGTTCGGGTGCCTGTTTGTTCTAAAATGTGGTTCCGTTTGCGCGCAAAGTGTAGCATTACAAAATCCTTCTCCAGTATGCGCTACCACTACGAATAATGGTTCATCTGGTTTGCCATAAGAAACTGATGATGGGCGGGTACGCAAGTGGTTGAGGGTAGCTGCACAGGCTGATGCCTACTGAATGAGAGGGTTTTGCTCAGGTAGGGGGCTCGTGCTGGTGGCAGCACCTTCGGGGTACCAGCGGGGATCTGTTTTCGGGGGAGACGCGTCGGGTAGGGTATCCACCTTTGGTATCACTCGAGGACTCCCCGGTACACTCCGCGTAGTTCGACAAACTCTTCCGGGAGGCAGAAGTGAAGACGATTATTCGGTGGTTGCGGCGGGCCTGGAACTGGCTCACCAGCATGCGCACCGCCCTGGTCTTGCTGTTTCTATTGGCGCTTGCCGCCATCCCGGGCGCGCTGCTGCCGCAACGCTCACTCAATGAGTCCAACGTGGCCGACTACCTGGCGGCCAACGGCACAGTGGCGCAAGTCTATGACAAGCTGCACCTCTTCGATGTCTTCTCTGCCCCCTGGTTCACCGCCATTTACGTGCTGCTGACCATCTCCTTGGTGGGCTGCATCATTCCGCGCACCCTGGAGCACTGGCGCGCCATGCGCACCCCGCCGGTGCGCGCACCGAAGGTGCTCTCCCGGATGCCGCATCACGCGCAGGGGCGTGTGGAGGAGGAAGTAGGGGACGTCGAAAAGCGGGTGCGTGGCTACCTGCGCGGCTGGCACGTCGCCCGCTACACCCCGGAGGAGGACCGTGCGGGCGCGCTGTCCCTGTCTGCCGAGCGCGGCTATGCGCGCGAGTTGTGCAACCTGATTTTCCACCTGTCGCTGGTGGCCATCCTGGTCACCGTGGCCGCCGGACGGCTGGTCTCCTACGAAGGCCACGTCATCGTGGTCACCGGAACCGGCTCCAACCCGGAGATCGCGGCCGCGCAAAAGGGGGAGTTCTGCAACACCTCGCCCGCCAACTTTGACACCTTCCGCGGGGGATTGCTTTTTGACGGCACCGGGCTCAACCCCTTCTGCTTCATCCCCCACGACTTCACCGCGGACTACCTGCCCAACGGCCAAGCCGAAATGTTCAGCTCCACCATCTCCTACGCCCGCGGAGACGACATCACCACCGACCCCTCCAGCTGGAAGACCTACGACCTCAAGGTCAACCACCCGCTGCGCCTCGGCGGAGACCGCATCTACCTCCAGGGCCACGGCTTCGCCCCCACCTTCACCGTCACCTGGCCCAATGGGGAAACCCGCAGCCAAACCCTGCAATGGCTTCCCGACGACCCCACGTTCTTCCTGTCGTCCGGAGCCATGCGCTTCGACCCTCCCGCAGGGATGTACCCGGACCTCTACGAGCGCCGGCAACACCAGCTGGCCATCCAAGGGCTATTCGCCCCCACCGCCGCCTGGTCCGGAGAAAAAGGCGAACTGCTCAGCTCCGCGTTCCCCCAGATGCGCGACCCCGCGGTGGCCATTGACGTCTACCGCGGCGACAACGGCCTGGACACCGGCGTGGGCCAAAACATCTTCACCCTGGACCGCTCGCTCATCCACTCCGGGCAACTGCGCAAAATCGACCGCGTCAACCTTTCCCAAGGCCAGCAGGTCACCCTCGACGACGGCACCAAGATCCGCTTCGACGGCGCCAGCGAATACGCCAACTACGTGGTGGGTCACGACCCCACCCAAGGCTTCGTCCTGGCCGCGGCGATCAGCATGCTGGTCAGCCTCATGGCGTCCCTGATGATCAAGCGCCGCCGCGTGTGGGTGCGCCTGCGCCCGGGTGCCCAGGGCGGCACCGACATCGAGCTGGGCGGCCTGGCGCGCACAGACCACGCCGGATGGGGTGGCGAGTTTGATGCCCTGGCCCGCAAGGTGCTGCTGCTTCCGGATCCGGATGAGGAAGAAGAGGAAGAAGAGGAAGCCGACGACCGTGGCGCAGCCAATAGTGCGGACGCCAGCGGAGATGATGAGTCGGATGCCAGCCCGGCGCCAGCCGGAGCCTAAGGCGGCGGTGCCGGAGGGTTGACTCTTGGGGGAGAGGGGCTGCCTTCTCCCGCGCCGCGGGGTGAGCCCGGAGTGTGCCACCCGCGGTTCCAGTCGCTGCCGCCCGCACCCCGAAGGGCGCCTTTGAGCAGGTAACACGGCATCTGGTAGCGTTTCGCGGTGGAACTATTAGGCGCAGGGAACTGACCGTGCGCCCTCACTTTGTCTCCGGGCCGTCAGCGGTGAAGAGGACGCAGCAACAACCATGCCAATCGATCAAAATTTTGCAAACCTATCAGACCACGCCTTCCAGGGGGCCAGCGTGGTCTACATCGTGGCCCTGATCGCCTCTCTGTTTTATTACGTCAAGGAGCAGGGCAGGATCCGAGCGCAAGCCGAAGGCGAGTCCGGCGATACACCGGAGGCGGCGAAGCGGGCTGCCTCGGCACAGAAGTGGGGCGGAATCACGCAGGCGATGGTGTGGCTGGGCATCATCTTGCACGTGATCGCCGTGATCGTCCGCGGGCTGGCGGTGCACCGCGTGCCGCTGGGCAATCTCTACGAGTACGTCCTGGTGATCTCTGCCGGCACCATGATCGTCGCCGCGATTGTTATCCAGCTGCGTAACGCCCGGGTGTTCTGGCCGTGGGTGCTCACCCCCATGGTGGTGCTCATGTTCTACGGCGGAACCAAGCTCTACGTGGCCGCCGCCCCGGTGGTGCCGGCGCTGCGTTCCTTCTGGCTGCCCATGCACGTCACAGTGGTATCCGCCGGTGGCTCCATCGGCATCGTCTCCGGGTTGTTCTCTCTGGCCTACCTGCTGCGGGTGTGGCAGCCCAAGGGCAAGGAGCGGGGCTTCTTTGGCGCGGTGGCGCGCCCGCTTCCCACCGCGAAGGCGCTTGACCAGGTGGCCTACCGGCTGGCCATTTTCACCCTGCCCATCTTGGGCATCGGGATCATCCTGGGGGCAATCTGGGCGGAGGCCGCCTGGAATAGGTACTGGGGTTGGGACCCCAAGGAGACGGTGTCCTTTATCACCTGGATCCTCTACGCGGCGTACCTGCACGCGCGCGCGACCGCCGGGTGGAAGGTTGGCGCGGCGTGGGTGAACATCCTGGCGCTGGCCACGATGGTGTTCAACCTCTTCTTTATCAACATGGTGGTCTCCGGCCTGCACTCCTATGCCGGCTTGAACTGACAGGGGTAAGGGGGCAGGGGGCGGGGGAGTCGCTGCTGCGCCAGCCAAGAGGAGACGTGGCTGGCTCGGGCGGGGCGGTAGCTGGGCCCGCTGACGCGGGTCTAGAGCGGGCCCGTTCGGGCGAGCTGGAGTGGGATGTGCTGTAGCGTGCTCGGGGCCCGCGTGCAGGTCGGGGGTAATTTATGGGGGTAAAGCCTGCGTTGCAGGACTCGTCATTCGGAAGGGTCCATGGATACCTTGCGTTGTTCGTAATTCCGTTGACTTTCATAGGAAATGTATGGGAATTAGGGGCAAAAAATTCACCCGGTACGCCCGCGACCAGGGGTTACTGCTGTAATACACGCATTCTTCCGCACACAAATTATGTGTGACCTGAACCTATAGGTGTGCGCACATTGCTTAAGTTTCGGATATTTCTTACGTCTGATTGCGACCGCGCCGGGATACCTAAGCGAAATCATTGTCATTATGGTTGGCCATTGTGTAGCCAAAGGATGTAATCTGCAAGCAAAACCAGGATGGACGAGATGGACGAGGCTGTTCATCGAACCACACGTTGAAGATCGAAGAGAGGGGCAGACATGGCAGTACCCCGTCGCAAGGTGGGAAAGCCGGCGGGCGACAATGAGGAGCTTCTGGAGCTGGGATCCCAGCTGGCAGAGCGTCGTCGACGTATGGGGCGTCTCCAGCAAGACGTCGCGGACTCCGCGGGTGTATCCCGCTCCACATTGCACGCCATTGAGCACGGTGCCACCGGCGTGCGTTGGGAAAAGGTGGCGGCAGTAGCAGGGGCGTTGGAGCTGCGCTTGTGCTTCATCGAACCGCAACCGCCGCGCGAACCGCCGAAGCCCATCTCCTACTAATCGCCCGCCTCAATCAACCGAGTAGGGGCCGTCACGTCAAGGCCCACTCACGGTTCACGCACCCGCGTCCGGGTGGAGGGTCGGCCCCCACGTGCGGCCCCACACCGCAGCATTGCGCTATGACCCCATGGCGCCATTAGGCTGTTGTCATGCACATTCTGGTCACCGGAGGAGCCGGCTTCATCGGCTCTAACTTTGTCCGTAGTGCGCTGCAACCAGCGCGCCGGTGCGTGAGCACCGTTACTGTCCTTGACGCTATGACCTACGCAGCTAACCCCGCCAGCCTTCAGGGGCTGGACGGGGCTTATGTATCTGCGGATGTATCTGCGGATGTATCTGCGGGCCAGGGGGAGCGCCCGCGCCTGAGGGTGGTCGAAGGTTCCGTGTGTGATCGGGACCTGGTGTATGACCTCGTCTCTGAGGCGGACCTGGTGGTTCACTTCGCCGCGGAGTCGCACAACGATCGGTCTTTGACGGATCCCATGGCCTTCGTGCGCACCAACGTGGAGGGCACTGTGACGGTTGCACAGGCGGCCGCGGACCGCGGGGTGCGGCTGCATCATGTTTCTACGGATGAGGTTTATGGTGATCTGCCTTTGACTCCGCGGGGGGTTGATCGTTTTACCCCAAAAACACCATATCGGCCCTCTAGTCCGTATTCTGCTTCTAAGGCTGCAAGTGATCATTTCATTCGCGCCTATACGCGGAGTATGGGTCTGGAGGCGACAATATCTAATTGCTCAAACAACTACGGTCCGCGCCAGCACCCGGAGAAGTTTATTCCACGGCAAATAATCACACTATTACGCGGTGGACGGCCGCGCGTCTATGGCGGGGGACACAACGTGCGCGATTGGATCCACGTTGCGGACCACAATGAGGCAGTTTGGGCGATTGTGCATAAAGGCACCCCCGGGCAGACCTACCTCATCGGCGCCGATGGGGAACGCTCGAACCTGGAGATCGTCGCGGAGCTGAACACTATCTTCGGCCGCGACCCGGATGACTGCGTCCACGTCACTGATCGTCCCGGCCATGATCGGCGCTATGCCATCGATCCGTCGAGTGTCCGGGCGTTGGGCTGGCGGCCTGAGCATACGGACCTGGCGGAGGGCTTGGCGCAGACGGCGCAGTGGTACCGGGATAATGAGTCCTGGTGGGCGCAGGCCTTTGCCCGTTCGGAGGAGTTCTACCGGCGTTCCGAACGCGAGCTTGACCGGCCGGGCCACTAGGATAAGCCCCATGTTCACACCGGTAGAAGGATTTGACGGCGTCTTGCATCTGTCCCCCACGGTCCACCCGGACGAGCGGGGCACCTTCCACGAATGGTTCAAGGCTTCCGCTTTTGAGGAGGCCACGGGCCATCCCTTCGATCTTCAGCAGGCCAACATGTCCGTGTCTAAGGCGGGCGTGCTGCGGGGCCTGCACTATGCGGAGGTGCCCCCGGGCCAGGCGAAGTTTGTCACCTGCCCTGCGGGCGCGATCTTTGATGTGGTGGTGGATGTGCGGGAGGGCAGTGACTCCTTTGGTCGGTGGACGTCGTTCGAGCTGACTCAGGACAACCACCACGGGGTGTACATCCCGGCGGGGTATGCCCATGGTTTCGTGGCGGTGCGCGATTCTTGCGTGGTCTACTTGACTACCTCGGAGTATGAGCCTGCCGCGGAGCATTCCCTCAATCCTTTCGATGAGCAGATCAACGTGGCGTGGCCCAATATGGACTACATCTTGTCGCAGAAGGATCAGCAGGCGCCTTCGGTGGCGCAGCTGGGGGAGGAGGGCTTGCTGCCCCACATGGAGGAGTGCCAGGCCCAGCTGACGGATCTGCGCGATAGCTGGGCTGTTGCCAATGAAGAGGCGGGGCTGTGAAGGGCATCATCTTGGCTGGGGGGACGGGGTCGCGGCTGTGGCCGATCACCCAGGCGGTGAGCAAGCAGCTGGTTCCGGTCTATGACAAGCCGATGGTCTACTACCCGCTGTCGACGCTCATGTTGGCGGGGATTCGGGACATCCTCATCATCACCACGGTGCAGGATGAGCCGCAGTTTCGGCGGCTTTTGGGGGATGGTTCGCAGTTTGGTATTTCGTTGAGCTTTGCGCAGCAGGAGCGTCCGGGCGGCTTGGCGGAGGCGTTCATCCTGGGTGCGCAGCATATTGGCGGCGACTCTGTGGCGTTGGTGTTGGGGGATAATATTTTTTATGGCGCGGGCCTGGGCACTCAGCTGCGCCGTTATACCGAGCCTGTGGGGGCGACGATTTTTGCGTATTGGGTCTCCCAGCCGCAGGACTACGGTGTGGTTTCCTTTAATGAGCAGGGCACGGCCACGGCGTTGGAGGAAAAACCGGCCCACCCGCGCTCCCATTATGCAGTTCCCGGCTTGTATTTTTATGACAATGATGTTGTAGAGATTGCCCGGGGGCTGACCCCCAGCGCGCGCGGCGAGCTGGAGATCACGGACGTCAATAACGCGTACCTGCGCCGGGGGGCGTTGCAGGTGGAGGTGCTTCCGCGGGGGACGGCCTGGCTGGATACGGGCACGGTGGACAACCTCATGGCCGCGGGGGACTTCGTGCGCACCATCGAGCAGCGCCAGGGGCTCAAGATCGGGGTTCCTGAGGAGGTGGCGTGGCGGATGGGCTATCTTGACGACGCCGCCGTCCTCGCCCGGGCCCACAGCCTGCGGGCGTCTGGCTACGGGGACTACCTCGCGCAGATCGTCGAGCGGGAGCGGGCCCAGGGCCCGGCCGCGACGTAGGCTAGCTGTCTTCCTCGTCCGGTTCGGGCGGGGTGGTGGTGTCGCGGGAGTAGCGTTCTTTGGCGCGGCGGAGCCGTTCGGCCTCCTCGCGCTCGGCCTCCTCTTGGGCGCGCCGGGCTTTGAAGCGGTTCTTTTCGATGGTCCACAGGAACTCTTCATCATCGTCGGGGCCCTTGATCTGTGGGGGCTGCGCCCCGCCCCGCGGGCCTCCGGGCAGGAATCCCCCGGATTGGGAGCCCCTGCTGCCGGGTCCAAAGGCCTTCCACAGCAGCACCACGCACACCACGATGAGGGCGGGAATGATGATTCTGCCCATGAGTACGGTCCTCCTTGTCCCTCACACTCGCGCCATCCCGGATGGATGGCCATATCTGTCCAGGATACGGACCTTGGGTAACGTGGGGAGACGTGAGTCAGGATCAGGAGCTACGCAAGAAGGCCAACCGCGCCCTGCTGGTATACGGGTTGGCCCGGCTGGGGTTGTTTATTGTGCTGACCACCGTCATTCAGGCGGTGGCGGTGGCCGCCAGCGCGCCGGTGCCGCTGGTGGTTTCTGCGCTGTTGGCGCTGCTGGTGGCGTTCCCGTTGTCCATGCTGGTGTTTAAAAAGCAGCGCTTGGCGGCCAATGAGGCCGTGGCCGCGTGGTCTGCGCGGCGCAAGGAGCGCAAGGCGTGGATTGCTGACGAACTCTCCTCGCGCTGATCCAAGCGTAGGGTGGCCTCAAGCCGCGGTGATCGCGGAAGAGACCATTTTTTCAGGAGGTTGTCCCTTGTCTGACATGCCAAACTTGACCGTTTTTGGGACCGGAGTGCTGGGGTCCCAGATCATCTTGCAGGCCGCCTACCACGGCAAGAACGTGGTGGCCTTTGATGTTGCTCAGGAGCTTTTGGATCGCCTGCCCGCGCGGTGGGAGGCGCTGCGCAAGGACTACCGCCGTGATCTAGCGGACTACTCGGATGAGGCTTTCGATGCCGCTGTGGCTCGAATCACCCCGTCGCTGGATCCGGCGGAGGCGCTCAAGGACGCGGACGTTGTCATTGAGGCGGTTCCGGAGCGGCTGGACCTCAAGCGCCAGGTGTGGGAGACCATCGGCGCCAACGCGCCGGAGAAGACCATTTTTGCCACCAACACCTCCTCGCTGAAGCTGTCTGACATCGCGGACGCCTCCGGCTCCCCGGAGCGCTTCTGCGCGCTGCACTTTGCCAACCGGGTCTGGCAGTTCAACATCGGCGAGGTCATGGGCCACGCGGGGACGGATCCCGCGGTTGTCCAGCGGCTCTACGCGTTCGCTGAGGAGATGGGCCTGGAGCCGGTGTTGGTGAAGAAGGAGACCCCGGGGTTCATCCTCAATCGCCTGAACATTCCGCTGCTGAACGCGGGCGTGGACCTGTACATGGAGGGCGTGGCCTCCATCGAGGACATTGACCGCACGTGGCGGGTGTCCACCGGCGCGCCGCGGGGCCCGTTTGAAACCTATGACATCATCGGCTTCCGCCCCGTCTATGACATTCGGGTGGCTAAGAACCCGGAGGATGGTTTTGCCAAGATCCTCAAGGAGCGCATGGATGCCGGGAAGTCCGGCATCGTCGACGGGGAGGGTTTCTACCGCTACGACGAAGACGGCAACAACCTGGGCATTGCCGAGTTCGCCGCCGAGCCCACCCCGGAGGCCTAGGCCGGCAACCTGGCGCTAGTTGGCCAGCTGCCCCACGCTGCTGCGGTAAATACTCACGCCGGCTGGGGCGCGCACGAAGAGCGCGTCCCCGCCGCCGCTGACCTGCACGTAGACGGAATTGAGTCCGGCTTGCAGCGGCACCTCGACGGCGCGGCCGTCCAGGGCGATGGACGCCGTTGCCGGGTCGTGCGCCAGGTAATTGAGCCGCACCACCCACGTGCGTGACATCAGGGGCCCGTCCAGCGGCACCCGAGTGACCCCGGGGGTGGTGTGCGCGGGCAGGCTGGCGCGCAGTTCGGTGAGCCCTGCTGGGTGCAGGGCCCCCGCGGCGTCGATAAGCACGGGATCGTCGGTCCACGCGGCGGTCTTGACACCCAGCAGCGGGGCCAGCGCGGACAGCTGGTTGTAGGGGTAGGTCACCGGGAGCAGCACCTCAAAAGCGACCTCCTGATCCAGCAGCGGTGAGGCATGCGTCATCGCCTGCTCCTGCATGGTGTGCACATACCCGCGCGCCGGCTGATCCGCCCACGCCTGCCCGTACGTCCACACGCTTATCGACGCCCCCACGCACCACACCGCACACAGCGCCACCCCCAGCCGCGCCCGCAGCGGGCGGCGCGCAGCCACCCACGCCACCGTCACCGCACACAGCACTGCCACCTCATTGACGTGCCGCAACGTCTGCGCAATCTCCACCGCCGTGTCCGCACCACTGCGCCACAACGCCACCGCACACAACGGAATCAGCGGGTAGGCCAGCGCCCCCAACCACGCCGGTGCCAGGCGGCGCGACCACCACAGCACCGCCACCGCGACCGCCACCCCCGCGGCCACCGCCACCGGGTGCGGGGCCGCCCACGGCGGGGCCGGAACCCACCGCTCCCACTGCCACGGGCCGCCCGCCCACGTGGGCACCACGCCCAACCCGTAGCCGTGCGCCACCAGCTCGCCCACGCCCGGGCCCGGGCGGTTGGCACCCACAGCAGGAGCCTGTGGGTGGGCGGCGAGCACATAGACCGCAGCCCACCCCGCAGCCACCGCCCACGCCGGATACACCGCGCGCGCCACGCGCCGCCACCCGCCTTCCGGGCGCTGCGCCCACGCCACCCCCACCACCAGCAGCGTCACCGCCGGGGCGGCCAACGCCGCGCGCTCCGAAAACAGGCACCCGCACACCATCCCGGCCACCCCCACCGCCGTGACCCAGCCGCGCGGGCCGTGGCGCAGCGTCCCCATCGTCGCGCCCACCACCAGGGCAAAAGCCAGATGCACCGGCAACACGCCCAGCGCCGAGGCCATCCAGGACGTTGATGGCACCGTCAGCGGAATCGCCGCATAGACTGCCAGCCCCGCAAGCCGCGCCCCCGCGTGCGCCGGGCCGGCGACCCGGCACAGGGCCCACCACACCGCCGCGCCGCAACACAGCTGGGCCGCGGCCGCGATGCCCACCGCCCACGGCCACGCCAGCCCGGCTGTCCACGCAAACACCCAGCACAGCAGCCAGCCGGCGGGCATGAGGTGGCCATCGTGAACCGTCAGCAGCAGGTCCATGTCCGGGCGGGAATGCTCCCGCGCCTGCGCGAGCAGCGTGAGGTCATCCCAATAGAACCAGCCGCGCGCGGCCACCACCGTGCGCACGGCCACCGCGGCAACAACAATCGCCGCAGCGAGTAGCCCCACCGGGGAGCCGTGGGCACGCGGGTGGCCAAGGGGGTGGGACAGCCCCGCGGCGTCGGTAAGCGGCGAACCAGGCGCTGAACCAGCACCTGACTTGGAGGCGTGCTCGGCGGAAAGGTCGGGAGAGGTTGTTGCGGAAGGGGAGGAGGAAGCGGGCACAGAAGAAGGAGTCATGGTGGCCTATCGTCCAAAGACCAGCGCGATGATGAGCATCACCGGCAGGGAAGCAAAGGTAGTTAAAAACACAGTATCCCGTGCCACGATGGTTCCCTTGTTGTACGTCGCCGCATAGTTGTACACGTTTTGCGCCGTGGGCAGGGCGGCCAGAATCACACACGCATACAGCGCCTCGTCGCGCAGCCCACACGCCAGCCCTAGGGCCGTGGCGATCAGCGGCATGGCCACAATCTTCAAGCCCGTGGCCAGCAGCACCCCCGCCCGCTGGCCTGGCTCGCGCAGCACCCGCGTGGTCATCAGGGAGGCGCCAAAGCTCATCAAGATCAGCGGGATCGACGCCCCGCCGAGGATCTCCACCGGGACGGCCACCGGATCCGGAACCGTCACCCCCGTCAAGCACACCGCCACCCCGGCCACGGATGCCAGCACCACCGGGGAAAACAGCGCCCCCCGGATGGCCGTCCACACCTTCGCCCCACTGCCCGCCGCCCCCAGCGCCGCAAGCATGATCGGGGTGAGTATAACCATCTGGAACACCAAGATCGGGGGCACATAAGCCCCCGTGCCCAGCACATAGATGCTCACCGGCAGGCCGATATTGTTGGAGTTCACCCAGGCGGACGCCGCAGCACCGGCAGCGGTGGTGGCCAAATCCTGGCGCAACACCAGCGCGGAGATGAGGCAAAACACCGTCGCGGTGACGGCCGTGGCCGCCACGGAAACCCCAAAGACGGGGGAGAACAACGTCTCCGGTTCGGAGGTAGACACCACGGAGAACATCAGCGCCGGGGTGGCCGCAAAGAAGGCCACCCGGTTGAGCACCAGGCGCTCGTGCTCGGTGGAAAAGACACCCGCCCGGCCCAGGGCGTAGCCGACGGCGATGACGGCGAAGATGATGGCAAAACCGGTGATGATCGATCCCATGACTGCCCTACCACCCCACGCTCAAGGCCACGGCAGTAATCAGGGCCCACACCAGCATCGCCCGCCCGGTGGCACCCAGCACCGGAATCAGTGCCGCCCCGCGGGCCTTGGCCACCACCGGGCGCACCCCCATCCAGGCCACCGGCGCGGCGATGAGGCCCGCAACCGCCGGCCAGGTGGCGCAGGTCAGGATCAAAGAAACCACAAACGGCGTGGCCACCAGGGCCACAAAGGTGGCGCGGGTGGCCTTCTCGCCGAGGCGCACCGCCAGGGTGACCTTGCCCGCGGCGGCGTCGGTAGGAATATCGCGCAGGTTGTTAGCCAGGTTGACCCCGGCAGACATCGCGCCGATGGCCACCGCGCACACCACCCCGTGCCAGCTGATCCGCCCGGCCTGGGTGAACTGGGTGCCCAGCACGGCCACCAGCCCAAAGAAGACGAACACGGCGACCTCCCCTAAGCCCCGGTAGCCGTAGGGGCGGGAGCCCCCGGTATAAAACCAGGCCCCGGCGATGCACGCCGCGCCCACGGCGATGAGCCACGGGGCGCTGGCCAGGCTCAGCGCTATCCCGGCGACCGCGGCGACGCCAAAGGCGAGGAAGGCGGCGCGTTTGACCGCCGCGGGGCGCGCCAGCCCGGAACCGGTCAGGCGCAGCGGGCCGGAGCGGTCGGCGGAGTCGGTGCCGCGGATGCCGTCGGAGTAGTCATTGGCATAGTTGACACCCACGATCAGCGCCCAGGCCACCACGAGCGCCAGCAGCGCGCGCCACCAGCTGGCGGCGCCCACGAAGGCAGCGGCCCCGGTCCCCACCACCACGGGGGAGATGGCGTTGGCCCAGGTGTGGGGGCGTGCGCCGGTCAGCCAGTCGCCGGCGGTGGCCCGCCGCGGCGCCGCCGTGGGCGCGCCGGCGCTGGTCGCGGCGTCTGGGCGGTGGGGGGTGTTGGGTGCAGCTTGGTCCATGCTGGTCATTGTCGTACACGGGGCGGTGCCGGGGCTAAAGTGGGGTGCATCCAGTGGGGTGCGCGCCACCCGGTTTGCCCCCTAGTTCAGGCCCCGCGTGGGCGTAGTTTTCCCAAGGAGCGGCGGAGGAACATGTGGTTGCGCTACGTTGCCGGCCAGGCGCTCAGCGTGGTGTTTACGCTGGCACGTCTGCTGCCGTTGCAGTGGAGCAACCATTTTTCGCGGTCGGTGATCCCCCGCGACGGGGATGTGGTCATTTCTCTGACCACGCATGGTCGGCGGCTGGATACGGTGTTTTATGCCATCGAGTCGGTGGCGCGGGGTCCGCGCCGGGCACCTATTGTGCTGTGGCTGGATCCGCAGGATTTTTCCGCGCCGTGGCCGGACTCGTTGCGCCGGCTGGTGGCGCGGGGGTTGCAGGTGCGGTGTGGCTCCGGGGGCATGGGCCCGCACGCGAAGTATTGGGATATGTTTTGCGCGGTAGCGGGCTCGGATACCCGGGTGGTCACCATTGATGATGACATCATCTACCCGGAGTGGTTTTTGGATCGGCTCTTGGCCGTCGGGGGCCTGCGCGAGGATACGGTGGTGGCCTATCGGGCGCACCGCATTGAGCTGCGCGACGGGGTGCTTTTGCCCTACATGAAGTGGACGCCGGCCAATACCTCACATGCCTCGGTGCTGCACTTTGCCACGGGGGTCTCCGGGGTGGACTATCCGCCGAGTTTTATCTCTTTTGTGGTGGAGCAGGGCACCCAGTTCCTTCAGGTCGCTCCGCGTGCCGACGACGTCTGGCTCCACCTATGCGCGCTGCGTTCCGGTCACAGCGTGCGCCAGGTCTTCGCCCAGCCCCGCAACTTTGCGGTGGTGCCCTCCACGCAGGTCTCTGCGCTGGTGCGCACCAACGGCATGGGTGGCGGCAACGATGAGCAGATCGCCCGGGCCTACACGCCGGGAGATGTTGCGGCGCTCGTCGCGGCGAGCGCCCGGGAGGACTGACCGCTGCCCGCGGTGAGGGGCCGAGGGGGTGCGCCTGCTAGCGCTGCCCGTTGGCAGTAAAAAGCTTCCCGACGGCCGCCCGGTCCGTCTTGCCTAGCGCGGTGGCGGGAAGCTCCGGCACGCGCAGCAGCTGCTTGGGCAGCTGCCAGCGGGGCAGGTCCTCGAGCGCGGCGAGGATGTCCGTGGGGGTGGCGGTGCCGGTGTAGGCGGCGACCACGGCCTGGCCGAGCCGGGGATCGGGGATACCCACCACGCATGCCTGGGCCACACCAGTGACGGCGCGCATCTGCTCTTCGAGGATCTCGGGGTGCAGTTTGAGCCCACCGGTATCGATGACCGCGTCGAGACGACCGCTGACGGTGAGCACGCCGGCGTCGGAAAGCGTGCCCGCATCGGAGGTGGCAAACCAGCCCGGGTGGGAAAACGCCTCGTGGTCGGGGTGGTTGCGGTAGCCGGCGGCGATCATCGGGCCGGCGAGGTAGATCCGCCCGGTAGGTTCGGCGACGTGGATGTGCGCGCCGGGGATCGGCCGCCCGCTGTAGACGCACCCGCCGGAGGTTTCGGAAGACCCGTAGGTGGTGACCACCCGGATGCGCAGCCTGTCCGCGGCGTGAAGCGTCTGGGCGCTGGTGGGCCCGCCGCCGACCAGGATCGCATCGAAGCTGCGCAGGGCCTCGATGCCTTCTAGCGTGTCCATGGCTTTGAGCAGCTGCATGGGGGTTAAGGAGGTGTAGGTGCGCTCCCCGGTGGCGGCCAAGCGGGCGGCCCCGCGGGCGAAGGCGGACACGTCAAAGCCGCCGCGCAGGTCCAGGCACAGCGGGGTGACCCCGGCGATGAGGCTGCGCACCAACACCTGGATGCCGGCGATGTGGTGGGCGGGCAGGGCGAGTAGCCAGTGCCCCGGCCCGCCCAGGGCGGTGTGGGTGGCATCCGCGCTGGACACCAGGTTGGCCGCGGTGAGTTGCGCGCCTTTGGGGGTGCCGGTGGACCCGGAGGTGGCTACCACGAGTGCCACGGTGGCGTCGATAGGCTCCCCCACGCGCTGGGAGGTGGACAACAGATCGGCGCGCTGCGGGTCCGCCTCCGGCAGGGGGAGGTAGGTGGCCTGTCCGGCGATGGCGCGCTCCAGGTTGCCCAGGATGGGGGTGGGGTCTGCGGCCGGGATGATCAGGGGTTCTAGTAGGTGCGCGCTCACGGGGTTCTACCTTAGTGGGCCGGGTGTGCGCCTATACTGTGCGCACTGGTCGTCCCGCTTATTGTTAAGGACTCTCATGCATACTCTCCGGCAGATCGTCACCGTCGCGTTGGCCTTTGTGGGCATCATCGTGGGTGCCGGGTTCGCCTCGGGGCAGGAGGTCATGCAGTATTTTGTGGCCTTTGGCCCCGGCGGGCTGTGGGGCGGGGTGGCCTCGGCGGTGGTGATGTCGGTGATGGCCATGATCATCTTGCAGCTGGGCAGCTACTTCAACGCGGACCAGCACGGGGATGTGTTCCGGCGGGTCAGCCACCCGATCTTCTCGCGCATCCTGGACATCGGGGTGGTGATCACCCTGTTTTCTACCGGGCTTGTCATGTTCGCCGGGGCGGGGTCAAACCTCAACCAGCAGTGGGGCGCGCCGATGTGGGTTGGTGCGGTGCTCATGGTGGTGCTGGTGCTCGCCGCGGGGATGCTCGACGTGGATCGCGTCACCGCGGTCATCGGGGCGATCACCCCGGCGATCATCGTTCTGCTGTCCGTGGCGTCGGTGTACGTGTTGGCGTTCACGGACCATGCCCCGGCCGAACAGCTCCACCAGGCGGCCGCGCAAGTGGGCACCACCCTGCCCAACTGGGGCGTCGCCGCGGTGAACTACGTGGGCTTCAACCTCATGGTGGCCGTCTCTATGGCGGTGGTCATCGGCGGGCGGATGTTCCACCCCCGGGTCGCCGGGCGTGGGGGCCTGCTCGGCGGGCTGATCTACTCGGCGCTGCTGCTGTTGAGCACGTGGACGCTGTACAGCTGCGTGGATCGCGTCGGCGGGGACGATGTGCCCATGCTCAGCATCATCAACGAGCTGTCCCCGCAGCTGGGCTGGCTCATGGCCCTGGTGGTCTACGGCATGATCTTCAACACCGCGCTGGGCATGTTTTATGCCCTGGCCAAGCGGCTGTCCGCCCGCGACCCGCAGCACTTCCGCCGCTACTACATTGTCACGGTGCTCATCGGTTTCGCCTTGAGCTTCCTGGGTTTCCGCACGCTCGTCGGCGCGGTGTACCCGATCCTGGGCTACATCGGCCTTCTGCTCATCGCCGTGATGGTGGTCGCCTGGGTGCGCGGACGCTCCCGCATCCTCCAAGAAGCTTCTCGACGCCGCCGCATCACCGACCTGCTCCAACTGCGCGACGACCCCACCACAGGGTGGGAACCCGCCCAGCAACACGAGCTGCGCGTGGCCGTCAAGGAGTCCAACCTGGATGGTTCCCAGATTGCCGAGGCCGTTGACCGGGAGGGGTAAGCCGGGCGAGAGCCGTTAGCGCCGCCGAAAGCGCGTCACCGCCACGTACACCCAGTCGGCGATGATGCCCGCGACGAGACCGCCGAGAAGCAACGAATTCCTATCCACTCCATGTGCGTCAGTGAGCACGGCGATGAGAAAACCCGCCAGCAGGCCGCCAAGGACGCACAGAATCTGGACGCGGTAGTCCTTCCACGAGAACTTCACCCGGACCTCCTAGTCTCGTGTGGTGCAACGAACGTGGGGCCAGGATAGTCGATTCTGCGGGGCCAGCTTTGCAGCAACTGCGTGCGGCTGATGGTGCCGCACCGCGTCCGCTTATCGACGCCCCCTGCCCACCGCTCCGGCCGTCCCCGAACCCGAGCGCCTCGCGGAACTAGCCGCTGATGCTGCTACTGCCGACTGGTGGCGGGAGCGTATTGAGCGGTGTTGGCAGGTGCTTGCGGGGCTACGGTGACTGGTCATAGGTGTATTGGGCGGGGTGTTGGTTGAGGAGGGGAGCAGGAAGGTGGGGAGGGGCCTTTTACGGGGGTAATGGTTGTCGGAGTGTGGGTACAAGGCCCCTATATGGGGGTGAAGATGGGGCAACATGGCACCGTGTGTGGGATATCTCACACTGGTGTGTTTGTGCTGGTCATTGTGTGCGGCGGCTGGGTGTGGTTGGTTTTGTCCGGTGTTTGTGGGGGTAAATGTGTCGCTTTTTTTTCGTATTGGTGGTTGATTGGTTGGTATGAGGATCTTTTCAGTTTTGCGGGTTGTTTCTGTGGTTTCTGTTGGCGTGTTGTCTGCGGGGGTGGCTGGTGCTGTTCCTGTGGGTGATTTTGTGCCGTATCCGGGTGCGCCTTTTGGGGGCCAAAAGCAGTTGGCTGATCGGTATGTGGAGCGTGTGAGTGCTGATGGGTGGGTGTTGCATGCGTCGAAGGAGGGGGAGGTTGTTCATGTTGCTGCGCCGTTGGATTCGGCGGTGACAACGGGGGAGACGTTTGGCACGGTCAGTGGTCGGGTGTGGGTTGATGGTCAGGGTGCTCCTGAGTTGAGTGGGGCGTTTTTTGATATGGGCTATCAGGTTGGTTGTGGTGTTGAAGTGGGTGATGGTGTTGATTTTGAGGTTGCGGGCACTGTGGGTGTGGCGCCTCATGTGATGGCTGGTCGGGAGGATTCGCGTCATCAGTCTCAGGGGATTGAGGGGGGTCCGAGTGTCAATGTTGCTGGTGAGGCTGGTCCTTCTGTGGAGGTGTCTTTGCCGGACGGGTCGGTCAAGTTGGGTGCTGATGGAAAAGTGAAGCCCGAGGCTGGTGGGGATGTCACTGCTAAGGCTGAGCGGGGTAAGGACTCGGTAAAGAAGCGGGAGGTTGGTCTTGATGCTAAGGCTGAGGTTTCTCCTGCGGTTAAGGGGCATTTGACTCCGGGGAAGGTGACTAATGTGTCGCTTGTTTCGATGCCTGTGGATAAGGAGTTCATGCGTGCTGCGGGTGGGTTTACTGGTGCCCATGTTCAGATCAATGGGTGTGTGGGGCCGGTGTCGGTGCGTTCGTATGTGACGTTGGCGACGGCGTCGCGTACTTCGGTGGATTCTGTGAGTGTGTATGGCGATGCGCAGCGTATTCGTTAAGCGTTAATTGTGGTGGAAGTGGTTTGTCGTGGTTGGTGGTGAGGATCGTTCGGTAGCTTTGGCGGTGCTGCTTGGGGTGATCAAGGCAGTTGTTGGGGCTGTGATCGTTGTGGCGGGGATTGCTGCCAGTGAGCATTTTGGTCCGTGGATGGATCGTTGGGGGTATGTGGCGGTGATGGTGGTGTTTATGGCGGTGATGATGGTTGGTGGGGCTCTGCTGGCTGGTGGTGTTGGTGGTGTGTGGGCTTTGGTGAGGAATCCTGGTAAATGAGTGTGTTGGTGGGGTTGCGGGAAGTGGGGGTGCGTGTTGCGGCGTGTGTTGTTGTGTGCGTGTGGGTGTTGTGTGTGGTGGGGGGCTTCGCGTGGGCTGAGACTCCGGAGGAGAGGTGTCAGCGTGAGACTGCGCAGTGGAATGCGACGATGGAGGCGCTGTGGCGGGCTAATCATCCAGGACAGGAGCCGGGTGAGGGTGCGTGGCCGCCGTATGTGTGTGTTGGAGGTCCTCAGGGGCCAGGTGGTAAGAGTGATGCTCCTGGTGGTAGCCGGGGTGAGGAGTTTGTACCGCGGGGTCATCAGCGTACCCATCGGTGGGATGATTCGGTAGGTAGTCCTGATCGGGAGCCGAAGACGACTTATGAGGGGTTTGATAGGCCGAAGTCGCAGTATCGCCAGGACATGGAGCTATCGCCTTTGGATACCAGTAAGGGTGAGGTGTCTGGCGTAGGACCTCAGGGCACCAAGCGTGATGGTGGTGGTTCGGATTCTGCCCGGTCGAATGTGCCGCGGGTTGTTTCCTGGCCTGTTGAGGTTAATCGTGGGGGCGGTGGGCCAGATGGTGGTGCGCAGGTTGTTCGGGTTGTTGGAGATGAGCAGGGCCGGCGGCTAGTTGTTGATGATCGTGGCGTGGCTACTGGGGAGGTGGTTGTTGCTGGTTCTGATGGTGTGCAGGTTGTGCGTGATGAGGGGGTAGCTGGCCGGAGGTTTGCTGTTGTTGAGGGGCGCGATGAGTCTGGGCAAGCGGAGGCAAGTTCGCGTCCGGGTTCTGAGCCTGTGGTGGTTTCGGGGGCAAAGAGGTCTGCTGGGGATGATGGTTTAGGGGGTAGTGCTTCTGGTGGTGGTGTTGGCAGTGGTGTGTTGGGGGTTGTTGGTGCTGTTGTTGGTGGGGCGGTTGTTGTTGGTCGTAGGGTGATGCGTCGGGATGGTGCGCATCGGTTGGATGTTGATTGGGGGCAGGGCCATAGGCAGCGGCTGGTGTTGTTGGAGGGGCCTGATTCTTCGCGTCGGCAGGTTTTTGATGTTGATGTTCCTGAGGGTGGGGGTTTGGTGAAGAATTCTGATGGGTCGGTTGATGTGGTTGATCGTAATGGGGTGATGGTTAATCATATTGATCGGCCGTGGGCTGTTGATGCTGCTGGTCGTGGTGTGCCGACGTGGTATGAGGTTGATGAGCAGGGCCGGTTGGTTCAGGTTATTGATCCGCAGCGTTCGACGGTGTTGCCGGTGTTGGCGGATCCTGATGAGAAGCGTGCTGGTGGTAAGTCGTCGCGTAAGAAGGGTAATCCTGCGCGTAGGCCGATTAAGGATATTCGTCCTGCGCGTCCGGGGGAGGAGGTTCCGGTTGTTCGTACGTCGGGTAAGTCTGGTAAGGGATCGAAGGGTAAGCCTGGTGCGGGTTCGAAGGATGGTGTGAAGTCGCGTTCGGGTAGTGATCAGGAGAAGGTCAATAGTGGTGATTATGATGTAGTTCCTGGTCCTGGTGGGGCTCCGACGCCAGTGAAGAAGTCGCAGTCGTCGCGGCGTTCGCAGGGAGGAAAGTCGAAGGGGTCGGGTAATCCTGCGCGTAGGCCTATTAAGCGAGTTGGTCCGGAGCCTGTTGAGCAGAAGGCTGCGGTGTCTGATACTTCGGGTAAGTCTGGTGGGGGTTCGAAGGATGGTGTGAAGTCGCGTCGGGGTAGTGATCAGGAGAAGGTCAATAGTGGTGATTATGATGTAGTTCCTGGTCCTGGTGGAGCCCCGAAGTTAGTGGAGAAGTCGCAGTCGTCGCAGCGTTCGCAGGGTGGGGGTTCGAAGGGGCGTGGTGGTCAGGCTGCCCGTTCTGGTGAGGTGCCGTCTTATGCTGGTCAGACTGGGGAATTGACGCATAAGGCGCCGCCGGAGGAGTTACGTAATCAGGCGGGTGTTGATTGGTCGAAGAAGAAGGCTGGGGAGGGCAAGAATAAGGTTCGTGGTGCTGCGTCGGGGGTGGCGGAGCGTGAGCGGAGGAGTTTTGAGCGTCAAGAGGAGAGTATTCGTCGTCGGGAGAATAGTGATTCGCGGTTGACGAGGGGGTTGGCGAAGGTTGATCGTGCGGAGTTGGGGTTTGAACGTGGTGCTTCGCGTGCGATTGGTGAGGGGGTTTCTGGTGCGGCGCCTTTGGTGGGGATGGGTGAGGATGGTGGTCCTGGGGTTAAGGAGTCGTGGCGTGATGGTCCGGGTTCTTTGGTGGGGTTGAATGATGATGTTTCGGCTAAGGATGCGTGGAAGGAGACTGGTCGGGGGGTTGTGGCTGCTGATGAGTGGCAGGAGGGGAAGTATGGGGAGGCGTTGGGGGTAATTGTTGGTGGTGGGTTGGTGCCGGATAAGGGGGTTGGTAAGGCGGGGAAGGTTGGTCGTGCTGGTAAGGCTGCTGGTGGGGGTGCTGTTAAGGGTGGTAAGCATGCGGCTGGTGGGCGGCGTGCTGGGGGTTCGGGTAAGCCGGTTGGGCCTGTGGAGGGTGGGGGTAGGCCGGTGCAGGGGCGGGCTCCTTCGGCGGGTCGCCAACCTGCCACACATCGTGTAGACCGTGGGGTTGAAGGTCCAGCTCCCGCGTCGGCTACAAAACCCCAGCTTGCTCAAGTAAAAGAGCCTTCAGTAACCTGGCCAGATAATGGTCGTGCGCCGGAGCTGCATCTGCCCCACCCTCCGAAGGCGACAAAACATGGTAGGCCAGTCGACTCAGTCCGTAGGCACGAGCGTGAGGGGACTCCTACTCCCCTTAATAATCCGCCAAAGAGGGGAAATAGGCCGGAGACCGTTCAGCCGTATGTGAGTCCAAGAAGTGGAAAGTGGAGGTATCCTATCAATGCCAAGTGGGCAGGGAAGACTTATCCGCCGGACAAATTGCCAAAGCAACTACGTGAGATTGCGCCGGATGGAGTGAAGTTCACAGAAGAAGGTTTCCCGGATTTTACTGAGTTTGCTGCACGGTATAATGGAAAACCGGTGATGGTGGAGCTGTCCGAACTTGCCAGAAGGTCGGATGTTGATGTGAAAAGAGCCAATCAAATATTCGGTATTGACGCCGGAGATTTGGGAATGGTGTGGCACCACGTAGAGCATAGCAATACCCTGATTCTCATCCCTCTGGAATTGCATGATGTTGTAAAGCATGCTGGCGGGAGGGCTACCAATAGCCCGATAAGTGCTGCTCTAAGAAAGGTGTTGGGTTAATTGTGGTTGGGTTAAAATACATACATAATCATTTTTATGTAGAAGGAGATTTTGTTCGAGATGTTGAGAAGATATTGGGGAATCCACTACCGTCGGAATATAGAGAATTTCTTATAAATACTGGCGGTGGCTTACCCAGGTACGAGGGAACGCATGATGCTCCCATCCTCCCTTTAGGGGGGGGAGGGTTTGATGACTGGGCGGCGGTCGGGGAATTTTCGTCAAGTGGCGACCTCCTTTCTTATCTTGATCGAAAAGATGTATTCCGAAGCTGGAGGTGGGAATATCTAATTGACGATATGGTTCCTCTTGCGACCAGCACGACTGGCGTATGGGGTTTAGGGATTGATGGCAGGAGAAGGGGTAAAATTTGCCTAATCGACGAGGAGATCTCCGACCTTGAATTGTTTGATTATGAAGACGGGTTGGATGATCGTACGATAGCGCATCCGGGAATAATAGTTGCCCAGTCGTTTGGGGAATTTTTCCGAAGATTAGTTCCGTTTAAGACGGTATATCCGGATTGCGATTAACTGCAAATAGAAGGATTTTGGAATGGGCTCTAATGATTCATTCGAGCATGTACAGCCGTATGTGAGTCCACGTACGGGTGTGGAACGTCTGCCGAGCAATTTTCATCTAGCTGGGCAAAAATATCCCCTGGAGGAAGTAGCACCCAAGGTTGCGCAGCGCTACCCGGAGGGAGTGTCCTTTGATGAGGAGGGTTTTCCGGACTTTGAGCCGTACATCGTCACAGCGGACGGAAAGCCCGTCATGGTTGAGCTCAATGAGCTCAGCGAGATGAGCGCGCTGGATGTCTATAGGGCCAATAAGATCTTTGGCATCTGCGCTCGTTCGATGGGACTTGCGTGGCATCACGTGCCCAACAGTCGGACCCTGATACTTATCGATCGTGCTTTGCAGCGTGCCGTGGTGTGCTCCGACGGCCATTCCACGAACGGCCCGTTGACGGTGGCGGCGTATCAGGAATGGAAACGCCAGCAGGCGAGCAAGTCAGCTGATGAAGGCGAGGAGTAGCGGCGATGAGTGTTGACTTTGAGATGGTGCGCCCGGGCGACATGCCTCAAGAAAACTGCATCCCGCAGATCGAGGCACTGACTGGTGCCCGCCTGCCCGCAGATTTCCGGGCCTTCCTTGAACAGTATGACGGCGGCGTGCCGGTCACTGAAGACGTCGGCGACATGATTGTGCTGCCCGATCCGGAGCTGGACGCCTCGCTGGATCGTTTTGCTACCAGCAGGGAGATCCTTGAGCACCTTCAGGGCGTTGAGTTCAACCCCTACTGGGCATTCTTCTCAGAGGGTGTGTTGCCGTTTGCGGAAGGCAGTGCAGTGGAGTGGGGCATCGGTGTGTCCGGTGCCCACGAAGGCGAGATTGTGCTCCTGCATCATGAGTGTGCCCCGGTGTCTGGGGTGGCGGTTCCGGCGGATGGCAGCGCGTCCTGGGAGATGGGCTCGCCGATGAGCTTTAGCCAGCTCATGGACGCCCTTGTGCCTTTAAGCTCACTGGTGGAGGACTAGCCCGCCGCGCCCCCACTGCGACCCAACCGCACCACCGTCCTAGTAATAGAACGGGAACTCGGACCAGTCGGGGTCGCGCTTTTCCAGGAACGCTTCTTTGCCTTCTACCGCTTCGTCGGTCATGTAGGCCAGGCGGGTGGCTTCGCCTGCGAAGACCTGCTGGCCCATGAGGCCATCGTCGGTGAGGTTGAAGGCGAATTTGAGCATGCGTTGGGCGGTGGGGGATTTGCCGTTGATCTCGCGGGCCATGGTGATGCCGGCGTTTTCTAGCTCGGCGTGGTCGGCTACCTCGTTGACGGCGCCCATGCGGTGCATCGTCTCGGCGTCATAGGTGCGGCCCAGGAAGAAGATTTCGCGTGCAAACTTTTGGCCTACCTGTTTTGCCAGGTAGGCGCTGCCGTAGCCGGCGTCGAAGGAGCCAACGTCTGCATCGGTCTGCTTGAAGCGGGCTTCTTGGCGGGAGGCGATGGTCAGGTCGCACACCACGTGCAGGGAGTGTCCGCCCCCGGCTGCCCAGCCGTTCACCAGGGCGATGACTATTTTGGGCATGGTGCGGATGAGGCGTTGGACCTCCAGGATGTGCAGGCGCCCCCCTTCGGCTTTTTCTCTGGCAGCATCGACAGTCTCTGCGGTCTCGCCGGTGGCGTAGCGGTAGCCGGAGCGGCCGCGGATGCGCTGGTCGCCGCCGGAGCAAAACGCCCAGCCGCCGTCCTTGGTCGAGGGACCGTTGCCGGTGAGCAGGACCACGCCAACGTCGGGGCTGCGCCGGGCATGGTCGAGCGCCCGGTAGAGTTCGTCAACGGTGTGGGGGCGAAACGCGTTGCGCACTTCGGGGCGGTTGAAGGCGATGCGGACGGTGGCGTCGGCGCGGGTGGTGCCCACGTGGCGGTGGTAGGTGATGTCGGTAAGGTCCTCGAATCCTGCCACGGTGCGCCATTGGGCGGCGTCGAAGGGCTGGGCGGTGCTGTAGCTCATAGTGCAAGGGTAACGGGCGCTAGCTACTAGGCTGGGCAAGCATGTCGCACCTTCCTGCCTTGTCTGAAATTTTGGAGCGCACGTACGTGGTGGAGCTTCCCATGGTGGCTCGCTTCCGGGGGATCACCACGCGCCAGGCGGCCCTGTTTGAGGGGCCTGCGGGGTGGGGGGAGTTTTCTCCTTTTGTGGAGTACGCCGACGCGGAGGCGGCGTCGTGGCTGGCTGCGGGCCTGGAGGCGGCGTGGAAGGGGTTGCCACGGGGGCGTCGAGAAGCAATCGATGTCAACGCCACCATCCCTGCGGTGGATGCGCAGCAGGTGCCGGAGTTGGCGGCGCGCTACCCGGGGTGCCAGACGTTCAAGGTCAAGGTGGCGGAGCCGGGGCAGTCGCTGCGTGCGGACGTCGCCCGGGTCGAGGCGGTGCGTGCGGCCGTGCCGGGGGCGCGCATCCGGGTGGACGCCAACGGCGGGTGGACGGTGGAGCAGGCGCTCGCCGCCGCAGCCGAGTTGGGGCCGCTGGACTACATGGAGCAGCCGTGCGCGTCGGTGGAGGAGCTGGCGCAGCTGCGCGGCCTGTTGCAGCGGCGCGGGCACTTTGTGCGCGTAGCTGCTGATGAATCCATTCGCCGCGCCGCCGACCCCTACCGGGTGGCGCAGCTGCACGCCGCCGACGTCGCCGTGGTCAAGGTGGCCCCCCTGGGTGGGGTGCGCCGCGTGCTCGCGCTTGCCCAGGACCTGCGCGCCCAGCACATGGACATCACAGTCGCCTCAGCGCTGGACACCGCCGTGGGCTTAAGCGCCGGGCTGGCCGCCGTGAGCGCGCTGCCCACGATCACCGACGATGACGGCTCCGATGTCCCCCCGGCCGCCGCGGGGCTAGCGACACAGCAACTGTTTGCGGCCGACGTTGCCGCGCCGCGTCCGCTTATCGACGGCCGCCTGCCCACCGCTCCGGCGGTCCCCGAACCCGAGCGCCTCGCGGACCTAGCCGCTGATGCGGCTACTGCCGACTGGTGGCGGGGGCGTATTGAGCGGTGTTGGCAGGTGCTTGCGGAGTGAGGGGGACAAGAATAGTTGCTGTTCTGTGTCTTCCTAGATGACGAAGGCTGTTAAACTATCGGTGCGTGGGACGTGGATCCCGATTACCGAGCATACGCAGGATCTGTTCAGCTACTCGGTTTCGTTTACAAAGCACGGATTCCCCTACTTTTAGAGTTATCTACAAATACGTGGTGGTGAGCCGTCGGTTATTAAATCGAGAGATCTGGGCAATAAAAACGGGCAACACATCAGGGATGTAAATCGTGCCCTTGGTCTATCTGGCAATATAGGGGTTTGGTTTGGCATCATGTTGAAAACGGGAAATATCTGATCTCCATACCGGCAGAGCTTCATAAAGTAATACGTCACGCAGGTGGCCGCGCCACTAGATTCTCAAGAATTGGGAAAGGGAAATGATAGATTTTGAGCTAATCTACAACAAATTCAACTATGGAGAGTTGCTGGAGGTTGAAAAACGTCTCCACCAGAAGTTGCCAGCCGATCTGAGAAAATTTCTTATTGATCGCGGAACCGGGTATATAAAAAAGTGGGGAGAACAGGACTTTTTAACATACCCAGATGATTCCATAGATGCATCAATAGAATACTTTTGTAGTACGAAGGAATATTTACAATACGTGGGTTTGGGGGTTGAAAATGGGTATTGGCCTCTGATGCCGCCGTGCTCGATCCCATTCGCCTGGGGGCCGGGGGTTGACTGGGGGATATATTTTAAAGGTCCAAACTCTGGGAAAGTTTTTATTCTCGCTCACGACCTTGGGCCGGAGGAGGAGCCTGTCGATTGGGATATTGAAACAGGTGCAGGTCTTCCTTATGAGCAGTATATCATTATTCTGGAAGATTCATTCGGTGAACTGATGGAAAAGGTGAAGACTGCCGAATATTTTGACTGATCCTGCAGTTAGAGAAACTCAATTTTGAGTTGCACTTGAGTAGTGTATATCGTGTCTAGGTGTGGGAAGGGGTGGTCGGAATGTTGCGTTTCTCACTATCTTATGGGTCGTTTGACCTCTGCAAGTTGCGAGAAATCGAACGTCGGATGGGGGGTGATCTGCCTTTAGATCTGTGGGAATTCTTATCAAAATATGGCTGTGGATTTGTTGGAAAAAATGGACTTTGTGATTTCTTTTTCTACCCTGAATTGCCCTTGGATGCCTCGATTGAATACTTCTGCACGGCAAAGGAGTATGAGCAGTATTTTAACTACGGTCTAAACAATGGATGGTGGCCCTTCATGCCTCCGAAATCTCTGCCGTTTGCCTGGGGTCCCGGGGTGGAGTGGGATATCTATTACGCGGGCCCCGACAGGGGAAAAGTATTTGTTCTTAAGCATGATGAGGGGCCTGAGGATGAACCTGAGTACTGGGATATAGAGAACGGATCCAATCTTCCGTATCATGAGTATATTCATGTGCTAGCCAATTCTTTTGATGAGCTCATGGATCAAATTTTGGTGCTAGAAGATGTTGAGGATGAGTAAGTGGATATCTGGGTTCAAATGAGATGGGAGTCAAAATGACAGATGTCTCCGATGCAATTCCGCAGTCGGTAGAGCCGTACATCAGCCCGCGGTCCGGGTTGCTGCGTTACCCAAGCAATTTTCATCTGGCCGGTAAGAGGTACCCGCTAGAGGAAGTAGCACCCGAGGTCGCACAACGCTACCCCGAAGGCGTGTATTTTGATGACCAGGGGTTCCCTGACCTGCGGCCCTACATCGCCCACATCGGTGGCGAGCCCGCCGTGGTGAAACTGAAGCAGCTAGGGCAGACCTCTGCGGCAGATATTCGGGACGCCAATCGGGCGTTCGGTATTAATGCTGCCGCGCATGGCTTGGCATGGTTCCACCTGCCGAACAGTACGTATTTGATTCTTGTTCCGGAGGACTTGCTGCGCGCACTGGTGTGTTCTGATGGTCGTTCGACGAACGGGGCGTTGACAGTGGAGGCTTATCAAGAGTGGAAGCGCCAACAAGCTGCAGCGGCAGTTGATGAGGGGCAGGGGGAAAACTGATGAGTGTGACCTTTGAGCTGGTTCCCCCGGATGGGGCTGTTCAAGAAAACTGTATCCAGCAGATTGAGGAGCTGATCGCCACCCGCCTGCCGGAAGATTTCCGGGAGTTCCTTGAGCAATATGACGGTGGTGTGCCGCTGCTTGAGGATGTCACGAACGTCCTTGTGTTGCCGGATCCGGAAGCCGATGCTGATGTGCTGCGATTTGTGTCCAGCCGGGAGATACTCAACTTTCTCCGCGGGCAGTCTGCACATGCCTATTGGCAGTACTTCACCGAGGGGGTGGTTCCCTTCGCTATAGGTTCCTGCGTGGAGTGGGGGCTGGGCGTGACTGGACCGCACTCGGGCAGCATTGTCATCCTCTACCATGAGTTGGTTCCGGTCGCTGGGGTGGCTGCGAAGGAAGATTCTTATTCTTGGGAGGCCACAGCCACAATGTCCTTCTCGCAGCTCTTGGAGGTACTTGTTCCACAAAGCTCCCTGGAGTAACGGCGTTTCCGCGGAACCTCATCGCCGCGCTGCCCGTTGAGGTCAGTAAGAGCCCGCCGCCCTTGGGAAGGACCTGAGCAGATGAACGATGATGACACCGAGACCCGCTACCTTGGCCCCACCGCCAACGCCGCGGGAGGCTCACACGGCGGTCCGCAGGGGGCGGAGGAGCGCGGGCGGCAGGCGCGCGGCAGTGGCCCAAAGCAGTACTTTCCACCCGCCGCGCCCGCCCCGCAGCAGCAGGGTTATGACTATGACCCGGCCTACCAGGCCCCCGCTGATAACCCTGGCTACCAGGGCTATCAGGATTACGGGCAGTACCACACCACCCCAGGGCTGACTGGCGCGGGGAACCCAGCAGGAGGTGGTGGCTTCGGTGGGGGTGCGGGGGCGTCGCAAAGCTCTGAAGACGCACCACCCCGACGGGGCCTGCAGGCCGGGGCGATCGCGGCGATGGTGGGCGCGGTGCTGATTTGTTCTGGCGCGTTTTATATTCTCGGCCGCGCGACCGGGCATAGTGAACCGGAGCAGGTAGAGGTCACCACCACCCAGATCTCCACAGTCACTCAGACCACTACCGTCACCGAGCCTGCGCCGGCGGGCCGGGGGCTGCGGTTGCCCAGCGAAGTTCCCACCAAGCTGCCCGAAGTGGAGGTGCCCAGCTGGCTGCAGGACCTCATCGGCGGCGACCAGCCGCAAGAGCCCGCCCCCGCAGGTGGCGAGCAGCACGCCGAGCTCGCCCCAGGGGCTTAAGGGTGGCCCGTGGGGCGTCGGCCTTAGACTGAGCATCCATGAGCAGCCTGGAATCGCCCGCACTTGCCACCGCCGTCGTCGCCGCGCTGGCAAGCCACGTCAGCGACTGCGTGATCTGCCCAGGATCGCGCAACGCGCCGCTGACGTTGGCGCTGCTGGCGCGCCGGGACATCCGCGTCCACGTGCGCATTGATGAACGCGCCGCCGCGTTTTGCGCCCTGGGTATCGCCCGCACGCAGCGTCGGCCCGTCGCGGTGGTCATGACCTCTGGGACGGCGGTGGCCAACTGCCTGCCCGCTGTCATTGAGGCCCGCCAATCGCACACGCCGCTGGTGATTTGCAGTGCGGACCGGCCGCGGTGGCTGGTGGGCAAGGGGGCGTCACAAACCATCGACCAGGTGGGGCTTTTCGGCGGCTACGCGCCCACGGTCCAGGTTGCACAAGAAGCAGATGTGCCCGCTGCTGCCCGCGCGATGGCGCAGCATCCGCAGCTCCACCTCAATATTGCGCTGGATGTGCCGCTGATCGCCCCGGAGCTTCCCGAACTGACCGGGAAGGCGCGGCCCATCGCGGGCCCGCGCCCCGGCCCGCACCAGGACCACGGTTCTGTGGCGCTAGATATTAGCAGGGACACCCTGGTCATCGCCGGGGATGAGGCGTGGGCAGTGCCGGGCCTAGAGGACGTGCCCACCATCGCCGAGCCTTCCGCACCCGCCCCGTATGTGCCGGTGCATCCGCTGGCCGCGCAGCTGCTGTCCGCCCGGGAGGCCGCCGTCGAAGGGGAGGACCGGCGCTACGCCGTGCGCACCAAGCCCGAGCAGGTGGTGGTGGTAGGACATCCCACGCTGCACCGGCCGGTACTGGCCCTGATGAGCGACCCGGACATTGCCGTCACCGTGCTCACCCGCACCGAGACCGCCACCGACCCCGCGGGGCATGCCGCCCAGATAGGCTCGCGGGTGACCGTCACAGGTGAGCCCTCGGCGCGGTGGCTCGACATCTGCTCGGCGGCCTCCGAGCTCGCGGCCACAGCGGTGCGCGACGCCCTGGCCAACCCAGACTTTGGGTTTACTGGACTGCACGTCGCCGCCGCCGTGACGGATTCGCTGGCGGTTGGCGATACCGCGTTCATCGCCGCCTCCAACCCGGTACGCGACGTGTCCATGACCGGCCTGCCCTTCGACGGCGTGCACGTGATCACGCCGCGCGGCGCCGCAGGCATCGACGGCTCCGTCTCCCAGGCAATAGGCATGGCGCTGGCCGCCCAGGAGGAAGACCCCACCGCCCCGCGCGCCCCGCGTGCCGTGGCGCTACTCGGCGACCTTGCTTTTCTTCATGACGCCGGCGGACTACTCATCGGCCCGCTAGAGGCGCGCCCAGAAAACCTCACCATCGTGGTGGCCAACGATGACGGCGGCGGCATCTTCGAAGCCCTGGAACCCGGGGCGGACCCGCTGCGCAACAGCTTTGAGCGCGGCTTTGCCACCCCCCACGGCGCGGATATTGCTGGCCTGTGCCAGGCCTATCACGTGGACTACCTGCGGGCAGACAGCCTCGAAGAGCTCCAACGCGCCCTGGAATCCACCACCGATGCGGCCGCGGGAATAACCGTCATTGAGGCCCGCACAGTGCGCGATACCCGCCGCGCGCTGCACGCCGCATTAAACCAGGCGGTGGCGCTGTGACCACGGCCGACTCGCCGCGCTCCCAGCGCCCCCCGAGCTCGTCGAGTTCGTCGCGCTTAGCGCAGTCCTCCCGGGTGCCGCACTCGCAGCGCCCGTACCTGCGCAAACGGCTGCGCCAGGTGGTGCTCATGATGTGGGCGCTCACACTGCTCGGCGCGGTGGCCATGGTGGGCGGGGCAGGCTTGAACGCGCGGGCCATCGACTCGGATCCGGGCCGGGCGCTGGCGCACGTCACCGGGGTGGGGGCGTGGCGCACCACCGTGGAATACCAGGATGAGGAAGGCCTCTACCATGCGCCCCAGCAGGGGCTGCTGTACCCGACGGGTCTGGGGGAGGGGCAAAACGTGTGGGTGCGTTATGCCCGCTCAAACCCGGATGTGGTGGCCGTTGAGGGCCGGACGTGGACGCTGACCATCGTCCCGGCGGCGTCGGTGGCGGTGGTGGGCACGGCGGTGATGGGACTACTGTGGTGGGCCGTAGGCGTGGCTACGCGGGAGCGTCCGTCGCGGCGCGCCGTGAGTTAGCCAGGGTGGGGCAGCGCCCGGCCGCGTCACCTGGAATTTGCACGACTGTCACGTCGAGGTCGCCTGGAGGGAAGGCCGCCGTCACGTGATGGGGAAAGGATGGCTGCTATGCGCATTGCTATTGTCGCCGAGTCTTTTCTTCCTAACGTCAACGGCGTGACTAATTCGGTGCTGCGGGTCTTGGAGCACGTTGCTCAGGCCGGCCATGAGGCGATTGTCATTGCCCCGGGGGCGCGCAATTTTGAGGAGGAGGTTGCGGACTACCTGGGCTATCCGGTGCACCGGGTGCCCACGGTGATGGTGCCGCTGATCAACTCCTTGCCGGTGGGGGTGCCGGGCCCGTCGGTGGCCGCCACGTTGCGCGATTTCCGCCCGGACGTGGTGCACCTAGCCTCCCCGTTTGTGTTGGGGGCAGCCGGGGCGTTCGCCGCCCGGCAGTTACATATTCCGGCCGTGGCCGTCTACCAGACGGACGTGGCCGGTTTTGCTACTCGCTACCATTTGACGCCGCTGGCGGCGGCGTCGTGGGAGTGGACGCGCACGGTGCATAACGCGTGCCAGCGGACGTTGGCGCCCTCGTCGCCCACGATTGCGCAGCTGCGCCACCACGGCATTGCCAATGTTTACCGCTGGGGTCGGGGGGTGGACGCGCAGTTGTTTTCCCCGGATAAGCGCAGTGCCGAGTTGCGCCGTTCGTGGGATCCCACGGGCACCAAGAAGGTGGTGGGGTTCGTTGGCCGGTTGGCCGCGGAGAAGGGGGTGGCGCGGCTGGCGGCGTTGGCGGGCCAGCCGGGCATTCAGGTGGTCATTGTGGGAGATGGCCCGCAACGCCTGGAGCTGCAAGCAGCGCTGCCGGAGGCGGTGTTTACCGGCCAGCTCCGTGGCGAGGCCCTGGCACGCGCCTACGCCAGCCTGGATGTGTTCGTCCACCCCGGCGAGTTTGAGACGTTCTGCCAGGCCATCCAGGAGGCCCAGGCCTCCGGCGTGCCCACCATCGGCCCGCGTGCGGGCGGCCCGGTGGACCTCATCGATCCGGGGCGCAATGGGGTGCTTATCGACGTCCCCTCCTTCGCCCGGGAGCTGCCCGCCGCGGTGGGCTGGGTGCTCGACCCGCAGCGCCACGGGCGGCTGCGGGCCGCGGCGCGCGCCGGGGTGGCGCAGCGGACCTGGGCGGCCCAGTGCGATCAGCTGTTTTCGCACTACGCTCAGGCGGCCGCCGAGTTTGCCACACAGGTGCCGGTCCCGGTGACCCAACGCGCCCGGGCGGCGATGGCGCAGTGGTGGTGACCTAGACTGGGCAACCGTGGTCAAGGCGAATCTGGATAAGCAGCCCCTCGACGTTGCCGCGATGTTTGACGGCGTGGGCAAGAACTATGACATCACCAACACGGTGCTTTCTTTTGGGCAGGACCGCTACTGGCGCCGGCGCACGCGCGCGCGTCTGGGCTTGGTGCCAGGGGAGCGGGTGCTTGACTTAGCGGCCGGCACGGCGGTGTCCACGGTGGAGCTGGCCCAGTCCGGCGCGTGGTGTGTGGCCTGCGATTTTTCGCAGGGGATGCTCGCCGCGGGGGCCCACCGCGCGGTGCCTAAGGTGGTGGGCGATGCCATGACGCTGCCGTTTGCTGATGCCTCCTTCGACGCGGTGACCATCTCCTACGGGCTGCGCAACGTCCACGATTTTCGGGCGGCCCTGCGGGAGATGGCCCGGGTGACCCGCCCGGGCGGGCGCCTGACGGTGGCGGAGTTCTCCACGCCGGTCATCCCGGTGTTTTCGCGGCTGTACAAGGAGTACCTCATGCGCGCCCTGCCGGCGGTGGCGCGGGTGGTGGCCACCAACCCGGAGGCCTATGAATACTTGGCGGATTCCATCCGCCACTGGCCGGACCAAGAGCAGCTGGCCCGGGAGATCAACGCCCAGGGGTGGGCAGACTGCGGCTGGCAGAACCTCACCGGCGGCATTGTGGCGCTGCACTCGGCGGTGAAGGCTTAAAAAAATCCCCCCGGGGGGCGGCCGATGTTCGGCGATCCCCGGGGGTAGGTGCGCGGTTGGCGCTGCTTACTTGTTGTAGGCGGCAGACCAGGTGGGCTTCTTGCCGTCCGCGTTGGTGGCCTTGTTGAAGGTCACAATGTAGTCGGTGGTATCCGGGGCGGACGACGGGGTGAAGCAGACCGTGCCTTTGGTGCCCTGGGACTTGGGCAGCTCGCCCTTGGAGACCTCAGACTGCGGGCCTTCCTGCTGGGTCAGGTTCTCGCCGTCCGGGGTGGACAGGCCCCAGTCATCGGAGCCGTTGAGGATGATCGGCTCATCGCCCAGGTTCTTGACGTTAGTGTCAATGCACAGCAGCTGGTCGCCATGATCGGTGGCGCCGATGTGGCGGAAGTTCGAGGCGGTGACCTCAGCGTGGGGCAGCACGACGGTGTCATTGATCACGGCGGGGGTGTTGCCGTCGACCAGGTGGCGATCATCAATGGTCTTGCCGTTGGCGTCGGTGGGCTTGACGGAAGAAGACGCCGCGGCGCTGGAGTCGCCGTCCTTGTCGCCGCTGAGGGCGCTAATGAGCCACCACACTAGGCCCAGCACAACCAGGAGGGCGAGGATGGCCAGGAGGATCTTCCACCAGCCGCCGCCGGCGGAGTCATCGCCGACGGGGTGGGCGGTGTTGGGGTCAGGCACAGTCGTGGGCGCGGGGGTGGGGGTAACGGCTTCTTCTCCCACGGGGTGCGCCGTGTTGGGCTCCGGTACGTTGGCGCCCGGGTTGGGGGTGGGCTGCGGATGATCGTTGGCCATGTCGGCTCCTTCTTCTTTGTTGTGGGTGGACCAATAGGTGCCTGTATACCCTTTTATCGCGCGGTATGCGGCAACTAACAGAATGGTAGCGCAACAGCCCGCCGCATTAATAGGGTTGGGTATCCCACAGTGGTCGGTTTTGTGCGTGTGCCAGGGTCGCGGCGGCCCGGCCCGCCAGCCGCCAGGTGCGGGCGAGCAGATCCGCGTCGGCGTCATCAATGAGGTTGCCCATCAGTCGGGCGGCCGCCGGCAGCAGACGGTGTCCCAGCGGGCCGCGCAGCCCCACGTTTCCGGCGGCCGGCAGGAACCCCGGGATGGCAATGACTCGGGCGGCGGCCCTGGCCAGATGGAATGCCTGGCCGTACCTTTCGCGCAGCAGTGCTGGCCAGGCGCGGTAGAACAGCTCGGGGCCGCCGAGGAGCCCCACGGCCAGCCGGGCGGTTTCCATCCCGTAGTCGATGCCCTCCCCGTTGAGGGGGTTGACGCAGGCGGCGGCGTCGCCAATGAGCATCCAGTTGGCCCCGGCGACGTTGCTGACCGCCCCGCCCATAGGCAGCGCCGCGGAAGCGACGCCGTCTTCCGGGCCCAGCTGCCAGCCGGCGCGCTGGGTGTGCGCGTAGTGGGCAAGGAGCTTCTTGGTGTTCACTCGCGCCGGGTGGCGGTCAGTAGACAGCGCCCCGGCGCCGAGGTTGACCGTCCCGTTGCCCAGGGGGAAGATCCAGCCGTAGCCGGGCTGCGGGGTGCCGGCGGCGTCGGAAAGCTGGAGGTGGGAGTGGATCCAGGGCTCGTCGGCGCGCGGCGAAGCGCAGTAGGACCGGGCCGCCAGGCCATAGACCTCGCCGCGGTGCCACTGGCGCCCCAGCTTGCGGCCGAGGGGGGAGCGCACCCCGTCGGCGACGATGATCCAGCGCGGGTAGACCTTCACCGTCTCGCCGCCATGCATGATCCCCACCGAGCGCGCGCGGCCGCGCTCAACGGTGACGTCCACAGCGGGGCTGTCCTCCCAGACTTCGGCCCCGGCGGCGCGTGCGGTGGTGAGGAGGAGGGCGTCGAAAAGCGTGCGCGGCATCGCCGAGCCCACCGTCCCATACGACGAATCCGGCCAGGGGGCCGTAACCGAATTGCCAAAACCATGCAGGATCAGCCCCCGGTTGGTGTAGCCTCCGGTAACGCGCTCGGCCAGCCCCAACGCCCGCAACTCGCTGAGCGCCCGCGGGGTCAGGCCGTCGCCGCAGGTCTTGTCGCGGGGGAAAGAAGCGGCGTCAACAAGCAGCACCGCATATCCGGCGCGCGCGGCATGGATCGCGGCCGCACTGCCGGCGGGGCCGGCGCCCACGACGAGCAATTCTGGGCGAAGTAAACGAGCTGGGGCAGTCACGGCGCCCATTGTCCCATTGCCCAGACGCCGCAGCCCCATCGACGCCAACGATCGCCCCCCGGTAGGCTTCCCCACGCCAAGTTCGCGCCGTGCGCAGGGCCCGCCTGACCGACCCCTAGAGTAGGAGCGCTCCGCAGTTTGGGCTACGGTTGGTGGCGAGCTGAACCCACTTCCCGGCACCACGCATGCAGACCCGGGGATACAAACTATCTGCGAGGACACCGAGACATGACCACAGGTCGACCCGCCGACGCAACCCGCGGAGCAACTCTCGCAGCGGCCCCGGGGCTGCTGGGCTTTGGCGATACTGAGCTTTCCCAGCGGGTCACCGAAGGTCTGGCCAAGGTAGAACAGGTGCTCTACCAGGAACTCTCCCGCGGCGAAGAACTAGTCACCGACAAAGTTCTTCACCTCGTGCGCGCCGGCGGCAAAAGATTCCGCCCCATGTTCGCACTCCTGGCCTCCGAATTCGGGCCCCGGGCACTCAGCGACGACGTCATCAAAGCCGCCGCCGTCGTCGAAATGACCCACCTGGCCACCCTCTACCACGACGACGTCATGGACGAAGCCTCCCGCCGCCGCGGCGTCGAATCCGCCAACGCCCGCTGGGGCAACTCCGTAGCCATCCTCGCCGGCGACCACCTCCTCGCCCAAGCCTCCGGCCTCATGGCCCAACTCGGCGTACCCACCGTGGAACACTTCTCAGAAACCTTCGGAGAACTAGTCACCGGCCAAATGCGCGAAACCGTCGGCCCACGCGGCGGCGACCCCATCGAGCACTACATGAAGGTCATCGAAGAAAAAACCGGCGTCCTCATCGCCTCCGCCGGCTACCTCGGCGCACTCCACGCCGGCGCCGCCCCCCACCACATCGACGCACTGCGCGGCTACGGACGCGCCATCGGCATGGTCTTCCAAATCGTCGACGACATCATCGACATCTTCTCCGACCCCGCCGACTCCGGCAAAACCCCCGGCACCGACCTCCGCGAAGGCGTATTCACCCTCCCCGTGCTCTACGCACTCAACGAAGACAGCCCCGCCGGACGCCGCCTCCGCACGCTTCTCGACGCCCCCGTCGACACCGACGAGCGCGTCACCGAAGCCCTCCACCTCCTCACCGAAACCCAAGGCCGCGACCGCGCACTCGCCGACGTCCACCGCTGGGTCACCCGCGCCAACGAACACCTATCCGCCCTCCCCGACACGCCCGCCGCACGCGCCCTGCGCGAACTAACCGACTACACCGTCCGCCGCGTGGGTTAACAGAACAGATCGGCGGTGGGCTGCCGCTGTTTTCTGGGCTGTGCGCTGTGCGGTCTGTTCTGGGGTTGGCTCTGGGGTCTGGTCTGGGGTCGGCGCTCGGCGGTCCGGGGTCTGCGGTCTGCAGCCTGCTGTGTGCGCTCCACGCGAGAAAACCCAGCACACAGGCCTGATTTCACCGATTCCCCCGCCGTCTAGTACAGTGTTCTTCGCACCTGATCATGGGATCACGGCGCACGCCAGGTTGCCCGAGCGGCCAAAGGGAGCGGACTGTAAATCCGCCGGCATTGCCTTCAGAAGTTCGAATCTTCTACCTGGCACCCCTCACCCCGTCACTGCCATTGCTAACAGCGATGGCGGCGGCGGGGTTTTGCGTGCGTGCCGGGCTTCGGGGTGCGGCGGCGGCTAGCTGCGTAGCTGCGTGTCGGCATGGCGGCGGGTCTGGCCGTAACGCCGGTCCGGTTGTGATGTTTATTCGAACATGTCGTAACCTGCCGCGGAAACTAAAATCTGACCTGCGGAAATGCTGGCGCCGAAAAATCGATGAAGACATCTGCCGGTTGGCGCTGGCGGCGACGCGCAGTCTGGTAGTCCGGCGGCGCGCGGCACGGTGAGGGGGCCGGGAGTCTGGGGGCGGGGGCGTCGATACGCAGTCCAGCAGGAAGCGGCAACTGCGGTGGCGACGATTGCGGTCATCGGGTGCCGAATGCAGGCGTGGCTGCGGCGATCATTCGAACATGTCGTAACCTGCCGCGGAAACTAAATTCTGACCTGCGGAAATGCAGGGACCGAAAAATCGGTGAAGACATTTGGTGCTCGGAGGCGGGGTGCGGCAGTGCTGGGCGTGTCGGCGGCGGTCACCGGGTGCCGAATGCAGGCATGGCTACGGCGATTATTCGAACATGTCGTAACCTGCCGCGGAAACTAAAATCTGACCTGCAGAAACGCCGGCGCCGAAAAATCGATGAAGACATGCGCCGCGCGAGGCGGGCGTCGCCACCGGCGACGCGCAGCCCGGCGGCGAGCAGCACGGTGAGGGGTCCGGGAGTGGGGGACGGGGGGCGTCGATAAGCAGCCCAGCGGCAGGCTGAAAATGCGCTGTAGCGTGCGGATTTGTGTACCTGTAGTGACTCAGGTTAGTCTTTGGGAGTCTTCAGGGCGCGGCAGCCCGGCCAGATGGTCGTTGTTTCTGTGCCCGTGAGATGTGCCCCCTTAGCTCAGTCGGTAGAGCGTTTCCATGGTAAGGAAAAGGTCAACAGTTCGATTCTGTTAGGGGGCTCTGTTGTTTTCTCCCCGCCCGGCGCCGGCAACGGTGTGGCGCGGGGGTGAAGGCGGCGAAGGGGCGGTGTAGCTCAGTGGTAGAGCAAGCGACTCATAATCGCTGTGTCGCGAGTTCAATTCTCGCCATCGCTACGGAATATGGAACAAGTTTTGGCGTCACCAGCGGCCGCTGATGTGGCGCCTGACCTGTCTATTCCAGCCAAGTTCGGCCCGGCGTTCCTGGAGTGAAGTAGAGCTCTGGTAGGGTTGTCCGTGCTGCCCACCCGGGTGGTGCTTTGAAGGGGCGTGGCGCAATTGGTAGCGCAACGGTCTCCAAAACCGTAGGTTGCAGGTTCGAGTCCTGTCGCCCCTGCCAAAACTTCTCAACGCTAAAAGGAGAACCGTGAGCGAGGAACGCGGAAACCTGACTCCCACCGGTAAGCGTCAGCGTACCGGGGCGAGCACCGTGACCAGCGCCACCTATCAGTCGAAGCAGGTGGCCAAGACAGCTCGCGATGATGAAAACCCCGGCGGTGGCCCGCTGCGCTACCTGCCTGAGGTTGCTTCTGAGATGAAGAAGGTCATCTGGCCTACCGCGTCCCAGATGGTGACGTACACTCTGGTTGTTTTTGCCTTCCTCATCGTTTTGACGGCCCTGGTTTCTGGCGTGGATTTCCTCGCCGGCCTTGGGGTTGAAAAGGTGCTGGTGAACAAGTAGCATCTCGCTAAGAATTGCTGAACATCCCGCCCCCGGAACGCTCCGGGCAGGCGGGATCATTCTTTGTCCCACCTAGACGGTGGTGCCCGTACGTTCATCCGGACGTGGCGTCGCCCCGATAGGATGGGGAGCAACACCGGTGCGTGCCCTCGCGCCAACCACCAGCCCACACCCGAGTAACAAGTTACGGAGTTGACAGAAACGATGAGCCAAGAAGACCAGATCTCCCACCCCGGCCTGGACAGTGAGGGCACCACGATCCCCGAGGTAGCGGACGCCGCCGAGGCCGCCGCGGCCCTAGAGGAGCAGCAGGCTGCATCGCTTGCCGACGCCCCCGCGGACACCGCCGGCACGGAAACTTCCGAAGCCCCCGCCGCCGCCGAGCAGGCGTCCGCGGATGCGGAATCGGCAGAGGCCGCCGCCGACGCTGGCGCTGCTGGTGCTGGTGCTGGTGCTGGCGACGCCGCCGAGGCTGCAGCGGAGACCAGCGCGGCGGACGCCCCGGAAGGGGCCTCCGAGGAAGCCTCTGAAGAGGCCGAATACCGCCGCCGCCTGCGCGAATTTACCCGCGATCTGAAGAAGCAGCCCGGCCAGTGGTACATCATCCAGTGCTATTCCGGCTACGAGAACAAGGTCAAGACCAACCTGGACATGCGTGTGCAGACCCTCGAGGTCGAAGACGCCATCTATGACGTTGTCGTGCCCGTCGAGCAGGCCATCGAGGTCCGTGACGGAAAGCGCAAGCTGGTCAAGCGCAAGCTGCTTCCCGGCTACGTGTTGGTGCGTATGGACATCAATGACCGTGCGTGGTCCGTTGTGCGCGAGACCCCCGGCGTGACCAGCTTTGTGGGCAATGAAGGCCACGCCACCCCGGTGCGGCACCGCGATGTGGCCAAGTTCCTCATGCCTAAGGCTGTGCCGGATGGCCAGGAACCGGCCCAGGATAAGGATGGCGAGCAGATCATCGCCATGCCGGAAGAAAAGTCCAAGCCCACCCAGCACATTGACTTTGAGGTCGGCGAGGCCGTGACCATCCTCACCGGCGCGTTGGCTTCCGTGTCTGCCACGATTTCGGACATCGACCATGAGACGGGCAAGATCCAGGCCTTGGTGTCCATCTTCGGCCGCGAAACCCCTGTGGAGCTCACCGCCGACCAGGTGGAAAAGATTATGTAGCAGGTTCTCCTGCGCCGAGGGGTCGGGGCGCGGGGCCGCACCCGCGGGTCAGCGGGTCAGCGGGTCGGCTTGTTGGCCGGTCGGCTTGTCTGCGGGCCAGCAGTCCAGCTTTTCAGCGGGCCAGGCCCCACGGACCCCCACGATGAAGGCAGCTTTTGTGCCAGCGGTGCTGGCGCGTTAAGCTGTCTTTTCGCGTGTGTGCCCACGTCGGTTTAGTTCGTTGTGGGCGCGCACAAGACAAGCATTCATCCCCGGTGGCCGGGTTACGTGAAGAAGCTGTCCGTGGCACTCCCGTGAAAGCATAGGCGGGACGCTGGCTGGCAGTGAGCGGGGCCCAGCATCCGGACGGGGAGTGGAAGGGATCATCCGTCTAGGCGTGCCGAGCGCATGGCCCTGCGGTGTATTCCGCCCATACCGCCCCCGGTACCAAGGAAAGAGGACTCATGGCTAAGAAGAAGAAGGCCACTGGCTTTATCAAGCTGCAGATCGAGGCTGGCGCTGCTAACCCGGCTCCCCCGGTCGGCCCGGCGCTGGGTGCCCACGGCGTCAACATCATGGAATTCTGCAAGGCGTACAACGCTGCGACGGAATCCCAGCGCGGCAACGTCATCCCCGTGGAGATCACCGTCTACGAGGACCGCAGCTTTGATTTCAAGCTGAAGACCCCGCCGGCCGCCAAGCTGCTGCTCAAGGCCGCTGGTCTGCAGAAGGGCTCCGGCGTGCCGCACACCAACAAGGTTGGTTCTGTGACCATGGCGCAGGTGCGTGAGATTGCCGAGCAGAAGAAGGCCGACCTCAACGCCCGCGACATCGACGCCGCCGCGAAGATCATCGCCGGCACCGCCCGCTCCATGGGCATCACCGTCGAGGCCTAGTTTTTAGTCCGCGAGACACCGTGGCAGGGCCCGCTCCGGCCCGCACACCACAGATTCGAAAGAAGGAATCCCAATGAGCAAGAAGTCCAAGGCCTTCAAGGCCGCGGCGGAGCTGGTTGACGCCTCCCGCCTCTACCGTCCCCTCGAGGCCGCCAAGCTGGTCAAGGCCACCGCCTCGAAGAACTTTGACGCCACCGTTGACGTGGCCCTGCGCCTGGGTGTGGATCCCCGCAAGGCCGATCAGCTGGTGCGTGGCACCGTCTCCCTGCCCAACGGCACCGGCAAGACCGTGCGCGTTGTGGTCTTCGCCGAGGGCCCGAACGCCACCGCCGCCGAGGAGGCTGGCGCTGACGTTGTGGGCACCGCCGAGCTGCTGGAGCGCATCCAGGGCGGCTGGACTGACTTCGACGCCGCGATCGCCACCCCGGATCAGATGGCCAAGGTTGGCCGTGTGGCCCGCGTCCTGGGCCCCCGTGGCCTCATGCCGAACCCCAAGACCGGCACCGTGACCACCGACGTGGCCAAGGCTGTCAAGGAGATCAAGGGCGGCAAGATCAGCTTCCGCGTGGACAAGGCCGCGAACCTGCACGCCGCGATCGGCAAGGCCTCCTTCACCGAGGAGCAGCTTGCGGAGAACTACGGCGCGCTGATCGACGAAATCAACCGTCTGAAGCCGTCTTCCTCCAAGGGCATCTACATCAAGAAGGTCACCCTGTCTTCCACCACGGGCCCCGGCGTTCCGGTTGACCCGACGGTGCAGAAGGGCTACACGGAGGCCTAAGCTTTCGCCTCTTCCCTTCAACCGGGCCCTGGGTTTCCAGGCCCGGTTTTTCTTTTGCTTATCGACGCCCCCGCGTCCTCACCGCAGCCAGCCTGCACGGGCAGGGGAGGGGGCGTGAGCGGGTGGAACGCCTTCGAAAGGTGTCGCAGGTGGGGACATACGTACCCCCTTTGAGCTGTGTATGGGAGTTAGCAGAATTTTGTAGCGTCGAGAATTCCTCGGTGTCATTTTTGCCGCTAACAAACAGGGCTGTTGATGTCGAAAAACGGATAACTGGATAGAAGGCTGGCGGTGTGAGAGAACTCTTTCAGTAGCCACTGGGAAAGATTCTTGTCGATCATAGAAGTCAGATCGACGTAATCATTTACCGCTTCTTGCAAACTGAGCCGTTCGGCTTGGCCATTTAGCGGCACCCCATTAATAAGCGGTTCGTGATGTGCAATGCGGTTTCTTAGTGTTGCACGTTTTTGGCGATCCTGTGGGTGTAGGACCTGGTGAACCGCTCGCCGTGTAAGCGGGCGACTGTGCGGCCGCCTGGGAAAGCTTTGTGGAGCGTATCTCGCCAGAGTTCCTCGTAGTCAACCCGTCGTCTGGTGCTTCCATCGCCGGTCCAACCCCCTTGATCGAGTAACCCTACCCATGTTCCTAGTGTGCATTGCGCTATGAGGCGTCCAGGGATAGAGGGATCGTTAGCAGCAAGGTCTTGGTGGCCTCGCAAAACCTGGTTGCTGGCTTTGTCGAATGCCTTGTAACTCCGCTTGTCGAGGTCGATCCTGTCATACCAGTGCTCACCATGACATTCCGCTAGGCAGTTGTGCATAGAGTTTCGTAGTGCAACTTCTACGATCGAGAGATCTGCGAAAATTGAAGCGGCTAGCTTCCGGTCGCTAACATACAAGCCGGTGCTTATCGAGGTCAGGCGCTGTTCGTTGAGCCCTGGGAACTGGTGGCTCACGAACCGCTTGTAAGTTCCCAGTCGGTTCGGAGACACTGCTAACAGCAGTGGGTGTTGATGTTGTTTCATGTCCCGTCCATGAGCTATCATGGCCTCGTAGTCCCCGGAACCCGCCTCTTATGGACCTGAGCCATGATGCGGCCGGGGTTCCCTTTTGCATTCAGTATATTGAGCTGTGCTTTCGGTGGGGGGCGGGGCGTCGATAAGCAAAGATTTGCGGCGGGGCGGGGTGTCGGCTAGAGTGTCCGGAGAAGTTTGATACGGCGTGTGGGCGATGCCCCGCGCCCGGCTCAAGTTTCACCGAAGACCGTCGGTCATCCCCAACGTTGGGGATCGAAGGTTCCTTGCACCTCGTTGAGGTGGAGGAACGGCCCACGCAGGAGACACTTGGAATTAGCCGCGTTCTTTCCTTTATCAAGGATTTTGATCGCCTGGCCCTGTGCTCCCTGCACGGGGCTTTCTTTATGCCGCAAGGCAGGTAAGGAAGGCCCGGGCGGATTGACACATTCGTTAAAGGAAGGAGGCGAAGTACATGGCGAATCCGAAGAATGAGGCGGACCTTCAGGCTCTGAAGAACCGCTTTGCCGAGGCCGATAGCGTTGTGCTCACCGAGTACCGCGGCCTGTCCGTGGCGCAGACCACTGAGCTGCGCACCGCGCTCGGCGACGATGTCCAGTACTCCGTCGCCAAGAACACCCTTCTCAAGCTGGCTGCTAAGGATGCCGGGCTCGAGGGTCTTGACGAGTACCTGACCGGCCCCACCGCCATCGCCTTTATCAAGGGCGAAGCCGTGGATGCCGCGAAGGCTATGAAGAAGTTCGCCGAGGATAACAAGGCGTTCATCGTCAAGGGCGGCTACATGGACGGCAACGCCCTGTCCGCCGACCAGGTCAAGGCCATCGCCGACCTGGACAACCGCGAGACCACCCTTGCCAAGCTGGCTGGTGCCATGAAGGGCAACTTGGCCAAGGCCGCAAGCCTGTTCAACGCTCCCGCTTCCCAGGTGGCCCGCCTCGCCGGCGCGCTGCAGGAGAAGAAGGAAGCCTAAAAACTCGCGCTGGTCTGCGGTTACACAACGGCAGTGCCAGGCACACCGTACCCATACTTTTCGGGCGCACACGATTACTTCCCGCCACGATAGGCGGGCCGCGCCCACCACAGACGAAAGGATGCCACCATGGCTAAGCTTTCCAAGGACGAGCTCATCGAGGCTTTCAAGGAAATGACCCTCATCGAGCTCTCTGAGTTCGTGAAGGAATTCGAGGAGGTCTTCGAGGTCTCCGCTGCTGCTCCGGTCGCCGTTGCCGCCGCTGGCGCCCCCGCCGAGGCCGCTGCCGCCGAGGAGAAGGACGAGTTCGACGTCGTGCTGGAGAACGCCGGCGCCAAGAAGATCGGCGTGATCAAGGCTGTCCGCGAGATCGTCTCCGGCCTGGGCCTGAAGGAAGCCAAGGAGCTCGTCGAGTCCGCTCCGAAGGCCATCCTCGAGGGTGCCAAGAAGGACGACGCCGAGGCCGCCAAGGCCAAGCTGGAAGAGGCTGGCGCCACCGTCACCCTGAAGTAATCTCACTTCAGCTTTGACTTCAGCTTTGACTTCAGCTTTGAGCAAAGCCTCTGAAAGCTCGTAGAGCTTCGAGAGCATTCAACCCGGCTTCCACCACTGCGGTGGGGGCCGGGTTTTGCTGTTTTTTGGTGTCAAGCCGGCCACGCCTGCGGGCTAAGCCGGCGCGGGGGCGGCGATTATTCGAACATGTCGTAACCTGCCGCGGAAACTAAATTCTGACCTGCGGAAATGCTGGCGCCGAAAAATCGATGAAGACATTCGGAGCTTGGAGGCGGTCGGCGGCGGTGTTTCGGCCCGGGAGCCGGCGGTAGCGGCGGCGCGCGGAGCGGTGAGGGGTCCGGGAGTCTGGGGCGGGGGCGTCGATAAGCATCCCAGCAGACAGCGGCAACTGCGGTAGCGGCTATTGCGGGCGGTGGCAGGCGGCGGGTGCCGGATGCAGGCGTGGCCGCGGCGATTATTCGAACATGTCGTAACCTGCTGCGGAAACTAATTTCTGACCTGCGGAAACGTCGGCGCCAAAAAATCGATGAAGACATCTGCCGGTCGGAAGCGGCGGTCACCGGGTGCCGAAAGCCGCCGCGGGGCGGCGATGATTCGAACATGTCGTAACCTGCTGCGGAAACGCGGGAGCAGAAAAATCGGTGCAGACATTAGCCGCTCAGAGGTAGCATCAGCTCCATCGAAAAACTGGCGCGAAGCATGAGGGGTGAACGTCGTGGGCATTGACGCCGCTACACGCAACCCGTTTAGGCATCCCGACTATCGACGCTGGTTCGGCGCAGAAACGTTTTCGGATTTTGCCGCCTCCATGAGCCTTGCCACCACGCTGGTGTTGATCGAGGTCACCGAGTCCATCTCCGCGGCGGGGATCATAGCGAGTATTTCCAGCGCCCTGGCTTTGGTGGCGACGTTCCTTGGCGGGAGCGTCGGCGATGCGTATTCGCGGCGCCGGTTGCTGCTCGGCAGCGGGGTGGTGGTGACTTCGTGTGCGGGGCTGCTGGCCGTGATCCTTTTCGCACGGGCGCTTCTTCCGCACGCTTTGGTGCTGGTCACGGTGATTGCGCTGACGTTCATTGTGGGTGTGACCGCGAGCTTTTTGGCTCCGATTTTGGACGCGGCCCTCAAACGTCTGATTACGCCGCAGGAGTTTCCGCGCGCGATGAGTGCCACCCAAGCCCGCTCGGAGGTGTTGCACATCGTTGGTTCTCCGGTCGCTGGCTGGCTCTATCGGTTTTCGCCGGGTGCTCCTTTTGTCGTGGTCGCGGTGTGCCAGGGGATTTATACTGCGTTGCTGTCGCGGGTGTCCACGGAGCTGGGGCCTGAGGCGCCTGAGGCTCCTGCGGCTCCCGCAGCATCGGGCGCGTCCAAGCGGTCGGGGTGGAAGCGGGCTGTGGGGCATTCGCTCGGCGGCTGGCACCACCTGCGTACTCACCCGGAACTGTTCCGGCTGTTGTGGTGTGCGCCGCTGATCAATATTGCTGTTTTCGGCACGATGAGCTGGGTTGTCTATCAGCTCAAAGACGACGCCCATAGCTCCACCACCATCGGCTTTGTCACCGCTGGCTTCGGGGTGGGGGCGCTGGTCGGTTCTGCGCTTGCGCCGTATCTGTCGGATCGTTTCGCGGTGGGCCGGCTGGTTGTGGGCGGGCTGGTCTGGATCATCGCGGGCATGACCTGCCTGTACCTGGTGCCGCGGGAGCCCTGGCCTTTGGCGGTCATCGCGGCGGTGGCGCTCATTTTCTCGCCGGCGCTTAACGGTGCGTTGTTTGGGTATGTCTTTGCGGTGACTGGTGAGGAGCTCCAGAGCCGGGTGATTGCCACGTTCACAGCCATCGCGGGGATCGCGGGGGCTCTTGCCCCTTTGGTGGCCAGCCAGGCGGTGTATCACCACGTGCCCGCGGTCATGGGCGCGGGTGTTGCGGCGGTTGGCTTTGCAGGCCTGGCGCTAACGGTGTCCTCGCCGCAGGTCAGGGGCATTGGGAAGGTGGGGGACTGGGAAAGCTAGGCCAGCCCGGCTACACCAACCACACCCGCCCGTCGTGTTCCTCGATGGCCGCTACCGCTAGGTTTTTGCCGTCGTCGGCTAGGCCGGTGCCGTCGTCGAGGTAGAAGCGCTGCTTGAGCAGCGGGGAGGCGACGGTGGGGCGGCCTTCGTGTTCGCCGACGATGCCGCGGGCGATGACGGCGGCCCCGGAGTAGGGGTCGATGTTGTCGACCGCATACAGGCGGTCGGGCCCGCCGTGAGGGGCCGTGGCGGGGATGCGGAAGAGGGCGAGTTGGCGGCCGTCGTTAAGCAATACTGCGGCGCCAAGTTCTGGCTCTAGGTCGCTGGCGGCGCACAGATCGATGCTCATCGTGAGTTATTTCCTTTCGCAAAAAACTAGTGCACCAGGGCGGGCATGGGCAGGGGGATCTTGCGGCCGTGGTCGTGGCCGAATTGGACGGTGGGGTCGGGGGATTCGGGGGCGTTGACAAAGGAGACGAAGCGGCGCAGTTTCTCCGGGTCGCTCAGCACGGCGGCCCATTCGTCTTGGTAGGCGTCGACGTGGGCTTCTACGAAGGCTTCGAGGTCGGCGGCGATGCCCAGGGAGTCATCGATAACGACGTCGCGGATGTGGTCGAGGCCGCCGTCGAAGGCTTCTTGCCAGGCGGCGGTGCGCTGGAGCCTGTCGGCGGTGCGCACGTAGAAGCCGAGGTAGCGGTCGATGTAGCGGATGAGGTCGTCGGTGCTCACGTCGCGGGCGAGTAGTTCGGCGTGGCGCGGGGTGGCTCCGCCGTTGCCGCCGACGTAGAGGTTCCAGCCCTTTTCGGTGGCGATGACGCCGATGTCTTTGCCGCGGGCTTCGGCGCATTCGCGGGCGCAGCCGGAGACACCCATCTTGAACTTGTGGGGGGAGCGTAGGCCGCGGTAGCGCAGTTCGAGTTTGACTGCCAGGCCGACGGAATCTTGTTGGCCGTAGCGGCACCAGTCGGTGCCTACGCAGCTCTTGACGGCGCGCAGGGATTTGCCGTAGGCCTGGCCGGATTCCATGCCGGCGTCGACGAGGCGGCGCCAGATTTCGGGCAGTTGGTCCACGCGGGCGCCGAACATGACGATGCGCTGGGCGCCGCTGATCTTGAGGTGGAGGTCAAAGTCGGAGGCGATCGATGAGATGACGGTGAGCTGTTCGGCGGTGACTTGGCCGGCGGGCAGTCGCGGGCACACGGAGTAGGTGCCGTTGCGTTGCATGTTGGCCAGGAAGCGGTCGTTGGTGTCCTGGAGGGCGGCGCGGCCGTCGTCGAGGACGTGGTCGCCGGTGTGCAGGGTGGCAAAGATGGAGGCCAGGGTGGGTTTGCAGATTTCGCAGCCGCCGCCGGTGCCAAAGCGCGCGATGAATTCGCCGAAGGTGCGGATGTCCGTGGCTTGGGCGATTTCGAAGAGTTCGGCGCGGGTTTGGGGGAAGTGTTCGCACAGGGCGCGGGATTGCTCGATGCCCTCGGCGTCGAGAAGCTGGGAGAGCAGTCCGATGCAGGAGCCGCAGGAGGTGCCGGCGTTGGTGCATTTCTTCAGCGCGTCGACGGTGTGGGCGCCGTCGTGGATGGCGGTGGTGACGTCGGCTTTGCTCACGTCGTTGCAGGAGCAGATCTGGGCGTCGTCAGGCAGTGCGCCGACGCCGATGCTGGCGCCGCCGCCGTCGCCCGACGAGATGAAGCTGATGGGCTCGCTGGGCAGCTCGTGGCCGACCATGGGGCGCAGCAGCGAGTAGGAGTCGGCGTCGCCGACGAGCACGCCGCCGATGAGCATGCCGGTTTCGCGGTCGATGAGCAGCTTCTTGTGGGTGCCGCCCAGCGGGTCGTGGACGGAGATGTCCGCCACGGATGCGCCGTGGGCAAAAGGCTCGCCGAAGCTGGCCACGTCCACGCCGAGCAGCTTGAGCTTGGTGGACATGTCGGGGTCTTTGAACTCGGCGGGGCTGCCGCCAGACAGCTCGTCGACCACGATGTCCGACATGGAGTTGCCGGGGGCGATCAACCCGTAGACAGACCCGTCCACGGCGGCGCATTCGCCGATGGCGCGCACATGCTCGACGTTGGTGTGGCACAGGCGGTTGGTTAAGAAGCCGCCGCGCGGGCCGCGCTCGATGCCGGCGGCCTCCGCGAGCTCGTCGCGCGGGCGGATGCCGGCGGAAAAGACCACCAGATCGGCGGTGACGGTGCCTTGCTCCCCAAGATCGAGGGTGACCCGGGAGTCGTCTTCTTCGCTTATCGACGCCGTCGCCGCACCGACATGCACCGTCACGCCCATCTCAGTGAGCGTTGCGGCGAGCAACGCGCCGCCTTCCTCATCAACCTGCAAGGGCATGAGCCGCGGCGCCATCTCAATGACATGGGTGTCCATGCCCAGGGTTTGCAGCGCGCCGGCGGCCTCCAGGCCGAGCAGCCCGCCGCCGATGACCACGCCGACCGGGCGGGCGTGCGCAGCCTGGCCCGCGGGGCGCGAAGAAGCAGCACGCTCCACCGCGGTGCGGATGGCATCCAGGTCATCGAGGGTGCGGTAGACAAAGCACTGCGGCAGGTCGTGGCCGGGGATGGGCGGCACGAACGCGGAGGAACCCGTGGCCAGAATCAGCTCATCGTAGGGGAAGCTCTGCCCGCTCTCACCGGTGGCAACCCGGGCCTGCGGGTCCACAGACACGATGCGATCGTGCACGTGCGTGACCTGTTCAGGCAGGTCATCGAGGGTGAGCTGGGAGCGATCCCAGGAGCCCACGTAGCTGGAGATGTGCACGCGGTCATAGGCAAAGTCCGGCTCCTCGCCGACGATGGTGATGGAGTCGGTGGGGCAGCGCTGCGCGAGCGTTGCGGCACACCGGTGGCCAACAGGGCCGAAGCCCACGATGAGAACGCGGCGGGAGGCGGAAGAATCTGGCATGGGAACGGGAAAGCTCCTGGGGGATCGAACGGATAACAACCACAGTGCGCACGGGGACGTGCAGGCCGTGGGGGCCCAAAGGGTCGTGCAGGATCGTGCTAGCCGGGTGGGCTTGGCACGAGCCGGACCTCCTGCGCCTGGCCGCCCGAGGTTCTCGCTGGGTCCTATCTGGTTGCAGATAGGCCGCGGCTAGGCCCGAAGGTGGTGCGACGCTGTGCCGGCCGGAGAACCGGACTTGGTCCGGGTTTGATCGTATCAATCTAGGTATAGGGGTGCGCAACAGAACGCCTGTACTCCTGGGGTGCCCGGTGGCGCAATCGGGGCAGCGCGGTACACTCGCGGCCATGTTGCCCCGGTCCCGCGTCGTCTCCGTGCTCCTGCTTGGCCTCGGTGCCGCGCTGCTCGCCGCAGGCCTGCTCGCACCCCGATTCATCCCAGGTGATGGGCGCCTTGCCCTCGACGTCGGCGAGCTGACCTGGACCACCCACGATGAGGCCGCCACCACGCGCGTCTTCACAGACCCCCAACGCCGCGTCTTCCAAGCTCCGGTGACTCACCAGCTCAACCTCACCATCGAAGAGCCCACCACCGCAAGCACTGCCACGGCCCGGGTGGGCTCCACCTTCGTGCGCACCAGCCTGCAACAAGAACACGACCGCCTCATGCAGGCCACCGTGTGGAACTGGGTACTCGACCGCGTCACCGGCGCCGCAGTTGGCCCCATGACGCTGAGCTACCAGATGGCCAGCCCCACCGCGCAACTCGACGTCGACGGCGTGTGGCTGAAATTCCCCGCCAACCTCGGGCGTGACGACGTCTCCGTCCTCGACGAAACACTGCGCCGCGCCACCCCCGCAACCTTCATCGACGAAACCGAACTACACGGGCGCAAGGTCTACCACTTCCGGCAAGACATCGCCCCCACCAACGTTGCCCTGGACTACGAGGCCATAGGCACCACCATCGACCTGCCCACCCCGGAAGGACACGAGGGCCCCGGCGAGACGGGGTACCTGTTCCATTCCGCAGTGAGGGATTACTATGTGGACCAAGCCTCAGGGCTGGTGCTCAACATTGAAGAGTCCATCGATGATTACTACGGCACCCTCGACGGAACGAGGCGCGAGCCAGTGCTCGCCTTCCACGGTGTCATGGAGGACTCTCAAACAGCGCAGCTGGCCCAGGTCGCGCAGGCCATCACCCAACACCGCGGGGTAGGGATGTGGTCCTGGATCACCGCGGGAATCGGCGCGGTGCTCGCCGCGCTCGGGCTCCTGGGCGCGCTCGGCGTCGCAAGCGCGCGCCGGGCAAACCGGGCCACCGGGCGTGCGGCGAGGGCTGACGCCGAAGGCGCCGGTGCTCAGGGTGCCGGTGCTGCTGGTGTTGGTGGTGCTGGGGCTGCCGGTTTTGGTCCTGGGGCCGCTGTTGCGGCGGATCCTGAGGCCACGGGAATTATCGCGAGCCGGAAGGTGCCGCGCCCGCGCCAGTACATCCCGCAGCAAGGTCCGCGCCAGCAGTCGCCGCGCTCCGGTGGTGCGGAGGGCTCCGGTAGGCCTGTGGACCCCGGTAGGCCTGTGGACTCCGGTAGGTCGGCCGGCTCAGGCAGGCCGACTGGCTCGGGTCGCCCGGGTGGGAGGCGCCGCTAGATTCCGCCTGCGTCTAAGGTAGGGGTTGCGTGTGGGGCGGTTGATGCTCTAGGCTGTTTCTTTGCGCTGGAGTCCGTCGCCGGTGTGTCAGGAAACCTTGTCTGCTTACTTGTTTTTGAAGTGACTTGACAAGGTGACTTTGTGCTATCTGGGGGCGGCGACTCCACAGCAGACAGAATGCTAAAACTACCAGCGGATTCTAGTCGGTTGTTGGCCCATGCAACCGGCGTCCGCGTGAGGTGCTGGAAGGACCCATCTTGGCAGTCTCCCGCCAGACCAAGTCAGTGGCCGACATCCCCGGAGCTCCTAACCGTTACTCCTTTGCAAAGTACTCGGAGCCCATTGAGATCCCAGGTCTGCTTGACCTGCAGCGTGAATCTTTCGCGTGGCTTATTGGCACGTCCGATTGGCGTGCGCGCCAGCAAGAGGAGCGTGGCCCCGAGGCCCGCGTGACCAGCGGCCTGGAGGACATCCTCGACGAATTGTCCCCGATCCAGGATTACTCGGGCAACATGTCGCTGTCCCTGTCCGAGCCGCGCTTCGAGGACGTGAAGAACTCCATCGAGGAGTCCAAGGAAAAGGACATCAACTATTCCGCGCCGCTGTATGTGACCGCGGAGTTTATTAACAACGACACCCAGGAGATCAAGTCCCAGACCGTCTTCATCGGCGACTTCCCGATGATGACGGACAAGGGCACGTTCATTGTTAACGGCACCGAGCGTGTGGTTGTCTCCCAGCTGGTGCGTTCCCCCGGCGTGTACTTCGACCGGACCATCGATAAGTCCACCGAGCGGCCGCTGCACTCCGTGAAGGTTATCCCCTCGCGTGGCGCGTGGCTGGAGTTCGACGTGGACAAGCGTGACACCGTTGGTGTGCGCATTGACCGTAAGCGTCGCCAGCCGGTCACCGTGCTGCTCAAGGCCCTTGGGTGGACCACCGAGCAGATCACCCAGCGCTTCGGCTTCTCCGAGCTGATGATGACCACGCTGGAAAATGACGGCGTGGACAACACCGACCAGGCCCTGCTGGAGATTTACCGCAAGCAGCGCCCCGGCGAGCAGCCCACCCGCGAGCTGGCGCAGTCCCTGCTGGATAACTCTTTCTTCCGCGCCAAGCGCTATGACCTGGCCAAGGTGGGCCGCTACAAGGTCAACCGCAAGCTGGGCTTGGGCGGCGACCATGACGGCCTGATGACGCTGACCGAAGAGGACATCGCCACCACCCTGGAGTACCTGGTGCGCCTGCACGCCGGTGAGCGGACCATGACCGCTCCCAACGGGCAGACCATCCCCGTGGAGACCGATGACATTGACCACTTTGGTAACCGCCGCCTGCGTACCGTCGGCGAGCTGATCCAAAACCAGGTCCGCGTGGGCCTGTCGCGCATGGAGCGCGTGGTCCGCGAGCGTATGACCACCCAGGACGCGGAGTCCATCACCCCGACGTCCCTGATTAACGTGCGCCCGGTTTCTGCTGCCATCCGCGAGTTCTTTGGTACCTCGCAGCTGTCCCAGTTCATGGACCAGAACAACTCGCTGTCCGGCCTGACCCACAAGCGCCGCCTGTCCGCGCTGGGCCCGGGCGGCCTGTCGCGTGAGCGCGCCGGCATTGAGGTCCGCGACGTTCACCCCTCGCACTACGGCCGCATGTGCCCGATTGAGACCCCTGAGGGCCCCAACATTGGCCTGATCGGTTCGCTGGCCACCTACGCGCGCGTCAATGCGTTCGGGTTCATTGAGACCCCGTACCGCAAGGTCGAAGATGGCAAGGTCACCGATACTGTCGAGTACCTCACCGCCGATGAGGAAGACCGCTTTGCCATCGCGGAGGCCTCCACCGAGGTTGCTGCTGACGGCACGATCACCCAGGGCCGCATTGAGGTGCGCGTCAAGGACGGCGACATTCAGGTCACCGACGCCTCCGGCGTGGACTACCTGGACGTCTCCCCGCGCCAGATGGTGTCCGTGGCTACCGCCATGATTCCGTTCCTGGAGCACGACGACGCCAACCGTGCCCTCATGGGTGCGAACATGCAGCGCCAGGCCGTGCCGCTGCTGCGCTCGGAGGCGCCGCTGGTGGGCACCGGCATGGAGTCGCGTGCCGCCTATGACGCCGGCGATCTGGTCATCGCTGACCGCTCCGGCGTGGTGGAGGATGTCTCCGCGGACTTCATCACCATCATGGATGATGAGGGCTCCCGCCAGACCTTCCTGCTGCGCAAGTTCGAGCGCACCAACCAGGGCACCTGCTATAACCAGACCCCGCTGGTCAACGTGGGCGACCGCGTGGAGCAGGGCCAGGTCATCGCCGATGGCCCCGGTACTGCGCACGGCGAGATGTCGCTGGGCCGCAACCTGCTCGTGGCGTTCATGCCGTGGGAGGGCCACAACTATGAGGACGCCATCATCCTCAACCAGCGCATCGTGGAGGAAGATATCCTCACCTCGATTCACATCGAGGAGCATGAGATTGATGCCCGCGATACCAAGCTGGGCGCCGAGGAGATCACCCGGGAGATCCCGAACGTCTCTGAGGACGTGCTGCGGGACCTGGACGATCGCGGCATCGTGCGCATTGGTGCGGACGTGCGCGCCGGCGACATCCTGGTGGGCAAGGTCACCCCGAAGGGTGAGACGGAGCTGACCCCGGAGGAGCGCCTGCTGCGCGCCATCTTCGGCGAGAAGGCCCGCGAGGTGCGCGACACCTCCCTGAAGGTGCCCCACGGCGAGACCGGCAAGGTCATCGGCGTGCGCCGCTTCTCCCGCGAGGACGATGATGATCTGGCCGCTGGCGTCAATGAGATGATCCGCGTCTACGTGGCCCAGAAGCGCAAGATCCAGGACGGCGATAAGCTGGCCGGCCGCCACGGCAACAAGGGCGTGGTGGGCAAGATCCTGCCGCCGGAAGACATGCCGTTCATGGCCGATGGCACCCCCGTGGACATCATCCTGAACACCCACGGCGTGCCGCGGCGTATGAACATTGGTCAGGTGCTGGAAACGCACCTGGGCTGGCTGGCCGCCGCCGGCTGGAAGGTGGATCCGGAGGATCCCAAGAACGCCGAGTTGATCAAGACCCTGCCCAAGGACCTCTATGACGTCCCGGCGGGCTCCCTGACCGCCACCCCGGTGTTCGACGGTGCGACCAATGCGGAGGTTGCCGGTCTGCTGGCGAACTCCCGGCCGAACCGCGACGGCGACGTCATCGTGGACGGCGACGGCAAGACCATGCTTCTCGACGGCCGCTCCGGGGAACCGTTCCCCTACCCGGTCTCGGTGGGCTACATGTACATGCTGAAGCTGCACCACCTGGTGGATGAGAAGATCCACGCCCGTTCCACCGGCCCGTACTCCATGATCACCCAGCAGCCGCTCGGCGGTAAGGCCCAGTTCGGTGGCCAGCGCTTCGGTGAGATGGAGGTGTGGGCCATGCAGGCCTACGGCGCCGCCTACACCCTGCAGGAACTGTTGACCATCAAGTCCGATGACGTGGTGGGCCGCGTCAAGGTCTATGAGGCGATTGTCAAGGGTGAGAACATCCCGGATCCGGGCATTCCGGAGTCCTTCAAGGTGTTGCTTAAGGAGCTGCAGTCCCTGTGCCTCAACGTTGAGGTGCTGTCCGTGGACGGAACTCCGATGGAACTGTCCGGCTCTGACGACGATATGGAGACCACCTCACTGGGCATCAACCTGTCCCGTGATGAGCGCTCCGACGCCGACATCGCATAGGCGCGAGGGGTAGCACCCCACGCGCCAGCTGCACCCCACGCAGCTGACAAGTTCCCCCATTAGTCGCCATTTGAAAATCCCCTTAAACCCCCGCGATCTGCGCGCGGGGGAAAGGTGAAAGGGATAGTACGTGTTTGACGTCAACCTCTTCGACGAGCTTCGGATCGGCCTGGCCACTGCCGACGACATCCGTCGGTGGTCCAAGGGCGAGGTAAAGAAGCCGGAGACCATCAACTACCGCACCCTCAAGCCGGAGAAGGACGGCCTGTTCTGCGAGCGCATCTTTGGCCCCACCCGGGACTGGGAGTGCGCCTGCGGTAAGTACAAGCGAGTCCGCTACAAGGGCATCATCTGTGAACGCTGTGGCGTCGAGGTGACCAAGTCCAAGGTGCGCCGTGAGCGCATGGGCCACATTGAGCTCGCCGCACCCGTGACCCACATCTGGTACTTCAAGGGTGTGCCCTCTCGCCTGGGCTACCTGCTGGACCTGGCTCCGAAGGACCTGGAGCGCATCATCTACTTCGCGGCCAACATCATCACCAGCGTTGATGATGAAGCCCGCCACGCCGACCTGACCACTCTGGAAGCCGAGATGCTGCTGGAGAAAAAGGACGCGGAGGCCGACGCGGAGTCGGAGATCGCCGAGCGTGCCCAGAAGCTGGAAGAAGACCTGGCCGAGTTGGAGGCCGCCGGCGCCAAGGCCGACGCGCGCCGCAAGGTGCAAAACGCCGCCAACAAGGAGATGCAGCACATCCGCGAGCGCGCCGAGCGCGAGGTGGATCGCCTGGACGAGATCTGGCAGACCTTTGTCAAGCTCGCGCCCAAGCAGATGATCATCGATGAGAACATCTACAGCGAGCTCGTCGACCGCTATGAGGACTACTTCACCGGCGGCATGGGCGCTGAGGCCATCCAGACCCTGATCCGTAACTTTGATCTCGACGCGGAGGCGGAGTCCCTGCGCGAGACCATCAACAACGGCAAGGGCCAGAAGAAGATGCGCGCGCTCAAGCGCCTCAAGGTCGTCGCCGCGTTCCAGCGTTCCGGTAATGATCCGGCCGGCATGGTGTTGGATGCCATCCCGGTCATCCCGCCGGAGCTGCGCCCGATGGTTCAGCTTGACGGTGGCCGCTTTGCCACCTCGGACTTGAACGATCTCTACCGCCGCGTGATCAACCGCAACAACCGCCTCAAGCGCATGATTGACCTCGGCGCGCCCGAGATCATTGTGAACAATGAGAAGCGCATGCTGCAGGAGTCCGTGGATGCGCTGTTTGATAACGGCCGTCGTGGCCGTCCTGTCACCGGCCCGGGTAACCGCCCGCTGAAGTCCCTGTCTGATCTGCTCAAGGGCAAGCAGGGCCGCTTCCGCCAGAACCTGCTGGGTAAGCGTGTGGACTACTCCGGCCGTTCGGTGATTATCGTCGGCCCGCAGCTCAAGCTGCACGAGTGTGGTCTGCCCAAGCTCATGGCGCTGGAGCTGTTCAAGCCCTTCGTCATGAAGCGCCTGGTGGAGCACGATTACGCCCAGAACATCAAGTCCGCCAAGCGCATGGTGGAGCGCCAGCGCCCCGAGGTGTGGGACGTGCTGGAAGAGGCTATCGCCGAGCACCCGGTGATGCTCAACCGCGCCCCGACGCTGCACCGCCTGGGTATCCAGGCCTTCGAGCCCAAGCTCGTGGAGGGTAAGGCCATCCAGCTGCACCCGCTGGCGTGTGAGGCCTTCAACGCCGACTTCGACGGCGACCAGATGGCCGTGCACCTGCCGCTGTCGGCAGAGGCGCAGGCGGAGGCCCGCGTGCTCATGCTCGCCTCCAACAACATCCTGTCGCCGGCCTCCGGCAAGCCGCTGGCCATGCCGCGTCTGGATATGGTTACCGGCCTGTACTTCCTCACCATGGATAAGGGTGAAGATGAGATCGGCGGCCAGGGCGCCTACCGCGAGGCCACCGAGGATGCTCCCGCACGCGGCGTGTACACCTCCATGGCGGAGGCGATCATGGCGCGCGACCGTGGCGTGTTGGGCCTGCAGGCCCCCATCCACGTGCGCATCTCTCACCTGCGCCCGCCGCAGGATATTGAGGCTGAGCAGTTCCCCGATGGCTGGGAGCGCGGCCAGGAGTGGCTGGCTAAGACCACGCTGGGTCGCATCATGTTCAACGAGCTGCTGCCGTGGGATTACCCGTACCTTGAGGGCGTGATGGTCCGCAAGGGCGGCGGGTCCGGCAAGATCCTGCTCGGCGACGTGATCAATGAGCTGGCTGCCACCTACCCCATGATCACCGTGGCGCAGACCATGGACAAGATGAAGGACGCCGGGTTCTACTGGGCCACCCGTTCCGGCGTGACCATCTCCATGTCTGACGTGTTGGTGCTGCCCAACAAGCATGAGATCCTGGAGCGCTACGAGGCGGATGCCCGTCAGATCGAGCGGAAGTTCTGGGAGCAGGGCGCGCTGACCGAGCGCGAGCGCTACGACCGCCTCGTGGAATTGTGGAAGGATGCCACCGACGAGGTCGGCGAGGCCGTCGAGAAGCTGTATCCGGATGACAACCCGATCCCGATGATCGTGAAGTCCGGTGCCGCGGGCAACATGCGTCAGATCTGGACGCTGGCCGGCATGAAGGGCATGGTTGTGAACTCCAAGGGTGACTACATCACCCGCCCGATCAAGACCTCCTTCCGCGAGGGCCTGTCGGTTCTGGAGTACTTCAACAACTCCCACGGTTCGCGTAAGGGCCTGGCCGATACCGCCCTGCGTACCGCAGACTCCGGCTACCTCACCCGTCGTCTGGTGGACGTGGCGCAGGACGTCATCGTCCGCGAGGAGGATTGCGGTACCCGTCAAGGTGTGCGCGTGCCGGTCACCGAGGCGCTTGTCGACGCCGCCGGAACCGTCACAGGGCACGTCCCTCACCCGCTCATCGAGACCTCGGTCGCCGGCCGCGTGCTGGCTACCGACGTCAAGGGCGAGGACGGCGAGCTCATCCTCGCCGGCGGCTCTGACCTGACCGAAGCCAACATCGCGCTGCTCGTTGACGCCGGCGTGGCCGACGTCAAGGTCCGCTCCGTGATGACCTGCCAGACGCCCACCGGCGTGTGCGCCAAGTGCTATGGCAAGTCCATGGCCTCTGGCCACCAGGTGGACATCGGAGAGGCCGTGGGCATCGTGGCCGCCCAGTCCATTGGCGAGCCCGGCACCCAGCTGACCATGCGTACCTTCCACCAGGGCGGTGTCGGTGGCGACATCACCGGCGGTCTGCCGCGTGTGCAGGAGCTCTTCGAGGCCCGCGTTCCTAAGAACCGCGCCCCGATCGCCTCTGTGGCCGGCACCATCCACCTGGAGGACGAAGGCAACTTCTACACCCTGACCATCACCCCGGATGACGGCGGCGACAACGTAGTCTATGAGAAGCTGTCCAAGCGCCAGGGCCTGGCCCAGGTGCGCCGCCCGATGGAGTCCAACCCGCAGGCCATGATCGAGCGCGCGTTGCGCGAAGGCGACCACGTGGATGTGGGCGACCGCCTGCTGCGCGGCCCCGCCGATCCGCACGACGTGCTCGAGGTTCTGGGCCGCCGCGGTGTGGAAAAGCACCTCATCGATGAGGTCCAGGCGGTCTACCGTACCCAGGGTGTGGCCATCCACGACAAGCACATCGAGATCATCATTCGCCAGATGCTGCGTCGCGGTACGGTCATTGACTCCGGTGACACCGAGTTCCTGCCCGGCACCCTTGCCGATCTCTCCGAGGCCAAGGCCGCTAACGCCGAGGCCATCGCCGCCGGCGGGCGCCCCGCCGAGCTGCGCAGTGAGATCATGGGTATCACCAAGGCCTCGCTGGCCACGGAGTCCTGGCTGTCGGCGGCCTCCTTCCAGGAGACCACCCGCGTGCTTACCGACGCCGCGATCAACAAGCGCTCCGATAAGCTCATCGGGCTCAAGGAGAACGTGATCATCGGTAAGCTCATCCCGGCCGGCACGGGCATCTCGCGCTACCGCAACATCTCGGTCAAGCCGACCGAGGCGGCGCGCAACGCGGCCTACGCCATCCCCACCTACGGGGATTCCATCTACAGCGAGGAAGGCTACGGCGACTTCACCGGCGCCTCCGTCCCGCTGGATGAGGCCTTCGACATGTAAGGCCAGCTAGGCCGCCGGCCTGAAAGCGCACGCCCCGAGGTCCCCTGCACGCAGGGGTGCCTCGGGGTTTTGTGTTGGGTGGGGTGGGGGAGAACTGGCTTTCGCGGCGCCTTGGTGTCACTGTCGACTACGCGGGTCAGTTTGTTTGTTGACATGTGTTGAAAGAGCATCGTGGTTAGCCATCACCGGGCGCGCCTCCTGGGTTAAACTCCTCCGGGATGAGACTCCGTACAGTCACCCTCGGTGTCGATGCGGTGGAGCCCTCTGACTGGGTGGGTATTGCCTAGGCTTTCCACCTCCGCGCCAGATAGGGCAATGGGGCGGTGTCCCTTTGAATCACACCCACAGGCAGACCACGCGTCGGGATGGTCTCAGCGAGCGTTGCAGGATTAACGATGATCAAGGCACATAGTGACCGGACAGTGTTGGTGCTCGCCGGTGCTGAACTTTTAGGCGCTATAGGCATGCAAATAGCGGTGTTTGCGCTCCCGCTGGCAGCACTCGAAGTCTTCGATGCTTCGCCCATGCAGGTGGCATGCCTCAACCTCATGGAATCTGCCGCCGCCCTGGCGTTTGGGCTTGTGGTAGCGGCGTTCATCGACCGCGTGCCAGGAGCCACGGCAATCACCATCGCCAATGCTCTCCGGCTGATCGGATGCGCCTCGGTTGCGCTTTCCCTCTATGCGTGTCCTGCTTTCGCCATACTGTTTGTTTGCTTTTTTATTTTGGGAGTGTCCAACCTTATTAATGAGGCCGGGGTCAATTCAACGATTGTTTCGGTCGTCGGCCGCAACACTCAATCTCTGAATAGGGCAAACTCGCTGCTTCGCAGCTCTGGTGTCATCTCAGAGCTGGGTGGAATTGCGCTCGGCGGCATCGTGGTCAGTGTGCTGACGTTTGCCACCACTATGGCAGTTGGTGGGGTGAGCTTCGGCCTGGCCCTTGGTCTTTCTTTAATCCTGTGGGTTGGGCTTAGGCGTTCGGGCAAGCTTGGTGAGTATTTTTCCCGCGCCCGGGCAGATGCGGTCGATGAGTCCTCTTCGGAACTTCATGGATCTTCGCTCAGGGGCTTGCGGTATATCTTTGGAAGCATTTTTCTCAAAAGGCTTACCCTTACCTCGTTTCACTTCAACTTCTTCAGCGCGGTCTTCCAGGCCGTGTTCGTGGTGTATTGCGTCCAGGTCTTGGGCTTCAGGCCGTGGGCCTTGTCCGTCGTGGGCGTAGCTGGCGCGATAGGGGGTTTGGTGGGGGCGGTGGCGGCAAGTACCTCGTTTTCTTCTGAGAGGGCGAGGGGGATCTATGCATTATCTATAGGACTGCCAGCGCTGAGCATTGCTCTCATGCTCGCTTCGCAACTGAGTGAATCAACCCTCGTTCGTGTATCGATTGTTGGGCTAGCGGAATTTATTTTCGGCTTATGTATGGTCCTGTGCATCGTCCTATTTAATACGGCCAGGCAGCAATGCTCGCCGGACTCAATGGTAGGCGAGATCTCGGCAACGGAACGCACGATTGCTCTTGCGGGAGAGGTCCCTGGCTTTTTGATTGGCGGGGTTCTGGCTACGGCATTTTCCTTGCAATTAGCAATGTGGGTAGCGGTTGCAGGGATTGTCTTCGCTCCGGCGTGGCTCTGGCGTTTGCGGGTGTGGCCCTCGGAGGCTGGCATCGGGTCCACAACTGTGGAAAAGGAGATCGTGTGAGCACCCGGTGAAGGTCTGTGGGGCGTGCGTTCTCGCGGATGGCTGGTGCCTGTCAATGACAGGCGCAGCGCTAGGGATTGGCGATGAGCTCGGGCGTTTCGGTGGCAGTGCTTCATCCTGAGCATCCACTCCTGAGACGCCGTCCCGGCCCCAAGGGGTGGCGGAAAGCGTTGTTGGGGGTGAGAGCTCTCCGGGGGCGAAGGCTGGAACGCAGCCGATCAACGCATCAGGCACAATGGGTGACGCACTTACTGTAAGGAGCCACCGTGTACCGCCATGTTCCAGTTGCACTCCTGACCGTGTTCATAGCCCCCTTCGCTGCAGCATGTGCGGGGCAGGATGCAGATGAGCCGCCAGCGCAGAGCAAGACGATTCCTGAAAAGCCCACGCGATCGGCGGGCCAGCCGATCCTTGGGGCGGTCTCCCACGATGGGCTGTGTGATCCCTCCGTCATAGATATTGACCATGAGAAAAACACGGCGTACATCACGTACTGGGGGGACCCAGGCGACAAGGTCACGCTGGACATCTTTCTCAATGACGGCAAGGTGAAGAACGAGTCCTTCCAACTCGCACCGAACCAGCGTGGGGTGCATATCCCCAGCGGAATCTATAACGGCGATATTGACAGAATCCAGGTCCATGCTGGAGGGACGACGGGGAAACCCGGGTCCTGCACGATCGCAGTCAACTAGGCCGTCGCGCAGCGGAGTCCTTCAGCGCTAGCAGGGTGAAACCTCGGCAGGAGCAGCAATGATCCAATACGTGGCGTATGCGTTTAATCCGGAGACCTATGGCGAGCCGCTGGCCGGGTTTCCCACCTCTGAGGTGGAGCTTCATCAGCTGGAGGCGGAGCTTTCCAGTCGGTTTCCGGGGTGTGTCCTGCGGTGGCAGGACTACCAGGTGCACGGGGGTGAGATCGGGGATGTGGGCTTCATCGTGCTCAGCGGCAGTGCCAAGAAGTCGGTCTGGGATGACGATGACGTCGATGACCCCAACGTCACCCGTGTCTATGCGGACTTTTGGGAGGCCTTTTCTCGCTCGTTCCCCTTAGATCCGCGTGAGCTCATGCAGATCGTGCAGCACTACGTCCTTCCGTTTCGTCCGGGGTGGAAGCGGGAAGGGTTCTTCGCGGATGGTTGTGCCTGGCCTTTGACCAGTGTGCCTGGTCAGCGGGAGGCTGAAGCGTGTGCCCCGACGGGTACGCCGTGTTGGGTGGCGTTTGTGAGGGATGCCGGGTCTGGGTTGCGTCAGATTGCGGGGTTCCCTGACGGTGAGCAGGAAATAAGACAACTCGAGCGTCGCTTGCGGGTGTCGGCCGAGCCTGGATCCCTGGAGATTGAAAGATTCGAGGTCCTGGGACGCCCGCGCAGTGACGTCCTCTTTGGCGTATTCCAAGGGCATTTCCCGCATCTAGTGCGCACGCGTCCGGGCTTGATGGGTGATTGCTCCTGTGATGGGGTGTACGGCAGTTATTGGGATGGGGTGGAAAACAAGTCCCCTCGTAGCGTTGAAGAATTAATGGACGGCGTGCGCAGTTGTGTGCTGCCTTTTCAGCCTGGGTGGTTGTACGAGGAATATATTGACGGTGGTGCGCCGTGGCCTCCTGCCGAGGTCAGCGCGGCAACGTTTGCCCCTTAGCGGGGCAGCCGGCAACCCCTCCACGCGCACCCCTGCGCCGTTGACCTCACCCTGCCTGCTGCATATACACCCCTTCCGCGTCGACTCCGCGGGCCCATTGGACGTGCAGGGTGTGGCCCAGGGCGGCTACCTCATCCTGGAGTTGGGGTAGGTGCTTTTCCAGGATGCTGTTGGGCCAGACGGTGGTGCGGATCTGGCAGTCGATGCCGCTGGCGGCGACGATGCGCAGGGATTGCCAGGAGGCTGCGGCGATGTGGGCGGGGCGGCCGACCACGGCGGGCAGGTCGGCGGGTAGGGCTTTGATGTCGATGCCGATCCAGTCGGGGGTGGTGGCGGGGGCGTCGAGAAGCGCGGCGAGGCGTTTGGGTGCGTAGCCGCAGGTGTGCAGTCCTACCTTGAAGCCGTGGTGGTGGGTGGCGGCGATGGCGTGGGGCAGGTGGGGTTGTGCGGTGGGTTCGCCGCCGGAGATGACCAGGCCGTCGAGAAGCTCGCGGCGCTGATCCAGGTGGTCGAGCACGTCAGCGAAGGTCACCTCACCGCTGCGGAAGGGTTGGAGGGTGGGGTTGTGGCAGTAGGTGCAGCGCCAGGGGCAGCCTTGGGTGAAGATGGTGGCGGTGAGGTGGTCGGGCCAATCGGTGGCGGAGAAGGGGATTAGCCCGGCGATGGCAAGGTCAGGCATGGGTTTCCTGGAAGTATTGCCGCTCGTGGAATTCGCCCTTTTTGCCGGTGTTGAAGCTGGCTACGGGGCGGAAGTAGCCCATGACGCGGGTCCACATTTCGGTGGTTTCGCCGCAGTCGGGGCAGTGGGGGTGTTCGCCGGAGCGGTAGCCGTGGTTGGGGCAGATGGAGAAGGTGGGGGTGATGGTGATGTAGGGCAGGCGGAAGTTTTCCAGGGCGCGGTGCACCAGGGTGGCGCAGGCCTGCGGGGAGCTCATGGCAGCGCCCATGTAGAGGTGGAGAACGGTGCCGCCGGTGTATCGGGTTTGCAGGTCCTCCTGGGCGGCGAGCGCGGCGAAGGGGTCGGGGGTGTGGGCGACGGGCAGCTGGGAGGAGTTGGTGTAGTAGGGCTCGGCGTCGGTCCCGGCTTGCAGGATGCCAGGGAAGCGGGCGCGGTCTTCGCGGGCAAAGCGGTAGGTCGCACCCTCGGCGGGGGTGGCCTCCAGGTTGTACAGGTGCCCGGTGGTTTCCTGGGCGGAAACCAGCAGCTCGTTGAGGTGGTCGAGCAGGTCCACGACCATCTGGTGGCCTTGGGGGTCGGTGATGTCATAGGCATCGCCGGTGAAGTTGCGCACCATCTCATTGGCACCGTTGACGCCGATGGTGGAGAAGTGGTTGTCCAGGCTGGGCAGCCAGCGCCGGGTGTAGGGGTAGAGGCCGGCTTCGATGAGCTCGCCGACGGTGGTGCGGCGGCGCTCCAGCGTCTCGATGGCTACTTCGGTGAGCGTATCGACGTCGCTAAGCACCCCCTCCCAGTCCCCTGCATGCAGGTAGCCCAGTCGCGCAAGGTTGAGGGTGACCACCCCGATGGAGCCGGTGTGCTCGGCCGAGCCGAACAGACCGTTGCCGCGCTTGAGCAGTTCGCGCAGGTCGAGCTGGAGGCGGCAGCACATGGAGCGGATCATGCCGGGGTCGAGGTCGGAGTTGATGAAGTTTTGGAAGTACGGCAGCCCATAGCGCGCCGTCATGGCGAACAGCGCTTCCGTGTTCGGGCTGTCCCAGTCGAAGTCCTTGGTGATGTTGTAGGTGGGGATGGGAAAGGTAAACGGCCGCCCATCGGCATCGCCTGCGGACATGACCTCGATGAACGCGGCGTTGATCAGGTCCATCTCCGGCTGGAGGTCCCCGTAGGTGAAGTCCACAGGCTCCCCGCCGATGAACGGCACCTGATCGCGCAGGTCCTGCGGGCACACCCAGTCGAAGGTGAGGTTGGTAAAGGGGGTCTGGGTGCCCCAGCGCGAGGGCACGTTGAGGTTGAAGATGAACTCCTGCATGTACTGCACCACCTGGTCGCGGGTGAGGCGATCAAGCCGGACGAACGGCGCCATGTAGGTGTCAAAGCTGGAGAACGCCTGCGCACCGGCCCACTCGTTTTGCAGGGTGCCCAGGAAGTTGACCATCTGCCCGCACGCAGACGAGAAGTGGCGCGGCGGGGCGGAAGAGATGGCCCCAGGCACGCCGCCGAAGCCCTCCTCTAGCAGCTGGCGCAGGGACCAGCCGGCGCAGTAGCCAGACAGCATGTCCAGGTCGTGGATGTGGATGTCGCCCTCGCGGTGGGCGCGGCCCGCCTCGGGGGAGAATACGTGATCCAGCCAGTAGTTGGCGGTGACCTTGCCGGAGGTATTCAGGATCATCCCGCCGAGCGAGTAGTCCTGGTTGGCGTTGGCGTTGACGCGCCAGTCGGAGCGGTCCAGGTATTCGCTGATGGTGGCGCCGGGGTCTACGGCTGCGGTGCGCGCGGCGGGAGCTGCGGTGGGCGCGGCGGGAGCTGCGGGGGTGGCTGCCTGGTGCTCCGCGGCGGGGCATGTGGCGTGCTGTGTGGCGTGGGTGCGGGGTGCTGTGGAGGAGGTCATGACCCGGACCCTACGCCAGCCCGCGAGCGAATCTCAATGGTGTAATTATTCCAAGATGATTCGGGGTTAGTTGATTATATGGTGGTGGCAATTGTCACAGGCCCTACATGTAGTGGTTCAATGTAATGAACAATTGATAGGGAAAGGCCGAAAACCGCAGGATCCCGCGCGTGACCCGCGCCCCAAGGTGTAGGGCCTGCCGGCCGGGTGGATCGCGCCCGGCCCCGGGGGTAGGCAAAAGCGCTGTACAGCGAGTGTGAGGGCTCTCCGGGGGTGCGTGGGTGACGGGCGTGGCGGCGGTGGGGGAGGGGGCGTCGATAAGCTCTTAGTGAAACGCGAGGCGTGAGCTTGCGGGGCGGGGCGGTGTGCTGGTAATGTGCCGGGAAGTCTCGCGCCCATTGTGGCGTGGGAGCCTCATGCCCGCAGGAAAGCCGGAAATCGGCACCACCGCGGCAGGGAGAAACAACGGAAGCGGCCCCGTCACTAGAGCCCCTTCCTTGTGCATGCCCAAAACGGGAAACGCGCCCCGTGCGCGTGACCGCCTAGGGGCCTCCCGCGAGGCGACACAGATCTACACACGTAAGTCGGAAGTACGTGCGCGGCGCAAGGGGCCACCCCGCAGCCCGTGCCGCGAGGCTTCCGCGAGAAGAAAGCGACACTATGCCCACTATTCAGCAACTCGTGCGCAAGGGGCGTCACGATAAGACGGCGAAGGTCTCCACCGCCGCCTTGAAGGGCTCCCCGCAGCGCCGTGGCGTGTGCACCCGCGTGTACACCACCACCCCTAAGAAGCCGAACTCCGCCCTTCGGAAGGTCGCCCGTGTGCGCCTGACCTCCGGCATCGAGGTCTCCGCCTACATCCCGGGCGAGGGCCACAACCTGCAGGAGCACTCCATGGTGCTCGTGCGCGGCGGCCGCGTGAAGGACCTTCCGGGTGTGCGTTACAAGATCATCCGCGGCACCCTGGACACCCAGGGCGTGAAGGACCGCAAGCAGGCCCGTTCCCGCTACGGCGCAAAGAAGGAGAAGTAAACAGTGCGTAAGTCTCGAGCTCCTAAGCGCCCGATCATCAAGGACCCGGTCTACGATTCCGAGCTGGTCACCCAGCTGGTGAACAAGGTCCTGCTGGACGGCAAGAAGTCCACCGCGCAGCGCATCGTCTACGGCGCGCTGGAGAAGTGCCGTGAGAAGACCGGCACCGACCCGGTGGGCACCCTGGACAAGGCCCTGGGCAACATCCGCCCCGACCTGGAGGTCCGCTCCCGCCGCGTCGGTGGCGCCACCTACCAGGTGCCGGTCGAGGTTCGCCCGGCCCGCTCCAACACCCTGGCCCTGCGCTGGCTGGTCACGTTCACCCGCCAGCGTCGTGAGCACACGATGATGGAGCGCCTGGCCAATGAGATCCTGGACGCCTCCAACGGTTTGGGCGCCTCCGTCAAGCGGCGCGAGGACACCCACAAGATGGCCGAGGCCAACCGCGCCTTCGCCCACTACCGCTGGTAGTACCAGGCCAGTCATGGCTCAGCACCAAGGCCCACTCGGCGAACCTGCGCTGCCGCTAGCCGGCACCTCGCGTCCGTGCGTTGCACCCTCATTGGCGTGCGCCGCGCGGGACCGAGCGCATCGGATGCGAGTGGGTCTTTTGGTCTGCTAGCTTCACGGGCGAGGTGCGCGCACAGATGGCGCAACGCGTAAGCGCTGCGCTGAGTCTGGGTGTGGCCTGGCTTTGTCCGGCCGCCGCCGCACGCGTCTGAGATGCCCGGGGTAGCGCCCAGTGGCAAAATTGAACAAGAATTATCCGCCTAGGAGGTCGTCGCGCGCTGACATGCGCTGAAACAAACAGTGCAGCACGCAGTGCGCGGGGCATCCGACAACTAACGAGTTGGGGTAAAAACAGTGGCACAAGAAGTGCTCAAGGACCTCCACAAGGTCCGCAACATCGGCATCATGGCGCACATCGACGCCGGTAAGACCACCACGACCGAGCGCATCCTCTTCTACACGGGTATCAACCGCAAGGTCGGCGAGACCCACGATGGCGCCTCCACCACCGACTGGATGGAGCAGGAAAAGGAACGCGGCATCACCATTACGTCTGCCGCCGTGACCTGTTTCTGGAACGGCCACCAGATCAACATCATCGACACCCCGGGCCACGTCGACTTCACCGTCGAGGTGGAGCGCTCCCTGCGCGTGCTCGACGGTGCCGTCGCCGTCTTCGACGGCAAGGAAGGCGTGGAGCCGCAGTCCGAGCAGGTGTGGCGCCAGGCCGCCAAGTATGACGTCCCGCGTATCTGCTTTGTCAACAAGATGGACAAGCTGGGCGCTGACTTCTACTACACCGTGGGCACCATCGTGGACCGCCTCGGCGCCAAGCCGTTGGTCCTCCAGCTGCCCATCGGCGCCGAGGATGACTTCGACGGCGTGGTCGACCTGATCAACATGGAGGCCATCATGTGGCCGGGCAAGGTTGAGGTTGGTGCCGAGCCGACCCACACCGAGATCCCCGCCGAGCTCCAGGACAAGGCCGAGGAATACCGCGAGAAGCTACTCGAGGCCGTTGCCGAGTCCGACGAAGCCCTCATGGAGAAGTACTTCGGCGGCGAGGAACTCACCGTCGAGGAAATCAAGGGCGCCATCCGCAAGATGACCGTCAACTCTGAGCTCTACCCCGTGCTGTGCGGTACCGCCTACCGCAACAAGGGCGTGCAGCCGCTTCTCGACGCCATCGTGGACTACCTGCCCACTCCCCTCGACGTCGGAGAGGTGCACGGTCACAAGGTCGGCGACGAGTCGGTTGAGCTGACCCGTAAGCCCTCCGATGACACCCCGCTGTCCGCCCTGGCCTTCAAGATCGCGGCACACCCGTTCTTTGGCAAGCTCACCTTCGTGCGCGTCTACTCCGGCACGCTGGAGCCGGGCGACCAGGTGCTCAACTCCACCAAGGGCAAGAAGGAGCGCGTGGGCAAGATCTTCCAGATGCACTCCAACAAGGAAAACCCGGTGGACTTCGCCCACGCCGGCAACATCTATGCCGTCATTGGCCTGAAGGACACCACCACCGGCGACACCCTGTGCGCCCAGTCCGACCCGATCATCCTGGAGTCCATGGACTTCCCGGACCCGGTTATTAAGGTCTCCATCGAGCCGAAGACCAAGTCCGACCAGGAGAAGCTGGGCGTGGCCATCCAGAAGCTCGCCGAAGAGGACCCGACGTTTACCGTCGAGCTCGACGAGGAGACCGGCCAGACCGTCATCGGCGGCATGGGCGAGCTCCACCTGGACGTCCTGGTGGACCGCATGAAGCGCGAGTTCAAGGTTGAGGCCAACGTGGGCGCCCCGCAGGTTGCCTACCGCGAGACCATCCGCAAGCCCGTGGAAAAGCTGGAATACACCCACAAGAAGCAGACGGGTGGTTCCGGCCAGTTCGCCAAGGTCATCATCGCCCTGGAGCCCTACAACCCGAGCGAGGACGAGCTGGAGGAAGGCGAGTCCGCAACCTACAAGTTCGACAACGCCGTCACCGGTGGTCGCGTGCCCAAGGAGTACATCCCCTCCGTGGACGCCGGCATCCAGGACGCCATGCAGTACGGCTACCTGGCCGGCTACCCGCTGGTCAACATCAAGGCCACCCTGCTCGACGGCGCCTACCACGAGGTGGACTCCTCCGAAATGGCCTTCAAGATCGCCGGTTCCCAGGCGCTCAAGGAGGCCGTGGCCAAGGCTAAGCCGATCCTGCTCGAGCCGCTCATGGCCGTCGAGGTGATCACGCCCGAGGAGTACATGGGCGAAGTCATCGGCGACATCAACTCCCGCCGCGGCCAGGTCTCCGCCATGGATGACCGCGCCGGTGCGAAGGTTGTCAAGGCCAAGGTGCCGCTGTCCGAGATGTTCGGCTACGTCGGCGACCTGCGCTCCAAGACGCAGGGCCGCGCCAACTACACCATGATCTTCGATTCCTATGGTGAGGTGCCCTCCAGCGTTTCCCAGCAGATCATCGAGGAGCGTGGCGGCCACTAATCCTGGCTAGCGCGCGCCACACGTGCCCCGCCACCCCGGCATACACCGGGGGAGGCGGGGTTTCGTTTCTGTGCAACAGGGGCGAAACGGTGGCGTTCCGGGAGCGTCCTGGCGGCAAAGGTCCAGGCCGCGGGGGCATGTGGCATCTGGGAAGGTGAGGTGCTAGGTTGCAGGGACGGACCAACCGCGCCGCAGGATGCGGCAGGCGGTGCGTCCCCCGGGACTGATTCATTGGGGGTTGGGTTTGAAAATCGCCCGGCTAAAACCTAGGATCAAGTAACTGGCACATTGTGTAACTGTCGTCCGGCGATTGTGCACGCCTGTTTTCGGGTGAGTGCCCGCCGGTAAGCCGGCAGAAATAACCACGTGGCTGCGAGAGTCGTAGCCACCATGAAGTCCAGGAGGGCATACAGTGGCAAAGGCGAAGTTCGAGCGTACGAAGCCGCACGTCAACATCGGTACCATCGGTCACGTCGACCACGGCAAGACCACCACCACCGCGGCGATCACCAAGGTACTGGCGGACAAGTACCCCGAGGAGAACACCGCCTTCGCTTTCGACGCCATCGACAAGGCGCCGGAGGAGAAGGAGCGTGGTATCACGATTAACATCTCCCACGTTGAGTACTCCACCCCGAAGCGTCACTACGCTCACGTGGATGCCCCGGGCCACGCCGACTACATCAAGAACATGATCACCGGCGCCGCCCAGATGGATGGCGCGATCCTGGTTGTGGCCGCCACCGACGGCCCCATGCCGCAGACCCGTGAGCACGTGCTGCTCGCGCGCCAGGTGGGCGTCCCCTACATCCTCGTTGCGCTGAACAAGTGCGACATGGTGGATGATGAGGAGATCATCGAGCTCGTCGAGATGGAAATCCGCGAGCTGCTGGCCGAGCAGGAGTACGACGAAGAGGCTCCGATCGTCCACATCTCCGCTCTGAAGGCTCTTGAGGGCGACGAGAAGTGGGTTGAGTCCATCGTCGAGCTCATGGACGCCGTCGACGAGTCCATCCCGGACCCGGAGCGCGCCACCGACCAGCCCTTCCTGATGCCCATCGAGGACATCTTCACCATCACCGGTCGTGGCACCGTGGTCACCGGCCGTGTCGAGCGTGGTCGCCTGAACGTCAACGAGGACGTTGACATCATCGGCATCAAGGACAAGGCCACCCACACCACCGTCACCGGCATCGAGATGTTCCGCAAGCTGCTGGACTACACCGAGGCTGGCGACAACTGTGGTCTGCTGCTGCGCGGTATCAAGCGCGAGGACGTCGAGCGTGGCCAGGTTGTCACCGCTCCGGGCGCCTACACCCCGCACCAGGAGTTCGAGGGCTCCGTCTACGTCCTGTCCAAGGATGAGGGCGGCCGCCACACCCCGTTCTTCGACAACTACCGTCCGCAGTTCTACTTCCGCACCACCGACGTCACCGGCGTTGTGCACCTCCCCGAGGGCACCGAGATGGTCATGCCCGGCGACAACGTTGAGATGCGCGTTGAGCTGATCCAGCCCGTCGCCATGGACGAGGGCCTGCGCTTCGCCATCCGCGAAGGCTCCCGCACCGTGGGCGCCGGCCGCGTCACCAAGATCATCAAGTAATGATCTTTTAGCGGGTACTACCCGCACTGTTTAACCCGCCTGGGCTTATCCCAGGCGGGTTTTTGCTATCCCTACAATGAGCCCATGGACCCCTCCCGCATCCCCGACGTCCTGCGTGCCCTCGAGCGCGTCTGGGAAGGCCAACCCGACCTCCCCCTCGCAGCCATCTGGGGCGAACTGGCCAACCGCGGCGTGGGGTGGGCCACCAGCGACGCCGAACTCCTCGACCACCTCGAGGCCCTGCACGCTATGGCTCCCTCGCTTCTCGACGCCGCCCACCCCACCCTCGCGCTCGTGCGCACCGAAAGTCCGGCCTACTGGCTCACGATTGACACGAAGGCACACACGGTGGTGGTGCGCGACCCTGCCGGGCGTGTGGCCCCCGGAAGGTGGACGTTCGCGCCCACCGATTCCGTCCGGCTGAACTGGCCGTGCACGCTGACGGACACCAACGGCACGCCGCACAGATTAGGCATTGCAGTGGCCATCGACATCCTTGACGGCCCGGTGCGCAGCGACCTGACGGGCCTGCGCCCCGGGGAAGGCCTCTACGGAGTGGAGCTTGCCGATGGGGCGGGAATGGTGGTGCTGTCCCGCCCAGCGCGAGCGTACCTGCGGGGACGGCGCACGACGGACGTCGAAAAGCTGGCGTGGACCCGCGTGCTGCGCGGTGTCGTCGGGGAGCCACTGGCCTTGGAGGACCCATATAGCGCTACGGTGACATTGCCGGAGATTTCTGCGGTGTTCCCCATCTCTGTGTAAAAAAGGGCGAGTCATGGTGATGCAGTTCGTGGCCTTTGGCGCCAATCTTGTGCTGTTTTGCGCGTTCCCCTGGATTGTCGGGCATGTGGTGCTCCGCAATTTCTCGGATAGACACGGAGCTCAGGGGTGGCCCGTGGCACGCACCGAGGCGGTGCTCGCGGCGAAGGGGGCGGCAACGGTGGGCATTGTGTGGGGCCTGTGGGACACGCTCGTGGGCGCGCCGGCATGGGCAATGTGGGGGCTGCCGACCGTGGTGGGGGCCATCACCCTGCTGGTTCTGCGGCCCACCATGCGGCACCGCTGGGCCAGTCCGCTTGCCGGGGCACTGGGAGGCACCGCAGGGGCGGCGGCGGCCGTGGCTGTGGTGGTGCTGTGCGTCCCGGTGGCCGAAGACGACGGCATGGGTGGCCTGCTGGTCGCCGGAGTGTGGCTGTTGGTGGGGATTCCGCTGGGGTTGTGCGCCGTGGCCATCGGGATGCTGGGGGCACACAAAAGCCGGCGGCCCCAAGCGGGGAACGCCGGCTGAAATGCGAGCGGTGTGTTAAGACTCCACGGGGGAGAGGTGGAGCTTGTACACGGTGTCCACGTCCACATCGCGCACGGCGGTGCGGAAGTCGCGCTCAGACTGCTCGATAGCTTGGCGTAGCTGGCCCAGGTCGGCGGTCGCCTCGGCATTAACAGTCCAGGCGATCGTCGGGCGGGAGCGGTCCATGGCCACCTTGTGGTTGACCCGGTTGACGCGGGGCAGCTCCTCAAGGTGCTCGTCCACAGCCGACGCGATGCGCTGAAGCGCAAGGTCAATAGCGCCGGAGTGATTCGAGGCGGAGGAACGCACCCGGTTGAAACCGCGCGGGTTCAGGTTGGCCAGGATCCACCAGATTCCCAGGATGACGCCCAGGATGAGCACGGCCCAGAGGGTCACCTCATACCAGACGGTGTCCTGGAACGTCTTGATCTGGCCGGCATCGATGTGCTGGCCAATCTGGTTGGCCACATCAATGTTCGCCCACACGCCGATGCCCCACAGACCGGCGGCAATCGCGATGAGAGACAGCAGGAAGATGACGGTCCTATCCAAACCGGCAAGTCCACGACTCATGGTTTAGTTCACCTCCTGGGTCTGCTGGGTGTAATCCGGGCGGGTCAGCCGCACGGATAGGGGAGTATCGCCCACGATGGGCGCGAGGCGCGCCTGCACGGAGCTGCGCACCCGCTCTTCCAACGCCGGGTCGGCGCTGGAGCAGTCGGCGGCCAGGGTGATCCCGTTGCGCTTGACCGTGGTAGACGCGGAAGACACGCCGGGCACCCGCTTGGCGGACGCCGTACTGTAGCGGGCAATGTCCACCGGGCGGGCCCACAGGGACACCTCGGAGGTCAGCTGGCGGTGCGTGCGCCGGCGGGGGCGCAGCGCGATAACAAACAGCACGATGCCCACCAGCAGGGACAAAATCGCGGCCGGGATCATCCAATCCTGGAAGCGGTTCTGCGCCAGGTTGTCAGCCAGGGGGTTGAGCCAACTGGTCCAGGTGGTGGAATCCGAATAGTGGATCCACAGCTCCCGGCCCGCCACGGCGGCGATGCCAATGAGCACCAGGCCGAGCAGGATGGCCGTGCCCCGGGCGATGGGGGAACCCTTCGGCTCCTGCCCCGGGTGGAAAGTGATGTCAGCGGACTCGGCCATGGCGGCTGGCTCCCTTCGTGTTCGACGGGCTCAGCGGCGACAGCGGAATGACCCTGATGGGGGTCAAGGGACGCTCGGCTGGTTCGTGCACTGAGATAACCGGGGCCTGGCGCACCTCAATGGGCTTCAGCGGGCGCTGGATGGGCACGGAGACCTCGATGAGGCGATCCGCAAAGTCCGGCACCTGCACGGCCTTGAGCGGGGTCTCTTCCGGCACGGAGACGGGCACGGTGGGTACGTCGTCTGGTGCGGAGACGGCCTTGAGCGGGGTCTCCTCCGGTACGGAGATGGCCACCTCGCGGGAGTTCGAGCGAACTTCCACGGGGGTGGTGGCCTCCGGCGTGCCGGTTATGGTGACCGGAACGTCGGCGACATTGTTGGGGCGCACTTCCACCGGGACCTCGCGTGCGGTGGAGACCACCGCGACGTCGGCAAGCGGGCGCTGCGTGGAGCGGGCCGCGCTGGCGGGCTTGATCTCGGGGGAGCGCACGGGTAGTTCCCGGACCTTAACGGGCGTGATCTGTGGGACCAGCGCGTGGGCGTCGAGGAACGTCTGCGAGACCCGCTGGGAGGTGTTGACCACGGAGCCGACCACCACGTTGACGTGGTCGACTTTCAGGCCGGTCATGCCCTGGACCCAATCGGTAATGGTCTCCCGGACGCGTTCAGCAACGCTGGTCACCGGCGACGGCCAGGCGACGGCGATGTAGGCCTCGATGGAGGCGATGCGCCGATCCTGGTCGACCAGGACGTCAAAACGCGGGAAGCTGCGTGAGGCGATGCGCTCAAGCGTGCGTCCCACTTCCACGGTCCCCGGCACCGCGCGGGTGGCGGCGGCGACGACGCGGGAGACGGCCTTTTCGCTGATGTTTACGTGCCCACCAACACCTGTTGTACTGGCGGCACCGTCTGTGACGGTCATGTCGGTGGGTAAGGTCCGGGTGGTGGACTCAGGTGCGGTGCCGCGCTGCGCGGCGGTCACCCCCTACCTCCGCGTGCGGAGGTGAGCTGGTCCCACACCGTCTTCAGGTCAATGCGGCCTTCGAAGTGGGCGCCAACGACTCCGCCGACGGCCCCGAAAACGAGGGCCCACAGGAAGCCGGGGAAGCCCCCGATGGCGGTGGCCAGCGCGACGGCCAGCCCGATGGCGATGCCAATTACTGTCAAGTTCTTCATGCGTATTCCTCAAGTGGGATGAAAGTAGGATGGCGGCACTCTCGCGGTGGTGCCGAGGTCGTCTGCGAGGCGACCAGGGTCTTCGCGAAAGCGCCGCCCATGAAAAGCTAGCGTCGAGTAAAAACTGCGTGTCCCGTCCTAGGCGCGTGCCGGTTAAGCCCGGGCGAGCCTAGGGCGAGGCGTCAGTCACGATTGCGGCGCACTGCGGTGGCGACGGACGAAGACTCCGACTCCTCAGACTGCGGCTCGGCATGCTCGACGGCATCGACGATGATGACGTCAACCGGGAAGGGGCTGCGCCCGACGCCGTGGCCCTGGGCTGGCCCCTGCGCGATGCGCCGGATGTCCTGGCCAAGGTCATGCAGGCTCGAACCGGACTCATTGAGTGCGTGCAAGTCCGCGACGACACGAACCTCCAGGTGCTCCGAATCGTCTTCGGAAGACGTGGTCACATGCAGCCCGGGGATGCGCTCCCCTGGGAAGAGCAGGGCCTTTTCTCCGAAGTGTCCGGCGTGGAGGTGCGCCACACCGTCGAGGGCGGTGATGCCGTCGGCGATGGCGCGGGCGTCCTCATACGCGATGGGATCTTCAGTGGTCATAGGTGACAACCCGATTCCTCGTCAAAGCGGTTGATGCGAAAGGTGCCTGGCCTGGGGCCGGCCGGGCTAGGAGTACGTTGGTCCGGCCGGGCCCCGGGCGGTGGGGAAACTACTGGACGCGGGGAGTGGAGGTCTCCTCGGCGCGGGCGCGCGCACGAGCGGCTTCCTTCTCCTTCTTCTCTGCGTCCTCGTCCTCATCGTCATCGTCGGACTCGAGGTGCACGTCGGTGACGTTGACGTTGACCTCGGTGACCTCCAGGCCGGTCATGCGCTCGATGGCCTTGATGATGTTGCGGCGGATGGCCTCGGCCAGCTCGTGGATAGCAACGCCGTACTCGGCGACGATGGACAGATCCACCGCGGCCTGGCGCTCGCCGACCTCCACGTCCACACCCTGCTGGATGTTCTCGCCAGCGCCGAAAGCCTCACGGATGGCGCCCACGGTACGGGCTCCGCCGCCGCCGAGGGCGTGCACGCCGGTGACCTCACGGGCAGCCAGGCCGGCGATCTTGCCCACAACGTTGTCTTCGATCTGGGTCTTGCCGTGGGAGGTGTGAAGGTTGTCGTTCTTGGCAACCTCGGTGGACTCCTTGGACGCCGCGGTGGCCGCGGTGTTGTTCTTCGCGGGGGTGTTCTGCTCAGCCATGTTCACTCCTTGGTTGTTGTACTTGCTGCTTCAAACAATCGGTCGTGGTGTGCATTGCAGCGCTAGCACGTAGGTAACTAATGCAATAAAAGTACTGCTTAAGTGGCCTGCATCCACGGCGCGGCACGTGCACCAATCAGTCTAGTTACTCTTGCCTGGCCGGTGCACGGCTCGACTTCTCAGCGTAGCAATATCCGGCCAATAGCGTCGCCGGCAAAGGCGCACTATGTGGATACAGGTGGCCCCGATGGGCTGCTAAATGTCCAGGAGCGGGCGATATGCTTCACTGTTGCTGGGTTATAACAATTTGGAAAAAATGCTTATCGACGCCCCCCGTCCCCCGCGCCCGCACTATGGCGCACTGTCGGCGGCACGATTGGCGGGCGAATCCCCCGGGTTGCGCTTGCGGCATCGACGTGGTTTACTACCTAGGTTGCTTTAACACGGCAACTGCTTGTGCTGCGCGTAAGCGCAGGTCACATGCGGTGCCGATGGTGAGGTGAACATGACACCTTCGCACGCACCCTCTGGGTGTGACGAAGGCTCCGCAATCGGGGTAGGTCGGTCCAGTGAGACGCGGCATTCCCGAGCGTGGAGACCGGAGAAGGGGCATGGCAAATAAACAGCGGCAGTACGCAAGGGACTTATCCCTTCTACTCGACGGTGACGCTTCCTCCATTGCAGGGGGAAGGTTCCTGTGCGATGTTTGTGGACTTGTGCCCCACGCAGCGCGAAGGCTTGTCATGACGGTCAAGTAAGGAACTGGCGTTGCGCCGATCGTGCCCTGTATTTCCAGGCTCCGGACAACGTTATAGAGAACATCAGGAAGCGACATTCCACCTCTGAAGCGGGATTTTCATCCTCCCGCCCATGTGGAACCGAGCGAGGAAGAGGATAAGCGTGGCGGGACAAAAGATCCGCATTCGGCTCAAGGCCTATGACCATGAGGCGATCGACGCGTCGGCACGCAAGATCGTCGAGACCGTCACCCGCACGGGTGCACGCGTCGTCGGCCCTGTGCCGCTGCCCACCGAAAAGAACGTGTACGCCGTTATTCGTTCTCCCCACAAGTACAAGGACTCTCGCGAGCACTTCGAGATGCGCACGCACAAGCGCCTGATCGACATCCTCGACCCGACGCCGAAGACGGTTGACGCCCTCATGCGCATCGACCTGCCGGCCAGCGTCGATGTGAACATCCAGTGATCGACGATCGACGACAAACTTTGGCGGAGAATTACTAATGAGTGAAAACGAGATCAAGGGCATTCTGGGCACCAAGCTCGGCATGACCCAGGTCTTCGACGAGCAGAACCGGGTCGTCCCGGTCACCGTCGTGGAGGCCGGGCCGTGCGTGGTCACCCAGATCCGTACTACCGAAACCGATGGCTACAACGCCATCCAGATCGCCTACGGCGAGATTGACCCCCGCAAGGTGGCCAAGCCGCAGGCAGGACATTACAAGAAGGCCGGCGTGACCCCGCGCCGCCACGTCACCGAGATCCGCATGGATGACGTCTCCGGCTACGAAGTTGGCCAGGACATCACCGTCGAGATCTTCAACGACGTCGAGTTCGTGGACGTCACCGGCACCACCAAGGGCAAGGGCTTTGCCGGCGGCATGAAGCGCCACGGCTTCTCCGGCCAGGGTGCCGCCCACGGTAACCAGGCCGCCCACCGCCGCGTCGGTGGCATCGGCGCTGCCGCGACCCCCGGTCGCATCTTCAAGGGCAAGCGCATGGCTGGCCGCATGGGTTCTGACCGTGTGACCACCCAGAACCTCAAGATCCAGAAGGTTGACGCTGAGGCCAACCTGTTGCTGATCAAGGGTGCAATCCCCGGCAACCGTGGCGGCCTTGTCACCGTTAAGACCGCAGTGAAGGGCGGTGCACACGCATGAGCAATCTGAAGTTGGACGTCCTCACCGCGGACGGCAAGACCAACGGCCAGGTTGAGCTCCCGGAGGAGATCTTCGACCGCGAGGCATCTGTTGCTTTGATGCACCAGGTTGTCACCGCGCAGCTGGCTGCCAAGCGCCAGGGCACCCACGCCACCAAGACGCGTGGCATGGTCCGTGGCGGCGGCAAGAAGCCGTTCCGTCAGAAGGGCACCGGCCGCGCCCGCCAGGGCTCGATCCGCGCGCCGCACTTCACCGGCGGCGGCATCGTTCACGGCCCGCAGCCGCGTGACTACTCGCAGCGCACCCCCAAGAAGATGAAGGCTGCCGCCCTGCGTGGCGCCCTGACCAACCGTGCTGCCAACGAGCGCATCCACGTCATTGAAGAGCTCGTCCCGGGCCAGAAGCCGTCCACCAAGTCGGCTCGCGCCTTCATCGAGCGCATCACTGACCGCAAGCGCGTGCTGCTCGTCGTCGGCGCGGAGGACCTGAACGCCCAGCGCAGCGCCAACAACCTGCCCAACGTTCACATCCTCGTCCCGGAGCAGCTCAACACCTATGACGTGCTCAACTCCGACGATGTTGTGTTCTCGGTCGAGGCCCTGCACACCTTCATCAACCGCGCCAACGGTGCGGACAAGGAGGACAACTAATGGCTAAGATCTACAACCCGCGCGACATCATCCTCGCGCCTGTGGTCTCTGAGAAGTCCTACGGCCTCATGGAGCAGAACACCTACACGTTCTACGTGGCCAAGGACTCCAACAAGACCCAGATCAAGCAGGCGATCGAGGACATCTTTGGTGTCGACGTCGCCTCCGTGAACACCGTCAACCGCGAGGGCAAGCGCAAGCGCACGCGCACTGGTTTCGGCCGCCGCAAGGCCACCAAGCGTGCCTACGTCACCCTGCGCGAGGGCAGCGACTCCATCGACATCTTCGGCGGCGCGACCGCTTAAGCGGAACCGTCAGGACGTCGAGAAGCAAAGGAACCATTATGGCTATTCGCAAGTACAAGCCGACAACTCCGGGTCGCCGCCAGAGCTCCGTTTCCATGTTCGAAGAGATCACTCGTTCGACGCCGGAAAAGAGCCTGCTGCGCCCGCTGCACAAGACCGGCGGCCGTAACACCCACGGCCACATCACCACTCGTCACAAGGGCGGCGGACACAAGCGTCGTTACCGCGTGATCGACTTCCGCCGCGCCGACAAAGACGGCGTGCCGGCCAAGGTCGCGCACATCGAGTATGACCCGAACCGCACCGCGAACATCGCGCTGCTGCACTACTACGACGGCGAGAAGCGCTACATCATCGCCCCCAAGGGCCTGAAGCAGGGCACCGTCGTGGAGGCCGGCCCCAACGCCGACATCAAGGTGGGCAACAACCTGCCGCTGCGCAACATCCCCACCGGTACCACCATCCACGGTGTGGAACTCAAGCCCGGTGCCGGCGCCAAGCTGGCCCGCTCGGCTGGCGCGTCCATCCAGCTCCTCGGTAAGGAAGGCTCCTACGCCGTGCTGCGTATGCCCTCCTCCGAGATCCGCCGCGTGGACATCCGCTGCCGCGCCACCGTGGGTGAGGTTGGCAACGCCGACCAGATCAACATCCGCTGGGGCAAGGCCGGCCGCATGCGCTGGAAGGGCGTGCGCCCGACCGTCCGTGGTGTTGTGATGAACCCGGTCGACCACCCGCACGGTGGTGGTGAGGGTAAGACCTCGGGTGGCCGCCACCCGGTCAGCCCGTGGGGCCAGAAGGAAGGCCGCACCCGCAACCCGAACCGATACTCCAACAACATGATCGTGCGTCGCCGCCGGTCCAAGAAGCGCTAAGAGGAGGTAAGTCACAATGCCACGCAGCCTGAAGAAGGGCCCGTTCGTCGATGAGCACCTCCTCAACAAGGTCGATGCTCAGAACGAAAAGGGCACCAAGCAGGTCATCAAGACCTGGTCGCGCCGTTCTACCATCCTGCCCGACTTCATCGGTCACACCTTCGCCGTCCACGACGGCCGCAAGCATGTGCCGGTGTTCGTCGACGACTCGATGGTCGGACACAAGCTGGGCGAGTTCGCCCCCACCAAGACCTTCAAGGGTCACGTCAAGGACGACAAGAAGGGACGTCGATAAGCGATGAGTGACACCATCACCTCCGCACGCGCCACCGCGCGCTACGTTCGCGTCACCCCGATGAAGGCCCGCCGCGTCATCGACCTGGTCCGCGGTAAGTCCGTCTCCGAGGCCCTGGCCATCCTGAAGTACGCCCCCCAGGGCGCCGCCAAGCCGGTGGCCAAGGTCGTCGCCTCGGCAGCCGCGAACGCCGAAAACAACTTCGGCCTGGACCGCCGCACGCTGGTCATCTCCGAGGCATACGCCGACGAGGGCCCCACCATGCGCCGCTTCCAGCCGCGCGCCCAGGGCCGTGCCTACCAGATCCGCAAGCGCACCAGCCACATCACCGTGGTTGTTGAGAGCCAGAAGGAAGGGGCCAAGTAGTGGGCCAGAAGATTCATCCCCACGGCCTCCGGCTGGGTATCACTTCCGACTGGAAGTCCCACTGGTACGCCGACAAGAACTACAAAGACTACGTCGCTGAAGACATCAAGATCCGCGAGTTCCTCTCCAAGGGACTCGAGCGCGCCGGCATTGCCGACGTCGTGATCGAGCGCACCCGCGACCGCGTCCGCGTGGACATCCACACCGCCCGGCCGGGCATCGTCATCGGCCGCCGCGGCTCCGAGGCTGACCGCATTCGCCGCGAGCTGGAAAAGCTCACCGGCAAGCAGGTTGCGCTCAACATCCTCGAGGTCAAGAACGTTGACGCCAACGCTCAGCTCGTCGCGCAGAACATCGCCGACCAGCTCGCCGGCCGCGTCGCCTTCCGCCGCGCCATGCGCAAGGCCATTCAGTCCGCGATGCGCCAGCCGCAGGTCAAGGGCATCAAGGTGCAGTGCTCCGGGCGTCTCGGCGGTGCCGAAATGTCCCGCACCGAGCGCTACCACGAAGGCCGCGTTCCGCTGCACACGCTGCGCGCCGAAATCGACTACGGCTTCCACGAGGCCCACACCACCTTCGGGCGCATCGGCGTCAAGGTGTGGATCTACAAGGGCGACGTCGTCGGTGGCCGCCGCGAGAGCGAAATCAACGCACCGTCCGAGCGCCGCGGCCGCGGCGACCGTGGAGACCGCGCCGGTCGCCCGCGTCGTGGTGGGCAGCGTCGTCAGCGCGCTGAGAAGAAGCAGGAGGGCTAAACGTGCTTATTCCTAAGCGTGTCAAGTACCGCCGCCAGCACCGCCCGACCCGTCGCGGCGTGTCCAAGGGTGGCAACCGCATCACCTTCGGTGACTACGCCATCCAGGCCCTCGAGCCGGCGTACGTGACCAACCGTCAGATCGAGGCCGCTCGTATTGCCATCAACCGCCACGTCAAGCGTGGTGGCAAGGTGTGGATCAACATCTTCCCGGACCGTCCCCTGACCCAGAAGCCGCTCGGCGTGCGTATGGGTTCCGGTAAGGGCCCCGTGGAGAAGTGGGTGGCCAACGTCAAGCCGGGCCGTGTCCTGTTCGAGATGAGCTACCCGGATCGCGCCGTCGCCGTTGAGGCCCTGCGCCGCGCCGGCCAGAAGCTGCCGTGCAAGGTCCGCATCATCGAAAAGGAGGACCAGTTCTAATGGCTACCGGTACCCCCGCACACGAATTCCGCGAGCTGTCCGCCGAGGAACTGACCACGCGTCTGACCGAGGCCAAGGAAGAGCTGTTCAACCTGCGCTTCCAGAAGGCCACCGGCCAGCTGACCAACAACCGCCGACTGCGGACGGTCAAGCGCGACATCGCCCGTATCTACACCGTGATCCGCGAGCGCGAGCTGGGCCTGTCCGTCGTCCCGGGAGCTGAGGCTTAAATGAGTGAGGCAAACGTGACCAAGAAGGAAAAGGGCGCGCAGAAGGTCCGCATCGGCTACGTGGTTTCTGACAAGATGCAGAAGACCATCGTCGTTGAGCTGGAAGACCGCAAGCGCCACGCCCTCTACGGCAAGACCATGCGCACCAACTCCAAGGTGAAGGTGCATGACGAAGACGAGATCGCCGGCGTTGGCGACCGCGTCCAGATCGCCGAGACCCGGCCGCTGTCCAAGGACAAGCACTTCCGTCTCGTCGAGATCATCGAGAAGGCCAAGTAATTTTGCGCTAGCTCGATAAAGATCAAGCCCCCAGGTTCTTCCTGGGGGCTTTTTTCGCTTATCGACGCCCCGGTGCGTTGCGCTCCCCACAATCAGAGCTGTGCTCCGCTATCGATGGGCACCGGGCGCTATTTCCGGCGCCAGGTACTTACCAACACACTGACTGCGTACATCGCCAACAGAATCGCTGCGGCTGAAAGACCCCACGCAGCATCGCCGAGGAGGAAGCCCACGACGACCAAGATGGCGGCGCAGATGAGGGACCACTTGGTGAGCTGATGGAGATCCATGTCGTTTCCCTGCCTTCCTTCGTTCTGAGTTTGTGGCGTAAGTGCGTGACTACCGGCGCGGGGCCACTGCAGTGAGCGAGTCTACCGGTAATGCTGTACCGCCACGCCGTTGTTCCCTTATGTCTACCGCCTTGGCGATCCCCGATGTCGAGACCAGTGGTGCGCGCGGAGCACGCGGCGTCGATAAGCGGGACTGGGGCACGGCAAAGGGGGGGACAGGAGCCTCGTCCCCGCACCGTGTGACTGGTGTGACTGGCCGAGTGCGTTTTCGGGGGTGAAAAGCGGCCTTTTCGGGGGTGTTTTGTGCACCGTGTAAACCCCACCAGTCACACGTCGCATGTGGAGGGCCGCCGACTGCGGCCGAAGCGCTGTTGGGGACTGCCCCCGCGGTTTTCTCAGCCCGGGTCTTAGCAATCGGTGGTCGTCCGGAGCCCTGCCTCTGCACCGTGTGACTGGTGTGACTGGCCGAGTGCGTTTTCGGGGGTGAAAAGCGGCCGTTTTGGGGGTGTTTTGTGCACCGTGTAAACCCCACCAGTCACACGTCGCATTAGGGCGCACGGCGGGGACACGGCGGGGGCACGGCAGGCGCACGCCGGAACCGTCACTCGAAACGCCCAGTGTCAGCGCAGTAACGCGTAGCGACGCCCCGCGCCCCCCAGACCACAGCCACCCACAGCCCCTCGCTCTAGAAAAACAAGAGGCCGTGCGCACAGCATGAGGAGTGCGCACGGGCTGCCGCCGGGAAGAAGGGAATCTATAGGCCGTCCTGGAAGACGGTGTCTTGCCAGCGGATGGCGCCGTCGGGCTCGGTGACAAAGTCGCCGGCGCAGGTGCCGCCTAGGGCGGTGATCACGGCGGCGATGGCCTCGTGTTGCAGGGGTTCTAGGGAGTGGTGGAGTCCGCCGCCGCCGAGGCCGAACAGGGGCAGCGGTAGGGGGGTGATGCGGCATTGGCCGCCGTCGAGACGCCCGTCGGCCCATTCGTGGGCGGAGCGCAGGGAGTAGTAGTGGGTGGTGCCGGGGGTGTCGTCACCCGCGTTGAGGGCGGTGAGGAAGTCGGAGCCGGGGCAGAGGTCGCGGGCGAGGCCTTGTTGGACGCAGGCGCCGGGGCTGCCGTATTGGGGGCTGCCCATGGCGATGTAGGACTCAATGATCCCGGCCCCGCCGCCATGGACGAGGTATTCGCGGGCGCTCATGCCGCCTGCGCTGTGGCCTACCAGGGAGATGCGGGCGTGGGGGTTGGTTGCCCGGATGGAGGTGACTTCGGCGGCGATGGCGGCGGCGTCGGCACGCAGGTCGGTGCCGGCGAGGTCGAGGATGCGGGCGTTGTAGCCGGCGGTGCGCAGGGAGTTGGCTAGGGGGCCGTAGGGCAGGGTGCCTACGGATTGGCCGGGGATGATGAGCACGGTGGGGGCGTCGGGGGCCACGGTGGCGGGGGCGGAGGAGCCCTCCGCGACCGGCGGCACCCCAGGCAACCCGGGCACCGAAGGCAACCCAGGCACCGAAGGCACAGCAGCCGTAGCCAGCGGCGCGGCCAGCGCCACTGCGGCGAGTGCGCAGGCAAATCGCGAGCGGAGTTTCATGGTTTATGAACCTGCCTTTCGTAGGATCCAGGACAGCCCCGCGCCGACGAGCGCGGTGGCTGCGAACAAGAGGAAGGGGGCTTGGCTGGCGCCGGTGGAGGCGACGAGCACGCCGGTGACCCAGGGCCCGATGATGGCGCCGAGGCGGCCCATGCCCAGTGACCAGCCGACGCCGGTGGTGCGTGCGGCGGCGGGGTAGGAGCGGGTCACCCAGCCGTTGATGAGGGTTTGGGTGGCCACGGCTCCGTAGCCGGCGAAGATGGCAATGCCTAGCAGTACGGCGGTGGAGCCTACGAACGCGAAGGCGCAGATGGCCACGGCGCCGATGATAAAGGAGGCGGTGACTACGATGCGGGAGCCGAGTTTGTCTGCCACCACCCCGGCGGCGATGCCGCCGATGATGGCGCCGGCGTTGAAGCACATGAGGAAGGCCAGTGAGCTGCGGAAGGCGTGCCCGTTGGCTTCCATGAGTGCGGGCAGCCAGGTGTTGGCGCCGTAGACGAAGAGGAGGGAGCAGAAGCTGATTGCCCAGAACGCGATGGTCATGGCGCGCAGGTGGGGTGCGAAGATGATGCGCAATCCGGCGGTGTGGTCATTGCTTGCGGCATCTTCGCGGGAATCGGGTAGCCATTTCCAGGCGGCGGGGACGACGGTGATCAGCGGTAGGGCGCCGATGAGGTACATCCAGTGCCAGGACAGGTTGGGGATGACCCACATGGCGATCAGGGAGGCGGCGACCCCGCCGATGGGGTAGCCGGATTGCATGAGCACGTAGGCTACGGCGCGGCGCCCGGGTGGGGCGAATTCTGTGGTCAGTGCGGCGGCCAGCGGCATGACTCCGCCGAGGCCTAGGCCTGCGAGGAAGCGGAGGACGGCGAAGAGTACGGGCCCGCCGGCGGCGGCGCAGGCGGCCATGAGCACGCTGAACCAGATCAGGCAGGCCAGGAAGGTGCGTTTGCGTCCCCACAGGCTGGCGAAGCTGCCCACTAGGATCGCGCCGAGCAGCATGCCGGCGAGGGCGGAGGAGCCGACGAGTCCGGCGGTGCTGGGGTCGAGGCCCCATTCGTCACGCAGGCGCGACAGGGTGGTGCCGTAGACGACGATGTCGTAGCCATCGAAGGCGATCGCCGCCCCGCAGATGGCAATGATCGCCCCGGGCAGGCGGGTGGTTACCCCGCCCTGCTTATCGACGCCCCCGGCGCCACGCAGGGCGTCCCCGTCACGGGAGGGCGCAGCGGCGGGGGCGCCGCTGGGTAGTGGATCTGTGCTCACGGTGTGTTCCTTCTTAGGTGGTGTGGGTGTGTTAAGCGGGGGCGTTGAGGACCGTTGCCACGGCAGCCAGGCTGTCTGGGGCAACGAGTCCCGGGTGGGTGACGTCGAGGCGGTGGACGCGCAGTCCGCCCAGGTAGTCCTGCCAAATAGTGTGGTCCATGTGTTCGGGGTTGCGTTCGGCGCGGAAGAAGTCGGCGGTGCCGGACCACGGGTGGGTGGTGTGTTCGCGCATGATGCGTGCGTTGTGGGCGATCATGGTGGTAATTGCCCCGAGGACGGATTCGGGCAGGGCGCCGAAGGCGCCGCCGCTGGCGCGCAGGGCGGCGATGACGTGGGATTCGTCCAGCTCGTCGCCTTCCTCGGCCCAGTCGCGCCCGGCCATGGTCAGCACGCCTTGGAGGAGTTCGTGGTGGGTGGGGGCGGGCCGGCCTTGCCAGAGTTCGGCGGGGTAGGCGTCGAGCAGGCACAGGCGGCGCACCTGGGGGGTGTGGGTGGAGCCTGCGGCGGCGGCTTCGAGTTGGGCGGCAACCTCTTGGGCGAGCACCCCGCCGACGGACCAGCCGACCAGGTCTACCTGGGTCAGGCCCCGGGCGCGGATGTCGGCGACCACGAGTGCGGCGGCGGCGCTTAAGGTGTCCGCCGGCGCGGTGTGGGGCAGCAGCCCGGGCGATTGGGCCAGGATGACGCCCCGCCGCGCATCCGTAAGCAGCGGCAGCAGTCCGGTGTAGGACCAGCTCAGCCCGCCTGCGGGGTAGAGGCAGTACAGCGGCACCCCGTCGCGGTGTTCGCGCAGCACCAGGAAGGGGTCGAAGCCGGAGGGCCCGGCGTTCGGTGCGCCTTCCGGGCTGGTTGCAGCGCTGGCGGCAGCGTTGGTACTCGCACCGGCCTCCAGCCGGGTGGCCAGCGCGGCGACGGTGGGTGCGGCGAAGATGTCTGCCACGCTGATCGCCCCGTCGAGGGCGACGGTGAGCTCTACGGCGGACAGGGAGGTGCCGCCGAGCTCAAAGAAGTGGGCGTCGCGGCTTAAGCTCCCGTGGCCGCAGCGCCCCAACACCCGGCCCATGGCCGCGGCGACGCGTTCCTCGGTGGGGGTGGCCGGCGCGGGCCCGTCTGCGCCGGTGTCCAGCTCGGGCAGGGGCAGGGCCCGGGTGTCCAGCTTCCCGGAGGTGGTGGTGGGCAGCGCGTCGAGTTCGACGACGGCGGTGGGCACCATGTAGGCGGGCAGGTGGGCGCGGGCGTGGTCGAGAAGCGTGCTGGTGTCCAGGGGGGTCGCCGCGTCCGGGGTGGGCACAACCCAGGCGACTAGAGACTCCGTGGTGCTATCGCTAGCGTCGCTGCCGAGCCCCACCACTCCCACGGCCACCTGCGCGACATCGGGGTGGGAGTGGAGGACGTCTTCGATCTCGGCGGGTTCGAGGCGCTGTCCGCGCAGCTTGACCTGGGAGTCGGCGCGGCCCAGGTAGTCGAGGGTCCCGTCGGGGCGCCACCGGGCCAGGTCGCCGGAGTCATACATGCGCCCTTCGGCGAAGGGATCTTCCTGGAAGGCGGCGGCGGTCAGCTCGTGCCGGCCGATGTATCCGGTGGCCACCTGGACGCCGGCGAGCCACAGCCGCCCGGTGGCCCCAACGGGCAGGATCCGCCCGGCGGTATCGCGCACGTAGCAGCGGGTATTCCACACCGGCGCGCCGATGGGAACGGTGTCTTCGGTGCCCGTGATCGTGTAGGCGGTCACGTCCACGGAGGCCTCGGTGGGCCCGTAGAGGTTGTGCAGTGCGCAGTGGAGCTTTTCGACGCCCCGGTGGGCCACGCTTACAGGCAGCGCCTCGCCGGAGCAGATCACCGCCCGCAGGTCCGGCAGGAGGGTGTCCTGCGGTGCGCTGGTGGCATCCGCCCAGGCGAGGAAGGCCTTGAGAGCGGAAGGGACGAAGTGACAGATGGTGGCGCGGGCGTCGGCAAGCTCTGTGCACAACGTGGCGGGATCGCGGTGCGCGTCGGGGCTGGCCACGGCCTGCGCGCAGCCGTGGGTGAAGGGCAGGAGGAATTCCCATACGGACACGTCAAAGGACGAGTGCGTCTTTTGCATGATCGTGTCGCCGCTGCCGATGCCGTAGTAGGCGGCCATCCACTCCAGCCGGTTGGCGATGCCACACTGCGGCACCTCCACCCCCTTGGGCTTTCCGGTGGACCCGGAGGTAAACAGCACATAGGCCGGGTCGGTGGGGCTGGCCTGCTCCCACTCCGGCGCCGGGTGGGCGGGGGAGTCGGTAAGCAGGGGGCGCGCCGGATCGATGACCTGTGGGTCCAGGTGCACATCCGCTTCCGGCGTAGCGCCCACGCGCAGCACCGGGTGGGCGATGCTGCGCATGTAGGCGGTGCGCGCGGCGGGCAGCTCCGGGTCGATGGGCAGCCAGGCGCAGCCGACCAGCGCGCACGCAGCGATGGTGAGAGACAGCGCGGGGCTGCGCGGCAGCTCCACGGCCACCAGCGTGCCGGGGCGCGCGCCCAGCTCGGCAAGCCGGGCGGCCACGGCGTCAACCTGCTGCCACAGTGCGGCGCGGTCGAGCCACTGCCCGGACCACCACAGCCCACCCCCGTCCCCCGTGGCCCGGCACGCCTGCACGGCCTGCTGCACGGTCGGGTGGGCCGTGGCATGCGCGGTGGCGTTGAAGGTGCCTAAGACGGTGGCCTTTTCTTCCGGGGTAGCAACCTCAAGGGCGGCCAGCGGCGCGTCGGCCGAGGCGTGGGCGGCGGCGCTAACCAGGTGCGCCAGGCGGGTGATGTGGGCGGCCAGGGTGGCCTCGTCGGCGTCGGTGCCGTGGGCAAGGCCCTGAATGAGCATGCCGCCGTCCATCTCTGACTGGAAGATCAGCTCCACGTCATGGACCAGGCCCACCGAAATGGTGCGCAGCGCGGCGCTGGCCGGACCGAAGGAAAAGACGGGGCTAAAGGGGCGCAGGTTGATGCTCGGCCCGGTGAACTGGTGGGAGGGGTCAGACACCCCCAGCAGGCGGCGCAGCTCCTCGCCGCGCATGGTGTCATGGGCGCGCAGGGCCGCAATCGCGGCCGCCGCCGCGGCGTAGGACTGCGCGGCGTTCTGGTCGCGGGCGGTTGCATCCAGGGGGGTCAGCGTCAGCGGCAGCACGTTGACCGCCGGTTCGAGGGCCACGGTGCGTGCCCCCAGCGGGCGGTTCATCAGCGGCAGGCCCAGGCTGACGGTCTCGGCGCCGGTCATGGCGGCGGTGTAGTGGGCGCTCAAGGCCGCAAGGACATCAAGCTCGCTGACCGAGCAGGCGGTGGCGCTGGCGCGCAGTGCGCGGCGGGTGGGGGCGCTAATCAGCGCGGTGGCGGCGATGGGGCGGCCGGTGGTGGCGGGCCGGTCTGTCCGCAGCAGGGTCGGCGGGTTGGCGGTAATGCTGCGCGCCGGGTCGGTCCAAAAGTCCTCGTCGGCGGCGCTGATGGGGCGGGTGTCGGCGGGGTCGGCGGGTCGCAGTGGGCAGGCCACGCCCGCGGGGTCCTCGCCGACGAGCAGCGCCTGGTAGGTCTGGCCCACCCAGCGGATCAGCGAGTTGATGGCAAAGCCGTCGGCGATGATGTGGTGGAAGCGGGCCAGCCAAACCACCTGCCCGGACGCGGTGGTCATGATGTGGTGACCGTGAAGCTGCTGCCCGGCGATGCGGGTGCCGTCCGTCATCGCCTTCGCAGCGGCGACGGTGGTGGCCGCCCAGGTGACCGGGTCGGTGTCGGCGTCCAGGTTGCCAAAGCTCAGATGCTCCGCGGCCGGGCGGGCCTGCGGATCCGGCACCGCCCGCGGGGTGGCCTGCGCGTCGAGCTCATAGGAGGCGCTCAAGGCGGGCAGGGCGTCCAGGCAGTGGCACAGGGCGCGACCCAGCAGCTGCGGGTCCACCTCGCCGGTGAAGGTCAGCAGCTCCGCGCATTGCAGGGCGCTGCTGTTCGGCAGGGCGGCCTGGGCGAACCAGAGGGCGGTTTGGCCGGGGGTCATTGGGCACTACCTTTCGCGGTGGTGGGTAAGTCTGTCAGGGCGGGGCCGACATCGGGGAGTGATTCGGGGCTGAGAATGGCGTGCAGCCGGGTGGTCAGCGCGCAGCGCCACCAGGCGTAGTCGTGGCCGCCGTCGTAGAGGTGCAGCGGGGTGTCGAGCACCTGGGCGAGCATGTGCATGCGCGCCACGGAGAGCTTTTCTTGCAGGCCCACGTCGAGGTGGATGGGCGGCAGCCGTACCCCACTGGCCTCGGCGCTACCGGCACCGGCCGCGGCGGCGGCAAGCTCCCCGGTGATCCAGTCGATGGTGCGCTCGCCGAGGTGCGCGGGGAAGCGGTTTTCCCCGGGCACCCACCACAGGGAGGGCGACTGGGCGATGATGTGGTCCCAGGCCTGCGGCAGCTCGCGGGCGGCGAGCAGCGCGGTCAGCCCGCCGAGGGATTGCCCGGCGAGGATCCGCGGTCCGGAGAGCGCCACCCCGGCGGCCTTGGCCTGGGCGCGCGCCCAGTCGGTGGCCCGGCCGGCGACCTCGTGCACAAACACGGGGTTGGCGCCCAGGGTGGCCTTGCGGTCGGGTACCGAGTTGTTGGCCAGGCCCAGCACCGCCAGCGGGGGCAGGACCCCGTCCGCGGTGGCGGCGGCCAGGATGTCCGGCAGGTGAAGGCGGTCGAACCAGACGTGGGCGTCAAAGATGGTCAGCAGGCCGCACGCCGCCGTGTCGGCGGGCAGGTACAGGTAGGCGCCGCGGGTCAGCTCGGCGTCGGGGTGCGCGGCGGCGGTGTCCGGGAAGTCCAGGTCAGCCACGGTGTAGCCGCGGTGGGGCGGGGCGTCCGGGGTGCCCTGGCGGTGTGTTTCCCACAGCGGGTCGGCGGGCGCGCCGGGCCCGCGCAGCAGGGACAGCCCCCGGCCGGGCTGGTCGCCGCGGACCATGGGCGCGGTGGTGGCGGTGGTGTCCAGGAACCCGGCGTAGGTGTTGTGTGCGGGCGGCCCTTTGCGCACCTGCCCGCCGGCGGCGACGGGGTTGAAGCAGTAGGAGGCGCGCAGCGTCGGCGGCAGGATGAGCGTGCGCGCCCAGATGTCCGTGCCCGGGATGGGCAGCATCATGCCGCGCGCCTGCTGGTCCTTGTCCGTGATGCGGTTGAGCGCCAGGTGTACTGCCTCGGGGGTGTCCAGGCCCGGCGGTGTGCGCCACAGGAATGTCCAGCGGTTGGTCTGCTTATCGACGACCGGCGTGCCCCCGGAAGTCAGTTCCTGCCACAGGGCATCCCCCGACGCGGGCAGACTGTGGTCTTCCGCGCGGCGGATGAGGTCGTCATCGGTGAAAAAAGAAGCGGGCATTGCGGTGGCATCATCCAGATCTGAAGCTGACTCAATAAGGGCACACAAGGGGCGGGGCCAGGCCGGCCCCACGTCCCCCTAGCATAGGACACGCTAACTTTGGGGCGGTCCGATGGGCACGATGATGGGCGCGCCATTATCCGGGTGGGTCAGCACGTGGACGCGCTGACCGTAGACCTCGAGAATGCGCTCCGGGGTCAGCGCCTGGTCCGGGGGTGCGGCGCAGACCACGCGGCCCTGCTTGAGCATGACAATGCGGTCTGCGTAGCGCGCGGCGACGTTGAGGTCGTGGAGGACCACAATGACCGTCTTTCCCTCCCGCGCCCACCGGTGTGCCTGGGCGAGCACGATTTCCTGGTGGCGCAGGTCGAGGGCGGCGGTGGGTTCGTCGAGAAGCACCACCTGTGCGTCCTGGACCTGGGCGCGGGCGAATTGCACCCGGGCGGCCTCCCCGCCGGACAGGGTGGTCACCGAGCGGCGTGCCATCGACTCCAGCTCCGTGGTCTCCAGGGCGGCGATGACGCGGCGGCGATCGCCCTGGCGATCCACCTTGTAGGGCAGGCGCCCCATGGCCACGGACTCATCGACGGTGAAACCAAAATGGGCGTCGTGGCGCTGCAGCATCACCGAGCGCACCTGCGCCAACTCCTTGGGGCGGAACGTGTTGACCGCCTTGTCGGCGATGCGCACAGCGCCCGCCGCGGTGGGATCGTCTCCCGCCACGACCCCAAGGAGCGTGGATTTTCCCGCCCCATTGGGGCCCACCAGGGCCGTGACCTGACCGTGCAGGAAGTCCACGTGCACATCGTCGAGGAGCACCCGGCCCCCGGCGCGTACCGTCACGCCGGCGACGTGGACTGCACAATCCGCGTTCATCGCACCACCCGCTTTTCACGCAGCACCAAGAACAGGAAGAACGGGGCGCCCACCGCGGCGGTGAACAGCCCAATGGGCACCTCTGCTGGCGGGGCGATGGTGCGCGCGGCGGCGTCGGCAGCCACGATGAGCACCGCGCCGGCGACCGCGGATGCTGGCAGCAACGCGCGGTGACCCGGGCCGACGATGAAGCGCACGATGTGGGGAACCACCAGGCCGATAAAGCCGATGGCGCCCGCGAAGGCCACCGCAGACGCCGTGAGCAGCGCGGTGACAATGATCACCAGGAACCGGGCGCGGCGCACGTCCAGACCCAGGTGTTGGGCCTCCCGCTCGCCGAGCGTGAGCACGTCCAAGGCCTTGGCCAAGAACACCACCAGCACCACGCCCAGCACAAAGACGGGGCTGACGGCGCCCAGCTGGGGCCAGGTGACCTTGCCCAGCGAGCCCATCTGCCAAAACACCAGCGATTGCAGCTGCTTCTCATCGGCGGTGTAGGTCAAAAATCCCACCACCGCCTGGCAGGCAGCGCCGACCGCGATGCCCACCAGCAGCATCCGCGCGGTGCCGTGGTTGCGTCCCGGGCGCGCCAGCGCATAGATGAGCAGGGTGACGGACAGGCCGGCGACGAATGCCCCGATGGGCACCGTCCACGTGGTGGCCGAATCAACCAGCACGATCGCCGCGACCGCGCCTGCCGAACACCCGCCGGTCACGCCCACGATGCCGGGGTCTGCCAGCGGGTTGTTAAACAGGCTTTGCAGCGCGGCGCCGGATATGGCCAAGCCCGCGCCCACGATCACGCCCATGACCACGCGCGGGAGCCGCAGCGACCACACCACGGAGGAGTCGCGGGGGTTGATTCCCAGCGCGGCGTCCGGCTGCGGGCCGGCACCGACGATTGTCCACACCTGGTCAAAGGGGATGCGCAGCGGGCCGATGGACACGGAGACCACCGCCACCACGGCGAGGAGGGCCACACCGATACCCAAGAACAGCGCCAGGGGGATGCGGCGGACCTCCGCCTGGGGTTCCTTACTTCTTGGTGTCAAGGAGCGCCTTTGCCAGGGCCTGGGCCCCCTCACCGATCTGCGGGCTGGTGTAACGGATGAAGGAATCCGGCAGCACGATGATGCGGTTGGCCGTTCCGGCAGGGGTGTCCTTCAGGGTGGGGAAGGCCTCGAACAGGCCGTCGGCCCCGCCCCACTTGCTTAAGTCCGACTCCGCCAGGATGATCACGTCCGGGGCAGAAGACAAGATGCCCTCGTTGCTGAACTCGCGGGAGAATCCGCGGAAGCCGGACTCCTTGCCCACGCTGGTCAGGCCCAGGGTTTCTACCAGCTCGGTGCCGGGCGCGCCCACGCCGGCGACGGAGTTCTGCCCGCCCGCACCGGTGGCGGTGACCTGGATGATGCGCAGGGAGCCCAGATCATTGTCGGCGACGAGCTTCTTGGCCTCGTCGAAGTCCTTGTTGATCGCCGCGACGAGCTCCTTGCCGGTGTCCGCGGCGCCAACGAAGTCGGCGACGTCCTGGATCTTTTCTACCTGCGGCTTCTTATCGTCGAGCACCACCGCGTCGGTGTGGGCGTCGCGGAACTGCTTGGCCACGTCGCCGTGGCGCTTGGAGTTATCGCCAATGAACAGGGTGCCGTTCATGGCCAGCAGGCCCTCGGCGCCGGTGGACTTGTTAAACGCGAAGTGCTCCGGGGCGCATTCGCCCTCCGGGGAGGTGCTGTTTTCCGGGGCGGCGGCGATGTTGCCGGCCAGGCCCAGGGCGCCCAGGGTGGCGGAGACGCCGTCGCCGGCGGAGATGATGCGGGAGGCGTCGTGGATTTCTACGCTCGTGCCGGTGCCGTCGGTGACGGTGGTGGGCAGGGAGGGGGTGGCGTGCAGGTCGGTGCTGGTGTAGTCAGCGGTGACGCGCACCCAGCCGTCGGGTAGCGCTGTTTGGGACATCGTGTGGCGCTTGTCGTCCAGGCAGGACTGTGCAGAGCTGCTGGCGGCGCTGGACTGGGTTGCTCCGGCGGCCTCGGTGGAGTCGGTGGATCCGGTGCCGGCGTTGCTGCACGCGGAAATCAGGCCCACGGACAGGATTGCGGCGGGCGCGAGGGCGCGCATCCAGCCGCGCCGGGCAGAAAGGGTAGTCATGGGTGTGTATCTCCTTGGGTGGGGAGGTCTATCGACGATGGGCGTGTGGTGACGCCGGCCGGGTGAGGCGCGGCGCTGCCACGGTTTCTACACGGAGTGCGCAGTCGATCACGCCCGGAGAATGTGGTGAGCTTTGCGCAACCTAGTTAACTCCTACGCGATAGCTGCGCTGCGTGCAAGCTTCCTGGACGCCGGGTGTGGTGGCCATGATAACCGCTTTTAGGTCAATGACCTGCGCGAATACCTACATTGCGGAGTAGGGGTAGCGCTATATGGGGGTAGTGGCCAGCAGGATTAGGTCAGGAAAACCAATTGCTGCTAAACCTAACCGAGGCATTCCCTGCGCTGCACGCTAGTGCGGCGCGTGGAAAGCCTTCTCGTGTTGCTTTGCTTCCCCACACCCCACGCGGCCGCCGAGCCGCCGCTTGTTAAGAAAGGCGCCTAGTGAAGGTCCTCTTCATCGCCCCACCGCTCTATGGACTGACCTACCCCATCATCACCCTGGCCCAAGCCTTCCGCACCGCAGGAGCCCGCACCATCGTGGCCACCGCCGGTGCCATGGCCACCAAAGTCGCCCACGCCGGGCTAGCCGCCTATGACGCCGCCCCCGACTGCGACGCCGACGCGGAGTACGCCCGCTGGGAGGACAAGCGCAAGCAGGCCCACGCCGGCACCCGCCCCATGGGCTTCCCCTTCTTCAGCGACCTGCTTATCGACGCCGCCGATGCCCTCATCCAGGACTGGCACCCGGACCTGATCATCTACCCACCCTTAGGCGTGTGCGCCCGCGTGCTGGGGACCCGCCACGAGATCCCCACCGTCATGCAGACCGTCGGCTTTGCCCACCAGGCCCACCACGTGGACGTGGTCACCCAGGCGCTGCTGGACGCGCGCCCGGACCTGGGCCTTCAGGTAGCGGACCTGGCGGCCGATCGCGCGTGGATCGACGTCGCCCCGCCGAGCATGACCGTGTTGGAATGCCCCGCCCCGCAGTGCCTGCCCATGCGCTACGTGCCCTACAACGGCGGCGCCGTGGTAGGAAACCTGTGGCCGCGCCATACCCAGGACGATGCTGAATCGGATGCAGCACGGACCCCGCGCCGGGTGGCCGTGAGCCTGGGCACGCTCAAGCCGATGGTCGATGGGCTGGGCTTGCTCGCCACCATCCTCAACGGCCAGGACGATGCCGTAGCCGACGTGGACTACGTCATCCAACTGCGCCACAACGCGCGCGCCGAGCTGCCGGAGCGCCTGCCGGACAATGTGCGCGTGGTGGACTGGTTCCCCGGCGGCGTGCTCGATGATGCAGACCTGTTCATCCACCACGGCGGGGCGGGCAATACCTTGACCGCCCTGCACCACGGGGTGCCCCAGATTGTCTTTGGTCAGGGGGCGGACCGGCCGCTCAACGCTCGGCTTGTTGCCGATGCCGGCTGCGGGCTCATCCCCGGCGAGGACGGCCTGACCGCACAGCTGGTGGCAGGCGCGCTGGATGACGCCCAGCTGGCTGAGGCCGCGCGGCGCGTGCGCGCAGAGATGGCGCAGATGCCCAGCCCGGCGCAGGTGGTTGAGCAGCTGGCGGACCTGACCTCCCGGCAGCGCGGATAGATGGTCGGCCCAGGTGTGCGGCTCATAGTGGCCGAAGTTCGCCATCACGCGCGGCAATTGTGGTGGATTCTCGCGGTCACGGTGATCAGCGTCAGCGGCATGGTGCTCACCCCGCTGCTGACGCGAGGGGCGCTCAATGACGCCGTGGTGCAGCGCGTCGATCGAGTGACCTGGTGCGCACTGGGCATCGTGGCGCTGGCCGCGGTGGACTTTGCGGGCGATTATGTGCGCCGATGGTTCGCCGGGAAGCTGTCGCTGGATGTGCAACACCGGCTGCGGGTGCGCATGTACGCCGCCGCACAGAACAGCTCGGCGGCGCAGTCGGGATTGCTGAGCCCACACGAGATTGTGACGCGGACCAACTCGGATTTGCAGCAGATCCAGCTGGTCTTGACCATGATCCCCGTGCCCGTCGCCGTGGCGGTCTATTACACCCTGGGCCTGGGGTTGATGCTGTGGCTTTCGGTGCCGTTGACGCTCATTGTCGTGCTGACGGTCGTGGTCTTCGGGTGCGTGGTGGCGCGAGTGCGCATTGTGGTTACCGATGTCGCCGGACAGGTCCAAGACCTGTTCAGCGTGTTCGGCCAGCTCGTCGCCGAGCTGGTGTCCGCGCATACCTTGATTGTGTCGGAGGGGTTGCAGCACCGCGGCCTCGCCGCGGTCAAGGAGGTCACGTCCAGGCTGTATCAGGCGCGGATGAGTTTGGCGCGCACGCAGGCCCCCCTGTCCGCGGCTTTGCAGGTCATCCCCTGGTGTGGGCAGCTGGCCGTGGTGGGTGTGGGCGCGCTGTTGGTTATTCGCGGGTCCGTGGATGTGGGGGCGTTGGTCGCGTTTTCCCTGTATCTGGGCATGCTGGTGGGCCCGACTCGGGTGCTGGCCATGTATGTGATTAACCTGTCGCGGGCGGTGCCCAGCATGAACAGGGTGGCTGCGGTCTTAGCCGCCCCGGCGGTGGATGTGAGCGCTGGGCGTCCTGCCCCGCAGGGCGCAGACATGGAGCTGGCGTTGACCAAGCAACAGCCGCCTATACGGGTGCGCCCTGGTGCGGTGCTGGTGGTGGATTGTCCATCGTCGGCGCAGGTGGAACACGTCTGCGCGTTGCTAGCGCGCAGCGAGCAAGCCTCGCAGTGCCCCGGTTCGGTGCGCCTGGGTGGGTGCGCGGTAGAGGATTTGTCTTTGGAGTCCTATTGGCGCGAGGTAGTCACCGTGGGGCGCGCGCCCTTCTTTGCCACGGGCAGCATCGCGCAGGCGTTGTGCGATGGCCAGGAGTGGGACGCCGCACGGGGACAGGCGGCGCTGCGGGTTGCGGGTCTTGATGCGCTCATAGCGCAGCTACCCGGCGGTACGGACTATGAGCTGACCGAGGGGGCGGAGAATCTTTCCGGGGGCCAACGGGCGCGCCTGGCCGTGGCGCGCGCATGGTATTCGCAGGCCCCGTGGCTGGTGTTGCAGGAGCCCGCGGCGGCGGTGGATCCGGTGACCGCTGCGGAGGTCTTTGGGCGGCTGGGGCGGGCCGTGGGGGCGTCGCAAAGCAGCAGGGGCGTCATCGTGGTGACCACGGATGCCGCCGCGGTGGCGCGTGCGATACCGGAGGCGGTGCTGGTGGAGGCTCCGGTGCAAGACGCGCAGCCGGCCGCCGACGCGCAGGCGCGAACACCGCAGCTGAGCTCTGTGTGGGATGGCCCCGGCGCGCAGGTGGTCACGGAAGAACAGGCGTTGCGGGTGCGCACCCTGGTGGCGCGCTCGGGGTGGCGTTTTGTGTGCGCGGCGCTGTTGATGCTGATCACCACGGGGCTCACGGTGGGCTTCTCGCGGGTGTACGATCACGTGCTTACCAGCGCCTCCCCGCCGCAGGATGCCGCCTACCCCACGCGGTGGTTGCTTCTTGCAGTGGCCATCGTGGTGGCCTGGGCGATCATCGACTGCGTGCAGGCAATCGTGTGTGCCACGGCGGCAGAAACGGTGCAGCGCCAGGTGCGGCGTCTTGCGGCCCAGCAGGTGGTGCTCACCCCGGTGGGGATTGCTCGCAGCACGCGCCGCGGCGAGGTGTTGACCAAGGTGGTCGCGGATGTGGAATCCTTGGCCCGATTTTTGCAGCAGGGGCTGGCGCCGGCGCTGTCCGCACTCATCACCATCGTTGTGGTGGCCGTATCCATGCTGGTTATCGCCCCTGGGGTGACCAGCGTGGCGTTGACCAACGTGGTGATCGTGGTGGGGGCGACGGTGGTGTTCAATGTGGTGCTGGACCGCAGCTATACCCGGGCGCGCCGCCACATGGGCCAGGTCAACGCGGCGCTGGATGAGGATACGCGCGGCCGGGATCACGTGATGCGCAGTGGGCAGGCCCGGCAGGCAGGAAACCGCTTTGCGGCGTTGTCTGATACTTACGCTCGGGCGCGGCTGCGCGCGCAAAAGGCGATGGCCTTCTACTTCCCGTTCGTGGCGTTTAATGCGCAGGTCACCACGGCCCTGGTGGTGTGGCTGTGCGCGCGCGAGATCGCCGCGGGCCAGCTGGGGGTGGGGGTGTGCGCGGCGTTGCTGTTGTTAGCCGGACAGCTCTTCGGCCCCGTCCAGCAGGTGGCCTCCATCATCGATGGCTGGAAGCAGGCCACCGTGGCGGCCCTGAAGCTCAACGAGTTCTTTGCCCAACCGCGCGAACCCCTTGACCAGGCCACCGTCGAGCCGGCACCGCGGCCACGCCATCCCGGCGAATTGAGCGTTGATCAGGTCTCGTGGGGCTACGCGGCCGATGCGCCCGTGGTGCGCAACGTGTCCCTGCGCGTGCCCGCGGGCCAGGTGTTGGGCATCGTGGGGCAGTCCGGCGCGGGCAAGACCACGTTGATCCGCCTGTGCGCGGGGCTCGAGCACCCGCAGCAGGGCCGCATCATCGCGGAAGGGTGGTGCGAGTCGCGCGCGCACCGCGATGCTTATCGACGCCGCGTGAGCTACCTGCCCCAAGAACCCATCCTGCTCAGCGCGAGCATCCGCACTACGATCACGGCGAGCGACCTCACCGGGGGAGGGGCGGCAGCCACACCTATCGATGCCGCACGGTTGGACTATGCCGTGCGCGCGGCGGGGCTGACTAACACGGTGAGCGTGCTGCCCGGCGGGCTGGATTATGTTGTGGGCGCCCAAGCCAGCGAATTGCCGGACCAGGATCGCCAGCGGGTCAGCATCGCGCGGGTGCTCTACAGCCAGGCCCCCATCGTGGTGTTGGACGAGCCCTCGGCCGCGATGACCGATGCGGAACAGCGCAGCCTCATCGCGGCCGTGCGCGAGCAGGGCCGCACGTGTGTGGTGGTCACCCACCAGCCGGCCACTGCGGCGGCGTGCGATCAGGTGGCCGTCCTGGAGGCAGGCCAGCTGGCCTGCGTGGGCGACCCGGCGCACCTCCAGCAGCAGGGTGGCAATGCCTTCGCCCGGTGGTGGGCGGCGGGATCACGCCAGTACCCGGAGGCTACCGGCGCTGACTAGCCTCGCCTGCCCGGTAGGCGTTGCCGGGCAGCCGCGCGAGCAGGGCCATCGGCGGGTGTCCTGCTACTTTGGGGCCAACACCTCCACGATCACGCAGAGCGCCAAGCTGGTGGGGCGGTGACGCGAAAATACATAACGCACAGTGAGGTACGCATGGTGGACAAACTCACGTTTCATGAACTCGCCTGGGCCCCGGGCCCGACTAGGGCCTTGATGGCCGCACTTCTCTGGGGGCTTGGGCTGGTATTCCTGTTCCTTGGAGGGATCAGCTTTTATATCTGGTGTGGCGTTTTTGCCCTCGTTGGATTTTCGTGCGCCATCTTTAACGTCTCCACAAAATGTGCCGAAGGTGGGGTCCTGTGCGTGTATGTCTGCGGCATTCGCATCTTTAAGGTGGATGCCGCGCAGGTGCGTTCCATACGCCTGGTGAACAATGCTGCGACGTCCTGGACTACCCGCTGGCTTTTTGGCCTGTACATCGCGGGCCGACGGAAATGGTGGGCTGCGGCAGGGGTCCCGTGGTGGAGATTGACGCCGGTGAAAAGGCTCTGCTTGTGACGCTGGGCAGGCATGAGGAGCTGGCCAGGGTCGTGGCGGGTGTGACGGGCCGAAGCGTGGACGAGATTGTAGGGGAAACGAGCATCCTGGGAATCTAGTTTCACACCAAAACGCCGAGGTTCTTGTGGGTGTGCGCCGTGGGGACGCGTAGTGGGACCGGTGATGACCGCAGTTCCCACGACCCGCGATGAAACGTCGGTTGCGGCCAGGATTCCGGTAAAGCCAGGCAGCGATGGGAAAGGAAAAGATGGCAGTGTGGATCACTGTCCTGACCGGATTGCTTTCTCTGTTTTGCGCACTCCTTTTTGCCCTTATTGCAGAGAAGAGCCGCCGGGGAACCCTGCCGCGGAATCCGATTGTGGGCATTCGATTGCCCAGCACCATGCAATCCGACGAGGCCTGGAAGGTAGCTCACCAGCGGACCTGGATAGGCACCGCTCTTGTCGCCCTTCTATTTCTTGTGGGCAGCATCTTCATGCTTGCCTGCTGGGAAATAACAGACATCTCCGATGCGGTTGTGGTGGCTGTCATATTGAGTGCGGCGGTGCCTGTCTTAGTGGTTCAGGCATCGTGCGCAAAGAAGGCAGCTCTGGGTTGGGTGGAAGCGCCCCCAAAGGGGACGGATGAAGCATGAGCGGGCAACCTAGGAAGGGGAAAAGAGGGTGTGGCGCTGTGTGGGCATTCAGGGCCGCATGCGAGGCAGCCACCCATCATGTGTGACTGTGCACAGCGCGACGCTGACGGTGGCCGGCTCGGTGGGTGGTGCGGTAGGCCTTGGCCTTGGTTGTGGGGTCAAGGCCAAGGATGCCGCGGGGCATTAGACCAGCAGGGCCACCCACTCATCCAGGGTGGGGGCCATCATGATCTGGTTGAAGTCCACCTCTGCGCCGTCGGCGCGCCAGTTTTCCACCAGCATGACGGTGCGCAGTGAGTCGAGTCCCTGGTCGGCCAGCGGAGTGGTGGGGTTGACCTCGTCGGGGGTAATGCCGAGGGCTTCGGCAATGTCGGCGGTGATGCGCTCGCGGGTCAGTGTGGTCTCGGCCATGGGCTATTCTCCTTGGGTTTCAGTGTCGGTCAGCAGTGCGGCGAGTTTGCGGCGCAGGGCCTTGCGGGAGATCTTGCCCACGCCGGTCAGTGGGAAGGAGTCCGCGAATTCAAAGCGGTCCGGGATCTTGTAGGTGGCCACGCCGCGTTCGCGCAGGAAGTCGCGCAGGTCTGCGGCGGTGGGGGTCTCAGCGCTGATCACGTAGGCACACGAGCGCTCGCCGAGGTAGTCGTCGGGGACGGCGACTAAGGCGGCGTCGATAACCGCTGGGTGGGCGATGAGATGGTTTTCAATCTCCTCGGCAGAAACTTTCTCCCCGCCGCGGTTGATCTGGTCCTTGTCGCGGCCCTCCACAACCAGGTGGCCGCTGGGCAGTTGGCGCACGATGTCGCCGGTGCGGTAGAAGCCGTCGGGGGTAAAGGAGCCCGGGTCGGCGCCGTGGAAGTAGCCGCGGATGGTGTAGGGCCCGCGGGTAAACAGGTTGCCGCGCTCGCTGTCCGGCACGGGGTTGCCTTCATCGTCGAGGATGAGGATTTCATCGTCGGGGGAGATGGGCCGGCCCTGGGTGCCCACGACGAGCTCGTCGGGGTCCTCGTTGCGGGTGTAGTTGACCAGCCCTTCGGCCATGCCAAAGACTTGGCGCAGCCGGCAGCCGAGGACGGGGCGCACGCGCGCGGCGGCCTCCGGGGTGAACTTCGCGCCGCCGACGCCGAGCTCTTCGAGGGTGTCTAGGGTGGCGTCGATGCGCGGGCGCATCTGTAGCCACATCATTGCCAGCGGTGGGACGGCGCAGGTGTAGGTGATTTTCTCGGCGTCGATAAGCCGAAACACTGAGGTCGGCGTGGGGTCCTCGGTGAGCACGCAGCACCCGCCGGCGCCGATGACGCCCAGAATGCCCGGCGAGCTCATAGTGAAATTGTGCGAAACCGGCAGCACCACCAGCATGCGGGTGTCCTGCGTGATGTGGCAGATGCGGTTGGACTCGCGCACGGAATACAGGTAGTCCGCGTGAGCGCGCGGAATGAGCTTAGGAATACCCGTCGTGCCACCGGAGACCTGCAAAAAGGCCAGGGACTCCGGATCCACCTCAGCAGGCTTATCGACGCCCCGGGGGTCCTCCTCCAGCGCATCCTCACCGCACACGATGAGCTGCGTATCCGCCCCCAGGGAGGCGATCACCTCGGCGGCGATGGCCGGGAAATCCACCCCTCCGCGCGCCTGCGTGGTCACCAGCGCCGCAGCCTGAGTCTCCCGCAGGAAGTGCGTCAACTCCGCGCCCCGGTGGGCCGGCAGCGCGAAAACGGGGCGCGCCCCCAGATAAAACACCGCAAACACCACGCGGAAATACTCCACCACGTTGGGCAGCTGGACCAGCACAAAGTCATCCCGGCCAATGCCGTGCTCAGCCAGCGCCGCCGCAGTGCTGCGCACGGCAGCCAGCAACTCCGCATAGGTCCAGCGCACCTCCTGGCCAGCCAGGTCATGGCCCACCAGCGCCGGGGCGTCCGGGTGAGCGGCGGCAGCCTGCGGCAGCCAGGTGGCTAAGGTGTCCTCATTCCAGTACCCGGCCGCGCGGTAGCGGCGCGCAAACTCCTCAGGAAACAGGGCGGCATTCTTCTCCGTCACAGCACCAATCATCCTTCCTTGTGGCTCAAACCATCTAGCGTATCTACGCCCAGCGCCGCGCGCACCGGGCCCAACTTGGTGGACGTTTCCGCCACCTCCACATCCGGGTCAGAGGTGGCCACTAGGCCGCCGCCGGCATGCGCGATGACCTGCGTGCCGGCGACCACCGCGCTGCGGATGACCACCCGCCACTCGCCGTTGCCGGCGCTATCAGACCAGCCCACCGCCCCGGCATAGAAGCCGCGATCCGGCTCCCGGCGCGCCAACTCCTCGCGCGCCTCGGCGCTGGGGAAGCCCGCCACCGCCGGGGTGGGATGCAGCGCCTGCGCCAGCTCCAGGGCGCTGACCTTCGGGTCTTTGAGCTGGCCGGTGATCCGGGTGCCCAGGTGCCAGGTAAACGCCGTGCGCGTCAGGCTCGGGCGCGCCGGGATGATCAGCTCGGTGCACAGGGGCTCGAGCACGCGGCGGATCTCCCGGGTGACGTAGGAGTGCTCATCAAGATCCTTGGCAGACAGCATCAGCTCCGTGGCGCGGGCCTGATCCTCCACCGGGTCCACGCTGCGCGGGGCGGTGCCCGCCAGGGGGTGCGACTCAATGTAGGGGCCGCGCTTGTATATCAGCAGCTCCGGGCTGGAGCCCACCAGCCACTGCCGGGCGTGGGTAGGGCCGGCGCTGGACAGGTCCACCAGGTGCCCGTGGCCGGTACCCGAATGCGCGATGAAGCGACTGAGCAGGACCTCCGGGTCGGCGGGCTTGTCCAGCTCAAAGGCCATCGCCCGGGATAACACCAGCTTGCGCAACTGCCCGTCGCGCAGGGTGCGCACGGCTTGGGCCACGCGCTGGCGATGCTCGTTGGCGCTGGGAATCGCGCGCTGCCCGACCACCCGGGCAGGAGAGTCAGCAGGGGTGCGAAACTCCGGTGCGCCGTGGCTAAACCAGTACCGCAGCGGGGTAAACAACGCCGGGGCATCCGTGGGGTGGAAGGGCAACGCGCCGGCGATGAGGCTAGGGCGCTGCGTGCCGCCGGCATGCAACGCCGTGATGGCCTGGCGCACATCCGGCCAGCTGCGCTGCGCCCCAATGCCTAACAGCGTGGAGCGGCTATCCGTCAAGACCAGACTATGGGCGGTATCGGAGGTCACTGCTGGGCCTCCAGCGATGCCACGGCGGCCGCGGTGGTCATGGCCACACCAGCACGGGTGCCCACCCAGTTGATCGCGCCGGCGTGCTCGCGGGCGCTAAAGTCCGCGATGGCATCAGTGATGAGGAAGGCCTCAATGTCATTCATGAACGCATCGGCCGCGCTGACCTGGCAGCCCATATGCCCGTACACGCCGGTGATGACCAGCTGATCGCGTCGCGCATGGGCCAGCGTCTCGCGCAGGTCGGTGCGCTGGAACGCCGAATAGCGCCACTTGGTCACCACGTGGTGGTGCGGCTGCGGGTGCAGCGCCTCGATGACGGCGGCCTGCTGCTTGGTAGACATGCCTTGGCCCCAGACCTCGGTGAGCAGACCGCGGCGCAGCGGATCCTGCGCGGGCGGCTGCACGGAGTAGAAGACGGGGGCCCCGGCGGCGTCGAAAAGCGCAATGAGCTGCTGGATATTGGCGATGACCGTGCGGATGGGATCCGCATCCGGGTCGAAGGCATCGATGAAATAGTTCTGCATGTCATGGACCAGCAAAGCCGCACGCTGCGGCTGGAGAGTCCAGTCCACGACGGGGGTCGGAAGGTCCGAAGGAATGCGATAAGACTCGATATGCGGAATGGGCACAGGCCCGGCAACCTTTCTGTTTGTGGTGCGCGAAGAATCTAAGAATCAAGGGTGGCGCCGCCATCGACGCGCAGGTCATGCATGGTGATGTGCCGGGCGGCAGGGGAGATGAGGAAAGCGCACGCCGCCGCGATATCCTCCGGCGAACCCAGCGTCGCGTCCGGAATGCCCAGCCGAAACTCCTCCGGGCTGCCAGCGATGACCCGGGCTGACTGATCCGTGCCCTCCGGCCACATACCGCGCAACATCGGCGTATCCGTGGAACCAGGAGAAACGATGTTGCAGCGCACCCCATGGCCAGCGCACTCCAGCGCCAGGACCCGAGTCCAGGCAGTCGCCGCAGCCTTCGACGCACAGTACGAGGCCATGCCCATCCGCGGCGTCGTCGCCGCATTAGAAGACACCACCACGATCGCCCCGCGGCCGCGCGCAATCATCAGCTCAGCCACCACGGAACACACATTGACCACCCCGCCCACGTTGACCTGAAGGCTGTGGCTCAAGCCCTGGGGATCCGGGGTGACGGCAGCATCCGCATGCAGGACGCCGGCGGCATGGACGAGGGCGTCGATAGGCTGGCGCGCGTCGAGAGCGCGCACCGTGGCGGCGATTGCCGCAGCATCGGTGACGTCATGATCAGGCAGATCCAAACCCGTCACCGTATCCCCCTGCGCCTCTAGCAGCGCGACCAGCGCGCGCCCGACGCCCCCCGCCGCGCCGGTGACAACAACGTGGCGAGGTGGTGCAGCGGCTTCAGCGGGGGTTGGTGCGGCAGCCTGTGCAGAAGGTGTTGCGGGGGCTTGGGATGACGGCACGATTGCACATTCTCCTTGCAAGTCACGAGCGGCCCGTCCCGGGGTACAGAGCACCGGGGTTCGGGCGCGCGAATCGGGGTCAGATGGGGGGCTAGGGGGTTCTGGGGTTAGGGGTCCACGCCGTCTCCCCGCATGGAGCGCGCGGCCCCTGCTGCTCCGAGCAGAGCGCCACACCTCCTGCGGGAAGCTAAGGCGGTGCTAATTGTAGGCCACGGATGCCGGTGCGGGAAGGTGAGGTGTGGGCCTGCCGCACAGGTTCACAACTCGGGTCATAACCCGGGATGTGCCAGGGGTGCCACGCTGCCACGGGGGTGAACCGCCCCTTATCCGGGTGTGTTCCATCGGCCCAACTTTTCGGGCCAAAGGATACCTATCAATTAGCGCTGATTCATTCATCAACGCGCTGTGCTGGGCTTATGATGGTACGTTCCAGGGCGAAAGTACCTGGTGAGGGGCATAAGCGGGGTGCAAGGTGGCGTCCAGAAAATGGCAAGGCTCCCAGCGAAACCTTAAAATTCAAGGGGCACTAACCGAGGAGCGAAAAACACCGCCAACCTTGGGCCCCATCCGTTCTATAACCTCATAACCACAGGATCCGGTGACTGCCCCACCACGACCCCACCCGGGGCCAGCGGCAGGGCAACCCGGCCGGAACCACACCTCACCCCCTGACCCAACCGGGCACAACAAGGGGGGACAGGTTCCCCGCAATCGTGCACCACGGGGACCGGTCGATACCGCCAAACCGAAAGGCACTCTCATGCGCAACAAGATCATTGCCACGCTGACCGCAGGTGTAATCACCATGGGTGGCGTCGCTTTCGCGCCGCTGGCCTCCGCCGCCGTCCCGGTCGTCCCGGGCACCGTCGGCGAATCCTGCTCCGCTGAAGGCCAGCGCGGCCAGGAACTCAAGATCACCGGCTCCACCTTCGAGGTCGAAGGCACCGCCACCGTGGCCAACTTCAACGACTCCGATCTGCCCCTGACGCAGACCATCCGCGAAGGCAAGTCCAAGACCTGGAACGTCGGCGGCTCCGTCGACTTCGACCTGCTCAAGCTGTTCCACGTCACCTTCAACGCCGGCTACTCCTCCACCCAAACCTGGGAAGTCGGCCAGACCATCGGCCCGTACCAGGTCAAGCCCGGATACACCGGCGTCCTGGAGTACGGCTTCCTCAACCACGACTTCCAGGGCACCCACATTCGCTGCTCCGGCGGCACCTGGGTTGACGAGGGTCGCCCCTTCCACGGCACCATCCCCAAGGAGCGCCACGTGAAGGTCTCCATGCGGGAAAACAGCAACAACTAACCACCGTGAGCCACCCGGGGTTGGGGTGCCGCACCGCACACCCCATGTCCGGGCCATCCACCCTCAGCTAAGGACAACACAATGAGGAAGACCATAGTTAGCGCCATCTGCGCGCTGGCAGTCGGAATCGGGCCCTTCGCCGCACCGGCATTCGCCGGCCCCAGCGGCAACGTCACCCCCGACCAGGATGAGCACCGGGACAGCTTCATTAACGATGAGGCGTGTGACCCGAACTCTGCCGAAGGGCAGCGTCACCCCTGGGAGCAATGGGTCAAAGACGAGTGGGACCGCTACAACGGCACCACCTCCTTTACCAACACCTCCGACCGCCCCATCACCTTCTCCCTGGAAGTCACCGAAGGCGTCAACGAGTCCGTCTCCGCGATGAGCTCCGGTAACACCTGGGACGTCTTCTTGAGCGGCGTGAAGAACCGGTACGGGATCGTGGAGACCTCCGAATGGTCCGTCGGCGACAAGCTCGGCCCCGTCACCGTCAAGCCCGGCGAAACCGTGCGCGCAGACTACGGCGTCCACATGAAGGAATTCATCGGCCGCGTCCGCACCTGCGACAAGCGCACCCAACTGTGGCGCACCGAACGCTACTTCGGTGAATACCACGGCAAGGGCCCCAGCACCCGGTTTGTGGTCTGGCACCGCACCACCAAGGAAGGCGACTACCGCCAGAACTACGTCCCGGTTGCCGGAAACAAGGGCTCCCAGGGCGATTCCGGCCCCGGCGCCGCGACGATTGATGGGAAGTAAATAGCCATGCACATGCGCACAACTGCCGCCACCGTCGTGGCCGCCGCGACCCTCCTGAGCAGCCTCGCCGGAATCACCACCGCCGGCGCGGAAGAAATCGAGAGCAACAAGACCGGCACCACCGCCGATGGCTGGACCCCCGTGCCCGCGCTCAAGGAAGTCGAACGCGGTCCTGAACCCGGAACCCAGTGCGAATCCCGCGGCGAAGTCCGCGAATTTGTCAAGGCAACCGGATCCCACTTCGACGTTGAAGGCCAAATCTCCTCGGCCAACGACACCGACGGCGTGGTCCCGCTCAAGCAGCAGCTCAAGGAAACCAAGAAGAAGAAGTGGACCTGGTCCACCACGGTGACCATCAAGCTGACCCAGGAAATCTCCAAGAAGTACCAGTGGGAATACAACCGGGAAATGATCTGGTCCATGGGCCAGGTTGTGGGGCCCTATGACCTCAAGCCCGGCGAAAAGGGAACCCTGGCCTGGGGCTTCATCATGGATGACTACACCAGCCAGCGAGTGCGTTGCGACGGCTCTTCGTGGCAGTCCATTGGCCGCCAGAACTTCGGTTCCGCCCCGCGCGAGCGCCACGTGGAGGCCCGCATCGAAAAGATGTAACGCTTCACCTGCGTAGCGTTTCCGCTCACGCGTAACCCCCTTTCCTCCCCATCACGCCACCAGCTGGCCGGGGCGGGAAGGGGGTTTTGTGCGTTGCTTTTGGGGAATGGGTGCTGCTGGCCGCCTAGAGGCGGTGGAGGGGGCGCGGTGCCCCGCACATGCACCGTGTGACTGGTGTGACTACCCGAGTGCGCAAAACACCCCCGAAAACGCCCATTTTCACCCCCGAAAACGCACCGTGTAAACCCCACCAGTCACACGGTGCAATCGATGCCGTGCGCGCCCTCCTCAAGCCATAGGCCGAACGGGGAGGGAAGAGGGGTGTGCGCTGTCCGAGTAGGGGGCCGGGCGAGCAGCGCTGCGGTGGAGCTCGACCTTGGGGGAAAGGGCGTCGAGTAGCGTGCGGCGCGCACCGTGTGACTGGTGTGACTACCCGAGTGCGCAAAACACCCCCGAAAACGCCCTTTTTCACCCCCGAAAACGCACCGTGTAAACCCCACCAGTCACACGGTGCAAGTGAGGCCGCGCAAGGGACACCGCGCACGCGACGCCGCCGGACGCACACCACGCCTCTCTGGCGACGCGGAGCAAGGCCCGCGGGTCGGCTAGCGCTCGGCGGTGAGGAATTCCTGGAGCTCGGCGCTGGTGGGCGGCTGGGCGCCGGTGCGCGAGCAGGTGATGGCGGCAGCGGCGGCGGCGGTGCGGATGATGTCGCGCCAGGTGTCGGTGGGGACGTCGGTAAGCGAGTCGGCCGTGGTGGCACCGCGTTGGTCGAGTTCGGCGACGATGGTTCCCATGATGGTGTCGCCGGCGCCGATGGTGTCGGCAACGGTGGTCGGGTAGGCGGGGACAGTATCGGCCTGATCGGCGCGGTAGAAGGTGAGGCCTTCGCCGCCGTCGGTGACAACGATGTAGGGCACGCCGGTGGCGCGCAGTGTGTCGATGCCGCCGAAGAAGTCGACCTCGTCGGCGGAGAGTTTGAGCAGGGTGGTGGAAGCGCAGAGCTCGAGGAGGCGGGCGCGGTGGGCGTCGGTGGCAAAGGAGGGGCGGATGTTGGGGTCGACGGCGATGATCCCGCCGTTGCGGGCATGCTCTTGTGCGACGGTGAGGTAGCGGGATGCGGCGGGTTCCCAGGCCAGGGAGCAGGTGCCAAAGACGGCCAGAGCAGCTGGGTCGGTGGGTGCGGTGGGGTGGGCGAGCCGGTCGGCGGTGGCGTCGTTGTAGAAGTTGAAGGAGGCGGAGCCGTCTTCGGCAAGCGCGGTGACCGCGAGGGTTGTGGGCTCGTCGCCTTCTTCTACGCCGCTGGTGTCTACCCCTTCGTCTTGGAGGCGTTGGCGCAGGGCCTGGCCGAAGGCATCGGTGGACAGTCGGGAGTGGAAGCGCACGGGGCGGCCTTGGCGGGCGGTGGCGATTGCTACGTTGTAGGGGCCGCCGCCGAGTGCGGGTACAAGCGGAGACAGGGGGGTGTTGTCCTGGGGGACGAGGTCGATGAGGCCTTCGCCGTAGACGTCGATCATGGTGGTAAGTGCCTTCCTGGCTAGGCCGTCAAGGGGGCGGTGGTGGTGGCTAAGACTAGGACGTAAGGCTAGCAAGTATGGCGCTGCTTCGATCGGATGTTGGCTGCTGGCGTGTGGCTGCGCCCGCCGCCGAACAGGCCCATTCGGGCTGTTAGGCCTGTGCTGCCCCTGAGAAACAAACTAAATCGGGTGAGATCGGACACAAAACTCACAAATTGTGGGGGTGGAACGGCTAAGGTGAGTGCCATGGCGAGCACTCACTATCGTCCCGTCTTCCATGTCAGTCCTCCGCTGGGTCGGCTCAATGATCCTAATGGCTTGTTTCTGGGGGATAACGGGGATCTGCACGTGTTTTATCAGCATGATCCCTACTTCCCCCACGCGGCCAAGCGCACCGGGTGGGGGCATGTGGTGATTCCGCTCGCCGGCGGGCAGGCTGGGATTCCTCGCCATCTTCCGGACGCGCTGGTCCCGGACCGGGACTATGACAGCCACGGCTGCTATTCCGGCTGCGCGGTGCGCCCCGCCGCCAACCAGCGCCCCGCCGCCGACCAGCACCACGGCAGCGACCAGCGCCCCGCCGCCAACCAGCACCACGGCAGCGACACCCCGCACGAACCCATCCGCCTCTTCTACACCGGCAACCACAAGTCCGACACCGGCCGTGTGGCCACCCAGAACGTGGTGGTGGTCGATGACCCGGATGGCCCGCTCGGCGGCACGTATACCAAGGCGCCTACAAATCCGGTGATCGCTGATCGCGCGCCGGGCACGACTCCGCATTTCCGGGATCCTCATGTCAGCGCGGACCCGCAGACTCCCGGGGCCTGGCGCATGGTGCTGGGCGCGCAGCTTGGTCAGGGCGAGGGTGGCGAAGGCGCAGGGACCGGCGCGATTGCGTTGTATCGCAGCGATGATCTGGATTCCTGGGATTTCGCCGGCATGCTCAGCTTTGATACTTCCCAGGCAACCCCGGGCGATGCCCCGGATCTGGTGCCGGGCGGCTACATGTGGGAGTGCCCGAATCTGGTGCGCCTGCGCGACGAGGCCACCGGCCAGGACCAGGACGTGCTGGTGTTGTGTCCGCAGGGCCTCGAAGAGGTCGAGGAGATGGACCCGGATCACCCGGATGTCATGTTCACCCATTACGCCAGCTCGGATCAGTGCGGCTACCTGGTGGGTCGCCTCGAGGGCACTACTTTCCACGTCACCCGGGGTTTTAGCGAGCTGGATGTGGGCCATGAGTTTTATGCCCCGCAGCTGTTGGGCACCGGCGATGGGGCGGCGCTGATGCTGGGGTGGATGGGCCTGCCCGGCCAGGATGACAAGCCCACGTTGGCGGAGGGCTGGGTGCACATGTTGACGTGCGTGCGCCGGGTCACCTTGCGCGACGGGTGGCTCTATCAGCGCCCGCTGGTGCCCGAGCAGTGCCCGCGGTGGCGTGGGCAGCTGGGGGAGCGGGACGTCGATAAGCAGCTTGTCGACGCCGCCGGTGCCCCGGTGGTGCGCATCTCCTACGACGCGCAGGCGCACGCGCTGAGCATCGCTCGGCGCGGCGGCGGGCCCGGTCTGGATCGCGGGGATGGCAATTCCTGGGACACGCGCACCGTCCGGGTGCCGCGGGGGGACGTGGAGATCATCGTCGATGGGGCGGCCGTGGAGGTCTTTGCCGGCGATGGCGCCGTCAGCGCCGCATTGCAGGCCTACCCGCTGATCGATATTGCAGAATTCAACAAGAAAGATGAACACTAGTGGATCACAAAGACGTAGCCAGCCGGGTGCTGGCCGCGGTCGGCGGTGAGGACAACATCGTCGCCGCCGCGCACTGCGCCACCCGCCTGCGGATGGTGCTCAAGGATGACAAGGCCATCGACCGCGCGGCGCTGGACAACGACCCGGACCTGAAGGGCACCTTCGAATCCGGCGGCATGTTCCAGGTCATCGTGGGCCCTGGCGATGTCAACGAGGTATTCAAAAACCTCGACGCCATGACCACCAAGAGCATTGCGGTGAGCACCGACGAGCTGAAGAACGTGGCCGCCAACTCCGGCAACTGGTTCTCCCGCGCCGTGAAAATGCTGGCCGATATCTTCGTCCCGCTCATCCCCATCCTCGTCGGTGGCGGTCTCCTCATGGCACTCAACAACGTGCTCACCGCCGAGGGGATCTTCGGGGACCAATCGCTTATCGACGCCCACCCGGCCATCGCCGACATCTCCGGGCTGATCAACCTGCTCGCCGCCGCCCCCTTCGCCTTCCTGCCCGTCCTGGTCGGGTTCACCGCAACCAAACGCTTCGGCGGCAACGAATACCTCGGCGCCGGCATGGGCATGGCCATGGTCATGCCCTCCCTGGTCAATGGCTACGAAGTCGCCGCCACCACCGCCGCCGGCGAGATGCCCTACTGGGACATCTTTGGCCTGCACGTAGCCCAAGCCGGCTACCAGGGCACCGTCCTGCCCGTGCTGGTGGTCTCCTGGCTGCTAGCCACCACGGAGAAGTTCCTCCACCGCCACCTCAAGGGCACCGTCGACTTCCTGGTCACGCCCGTGCTCACCCTGCTGGTCACCGGATTTATCACGTTCATTGCCGTCGGCCCGGTCATGCGCACCGCCGGCGACTGGCTGGGCGAAGGCCTGGCCTGGCTCTACAACGTCGCCGGCCCGGTCGGCGGCCTGCTCTTTGGCCTGGTCTACTCGCCGATCGTGATCACCGGCCTGCACCAGTCCTTCCCGCCCATTGAAATCCAACTGTGGGCCTCCGACAACGGCTCCTTCATCTTCGCCGTCGCCTCCATGGCCAACATCGCCCAAGGCGCAGTCACCCTCGCCGTGTGGACGCTGGCCAAGTCCGACAAGCTCAAGGGCCTGGCCGGGGCTTCAGGCTTCTCCGCCATCTTTGGCATCACCGAACCGGCCATCTTCGGCGTGAACCTGCGGCTGCGCTGGCCCTTCTTCATCGGCATGGGCGCGGCCGCCATCGGCGGTGCGCTCATCGCGCTTCTCGACGTCAAGGCCGTGGCCCTCGGCGCGGCCGGCTTCATCGGCGTGGTCTCCATGCGCGCCGGCGACTGGGGTGCCTTCCTCGGCTGCGCCGTCGCCGTGTTCATCCTGGCCTTCGCCGCCGCCTGGAGCTACGGGCGCTACCTGATCAAGCGCAATGGCTCCATCGATCCTGACGCAGTCGAGGCGCCGGGGGCCAGCGCTGCGGCCGGTGCTGCCGGTGCGGGTGCTGCCGGTGCCGGTGCTGCTGGTGCTGCCGCTGTGGCCGCCGCCGACGCCGCCCACGTCGCCTCCCCGCTGACCGGATCCGTCACCGAACTCGCCGCCGTCTCCGACCCGATGTTCGCCGCCGGCAAGCTCGGCGCCGGGCTGGCCATCACCCCCACGGTCGGCGAACTGCGCAGCCCGCTTAACGGCACGGTCACCGTCGCCTTCCCCTCCGGGCATGCGTTCGCCGTGCGAGGCACCGACGAGAAGGGCAACAACGTCGACGTGCTCATGCACATCGGCTTTGACACCGTCAACCTGGAAGGCAAGCACTTCAACCCGCGGGCCGCAAAGGGCGACACCGTGCGTGCCGGTGACGTGCTGTGTGAGTTTGACATCGCCGGGATTAAGGACGCCGGCTATGAGGTCACCACCCCCGTGGTGGTAGCCAACTCCAAGAAGACCGGGCCGGTTCTGCCCGCCGCAGGGCTGGCACTTCCTGGCGAGGTTGCCGCTGGTGAGGAACTGTTTACCGTCGATCCCAAGCAACCGGCGCAGGCGCAGGCCCCGGCACAGCCACAGGCCTAGGCACCTCGCCGCGAGCGCCCCGCCGCGTGCGAGGCGCCGCGCGCCCAACGCACCCCAATTCGCGCCCCGTACCTCTTTCGGTGCGGGGCGCTTATCCTGTGCAGCATGACCGGTCCCCGCGATCTGCGCTTCCCGTCGCTGACGTTGAACCTCCTCGACGCGCGCGACCGCTTCACCGTGCTGCGTAGCCGTCGCCGCCGTGAATCACCCACCGGTGACCAGGTCTCCAGCGTCTATCTTTTCGACCCAACCACCTTTAATGAGGTCCTCGTAGGTTTCGTGGCGGACGAAGCCCTGATCCCGACGCTGGCCACCCGGCTTCGCCCAGAGTGGAAGAGCTATGAGCTGCCGTTATAAGGTATTTCCTACAGTTCTTGGTAGGGCGATGCGTTCTCCAATACCTGAAACGTTCGGATGGCGCGAAGCTAAATCAAAAGGTGTTGCTGACACAGGAAGCCTGCATAATCAATTTGTTTGCCATCCTCTGTCTCAGGTGGCCCGAGTAAAAGCCAGTTGGAATCTTGAATCCTGGCGTCCAGATGTAGGTATTGCGCGCACGATCGCGGCCCGATGCAATCCTGGAGGCGGGGATGACTGATTCTGGTGGCCTCCATGAGGCCTCGGCAAAAAGAGGTAGCAAGAAATCTCGGCTGCAAATCCTTCTGATTATTCTGACCTCAGCCTCATTCGTGCTGATGGTTATAGTGAATTATGCAGTCGGGATCAGCGCGGACGAGACTTACTATGGGTCGCGCAGCTGGCATGTCTTAGGCTGGGTGACTGTAGGCGTGTTCATATCCATGTGTGCGGTGACCTTGCTCACCTATCTCATGCGGCGAAAATGCACTCCCTAGGAAGGTCAGTATTGACCTGTCCGTCTTGGGCAGGGGGCTGCACCTTCCGGAGCTTTAATTAGCCACGCCCTAGCCACGCGCAGGCCGCGACAACGATGGCCTCCACGCCGCGGTCGAGGGTCGGACGCATGTCTGGCGCGAAGCCGGGGTGGTGGTTGCCGGGTGCGGCGGCGGCATCGGCAAACCCGCCGAGGCCCCAGTAGACGTAGGGGCAGCCGAGGGAGTCGGGAATGATGGAGAAGTCTTCCGACGCGGATTGCCGGGCCATGTCTACGGAGTCATCCCCGAAGTAGTGGTCAAAGGCGGCGCGCACGGTTGCGGTGGCGGCTGCGTCATTGTCGGTGATGGGGAATTGGCTATAAAACTCAAATTCCGGCGGCGTGGGGCACGCGGCCCCTTCGCATTCTGCGGTGATGATGCGCACGATGCCCTGGTGGAGTGTGTCGCGCACCTCGGGTGAAAAGGCGCGCACGTTGATCATGAGGGTGGCGGTGTCCGGGATGATATTCGGTGCGCTTCCGGCCTGGATAGAGCCGACTGTGACCACGCCGAAGTCGTGCGGGGCGAGGCTGCGGGAGACCAATGTTTGCAGCTTCATCACCGCACTGCTGGCCACCACTACGGGGTCGACCGCCAGCTGCGGCATGGATCCGTGCCCGCCGCGCCCAAAGATGGTCACTGTCATGGATTCGGCGGTGGAAAACACCGGCCCGGCGATGGTGCCCACGCATCCGCCCGGGATGGTGCCCAGCACGTGCTGGCCGAGGTACACATCGGGGCGGGGGTCAAGCAGCTTGTCGACGCCCCCGTCCACCATCGCGCGCGCCCCCTCGCCGGTCTCCTCGCCGGGCTGGAACACCGCGTGGAAGGTCCCGGACCACGCCTCCGGGTGGGCGGCGAGCGCCTGCACGGCACCCAGCAGGGCGGTGATGTGGACGTCGTGGCCGCAGGCGTGAGCCACCGGCACTTCTTCGCCGGCCCGGTTGACCTGCGTGGCGGTGGAGGCGTAGTCCTTGCCGGAGTCTTCTTTGACCGGCAGGCCGTCATAGTCCGCGCGCATGGCCACGGTGGGGCCGTCGCCGTTGCGCAGCGTGGCAACGATCCCGGTGGTGCCCGGGCTGATGGGGGTGACCGTCGCGGCGTCGATAAGCGAAAGCTCGTGGATGATGCGCTCGGCGGTTGCGTGCTCCTGCATGGACAGCTCGGGGTGGCGGTGGAACTGCGTGTACAGGGCCTCGCGCGCGGGGCGCGTGGCCGCCAGCTCGCCCAGAATGCGCTGGATATCCTGGGTATGCGCGCGGTTGTCAGGCATGGGTTTTCCCCTTTCGTGGGCGGAAGATATGGGTGCGGCGCCACCAAGAAGAGTGAATCGTCATACCAACGATAGGTCGGCTGTACGCGGGTTGGCTAGCGGGGGCGGTCAGTAGGGCCGATGATGAGGGTCGTTCGGGGCGCCGCGGCACCCTTTGCCCTCCGCAGGTCGGGTGTGGTTAAATGTTCGGGTTGCGTGCACAGGTCGGCGTGGCCGGTGCGTTTCCGAGCCGCCGCGCCGAGACCCTCCGACCAGCAAGGTTCGGCGTCTCACCTGCGGCAAGACCACAGGCAGATGTGTCACGCAAGAGAACAGTAATAGACCGCGTGCGTACAGGCCGGAAATCTGGCGCACAGTAATCCAGGTCAGGAGACCAGCAGTGATTCAGCAAGAATCGCGTCTGAAGGTCGCCGATAACACCGGTGCCAGGGAGATCCTGTGCATCCGCGTGCTCGGCGGCTCTACCCGACGCTTTGCCGGTATCGGTGACACGATCGTCGCCACCGTCAAGGAAGCCACCCCGGGTGGCAATGTCAAGGCCGGTGAGGTTGTTAAGGCCGTCATCGTGCGGGCGAAGAAGGAGACCCGTCGCGTGGACGGCTCCTACATCGCTTTCGATGAGAACGCCGCCGTTCTGATCAAGAACGACAACGAGCCCCGCGGCACCCGTATCTTCGGGCCCGTGGCGCGCGAGCTGCGTGAGAAGAAGTTCATGAAGATCGTGTCCCTGGCACCGGAGGTGATCTAGTTGAAGATCCATAAGGGCGATATGGTCCTGGTTATCTCCGGCCCCGACAAGGGTGCCCGCGGCAAGGTGATTCAGGCTTTCCCGAAGAACAGCAAGGTCCTCGTTGAGGGCGTTAACCGCATCAAGAAGCACGTGGCCAACTCTGCTCCGGAGCGTGGCGCCGAGTCCGGCGGAATTGTCACCCAGGAGGCGCCTATTCACGTCTCCAACGTGATGGTGCTGGATTCTGACGGCAACCCGACGCGCGTGGGCTACCGTTTCGATGAGAACGGCAAGAAGGTCCGTATCTCGCGTCGCAACGGGAAGGACATCTAAATGAGCGAGAACTACACCCCCCGTCTCAAGACCGTCTACCGCGACGAGATCCGCACCAAGCTCAATGACAAGTACGTCTACGACAACGTCATGCAGATCCCTGGCCTGACCAAGATTGTGGTCAACATGGGTGTCGGCGACGCTGCTCGTGACTCCAAGCTCATCAACGGTGCCATCGAGGATCTGACCGCGATCACCGGCCAGAAGCCGCAGATCCGCCGCGCGAAGAAGTCGATTGCTAACTTCAAGCTGCGTGAGGGCATGCCCATCGGCGCGAAGGTCACGCTGCGTGGCGACCGCATGTGGGAGTTCCTCGACCGCCTGCTCACCGTTGCGCTGCCGCGTATCCGCGACTTCCGCGGCCTGTCTGACCGCCAGTTCGACGGCCACGGCAACTACACCTTCGGCCTGACCGAGCAGACCATGTTCTATGAGATCGACGTGGACAAGATTGACCGTCCGCGCGGCATGGACATCACCGTGGTCACCTCCTCGACCAACGACGAGGAAGGCCGCTCGCTGCTGCGCCTGCTGGGCTTCCCCTTCAAGGACGCCGAGGGCAAGATGCAGGCCAAGGAGGCCTAGTCTTCAGCTTTCACAGCTGTAACACTCGAAGGCGGATCCGCGTGCAGCGGGTCCGCCTTTGTGTTGCTTATCGACGCCCCTGTCGCCGGGCACCCGGCACGCACGCTGCGGCGAGAACGGGGGTGGGGGAGATGGCGGTAGCGCAGCGGAGGGGCGGTGAGGGGGTCGAGCGGGGGGAGTTGCGGGGGTAACCGGATCGGCGGTGTACACGCAGAATACTGCCCAAATTCTGTTATAGTCTGTAACTGCTAATGTCTAGACATCTTTAGGCTTTGGTGTCCCTTGCTGCCAGTACCGTCTACGCCGACTGTCACTGCCCGCCGGCGGCCCACGTTTCCCGCGGTAGCAAGGGGGGTACCGCTAGCGATCCAGCGCCGCGCAACCAGGCGCTCGACAGTAGGAAAGCGAGAAAGCTCTATGAAAAGGACTGCCATTGCAGTGCTGACAGCGTCAGTGTTGGTCGGCTCCACCATCACCGCGACCGCGGCACCAGAGCCGCTGTTGAGCTCGGACAAGAACAAGGAAGCCAGCTCCGTATTCATCCCGCAGGACCTGGTTCCCGATCACGGCCAAGGCTCCTCCGTCACCGACCCCCTAGGCACCCAGTTCAACGGCCCGGAAAAGGGCGCCCCCTTGGGTGGCTCCTCCGTGGTGCAGCCGGACGGCGGGTTCTTTGCCAATGACCAGGACCTCACCGGCAAGGCACCCGGCGAGATCATCGGGTCCCGCGAGCTGAACTACTCGCTGGCAGGCCTACCCACGCCCCTGCGGGTGGTGCAGCTGAAGTTTGTCACCACCGACGGGTTGGGCAGGCCTGCCATGGGTATTACCTCCGTGGTCAAGCCCCCGCGCAACAGCATCAATAAGGTGCTGTCCTTCCACTCCGTGTATGACTCCCTCAACCCGGAGCACAGCCCCTCCCGCGCCATCCAGGGCAACCTGCAGCTGGGCACCATGGCCTCCATGACCGAAACCGCGGTGCTGTTGCCCTTCCTGGAACAGGGCTACACCGTGGTGGTCACGGACATTGAAGGCCAACAGGCAAACCTGGGCGCCGGGCCCGTGTACGGCACGAACACGCTCGACGGGCTGCGCGCGACGCTCGCCTCCCCGCTGACCGGGGTGACTGCTGACGCGCCGATCGGCCTGCTCGGCTACTCCGGCGGCGCCATCGCCACCAACTGGGCGGCGCAGCTGGCGCCGTCCTACGCGCCGGACATCAATGACAACCTGGTCGGGGCGGCTTCGGGCGGCCTGCTGGTCAACCCGATCACCAACATCGCCTACCTGGATGGCGCCGGCAACTGGTCGCCGCTGTTGGCCATGACCATCGTGGGCCTGAGCCGGGAGTACGGGATCAACCCGGAGCCCTACCTGTCGGACTACGGTATGGAGGTCTACCGGCGTCTGGAGCACGCGACCATCCTGGAGGTCTACGCGCTGCACCGGCACATGACCTGGGGCTCGCTGTTCAAGCCGGAGTACCAGGACCCGCGCTCCATCCCGGAGCTGGTTGAGGTGCTCAACAAGGTCAACCTGGGCCTGGCCCCGGATCCCACCGTGCCCTTCTTCTACGGCCAGGCCAACGCCGGCTACCTGGATGGCACGGCCACCGGGGGTCCGGGCGTGGGCCACGGCGACGGCGTGATGGTCACCGGCGATACCCGCACCCTGGCACGCAAGGCGTGTGCCGCGGGCGTGCCGGTGGACTACCGCGAGTATGACAACGTCAGCCACACCATGGCTTTCGTCGCGTGGTACCCGGCGGCGACGGCGTGGATGCTCGGCCGCTTCAACGGCCAGCCGGCGCCGAATACGTGTGCGTCGATTCCGGAGGGCAACGATCTCTCCGCCATCAAGCCGCTGTAGCGTGGGCGTATCCTCCCCCGGCGGTCCCCAATATGGGGGCGCCGGGGGAGTGTGCGTGAGTCCGGCGCACGCGCATGCGGCGTGGTCCTTTACACTTTTGTGCGGTTGCCGTGTGCGCCGATTTTTCACCTCACATAAGGAGTCAAGGGATGAGCCTGAACGAGACTGTCACCGCGGGTGTGGCTAAGAAGGTCGATCTGATTAGCCAGGACTGGGGGAGGTTTGCCACCCGGGCGACGCTGGCTGGCGCGTATCTCACGCTGGGTACGGCGTTTGCGGGGGTCGTGGGCCAGGCGGTCAATCAGGTCGCGCCGGGCTTGGGCGGGGTGGCCTTCGCCCTGTTCTTCGGCCTGGGGCTATTTTGCATTGTCATCCTCAATGCGGAGCTTGCTACCGGGGACATGATGTTCATGATCTTCGGGGCTGTGCGTCGCCAGATCTCGTGGGGACGAGCTTTCGCCGTCATCGGGGTGGCCACTTTGTTCAACCTGGTGGGCGCGGTAGCAGTGGCCGCGGTGCTGGGCTGTTCGGCAAAGCTGTCCGGGATGGGGGCGGATCACCTGATCTATACGCTGACTGAAGGCAAGTTGGGTAAGTCTCCGGTGCAGTTGCTCGTGGAGGGTATCGGAGCGAACTTTGTGGTCAACATGGGCATTGTGGGCGCGCTGTTTGCCAAGGACATTGTGTCCAAGTTCGTTGTGTTGGTCCCGGTGATTGCCATCTTTGTGGGCTTGGGCTTTGAGCACGTTATTGCCAACTTCTCGCTGGTGACCACCACGCTGTTTGCCGCGGACTCCTTGAGCTCGCCGGTGGATGCGGCCCACATTCTGACCAACTGGGCGTTGGTGTGGGTGGGCAATGTGCTCGGCGGCGGGTTCCTCATCGGCGGGGTGTACGCGTGGCTGAATGCGGGCCCGGAGGCCTACCGCGACTAGGCGTTGAGCGCGGTAGCCGGGGCCTAGTCGGTCAGTTCGCCCGAGTAGAGGTTGAAGCGGTCGCCGCGGGCGAACCCGATGAGGGTCAGCCCGAGCTCGCGGGCGAGGTCGACGGCCAGCGAGCTTGCCGCGGAGACGGCAACGAGCGCCCCGAACCCGGCCATGGCCGCCTTTTGTACCAGCTCGAAGGACGCCCGGGAGCTCATCACTAGGATTCGGTTGTGGGCGGGCACGGCATCGGCAGCCAGCAGCGCTCCGATGACCTTGTCGGCGGCGTTGTGTCGGCCGATGTCCTCGCGCACAACCAGCGCGTCGCCGGCGGTGCTAAATGCGCCGGCGGCGTGGAGTCCGCCCGTGCGGCGGAAGCCCTGCTGGTGTTCGCGCAGCATGTCCGGCAGCCGGGCGACCAGGTGCGGGTCGAGGGGCAGGGGGGTTACCCGGCCGGCGGCCCGGCTCATCACGTGGTCGATGGAGGTGGATCCGCACACCCCGCAGGCGGAGGTGGTGGCGGTGGTGCGAATGAACTCGGGGCCGGGGGCGCGGGTGTGGGGGGCCAGCGTGACGTCGAGGACGTTGTAGGTGTTGGTGCCCTGCGGTCCGGTGGCGCCGGCGCAGTATCGGGCCTCGGCGACGTCGTCACGCGTGGCGATGATGCCCTCGGAGAGCAGGAAACCGTGCGCCAGCTCCACGTCGTGGCCGGGGGTGCGCATGGTGGTGGTGATGGTCGTGCCGCCGACGCGCAGTTCGAGCGGCTCCTCGCCGGCGACGCGGTCGGCGCGGCGGTCACAGGAGACCGACTCGCCGTCGATGCGCACGTGGGTGACGGCGAGGGAGGGGGTAATCCGCGACATGTACTAGGAGTCCTGGGGGTCGGTGTAGTCGGCGACGAGCCGGCGGATGTGGGTGATGCGGTCACGGGCGGCGTCGGCAGTCGCCTGCGGGCTGTCCACGGCAGAGGTGCCGCGCCCGGTGGCCAGCCCAACGAGGAACGCCGTGAGCGGGGCGGCGGGGCGGGAGGGCCCGTGGGCGACGTCGCGAGTCAGATCGAGCAGCTCGCCGGTCAGCTGGGTGACCACGCGGGGGTCGAGTTCCAGGGCCTGTGCAGCGGCGGTGAGCCATCCGTGTGCGGAGCGATCGGGTTCGGTCATGGTCAAACTCCTTGTCCAGTGCGTGCGGTGTGCCCCCAACTATAGGGAGTTCTGCGCTTATCGACGCCCCACCTCCCGCAGGTCCCGCGGCCCGCGCCACCATTTGCCAGGGTTGGCGGCGGCGGTGTATCGTAGCCGGTCGGACTTGTGCGCGGTGCGTACAGGCCCCTTTGCACTGAATACACCTACTTTGTTGTAGGCCCCCCGCCATCACGCGGACCGAGTGGGAAGCGGCAGCGAGCACCCCGGGTTATTGAGCCTGTGGGAGCGCTAAGTGGCCCGAAGGAACACACGGAAAACGCTTCCATGGTGGGTTAGGGAACCGCAGCGAGAAAGGCATGAAGGTCACTACCTATGACCATGACTGATCCTATTGCCGACATGCTGTCGCGCGTGCGCAACGCAAACCATGCGCACCACGACTCCGTGTCGATGCCCTCCTCCAAGCTCAAGGCGAACATCGCCGAGATCCTCAAGCAGGAGGGCTACATCACCGACTACAAGGTTGAGGACGCCAAGGTTGGCAAGACCCTGTCCATCGACCTGAAGTACGGCCCGCAGCGCGAGCGCTCCCTGTCCGGGCTGCGCCGCGTGTCCAAGCCGGGCCTGCGTGTGTACGCGAAGTCCACCGAACTGCCGAAGGTCCTGGGCGGCCTGGGCGTGGCGATCATCTCCACGTCTCAGGGTCTGCTGACCGATCGCCAGGCGAGCGAGAAGGGCGTAGGCGGAGAAGTTCTCGCCTACGTCTGGTAAGGGAGGTATGACACAGTATGTCTCGAGTTGGTAAGGCTCCTATCGCCATCCCCTCCGGGGTGGAAACCTCCATCGACGGCCAGACCGTCGAGGTCAAGGGCCCCAAGGGCACGCTGAGCCTGGACGTCCCGCAGCCCATCACCGCGGTTGTGGAAGACGGCCAGATCGTTGTCTCCCGTCCGGATGACAACCGCAAGAGCCGCGCCCTGCACGGCCTGTCGCGCTCCCTGATCAACAACCTGGTTGTTGGCGTCACCGAGGGTTACACCATCAAGATGGAAATCTTCGGCGTGGGCTACCGCGTCCAGGCCAAGGGCAAGGACCTGGAGTTCTCCCTGGGCTACTCGCACCCGATCCTGATCGAGGCGCCGGAGGGCATCACCTTCGCCGTCGACGGCAACACCAAGTTCTCGATCTCGGGCATTGACAAGCAGAAGGTCGGGCAGATCGCCGCTAACATCCGTCGTCTGCGGAAGGACGATCCCTACAAGGGTAAGGGCATCCGCTACGAGGGTGAGCAGATCCGCCGCAAGGTCGGAAAGACGGGTAAGTAAGCATGAGCAACAACGCAGAACAGAACCAGAAGCGCACTCCGGTGGGCAAGGATATCTCCTCGCGTCGCCGTGCCGCCCGTGCACGCCGCCACGTCCGCGTCCGCAAGACGCTGCGCGGCACCCCCGAGTCCCCGCGGCTCGTGGTGCACCGCTCGTCCCGCCACATGCACGTTCAGATCATCGACGATTCGATCGGACACACCCTGGCCGCCGCCTCCTCCATCGAGCCTGAGGTGCGCGCCCTGGAAGGTGACAAGAAGGCCAAGGCCGCCAAGGTCGGCGAGCTGGTTGCAGCTCGCGCCAAGGAGGCTGGCATCACCTCGGTCGTGTTCGACCGCGCCGGCTACAAGTACCACGGCCGCGTTGCCGCGCTGGCCGATGCAGCCCGGGAAGGTGGCCTGAAGTTCTAATGACCACCGCAATCGTGAACATCAACGGAAGGATCGCGTAATGCCGGGACGTGAACGGCGTGACGGCGGACGCTCCGCCGACGAAAACAAGAAGAACAACAACTCCGAGCGCCGTGGCGGCCGCAACGATCGCCGCAACAACCACGACGATCGGGACAAGTACATCGAGCGCGTTGTCACCATCAACCGCGTGTCCAAGGTAGTCAAGGGCGGCCGGCGCTTCAGCTTCACCGCCCTGGTCATCGTGGGCGACGGCGAAGGCATGGTCGGCGTGGGCTACGGCAAGGCCAAGGAAGTTCCCGCGGCCATCCAGAAGGGTGCCGAGGAAGCTCGCAAGAACTTCTTCCGCGTCCCCATGGTCGCCGGAACCATCACCCACCCGGTGATCGGCGAAGCCGCCGCCGGGCGCGTCATGCTCAAGCCTGCCGCCCCCGGTACCGGTGTCATCGCCGGTGGCGCTGCCCGCCCCGTGCTCGAATGCGCGGGCATCCAGGACATCCTGTCGAAGTCCCTGGGCTCCGACAACGCCATCAACGTTGTCCACGCCACCGTCGCCGGACTCAAGCAGCTGGTGCGCCCCGAAGAGGTCGCAGCCCGCCGCGGCAAGTCCATCGAAGAGGTCGCCCCGGCCCGGATGCTGCGCGCACGCGCTGGACAGGAGGCCTAAACACCATGGCACTGAAGATTACTCAGGTCCGCGGCACCGTGGGCTCGAACCCCAAGCAGCGGGCAAACCTGGAGGCCCTGGGCCTCAAGCGGATCCGCCACAGCGTGGTCAAGCCCGATAACGCTGCCGTTCGCGGCCAGATCAACGTGGTCCGCCACCTGGTCGACGTCGAAGAAGTGGCAGGGGAGTAGGTAACACATGAGCGACATCATTAAGCTCCACGATCTGCGCCCGGCCAAGGGCGCGAACAAGGCCAAGACCCGCGTCGGTCGCGGTGAGGCGTCCAAGGGTAAGACCGCCGGCCGCGGCACCAAGGGCACCAAGGCCCGCAAGCAGGTTTCCGCAGCATTCGAGGGTGGGCAGATGCCTATCCACATGCGGCTGCCTAAGCTCAAGGGCTTCAAGAACCCCAACAAGGTCTACTACCAGGTTGTCAACGTCGGCGACCTGGGCAAGGCCTTCCCGGACGGCGGCGAGATCACCTCGGCTGACATCGCAGCCAAGGGGCTGGTTCGCAAGAACGAGCCCGTCAAGGTCCTGGGCAACGGTGAACTCAGCGCCAAGCTGACCGTCACCGTTGAAAAGTTCTCCGGCTCCGCCAAGGAGAAGATCGAGGCCGCCGGCGGCACCATCACCGCCGCCAAGTAATACCCCCCCTCGGTGGTATTCCAGCCCCCGCAGCACGCCCCGCATATGGGCGCGCGGCGGGGGCTGTTGGCATTGGGGGAAAGCAGAGGGTGGGGGATACCTTTGGGCCCCGACGGGTGTACTCGAAGGGATCCTGCCGCGGGGTTTTATGCACGTGAAAATAGGTATGCCAAAGAAATGCGGGGGGAGAATCTGCCCAGGGGCTCCTAGCTGGTAGGGTGGAACAGTCAATCGTGTCTGACGTCCTTGACGCATGTCCCTCCCCACTGCGTGCAGCGGGTGGTTAAGGGCGAGAGATCGCAACAGATTTAGGTAACTCTTCGCAGGTCACGTACCTGATTGGGGTTCGGCTCACGGCGGTGGAATGATCGCGCAGCGTGCCGGATGCGCCCCGGTTAGGTGGGTGTTGCGGCGAAGCCAGGAGGATAAGTGTCCGCCATCATCCAGGCATTTAAGGATCTCGATCTTCGGAAGAAGATCTTGTTTACCGTCGCGATGATCATCCTGTACCGCATCGGTGCACAGATCCCCTCGCCGGGGGTTGATTACGCGTCTATTAGTGACAGGCTGCACCAGCTCACCGATGAGCAGGGCAGCGTCTATTCCATGATTAACCTGTTCTCCGGCGGCGCATTGCTTCAGTTGTCGGTTTTTGCCATCGGCATCATGCCCTACATCACGGCGTCGATCATCGTGCAGCTTCTCACGGTGGTTATTCCTCACTTCGAGCAGCTGAAGAAGGAAGGCCAGTCCGGGCAGACCAAGATGACGCAGTACACCCGCTACCTCACGGTGGCGCTGGCATTGCTCCAGTCCGCGGGCATTGTCGCGCTGGCGGATCGCCGCCAGCTGCTCGGCGAGGGCATTGAGGTGCTGCGCATGGACCGCAACATCTGGACGCTCATCGTCCTGGTAGTCACCATGACGGCCGGCGCGGTGCTGGTCATGTGGCTCGGCGAGCTGATTACCGACAAGGGCATTGGCAACGGTATGTCTCTGCTCATCTTCGCCGGCATTGCTACCCGTCTTCCCCGCGACGGTGTTGACGTGCTGCACACCTCCGGCGGCATGGTGTTCACCCTCGTGGTCCTGGCGGTCATCGCCCTGGTCGTCGGCGTGGTCTTTGTCGAGCAGGGACAGCGGCGCATTCCGGTCCAGTACGCCAAGCGCATGGTTGGCCGGCGCCAGTACGGCGGCAGCTCGACCTACCTGCCGCTGAAGGTCAACCAGGCCGGCGTTATCCCGGTGATCTTCGCGTCCTCCCTGATCTACATGCCGATCCTGATCACCCAGATTGTCAACTCCGGCAACCAGGGCGTGCAGGACAACTGGTGGCAGCGCAACGTGATCGCCCACCTGCAGTCCCCGTCGTCCTGGCAGTACATCGTCTTGTACTTCGTGCTCATCATCTTCTTCTCCTACTTCTACGTGTCTGTGCAGTACGACCCGAACGATCAGGCAGACAACATGAAGAAGTACGGCGGCTTCATCCCGGGCATCCGCCCCGGGCGCCCCACCGCCCGCTACCTGGCCTACGTGATGAACCGCCTGCTCTTCGTCGGCTCCCTCTACCTGGGCATCATCGCGGTGCTGCCGAACCTGGCGCTGGACATGGGCGTGGCTGGTGCCAACGGTGCGGGCATGACGGCCTTCGGCGGTACGGCTATTCTGATTCTTGTGTCGGTGGCACTGACCACCGTCAAGCAGATTGAAAGCCAGCTACTCCAAAGCAACTACGAAGGACTGCTCAAATGAGACTCGTACTCCTCGGCCCCCCCGGTGCCGGCAAGGGCACCCAGGCCGCACTTCTGTCAGAAAAGTTGGGCATTCCCCATATCTCTACCGGCGATCTCTTCCGCGCCAACATCGGCGACTCCACCCCGCTGGGGCTGGAGGCCAAGGAATACATCGACGCCGGCAAGCTCGTGCCCACGGACGTGACGGCCCGCATGGTTGAAGACCGCCTGGCACAGGAGGACGCCCGCGAGGGCTTCCTGCTCGACGGCTTCCCCCGCACCGTGGAGCAGGCGGACATCCTGGAAAAGCTGCTCGCAGGGTCCAACACGGCCCTCGACGGCGTGCTCAACTTCCAGGTCAGCGAAGACGTGGTGGTCGAGCGCATGCTCTCCCGCGGCCGCGCCGATGACAACGAGGAGACGATCCGCACCCGCCTGCAGGTGTACCGCGACGAGACCGCGCCGCTGATCGAACACTACGGTGACGCCCTGATCACCATCGACGCTGAAGGTACCGTCGAGGAGATCAACCAGCGCGCCATGGACAAGATTTCCGCACTGAAGAACTAGAGGGTCACGGACCCCCTCTTCCCCCTGGGCCCAGACCGCGGCCCCCGGAGCCACACCGCTTCGGGGCGTGGCTGCCCGGGGGCTTTGTGTTTTACGCCCTGTCAACACAGCGATGCCAGCATGGCACCGTCACCGACGACGACAACGAAAAGGAGCCCACATGGGTTTTAAGAAAACAAAGCGGATCCCGGGAAAAACCCCCGGGGAATTAGACGCGATGGAGGCAGCCGGCGCCATCGTGGGCAAGGCCCTTGTCGCGGTGCGCGACGCGGCCCGGGCGGGGGTGAGCACCGCGGAACTCGACGCCGTGGCAGAACAAACCATTCGGGATGCCGGCGCCTACCCCACGTTCTTGGGCTACCAGGGCTTCCCGGCGTCCATCTGTGCATCCGTCAATGACGTCATCGTGCACGGCATCCCCGGGGACTCCACGGTGTTGCAGGACGGCGACGTGGTCTCCATCGACTGCGGGGCGACGTTAGACGGCTGGGTGGGCGACTCCGCCTGGAGCTTCATCTGCGGCGGCGACGAGGCCGGCAGCGATCAGGCGCGCGGTCTCAACCAGGCCACCAAGTGGGTCATGGAGCAGGGCATTGCCGCGATGGTGCCGGGTGCGCGGCTCACGGACGTCTCCCACGCCCTGGAAGTGGCCACCGACGCCGCGGCACAGAAATGGGGCATCACCCTGGGCATCGTGGACGGCTACGGCGGTCACGGCATTGGCCATGAGATGCACGAGGACCCGTTCCTGGCCAACGAGGGGCGCCCCGGCCGCGGCCCGATCATCTCGGAGGGCACGACCCTGTGCATCGAGCCGATGCTCACCCTCGGCAGCGGGGACAACGCGGTGCTTGACGACGACTGGACGGTGGTCACCACCGACGGCACGTGGGCGGCTCACTGGGAACACACCGTGGCGGCTACCGCCCAAGGCCCGCGGATTCTCACCCCCCGACCGCGCTAAAAGGTTGGCTTGACGGGGCCCAATACGGCGATTGTGCGTAGAGGGTTATACTACGGAACCATGTTCTACCAGCCCCGTCACGCCAAGCCCTCGGCGACGCGCCAGCGCGTGCTCACCGCGGCTGCCGCCGGCGCCACCACCGGCGCGCTTGTCTACCTACCTGCCACGGCCAGCGCGGCCCCCGCGCTGCCGCCGGCACCGGCAATTCCCGGCTCTTCGCTCCCGGACACCCAGGAGCTCAGCTCACAGGTACAGCGTGACGCCTTGGGCGTGCGCGACCAAGTGGTCGGCCAGCTGGGGGGCTTGCCTCCGCAGCTGGCGGACCCCGCCCGGGAGGCTGTGGATGGTTCCGTAGAGGCCCTGTTTCCGGGAGCCTTAGCGCAGCGGGAGGAGCAGCGGCGCCCGGCCCCGGCGCCCCAGCCCGCACCAGCCCCGGCACCGGCTCCGGCGCCGCGTGTGGATACGGGCCCGTGCCCGCGGGAGGCTGACGCGTGCGTCGACCTGGCCGGTGGCCGCACGTGGCTCCAGGACGGCGGTGAGGTCTCCTACGGGCCGGTGCCCATGTCCGCGGGCGCTCCGTCGCCGGAGACGGCCACGCCGCGGGGGACGTTCTACGTCAACCGCAAGGTCGAGCATGACGTGTCCAAGGAGCACGATGACGCGGCGATGCCCTACTCGGTATACTTCACCAACAACGGGCACGCGTTCCATGAAGGAAACACCAACCTGTTGTCCCACGGCTGTATTCACCTACGGCACGATGACGCCGTGGTGTACTTTGATCGCCTCCAGGCGGGGGACATGGTCTACGTTTATTAATCTCTACGAGGAGTAGTGAAATCTGCATGCGTCTTCTTCGCTCGCTTGCGCTGGCCTTGGCGGCTGTTGTCGCCATGTCGGGGGTGGCCACCAGTGCGGAAAACTCCAAACTAACCTTGACCAACACCACGATGATCCGCGTGGGCATGGCCATCTGCTCGATCACGCTGGTGGACGCCACCACCGCGCTGACCGCATCCCACTGTGACCCGAAGGGCTTTAAGGTCGGCGACGTTGTCCACATGGACCGCACGCCCATTGGCACCATCGGTGCGCTGGGCAACCAGGCGGATCCCAGCTACTACGTCGACGTCGTGCGCATTGATCTGGACCCCAACACCGTTACCGTCGATCATCCCGTAGAGATCGGTCGGTCCGCCGACCTGCGCCCCGGCGATACGGTTCGGCGCGTCGGCGCGGTCAGCCAGCGCGAAGGCAGGATCGTCTCCGACGGTGCGCAGACCGGGCACTGGCACTATGGTCCGGAGAAGTACATGCTCTCCACCGCCAACGGCCGGCACGGCGACTCCGGCGGCGCCGTCTTTGACGCCCAGGGGCGCCTCGTGGGCGTGCACTCCGCGGTGCTCAGCGGAAAGCAAATGTTCGTGCCCATCGATTTTGCGGCGAAGCTGCTCCAGCGCTAAGCGCAACCCCCGCCACCGTGGCGGGGACGGGGGCGTCGATAAGCTCGGGGGGACGGGGGTTTGGTATTGCTGCTAGACGCGTGTACAGTGACCCAGGATCACATGGATAACGTGGGCGCAGTGTGCGCACACGCCGGTGATCGCACTCAGATACTCGTCAGCGGGAAGTGGAGGATATGGCAAAGGAAGGCGCCATCGAAGTTGAGGGCCGTGTCATCGAGCCCTTGCCGAACGCAATGTTCAAGGTAGAGCTTGACAACGGACACCAGGTTCTGGCCCACATCAGTGGGAAGATGCGCCAGCACTACATCCGTATCCTGCCCGAAGACCGCGTGGTCGTGGAGCTGTCTCCGTATGACCTCTCGCGCGGTCGGATTGTCTACCGCTACAAGTAGGACATTTTTCGCCTCCCCATTCCAGGCGTCGGCCCGCCCCAGCGTGGGTGATTGGGCTGACGCTGCCAACCTTTAGCCACGGTGGCTGAAGCCTTGCAAACCACGACCCACCCTCCGGTAAGGTCCGGACAACGTGTCGCGTGGCAAGGATGAACGGGGAGAAAACCACCGTAAAAACCGGAAAGGTACTGCCTAATGGCACGTCTTGCTGGAGTCGACCTCCCGCGCAATAAGCGCATGGAGGTTGCTCTTACTTACATCTACGGCATCGGCCCCGCCCGTGCCGCCAAGCTGCTTGAGGAGACCGGCGTCTCTCCCGATCTGCGCACCGATGATCTGACCGATGAGCAGATCAGCTCGCTGCGCGACGTGATCGAAGCTTCCTGGAAGGTCGAGGGTGACCTCCGCCGCCAGGTTCAGGCTGACATCCGCCGCAAGATCGAAATCGGTTCCTACCAGGGTCTGCGTCACCGCCGTGGCCTGCCGGTGCGCGGTCAGCGCACCAAGACCAACGCGCGTACGCGTAAGGGCCCCAAGAAGACGATCGCCGGAAAGAAGAAGTAACACATGCCTCCGAAGACACGCTCTGGCGCACGCCGCACTGGCCGCCGCGCCGTCAAGAAGAATGTGGCCCAGGGCCACGCTTACATCAAGTCCACCTTCAACAACACGATCGTCTCCATCACCGCCCCCAATGGCGATGTGATCTCGTGGGCCTCCTCCGGGCACGTCGGGTTCAAGGGCTCCCGTAAGTCCACCCCCTTCGCCGCTCAGCTGGCCGCTGAGAACGCCGCCCGCAAGGCGATGGATCACGGCATGAAGAAGGTTGACGTGTTCGTGAAGGGCCCGGGCTCGGGCCGTGAGACCGCTATCCGTTCCCTCCAGGCCGCCGGCCTCGAGGTCAGCTCGATCTCGGATGTGACGCCCCAGCCGCACAACGGCTGCCGTCCGCCGAAGCGTCGTCGCGTTTAAGGGAAAGGAAAGGTAAACACACATGGCTCGTTACACCGGCCCTGCAACCCGTAAGTCTCGTCGTCTCCGCGTCGACCTCGTCGGCGGGGACATGTCCTTCGAGCGTCGCCCCTACCCTCCGGGACAGGCTGGCCGCGCTCGCATCAAGGAGTCCGAGTACCTCATCCAGCTGCAGGAGAAGCAGAAGGCTCGCTTCACCTACGGCGTGATGGAAAAGCAGTTCCGCCGCTACTACCAGGAGGCCGCGCGCCTCAACGGTAAGACCGGCGATAACTTGGTCATCCTGCTGGAATCCCGCCTGGATAACGTGATCTACCGTGCCGGTCTGGCGCGGACTCGCCGCCAGGCTCGCCAGCTGGTCTCCCACGGCCACTTCACCGTCAACGGCAAGAACATCAACGTTCCTTCTTTCCGCGTTTCGCAGTATGACATCATCGATGTCCGCGATCGTTCCAAGAAGATGCTGTGGTTCGAAGAGGCCCAGGAGAACCTGTCCGACGCCGTCGTTCCGGCGTGGCTCCAGGTTGTTCCGGACTCCCTGCGCATCCTCGTGCACCAGCTGCCCGAGCGCGCGCAGATCGACGTTCCGCTGCAGGAGCAGCTCATCGTCGAGTTCTACTCGAAGTAATCATTCGCTTGTCGACGCCCCCGTGGTCCCCGCGGGCCCGCGGCGCGCCGGCATCCGGATGGTTTCATCTTCACTTCAAGCTTCATCTGTTTCGTTTCTTTCCAGCTATCGGCGTCAAATAGCGGGCGCCAAAGGAGAGTCCCATGCTCATTTCCCATCGTCCGGCCCTGACCGAGGAGTTCGTCGACGAGTCCCGTTCGCGGTTCATCATCGAGCCGCTGGAGCCGGGTTTCGGCTACACCCTTGGCAACTCCCTGCGTCGCACGCTGCTGTCCTCTATCCCGGGCGCGGCAGTGACCAGCGTGAAGATTGACGGTGTGCTCCACGAGTTCACCACCATCAACGGGGTCAAGGAAGATGTCTCTGACATCATCTTGAACATCAAGTCCCTGGTGCTGTCCTCCGACTCTGACGAGCCTGTGGTCATGTACCTGTCCAAGGAGGGCGAAGGGGAGATCACCGCCGGTGACATCCAGCCCCCGGCCGGCGTGGAGATCCACAACCCGGATCTGCACATCGCCACCCTCAACGCGCAGGGGCGTCTGGATATTGAGCTCGTTGTCGAGCGCGGCCGCGGCTACGTGCCTGCGGCAAGCACCGGCGGCGGGGAGATCGGCCGGATTCCGGTCGATCAGATCTACTCTCCGGTGCTCAAGGTCAGCTACAAGGTCGAGGCCACCCGCGTGGAGCAGCGCACCGACTTTGACAAGCTGATCATTGACGTAGAGACCAAGAACTCCATCTCCGCCCGGGACGCCATGGCGTCCGCCGGCAAGACGCTTGTTGAGCTGTTCGGCCTGGCCCGTGAGCTCAACACGCTGGCCGAGGGCATTGAGATCGGGCCGTCCCCGCGGGACGCCGAGTTCATGGCCGCCTACAACACGCCGATCGAGGACCTGAACTTCTCCGTGCGCTCCTACAACTGCCTGAAGCGCCAGGAAATCCACACCGTCGGTGAGCTTGCCGAGTGCACCGAGTCCGACCTGCTGGATATCCGCAACTTCGGGCAGAAGTCCATCAACGAGGTCAAGATCAAGCTTTCGAGCCTGGGCCTGACGTTGAAGGATGCGCCGGCGGACTTCGATCCGACGACGCTGGAAGGCTACGACGCCGCCACCGGTGACTTCGTAGACGATGAAGCCGAAGAAACCGAGTAAGAAGTCGCTCGCTCATACCAATCCACACGAGGAGTAATTAATGCCTACCCCCAAGAAGGGCGCTCGACTCGGCGGCTCGTCGAGCAACCAGCGAAAGATCCTGTCTAACCTGGCTGCTCAGCTGTTCGAGCACGGCGCGATCAAGACCACCGACGCCAAGGCGAAGATGCTGCGCCCGTACGCGGAGAAGCTCATCACCAAGGCGAAGAGAGGCACCCTGGCGGATCGCCGCGAGGTGCTCAAGAAGGTTCCGCACAAGGACGTCGTCGCCCACCTGTTTAATGATCTCGCCCCGAAGTTTGAAGGGCGTGAGGGTGGCTACACCCGCATCATCAAGCTGGAGAACCGTACCGGTGACAACGCTCCGATGTCGCAGATCTCGCTGATCCTTGAGGAGACCGTCTCCACCGCCGCCACCCGCGCCACCCGCGCGGCGGCCTCGAAGAAGGCTGCGCAGGACAATGCTGCGGCTGAGGCCGAGGCCGAGACTGAGGCTCCCGAGGCTCCCGAGGCAACTGAGGCCGAAGCCACCGAGGCCACCGAGGCCGAGGCTGTTGAGGCCGCCGAGGAGACCACCGAGTCTGCCGCTGCCGAAGAGAAGTAGCCTTTAGGTCTACTTAAGGCTGGACCCCGGCCCGCGGCGTGCCATGCACGCGACCGCGGGGCCGGGGTTTGCGCATGTTTGCCCTCCCCTTAGGGCTGCTGCCAACGACGCAACGGGACTTTTTATTCAGCCCGCGGGGGTGTTATGCAACTGTGACCAAGTCTTAAAGGTCTATCCAGAATTAGCTAGTTTTGGGGTGGGTACTACCTTCAAGTCCCTGGTCAACACATTGGGATTCCCTTTCAACGTTCATGCTTAAGCGGCCATATGGGTGCACTTCGGGGGTGTTTGGACCATGTAGCGGCTGCAATGCACCCGAGAACGCGCCTATCGTGGTGATCGGTTCCAAGGGTTGCGTTCCTTGGAACTGCGTGAAGTTAAGAACTAACTCTTTTTCGCCCGTAGATACCCGGGCGGTGCGCCGCTTTACCTGCACTGCCTTTCGGGCGAGACTCGACCATGAAAGGACACTCTATGGCTAACGAGCGTGAACTGAAGGACCTGTTCGACGCGACCGCATTCGACAACGCTGGGGAGAAGCTCGGCTCCATCAAGGAGATCTTTGTCGACGACAACACCGGCCAGCCGACCTTCGTTGAGGTTGGCCACGGCCTGTTCGGCCTGAGCTCCAGCCTGGTCCCGCTGCGTGGTGCCTCCCTGGACGGCGATGACCTCAAGCTGGCCTTCTCCAAGGACCGCATCAAGGACGCCCCCGATCAGGATGCGGACCGCAACCTGACCGGTGAGCAGCAGGAGGAGCTCTACCGCCACTACGGCGTGCAGGATGCCCCCGAGGTCAGCGGCTTCCGCACCCGTACCACTGAGACCGGCCACGGCGCCGAGTACGCCGCCGCTGGTGCAGGCGCTGGCGCTGGCGCCGGCTACGTCGCCGACAAGTCCGTCGAGGACAAGAAGGTCGCCGAGGAGAAGGTCGCCGACAAGCGCGAGGTTCGCCACGAGGAGAAGAAGGCTGCCCCGGCTGCCAACGATGGTGAGATCATCCGCTCCGAGGAGCGCCTCAACGTGGAGAAGGAGCGCGTCGCTTCCGGCGAGGCTCGCCTGCGCAAGTACGTCGTAGAGGACACGGAGACCGTCGAGGTTCCGGTGTCCCGCGAAGAGGTCCGCATTGAGCGCACCCCGATCTCCGAGGAGGAGGCCGCTAACTTCTCCGGCAAGATCGGTGAGGAAGAGGCTTCTGTGACGCTGCACGAGGAGCGCGTCAACGTTTCCAAGGACACCGTTCCGGTGGAGAAGATCAACCTCTCCAAGGAGGCGGTCCAGGACACCGAGACCGTCACCGAGACTGTCCGCAAGGAGCAGTTCGACACCAAGGGCCTCAAGGACTTCGACGAGAAGAAGTAGGGCGCCTGTAAGGCCGGATCCTGCCAGCCCGTGGACGCGCGGGTGAGCGGGAATCGAGCCTGAGTAGGACACGCGGAGCCGCCGCCACCTTCCGGTAACCTGCCGGTAGGAGGTGGCGGCTCTTGCTACGCTTGGTACCTTGGCCCGCACCCTCGCCGGGCCTGAGTGTGAAGGAGAACATGGGCACTATGAAGCAGGCGCCCCGGTGCGGAATCGCGCTGGCCGCGGCGGCCGTTGTGCAGGCTGTCGGCTGGTTGATTGCCGTTGTACTGATGAGGGGTGAATACTCGGGGAGTTTCAGCCTGACCAGCGATGTCGGCACACCCGGCTGCGCTGATATCACCGACGCGTTTTCTCCCCGGTATGTGTGCAGTCCGGGGTACGGCTGGTTCTTTGGTGCACAGGTCCTCTGCGCCGTGCTGCTGTTCGGTGCGGGAGTGTCCATGGCGCGGCTGCGCGCACGCTCCGGGCGCCCGCTAGCAGGGGCGCGCGCGGTGGGCTTCGCCGTTGCCGCGACAGGGGGCGCCTGGCTGGTGGCGGCTCTGGGGCAGTTCTTCGCCGTGGGCTGGCTGCACCAGGTGGGTTGGGCTGTGGCGATGCTCGCCGTGTGGAGCGCGTGCGTGGCAACTGCGCTGGCTGCACGGCGCGCGCAGATCCCGGTGGGCGATTCTGTCGCAGCTGCGCCAGGCTTGGTCGGCCGCCCGATGGTCGTTGTGGCAACAATCTGCGCGGTGCTCATGGCCGCTGGGATGGCGCTGCTGGTCGCAGCGGCGCTGCGGGATGTGCCGTTGGCGCCGGTCGGTCGCTACGAGCAGATCTTCCTTGCTGCTGCCGGGGTGTGGCTGGTGGCGTTGTGCGCTGCGTTGATGAGCCTGCCGCGGCGCCTGGGGGTGGCGTGATGGCGCTGCCTGAGGCGATGGTGCGCCTGCGCCTGGATCTGGCCTATGACGGGACGGATTTTCATGGCTGGGCCCGGCAAAAGGATCCGCAGTTGCGGACGGTGCAGGCGGTTGTGGAGGATGCGTTTTCGCTGGTGCTGCGGGTCCCGGTGGCTCTGACGGTGGCGGGGCGCACCGATGCCGGGGTGCATGCATCCGGCCAGGTGGCCCACTGCGATATTCCGGCCAGCGCGCTGGAGCAGCGCAGCATTGATGGCGATCCGGCGCGGCTGGTGCGCCGCATGTCCCGGCTGCTGCCAGAAGATATTCGACTCAGCGCGTGCACTCTGGCCCCGGAGGGCTTTGATGCGCGCTTTTCCGCCCTGCGCCGCCACTACCGGTACCGGGTAACCACGGCTAGTGCTGGCGTGTTGCCCACCCGGGTGCGCGAAACCGCGTGGTGGGCCAAGCCGGTTGATGTGCAAGCGATGCAGCGCTGCGCGGATGAGCTGATTGGCCTGCATGATTTTGCGGCGTTTTGTAAGGCGCGCCCGCATGCCACGACGGTACGCGACGTGCAGAGTTTTGTGTGGCGCGATATTTCTACGCCGACGCAGCCGCAGCTGTATGAGGCACAGGTCAGTGCGGATGCCTTTTGTTGGTCGATGGTGCGCTCGCTGGTGGGCTGCTGTCTGGTGGTGGGGGAGGGGCGTCGAGAAGCGGGCTTTGCTGCGGAGGTCTTGGAGCTGCGCTCGCGTTCCTCCCGGGTTCCGGTCGCCCCCGCCTGCGGCTTGGACTTGGTTGGCGTGGAGTACCCGGATGCGGCCGAGTTGGCGGCCCGTGCGGAGGTAACGCGCGCGCGGCGGTCGCTGTCATGAGGGGCTGTTTGGCCCCGCCGGTGCAGGCAAACGTTAGAATCGATGCGACTGTGTCTCCCCTTGTCCCGCGGGAGCCGGCGGGGCGTCCTGGCCACACGCCGGGCGCGGCGGGTATTTTATGGGGGACATTACCGGCTCGAGGAGCAGAAAGGACAACAGGCGCCTGCTGATGGATACCGCCACTATCGTGTACCTTTCGGTGCTCATCCTCGTTGTACCGGGTTTTTTGCTCAACTGGGCGTCTGGGTTAAAGGTTCCGTGGGCGCTCGCGGGGGCGTTGCCGGTGAGCTTCGGTTTGTTTGGTCTGGCGGCGTGGCTGCTGGGGCTGACTCCGTGGCGCTATGACGTGGCAACCGTCACCGTGTTGTGGGTGTTGTTGCTGGTGCTGGCGCTGGCGTGGCGTGGCGGGTGCGCGTGGTGGCGGCGTCGGCACGCGGTGGTGGCCCCGGAGCGGTCGGCGCGGGGATGGCCGGCGACGACGTCGCTGAACACCGCTGCGCAAGCGGCCTCGGCAGGCGCCCCGGCGACGGCCAAGGCGCCACCGGTGGCGGTGTTTCCTGCGGCCCGCCCCAAGCCCGGGCGACCCGTTGCGGCTCCGGAGGCGCCCGCCGCGGTGTTGGCCGCGGTGGTCTTTGTTGATCCGCAGGCGGACATCCTCAACAATGCGGCGGATCTGGCGGCGGCGACGGGATTGGCTGCGGCGACGCGGGGGCGTCGGCACGCGGGATTGTTGGAATCCGTGCGGGCAGTGGAGTCCGTCAAGGGTGCGGCGGATGCGCAGCCTGAGGTTGTGGCCGCCGTGGCTGCACCGCGGACCATTGAGCCGGCCACGGCCACCGCGCTCGCAGACGCGCACGATGCTGAGCAGGCCGGTGGCGCGGCAGCGCGCGCGAAACGCTGGCTGCGCGGCGCCCTGGGGCTGGATGGGACGGCTGGGTGGCGGTTCTGGCAGGACCCGCAGCGCCGCGCCGGCTCAGTGGCGGATCCGGTGTGGGCGATCCCCGGCATTGGCGTGATCATTGGCGCCTGGGCGATCATCGCTCAGTCCTTCTCTTTCCTGGAGGAAACCCCGGACAAGCTGGACAACATTTTCCAGGGTTGGGATGTGCAGTGGCACGCCAACGTCGTGCGTTTCATCCTGGAAGAAGGCATCGCGTCGCCCACGCGGATGGGGGAGCTGCACAATATTGAAACCCACAACAGCATGTACTACCCCAGCGGGTGGCATGCCGGGGTGTACTTCATCGCCGAGTTGTTGGGCGTGTCCCCGGTGGAGGCCGTCAACGTGGCCAGCATCGTTGTGCCGGGTCTGGGCCTGCCGCTGTCGGTGGGCCTGCTGGCGTGGAAGATGATGCGCTCCCGCGGGATGACCACGCAGCTGGGTGCCGCCCTGGGTGCGCTGATGATTCCCGGGGCGCCCGCGGTGTACTGGGTGGGCAGCTACGTGGGCGCGTGGCCCTATGTTGCGGCCATTGCGGTGACGGGGATTGTCACGGCGATGTTCATGACGGTGCCGTACCGCCCCTCTTTCATCTTCGCCGCGGCGATGGCGCTGATGGGCATGACGCAGATGCATCCGTCCTCGGCGACGGTCGTTGTCGGCGCGCTGCTGCTGTGGTGGCTGCTCTACCTGGTCTTTGCGCCATCGACTGCGCCAAGCGGGCTGCGCGCTGCCATTCGGGTGCGGCTTCACGACGTCGCCGTACTCGCCGTCGCAGGCATCATCGGGGTGCTCATCTTGCTTCCGCAGCTGCTCGTCGGCTCGGAGGTCACCGAGGAAGTGGCAGCGTTCTCCGGGCAAGAAGACGTCACCGCCGGCGAGGCCTGGATGAAGGCGCTGACCATGAACACCCGGCACGTCGACAGCTTCGGCGACTTTGACCTGCGCTGGGTGCTGTGGGCGGCGGCGATCGGCGGGATAGTGCTCATCTTCTGGCGCCGCAACCTGTGGGCCCCGCTGTTCTACCTGTTCAGCCTGGCCGTAACAGCCAACGCGCTGACCCCGCTGGGCGATCCGTGGACAGACTGGCTGGGATTCATCGGCGGGCTGCACTACTCCATGGCCCACCGCCTGGTCATGCCCGTGGGCATGTACTGCTTCGCCGCCGCCGGAGTGGGCATAGCGGTGCTCATCCGACTGGTCACCCTCGGGCCGGTGACGCGCTGGCGGCGCTGGACCACGCTGGCCTCCATCTTGCTGGCCATCCCCGTGGCCTGGGGCGTCTACGTTCACCAGACCGATGAGATTCATCGCGGCGCCAGGTGGGCCATCACCGCCTCCCGCTTTGATGACCGCATGGTCAGCGCCTATGACCGCAAGGCCTTCGACTGGCTGGCCAAACAACCCCACGCCTTTGACGGCATGATCATGGGCGAGCCCGCCGACGGGCACGGCTGGATGTACGCCTACAACGGGCTGCCGTCCGTCATGCGCCACTACGACTGGCCCAGCGATGACCGCGAGTCAGATACCCGACTGCTCTACTGGTGGGGCAACGCCCTCGGTGCCGGCAACCCGGGCGCCCCCAACGAACGCAACCACGTTGACGAGGCCGCCGAGCGCATGCACGTCAAGTACTACTACCTGTCGCCCGGAAACTTCTGGCCCGCGCAGGAATACAACGCCAGGATTAACGACGGCCTGTGGGTCACCCCCGGCGTCACCGCCGTCTACGCAGACCACAACGTCACCATCTTCGCCGTCAACGACGCCTTCACCGACGCCGAACTGACCGCCATGCGCGAAAGCGGAGACTCACCCGACCCCCTCGATGAGCGCAACCCGGTGCGCACCAAGGCACAGGCCGGCGTAGCCACCGGCGCCGACGACGCAGACGAGCCGTACTATCATCGGCCCACCGAGCCCAACAACTACAAGGGCGAACACGAGCTGGGCCCCGAGGACGATCCGGAGAAGGCGCGATCGCCGTTCAAGGACGCCGACGGCGACGGCTACGACGACTTCACTGGGCAGAAGATCCCCACGCTGTAGCGCGTGGGGATGTGGGGGCGCACAGGGCGTGGGGGTGTGTCGGTGCGCGATGGGCCGGAGGGGGAGCACGCCCGTGGTGGGGATCCGGTTGCTCAGTGACGGGGTGGTGTGGCGGCTGCGGTGCTGGTGGGGCGCAGTGAGATAAATAACAAAACCCTAGCCAGCAGAGGTGCTATCTGCCTATTGTTGAGCACCAGGAAGCTGGAGCTTGCGCAGTTTCATGAGAGTGATACCGGAAAACAGAGCTACCCCCTGATTCAGGGATAGCGCCACATGAAGGGAGAAAACTCATGTCAACCAAGAAGCTGTCCATCGCAGCAGCGTGCGCCGTGGCGGCGAGCGCATTAGTAGGCCCGGCCGTAGCCCAGGGGGCAACCCAGGACGATGCCTGCACGGTGTATAGAGAGTCGAACTACGTGAAGGCGACGTGCACCAACGACACCGACTCGCCAAAAACCATCAACCTGTATGTCAACTGCCAACCCAATCCCATAACCAAGCCGCGGTCAACCAAGCCCATCGCTGCGCACCAGACCGAATCGCTGAGCACCGTCTGCGGCGGCTGGTCCACGGTGCAGGGGGCGTACGCCAACCTGAGCTAGAGATCTGCTTAAAACAGCGCTGACCGGCAGTCCTCCCTTGTGGGGTGGGCTGCCGGTTATCTTCTTTAGCGAGCTCACGGTCGCGGTGACCGGTGACATGCGGGTGCAGGGTTGCTGGACACCCCGGTCCCCTTCCGCTTGCGTGGGAGAACCGCTAGGATGATTCGGCGGAGGGAGAAAACACCACACTTTTCGGGGGGAAAATCATGGCCGCTTCTGGCTTTGTCGCGCCCACAACGCGGGCGCAGGTCACTGGGCACCGCTTCCTGGTGCGGCGGGTCCACCACGGGCTCGTTTTTGGCGATATTCGTATGATCCATGATCCGCTGGCCAGGCGGCGTCGCGCGCTGATCTTTGGGCTGGTGGCCACCGTGTTGCTCAGCCTCGGGGCGGGGCTGTTTGCCCTGGTGTCACCGCGTGCGCAGCCGCGCGATGCCACGATCCTGCGGGCTAGCAGCGGGCAGCTGTACGTGCGGGTGGATGACACGGTCCATGCGGTGAACAATCTGGCTTCTGCGCGGTTGATTGCCGGTGCGCCCGATAAGCCCGCGGCGGTGTCTGATGCGGCCCTGGCGGGCTTCCACCATGGGCCGACGGTGGGCATCGTGGATGCGCCGGGGTTTAGCGCCCCATCGCTTTCCGACGCCCACTGGGCACTGTGTTCCGGGCCTGGTGCGGATGCGCAGGCGCGCACCGTTGTGCGCTTCGGGCAGGCACCGGTGGCGCTGTCCGAGTCTCAAGGCATTCTGGCCCGCGCCCACGGCACGGACATGCTGATCACTGCATCTGGGCGGGCCATCATGCCCGCAGCGCACACACCCCAGGGCAGGGCGCTGCGCCGCCGGCTGGGCATCACGGATGCTACGCCCTTGTGGACGCCCCCTGCGGCAGTACTTAGCGCCATTGTTGAGCGCCCCGCGTTGTCCTGGCCCAGCCCGCTGCCGCAGGTCATTGACACGGAGGAGGAATCGTGGATAGCGCACGATAACGCGGTGCGCCCCATTACTCGATTGCAGCGTGACCTGCTGGCAGATCTGGGCGCGCCGGTGCGGGTGCGCACGCCTGAGGAGATGTCCGCACTGCCGGATCTGGGTGGGGACTACGTGGTGCAGCTGCCGGCTCAGGAGCTGGACTTCATTGACCCAGCCCAGAGTCCACCGTGCGCGATTGATGATGGCTCCACCGTCGGCGTGCTCGATGGCACGGATGGCCTGAGCAGTGGTGTGGAGCTTCCCGAGTCTGCGGACGGGGCCTTCCACGCAGACGCCTTCCACAGCCCCGCCGATGCGGCTGGCGCCCGGGCGGTTGACACCGGGGCGGGCATTCACGTCATTGGGGCAGACGGGGTGCGCCATGGGCTGCCTCATCCGGAGGATAGACAGGTGCTGGGCCTATCCGACCCGCAGCCTGCCCCCTGGCCGGTGATCTCCGTCCTGCCGCAGGGCACCCCGCTGGACCGGGAGCATGCGCTGCGCGTCCAGGTGGTGGGCAGCTAGGTCAGCTGGGGGCGCTGGCGGCGGGGTGCGCTCCCGTGGATGATGCCCGCCACGACTACGCCCAGGGCACTGGCCGCTGCCAACACCAGGCTGAGTGCGGTGGCGCGGCGCGCCGCCCGGGTATCTGCCGGGTGTGCTGGCGCGATGCTTCGCGCGGGCGCCGGTGACTCGCCGTAGGCGGGAACCCCGACGGTGCTGGTGGCGTGGGCGATGTTGATGCCTCCCCAGGGCGGCTGGGCGGCGGCACGCAGCACGGCACGAACATCGGCGGCAGAGTAATCGGGATGGCGTTGGATGATCAACGCCGCCGTACCGGCAATAACCGGCGCGGCAAAGCTGGTGCCGGCAAATGGAGTCGCCTGGTGTGGTCGCCCCGCCGGGCCGGAACCCAAACCGATGGCAAGGCCGTGGCCATCGGGGCTTAAGGCCACCGGGGCGAGTCCCGCGGCGGCAAGACTGGCGGCGCCAGGGGCGGCGGGCAGGGCGTAGTCGGCGCGATTGTGCGCATCGGACGTGGCCGTCACGGCGAGCACGGTGGGTGAATGTGCGGGATAGACCACGGAGGTGGCGTCGCAGTCCCCGGTCGTGTTTCCTGCCGCGGCAATGACCACCGTGCCCGCGGCCTCTGCCTTGCTCAACGCAGCGTCGAGGCCGCTGGTGTCGAGGCGGCCGGCAGTATCGGCGGGCACGCAGGCGACGACGGACATATTAATTACTCGGGCACCGGCGGTGACGGCGGCGTCGATAGCCGTGGCCAGGGAGGCGAGGGTACCGCGGTGTGCTTGGCTGGCATCGGAATCCGCCGAGTCCGTGTCTTCCTCCCCTTGGGTTCGGCGCGCGTGCGCGGAGGACTGGCGGATGGACAGCAGCGTGGCGTCGGGGGCGATTCCCACGGACAGAGGCTCGTCGCCGTGGCCGGGATTGGCGGCGATGATTCCGGCGACGATGGTGCCGTGGCCGTCGCAATCACGCAGCGCGTTCGCATCACTCGGGTCCACCAGATCCGGCCCGGCCTTCAGGCGGGGCAGTAGCCGATGGGCGCTGACCCCCGTATCAATGACCGCGACCGTGACCCCGGCGCCGGTGGCCAGCCGGTGGGCATCCCGCAGCTGATCGGGATCGACCTGTGGATGGGCGGGCTGCGCGCCGGGCTGCGGGGCAATCGGGTACAGCGGACTCGCGCATGCGGCGCCGGGGTCCGTCTCGGTTGGTTCGGCGCCGACGGGCAGGGGTGTTGAGGCGGCGAGCAGCACACCGGCCAACGGCATAACCCACCTGCGGGACCACAAAGGTGGAAGCGTAATCATCCCAGCCCCCGGATCAGCGCGAACAGGCCCATCAGGTGGGCGGCGAGGGGGAAGACGGCGGCAACCAGCAGCGATTCGGCCTTTTCTAGCCAGGCCACCGTGGTGGGTTGGGGGGAGCCGAGCCGCGAGATCCATAGCGGACTACTCAGCGCGGTCATTCCGGTGATACCAACGATGGCCGCCGCTATTGGGTGTGCGTGGACGCTGGTTCCCGCCACCGCTGCTCCCAGCATCCCCGCGACCGCAAGCGTGCCGTAGGACAGGCGGCACCCCGGGGTGATGTGGCGCAGGCCATGGAAGATCACGCCACCGGCTACCGCGATGCCCAGCACCAGCCCGAAGGCGGAATGAACGGTGTCTTGGCGAGCAGCTAACCCCATGAGCACCAACGCTGGGCCGGCACTGGCAGCGACTCCTGCGGTGATGCCGGTGTGTATTCGGCGGGCGCGCGCGGCACGCTGCGTGACGTGTGGGTCTGCGGTGTCACTGGCCGCAAGATCCTCCCCGGCGGTGGGCAGCACGGGTACTCGCAACCCGGACAGTGCCGTTGCCAGGCCGGGTGTGCTCAGCAACACACCCATCCCTGCCGCGCACACAGCTGCGCTGGCACCCAGCAGGGTTCGGGAAATGGCCCAGCCACCCAGGCCGCACCCGACCAGCGCCAGGGCGGTCATCCCCGCGCACACAGTGCTCACGCCCCAGCCCCGGATGCGCAGCCACGCGGGAATAAGCACGCCGAGGACACCCAGGAGGGTCGCGGTGGCGATCACGGCCGGAAGGCTGGCGTGGGCAAGCGCCCCGGAAGCCCCCGCCCTGACCCACAGGGCGCCGCTGGCTACCAGGCAGGATATGGCCGCACAGCACACCTCGGTGAGCTCGCGGCACCACACCACAATGGCCAATAGACTGCCGCCGAGTATTCCTGCGATGGCCCAGGCCGGCAGCCAGGGAACAGCCAGCGCGGCCAGGCCCACCGCGCCGAGCAGGCAGCATAGGGTGGCGGTGGTGCGTTCGGGAAGCACCAGGTCGCCGTGGGGCCACGGCGAGTGCCGGGAGTCCGTGGCGGCGAGAGCCTCGGCGGCATCGCGGATCACGGGGGCCGGACGCGACTCGGTTGGTTCGACGATGATGAGGCTGCCATCGCGCACGGGAGTGTGGGCGAGGGCGACGGCGGCGTCGATAAGCACTCCGGCGGGGGTGCGCGCCTGCCAGGGGCGTGCGGGACGGGGAGCCGCGCACAGGTCGGCGGCTTCTGGCAGGACGTCTGCGAGCGCGCAGCTCGCCGGGATGGTCAGGTCCGATTCTCGCTGGCAGCCGCCCACGATGAAACGCATGGTCACCCGTCTGAGGTGATCGGTAGGCATGGGCACAGTTATTTCCCCCTTTGTGCACGTCAGTGACCGCGTGGCCGAACCCCCAAGGCGGGCTCCGCGGCTGATGCGGGGGAAGAAGATTTTTCTTGAACCCCCGATTGGTGACCATGATGGCCTATACTGGCGGCCATGTCCACACCCCGGGGGGAATTCGGGGTGATAACCGCAGCCTCAGGATCCGGCACACACGCCCGGTGAGCTGGGGGAAGATACACAATCGGGGGGAAATTTTGGTGGCCACCACCGCCTTGTCACACGCCATGACACCCATCGACGATGACGCCTTTGTCATCGCCACACGCACCTTTGAGCAACGCGAACCGGTTCCCACGGTGGGCAGCGAGCCGCTGCGTGCCGAGCCCATTCCGCCGGCCAACCGCCCCGGGTCTACCCCCTTATTGCGGCTGCTCATGCCGGTGGTCATGGTCGCCGCGATGGCTGCGATGATCATCGTCATGGTGGTCTCCGCGGGGACCATCAATCCCATGATGCTGGTTATGCCGCTGATGATGGGCATGAGCTTTCTTATGATGTTTTCTCCACCCGCAGGGGCGGATACGGACGAGACTCGACGTACCTACCTGCGCCACCTTGGCCACCTGCGCGAAGCCGCCCTGGCCAGGGGAGATGAACAGCGCGCCGCCGAGCTGCACCGCAACCCCCACCCGGAGGACTTGGGGTGGCTGGTGGGTACCGCCCGGCAGTGGGAACGCGCGCCGGAAGACCCCGACGCCCTCCACGTGCGCGTGGGCACCGGACCTGCCGCCCTGTGCACCCCCGTGGAGGTGGGGGAGGCCGGCGCGGCAGAAGACCTAGACCCGGTGTGTGCGGTCTCCCTGCGGGCGACGGTGCGCGCGGTCAATACCGTCGGCGGGATGCCGGTGGTCATCGCGCTTCCCGCATTCCGCCTGATCAGCCTGAACGGTCCTGGTGCGGCGGGGCTCGCGCGCGCCCTTATCTGCCAGCTGGCGGTGGCCCACGGGCCAGAAGCCGTGTCCGTGGAGATCCTCGGCGGGCATGCGCAGCAGTGGCAGTGGCACAAATGGTTGCCGCATTCCGCGCGGGTGCCGCAGGCGCGCCACCGGGTGCTCATCGCCGTCGGCCAGGCCGGAAATGACTACATCACCAGCACCGAGGAGACTCCCTTTACGGTGGTCATTGGTGTTGATGCCGGCGATCACGGTCCGCTCCACCAGCGCGCTGCGGAGGAGGGCCTGGCGCTGACTATCACCGACCGGCTGCTTGTCCACACCGCAGACGGGACCGAAGACATTGGGGCGGCGGACACGCTGCGCGTCGAGCAGGCCTGCCATCTCGCCCGCGCCTTGGCTGCGTATCGACGCCCCACCACCGCCACCGCGCACACCCACTCGGCCGCCTCCGGGCTCCTGGGTCTCCTCGGCTGGCGCGCCCTCGACGACCTCACCGCGCCCGCGCTGTGGCCGCCGCGACCGGCCAGCAGGCGCCTCGCCGTCCCCTTGGGACTTGTCACCGCAGCCACGCCCGGCCAGCCGGAGGCAACACCGCTGGTCATTGACCTGAAAGAATCCGCCCACGGGGGCATGGGGCCCCACGGGCTATGCATCGGGGCCACCGGGTCCGGGAAGTCCGAGCTGCTGCGCACCCTGGTTGCCGCCCTCGCCGCAACGCACAGCCCGGAAGAACTCAACTTTGTCCTGGTGGACTTCAAGGGCGGGGCGACCTTCTTGGGACTAGACCGCCTGCCACACACCTCCGCGGTGATCACCAACCTTGAAGAAGAATCCGTGCTGGTCGAGCGCATGCGAGACGCGATCTCCGGGGAGCTCAATAGGCGCCAGGAGGTGCTGCGCCAGGCAGGAAACTGCGCCAACGTCACGGACTACAACACCGCCCGCGCCGCCGACCCGACCCTCGCGCCGCTGCCCGCGCTGCTCATCGTGCTCGACGAGTTTTCTGAACTGCTGGCACAACACCCAGACTTTGCAGACCTCTTTGTTGCCGTGGGACGCCTGGGCCGCTCCCTGCACGTCCACCTCCTGCTGGCCAGCCAACGCCTCGACGAAGGCCGACTGCGCGGACTCGATTCTCACCTGTCCTACCGCATTGGTCTGCGCACGTTTTCCGCCGCAGAATCCCGCCAGGTCCTCGGTGTACCGGACGCCCACCAGCTGCCCTCACGCCCCGGGGCCGGCTACCTCAAGGCCGACGCGGACGGGGTGGTAGGTTTCCAGGCAGCTTATGTCTCCGGGCCCGCACCTCGGCTCGCGCAGCTACCTGGATCTACCCCAGACAGCCCGAGCGCCGAGCCGGACGTTCACATTGCGCCCTTCTACCGGCGCGATGACGGCGAGGAGCGCAGCCAGGCAGAGGTGGTTCTGGATGATTCCACGACCGTTCTCGACGGCATTGTGGACGTGTGCGTGGCTGCCGCCGCCCAGCGGAATCAGCAGGCCCACCGCATCTGGCTGCCGCCGCTGCCAGAACACATTGGGCTCGCCCAGCTTTCTCACCAGGAGGGAACTGGCGATGCAGATGCGAGCGGGTCGTCTGGGTGCCAGGCTGCCGTGGGCATCATCGATCGCCCCTACAAGCAACGCCAAGACCACCTCGTCCTGGACTTTTCTCGCGGCGGCGGACACCTGGCCCTGTGCGGTGGGCCGCGGACGGGCAAGACCACGGCGTTGCGGACCATTATCGCCGCGCTTGCCCTGCGCTACTCGCCAGACCAGGTCAGCTTTTACGTCCTTGACCTCGGCGGCGGCGGGCTAGACTACCTCTCCACCTTGCCGCATGTGGCCGGGGTAGCCGGGCGCAGCCAGCCCGAGCGCGTCGAGCGGATCATCGATGAAGTCACCACACTGATCTGCGACGGCCCTGCCGGACACGGGGAAACCTTCCTGGTCATCGACGGATGGCACAGCGTGTGCACAGATTTTGAGGACCTGGTCGAGCCGATTACCTCCATGGCTGCCGACGGCCCCGCCGCCCGCGTCCACCTCATCATCACCACCCCACGCTGGACGCTCCTGCGTCCCGCCATCCGGGACCTGATGACCATGCGCATGGAGCTGCGCCTCGGCGAGGCGATGGATTCGCTCATCGACCGCAAAGCACAACAGCAGCTCCCCGCCCGACCGGGGCGCGGCATCACCCATGAGGGAGAACCCATGCTGCTGGCATGTACCGCCAACCAAGATGTCGCCCATATTGCCCGGCAGTGCGCCCAGCGCGGCGATCGCCCCGTTGCGCCGCTGAAGGTGCTGCCCGAATCCATCGGCCGCGATCAGCTGCCCTCCACCGGCGCGGGGATTGCCTGTGCGATCGGCGGACCGCGCTTGACCTCGGTGGCCTGGGACTTTGATAGCAGCCCGCACCTGGTGGCTATGGGTACTCGCGGGTGCGGCAAATCGACGCTGCTCGCCAGCCTGGCAGAAGGGGTCTGCGCTCTGGGTCGGGATGCCGCGCGCATCGTGTTTATTGATCAACGCCGCTCCCACCTGGGCGACATCCCCGAAGACATGCTCGCCGCCTACGCCGCCACGAGCGACGCGGTGGGCAGCGTGCTCGCCGACACGGTTGCTACCGCCCGCACCCGGCTGCCCGGACCGGACGTCAGCGCCCGCCAACTCAGTGAGCGCAGCTGGTGGCAGGGGCCGGAGTTGTTTGTCTTCATCGACGATTGCGATCTCATCGCCGATCACCATCTAGCCGAGCTCGCCGAGCTGCTGCCGCACGCCCGCGACATCGGCCTCCACCTGGTGGTCGCCCGCAAGGCCGGGGGCGCCGGCAGGGCGCTGTTCCAGCCCTTCCTGTCTGCCCTGAAAGACCAGGTGCCCACGGTGGTGCTTTTCGACGTCGACCGTGACGAGGGCGCGTTGTTTGGCATCAAGCCAACGGCGCAGCGTCCGGGCAGGGCGATCTGGCAGCACGGCGGAACCACGCTGGGAACGATCCACGTGGCGCTTCCCGAATCCGCAAGAAAGGAAACCGCATGACCGAGCAGGCGCTGCCGCAGTGCACAGTGACAATCATGGAGGCGGCAACGGTCATCGCCGGCGCCGATACCGTCTACCGCTACGATCTCGCCGGTCCGCTGCTGACCGCCCCCTGGGCGCGAGTTGCGGTCGTGGAACAAGTTCGCCAGCTCTACGCCCTTGATTTCCCACACCTCACCGTGGTGGTGCACCTCTCCTGGCAACTCGATGCCGCCGAGGTCCAGGCGTTGCTGCTGGCTTTTCGCGATGCGGGGGTCGACGCGACCGCGAATGAAGACCCGCACGCGCCCCAACCAGCACCCGCTGCCGAGACTGGGCCTGCCGATGCCTTGCTTAGCCGCGCCACCCCAGCACTGCCGGAAGGCACAGTGCCGGAGCCACCGGCTACCCCGCATGAGCAGGATGGCCAGTACCGCGAGAGGGAGCCGGAAGCTCAGGGGCTTAACGCCGGCGAACTCGATGACGCTGGCTATGGGGGCTCTGGGCCCTACGGCGATAACCCCTACGGTGATGATCCCTACGGTGATAACCCCTACGGTGACGGTCCTTACAGTGGCGGTCTTTACGGTGACGCCTTGTACGGTGACGGCGGGGGCGATGATGACGGCTATGAGGACATCGATTCCACCATGCGCCTCTACCGCCCGGACCGCAGGCCGTCGCGCACGCGAGGCAGGGTGACACCCATCCATCTGGCAATCGCCGCCGTCGTGGTGGCGGTGGTGGGCCTGTCCTGGTTCTCGTTGGATAACACCGTGGCGCCACCTGCGCTGATGAGCCAGACCGAACACGAAGAACCAGCACAAGACCATGCCGCGCCCTCCTCGACGCCCCCGGAGACTCCGGCGGTGCAGGAAAACCAGCAGCATGAGGCGGGGGTGATGCAAGTGTCCACCCCGGCGGGATTCCACGCCAGTGCGCTCGATGCCAACGGGTTCATCCTCACCGGGGCGGATGCGGACCTGCGCATTCATGTGGCCGCGGACCCGATCTATTCGGTAGCGCCTGCCTCGGTTGTACAAGAGGTTGCAGCGATGGTGGAGGAGGACCCTACGCTGACGCGTATCGACGCCCCCGCTACTCCCGATGAGCGCATGCGGTACCGCGAAACCCCGGGCGATGGGTCTGAAGTGGAGTGGACCACATGGATTTCGCAGGGCTATCACGTCAGCGTTGGGTGCCAGACCCGCCAGCAAGCCACCGTGGCGCAGCGTGCCGCCTGCCGGGTCGCCGTGGATTCCGCGGAGGTGCGCACACCGGCTGGACAGGCTGGTTGATACGGGTGGGAACCGAATGGGCGCGCAATCAGTCAAAGAGAAATAGGACGGTCAGGGCACCGCCTTTCCCGGCACCATCAGGGAAAGCGTGGGAATAAGCGCCCCGTCGGGGGGTTGACCGTTGTTCCGCCAGCGGACGCGCGCATCGCGCGTAGCCGCCGTGGCGGTGGGGCCGCACTGTGGCCGTGCTTGTGCCCACTGAAAGCAAGGAACACTATCCATCACATTTCCGGGGGCAAAAGGTCACCCGGGCGAGTTCGAGGAGGGGCGAACAACATGGCAGGACTATTCCGTACTGAAGCCGACGTCATGGTGGCAACCGCGGGACGCGTGGATGACACCAACAGCCAGGTGCAGGGAGAGCTCACCCGCCTGCAAGGCGTCGTAGACGGGGTGCGTGGCTCCTGGGCCGGCGCCGCGCAGGCCAGCTTTGACAACCTCATGGTCCGCTGGAACACCTCAGCGCGTTCCCTGCGTGAGGCGCTGGACTCCATCAGCCAGAACATCAGGGCAAACGCCCGCAACTTTGAGGGTATGGAAGCCAGCAACGCGCAGGCGTTTTCCAACGTCGGGGGAGCGGGGCTGGCGCTCTAGCTGCCGCAAAACCTGACAGACCAATCGACGCAGGACACACAGAACACAGAAAGGATTCCTCGTGGATCAGATCAAGTACTCGTTCGGGGCTATTGAGGCCGCAGCCGGCGATATCAGCTCCACTTCTGGCCGCATCAACCAGGTGCTCGCTGAGCTCAAGGCACGTCTGGCCCCCATGGTGGCCACCTGGGAAGGCGACTCCGCGGTGGCGTACCAGGCAGCTCAGGAGAAGTGGGACCGCTCGGCAGCAGAGCTCAATGAGATCCTAGCGACCATTTCGCGCACGGTCTCCCAGGGCAATGACCGTATGGCTGACGTCAACCGTGCGGCAGCCGCATCCTGGGGCTAAGCCCAGCTAAATCCTGAAAATGGCCTTGCCAGGACCGCGCGGGCTATCCCGCGGCTGGTCCTGGAGGCTCTTACCGGAGCCGCGGGGTGGAACCTGTGCGCGCTTCCGCCGTTGATCTTCTGCGCAACCGGCCTGTGTGTGCAGCCCGGGCACCACCGGGTTGTGCGGGTCTGCGCAGCTGTCCACAGCGGGGCATCACGGGTGGCGTTTGACGCCGCAGGCTTGCGCATGGGATGTCACCGTGGTGCGGCACACCACGGGGGCTTTCCTCCCCGCGGCCCCTGGAAGAGCCTGAAGAAAGCCCTTGCCCGGCATGCCTGTTGTTTGGTTTTGCAGGATGCCTGGTTTAAAGTTGATCAACTGTGTGTGGATCGCTTCGGCGGTCCCTTATGCGCTCATGCCAGGAACGGGTCTCCACCGGCCGCCGGGAATGGCGCTACCTCCTTGTATGGGGTAGCAGGGCGGCATCACGTTGTTGGCCGGCAGCCCCTGGACAGACTTTTCAAGGAGTCGCCTAATGTCTACTTACCACCCGAAGAGCGGTGACATTACCCGTAAGTGGTACGTCATCGACGCCACTGACGTGGTGCTGGGTCGGCTTGCCACCCACGCGGCAAACCTGCTGCGCGGCAAGGGCAAGCCGCAGTTTGCGCCGAACGTCGATTGCGGTGACCACGTCATCATCATCAACGCTGACAAGGTTGCTGTGAGCTCCAACAAGCGCGACCGCGAAATGCGGTACCGCCACTCCGGTTACCCGGGCGGCTTGAAGTCGATGACCCTGGGCCGTGCCCTGGAGACTCGTCCTGAGCGCACCATTGAAGAAGCGATCACCGGCATGATGCCGCACAACAAGCTGTCGCGCGCATCCGTGAAGAAGCTTCACGTCTTCGCTGGCTCGGAGCACCCGTACGCCAGCCAGAAGCCTGAGAACTACGAGATCAAGGTGGTGGCCCAGTGACCGAGCCGAACAACAACATCGACAACAACGTTGCCGACGCCGAGGACCTGGCTGCCGCCGCAGCCGCCGCGACCGAGGAGTTCACCAGCACCATCGGTGATGCCATGGTCACGGAGTCCGAGGAGGCCACCGAGGCCGTCGCCGAGCAGCCCGCCGGCGTCGAGGGCCCGATCCAGACCGTCGGTCGCCGTAAGCGCGCCATCGTGCGTGTGCGCATGGTTCCCGGCAGCGGCAAGTTCATCTGCAACGGCCGCACCCTGGAAGACTACTTCCCCAACAAGATCCACCAGCAGTCCGTCAAGGCTCCCTTGACCCTGCTGGAGCGTGAGGGGCAGTTTGACATCCAGGCCAACCTCAAGGGTGGCGGCCCCACCGGTCAGGCTGGTGCATTCCGCCTGGCCATCGCCCGCGCCCTCAACGCCTACGATCCTTCGGATCGCCCGGCGCTGAAGAAGGCTGGCTACCTCACCCGTGACGCTCGTGCCGTCGAGCGCAAGAAGGCGGGTCTGCACAAGGCACGTCGTGCCCCGCAGTACTCCAAGCGCTGATTTTCAGCCTGCTGCACCACCCCCGGAAGGTTGTCCTCCCGGGGGTGTTGTGCATCGTGGGGGCGACCGCCTGCGGGAGGTGGGGGCGTCGACAAGCGGCACAGCGCGGTGGGCATAATAGGAGCATGACTCGACTTTTTGGAACCGACGGTGTTCGCGGGCTGGCGAACAAACACCTCACTGCCCCCTTGGCATTGAAGCTAGGGGCGGCGGCAGCCCGGGTGCTCACGGCGGAAAAGCTGTCGAGCGAGCGGCGCCCCACGGCCATCGTTGGGCGGGATCCCCGGGTCTCCGGCGAGATGCTGGCCGCAGCGTTGTCGGCGGGCATGGCATCCCAGGGTGTTGATGTATTGCGCGTGGGCGTGGCCCCCACCCCGGGGGTGGCGTTCCTGACCGACGATTACGGCGCTGATATGGGGGTCATGATCTCCGCGTCGCACAACCCCATGCCGGACAACGGCATCAAGTTCTTCTCCGCCGGTGGGCGCAAACTGCCCGATTCGGTGGAAGATGAGATTGAGGCGGTGATGGCGCAACTGGAAGACGCGGGTCCGACGGGCCACGGCATTGGCCGCATCATTGAGGAGGCGCCGGATGCGCGGGATCGCTACCTGGCGCACCTTGCCCACGCGGTGACGGAGGACCTCAGCGGCATCAAGGTTGTGGTGGACACGGCAAACGGTGCGGCCTTTGATATTGCTCCGGCCGCATACCGGGCGGCGGGCGCTGAGGTCATAGCCATTCATGACCAGCCCAACGCCTACAACATCAACGATCACTGTGGTTCGACCCATATTGAGCAGATCCAGGAGGCCGTGCGTGCCCACGGCGCGGACCTGGGTTTGGCGCACGACGGCGACGCGGACCGTTGCCTTGCGGTGGATGCGCAGGGAAACGTCGTCGATGGTGATCAGATCATGGCGATCCTGGCGGTGGCGATGAAGGAAAGTAATTCGCTGCGCAAGAACACGCTGGTAGCTACCGTGATGTCCAACCTGGGGTTGAGCTTGGCCATGCAGGAGCAAGGTATCACCATCGTGCCCACCAAGGTGGGGGACCGCTACGTGCTCGAAGAGCTCAACGCCTCTGGGTATTCCCTGGGCGGCGAGCAGTCCGGGCACATCATCATCCCGGAGCACGGCACCACCGGCGATGGGTTGCTCACGGGTCTGTCGCTGATGGCGCGCATGGCCCACACCGGGTCTTCCTTGGCGGAACTGGCCAGCGTGATGACGGTCCTGCCGCAGGTGCTAATCAACGTTCCGGTCTCTGATAAGAGCGCGATCAGCAGCGCCCCCGCGGTCACCGAAGCCATCGCCGCCGCGGAGGAGGAGCTGGGCGATACCGGCCGGGTGCTGCTGCGCGCGTCCGGGACCGAAGAACTCTTCCGGGTCATGGTTGAGGCCGCAGATTCCGAACAAGCCCGCAGAGTCGCAGGTAGGTTAGCTGCGGTGGTTTCCTCGGTGTAGGAGCGCCGCCCCAATTGTGCGGCGGCGGGAACCGGGCGGGGGGTTGGCGCAGTCAAAGGTGATGGGCGTGTGAAAAGGAATCGCGCCCTGAAAGACTGCGTCACAAGAATTTACCCAGGGGGACAACATGGTTGATGGGGTATCGCTGCAGCCGCACGAAGCCGCCAGCCTGGTTACCATCGGCATTGCAGAAATCGCCGGGCAACACCAGCAACACCAGGCAGTATGCCCGGAATTCACACCGAGCGCGGCTGGCCAAGGTTTTGTGGAATACGGCTCGCGCCTGGCGGCCATGCTCATGCGGGTGCACGCCCGCCAGGGCCGCAATATCACCGCCGCGCAGGAGGTGTTGCGCCGGGCGCGCCGGGAGGTGTCCCAGTTCGTCGCAGCGGATCAGGCCAATGAGGCAGCACTGCGCTGGGGGCGGCGATGAGCGGGGGAACAATGACCGCCCAGGCGCAGGCTTACGCGAAAGTGGTGGCCCAACTCCAGGGTGCTGCCCGGGGGCGGTGGGTTGGCCCGGCTATTGCCCCGGGGGTGCTCAACCAGGCGCTGAGCACCACGGCTGGATTAGACACTAAGGCCCTGGTGGGGCAGGTATCTGCCGCGGTGGGCAAGTCCGGGCCGCAGGGATTATCTGGGGGAATCATGGACCAGATTCTCCGGCTGTTGGGCCAGATCGCCGTGGGCACGATTAGCAGTGGAATCGCCTCGATCATTGAGGATTGGGCACGTGGGCGCAAGGACGCAAAGGATTTTGAAAAGTCCGGCCGCGACGCCGCCTGCGCGATTGATCGAATAGACAAGGGATGTTCGACCAGCAGTTCTGCGATCATCGAGGTCATGGGGCAAGCCGTAGGCCTCCTGTGCGTCCAGCTGCGCCTGCTTGAGCCGATGTGCGGGCCCGCCCACGCCGCAGCATTTGCCAGCGTATTGCGCATTGCCACCACCCTCATCGACTGTGCCGGCCGGCTGGTTATGGATACCTGCCACGATCGCGACGATGCCATCAAGGGCTGTTTTGAATTGCTGCTCAAGCGTGGCGACGCCCTCTGCGAGGCGCCCAGCCGGCCCGTTCCGGGGGAGTCGTCCGAGGACACGTGCCCACAGCCGCCTGCACAGGAGTGCCCCGCGCCAGAAACCCCAAAAACCCCAAAAACCCCAAATGTGCCTGCCCCGGCTCCGTCTCCGGCTCCCGCGCCGGCACCAGAGACTCCTGCCCCGGCTCCCGCGCCGCAGGCTCCCGAACAGCCGCAAGCACCAGAAAAGCCCCAGCAGCCGGCACCACCGGCGCCACAAGCACCGCCTCTTGCTGAGCCGACGGTCCCGCAGGATCAGACCCCTCCTGCATCGCCGACGACCCCGCCGATGGAAACCGGCACGCAGCCTGGATCGGGTAGCGGGCAGACCACCATCGCTGGCGGGTTAGCAATGAAGGTCGAGGGCCTTTTCCAAATCGCTGGTCAATTGGCAGGCAACGGGCTTGTGACCGCACCCGCCTCCGTGGTGGACGTACCGGTCGCTCCCACCACGCCGGCGGCACCGAGCATGGGCACTCACTGGTCTGAGCAACCGCCGGCATCGACGCCTCCAGTGCTTACCGACGCCCCCGTGCCCACCCCCACCAACCCCGTCACCCCTGCTAGCACCACCGGTGTTGCGCCAGCACACGCTGCGGGTGCGGTGTCGGTTACTGGTGGGCTTGCAGGTGGCGTCGCAGGCCATGTGGGCGCACTCGGCGCCGCCGGGGTAGGCCTAGCCTGCCGCGGACTCGAAGCGCTGGGAGGTGCCGTGCAGTGCGCGGTTGATGGGGCGCATCAGGTCGCCGGGCTGGTGCAGGAGGCTGCACTGGGCGCGACTGGTGAGGCTGCGTGGCAGGCCAGCGGAGAACTGACCATCGATGCTCACGCGCAATGGTCCTGCGAACAGGCCAGTGAATGCGTCGATTCTGCCCAGCCGGAAGACACCCCGGAGCTGCCGGATCAGGCGGTGCCGGAGGCGCCTGCACCGGAGACACCAGACACGGCGGAGACGCCGGAAGACACCCCTGAGGTCCCGGAAGTCGTGGAGGAAGACCACGAGCCACAGGAGTCGATCCCTGATGAGGAGGAGCTCGCTCAGGTAGAGCAGCCAGCTCCACCGGCAGAAAAACTTGCTCACACCCAGGTGCGGGCCACCGAACCGCAAGAAATCCCGGAGACCCCGGTTTCTGCGGGGCCGGACGGTGGCGCACCGGAGGAAGCGGATGACACCCCACCCCCGTCGCAGCAATCCGCAGACGAGGTACACAACCGGCATGAGGACCCGGATGGGGCGTCCTCGAAGGCACGAAAGGCAGGGCAGTGGTAATGGAATTCGAGGAGTTTGCAGAACAGTTCCGGCAGCGTGCAGCGGCAAAAATGCTGGAATTTGAAAAGGCGCTAGAGCAGGCGCATCGAGACGTGGTGGCCAAGGATGCCGCGACCCCCGGTGGGCGGCACGCTCCGGCAAGCCCGCCGCCGGGGGCAGATCCTATGCGCCCCAGCAGCAACACCACTGCGCGCCGACCACGGGGGCCGGTGCGTGGGGTCCTACGTACTACGGCCTCCGGCTAGGGAGATGTCGGGAGGACTCCCTAGCAGCTGCGGCTGGGAAGCTGCGCGGCCAGGGGCCTGGGGCTAGGACAGCGAGCTGCGATCCACCGCGTGGGCAGTGGTGGGCTCAAGACCGGCATGGTTGCGCAGGTCATCGCCAAAGAAGGACACAACCTTCTTGGCGGTGGCGTCCGCGGCGGAGAAGGCGGCGTACTTCTTGTCGCCCGCGAGCTGGTGCAGGAGGAAGCCGGTGACCAACCCGCGGACTGTTTCGCGTGCCGAGGTCTGCGGCTTGCCAGCCCCGATAATGAGCTTGAGCAGGATGTCTTCGCTAAAGCCGCCCTGGTTGCCGTTTTCAATTTCACGGTAAGCCACATCCCCGCGCCAGGAGGCGGCAAGCCGCGGGGGATTACCGGCGTCGAGAAGCGAATCTTCACCCGAGCCGATGACCAGGCCGGGGATCGTCAATTTTTGCGCCGCCTTTTCCGCCGACGGCGAGGTAACTGCGGGATAAATCGCGGCGATGGCGCGAACCTTTTCCACCCCAGCGGCCGCTAACACCGCTGCACCAGCCCCCATTCCGTGGCCGACGATGCCCAGCTTTCCGGGGCCAACAGTGATATTGCCCTGGCCCAGCTTGACTCCGGCTAATACCTGAAGGGCGGTGTCCAGATCCCCGGCAAAGCCGCGGTGATCGGGGTTAAATCCGGTTTCCGTGTCCGGAGCCGCCACGGCGATACCCCAACTTGCTAGGTGACGCAGCGTGCCATGGTAGGCCGATACGTGCTTGCGCCAATCGTGGCCAAAGGCCACTGCGGGAATAGAGTTTCCCGTCGCCGGGGTGTAGACCTTGCCCTCCATGCCTGCGTAGGCGAGGTCCCCAACCAGCACCCGGTGAGGCCCGCGCTTGGAGAGCTTGGAAAGCTGCTTCTTCAGATTCTCAGACACGGCTTCAAGGATAGCCAACACCCGCGACATGCGGGGTGTTAGCGGGCCACCTGCTGGGAGGGGCGCTCTGCATGCCAGGTGCACACCTCACGGCTCGACCATAGGGGAGTGCGCGCGTTGAGGTGGGCGGACGGGGCCGGCGCAATGGTGCGAGAAACATACGCTGACCATGATGATCGAGTGATATTGCAGTAGTTGGCGCAACGCTCTGCTGTCCAATACTCGATGTTTGTTTCTTCGTCGATGATGACGAATTTCATTGCGCTATCTCTCCGTGGGTCTCAGGGGCGTGGTCGCCAGATCGAAATGGCGGTCGGGGGCCTGCCGAGAGATTCCGGTAATTCCCCTCGAGCTAGGGGGGAAGAGCCGTGAGAGGGGGCGCCTCACCACCGTGATAAATGTCGCCATACTAACACAAGAGACTTGCCAGGTATTCCTAGTCTGGTGTTTGTGGTGGTGAATTATGCAAAATGCCTGCCAGCAGCGGCACAGGGAAATGGTGTAGCGTCGCGCGGGCGTTTCGCGGGTGTCTTTGTGGTGACTGTTTTTCGTCTTCTCAAAGCCGTGCTGGCGCGCCCCGCTAACGCGCAACCGGACCATCGCTGGGCCGCAACCGACGGTCGGCTCGGTGCTCGTCGTGCGGCGAGGTGGCGGGGCGTCGATAAGCGTCCATGAACGTCGAGGGGGACGCCGGTGAGAACCGCGGGGGCGTCGATAAGCGCCGCTGGGGGTGGTTACAGCGGGGTGGTGTGCCCGCGAGTGGGCGGCAACGTAGTCTATGGGGCATGTGTGGAATCGTGGGATATGTTGGTCGGCCCTCGGGGCGGCAGGGCTTGGGCATTGCGCTGGATGCGCTGCGCCGGATGGAGTACCGCGGGTATGACTCCGCGGGCATTGCCACCGTTGATGACGGTGAGATTCACCTTGCTAAACGCTCCGGGAAGCTAGCCAACTTGGAGGACAAGATCGCGGAGATTGGCGCGGATCAGCTCAGCGGGACAACCGCGATTGGGCATACGCGGTGGGCCACGCATGGCCGTCCGGTTGATGAGAATGCGCACCCGCACCTGTCTTTTGATGGCCGGGTGGCCATCGTGCATAACGGCATCATTGAGAATTTTGGCCCGCTGCGCGAGGAGCTGACTCGCGCCGGTGTGGAGCTGCGCTCGGAGACGGATTCTGAGGTGGCGGCGCACCTGCTGGCGCTGGCCTATAACGAGGGCGAGACTGCCGGGGATTTCCGGGCTTCTGCACTCAAGGTGCTCAATCGCCTGGAGGGCGCGTTTACGCTGCTGTTTGTGCATACTGATCACCCGGATCAGATCATCGCTGCTCGGCGTTCCACCCCGTTGATTGTGGGTGTTGGGGACGGGGAGATGTTCTTGGGTTCGGACGTGGCTGCGTTCATTGAGCACACGCGCGATGCGGTGGAGCTGGGCCAGGATAACGTGGTGATCCTCACCAGCGAGGGCTATGAGATTCTCAATTTTGATGGCACGCCTTCGCAGGGTCGGCCGTTGACTATTGACTGGGATCTGGCCGCCGCGGAAAAGGGTGGCTACTCGTCCTTCATGATGAAGGAGATTCATGAGCAGCCTGCCGCGGTGCGCGACACGCTGGCCGGGCACTTTAGTGATGGCCGCATTGTCCTCGACGAGCGCAATCTCAGCGATGAGGACCTGCGTGGAGTGGATCAGATTTTTGTGGTCGCCTGCGGTTCGGCCTACCACTCTGGCCTGCTGGCTAAGTACGCGATCGAGCACTGGGTGCGCATTCCCGTCCAGATTGAGGTTGCCAGCGAGTTCCGTTATCGGGACCCGGTTGTCGGCCCGCGCACGCTCGTCGTGGCGGTGAGCCAGTCGGGTGAGACCGCCGATACGTTGGAGGCGGTGCGTTACGCCAAGGCCCAGGGCGCAATGGTGTTGGCGGTGTGCAACACCAACGGTTCGCAGATCCCGCGGGAGTCGGACGCGGTGCTTTACACGCACGCCGGCCCGGAGATCGGGGTGGCTTCCACCAAGGCGTTCCTGGCGCAGGTGGCTGCCAACTACATCGTGGGCTTGGCGCTGGCGCAGGCTAAGGGCACCAAGTACCCGGATGAGATTGAGGAGATCTGGAATACCCTGGAGGAGATTCCGGGCAAGATTGAGACGCTGCTGTCTTGTGCGCAGGATTGCCAGGCAATCGCCACCACCTTGGGCGCTATTCCCACGATGCTTTTCCTGGGCCGCGGGGTGGGCTACCCGGTGGCGCTGGAGGGTGCGCTGAAGCTCAAGGAGCTGGCCTACATTCACGCTGAGGGTTTCCCCGCCGGGGAGCTCAAGCATGGCCCGATCGCGCTGATTGAGGATGACCTGCCGGTTGTTGTTGTGGTGCCAAGCCCCCGCGGGGTCAAGCTGCTGCATTCGAAGGTGGTGTCCAATATTCAGGAGATTCGGGCGCGCGGTGCGAAGACGATTGTCATCGCCGAGGAGGGCGATACGGCCGTCGAGCCTTATGCCAATTGGCTCATCCGCCTGCCGGAAACGTCCACCCTCATGCAGCCGCTGTTGGCCACGGTGCCGCTGCAATTCCTGGCCGCCTACATCGCCGCCGAGTGCGGCAATGAGGACATTGATAAGCCGCGCAATCTGGCCAAGTCCGTGACGGTGGAGTAGGCGCCGCACCAGGAGGCGCAACTGCGGGCGGTCGGCGATCCGCGTGGCCACCGGCGGTGGCACAATAGCTGCCATGGATCTGCTGACCACCCGCATTGACCTGGGCGCTATTGCCCATAACACCCGGCTGTTGGCGCGCCGGGTTGCTCCTGCCGCCCTCATGGCCGTAGTCAAGGCCGATGGGTATAACCATGGGGCGGCGCGCGTGGCGCAGGTGATGCTTGCCCACGGGGCCAGTCAGTTGGGGGTGGCCACTCTGCCCGAGGCGCATGCGTTGCGCGCCGCGGGTATCACCGCGCCGATCCTGGCGTGGATTTGGCACCCGCGTGTCGATGATGTTGCCGCGGCGTTGGACGCGTCGATCGAGGTGGCACTGACCTCGCCGGAGCATTGTCAGGCGGTGCTGTCCGCGCTTTGCGACGCCCCCCACCGCACCGCGCGCGTGACCCTCAAGGTGGACACGGGCATGCGCCGCAACGGGCTGGAAGGCGCGGATTTTGATGCGGTCTGCCGGGCGTTGGTGGGTCACCCGCAGGTGGAGGTCACGGGGGTGATGAGCCATCTGGCGTGCGCGGATGAGCCGGATAATCCGTTTACGGATGCCCAGGCGCGGCAGTTTGATCAGGCGATTGCCACGGCGCGTGCGCACGGCCTGGAGGTGCCGGTTAATCACCTGTGCAACTCTCCGGCGACGCTGACTAGGCCGGATCTTTATCATGAGATGGTTCGCCCTGGGGTGGCACTCTACGGTCTGGAGCCGGTGGCGGGGCGCGACCACGGGCTGCGCCCGGCGATGAGCTGGGTGAGCACGGTGACCAAGGTCCAGCCCATCGCCCGGGGCGAGGGCACGTCTTATGGGCTGACGTGGACGGCGCCCAGCGATGGCTTTTTGGCGGTCGTCCCGGGTGGTTATGCTGACGGGCTGCCGCGGGCGTTCCAGAACTGCGTGGAGGTCACCATCGCCGGGCAGCGCTATCCGCAGGTGGGACGGGTGTGCATGGATCAGTTCCTGGTGTGGTTGGGCGCAAACCCGCACGGCGTGCGCGCCGGGCAGTCGGCGACCATTTTTGGTTCCGGGGCGGCGATGAGCGCAACGGAATTGGCGCAGCGTGCGGGAACCATTAACTATGAGGTGGTGTGCCGCCCCTGTGGGCGCACGGTGCGAACGTATGTTGACCAGGATCTCAATGAGGAGGGTGCACATGAGTGAGTCGTGGCCGGTCAGTGGGCAGGTTCGTTGCGAGGATGCGCAGCAGACTCAGCAGTTGGGCGAGCGGATCGGCCAGGCGGTGCGCGCCGGGGACGTGCTCATCCTGGATGGCCCGTTGGGGGCGGGCAAGACCACGCTGACTCAGGGCATTGCCCGCGGGATGGGGATTTCTGCGCGGGTCACCTCGCCGACGTTTACCATCGCCCGGGAGTACCACCCGGGCGGGGACGCGCCCGCGCTGATCCACGTGGATGCCTACCGGCTCATGGGAGGTCAGGATGCGGGGCCCGGGGACGCGCTGGATGCGCTGGAATCGCTCGACCTGGACGCCCAGCTCGATTCCGCGGTGGTGGTTGCCGAGTGGGGCAAGGGGATGTTTGATGTGCTCAGCCAGCGGTGTTGGCTGGTGACCATTGACCGCACGACGGCGGTGGAACAGGATCCTGATTCTCAGGCGCGGTTGATTTCTTGGCACCCGGTGGGCGTGGGGGAGGCGCCCAATGGGACCGGCGCGGAGCCGAAATCCGTGTTGTGAGGGTGGTGTGCCTACAATGGTGCTTTGAAACTCTTGTCTCTGCTTCCGGCTCGCCGCTTCCTCAGGTGAGTAAAGGAAAGCGGACGCACCATGCGCATTGCGCTGCGGGAATGCGAAGAAAGGCGATCCCCATCATGTCTGAGGTACACACTCCTGCCGTGGCTAGCCAGGAGTCCTATCCGGCGCGGCTGATCAGCCCCGGGGCCTGGTTTGGTTGGCTCTACGTCATCGGCGGCATCATCGGAATCGTCTGTTCGGCGATCATCACCGTGGAAAAGATGAAGCTGGCGGAAGACCCGAACTATGTCACCGTCTGTGACATCAATGCGGTGGTGGATTGCGGCAACGTGATGGCCTCATCGCAGGCGTCCGTCTTTGGTTTTGCCAACCCCATCATTGGCTTGGCGGGCTTTGGTATGGTCACGCTCATTGGGGCGGCGGTGCTGGCGGGGGGCCGCTTTGCGGGCTGGTTCTGGTTTGGCGCGCAGCTGGGGATGACGTTTGCGGTGGTCTTTGTCATGTGGCTGTTTTCCCAGGCCGTCTACGTTATTGAGGCGCTGTGCCCCTATTGCATGGCCGTGTGGGCCGTGACCATCGTGATGTTTGTTTATCTCACTGCGTGGAATCTCAAGCAGTTTGGTCCGGCGAACTCGGGTGCCATTAACGTTCTGTATCGCTCGCGCCACGTGATTACCGTGGTGTGGGTGGTGGCCATCGCGGTGGCTATTCTGGTGAAGTTCCGGGACTACCTGTAGGCAAATATTTCGGTTACGCGGCGCCGTACGCTGCGGGTACGTTGTGGCAAAGGCGCGGCTGCGGCCGCGCCATTTTGTTGACATTTATACGTACTAAAGTCTAGTTTTCATGTTTGTTAGGGTTCACTAGAGTCCTGACGCCCCCGGGGCCGCAGCCCCGGATATTCATAAGCTATTGCAGTTGAAAGGCGGGAGCCAATCCGTGTTCCTCGCAAATTTCCTTATCGCGCTGCGTGAGGGAGTAGAAGCCTCCCTCATCGTCGGTGTTCTGGTGGCCAGCGTGGTCAAAATGGGCCGCCGCGATGTCCTCCCGCGCCTGTGGCTGGGAGTGGGCCTAGCGGCCCTGATCCCCCTGGCCGCGGGAGCTCTGATGACCTGGGGCCCGTACACCCTGACGTTCCAGGCCCAGGAGATCCTGGGCGGCAGCCTGTCCCTGGTAGCCGTGGCCATGCTGACGTGGATGATCTTCTGGATGGCCGATCACTCCCGGGAGCTGACGGCCTCGCTGCGGGATCAGACCCGCGCCGCCCTGGAGTCCTCCTCGGCGTGGGCGCTGGTGTGGATCGCCGTCATCTCCGTGGGCCGAGAGGGCCTGGAGACGGCCATCTTCGTGTGGGCCACCGTCAAGGCCACCGCCACGGGCGGCTTGTGGGCGCCGACATTAGGCGTGGTCACGGGCCTGGCGGTGGCAATTGTCATCGGGTGGTTGATCTACCGCGGGACCGCGCGCATCAACCTGGGTTCCTTCTTCTTTGTCACCGGGCTGCTGCTCATCGTCGTCGCCGCGGGCATTGTGTCCTACGGCATCGGCGATCTTCAGGAAGCCGGCGTGATCCCGGGGCAGGGGACCTTCGCCTATGACATCTCCGGCTACTTTGACGGCCACATCCCGGGCCTGACCCCGGACGCCTGGTGGTTTGTCCTGCTGGAGGCCATGTTCAACGTGAACCTCTCGCCGAGCTGGCTTCAGGTGATCGGCTGGGCAGGCTATCTCATTGTGGTCCTGCCGCTGTTCATCGTGCAGGCGCGGCGCCGCGCCAGCAAGAGCGCACGCGCCAGCAAAAACAAGCCGGCGAACGAGCAGGCCAACAAGCAGGCAGAACAGCCCGCAGAGCAGCCCGCCGAGGGCGATGCACCCGCGGTGCGCTCCGCGGCGTCGATAAGCACTTCAACTCCGCCGGAGCCGCACGCCCCGGCAACCCCTCTTCGAAAGGAAGACCAACCATGATTGCAGCACGTCGCAGCCTCGGACTCGCCGGGGCCTCCGCTCTCTTGCTGCCGCTCGCGCTGACCGGCTGTGTGGCAAACGACTCCTCCGGCGGGGACACCCAGGCTGATGGTGCGGACAAGCCCATCGAGGTGACCATCAAGGATGCCTCCTGCGAGGTCTCCACCAACTCTGTGCCGTCCGGCCGGGTGACCTTCAAGCTGACCAACGCCGGCACCGTGCGCAACGAGTTTGAGATCCTGGCCCCGGACCGCCTGCGCATCGTCGGCGAGCGGGAGAACCTGGGCCCCGGCACCACCACTGACTACACGGTGCTGCTAGAACCCGGCGAGTACGTCACCGCCTGCAAGAAGAACATGGTCGGCTCCCTGGTCGGCGCTGCGGACTTCACCGTGACCAAGGGTGAGGACGTGGAGGTCTCTGCCGATGACAAGCAGGTCATCGAGCAGGCCGTGACCAACTACACCGCCTACGTGCGTGACCAAACCGGACAGCTGCTCACCGCCACCCAGGACTTTGTCAAGACCTACAAGGCGGGGGACACCGAGGCCGCGAAGAAGGCTTACGCGCCGACGCGTATGTACTACGAGCGCATCGAGCCCACCGCGGAAGCCTTCGGCGACATTGACCCCGCCCTCGACGAGCGCGAGGCGGACTATCAGGAGGCCGATGACGCCCAGGGCCGCAAGTGGACTGGCTGGCACGCCATCGAGAAGGACCTGTGGCGCCCGGCCGACTACCCGGGCCTGAGCCCCGCTGACCGCGACGCCATGGCGGACAAGCTCGTTGCGGATACCCAGCGCCTCTACGACCTGGTCTACTCGGACGACTTCAAGATCAACATTGATGACATCTCCAACGGCGCCATCAGCCTGCTCGAAGAGGTCGCCACCACCAAGATCACCGGCGAAGAGGAAGCCTTCAGCCACACCGACCTCTACGACTTCCAGGCCAACCTGGAAGGCGCCAAGGTCGCCTACGGCAACGTGGAGTCCCTGGCCAAGAAGAATGACGCCGACCTGGCCGATACCATCTCTTCGCGTATCGACGCCCTGCAAAAGGAGCTGGACAAGCACCGCGAAGGCGATGCCTTTGTCTCCTACGACAAGCTCGATGAGGCCCAGCGCCGCTCCCTGTCCGACCACGTCGACGCCCTGCGCGTTCCGCTGGCCAAGCTCACCGAGGCGATTGTCTAATGAGCTCCACATCATCGTCTCACTCGTCGCAGCGCCCCGACGCTGAGCAGCCCGGCACCGGCGCCGGCCGCGCCGACGAGACGGCGAACACTGCACAGCCTCACGGCGTTTCCCGCCGCAACGTATTGCTGGCTGCCGGCGGCACCGGCGCGGTTCTGGGCGCGGCCGGTTTTGCCGGCGGCTTTGGTACCGCGCGCGCGACCGACTCTGCACACGGCTCCGGCGGTGGCACGGACCTGGATGACACTGTGGACTTCCGCGGCGAACACCAGTCCGGCATCATCACCGACGCCCAGCAGCAGATGATCATGGTGGCCTTTGACATGGTGGCCACCCGCCGCAAGGACCTGATCAACCTGCTCACGGACTGGACCCTGGCGGCCGAGCGCATGCAGGCCGGCAACCCGGTCAAGGATCCCAAGGTCCGCGATGACGTGCCCCCGGATGACACCGGCGAGACCCTCGGCATGGGTGCGGCGTCCTTGACCTGCACCTTCGGCTTTGGTGCCAGCCTGTTTGACCAGCGCTTTGGGCTGAAAGATAAGTGCCCCAAGGTGCTGCGCGACAACATCCCGCGGATGGCCGCGGAGAAGATTGACCCCGCGCGGTCTCATGGTGACCTGGTCATCCAGATCTGCGCCGAGGACCCCATGGTGGTGCTCCACGCGATGCACCAGTTCAAGCGCATTGCCTTTGGCACCGCCGCGGTGCGGTGGATGCAGCTGGGGTATGGCCGGACGTCCTCGACGTCGACGGAGCAGGAGACCCCGCGGAACTTCTTCGGGTTTAAGGATGGCACCAACAACATCAAGTCTGAGGATTCGGACCGGGAGCTGAATAAGCACCTGTGGATTCAGCCCGATGATCCGGCCGGTGACTGGGCCGCGGGTGGTACCTACCTGTGCATCCGCAAGATCCACATGATGATGGAGGTCTGGGATGAGCTTGTCTTGTCCGAGCAGGAGTCCATCATTGGCCGGGACAAGGTTCACGGTGCGCCGCTGTCTGGCGGCGAGGAGTTTACCGCCCCGGACTTTGAGGCCAAGGATGATGAGGGCAAGCCAACCATTGACGTTGACTCCCACGTTGCCATCGTCCACCCGGATCACAACGGGGGCCACCGCATTTTGCGCCGTGGCTACAACTACACCGAGGGGTTGACCAACTTGGGCCGTTTGGACGCCGGGTTGTTCTTCATCGCCTATGTGCGCAACCCTGCGGAGTCCTTCATCCCGATTCTTAAGCGGATGGCCGATGACCAGATGACGGAATACCTCCAGCACATTGCCACGGGCATGTTTATCATCCCGTCCGGCATCGCCGAGGGGGATTCCTACGTGGGGCAGAAGCTGCTGGAGAGCTAGCCTGCGCCGCGTGCACGCCGCCGTTGCCCTTCCTGGGCGCGGCGGCGTTGTGCTGCTTATCGACGCCCCCTCGCGCACCCGCCCCGCCCGCGTCCCGGTCTGCCTCCCGGTTCGCGTTCCTGTTCGCGTCCTCCACCGCTATTGCCCTTTCGTGTCCGAACGGGCACAATATCCCCCAAAGGTTTCCCTGAAGCGGGCGTAATCGGATGTCTGGTCGGGGATGTCTTCCGCTTTTGTGCAGATATGGCCCCGTAAAGAGGGCTAGACAGGGTTACCATGGCAGTACTTTCTTATCTGGCGACGCAGCCGCTCATCGCGCTCATCCTCATCCTGGTCTTGGGCCTGGCAGCGGGTAAGGTGCGGCTGTTTAATATCTCGCTGGGCCCCGCGGCGGTGCTCTTTGTTGCCCTGGGCCTGTCTGCCCTCAACCCGGACATCAAGCTGCCTCCGCTGCTCTTCCAGCTCGGCCTGGCCATGTTCGTCTACGCCATCGGCTTGAGCGCCGGCGCACAGTTTTTCGCGGAGTTCCGCACCCGGGGCTGGCGGCTCAACCTCTTTATGGCGGGCCTGCTGCTGGTGGTGGGGGTCGTGTGCTTCCTGGTGGTCTCCGGGCTTGGGCTGGATGCGGTTAAGGGCGCGGGCATGTTTGCGGGCGTGTTGACGTCCACCCCGGCGATGGCGGCGATCGTGGCCATGGCGGAGGGCATTGATCCGGCGCGCGCCGGCGACGCCGTGATCGGCTACTCCCTGGTCTATCCGGGCGCGGTGCTCGCCTGCATCCTCGTTGCCGCGGTGGGTGCGAATGTGCTCAAGGTCGATCACGTGGAGGACGCCAAGAAGGAGGGGCTCATCGTCGCCCCGCTGGGCTGGCGGGCGCTGCGGCTGCGCGAAGATGTCGTGGCCGCCCACCCGGGGCTGCGCGTCGGGGATCTTGCCGGGTTGGTGGCCGCCCCGGTGGTGGTCACGCGCATTGTTGCGGGTCCGCGGGACCATGAGTTGGCGGATCCGGGCCGTGCGGTGACTGTCGGCATGGTGGTGGTGATCAACGGCACGCAGGAGGCGTTGGACGTCGCTGAGGCGGCTCTGGGCCACCAGGTGGAGGCGGACCTCCACGGTTCGGGCCTGGAGTTTCGCCGGCTGACGGTGTCTAATCCGGATGTGGAGGGGCGCACGATCGGGGAGCTTGACACCGTGGCCCACGGGTTTAGTATTGCCCGCCTGCGTCGGGGGGATATGGATATTGTGCCGCGCCCGGAGGAGGTCTTGCACTATTCGGACCGGGTGCGGGTGGTGGCCGCGCCGCAGCGGATGCGGGAGGTCAACGCGTTTTTCGGGGATTCGGAGCGCAAGCTTGCCGACGTCGATTTGCTGCCCTTCGCACTCGGCCTGCTGGGCGGCCTGCTCATCGGGGCGATCCCCATCCCGCTTCCCGGCGGCAACACCCTGGCGTTGGGCTTTGGCGGCGGGCCGATTGTGGCGGGCCTGATTTTGGGCGCGTTGGGCCGCTCTGGCGCGGTGCATTGGAAGATCCCGTATCACGCGAATCGGACCATTTCCGCGCTGGGCCTGGCGCTGTTCCTGGCGGGCGTGGGCACCACGGCAGGTGCCGGCTTCCGGGCGGCGCTAACGGACGTGTCCTCGCTGATCTTTGTGGGCGTGGGTTTTGTCATCACCGTGGTGGCGGCCCTGGTTACTGCCCTGGTGACCATGAAGACGATGCACCTGACGTGGGATGAGGCGATGGGCGTCATGGCTGGGGGCACCACCAATCCGGCGATCATCTCCTACCTCAACGGCCAGACGGGCACGGAGTTGCCCACCCGCGGCTACGCTACGGTCTACCCCACGGCGATGGTGGGCAAGATTCTGGTGGGCCAGGTGCTCTTGCTGCTGCTGTTGTAGGCGTACCGGCGGCGGGTAGGCTTGTCAGCCGTGTTAGTTCTTGCCATCGATACTGCTACGAGTCATATGGTCACCGGCCTGGTGCGCACCCCGGATATGGCGGTGGTGGCCCAGCGCAGCATCGCTGGTTCGCGGGCGCACAATGAGGCCCTGGTGCCCAGCGTCCAGGAGTGCCTGGATGAGGCGGGGGTGAGCTTTGGAGACCTGGACGCCGTGGTCGCCGGGGTGGGGCCGGGCCCGTTTACGGGGCTGCGGGTAGGCATGGTCTCTGCGCAGGCGATTGGCCAAGCGCTGGGGATTCCGGTCTTTGGGGTGTGCACGCATGATGCCATCGCGGCCGACGCCGCAGGCACCGCCAACAGGGCAGCTGCGGACACGGCAGCCGCAGGCACAGCCGCCGCGGATCGATCTGTGCTGGTGGTCACGGATGCGCGGCGTCGGGAAGTCTATTGGTCCGCCTACCGGGGCGGGCGGCGTGTCGCGGGGCCGGACGTGTGCGCGCCGGGCCAGATTCCTGCCCGCGGCGAGGTGGTGGTTGCCGCTGAGTCGGTGCGCGGGAAGCTGGAGCTGGGGCAGGGGGGCGTCGATACGCGGGATGCAGTGCCCACCCCGGCGGGGTTGGTGGCGGTGGCCGACCTGGATGCGCGGCCGGAGCCGCTGGTGCCGCTGTATTTGCGCCGCCCGGATGCTGTTGCGCCGTCGCTCGTGGTCTCTCCTGCGGTGCCGGCGGTTGAGCTATGAGGTTGCGCGCGGCGTCGCAGGCGGATGTCCCGGCCATCGCGCGGCTGGAGGGCGAGCTTTTCGCGGGGGAAAGCCCGTGGTCTGCGGCTGTGGTTGCCGCTGAGGTGGCGCACCCGGCGTGCCGATACCTGGTGGCAGATGACGCCGCCCAGGTGGTGGGCTACGTGGGGTTGGCGCGCTTGGGCCCACCTGCGGACCCGGAGTTTGAGGTCCACACCATCGGCGTGGCGCCCAGTGCGCAGGGCCGTGGGGTGGGCAGGGCGTTGCTTGAGGCGGTGCTGGAGCACGCCGATGCCGCCGGCGGCCCAGTGTTTTTGGAGGTCCGCACCGACAATGCGGCGGCGATCGGGCTGTATGAGTCCGTGGGATTTGTGCGCCTGGGCGTGCGGAAGAATTACTATCAACCCTCCGGGGCGGATGCGTTTACCATGCGCCGCGGGGTGAAGGGACAAGACGAGCAATGATCATCCTGGGTATTGAAAGCTCCTGCGATGAGACCGGCGTGGGCATCGTGGAATTGTCTGCGGACGGCGCGGTGCGGGTGCTGGCTAACGCGGTGGCCTCCTCGATGGATCAGCATGCCCGCTTCGGCGGGGTGGTCCCGGAGATTGCGTCGCGCGCGCACCTGGAGTCGATGGTTCCGGTGATGGATGAGGCGTTGCGCCAGGCGGGCATAGCGCGTCCCGACGCCGTCGCCGCCACCGTGGGCCCCGGGCTTGCTGGTGCGTTGCTCGTCGGCGCGTCCGCGGCTAAGGCCTACGCCGCCGCCTGGGGGGTGCCCTTCTACGGGGTCAACCACTTGGGCGGGCACGTCGCCGTGGCCAGCCTGGAAGGCGACGCCCTGGGGCACGCCGTGGCGCTGCTGGTGTCCGGTGGGCACACCCAAATCCTTGAGGTTCCCGGCCCCGGCTTGCCCATGCGGGAGCTGGGCTCCACGCTTGACGACGCCGCCGGGGAGGCCTATGACAAAGTCGCCCGCCTGCTCGGCCTGGGCTACCCGGGCGGACCGGTCATCGATACGCTTGCCCGCCGCGGCAACCCGCAGGCCATCGCCTTTCCCCGGGGTCTGACCAAGCGGGTCGACGAGGAACGCGGGCACGCCTATGACTTCTCCTTTTCTGGGCTGAAAACCGCCGTCGCCCGCTACGTCGAGGCCGCCGAGCGCGAGGGGCGCACCATCGACGTGGCTGACGTGTGCGCCTCCTTTCAAGAGGCAGTGTGCGATGTGCTCACCGCCAAGGCGGTGCGCGCCTGCGTGGACGTGCAGGCCCCCACGCTGCTGCTCGGCGGGGGAGTGGCGGCCAACTCGCGGCTGCGGGAGCTCGCCCAGCAGCGCTGCGCGGCGGCCGGGGTGGCGCTGCGGGTGCCCTCGCCTGCGCTGTGCACCGACAACGGATTGATGATCGCCACCGTCGCCGCCCAGCTCATCCACGCCGGGGCTGCGCCTTCGGGACTCCAGGTGGGCACCAATCCCTCCCTGGAGGTGGAGGTGCCGCTGGTGGCTGCGGACCGGTAGCAACGGGGCGTCGATAAGCGGGATTAGCGCGCGTCCGGGTCCGTCCGATCGCCCAGGTAGCGGGGCGTGTTTTCCGGATGCGCGTCGGTGGGCAGCCCGCTCGGGCGCGCGCGCCACAGGACGCCAACCAGCACCGTCATGCCGGCGGAAGCGATCGCCGTGGCGCCAATGCGCGGCAGGGTGGTAAAGCCTTCGCAGAAAATCCCGAAGAGTATGAAGGTGAGAAAGAAAGTGGTGATGGCTATCAGCCCGCCCTTGCGCATCGCGGCCTCCTTGTCTTGGTGGGGAAGTCTCGGGCAGTTGTGCAGTCGAGCATAGATGCGCTGATGAAATCTTGGCCAACACCTGGTGAAATCTGCCCAACCTGGGCCCCGACGATGCCGGATTGCCGGTAGCTTCGGGCTGGATACGCCCGTGAAAACTCGCCAGGAAGGACCATCCCCGTGGCCGATTCGACCGACACCGCGCCCCTGCGTGCGGTGCGCATCACCCCCGACCTTGAGTGTGAACAGGTCCGGGTGCGCCCGGCCGTGCTGCACGATCCCGCCCTGACGCGCGTGCCGGTGCAATTCGTCGAGGGCGGTGAGGTGCTCGTCGCGCTCGTCGATGCCGATAGCGCGCACCCCAACGCCGCGGCATCGCTGGGGCGGGCCGCCGCCGCCACGGGCAACTCGGCCTTCTTCGCCGACCCCTCCCGCGCGCTGTGCGGCACGGTGCTCATCGTCGGCCCGCAGGACTCCTCGCTTTCCGACGCCGCCCTCACCGAAATCCACGACGGCGTGCGCGCCGCGCAGGACTACCGGGAAGACCTGCCGGTGGAGTTCCGGCTCTGGAAGAATGCGGCGCGCAACCTCGGAGCTGAACAGGGCTGATGCTTGCCGGGGGGGGGAGCGCGGTTAGGCTGGGCTGGCGTACAGGAATTCCCCGGATGAAAAGGAGTCAGCAATGATCAGCATTGGTATCTGGGAGCTGGTCGCCGTCGCCCTTGTCTTGGCGGTGATTGTGGCAATCGTGGCCGCCATCGTGGTTCTTTCCCGCCGGTCCCGCGAGCGGCATCACACCCGCGGCGAGGGTGCTGCGGGTACCGGCCGGCTGGACGGCACCGCCTAGCGCTCGGCTAGGCGGTGAGCCCGCGGCGGCGAATCCCCAGCCCCGAGATCGCGGCGAACCACACGAGTGCGGCGATGAGTCCCCAGCGGGTGTCGTCGGCAAGCACAAGGACCACCACCATCGTGGCAAAGAAAACCAGCACCCCCACCGCGGAGGCGCGCCCGCCGGGAACCGGAAACACGGAGGCCTCATGGGCCTGCGGCTGGCGGCGCCGGAACACCAGGTAAGAAAACGTCACCGCGCCCCACACCCCCATAAACAGCGTCGCAGACATGGAGGTGACCATGGTAAACGCCTCCAACACCCCGTCGCCGGTAGCCATGAGCACGATCGCGGCCAACAGGAAAATGCACGACAACGTCAGCGCATTGCGCGGCACATGCCGGGGAGACAGCCGCGCAAAAATCCGCGGCGCATCGCCGGACTGGGCCAACCCATAGACCATCCGGGACGTGGAATAAATCCCGGAATTGGCCGAGGACGCCGCAGACGTGATGACCACCAAATTAACGATCGTCGCCGCCGCCGGCACCCCAGTCAGCGCGAACATCGTGACAAACGGCGAATTCTGCGGCACGATCTCATCCCACGGCGTGACCATCATGATCACCGTCAGCGACCCGATATAAAACAACACCACCCGGATGGGAATGGAATTAATGGCCTTGGGCAGGGCCGTCGCCGGATCCCGCGTCTCCGCCACCGCCGTGCCCACCAACTCAATGCCCACAAACGCAAACAAAGCGATCTGGAAGCCGGTGATAAACCCACCCAGCCCATTAGGGAAGATGCCCCCGTGCGCCCACAAGTTACTCACCGCCGCCTGTGACCCCGCGGCGTTGACATGGTGGAGACAAATAAGCACCACACCAAGGACAATGAGCGCCACGATGGCCACCACCTTAATCATGGCGAACCAAAACTCCGTCTCCCCAAAAGCCTTCACCGTCAGCGCATTGAGGAAAAACAGCAGCGCGATCGTGCCCAGAATAGGAATCCACGCCGGCAGGTCGGGCCACCAAAAACGGAAATACCCGCAGATAGCAATCAGATCCGCCACACCAGTGACGATCCAGCACAGCCAGTACGTCCAGCTGATAGCAAAGCCGGCCCAGGGGCCCATGTAGGTCTCCGCGATATCAGAAAAGGACCGGAAGCTCGGGTTGGCCAGCAAAATCTCGCCCATGCAGCGCATGAACAAAAACAGGGCGAAACCGATGATCGCGTAAACCAGCAGAATCGACGGGCCCGCCAGGGAGATCGTCTTGCCAGAGCCCATGAACAAACCGGTGCCAATGGCCCCGCCGATGGCGATGAGCTGAATGTGGCGATTATCCAGGTTGCGTTTGAGGTCACGGTCCTCAGGCGCTTGTGCGGGCGGGGCGCTGGCGTGTGCTGCGCGCTGGTGTGGCGAGCGCGGCGCGGGGGTGGTCATGACGGGATCTCCAGTCCGAGTGATATCTGTCGCTCAATTGGCGTAAGCGACACTGTAGTACGTCTGCCTCATTCCGCGCGCGTTGTGGGCGGTGGTTGCTGGCGGGGGTTGGCTCTTCTGTGGTTCCTGCGTCTCGGGGCCCCTTGGGGGCCTGTGCCCCGGGGCCTCCTTGCACCGTGTGACTGGTGTGACTGGGTGAGTGCGTTTTCGGGGGTAAAAAGGGCGCGTTTCGGGGGTGTTTTGTGCACCGTGTTAATCCCACCAGTCACACGGTGCAAGGAGACGGTACGAGGAGGGCGGTGTAGGGGGCTGCTGCAAGGGGGCGGCGCGAGGAGGGCGGTACGAGGAGGGCGGCGCAAGGGGACGGCGCAAGGGGACGGCGCAAGGGGGCAGCGCTAGACAGGCCCGCGCCCTGCGTGACCGCGGGAGGGGGAAGGCCTGCGGGGGCGGAGGACCGCAGGGTACGAGTCCTGCAGCAGGCGTGGGTCCCGGCGCTGTGCCGGACGGTTGAAGCCTGGCACTCACGAGGGTAGAGTGCCAGTCAGGTTGTGCGACGCACAGTTGTTCACCCGCGACGACGGCTGTGGAAGCCAAAAGCAACCGGCTCAACATTCGCAGTATTCCAAGATCATTCAATGGAGGAATGACAGTGGCAAACGTCAACATCACCCCGCTCGAAGACCGGATCCTCGTCCAGATCAATGAGGCTGAGACCACCACCGCGTCTGGCCTGGTTATCCCGGACTCCGCGAAGGAGAAGCCGCAGGAGGCCACCGTTATCGCCGTGGGCGCCGGGCGCTTTGATGACAAGGGTGAGCGCATTCCGGTGGACGTCAAGGAGGGCGATACCGTGATCTTCTCCCGCTACGGCGGCACCGAGATCAAGTACCAGGGCGAGGACTACCTCATCCTGTCCGCTCGCGACGTGCTCGCCGTCGTCGCTAAGTAATTAAGGGGGAATGACCCTACATGCCTAAGCTGATTGCTTTTGATCAGGAGGCCCGGGAGGGCATCCTGCGCGGCGTCGATACGCTGGCTAACGCGGTCAAGGTCACGCTTGGCCCGCGCGGTCGCAATGTTGTGCTGGCCAAGTCCTTTGGCGGGCCGACGGTGACCAATGATGGTGTGACCATCGCCCGCGATATTGATGTCGAGGAGCCTTTTGAAAACCTCGGCGCCCAGCTGGTCAAGTCGGTGGCCATTAAGACCAACGACATTGCCGGTGACGGCACCACCACGGCTACGTTGCTGGCCCAGGCGCTCATCGCTGAGGGGCTGCGCAACGTGGCGGCTGGCGCTAATCCCATCGAGCTCAACCGCGGCATCGCTGCTGGTGTTGAGAAGGTTGTTGAGGAGCTGCGTGCCCGCGCGACCGAGGTCTCGTCGACCACGGAGATCGCCAACGTGGCCACCGTTTCTTCGCGCGATGAGCTCATCGGTGAGATGGTCGCCGGGGCGATGGACAAGGTGGGCAAGGACGGCGTGCTGACCGTCGAGGAGTCCCAGACCATCGACTCCACCCTGGAGATCACTGAGGGCGTGTCCTTTGACAAGGGCTTTTTGTCCCCGTACTTCATCACCGACACGGACACGCAGCAGGCGGTGCTTGACGACGCCCTCGTGCTCCTCGTGCGCAACAAGATCTCCTCGTTGCCGGACTTCCTGCCCCTGCTGGAAAAGATTGCCGAATCCGGCAAGCAGGCACTCATCGTTGCCGAAGACATTGAAGGCGAGGCCCTGCAGGCCCTGGTGGTCAACTCGCTGCGCAAGACCCTCAAGGTCGCGGCCGTGAAGTCGCCCTACTTTGGGGAACGCCGCAAGGCCTTCATGGACGACCTGGCCGTGGTGACCGCCGCGACCGTCGTTGACCCCGAGGTTGGCATCACGCTGGCTGAGGCCGGCGAGGAGGTCTTCGGTTCGGCCCGCCGCGTGAGCATCACCAAGGATGAGACCGTCATCGTCGATGGTGCCGGGACCGCCGAGGATGTTGAGGCCCGCCGCGCCCAGATCCGCCGCGACATTGAGCGCACGGACTCCTCCTGGGATAAGGAGAAGCTGGAAGAGCGCCTGGCCAAGCTGTCCGGTGGCGTAGCGGTGATCAAGGTCGGCGCCGCCACGGAGACCGAGGTCGCCGAGCGCAAGCTGCGCGTCGAAGACGCCATCAACGCTGCGCGCGCCGCGGCGCAGGAAGGCATCATCGCCGGCGGCGGCTCCGCCCTGGTGCAGATTGCCAAGGAGCTTGAGACCTACGCCGAGCAGTTCGACGGCGAGGCCAAGACCGGTGTGCTGGCACTGTCCCGCGCGCTGGTCAAGCCCACCTTCTGGATCGCCCAGAATGCTGGCGTGGACGGCTCCGTGGTTGTTGCCCGCACCCAGGAGCTGGACAACGGCTCCGGCTTTAACGCCGCAACCCTGGAGTACGGCAACCTGCTGGATGCTGGCATCATCGACCCGGTTAAGGTCACCCACTCCGCGGTGGTCAACGCCGGATCTGTCGCCCGCATGGTGCTGACCACCGACGCTTCGGTGGTAGAAAAGCCCAAGGAAGAGCAGCCTGCCGCGGGTGGTCACCACCACCACCACTAAGCTCGCTGCTTTCCCGCACCCCCAGCACGCCCCGGCCTGCTGGGGGTGCGGTCTTTTCGGCGGGCCGCGGACTGTCCTACCGAACAATGGTCTAGTGGCGTGGTGGCGGCGGCGTCGTTAATGTAGTGGACATGGCTACCACTCGCAGAGACTTTCTCAAGGCCGCGATGATCGCCGGGGGCGCAGTCGCCGCCGGCCCGATGTTCGCCGGTGCCACGGCTGGCGCCAGCACAACCGGAACCATCGTGCTGACCGGATACAGCCCGTTCGGGGGCCGCAGCATCAACACCGCCTGGGACGTCGCCCAGGCCGCGGGGCGCCTTCTCGACGCCGATTCCGGCCTCAACGTAGTGGTCACGCAGCTTCCCACCGACTGGACCCGCTACCGCCAGCAACTGCTCGACCTGGTGTCCCAGCACCACCCGGACCTGCTGCTCGGGCTGGGCGAGCGCGGGGGACTCATGCCCGCACCCGCGATGGAGCTGCACGCCTACAACCAGGGAAAGGGCGTAGACGCGCACGGCAACAACGGCCCCGGCGAGCTGGTCCCCGGCGGGCCCGCGGAGATCGTCGCCCCGGAGGCAAACCGCCAGGCCTACAAGGCCGCCCGGGCGGAAGGCCACAAGATCAACCCCAGCTATGACGCCGGGCGCTACCTGTGCAACGCGGAGCTCTACACCAACCTGTCGCTCCAGCAGCAGGGCGCCGTGGCCGCGGCCGGTTTCATCCACGTTCCGGCGCTGCGCACCTCCCAGGACAAGAAGATCGATATCTTCGCCCAGGCCGTCGCCGCCACGGCGCGCAATTTGGTCTAATACTGCGGCGCGCGGGGCCAGAAGCCCTTTATGACCAGCTCCGGCCTATACTGTTGCCATGACGACGCGGAGGAGCTTTCTCAAAGGTGCAGCAGTACTAGGCGGCGCGCTGGTAACCGGGGTGGGGCTGGGCCCTGGCATTGCACAGGCGTGCTGCGCCCCAACGATCCTGATCACCGGGTATAGCCCCTTCGGCGGGCGCAAGATCAACACCTCCTGGGATGTGGCCCAGCAGGTGGGCGCCATCCTGCGCGCCGATGATTACTACGTTGACGTGGAGCTGGTGCCCACCGATTGGACCAACTACCGCCCGCGCATCCTGTCCCTGGTAGAAGAGCGCACCCCCATCGTCGTCCTTGGCATCGGCGAGCGCGGCGGCTACTTCTACGCCCCGGCGATGGAATTGCGCGCCTTTAATAAAGCCCAGGGCACCGATGCTTTTGGCAACTCCGCTCCCGCCGAATTGGTGCCCGGTGGGCCCGGCGAGATTGCAGCGCCGGAGGCAAACAAGCTGGCCTATCAGGCCGCCCGCGCCGCGGGCTACAAGATCAACCCCAGCTATGACGCGGGACGCTTCTTGTGCAACGCGGAGCTTTACACCAACCTGTCTTTGGTTAATGACAAAAAGATTGCCGCCGGGGGTTTTGTCCACGTGCCGGCGTTGAAGACCTCGGAAGATAAGAAGGTCGGCGAGTTTGCGCAGGCCATCGCGGAGACGGTGCGGCACCTGGCGGCCAGCACCGGCTGGTGGGACGCCCCACGCCGCTAAATAGGCGGACTCTAGTGGCGCTAGCCGGCCGCCGTGAGCAGCCGTACTTCTGCGGTGGCTACCAGGGCGAGGGCAAGGCCCAGGACGATCAGGGCTGCCGCTAAAACCGGCCCGGGCACCCGCGGTTGAGCGCGTGTGGGGTTGCGCGTCGCCCCGACAATCAGCGCTCCGGCAAGGATCGCGCCGGGCAGGTTGAAGGCCAGCACTTGTTGGACGGCCGCGCAGCAGGCGATGATGCGCAGCCACCCGGTGGAGCGTCCGGCGGCGACGAGCAGCCCGGCGAAAAGGGCTGTCAGGGCGGCGTGTGCCGCGCCGAGGGCGGCGCTGGGGCTTGCCGTGGCGTACTCGGAAAGGCTCACCGCGGCGCCGCTGAGGGTCAGGCCTACGAAGGCGGCGTAGGCAACCGCGCTCAACAGCCAGTACCAGCAGGCCAGGCGGGCGGTGCGGTGGGGGTCAGTCAGCCAAATGCGCAGGGTGCTCATGGGAGTAGGTGGTGGCTTTCGCGGTAGTTCATGTACTGGCGGATGAGGTAGTCCAGGGCGATGCTCAGCCCGATGCTGGAGTAGTAGTCCCCCTGATGCCCCTCCGGGGTAATGCGGCTGGCCACGTAGTGGAGGTTCCAGGTGGCCAAGCCGGCCAGGGGGTTGTGGCTGAGCCGGGTGACGGCGAGCACCGGGATGTCTCGCAGTCGGGCGGCCTGGGCCGTGGCGGCGGCGTCCTCACGAGTGCCGCTCAGGGAGACGATGACCAGCAGGTCCGTGGGCTTAATCAGCGGCAGCGCGGCGGTGATCTCCGTGGCCGTGGAGATGGTGGTCGATGCGGTGCGGTTGGCCACGAGGGACTTGGAAAACTCGTTGGCCGCCATGCGTTGGGAGTATCCGGTGGCGTAGCAGTAGACCGTACCGGCGTTGGCAATGGCCTCCAGGATCGGGTCGAGCCGGGTGTTGTCTAGCTGGTCAAGGGTCTGGGTGATGTCCTCGCGCAGGGCTGCGATGCGGTCGATTCCGGTAGCAGCATCGCGTTCGCGAAGGCTCGTGCGCAGGAAGTACTTCAACTCCGCGAACCCGCTAAATCCCAGCCTTTTGGCCAGCCGCAGCACCGACGAGGTGGAGGTGAAGGTTCGGTGGGCGACGTGCTGGACGGAGGCCTGTGCGGCCTCCTCCTGGTTGTCCAGGAGGTAGGTCAGGATCGTCTTTTCGGTGTCGTTCCATCCGCCGTGTGTGGCGGAGATGACGGCGTCCAGGTTCACGCTGCCGGTGGTCCTTCCGGGGACGAGGGGTTGGGGTCTCGTCCCCCGACTGTAGCCGGTGGCTCTTAGGCGTCCTGATTGACCATCGCTTCGAACTTATCGCGCACCTGCGGCACGTCCATGCCCACGATGACCTGAAGGGCCTTGCCCTTGTTCACCAGCCCGAGGGCGCCGGCTGATTTGAAATCTTCCGCCGCGGCAACCAGCTCCGGGTCTGCCACGGAGACGCGCAGTCGGGTGGCGCAGTTGTTCATGCTGGTGATGTTGTCCGGACCGCCGAGCAGTGCCAGGAAGGCGGTGGCGCGGGGGCTGAAGGGATCGGAGGTGGTGGCGTCGGTGCTTTCGGTGCCTTTGGTGTTGGCGGGGGCGTCGATAAGCGATTCGGTGTCATCGCTGTTCTTCTTGTTCTTCTTGGCCTCCCGGTACTCCGCTTTGGAGTAGAGCTTCACATCTGCATTGTCTTCACGCCCGGGGGTCTTGAAGTTGAATGTGAGGATGAGGAAGCGGAAGACCACAAAGTACAGGGCAGTAAAGGTCAGCCCAATGCCGATCTGCATGAGGTAGATGCTGTGGTGGTTGGACCACATGGGGATCCAGTTTTGGGCGAAGAAGTCGATGAGCCCGCCGCCCATATTTCCTACCAGCCCAAAGTGGTACATCAGCCCGGACATCAATCCGGCGAACACGGCGTGCAGGGCAAAGAGCGGGGGTGCCACGAACAGGAAGGTAAATTCCAGCGGCTCGGTGATGCCGGTGATGACGGCGGTGAGTACCACGGGGATGAGCAGCGCGAGGGTTTCCTTGCGCTTTTCGGCCTTGGCAGTGGTGTAGAACGCGGCGGCGATGCCGAGCGGTGCGAAGACTTTGGAGTTGCCGTGGAGGGCGAATCCGCCGCCGGGGAAGAGCTCCTTGAGGGGGCTGGTGGAGGCGGAGAAGGTCTCGATGTGCTGGATCCAGTAGGCCTGGATGCCCTCGGGCACGACGGCGGGACCGAAGATGAACGGGGAGTAGACAAAGTGGTGGAGGCCGGTGGGGATGAGGATGCGTTCAAGGAACGTGTACAGGCCTACGCCGATCGCCCCGGAGGAGACCAAGAATCCTTGCAGTGAGGCGATGCCCAGTTGCACCTGCGGCCAGACCAGGCACACGAGCAGGGCCAGCGGGATCATCAGCAGCATGCCCACGGCGTAGACGTATTGGCTGCCCTGGAAGATGCCCAGAAACTCGGGCAGCTTCTTTTCAAAGTAGCGGTTGTGAATCCACACGGCGATGGCGGCGATGAAAATGGCGCCCAGGATGCCGGTGTCGAGGGTCTTGATTCCGGCGATCATTTTCAGCCCGGATTCGCCGCCGGCTTCCGCGGAGTAGTCCACCCCAAAGGTGTCGCCGAATGCTTCGAGCATGGCGCCGACAAAGTAATTGAAGGTCAGATAGATCATCGCCGTTTCCAGCACGGCGCGCGCGTTGGCCATTTTTGCCAGGGCGATGGGCAGCCCGAGGACAAAGAGCAGTTCCATCTGGTTGAACACGGTCCACGACCCCGCCTCCCAGATGCCCCAGAAGGTGGACCACCAGGTTCCGTCGGCGGCCAGCGAGCCGAAAATCTGTTCATTTTGGGCGATGATGGCCAGTGCAACTGCTAGGCCTGCGACGGCGAACAGGAGCACGGGTGCCAGCATGGCGGAGCCGAAGCGTTGGACCTTTTCCATGGCCGGGTAACCCTTTCGCGTGGGGGTCAGTGGTTTTTGCATGCCCGAGCTTATTGTCGCGCGCTGGCAGATTCCGCCTGAATACGGGTTTTTGGAATTTGTGCCGCCGGTGTGGCACAAGGTTCATGGGTGTGGCTCCCAGATTCGGTGTGCGCGGGGGAGGTGGGCCTTTAGGGTGGGCGGTACCCGGACCCGTGGAAAGGACAGATCCGTTCGTGAACATTCTCACCCTAAACGCACATAGTTGGTGCGAGCCGGATCAGCCGGCGAAAATCATGGAGGTTGCGCGGCTGTTGGTGCGGGAGCGTATCGACGTCGTGGCAATTCAGGAAGCCAATCAACTGCACGCGGGCATTCCCGGCGCTCATCCCGTGGTGCAGGTTCATGGGGATGTTGCTGCTGGCGCGGACAATTACGCGGATCTGTTGGCCCGGGCGTGCCGGCATCTTGGGGTGGATTATCAGGCCCACTGGGTGGAGGCCCACCTGGGTTTTGGGATCTATGACGAAGGCGTCGCCGTGCTCGTGCGTGCCCAGGGTCCGGAGGCGCCGCGGGTGCGGGATGTGGTTCCGGTGCTGGTGGGCGACTACCCGTTTGCGGACGTGCGCCGTCGGGTTGTGCTCGCCGTGCGCATTGAGGTCCAGGGGCAGTCCCTGTGGGTGGCGTCGGGGCATTTTTCCTGGTGGGAGATGGACGGGCAGCCCCAGTTCGCCCAGGAGTGGGAGGCGTTTTCCCGGTGGGCGCGCTCGTGCGGCCAGGAGCTGGTCATTCTGGCCGGCGATCTCAACGCCCCGGCGGACGCCTCGGGCCAGGGTGCGGATCTGTGGCGCTCCCACGGCTGGGTGGATACCCGCGATGCGTGTGCCCGCCCGGAGGGGTGCCAGACGATCGTCGGGGGGATTGCCGGGTGGGAGGATGCCCGTGAGGCAATGCGCATTGACTATGTGCTGAGTAATCGTCCGGTGGATGTGGACGCGCATCGGGTGGTCTTTGGGCATGATTCAGATACTCCCGTGGTGTCCGATCATGCCGGTGTATTAGTGGCTATGAACATGCAATCGTCAGGGAAGGAAACATTCGTCGATGAGTAAGAATCCCAGTTCCGCGCAGTGGTGGTCCGATTCCGTGGTCTACCAGGTCTATCCGCGCAGTTTCCATGATTCCAATGGAGACGGCGTGGGCGACATTCCGGGAATCACCCAGAAGCTGCCATATATCAAGTCCTTGGGCGTGGACGTGGTGTGGCTGTCTCCGGTGTATCGCTCGCCTAATGATGACAACGGGTATGACATCAGCGATTACCGCGACATCATGGAAGAGTTTGGCACGCTGGCCGATTTTGATGAGATGCTGGCCACGGCCCATGAGCTGGGCCTAAAGATCATGATGGACCTGGTGGTCAACCACACCTCGGATGAGCACGAGTGGTTTGTGCAGTCGCGCTCCTCGCGGGAGAATCCCTACCGGGATTACTACATTTGGCGCGATCCTGCCGGGTTCGCCGAGGACGGCACGCCCCTGCCGCCGAATAACTGGGGCTCAGAGTTTGGTGGTTCGGCCTGGGAGTATGACGAGCACACGGAGCAGTTCTATCTGCACATTTTCTCGCGCAAGCAGCCGGATCTGAACTGGCGCAACCCGAAGGTGCGCCAGGAGGTCACGGACATCATCACCTTCTGGCAGGACCGCGGCGTGGACGGGTGGCGCGTGGACGCCTTTGCCGGTACGGACAAGCCGGAGGGCTTCCCGGATGATCCGAACCAGCAGCCGGGCCGCTACACCTCCTCCGGGGCGTTTTTGAACAACGGCCCGAAGGTCCACGACTACCTGCGCCACATGAACACCACCGCGTGGTCCCAGGTGGATGCGCTGACGGTGGGGGAGATGGCTGTGCCCACCCCGGAGGACGGCAAGGCGTTTACGGCGCAGGATCGTCAGGAGCTGGACCAGATCATCCACTTTGAGCATGTGTCTTTGGCCCCCTCGAAGCGCTTTGGGCCTAAGTTCACGGTGCATAAGCCGTCTTTGGTGGAGCTTAAGGGGGTGCTGGATTCCTGGCAGGCGGGCCTGCACGATGATGGCTGGATTGCCCTGTATTGGGATAACCACGATCAGCCGCGGGTGGTGTCGCGTTTTGGTGATGCGTCGGCGGAGTTTCGGGCGGTGTCGGCCAAGGCGCTGGCCACGGTGCTCTACTTCCAGCAGGGCACGCCGTATATCTATGAGGGCCAGGAGATCGGCATGACCAATGCTGGTTTCGATTCCATCTCGCGCTACCGCGATCTGGATACGCTCAATTGGTATCGGGAGCGGGTGGAGGAGCGTGAGGAGCTCACGCCGTCGCAGGCGATGGCCTACATCCATGAGAAGAGCCGGGACAATGCCCGCACGCCGATGCAGTGGGATGATTCCGCGTACGCGGGGTTTAGCTCGGCGGCGCCGTGGATTGATGTCAATCCGGCGTATAAGCAGATCAATGTCGCCGCGCAGGAGGATGACCCGGATTCGGTGCTCAACTTCTACCGCAGGCTGCTGGAGTTGCGCCGTGGTCAGCTCGCCGATGTGGTCCGGGAGGGCAGCTATGAGCCCATCGCCCCGCAGGATCGCAGCGTGTATTCCTATCGCCGGGTGCGTGGCGATGCGGAGTTGACGGTGGTGGTCAATTGCACGTCGCGCGATGTCACCTACACCAAGGTGGAGCCGGCGGCGGGCGCCAAGCTGGTGTTGGCCAACTATCCGGATAGTGCGCAGGTGGCGGCTCCCAGCGATGGTGTGGTGGAGCTGCGCCCGTGGGAGGCGCTGGTCTTTTTTGCGCCGGCAGCCCAAGCCCAGGGCTAGCTGGTGACCCAGGTGCGAATACGGGCGCGTCGGCGCAGCTCGGTGAGGCGTTCGGATTCGCTCATGCCGCCCCAGATGCCATAGGGTTCGGCGGCGCGTAGCGCGTGTTCGCGGCAGGCGTCGATGACGGGGCAGGTGGCGCAGATGGCTTTGGCTGTTTCTTCGCGCTGGGTGCGGGCGCGGCCGCGTTCCCCGTCAGGGTGGTAGAACACCTCCGAGTTGGCGCCGCGGCAGGCGCCGTGGAGTTGCCAGTCCCACAGGTCCGCGTTGGGGCCGGGTAGGAGGTGGGTGACAGTCATCGTGGAGGTCTCCTTGGGTTGCGGGGTGGGTCCGCAAGCAGTATGGGCAGTGGCTGTAAACGGCGGGTGTCTGGGTTGTTGCCGTGCTGGATGGGGGGAGTAAAAGATAGGTGAATTTTGGGGGTAGCCGGTGGAATGTGGTGCTGTATCGTAAGATGACAATTCACAGACTTCGCCTCCGCCTGGTGCGTGCGAGGATCAGCAATGGAAGTTATTCGGACGAGGGCGAGCAGGAAACGTGATGCTATGAGCGGGACTGGGGAGGAGCTTGAAGCTCTTGTCGCCCCCGCTGTGGCGGGAGACCGTGGGGCGTTGCAGCGCTTGACTGCCAAGATCTATCCAGCGGTGCTGCGCTATTCCCGCGTTCGTATTTCTGGGAGCCGGACCCCTACTGCTGAGGACGTTGCGCAGGATGCGTGCCTTGCTATCGCGACGTCGATAAGCAAGTACCAGGATCAGGGCCGTCCGTTTATGGCGTACGTCTACGGGGTGGCGGCGCATAAGGTTGCCGATGCGCGCCGGGCGTTGTCGCGGGATTTGTCGAGCCCCACCGATGAGGTGCTGGATCGGGTTTCGGGCGATGCTAATCCGGAGGATTGGGCCCTGTGGAATGACGGTGGTAACAGAGCGCGGCTTCTTCTCGATTCATTAAGTGACAAGGCTCGCGACATCCTGATTCTGAGGGTTTTTGTGGGCTTAAGCGCCGAGGAGACGGCCGCTGCAGTGGGCAGCACTCCGGGCGCGGTGCGGGTGGCTCAGCATCGGGCGCTCGCAACGTTGAGGAAGAAGATTGAGCAGGGAGAGGGACTATGACGCAGCGTCGAGGCAGCGGTTTCGGCCAGGAGAGGGCAGGCGATGACGTCGCCGCCTTCGCCGATGCTGATTCCTTCCTGTCCGATCTCTCGCGCGGCTATGACCCCTCTGATGGGGCGATGAACTCGCCGCATTGTTGCTCGCGTTGCGCGATGAGATTGAGGGGGACCCTTTCCCCCAGGCTCCCATACTTCCGGAGGAATCGCGTGCCGACGCCCCCGTGGCCGCCGTGTCCGATCTTGAGGAGCACCGCGCGCGTCGCCGCGGCATCAGCCCGCTGGCGTCCGGATTCGTCGGGGCGGCTGCGGCGACGGCCGTCATCGTCGGAAGCGGCGCAATGGTCTACAGCGCAGATCCCGGCTCCCCGCTTTATGGTCTATCCACCGAGGTCTTCGGGGACCGCGAGCATGAGTCCACCATGGTCGAGCTGGCGGGCACCCTCGATGAGATGAACAATCGCGCCGAGCGCGGGGACATGACCGGGGCCCGGCTGCTCATTGACCAAGCGCGCAACCTGTTGCAGGAGCGCTCCGGCGCGCCCGCCTCCGCACCCGCCCCCGATGCCGCCCCGACCCCCGACCAGCGCAGCACCATCACCGGGCGCGGTGATACCACCACGGTGACGGTGACCACCCCGGTGCCGATGCCGCAGCCGGAGGAACACCGCGACACCGCCGATAAGCACCGAGAAGCCCCGGTCACGGTCACGGAGACCGTCACCGAGCAGCAGACGGTGACGGTGGCTATCCCCGATACCGCCCCGGGTGTGGCGCCGAAACCTGCCGCCACCATCGAGCCACAGGTGGCGGAGCGCGGCGTGGAGGATGCCGGCGACGGAGTGGGCGTGTGGGTGCCCAACCTTGTCGATGGCGGCGGCGCCGGCACCGATAGCCCCCGCAGCCAGGCGCGCGAGGCGCACTAGCCGGGCGCGGCGGTGCGTCGGCACGGCGCGCGGGGTGCGGGGCGCAACCGCCCGTGAACCCACCCCCCGTGAGTGCACCCCCGGAAAAAAGGGGGCCGTTAGCGCCCACGCATGCCGTCGAGGTAGCCCACCGCGTAGTCCCAGGGGACGTAGCATTCCACCGTGGGGTTGGCGCTGGGCTCGTGGACGGGGCTGATCTTTTCGGCCAGGGTGGCGCGCATGTTGGACGCCAGGATGTCCCAGTCAAAGTAGTGGTTGATGCCGCAGTCTTCACACAGGAAGAAGATGCCCAAGATCCCCTTGGGCTCTAGGAAGCGCTTGAATTGGGAGACCAGCGCGAGGTCGCGTTGGATGTCCTGGCGTTCCTCGTCCGACAGCGGGGGCATGGGTTCATCGGCTTCCAAGAACGACGCCGGATCATTCGGGTCGTCGGCGAAGGGGTCCAACGGCATCTGGAATTCGAAACTCACCTGGCCGATCCTACCTTTGATCGATGCGCCGGGGGCCGCTGGGTGGTGGTCGCTGGCCTTTAGTGGCGTTGTGGGCCGCCCGACCGCGCTCATCGTGCGTGTGATGGTTAGAGTAAGGGGGACTGTAGGCACTTTTCTCGTGGGTCAAGTAAGTGAGGAGAACACAATATGGCAGATCGTCGCGTGGCAACCGGTGGGGACGATCCGAATAAGGTTGCTTTGCAGGGGCTGACCTTTGATGATGTGCTCCTGCTTCCGGCGGAGTCGAATGTGGTGCCCAGTGAGGTAGACACCACGGCGCAATTCACCCGCAACATTCGCCTAGGGTTGCCGGTGGCGTCCGCGGCCATGGATACGGTCACCGAGGCACGCATGGCTATTGCTATGGCGCGCCAGGGTGGTATCGGGGTGCTGCACCGCAACCTGTCGGCCACCGAGCAGGCGGAGCAGGTGGAGATGGTCAAGCGCTCTGAGTCCGGCATGATTACGGATCCGGTGACGTGTACCCCGGAGATGACCATCGGGGACGTCGATGCGCTGTGTGCCCGGTTCCGCATTTCTGGTCTGCCGGTGGTGGATGCGCAGGGGCGCCTGGTGGGCATTTGCACTAACCGGGACATGCGATTCGAGCCGGATCAGCAGCGCGTCGTTGCTGAGGTGATGACGCCGATGCCGCTGGTGACCGCCCGGGAGGGCGTGAGCAAACAGGAGGCGCTGGAGCTGCTCAGCGCCAACAAGGTGGAAAAGCTGCCCATCGTCAACGATGACGGCATTCTCACCGGCCTGATCACAGTGAAGGACTTTGTTAAGACCGAGCAGTACCCCATCGCGTCGAAGGATGACTCCGGCCGCCTGCTTGTCGCCGCGGGCATTGGTACCGGTCAGGATGCCTACGAGCGCGCCGGCCAGCTGGTGGATGCCGGCGTCGATGTCCTCATCGTGGATTCGGCGCACGCCCACAACAACCGCGTCCTGGAGATGGTCTCTCGGGTGAAGAAGGACTTCGGTGCGCGTATCGACGTCGTCGGCGGCAACCTTGCCACGCGCGAAGCGGCACAAGCGATGGTGGATGCGGGTGCCGACGGCATCAAGGTGGGCATCGGGCCGGGCTCCATCTGCACCACCCGCGTGGTTGCCGGCGTGGGCGCCCCGCAGATCACCGCCATCCTGGAGGCAGCGGTTCCCGCCCACGCCGCCGGGGTGCCCGTCATCGCCGACGGCGGTATGCAGTTCTCCGGCGACGTGGCCAAGGCGCTGGCCGCCGGCGCGGATACCGTCATGCTGGGCTCCATGCTCGCCGGTACCACCGAGGCGCCGGGCGATATCGTGGTGGTCCAAGGCAAGCAGTACAAGCGCTACCGCGGCATGGGCTCCATGGGCGCGATGCAGGGCCGCGGCTTGTCCGGGGAGAAGCGCTCCTACTCCAAGGACCGGTACTTCCAGGCTGACGTGCACAGTGAGGACAAGCTGGTTCCGGAGGGCATCGAGGGGCGGGTGCCGTTCCGCGGGTCCATCGATACCATCACCCACCAGATCATCGGCGGCCTGCGCGCGGCCATGGGGTACACCGGCTCGGCGACCATCGCTGACCTGCAGCAGGCCCGCTTTGTCCAGATCACGTCCGCTGGGTTGCGGGAATCCCATCCGCATGACATCACCCAGACCGTCGAGGCACCGAACTACCACTAGGAAGTAAGAAGGCAAGCAGCAGTCATGCGTGACTTTGTAGAAATCGGCATCGGCCGCCAGGCGCGGCACACCTACCATCTCGATGAGATTTCGATCGTGCCCACGCGGCGTACCCGCTCCTCCAAGGACGTGGACACCACCTGGCATATCGATGCCTATACCTTTGACATTCCGGTGATGAGCCACCCCTCCGACGCGCTCGCCAGCCCGGAGTTTGTCATGGAGCTTGGCCGCCAGGGCGGCCTCGGCGTGATCAACGCCGAGGGGCTGTGGGGCCGCCACGAGGACGTCGAGGCTGCTGTTGCCACGGTGGTCGCCGCCGTCGACGCCCACGGCGTTGCCAGCGCGCAGGCCAACAAGGTGCTCCAGGAGCTGCACGCCGCGCCCATCGACCAGGACCTGCTGGCGGCGCGCATCGACCAGGTGCGCACATCCGGGGCGACGGTGGCTGTGCGCGTCTCCCCGCAAAACGCACGCGAGCTGGCCCCCCAGGTGGTCAAGGCCGGCGCGGAGTTGCTGATCATCCAGGGCACGACCATCTCCGCCGAGCACGTGGCCCAGGGCGGCGAGCCGCTCAACCTCAAGGACTACGTGGGCTCGCTGGACGTGCCCGTTATTGCCGGCGGGGTGTATGACTACACCACGGCCATCCACCTCATGCGCACAGGCGCGGCCGGCGTGATTGTCGGCGGTGGGTGCAACACCAACCCGATGTCCTTGGGCATGGATGTTCACCTGGCCACCGCGATTGCGGATGTGGCTGCCGCGCGCCGGGACTACCTGGATGAGACCGGGGGCCGCTACGTGCACATCATCGCCGATGATGGGGCGCTGCAGACCTCCGGCGACGTGGCCAAGGCGATTGCGTGTGGCGCCGATGCGGTCATGCTGGGCACGCCCCTGGCCGCTGCCGCGGAGGCGCAAACGCCCGGCTATTTCTGGCCCTCGGTGGCGGCGCACCCGCGCTTCCCCCGCGGCCTGGTGGTCACCACGGGAGACGAGCTGGACGTGGCGGAGCAGCCGAGCCTGGAGACGATTCTGCACGGCCCCTCGGCGGATCCCACGGGTCAGCTCAACATCGTTGGGGGCCTGCGCCGCGCGATGGCTAAGTGTGGGTACACGGATTTGAAGTCCTTCCAGAAGGTTGACTTGGCCACAAATTCCTACCTCTGACCTGCGGGTTTATGCAGGATGTGAAAAAGTAGACATGTGATCGGCGTCACGGCCTTGTGGTCGGGCGTCCGGTCTGCTGGCCCCGGGATGTGGCGATGACAAGCCACAATGCTCCCGGGGCCTTAATTTATCTAGAAATATCTAGACCATAGGGCGATTTGTTCCCGCCTCACACGGGTGTAGATTCCGTCTGATGATCAAGCCAAAGCCCCAGTTTTCAGGGGTGTCTCATCAGGGTGAAAACCCGTCCGCGCAAGCCCCGAAAAAGGTCGCTCGCGCTGGAGAAACGCCGGCCAGCCATCCCTGGTGGAAGGTGATGTGCCTGTCCGGAGTGGACTACTTTTCCACGCTCGGTTATCAGCCAGGAATTGCCGTCATGGCCGCCGGGGTGCTCGCCCCCGTGGCCACCCTGCTCCTGGTGGCCGTCACGCTGCTGGGCGTGGTGCCGGTCTACCGGCGCATCGCCCAACAATCGCCAGAAGGTCTAGGTTCCGTGGCGCTCATCGCGCGGCTCGTCCATGGGTGGAAGGGCGCATTTATCATCCTGGTTTTGCTGGGATTCGCGCTCACGGATTTCATGATCACCATCACCCTGTCTTGTGCGGACGCAGCCACCCACGTTCTGCACAGCGCCTCCTCGCCCTGGATCATCCCGGTCACCGTCGCCTTCGTCTGCGCCTTGGCGGGGGTGTTTCTGCGCGGATTCCGGGAGGCCGTGGGGGTGGCCGTCGTGCTCGTTGTTGCGTACCTGGCCCTCAACGCGGTGGTGATTGGGCGGTGCTTTGTGGCTCTGTACGCGGACCCGACTCCCTTGGCCGGATGGTGGCAGCAGCTGTCCATGGCGGGGGCGCATCCGGCGGATATGGCGCTGGTGGCGTGCCTGGTCTTTCCCAAGCTGGCGCTGGGCCTGTCCGGTTTTGAAACCGGGGTCTCTGTCATGCCCTTGATCCGTGCGCACAGCGTGGAACAGCGGGTTCGCTGTGGCAAGGTGTTGCTGGCGGTTAGTGCGGCGCTGATGTGCGGCTACCTGGTGTGTTCGTCGATTGTGACCACGGTGCTTATCCCGGAGGCGGCGTTGCATGCGGGCGGGCCGGCGGATGGGCGGGCGTTGTCCTGGCTGGCCCACCAATACCTGGGGCAGGGCTTTGGTGCCTGCTATGACCTGGCCTCGGTGGCGATTCTCTGGTTTGCCGGTGCCTCGGCGATGTCCGGGATGCTGGCGCTGATTCCGCGCTACCTGCCGCGCATGGGCATGGCGCCGCAGTGGGCGCGGCGGCGGCGCCCGATGGTGGTTGCCTTGAGCGTCATCGCGGTGGTGGTCACGGTGGCCTTCGAGGCGGACGTGGATCGCCAGTCTGGCGCGTATGCCACGGGGGTGCTCGTGCTTTTGGTCTCGGGTGCGGCGGCGGTGTCCGTGACGTCGCGGTCGCGGAAGGCGCGGGTCATCGGCGGGGTGACCACGGCGGTTTTGGGCTATACGCTGGTGGCCAACATTGTGGAGCGCCCGGACGGGCTGAAGGTGGGGGCGTGCTTCATCGTGGGCATCGTGGTGGTCTCTGTGGTGTCGCGGGCGTGGCGCTCCTTTGAGTTGCGCGATGGCGGCGTGAGTTTTGACACTCGGGCAGAAAACATCATTCGGGCGGCAGGCTCCGGGTCGCAGATCGCCCTGGTTCCGTGCCGCCAGGGGGTGGGCGCGGATGGGTTGGCGTCAAAGGAAGTGCGTGTCCGTTCGGCAAATGGTTTAGAGGACGAGTCGCTGATTTTCGTGGCGGTCACGCTTAGTGACCCGGCGACGTTCGCCGGACACCTCACGGTGCGCGGTTCGATGATCAACTCGGTGCCGGTGTTGACGTGTACGGCGCCCTCTGTGGCTAACGCGGTGGCAGTTGTTGCCTTGGCTATCCAGTCATTGACGCAGGTCAGCCCGGATATCTATTTTGAGTGGGCGCCGGGAAATCCGTTGTGTGACATGATCAGGTTCATCGCCACCGGTCGCGGCCAGAACGCGACGGCGACACAGGAGATGCTGCGGCGGTTCGCTCCTGATGGGCGTCCGCGCCCACAGGTGCATATCAGTTAAAGGACAGCAAGCAGCAGTCACCCCCGTATGGGGTGAAATGCCTGTAACCATGGACGATCCCACTACACTGCCTGTGAAACGCAGACCCTCCCTGAACAGATGAGTTGACTGATTACATGTGCCCAGCTGTGTCCGATCAAACTTTGTCTACCCACGGCAATAAGAACCCTGTGGGCGTCAATGATGTGTTCTTTTCCGCCACAGATGAAGCGGGTCACATCAAGGAAGCCAACGATGTCTTCGTGCGGCTGTCGCAGTACAGCCGAGAAGAGTTGGCGGGTGCCCCTCACAACATTATTCGCCATCCTGCCATGCCGGCCGGCGTGTTCCACCTGATGTGGAGTGAGCTCAAAAACGGCCGCGCCTTCGCTGGTTATGTGCGTAATCGCGCTAAGGATGGCTCCACCTATGACGTGGTGGCTACGGTCACCCCGTTGGATGAGGGCGGTTACCTCTCCGTGCGTACCCGCCCGTTGACCAAACTATCCCTCAAGGCGATGGGCCTGTACAACCAGATGATCGCCGCCGAAAAGGAGTTGGCGGACGAGGGTCTGGGGCGGCGTGTGTTGGCGGAGCGTAGCTGCGGCAACCTCGGCGAGCTGCTGACTGAGGCCGGCCTGGAAGACTATCGCGAGTTTGAGTACCAGGTGCTGCCGTCTGAGGTGGCGGATCGGGAGCGTCACGGGGATGCCCTGTTTGATGCCCCTGAGGCCACGGGAGAGGCCCGAACGCTCATCGATGCCATTGCTGCACTGCACCGGCAGTTGGACGCGTCTATGGAGGCCCAGCGCACCATCAAAGACACGGTCGCTGAGCTGGCTGCCACGGGCGATCAGCTGCGCGCGGAGATGGATTCTTCTAAGCGTGTGGCCGAGTCGATGGAGAACGTGGATATCACCGGTTTCCAGCGCACGCTGCTGCTGACCCCGTTGCAGATTTGGGTCAACATGCACGGCATTGTGGTGGACTACCTCAAGGACCTCATTGACCTGACCAGCCAGTTGGCGCGGGTGTGTGGCCGCACGCGGTTCACCATCGCGCTGGCGCGCCTGCATGCCACGATGGCATCGCGTTTCGCGGTGGACATCGCGCAGGGTGCGCAGGGGTTGGATGAGGCGGCGTCGGCACGCTCCTTGCGTATTTTGGCCTCTGCGGTGCGTTCTGGCCTCCGCGAGATGGACAATCAGGTGGCCACCCACCAGCGTTTGTCCGCGCGGGCGGCGGCGAAGATCGGGTCGGTGGTGCGCATCATGGAGCCGCCGAATGAGATGATCGATAACTGGCTGCAGGTCACGGACAAGGATTCGCTATCAGAGCAGACCCGGGAGCTTGTCGACGCCGTCGCGGCCGCCCTCGAGGGCGCCAACGGTGCGACCTCCCGGTTGCAGGATCTTGTCAGCGCTCTCGATGGCGGCATCGAGCATGATGCGGACGCGCTGCGCGACCTTGCTCAGAAGGTCACGGAGTCCGTGGAACGCTACACCGACGGCTACTAATGGGGACCGGGGCGCTGCGGTAGGCTGTGGCGTGTGACTGAGCAGATTTCCCGCCCCAACCCCGTCCTCGTCGTTGATTTCGGCGCGCAATATGCGCAGCTCATTGCGCGCCGCGTGCGTGAGGCACGCATCTATTCCGAGGTCGTGCCGCACACCATTTCCGCCGCGGAGGTTCGCGCCAAGAATCCGGCCGCGCTGGTGCTGTCTGGGGGGCCGTCCTCGGTGTATGCGCAGGGGGCGCCGAGTCTAGATCCGCAGATCTTTGAGCTTGGCATTCCGGTCTTTGGCATTTGTTATGGTTTCCAGCTGATGACCCGCGCGCTGGGGGGCACGGTGGCCTCCACCGGGCAGCGCGAATACGGGCGCACGGACGTGCAGGTCTGCGGCGATGGGGGCGTGCTGCATGGCGGCCTGGATTCCACGCACAAGGTGTGGATGAGCCACGGGGATGCGGTTTCGCAGGCCCCGGAGGGCTTTAGCGTGACGGCGCAGTCTGCGGGCGCCCCGGTGGCGGCCTTTGAGGATACGTCGCGGCGCATGGCTGGCGTGCAGTACCACCCGGAGGTGCTGCATTCCCCGCACGGGCAGGAGGTGCTCACGCGCTTCCTCACCGAGGTTGCCGGTATTGCTCAGGATTGGACCCCGGCCAATATTGCGGAGGAGCTCATCGCCGCTGTGCGCGAGCAGGTGGGCGCGGGGCGCGCCATTTGCGGGCTGTCCGGCGGGGTGGATTCGGCGGTGGCGGCCGCCCTCGTGCAGCGCGCCATCGGGGACCGGTTGACCTGCGTATTCGTGGATCACGGCCTGTTGCGTAAGAACGAGCGCGAGCAGGTCGAGCAGGACTTTGTTGCCGCCACCGGCGCCCGGCTGGTCACGGTGGATGAGCGGGAGGCCTTCCTGGATAAACTCGCCGGGGTCACCGAGCCGGAGGCCAAGCGTAAGGCCATCGGCGCGGAGTTCATCCGCAGCTTTGAGCGCGCCGTCGCCGGGGTGCTCGAAGGCGAGCAGGTGGACTATTTGGTCCAGGGCACCCTCTACCCGGATGTGGTGGAGTCTGGCGGCGGGACGGGCACCGCGAACATCAAGAGCCACCACAACGTTGGCGGCCTGCCGGATGATGTGGAGTTTGAGCTGGTGGAGCCGCTGCGCCTGCTGTTTAAGGATGAGGTGCGCGCCGTCGGCCGCGAGCTGGGCCTGCCGGAGGTCATTGTCAACCGCCAGCCCTTCCCGGGCCCGGGCCTGGGCATCCGCATCATCGGGGAGGTCACCCAGGAGCGCCTGGACACCCTGCGGGAGGCGGATGCGATTGCGCGCGAGGAGCTGACCCGCGCGGGCCTGGACGAGCAGATCTGGCAGTGCCCGGTGGTGCTGCTCGCCGACGTCCGCTCCGTGGGTGTTCAGGGCGATGGCCGCACCTACGGCCATCCGATTGTGCTGCGCCCGGTGGCCTCGGAGGACGCCATGACGGCGGACTGGGTGCGCATCCCCTATGACGTGCTAGAAATCATCTCTACGCGCATCACCAACGAGGTCCCGGAGGTCAACCGGGTGGTCCTCGACGTCACCTCCAAGCCCCCGGCAACCATCGAATGGGAGTAATTTACCGATGATCCTTGCAGAAGCCCTTGCTGAGCGTGCCGACGCCCAGCGCCGCCTCGCCGCGCTCAAAGAACGGCTCTCCCGCGTCGCCCGCATCCAGGAGGGCGAGACCCCGGACGAGGACCCCGCCGCGCTCCTCGCGGAAGCTGAAGAAGTCCTCGACCGTCTGACCTGGCTGATCCGAAAGATCAACGCCACCAACTCTGCCACCGCCTTTGACGAGCAGCACTCGCTCAGCGATGCGCTGGCGCTTCGCGACGCCGCCGCAGCTCGCCGCAGGCTGTACTCCGAGCTTGCGGAGGCGGCGTCGGCACGCCAAGACCGCTACTCCCGCAGCGAGGTGCGCTTTGTTGCCGCCGTGGATGTGGCCGCCACGCAGGCCAAGGCCGATGCCGCGGCCCAGCGTTTCCGGGAGCTGGACACGGCGATTCAAAAGCTCAACTGGCAGGTAGAACTCACCGAGTAATCAGGATTATGTAAGAGTTCACCTGTTTGTAGCGCCAGATTTGCCTGGGGGCTATTCCGGGGTGTCACCGTGGACGGGAATGCGATCCTTCCCGCCCTCCGACACCTAGGAACCCCCATGGCTTCTCCCACTACACACCGCTCCACGGATTGGGCCTGGCACGCCGCCTTTGGCATCCTCTCCGCGGTAGCGCTCATTGCCTTTCTGCTCTGGTCCTTCCAGTACGTAGGCTCCACAACCAACAGGATGCTGCTGGTCACCGCCATCGCCTTTGCCATTTTCATGGCATTCAACATCGGCGGCAATGACGTGGCCAATTCTTTTGGCACCTCCGTTGGTGCCGGCACGTTATCCATGAAACAAGCGCTGGTCATCGCCGCGATTTTTGAAGTCTCCGGGGCGGTGCTCGCCGGCGGTGAGGTCACCGACACGGTGCGCTCCGGGATCGTGGACCTGGGGGCGATGACCTGGCTCGACCCGCTCGAATTTGCCTACATCATGATGGCCGCTCTGCTGGGCGCGGCCATCTGGCTGTTGGTGGCCACGCGGCTGGGCTGGCCGGTGTCTACCACCCATTCCATCGTCGGCGGCATTGTGGGCGCTGCGCTCACGGTTGGCTTCTTAAGTGGGCACGGCGGCTGGGCCATGGTCCAGTGGGCGGAAGTCGGTCGCATTGCCATCTCCTGGGTGCTCTCCCCGCTACTCGGCGGGGTGGCCGCCTACCTGCTCTTTGGCGCCATTAACCGCACGATCCTGGTCTACAACGCAAAGGCAGACCAGCGGCTGCGGGAGATCAAGACCGAGCGCGCCGAGCTCAAACACCGCCACAAGGCCGCCTTTGAGCGCCTGGGGGAGCTCCAGCAGATCTCCTACACCAACGCCATGGTGCGCGACGCCACCACGTTTTCTGACCCCGACTACGATGCCAATGACTTAGAGTCCGAGTACTACAAGCAACTCCACCGCATCAATACTGAGGCCACGAGCGTAGACGCCCACCGTGCGCTACAAAACGGGGTGCCCCTGCTGGCCGCCGGCGGCTCCCTAGTCATCTCGGCGATGATGCTGTTCAAGGGCTTGAAGAACCTGCACCTGGACTTTTCTGCGTTCCAGAACCTGCTCATCATGACCATGATCGCAGCCGTGGTGTGGATGGCTGTGTACATCTTCGCCCGCTCGCTCAAGCGCCAGGACCTATCCAAGTCCACGTTCCTGCTATTTAGCTGGATGCAGGTCTTTACCGCCTCGGCGTTTGCCTTCAGCCACGGCTCCAACGACATTGCCAATTCCATCGGCCCGTTCGTCGCCGTGCTGGACGTGATCAAGACCGGCGAGATTTCAGAGAAAACCTCCGTGCCCATGGCCGTCATGGTGGCCATGGGCGTCGCGCTGATCTCCGGGCTGTGGTTCATCGGGCGCTACGTGATCAAGACGGTGGGTTCAGGCTTGACCGAGATGCACCCGGCCAGCGGGTTTTCCGCGGAGCTGTCTGCCGCCGCGGTGGTCATGGCGGCCTCGTTGCTGGGCCTGCCGGTGTCCTCCACGCACATTTTGATCGGCGCAGTGCTCGGCGTGGGCATTGTGAACAAGGCGGCCAATTGGAATCTGATGAAGCCGATTGCCACCGCCTGGGTGATCACCCTGCCGGCATCGGCACTGGTTGCGGCGGTCACCGTGGCGGGGCTGCGGGTGATCTTCTAAGACAAACCTGTACAGGCAGACCCTTGCGGTGATGTGCGCTCGCCAGTACACTTTCAGCACTACGTTGCTTCGGACACATTGTCCCGCTCTTCTTCAGGAGCGTTTTGGAGGAGGAACGACCGTGCCTGACACGCCGACCGAGAGCCGAATAGAAGGCCGCGCCTGCCTGCTCGCCATCTGTGTGATGCAACTCTTTTACGTAGAAACCCCGTGGTTGCGGGTCTTCGACGTCGTAGTGGGCAGCATCATGGCCGTGCTCATCGCCCGAGAATTGTGGCGGCGCCGCCAGCACAGTGAGCACACCCAGCGGCAGTAGCAACAAGCTATAGTGAGAAACTGCGCAGACGCCGCTCGCCTTCGGGCGGGCGGGGCTGTCGGCCACGGCGTGGTGTGCGTCAGCGAGTGCAAGGCTGAACGCCGCACCAGCCTTATTGTGCGGCACAGTACCCGCGTGGGGCCCGCGGGACCCTCTTTATACAGAGCAGGGCCCAATATGGTGCACACGGGCACGGTGTACAAATAACCCCTTACTACCGCGCACTGGGGCGCACGCCACGCGGCCGGGTAACGCAGCGATCCCTCGCTTCGGGCTTTCACGCCTTGGGGCGGGGGATCGTTTTTCGTGCGCCTCGTGCCTAGCTTTCTTCGCTTTCGTCGCGGAATGCGGCGCCAGGGTGCGGGGCGGCAAGCCAGTCCGCTCCCGTGACGCGGGCGCGCAGGGTGGTGGGGGAGGGGGCGTCGGCAAGCAGCCCGCGGCGACGCAGCTCGGGGCAGATGAGCTCGCAGACTGCCTGCATGTCCTTGTCGCGCAGCGCGTAGTCGATGTTGAAGCCGTCCACCCCGGCGACCTCCATCCAGCGTTGCAGTTCATCGACAACCTCTGCTGGGTTGCCCACCACCACGGGCCCGCGCCCGCCGATGGCCATCTGGGCGGCAAGCTCGCCGACGGTCCACTCGTGGTCGGGGTCCAGCGCGGTGAAGGATTGCGTGGCGGACCGGTTGCCGTCGATGTCACCGTTGCGCGCGATGACGGCGGCCAGCGGCTCATCCGGGGAGCAGCCGGCAAGGTCCAGGCCCGTCCATCCGGCGAACAGGGCGAGCGCGGCCTGGGGGTCCACGCAATCGAGGTAGGACTGATAGCGATCCTGGGCGGCGGCGGTGGTCTCAGCAGTGATCAGGGTGATCGACGCGATGGTCTTCAGCGGGCGCCCTGCGGCTTGCTCGTGAGCCGCGCGTACCAAGGGGGCCACGTTTTCCGGAGTGGTCCCGGAGAAGAACAGCGCCTCAGCATGCCGGGCGGCGAATTGGATGCCGCGCGGCGAGGACCCGGCCTGGAAGAGGAAGGGGGTGCGCTGCGGGCCGGGCAGCGCCACGGCCGGGCCGTGGACATCAAACCAGTGGCCGGAGTGCTCGACGGGCCGGATGCGCGCCGGGTCCATGTAGGTATTGGAGGCGACGTCATGGACCAGGGCATCCGGGGCGATGGAGCCCTCCCACAGGGCGTAGACCACGTCCATGAACTCGTCGGCGCGATCGTAGCGCTGGTCGTGGGGCAGCACCTCGCCGCCAGCGTTGTGGAGGGCCTGGGGCTGGTAGCCGGTGACGATATTCCAGGCGATGCGCCCCCGGCTGAGGTGATCCAGGGTGGTCAGCCGGCGGGCCAAAAGATAGGGCGACTCGTAGGTGACGTTGCCGGTCACCCCGAAACCAATGGTGCTGGTGGCCTGGGCTAGGGCGCTGATCAGCATCATGGGATCAAGCAGCGGGTATTGCATGCCCGCACGCACGGCGGTCGCGCCGGAGCCGCCGTAGACGTCATAGACCCCGGCCACATCGGCAAAGAACATGGCATCAAAGCCGGCCTTTTCTAGCATCTGGGCGTGGCGGACCCAGAAGTCCACGTCGCGGTATTGTTCGGTCTGGGCATCCGGGTGGCGCCACAGTCCGGCGGTTTGGTGGGTGGGCACGAGCATGTCAAGGGCACAAAGAAGCATGGATAGCATTGTGCCCCCGCCACGGGCCTGGCGGGGGCACTTTGGCATTTTCAGAAGGGTTTTCCACGGCCCCGCTCCCGGACGTGATCCAGGAGCTGGGCTGTGGAGCTAGTGCGCAGGGGTGGCCTCAGTGAAGGTGATGGGACCCATGTAGGAGGACACGTTGAGCGTCAACGTAGCCCCACCGGCGTCGGGGTTGTAGGTGTGGTTGGTGCACGTGCCGCCGCCTTCCGGCCCGAAGCAGTTGATGCGCACCGGGATGGAGCTGGGCAGCGCGACGTTGAGTTCACCGGCCCGGGCGGTGAGGTCTACGGTCCGATCGGAGGGCAGCTTTTTCAGGTTCGTCAGATCAAGCGTCTTTGGGTTGGTGCCGGTGCGGTAGCTTTCGGCCAGGTCCGCGGAGGTGGCCGGCGCCCAGCTATACGGCGAGGCGAGCAGGGACTCGTCAGTTCCCCAGGAGTCGTAGACGTTGACGGCCGCCCACAGCACCGCGCCGGCCACGCACAGCCCAAAGATGACGGATGCGGTCAGTGCGGCCAGGGTGCCTACCACCCAGGGCCACACGCGCCGGGGGCGCGGGGCCGGCTGCGCGTAGGCGACTCCTGCCGGAACCATGCCGGTGGCGGGGATGCCCTCCGGGGGCAGCTGCCACGCGGCTGCCTGGGCGCGAGCCTCGGCGGCGCTAAAGGGCGCGGCGTCGAAGGACGTGGTGTCAAAGGCGGCGGGTTGTGCCGACAAGGCCGGTGCAGGCTGCGCGCCCTGCGCATCGGAGATACCGGAAGTTGTGGCAGTATCGGAAACCCGCGCGGCACCTCCAGTACCTGCAGCACCGGAAGCAGTAGTGCTCGCGGTGGGGGAGGGGGCGTCGTGAAGCGAGACCGTAGGCTCGCCGGCGGGGCGTTCGGGTTGGCCAGGAGTGGGGGGAGTAGTCATGGGAACTTCCTGTGGAGTGTGGGTGTGAAAGAGCAGCCAGCCGGCGAGGGCGAGCACGGCAAAAACGCCGAAGCTGGGGAACCCGAGGATCCAGAATCCGGTGGTTAGGCTGAACAGCAGATCGACCAGGAGCACGATGTAGAGCGTCCAGCCGACGCGGCGCTCATGCTTGTACGCCGGGTGGTGGGCGTAGGTGGAAAACACCGTGGCGGAAAAGGGGCTGGTGGGCGCGCCGCGGCGGGTGAGCACGCCCCAAGCGATGAGGTAGATGGGGACGGTGCCCAGCCCGCAGATAGCGCCGAAGACAAAGAAGACGCGCAGCAGCGTGGGGTCTACTTGGTAGCGCACGCCGATGCCTTCGCACACGCCGCCGAGGCGTATTCCGGATTCGCCGGGGGCCTTGGGGATGCGCTCGGGGCGGTTGGCCCATAGCTGGGAGAGCGCCGACGGCGCGGCGGCCTGCGCAGCAGCGGCCTGGGGCGCGGCGGCCTGCTGCGTGGCAGTGGCCTGCGGCGCATCCTGCGGTACCGCTCCCGCTGATGGCTCAGCCTGCGGCTCGGTCTGCGGCTCGGTCTGCGGCTCGGCCTGCTGCTCAGCGTGGGGCGCATCCTGCGGAGTGCCCTGCTGCGTGCCCTGTTGCTGTGGCGCTGACGCCTGCGGCTTCGGCCCCGGAGTGGGGCGCCCGATGGCGCTGCTGCCGGAAGGGGGTGTTGGCTGTGGCGTGGACTTCGTCATGGTTCCCATTGTCGGCGCGCATGGACAGGAAAGATATAGGGAAGTGTCTGTAAAAATCCCCGGGTGTTCTGGGGTGTTCTGGGGTTCTCCGGGGTGAGGATGGGGGAAAACCCTGATGATCTCCCCCAGGTGGGGGTGGAACAATGGGGTGCTATGAGTTCTCACCCGTATGCCGGCGCCTATGGCGGGCCCACGCAGCCCAGCCCGTATCCGCGTTTTTCTCGCCCCGCCCAGGGCACGGTGTTGGTGGGGGTTGCCGCGGGTGTGGCGCGCAATCTTCGGGTGGATGTGGCCTGGGTGCGGTTGGTGCTGGTTGTGTTGTGCGCTGTCCAGGGCTTGGGCCTGGCGCTGTATGCGGTGTTGTGGCTGGTGTCTCGGCGCGATGTGGACCCTGGTGTTGGTGCGGGTGACCAGGTGGCGCCTGTTTCGCCGCTGCGTGATCGTTTTGGTTTGCCGTGGGTGGTGTGGGCTGCGGTGGCAGGTGCGGGGGTTGTTTTGGCGCTGGTGGCGTTGAGTACGTATCAGGGTTTTAGTGGGGCGAGTGTGGTGCCGTTGGTGCTGGGCATCGTGGGGGTGTTGTTGGTGTGGCAGGCGGTTGATGTGGATTTGGGGGTGGGGTCGGCGACGTCGCGGGTGGCGGTGGTGTTGGGGGCGTTGTTTGTGCTGGTGGCGATCGTGGCTGCGACGCTGATGTGGGGTCGTGGTGGGGCCGTGATGGCTGTGGTGATTACTGCGGTGGGTGTGGGGGTGTTGGTGGCGCCGGCGCTGGTGCGTCTGTGGGGCAATCTTGGCCAGGAGCGTGCGCAGAAGCTTGCTGCGGATGAGCGTGCGCGCATCGCCGCGCACTTGCATGATTCGGTGTTGCAAACCCTGGCGTTGATTCAGCGGCAGTCTGGGGATGCGCAGGTGGTGGCGCGGCTGGCGCGGCGCCAGGAGCGGGAGTTGCGCCAGTGGCTTTTTGATCCTTCGGAGAAGCTTCAGCCCTCCGTGTTTGCGGCCCTGACTCATGCGTGTGGGGAGGTAGAAGACGCTTTTGGGGTGCGCATCGCGCCGGTGACGGTGGGGCAGGACCGGGATACTGATGCCGCTACCCAGGCGGCGGTGTTGGCTGCCCGGGAGGCGATGGTCAATGCGGCTAAGCATGCGGGGGTCGCAGAGATTGATGTGTATGCGGAGCTTGTGGGCGGGCGTTTAGAGATCTTTGTTCGGGATCGTGGCTGCGGCTTTGATCAGGAAACGGTGCCGCTGGGCGATGGGCTGCGTGAGTCGGTGTTCGCCCGGATGAAGCGCGCCGGGGGGACGGCCACGGTCACGTCTACCCCGGGAAGTGGCAGCGAGGTGGTGGTGGCGGTGCCGGTATCGTGAGTGCCATGGTTACTGTGGCTCCGGTGCGGGTGTTTTTGGTGGATGACCACTCGGTGTTTCGCTCCGGCGTGCGCGCGGAGTTGGCCCAGCGGGTGGAGATCGTCGGTGACGCTGGCACGGTGGCGGCGGCGATTGCGGGTATCAATGCCACCCGCCCTGATGTGGTGCTTCTCGACGTCCACATGCCCGACGGCGGCGGAATGGCCGTCATCCACGGGGTCACCGTTGCCACCACCTTTTTGGCGCTGAGTGTCTCCGATGCCGCAGAAGACGTCATCGCCGTGATCCGTGCCGGGGCCCGCGGTTACGTGACCAAGTCCATCTCTGGGGAGGAGTTGGCGCAGGCCGTGGAGCGCGTCCACTCTGGGGATGCCTATTTTTCTCCGCGGCTGGCGGGCTTTGTCCTGGATGCCTTCGCCGGGGGCGAGGTCATTGAGGATACCTCGGATCCGGTTCCCAACGAGCCGACTGCGGCGGATCCTGTCGCCCAGCATGATCCGGTTGTCGATGCCTTAACGCGCCGGGAGCTAGAGGTGCTGCGGCTGCTGGCGCGCGGCTACACCTACCGCGAGATTGGCACGCAGTTGTTCATCTCTGTGAAAACGGTGGAGACGCATGCCTCTAATATCTTGCGTAAGACCCAGCAGTCCAACCGCTATGCGCTGTCGCGGTGGGCGGCGTCGCGGGATTTGGACTAGCCGCGGCCGCGCGCCGCGCTATAGGCCCTGCTAAGGAGCACCTTTTTATGAAGATCTTTCACATCGACCCCGTGCGCAGCCTGCTCTTTGCGGTGGTGTTTAGCATCATTTTGTGCTGGCAGGCGAACCTGAATTGGATGTGGTGGCTACCCACCGGGCTGGTGGTGTGGGCGGTGTTTTATGTTGCCAACGTGGCCTACGTGGCCATTAATAACAAGATCCAGCAGGTGGCCGCCGATCAGCGGGAGCGGAATCGGCCAGGTTCCGGCAGGGCCTAAGGGGAGTATCGGGGCTGCTAGCGTGCGGGGCTGTTAGCTTTTGTTCCGCTGGTGGTTAATCGACAAACGCCAGCACTCGGGTGCCATCAACGTGGGGGAAGACCAGCCACATCCAGCCAAAGATGCCCACAAAGACGAGGATAGAGCCCCAGAGTGGAAGCGGGGCGAACGCGGGAATGATCATCAGGGTCAGCCAGACGAGGAAGAGCGGGATGATTTGGCCTAGTCGGGGGGTGTAATGCAGGTTGCGCTTGTCCAGGAAGGCGCGGATGTCGCGGCGGTAGGGGTGGGAGAAGATCAGCAGGCAGGCCGCGGCGATGAAAATGAGCATGAGTGCCAGTTGGATGGCGTGGGAGAGGTCGAGGGACAGTGCGGCGACTCCGGCGGCAATGAGCGCGGATCCTCCCAGCCGGACGGGCTCGGGCGTGGGGATGGGGGTGGTGTGTGCGCGCATGGTGGAGTAGCCGTTCATGCCGGTCAGACTACCAGTTGACGGGGGCGGTCATGCGGCGCAATAATCGTACCCAGCAATAGAACAGGTGTACGTATAGGCGCGTGGGGAGGTGGTGCGAGTGGGACTACGGCAGGTCGGCGACGCGGATCGCGCCGCGGTCATTGCTTCCCTGCGCAAGCAGATGGGGGCGCTTGCTCCGGCGCCAGACCTGGGCGCGAAGCGTCGGGCCTTAGGCCCGGAATCTCGAAGCGGCGGCGTTATTAGTACGCCAGAACCGCTGGCTGCGGCGATTCCGGCGGGTGGGTTGCCCCGCCGCGCGGTCACGCAGGCCTCTGCGTGCGCGGCGCTGGTCGTGGAGCTTGTGGCTCACGCAACCGCCTCAGGGGCGCGTGTGGGGGTGGTGGGCTGGCCGGAACTATCCTTTGCGGCAGTGGCCGCCTCTGGCGGTGATCTCGAACGGGTGATCGCTGCTCCGCTGCCAGGTCCGGACGCGCTAGGGATCGCCGCGATCTTGTGCGAAGGCCTTGACCTGGTGGTCTGCCATGCGCCTTCCCCGGTGCGGCTGACCCCAACACAGATGCGCCCGGTGGCCGGGAAGCTGCGCGTTGGGCAGGCGGCCTTGCTGTGCGTGGGGGTGGAGGTGCCTTCGCCGGCGCTGCGTTTGGGCGCGCGGGTGACCCAGGTGCATGGTTTGGGGCGTGGGACTGGCCGCATTCGAGGGGTAGACATCGCGGTAGACGTGCAGGTCAAAGGGGTACCTGCGGGTGCGGTGACACTGCGTGTGGGCACGGCAGGGCAGGCATCAGCAGGACAGGCATCAGCTGAGCAAGCATCGACCGGGCAGGCATCGGCGACGCAGTCTCCGGCAGGACAAGAATCATCGGCCCGTCGGCTGCGTGCGGTATGAGCGGGCAGCGGGTGGCCGCGCTGTGGTTTCCGGACTGGCCGGCGCAGGCCTACGCCCTGGCCAGCGATGACGGCTCCGCGCTGGGGACGCGCCCGGTGATCATCGCACGGGACCACCGGGTGCTGGTGTGCAGCGTGGCCGCGCGCCAGTCCGGCGTGCGCCGCGGGATGCGGGTGCGCCAGGCGCAGGCCCTGTGCCCGGGGGTGGAGGTGGCGTCGGTAGATGAGGAACGCGACGCGCGCTTCTTCGAGCCGATTGTCTCTGGGCTCGATGAGGCCGCCGCGTCGGTTGAGGTGCTGCGCCCGGGGTTGGTGGTGGTGGAGCTGGGCGCGGCGGCGCGTTTCCACGGCGGGGAGGATGCTGCCGCGCAATTGCTTATCGACGCCGCCCAGCGCCGCGGCATCGACTCCTGCGTCGGGATCGCCGATGAGCTCGCCACCGCGATCCTCGCCGCGCGCGCAGGCAGGGTGGTCCCCCCGGGCGGGTCCCGCGCGTTCCTCTCCGACTTGCCGCTGCGGGTGCTGGCGGCGGAGGTGGCGCTGGGCTGTGGGAAGGGGGGCGTCGATAAGCTGCACCAGCTCGGAGTGACCACCCTGGGCCAGCTTGCGCAGCTGCCGGTGCGCGCGGTGACCACCCGATTTGGTGCACAGGGGCGCCGCTGCCACGACATCGCCTGCGCAGTGGCTGACCGGCGCGTCGCCCCGGATGCGTCACCTGTCGATCTTGCTGTGAGCATGCGCCCCGAGCATCCCATCGAGCGTGTCGACGCCGCCGCCTTCGCCGCCCGCACACTCGCCACAGCACTGCACCAGCGCCTGGCGGCAGCGGGATTGAGCTGCCAACGGCTGCGCGTCACCGCCGAATTCGACTACTCCCGCCAACGCTCGCGCATCTGGCGCACCCGGGAAGCGCTGAGCGAATCGGACACGGCCCAGCGCGTGCGCTGGCAACTCGACGGCTGGCTCACAGCCGGAGCAACAGGACCGCTGACCGCGCTTTACCTTGATCCCGTAGAGGCCAGCCCGCCCGACCCCGCAGGACCCCTGTGGGGTGCAGACACCGGCACCCAGGCACAATCCCGGGTGGTCAGCCGCGTGACCGCCACCTTAGGAACCGACGCAGTAGTCCAACCCCGCCTGGCTGGCGGCCGCGGAGTTGCTGAACGCATTGCCCTGATCCCCTACGGCGATGACCCCACCCCTGCGACCACCGCCGAAGAAGGGCGTTGGCCAGGCCGGATCCCCCCACCGCTGCCCACACGGATGATCAGCCCCACCCACCCCGCCAGCGCCATTACCGTGCTGGATGGGTCCGGACAGCGCGTGCTCATCACCGCAGAAGCCCTCCTCAGCGCACCGCCAGTTGGCGTGGCCTGGGCGGGGGCACGCTACCGCGTCACCGGCTGGGCCGGGCCCTGGCCGGTAGACGCCCAATGGTGGGATACCGCCACCGGCAGGCCCAGGCTCGCCCGGCTGCAACTGAGCGGGACGGATCCGCGTACCGCCGAGCAGCGCGCCTGGCTGCTGGTGTGGGTCGAGCGCACCTGGCGGGTGGAAGGGATGTATGAGTAGGCGCTTGGAACCGCGCGGAGGAAAGGGCGCCGTTAGCGTGCCAACTGTGCGTAATCATCTTCCCAAACCTGCCCGAAAAATTCAGAATTGATACGTCCTCAGATGTGGGTAGGCAACGTAGACGGTGATATTCCCTTTTGGTCCAGGTGTGTGGCAACAATTCTTCAGACAAGGGAAGAACGTTGGACAAGGCTGTCCAGAGTTCGGGAAGGCGCGTGTTACCCAGATTGCATGGTGGAGTCTATTTTTCGGGGAATCTTTGACTTATGTGCCCCTCGGTCGACCGGACTCTCTTGATCTCCCCACGGTTGATGATCCTGGGCGTCGCGACGGTTGGCTGGTACCCTAGCGATATATCTACTGAGATAGCGCTGGTTGCTCTCGTTAGGACAAGCATTGGTGGAGGTTAGCTCTCTAATAGGTCCTACCGAGGAGGGCCTGGGGCGTTACAAAAATTGCAATTATCTGTGGGGATGAGAGTCAGTGATTTATAGAAATAGATTTGTAGTACTACTTCCTGTCGTTGCAGTTATGATGTTATCTGGTGCTCTCGTGTCCTGCAGCGATGATGAATCACATCAATTGATAGGGCCAGATACTTCTGTAGTGTCTGATCGTGGTGAAAGTGGCGCCCCGGTTGAGGGGTTAACAAGTGATCCAAGACCGACTTTGCCTAGTTCAGAGAAAGATGAGCCAAGTAAGTCTCCCGAAGCTACTGAGTCTCGTGTTTCCATGGGTAGCGAAAGTGGTCTCCCGGAAAACTTCTCGAACAATGGCGCTACTCCCGGAGAAGCGGGGTTTATGAGCCACCAAACATGGGCTTTGACAAAATGGTCGAGCCGAGCTGGGGCCATCGTTTTCGATGATAGTGCTCGGGGGGTTGTGACTAGGTATTATTTCCCTGGATCCGTTGCTGAGGGGCCAGAAATTAACGATGAATCAGTTTTGAAAGTTGTAGATATTAAAGGTCACCCCAACCAGGGTGAGATTTATGCTCGCGTATTGGAATCGCGCCATTACAACGATGCGAACGGCGGCGCACCATTCGCGGTTGGAGATATAGTAAAGTTAACGGTCGAGAGGGGTATACTGTATGATCCGGATGGAAATCTATATTGCTCAGATTACACTCTAGACTCGGCTAATGCATGTAACGTATAAGACCTGCTATTTTTGCCGGTATGTCTTGTAAATTCCGGAGTGTGAGGAACTTCCTTTATTTGTTCCGGTACTTGAGTTTGGCGCTCCATATAGTGTGATGAACCAGGTGAGCGGTAAGGCGTGCCAACTTGAATCCGTTATGGGATTAAGCCCCAAGCCTCATCGCACCAGGTCGATGACCAGGCGGGTTGGCCCTTGGAGGACTTGTACGGAGTAGGGGACGCGTTCGCCAAGGCCAACAATGTACTGGGCGCGGCCTTCAAACATGCCGGCGCTAATAACCTCGGTCACGTTGCCGTCTTCTATGCCATCAACGTGGGTTGGTGCCGTGTCTTCCACGCCGGCCTCAAAGGGGTAGGCGGTGCCGTCAATGTTGACGTTGAGAGCGGTGGTGCCTGTGTAATTGATGACGTGCCCGGAGGCCTGTTGGGTGGGCCGGTCGGTGTAATCCACGAACCATCCGGGTTCACCTTGGCCAACAAATTCGAAAACCACGCGATCAAAGCCCTTGTGGTGTCCGGTGCGAATCTTGGTGACTACGAGCTGATTGGGTGCCTTGGGGCGCTCGGTCTTGCGCTCGGTGTCGGCGTTTCCTAAGGGGGTCAGGCCCGCGGGCGGGGTGCGATCCGGCCCGTCCTCGGTGTGTGGCTCGTCCGCGCTTGGCGAGCTTCCCACGCTGCCTAAGGTCGTTGCCTGCGCATCCGTGGGGGTACTGCCGTGCGAGCAAGCGGCAGTCCCGGCGACCAGGGCTGTCATGGCGCTCAGGGCGCACAGGCGTGCGGCGCGCCGCCAGGCGGGGGTGCACATCGCGAAAGGCATGATTCTTACCGTATATGCCGCCGGGCGGATCCGGAAGAGTAAACGGTCTACCCGGGGGTGACAGGAGGGGGTGACCATTGGTGGGGTGCTTATCGACGCCCCGGAGCATCCGCAGGCACGTCCCGCAGCGAGGGCACAATCCAGCGGTAATCTTGGGCGCAGAATCCATGTTGACGTGGTCACAGGGGATGACAGCAGCCGTAAGGAGGAGCGCGTGATTGATGTCGATTGTGTCATTGGGCACGCCGGTCACGCCTTGGGCCATGTTCGGGTGCAGTGGCCGGCGGGGTGTCTGGTGGCGCTGACCGGGGCGAATGGTTCAGGCAAGTCAACGCTGTTGGCAACCATCTCCGGGGAGGTGGAACCGCTTGCCGGGCAGGTGCGTACGCAAGCCCGCGTGGTCAGGATCTCCGAGCCGGTCTTTTACCCAGAACTTAGCATCGGCGAGCATTGTCGCCTCCTGCGCCGGTGCCAATCCCCGGCGGAGGAAGAGTTCATGGTGGCGCGGTGGCGGCTGGCGGAGATCCTGCGGGTGCGCCCTGGTCAGCTTTCGTCTGGACAGCGCCAGCGGGCATACCTGGCGACACAACTAGCTGTGGTCCAGCCGCACAGCGTGGTGGCTATTGATGAGCCTGAGCGCCACCTGGATGCGCAGTGGACCGAGGAGTTGGTGCGTTACCTCCGGGAGCTTGCCACCAACAAAGGATGCTGCGTGGTTGTGGCGACCCACCACGAGCAGATCATTGCGTCCTGTGATGTCACCTCCACCATGCAGGACCTGGTGTCATGAGCTTTTTTGACGTGGTCGATCGCGTGACGGACAGGATTTATCCGCTATTTGTGTATTCCATGATCGCCGGTGCGTTGGGTACGGCGATAGGTGCGCTCACGCATCCACCGGCGAGTTTTGCGGCCCCCGGCCCGCTGGCGCGATGGTTCGCGGCTGTGCTTATTGCCGCGGTGTACGTGTTCATGGCTCAGCGCCTTGCCCCGCTGGTGGGGATCACCGAGGAAGATTGGGTATGGAAGCTCCGCGGTAGCGATCGGTTGCCCCGCTGGGACAGGGTGTCGGCGGTGCAGTGGGTCGCGGCCAGCGTCGTTGGGGCGGCATTAGGTGCCTGTGCGGGGTGGTCGATCACGGCAAGTGTGGTGAGCGGCGCGGTCGTGGGGGCGGCGAGGGTCGGATATGGGTGGGCGTGTGCGCGTCACTGGCGGGTGGCACACCTGCTGGAGGCGGGCCGCCGCCGCTTCCTGGTGACGCACTTCTTTTCCTTCCAAGATTCGGAACTGGTCTCAGATGCGCTAGCCGTGGCGTGGCAGGGTGCTCGCCCGCCCCGTACGTGTGGGGCACCCGTGGCGGTCAGCCGCTTGTTGCGCCGGTACTACCTGGTACTGATTGCGGTGGTTGTGGCCTTGTGGTCGTGGGCGCTGGCGCCAGCATACGGCGGCTATGGTCTGACCGTGGCTGCGGGCGCCTGGATGCTGCTGGCGCCTGCCTGGTTCCGTGTCGGGGACTTCACCCGGTTAGTTGATTCCAGCCCGGAGCGATGGGTGCTGCTTGGCGCCCATTCCGTGGTGGGCGTCCTGCTTCTTCTTGTTGCTGGCATGGGGGCGTTGGGGATAGCCATCAGCGTTGTGGCCTGGTGGTATGCGGGGATTGTGCGGGGCCGGCCGCGCGTGGTTTCTGACCTGACGGTGATGGATACCGGGCAGGGGTTGTCGGTGTCGCCGGAGATTGTGGGCTACTACGTGCGCGGTCTGTGGCCGGTGGCGGCTGTGTTGTGGGTGGCTGCGCGCTAGTTGTTAGCTGCCCAGGCGGGCGAGGGTGGCGTCGATAAGCGTGTGGGCCGCGGCCTGGGTGCGCGCGGGTGGGCGGCGGAGCCACTGCACACCCTCCTTGACGGGGCGCACCCCGATCAGGCGTCCGTTGTTGATGATCAGCGGGCGGAACATGCCGTTGCGCGCGGGGCAGATGAGCTGGTCGCCGGCGGCGTCGGTCAGGCAGGTGCGATTGGTGTAGCCAACGTAGATTTCGTCGAAGGAGGGCAAGAAGAGCAGCCGGGTGGCGTCGGCGTAGTTGTCGGCGAGGATGCTGGGAAGCTGCGTGGACATGTAGAGCAGTCCGCGGCGTTGCTGTGCGGTGCGCGCCGGGTCGGCCGGGACCAGGGCGCCGTCTTCGCCGCCCGCGGCGCTGAGCTGGTAGCGGCCCAGGGTGCTATCGGCGGCGCAGGCTGCTTCAAGAAGCTCCGCGGAGTGCCGGATGCCCAGGCCTGTCCACCAGGACAGGTCGGCCACGCTCACCGGGCCGTGGCCGAGGATGTACCGGCGGGCGATTTCTGTCAGCCCACGCTCGCGGGTGGCGGGGGTGAGGGGGAAGCCGGACTGTGGGGCGTCGGCAGCCGGTAGGGTGCGCGCGTCAATGAAGTAGTGCTGGTTGGTCCCCAGCGGGCCTTCGATGACCGCCCCCTGGCGGGCCAGCGACCACATGAGGCATTGGCACCAGCGGCGCTGGGAACGCGAATCCGTCAGGTGCGTTGGCGCCAGCGCGTCGATCCAGGCGGCAAACAGTGCCGCGCGTTCTCTGCGCCCGCCGGCGGCAGCGATGGCCTCCCAGGAGACCTCCGCGGCCTGTGCGCACACGGCATCGTCAATGCCCAGACGCTGGCGCTCGCGCGCCTCCCAGGTGGGGATCTTTTCCTTCAAAGCCAGGCGCATCCAGTGAAAGTCGCGCGCGTGGGTGATGTGCACCGTGCCGCGCATCGGGCGGTGGCGCACCAGAAGACCCTGGTTAAAGGCGCGTGCGACATCGCTGCCCCGGGCACCGGGGCACCGGGCCAGCAGCGCGTGCGGCAGGGCAGAGACCTGCTGGCCCTGCACGGCCAGCAACCTGTCTGTCACCTCCGCGACGCTTCGGGCAGCGGTGGCAGGCACCAGCCCTTGGGCGCAGATGCGCAGCAGGCTGATCTGGGTGGGCAGGGCGACGTGGGGGCGGGGCATGGGTGTGGTCCTGAGCAGCAGGCTAGCGGGCGAGGACGTCCGCGATGAACTCCTCGGCGGTGTCAACCACCACGTCGGTGGCTGCCTGCACCTCAGCAGGGGAGTAGCTAAAACTTGCGGAGTGATCCGCCCAGCGATGCATATCGACGTCGTTGTAGGAATCCCCGATGCTCAACGTGCTCCACTGCCCGCCCAACAGCTCCACCAGTGCGCGAAGTCCGCCGGACTTGCTGGAGCCCGCGGGCACGATATCCAAGACATCAACGTTGCGGTGGACGTCCACGTCCGGGAAATCCTGGGCTAGTTCGGCAGCAACCTCGCCGAGTTCATCCAGGTTGGGGATCCACAGGGGAATGCCCATGACAGACTCGGCGACGACCTGCTCCGGGCTGCCATCCGCGCACGTCAGCGGGATGGGCATGGTGGCACCTGCAACGCCCTTAGACACCAGGTAGTCCGTGTCACCCAGGGTGGTGGCGTAGACGTCGATTCCCGGGCGGTGACAAAAGCGGGCGAAAAGTTCGGTGGCGCGATCGTCGGGGATGCCGGTGGCGTGTTCGATGCGAAAGTCGCCGTCGGTGATGGCCGCGCCGGTGTAGAGCACAAAGTGATCAAAGTGCACCCCCTGGTTGACCAGGGAACCGCGGGCGGAGGCCAGTGACTTTCCCGTCGCGCACACGGCCAGGTTTCCGGCATCTTGCCACCGCCGAATCGCCGCGGCGGTGGCGGGGCGGACCTGGGAGTGAAAAAGGATCGTGCCGTCCATGTCAAAGGCCATCATGCGTCGCGTCATGGGCTCCACCCTAGGGCATCAGGCCCGCAATTGGTCACATGTTTGGGTGAAAACGTCAACCCCCTCCGAGCGGCACTGGTGGGTACCTTTCGGTGGGGGAGGGGGCGTCGATAAGCAGGACAGGAGGTGAGCCCGCCGTTGTGCTAGCGGCGCATGATCTTCTTGGACAGCCAGTTGCCCAGGAATTGGGCGGCCTGGACCAGAATGACAATGGCAATGACGGCAACATACATGGCCTCATTGTCAAAGGCTCGGTAACCGTAGACGATGGCAAAGTCACCCAGGCCGCCGCCGCCGATGTAGCCGACCATCGCAGACATATCCACAATGGCAATAAAGATGAAGGTGTAGCCCAGCACCAGGGGACCCAACGCCTCCGGGATGATCACCGAGGTGATGATCTTCCAGGGGCTCGCCCCCATCGACCGCGCGGCCTCAATCACGCCAGGATCAATGGCCACCAGGTTTTGCTCCACAATGCGCGCCACCGTAAACGTCGCCGCAATGATCATCACAAAAATGCCCGCATTGCGGCCAATCGATGTGCCAATAGCCGCCACCGTCAGCGGCTTAATCGCCGCAATGAGGATGATAAACGGAATGGGGCGCACAAAGTTCACCAACAGATTCAGCGTGGTGTAAACAAAGTTATTGCGCAGAATACCGCCCTCGCGGGTGGTGTAGAGCAGCATGCCCACCACCAGGCCCAGCAGGCCCGCAACCACCATGGTGACCGCCACCATGATGAGGGTGTCCAAGATGGCCTTGCCAAAAGTGTCACCCAGCCGGTTCCAGTCCGCGGCGAGCGTGGTTACTGTTATCTGGTTCATCGGGTGATCTCCTCAATGGTGGTGGAGGCCTTGAGCGTGCGGTAGAACTGCTCAATGGCCGCGGTGGGCCCGTTGAGCCGGACGGTCATCTTGCCAAAGCTGTGGCGCTGCAAGGTGGTCACCCCGCCGTGCACGATGGACAGCGCCACCCCCGCGGCGCGGGCATCAGCGGTGGCGCCGAAGAACCCGGAATCCTCCGTCAACTCGATGGTAAACAGGCGACCCTCGTGGGCCAGCAGATCCTCCGCCTCCACCAGGTCCGGGGTGTTGCGCAGGGAGGTGGCCACAAACTTGGCGGCCACATCCGTCTGCGGATCAGAAAAGACCTCATAGACGCTGCCGTATTCGACCACTCGGCCGGCCTCCATGACGGCAACCTTGTCCGCGATGGAGCGCACCACCTCCATCTCATGGGTGATCACCACGATGGTGATGCCGAGCTCCCGGTTGACGCGGCGCAACAGCTCCAGCACGTCATGGGTGGTCTCCGGGTCGAGGGCAGAGGTGGCCTCGTCGGCCAGCAGCAGGGAGGGATTGCAGGCTAGCGCCCGGGCGATGCCCACGCGCTGCTTCTGCCCGCCGGAAAGCTGCTCGGGGTAGTTCTCGCCCTTATCGGACAGGCCCACAAAGTCCAGCAACTCCGCCACGCGCTTCTTGGTCTCCGCCTTGCTCACGCCCGCCAGCTCCAAGGGGTAGGCGATGTTGCCGGCGGCGGTCCGCGAATGGAACAGGTTGAACTGCTGGAAGATCATGCCCACGTTGCGCCGGATGGCACGCAGCTGCTTTTCCGACTTGCCCACCACGTCTACCCCGTCGAGCAACAGCTGGCCGGAAGTGGTGGTGTCCAGGCCGTTGATCAGGCGGACCAGCGTGGACTTGCCGGCGCCGGAATAGCCGATCACGCCCAGGATCTCCCCGGGCTCGACGGTCAGGGTCACGCCGTTGACGGCCGTGGTCTCCTGGGATTTCTTGTTGCGCGAGGGAAAGACCTTGGTGGTTTCCCTAAACTCCAGGCGGGTGCCGCGCTGGGAGCGCTCGGCGTGTGCCGGTGCGGCCGGTGTGGCCTGCTCGGCCGGTACGGCTTGCTCTGCCGGTACGGCGGGCGTGTTGGGGTCGTGCGCGTTGTGGGGCGATGGCGATGTTGGTGCCACGGGGGTGGTGCTCGCTCTCACTGTGAGGCTGATGGATAAGGGGGAAAGGTGAAAGTCAGAGGAGGGCAAGAGGGACGCGTGCCCGCCCGGTGGGGGCGGGCGGGTGCGGGCCTACTTGCTGGTGGCCGACTCTTCGAGCTTGTGCAGGATCTGCTGGAGCTCTTCGGGGGAGCGCTTGACCTCCACGGACGTGCCCTTGGAGTCCTCGGCGACGGCGGCCTGGACGTCCGGGTCGTGCCACAGCTCGACGAGCTTGGCAATCTTGTCATTGTCCTTGTCTTCTTCGCGGGTGACAAAGACGTTGATAAAGGGCTCCGCGCTGGCGCTGGAGGGATCGTCCTGGAAGACGGAGGTCTTCGGGTCGATGCCGGCGCGGTCCAGGAAGGAGTTGTTAATGATGGCCGGCTGGCCCTCACCGTAGGCCACCGGCGACTGGGCGGCTTCGACGGGGGTGACGGTGACCTTGGAGGACCCGGCGTCAATGTCGGCGGGGGTGGGGTCGAGGGTGTCCTTCTTCTTCAGGGTGATCAGCCCGGCCTGGACTAGGACGTTGATGGCGCGGCCCTGGTTGGTGGAGTCGTTGGGGATGGCCACGGACTTGCCTTCGATGCCGTCGAGGGAGGAGTGATCCTTCCAGAACAGCGCCAGGGGGACAACCTCGGTGGAGCCGACGGGGGTGAGCTTCTGGCCGGTGCCGGCGGTGTAGTTGGCCAGGAACTTCAGGTGCTGGAAGAGGTTGACGTCCAGCTGGCCCTGGGCCAGGGCGTCGTTGGGGGTGTTGTAATCGGAGAAGTCCTGGACGGTGAGGTTGATGCCGGCTTCCTGAGCCTTCTTTTCGTAGACCTGCCAGGCCTTCTTGGCGGAGTCGGTGGTGCCGATCTTGATGGTATCTTCGCTGCCGCAGGCGGTCAGGCCGGTTGCGGCGATGGCGGCGACGCCGATGGTGGCAAACAGTGCGCGCAGTTTCATGGGTGGGACCTTTCGGGGGAGTGTTTTGTGGAAAAGAACTTGGAAGCGACAATAGCAGCCACCGTACCGCTCGGTCTACAAACGGGTCTGCGGGCTAGACAGAGCGTGTCACTCTGCGGCTGTACCCGGCCCCCATCGTGGAACGGGTGTTCGATTCTGCGCTAGGGTGAAAGCATGCGTTTTCACGGCGGGTCGGCCCTGGGATGGTCGCGCATAGAAAGGATCCTCTCCGGGCGCCCCCACCCGGACCTTATCCCGGCAGGTCCCCCCAGCTTGACGACGCCCCCTCCCCCCACCGCGGCACCGGAGCCACCCGCACGGCGCGCCCCGTCCATCCCCTTCGCCGAGCTGCATGCGGTCAGCTCCTACAGCTTCCTCGGCGGCGCCTCCGAGCCGGAGGAGCTCGTCGCCCGCGCAGTCGAGCTGGGCCTGTGCGGCTTGGGGCTGCTCGACCGGGATGGTTTCTATGGCGTGGTGCGCTTTGCCGAGGCCGCAGCCAAGGCCGGCCTGCCCACCATCATCGGCGCGGAGCTGACCCTAGACAGTGCTGGTGGCGCCGTCCTGCCGGTCATCTGCCGCGGACCGGCGGGATACCAGGCGTTATGCCAGGTCTTGACCCATGCGCACATGGTCACCGGGACCAAGGGGCAGGTGGCCTATCCGCCGCTTGCGCAACTTGCGCAGCGCCTGGCCGGGACGTGCCTAGTGCTGGCCAATCACACCTGGGCAGACCGCCTGGAGGAACTGGTGGACTGCTTTGGGCCCCAGGGGGTGGTCCTGGAGTACCAGGCCACCATGGTCCCGGAGGATGCTGATCACGCCATGGCTCTCGACGCCGCCCGCCAGCGGTGCGCGCGCAGCGGGCGGGCGGGACTGCGGGCCATTATCAGCGCCGCCCCGGCCGCCGCCACCCGGGACGGGGTGCGCCTGGCTGCGGCCAAGCGGGCCTTGGCGTGCCGGGAATCCGTGGGGCAGGCCGCCCCGCGCCTGCACCCCATGGGGGCGCCGTGGTTGCGCTCCGGGCAGCAGGTGGCGGCCCTGGCCCCCGACCGCTCGGCAGAGATCGCACAGACCTGCGAAATTGCGGCGGAGTGTGCCTTCACCCTTAACCTGGTGGCCCCCCAGCTTCCGGACTGCCCCACCCCGCAGGGCTACACGGAGATGACGTGGCTGGCCCACCTGACGCGCACCCGGGGCCAGCGGCGCTACGCGGCGCGCAGCGCGGACGTTCAGCGCCGGGCGTGGGCCCAGATCGATTATGAGCTGGGGGTCATTGAGGAGCTGAACTTTCCGGGCTACTTCCTCATCGTGCTGGGCATCGTGGATTTTTGTGCCCGGGAAAACATCTACTGTCAGGGCCGCGGCTCGGCGGCGAACTCCGCGGTGTGCTTCGCCCTGGGGATCACCAACGCGGAACCGATCAGCGCCGGGCTGCTCTTTGAGCGCTTTCTTTCCCCGGAACGCGACGGCCCACCAGACATTGACCTAGACATCGAATCGACCCGCCGCGAGGAGGTCATCCAGTATGTTTATGCCACCTACGGGCGCGACAACGCCGCCCAGGTGGCCAACGTGATTACCTATCGCCGCAAGGGCGCTACCCGCGATGCCGCGCGCGCTCTGGGCTACCCGCAGGGCGCGGCTGACTCCTGGGCGCAAGGGGTCCATGAGGTGCCAGAAGACGTGGCTACGCTTGCGCACCAGTTCCTTGGCCAGCCCCGCCACCTGGGCATTCACTCCGGCGGTATGGTCATCTGTGATCGTCCGCTAGCGCGCGTGGTGCCCACCGAGTGGGCGCGCATGAAGGATCGCTCCGTGGTGCAGTGGGACAAGGATGACTGCGCGGGCGCCGGGCTGGTGAAGTTTGACCTGCTGGGCCTGGGCATGCTGGAGGCGCTGCACCACATGGTGGATCTGGTGGCGCAGACAACCGGAACAACCATCCACCTCTGGGACCTAGACCTGACGGAGCCGGCCGTGTATGACATGCTGTCGCGCGGCGATGCCGTCGGGGTCTTCCAGGTGGAATCCCGCGCCCAGCTGGCCACCCTGCCGCGGCTCAAACCCCGCGTATTTTTTGACCTCGTGGTGGAAGTGGCGCTCATCCGGCCCGGGCCCATCCAGGGCGGCTCCGTGCACCCCTACCTGCGGCGCCGGGACGGGCGCGAACCGGTCACCTATGAGCACCCCTGCCTGGAAAAATCGTTGGGCAAGACGCTGGGTATTCCGCTGTTTCAGGAACAGCTCATGCAGATCGCCGTCGATGCGGCTGGGTTTTCCGGCGCGGAGGCAGACACGCTGCGCCGGGCGATGGGCTCTAAGCGCTCCCCGGCCAGGATGGCCGCCCTGCGTGAGCGCTTCTTCGCCGGCCTGCGCGCCACTCACGGCATTGAGGGCGATACTGCCCAGGCGTTGTGGAACAAGATCGTCGCCTTCGCCGCCTATGGGTTTCCCGAGTCCCACTCCCAGTCTTTCGCCTCCTTGGTGTTTTTCTCTGCTTGGTTCAAGCTGCACTACCCGGCCCAATTCTGCGTGGGCCTGCTGCGTGCCCAGCCGATGGGCTTTTATAGCCCGCAGTCGCTGATCCAGGACGCCCGCCGCCACGGGGTGGACATCCTGCCCGTGAGCATCGCGGAGTCGGAGGAGGAAGCCACGGTGACCCCTGGCGGGGCCATCCGCCTTGGCCTTAACCTCGTGCGCGGCCTGGGCGCTGGGGCGGCACGCATCCCCGCCGCCCGGGCCGCCGGTGGGCCCTTTGCCTCCATGGCGGACCTGGCCCGGCGGGCGGAGCTAAGCGTGGAGCAGGCAGAGGCGCTTGCCCGCGCCGGGGCGTGCGACTGCCTGGGGGTGGATCGCCGCCAGGCGCTGTGGGCCGCCGGGGTTGCCGCCACGGAGAAGGCCGGCATGCTGCCGGGGCTGAGCCAGCTGGATGCCCCGGTGCTGCCCGGCATGAGCGCGCTGGAGATCCTGGCTGCCGACGTCGCCGCCACCGGGGTCACCCCGCATGCTCAGCCCATGGAGCTGCTGCGCGCCGGGCTGGAGGCCGCGGGCGTGATCCCTGCTTCCGGGCTGATGGGTGTGCCGGATGGCACCCGCATCCGCATCGCCGGGGTGGTCACCCACCGGCAACGCCCGCAGACGGCCTCGGGGGTGACGTTTTTTGGGCTTGAAGATGAGACCGGGCTGATCAACGTCATCGTCTCCCCGGGGCTGTGGGCTCGCCAGAAGGTGCTGGCGCGCACCGCGCGGGCGCTGATCATCCGCGGAAAGGTAGAAAACGCGAGCGGGGTGGCTGCGGTGGTGGCGGACAAGTTGGAGCCGCTTGCGGTGGGGCAGGTGCTCTCGCCCGGCTCGCGCGACTTCCGGTGAGGATGGTGAGGACGGTGAGGGGCGGGCACGAGGCGGCGCGGGGGCGTCGATAAGCAGGCGTGTTGTTTTTTTGCTGATGCCGCGCCTCCCGCCTCGGTAGCGTGATGGTTCATGGAAGGATTCGTCTCCCCGCTATCCACCGGCGCGCTGTTGGGGGTGGCCGCCGCCGCGGTCGCTGTGATCCTGGTGCTGGTCATCGGGTTTAAGCTGCACGCATTTCTTACCCTTATCATCGTCTCGGCGGCCACGGCCATCGCCGCCGGCATCCCCATAGACCAGGTGGTTCCCACCATGACCCAGGGTTTTGGCACCACCCTGGCCTCCGTGGCGCTGCTGGTGGCCCTGGGTGCCATGCTCGGCCGGCTGGTGGAACGCTCGGGTGGCGCGGCCAGTTTGGCAGAGGCGCTCGTTGCCCGCTTCGGGGAGCACCGCGCCCCCTTCGCGCTGGGGCTGGCCTCCCTGATGATGGGCTTTCCCATCTTCTTCGACGCCGGCCTGGTGGTCATGCTGCCGGTGATCTTTGCCGTGGCGCGGCGTCTGGACGGGCCGGTGGTGGCCTACGGCATCCCCGCCGCCGGCGCGTTTTCCGTCATGCATGTTTTTGTGCCGCCGCACCCCGGCCCGATCGCGGCCGCGGAGTTCTATGGGGCGCAGGTCGGCGCGGTGCTGCTGGTGGGCCTGCTCGTCGCCCTGCCCTGCTGGTATCTCACCGGTTACCTGCTCGGGCGCGTCCTGGGCGCCCGCTTTACCCAAGCGGTCCCGGACCTTCTCGCCGGTGGCCCACCGCTTGCCGACGCCCCCTCCGCCCCCGCGTCCGCCCGCGCCGTCACCGCCATCCTCGCCCTGCCCATGCTGCTCATCTTTGGCAACACCGGCATCCACATGGCCGCGGCGGCGGGCCTGGTTGATGCACAGGCTGGGTGGGCGCGCCTGCTGACCTTCCTGGGCGCCACCCCCGTCGCCCTGACCATCACCGCGCTGGTGGCGCTGGTGGTGCTCGGCGCGCGGCGGGGGATAGGTGCGGCGCAGCTGGAGGACCTGCTGGAGTCCTCGCTGGGGCCCATTTGCTCGGTGGTGCTCATCACCGGCGCCGGCGGCATGTTCGGCGGGGTGCTGCGCACCTCCGGGATTGGCGATGCCCTGGCCGGATCCATGAACCACCTGGGCCTGCCCGTCATCGCCGCGGCCTTTGTTGTCGCCGCCGCCCTGCGCGTGGCCCAAGGCTCTGCCACCGTGGCGCTGACCACCACCGCGGCACTGATGGCCCCAGCCGTTGTCGCCCAGGGCTATCCGCCCATCCAGCTCGCCGCGGTGGTGGTGGCCACCGCGGCAGGTTCCGTGATTGCCAGCCACGTCAATGACTCCGGCTTCTGGCTGGTAGGCCGACTGATGGGCCTGGACGCCGCCACCACGCTGCGCACCTGGACTGTCAACCAGACGCTCATCGCGGTGGTGGGCTTTGTGCTGGCGTGGGCGGTGTTTGCCCTGGCCGGGGCGGCGGGCCTCTAAGCGCGCCGCGCCGGTGCTACATCACGCCGATGATCTGCCACCACAGCGGCCCGATAGCCAGCCAGATGATCAGATGCACCGCGCCGAGGGCAAGGCCGATCTTCCACCACGTGCCCACCGAGACTGACCCGGTGCCAAAGTAGAGGGGAGCCGGGCCGTTGCCGTAATGGGTGAGGCATCCCATGAGGGTGGGCAGCGCTGCGAGCAGCACAATGAGCGGCGTTGCCGGGATGCCCAGTGCGATGCCGGTGCCCAGGAAGACGCTAAACATGGTGGCGGTGTGCGCCGTGCCGGAGGCAAAGAGGTAGTGGCTCAGCGCGTAGACCACGCCGAGGATGACAAAAGCCACGCCGGCCGAGAGCCCGCCGAGGTGTTGCTGAACCAGCTCACCCAGCCAGGAGATGAACCCGGTCTTGTTCAGGTACGCGCCCATCATCACCAGGGCGGCAAACCAGGTCAGCGTGTCCCACGCGGACTGCTCCTTTTTGATGTCCGTCCACGTCAGCACCCCCGTCAGCAGCAGCAACCCCAGGCCGATGAAGGCAACCGTGGTGGCGTTGAGGACGGATGATCCTCCCACCCACAGGGCGATGATGGTGACAAAGACCGCCAGGGTGACCTTCTCTTTACGGGTCATAGGGCCCAGCTCGGCGAGCTGGTGGCGGGCGTGGACGGGGGCGTCGGGAGTCCGGGTGGTGGTGGGGCGCCACAGCGCGTAGATGACCAGCGGTACCGCGATGAAACCGAGGATGCCGGGCACGCACGCCGCCAGGAACCATCCGCCCCAGGACGGGGCGGTGACCCCCATCTGCTCGGCCAGCTTGGCACCCAGGGCATTGGGGGCCGCGCCGGTGAAGAAGATGACGGAGGCGGCAAGGTCAAGGTTGTAGGTAGACAGCGCCAGGAATCCGGCGGTCGAACCGCGGCGGGGAGTCGCTGTGGTTGCTGTGGTTGCAGTGGTGCCTGTTGCCGAGGAATCGGTGCGCAGGATGGACTGCATGATGGGGTAGACGATCCCACCCGCACGGGCGGTGTTGGAGGGGATGGCCGGCGACGTCGATAAGTCCGCCAACCCCAGCCCGTAGGCCAGACCCAGCGTGGAAGATCCGAAGGTCCGCACGAAGAGGTAGCCCAGCCGGGTACCCAGCCCGGAGGAAATGACGGCGCGCGCGATGAAGAACGCGGAGACGATCAGCCAGATCGTGGAGTTAGAAAACCCGCTGAGCGCTGCGGAGATGGACTCGCTGGGGTCCCCCGGGGCCAGCACACCGGTGGCCGCGCACAGGGCCATAGCAATGATCGCGACCGTGCCCATGGGCGCAGCGTTGAGGATGATGGCCACGATGGTGGCCACAAAGAGGGCGAACAGGTGCCAGGCGTGAGACTCCAGACCGGCGGGAGTGGGGATCACCCAGATGGCCGCCCCGATGGCCACCGCGGCCGCGATCCGGCGCAGGCGAATCTCCCCGGGGGGTGCGGCGGCCGGTGGGGGGTTGGTTGCCGGTGGTGGCACGCGGCGCAACGTGGCGGTCATTTGATGAACCGGACCTTGTCATAGAGCTTCTTCAGCGCGGCCTCTTTGCGTTCGTTGTAAATGACCTTCTGCTGCTCAAACAGGTTCGCGCCGGTGGCGTCGATGGACACGATCAGCGGGCCGAAGCCGGTGACGCGGTTGACCCACAGGCTTTCCGGCATGCCCAGCTCGGTCCAGTGGACGTCTTCGATCTCGTCGACCTCCGTTGCCGCGATGACGGCGTTTCCGGCGGGGAACACGCAGTGCAGGGCGCCAAACTCGGCGCAGCCGCGCTCCGTGTTGGACCCCATCCCGCCCTTGCCCACAATCAGGCGCACCCCGGTGTCCCGGATGAAGTCATACTCAAACTTCTCCATGCGCATCGACGTGGTCGGGCCAACGGAGACCATCTCATAGCCGGAAGCCGAGTCCTCGCTGCGCCGCGTGATCGGCCCGGCGTGCAGGATGGCGCCGTCGCGCAGGTCGACGGGAAGCTCGCGGCCGTATTCGATCAGGCGGCGGTGGGCGACGTCGCGGCAGGTGACAATGTGGCCGTCAAGGAAGACGATGTCACCGATGCGGATATCGGCGATGTCCTCCCGGGAGATCGGGGTGGACAGGTACCAGGTGCGGTGGCCGCTATCCTGGGCGTCCTGGGTGGGGGCAACGGTTGCAATGGTCACAGGTCAAACCCTTCGTGAGTAGACGACTCGAAGGAGCCGTCAGCGTGGATAGTGATGGTGCCGCGCCGGTGCGACCAGCACCCGGTGTTCACGGCCACAGACAGCACGGAGGGGTGCCGCGCAGAGTTTTCAATGTTGACGCCCATGACGGACTTGCCGCCACCCAAGCCCTGGGGCCCCAGGCCCAGCGAGTTGATGGCCTCTTCCAGGTCATCCTCCAACCCGGCAACCAGCTCATTGGGGTTGCGGGATTCCACCGGGCGCATCAGCGCCCGCTTGGACATGTAGGACGCGGAGTCGATGGAGGTGCCAATGCCCACGCCGACGAGCAGCGGGGGGCAGGCGTTGAGCCCGTAGGAGGTCATCACGTCCAGCACGAAGCGCACCGCGCCCTCGTAGCCCTCGCCGGGCATGAGGGTCTTGCCCTGACCCGGCAGGGAGCAGCCGCCGCCAGCCAGGTAGACGTTGAGCGTCAGGTCGGACGAGCCCTCCACAAAGTCCCAGTAGATCCAGGGGGAATCGGAGCCGGTATTCGTGCCGGTGTTGACCTCCTGGAAGGTCTCTACGGTGTTGTGGCGCAGCGGTGCAGTCTGGGTGGCGGTGCCCACGGCTTCCTTGAGCATGGTGTGCAGCTCATCGCGCAGCGGGTAGTGGGAGCCCACGTGGGCAAAGATCTGCACCAGCCCAGTGTCCTGGCAGCTGGGCCGGTTGAGCTTGGCGGCCAGCTCCTGGTTGCGCTTCATGGTGTCATAGATCATCAGGGCGCGCGGGTTGGTTTCATCGGCGCGCAGCCGCTCAAGCCGGCGGGAGACATCGACGGGCAATTGTTTGGAGATCAGATCCGTGAACCGCGCGACAATGTCTACAACGCGGTCCCGGGTGCAGGGAACAACAGTGGTCATGGAGATGACGCCCTTCTGTGTATGAAGGTGAACGGGTACTACACCATTCATTGTTCCGGCGCTGCGCGGTTGTGCGACAGGGAAATTATACGGACTTTTCCGCGCGTGCAACCCCATTATTGCACCATTGGGGGGTGAAAGGAAAGCCGTCAAAGGTATTATTTACCCCTGCCGGAATCGCCTGTGACCTGCTAAAAGGGTGGCGGGCCCGGTGCTTTCGCCCGGCTTCAAGTCAAAAAATTCCCCCTATGGAAACGCCTAAGTATAAGCTTCCCATTAGTGCGTGGTCCGGTTAAGTATAGCGTGGCCTAATGGTCCGCAGTATCGGTATTGTTTGCATTACCTGAGTTGCCCGAATTGGTGGGGCTGTCGCTCAAGATCGCCGCAAGGCGCCGAGCCAAGACCACCGGATCATCCTGATTATCAGTGACCGCGCCGGAGTGCGCCCAGGACGTCAAAGTGGCGTACACATCCGCCTGAGAACGCGGGGTAAAACGACGCTTAAAGGTGGCATCCACCTGCCGGGCCCCGGGCGTGGTGCCCAGATTCGCGCGGTACTTCGACGGCGTCAAACCAAACGTGGACTTAAACGCGGTGGTAAAAGTCTTGGTGTCCGCAAAGCCGTTGTCAAAGGCGATGTCCCCGATAAGCGCGTCCGTGGCAGACAGCTGGCGTGTAGCCGCGCGCAGCCGCACCCGGGAGATGAACTCAAAACACGTCATCCCCATGGTTTGGGAGAACACTGAGGACAGGTAGGGCTCGGAGTATCCGGCCAGGCGCGCCAGCTGTGCCAGCGTGAGGCGCTGGGTATAAGCCTGCTCGATGTAGGCGCACACGCGCCCCAGTGCGGCGGTGATCTCGGGTCCAGGGGCGGCGGCCTCGTCCCGGTGGTCCCGGTAGTTGCGCTGGGACAGCGGGAAGCATTCCACAATGTCGGCGGCTAAATGGCCGACGTCGCCGATGGTGCGCAGCATGTCTACGGCCGAGTCTCCGTCGCGCAGCAGCAAGGTGGCTAGCCGGGCGGTGAGCTGGTCGGTGGGAAACGCCGGGGTAGAAGAAAACTGGGGCGTAAATCCTGGGACGTATTGGGCAAAAATCGTGGGCTGGAGGTGGACCGCAATGGCTCGAGACCCGGGCTCGACAGCCAGGGTGGCGTGCCCCTGGTTGGAGTTGAGCAGTGCCGCATCGCGCTCGCCGAGCAGCGTGGTGGCACCCGCGGTGGCCAGTTCTACCCGGCCGCCCGCCACCACCAGCAGCTCGATGTCGTCGTGCCAGTTGAAGTGGTAGGTGCCAATGTCATAGACGTAGGCGTGTGCGCCGCCGGTGGCCGCCGGGGCGGTGAATTCGAAGGCATCCGGGTTGATCATGGGTTTTACACACCTCCGGCAAATCCCAGTTGGCGCCACGCCTCAAAGACCCCCACGGCCGCGGCGTTGGATAGGTTCATGGAGCGGCGGGCGGGCAGCATGGGGATGCGCACCAGTTCGGTCACTCGGGGATGGTCCATGTGGGCTTGCGGCAGCCCGGTGGGCTCGGTGCCAAAAAGCAGCGCGTCGCCGGGTTGATAGGAGATCTGGTGGTGATACGTGGTGGCGTGTCCGGTAAAGGCAAAGACCCTGGCGCCCGGCAGCTCCGCCAGGCAGGAATCCAGGTCCGGGTGGATGGTGACCTCAGCAAGGTCGTGGTAGTCCAGTCCCGCGCGGCGCAGGTGGCGGTCATCAAAGTTGAACCCCAGCGGCTCGACCAGGTGCAGGTGGGCGCCGGTATTGGCGCACAGGCGGATGGCGTTCCCGGTGTTTCCGGGGATGACGGGGTTATCAAAGATGACGTGCAGCAGCTGGCCCATGGTCTTTATTTTAGGAGGGTGCTTGTGCGCGCCCCGATTTCTGCGGGTCCCATGCGCCTGCCGTGTGGGCGGTGGCATTGAGATGCGCGGTTCAGGTGGGGATAATGGGCACCGTGACTGCGCAAAAACTTGACGGCAAGTTGTATCGCTCTGAGCTGATTGAGGACCTCACCTCCCGGGTGGCGGCCTTGAAGGACAAGGGGGTGACCCCCGGCCTGGCCACCGTGCTGGTGGGCGAGGACCCGGGCAGCCAGAACTACGTGAAGATGAAGCACCGCGATTGCGAGCAGGTGGGCATCACCTCGATTCGCCGGGACCTTCCTGCCGATACCACGCAGGAGCAGCTGCACGCGGTCATCGATGAACTCAACGTGGACCCCGCCTGCACCGGCTACATTGTCCAGCTACCGTTGCCGCGCCACCTCAACGAAAACGCGGTGCTTGAGCGCATCGATCCGGCCAAGGACGCCGACGGCCTCCACCCGGTCAACCTGGGCAAACTGGTGCTTGGTGAGCCCGCCCCGCTGCCGTGTACCCCCAATGGGTGCATCAGCCTGCTGCGCCGCTTCGGCGTGGAGCTCGACGGGGCGAAGGTGGTGGTCATCGGCCGCGGCGTGACGGTGGGCCGACCCATCGGCCTCATGCTCACCCGACGCAGCGAGAACGCCACAGTCACCCTCTGCCACACCGGCACGAAGGACCTGGCCGCAGAGACGCGCGCGGCGGACGTGATCATCGCCGCGGCGGGCAAGCCGCACATGCTCACCGCGGACATGGTCAAGCCGGGTGCGGCGATCCTGGACGTCGGCGTGTCCCGCGTGGATGGCAAGACCACCGGCGATGTGGCCCCGGACGTGTGGGACGTGGCCGGCTGGATTTCCCCGAACCCCGGCGGCGTGGGCCCCATGACGCGGACGTTCCTGCTGGAAAACATCGTGGAGCGCGCCGAGGCGCTGGCGGGTGCCGGTGCCTAGCGTGCGCCCTGCGACCCGCGCCGAGGCGCTGCACAACCCGCACGATGTGGCGCTGCGGCCCTCCCGGATTCCGGTGAGCGTGCAGCGCGCTGGGGTGGCGGCGTTTGTGGCCGTGGCGGCGGCGTCGGCAGTCTTTGCGCTCACCGACCACTGGCGGCGCGCCACACTGTCTTTGGGGGTGGCCATGCTGTGGCTGGCGGTGGTGCGTCTGGTGTGCGACTCGCGGATTGTCGGCGTCTTTGCGGTGCGCTCGCGCCGCTTTGACGCACTGTTCGCTGCCGCCACCGGCTTCGCGATGTCCTTTTTAGCGCTGTCCGTTGATTCGCTGGGCAGCTAGCGTGTCCCAGGATCGGCACTCGCGTTCGGCTGTTCGTTCGTGGCTCATCGCTTGTCGACGCCCCATCGACCCTCTTCGCACGCCCGGCGCTGTCCCCCGTGGTGCCGGCGCAGCCCTCTGCCGAGTGGTGAAAAAGGAAATCTGCGTCCTGCCATGGTCGATGAGGGGCCAAGAATGATACGGTCGCTTGCGAAGCACGTGTAGTCAGTGGATATCCTTGTGCACTCCTCGGGTCCGCTGCGTGCGTGTGGTGGATTCCCTCCCCGGCAAAGGGCACCGGAATAGTTCTCGCCTATAGTCTTGCCCTTCTTATTCAGCTTGCGTGTCTGATTGTGGCCATTGGTGTGCGCGCTGCACAGGGGACAGCATTTCTCCAGGCTGAGCTGGCAATAAACGCCTTAGGCGTCCTGTGCGCCTGCGCTGGTGCGGGTGGTTAACTCATCAACGGTGAGGTCTTTGGCATCAATGTAGATCTGGCCTTCGGTCCACCGATCGCCGCTGTGGTGGCCACGGCTCTGCTGCTAGTGCTGGTGGCGAGGGCAGCTGCGGGAAAAAATGATTGCGCGCGCTGAGCGCGGTGCTGGCAATGCGTGTTTGTGCGACACATCGTGATCCATCATCCTTCTTGTGCGCAGTGGAATTTCTTCGCGGATGGTGGCCTCATGATGGGAATGCGTGCAGCATTCATGCGCCTTTCCGTGTGCATGACTGAGCCGCACAGGGGGATGTGTGGGTCTTTACCGGCTCGGCTGGCTGCGTAGTTTCAGTGCCCCGAACAACAGCCTGCTGTGGTCTCCTAGATGTAGTACTCGATTCTGCCCGTGGTGTCCGGCGCTGTGGGGTCGATGCGCTGGAGGAAGCCGCGCAGGATGCGGTCCATCTGGCGGGTTTCGGTGAGGAAGGCATCGTGGCCCACGGGGGAGACGATTTTGGCCATGCTCAGCAGGTTGCCCAGGTTGCGGGAGAGGTGTTCTTGCTGGTGGTAGGGATAGAGGATGTCCGTGTCCACTCCGGCGACGAGCACGGGGACCGTGATGGCGGCCAGGGCCTTGTTCAGCCCGCCGCGTCCGCGGCCGATGTCGTGGCGGTTGAGGGCGTCGGTGAGTACCACGTAGGAGCCGGCGTCGAAGCGCTCGGTCAGCCGTGCGGCCTGGTAGTCCAGGTAGCTTTCCACGGCGAAGCGCTGGTCGGGGCGTCGATAGGCGCCGAGGGGGTTTTCGCCCGGCTGGGCGGCGGTGCCAAAGCGTTCGTCAATTTCGAGCTCACCGCGGTAGGTCAGGTGGGCGATGCGCCGGGCGGTGGCCAGGCCGTCGAGCGGCGTGGCCCCGGTGTCGTAGTAGTCGCCGCCGGCCCAGGCGGGGTCGTTTTCTATGGCGTCAATTTGGGCTGCCTGGATGCCAATCTGCCAGGCGGACGCCCGCGCGGATACGGCGAAGACCCCGGCTGCTGCTAGGGAGTCCGGGTACATGGCGGCCCATTCCAGGGCGCGGGCGCCGCCCATGGATCCGCCGATGACGGCGCGCAGTCGGGTGAGCCCCAGGGCGTCGAGAAGCTGTTTTTCTGTGGTGACCTGGTCGCGGATGGAGATTGCGGGGAAACGCGAGCCCCAGGCGCGCCCGTCGTCGGGGTGCGGGCTGGCCGGGCCGGTGGATCCCGAACAGCCGCCGATGACGTTGGTGCACACCACGCAGTAGCGGTTGGTGTCTAGCGCCAGCCCGGGCCCGATGAGCCCTGCCCACCAGCTGGCGGCGTTGGGATCGCCGGTCAGCGCGTGCTCGACGAGTATGACGTTGGACCAGCCGTCCTCGTCGGTGCGGAAGTGGCCCCAGCGGCGCACCGCGATGTGGGCGTCGGCAATGATGGCGCCGGCCTCGGTGCGGACGTCGCCGATGGGGCAGACGCTTAAGCGTCCCGGTTCGGGCAGGTGGGGCATGGCGGGCTACTCGGGCTTTCTCCAGGGCTTCTAACAGGCGACCTACGGCCTACAGGGCGGCGAAGCCCAGGTCCAGGTCCGCGAGGATGTCCTCGATGGCCTCGAGCCCCACGGACAGGCGGATGGTGGACTGGCTGATCCCGGCGCGGGTCAGGCCGTGCTCATCCGACTGCGAGTGCGTGGTGGAGGCCGGGTGGGCGACCAGGGAGCGCACGTCGCCGATGTTGGCCAGGTTGGAGTGCAGCTTGAGCGCGTCGATGAAGCGCCAGGCCTCCTCGCGCCCGCCCTCAATGTCAAAGGACAGCACGGAGCCGGTGTAGTCCAGGCCGAGCTTCTGCTTGACCGCGTACCAGGGGGAGGACTCCAGCCCGGCGTAGTTGACCTTGGTCACCTTCGGCTGCTTGTCCAGGTAGTGGGCCACCGCGTCAGCGTTAGTGTTGTGTCGCTCCACGCGCAGGGACAGCGTGTCCAGCCCCTGGAGGGTGACCCAGGCGTTGAAGGGGGACAGGGTGGCGCCGGTGTCGCGCAGCAGGCCGGCGCGGGCCTTGAGCCCAAAGGCGACGTCGCCCAAGTCCACGTACTTCAGGCCGTGGTAGGCGGGATCGGGGTTGACAAAGGTGGGGAAGATCGGCTCGCCGTCACGCTCGACGGTCCAGTCGAAGTGGCCGCCGTCGATGAGGATGCCGCCGATGCCGGAACCGTTGCCCGTGTAGAACTTGGTCAGCGAGGCCACCACCACGTCCGCGCCGAGTTCCAAGGGGCGCACCACAGCCGCGGTGGCGATGGTGTTATCCACAATCAGCGGCACCAGATGCGCGTGGGCGACCTCGGCGATGGCCGGCACGTCCAGCACGTCTGCCTGCGGGTTGGCAAAGGTCTCCGCGTAGAAGGCCTTGGTGTTGGGGCGCGCGGCGGCGTCCCAGGAGGCGGGGTCATCAGGCTCCTCGACGAAGGTGACCTCGATGCCCAGGCGCGCCAGCGTGGACTGGAACAGCGTCTCGGTGCCGCCGTAGAGGCGCGGGGAGGTGACAATGTGGTCCCCGGCGCCGGCGACGTTCAAAATCGCGGCGGTCTCCGCAGCCTGCCCGGAGGCGAAGGCCACGGCGTGGGTGCCGCCCTCCAAGGAGGCCAGGCGGTTTTCCAGCACCTCGGTGGTGGGGTTGGTCAGCCGCGAGTAGATGGGGCCCGGGTTTTCCAGGGCGAAGCGCTCCTTGGCGTGCTCGGCGGAGTCAAAGACGTAAGAGGAGGTGAGGTAGATCGGCTGGTTGCGCGCGCCGGTATCGGAGTCGACGGGCTGGCCGGCGTGGATGGAGCGGGTGGAAAAGTCCCAGTTGGCGGCCTGTGAGTTGTCATACTTGGTGGTCATGGGGGTGGCCTGCGGCTTTCTGTGGTTGGTGCTGTTTTCGTGCTTACCGACGCCCCGTGCGTGCGGCGCGTGCGCTATCCCTGCGGGTCCTCGCGGCTGTTGCCTTGTGGCGGTGCTGCGGTTGCTGCCGTGCTGCCGTTGCCGCGGGGGCTGAGGGATGCAGTGCGTCGTGGTGGGCGGTGCGGGGGTATGCAGGCGACCGTAATGAACCAAGCTGTCTAGTGCGACGGTGCTGTGGCCGGGCCGGCCAAACTCCAAGGTGAGCCCGTGAATAAAAATCCTCCCCAGATCTGCTCTTACGGTACTGTCGTACTGCTTGACCAGGGTTTTCAGTCCGTGTGCAAATGTAGTACCAAGGACGTCTGACGTGTACGGTGGGAGGGGCAATAGTAAGGGCCGTCACAGCGCCCTCGTGACTGCGTGCCATCGCACTGACAGCGAGTGCCCCTGCGGGGCACACAATATGCGGACAGTTCGCGGCCCGGCACCGTAAGTGAAAGGTATAAACACCATGGCAGTAGCCGCACCCCCGGAGGTACCTCAGACCCCCGAGGGGGTCAGACTCCTGCGCAATAAGGACACCGGGCACATCGTCGGGGTGGAAGACACCCGGCGCCCCTCGGTGACCTCCCGCATTGTCATGATGGTCATTGCCATCATCGCTGCCGTCGGCTGGGGCATGGTCGGCCTGAGCCGCGGAGAGACCGTCAACTCCGTATGGATCGTGTGCGCCGCCGTCGGCTCCTACATCATCGCCTACACGTTCTATGCCCGGCTGATCGCCTACAAGGTGGTCAAGCCACGCGATGACCGCGCCACCCCGGCCGAGGAGCACGCTGACGGCAAGGACTTTGTGCCCACGGACCGTCGCGTTCTGTTCGGCCACCACTTCGCCGCCATTGCCGGCGCCGGCCCGCTGGTCGGACCCGTCATGGCCGCGCAGATGGGCTACCTGCCCTCGACGCTGTGGATCGTGCTGGGCGTCATCTTCGCCGGCGCCGTCCAGGACTACCTGGTCTTGTGGATCTCCACCCGGCGCAAGGGCCGCTCCTTGGGCCAGATGGTGCGCGATGAGATGGGCACCATCGGCGGTGCTGCGGGCATCCTTGCGGTGATGGCCATCATGATCATCATCATCGCCGTCCTGGCGCTCGTCGTGGTCAATGCGCTGGCGCACAGCCCGTGGGGCGTGTTCTCCATCGCCATGACCATCCCCATCGCCTTGTTCATGGGCGTGTACATGCGCTACCTGCGTCCCGGGCGCATCGTGGAGGTCTCCGCCATCGGCGTCGTCCTGCTGCTGCTGGCCATCATTGCCGGTGGCTGGGTGGCTGACACCACCTGGGGTGCAGAGATGTTCACCCTGTCCAAGGTGGCGCTGGCCTGGTGCCTGATCATCTACGGCATGGTGGCCGCGCTGATGCCGGTGTGGCTGCTGCTTGCCCCGCGTGACTACCTGTCCACGTTCATGAAGATCGGCGTGATCGTGCTGCTGGCCATCGGCATCATCATCGTGCGCCCCGACGTGGAAATGCCGGCCGTGACCCACTTCATCCACGGTGGCGGCCCGGTCTTCTCCGGTTCGATTTTCCCGTTCCTGTTCATCACCATCGCCTGCGGCGCGCTGTCCGGTTTCCACGCCCTGATTTCCTCGGGCACCACCCCGAAGCTGGTGGAGAAGGAATCTCAGATGCGCATGATCGGCTACGGCTCCATGATCATGGAGTCCTTCGTGGCCATCATGGCGCTAATCACCGCGGTGATCATTGACCGCCACATGTACTTCATCATGAACGCCCCCACCACGCTGACCGGCGGGGATCCGGCCACGGCCGCAGCCTGGGTGGATTCCATCGGGCTGCCGGGCAATGACCTGACCCCGCAGGACCTGGTCGCTGCGGCGCAGGCGGTGGGCGAGGAGTCCATCATCTCGCGCACGGGCGGTGCACCCACGCTGGCGTTCGGCATGTCGGACATTCTCACCCAGCTGTTTGGTGCGGATTCCCTCAAGGCCTTCTGGTACCACTTCGCCATCATGTTCGAGGCCCTGTTCATCCTCACCACGGTGGACGCCGGCACCCGTGTCGCCCGCTTCATGATGACCGACACCCTGGGCAACATCCCCGGCCTGAAGCGCTTCCACGACCAGACCTGGACCGTGGGCAACTGGATCTCCACCATCGTGGTGTGCGGCCTGTGGGGCGCGATCCTGCTGATGGGCGTGACCGACCCGCTGGGCGGCATCAACGTGCTGTTCCCGCTGTTCGGCATCGCCAACCAGCTGCTCGCCGCGATCGCACTGTCCCTGGTGCTCGTGGTCGTTGTAAAGAAGCGCCTGTACAAGTGGGCCTGGATCCCCGGCGTCCCGCTGGTGTGGGACCTGCTGGTGACCATGACCGCGTCCTGGCAGAAGATCTTCTCCTCCGACCCGTCGATCGGCTACTGGGCCCAGCACACCCGCTTCCGCGACGCCGCAAACCAGGGCCTCACCGAGTTCGGTACCGCCACCTCGCCGGAGGCTATCGACGCCGTCGTGCGCAACACCCTCGTCCAGGGCCTGCTCAGCGTCCTGTTCGCGGTGCTTGTCCTCGTCGTTGTCATCGCCGCCGCGGTGGTGTGCGTGCGCACCATCCGCGCGCACAGTCGCGGCGAAGAGGCGGAAACCAGCGAGGAACCCTACAGCGCTTCCAACTTCTTCGCTCCCGCCGGCATGATGGCAACCGACGTCGAAAAGCGAGTAGCGCAAGCACAGGGTGACGATGAACTCGCCGCCACCGCGGGGCACGCATGATCCGCGCACTCAAAGCGGTGCGCTGGTACCTCGGCGCCATGATGGGTGAGCAGGACTACCCGCGCTACGTCGCACACCTGCGCGCCCACCACCCCGACGCCCCCGTGCCCACCGAGCGCGAATTCTGGCGCAACCGCTGGGCCGAACAGGACGCCAACCCGGGGGCGCGCTGCTGCTAGAAGGGTCACCGCGCCGCTTGGCGACGCCCATGGCGGTTACCCTTGCGCGCATTGCTCACCGCCACCACGATGAGCACCAGCACCCCAAGGGCAACCACCGCGCCCAGGGCGTACCACCCCACGGGCGTCCCTTTGAGCTCCTTGGCGCACCCGGTGAGATCCTTGCGCAGCTGCTGCTGAAGCTGCGCAAACTCGTCCGAGCGCTGAGTAAACAGCTCCTGCTCAATGGTGGCGATGCGCAGCCCTGACGCCGCCTGCGCCGCCAAGGAATCCTGCGCCGTCCGGGTGGGATCTTGCGCAATCTTGTCCGCGGCGGCCTGGGCCTCTTCCGCGGTGTAGGTCAGCTCGGCCGGCTGAGTCTCTGCGCCGGGGACACCATCGGCGGCTGCGGACCGGTGCGGGGCCAACATCCCAACGCCCTCCGCCGCGCCAGCCCGGGTGAGCATCTCTTGAAGCTCGCCCGGGCTCTTTGCGCCCGGCTGCTGGTGGTCATAGGCCTCAATGGCCGGCTTGATGCCCGGCACCTGCGCTTCAAGCTCACCGAGGCGCTGGGCAGCCGCATCCGCCTGAAGGCGGGCCCAAAACTCCACGATTGGCGAATCCTCCTGCGCCGGGTTGACCTTGCACACCCCAGCATCCTTATCTGCGGTGATGGTGTACGCATGCTGGGTTTCGGCGAGAGCAGGCGTAGCGGCGGATAGGCCCACCAACACGGTGGCCAGGGCGAGAGAAAAACGACGAGCGTGCATGGGAGGGATCGTAGCCGATGGCCCTAGCGTGCGGGCCGGACGTCCCGCCGTCGCCGTGGTGCCCTCGCGCCGTCCTCCCATGCCTTGGTGTGCGCCCCGGGTGGGGTGGTGTGCGTCGCCGGGGCTCTTCTCCATACACCGTGTGACTGGTGTGACTGGGTGAATGCGTTTTCGGGGGGTAAAAAGGGCGCGTTTCGGGGGTGTTTTACGCACCGTGTTAATCCCACCAGTCACACGGTGCAAGGAGGGGGAGGGACGGGGTAGGAGCGGAGAGGGGCGCGTACAGGGGTGGGCGGATCGACGGAGCAAGGGCGTCCGCAGCGGGTGGAAACCCCGCGGAATGCTTTAAACAATCACGGATGGGTTTGTGGGGCTAGTGGGACTGGAGGGGTGATCCGGTGAGTGGGTGCGTGATTGTGTGTCCGGGTGTGGCGTGTTTCGCGGGTATTGCGAGCCCCGGGGTGCGCCCCCATGCACCGTGTGACTGGTGTGACTGGGTGAGTGCGCTTTCGGGGGTAAAAAGGGCGCGTTTCGGGGGTGATTTGTGCACCGTGTTAATCCCACCAGTCACACGGTGCAGGAGGGGCGTGCGGAAGGGGTGCAGGAGGGGCGTGCAGGAAGGCCGTGCAGGAAGGGCGTGCAGGGAGGCCGTGCAGGGAGGCCGTGCAGGAAGGGGCCTGTCATGCACAAGACTGAAGCCCGCCGAACCGGGTGGTCCGACGGGCTTCAGTATGAGTGAGATATTTACAAGCAGTTGCTACTGTAGCACTGCGGCTGCCGCCTGTCATCTTTTTGCGCGGCAGGCGTGTGACCTCGGGAAATGTCGGTTGTAGTGGCTACTCCTTGATTCCATCGATGATCGCGTTGAAGGTCTCCGACGGGCGCATGACCTTGGTGGTGGCGGCGTCGTCGGGGTAGTAGTAGCCGCCCAGATCGGCAGGCGAGCCCTGGACTGCCAGCAGCTCCGCGTCGATGGCGTCGGCGTTTTCCTCCAGCGCGGCGGCCACGGGGGCAAACGCTGCGGCAAGATCCTGGTTGTCTTCCTGCGTGGCCAGGGCCTTCGCCCAGTAGGTGGCCAGCCAGAAGTGGGAGCCGCGGTCATCGATCTCGCCGACCTTGCGGGAGGGGGACTTGCCCTCGGTGAGGAGGGTTTCGGTGGCGGAGTCGAGGGCGTCGGCAAGCGTGCGGGTTTCCGCAGTGCCGATGTGGCGCAGGGACTCCGCCAGGGCCAGGTATTCGCCCAGGGAATCCCAGCGCAAGTGGTTTTCTTCTTGGACCTGCTGGACGTGCTTCGGTGCTGAGCCGCCCGCGCCGGTCTCAAACAGTCCGCCGCCGGCCATGAGCGGAACGATGGACAGCATCTTTGCGGACGTTCCCAGTTCAAGGATGGGGAACAGGTCCGTGTTGTAGTCACGCAGCACGTTGCCGGTCACGGAGATGGTGTCCTCGCCACGGCGGATGCGCTCGATGGACACCTTGGTGGCCTCCACCGGATCCAGGATCCGGATGTCCAGGCCTTCCGTGTCCTCTTCGCCCAGGTAGGTGTTGACCAGGTCGATGAGGTTGCGGTCGTGGGCGCGCTCCGGATCGAGCCAGAAGATGGCGGGCATCCCGGAGGTGCGGGCGCGGTTGACGGCCAGCTTGACCCAATCGCGGATGGGGGCGTCCTTGGTCTGGCAGGCGCGCCAGATATCTGCGGCGGCAACGTCGTGGGACAGGAGGACCTCGCCGGCGGAGGTGCGCACCTCGACGCGGCCGTCGGCGTCGATGATGAAGGTCTTGTCGTGGGAGCCGTACTCCTCAGCCTTCTTGGCCATCAGGCCCACGTTGGGAACCGTGCCCATGGTGGTGGGATCGAAGGCGCCGTTGGCCTTGCAGTCCTCGATAACCGCCTGGTAGACACCGGCGTAGGAGGAGTCGGGAATGACAGCCAGGGTGTCCTGCTCAGCGTCGTTCTTGTTCCACATGTGTCCGCCGGAGCGGATCATCGCCGGCATGGAGGCGTCGACGATGACGTCGGAAGGCACGTGCAGGTTGGTGATCCCCTTAGCGGAGTTGACCATGGCCAGATCCGGGCCGTCGACCAGAGCTTGGTCGAAGGCTGCCCGGATCTCGGCGCCGCCCTCCAGGTCCTCCAGGCCGGCGAAGATGGCGGCCAGGCCATTTTCCCCGGTCAGCCCCGCGGCGGTGAGCGCGTCACCGTACTGGGCGAACACGTCCTTGAAGTAGGCGCGCACCACGTGGCCGAAGATCACCGGGTCAGAGACCTTCATCATGGTGGCCTTCAGGTGCGCGGAAAACAGCACGCCTTCTTCCTTGGCGCGGGCGACCTGGGCTGCCAGGAACTCGTCGAGGGCGGCCGCTGACAACACGGTGGCGTCCAGGACCTCGCCCTTTTCCAGGGGCAGCTCCGCCTTGAGGACGGTCTCGGTGCCGTCGGCGGCCACGTGCACGATGCTCACGGTGTCCGCCTCGGGGAGGATGACGGACTTTTCATTGTGGCGGAAGTCCCCGGCGTCCATGGTGGCCACGGCCGTCTTGGAGTCGGCCGACCACTCGCCCATGGAGTGGGGGTGGGTGCGCACAAAGTTCTTCACGGCCTGCGGGGCGCGGCGATCGGAGTTGCCCTCGCGCAGCACCGGGTTGACGGCGGAGCCCTTCACGGCGTCATAGCGGGCCCGGGCCTGCTGCTCTTCGTCGGTGCTGGGGTTATCCGGGTAGTCCGGGAGGTCAAAACCGGCGGCCTGGAGTTCCTTGATGGCTGCCTTGAGCTGCGGCAGGGAAGCCGAGATGTTGGGCAGCTTGATGATGTTTGCTTCCGGGGTGGTGGCAAGCTCGCCAAGCTCCGCAAGCGCGTCGCTCTGGCGCTGGTCCTCGCTCAGGCGCTCCGGGAACTGGGCGATGATGCGTCCGGCTAAGGAGATATCCCGCGTTTCCACGTCGACACCGGCGGTGGAGGCGAAGGCCTCCACGATGGGCTTGAGTGAGTACGTTGCCAGCAAGGGGGCCTCGTCAGTACGAGTCCACACGATCGTGGGCATGGATGACTCCTTATCTCTGTGAAAGATTCTCAACTGAACATAAAAACCCGCGCGGGTTCGTGCACCCACGATACCGGCGTTTTCCGGTTCGGGGGTAGAAAACCGCCGCCACGGGCCCCGCCACGGCCGTCGCGACAGACACCACCACAGCCGCTGACGCGGCCGCCTCCGCGCCTAGCTGCGCATGGCCACACCCCGGCGCCAGTACCCCATAAACGTCAGCATGTCTTTGGGCCGGTCATCCAGGCGCCGCTTCAGGGCGCGCACCACCCCGGACTCCGCGCTGATCCACACGTAGGTCTGTGGTCCGAGGGCATCGGGATCCGAAGCCAATAGGTCGTCGAGGGCGTTGTGGAGGACGACGCCGCGGTCGTGCTTGCCGCGCGGGAGCCAGCTGACGGTGGGGCGGGGGGCGTCGATAAGCAGGGCGTCCTCGGCTGTGGGTATCTCGATGTAGGCGCGCAGGCGGGTGTCGTTGAGGTCTTCGGCGGTCCGGGCGATGGCGGGTGCTGCGGTTTCATCGCCCAGCATGATCCAGCTGGTGGCGTGGTCGGGGGGAAGGAATTCGATGCCGCCCAGGTCGGCGTAGCCGCGTCGCGGGCCGGCGATGATGACCCGCTGACCGGGGCGCGCCTGCGCTGCCCACGCTGCCGCCGGCCCGGTTGCTCCCGGGACGCAGTGCAGCACAAAGTCGACGGTCATGCGGGTGGCGTGGGGGAGGTGTTCGAGGGCGCGCACGGAGTAGGTGCGCATGATCCCGCGCTGGCCGTCGGGGATGGCCAGCCACTCCTGGTACCAGTCGGGGCCATCGGATAGTGCGGGGAGTGCCCCTGTTGTGGGGTCGGGGATCACGATCTTGATGCGCCGATCGCGGGGGCAGTCATCGCCGATGATGGCGCTGTGCGGGTCGGCGAACACCACCCGCATGAAATGCGGGCTGATCTGCTCGGCCGACTCCACGATCATGGGGGTAATGGCGTAGGGCGCGGGCGAGGGCTCCGGCGGCACAGGCGGCACGGGCTCCGGCGGCACGGGCGACGCAGCCACCGACGCTTCGGACGGCCTGCGGGATGCGGGAGAGGTGGACATGGGAAGGTCAGACACCTGGCTTTCAGTGACTCAATGGAGGACCGGGGGGTAGGGGGCTAGCCAGCGGTTACCGGCTGACGTGGTGGCGCCCTTCGGGACTGACCAGGGGCCCTCCGGAGACGGGATCGGGGACGATGACCGAGGAGATGCCAAAGACTTCGCGCATAGACGCCGCGGTGATGACTTCCTCGGGGGTGCCGCTGGCCACTAGCCGCCCGCCGGCCATGGCTACCAGCCGGTCTGAGTAGCGCGCCGCCAGGTTCATGTCATGGAGCACCATGACGATGGTGGTGCCGCGCTGCCTGTTTAGGTCCGTTAGCACGTCAAGGACTTCAAGTTGGTTGGCAATGTCCAGGTAGGTGGTGGGCTCGTCGAGCAGCAGAATGTCCGTCTCTTGGGCGATGGCCATGGCGATCCACACGCGCTGGCGCTGTCCGCCGGACAGTTCGTCGATGCTGCGTTCCGCAAGCTCGGCGGTACCGGTGACCTCCATGGCGTGGGCAACCACCTCATAGTCGTGGCGGGACCAGCGCCCAAACAGGCCCTGATGCGGGTGCCGGCCGCGTCCCACCAGGTCAGCGACCACAATGCCCTCCGGGGCCACCGGCGTTTGCGGCAGCAATCCGAGCGTCTGCGCCAGCTTCTTGGGCCGGTGCTCCCGCAGCGCCACCCCGTCGAGGGTCACCTCACCAGCGGTGGGTGCCAGCAGCCGCGACAGCGCCCGCAACAGCGTGGACTTCCCGCAACCATTGGGTCCGATGATCGAGGTCACCGCCCCGGGAGTGATAGCCAAATCCAGCTTATCGACGACCCTGCGCTCACCGTAGGCAAGCGAGATCCCGTGCGCAGTCAGCTCGTGGGAGCCCGCCCGGCCCAGCGCCGGCGAATCGTGTGCCGGCGTGCCGGCGGTTGGAGAAACAGCGTTATCGCTCACAGGGACGCCCCCGATCGATTGGAACGGACAAGAAGATAAATCAGGTACGGGGCACCGAGCACGCCGGTGATCACACCCACCGGGTAGCGCGTACCCAGCAGGTTTTGGCCCAGCAGGTCCGCACCCAGCACCAGCGCCGCGCCGACCAATGCTGCCGGAATAACCAGATTGGCCGCAGGGCCCACCAGCCGTGAGGCGATGGGCCCAGACATGAAGGCCACAAAGGCGATCGGCCCGCAGGCGCTGGTAGCCATGGCCACCAGGGCGACGGCCGCCAAAATGGCCACCACCCGCACCCGCCCCGGGGTGACCCCGAGACTCTGGGCGGAATCATCACCCAGGCGCAGCAGGCCAAGCTGGCGGGAAAACACCGTGATGGTGGGCAGCAGCACCGCGCAGCACACCGCCACGGGTATCACCCGCTGCCAGGTCGCCCCGTTGAGCGAACCAGTCAGCCAGCGCGTGGCGGTGACCAGGTCCCATGCCGCGGCCTTGGACAGCACATAAGACACCACCGAGTTGAGCATGGCGGCAACACCAATACCGATGAGGATCAGCCGCGTGCCAGCAAACCCGCCCTTGATGGACAGCAGGTAAATCAGCGCGGCCGTGCCCAGCGCGCCCACCAGGGCTACCAGGGAGACCATGGTCTGGGAGTATTGCAGCACCACAATGGCGGTCACCCCGGCGGCGGAGGCGCCGGAGGAGATGCCGATGATGTCCGGCGAGGCCAGCTGGTTGCGCAGCATAGTTTGGAAGATCACGCCGGCCGCGCCGAAAGCGGCGCCGGCTACCAAACCTAAGGTGGCGCGCGGGAGCCGCAGTTCCCCAACAGTGTAGGACGCGCCGGGGACAGTCTGTCCCAGAATGACCCGCATGACCTCGCCGGGGGAATACCAGGTTTCCCCAATGAGCAGGCTTGCGGCGTACAACGCGCAGGCCAGAATGGCTAGGGCGATACCCACGCCCACGCGCCGCAGCATGCGGGCGCGCCGGGCGCTGCGCAGCGCGGCGATCTCTGGCGTCTCAGCGCCGATTCCAGCACCAGCACTAGCGTCGGCGGTTCCAGCATTGTTAACAGGTTGGTTCACAGCTCACGCACCTTGTGCCGGCGAACAATCCAAATGAATAGCGGGGCGCCGATGATGGGGGTGATGATCCCTACTGCCACCTCGGAGGGGCGGGTGACCACTCTTCCCACGATGTCCGCGCTCAGCAGCAGCACTGCCCCGCACAGGGCGCTGATGGGTACCAGCCAGCGGTGGTCGGTTCCGGTGAGTAGTCGCATGACGTGGGGGACCACCAGGCCCACAAACGCGATGGGGCCAGCCAGCGCGGTGGCCACGCCACACAGCGTGACCGCTCCCAGGGAGGAGATCAGCCGGGCACGTAGGACGTTGACGCCCAGCCCGGTGGCCACGTCATCGCCGAGGGCCAGCGAGTTCATCCCGGAGGCGCAGCCCCAGCAGATGACAAAGCCAAGGGCGAGTAGCGGCAGTCCGGTGGCCAGGTCTTGCCAGGAGGCTCCGCCGACTCCGCCGATCTGCCAGAACCGGAACCGGTCCATGACTTGGGCGCGGGGCAGCAAGATGGCGCTTACTAGGGAAGAGGCGGCCGCCGTGGTGGCCGCCCCGGCGAGGGCAAGCTTGAGGGGGGTGGCGCCGCCGCGGCCTAGGGAGCCTACGGCGTAGACGAAGACTGCCGCCGCGGCTGATCCCACCACTGCCACGATCATGGTGGGCAGACGTTGGGAGAGGCCAAAGAAGGTGATGCCGATGACCACTGCCAGCGACGCTCCGGAGAGCACGCCGAAGATGCCGGGGTCCGCCAGCGGGTTGCGTGTGACGGCTTGCATGGTGGTGCCGGAGACGGCCAGTGCCGCGCCGATGGCTACGGCCATGACGGTGCGGGGGATGCGGGCGCCGGCGGCGGCCTGATTGACGGTGTCGGTGGCGCCGGTGAGGGCGGAGAGGGCGTCGGCAAGCGCAATGTCGCGGGCGCCAAAGACCACCGAGGCCACGGCTGCCAGCCCTATCAGGATGGTCAGCACGGCGACGGTGGTCACGCGGGAGGCTGTGTTCACGGTGAATGCGGGGGTGGAGTGACAGGGACGCGGGGGTGGGAGGTTACTTCAGTGCCTGGGCGATGGCGTCGAAGTACTCCTTGAGGTTGTAGGGGATGGACAGCGGGGAGGGGTTGGCGCCGCTGGCCAGGGTGCCGTTGCCCAGGAAGACCACGTGGCCGTCGCGGATGGCGGGGATGCGTCCGCGCAGCGGGTCGGCTTGAAGGCCCTTGAGGATCTCTTCATCCTTGGCCTTATCTCCGGTGCCGTAAGCAACAATGGCGTCGACGTCGGAGAACTCATCGGGGTTTTCGGCGGAGATTTCTGCCCAGAATCCCTTCTCCTTGTCCGAGGTCTTCTTGACAATGTCGGGCACCCCGAAGCCGGCGCGCTCCAGGAACCCGGCGCGCGAGTCGTGGGAGGTGTAGAAGCCGATCATGTTGGGCTTGTCATCCCCGGCGAAGCCGGACATCATGACCTTCTTGTCCTTGAACTCTGGGTGGGCGTCAAAGGCGTCCTTGACCTGCTTGTTCAAGTCTTCGAGGAGCTTCTTGCCTTCCTTTTCCTTGCCGATCGCCTTGGAGTTGAGTTCGATCATCTGCTCCATGTTGGTGCCCCAGGCCTGCTCTGGGTAGGCGACGGTGGGGGCGATCTTGGATAGCTGCTCGTAGTCTTCCTTGGTGATTCCGGAGTAGGAGGCCAAGATGACGTCGGGCTTGGTGTTGGCGATCTGCTCGAAGGGCAGTGCGTCCGTCTCGTCGAAGAGGACCGGTGTATCGCCGCCAAGTTCGGCAACCTTGTCCTTGACCCACGGCATCATGCCGTCGCCGTCCTCATCGCCCCAGGTGGCCTTGGACATGCCCACGGGCATGACGCCCAGGGCCAGCGGAACCTCGTGGTTCATCCAGGCGACCGTGGCAACGCGCTTGGGGGTGCCCTTGATCTCGGTGGTGCCCAGCGCGTGGTTGATGGTGATGGTCTCGGCGGTGTCTGAGCCGGCGGCGTCGGAAGCGTTCGTCGACGATCCGGAATCAGTGGCGCAGGCGGCAAGCCCGGTGGTCACTGCTGCGGTGGCGGCGAGTGCTGTGAGACGGCGGGCACTGCGTAGGTGCATGGGAATTCTCCTTGGTGTGTCGGCTCGACAATGGGGATTCGAAATTCAAGGTGAGTTTCAGGACTCTTTTAGGTAAGGCGTCCGTTAGTCGCAGGAATCAACTCTACGTGAAGTCGCCGGAGCCTGCGTTTGTTGGCCCGCCGCACGGCCATAGATACGCTGGTGGGCATGGCTTTAACCATCACCAGCATTAACGTCAACGGCATTCGGGCGGCCACCAAGCAGCGCAGCGAGGACAACCTGGGGCTTTTGGACTGGCTGAAAAACGCCCCCTCCGATGTGGTTCTCCTTCAGGAGGTGCGCGCCACCGAGGAACAGTCACGCGCGGCGCTTGCCCCGGCGTTGGATGCCGGGTGGACCTATATTGGGGCGCCGGCGGCGGCCAAGGGGCGCGCCGGGGTGGGCATCCTCTCGCGCATCCCGCTTATCGACGCCTCCGTGGGCTTCGGATCCTTCACCGATTCCGGTCGGTGGGTGGAGGCCACACTCGACGGCACCGGCGTGCGGGTGGCCTCCCTCTACCTGCCCTCCGGCGCGGCTGATACCGCCAAGCAGGATGAAAAGTACCGCTTCCTCGACGAGTTCACCGACGTGCTTGACCAGCGTGCCCGCGACTACCCGAACATGGTCATCGGCGGGGACTGGAACATCTGCCACCGCCGCCAGGACCTCAAAAACTGGAAGGCTAACCAGAAGAAGTCCGGCTTCCTGCCTGACGAGCGCGCCTTCATGGACGCGGTGGTGGGCACCTACCCCGACGAGGCCTCCCAGGTGGAGGGCGCAGGCGCGTGGGCTGGCGCCGTGGACTACGCGGGTGGTGCGGCCCGCGTTCCGGCCGCCGACGCCCAGTGGTTCGACGTGGCCCGCAGGCTCAACCCGCAGGCCGATGGCCCGTATACCTGGTGGACCTACCGGGGCCAGGCCTTCAACAATGACGCCGGGTGGCGCATTGACTACCAGCTGGCAACCCGGGCGATGCTGGACCGCGCAGAAGAGACGTGGGTGGACAAGGCCGCAAGCGTGGAAATGCGCTGGTCCGATCATGCCCCGCTGAGTGTGCGGTACGCCTGAACCCAACGGGGGTGAAAAGTGATTTATTTGCCACTGCAACCTATAGTAGGAACCGTTGTCTTGGTTGCTATAGATAGGAAAAAGCTCAGTGGTTAAGTCACTCATTTTCGTTGTGCTCGGTGCCGCCATCGCCGTGGGAGGCTTCTATCTCACCTCCATGGTCGGTCACACCATCGCCGGCATGTTCACCATCGCTGTGGTGGCAGTAGGCATCGGCATGGCCGTCTGGGCCCTCGGCGTCATGGCGGACATCAATTCCCCCACCTCTAAGAAGCTCTAGGCGGGTTGCGGCGCTGTTCGCCTGCCGCGATGCAGCGCCCACCAGGAGCCGGGAAGCCCCACGATAATCAGGGGAGCGAGGGCGATAAAGAGGCCGGGGACGGGGGCCTCAAAGCTCACCATGGCGCGCGTCATCAGCGACATCGCTACCACGTACCCGATCACCAGAACTATCAAGGTGACAATGACCACCGTGACCCCCGTGTAGCGCCGCAGCGCACCGATGAGCATTCCCAGGGCGGCGGATGCGAAGAAGATGGTAGCCAACCCCGCGCAGGTGGCAAGAAACATGGCGATGGGTTTATCGCCGAGGAAGACTAGATCAGAAGCCGACTGCCCGGGGACGACGGTAGGCATGTTGTGTGGCCCTACAACAGCATCGGCATACGACTCCGCGATGTGATCCGGGATCTTCGTGATAATCACCGACTGCCTGAAATCGTTCGCATCCTGATTGGTATACACGGTGGACAGCCCGGCTAGCAGCGCTAGGACAGCGCTGATGATCAGCGCCCACCCCGTGTTGATCAGCCACCAGCGCGTCGGGCTTACTCCCATGTGAATGACGCCCAGGCTGCGCGATGCAGCAAGTGCCCACAGGGTTACCAAGACACCCGGAGCAAGAAGGAAAAACACCACGGCATAGAGGAAGCCAGTGTGGGGCAGCATGGTCAAAAGCGTAAGAAGGATGAGTCCACCTAGCCCAACGGCAGCCGGTTGCCTGATGGGCAGGAAAAACAGTTTCCATGATGTCATGACTGCTAGCCTTTCTGTGCAGCGGCGTAGTGGGTTACGGCCGCGTTGATGGCATCGGCGTCATCGGCGATGTTCACGCGGACGCCGGTAGGGGGTGGTCCCAGGGGCGCGTCCACCGCTAAGGTGACTCGCCGGAGGCCGCCCAAGTGGGCGTCGCTGAGCACGGTGGCAGTGCCGATGAATGCGGTGACGGAATCCGCGGGACCTTCGACGGTGGGGTAGTAGGCACGCAGCTCGTCGATGGACAGTGGGGTGCGAACGCGTCGCCCGGATACCACCGTGATGTCATCAATGAGTCCGGAGAGATCCTCGGCGCGATGGGAACTGATCAACACGGTCGCGCCTTGCTGTGTGATGCTCAGCAACACCGCGCGCAGGTGCGTGCGCAATGTGACGTCCAGTCCGGTGAAGGGCTCATCAAGCGCCATGATCTCGGTGTGAGCAGCCACGGCGGTGGCTACTGCGACGAGCTGGCGTTGCCCCACACTCAATGTGCGGATGGCGCTGCGGTCGGTCAGCTGTAGTGGTGCGATGACCTCGGTGGCGCACTCGCGCTGAAAGCGGGGAAACACCGCAGCGGCAGTGCTGAAATGATCCCCGATCGTATCGCCCACGAGTGCCGCATCCGAGGCCGCGTGTGCCATGGCTGCCGACGCCGCCGTGCGCTCGCCGGAACGTAGCTCCATCAAGCCAGTGGCCAGGCGAAGCAGGGTTGTTTTGCCCGCGCCGTTGGGGCCAATGATGCCGTGGCATCCGGGCCCAAAACTCACGGACACAGGGCTGAGCACGCGGCGGGCATCCACCGCGTGGCTCAGATTAAGAGTGGTGCTCATGATTGCTCCCGGTGCCTTTCTTCATCGATGAGCATGGACAATTCTTCGGGGCTTAAGCCCAGGGCGGCGGCCTCGTTGAGCAAGGGGCGAATAAAGTCCGCCGCCAGCGTGGTGCGCCGCTGCTTGAGCACCGTGTCGCGGGCAGTGGGAAGGACAAACATGCCTATTCCGCGGCGTTTTTCTACTAGTCCGTCTTCGGCCAACTGGTTGAGAGCTCGCGCGGCCGTGTTGGGGTTGACGGAATGGAAAGCGGAAAGCTCATTGGTCGAGGGGACCTTATCGCCGGGGCCAAGCAGGCCGGCGGCGATTTGGTCGGCGATGCCTGCGGCTATCTGGATATAGATGGGACGAGGGTCGGATGCCATGGGTCACCTCCTTACTTCTGTTTCTGTGTGGGGTTTTCTGCGTGGGATGGGGCTGAGTTGGCTCCGTGGAGTGTCTGCATCGCTGGAGCTCTGGGGTGTACTGGTTACCTAGGTACATAGGTAACCATAGTAGGGGTCAAGTAGCTGGCGCAAGGCCCACCGGCGGGTCGCGCCCACGTTGCCGGCCCGCCACCGCACCACCGCACTTACCTTTCGGCTCCGGGCGATATGCTGAAACCCATGACTGCACAGACCACCGCTGAAACCAGCGCCCCACAGCGCGTCCTCTCCGGAATCCAGCCCACCGCGGACTCCTACCACCTGGGCAACTACCTGGGAGCACTCAAGCAGTGGATCGAGTTGCAAGACTCCTATGACGCGTACTACTTCATCCCGGACCTGCACGCCATCACCGTGGACCAGGACCCCACCGAGCTGCGCCATCGCACCATCGCCGGAGCAGCACAGCTGCTGGCGCTAGGCATTGACCCGGAGCGCTCCACCCTCTTTGTGCAATCCCAGGTCCCCGCCCACGCCGAACTCGCCTGGGTGCTCACCTGTATGACTGGCTTTGGTGAAGCCTCCCGGATGACCCAATTTAAGGACAAGTCCGCCAAGCGCGGCGCCGACCGCACCTCCGCCGGGCTGTTTTCCTACCCCATGCTCATGGCGGCGGATATTCTGCTGTACCGCCCACAACTCGTCCCGGTGGGGGAGGACCAGCGCCAACACCTCGAGCTCACCCGCACGTTGGCGGAGCGCTTTAACTCCCGCTACGGCACCACCTTTGTCGTGCCGGAGGGCTTTGTTCCGCAGGGCTCTGCCAAGGTGTATGACCTGCAAAACCCCACCGCCAAAATGTCCAAGTCTGGCGATAACCCCAAGGGCATTATCAACCTGTTGGACCCGCCGCGCACCTCCGCCAAGCGCATTAAATCCGCGGTGACGGACAATGATGGCGTCATCGCCTTTGACCGCGAGGCAAAACCGGGAGTGTCCAACCTGCTGGCCATTCAGTCGGCGCTCACAGGTACCAGCATTGAAGACCTGGTGGCCGGCTATGAGGGCAAGGGCTATGGCGCGCTCAAGGTCGACACCGCTGACGCCCTAGAGGCCTTTACTGCACCGCTGAAAGCCAAGTTTGACTCCTTCATGGAGGATCCGGCTGAGCTGGAGCGCATTCTTGACCGCGGCGCGCAGGCGGCCTCTGCCGTGGCTTCTGAGGTCTTAGCGGAGGTCTATGACAAGGTGGGCTTCCTGCCTCCGCGGCGGCGCGCATAGGCTCACGCGTGGGCCTTTCCGCCGGAGCAGCACTGGTACCGGCGAAGGGGATTAAGGCCGCGCCCGCACACCCCGGTGTACCGCGATATGCTGGGCACCGTTAGCGTTATTTCCGCAGTACCCGTAGTCCGCTGCACTGCCTGCAGTGCGTCCCACCCGCCCAGTGCGCGCAGTGACGGCGCTTTGCCTGCCACGCGCGCACCCGCTTAGACCCATACGAGGAGAACCGCCCCGCCATGGCTACCGTGACTAGCTCAGATAAATCAAAAACTGATGAATACGGCATCGAGCGGGTACATAAAGATGACCCCGGCATGGTGGATAAGCTGCGGGAAAAGTGGGGCTGGTTCGACCACATCATGCGCATGCAGGACCGCTATAGCTCCATGGGCGGTAACCAATACGCTGCGGGAATTACCTATTTTTCGGTGTTGGCGATCTTCCCGATTCTCATGTTGGCGGTTGCTATTTTGGCGTTCGCTCTGGCTGCGAATCCGGATCTTTTTGATCGTATCCAAAACGCGGTGACAGATTCCCTGGATGGGCAGCTGGGAGACACCGTCAATCAAGTGCTAGAAACTGCGATTGACCAGCGCGGCACGGTCGCCGGCTTGGGTGCAATCACGGCGCTGTGGTCCGGGCTGGGCTGGATGAACAACCTGCGCTACGGCGTATCCAAGATGTGGCGTCTGGATCCCACGGACGGAAATTTTGTGAAGAAAAAGCTGCTGGACTTGGTGGGGCTGCTGGGCCTGTTCGTGTCCTTCGCGGTGGCCTTTGGTATTACGGCGGTGGGGTCGTCCGGGTTGACGGAACGCATTCTCGCGCGGATGGGAATTGACGATGTCCCCGGGATCTTCCTGCTAGTCAACCTCGTTGCCATCCTCGTCGGTGTCTTGGCCAACTTCCTTGTGATGTCTTGGATGATTATGTTCCTCCCGCGCACCCGCGTGCCGCGCCGCTCAGGATTCTTTGCCGCTGTTATCGGCGCCATCGCATTCGAGGTCATTAAGCAGCTGGGCTCCCTGTTTGCCTCCAATGCGCTGTCCAACCCGGCCGGCGCGACCTTCGGCCCAATCATTGGTCTGATGGTGGTGATGTACCTCATCTGGCGCGTGGTGCTGTATGTGTCTGCCTGGGCCGCCACCACCGAGGAATCCCTGGCACTGGCTGTGCAGCCGGTACCGGAGCCCGCCGTCGTGCGCGTGCGCACCCAAATCCGCCCGGAGGGCGTGACCACCTCCACCGCTGCCGGGCTGGGCATTGCCGCAGGCATCGTGGGCAGCGGCCTCCTGCGCTACCTGCGGCGCCGCTAGCTCGCTTTTCGCTTATCGACGCCCCGTCTCCCCGCGGGCGGGAGCGCTGAAGCACTGGTTTATCCGGGCTAGGGAAGAACTGATCTGCGGATCCGTGGAGGTACCCGCGGGAGTATCAAAAGCGGTGGTCAGCGGTCCCATGAGGGAGGAATCGCACAATTCTGCCACACTGTTGGCAAGCTGGGTGCGCACCACGGTGTCATCGAGGCGCTGAGGGGGCAGCAATCTGCGCTGACCTTCCAGGGTGAGGGATAGCCGCGGCTCCGGGGTTTCCCGCAGTGCGGCGCCACGATTGTGAAGGCGCACTTGAGTGGGGAGCTCCTGGGCGTAGGCAGAAGAACTCACCAGCGTGTCAAGAGTCTTTGCCGCAGGCTGGAGATAGGGAATGTTGGAGTCGGCGGCACAGACTTCCCCGTGGGGGCCAAAGCGTTCGCATCTGGTGTACCCGTAAGCGCGGGCCTGATCACGGTCTGTGTTCGGGCTAATCAGCGATGTTGTGATGAAGTAGCACCCCGCGAGTGCCACGGCGAAAACTGCCGGGGCTACCCACAAGGTGGGCACGTACCATCCAACAAGTAGGCCGATGAGGCCGCACAGGATCCAAACAATCAGAAGCAGGCCAAGACTTGCGGCACTACTTCCCAGGTCTTTGAGCCCGGTAGAGATTGGCATCCCACCATGCAGTGCGCCGAATAGCGACGCTGCGCCCAGGATGAGTACAGAAAGAATAAACACGATGACCACGCCGCGGAGGAACGGGCGGACAATCAGCAACACAATGCGTGCGGTGTGCCGGGGGGACGTGCGCTCCCACGCGGTCACCTCGATGCGGTGCCTGGTGTTGCCTATCATCACGCCCGCCAGTGCAATAACAGGTGTGATGAGACTTGATGCGGCCTGGAAGTTATCACTGCTCATCATCCGTGGGCTCGCGCCCCACGAATTCACAAGCGAAAACATGGTCACTGCCGTGAGAAGCCCAGAAGTGACCAGCAGTATATTTCTGTAGCTAGCGCTGGCTAATCCGTGTTGGAGATACTTGCGCGGAGAACGCTGCACCGCATGGTGTGTTCCGTGTGCGGTCGCGGGTGTTGTGAATGCAAAAGAACTATTTCGTAGATATAAAACCGTGCCTAAAACAAAAACTGCTGCACACACAAGGAGGCTCACGTCCCATCCGCCGCCGTGCATGCGCCAGGTGCCAGGTGCACGCAGGGCGCCCCAGACAGAATGGGACGTCGGGGCGTTCCATGGCCAACCAAAGGTCATCGAGGCCACGGTGGCCACAACCGGGGCCACCCACATGCGGTTTTGGGGAACGAAACTACGGGAAATAAGCGCTAGCCCCAACAGCCCAAGAATGCTGCGAAACGTAGCGACGAGACCAAAATCAGTGAAATTAGTGGGGTAGGCGGCAGCGGCAATGATCGCTGCGGTCACAAGGCTGACTGCAACGAGGATCCCGCGCCTGAGTGCCAAGGATCGCGGTGCGATCGGGTCCCATGGTGTCTCATGGGCAAAAAGCGTCATGAGAACCAGGCCACTTGCTCCGGCTATCCACAGCTGCGCAATGTCTGTTTGACTATCAGCGCTCAGAAGATTTATTACCCGGATACTCACCCCCACCATGAGCGTGAGCACCACAGTGGGGATCACCCAGTGCTGGCGCAAGAAAATGCGGTTCCCACTCATCGGGCCACCGCCTGCAAATACCGCTGTTCTACCGCGGCGAGATCACGCCCTGCCCCAAATTCTTCCCAGGGGCCGACGTAAATGAACTGTCCTTTATTCATCACCGTCAAGGTATCGGCAATGGACAGCACATCTTCGACGATGTGTGTAGACACGATGACCGTGGCGCCTTGGGCAACGCGGGAGACAATGGAGCGCAGGCGATCTCGCTGCGCGACGTCTAATCCCGCTGAGGGCTCATCCAGGATGACTAGCTGGGGGTGCCCGGCCAATGCCGAGGCAATACCCACTCGGCGGCGCATGCCTCCAGAAAGTGCTGAGATTCGGCTATGTGCTTGATCCTCAAGCTCGGCAATTGCCAGAAGTTCCTGGATATGCTCGGGCGTGTGGTGTTCGGGGATTTCTTTGAGCCAGGCCATATAGGTCAGGTGCTCGGTGACTGTCATGCGGGATTTGCCCAGATTGTCTTGGGGCAAATACCCCAGGGTGCGTCGCACGTCTGCGCCGGTGCGTCTGTCAATGGAAAAACTTCCCGACGTCGGCTTGCGTAGCGTAGCCAGCGTGCTCAGCAGGGAGGATTTCCCAGCACCATTGGGGCCCAGTAGCGCGTGGACGCCGGGGCCTAAGTCCCAGTCCACGGCGTTGACGGCGGTCTTATTCCGATAGCGTACGGTGAGTTTGCTTACTGTCAGTCGCATGGCTGAACTACCTGCCTCAAAGTGTCAACGAATGCCGATTGTGGGGAATGTCGCTCTTCTCCCCGTTGGCTAGGCCACCGTGTGTGTTGAGGGCTGTGCGGCAAGGGCCTGGAGCATTTGTTGTGCGTAGCCGCATGGCCGTCATCCCCTGGGTAAATGTTGGCTGTAGTACCTATGTTTAGCGTAGGGTTATCGGCTCTGGGCTGTCACTGGTATCGCCAAAGTAGGGCCAAAGGGAGACACCCGTTGGCGGTGCGCCCTTCTCAGCAGTGCGAGGACAGCACATACGCGCACACGTCGACCCGAACCCGGAAAAACCTAGGTCAAGTCTCTACCTCAGAGGCATCAGAGGGAAGCTGACTTGTGAACAAGATACTCGGATAAGTCGGCAAACCTCTTGAATCAGCGGTGGTAGTTACCGGCCTCAACAGTGGGAAACTACCGGCGCCGGCGCAGGCTCCAAACACCTGCACCTATGGCGGCGATGATGACGACTGCCGCAACGATGCCGCCGATGAGGGTGCCGTGGGCGTCGCTAAGCGCGGAAGACGTATGCGCCTCGGCTGGGCCTGGGGCTTCGGGAGCCTCGGAGGTGGCATCCGGTGCGGGTGGGGGCGTATCCAGGCTGCCGATCTGGGCGGCTGGAGGCAGCGCATAGGCCGCGTTGAGGAGGCGTTGGGCCTGCTCCCAGGGGCGGCCCTTGTCGATGGTGGTATCCAGAATCACCGCGGCCAGGCGCCGCCCGCCGCGATCCATGCCGCCGACGAAGGTGTGGTTGGCGTCATCGGTGTAGCCCGTCTTGCCGCCGATGCCATCGGGATCATTCATGAACAGGCCGTTGTCGTTCCACACCTGGTAGCCGGGGTGGTCATCGTAGCCAGGGAAGTCCACGTGTTCGGTGTTGACGATCTGGGCGAACAGAGGGTTGCGCCAGGCCGCCCGGTAGAAGCGTGCCAGGTCCGTCACGGAGGTCATCTGCCCGGCGGAATCCAGGCCGGTGACCGCACCAACGTGCGTGTCCGTGGCGCCGAGCTGCTGGGCCAGCTCGTTGACCTTGGCCAGCGCCACGTCCGTGCCGCCGAGTGCCTGGGACAGGGCCGTCGCGGCGTCATTGCCGGAGGCCAGCAGCAACCCATAGAGCAGGTCGCGGGTGGTGTAGCGCCCGGTGGTGCCCACGCCCACGGCCGAGCCTTCAATGCCGGCAGCCTCCTCGCTGATGGGGACCACCGCATCAATGTTTAAGTCGCGCAGGACCACCATGGCCAGCAGGACCTTGATCACGCTGGCCGGACGGTAGCGCCCGTGCGGGTCCTTGGCAGCAACGATCTGTCCGGAATCAATATCGAAAATCAGCCAGGAGCTGGCCGTCAGCTCGGCGGGTACCTGGAATCCCGGAGCGGCGCTGACCCCACAGGGCCCCTGGTAGGTCACCGGCGGGGGAGTAGGCGCAGCCTGGCCGGGGGCCAGGGCCTCAGAGGTGGTGCGGGCCTGCGGGGGGACCAGCGCATTGGGGCAGTTGTCCGTATTGGGCGCGGCGGAGCGGGTCGGGATGGCTGCGGGATCAGACGACTCGCCTCCATCGGCCCCGGCTGAATCGGCTGCATCAGCAGCATCAGCGGAGACCCCTCCAGGACCGGGGTTGCCGGGCGCCGCCGGCGGTGCCGGAGCTATCCCCGGGGCAGGCGCCGGTGCGGGAGCTGGTGCCGGCACGGGCGCAGCACCAACCTCCACAGCGAGTGCGGGGCCTGCCGCAACGGGCAGGACAAGGCAGGCGGCAAGCGGCAAGGCCAGGGCGCGCAGGCGGGCGGCGGAGGTAAGTCGCGTCAACATCGCTCAACATAGTAGGACGGGGCCACGTGTTTTCTTAATCACAGCCCCCGCCCAGGGGGTGGCGCTAGCTGCGGGAGAAGCGCTTGACCAGCATCTTTTCCAGTTCTGCCCAGCCTTCGGAGTGCTGGGTAAACGGGGCGGAGGGGACGTACCCGGAGGTTTCCGTGGAGCCGAGCATGTAGGCGATGTAGTCCTGCATGCGCGGGTGGGCCAGGAAGTAGGAGTTCAGGGAGTCGTCGGCGGCCCAGTCGGCGGCGTCGGCAAGCAGTTCGTAGCAGCGGCCCAGCTGCTTGGTGTCCACGGCGTCGACGCCCTTGGCAATGTCGCGGCGCAGCCCGTTGAAGGCGTAGACGTTGTCCGGGTGGACGGTGACGTCTAATTGGCCGTCGTTGGCGGCGGCGACGAGGGATTCCCAGGTAGACAGGTTGGCCAGGTTGTGCTCGTCATTGCCAATGATCCACCGCACCAGCGCCTTGCGGCTGTTGAAGGTGAACATTTCGCCGTAGCGGCCCAGGAAGACGGGCACGTCATCGACGTAGGTGCGCAGCGTGTACAGGGTGGAGCCGTCGATGACAATCTTGATGGGGTCAATGCCCGAGGTGGCCCACACGGTGGTGTCGTAAGGATCGGCGTTGTCCAGCTCTTCCTTGCGCGCCGCGCGTTCCTTTTCCTTGGCGGCGGCAGCGTTGGCTACGGCGGTGGCAACGCGGGTGTCGGCGTCCCCACCCACGGCCTCGTCCACGTCGACGAGTGTGACCTTGGCATCCAGCGCCTCGACGACGCGCTTCCAGTTTTCTAGAACAACCCGACCCACGCCGGACCATTCGCTGAGCCCATGCTCGCCCGCGTAGTGCTCGAAGCCGCGGTCAACGTTGTGGAGGATGGAGTGGGAGGCGAAGAAGACCTCCACGGCCTCAGCGCCGGAGACCTGCGCCAGGGAGCGCGTGAAGGCGAAGATGCCGCTGAGCTGCTTGACGTTGACGTGTGACGGGCGCTGGGCGAGCAGCGCGGGCGCGCCGATGATGTCATAGGTGTGGCGCTCCTGCGGGGCGACCCGTGACTCATCTGCCGCGGCGAAGGTTTCCCACTTGGGGTGTTCGGTGAGGTCGTGGGGCTTTCCGGACTCTAAGAAGGCCAGGAGTTGGCCCGGGGAGCGGAAGAAGTAGAGCTCATCGTCGGCACCTAAGAAGGCCTGCCATTGGGCGCCGTGCTCACGCCAGGCGGGAGCCCAGAGGGTGTAAAAATCGCCCTCGGTAAGGGAAAGCTTCACAGGGACGATGGCTTTGGTACTCATGGCGCTGCATCTTACCGTAAACGCCCTAACCGGTCGGCCGGAAGAACCCCTTAAAAGCCATCCCCATGTTTGAGGTGCGCAGTGGGTTGGTCTGCACGGGATCACCGGCCTCGATCAGCTGCCCATCGCCGGCGTACATGGCCACGTGGCCGTCCCACACGGCCAGGTCTCCGGGTTGGAGCTCGGCAGCGCTGACCTGTCTGCCTACGCACTGGTCTTGGGCGAGCCGGGGCAATTCCACGCCGGCTTGGCGCCACGCCCATTGGGTCAGCCCGGAGCAGTCAAACCCGCCGTTCCCGGTGCCTCCCCAGGCGTACGGCGTGCCGATGGCGCTGCGGGCCGCGGCAACCGCTTGGCGGCCTTGTGCGGATCCGGAATCGCTTGTCTGCGTCCCCTCCATCACCGCAGTTCCGCCCAGCTCGGGGGAGTCTTCTTCCGCAGGAGGGTGTGTGGGATCATGCGCGCGCGTCGCCGTGGGTATGTGCGCGGCAGCTGGGGCGGCCCCGCCCGCCGCTTCCGCATCAGGTGCCGCGGTGCCTGCGGCTACGGGCGGCCCAGGCAGCGCGGGCAGTGCGTCATCGGTGGCGGCTAGCTTTTCCAGCGAGCTGGTGACGGGAGCTAATTCTGTTTCGAGGCGCGCGGCGCGCTCCTGGCCGTGCGCGACCGCAGCGGCGGCGTGGGCGCCCAGTCTGCCCACTGCACCGGCGATGATGACGGGATTGCCTGAGGCCAGGGCGGGAAGCTCGCGGGCGCACTGGGAGAACAGCTGCTGGGCGATGGTGAAAATATCGGCGCGGGCGGCACCGACCAGCCTGGCGGCCAGTCCGGTCAGGGTGGAGAAGTCCGTGTAGTCACGCCCGAGGGATTCGCGCGCATGGAGGATGGGAAACGCATTGGTGTCCAGTTCGCGGGCCAGGGCCAGGACAATTTCGTCGATGTTGGGCAGCGGCAGCGCAGAGAGGGGAGAGGTGGCAAAGCTTGGCGGGCGAAGCCCGTCGAGCGTGCGCAGCGCAGACAGCACGGGAATCATCGCGCCACCTCGTTGAGGCTTCGGGCGGCTGCGGAGTCTGTCGCGTCGAGGTGATCGACCCAGTGGGCAGAGGTTTGCGCAAGCGTGTGCAGGTGGTCGCAGAGCCGAGATTGCCTTCCCGCCAGCATCGTTGCGGCGGCCTGGGCGGCGTGTGCGAGGCCCTGCGTGCCGGGACCGCCCTGGAAAGTGGGCAACCCGGCGGGACCGACCATGCTGGCCTGGGCGAGTTCGGAGGCCAGCCGCCGGGCCCGGGTGCAGTCGATGTTAAGGTCAGCGCCTATTGGGCGGGGAGGGGATGCGTGCAGGAAAGGTGTCATGGTCCATTCGACTCTCCCGACTGTCAGGTTGGTTCCCCGCCCGTGGCACAAATCCCATGCCCCGGCGGCTTACCATGGTCATCATGGACATCACCGTCATCGACCATCCCTTGGCCGCCTCCAGACTGACCCTCATGCGCGATGCGCGCAGTGACAATGCCGCGTTCCGTGCCGCCCTGGCCGACCTCGGCGCCATGCTCATCTATGAAGCTTCCCGTGAGTTGCCTGTCGAGCACTTTGACACCACCACCCCGGTAGGAGTCGCGCAGGGTACCCGCTTGAGCCAGCCGCCGATCATCGTTCCCGTCATTCGCGCTGGCCTGGGAATGGTGGACCCGGCGTTGTCCATGATCCCGGATGCGCAGGTGGGATTCATCGGCTTGGCGCGCGATGAGACTACCCATGAGCCGGTGCCCTATCTCGAAGCGCTGCCTCGTGACTTGTCCGGGCAGCCGGTCTTTGTGGTCGATCCGATGCTGGCCACCGGCGGATCGTTGTTGCACGCCATCCGCCTGCTGGCAGACCGCGGGGCCACGGACATCACGGCGGTGTGCATGGTCTCTGCGCGGGAGGGGGTCGCCGCCTTGGAGGACTCCGGCCTGCCGGTGCGCCTGGTCACTGCGGCGATCGACCCTCAGCTCAATGAGGACGCCTACATCGTTCCGGGGCTGGGAGACGCCGGCGACCGACTCTACGGTCCGCGCAACATAGAGATGGCTGGGGACTAGCCAGGCCGAGGTAGCTGCAACAAGACGGTCTGCCAACCGCAGTTGGCAGACAATTCCCATTGCGGTGTGCACAGTGGGCTGTATGGATCGCAATGGGCTCGAAGACTGGCCGCAGTGGACCTCCTATGGATACTGCTTTGCCAGCAACCTTTCCCAGCTCCGCGAGTTGCGCGGGCTGACTCAACAGGAGCTGGGCGATTTGGCTCAGCTCAGTCGCAACCAGATCAGCAACATGGAGCGCAACGAAACCTCTAAGGGCTCCCCAAATGATCCGTTTATGTCCACGGTGTACCGGCTTGCGCGCGCCCTGGAAGTCCCACCGGCAGTACTTTTTCCGCAGGCCATGCGAAACGTCGATCTCATCTGTGCACCGCCCACGGCGATGGTCCTGACCATCGGGGAAGACAAGGAAGGCAAGGAAGACAAAGAAGACAAGGAAGACAGCGGAGCCCCGGCGGATCCGCGCCTGCCCGCGGAGAACTTCGCGGCAGAGGCAGAGACCGCCACATCCGACGCTTCTCCAACCACACCCCAAGAGGCCTAGAAGAAGCCTAGAAAGCACCGAGAAGGACTGCGACCGCCAACGCCGGCCGTGCCGGAATACCGGTACGGCCGGCGTCACGCGTGGCTGGCCCCGGAGGGAACCCACCTGCCGCACGCGACGCAGCAGCAGACTGTATAGCGGGCGCTAAAGAGGAGTAAGGACGAGGAAAAACTCGGCCCCGGGCTATCATGAGCACAGAAACTCCGGCTGCGGCTGTGCCTGATGCTTTCTTGCCCGGGTGGATTCCTGCTTAGGGTGAGGGGTGGGGGCGTCGATAAGCGCAGGCTAGGGCGCAGGCGCAACCGGGTGAGCTCGATAAAGATGGACCCAGATTTGAGGAAGACCCAGTGCGCATAACCCAGCATGTCAGCGCGTGGCTTGAGCGCAACCGCGAGGAGGTGCTGGCGTGGCGTAGGCATTTGCATGCGCACCCGGAGTTGTCGCATCAGGAGACCGCCACCACCGCATTTGTGGCCCGGGTGTTGGAGGACCATGGGTTGACGCCGCGGCGTTTTCCGGGGACCGGATTGATGGTGGACATTGGGCCGCACGATGAGCATCTGGTGGCTTTTCGTGCGGACATTGATGCACTTCCCATCGCGGATAGTAGTGGCCTGGAGTGCGCTTCAACCCGCCCGTCGGTGAGCCATGCGTGCGGCCACGATGTGCACACCACCATTGCTTTGGCGCTGGCGTGCAGCCTGGCGGATGCCCCGCTGGAGCGCGGCGTGCGGGTGATTTTCCAGCCTGCGGAAGAGGTCCTTGAGGGTGGGGCGAGTGAGGTTATTTCTTATGGGTGCCTAGAGCGCGTGGGCGCGATCTTTGCCGTGCATGCGGAACCCAAGCTCAAGGTTGGCCACGTGGGTGTGCGCACTGGGGCGATTACGTCGGCCACAGATATTGTGTCTATTCACGTCACTGGGCCGGGTGGGCATAGTTCGCGTCCGCATTTGAGCGCGGATGTGGTCTACGGCCTGGGGGCGTTGATTACGCAACTGCCGGCGCTGTTGTCGCGCCGGGTGGATCCGCGCACGGGGACGGTGTTGGTTTTTGGCAGCGTGGATGCGGGGCATGCGGCAAACGCCATTCCTACGCGCGGGGTGCTTACGGGCACGCTGCGCACTGCCTCTATTGGGGTGTGGCGCACGATTGAGCCGCTGCTGGTGGAGCTGGTGGAGCAGGTGTTGGCACCGACCGGGTGCTCCCATGAGGTGCACTATCAGCGGGGCGTGCCGCCGGTGATTAATGATGAGGTTGCCACGGCGTTTCTGGTGGAGGCCGCCCAGGCCGTCGACCCGCAGTGCATTATTGAGGCCCCGCAGTCGTCTGGCGGGGAGGATTTTTCGTGGTACCTGGAGCATGTTCCGGGCACCATGGCGCGGCTGGGCTGTTGGTCTGGCAAGGGGCCGCGGCAGGATCTGCACCAGGGCGACCTGGTGGTTGATGAGCGCGCCATCGGCGTCGGGGTGCGCCTGTTTGCGGCAACCATCGACCGCCTCAGCCAGGGTGCCGGGGCCGCCGGGGGCGCTGCCGCGGCGGACTGAGTGCGCGCGGGTGAGTGAACAAAAGCACTGGTGTTCCCCCTTCAGGTGCACCGGGTGGCGTGGTGTGCGTGGTGGTTTCGGGGGTGGTTGCCGTGGGGAGTCGGTTACCCTGAGGGGGACACTGCATCTGTTTTCCCGTTGATCCGTTTTGGAGGTTTGTTGTCATGCCCGCTTCCCAGCGCATAGTCATCATCGGTGGTGGTCCTGCCGGTTATGAGGCCGCGATCGCCGGTGCAAAGTATGGCGCCAGCGTCACGCTGATTGAAGATCAGGGGATGGGGGGATCTGCGGTGATCCATGACTGCGTGCCGTCGAAATCCTTCATCGCCGGCGCGTCTATTCGCACGGATCTGCGGCGCGCGGATGCGATGGGTTTGGGCGACGGGGTCACCCAGGCGACGGTGCATCTGGGGGCGCTGAACGCGCGTGTTCAGGCGCTCGCCGGGGAGCAGTCGGATGACATCGCAGAGCAGATGACAAACGTGGGGGTCCGGGTGATCAACGGGCGGGGTTGCATCGAAGATGGCGGGGCGCACCAGACCATCCACCAGGTGCGCGCCACGGCGGCGGATGGTTCCTCCGAGCTCATCGAGTGTGACCTGGTGCTCATTGCCACCGGGGCCACGCCACGGGTGCTGCCGGACGCGCGCCCGGATGGGCGCCGGATTCTGACCTGGCAGCAAATCTACGATCTGCGCGAGCTGCCGGAGCACCTCATCGTGGTGGGCTCGGGTGTGACCGGCGCGGAGTTCGTTTCCGCGTTCACGGAGCTAGGCGTGAAGGTGACCATGGTCGCCTCCCGGGACCGCATCCTTCCCCACGATGACGCGGACGCGGCGGACGTGCTGGAGACGGTGCTCTCCGAGCGCGGGGTGAGCCTGGAAAAGCATGCGCGCGTGGAAAAGGTGACGGCCACGGACACCGGGGTGACGGTCTTTACCACTGATGGTCGCCAGATTGCGGGCAGCCACGCACTGATGACGGTGGGTTCGGTGCCGCAAACCTCAGGCATTGGGCTGGAGGACATCGGTGTTGAGTTGACCCCGTCCGGGCATATCAAGGTGGACCGGGTCTCGCGCACCAACGTGCCGGGCATCTATGCCGCGGGCGACTGCACGGACCTGTTTCCCCTGGCCAGCGTGGCGGCGATGCAGGGGCGCATTGCCATGTACCACGCGCTGGGGGAGGGGGTCAGTCCGCTGCGGCTCAAGACGGTGGCCACGGCGGTGTTCACCCGCCCGGAGATCGCCGCGGTGGGGGTGACCCAGCATCAAATCGAGGCTGGCGAGGTCACCGCGCGCAGCGTGATGCTGCCGCTGACCACCAATCCGCGGGCGAAGATGCGATCGCTTCAGCACGGCTTTGTCAAGCTGTTTTGTCGCCGCAATTCCGGCATTGTCATCGGCGGTGTGATCGTGGCACCAACGGCCTCCGAGCTGATCTTGCCGGTGGCGGTGGCGGTGACCAACAACCTGACGGTCAACGCCTTGGCGGACTCTTTTGCTGTGTACCCGTCCCTGTCCGGTTCGGTCACGGAGGCCGCGCGCAGCCTGGTCTCGCACGACGACCTGGAGTAAGCACCCCTAGCCGCTTATCGACGCCCCGGTGCTCACCGCACGACCGGCGCGCCGGGGTCCGCATCGGCGGCGGTTGCCGTCGCGTACGGTCCGGGTGCGCTGGAGCTAAAGGAGACGACCACGCGGTGCCCGGACTGGGGGAAGGCGCGTTGCGGGCACAGGGGCCGCGAGCAGGCCCGGCAGCCCGGCCCGATGGGGGTGGAGGACTGGCCGGTTAAGTCGAGCCCGCGCGAGTAGACCAGCCGGTGGGCCTGGTGGAGGTCGCATCCCAGGCCGACGGCGAATTCCTTCTGGGGCTGGCCGAACCCGCCGGCGGGTTCGGTGACGGTGCGCGCAATCCACAGGTAGCTGCGCCCGTCGGGCATGACGGCTACCTGGCGGACGATGGACCCGGGGTTTTCAAAGGCGCGGTGGATGATCCACAAGGGGCAGGATCCGCCGCCGCGGGGGACGTGGAAGGCGGTGGAGGATTGCCGCTTAGAGATGTTCCCGGCGCGGTCGGTGCGGACAAAGAAGAGGGGCACGCCTTCGCGCCCGGGGCGCTGGAGGGTGGACAGCCGCTGGCAGGTGGCCTCGAACCCGCCGCCGTAGTGCCGGGAGAGCAGCTCGATGTCGTAGTGGAGCTCTTCGGCGCGATCCCTAAAGGCCGTGTAGGGCATGGTCACCGCGGCGGCGTGGTATTGGGCCATGCCCAGGCGGGCGACCTCGCGTGCTTGGGGGTCGTGGAGTTCGGCGATGGCGGCGTCGATAAGCGTTGTGCGGGTCTCTAGGGCCAGGACGAGGGCGAGCTCGAAGCACATTTGTGCCTCGCGTAGGTCTCGGCGCAGGGTGAGCACCCCGGCGTCGCGGTCGAGGTGGCGCCGGGGGCCGGTGGCGGAGCCGGTGAAGCGGACGGATACGCCCAGGTGGGTGTCTATGGCCGCGGCGAGGCGGCTGAGCCGCAGTGGGGGGTCCCCGAGTCGGGCGGCGAAGTCTTCGGCGTCGGCGTCGAGGTCCGGGAAGTAGTTGCGGTGCTGGTAGAAGAAGTCCTGGACGGCCTCGTAGGGCTGCGGGTGGGGGCTGGCCGGCGGGTTGAGCTTGGTCAGGATGGCGTGGGCGATGTCAGGGTGGCGGGTGGCCAGGTCGGTCAGTTCGGTGGGGTTGATGCTGGGGAGGGCGTCGGCAAGCTGGGCGGCGGTGTGGGTCTCTGCGTCGCCGGAGAAGTGCTCGGCGGGCACCCCGAAGGTGCGGGTGAGGGTGAGCAGGACAGGGACGGTGAGGGGCCGCTGGTCATTTTCCAACTGGTTGAGGTAGCTGGTGGACAGGTTCACGCGCCGTGCCATCTGCGCTTGGGTCAGCCCGTGGGACCGACGCAGGGTGCGGATCCTACCCCCGGCGTAGAGCTTAGTCATGTCTGCTTCAGCCTCCTTAGGGTGATTGGCGAACCTTCTAGCTGGGGAATTAGCAGATATTGCAAAGTGTGCAGAACGTGTAAACGCATAGTACGCATCATGGACTGTGATTGCAGCCACACGTTTCGGCCTAGCATGAACGCCACCACCGAAAGATCCCCCCAATACCCCTGAATCGGCTGGTTGCAGAACGATCATCCGACTGATTGACATGGAAAGTACTACCCCCGCGGGGGTAGTTACCGGGGTGGGGTCACACACCAAAGGAGGCGCCCATGATTGACCACGAGGTCCGCACCCACGCTTCGGCAGAGGACTTCCCCTACACAGAACACCTCGCCTACAAGATCGCCGCCGTCGCGGCTGACGAGGTCGACGTCCCCGCCGACACCGCGGAGATGATCATCAACCGCATCATCGACAACGCCGCCGTCTCCGCCGCGTCCGCCCTGCGCCGCCCCGTCACCGCCGCCCGCGCCCAGGCGCTGGCCCACCCGGTGACCACCGGCGGCGCGGAAGTCTTCGGGGCCACCGGGGTCTACTCCGCAGAGTGGGCAGCCCTGGCCAACGGCACCGCCGTGCGCGAGTTGGACTTCCATGACACCTTCCTGGCGGCCGAATACTCCCACCCCGGCGACAACATCCCGCCGATCATCGCCGTGGCCCAGCACCGCGGCAGCACCGGGCGCGACCTCATCCGCGGGATCGCCACCGGCTACGAGATCCAGGTCGACCTCACCCGCGGCATGTGCCTGCACGAGCACAAGATTGACCACGTCGCCCACCTGGGCCCCTCCGTCGCCGCCGGGCTGGGCAGCCTCCTCCACCTGGACGTTGACACCATCTACCAGGCCATCGGACAGGCCCTGCACACCACCACCGCCACCCGCCAGTCCCGCAAGGGCCTGATCTCCTCCTGGAAGGCCTTCGCCCCGGCCTTCGCCGGCAAGATGGCCATCGAGGCGATCGACCGCGCCATGCGCGGCGAGGGATCCCCGGCGCCCATCTGGGAAGGCGAGGACGGCTTCATCGCCTGGATGCTTGGCGGACCGGACGCCTCCTACACCATCCCGCTGCCCGGCCCCGGCGAGCCCAAGCGCGCCATCTTGGACACCTTTACCAAGGAGCACTCGGCCGAATACCAGTCCCAGGCGCCCATCGACCTGGCGCGCCGCATGCGCCCGGCCGTCCTGGAGGCCACCGGCGGGGACTTGAGCAAGGTGGAGTCCATTGTCATCCACACCAGCCACCACACCCACTACGTCATTGGCACCGGCTCCAATGATCCGCAGAAGTTCGATCCGGACGCCTCGCGCGAGACGCTTGACCACTCCATCATGTACATCTTTGCCGTCGCATTGGAGGACGGGGAGTGGCACCACGAGCGCTCCTACGCGCCGGAGCGTGCCCACCGCCCGGAGACCATTGAGCTGTGGCGCAAGATCTCCACGGTCGAGGATCCGGAATGGACGCGGCGCTACCACTCCGTTGACCCGGAGGAAAAGGCCTTCGGCGCGCGCGTGGAGATCACGCTTTCCGACGCCCGCGTCCTCACCGATGAGCTCGCCCTCGCCGACGCCCACCCCTTGGGCGCGCGCCCGTTCGCGCGCGAGAACTACATCGAGAAGTTCCGGACGCTGGCGCACGGCGTCGTCGCCCCAGCCGAGCAGGACCGCTTCTTGGAGGCGGCGCAAGCCCTGCCCGATCTTGACGATCTGCGCGAGCTGAACATTCACCTCGACGATGACGTGCTCGCCCGCGCCCCGCAGACCCCCGAAGGACTGTTCTGATGACAGCACTGTATTCCACTCCCGTTTCCCCCACGCAACGTCGCAGCGCCTTGCGCGCCGGCCTGGCCTCCGGAACCATCCAGCGCCTGCCGGGCGCGTTCTCCCCGCTGGTGGCGCGCGCCATCGAAGATGCCGGCTTTGAGGGCGTCTACGTCTCCGGGGCTGTCGTCGCCGCAGACCTGGCGCTGCCGGACATCGGCCTGACCACCCTGACTGAGGTCGCCGGGCGCTCCCGCCAGATCGCCCGCGCGACCAACCTGCCGGTCCTCGTCGACGCCGACACCGGCTTCGGCGAGCCGATGTCCGCGGCGCGCACCGTCTCCGAGTTTGAAGACGCCGGCGTGGCCGGCTGCCACTTCGAAGACCAGGTCAACCCCAAGCGTTGCGGGCACCTCGACGGCAAGGAGGTCGTCCCCGTCGAATTGATGGTGCGGCGCATCTCCGCGGCCGTCGGCGAGCGGCGCGACCCGGAGTTTGTCATCTCCGCGCGCACCGACGCCGCCGGCGTCGAAGGCATAGACAAGGCCATCGACCGGGCCAAGGCCTATGCGGATGCCGGCGCAGACCTCATCTTCACCGAGGCCCTGCACACCCCCGAGGAGTTCGAGCGCTTCCGCGCCGCCGTGCCCGACGTGCCGCTGCTGGCCAACATGACCGAGTTTGGCAAGACCGAACTGCTCACCGCCAGCCAGCTCGAAAGCATCGGCTACAACGCGGTGATCTATCCGGTGACCACGCTGCGCATCGCCATGGGCCAGGTCGAATCTGCCCTGGCCGACATCGCAGCAACCGGCACCCAGACCGACTGGCTGGAGCGCATGCAGCACCGCTCGCGCCTCTACGAGCTGCTGCGCTACGCCGAATACAACGCGTTTGACCAGCAGGTGTTCACCTACTCGGCGGACTCCTACGACCCCACCCACTGATCACTTTCCCGGAAAGGAAGGACTACACCATGAGCACCTCCACCACTCCTGCAACGCCCGCCGCGGACGAGCCGAAGGTCTACAAGGGCCTGGCTGGTGTCGTCGCTGACTACACCGCCATCTCCAAGGTCGTCCCGGAAACCAACTCCCTGACCTACCGGGGATACCCCGTCCAGGAACTGGCCCGCTACTGCACCTTCGAAGAGGTGGCCTACCTGCTGTGGAACGACGAGCTGCCCACCTCTGATGAGCTGCGCCGCTTCTCCGCCCGGGAAAAGGCCCTGCGTCACATCGACCGCGGCCTGATCGACTTGGTCCGCGCCATGCCGCTGTCCTGCCACCCCATGGACGTGCTGCGGTCGGCGGTCAGCTACATCGGCGCCCAGGATCCTGAGGCCTACACCAAGGACTCGGACCACATCCGGCGCACCTCCCTGGAGCTGATGGCCAAGCTGCCCACGGTGGTCGCCCTGGACATTCGCCGCCGCCGCGGCGAGGACTACCTGGAGCCGTCGGTGAAGAAGGGCTTCGCGGAGAACTTCCTCTACATGGTCTTCGGCGACGGGGAGGACTCCCCGGCAACCAACCGCGCGGACGTGGAGGCCTTTGACAAGTCGCTGATCCTCTACGCCGAGCACTCCTTCAACGCCTCGACGTTCACCGCGCGGGTGATCACCTCGTCGATGTCGGACACCTACTCGGCAGTCACCGGTGCCATCGGCTCGCTCAAGGGCCCCCTGCACGGCGGCGCCAACGAGGCCGTCATGCATACCATGCTGGAGATCGGGGACCCGGACAAGGCCAAGGCCTGGGTGACGGACGCCCTGGACAACAAGCGCCTGATCATGGGCTTTGGTCACCGCGTGTACAAGAACGGCGATTCGCGGGTGCCCACCATGGAGGCCGCATTCCGGGAGCTCGCGGAGGCGCACGACGGGGACAAGTGGGTGCAGATGTATGAGATCATGGCGCAGGCCATGGACGAGCGCACCGGCATTAAGCCCAACCTCGATTTCCCCACCGGCCCGGCTTATCACCTGCTGGGATTCGAGGTGCAGTTCTTCACCCCGATCTTTGTCATGGCCCGCATCACCGGGTGGACCGCGCACATCATTGAGCAAAATGAGCACAACTCGCTCATCCGCCCGCTGTCGGCCTACAACGGCCACGAGCAGCGTCCGGTGCCCAACAAGTCCCTGGAGTAGGACCGGCCAGACCAACACATTTGCGTAGTATGCCCCGCCTCGGATAAAACCGGGGCGGGGATCCGGCCGTGAGGGGCCAGATACTGGGCTAGACTTCATGGACACGCGTAGTTTCCCTCACTATTCCCACGTGGGAAAGGACTTTTCAAACGTGGTTTCGCCAACACTGCCTTCTTTCAAGAAAATCCTCGTAGCCAACCGCGGAGAAATCGCCGTTCGGGCGTTTCGTGCTGCCTATGAGGTCGGCGCGCAGACTGTCGCCGTCTATCCCCGGGAGGACCGCAACTCCTTCCACCGTGCGTTTGCCAATGAGGCCGTGCGCATCGGCGCCGAGGGCTCGCCCGTCAAGGCGTACCTGACTATCTCGGAGATCATCCGAGCGGCCAAGGAGTCTGGCGCAGACGCCGTCTACCCCGGCTATGGCTTCCTGTCGGAGAATGCGGAGCTGGCCCGCCAGTGCGCGGACAACGGCATCACCTTTGTTGGCCCGCCGCCGGAGGTGCTTGACCTCACCGGCGATAAGGCGGCCGCGGTGGAGGCGGCCCGCGAGGCCGGCCTGCCCATCTTGGATGATTCGGCGCCGTCTAAGGACGTCGATGAGCTGGTCGCCATGGCCGAAGGCCGGGAGTTCCCGCTGTTTGTCAAGGCTGTAGCCGGCGGCGGCGGGCGCGGCATGCGCTTTGTGCCCTCGATGGATCAGCTGCCGGAGCTGGCTGCGGAGGCCTCCCGCGAGGCGGAGGCCGCGTTCGGCGACGCCAGCGTGTACCTGGAGCGTGCGGTGCTCAACCCGCAGCACATCGAGGTGCAGATCCTCGGCGATGAGGCCGGCAACGTCATCCACCTCTATGAGCGTGACTGCTCGTTGCAGCGCCGCCATCAGAAGGTCGTGGAGATCGCCCCGGCCCAGCATCTGGACCCGAAGCTGCGGGAGCGCATCTGCGCGGACGCCGTGGCGTTTTGCCGCCACATTGGCTACCAGGGTGCCGGCACCGTGGAGTTTTTGGTTGATGATCAAGGCAAGCACGTCTTCATTGAGATGAACCCGCGCATCCAGGTCGAGCACACCGTCACCGAGGAGGTCACGGGTGTGGATCTGGTCAAGGCGCAGCTGCGCATCGCGGCGGGTGCCACCTTGGATCAGTTGGATCTGCGCCAGGAGGACATCACCACGGAGGGTGCGGCGTTGCAGTGCCGCATCACCACGGAGGATCCCAACAATGGGTTCCGCCCGGATTCCGGCACCATCACGGCGTACCGCTCGCCGGGTGGCGCGGGCGTGCGCCTGGATGGGGCGGCCTCTCTCGGCGGGGAGATCACCCCGAACTTTGACTCGCTGCTGGTCAAGATGACCTGCCGGGGTACCAACTTTGCCGGCGCCGTGGCGCGCGCGCAGCGGGCGCTCAATGAGTTCACCGTCAACGGGGTGGCCACCAATATCGGCTTCCTGCGGGCGCTGCTGCGCGAGGATGACTTCCTGCACTCGCGCATTTCCACCAGCTTCATCGCGGATCACCCGTGGCTGCTGCAGGCGCCCCCGGCCGACGATGAGCCCTCCCGCATCCTGGACTACCTGGCCAACATGACGGTGAACAAGCCGCACGGCCCGCGGCCCACCGACCTGATGCCGGTGGACAAGCTGCCGGAGTTGCCCACGGGTGAACTCAAGCGGGGCTCACGCGACCGGCTGCTGCAGCTTGGCCCCAAGAAGTTCGCTGAGGAGCTGCGCGCGCAGGACGCCCTGGCGGTCACGGACACCACGTTCCGCGATGCGCACCAGTCCTTGTTGGCCACGCGGGTGCGCAGTTCTGCGCTGATCCCGCCGGCCAAGGCCGTCGCTGCGCTCACGCCGAACCTGTTGTCGGTGGAGGCCTGGGGCGGGGCGACCTATGACGTGGCCATGCGCTTCCTCCACGAGGATCCGTGGGCGCGCCTGGATTCCCTGCGTGAGGCGCTGCCGAACGTCAATATCCAAATGCTGCTGCGCGGGCGCAACACCGTCGGATACACCCCGTACCCCACCACAGTGTGCCGCGCCTTCGTGCGCGAGGCCGCCGACTCCGGGGTGGACATCTTCCGCATCTTTGATGCCCTCAATGACGTCTCCCAGATGCGCCCGGCTATCGACGCCGTCTTGGAGACGGGCTCCACCATCGCCGAGGTCGCCATGGCTTACTCGGGCGACCTGACGGACCCGGCAGAAAAGCTCTACACGCTGGACTACTACCTGGGTCTTGCCGAGCAGATCGTCGAGTCCGGCGCGCACATCCTGGCGGTCAAGGACATGGCCGGGCTGCTGCGCCCCGCGGCGGCAAAGAAGCTGGTGACGGCCCTGCGCAAGGAGTTCGACCTGCCGGTGCACGTGCACACCCACGACACCGCCGGCGGCCAGCTGGCCACCTATCTCGCCGCCGCGGATGCGGGTGCCGACGCCGTCGATGGCGCCTCTGCCCCCATGTCCGGCACCACCTCCCAGCCCTCCCTGTCGGCCATCGTCGCCGCCTTTGCCCACACCTACCGCGACACCGGCATCAGCCTGGACGCCGTGGGTGACTTGGAGCCCTACTGGGAGGCCGTGCGCAACCTCTACGCGCCGTTCGAGTCGGGCATCCCCGGGCCCACCGGGCGGGTCTACCACCACGAGATCCCGGGTGGCCAGCTGTCGAACCTGCGCGCCCAGGCCACGGCGCTGGGCTTGGCGGACCGCTTCGAGCTCATCGAAAACACCTACGCGGATGTCAACGAGCTGCTGGGGCGCCCCACCAAGGTCACCCCGTCGTCCAAGGTGGTCGGCGACCTGGCGCTCTACCTGGTGGGCGCCGGCGTGACGGCCGCGGAGTTTGCCAAGGATCCGCAGAAGTATGACATCCCGGATTCCGTCATCGCCTTCCTGCGCGGTGACCTGGGTACGCCTCCCGGCGGCTGGCCCGAGGAGCTGCGCGATAAGGCACTCAAGGGCCGCAAGCAGGGCAAGGATCCGCTTGCCGCGATCCCGGATGAGGAGGCCGCGCACCTGGAGTCGGAGGACACCAAGGAGCGCCGCGGCGCGCTCGATCGCCTGCTCTTCCCCAAGCCGGCCGAGGAGTTCGCCGACCACCGCCGCATGTTCGGCGACGTATCCAAGCTCGGCGACCGCGAGTTCTTCTACGGCTTGGTCGAAGGCGAGGAGATCTCGATCTCCCTGCCGGGCTCCTCGCGCAACATGAACGTGCGCCTGGATGCGGTCGGCGAGCCGGATGAAAAGGGCATGCGTTCGGTGGTGTGCACCGTCAACGGCCAGGTGCGCCCCATGAAGGTGCGCGACGAGTCCGTCGAGTCCGTCACCGCCACCGCGGAGAAGGCCAACCCGGCCGTGGCCGGCCAGGTCGCCGCGCCATTCGCCGGCGTGGTCACCCCGTCGGTGGCCGTGGGCGATGAGGTCAAGGCCGGCGATCCGGTGGCCGTCATCGAGGCGATGAAGATGGAGGCCACCATTTCTGCCACCATCGACGGCACCATCCAACGGGTGGCCATCACGCAGGCCACCAAGGTGGAAGGCGGCGATCTCATCGTGGAGATCGCATAGCCCCCACTTCGCGGGCAATGTCACAAGCCCCCAGCAGCGGAAAGAAATACCGCTGTTGGGGGCTTGTGCTAGCTGGTAGGCGCTGGCCTAGTCTGTGATCTCCAGCATCGTATCGCCCTTGGCCACGCCGTCGCCCGCGGCGACGGCCAGCCCGGTCACGGTGCCAGCCTTGTGCGCCTTGACTGGGTTTTCCATCTTCATGGCCTCCAGGACCACGATCACGTCGCCTTCGGCAACGCTCTGGCCTTCCTCCGCATTGACCTTGATCACCGTGCCCTGCATGGGAGCCACCACGGCGTCGCTGGAGGCGGCAGGGCCGGCACCGGCGGTGCGGGCGCGCTTGCGCTTGCGGGGCGCGGCACCGCCAACGCCGAAGGTAGCGGGCAGGGCGACCTCGATGCGGCGCCCGTCGACCTCCACGGTGATGCGATTGCGCTCGGTGGGGGAGGAGGCGTCGGCAAGCGGATCCTCCTCGACGTAGGGGGTCAGCGGGTTGTCCCACTCCTCTTCGATCCACCGGGTGTAGACGTCAAAGTGATCCTCGTCGCCCGTGAAAGCCGGTTCGGTGACCACGCGGCGGTGGAAATCCAGGACGGTGGGCAGGCCTTCGACCTGGAACTCGGCCAGGGCGCGGCGGGCGCGCTGGAGGGCTTCGGTACGCGTGGCGCCCCAGACGATGAGCTTGGCCAGCATGGAGTCGAATTGGCCGCCGACGACGCTGCCGCCGCGCACCCCGGAATCCACGCGCACGCCCGGGCCGGTGGGCTCGTGGTAGGCGGTGATGGTGCCGGGCGCGGGCATGAAGTGTGCCCCCGGGTCCTCGCCGTTGATGCGAAACTCGATGGCATGGCCGCGCGGGGTGATCTCTTCGGGCAGGTCAAGGCGGTGGCCTTCGGCGATGCGGAACTGGGCGCGCACCAGGTCGATGCCCGAGGTGGCCTCGGTGACGGGGTGCTCGACCTGGAGGCGGGTGTTGACCTCCAGGAAAGAGATCAGGCCATCGGCACCCACCAGGTATTCCACCGTGCCCGCGCCGACGTAGCCGGCCTCCCGGCAGATGGCGATGGCGGACTCGTGCAGGCGGGAGCGCTGCTCCGCGGTGAGGAAGGGGGCGGGGGACTCCTCCACGAGCTTTTGGAAGCGCCGCTGCAAAGAGCAGTCGCGGTCGCCGACCACAACCACCGTGCCGTGGGTATCAGCTAGCACCTGGCACTCGACGTGGCGGGCGCGGTCCAAGTAGCGCTCCACAAAGCACTCGCCGCGGCCGAAGGCGGCCGTGGCCTCCCGGGTGGCGGACTCGAAAAGCTCCGGGACTTCCTCGATGGTGTGGGCGACCTTCATGCCTCGCCCGCCGCCGCCGAAGGCTGCCTTGATAGCAATGGGCAAACCATGGGTGCGGGCGAAGTCCACCACTTCCGCGGCGCTATCCACCGGGTGATGGGTACCCGGGGCCATGGGGGCGCCCACCCGCTCGGCGATGGCGCGGGCGGTGACCTTGTCGCCCAGGGCAGCGATCGCCTCCGGAGACGGGCCGATCCAGGTCAGGCCGGCGGCTTGCACGTCGCGGGCGAAGTCAGCGTTTTCCGCCAGGAATCCGTACCCGGGGTGCACGGCATCCGCGCCGGCTCGCTCGGCCACGGCGATGATGGCCGCGCCGTTGAGGTAGGTCTGTGCTGCGGTGTCGCCACCAAGAGCGAAGGCCTCATCGGCCAGGCGCACGAAGGGCGCGTCCACATCAGAATCCGCATAGACGGCCACGGAGCTGATGCCGGCGTCAGCGGCGGCGCGGATGATGCGGACGGCGATTTCGCCGCGGTTGGCCACCAGGACCTTGGTGATGGGCCGGTTAGTGGTGTTGCCTGTCACGGGCACGGGGCAGACACCCTCCTTAGGGCGATCGATGAACAACGAAACATAAAAACTCACAACTGGGAATCCACAGTGGTGCCGGGTGCGGCGCGCAGTGGGCGCCGCACCAGCGCCGATCCGGCGCCGACCAGGCATCACACCGGTGCCAGGCGGCCCGAAGACTGCCAAAGACAGCACTGTGTAGCCCGCCGGCCAGCTGGGTGCCGGCGCGACCCCACGCGGTTGAGCAGCGTGGAACGGGCATATAAGACGTATCGGCGCAGCAGGCAGCGGCGTTAGCGGGACCCTGTCAGGCCCAGTTACGGGCACACACCTTACACGCAGGTCGCTGTTTTTTAGCCCTCGAACGGGCGCCTGGACGCAAAGTTGGTACTAAAGGTCCTTGGTGGAGTCTCCGGAAGGACCTGCGCCGACCTCGATGGGCATGGCGATCATGTTTCCCCACTCGGCCCAGGAGCCGTCATAATTGCGCACCTGCTCGAATCCCAGCAGCGCGGTGAGCACGAACCAGCTGTGCGCGGAGCGGTCCCCGAGCTGGCAATAGGTCACCGTCGGGGCCTGTGGGTCGAGTTGCCCGAAGGCCTGCGCAATCTCGTCGCGGCTGCGGAAGTTGCTGTTGGGGTACACCGCGGACGCCCAGTTGCGGTTGACCGCCCCGGGGATGTGACCCGTGCGCTGCACGGGGGTGACTACCCCCGGGCGTGGGGCGGTGTTGCCGCTGAATTCCTCCGGGGAGCGCACATCGAGGATCTGAGTTCCCCCGGTGCGCGTGCCCGCGAGGATTTCGGAGAAGAAGGCGCGGGCGGGGGCGTCGAGACGCGGAACCACCGGGTAATCAGACTCTGGATACTCCGGAACGGCGTAGGAGGTGTCGCGTTCCTCGGCCATCCAGGCGTCGCGCCCGCCGTCGAGAATGCGCACGTCGGGGTGCCCGAAGAGGGTGAACACCCACAGGGTGTAGGCGGCCCAGGAATTGGCGCGGTCGCCATAGATGACCACCGTGTCATCGCGGCGGATGCCCTTGGCGCGCATGAGGGCGGCGAAGGCCTCCCCGTCGATGATGTCGCGGGTGACCGGGTGGGAGAGGTCCCGGCGCCAGTCGATGCGCACGGCGCTGGGCAGGTGACCGATGTCATAGAGGAGGGCGTCCTCGTCGGATTCGACGACCCGCAACCCCGGGGTGCCCAGGCGGGCAGACAACCACGAGGCACTGACCAGCCGCTCCGGGTGGGCGTACTGCGCAAACTGCGGGTGAGGGTCAAAGGGTACGGGCACGGTTGTTCTCCACTTTCAGCTGTAGCGCTTAGCTCTACGCGCGGCGTCGCGCCGGGGAATCGGCGTGCGTCGCGGAAAGAAAATACTATCCGCCCCCTGCTTCAAGTCCGCCCGTCCGGGTACCGCTGCGCGCCTTTGTGCAGGTCACGCAGAAGGCCACGGTGCACGCCGCGGGATCTCCCGCGGGACAAGGGGCCCGGTGCGGCCAGGAAGGCAGGGGTGCGCGGTACACGTCCCGCGGCGGCGAGTGCGTGGCTTGAAAAGCCCGGGGCACTGGTTACCTACCCTAGCCTGAAGGCGTGCGGCGGTGCCCGCATATCGGCCGGCCTGTGGCCAGTGCCACAGGGGGAGCAGGGGTGCCTTCCGGCGCCCGGGAGTGGACGGCCGAATGGTGCCGGTTCGTCGTTGCGCTGCGGGGGTAGTGGCTCCTGCATTACGCTGGGACGCAGTGGAACCGCGCCGTGTTAAGCGCCGAGGTTGTGCGTGCTTGTAGCCGGGAATTTCCCGCCCGCGGGCGGGCGCATGCGGGGTGAGCGTGGGCCCTGTAAAGGCCGTGTGCTGCACGCGTGTGCTGGTGGTCATTGCGGGTCCCGGGTGCGTGGCCATCAAACCTCATTGTTGCTATCCCCCGCGGTCGCCGGGAGTACATGTATGTGTTCACCCGGCCGCTGCGCGCTCCCAGAAAGGGAACTGACTGCCGTGCATAAGGCTATTGTCGTCTTCGAGGTTGAAGGCGGATCTGACAAATTCATCGATGGGCACCGCAAGGACACCATGCCCATTGTCAACGCGATCAAGGATGCCGGGTGGCATGCGGAGGTCGTCTTCTTCCGCCCGGAGTGGACCCAGGACCTGTTTGATTATGTGTCCCAGAACTTTGACGCCTACATCTCGCGCGTAAATCCCGGCAATATTCCCGGCGGGGAAAAGGGATACTTTGATCTGCTGACCCGCCTGTCTGAGGCCGGCCTGGTGGGCATGTCCACCCCGGAGGAAATGATGGCCTATGGGGCGAAGGACGCCCTGGTCAAGCTCAATGACACGGACCTGGTTCCCAGCGACACGGCGGCCTACTACGACGTCGAGTCCTTCCACCAGACCTTCCCCACGTCCTTGTCCTATGGCGAGCGGGTGCTCAAGCAGAATCGCGGATCCACGGGTTCAGGCATTTGGCGTGTGCAAATCCAGGACGCGCACTTGCGTGATTCAGTGCAGCCGGGCACGGCGTTGCCGCTGGATACCAAGCTCAAGTGCACGGAGGCCGTGGACAATCACACGGAGGTCCGGGAGCTCGGCGAATTCATGGATTTCTGCGATCAGTACATTGTGGGCGACAACGGCATGCTGGTGGATATGCGCTTCATGCCGCGCATCGTTGAAGGCGAGATCCGCATTCTCTTGGTGGGCCCCCACCCGGTATTCGTGGTGCACAAGAAGCCGGCCGCCGGCGGAGACAATTTCTCTGCGACGCTGTTCTCCGGCGCGCAATACACCTATGATTCGCCCGAATCGTGGCAGGACCTGGTGGATATGTTCGCCCAGGCCCGTCCCGTGATTGCAGAAAAGCTGGGCGGGGATAATATTCCGCTTATTTGGACGGCGGACTTCATGCTGGATACCGCCGAGGACGGATCCGATACGTATGTCCTCGGCGAGATCAACTGCTCGTGCGTGGGCTTTACCTCCGAGCTGGATATGGGAATCCAGGAGCTGGTGGCCAAGGAAGCCATCGCGCGGGTGCAGGGCGAGGGTTAGTCGCCCGCCGGCGCGTCCAGCAGCGTGGCCACGCTGGCCGGGTCGGCGTCGGAAAGCAGCTGCCGGCAGCGGTCATACTCGGAGTCTTCTCCGATGAGCGCTGCCGCCCGCGCCAGCGCGGCGATCGCCCGCAGTACCCCCTGGTTCGGCTCGTGGTCGAAGGGCACCGGGCCCCAGCCTTTCCACCCGTTGGCCCGCAGCCGGTCGAGGCTGCGGTGGTAGCCGGTGCGCGCCAGCGCGTAGGCGTGGATCTTGGCCGCGCCGTCTGGGGTGGGGGCTGCCAGGGCGTCCTCGGCGAGGGTGGCCCACACAAGGGGGCTGTCCGGGTGGGCAAAGACCGTGGCGGGGTCATGCAGGTCCAGCCCGGCCGCGGGGTCCGCGGGCAGGGTCACTGGCGGGGGAGCGAGCATGTCATTGATTTCCATGCCCCTCACCTTAGAGTGGCTGTCGGGGCCACGGCCGGTGCGGGGGTGCGCCGCTGGTCTTAGGCCCGGCGGGGTGTGCGTGCCGGGCTGATGAGCTTGAGCACCTTGGTCATGGCGGCTTCGAGCGGGCCGCGGCGGAAGATGCGGAACCACAGCCAGGCGAAGACGAGGGGAACAAGCAGGTTCGCCGCGGCGTAGCCGGGCTCGGAGATGTCGTGGCCCTGTCCGCGCAGGTAGCCGATGGCCAGGATGTGGGCCACATAGGCGGTCAGCGGCATGCGGCCAAGTTCGCTGAAGGGGCGGGTGAGCACTCCCAGCAGCGGTACGGAGCAGGCCAGCAGGCAGATGCCGATGACAAGGAAGGAAAAGCCCACCGAGGAGAAGATCTCCACCACCGAGCCGCTGTGCGGGACGTAGAGGTACATCCAGCGCGGGGTGTCCGGCGGCGTGACACCAAAGGCGTTGTGCATGAGGAAGTCCGCGGCCGGCTCGCCGCCGGGGTGGAGGTCAGAGTACCAAGCGAAGAAGTGGGTGCGGTGGGCGTAGGTGTCGCTGACGGTCTGGGCGCCGGCGAAGAGCACCGCGCCCCAGGCGGCAAGCCACCAGGCGGCGTGCTGGATGCGAAACAGGGCCCGCCCGGCGACCATGCCCCAGACGAAGACGGGCGCCCAGGTGATCAGGGGGAACAGGCCGGTGATGAAGAGCAGCTGGAAGAACTGCGCCCACTCGCCGTCGACGAGGAGCCCAAAGGTGGGAGTATCGCCAAACTGTGAGGCCATGGGAAGGTCTTGGCGCAGCACAAAGGAGCTTAAGGGGGCCAGCACGGAGGCGGCGACGGCGGTGGGGATCAGCGCATACAGGGGCAGCCGGAAGGTCAGGGGGGCGATGAGCAGGTATAAAAACCCGTAGGTCACCAGGATGACAATGGGCCCTACCGCGTCGGTAGAGATGGCCAGGCCGATCCCGGTGAGGATAACGCCCCTGCCGATGAGCTGGATGAGGGACTGGACGACGGTGCGCGACTTGGTCAGCAGGATGACGGAGACCCCGGCGAGGACCGCAAAGAGGATGGATGCGCGGCCGTCGGCAAGCCGATAGATGAGGTTGTCATCGAGCCGATGGCCCCAGGTATGCATGTAGAACATGCCCATGATGGCCAGCGCACGGGCCAGGTCGATGCCGTCGAGGCGACCTGGTGGGCGGCGATCAGGCAGCAGCGAACGCCATCGCGGGTTGATGCGACGACGGGTGCGAGTGCGGGGGGTAGGTGGTAGCGCGGATGTCTCTGGCATGGCCGGTGTCAGTGATCCCGTCCCGCCGTGGTGGGCTGGGCCCAGAAGTCATGGACGCTAAAGCCAAAGGAATACAAACCCCGGCGCAGCGCGGGCAGGGAGATGCCGATGACGCTGGAGGGGTCACCCTCGATGCGGTCGATGAACCAGCCACCCAGGGCCTCAAGGGTAAAGGCGCCCGCGCAGCCAAGCGGCTCCCCGGTGGCGGCGTAGGCGGCGATGTCCTCATCGTGGGCCTGGGCGAAGTGGACGGTCGTGGAGGTGACCTCCGTGTAGCGGGAACCATCCGGGGCGATCAGACAGTGCCCCGTGAGCAGCGTAGCGGTGGTGCCGGCCTGCTGCTTCCAGCGTGCGATGGTTGTCTCCACGGTGTGCGGCTTGCCCTGAAGGGCCCCCTGCGCGCTGAGCAGCATGGAGTCGCAGCCGATGGTGACCGCATCGGGCTGAGCCCCCAGGGCCTCGGCCTTGGCGCAGGCCAGGGCCTCAACCACGGTGTTGGGCGCCGCGGTGGCCGGTAGCTGTGCGCGCACGGCATCCTCATCGACGGCGCTCGGGCGCACGAGGGGCGCAATCCCGGCGGCGGCCAGGACGGCGCGCCGGGAGGGGGATTGGGAGGCCAGGATGATGCGCATTGCTGGGATGGTACGGGACTTTCTCAATGGGGAAAACTGCGGTGGGTGCGGTGTTGGCAACTAGCGGTACGTGATCAAGCTAAAGGCGCGCGGAGAATACGCTGCGGCGCGGTGGCGCTGGCGCGCCGGGCCCTGTGGGGTGTAGCTGCCCCACCGATCGGCGGGCGCGGTGCGCGACTGTGCATCGGCGCGGGCAAGGTCTGCCAGGGCGGCGCGCACGGCCTCCACCTCGGTGTCGGTGGGGTTGCCGCGTAGCACCGTGAGCTGGGGGGCAAAGGGGTCTGTTCCTGCCATGGGGCGTGGGTGTCCTTTCTGCGCGGCGTGTCCGGTGCCGCGTCGCGGCGGCTAGCGGCCGATGGTGGAGTGTTTACGCTCGGGGGCGGCGACGACCTTGCGGTCAAGCAGCCGCAGGCCTTCAATGAGCTGTGCCCGGGTTGTGGCAGGAGTGATCACGGAGTCGACCATTCCGCGCTCCGCGGCCTGGTAGGGGGTGAGGAATTGTTCCTGGTAGTCGGCGATGAACTGCTGCGTCAGGGCGGCGACGTCCTTGCCCTTGCGCTGGGCCTTGGCCAGTTCGCGGGCGTGGATTTCCGGCACGGCGTCGGCGGCCTCGGCGGCGGCGATCTGCGCGGTGGGCCAGGCAAACACGAGGTCAGCGCCGAGGGCCTTGGAGCCCATGGCCACGCCAGCGGCGCCCATCGCCTTGCGCGCGACGATGGTGACCAGGCCAACGGTGGCCTCGGCGTAGGCGGCTGCCAGCGCGGCGGTGTCTGCGGCCGCGCCGCCGAGTTCTTCTTCTGTGGCGGGCAGGTTGCCGGGGGTATCCACCACGGTGACCACCGGGATGTTGAAGGCATCGCACAGCCGGATGAAGCGGGCGGCCTTAGCCGCGGCGGCGGAGCTGAGGCAGCCGGCCAGTTCGGTGGGCTGGTTGGCCACCAGGCCCACGGAGCGGCCCTCCACGCGGGCTAGTGCGGTGACCAGGTTGGCACCGTGCTGGGGGCGCAGTTCCAGTAGTGCGGCGTCGTCGACAAGCTCGGTGAGGATGTCGCGGGCGTCGAAGGGCTGCCGGGTGGAGTCCGGGATGGTGGTGTCCAGCGCCGGGGCGGTCACGGTAATCGGGCCGGTGAGCTGGGCCTCTAGCGGACGCGGTGCCTCCGCCCGGTTGTTGGAGGGCAGGTAGCTGAGCACGTCGCGCAGGGCGTCCAGGGCGGCGGCGTCGTCGGTCACCGTGATGTCGGCCCCGCTGCGGTGCGCGGCGGCTGCCTGGGCGCTGAAGTCCGCCGCAGTGCAGGGCGTGCCGGTGACCGTGGCGATGGTCTCCGGGGCGGTGAGGTGGGCGGGCGCCTCAGCCTGGGCGATGACGATGTCCGCCAGGCCCGCAAAGAGCGTGTGCGGCCCTGCGGTCAGCCCCGTGACCACGGCGACCTGCGGGATGACCCCGGAAGCCGCGGTGGCTTCGCGCAGGATGGCACCGTAGAAGGACAGCGCTGCGGTGCCCTCTGCGGCCCGCGCGCCGGCGCCCTCAACGAAGGTGATCAGCGGCACCCCGGAGGTGCGGGCGAGCCGGGCGATCTTGAGGATCTTCTCCCCGTAGACCTCGCCGAGGCGCCCGTCGAAGATGGTGGCGTCATGGGCGATCAGGCACACCTTGCGCCCATCGACGGTGGCGTATCCAGTAATGACGCCGTCCGTGGCCGGGCGGGTGGCATCGAGCCCGTAGGCGGTGACCCGATGGCGGGCGAGGGCATCGACTTCAACGAAGGAGGCGGCGTCAACAAGCGACTCGATGCGCTGGCGCGCGGCGGGGACGGTGCCGTCGCCGGCGGGGGCGTGGGCCTGCGCCACGCGGGAGCCGAGGTCCGCGAGCTTTCCTGCCGTAGTGCTCAGGTCTGTCATGGTTGCACATTCTAGGCACACCCCGAACGGTGTTCGTCTTCGGCGGGCCCTGCGCGCCCGGCAGGCCGCGCGCTCGCCCTCCTGTGTGTAGTGCGCCGACCCCGCGCCCGCCCCCGAGCGAGCGTCGCGCCCGCCCGCGCGCCCGCCCGCCAGCAATTAAGGTAGGCGGGGTGGATGAGCTTAATCAGGCACAGGTGGCCGCGCAGCTAGCCGGGCTTTACAGCCAGGTAACGGTGGTGGAGTCGTGTCCTTCCACCAACGCGGCGCTGCTGGCCGACCCGGGTGCGGCGCACGGCACCGCCTTGATCACCGATGACCAGACCGCTGGGCACGGCCGGATGGGGCGGGCGTGGTCGGCCCCCCGGGGTACCCAGCTGAGCCTGTCGGTGTGCTACCGCCCGCCGACGTCGTGCGTTGACCGGCTGGGCCTGCTACCGCTTGCTGCCGGGGTGGCCATTACTGACGTGCTCGACGGCGCCCAGCTCAAGTGGCCCAATGACGTCTACATGCAGGGCCGCAAGGTGTGCGGGATCCTTGCCGAGGCCGCCGATCTGGCCACCAACCCGCGGGTGATTCTCGGGTTGGGCATCAACGTGACCATGACGCGCGCCCAGCTGCCCGTCCCCACCGCCACGTCGCTGCTGCTCGAAGGGGTGGACACGACCGTTGCCGCCCTCGCCGTTCCGGTGCTGCGCGCCCTGGCGCACCGCTACGCGCAGTGGGAATCCGGAAGCGCGGAGTTCATGTCCGCTTATCGACGCCGCAGCTGCACCGTGGGCAATACCGTGCGCGTCGAGCGGCCCACCGAAACCATCGTGGGGGTGGCTACCGGCATCGGGCCCACCGGCGAGCTTGAGGTCACCCAGGGCACCCGCACCCGCAGCTTCTCCGCAGGCGACGTCACCCACCTGCGGCCCGCCGGGCCTGCCTGAGCGCGCCGAGGTAGGATCCGGTGCCATGACGGGATGGCACGCGCGCGAAGGTGAAACGGTGGTGGCGGACCTGGTCGCGCCCCTGCACACCCTGACTTTCCCCGTGCTAGAAACCATCCTGCTCACCGCGGTCTTCTTCGGCGGGCTGGGCGTGGTGGATCGCTACGAGATCGCCGCCGCCCTAGGGACAAACGCCGCCCCGCTGCGACTCATTCTGCTGGGGTGCTGGGCCGTGGGCGTGATCTGGCGCCTGGTGGTGCCCCTGTGGCGCTCCCGGAGGCGCCGCGTCTTGGTCACCGACCAGCGCCTGGTCGCCCGGCCCGCGCGAATTACGGGCAGGGCAGACACCATCGGCTGCGCCTACATCCAGGGCGCGGCGCGCACCCGCGGGGGGCGCGTTGCGGTCACGGTGGTGGGCAGCGCCACGCCCATCATTTTGGACCAGGTGCCGCGCCCCAAGCGGCTGGCGCAGGTCATCGCCGCCCAGGCGCAGCACGCCTCTACCCGGGTTCCGCCCGCGGCCTGGGGATAGCCGGCTGGACCGGGGTGAGCGTTGGGGGCGACTATAGTAAAACCCTGTGATGGACTCCGCGCACGCACAACCAGGTTCCCGGGCCGGGGATGCCCACGCCCCCGGCATGCCCGTCATCGCCGTCATCGGCGACGGGCAACTCGCCCGCATGATGCAGACTGCCGCCATCGAGCTGGGTCAATCGATCCGGCTGCTGGCTGGCGCGCCGGACTCCGCGGCGGCGCAGGTCGCCGCCGACGTCATTGAGGGGGACTATACCCAGATTGACGATCTGCGCCGGGCCGCTGCCGGGACCACCGCGGTGACCTTTGACCACGAGCACGTGCCCAACGAACACCTTGACACCCTCATCGCCGAGGGCATCAACGTTCAGCCCACCCCGCAGGCCCTGCTCTTCGCCCAGGACAAACTGGCCCAGCGCACCCGGCTGTCCGAACTGGGCTGTCCCGTCCCCGACTTCGCCGCCATCCGCAGCGCACAGGACGCCCGGGACTTCTACCAGCGCGTCGACGGGGCCGTGTGCCTGAAAGCCTGCCGCGGGGGCTACGACGGCCACGGGGTGTGGTTCCCGGAAACACAAGACGAGTGCGCGGCGCTGGTCGATGAGCTGCTGGGCAAGGGCGTCGACCTCCTGGCCGAGCGCAAGGTGGCCTTCGACCGCGAGCTGTCGGCCATGGTGGCGCGCACCCCCTCCGGGCAGGTGGCCGCCTGGCCGGTCGTGGAATCGGTGCAAAAAAACGGCGTGTGTGCCGTGGCCATCGCCCCGGCGCCTGACCTGCCCCCAGAAATCGACGAGCACGCTCGGAGCCTGGCCATGACCATCGCCGGTCAGCTCGAGGTCACCGGGGTCATGGCCGTGGAGCTTTTTGAAACCCACGATGACTCCGGCAACCAACGCCTGTGGATCAACGAGCTCGCCATGCGGCCCCACAACACCGGGCACTGGACCCAAGACGGGTGCGTGACCAGCCAATTCGAACAGCATCTGCGCGCGGTTGCGGATCTTCCACTCGGCACGACGGCCCCCACCGCCCCGGCGACCGTCATGGTCAACGTGCTCGGCGCGGAGCAGGACCCGGACCTGCCCATGCCCGACCGGATGGCCGCCGTCTGGGCTCGTTTCCCGCATGCGCACATCCACCTCTACGGCAAGGGCTATCGGCCGGGCCGCAAGCTCGGCCACGTCAACGTCACCGGCACGGACGCTGCCGTTGTCCGCCGGGAGGCGGAGCTGGCCGCGCACTTCCTCATCCACGCGGTGTGGGCGGACGGCTACATCACCCCCGAAGACACCCTCGCACCGACGATCTGACAAGGACTATTCATGCAACCGCTCGTTGGCCTGATTATGGGCTCCGACTCTGACTGGGACACCGTGGCGCCCGCCGCCGAGGTGCTCGCCGAATGTGGCGTGCCCTTCGAAGTTGGGGTGGTCTCCGCCCACCGCACGCCGAAGCGCATGCTCGCCTACGCGGAGTCCGCGCACTCCCGCGGGCTGAAAGTCATCATCGCCTGCGCCGGCGGGGCCGCCCACCTGCCGGGCATGGTTGCGGCGGCGACGCCGCTGCCGGTCATCGGCATCCCGCGCGCCCTCAAGGACCTCGACGGCCTGGACTCGCTGCTGTCCATCGTGCAGATGCCCGGTGGCGTGCCGGTGGCCACCGTGTCCATCGGCGGGGCCAAGAACGCGGGGCTGTTGGCCGTGCGCATCCTGGGGGCCGCCGACGGCGCCCTGATGGATAAGATGCTCGCCTACCAGAAGCAGATGGCGGAGGCGGTAGCGGACAAGGATAAGGCGCTCAAGGATCGCCTGCTTGGCCAGTGACCGCAGCCACGCCACGCCGGGCGGTCCTGGTGCTCGGCTCGCGGGTGCGCCGCGGAAACGTCGATGAACTGCTTGCCTCGCGCCTGCGCACCGCGCTGGAGCTGATTCGCCGGGAAGGCCCGGATGCCGGCCCAGTGGTGGTCAGCGGGGCAGGGGAGGCCCCCGCCATGGCGCGGTGGCTGCGCGCCCACGGCGTGCCCGCTGAACGCATCGTCATTGAACCTGCGGCCCGGTCAACCAATGAGAACCTAGAAAACGCCCACGCCCTGCTGCCGGAAGTGACCTCCTGGACCGTGGTGAGCAGCCGCTTCCACCTGTGGCGCACGCGCGCCTGGGCCTGGCACCTGGGATTGGCGGTCACGGCCGTCGGCGCGCCCACGCCACCAGGCCAGCTGCCGCGGCTGCTGCTGCGCGAGGGCGCGGCGTTGGCCCACAGCGCGGCGCGCATGGCCTTTCGCCGGGCCGTGGCGGTGGTGCGCTGGCGGGCGGGGCAGCGCCGCTGACCTGCCCCGACCGGGGGCAGTGCGAGAACTGGTTCGGGTTTTCTATTGAAAGTGGCCGGCAATGTGCGTATGCAGGGGACATGAGCACATTCCACCTCACTAACCCATCCACCGGCCAGCAAGAGCAGGCCTTCGAACGCATCGCCGATTCTCAGCGCGATGACATCCTTGACCGCTCCACCGCCGCCTACCACTCCTGGCGGACCACCACCATCGAGCAACGCGCCGCCGTCCTGGAGGCCACCGCCCGGATCTATGAAGAACGCGCAGACGAGCTGGCCAGCATCATCGGCCGTGAAATGGGCAAGCGGAAGCCCTGGGCGCTGGCAGAAGTCCAGATCGTGGCGGACATCTACCGCTGGTACGCACAGCGCGCCCATGAGCTGTTGGCGCCCACGCACCTGCCTGCCCAAGACGCGCTGCACACGTGGGTGCGCAAGGACCCAATCGGCCCGCTGCTGGGCATCATGCCCTGGAACTTCCCCTACTACCAGGTCGCGCGCTGGGCGGCCCCGAACCTCCTGTTGGGCAACTCGCTGGTGCTCAAGCACGCGTCCTTGTGCCCGTTGTCCTCGCAGGCCTGCCAGGACATCCTGGAGGAGGCCGGGCTGCCCGCGGACGTCTTCATCAACGTCTACGCCTCTGGCGAGCAGATGGACGCCTTTGTGGCGGATCCGCGCATCGCCGGGGTGTCGCTGACCGGTTCTGAGGCCGCGGGTGCGGCGGTGGCCAAGACGGCCGGCGCGCACTACAAGAAGTGCCTGCTGGAGCTGGGCGGGAACGATCCGTTCATCGTGCTCGACGCGGACAACCTGGACTGGGTGCTTGATCGCTTCGTGGACATCCGCATGTACAACACCGGCCAGGCGTGCAACGCGCCGAAGCGGCTCATCGTCTTGGAGTCCTTCTACGACCGCGCCGTGTCCGCCTTGGAGGAGAAGATCGCCGCGCTGAAGGTGGGCGCCTGGGACGAGGAGGGCGCCGACATCGGGCCGCTGTCCTCGGTGGAGGCCCGCGATGGCATCGTTGAGCGGCTTGCCGCCGCCGCGAAGGCCGGGGAGGCCACGATCCGCGTGGGCGGCAAGGCGCTGGATCGCCCGGGCGCATTCATGGAGCCGACGCTGCTCAGCGACGTCGATAAGCATGCCGATGTCGGCTGCAATGAGATCTTTGGTCCCGTGGCCGTGATCTACAAGGTTGCCGATGCCGCGGAGGCTGTCGCCCTGGCCAATGATTCGGACTACGGGCTGTCGAGCTCGGTGTGGTCCACGGACCTGGATCAGGCCTGGGAGGTAGCCTCCCAGCTCAAGGACGGCATGACCTTTGTCAATGAGGCCTCTGTGACCGCCGCAGGCCTGCCGTTCGGCGGGGTGGGGCGCTCCGGCTACGGCCGAGAACTGGCCGAGTGGGGCGTGGGCGAGTTTGTCAACGAACACCTGCTGCGGGTCAGCCCACAGCGCCCGGACCAGCCGGCGGCGGGCCTGTCCCCGGCCTAACGGTTCCGGGGCCGGCTAGGCCCGGTCGGTGACCTTTTCGGCGCGGGCGATGTCGTCGAGGCGGGCCACGTCCGTGACCCCGGCCACGATGACCGCCGACCCGCCGGCGGCCAGGGGCCCCAGGACGGTGCGGGTGAAGGAGTCGCGGTCGGTCCACCCGGTGGACAGCAGCCGGGTGCCGGGCTGCGGCAGGGGGCCGTCGACTAAGTCCGCCAGGCCGGGGGTGGGGCCGGGGAAGTCATCGGAGTAGAAGCGCACGGTGGGGCCAAAGTCGATGGCCCCTTCGGGCAGGGTGCCGCCTGTTTCTACGACGCCGCGCCCGAAGGGGTCTGCGGTGACCACCACGAGGTCGGGGTAGGAGCCGGCTGGTGGCGTGCCTTCGGGGATGCGGTCGGTGCTGCAGAAGATGACCTCGGGGCTGGACAGGTCGGGAGGGCCGAAGCGGTAGTCAATTCCTGCCGCGAGTGCGCCCAGGGCGATGACCGCGGCCTGCCAGCCGGCGGGGAGGTCGATGGTGATGGTGGCTGCGGGTTCTAAATCCAGCTCCTCGTAGAGCATGTTGGCCACTTTGGCCGCCCAATTGTCCAGTGTGAGGGCGGAGAAGTCGAGCCGGGAGTCGGTGGACTCGTCATAGACGGTCAGACGCGGTCCGGCGGGATCGGCTCTCAACAGTTCGGCGAGGAGTTGCATATGCCCGATGGTAAAAGAAAATCCTCCCGCGGGCCGCGGGAGGTACAGCGTTGAGGGGGCTGTTAGTTCACGCACCGCGGCCCGTTGCCGCCGGCGTCGATCTCTGGGGCTACCTCGGCTTCTCCGAAGTCGGCGCCGGGTTGGCCCACGGTGTCTTCCGGAAGCGGGGAGTGGGTTTCTTCGGGGGCGGCCTGGGGGCCTGCGTAGTCATCGGCGGTGACTACGATCGCGGTGCCGGGGGCCTGGGAGGCGTCGACGGTGATGGGCAGGTTGCCAAGGTCTCGGGAGAGGCGTTGCACGCTGGGATCAGTGTCGTTGGCCGCCACGATTTGGCTATAGGTATACACGCCGGCGGGCGCGTTGGTGACGTCGCCGACGGGGTGTCCGGAAGAGCGGACGATCTGCGCGACGGAGGCCGCCAGGCCCGGGATAGTTCCGGCGTTGTAGACGGTGACGGCGTTGAGCGGTTGGCCGCCGTCGCCGTCGCCGTCGCCCTGCGCGTCGGGGTTGGAGGCGTCCGGGGTGGGGGTGGAGTCCTCGCCCAGCAGGGTGCGCATGTAACGGTGGACTTCATCCCGGTCGACGGTGACGATGGATTCGCCGTAGTCGCCCACGCCGTCAATTGAGGTCACTGGGATGGTATTGAAGACCACGTTGCCGCCGGCCAGGTTGGACAGCTGGGTGGCAAAGCTCATGACGTCCAGGTCATCGTCGAGGACCACGGAGCGTTCCACCGCGGAGCGCATCTCGTTGAGGCGGGAGGGGTTGGCCATTGTCCCAGCGGAGAGCACCTTGTTGACCATGGAGGCCATGAACGCTTGCTGGCGCACCACGCGGTCGAGGTCGCCGCGGGGCAGTCCGTGGCGTTGCCGGACGTAGGCCAGCGCTTGGCGCCCGTCGAGGGATTGGCGTCCGGCGTGGAAGTTGGCCCCGGAGAATTCGTCGCTGGTGGCCTGGTTGAGGCAGACATCGACGCCGCCGACGGCGTCGGTAAGCAGCACGAAGCCGAGCAGGCCGATCTCGGCGTAGTGGTCAACCTCGATGCCGGTCAGGTCGGTGACGGCCTTGATCAGCCCGGCGCGCCCGGCCTGGTTGGATTCGCGTTCGATGCGCCGGGTGTCCGTGTCGCCTTGTTCTTGGAGTTGTTCCTTTTTGGTGTTCTTGTAGGAGGAGAAGACGCCGTTGATTTTGAGGTTTCCGTAGTTGGCGTCGTGAATGTAGGTGTCGCGGGGGATGGACACGGCGGTGGCGGAGGTGCCGTCGTTGGGCACGCGGACGACCATCATCGTGTCGGTGTTGAGGGCCCCGTCTTCCACGCCGGCGTTGAGGGCGGCGAGTTCTTCTTCGCTCAAGGGGTTGCCCTGGGCGTCGGTACGCGAATCGGATCCCACCAGCAGGATGTCTACGGCACCGTCGGCGCCGTGGCCTTTGACTCCTTTGCCGCCGCCGAGTTGCAGGTTGCCTGCGGAGGCGATTTGGCTGCCCAGTTGGCCCACGGAGTAGTAACCCAGCGCGGAGACCACGAGCACGAGCACAGACAGCACGGTCAGGACGGTCTTGACGGACGCCGGTCCGGCCTGCCGGATGGTCGGGGCTGCGGTCGGCGGCGCCTGGATGTCGCGCACGGGGCGGTACATGTCATTCACTGGGGCGGTGTCTCCGAAGTACTGTGGGTGGGGCGTGGGTTGGCACGCCGGAACTCATTTACCTTAGGAGTTTATATCCGTGAACACCATCGTCGTTACCGGAGCGGCAGGTCAGCTGGGCCGCGCTTTGGCGCTGACCGCGCCGTCTACCTGCACTGTCAGGTGGTTGCGCCGCGCCGATTGTGATCTCAGCGACCCCGAGCAGGTGCGCGCTCATCCGGCGTTCGCGCAGGCGGATACGGTTATCAATGCTGCTGCTTTCACGCTTGTCGACGCCGCCGAATCCCACCCCACAGCCGCCCGCCGCGCCAATGCGCTCGCCCCCGAACTGCTGGCGCAGCACTGCCAGCGCATCGGCGCCCGGCTGATCCACCTGTCCACCGACTACGTGTTTGGCCCGCACGCCCCCCGGCGCCCCCTGCGTCCTTCCGACCCGGTCGCCCCGGACAGCGTCTATGGCGCCACCAAATTGGCGGGGGAGCGGGCGGTGCTTGGTACCGGTGCGACCGCCTGCGTTGTGCGCACCGCCTGGGTCTACTCCGGGTTCCTGCTGCCGGACCACCGCGACTTTGTCACCACGATGGCCCGCTTGGCCCGCGAGGGGTCTCCCGCGAAGGTGGTTGACGACCAGCACGGCAGCCCCACCTACAGCGTTGACTTGGCGCGCGCGCTGTGGCAGCTGGCGGGGCAGTCCTGGGATTCCGGGATCATTCATCTTGCCGGCGGGCAGGAGGCCACGTGGTACCAGCTCGCCCGAGCGGTGTTTGCGGCCGTGGGTGCGGACCCCGGTCTGGTCACCCCCACGAACAGCGCCGGATACCCCACCCCGGCGCCCCGCCCGCCCTGGTCGGTGCTGGAATCGGCGCGCGAGCTGCCCGGTTGGCCAGCCGCCCTGCCCCGAGCACTGGAGGCTAGACTGTGACAACCGTGAACCACCCTGCGCCCCGCCCGCCCCTGGCCGTGATCACCGTCACCTATTCGCCGGGGGCGCATCTTGCCGCCTTAGCTGACTCCTTAGCCCAGGCCACCGCCCAGGACACCGTGCTGGTCCTGGCGGACAACGGCTCGACCGACGGCTCGGTAGAGGCCGCCGCGTACCGCGGGGCCGTCCTGCTGCGCACCGGAGGCAACCTGGGCTACGGGCGGGCCATCAACGTCGCGGCGCGGTGGCTCGACACGCCCCAGGCCCCGCAGGTAGATCCGGACTTTCTGTTGGTGGTCAACCCGGATGTGGCGTTGACCCCGGGCAGCGTGGACGCGCTGCTCGACTGTGCCCGCCGGCATCCGCGTGCCGGGGCCATCGGCCCGCGCATCCAGCAGCCGGACGGCTCTGCGTACCCTTCCGCGCGGGCGATTCCGCGCCTGAGCACCGGGATTGGCCACGCGGTGTTAGGCCAGGTGTGGCCGGGGAACCCGTGGACGCGGCGCTATCGTTCCGGCGATGGCGCAGCCATGGCTCGTGAGCGTACGGCGGGCTGGCTTTCCGGCTCGTGCCTGCTGGTGCGGCGCCAGGCTTTCGCGGAGATCGGTGGCTTTGATGAGCGCTATTTCATGTACATGGAAGACGTTGACTTCGGCGATCGGTTGGCCCGGGCGGGGTGGGAAAATGTCTACTGCCCGGAGTCGGTGATTACCCATGATCAGGGCCATGTGGCGGGGTCGCATCGGGGGCTGACCCTGCCGGCCCACCACGCCAGTGTGTATCGCTTCATGGCCGATCGCCTGCCGGGCTGGCCCTGGGCGCCGGTGCGGCTGGTGCTGCGCGCAGGCCTGGCGGCCCGGTGCAGATTGCAACTTGGTCTCGATCGGGTGCGCGCCTCGGCGTGCGAGACTGGTTCCGGCCCGGACTCATGAGAAACTTGGTCGAGTTTGGTCGAACTGTGCCCCGTGACGGGGTGAACTGTGTAAGGACAACAAAGGAAAGCTATGTCACATCCCCAACAGACTGATGCCGTCATTCTTGTCGGCGGCAAAGGTACCCGGCTGCGTCCGCTGACGGTGACCACTCCCAAGCCCATGCTGCCCACTGCGGGGTACCCCTTCCTGGAGCACTTGCTGGCCCGCATCAAGGCCGCTGGGATTGAGCACGTGGTGTTGGGGACGTCCTTTAGGGCGGAGGTCTTTGAGGACTACCTGGGCGATGGGTCTCGGGTGGGCCTGGACATCGAATACGTGGTGGAGGACAGCCCGCTGGGCACCGGCGGGGGTATCCGCAACGTCTATGACAAGCTGCGCCATGACACGGTGATGGTGTTTAACGGCGACGTGCTGTCTGGGACGGATCTGACCGCGGTGCTGGATACCCATGAGCGCACGCAGGCGGACGTCACCTTGCATCTGGTGCGGGTGTCTGACCCGAGTGCCTTTGGCTGTGTGCCCACGGATGATGAGGGACGGGTGCAGGCCTTTTTGGAAAAGACCGAGGATCCGCCCACGGATCAGATCAACGCGGGCTGTTATGTGTTCCGCCGGGAGGTCATAGCTGGAATTCCCGCTGGGCGTCCGGTGTCTGTGGAACGGGAGACCTTTCCTAATCTGTTGGCTGAGGGCGCGCGCGTCTATGGGCATGTTGATGATGCGTATTGGCGGGACATGGGCCGGCCTGAGGACTTTGTTCGCGGCTCCTCTGATCTGGTGCGTGGAATTGCACCTTCTCCGCTATTGCAGGGGCGAACTGGGGAGAACTTGGTTGATGAATCCGCGGGCGTGCGTGATGGTGTGATCTTGCTTGGCGGCACCGTTGTGGGTCGCGGTAGTGAGATCGGTGCGGGGTGCCGCTTGGATGACACCGTGGTATTCGACGGCGTGACTATCGAACCAGGTGCGGTAATACAGGATTCGATTATCGCTTCTGGGGTGACCATTGGCGCCAATGCCCGTATTCGGGGATGCGTCATTGGAGCTGGGGCGAATATTGGTGCACGCTGTGAATTGCGTGATGGGTTACGGGTGTGGCCAGGGGTGACCATCCCGGACGGGGGTATCCGTTTTTCCACGGATGCGTAGCCGTACACCACTGATTGCGGGGGGAGCGGGGGCTGACTGGAGCCGCTAAGGCCTAGTCGGCTGGGCGGAAGGTCGGCCGCGGGGGGTGCGATTGCCGGCCTGGGCCCGCAGCCGCCGAGGGGGCGGGGGTAACCGTTTTATCTCTGTACTGTGCCCGGGAAAGGGGGGTACCACAATATGTAGTACCCCCTCCTTCTACCCCCGTATCGACGATGTTTATCGATTAAACCACCTCCACCGCCATGACCAGGGCGAATTGCCTCATTGTCAAAAAACTTTGAAACTATTTGTGCACAAGAGTTGACCTCATCTAGTTCCTGGTGTTGAATTTCAACCATGTAAGTACTGGCGGGCGTCACGGTATTGTCCAGTATTGATTGTCACTTCCTCACCGTTCGCGGGCGACTAGAGTGGTTGTTGCAGCAGGGGCGAGCGTACGGGGGAGATGCGTGGCGCCTGGTTGGAGTTCGTCGAGAAGGAAGGGAAGGTGGCGTGGAGTACATCGCCGATGACGCCACTGACCGTGGCTCGACCGCCAGGCTGACGTTTGATGATCTCTTCGGGGCCGTCGAACAGGAATGGCAAGACCAAGCCTTGTGCGCCCAAACGGATCCGGAAGCCTTCTTTCCGGAAAAGGGCGGTTCTACGCGCGAGGCAAAGCGCATCTGCCAGGCCTGTGCCGTGCGCGATGAGTGCTTAGAGTACGCCCTGGAACATGATGAACGCTTTGGCATTTGGGGCGGGCTGTCAGACCGTGAGCGGCGCCGCCTGAAGCGCGAGCTGGGCTAAACCCCGAGTCACGTTATGCCCGCGCCGCGGGCGTGACCCCGCGCGATCCCGCGTGCCCGCCCAGCGCCAGTTCCCCTTACCACTGAAAATCTGGGTCCACGTCGCGCGGATCCATGTTGAGGTATTCCGCAACCAGCGCGGTCAGCACGGTGGTCAACAGCTCCCGGCGAGACTCTACATCCGCGGCCCGGCGGGAGATGGGCATGCGGAACAACACCATGCGTGCCCGGGTGGGGCGCCCCGCGCCGTCGACGGCGGCGGGGATGAGGCGCCCGAGCGGCACCGGCCCATCGGCAACCACGTCTTCGCTTAACACCGCCAGGTCCGCGCTCATGCGCATCCGGGGTACGGTGTCCACCGCGAGGTCGAGGTGCGCGAGCTGCTCGTGGTAGCGCTCGGCGAGGGGGGCGTAGGCGTCGAGGACGGCGGCGTCGAAAAGCGCCGAGCGGGTGCGCGCACGGGGGATGGAGGCGGGGGTCAGTGGGCCACGCGGCCCGCGCCCGCGCCGATCGCGTACGGGGACGGTAGGGCTCATAGCCCCTCACCCTAGGCGGCGGGGGCGGGGGTAGTGGGTGCGACCCGCCGCCGGTGGCACTATCCAAATCTCAAGTTGAGGTCTAGACTGCGGTGCGTGAGTCAATTTCGTCGCTGTTCCCGCCCCGGCTGCGGCAAACCTGCGGTGGCCACGCTGACCTACGCGTACGCGGAGTCCACCGCCGTGGTTGGACCGCTAGCGCCCTCGCCAGAGCCGCACAGCTGGGATCTATGCGCCCATCATGCCGAGCGCATCACCGCCCCTTTGGGCTGGGAGATGCTCCATGTCGACAGCATCGATATTGACGAAGATGAAGAGCTGACCGCGCTCGCAGAGGCCGTCCGCGAGGCCGGCCGCTTCTCCTCCGGGCTGGTCTCCGGATTCGACCCCACGGTGGATGACTCCGCCTTCGACCCGGACGCCTCGCGCCACCCTGTCCACCGCACCAAGCGCATCGACAGGGCTCCCGTGACCCGCCGCGGCCACCTGCACGTGGTCCCGGAACCCATCGACGAGGACGACCCGGACGAGTCCTAAGCCCGGCCCAGGCGAATGGGTGCGCACCAGCCGGGGGAGTACTGCGGCTAGACTCAATGAGGTTGACATGAAGCGTCCGTGTGCAGCCGCGTCCCCCAGCGGGGCGGGACTGTAGGCCGGTTCGACCGGCGGCCGTGGAGCGTCATGGACCAGACAACCCCACAACCTCAAAGTGCTAGGGAGCAGAAAAACTATGCGTAGCCGTGAAGCCGTCACCGCCGTGGTCAAGGCCTATGACGTCCGGGGGGTCGTGGGCACCGACATCGATGCCGCATTCATCAAGGATGTGGGTGCCGCTTTCGCCCGCTTGGTGCGTGCGGAGGGGGAGACCACCATTGCCGTGGGCCATGACATGCGTCCGTCCTCGCCGGAGCTGGTGGACGCCTTCGCGCAGGGGGTAGTCGAACAGGGCCTAGACGTTATTACCCTGGGCCTGACCTCGACCGATGAGCTCTACTTCGCCTCCGGATCGCTGGAGTGCGCCGGCGCGATGTTTACCGCCAGCCACAACCCCGCCCAGTACAACGGCATCAAGATGTGCCGGCGTGGGGCGCGCCCGGTGGGCCAGGAGACCGGCCTGGGGGACATCGTCGAGGACCTGGTCGCCGGTGTGCCCGAGTTCGATGGCCAGCGCGGGACGATCAGCCAGCGCGACGTGCTCGATGATTACGGCTCCTACCTGCGTTCCTTGGTCGACCTGAGCGATATCCGCCCGCTGGTGGTGGCCGTGGATGCCGCCAACGGGATGGGCGGGATGACCGTGCCCGCGGTCTTCGCCGGCCTGCCGCTGGATGTGCGGCCGCTGTACTTTGAGCTCGACGGCACCTTCCCCAACCATGAGGCCAATCCGCTGGAGCCGAAGAACCTGGAGGATTTGCAGCGCTTCGTGGTGGAGCAGGGCGCGGACATTGGCCTGGCCTTCGACGGCGACGCGGATCGCTGCTTTGTGGTGGATGAGTCCGGCGCTCCGGTGTCCCCGTCCGCCATCTGCGCGCTGGTTGCCCAGCGCTACCTGGAGGCCAACCCGGGCGCCACGATTATTCACAACCTCATTACCTCCAAGACCGTCCCGGAGATCATTACCGAGCACGGTGGTACCCCGGTGCGCACCCGCGTGGGCCACTCGTTTATTAAGGCGCAGATGGCCGAGCACAAGGCGGTCTTCGGCGGCGAGCACTCCGCCCACTACTACTTCACCGAGTTTTACAACGCCGATTCGGGCATCCTGGCCGCCATGCACGTCTTGGCGGCGTTGGGCAGCCAGGACGCGCCGCTGTCGGAGCTGATGGGGGAGTATTCCCGGTACGCGGCCTCCGGGGAGATCAACTCCACGGTCGATGATCAGGAGGCCGCCACCCAGGCGGTGCTGGATGCGTTTGCGGATCGCACCGAGTCCATCGATCGCCTCGATGGGGTCACGGTGGAGCTTAAGGGCACGCCCGCGTGGTTTAACGTGCGCGCGTCGAACACGGAGCCGCTGCTGCGCCTCAACGCTGAGGCGGCCACGCAGCAGGAGGTAGACGAGCTCGTCGCCGAGGTCCTGGCGGCTATTCGCGGCTAGGAGGGTTCGCCGGGTGCGGGGGTGCTGCCCGGCGTGAGCCAGGGCGGGGAACTGTGCCGAGCCGCGCCGAACCGTGCGCGGGCGCAGGTCCTGGCTATCGTGGAGCACATGACGGTTCCTGATTCCGCTTTTGCCCGTTTCCTGCCCGCGGCCTATGAGGGCGCGCACGTGCGGGCCATCGCCGGCGGCGTGGGTGCTGCCGCTGAGCAGCTGGCGGGTCTCAATCCGCGCAGCATCGTGGTCATTGCCACCGACGGGTTGGCCCAGCGGTGCGCCCAGGCCGGCGGTGATCTGCTTGCCCCGCTGCCGGTGCCCTATGTTGTCACCGCGACCCTGCCGCCATTCGTGGGGGCACTGGATGTGGTCATTGTCGTCGGGGATCGGGGGGAATCGCCGGACGCGGAGCAGGCGGTGCGGGTGGCGGCGCGCCGGGGTGCAGCCACGGTGCTCATCTGCCCGGATAGTGGGCCTTTGCGTGACGACGCCCCCTCCTCCACGGTCTGCCTGCCCATCCCGGTCAGCGCGACCGACCGGTCGCCGTTGCGCTTCCTGGTTGGCATCTACACCGTGGTGGCGCTGCTCAGCGAGGACCCGGACCTGCTCGCCGAGCAGCTGCGCGGCGTGGCAGACCTTGTTGATGAGGAGCTGGCGGCGTGCGCGCCCGACCGGGATGCCGCCGTCAATCCGGCGCGCGACCTTGCCCACTGGGTGCGGGGGGTATCGCGCCGCCCCCTGGCCACCCACGTGGCAGCCCGCCCGGATGGCAGGGATCGCACAGTCGCTTCCGTCAACGCCTATCAGTGGGCCATCGCCGGGGCGCCCGGAACTGCGCTGTGGGGCGAGGATGTTCCGGCCCCGGCCGCGCCACCGGATCTCTTCTACGATCCCTTCCTCGACTCGGGGGATGGTGGCGGTTCTGAGGGGGCCAGCGCCCCGGTGGCCGTGGTGGCGTGGGACACGCAGTGTGAACCGCTCGCGGATCCGCCGGCCGGCTGGCGGGTAGAAAAGGCCGATGACGCCGGGTTTGGGCGCCTGGGCGCGGTCGCGCGGCTTCTCGCCCGGGGGCGTGCTGCTAGCGTGTACCTGGCTGACGGCAGTTAGCCTTGTGCCCTCCCTTGCCTGGGGCGTGCGGATGCGCCGCCCGGCGAGGCGCGGCTGTAACGATTGTGATCCAAGGAGCAAAACAGACACATGGACAAGCTTGAAGGTGTTATTCGTGCCTACCCGTGGGGGTCGCGCACTCTCATCCCTTCGCTGCGTGGCCAACAATCGCCGGCATCGCGGCCGGAGGCGGAGCTGTGGTACGGCGCCCACCCGGCCTCCCCGGCGCGGCTGGCGAGCACCGGGGAGGCGCTTGATGGCGTCATCGCTAAGGATCCCGAATACCAGCTGGGGGCGCGGGTGGTTGCCCGCTACGGGGCGCAGCTGCCCTTCCTGCTGAAGCTGTTGGCGGCCGCGGAGCCGCTGTCCTTGCAGGCGCATCCCTCAAAGGAACAGGCCGTGGATGGCTTTGCCCGCGACAACGCCGCCGGGATTGATCTGCACGCGGCGAACCGCAATTACAAGGACGATAACCACAAGCCGGAGCTCATCGTCGCGTTGACGCCGTTTAAGGCGATGGCGGGTTTTCGCCCCGTGGCCCAGACGCGGGAGCTGTTCGCCGCGCTGGACTGCCCGGAGGCTGACCGCTACCTCACGATGCTGGGGGCCGGGGGCGCGGACGGCCCGGATCCTGCCGATGATGCGGCGAGCATGCGGGCGCTGTTTACCACCTGGATTACCATCCCGCACGATGCCCGGGTGACGCTGATCGATGCGATCGTTGCGGCGGCCCAGCCGCGCAGCGCCCAGGCCGATTGGATCGGCGGGGTCTGTGAGGTGGTCTGCGAGCTCAACGAGCGCTACCCGGGGGACATCGGCGTGCTTGGCGCGTTGCTGCTCAATCACGTGGACTTAGAACCGGGGCAGGCCGTGTACTTAGACGCCGGCCAGCTGCATGCCTACGTGCGTGGCTTGGGCGTGGAGATCATGGCAAATTCAGACAACGTCCTGCGCGGGGGGTTGACCTCCAAATACGTGGACATTCCTGAGCTGTTGCGCGTGCTTGATTTCCGGTGCCTGGATGACCCCCGGGTCCGCGCCGTGGACGGCGAATACCCGGTTCCGATCGATGAGTTCCGGCTTAACCGCCTGGAAGTCACGGCGGACGGGGTGACCGTGGATCATGATGGCCCGAGCATTGTCATGGTCACGGAAGGCTCGCTACAGGCTGGCGATGTGCAGCTGCAACCGGGTGATGCGGTGTGGATCCCCGCCGGGGATCCTGCCGTGGAGTTGCGCGGAAAGGCGACGGCCTTCTGGGCGCGCACCTAGCGGGGGTTATTTACGGGGGTTAGTGGCGCCCCAGCAGCTGACCGAGTACGGGCAGCGGCGGCAGCGCGCTCGCCGGTGCGGGGCCGGGGACGGCAGCAGGGGAGACCGGCTCCGGCGTGGGGGCGTTCGTGGTCTCCGCGGCTGCGGGCTGGGGGCTGGGCACGCCGGCGCCGGCCGCGGTGGGCGCCGCGGTTGGTGTAGCGGTCGCGGGGGCGGGCGTGTTCGTGGCAGTCGTTGTGGCTGCGGGGGCGTCGGCAGGCGAGTTGGCCTCTGCTGCGCCGTCGGCGGCGGGCTCCGGGGAGGGCTGTGCCGAGGGCTCCGGTTCGGGCGTGGGCAGCGGGAGGGCCGGGATGCCGGGGATGTTCGCCGGCAGGCCGGGGATCTCCGGCTCGGGGGAGGCCGACGGCTGGGGTGCCGGGGCGGGCTCGCTCGGGCCCTGCTGGGGCCGCTGGCCGGAGTCGGTCTCGTCGGACATCGGCGCGGTGATCGTCGGCGCGGATTCGGTGGTGCTGGTCTTATCCGGGACGGTCAGGTTGTTGGGGCGGTAGACGCGCGTGGGTTCGGCATCGGTGCGCGTGGTGTATCCCGGCCCCAGCGCCTCGGCGGGGGAGTCCGGGTCCGCGGTAGTGCCGCCCGCGCGGCGGCGGTCAATGAAGCCGGCGACGTCATCGGCGCGGTTGTGGGAGCCCTCATCGGTGCGGTGGCCGGTGGTCGGCGTGCCGGTGGCGTGGGGCTCGGGGTGGGTGTGCTCGCCGTCGTCGGCGGCGGGGCGCTGCGAGGACGAGCCCGTGTCCGCCGCCATGGCGGAGCGTTGGGTGGATTCGGCGGCGGAGTCTAAGGACAGGCGCGTGGGTTCGGCTGGGATGGAAAACCTCCATACCAGCGTGCCAATAAGCAGCGCGGCGGTTATTCCGGCTGCGATGAATGCGAGAGCCTTGAGTGTCTCCGACTTCACTCGATACCAACCTCTGTGTCCACTCGTCGGGGTGGAACTTAAGATTCCTTGCCTGCTGTGCCTCGTGCGCCGACCCGCAGGGTGTGTCCGGGCACTCACCGAGGATGCTCGCCGCGGACTAGTGTCGTGTACAAGGAGAGAGCGTAGCTGCTATCAGTGCTCTCACCCGCCACCGTTGACATGGTCATGGAGCTGTCCTGCAGGATGATCCTGCCGGCATCAGCACCGGATACCCACCTATTGTAACGGCGCGATAACGAAGATAGCAGAATACTGACCAAATGGATAGGCCCTCGTGCTCACCCGGCTTGGCACCAGGCATGACGCCCGCCCCACCTGCGGGCCACCGGATGACTGGTGTCTCCTGCTGCCAGTGTGGTGTGTGGCACATGGTGCTTGAGACAACACAGAAAGGACTACTCATGGCCTCATGGGACGCCGTGGTCTTTGACACGGAAGCAGCCACCGATTTTCTTGACGAGCTCAGCGACCGGGACGCGGATGAGGTCCGGGACAGCATCGTGGATGCCTGCACGATCGCGGCGTCGGAAAGCGCCAGTGCTGACGACGTCGCCGTGGGGCAGGCCGCGGCAACCATCGCCGCCATCTGGGCCGGCGCTCCCTTCAGCGCGGGGGAGGTCGCCGATGCGTACCCCTTCATCCGCGAGCTGATTGGCACCACCAGCGAGGAGCTGACCGACGCTGCCGCCACGGTCCTCGAGGCCGCAGCCGAGGAGGACGCCGGCGACACCGCCCCAGACGACCTCGACGTTTTCCTCGAAGCCCTGTCCTAAGGGACGCCCCCGGCGCCCCGCCGTGCCCGACTACTAAGGTGGGTGCCTGACATGTGCGCCCTGCCGTGCCGCAGCATGACGGCGGGCGCACCGCGGCGAACACACCAGCGGCCACCATCCACGTTGTGTAGAGACCAAGAAGAACAAAAGAAGCACGGAGAAGCAATGACTAGCGCGCAGGATCATCCCCAGGACACCACCAACGCCCCAGCCTTCAAGGTCGCCGACCTCTCCCTCGCGGAGGCGGGACGCCACCAGATTCGGCTAGCGGAACATGAAATGCCGGGGCTTATGGCGCTGCGCCGCGAGTATGCCGAGGAACAGCCGCTCGCCGGGGCGCGCATCGCCGGGTCGATCCACATGACCGTGCAGACCGCGGTGCTCATTGAGACGCTCACCGCGCTGGGCGCGCAGGTGCGCTGGGCATCCTGCAACATCTTTTCTACTGACGACGCCGCCGCCGCGGCCGTCGTGGTCGGCGACGGCACCCCGGACGATCCGCACGGGCCCGCCGTCTTCGCCTGGAAGGGCGAATCCCTCGACGAATACTGGTGGTGCCTCAACCAGGTATTTAGCTGGCCTGAGGGGCAAGAACCCAACATGATCCTCGACGACGGCGGCGACGCCACCATGGCCGTGATCAAGGGCGTGGAATTTGAGCAGGCCGGCGCGGTGCCCCCGGCCCAAGATGCTGACTCCGACGAAGAGATCGCCTTCCGCGCCATGCTCGCGGACACGCTCGCCGCCGACGCCACCAAGTGGGGCCGCATCGCGCAGAGCGTCAAGGGCGTCACCGAGGAAACCACCACCGGCGTGCACCGCCTCTACCACTTCGCGGCAGAGGGCGTCCTGCCCTTCCCGGCGATGAACGTCAACGACGCGGTGACCAAGTCCAAGTTTGATAACAAGTACGGCACCCGCCACAGCCTCATCGACGGCATCAACCGCGCCACCGACATGCTCATGGGCGGAAAAAACGTGCTCATCTGCGGCTACGGTGACGTGGGCAAGGGCTGCGCCGAGGCGATGAAGGGCCAGGGGGCCCGCGTGAAGGTCACCGAGGCCGACCCCATCAACGCCCTCCAGGCGCTCATGGAAGGCTTCCCGGTGGTCACCGTCGATGAGGCCATCGCCGAAGCGGACATCGTGATCACCGCCACGGGCAACGTGGGCATCATCACCTTCGAGCAGATGCTCAAGATGAAGGATCACGCGGTCCTGGGCAACATCGGCCACTTTGACAATGAGATCGACATGGCCTCCCTGCTCCACCGCGACGACGTCTCCCGAGTCACCGTCAAGCCCCAGGTCGATGAGTTCACCCTGCCCAATGGGCGCTCCATCATCGTGCTGTCCGAGGGCCGCCTGCTCAACCTGGGCAACGCCACCGGACACCCCAGCTTTGTCATGTCCAACTCCTTCGCGGACCAGACCATCGCCCAGATCGAGCTGTTTACCAACGGCGCCAACTACGGCAATGACGTCTACCGGCTGCCCAAGATCCTCGACGAGAAGGTCGCCCGCATCCACGTCGAGGCCCTGGGCGGCAGCCTGACCGAGCTGACCAAGGAGCAGGCGGACTACATCGGCGTCGACGTCTCCGGGCCCTTCAAGCCGGAGCACTACCGCTACTAATGCTCATTGCAATCGAGGGCATCGATGGTGCCGGCAAAAACACACTCGTCCACGCGCTGATCCCCCTGCTCACGCAGGCGGGATGCGCCACGGTGTCCGTATTATCCTTCCCCCGCTACGCCGAGAGCCAGGCCGCCCAACTCGCGGCGGCGGCCCTCCACGGCAGCGTGCCCGGAGTCGGCGAATCGCCGCTGGCCATGGCGGCCCTGTTCGCCCTCGACCGGGCGGGAGTGGCGGACTCGCTGCACGCGGCAGCTGCCGCGCCCGGGCAGGTGCTCCTGCTCGATCGCTATGTGGCGTCCAACGCCGCCTACACCGCCGCGCGCATCGCGGACCTGCCTGCCGCCCGCAGCACCATCGAGGAGATGGAGTTCGGACAGCTGGGGCTGCCGCCCGCGGACCTGACGGTGCTGCTGGATACGCCGCCGGAGACGGCGTCGCAACGCGCCCGCAACCGCGAGCACCACGACGAGAGCCGCACCCGCGATCGCTACGAGCGCGATAGTCAACTCCAGCAGGCCACCTACGATGCCTACCAGCAATTGGCGCAACAGCAGTGGCAGGGCCCGTGGCTGGTAACCTCTAACGCAGCTGCGATCGTTGACAAGGCCCAGCACGTGGCGCCTGCAGCTTTCTGTGACGCGAAAGGACACAAGTAAGTCATGGCCCCCAAGATCCTGGTCGTAGACGATGACCCCGCGATCTCTGAGATGCTGACCATCGTCTTGGAAGGGGAGGGCTTTGACCCGGTCCCCGTCATGGACGGCATGGAGGCGATCGACGCCTTTGAAAGCGAACAGCCGGACCTCATCCTCCTGGACCTCATGCTCCCCGGGATGAACGGCGTGGACATTTGCCGCGCGATCCGCAAGCAGTCGACGGTTCCGATCGTGATGCTCACCGCCAAGACGGACACCGTTGACGTGGTCGTGGGCCTGGAATCCGGGGCGGATGATTACATCACCAAGCCCTTCAAGCCGCAGGAACTGGTGGCGCGCATCCGCGCGCGCCTGCGCCGCACCGACAGCGAGGCCGTGGAAATCCTGGAGGTCGCCGACCTGGTCATCGATGTCTCCCAGCACATCGTGCGCCGCGGCACCGAGGAGATCGCGCTGACCCCCCTGGAGTTTGACCTCCTGGTGGAACTCGCGCGCAAGCCGCGTCAGGTGTTCTCGCGCGAAGAGCTGCTAGAAAAGGTCTGGGGATACCGCCATTCCTCAGACACCCGCCTGGTCAACGTCCATATTCAGCGCCTGCGCGCCAAGATTGAAAAGGACCCGGAAAACCCGCAGATCGTGGTCACCGTGCGCGGGGTGGGCTATAAGACCGGCCCCGGGGAATAGGGAGCGCGCGGGTGAAAGAGTGGTTCGCCGGGCTGCGTGATCGCGTCGCGGAGGCGTGGCGCACCTCGCTCCAGGTGCGCGTCATCGGCTCCATCTTTGCGGCGACGTCCCTAGTGATGCTGATCCTGGGCATGGCCATGACCTCGGTGGTCACGCAGCGGCTGGTTGACCAGGAGCTGGAAAACGCGCAGTCGGAGATCACCCGGGCGCGGGCGGCCGTCGAGCAGCAGATCAGCTCCACCTCGACGGGCAGCTCTACCCAGGCGCGCGTCAATTCCGCCCGGGCGGTGCTGACCAGCCGCGCCGGCCAGGAGCCCGATTCCTCCTCCCCCTATCAGCCGGTGTTGTTGGTGGCTGACCGCGGGGGGACCGTGACCACCGCCCCGGAGAATTACACCATCCCGGAAAAGCTGCGCCACTTTGTTGATGAAGGCACCATCGCCTACCAGTTCTCCCCGGTGCAACTATCCGACGGCTCCCGCTATCACGCGCTGATCATTGGCACCCCCACCGACTCGGACATCCCCGGCCTCCAGGTCTACCTGGTCCTGTCCACCAGCAAGGACGAAAACACCCTGGCCATCATGCGCGGACTCATCGCCGCGGCGGTAGTGGTGGTCCTGGTGCTGCTCGTGGGCATCTCCTGGCTGTTCTCCCAGCAGGTCATCACCCCCGTGCGCTCCGCGTCACGCATCGCCGAACGGCTTGCCGCCGGCCACCTGCGCGAGCGCATGTCGGTCGAGGGCGAGGACGAAATGGCCCGCCTGGCGGTCAGCTTCAACTCCATGGCCGAATCGCTGTCCAAACAGATCAACCAGCTCAAGGAATACGGGGACCTGCAACGGCAGTTCACCTCGGACGTCTCCCACGAGCTGCGCACCCCGCTGACCACGGTGCGCATGGCCGCGGACATGATCGCCATGAAATCCGAGGACTTCGACGCTGGGACCAAGCGCGCCACGGAGCTGATGGTCGCGGAGCTGGATCGCTTCGAGGACCTGCTCGGTGACCTGCTGGAGATTTCGCGTCACGACGCCGGCGTTGCGGACCTCAGCGAAACCCAACTGGATGTGCGGTTGTGCATCAAGGACGCCTGGCGGCAAGTCGAACACCTCGCCACGGAGCTGGGCATCGAATTCAGCTTCATCGGCTCCCAAGACCCCGACCAGCCGCTGACCATCACCGGGGATTCGCGCCGCATCGAAAGGGTGCTGCGCAACCTGCTGGCCAACGCCATCGACCACTCGGAAGGCAACCCCGTGGTGGTCAACTGGGCAGGCAACGATGAGGCCGTCGCCATCACCGTCACCGACCACGGCGTCGGCCTGAAAGAAGGGCAAGAAGACCTGGTGTTCAACCGGTTCTGGCGCGCCGACCCCTCCCGCAAACGCCACTCCGGCGGCACCGGGCTGGGCCTGGCTATCGCCCAGGAGGACTCCGCCCTGCACGGCGGGCGTCTCGACGCCGCCGGTACCTATGGCGTTGGTTCCCAGTTCCGGCTGACCCTGCCGCGCACGCCGAACGCGCCCTACCAGACCAGCCCGCTTGACCTGGAGGCCCCCACATCATGATCAGCTCTTCGCCCCACGTTCCTGGCCCCCGTGGCCTGACCGCGCGCCGTTGGCGGGCTGTGGCCTGCGTGACGGCGGTGGCGCTGGGGGCGGCGTCGTGTAGCTCCCTGCCCACCTACACCGAGCCGAAGGTCCTCGAGTCCTTCTCACCCGCGCAGCCGGAGGCGCAATCCTTCGCACCCGGGCCGGATCGGGCACCCGACCTGCTCTTACATGACTTTTTCTCCGCCTCCTCCCAGCCGGCGCAGGCCTACCAGGCCGCCCGCGCATTCCTGGCAGACGATGACGCCATCCAGCGCTGGCCCAGCGGCAATGACATCATCGTGGTCGACCAGCTGGACTTCAGCACCAAACCAGGCGCCACGGACAGTGCCCAAGAGTTTGCCGTCAAGGGCAACATCATCGGTCGCCTCGACCGCTCCGGGGCGTTTCGCCCCGACAGCCAGCGCTTCGACGCCTCGGTGCGCATGGAGAAAAACCGCGACGGCCAATGGCGCATCACCTCCGTGCCGCCGGAGGTCATCATCGACCGCACCGAACTGCGCAACCACTACGAGCCGCAGCGGCTGTTCTACCTCGACGCCAACGAGTCCGCCCTGGTGGGGGACCGGCGGTGGGTCTTCTCGGGGCAAAAGAACATCGACGACGTCCTCATGGGCCTGCTCGCCCACGGGCCAAGCCAGCGCATCGCCCCAGCCGTGAGCTACCACCTGCCCGAAGACGCCGTCTACATGGGCTCAGAAGGCGGCGTCTACCGCTTTTCTGGATTCAGCTCGCTCAACCGGGAACAACGCATGCACTTTGGCGCGCAGGTGGTGTGGACGCTGGCAGAAAACTCCATCCCCGGCCCCTATGAGATAGAGCTGGACGGCGCCCCGCTGGCTGAAGGCCGCGAGCGGCTGACCACCGACGACTTCGCCGACTTCAACCCCACCTCCGCCGCCACCTCCACCGCGCCGCTTTACGCGCTGACCAGCCAGGGCCAGGTGATGAAGGTGGCGGCCAACGCCGCCGAGCGGGTAGACGGACCCCTCGCGGACGTCGGCCCGGTGGAGCGCGCAGATATCACGGCCGCCGGGGCGGCAGCGGTGGTGCGCCGGGCAGGAGACCGCGATGAGCTGCTCCTGGGCACGCTCAGCGGCGGGCCCTTTAGCTCCGGGCTCAAGGCCAGGAAGATCTCGCGGCCCAGCATGGAGGACAACGCCCAGGCCGCCTGGGCCGTCGTGGACGGCCACGAGGTGGTGCGCGTGGTGCGCTCCTCCAGCAGCGGCGAGGTGGTCCACTCCACCGTGAGCCTGGCGGACGTCGAAGAGGACCTGGGGCTGGGTGCCGCGGGAGACGATTCTTCTCCGAGCGGCCGGCAACCCAGCTCCCCCGGGCAGAAATCTTCCCGTGTCATCGAGGAGGTCCGCTTGTCCTGCTCCGGGGCGCGCCTGGCCATGCTGGTCAGCGGCCACGTCTACGTCGGCGTGGTCAAGCGTACGGAGTCCGGTGCCCGGTCCGTGGTTAACGTCATCGAGTTGGCACCGCAGCTGGCCGGGCAGGCCACGGCTCTGGCCTGGAATGCGGATGGCTCTTTGCTGGTGGGGACTTCTGTGCCAGAAAGCCCGGTGTTCCGGGTCGAAGACGACGGCTCAGAGACGCGCAACCTCAACTCCGTGAGCGTCAGCCCGCCCGTGGAGGCAATAGCCAGCACTCCGGGCACGCTCTACCTCACGGACGCGCAGGCGCTACGCCAGCTCTCGGTGGACCCGTCCAATGAGGGTTCCTTCTGGCGGGAGGTCCAGGGATTGCAGGGCACGAAGGCGACGCCGCTCGTGGTGCACTAGGGTGGGTGCACCGGGGCGGGTGCGCGTCAGCTGGCACGAACGGCACAACTAGGCAGCAGGAGGGTGGCTGTGGCGGGGATCGGGGAGCTGATCTTTCCGCGGTCCTGCGCGGGCTGCGGCCGCCCCGGGGCGGTGTTGTGCGCCCAGTGCCGTCGGGAGTTTCAAACCCCACCCGTGCGGGTCTTTCCGCCGGTCGATCCGCTGGTTCCGGTGTTTTCCTTGGGCCCGTGGTCCGATCCGCGCAGGGGCGTCGTTGTGCAGATGAAAGAGCAGGGCAACAAGGCTGTGCGCCCGCTTATCGGTGCGGTGGTGGCCGCCGCGGTGGCAACCTTGCAGGCGCGCGGCGAGCTCGATGCGACGCAGCTGGTGTTAGTCCCGGCGCCGACCCTGCCCGCGCACGCCCGACTGCGCGGCGGCGATCACGTCACGCAGGTGTGCCGGGCGTCTGGCCTGCCTACTGCTGCGGTCTTAAGCTACGGCGTCCGCGTGCGCGATCAGTCGGGTTTGAGCGCGCAGGAGCGCCGCCACAATCTCGCGGGTGCCGTCACGCTGGCGGGGGCACCGCGTGGCTGGGTGGTGCTTGTCGACGACGTGGTCACCACCGGTTCCACACTCCAGGCCAGTTGCGCCCGTCTTCTTGCCGCGGGGGTAGCGGTGCGCGCGGCGCTGACCTTGGCACATGCGTAAGACCAAACCCCTCGGTGGGGCAGCGAGGGTAGGGTAAAAGGCGAGACAGAAGTCCCACCAACCTAGGGAGGTAAAGCAGATGTCTGATGCTGCTGAGCACGCCGAGACGCTAAGCCCGGAGGCCCGGGTTTCCATCACCGGCCGAAACGTTGAGGTCCCCGAACACTTCGCCGAGCGGGTCAACTCCAAGCTGGCAAAGATCGAGAAGCTCGACCCCACGCTCACCTTCTTCCACGTTGAGCTCCAGCACGAGCCCAATCCGCGCCGGGAGTCCCAGGCGGATCGCATTCAGATCACCGCCACGGGCAAGGGCCACATCGCCCGCGCGGAAGCGAAGGAAGATAGCTTCTACGCAGCCCTGGAAACTGCCCTAGGCAAGATGCAGCGCTCGCTGCGTAAGGTCAAGGCGCGTCGTTCCATCGCCCAGTCCGGTCACCGCGCACCGAAGGGCGCCGGGGAGCTGGCTGCGGGCCTGGCCCATGAGGCAGAGCGGGCCCGGGAAAACCAGGGGCAATATGATGTTGACCCCTACGCGGACCAGATCGAAGAGTCCCTGCCCGGCCGCATCGTGCGTACCAAGGAGCACCCGGCCACCCCGATGAGCGTGGATGACGCCCTGTCTGAGATGGAGCTGGTGGGACATGATTTCTACCTCTTCGTCGATGAAGAGACGCAGCGTCCGTCGGTGGTGTATCGCCGGCACGCCTATGACTACGGTCTGATCTCCCTGACCGAGGAGAACTAAGGCCGTCCTTGTTTGACCACCGCGCCGCTCCCTGTCTTTCCTGCCGGAAAGCGGGGGGCGGTGTTGCTGCTGTGCTAGTGTTCCCCCGTACACTACCAACGGATCTTATGCACCATTTACCTCTGCGGGGCATGAACCTCTGCGAGACCGAAATGAAGGATTGTTAGACGTGCTTGGACTGTCGAAGCTGCTGCGTGCCGGCGAGGGCCGTACCGTCAAGGAACTGAAGAAGATCGCGGACAAAGTCATCGCGCTCGAGGACGATTACGCCGCGCTGAGCGATGAGGAGCTCAAGGCCACCACAGCCGAGCTGAAGAAGCGCCTGGACAACGGTGAGACGCTAGAAGACATCAAGCTAGATGCCTTTGCTGCGGCCCGCGAGGCTTCCTGGCGCGTGCTCGGCCAGAAGCACTTCCCGGTGCAGATTATGGGCGGCGCCGCCCTGCACAATGGGTTCGTCGCAGAGATGGCCACCGGTGAGGGCAAGACCCTGACCTGTGTGCTGCCCGCCTATCTCAACGCCCTGGAGGGCAAGGGCGTGCACGTGGTCACGGTCAATGACTACCTGGCTAAGCGCGACGCCGAGTGGATGGGCCGCGTCCACCGCTTCATGGGCCTTGAGGTGGGAGTGATCCTGTCTGACATGCGCCCCGAGGAGCGGCGCAAGGCTTACGCTGCGGACATCACCTATGGCACGAACAATGAGTTCGGTTTTGATTACCTGCGCGACAACATGGTGCGTTCCCTCAACGAGGCCGTGCAGCGCGGCCACCACTACGCCATCGTCGATGAGGTTGACTCGATCCTTATCGACGAAGCCCGTACCCCGCTGATCATCTCCGGCCCGGTCAACGGCTCGTCGGAATTCTTCAGCGTCTTCGCACAGCTGGCCCCGCGCATGCGGGAGGGGACCCACTATGAGGTGGATCGCCGCAAGCGCACGGTGGGCATCCTGGAAGATGGCGTGAGCTTCGTGGAGGACCAGCTGGGCATTGATAACCTCTACGCCCCGGAGAACTCGCAGCTGGTCAGCTACCTCAATAACGCCATTAAGGCCAAGGAGCTCTTTGAGACGGACAAGGATTACATTGTCCGCAACGGCGAGGTGCTCATCGTTGACTCCTTCACCGGTCGCGTGCTGTCCGGGCGCCGCTACAACGAGGGCATGCACCAGGCCATCGAGGCCAAGGAAGGGGTGGAGATCAAAAATGAGAACCAGACCCTGGCCACGGTGACTCTCCAGAACTACTTCCGCCTCTACGACAAGCTCGCCGGCATGACCGGTACGGCCGAGACTGAGGCCGCGGAGCTGAACCAGATTTACAAGCTCAACGTGGTAGCCATCCCGACCAACCGCCCCAACCAGCGCACCGACCACGCTGACCGCGTGTACAAGACGCAGGAGGCGAAGTTCGCGGCGGTGGCTGATGATATTGCTGAGCGCCAGGCCAAGGGCCAGCCGGTGCTGGTGGGTACCACCTCGGTGGAGCGCTCGGAGTACCTGTCTGAGCTGCTCAAGCGGCGGGGGATTAAGCACAACGTGCTCAACGCCAAGCACCATGAGCAGGAGGCGCAGATCGTTGCGCAGGCGGGGCTTCCGGGCGCGGTGACGGTGGCCACGAACATGGCTGGTCGTGGTACGGACATCGTGCTGGGCGGCAACTCCGATATCTTGCTGGACATCCGGCTGCGCGACCGCGGCCTGGACCCGGTCGAGGATGAGGAGGCCTACCAGCAGGCCTGGGAGGCCGAGCTGGAGGGCTCGAAGGAGCGCACGCAGCGCCTGGGCGACCGGGTGCGGGAGGCCGGCGGCCTGTGCGTGATTGGTACGGAGCGCCACGAGTCGCGCCGTATTGATAACCAGCTGCGTGGTCGTTCCGCCCGTCAGGGTGACCCCGGCGAGACGCGGTTCTACCTGTCGATGCGCGATGACCTCATGGTGCGCTTTGTGGGCCAGTCCATGGAGAACATGATGAACCGGCTCAACGTGCCGGATGATGTGCCCATCGAGGCCAAGATGGTGACCAACTCCATCAAGGGCGCGCAGACTCAGGTGGAGAACCAGAACTTTGAGATGCGCAAGAACGTGCTCAAGTATGACGAGGTTCTCAACGAGCAGCGCAAGGTCATCTACCGGGAGCGCAAGGAGATCCTGGAGGCCACGGACATCCGCGAGTACATCCAGCACATGATCGATGAGACGGTGGGCGCCTACGTCGATGGCGCGACCGCGGTCGGTTACGTGGAGGACTGGGACTTAGACGAGCTGTGGCACGCCCTGGAGTCCCTCTACGGGCCTTCCTTCGGGTGGCGTGAGCTGCTTGACGGATCGGAGTACGGCGCCCCCGGTGAGCTGTCTGCCACGGACCTCAAGCGCGCTCTGCTTGCCGACGCCCACGCCCAGTACGCCGAGCTGGAGAGCAACGTCGCCGCCGTCGGTGGCGATGACCAAATGCGCGAGGTCGAGCGCATGATCATTCTTCCGGTCATCGACCAGAAGTGGCGTGAGCACCTCTATGAGATGGACTACCTCAAGGAGGGCATTGGCCTGCGCGCGATGGCGCAGCGCGACCCGCTGGTGGAATACCAGAAGGAAGGCGGCGAGATGTTCCGCGCGATGAATGACGCCATCAAGGAAGAGACCGTGCGCCAGCTGTTCTTGCTGCGCAAGCAGTTCGCCGCACCGCAGGAGGCCTAGGCTTTAGGCCCAGCCAGCCACGTACCGCAGCGACCTGCCGGCAGAGCGAAATGCCAGCACCACCGGGCGCGTGCGCATCCCAGGAACTTAGGGGTGCGGCGCGCCCGGTGGCGTGCGTGTGGGGTAGCCCAGGATGGTGAAGTCGCACAGCTGGGGGCCGCGAAGCTGGCCGGTGATGGCGTAGCGTCGCTGGCCCAGCGCGCAGACTCCGATGACGTCGATGTCCTGCGCGTTGCTGCCGGGGCGCAGGTGCAGGCTGATCAGGCGCGCGCCACAGCGGGTACCGGAGCCGTGATAGGCGGCGATGGTGGCGATGACGGGCGCACCGAAGGCCCGGTAGTCAAGGTTGCGTACCGAGCGCGCCCCGCAGGCGGTCTCCAGGGCCACGAGGATGCGGGCGTGCGCCGTGCGCTCGGCGGCGGCGCTGATGGGGGCGTGGGAGGGGGCGTCGCTAAGCGGACTGGTGGGGTCGGGGACGTAGGCGGCCAGGCGGGCGAGTCCGGGGATGGGAAGATACATGTGCGCTCCAGTGCAAACGGCATTTCGGGCGCGGGGCACACGGGTGTGGCGGCAGGCTAGGTATCATTGTGGCACGAATCCGCAATGGAAGTAATGGGAAAGGACTTTTCTGTGCGAGGACTCATCGTCGACTACGTGGGCGTGCTCGACGGCCCCGAGGAGGATCAGCGGCGCTGGCGCAACCTTTTTGCCGCCGCCCGGAAGAACGGTGTGGGCACCGCGATCCTGTCCAATGATCCGGGTGGCCCCGCGGCTGAGCCGATCCGGGAGTGGGAATTCCGGGGCGTGGTTGATGCGGTGCTGCTCTCTGGCGAGATCGGCGCGGAAAAGCCGGAGACGGAGGCCTTCCGCATCGCCGCGGACTCGCTGGAGCTGCCCATGAAGGACTGCGTCCTCATCGATGATTCGATTGTCAACGTGCGCGCGGCGGTCGAGTCTGGCCTGGTGGGGGTGCTCTACCAGAGCTTTGACCGCACGGTCGTGGAGATCATGGGACTTTTTGATATTGAAGGGGAGTTCTAGGCCCTCATGCGCGTCTACATTCCGGCCACCTATGCCACCTTGCGCGGGCTCAACGAGTCCCAGGTGGTCACCGCGCGCTCCGGGTGGGCGTTCGCGGTCACTCCGGCGCTGCGGGAGTTCTATACCGCCGGCGATGAGGAGGAGATTGCGCACGCGGCGTTCCAGGATGCCGCGGAGGCGTCTATCCGCCTGCTCGCAGCGGGGGATGAGACCCAGTTCCCCCACCGCCGGGTGGTCATTTCCGCCGATGTGCCGGACGCGCACGTCACCGCGACCCCGGATAATGGCGAGTCGGTGGTGCGACTAGACCCGGCGCAGATCAACGCGGTGGATGTGGCCGCGATCCACGTCGATATTCCCGAATCCGAGGAGGCCACCGCGCGCGCCATTGCGGCTATCGACGCCGCCGACCTCGGCGATGAGGATGCCGAGCTCACCGTCGGCGACGCGCTGGATAACTTCCTCGCCTGGTATGACCCCAGCGAGCTGCCGGTACTCGTGGAGCTGCTCTAGTCCCACTCGGTGTTCGTGCGCAGGGCGGCCAGCAGGTCCCGCACGGCGTCGGCACGTCGGGCGCTCGCCCCGGTCAGCTCGTCGAGGCCGCATTCGGGGTCCGCAGGCGGGCCCGCGTGGGTGCACCCGCGAGGGCAGGACTCGGCTGCCGCGGCGAGGTCATCAAAGACGGCGATGATGCTGTCCGCGTCCACGTGAGCAAGCCCAAAGGAGCGAATCCCCGGGGTGTCAATGATCCACCCGCCCTGCGCGCCGGGCAGCTGAAGGGCCACCGACTGGGTGGAGGTGTGGCGCCCCTTGCCCACCTCAGAGACCGCGCCCGTTGCCCGGGCGGCCCCGGGGACCAGCCGGTTGACCAGCGTGGATTTGCCCACCCCTGAGTGCCCGATGACGGCGCAGACGTGGCCGTCGATGAGCCCGTGGAGCTCGGAGAGGTCGTCGTTGATGCCACAGCTGACCACCGGCACATCCAGGTCCGCGAACTCCGCTGCGAAGGAGCTCGGGTCGTCCAGGTCCGTTTTGGTCAGGCACAGCACCGGGCGCAGGCCGCCGACGAAGGCGGCGATGAGCGAGCGTTCCACAAATCCGGCCCGTGGCGGGGGATCAGCCACCGCTGAGACGATGAGCAAGAGGGCGGCGTTGGCTACCACGATGCGCTCGTAGGGGTCGGTGTCATCGGCGGTGCGGCGCAGCACGGATGAGCGCGGCTCAAGTTTGACGATGCGCGCCAGCGTTCCCGGCCGGCCCGAGGTATCTCCCACCACGCCGACGCGGTCGCCGACCTCGATGGGCACGCGCCCGAGCTCCCGGGCGCGCATGCACACCACGGGGTTGTCTGGCTGGGGGTGCTCGTCGAGCACCACCCCCCAGCGGCCCCGGTCCTTGGTCACCACCATGCCAAACAGGGCGTCGTCGTGGCGGGGGCGCTGCTTGGTGCGCGGCCGGGTGCCCTTCCCGGGGCGGATGCGCACATCCGATTCGTCGTAGTGGCGCCTAGCCACGGGTGGTGCCCTCCGCGATCATGGTTTCCCACAGTTGTGCGAAGCCGGGCAGGGTCTTGGCCGTGGTGGCGATGTCCTCGACCTGCACCCCGGGCACCGCCAGGCCGATGATCGCCCCGGCGGTGGCCATGCGGTGATCGGCGTAGGAGTGCCAGACGGTGGGCCTCCAGGCGTCGGGGTCGGTGGGGGAGATCTCCAGCCCGTCTGCGCGCTCGCGGCAGTGCCCGCCCGCGGCGGTGATCTCCTGCGCCAGGGCGGCCAGCCGGTCGGTCTCATGGCCGCGCAGGTGGGCGATGCCGGTCAGCCGGCTGGGGGTGGCGGCCAGGGCGGCCAGGGCGGCGACGGTGGGGGTGAGCTCCCCGATGTCTGACATATCGATGTCCACGCCGCGCAACCCCCCGGCAGACGGCCCCTGGACGCGCAGCCCACCCGCGGCGGCGCTGTGGCTGACCGTGCACCCCATGGTGGTCAGGATCCCGCGGATGGCATCGCCAGGCTGGGTGGTCTGTTCCGGCCAGTCGGGGATGGTCACGCTGCCCCCGGTGACTGCGGCAGCGGCCAGGAAGGGCGTGGCATTGGAGAGGTCCGGCTCGATGGCCCAGTCCCGGGCGGCGATGGGCCCCGGGTGGACGGACCAGGTGGCGGCGGACGGGTCGGCGTCGACGGTGACCCCGGCGCTGCGCAGCATGTCAACGGTCATGGCGATGTGCGGCCCGGAGGGCACGGAGCTGCCCGCGTGGACCACCGTGATGCCCTCCTGGTAGCGGGCCCCGGAAAGCAGAAGTCCGGAGACGAACTGCGAAGACGCCGACGCGTCGATCTCCACGGTGCCGCCGCGCGGCGCGCTGCCCGTGCCGCACACCTTAAGGGGTAGGGCATCGCCCGTGACGGCGACGCCCAGGGCGCGCAGCGCCTGCGTAATGGTGGACATGGGGCGTTGCCGGGCGCGTTCGTCGCCGTCGAGGAACACCTCGGAGTTGGCCAGGGCGGCCAGCGGCGGGACGAAGCGCATGATGGTTCCTGCCAGCCCGCAGTCGATGGTGCCGCCGTGAAGGTGCGGCGGTGGGGTGACGGTCAGCTCGGTGGGGGAGGGGGCGTCGATACGCACTCCCAGGGCGCGCAGGGCCGCGATCATCAGGTCGGTGTCCCGGGAGCGCAGCGCCCCGCTGATGCGGGAGGTCCCGTCGGCGAGCGCGGCGAGGATGAGGGCTCTGTTAGTGATGGACTTTGAGCCGGGGATGGGCTGGGTCCATTCGATCGGGCGGGGGCATACGGGGGCATTCCACAGGTCACACTTTTCAGGCACAACACCAATAATAGGGGGTATGTGTGGAAGGTTTGTGCTTTTTACTACCGCCGAGCAGCTTCTCGACGCCGTCGGGCGCCTGCCCGCGGACCCCGCCATCGCCGCGGTGCGTGCCCCGCAGCACACGCCGCCGCCCCGCTACAACATCGCGCCCACCCAGATGGTGGCCACCGTGCGGATGGACAACTCCCAGGCGCTCGTGGAGCCGGCGCGCTGGGGGCTGCTGCCCGGCTGGAAGCGCGACGAGACGGGCCCCACGCTGTTTAACGCCCGCGCGGAGACCATCGCCGAAAAACCGTCCTTTCGCACTGCGGTGCGGCGGGCGCAGCGCTGCCTGATCCCCATGGATGGCTACTACGAATGGCACGAGCGGCAACCCTATTTTGTCCACCGCACCGACGGGCAACTCCTGTGGGCCGGGGGCCTGTGGGACACCGGAACCGACCGGTTGTCCGCGACGATCGTCACCACCGCCGCCCCCGAGCCGCTGCGCTGGCTGCACCACCGCACCCCGCTGCTGCTTGGCCCCAGCTCCGCTGCGCGATGGCTGGGACCGGACCCCGCCGAGGAGGTGGCGGACCTCCTCGCGCCGGCGGGCGCGGAGGTCACCGACGCGTTAGCCACCCGTCCGGTCACCCGCGCCGTGGGGTCGGTGCGCAACCAGGGAGCGTGGCTGCTGGAGGACCCCGCAGACCCGGTTGATTAGCCGTCACGCCTAGGATGGTGGGCATGGGAGACAAAGAGCTGACCAGTCGTTTTGAGCAGGAGGCCCTGCCTTTGCTTGATCAGCTCTACGGTGGGGCGCTGAAAATGACCCGCAATCCGGCCGATGCGCAGGACCTGGTCCAGGAGACCTATATGAAGGCCTTCCAGGCCTTTGACCGCTTCAAACAGGGCACTAACCTCAAGGCCTGGCTCTATCGCATCATGACCAATACCTACATCAATAGCTATCGCAAGAAGCAGCGCCAGCCGGTCCAAACCTCCGCCGATGAGGTCACCGACAGGCAGCTCTACACCACCTCCTCGCACGATTCGACGGGCCTGGAGTCCGCGGAGGTGGAGGCGCTCAAACGGCTGCCCAACCAACAGATCATCGACGCCCTAGGCCAGCTGCGCGACGACTACCGCATGGCCGTCTACTACGCCGACGTGGAGGGGCTGGCGTACAAGGAAATCGCCGAGATTATGGGCACGCCCGTGGGCACGGTGATGAGCCGGCTGCACCGGGGAAGAAAACAACTACGGGGATTGTTAAAGGAAGTGGCGCACGAGCACGGCATCGGGCTGGATGCGCCCGACACGGAGAAGACCGACAAGCAGCGCACGAGGAAGGCGAATCACGCATGACGCTGGACAAGGAGCCCTGCGGCTGTAACTGCCAGGACGCCGAACAGGCACTCTTCGAGCTTCTCGACGCCCACCTCACGCACCGTGAGTGCGAACAACTACGCGCGCACATCCAAGCCTGCCCGGAGTGCTACTCGCGGTTGCAGCTCGAGGAGGCCGTCCGCGCCCTGCTGAGCAGATGCTGCGCGCCTCCGCCCGCGCCGGTGCAGCTACGCACCCGCATCACCGCGCAGATTCGCATCATCAGCAGCTAGGTGGGGCGCAGGCCCGCCCGTGCGGCGTGCTGCGCCGATCCCGTGGCGGTGTGGCGGTGCACAACCCCGGCATGGCACAGGTCAACACGGCACAGTTCCACACAGCACAGCCCCCGCGGCCCAGGTGATCCCTGGGTGCCGCGGGGGCTGTGCGTGGTACGGCTATTTAAGCGTTGGGGCGCTTACCGTGGTTGGCGGACTTACGGCGACGATCCTTGCGCTTGCGGCCACGCTTGCTCATGTGGTTCTCCTTGTGAGGTATCGGTGTGGCGCGCGAAGCCTTGAATAAAGATCGCGCGCGCGTTCATCAACTCCGCCAACTGTATCGCCCCCACGGGGTGGGGGCGAAATTGGGTACGGGTTGGGGCCAGTTGGCGGGGTGTGTCGGTGTATGGAGTTGTGTGCGCCGGGGGCGTGTGTGCGCCAGGCGGTGGCCCCTGCGGGGTGGGTGTGCCGGGTCGGGGCTTAGACGGCGACCCGGGCGCGGCGGCCGCGGTTGTTGCGGCGCTTGAGCGCGCGGCGCTCGTCTTCGGACAAGCCGCCCCATACGCCGGCATCCTGGCCGGTTTCCAGCGCCCAGCGCAGGCACTGGGAGGTCACCGGGCAGCGGTTGCACACCAGCTTGGCCTTGGCGATCTGCGCCAGGGCCGGGCCGGAGTTGCCAACCGGGAAGAACAGCTCGGGGTCTTCGTCGCGGCAGACAGCCTCATGACGCCAATCCATGGGAATTCTCCTTCTACGGGTCGATGGAGCAGCACGGATGCTGCACGATAGACGCACCAGAATGAGCCCCTGGTTGGGGCGGCGAAATAAAGTGAGAGACTCGTGTGCGGGCGGGCCGGGGGCTCGCGCCTTTTTGAGGATGCCTCGCCGGGCTCCTCGGTCACACCGTTAACCCTCTGGTGCAGTTGGGTTAACGACCGGTTTGGTAACCGGTTGATTTGGTTACTTGGAAATGATGGCATGCGTTTGCCCGCTTGGCTAGAGGTAACGGCCAAAATGTGATAGAACTCACAAAAAAGGAGCACAAAAAGGGGCTGCAATCCGCGGGGAAACGGCCAAAGTACAGCTAAGGCGAACCTAAAATATGCGCGTGTGCAGGGAAAATGCGCAGCTGATGGGGAAATCTAGGCCGTGATAGGAAGTCAAATCGCCCCCTCACTACGGGGGTAGCCTCGCATGGCGAGGTCCAAGCACATCGCGGTACCGCACGCTTCTCGACGCCCTGCGCACGCGCCCGCGGGCACACACCTGCCCCACGCCCACCGCTGCGCGGGCCAATGCTGCCAGGGACTACCTGGGGCTCAGCCGCACCCTGGCGATCCTCCACATGACTAGAATCATCCGCGTGACCCACAACAATCCCGCCCCCGCAGCCGTCAAATATGCCGCAGCCCTCGCGGCCGTACACTCCGTCCTGGGGTTGGCCTACGCCGTGTTGCTGCTCTACCGGCAATTCACCGGAGCCGATGACCCCTCCCTGGTCAGCGAGAAACCCGGGCAGACCTCGTGGGTGGGGCTGGGCACGGCGGTGTTCTTCATCATCGTCTTCGGCGCCGTCCTCGCCGCGGCGGTGGTGCTGCTGCGCTCCACGCACCCCGGGCGGTGGCCCCGCGGGCCCATCGTCATCCTGGAGTTGATCCTGCTGCCCATCGCGGTAGCCATGATCAAGGGCGGCGCCTGGCCGGCGGGCATCGCCACCGGAATATCCGCGGCGGCCAGCCTGGCGCTGATGTTTTCCAAGCCGGCCCTGGACTGGGCGACTGCCACCTATGACGTGGCCGAGGACGCTGACTAAGAGGCGCTACAGATCGCGCTGGAGCGCAACGACGGTGTCCCCGCGGCGCTCGATGATCTTGTCCTGGGCCACGCCCAGATAGACCGTCTCCGGGTGCTCCGGGCGGTCCACCCGGGGGGCAGACAGCTGTTGTCCCGACTTCGGGTTGATCACCCGCAGGCCGTCCTTGGTGGGGTAGGCAAAAGAGCCAGAAACCATCACGCCGGTGCCAATGGCGTCATCCAACACACGGGTCACGGCCAGGTTTTCGGGGTCGAAAAGATAGAGGCGCGAGCCGTCAAACCAGCTCATGTTGTTGGTCATATCCGCGGTCGCCGCGGCAAAGACGGACTCGGAGGCGGCCGCCTGGTCCGCCCACGGGGAGGCTGCCACGTCCTTGACCGCAGCCCGGGACCCATCCTTCTTAGCAAAGCTGATGATCCGCGGGTGGCTGCCGCCCACATAGACCGCGGCGTGCGTGGCGCTGACGGCCACCACCGCTGCGGGGCCATCCAGCTTGATGTCCTTGAGTATTTCCGGCTTGCGGGACTGCTTCGGGGTGGTCTTTTGCAGGCGCAGCCAGGAGCCCTTATCCGCCGGGCACGTCTCCGTGACGGCGAGGAGGTCCTTGCGGGTCAGGGCCGAATCGATGGCGCAGTCTTCGTGCGGCTGCAGGTTCGGCTCCTGCTTGGCAATGACCTGCCCATACTCCACGGTGCGCACCAGGTCAGAGCGCCACAGCTCCACGCGGTTGCGGGCCACGGTGCCCACATTGTCATTGGAAGACAGGGCCCAGACCGGGTCGCCGTTGTAGGCCGAGCGGGTGCGGGCGTAGGCGCCGTCGGTGCCGCGCAGGGCTACCACGTCGCCGCAGCCCAGGCCGTCGCGATAGGTGACAATCACCTTGTCCCAGGCCACCGCGGTGGAGCACAGCTCGCGATCCCGCGAGTAGGACCACACCTCCTGGCCCTTAGTGTCCACGGCGCGCACGCCGTGATCATCATTGACAATGACCAATCCCTGGGTCACCAGCGGCCGGGTCACCCCGCGCAGGGGCGTGGCGGTGGCGCTCCAGGCTGGTGACACCCGCTGCGGTACTGGGATCGCTACCGGCGGGGCGCTGAACTCTTCCTGCGCCACGTGGTGGTCCACCTGGTTGGCGGGGGCGGTGAGCATCACGCCGGCCACGCCAAGGACGGCGACGCCGGCGATGACGCCGGTGGCAATCAGGTCTCCGCGGGTGCGTCGCAGGGGCCGCCCGGCACCGTCCTGTGACTGTGGTGGCGCGGGCGGTGCGGGCGGGGTTTGCGGAGTCTGCGGGTCTACGGGGTGGCTCACCGCTGGCGACGCCCCTTTCGTCTGGCTTGCGTGTTGGCACCCCCAAAGACCTTGCGCGGGGAACCGACGGTATCTGATACGTGGTCGGGCAGGTTGAAGGCTTCGGCGAGTTCGGGGGAGGTGGAGAACCACTGCGGGGGCTCCGGCTGCCCAAGGTCTACCTCGTCGTTGACGGCCTGCCACTTCGGTAGTTCATCGTAACCGATCAGCGTCACGGCGGTTCCGCTGCTCCCAGCACGCCCTGTGCGGCCGATTCGGTGGACGTAGGTCATGGGGTCGTCGGGGGTTTGGTAGTTGACCACGTGGGTGACGTCATCGACGTCGATGCCGCGGGCGGCGACGTCGGTAGCCACCAGGATTTCAATGGTGGCATCGCGGAAGGCTTTCAGGGAGCGCTCGCGTGCCGGCTGGCCCATGTCCCCGTGGACGGCGCCCACCAGGAAACCGCGCTGCGCGAGGTCTTCGGACACCTGCGCGGCGGCCCGCTTGGTGCGCGTAAAGATGATCGTGCGCTGGCGTGTCGGGGATTGCAGGATGCGTGCCAGGATGGCCGGCTTGTCCATGCGGTGTGCTTGGAACACCACCTGCTTGGTGTTCTTGTGGGTCATCCCAGATTCGGCCTGTTCGGCGCGGATGTGCACCGGGTGGTGGAGGAAGGACCGGGCCAGGGTGAGGATGGGCCCGGGCATGGTCGCGGAAAACAGCATGGTCTGGTGCTTGTGGGTGAGGGCGGAGAGGATCTTTTCAATGTCCGGAAGAAAGCCCAGATCGAGCATCTCGTCCGCCTCGTCGAGGACCAGCACCGCCACTTTGTCTAGGCGTAGGGATCCGCCTTGGTGCAGGTCCAATAGTCGGCCCGGGGTGCCCACGATGACGTCGGCGCCGGAGTTGAGGGCGTCAATCTGTTCGTCGTAGGGGCGCCCGCCGTAGATGGTGACCACGCGCACGGGCAGGTTGGCGGCCGCGACGCGGAGGTCTTCGCCGACCTGGTCAGCCAGCTCGCGGGTGGGGGCGACGACTAAAGCCCGGGGGGACCCGTCGAGTTCTTCGACGTCGGCGGAGTCGAAGACTCGGTCGAGCAGCGGCACCCCATAGCCGAGGGTTTTGCCCATGCCGGTACGCGCCTGCCCAATGATGTCCTTGCCATCGAGGGCCAGCGGGAGCGTCAGCTCCTGGATGGCAAAGGTGTGGGTGATGTTGACGCGGGCCAGCGCGTCACAGATTTCGGCGGCGACACCAAGGTCGCTGAAGGTGGGGCTACCAGTTAGTGCAGACACACCCTAGATACTATTCGTTGGAAGCTATGATGGTCTCATAGCTCGTGGCCTAGGGCCTGCCCAGTTGGCCTAGGATCCTCGCGGACCACAGGAGTTTGCGGCCTCCACCGTGACGCCGCCGCGGTCGCGTCCCGGTGATACCACCGTCACGGCGCGGTGCCGGCGGGATTGTTGCGGCGGCGGACGCTGCGGTGTGTGCCTGTCGGAGCGGCCGGAGTCCAGGTAGTCTGCGAGGATAATGGTCCCTGGGACGGGCGCTGTGGCTGCGGCGTGGCCTGGCATCGCGCCGCCAGTGTCGGCGATACGTCAATGAGACCGAGCATGATTCGACGGTCCGAAAAGGAAAGGTCTTAGTAGCTTTTATGGATATCAAGATCGGTTTTACCCAGGCTCCCCGCGAGCTAGTTATCTCCAGCTCAGCGGAGCCGAAGGATATTTCCCAGAAGGTTGCGCAGGCGCTGGGCGGACAGGATGCGACGTTGACCCTTGAGGATGATAAGGGCCGGTCTTATGTGCTGCGCACGGACGCTATCGCCTACGTGGAGGTGGGACTGCCGGAGCGGCGCTCCGTGGGATTCGCCGGAGCCTAGCTGGGCTTCCGCGAGAGCACGGCGCATGTTGCTGGTTGGTTGTTCTTAAAGAAAGAGCGTGTAGGCCCCGATCATGGTTTCTGAAAGCCCCCTGGTTCGCTTCGCTCGTGACTACGGATGGCGCGCGTATGCCATCCCCGTCCTGGCGGTGATTACCGTGTGGATCCTGGTGGACGTGTTCACCTCGCCCACGGATTCGGATGACGCTGCCTCGGCGCAGGTGGCGGCGACGCAGCAGGCCGGCGAGCACGGGGGTGGCCACCAGCATGATCACCAGGGGGAAGAGGGCAAGACGGGGCCGAATCCGGCGGATGCGGCCGCCCCTGCGGTGGCGCCTGATCAGCTGCCGGCTGGAGGCCCGTTTACAGAGCGCGGTGATGCGACGTATCGGGTGATCGGCACTCCGGGGCTGGCGGTTGGCCAGGGCCGGGAGAAGGTGGTGCGCTACGTCATCGAGGTTGAGGGCGGGGTGGATACTGCCGGGGTCGGCGGGGATGACGCGCTGGCCGCGATGATCGATGCCACCCTGGCTAATCCCAAGGGGTGGACCCATGACCCGGCGTTCCGCTTTGAGCATGTGGGCGCGGATCAAGACCCGAACATGCGCATTCAGCTGACCTCTGTGGGCACAACCCATGAATTGTGTGGGACGAATTTGGCCATGGAGACCAGCTGCTTCTACACCGACGGCAACCGCGTGGTCATCAACGAGTCGCGGTGGGTGCGCGGGGCCGCCCCGTTTGCCGGTGACGTGGGTTCCTATCGCCAGTACCTGATCAACCATGAGGTTGGCCACGGGCTGGGCTATGAGCACCACGAGCCGTGCCGGGCGAGCGGGGAGTTGGCACCGGTGATGATGCAGCAGACGTTGAGCCTGGACAATTCGCAGCTGCATGCCTTCGATTCTGCGGAGGTCTACCCCGATGATCACGCCCAGTGTTTGTACAATCCATGGCCCTATCCAAAGGTGGCACCGTAAATGAAGTCAGTGAATAAGCCGGAACAGCAGCCGCAGGCCCAGCCGGAGGCGGAGCCCATGGAGCTGCCGGAGCAGGTGGCGGACATCTTCCACGCGGACGGCGCGCCGGGTTCGGCAGTGCCTTTGGGTGCGGCGTGGGATTACGGGTGGCGCCGCGGGGGCATCGTGTTGTCGCGCGCGTTGGGCCCGCATACGGCGTGGTCTGCGCGGGTGCGCGAGGGCCTATCGCCGCGTGGCGTGTCGGTGGCGCGGCCGGTGCGCGCCACGGATGGGCGGTATGTGGCGGGGGGTTGGAAGGCCACCGTCTTTGCGCCGGGGGAGCCTGCGGCCCGGGTGGATGAGACCGCTGCCGCGGCGTTGCGGCTGGCCGATGCCTTAGCGGAGGTTTCCGAGCGGCCGGACCAGGGCAGCAGCGATGTGTTTTCCTTGGCGGATCAGGCGGCTTGGTCGGCGACGCTGACGCAGGTGGATCAGAACTTAGAAGACGGATTGGATCGGGACCTGATCGCGGTGCTGCGCCAGGCGCGCACGGCGGTGTCAGGTCCGGTCCAGGTGGGCCATGCGGACATGCTGGCTACCACGATTTACGCGGGCGATGCGGCCCCGGTGGTCACTGATCTGGTGGGCGTGGTCCACCCGCATGGGTATACGGCTGCTCAGGTGATTGCGGACGGCCTGCTTGCGCGGGCGGTGGACCCGGGGATTTTGGATCGCTTCTCCTTCGTGCCGGATTGCCTCCAGCTGGTGATTCGCGCGTTGCTGTATCGCGTGTACGTGCATGCCTTGTTGGATTCGGCGCATCCGAAGGCCACGGGCCGCCTGGCGGAGGTCACGGAGCTGGTGTTGTCTCATCCGGGGGCGCGGCGTTAAACCCATGGTCAGTGCTGCACATGCGGGGGTTGGTGGCGCACCGATTCCACAGATTCGGTTGGTGGCGGGCACACCGGGGGCGTCGACAAGCGATGTGCGCCGCCAGTGGCCGCAGCTGCCGCACGAGGGCTCCTGGGTGGTGTCGGGACCTGCGGGTTCGGGGGTGAGTTCTTTGCTTATCGACGCCGCCGTCGCGCGCGTCGACGCCACCCACCCATTGTCGGGACTACTCATGATCGCCGCGTCGAAGGATGCCGGGGTACGGATGCGCCGGGAGCTCTACGCGGCGCTTCCCCCCGCGGCGATGGTGACTCAGGATTCCCCGGTGCGCTCGATCCACTCGCTGGCGTTCGCCCTGCTGCGGCAGGCGACGCGCACCGATGAGGGCGCGCAGGTGCGCCTGATTACGGGGGCGGAGCAGGATGCGGTGTTTAGGGAGCTGCTCGCCTGGCAGGCCGCGGAGGGGCGTGGTGGGTGGCCGGCGGAGTACGTCCCGGCGCTGACCATGGTGGGTTTTGCCCGTCAGCTGCGCGACTTTTTGTTGCGCGCCGCGGAGCGTGGCGTGGGCCCGGAGCGGCTGCGCGAGCTGGGTAAGACGTACCGGCGTCCCGTGTGGGTGGCGGCCGGGAATTTCCTGCAGGAATATGACCGCGCCATGGCGCTTACTGAACAGCGGTGGTACAGCGCCTCTGAGCTGGTCAGCGCGGCGCTCGACCAGGTGCGCCGGGACCCGGACCTGATAGCGGACGCCGGCTGGCACAGCATCTTCGTCGATGACGCCCACAATCTGGACCCGCGCTCGGGCGAGCTGATCGCCGAGGTGGCCAAGCACGCCGAGCTCGTGGTGGTGGGCGGGGACCCGGAGCAGTCCATTTTCCACTTCCGGGGCGCAGACCCGGCGGTGTTGAAGAATTTTCCGGCTGACCACCACCTGCGGCTGGAGCATTCGTGGCGCCACCCCACCCGGTCGGTGGTGCGGGCGGCCACCCCAGCCGCGGAGATGGCGGCGGTGGCCGATTGGGTGCGCCGCGCGCACCTGATCGATGGGGTGGAGTGGTCCCAGATCGCGGTGGTGGTGCGGTCCTCGCCGCAGGTGGAGGCGGTGCGTCGGGCGCTGCACGCGGCGGGCGTCCCGGTTTTCGTGCCCACCACGGATGTGGTGCTGGCCCACCAGCCGCTGGTGCGCTCGGTGCTGCTAGCGGCGGCGTCGTTAGCGCGGGAGCTGACCCACGAGGAGTGGGAGGCCGTGGTGCTCGGCCCGGTGGGCGGGGCGGATCCGGTCACGCTGCGGCGGTTGCTGCGCGGATTGCGCCGGTGGGACATGTCGCGGCGCGCGATGGATACGCTGCGCGACCTGCTGGTTCATTCTCCGGATCCGGACGTGCAGCTGGAGCTCGAAGAGGTGCTCACAGGCCGGGAGCTGGAGATCCTGGAGCGGGTGCGTGGGGTGCTGGCCGCGGGCCGCCAGGAGCGCAACCAGCACGGCTCGGCCGAGGAGGTGCTGTGGGCGCTGTGGCAGGAGACCGGCGTTGCCGATCGGCTCATGGCGCAGGCCCTGCGCGGAGGGGTCGCCGGGGCGCAGGCTGATCGGGACCTGGATGCGGTGATGGCGTTGTTCGATGCCGCGGGCGATTTCGTGGAGCGCCGCCCGGCCGCCGGGGTGGATTCCTTCGTGGAAACCATGATGAGCCAGGATTTGCCCACTGGCGTGCGCGACCGCCGCGGCGTGGTCTCGCCGGCGGTGGAGGTGACCACCGTGCACGCCACCGCCGGGCGGCAGTGGGCGCGCGTGGTCATCGCCGGGGCGCAGGATCACCTGTGGCCGGCGTTGGGGGAGACCGGCAGCCTCTTCGAGCAGGAAGAGCTGGTGGATCTGCTGGACAGGGACGTCGACCCGGATGTCTTTGTGGGGCGCCGCGAGGACAAGTTAGCCGAGGAGGCCCGCCTGTTCGGGGTGGCCTGCACGCGGGCGACGCAGGCGGTCCTCATCACCGCGGTGCATGACCCGGACTCAGAGGAGCCAGTGGAACTGACCAGGTTTGCCGCGGACCTGCCGGGTGCCACTACCCCCGCGGTGGCCGACGCCGCGCCAGACGCACCAGCCCCGGGGGACCACGAGGTGCCGGAGCTCGGCCACCGGGTGCTCTCCCGCACGCACCTGATCGCCGAGCTGCGCCGGGAAGTCTGCGATACGGCGGCCCCACAGTGGCGGCGCACGCAGGCGGCGCGCGGGTTGGCGCGGCTGGCGGCAGCGGGAGTGCCGGGGGCGGATCCGGAGCAGTGGTGGGCGACCACGGAGGCGTCGACAAGCGTAGAGCTGCGGCCCGCCGGGCAGACGGTGGCGCTGTCCCCGTCGCGCATTGAGTCGCTGGATGCCTGCCCGCTGCGCGCCGTCGGCGAACAGATCCTCGGCGAGTCCACGCATTCTGATGCTTCCGTCTTTGCCATGCTCAAAGGCACGCTGGTGCACGGGTTTGCGGAGGCCCTCCAACGCGGCGCGGATCCTGCCGCCGCCCGCGAGCTGGTCACCGCCGCTTTCGCCGAGCTGCCCGGCATGCCGCCGTGGGCCCGCCAGACGCGAAGGGAGGAGTGGGACGAACTCCTCGATCGGACCTCCTCCTGGCTGGCCGCCCGCGGGCGCTTCACGCTCGTTGGCGTTGAGGTGGACGTGAATGTGGACCTGGGCAACGGGGTGGCCATCCGCGGGCGCATCGACAGGCTGGACAAGGACGACGCCGGGGATCACTTCATCGTCGATCTCAAAACCGGCAAGAACGCACCTACCCAGAAAAAGACCGAGCAGCAGATGCAGCTGCAGGCCTACCAGCTGGCGTTGACCCGCGGCACCATCACCGCCCGCGGCGTGACCACCGGGCAACCCCACCCGGAGTGCGGCGGCGCGCTGCTGGTCTACCCGGGAACCTCGGCGAAGTCCGTGACGTGCCGCCAGCAGGCACCGCAAACCCCACAACAGGGCGAGCAACTCGCCGCCTACCTGCCCGAGCTGGCCCACCACATGCGCGGGCCGCGGCTGTGCGCCCGCCTCAACGATGGCTGCTCGTCGTGTCGCCTGCGCACCATCTGCCCACTGCAACCAGAAGGACGGGCGAGCACGGATGTCTAACCGCGAACCCATCTCCCCAGCGCTGCTCGCCGCGGTGCTGGGGCGCAACAAGCCCACCGACCAGCAGGCCCGCGTCATCGCCGCGCCTCCGGGGCCGCTGCTGGTGGTCGCCGGTGCGGGCGCCGGCAAGACAGAGACCATGGCGTCGCGGGCCGTGTGGATGGTGGCCAATGGACTCGTCGCCCCGGAACAAATCCTCGGGCTGACGTTTACGCGCAAGGCCGCCCGCCAGCTGGATAAGCGCATCCGGGACCGGCTGGCCATGCTTGCGGGCAGCCCCAAGCTGCGCGATGTTGATCCCACCGGGCAGCTCGCCCGGACGTTGGCCAACCCGCAGCCCAGCGTGCACACCTATGACGCCTACGCGGGGGCGCTCGTCCACCAGTACGGGCTGCTCGCCCCCGTCGAACCTGACGCCCGCCTCATCGGACGGGCAGAGCTCGTGGACCTAGCCTCCCGGATTCTTAGCGACTACCACGGCGACCTGAGCACCAGCCATGCCCCGGCAACGGTGGTCAATACCCTGCTTGACCTGCATGCGGAGATGGCTAACCACCAGGTCGCCGCCGCCGACATCCAGGAAGAAACCGCGGCGCTGCTCGACATGTTCGAGCAACTGCCCAAGGGGCCGCGGCAACGCGGTGATGGGACCACCGACGTCATTCGTTCCTGGCTCAAGACCCAACGCCAGCGCCTGGACTACCTGCCGCTGGTGGACCTTCTGAACACCACGCTTGCGGACCGCGGCCTGGCCACCTTCGGCGGGCAGATGGCCGTCGCCGCCGCCCTGGCCCGCAACCACCCGATCGTCGGGGAGAGCCAGCGCCGCCGCTACCGGGTGGTCATGCTTGACGAATACCAGGACACCTCGCACGCCCAGCGGGTCCTGCTGCGCTGCCTGTTCGGCCAGGGCGCAGACCCGGAGCTCACCGTCAATGCGGTGGGCGATCCCATGCAAGCCATCTACGGGTGGCGTGGCGCCACCGCGGCCAACCTCCAGGCGTTTGCGGAAGACTTTCCCACCCCCACCGGCCCTGCGCCCCACGCCGAACTGACCGTCAGCTTCCGCAACCCACCCGCGGTCCTGGACCTGGCCAACGCCGTGTCCTCCAGCGTCCTCGGCGCCCCGGGAACCCCCAGCCGCAGCGTCGCGCCCCTGGAATCCTTTGACGCGGCCGCCCCCGGGCGGGTCCAGCTGGCCTGGTTCGACACCGCGGATGCGGAGCGCTCCTATGTTGCAGACGAGCTGGCGCAGCGCTACGAACGCGCCCAGCAGGAAGGCGAGCACTTCACCGGCGCGGTACTCGTGCGGGCGAACAAGCACTCCGGGCCAATGGCGGCCGAGTTAACGCAGCGCGGAGTCCCGGTGGAAATCGTAGGCCTCGGCGGGCTGCTCAGCGTCCCGGAAGTCGCCGACATGCTGGCCTTTGCCACCCTTCTGATACGCCCGGACGATGACACCCAGGCCGCGCGGATCCTCCTGGGGCCCGCCGTGGGCCTGGGCTGGGCAGACGTGCGCGCGCTGGCGCGCCGGGCCGCCAACCTGGCCGGGCGTTCCCGCGATCACAGCGCCCCCCAGCCCCAGGACGAGGATCCGCTCGAACGCCTCCGCGCCATCATCGCCGAGGCCACCCCGCCAGTAGCAGAACAAAATGCCGGACTGGGCGATGCGATTGCAGACCTCGGCGAGGCCCCCGACTTAAGCCCGGAGGGGCGCCGCCGCATCAGCGACCTGGCCAGCCGGCTGCGCTACCTGCGCACCCACAGCCTGGCCAAACCCTTGCCCGAACTCTTCGCAGACATTGAGACCCTCAGCGGTATCCGCATCGAAGTGCTCGCCCGGCAGGATCCGCGTGCCGACGCCGCCGCCGGCACCGTCCACCTGGACCGACTCGCCGAAGAAGTCGCGGCCTACTCCCACATCCCCGGCGCCACCCTCGCCGGCCTGCTGGACTACTTCGAGCTCGCCCGCACGGAAGAAGACGGGCTGGCCCCCGGGCAGGTGATCGTGCGTGCAGACCGGGTGCAGATCCTGACCATCCACAAAGCCAAGGGCCTGGAATGGGGCACCGTGGCCGTGCCGCACACGGACGCCGGCACGTGGAAGGTCAAGGTCAGCTCCTTTCTCACCAACGTCGGCCACGTCCCGTCCACCCTGCGCGGCGATGCCCAGGAGGAAGGCCAGGACCGCGGCCATTCCGGGGCCGTGCCCATCTTCGCGGCAGGTGACGCCGAGGATCGTTCCGAGTTTCAGGCCCTGGGCAAGGATTTTCTCAAGGAGATCCGCGCCGACCTTAGCGAGGAGCACGCGCGCCTGTTCTACGTGGCCATCACCCGGGCAGAACGCGACCTGCTGGTCACCGGCGCCACCAAACGCGACTCAGGCGCACAGAGCGCACCCTACGAGCTCATGGAGCTGCTCGCCCGAATCGCGCCGGATGCCGTCGACCCGGACGCGCCCCTGCCGGGGGCAGACGGCCCCGAGGAGGACGAACCCGGCCCCGAGGACGCCGAGGCCGTGGCCACGGAGCTCAGCCCCCGCCTAGAGCCCAGCCCGCAGGTGGCCGACGGCGCGGCCCTTGTCGCCGCCGCGCTTGAGCAGCTACCCGCCCCCGCTGACGGTGAACTCGCCGAGCTGTGGGAGGCGGACGTGACCGCCCTTATTGAAGAACACCGCGCCGCATCCGCCCCCCGCGTGGACGTGGAACTGCCCGGCCAACTGACTGCCTCCCATCTCGTGGCGCTGCGCAGTGACCCGGAGCAATTCGCCCGCCGCCTGCGCCGCCCCGTGCCGTTTCGCCCCAATTCCTATGCCAAGCGGGGCACCGCCTTCCACCAGTGGCTCGAAGACCGTTTTGGGGCCCAGCACCTCCTGGACGAAGACGAGCTGCCCGGCGTGGGCGAGGAGGCGGTGCGCGCGCAGGACCTTGACCGACTCAAGGAGGCGTTCTTAAACAGCCCCTGGGCGCAGCGCAGCCCCGTCTACGTGGAGCACCCCTTCGAGGTCTCCATCGGTGGGCGTACCATTCGTGGGCGCATCGACGCCATTTTCCGGGACCCCGAGGACGGCCACTGGATCATCGTGGACTGGAAGACCGGGCCCAAGCCGCGAGGAGCGGAGCTGGAGGCAGCCGCCGTGCAGCTGGCCGTCTACCGGGTGGCCCTGGCCCACCAGCTCGCCGCGCAGGGGTATCAGGACCCGGACATCCGTGCGGCCTTCCACTACGTATCGTGGAACTACACCTTCGAGCCGGCGCAGCTGCTTGATGAACGCGGCCTCGAAGAGCTCATGGCCCGCGCGACGTCGCCGGGGGACAGGCCCGCCGACTAAGGTCTGTGGCAGCAATGGCGTGCGCGCCAACCATGCCAACGGGGCTGACGGAGAAAGGATCCAGCGTGGCCAATAGATTCCGGGAGCGCTTTCGCACCGACGGCGAGCTCAATTCGCTTCCGGTGCACGGCCTGTTGGGGGTCATCTCTATCCCCGGCAAGCCGCGGTCGAGCCCCTGGGTGCTCATCGCTACCCGCATCGGGTATGCGCTGCTGCTGCTCATCATCGTCTCAGTCATCGTCTACCTGGACCGCGATGGCTACACAGAGACACTGACCTTCATCGACGCGCTGTACTACTCCGCGGTGTCCCTGTCGACTACCGGCTACGGGGATATCACTCCGGTGACCCAGCATGCGCGTCTGCTCAACATCGTCCTGATCACCCCGATGCGCATTGCCTTCCTGGTCATCTTGGTTGGCACCACGCTGTCGGTGTTGACGGAGGAGTCCCGTAAATCCCTGCTTATCCAGCGCTGGAGGAATCGCGTGCGCAACCACACCATCGTCGTCGGCTACGGAACCAAGGGGCGCTCAGCGGTGGCGGCGCTGCTGGCCGATGGGGTGCCGGCCAACCAGATCGTCATCATTGACACGGACCGCTCGGCGCTCAACCGGGCGGAAAACCTGGGCCTGGTCACCGTCTATGGCTCTGCCACCAAGGCGGATGTGCTCAAGGTCGCCGGTGTGAATCGGGCGCGCGCCGTGGTGGTTGCCCCCAACATGGATGACACGGCCGTCCTGGTCACGCTCTCGGTGCGCGAGCTAGCCCCCAGCGCCATGATCGTGGCCAGCGTGCGCGAGCACGAAAACCAGCACCTGCTGGAGCAGTCCGGGGCGGATTCGGTGGTGATTTCCTCCGAGACCGCCGGGCGCATGCTCGGCCTGGCCACCGTCACCCCCTCAGTGGTGGAGATGATGGAAGATTTGTTGTCGCCCGATGAGGGCTTCTCCGTGGCTGAGCGTCCCGTCGCGGAGGATGAGGTGGGGGCCAACCCGCGGCATCTGGCAGACATTGTGCTGGGCGTGGTGCGCTCCGGGGAGCTCTACCGCATCGATTCGCCGGAATCGGAGACTGTCGAGCCAGGCGACCGGCTACTATTTGTCCGCCGGGTCACCGGTGATGATGTGAAGGGGCAGTAGATCGCGGTGTTGATTGGCATTGACCCGCAGTATCGGGTGGCGGTGCGCCCGGGCGGCCAGCCGGTGGATATGAGCGGCCAGGTGCCGCTCGGCGGGTTGACGGTGGGGCTTGGCCCCGAGGTGTCGGTGGCCCGCATGAGCGCAGAGCTTGTCGACGCCGCGGCCGCACAAGTCGGCGGTCGCGTTGCGGCGGTGCGGGAGCTCAGTGGGCTGCAGCTGGTGGTGCGCGCGGCGGCGGTGCTGCGGCACCGGGAGACCTGCCGCTTCGACGCGGCGACGGGAGCCGAACTGAGCTTCGCACAAGACAGCCTGGTTGGCCGCACCCCGGAGGGCGCGCAGGTCTATCCGCAGATCAGCCCGGCGGTGATTGGGTTGGTGGCAACGCAGGACGGCCAGCGGGTCCTGCTGGGGCGCAACGCGCAGCGCGCGCAGTATTTCTCCCTGATCGCCGGCTACGTGGAGCTGGGGGAGACCATCGAGGCCGCGTTCGTGCGGGAGCTGCGCGAGGAGACCGGGGTGTTGGGTACGGATGTGCGCTATTGGGGCAGCCAGCCGTGGCCGATGTCTGGGTCTGTGATGCTCGGGGTGACGGCAACGTGCCTGGACCCCACCGCGGTCGGCCCCACGGACGGCGAGCTGGTGGAGACCCGCTGGGTCACCCGCGCCGAGCTTGCCCAGCTGCCGCTTCCCGCGCCGGGATCCATAGCGCATACGATGATCAGCTGGTGGGCGAACCACCAGGAACACCTAGAAAAGGGGGGAAATCATGATTGATCTTGAGGCGTTGGATGCGGATCAGCGGGTGGCAGCGACGGCGCCGCGGGGCCCGGTGTGCATCCTGGCCGGAGCTGGCACGGGCAAGACCCGCACCATTACGTACCGGATTGCCCATCTCATCGACGCGGGATTTGTCTCGCCCCAGCGGGTGCTGGCGGTGACGTTTACGGCCCGCGCGGCCGGGGAGATGCGCGACCGGCTGGTGCACATGGGCGTCGGCGGGGTGCAGGCGCGAACGTTTCACGCCGCGGCGCGGCGCCAGCTGCGCTACTTTTGGCCGCAGGTGGCCGGGGACCTGCCGTGGCGCTTGGTGGATAACAAGTTTCCGCTGGTGGGGCGCGCCGCGCGCGGGGTGGGCCTGGAATCCCACAAGGAAATGGTGCGCGACCTGCTCGGGGAGATCGAGTGGGCCAAGGCCTCGCTGATCACGGCGGATCAGTATGCGGAGGCGATAGCCGGCAGCCACCGCACCCCGCCGGCGCGCCCGGAGCAGGTCGCCGAGGTCTACCGGCGCTATGAGGCCGCGAAGTCAACCCCGGAAGGGATGCTGCTGGACTTTGATGACCTGTTGCTGCACACGGCAGGGGCGTTGGAAAACTCCCCGGCCGTGGCCGAGGAGTTCCGCGAGCAGTACCGCACGTTTATTGTGGACGAGTATCAGGACGTGACCCCGCTGCAACAGCGCGTGTTGCAGGCGTGGCTGGGCCAGCGCGATGACCTGACGGTGGTGGGGGATGCGAACCAGACCATTTACTCGTTCACGGGAGCCAGCCCGGAGTTCTTGTTGAACTTTTCGCGCGACTATCCGGACGCCACGGTGGTCAAGTTACAGCGGGATTACCGCTCGACTCCGCAGGTGACAGACTTGGCCAACACGGTCATCGGGCAGGCCCGCGGCCGCATCGCCGGCACTCGCCTCCAGCTGGAGGGGGTGCGCGCGCCGGGCCCGGAGCCGGAGTATCACGGCTATAGCGATGAGCCGACGGAGGCGCGGGAGATCGCGGGAGCGATTTTGACCCTGCTCAACTCGGGGGTGCCCGCCCACGAGATCGCGGTGCTCTATCGCGTCAATAGCCAGTCGGCGGTCTTTGAGCAGGCGCTGTCGGATGCCGGCATCGTCTATCAGGTCCGCGGTGGAGAGGGGTTCTTCCAGCGCCCGGAGATCAAGCAGGCGATCAGCGAGCTGGTGCGCGTGGCACAGCGCCCGCGTGACGACGCCCCCTTAGCCGACGTTGTGCGCGCCGCGCTTGCCCCGCTGGGGTTGACGCCCACCGAGCCGGCCGGTGCTCAGGCGCGGGAGCGCTGGCAGCTGCTCGGCGCGCTGGCGGACCTGGCCGAGGAGCTGGCCCACGACATTCCAGACCTGGACATGCCGGGGCTGATCGCCTCCTTGCGGCAGCGCGCGGAGGCAGGCCAACCCCCGCAGGTGGCGGGGGTGACCCTGGCCAGCCTGCACGCGGCGAAGGGCCTGGAATGGGACGCGGTTTTTCTGGTGGGGCTGGTTGAGGGCACGCTGCCCATCCGGCACGCCATCAAGGCCGGGGATCACCAGATCGAAGAAGAGCGCCGCCTGTTCTACGTGGGGATTACTCGTGCGCGCGAGCACCTGCACCTTTCGTGGTCGGCCGCCCGCCAGGAGGGCGGGCGCGGCACGCGTAAGCACACGCGTTTCCTTGACGGCATCATCGCGGAGCCAGAGATCTCTCAGACGCCACCGCGCGGCTCCCGCCCGCAGCGCTGCCGGGTGTGCGGCAGGGCGCTGCACTCGGCCACCCAGAAGGTCCTGGGCCGCCACGAGGATTGCCCGGCGGAGGCGGACGCGGCCGTGTTTGAGGGGCTGCGCGCATGGCGCAGCGAACGCGCCCGCGAGCTGGACGTGCCCGCCTACATCGTCTTTTCGGATGCCACCCTCACCGCCATTGCTGAGGCACTGCCCAGCACGAACGAGGAGCTGCTGGACATCTCCGGGGTGGGGCCGGTGAAGATAGAAAAGTTTGGCCCCTCCCTACTTCAGGCCCTGGAGGCTTTTCGGTAGCTCAGCGGGCACCCGGGGCGCGCCGTGGGCAGCCCGGCACAGCGGGCACAGGCGGTGGGTGTGGCACTGCGAGGCAGTAGTCGTACCGTAGGGGTCCACGGTGATGACGTCACCGGGCAAAGGCGTGCTGTGCGGCCAACCCGGCGGCGCGGGCAGGCCACTGAGGATGCTTAGCCAGGCGGCCGCCCGGGCGGCCGTGGCCGCGACGAGCACCGGGTCTGCGCGCTGAGCGGCCGGGCCGTAGTCGGGGGCGACCCGGTGCCAGCCCGGGTCCGCCTGCGATCGGTGTAGGTCGCGGCACATAGGGCATGGCCCGGAGCCCCACATGCGCAGGGGGCCGACCACCCCGCGGGCGTCCATGATCGCGGCGGGGATGATGATGTCCGCCCCGGCGACGATCGCGGGGGCGATGGTGCGGGTGTACGCGAGCTGATCGGCAAGGACCACCGGGGTGCCGGGGGCGCTGTAGGACAGGTAACTGCGCAGGTCCTCTTGCGCGAGGGGGCGGCGCACGGTGAAGGAGAGGCTGTCGGTCAGGGCGGCGAGGGCGTCGGCAAGCGGGGAGCGGCCCACGATGATCACGGTGGGGGTCTCGGGCACCGGATGGATGATGCCGTAGGCGAGCAGATCGGACAGTACGATCGCGGCGTCGTGGGCGTCCATGCCCGCGGCGACGAGCCGGGAGCTGAGTGTGCAGAGTTCTTCCGGGGCGTCGGCAAGCGGGCATAAGGCGGCCACGACTTGGGCGGCGTGGTCGACGTGCAAGACACCCGCGGTGGTGGCGTCGAGCCCGAATTGCACGTGGGAACCGTCGCGCAGGAGGGGCCAGCTGTAGCGCGAGAGGGCGACGACGCTCATGGCCGATCCGCCCCGCGGCGGCGAGAACAGTAATATCTCATGCTATGTCCGACCGCTCCCGCGCCGCTGCGGTTCCCGACGGCGGCGATACACCCGAAGTCACCGTCATTCGTTCTGCGCGGCGAACGCGGACGGTGCAGGCCCGCTGGGTCTCCGGGAAGATCGTCGTGCGCATCCCCGCCCGCATGAGCGCGCAAGAAGAGCGCGATGTGGTCGCCGACATGGTGGCCCGACTCCGGGCACGCAGCGCGGCGAGCGTCGGGGACGCGGAGCTGGCCTCCCGCGCCGCGGCGCTCAACGCCGACTACCTGGAGGGGCGCGCCCGCGCCGGATCGGTGAGCTGGTCTGCGCGCCAGGCCACCCGCTGGGGGTCCTGCACCACGGCCACGGGGGCGATTCGCATCAGCGATCGGCTGCGTGAGGTGCCCGGCTACGTCCTTGACGCGGTGCTCATCCATGAGCTCGTGCACACCTTCATCCCCGGTGGGCACACCGCCGAGTTTTGGAGCTGGGCTAATCGGGCCCCGCAGGCCGAGCGCGCCCGCGGGTACCTGGAGGCCTACCAGCGCTGGGGGACTGGCTCCCGCTAAAGGCCCTGGGGCGGCAGGCAGCTAGGAGTCCGAGCGGGGCTGTTGGTCCTGCCCGTCATCCGAATCCGAATCAGAATCCGGGGTTTCCGTCTCCTTCTCGGTGCCCTCTGTGGCGGCGTCTGTGCTGCCTTCTTCGGTGGCCAGCCGCTTCTCCAACGCCTCGATCTCGCTGATGGGATCGAAATCAGCCATGCCGCCATCATCGATGAGCCCGTCAATGAACTCGGCAGAGTTGTCCAGGTCCTCCGCGACGGGGAGGAAGTCCGGGTGATCCCACACCGCATCGCGGCGCTGGGGGCCCACGGCGGTGTCGGCGCGGGCCCACAATTCCATGGCTTCCGCGACCTTGGGGGCGGCAAATTCGATGCCCACCACCCGGGAGAAGGCCTGCTCGGCGGAGCCGCCGGTAGCGCGGCGCCGACGCCACGCCTCATTCATGGCGGCGGTCGACGGGATCCTCTCGCCCATGGCCGCGGTGACCACGTGCTCAACCCAGCCCTCGATAAGCGCCAGCAGCGTCTCCAGGCGGGTAACTGCCGCGGCGTTGCGGGAGGTGATCCGCGGGGACAGGTCCATGCCCTGCAGCTGGCTCATCGCCTCCTGGATGGCACTCGGATCGCCGGACTCCAGGTTGAGCCCGCGGGCGGCCTCCTCAATGTGCGAGGTGTCAATGACCAGCCCCTGCGCGTACTCCTCCACGGAGGAAACCAGGCGCTCCACCAGCCAAGGCACGTGGCGGAAGAGCCGCTGGCGGGCAGCCTCGCGTGCGGCGATGTAGACCAGCACCTCCTGAGAGGCGATGCCCAGATCGCGCGCGAGGGTTTGAATATTGCCGGTGAGCAGCGCGGTGGTGCCGGTGGGGGCGACCGGAATGCCAAAGTCCGACCCAGTCAACGCCTGGGTGGCCAAGTCGCCGAGCGCGTGGCCCAGCTGCATACCAAAGTTCATGCCGGACATCTGCTTCATCATCGCGGCCATGGGGCCCATCATCGAGCGGGCCTCCTCCGGAAGCGAATCCAGCTGGGCCTGGCCCATGTGCTCGGCGACCGGGGTGACCAGGCGCTTCCACATGGGCATGGTCTTATTCAGCCAATCCTCCGCGGACCAGGCCACGGGGGTGCCCTCCCCGGCGGGGAGTTCCGTGGCCTCACTGAGCCACAGGTCTGCCAGGCGTACGGCCTCCGCCACCGCGGCGGTGTCAGAATCCTTGACGCTGCCGGCCCGGTGCTGGGCGTCTAAACGCTGGCGAGCAATGCGCTCAGCCATATCAAAGTTCACCGGCCCCGCCCCGTCCGGGGAGTTCATGGAGGAACCCATGCCGCTCAGCATCTGCCCAAATTGGCTAAGAATATCGCCTAGGCCACCGCCGGCGCCGCCGAAGCCGAAGGCCTCGAAAGGATTCGATCCGCCCCGGTTGCCGTCATTATTGGACCCGGAGTCGCCGGGCTTGCCGGAGTCGCCGGAACGATCGTCATTGTTGTCATCGCCAAAGTTGCCAAAATGGAAGCCAAATCCGCCTGTGCTCATGTCACCAACCTACCGGCGCGACCGACCCGGGAGCCATAGTGCGAGCTACGCTGACAGCGAACACGCCGGGTACGCTGTCCGATTGTGTCCCATCAAAGCCGCCGCCTAACCACACTGACCTGGGGAGCGCTGCCCCTGCTCGCGCTGACGGTGCTGGTGAGCCTGGATCATGTTCCCGGTACCAGCATTGATCTGACCGTTCCCTATGCCGCCCAGGGGCCCGGCCCCACCATCGATACGCTCGGCGCGGTTGATGGCAAGCAGGTCGTAGAGATCACCGGCGCGCAGGCCCAGCCGACCGACGGGCACCTCAATATGACCACCGTGTCAGTGCGCTCCCACATGACCCTGGCGCAGGCGCTGGGCCGCTGGCTGCTCACCGATGACACCCTGGTGCCCATCGAGCAGGTCTTCCCACCGGATAAGTCCCCCGAGGAGGTCACGCAAGCCAACACCATCGCCTTTTCCAACTCGGAGGCCTCCGCCACGGTGGCCGCCCTCAACCACCTCCACCGGGCGCTCCAAGTCGAGGTTGCAGACGTCCTTGGGCAGTCCGCTGCGGAAGGGACCCTCAAAGCCGGAGACGTCATCCGGGCAGTCGACGCCACCCCGGTGGATCGGCCCGGACAGGTGCGCGACGCGGTGGCGCGCCATCAACCCGGAGAGCAGCTTGCGCTGACCATCGAGCGCGACGGTGCGCGGCGCGATGTCACGGTCACCCTGGGCTCCGACCCCGAAGACCAGACTGCCCCCTTGTTGGGGATCCTCATGAGCTCCGCATCCGCCGACGGCATTGCTGTGGATTACAACCTCAGCGATATCGGCGGCCCCTCGGCGGGACTGATCTTCTCCCTGGCCGTGGTGGACAAGCTCAGCCCGGGGTCCGTGACCGGCGGCAAGTTCGTGGCGGGCACGGGCACCATCGCGGAGGACGGCACGGTGGGGCCCATCGGCGGCATCGAGCATAAGGTGACCGCGGCCCAGGAGGCGGGCGCGGAGGTCTTTTTGTCCCCGGCGGCCAACTGCCAGGCGGCGCTGGGCGGCAAGCATGATTCCATGACCGTGATCAAGGTGGATACCCTCGACTCGGCGTTGCGCTCCCTGCATGACTACGCGGAGGGCAAGCAGGTCCCCACCTGCTAAAACCCGCAGAACTGGCCGCTCCTGTTGCGGTGGCCGCTGCGCGGAGCGCCCGTGCGCAGGGCCACCGGGGCAACGGGGCTACCGGCTACCGGGGCTACCGGGCGCTCGGTGTGGGGTGCGCGCTCGCGGTGGGGGAGACGGAAGCGGTGGGGCTGTGGGTGGCCGCGGCGGCGTCGACAAGCCCCAAGTCGATCAGCCGGGTCATCGGATCGATTTTGCCGGAGGACACCGGCTGCTGCATGAGCTGCCCAGCCTTGCGATCAACCACCGTGATCACCGCGGTGGAGCCCAGCGTGGACCAGCCGACGATGCGCGAACCGTCGTCGGAAACGATGTGTGAGCTTTGCAGACCCGTGAGCAGCTCGACGGTCGAATCGGCCTTGGCGCGATCGTTGAAGAACTGGAACTGCCCGCTCGCCGCGCCCGTGCACTCGGGCGATCCCTCCAGGCCAGAGGGGTTGCAGGAGTCAAAGTGCGTAAAAAAGCTCTCCGGGGCCAGCGCGGAGAAGGTGTGCGCCACCTCGGCGATGGCCTGGGCCTCCTTGGACTCCTTGGCGGCCTTCGGATCCTTGTCCGCTGACGCGCTGGCGGACGGGGAGGAGGTACTGTCCGCGGGGGTAGCGGCGTTGGTGGCGCCGGATTCCTGCGTGGGCTCCGGATCGGGCGCGGATCCCCCGCACGCGCTCAGCCCGGCGGCGAGGGCGAGTGTGCATGCGGTGAGGAGCACCCGCGTGGCGCGCGGTTGGGGGGACACGAGGGCGAGGTCGACGTGGCTCACTTGACAGGGTTTCCTTTTTTAAACAATCCAGAATCCAACTTCGATGGCGCCGCACTCGGGTGCGCCCGGTGGGGGCCAAGCAGAGTCGACGCGGTACCGCTTCATACTAATTCACCGCGCCTTCCCCCCGCTCGGAGTCGAAACCGTAGGCCAGGGCGGCAATGACGTCCGGGGCCACCCCGGGGCCTCCGCGCAGTTCAACCTGGTCTTCTGCGAACAGTCCGGCGCGTTCGAGGTCCTCCGGGGAGGGGCGCAGCTGCAGCAGCGTGAGTTCCTCGCCGGTATGGAGCACACCGGAAAATAGGCGGGCGGGGCGCGGCGCGGCGTCGCTCGTTGCGGTATCGCGGAAGACAATCTCTTGTGCCAGCACCGCGCCGACGACCTGCGGCGGCCACGTCACGCGAGACAGGTAGTCTGCCAGCTCACCAGATCCGGGGCGCAGGTGGCCCGGGAGATCCTGAACCACCAGCGTCAGCGGGGAGTCATCTTCTCCGCTTATCGACGCCCCCCACTGCTCCTCGAGCACATCCGCCGGCACCAGCCCAAACAGGGTTGGGGGGCCGTCCCAGCCCTCGGCATGAACAAAGTCCACGGCCTCAAGCATGGCCTTGTTGAGCATTTGTTGGGTCAGGGGCTGGTGGGGCATGAAAGTCCTTCGTCGTTAGTCGTCATTGTTCAGACCACATAACAGTGTGCGTATGGTGGAAGACTACCGGCAGCATTTATCTACAGAACAAGGAGACCCACGTTGGCCACAGGATTTAGTCCCACCAACGCGCCCCTGCGCCGACCCTCGCGGGCAGTGACCTGGACCATCGGAATCATCGCGGCGTTGGTGATTATCGCCCCGGTGGTCATCGGCATCTATACCGACTGGCTGTGGTTCGGGGAGGTGGACTTCCGCGGGGTCTTTGGCAAGGTCATCGTCGTTAGGGTCATCCTCTTTATCGCCTTCGGCCTCATCGCCGGCGCGGTGACCTGGCTTGCCGGGTATCTGACCTGGAAGAACAGGCCCCGATCGCTGGGCGGGTTTGACCTCAATTCGCCGGTTCACCAATACCGCCAGGCCATCGAGCGTTCCGTGCGCGGCCTGCTGACCGTCGTGCCGGTCCTTGTTGCCGTCTTTGCCGGGTTCCTTGGCCAGGGCTCCTGGCGCACGGTGATGATGCTGTTCCACCGCCAGCCCTTTGGCATCTCCGATCCGCAGTTTGGCCACGACCTCGGGTTCTACGCCTTTACCGTGCCGGCCCTTCGGCTTGCCGAAAGCACCCTGTCTCTCCTGCTGGCCATCGCCTTCATTATCTCCTTGGTGGGCTACTACCTGCTCGGTGGAATCAAAGTAGGCAACAAGGCCGCCGGCATTAAAGGCACCATCACCCGCCCCGCCCGCGTGCAGCTGGCGATCACCGCCGGGGCGTGGATGATAGTCAAGGTGCTGGGCTACTGGCTCGACCGCTTTGACCTGATGAACCACCGCCAGCAGACCTTCACCGGTGCCAGCTACACGGACATCAACGCGCAGCTTCCCGCAAAGATCATCCTCATGATCATCGCCGTGCTCGTCGCCGTGGCGTTCTTCTCTGCGACCGTGATCAAGGACCTGCGCATTCCTGCGCTGGCCACCGTGCTGATGATTGTTTCCGCCATCGTCGTGGGCGCAGCCTGGCCCCTGATGATGGAGCGCTTCTCCGTCGCCCCCAACCGGGCCGGCAAGGAAGCCGAGTACATCGCCCGAAACATCGAATCCACCCGCCAGGCCTACGGCCTGACTGATGACAAGGTGACCTACCTGGACAACTGGGGTGCCGCCAGCGCCAAGGATGAGGAAGTAGCCTCCGACGAGGCCACTATCTCCAACATTCGGCTCCTCGACCCCGACGTGCTCAGCCCCACCTTCACTCAGCAGCAACAGCTGCGTAACTTCTACGGCTTCCCCCGCACGCTGGCCGTCGACCGCTACCAAATCGACGGCACCATGCGGGACTTCGTGGTCGCCGCCCGCGAGCTCAACCCCAACTCGCTGCAGGAAAACCAGTCCGACTGGATCAACCGCCACACCGTGTACACCCACGGCAACGGATTCATCGCCGCGCCGGCCAACAAGGTCGACGAGGTGGCGCGCGATGTCGGCTCCACCCGCGGCGGCTACCCCGTCTACACCGTCTCTGACCTGCAATCCAACGCCGCGGCCAAGGATGCTGCCACCGCCGAGAAAATTGGCATCAAGGTTGACGAACCCCGCATCTACTACGGGCCCGTCATCGCTTCCGCGCGCGACGGCGCAGACTACGCCATCGTCGGCGACACCGGCAAGGGGCCGGTGGAATATGACACCGACACCTCCAGCTTCACCTATGAAGGCAAGGGTGGCGTCGACGTAGGAAACTGGGCCAACCGGGCCATCTACGCCGCTAAGTACCAAGAACTCAGCCTCATCCTGTCCGACCGCGTGGGCAGCGAATCCAAGATCCTCTACAACCGCGACCCGCGCAAGCGCGTGGAAAAGGTCGCCCCGTGGCTGACCACGGACTCCAAGACCTACCCGGCCGTCATCGACGGGCGCGTCAAGTGGATCGTCGACGGATACACCACCCTCGACGCCCTGCCGTACTCCACCCGCATCCCGCTGCAAGACGTCACCGAGGACGCCCTCAACCCGCAGGGCACCACCCAGCGGCTGATCAATAACGACGTCGGCTACATCCGCAACTCCGTCAAGGCAACCGTCGACGCCTATGACGGCACCGTGGAACTCTACGAGTTCGATTCCACCGACCCCGTGCTCAAGGCCTGGGAGGGCGTGTTCCCCAATAGCGTCAAGCCCTCCAGCGAGATTAGCGACGAGCTGCGCAATCACCTGCGCTACCCGGAGGACCTTTTCAAGGTGCAGCGCGAGCTGCTTGCCCGCTACCACGTCGATGACCCGCAGGTGTTCTTCCAGAATGACTCCTTCTGGTCCGTGCCTACTGATCCGACGGCGCGCGAGGGCCGCAATGAGTTGGCGCAGCCGCCCTACTACGTGGTTGCCTCCGACCCGAAGACCGGGGCCCCGTCCTTCCAGACGATCACCCCCTACCGCGGCCTTCAGCGCCAGTTCCTCTCTGCGCACATGTCCGTGTCCTCCGACCCGGACACCTACGGCCGCATCACGGTGCGCGTCCTGCCCACGGACACCCAGACTCAGGGTCCCCAGCAGGTCCAGGACATCATGGACTCCTCGGACCAGATCTCTCGTGACCGTAGCCTGTGGGAGGGCACCAACGACCTCTACAACGGCAACCTGCTGACGTTGCCCGTGGGCAACGGGGAAATCCTCTACGTCGAGCCGCTGTATTCGCAGCGCAAGAACCAAGAATCGGCCTTCCCCAAGCTGCTGCGCGTCCTGGTCTCCTACAAGGGAACCATCGGTTACGCGCCCACGATCTCCGAGGCGCTCGCCCAGGTGGGCATCAACCCCAAGGCGGCACAAGACATCGCCGTTGTTGACGACGCCGCCGGTGCCAAGGATGGTGCAAAGGACTCCGCAAAGAAGGAGCCCGCTAAAGCCAAGGACGAGGCAAAGCCCAGCGCCACCCCCTCCGCCCCGGCGAGCGGAACGGGCCAGCAGGGCCAGTCGATCGAAAAGATCAACGAGGCGCTGCGCGGCCTGGAGTCCGCCCGCAACGGCAGCTTCGAGGACTACGGCCGCGCGCTGGACAACCTGGATAAGGCGGTCGCCGAATACCAGCAGTCCCAGGGCCAGCACCAGTAAAACGCGGTGCTGTGCCCCGCCGAAGGGGGCGCTGAACAGGCAGTTTGGCGTCCCCGCCGGTGCTGTGTAGAGTATCTCCTTGTCGCCGCAAAGGCGCGGTGAGTTCCCTTAAAAGGGGATTTGCCCGACGCGGGGTGGAGCAGCTCGGTAGCTCGCTGGGCTCATAACCCAGAGGTCGTAGGTTCGAATCCTGCCCCCGCCACTAAGTTGGAACCCTCGGAACGCGAAAGCGTCCCGGGGGTTTCTTGCATGCCCGCAGTGGCGATCCGGCGGGGGAGCAAATCAGTGATATCAACGCCAAAAAAGTCGGCAGTGGTATAGAGCTCAGACAGGGACCAGTTCACCTTGCCTCGGACTTTTCGTCCAAGGTTGACCGCGCTCATGTTGAGAGCTTCGGCGAGATCCTTCTTCGTTCTTCCATGCACAAGCAGTAGCTGATTGACTTTGATGGCGACACACTCTTCAGGCGAGAGCCTGCGTGATGGTTTGGATGTCGTCATAGTAGCGAGATTAGACGCAATTGTCAGATTATGCAACTAGTGACACTCGACGTCGCCCGGGTGGTGAGCTAACAGTATAGGTATGACATTGTAGAATCTGTTACAACTAAGCGGTACTGACTGGTATACCCCCGGTGAAGCTGCTGCGATCATCCCCGGAGCGAGCACTCGGGCAGTCATCGCTTGGGCGAAGCGGGGCGATCTTCCGGGCTGCCTCAAGCTTCCAAATGGTCGTTGGCAGATCTCGGCAAGCGCAATAGAGGCAATGCTCCGTGGAGCGGTGGAATCGGCATGATGGTAACAGAAAAAGCCCGCTCCCTGGGTTGGGGAGCGGGCTTTGCTGTTGTCGTATTGCCGGTTCCCCGGTGTGGCGTCACCCCGGTTCCCCGGGGGACCGGTTTGCCGTATTGCCGGTGTGGCGTCATGCCGGTGTCCCGTATTCCCGGTTCCCCGGGGTACCGCATCCCCGGGTTGCCGGGATGACGTCATGAAGCCATTTCTTTACGAAAAGACGCCAGCGAATGCACCTGTGGTACAACCCAGCAGTTGTAGGTTCGAATCCTGCCCCCGCCACTAAGTTGGAACCCTCGGAACGCGAAAGCGTCCCGAGGGTTTCTTGCATGCCGGGACAGGGGGCGTCGCACAGCGCACTGTACCCGGCGAACCGGGCTGTGGTGTGGGACAGCGGACCGCGGGTGGCAATAGCCTGTGGGACTCACATGGGCCGGGTAAAAGCGCATCGCCGGCGACCAGCCCGGTGGTACGTTGAGGATTCTTCGCCGTCAACGCGCACGCGCTTTGCGGCGGCCGAGGCAGCAGATGGAAACCGTGAGGAGCAGGGGGTGTGTCGGGGTGAGAACCCGGGGACAGTGGCGTCGTGAGGCCGGAGTGCGTTCCTGGTTATGGGGAGCGCCCCAGGCGCTCGTGCTTGCCCTGTGCCTGCTGATCTCCGCCTGCGCTACCCCTGGCGCGCAGCTGCTCAGCCCGCCGGCACCCGGCACAGGCCAACTGGAGGCCGCAGCGCTGCTGGAGTCCCTTCCGGTAAAAGGGCGCGCTCCCATGACCGGATACGACAGGAAGCAATTCGGCCAGGCGTGGTCCGATGACGTGACCGTGGATTTTGGGCACAACGGCTGCGATACTCGCAACGACATCCTGCGCCGGGACCTCGGACACGCTGAGATCAAGCCCGGAACGCACGGGTGCGTGGTGCTGCGGGGGATCTTGGATGATCCGTACACCGGCACTCGCATCGAGTTTCAGCGCGGTGCTAAGACCTCACGGGCGGTTCAGATTGACCACGTGGTGGCCCTGGGCAATGCGTGGGCAACCGGGGCGCAGCAGCTTGACGACGCCACCCGGCGCAACCTGGCCAACGATCCGCTCAACCTGCAAGCCACCGACGGTCCCACGAATCAGAAAAAGCGCGCCGGGGATGCTGCCACGTGGATGCCGCCTAACCGGCGCTACTGGTGTGAATACGTCACTCGGCAGATCACGGTCAAGGCCCGCTACCACCTGTGGGTCACCCAGCCGGAGAAGGATGCGCTGGAGCGCGGCTTGGCAACGTGTACCACCTCCTAGCCCCTTCGGCGGTACCGCGAGGATGGGGCAGTGGCTGTGACTGAGGAGATGCCCGGATTTAACAATCCAGGTGATGTATTCAGCGAAGAGAAAGCCTCCATTCCGTTCCTGTAGAACCGAATACAGCAATTTCTCTGATGCCGTGCTGGGTGTACATTCCGCCCCCGGGACTTCTTGCGCCCCAGCCGAGCCACGTGCGTGGCGCCGACCTGCATATATCTACCCTGCATGCATGACGTGTGCGGTGTTCGGTGCTGGTGGGGCTAACCAAAGGGGGGCACAGCGTTCGCGCTCCCTTGGCGGCAAGGTCTAGCTCGCGTGAGTGGGAGGGGTCGGTGGACACTGCCGCATGGTGGTCCGTCCCGGGCCAGTAGCGCAACCGCGGCCTTGGCCAATCATCGCTGTGAGCGCGGCGTGGTGCACACAAGGTGGTGATTGCACGTCTTGGGCGTTGACCAGAGGTACCGCGAGGTTCGGAGCACAAGGACGCCAGGAGGGTGAGCGCGGCCTGTCGTTAGGAGCCTCCTGTCAGCGGGGTTGTAAACATGATTGCCGCTGTACGCGTTGGCTGTGGGGTAGCCGGGCGAGCGGTACTCCAGGAGGGGCGTGCGGGTTGGACGTGGCCACAACTGCGACAGCAAGACCGGTGGGGGGTGGCGCTGGCAGGGCCGGGGTGGGAGATGGGACTGCTTTACTGGACGTATATCGGAGATGCGCTACCGCTGAGTCTGGGTGAAGGCGTCCGAAAACGACGATCCATACTGCCGCTCGCATGATTTTAAGTCATGTGTGACATATCTCATAGATAAAGTTCCTGCCAAAAGGTTTCACTATGGCCCCGACGCGAGCCCCCTTGGTGTAAGGGAAGCTTCGGACAGGCCGTAGATGAGAAAAATTTGTTTGGACCACCAATATGGGGGGTATCCATGTGGGCACTCTTATACGTTAACGTGGGATCCAGTGAATAATATGAGCGTATTGTGTTCACGGAAATAACTACCGGGCTAACTGTGATGTGTCCACCGATAAGTTAAGCCTTATGACGATTTAAAGGCTAAAGTTCTGCTACCGACACATGGCGGTAGGGGATTTGGGCGCTAACTCCAATTAGATATTGGACGGCACTGGAAGCGCCTTGCATTGGTCGATATACTCAAAAGCGAACCGGCACATGGAACAAGATTTCGCAGTCAGAGTTGCCACATACCGGTTCGCCCGCAAGACCAACCGAGCCAACGAGTGCAAAGGAAAGGTAATGACTAAAAAATCACTAACCGTCCGGATTGCTGCGGCGTCAGCGCTGCTGGTCGTGGCGCCTATGGTAGCACCGGTAGGTGCGACGGCGCAGGAGGGCTCCAGCGATTTGAGCTTCCTCACTGACATCTTCGGTTCCTCAGCGCCCGCTGCGGGCGCCACAGAGGGCACTGCGACGGGCGCAGCGCCGGTCTCCCAGGCTTCCTCCTACAAGGGCAACAAGGTCGAGGTAGAGAAGGCTCAGAAGATCTTTGAGCTGACGAATAAGGAGCGTACGAGCCGCGGGCTCGCCCCCCTGGAGTTCAAGCAGGACCTCGCTGACGGGGCCTATGACTGGGCCAAGAAGATGGATCGCACTCAGGACTTCACGCACTCCCACGGTGGCTACGGCGAGAACCTCTTCTGGTTTGCCAAGCAAGGCTCCCCCGAGCTCGTGGTGGAGATGTGGATGAAGTCTGAGGGGCACAGGAACAACATCCTCAGCCCTGACTATAAGACTCTCGGAGTCGGAGTTTCCGATTCCGGTAATGGAACCTATGCGGTGCAGCGCTTCGGCGTTTAGAAATAGGCTAAAAAGCCCGGCCGTCCTGCCCGGCCGGGTTTTTTTGGTGCTCAAAACTAATTGCAATTCGGGGGAAATGATAAAAACAATTATCCACCTACCAGGTGGTAAATCGGGGTCCGAGAATGGCGAATTACGGCCCGAGATAAGGTCTTTTCTCCATGCATATACCCCGCCCTAGCGGGGTATACTATGCGGATACCGGAGCTAAATAGATCTGTGCGTACGCTGTATTCGCCCATTGCCCGAGCTACCCCCGGGGCTGTCGCTGCTGCTCAGAGGGGGTGTGGCGTGGGGGGTGGTGTGGGGGGCGTGGGGAACAGTCGGGACATCCGATGTGTCTGCATTCCACCGCATAGTTGCAAAAAATATAATTAAACCGAGACGTTAGTAAAAAACTGACTTTCCACGCGGGTGCCCGGGCGAAATTTAACCTTGTGCAGCGATAGAGCACACCTATGTCTGGCTGTGAGGGTGCCGCGCCCTCCGCAGTTGGCATGCCGGGAGCACCCATCAAAAAACGCTTTTGGGCAAAGAAAAACCGCATGCGCACCCCTTCTGTCTAGCCCGCAGCACGGGCTAGCCCCCAGCCAGTGGTTGGATGCCGGCGCTGCGTGTCGTGTCAGGTGCCACGGGCTACAGGGAGGCACCGCGCGTGCTCTTGCGAGCCGGAAGGCTGGGGGAGACGGAGTGATGATTGTGCCGAGTGGGTGGCCGCATAGGCGGCAGCGCTGGCCGCGTGCGGTAACGGCGAGGCAGAGGAAGCGGGCTGGCAGGCGGCGAGTAGGGCGGCTCGCGGCGCGTCCAGGGGCGTCGAGAAGCGCCGAGAGCTACCGAGAGATACCAAGAACTGTCGCGGAGCGCCCAGAAACCCGAAGGCCGGGCGGCTCGGAGCACGCGTGCACCCGTCAGAAGGCCCAGTTCGGCGGGCATGAAAAAATCCCGCCGGGAAGACGGGTGCACGAAATCCCGGCGGGAAGTATAGGGGGTCTTAGGCGAACAGGCCGACGATCTTAGCGATGATCGGGATGGCCTGGCCGATGACGCTGAGGAAATCGGAGGCGGAGGAGCCCTCGCTGTCAGAGGAGGAGCCCTGCTCTTCGGTCTCGGTCGTGGTGGCGGCGCCAGCCTCGGAGGGGGTCTCCGCGTTGGTCTCATCCTTGGAGGAGGAGCCCTCGGAGTGGGAGGAGCCTTCGCCAGCCGGGGCGGGGGCCTCGGACTCAGCGGGAGCCTCGGACTCAGCCGGGGCCTCGGACTCGGCGGGGGCCTCAGACTCGGCCGGAGCTTCGGTCTCGGCGGGAGCCTCGGTGGTCACCTCAGCGGTGGCGGTGGAATCGGCGGCGGGAGCCTCGTCGGCGAAGGCCGGGGCGGTCAGGCCGGCGGTGGCCAGGGCTGCGGACGCCGCGATGGCGGCGATGTTCTTACGAGAGATGATCGACATGGCACTGTCCTTTTTCTCTGGTTGGGAGTGGAACGAGCGCCAGTCTAAAAGCAGGCCGCCCTGCTTATCAATGCTTTTCACCCTTCGTACCGCAAGAGTGTCAAAAGGGGGACCCCCGGACGGGTGGATACCAAAGTGGACTGTCCAGGTCAGGGCTGTGGGGCCTGGAGGGCGTCGAGTGCCAGCTGGTGAAGGGAGCCGTTGGTAGCCAGGGCACTTCCGTGTCCGGGGCCGTCCGATCCGGTCAGTGAGGTGAAGCGTCCGCCGGCTTCGGTGACCAGGAGGCTGGGGGCGGCGAGGTCCCAGAGGGAGACTTCTGGTTCCGCGGCAATGTCCACTGCGCCTTCGGCGACCAGGCAGTAGTTCCAGAAGTCACCGAAGCCGCGCAGCCGCCACGTGCGATCGCTGAGCGCCACAAAGGATTCGCGCAGGCCCTTGTCCTTCCACCCGCTGAGTGAGGAAAAGGACAGGGACGCGTCATCGAGCCGGGTGACTTCGGAGACGTGAAGTCGGCGCGGGTCGTTGGTGTTGAAGCGCGACCAGGCGCCCTCCCCACGCTGTGCCCACCACCGTCGGGTGAGCGCCGGGGCGGAGATGACGGCGACGGCGGGGGCGGCGTCGATAAGCAGGCAGATGAGGGTGGCCCACACGGGCACACCGCGGACATAGTTTTTGGTGCCGTCGATGGGGTCGATGATCCATTGCCGGCCGGAGGTCGCGGGGGTGCCGCCGAATTCCTCGCCGAGGATGGCGTCATCGGGGCGCTGGGCGGCCAGCAGGTCGCGCAGGGTGCGCTCGCAGGCGAGGTCGGCATCGGAGACGGGCGTCATGTCCGGCTTGGTGTCTACGCGCAGGTCTGCGGCCTGAAACCTGGGCAGGGTGAGGGCATCCGCGGCGTCGGCAAGGGCGTGGGCAAGGTGCAGGTCTGCGCTGGTCATTGAGCTTCCTTGAGTAGTTGGGCGATGCGGGTCACACATGCGTGGCCGCCGGCGATGCGCCAGGTGACCCCGCCGGCTTCGACGGTCGCGGTGGTTCCGCCGGCGGCTTCGACAAGCGCCCGGCCGGGCAGCCAGTCCCATGGGGCGACGGAATGTTGGAACCAGGCCCCGTGGGTTCCTGCCGCAATGCCAGCCAGGTCCACGGACGCGGCGCCGAGCATGCGCAGCGTCGCCGCTTGGGTGACCACCGCGAGCCAGGCGTCGCGGGTGGGAGCCTCGGCGAGCTTGGTGGGGTGCAGGTAGGTGGCTACGGCGCTGCGCTCCAGGGGTTCGGCCGAGGGGCCGGCAACGGGGGTGCCGTCGCAGGTGGTGGGGTGTTCGGGCCCGCCGCACCAGGTGTAGCCCATGTCGGGCCGGTGCACGGCGCCGACGATGACCTCGTCCGGATCCGCGGCGTCCCCGCGCACCAGCGCCACCGCGCTGCACCAATAATCCGAACCGCGGGTGAAGTTGTAGGTACCGTCCACGGGGTCAATCACCCACGTTCTTCCGCTTGTCGACGCCGCGGCGGCCCCCTCCTCCCCAACGATGCCGTCGTCAGGGCGCAGGGCCGCGAGCGCGCCCGCAACAAAGCGCTCGGCAGCGCGGTCCGCATCGGTGACCACATCAGATACTGAGGTCTTGTAGTCAGTATCAACCCCGGCGGAGCGCATCCGCCACGCCAACCGCCCGGCGTTGAATACGAGTGCCTGGGCGAGCTGGGCGTCGGTGTCTCCACGGCGGGCGGCGACAAAGGTAGAGGTGACAGCGTCGATCATCGCCTCGACCGACGGCGGGGAAGAATGGGACGAATCCATGGGCTCCATTGTGCCCAACGCCGCCGCATTGCGCTCAGCGGCCCCACCTGGGGTCCATCCGGCACGGTTGGCAGCTGTGCGCGCGGTGCCCAGGTGGGGCCTCGATGCCGGCTCAATGGTGCTTCGATGCTGCCTTGCTGCTGCCAGGGTGTTGCCGGATTGTTGCCGTGTTGTTGCCATACAGTGACCGTTTTGCCCTTGTCGGGGTCCTGCCGCGCCGCGTTAGCTTAAACCATGACTTTTGAATCACTGGAACATATGACCGTCGGTGAGGTGCTCACCGGAATAGCTGCTGTGGACGCGATAGTCATCGGCGTGCCCGCGGTCGTGCTCGCGATCGTTGCCAGCGCTGTGTACTACGGAATGGATCGCCCCGGGGCCACCGGGAGGCCGTTTGGGTGGGGCAACTGGCTTCTCGTCGCAGTCGGGTGCGTGGCCGGGCTCGCGGTCTTTGGGGCCCTGCTGACGTGGCCGCTCGGTGAGCATGGAGATTGGGCGCCCTGGCAGGTGGCCTTGGCCTCTGCGGTGGCCGTGGCGATCACCGCGACGCTGGTCACGCGCGCTCGGTGGCTATGGTCGGGGGCGCTGAGCGCCGCGACCGCGGTGGCGGTGGGTGTCAGCGTGGCCTGGAGCTTGTGGGCGGGCTTTGAGGACTCCACCGGGCTGTGGGGAGCGGGGCTTGTGTTCTTAGTTGCTGGCGTGGTGGCCGGGCTGATTGTGACGGGAGTTGTCACCGCTGGCGTGGTGGCAAGGAGGCGACACCGGGCCGGCGGTGGGGGTCGGTAGGATGAGCAGTCATGCGACCAGAAATCTCCTCGGAACTGCATGACCTTGACTCCACTCTCACCACAATTGAAAAGGTGCTTGACCCGGAGGAGATGGATGAGCGGGTCCGCGAACTAGAAGCGCAGGCGTCCGATCCGACGTTGTGGGACGATCCGGAGCACGCCCAATCGGTAACCATGGAGTTATCCAACGTGCAGGCACGCCTGCGCAAAATACGCGGCCTGCGCCAGCGCTTAGAGGACTTGCCGGTGATGTATGAGCTGGCTGAAGAGGAGGGAGAGGGGCTCGATCTAGCCGACGCGGAGCGGGCAGAGCTTAAGGATGCCATCGCCTCCTTAGAGGTCACCACCATGCTGTCCGGGGAATACGATCAGCGTGAGGCCGTGATTAATATCCGCTCCGGGGCGGGCGGCGTGGACGCGGCCGACTGGGCCGAGATGCTCATGCGCATGTACATCCGCTGGGCGGAAAAACATGAGCACGCGGTGGACGTCTATGACATTTCTTATGCGGAGGAAGCGGGCATCAAGTCGGCCACCTTCGTCGTTCACGGGGACTATATGTACGGCCAGCTCTCGGTGGAGCAGGGTGCCCACCGCCTGGTGCGCATCAGCCCCTTTGACAATCAGGCCCGCCGCCAAACGTCCTTTGCAGAGGTGGAGGTCCTGCCGGTGGTTGAGCAGACAGACCACATTGATATCCCGGACGCAGACGTCCGCGTGGACGTCTTCCGCTCCTCTGGTCCCGGCGGGCAGTCCGTGAACACCACGGATTCTGCGGTTCGCCTGACGCACACCCCCACGGGCATCGTGGTGACCTGCCAAAATGAGAAGTCCCAGATCCAAAACAAGGCCTCCGCCATGCGGGTGTTGCAGGCCAAGCTGTTGGAGCGCAAGCGCCAGGAGGAGCGCGCGGAGATGGATGCCCTTGGTGCCGGGGGCAATGCGTCCTGGGGCAACCAAATGCGCTCCTACGTGCTGCATCCTTATCAGATGGTCAAGGATTTGCGCACCGGATATGAGACCGGGGATCCTTCCTCCGTGCTGGACGGCAACATTGATGAGCTGCTGGAGTCGGGCATCCGCTGGCGGATGGCGCAGCACAGCGAGGCCGAGCACGCCTAGGGGGTAGCTGGGGCCTACCCCCTCGCCGGAGCGGCGGCGCGGCGCCCGGCGGCGGTGGTGGTGCGGCGGCTGGGTCCGGTGACCGGGGGTGCGAGCGTGGGGGAGGGGGCGTCGATAAGCGTGTCCTGCTGCCACGGTCCAGGGCTCGCGCGGTGTGCGGGAGGTGGCGAGCATTCCGTAGGGCGTGCGGCGCGGGTGGCGCGCGGTTCGTTGGGGCTGTGCGGGCCCGCGCTGATGTCGGCACGCGCGAACTGTGGAAATAGTGACATCAGTGGTCGAAGTTAAACTTGTGGTCTTTGGGGCACGTCGTGGGCAGCTCCGCTAGGGTAGGACACCGTGATCACGTTTGACTCCGTAACCAAGGTGTACAAAACCTCGACGCGGCCAGCCCTCAACAACGTCTCGCTGCAGATAGACAAGGGGGACTTCGTCTTTCTCATCGGGCCCTCCGGCTCCGGCAAGTCCACGTTCCTAGAGCTGCTCATCCGTGAAGAACGCCTGACGTCGGGAGACCTCTACATCGGGGACTTCCACGTCAACAAGCTGCGCGGCAGCCAGGTCAACCAACTACGCCGCGGCATCGGCTACGTCTTCCAGGACTTCCGCCTGCTGCCCAAACTGAGCGTCTATGACAACGTCGCCTTCGCGCTGGAGGTCATTGGCGCGAAGAAGAAGCAGATTGCCCGCGCGGTGCCGGAAACCCTTGAACTCGTTGGACTGGCGGCCAAAGCGAATCGCCTGCCCAGCGAACTGTCCGGCGGTGAGCGCCAGCGGGTGGCTATCGCGCGCGCCTTTGTCAACCGCCCTCAGGTGCTCCTGGCGGACGAGCCCACCGGCAACCTTGACCCAGATACGTCCGACGGCATCATGAACCTGCTGACCCTGATCAACCGCACCGGCACCACGGTCATCGCCTCGACCCACAACGCCCGGGCCGTCAATGACATGCGCCGCCGAGTCATCGAACTGAAACTCGGACAGCTCGTTCGCGATGACGCCCACGGCGTCTACGGCGAGGCCCACTGACCCAACCGCCCTTGTCCACCTCCGGCGTGCCGCTGCGCCGCCGGGCGGGAATCAAGGAAGAAAGGCTTTGAGAAAATCACCATGAAGTTCGGATTTGTCTTACGCGAAGCCCTTCACGGGCTGGGTCGCAACATCACCATGACCATCGCCTTGGTGATCACCACAGCGATCTCCCTGGCCCTTCTGGCCACAGGTCTGCTGGTGACCAACATGACAGAAGACACCAAGCAGATCTACCTCGACCGCGTGGAGGTGATGATCCAATTCGATGACGAGGTCTCCGCCAAGGACTCCACCTGCACGAGCTCCGAATGCGCCGCCGTCAAGGACGCCCTGGAAGGCGCCGACGGCGTCGAATCGGTCACCTTCCGCTCCCGCGACCAGTCCTACGACCGCTTTGTCGAAGTGTTTGGCAACACCGACCCAGACCTGGTCAAGGAAACCTCCAAGGACGCGCTGCCCGCGGCCCTGCACGTCCGCCTGACGGACCCGCTGGACACCACCCCCCTGGACAAGGTTCGCAACATGAGCCATGTCGCTGAGGTTGTCGATCAAGTCGATGACCTCCAGGGCGCCACGGACAACCTCGACTCCGTGCGCAATGCCACCTTCTTGCTCGCCGCCGTCCAGGCCATCGCCGCGATCTTCCTCATCGCCAACATGGTCCAAATCGCCGCCTACAACCGGCGCGATGAGATTGCCATCATGCGCATGGTCGGCGCGTCCCGCTGGTACACCCAGGCCCCCTTCGTCCTGGAGGCCGTGGCCGCCACCGTCATCGGCGGAATCCTGTCGACCGTGGGACTGTTCCTGGGCAAGCAGCTGGTGGTGGACAAGGCGCTCAGCGGCCTGTATGAAGCCCAGTTGCTCGCCCCAGTGACCAGCGCAGATATCTGGCTTGTCATCCCGGGCGTGGTCATCCTTGGCATCATCTTCGCCGCCCTGACCGCGCAATTCACACTGCGCGCTTACGTGCGGAATTAAATCTTTAGATTCTGCTGGCACCGGTGTAGTTTGGGGAGTTGACATGGCAAAGAAAAAGAAGAAGGCCTCCGGCTCCCGGGCGAGCTCCAACGCGGTTGGCATGACCATTGCTACCAACCGCAAAGCTCGCCATGACTACAACATCCTGGACACCTACGAGTGCGGAATCCAGCTGGTAGGAACCGAGGTCAAATCCCTGCGCGAAGGCAAAGCCTCCCTGGTAGAGGCCTTTGCCACCATCGACGATGGCGAAGTCTGGCTGCGCAACCTCCACATCCCGGAATACTCGCACGGGTCCTGGATGAACCACTCGCCGCGGCGTGTGCGCAAGCTGCTCCTGCACCGCCGAGAAATCGACTCCATCATGGGCCGCGTGCGCGACGGCCGCCGCACCCTCGTTCCGCTGAAGCTCTACTTCAAGGACGGCCGACTCAAAGTCGAGCTGGGCCTGGCAGAGGGCAAGCAGGACTATGACAAGCGCCAAGACATCAAGCGCCGCACCGAAGAGCGCGAAATCGTCCGCGACATGGGACGCAAGATTAAGGGCGTCCACGCGTGAAGTGCACCCTCCTCAACGTCCGTGACTACATCGCTGACCCGGATGCCGCGCACGGCCCGGTGATCCTAGTGGATCGGCTCTGGCCGCGCGGCATAGCCAAAGCCGTATTCACCCCAGACTTCTGGCTCAAAGGCGCGGCCCCCTCGACGCGACTGCGCACCTGGTTCCACCACGATCCGCAGCGTTTCCCCGAGTTCGCACAACGCTACCGCGCCGAGCTATCAACCAGCGACGACCCGGACCTCGAGCAGCTGCTCACGCTCATCGACGCCTCCGAGGTCACCCTTGTCTACGCCGCCCGCGACCGCACCAACAACCACGCCCGAGTGCTTGCAGACTGGCTCGATGACGCTTGCCACAGCCCCCGGACGTGAGGTAGCATCGCACCACCGGTTGAGGATGCGTCATGTGCACAATCCCGCCTCAACCGCAGTTACGTAAGACTTGGGGCTGATTTTGGTTTCGACTTCGTAGCTCAAGCCAGGGGAAGCGTGCCGGTGCAGGCTGAGGACCACCGTAAGCGTCGCAGCAAACTGATAAGCGCCGAGAACACTCAGCGCGACTACGCCCTCGCTGCCTAATAGCAGCCAGCGCGTGTCTGTCAGCCCGGGTTAGTCCCTGACCCGCAAGCTGGCATCGACTTAAAGGGACTTGCCTTAGGGCCGCGTCAGCGGGGCCCTAAGGGACACCTTCCGCTGACTGGGCCCGTCATCCGGACGTGTTCGACCGAACCGGAGGGCCGAGTAGAGGCTCCGCGCGAACTGCGCACGGAGAAGCCCTGGCGCGACAACGAAGGACCCGGGTTCGACCCCCGGCAGCTCCACCAAGCCCCCTTTCCAGCACTCCTGGTGAGGAGGCATTTTCTTTGCTTTCAAGGCCCTGACCTGCGGTGATGCCAAGTGTGGTTGAGTGGTGTGGTTGGGTTTACGGCCATCGAGTGCCGGCGCCGCTATTCGGTGGGTTGGCCCATTGAGAGGAACACGGGTCCCATGTCCTTGGGAGCCGAATGCGTTGACGGTGAGACTCGGGCGTAATGCGGGCGGACAATTGCTGCTGGGCTGCTCACTTTGTTTTCCTTGCAGAGCTAAGGAGCGCCCCTGATCCGGGGAGGTGGGGGTCGGGGGGCGTCGATTAGCGAAAATAGAGACAGGCGGTGCGCACTGCTGTGACGCGTGCGGGGGTAATCGGGGGCATTGGCATGGAGTGCTGTCCGGTCATGTGTCGTATATCTGCGGCAATACGTACAAAAGTATTACCTGTGAAGTGCATATGGGTTAGGCTAGCTAGATACTGGATAGCTGAGGGTGGCATGGCAAGATGGCGCCCTTGCGGTTGGTCCAGACCTGAAACCCGATACCTACGCAGTCCCTCTGGCACACACGCCAAGTCTTGTGGCCCGAGGCACACGAATGAGGAGAGTTTTTCTATGGCGCTTCACCGTTCTGCACTGGCCACAGTGGCCGCAGTGACCACGAGCCTGAGCCTGCTGTTGGCCGGCTGCTCCAGCGATGAAGGAACCACCAGTGCTGCCAGCTCGACGGCGGCAACTGCAGAGTCCACCAGCACGGCCGCCGCCGGTTCGGTGACCGTGGAAGACAACCACGGCGAGCACACCGTGTCGCTGCCGATCGGCAAGGTGGCATCGACGGATAACCGGAGTTTCGCCCTCCTGGAGGCCTGGGGAGTGGATTTGGTCGCAGCGCCGAAGCCGCTGATCCCGTTCACCGTGACCAAGTACACGGATGATCCCAAGGTGGCTGACCTGGGCAACCACCGTGAGCCCAACCTTGAGGCGCTTGCTGCCGAGCAGCCGGATCTGATCATCAACGGCCAGCGTTTCGAGCGTTTCTACGATGATATTGTCAAGCTCAACCCCAAGGCGACGGTGTTGGATTTCGAGCCGCGCGAGGGTGAGGATTTGGACGATGAGCTGATTCGTCAAACCGAGGAGCTAGGCAAGGTCTTTGGTAAGGAATCAGAAGCCGCCAAGACCATTCAGGACTTCAAGGATGCCAAGGAGCGCGCCAAGAAGGCCTACAAGGACTCCGATACTGTGATGGCCGTGAATGTCACCGGTGGGGAAGTCCACTTCATCGCTCCGAAGGTCGGCCGCACTTACGGCCCGCTGTTTGAGATGCTGGATCTGAAGCCCGCGTTGGAGGTTCCGGAAGGCTCTTCTGACCACAAGGGCGATGACATTTCGGTGGAGGCTATTGCACAGGCCAACCCGGATTGGATTCTGGTCCTGGACCGCGATGCAGGAACGAATAAGCGCAAGGACGCCGACTTTGTCAAGGCCCAGCAGGTCATTGACAAGAATGAGGCATTGGCTAATGTCACGGCGGTGAAGGAAGGCCACGTGTACTACGCCCCGCAGGACACGTACACCAACGAGTCGATCATTACCTACACCACGATCCTTAATCAGCTTGCTGATGCTTTCGAGTCCGGCAAGGGAAACCAGGAGTCCGATTCCTAAGTGAACGGGCAGCCCGTGCGCACGCCAGCACGCCAGCAAATCACACGCCCCGCGCGTCGGTGGGCTCTGCCCGCCGCGGTCGTGGCTGTGGCTGGCCTGCTGGCAGTCTCCTTGTTTACGGGTGCCTATGACATCATGGGGGCAGAAGATGGCTCCCATATGTTTGCGTTGACCCGGATTCCGCGGACAACGGCACTGGTATTAGCCGGTGCGGCGATGGCCATGTCGGGGCTGGTCATGCAGCTGCTCACGCAGAACAGATTCGTGGAACCCACCACAACGGGGACTACGGAATGGGCCGGGTTAGGCCTATTGTGCGTGATGTGGGCGGCGCCATCGGCGTCTATTTTGACCCGCATGATCGTCGCGGTTGTCTTCGCGTTCGTGGGAACGTGGGTGTTCTTCCTCTTTTTGAGGCGCGTATCGCTTCGCAGTTCCCTGATCGTGCCCATTGTCGGCATCATGTTGGGTGCAGTAGTCAGCGCCATTTCCACGTTCTTTGCTCTGCGCACGGACATGCTGCAGTCATTGGGGGTGTGGTTCGCGGGAAGTTTCACCTCTGTGATCAAAGGCCAGTGGGAAGTGCTGTGGATAGTACTCATTTCCGTCGCCCTGGTTTTTTGGTTTGCCGATAGATTGACTATCGCCGGCCTGGGGCAGGATGTGGCTACCAACGTGGGGGTCAATTATCAGCGCATGGTGTTGATAGGCACCTCACTCATTGCTATTGCTACAGGCGTGGTGACGGTTGTCGTAGGTAACCTGCCCTTCTTAGGCCTCGTTGTTCCCAATGTTGTTTCCATGATTCGGGGCGATGATCTCCGCTCGAATTTGCCCTGGGTATGCGTCAGTGGCGTTGCGTTAGTAACGGTATGTGACCTCTTTGCCCGCACGGTGATTGCGCCTTTCGAGGTCCCAGTCTCCGTGGTATTGGGCATGGTGGGAGCGGTGGTGTTCGTGATACTTATCCTTCGGAGGGCCCGTGGCTAGCAATTCGCTTATCGACGCCGCCCCGCACCGCCATGCGGGGGCCTTTCCTACTGCAGCACAGCGGCGCAGATACTGGATCATTCTTGTGGCGGTCATCCTTATCGGTGCTGCCAGCGCATGGGGCTTGATCGCCTATGGCAACCCGATGCCCGTGGGCTCAGAAGTCTTTTGGCTCATCGCACAACGACGCGTGGTCGCGGTGGCCACTATGGCGATCGTGGCAACCTGCCAGGCAATAGCCACCGTGGCGTTTCAAACGGTCACGGGCAACAGGATTCTGACCCCGTCGATCATGGGCTTCGAGGCGCTCTACGTCACCATTAACACCGCCGTGGTGTTCTTCCTCGGCGCCAGCGGGTTGGTGCGGATGGATCACCTGGGCATGTTCCTCGTGCAGGTGGCGCTCATGGTGGGGCTGTCTTTGTGCCTCTACAGCTGGCTGCTGGGCGGCAGCGGAGACATGCACGCGATGCTGCTGATTGGCATCGTGATCGGCGGCGGGCTGGGCTCTTTATCAACCTTCATGCGCCGTCTGCTTACCCCGAACGAGTTCGACGTCCTCACCGCCCGCATGTTTGGTTCCGTGAATAACGCGGATCCACAGTACTTTGGCGTGGCCATCCCACTGATGGTGGGCGCGGCCGCCGTGATCCTGTTTTTCTCCCGCAGGCTCAATGTCATCGCCTTAGGCCGCGATGTAGCGATGAGCGTCGGACTGTCCTATCGGGGCGTCGTCCTCACGACGTTGGTCTGCGTGTCCATCCTCATGGCGGTGTCTACCGCGCTGGTAGGCCCCATGACATTCCTGGGCTTCCTGGTTGCCACCCTGGGATACCAGTGTGCGGCAACCTACGATCACGCCTATGTCCTCCCCATGGCGTGGGCGATCGCGTTTGCAGTACTCACGGGCGCGTATTTCCTGATGAACCACGTGTTTTACGCCCAGGGCGTGGTCTCCGTGCTCATCGAACTCGTCGGCGGGGCAGTATTCCTCATAGTCATAGTTAGGAAGGGGCGGCTGTGAGCCATCACGGCATCCACCTGAGCGAGGTGGCCAAGCGCTACTCCGGTGACGTGCACATTGGGCCGGTCACCGTAGACATCCCTGCCGGAGGCGTGACCGCGCTCGTGGGTCCCAATGGGGCAGGTAAGTCGACCGTGCTGACCATGATTGGTCGCCTGTTGGGCATGGACGAGGGGCAGATCACCGTCGCCGGAATGGATGTGAGCACGGCCAAGACGAAGGACTTGGCCAAGGTGCTGTCGATCCTGCGTCAGGACAATCACTTCATTACCAGGTTGACAGTCCGTCAGCTCGTCGGCTTTGGCCGGTTTCCGTATTCGGGTGGGCGCCTCACGGCCGAGGATGAGCAGATCATCTCCCGCTACATCGACTTCTTCAATCTCTCGGAGCTCGAGCATCGATACCTTGATCAGCTCTCTGGCGGGCAGCGCCAGCGGGCCTATGTGGCGATGGTCTTGGCTCAGGAGACGGACTACGTGCTGCTTGATGAGCCACTGAACAATCTCGACATTGCCCACAGCGTCCAGATGATGCGGCACCTTCGTTCGGCTGCCGACGACCTCGGGCGCACCGTTGTGCTCGTCCTCCATGACATCAACGTCGCTGCCGCCTATGCGGATCGCATCTGTGCGGTCAAGCAGGGCAAGGTTGTCGCCTCCGGTCCCGTCGACGAGATCATGGACGATCAGACGCTCACGGAAATTTTCAACACGCCGATCTCCGTGGTGGACACATCCCGTGGGCGCGTTGCCTACTGCTGGTAAACACCCCTGTTGACCTGGTGGTTTGTGTTGTGTGGTGGGGGTGTGTAGCTTTATGCGAGTCGCTGCGGGCCGGCTTGGTTGTTTGTGAGTCGGTGTGGCTGGGTTGACTTGTTTGTTTGCCTGGTGTTAATGTTAGCGGCCTACGTACCCGGTGGGGTTTGGTCACTGTTGTGGTGGTTGGATTCTGTGTGGGTGTGTTGTGTGAGAACTCAATAGCGTACCAATGTACTTTTTTGATTTTGTTGTCATTGTTTCAGCTGGCTCTGCTTTGTATGGGTGGGGTTGGTTGGTGTGTGCCAGCGTGGTGTAACGGCCACGTTAAATAAGTGCCACAATTTGGTTGTGGTGGTTGTTGTTGGCTGGCAGTGATGATTGTTGTTTTGATTATTTTTCTTGTCAGTTTTTCTTTTTTGCTAGGTTTTGGCTTTTCACGAGCCTTTTGTGGAGAGTTTGATCCTGGCTCAGGACGAACGCTGGCGGCGTGCTTAACACATGCAAGTCGAACGGAAAGGCCTCCTGCTTGCAGGGGGTACTCGAGTGGCGAACGGGTGAGTAACACGTGGGTGATCTGCCCTTGACTTTGGGATAAGCCTGGGAAACTGGGTCTAATACCGGATAGGACCATCGTTTAGTGTCGGTGGTGGAAAGCTTTTGCGGTCAGGGATGAGCTCGCGGCCTATCAGCTTGTTGGTGGGGTAATGGCCTACCAAGGCGGCGACGGGTAGCCGGCCTGAGAGGGTGGACGGCCACATTGGGACTGAGATACGGCCCAGACTCCTACGGGAGGCAGCAGTGGGGAATATTGCACAATGGGCGCAAGCCTGATGCAGCGACGCCGCGTGGGGGATGACGGCCTTCGGGTTGTAAACTCCTTTCGCATGGGACGAAGCTTTTTGTGACGGTACCGTGAGAAGAAGCACCGGCTAACTACGTGCCAGCAGCCGCGGTAATACGTAGGGTGCGAGCGTTGTCCGGATTTACTGGGCGTAAAGAGCTCGTAGGTGGTTTGTCGCGTCGTCTGTGAAATTCCGGGGCTTAACTCCGGGCGTGCAGGCGATACGGGCATAACTTGAGTACTGTAGGGGTAACTGGAATTCCTGGTGTAGCGGTGGAATGCGCAGATATCAGGAGGAACACCGATGGCGAAGGCAGGTTACTGGGCAGTTACTGACGCTGAGGAGCGAAAGCATGGGTAGCGAACAGGATTAGATACCCTGGTAGTCCATGCCGTAAACGGTGGGCGCTAGGTGTGAGGGTCTTCCACGACTTTCGTGCCGTAGCTAACGCATTAAGCGCCCCGCCTGGGGAGTACGGCCGCAAGGCTAAAACTCAAAGGAATTGACGGGGGCCCGCACAAGCGGCGGAGCATGTGGATTAATTCGATGCAACGCGAAGAACCTTACCTGGGTTTGACATGCACTGGATCGGCGCAGAGATGTGTCTTCCCTTTGTGGTCGGTGTACAGGTGGTGCATGGTTGTCGTCAGCTCGTGTCGTGAGATGTTGGGTTAAGTCCCGCAACGAGCGCAACCCTTGTCTTATGTTGCCAGCACGTTGTGGTGGGGACTCATGAGAGACTGCCGGGGTTAACTCGGAGGAAGGTGGGGATGACGTCAAATCATCATGCCCCTTATGCCCAGGGCTTCACACATGCTACAATGGTCGGTACAGTAGGTTGCGAGACCGTGAGGTGGAGCTAATCCTTTTAAAGCCGGCCTTAGTTCGGATTGGGGTCTGCAACTCGACCCCATGAAGTCGGAGTCGCTAGTAATCGCAGATCAGCAACGCTGCGGTGAATACGTTCCCGGGCCTTGTACACACCGCCCGTCACGTCATGAAAGTTGGTAACACCCGAAGCCCATGGCCCAACCAGTTTTCTGGGGGGAGTGGTCGAAGGTGGGATCGGCGATTGGGACGAAGTCGTAACAAGGTAGCCGTACCGGAAGGTGCGGCTGGATCACCTCCTTTCTAAGGAGTTTTGTTTATTTATTTTGTTTTCTGGGTGGATCGCATGCCACGTCTGTGGGATGGTGATGGCAAAATCGTGTTGTATGTTGGTGCGTTGTTGGGTGTCTGGCATGGCATGCTTGTTGTGTGTGGTGTCGTTGATCGGCCAGTAGGCTGGCTGCCGTGTTTTCGTGGTGGTTGGTTGCAGGTTGATGGGTTGTGTGAGAACTGTATAGTGGACGCGAGCATCTTTATTCTTGTGTAAATTGTTTGTTGTGTTTTTTAAGGCACACGGTGGATGCCTTGGCATACTGAGCCGATGAAGGACGTGTGAGTCTGCGTTAAGCCTCGGGGAGTTGGCAACTAAGCGTTGATCCGAGGATGTCCGAATGGGGAAACCCGGCCATCGTTGTTGGTGGTCACCCTTCCATGAATTCATAGTGGTTGTGGGGGTTACGCGGGGAAGTGAAACATCTCAGTACCCGTAGGAGAAGAAAACAATAGTGATTCCGTTAGTAGTGGCGAACGAACGCGGACGAATGGCTAAACTGCATGCGTGTGATACTTGGCAGGGTTTGCGTGTGTGGGGTTGTGGGTGCATGTGTGATGGGTCTGTCAGCCTGTCGGCGTTTTTGTGCGTGGTGAAGCGGAAGTGGTTTGGAATGGCCTGCCGGAGTAGGTGAGAGTCCTGTACGTGAATCATCATGTGTGGCGCTAATGTGTTTACCCGAGTAGCAGCGGGCTCGTGGAATCTGCTGTGAATCTGCCGGGACCACCCGGTAAGCCTGAATACTCAGTGTGACCGATAGCGGATTGAGTACCGTGAGGGAATGGTGAAAAGTACCCCGGGAGGGGAGTGAAATAGTACCTGAAACCGTGTGTTGACAATCCGTCAGAGCCTTGACTGTGGGGTGATGGCGTGCCTTTTGAAGAATGAGCCTGCGAGTCAGCGGCATGTCGCGAGGTTAACCCGTGTGGGGTAGTCGTAGCGAAAGCGAATCCTAATTGGGTGTTTTTAGTGGCATGTTCTGGACCCGAAGCGGGGTGATCTACCCATGGCCAGTGTGAAGCGATGGTAAGACGTCGTGGAGGCGCGAACCCACTTAGGTTGAAAACTGAGGGGATGAGTTGTGGGTAGGGGTGAAAGGCTAATCAAACTCCGTGATAGCTGGTTCTCCCCGAAATGCATTTAGGTGCAGCGTTGTGTTAGCTTGCCGGAGGTAGAGCTACTGGTTGGTTGAGCGGGACTATCATCTTAGCAACATCAGCCAAACTCCGAATGCCGGTTAAGTGGTGCATGGCAGTGAGACTGTGGGGGATAAGCTCCATTGGTCGAGAGGGAAACAGCCCAGATCGCCGGCTAAGGCCCCTAAGGGTGTACTAAGTGGAAAAGGATGTGGGATCGCGAAGACAGCCAGGAGGTTGGCTTAGAAGCAGCCATCCTTGAAAGAGTGCGTAATAGCTCACTGGTCGAGTGGTTCTGCGCCGACAATGTAGTGGGGCTGAAGTACACCGCCGAAGCCGCGGCAGCAAGTCTTTTGGCTTGTTGGGTAGGGGAGCGTCGTGCATGTGTTGAAGCGTCCGTGTGAGCGTGGTGTGGAGTGTGTGCGAGTGAGAATGCAGGCATGAGTAACGAGTGGTAAGTGAGAATCTTACCCGCCGTATGACTAAGGGTTCCTGGGTCAAGTTCGTCTTCCCAGGGTGAGTCGGGGCCTAAGGCGAGGCCGACAGGCGTAGTCGATGGTTAACGGGTTGATATTCCCGTACCCGTGTGTGTGCGTCCATGGTGAATCAGGGATACTAACTGCCTGCTGTCACTGGCTTTGTCGCATGCCCTTTTTGGGTGTGTGTTGTTGGTGGTGGTGCGCAGGGCCTGATCTGGTAGTAGCCAAGTGATGGGGTGACGCAGTAGGGTAGCTGGGCCACTTATTGGATTGTGGTGTAAGCGTGTAGGGTGTGGTGTAGGTAAATCCGTGCCATGTTAAACCTGAGGCGTGATGCGTAGCCTTTTTTGAGGGTGATGTCAGTGATCCTGTGCTGTCGAGAAAAGCCTCTAGCGAGTGCATGTACGGCCCGTACCCTAAACCGACACAGGTAGTCGAGTAGAGTATACTAAGGCGTTCGGGTGAACTGTGGTTAAGGAATTCGGCAAATTGCCCCCGTAACTTCGGGAGAAGGGGGCCCATGTGTGGTGCATCATCCTGTGCGGTGGTTGTGCTGTGTGTGGGCGCAGAGGATAGAGGGAAGCGACTGTTTATTAAAAACACAGGTCCGTGCGAAAACGTTGAAGTTGATGTATACGGACTGACGCCTGCCCGGTGCTGGAAGGTTAAGAGGACCTGTTAGATCCCTTGTGGGTCGAAGCGGAGAATTTAAGCCCCAGTAAACGGCGGTGGTAACTATAACCATCCTAAGGTAGCGAAATTCCTTGTCGGGTAAGTTCCGACCTGCACGAATGGCGTAACGACTTCCCTGCTGTCTCAACCACAGGCCCGGTGAAATTGCAGTACGAGTAAAGATGCTCGTTACGCGCGGCAGGACGAAAAGACCCCGGGACCTTCACTATAGCTTGGTATTGGTGTTTGGTTCGATTTGTGTAGTATAGGTGGGAGACGTTGAAGCATTGACGCTAGTTGGTGTGGAGTCGGCAAGTGAAATACCACTCTGGTCGGATCGGGCATCTTAACCTTGGCCCATGATCTGGGTTGGGGACAGTGCCTGGTGGGTAGTTTAACTGGGGCGGTTGCCTCCTAAATGGTAACGGAGGCGCCCAAAGGTTCCCTCAGCTTGGTTGGCAATCAAGTGTTGAGTGTAAGTGTATAAGGGAGCTTGACTGTGAGAGTGACGGCTCGAGCAGGGACGAAAGTCGGGACTAGTGATCCGGCACCTACTTGTGGATGTGGTGTCGCTCAACGGATAAAAGGTACCCCGGGGATAACAGGCTGATCTTCCCCAAGAGTCCATATCGACGGGATGGTTTGGCACCTCGATGTCGGCTCGTCGCATCCTGGGGCTGGAGTAGGTCCCAAGGGTTGGGCTGTTCGCCCATTAAAGCGGCACGCGAGCTGGGTTTAGAACGTCGTGAGACAGTTCGGTCTCTATCCGCCGCGCGCGTTGAAACTTGAGAAAGGCTGTCCCTAGTACGAGAGGACCGGGACGGACGTACCTCTGGTGTGCCAGTTATTCTGCCAAGGGTAGGGCTGGTTGGCTACGTACGGGAGGGATAACCGCTGAAAGCATCTAAGCGGGAAGCCTGTTTTGAGATGAGGTTTCGTTTGAGGTGTCCTGTAGATGACGGGGTTGATAGGCTAGATCTGGAAGCCATGTAAGTGGTGGAGGTGACTGGTACTAATTCGCCGAGTAACACAACAAGTGTTGTTGTTGTGCGAGAGTATTATGGGTGTTTGCGTCCACTGTGCAGTGTCTGGCATGGCTTGTTGGCTTGTGCTGGTTGGTTGTTTTTTGGTTGTGTCGGTGGTTGATGGTGGCGGGGTCACGCCCGGTCCCTTTTCGAACCCGGAAGCTAAGCCCGTTTCACGCTGATGGTACTGCACTCGGGAGGGTGTGGGAGAGTAGGTTGCTGCCGGCCTTTAACTTAATGTTGGGGTGTGGGTGGTGTGTTGTGGAGTCTGTTGACTTCGTGGCATGCCACCCACACTTTTTTTATACCCACAACACCCGCACAGGAAATGCGGGTTGTAGAGACTTCTGAAAGAATAAAGGCCCTGGAGGGAACGCTCGCGTCCACCTCCAGGGCCTTTCTGCTGGTCCGCTACACCAAGGCTACGAGCCTTCTCAAATAGTCGGCCACAAAGTCCCTCGTGCTTTCGCTAAGCCACTGCCCATCAGAGGTAATGAGGGTAGGGGACTGACCCAGGAACACTTCAGGTTGGCCCGGCATCGGCATATCAAAGTAGGACAACGCGAGGCGTAGATTCTTCTGTGACGAGTAGCCGCCCATCCTGCCCACAGAATGGCTGATGATGCCCGCAGGCTTGTTCTTCCACACCACATCCGAATTCGGTTTCGATCCGATGTCCACGGCGTTCTTCAAACATGCCGGAATGGTGCGGTTGTTTTCCGGGGTGACAAAGAGAACGGCGTCCAGTTCGCGGATGGCGTTGCGGAAATCGGTGTACACCGCCGGGGTTGGCACTTCGGGGACGTCCGGGTCGTCGTAGTCGAAGTTGTACAAGGGTAGGTGCGCGATGGGAAGGATCTTCGCTGTGGTGGCGTCGGGAAGCAGCTCCATTGCAGCACGCGCGATGGCGGCCGCGTAGGAGGCCTTACGCAGGCTGCCGACGATGATCCCAAGGTTGGTAGGTGTTCGCATTGTTAGAAATCCCAATCTGAGTCGGAGGTGACCTCGGCTTTGCCCATCACGTAGGAGGAGCCGGAGCCGGAGAAGAAGTCGTGGTTTTCATCCGCATCGGGAGACAAGGCGGCCAGGATCTCTGGGCGCACTTCTGTTTCCTCGGGTGCGAAGGGGGCGGGGTAGCCCAGGTTCATGAGGGCCTTGTTGGCGTTGTAGCGCACGAAGACGGCGACGTCGTCGCTTAAGCCGAGTGGCTCGTAGAGGGCGCCAGAGTATTCCAGCTCTAGCTCGTAGAGGCGGGCCAGCAGGGTATGGACAAAGTCGTCCATCTCTTCCCGGCGGTCTGGGTAGTGGTCCAAGCCGCGTTGGTATTTGTACCCGGAGTAGTAGCCGTGGACTGCTTTGTCTCGCAGGATGAGCCGGATCATGTCTGCAGTGTTTGTCAATGTGCTGCGTGCGGCGAAGTGCAAGGGCAGGTAGAACCCTGCGTAGAGCAGTAGGGACGACAGCAGGGTGGACGCGGCTTTCCGCTTGAGGGGGTCGGGCCCGTAGTAGTGCTCGAGGACGGTTTTCGCGCGGGTTTGCAGGACGTCATTGTTGACGGCCCACCGGTAGGCGTCGTCGATTTCTGTGGTGCTGGTCAGCGTGGAGAAAACGGAGCTGTAGGAGCGTGCATGGATCGATTGCATGAACGCGATATTGGTGTAGACGGCCTGCTCGTGTTCCGTGCGTGCATCGGGGATCTGGGCGACCTCGCCGACGGTGGCTTGGACGGTGTCCAGCATGGTCAGTCCCGTAAACACGCGGATAGTCTGGCGCCGCTGAAGGGGGCTGAGGGCCTTCCAGTCCGGCAGGTCGTTGGACAGCGGCACCTTTTCGGGCAGCCAGAAGTTGGCGGTCAGTCGGTTCCACACCTCGAGGTCTTTGTCGTCTTGGATGCGATTCCAATTGATGGGACGCAGGCGGGCGTGCGGGTCGGTGCGGTAGCTCGGCGGCGTGACGGAGACGTCGATAAGCGGTGGCAGTGTGGTCATGGCTGGGTCCTTTCGTGGGGGCCGAAGAGGCAGTCGAGAATGGAATTGGTGGTGGAGACGTCCCTGCTGGTTCCTAGTAGCTCAAAGCGGTGAAGTTCGGGGACATGGCACTTGGCGGCGATGATGGGCCCGGCGATGCAGTAGTCGGTGCCAAAGTTGCGGTTGCCGCCGGTGATCACGCCGCGCAGGTGGGCGCGGTTGTTCGGATCGTTGAGAAAGGCGATGACCTGTGGGGGCACGGCGCGGGATCGTTGCCCGCCGCCGTAGGTGGGCACGATGAGTACGAAGGGGCGGCAGACCCGGATCATGCCGTCGCGGCGCGGATAGAGGGGGATGCGGGTGGCTGGCCGGTTGAGGCGCTGGACAAAGCGTTTGGTGTTCTCGCTGACGGAGGAGAAGTAGACGATCTCGTGGGAGGCGTCGGGGGGAAGCGGGTGGAGGGTGAATCTGGGGGTCCAGGTCTCTGGTGGTGAAGAGGTATGCGTTTCTCCAGTCATGGAACCAAAACTAACACGAGCAGTAAGCCGAAACTACGGCACGCCGTAATTTGATCCTGTATGTGTGCCACTCCCCAAACATATCTACTACTACAAAGATGACAGCGTCGTCATCACGGGGTCAGCCCTCTGACCCGGCCCCCACGCCGCCATCACCTCGCCGTCATCCCCTCGCCGCCAACTGAGACGCCGCCGTCACTCAGGCAACGGTGTCACCCAGATGGCATCCGTCGCGCCTGTTCCCAGCTGCACGGGGCGGGTGGATCCTGGCACAAAGACCCCAAGGGTCTCAGAAAACGGCGTGCCTAGCTCCACGGCGACTATCGCGCCGATGGTGATGCCGTGGCCTGCGCAGTATTGCAGCAGTTCGGAGTTTTGGTCGGAGATGCGCTCTACGCGTCCTTGCTGCCCTGGCGACAGGGTGGTCAGCGGTATGGCGTCGGGCTTGCTGGTGGTCCCGTCTGGCTGCGGGATGGGGTCTCCGTGGGGGTCGCGGGTTGGGTGTCCCAAGACGGCGTCCATGCGGTCGACCATGAAGTCGGAGACGGCGTGTTCGAGTGCCTCGGCCTCCTGGTGTACTTGGTCCCAGCGGTAGTCCAGGGTGGTGACCAGGAAGGTCTCGATGAGTCGGTGGCGGCGCACCATTTCTACGGCTACGGCGCGCCCGGCGGGGGTGAGGTCTATGGCTCCGTACCGGGTGTCTAGCAGGAGTCCTTGGTCAGTGAGTTTGCGCACGGCGTCGGAGGCGGCGGAGATTTTCACGCCGACGCGCTGTGCGAGCGCGGTTTTGCTGACGGGATCTCCCGACCACTCCTGAAGGAGCCACACGGCCTTGAGATAGTTTTGGCTGCTTGCTGAAAGCTCGCTGGCACGGGAGACGGGCATGTCCGCATGCTAGCACCGTGCTGGTGTGCCTCGCGGGGTCCTCACAGGATGAGCAGGTTGCGCGGGGTGGCCTTGACGTCGTCGAGGCGGCTGCGCAGCTTTTTTACCTTCCCCCAGGTAGCGCGGTCAATGGCGGCGGTGGCTGCCGCGATGGTTTCTGTATCCGGCGTGCCCCACGCGATGGGCATGGGGGTGATTTCGTCCCATGTTTGTGCGCGGCTGGAGCGGCGCCCACCGACCGCGGCGGCGGGCACTTGGACGCCTACTTTGCGTTCGTGGCCCTTGAGTGCTGTGACGGTGCGCAGGGCTAGTGCTGGGACTGGGGGGCCTGCGGGGTCCACGGAGGCGTCGACAAGCGCGAGCAGGACGACGTCGCGGGCGTTGACTTCGGCGATGATCGCGGGGACGAGGGGGTAGCGGTCATAGAGCTGTTGGGCCTGCCCGGCGCGATTCGGGGTGACGCACGCGATGATGACAAAAACGATCGCCACTGCGGCAAAGCCGGCGAAGAATAGCCAGCTGCCGGCGTAGGAGCTGAGGATGAGGCGGGCGGCTATGCCGGCGCCGAGGAAGATGGCGGCAAGAATAAGTGCGGCTATGCGCAGTCTGCGCGAGTCGCGCAGCAATTCATTGTTTTGTTTGGCCCAGGCTTCGTCGACTCTAAAATGGTAGGGCTTCATGGCAACCTTTCTGTGCTGAGAAATTTATCAAGATCACCAGCGTCAACAATATGGTAGGCGTAGCCTTGCTCCGCTAAGAAGCGTTGCCGATGTGCCGCATACTGCGTGTCCAAGGTGTCCGTGCTGACAACAGAATAGAAGTGCGCGGTGTTTTCCGCCTGCTTGGGGCGCAGGAGCCTTCCCAGGCGTTGGGCTTCTTCTTGGCGGGAGCCGAATGATCCGGATATTTGAATGGCCACCGCGGCTTCGGGTAAGTCGATGGAGAAGTTGGCTACTTTGGAAACAACGAGTGTGGTGATGCGCCCGGACCGGAAGTCATCGAATGCGCGCTGCCTGTGGGCCGTTGATGTTGCTCCGGTGATGAGGGGGAATCCAAAATGTGCGGCAATTTCTTCGAGCTGGTCCACAAATGCGCCGATGATGAGCGTCGGCTCTGACTTGTGGTGAGATACCAGCTTATCGACGACCCCCACCTTGCCGTGCGCGCTCGCCGCAAAGCGGTAGCGTTCCCGCGGTGGTGCTGTCGCATAGGCCATCCGCTCGGATTGGCTGAGCGTGCAGCGTACTTCGACGCATTCGGCGGTGGCGATGAACCCGGAGTGCTCGAGGTCTTTCCAGGGGGCGTCGTAGCGTTTGGGCCCGATGAGGGAAAAGACGTCCGCCTCGCGGCCATCTTCGCGCACGAGCGTTGCCGTTAGCCCTAATCGGCGCCGCGATTGGAGATCGGAGGTCAGCCGGAATACGGGGGCGGGCAGGAGGTGAACTTCGTCGTAAATGATCAGGCCCCAGTCGCGGGAATCGAAAAGCTCAAGCGCCCGATATTCCCCCTTGGTTTTGCGGGTGACCACCTGGTACGTGGCAATAGTTACCGGACGGATTTCTTTCTTTTCGCCAGAGTATTCGCCGATCTCTTCGGGCGTGAGGCTGGTGCGGGCGAGCAATTCGTCGCGCCATTGCCGCCCGGCGATGGTGTTGGTCACCAGGATCAGCGTGGTGGCTTGCGCCCGGGCCATCGCCGCCGCCCCGACGATGGTTTTGCCGGCCCCGCAGGGCAAAACGACGACCCCGGACCCGCCTTCCCAGAAGGCCTCAGCGGCGTAGCGCTGGTAGTCGCGCAGATGCCAGTCGGTGCCGTCGGTCAGGGCGATAGGGTGGGCTTCTCCATCGACGTAGCCGGCGCGGTCCTCGGCCGGCCAGCCGATGGCTATGAGTTCCTGTTTGAGCCTGCCGCGTTCGGAGGGGTGGACGACGTGCGTGGTCGCATCGATCTGCGCGCCGAGCATCGGCGCGATCGTCTTATTGTGACGCAGCTCGGCGACCAGCGCCGGGTCTGCGGTCTCCAGAACCAGCCCGTAGGCGGGGTGATTGTGCAGGCGGATGCGGCCGTAGCGCGACATGGTTTCGGCGACGTCGATAAGCACTGCCTGGGGGACGGGGAAGCGTGAGTAGCGCTCGAGTACATCCACCGCCTGCTCGGCGTCGTGGCCGGCGGCGCGGGCATTCCACAGTGCGAGTGGGGTGATGCGGTAGGTGTGGATGTGCTCGGGTGCGCGTTCGAGTTCGGCGAAGGGGGCGAGTGCCGCGCGGGCGGCATCGGCGTCGGGGTCACTGAGATCAAGGAGGACCGTCTTGTCCGATTGCACGATGAGGGGGCCTGCGCCGAGCGCCACTGTGTACCTTCGACCTTTCCTTGGTGGGGCTGTGGTCAACAACCGTATCGACGCCTCATTATGTCACGGGGGCGTCAACGCTCGCCGCAGCCCCGTGGCTCAGGCATCCTCTGGATCCGCGGCACTGCGCAGGTCATCAGTATTGGCACCACCTGCCAGCCCGCGGGCATAGGTGTAGGCGGAGACTAGGGCCAGCCAGCCTGCCGCCATACCCAGCAGGCGAAACGCGATCATGCAGCCTTCAGTACCTAGCGCAGGCACGGCCGCCGGGAGGACGAGCGCGACCGTCATGACAACCAGCAGGCTGCACATGAACCACGTCATGGCCCGGGAGCGCAGGCGCAGCGCGCGGGCTGCCAGGTATTCGTCCAACCCATGTGGGGTGGCGGTAAATGAGACCCCGGTAGCGCGTTGCAGCGCCACGAGACACAGCGGATGCAAGACCATTCCTACAACCCACAGTGTCATCGCGGTGGGCATGTGGAACGGGAAGATGGGAAGCGCCATTCCCGCGATGCCGAGGGTGACATCGGCGCAGGCGATCAGGCGGTTGCGGCGGGTGACGGTGGCGGGTCGAGTGGTTGACATAGTGCTAGCTCCTGGTGAGGGAATCGGCAGACAGCGGGGCAAAGGGTGTCCGGGAGAACACCGCCTCAACCGGCAGTTCATATACCTCGCAGATGCGCAAGGCCAGGTCGAGGCTGGGGGAGTGGTCGCCGCGTTCGAGGGCGCCCACGGTCTGGGGGTTGACGTCGATGAGTTCTGCGAGTTGGGCGCGCGAAAGGTTGCGCTCGGTGCGTAGCAGGCGGATGCGGTTGTAGATGGGTCTAGCTGGTCGTCGTCGCGGTGTCACACAACAAACTGTTGCATAAACCCAACAGTCCGTCAAGAGTATCTACCCAATGATGGCGCGGCGAGCCCCTTCCGATCGCGCGCAGTGCCGGAGCCCCGCATCTCCTGGCCGAAGGAACCCCCAGGTCCCCCAGACCCCCAGACCCCCCGTCCTCCGCGCCCCCGAACCCCGTGCCCTGGCACTGCCGCGTGGCCGCGTGGCCGCCCCGCGCTCTCCGCGCGCGCCTAGTCCAGGGTTTCTACCGACGTGACCCGGTGCAGGCTGAAGCGCCGAGCCGCACCATCGCTGAGCGCCACGGCTTCCACGTGGCCCTCCGCCACCCGCACGGGAGTGATGTTCATCTGGTGAGCCCCACCCGCACTGTCTACATACCCCAAGCGCACGGCCTTGCCCGCCCGTGCGGCCGCCTTGAGCTGGGTGATCGGGTTAGTCGCGCGCTGCGTGGCACCCTGGTTCCCGTTTCCGCCGCTAGTATCGCGGCGCAGCGCGGCGATTGCCGCGGCAATGCGTTGGGGGTCGGGGGCGGTTGGGGTGCGAAAGTCTGGAACCGCGCCTGCCGCTGCGTGTGCGGGCCCGCGGGCTGGCGCATTCGCCGCACCCCGACTCGCCGCGCCCAGGCCAGCTCCACCCCGACCTGCCGCGCCGCGATCCCGCCGCCGACGCCCCGGGCTGATCCGCGCAGGCTCGGGGCGCAAGTCGATGCTTCGGCCCTCGGAGTCCTCGGCAGCGATGGTGATGCCTTCGCCGCGCAGGGCTGTGATGACTTCTGCAAGCGGGCGGTCTGAGACCGCCACGGTGGGGGCGAGACCGCGCAGGTGCAGATCTGCCGCGATGGGTAGTCCGAGGGCTTGGGCAAGCTGGGCGGGGTCGGCGCACCGCACGTAGCTTCCGGCCGGCCCGCCGCGCAGCGTGCCGTGGGTGCGGGCGAGGTCATCTACGAGGTAGCTCACCGCGGAGGGGACTTCTCCTCTGCAGTGTGCGCGAAGCCAGGCGTGAATGTCTGCGGCGGTGCGCCCGGCATCAAAGGCGCGGCGCAGACTGTCTTGGGTGATCCGATACACGCTGGCCAGCCCCGGAGATTCCAGATCTGCCAGCAGTGTGAGTTCCCGATCCGTTTCTGGGTTGAGCGGCCCGGGGGCGGTCACCGTCATGTCTGCCTGCACGATGAGGTAGTCCACGCTGGGAGGTGTGGCCGCGGTGGTGGCGCGCGCCACGGCTTCCGGGTCTGCCGCCAGCAATCCTTCGACAACGGGGGTCAGGGTTCCGTCGCTGAATGCGCCGATGCTCGTGGCGGACGCCAGCGTGCGCTCCACGGCGCTGACCGGGGTGCGCCAGGACAGCAGGGGGTGGTGGTAGCCAAGGAGCGCGGCAACGTCACTGTGCTGGAGACGCACTGCCTGTGGGGCAGTGCGACAGGCATCGGCGATGGCGTGGCGCAGGACCGGTAGCTGGGCGTTGCGGGTGGCGGGAGTGGCCAGGTGCGCATCGCCGACGGCGGCGTCGTCCCACGCGGAGTCCCACCAGGACACCAGAAGGTGGGCCCAGCGCGCGGCGGGGGTGGCGCTGAGCCATTCGTCGGCGGCGGGGGTGGGGGCCAGGTACTCGGTGGTATCGGTGTCGCTGATCTGGCCGGTAGCAATTAGCCCGGCGCTCAAGCCGAGGTTGCACAGCCGGATGCATTCGTCGGGCGTGTCATTGATCAGCCCTGCTAGCCGGCCAATTTCGCGGACCCCTACGCCGTGGTCGCGCAACAGGCGCGCGGGGGTGAGGCTGAGGGCGTCGATAAGCTGTGCCATGTCGCGCACGGTGGACAGTCCTGCGGTGACTCCGGCGTCGTCGTTTGTGGCGGGGGTGGGCGCTGGCAGCGTGGGCGGCTGGAGGCTGAGCGCGACCAGGTCTTCGGAGGTGATCGCTGCGCGCACGTGCCTGGGCAGGCGCACGGTGGTGGAGTTGATGCGCTGGATGAGCCCCGCGGCGATCAGGCGTGGAATGGGGCGGGTGGGCTCGGCGTCGGGGTCGGCATCGCGGGTGGTGCCGGTGCCCCCGGAGCGGGCGAGGGTCTCCAGGATCGCCCGCGAGGTGTCATCCAGGGCCGCAATGTCGGTGCGCAGCGTCGGCGCCGGCGTGGCGGTGGCCTCTGCGCGCAGGTCCCAATCGGCAGGCAGCGTGGCCATGACCTCGGCGAGCTGGCGCGGATCCTGCGGGTCGCCGTACCAGAGGCCGAGCGTGAACAGGGCATCGCGCGCGGAGTCAAGGTCAGCGGAGTCAAAGTCAGCGCAGGCATGGTCTGCCGCGGCAACGATGTCTGCGTACGCGACGGGATGGTATTCCGCCCCTGCTGCTGCGGCGATGTCGCAGGCCATCAGCGCTGGGGTGTTGAGTTGGGCGAGCGCGTGGGCAACGGACGTGCGGATGGTCAGGCGCGCCGCCAGGGAGCCGATGGTGGGCGGGGGAGGGTAGGCGGCGTCGGGGCGGGCGCGCAGGAGGGCGGTCAGTTCTGCGTCGGTACGCCCTGCCAGCCAGGTGGTGTAGGGGTCAGGGGTAGTCATCGGGGGCAATAATAGTGTTGGAGCAGGTGACGGCGCGGCGGGGAGTCTGCCACAATGGTGGTTATGGCACATGTAGAGAAGAAGGGTTACGTGGACCCGGCCTGGCCTGAGGTCGTGGGCGATCACCACGCGGTTACTGAGCTCATCGCGCCTTTGGCTGGTGCTTCTAGCCCCTTTGGCGATGATCTGGAGCTGCCTGTGAGCTACGAGCAGACCGGCTACGTTCACCCCTACACCCGCATCAACAAGTAGCAGGCGGGGCGTCGCTGTCGGTTTCCCGCGTCAACGAGCCTCCTGCTGTTTTCCCCTAGAACGCACAATCCCCCAGCTCCACACGATGGTTGACATCGCAGGGGCGGGGGATTGTGTGCTTATCGACGCCGCGCGTTCCCAGGCAGGTCCGCCGCAACCGCGCGCGGGGGGAATCCTGCTCGCGCGCGTGGGGTGTCCGGGAGGCTGCGGGTTCGTCTTGGGTGCTGCTAGGCGGTGAACGCCGCGGCGGCCTCGCGCAGCTGGTTGAGCGCCGGGCCGCTGTGGGTGGTGGCGTAGTTCAGGGCGGGGTTGATCAGCTCAGCGCCGGCGGCGTAGAAGCCGTCAATGTCATTGAGGTGCGCGGCGAGCAGGGTGTTCAGTTCGCCCGGGACGGCGACACCGGCCTGGGTGAGCGCGGAGGAGACCACGTCATAGAGCTGCTGTGCGGGCTTGAGGCCGCTCAGGTCGCTGGCCTTGGTGAAGGCCGCGGCTGCCGGGGCAGATTCGGTGCGCGCCGGCGAGGAAGCGGGGGCGGCTGCCGGGGCTGCGGCGGCGGGGGCCGGGGAGGAGGCAGGTGCCGGGGCGGGAGCGGGGGCGGTGCGCTGCGTGGGCGCGGAGTTCAGGCCCAGCTGGGAGGAGCAGGCCGGCCAGGCGCCCCAGCCCTGGGAGGCGAGGACTCGTTCGGCGACCACGATCTGCTGCTCGCGGGAGGCCTGGTAGGCGTACGGGGCAAATTCCTGGCCGCCGTTGGCGTTCCACGTGGCGGGGGAGAACTGGAGGCCTCCGTGGTAGCCGTTGCCGGTGTTGATGGCCCAGTTGCCGCCGGACTCGCACTGTGCCAGCGCGTCCCAGTCGGCGTCGCTAGCCGCGCTGGCCGTGGGGGCCAGCAGGGCGGAAGCGGTGCCCACGGCGACGGAGCCGAGCGCGATCTTGGCGGCAATGGAGGTGGTCTTTGCTGCGTGACGTCCCATGGAGTTGAAAAGGTCCTTCCCTGTGGTGAGTCGCGGTTGACTCGCCCCTGCTGTGTGTCTCTTTTTTGTGTCTTGCTGTCCGGCGGGCGTGTGCGCGGGGGCAGGTGCCCGCCGGGTGATTGCTTTTCTGCACCAGCGACGCCTGTTGCCATCACGGGCGCAGGGGCGCGGTTGGTTGTGATGGACGAATGCGGCGTCGGTGCCTGGGGCCAAAGCGTAACGGTTTATAACGATTGTGTCACGCTCGTCGCTTCATTAAGTCCTAAGGATTCCACGCAGCGTTCATGCGGCTGCTATTGGTCCTGGTCAGAGCGCCCATCGCAGGTGTGTGAGTTACGTCACGTGGTGTGTGGCGTGGTGTTTGTGTGACTCGTGAGAATTACGACGCCTCCCAAACTCCCGTGTAAAATGGGACCTTCTTGGGCTGAGCGGCCCCACTGTGGGGCTGGTGCTCATGCGGCCGCTGTGCTAGACGCCCCGCGCGTGTGATGCCCGCGGTTGGCGGATAGACACCGCGGCGCGTCGCGTGCTGCGCCGGCACCCGCTGCGCTCCGGCACGCCGGGGATGCACCCCGGCAGCACTGTGCAGCCGCGCGGCGTGGCGCTGTATGGCGCTGTGTGTTGGCCTGCGCGTCATCGGCCGACACCGGTCCGCTGCGACCGCAATCGGCGCACGGCGACGGAAACCGGCACAAGCCGGCACCCGTCGGCCGCGAACAACCGGGATCGGCCGCAAGCAGCAGCGAACAGCCGCCAGCAGCCGCCCAGCCCAGACAACCGGCCGTGCAGCCATGCACAGTCGCTGCCTCATTACGTGGAAAAGGTGATTGTCCGATGCCCGTCGGAACAGTGAAGTGGTACGACCCCGAGCGCGGGTTCGGGTTTGCCTCCAACCCAGGCTCCGAGGACGTCTATATTGGCCGGCAGGTGCTGCCCAAGGGGGTCACGGAGCTGACCTCTGGCCAGCGCGTGGAGTTCGACTTCGCCTCGGGGCGGCGCGGCCCGCAGGCGCTGCGCGTGCGCATTATTGATACCCCCACGATCGCGGGCGCTGACACGCGTGGTGGTCGCGGCCGGGGTGTGCGCGGCGCTGGGCGCGCGACCGGACCGGGCGGGGCGCAGGGTGCGCGCGGGGGACGCCACCAGCACCGCTATCAGCCCGATGAACTGAACTCCATGATCTCTGACCTGGTGTCGCTGATGGAGGTCAAGGTGCAGCCCGATCTGCAACGCGGCCGGTTCCCGGAGCGCAAGGTGGGCCGCCAGGTTGCAGAAATCCTGCGGGCGCTGGCCAAGGAGCTTGACGCCTAACTCTCCGGCACAGCGGCACCACGCCGCCTAGGGGCGGGGTGCCGGCGTGTGCGGGGCCGCGGATGTGGCCGGATCCGGGTTGGTCAGGATCGACCACACCGCCACGTAGGGGGTTTCCTCGCCGTTGTCGTTGTGGCCGATCATGGGGGCGGAGACTTCTACCACGGTGAGCCGGGGGCGGTGGGTGGATCCCTGAGCCACGGGCTCGGCGGAGCCGGCCACAGTCACCTCGGTTTGTTCGTGCGGCCCGAAGCGCTGCTCATCGTTGGCGGCGGGGTCGTCGTAGATGGTCAGCAGTTGCCAGTTGTGGTCGTGGATCTCCCGCGGGATGGTCAGCGTGAGGTGCTCGTCGGCGCCCACGCGCACGGTGGGTACGTCGCCGTCGGGACAGGAGGTTCCCGGCTCGCAGACCTTGTAGGGGGCGATGTCCTGGGAGTGATCGCCTACCGTGGCGGTGACGCGGACGTCGGCAGGCTCTGCGCCGGGCCGGGAGTTCCACCAGGTTTGGAACAGGTATCCGGCGACGACGACGATGACCACCGCGATGATGAGCGCGAGGATTTGAAGGAGCGATCTGCGGCCCCGGGCGCGCCGGGAGAGCGGGCGGGTAGAAGGCATGCCCGCTAGTCTATTCGCCTGTCGTATCCGCGGGCGGGGTGTGCCCCGGGTCACGGGGGAGAAGGGGCGTCGGCGATAATAGGGGACGTGTCCACAGCTCGTCCCCACCGTTCCCGTGCTTCTTCTTCCGCGCACTCGGCTTCTCGACGCCGTGCGCACACCACCCCGGCGCGCCGCCGGGAGCAAGCGCAGGGCTCGGGGGTCTTAAGTGCCCAGGCGGTCGATGTGGCGCGCCAGGCATTGTGGGAGATGGGCGAAAGCCCCCAGCAGGTGGGGGCACACGTGGGGGCGCAGCGCTGTGGCGATGACCCCGACCATGTGGCGACGCACCGCTTCGCCGCCCAGGTCCCGGGCTACCCGGGGTGGGAGTGGCAGGTGGTGGTGGCGTGCGCGCCGGGAAGCCAGGACATCACGGTCAACGAGGCGGCGCTCGTGCCGGCCCCCTCGGGGCAGGCCTTGCAAGCCCCGGATTGGGTGCCGTGGGCGCAGCGGGTTCGCCCCGGGGATCTTCATCCCGGTGACGTGTTGCCGCCGGAGCCGCATGACGCGCGGCTCACGGATGTTGCGGCCCAGGCGGCGGCCCCTGATCGTGCGCGCGGGGATTCCGCGCAGGGCCCGTGGCTGAGTCGGACGGGGCTGGCGGATGCCAAGCAGCGGTGGCGTCGCGGGGATTTCGGGCCGACCAGTGTTTTTGCCCAGGAGGCGGCCCTGCATTGCCGCAGCTGTGCGTTCTTTGTGCCGGCTGCGGAGCCGATCGGGGCGACGTTTGGGGTGTGCGTCAACGAGTTGTCGGCTGATGGCCGGCTGGTGCATGCGCGCTATGGCTGTGGGGCCCATTCGCGGACTCCTGCGCACCCGGTTGCCGCGAGCCAAACGCGGCCGGCCTTTGATGATGAGCGGCCAGTGTTTTAGACGTGTTCACGGCGCTGCATGATCCCCCGCAATGGCTGGTGGTGGATGCGTGGTGTGTGCGTGCGGTCTTGCCAAGTGGGCTAGGTCAGTGGGACTCTAGTGGGGGCGCGGCCTCCGGGTAGTTGGATGCGCGGGGATGCGCCCGATTCTTTTAAAGCCTTCTACTTTTCCCTTATATCAAGGAAGCCTTCTGCACAACCATGACTGGGCCTACTGCTGCGCCGCCGCGCGCTCACAATTCTTCTTTGTCTTCGCGGCTAGATTCGTATTTTGGCATCACTGAGCGGGGCTCAACGGTGGGCACAGAGGTGCGCGCCGGGGTGGTCACGTTTTTTGCGATGGCCTACATCGTCATCCTCAATCCGCTCATTTTGGGCACTTCCGCGGATTCGCAGGGCACCACGTTGGGGATTCCGCAGGTGGCGGCGGCCACGGCGCTGGCTGCTGGGGTGATGACTATTGCTTTTGGTCTGATCGCACGCTACCCCTTCGGCATTGCCACGGGCCTGGGCATTAACACCATGCTCGCGGTGTCCCTGGTCGCCGGGGAGGGGCTGACCTGGGCAGAGGCCATGGGTCTGGTGGTCATTGACGGCATTGTCATCGTGGTGCTGGCCGTCTCCGGGTTCCGGGAGGCGGTGTTTAATGCCATCCCCGCGCCGATGAAGGCTGCCATTGGGGTGGGCATCGGGGCGTTCATCGCCATGATTGGGCTTGTCGACGCCGGCTTTGTCACCCGTGTGCCGGATGCTGCGGGCACCACGGTGCCGGTGTCCCTGGGGGTTGATGGCTCCATTGGCACGTGGCCCACGTTCGTTTTTGTGGTGGGCTTGATCATTTGTGGCGCGCTGGTGGTCCGCGGGGTGCGCGGCGGACTGTTCATTGGCATCGTGGCTACCACCTTGATTGCCATGATCGTGGAGGCGATGACCGGTGTGGGATCGTCGGCCGAGCACCACGGCGGGTGGTCACTGGCGGTGCCCACCTTGCCCACGTCCTTTGGCGGCATTCCGGACCTATCCATCGTGGGCCACGTGGACCTGGTGGGGGCCTTCACCCGGGTGGGGGCCCTGGCCGCGGCATTGCTGGTGTTCACCCTGGTGCTGGCCAACTTCTTTGACGCCATGGGTACCATGACGGCGTTGGGCAAGCAGGCTCGCCTGGTTGATGAGCAGGGCAACCTTCCGGACCTGAAGAAGGCCCTGGTGGTGGAGGGCACGGGCGCCATCGTGGGTGGTGCGTGTTCGGCAAGCTCGAATACGGTCTTTGCGGATTCTGCCGCCGGTATTGGCGATGGCGCCCGCACCGGTTTGGCCAACGTGGTCACCGGCGTGCTGTTCCTCGCCGCGATGTTCTTGACGCCCCTGTATGAGATCGTGCCGATCGAGGCCGCCGCCCCGGTGTTGGTGATCGTCGGGGCGATGATGATGGCCCAGGTCACGGACATCAATTGGGCGCGCTTTGATGTCGCACTGCCGGCCTTTTTGACCATCGTGGTCATGCCCTATACCTATTCCATTGCCAACGGCATCGGGGTTGGTTTTGTCACGTTCACGGCGATGGCCGTCGCGGCGGGCAAGATTCGGCGCGTCCACTGGATCATGTGGCTGGTTTCGGTGCTGTTCATCATCTACTTTGCGATGGACCCGATCATGGCCGCGGTGGCCGCCTGATGGCCGGGCGCGCGGTCTGCATCACCGATCCCGCTGACCCGCGGCTCGATGATTTCCGGGACCTCAACCATAGCGATCGCCGCCCGGACGCCCCCGGGGGCAAGGGGCTGGTCATCGCGGAGGGCGCTTTGGTGGTCTCGCGGCTGCTGCAGTCGCGGTGCCCGGTGCGTGCCGTGGCGGGTTTTGGTTCCCGGCTGGCTGACGCGGTGGATTCGGGGCTGATTCCAGACGGGGTGCCCGTCTATGAGCTCACGCGTTCGGTGCTGGCCCAGGTCGCCGGCTTTGATATGCACCGGGGCTTGGTGGCCTCGGCGGATCGGCCGGCGCCGCTGCCGGTCTCCCAGGTGTTGGCGGGGACGCGCACCGTGGTGGTCCTGGAGGGGGTGGGCGATGCAGAGAATATTGGTTCGATCTTTCGCAACGCCGCCGGCATGGGCGCGGACGCGGTGATCTTTGGTAACGGCTGTGCTGATCCGCTGTATCGGCGCTGCGTGCGGGTGTCCATGGGGCATGTGTTGCGGCTGCCCTTCGCGCACCTGGGTGGCTCGCACACCACGTGGCAGCGCGGCCTGGAGCAGTTGCGCGAGCAGGGCTTCCGCCTGGTTTCTTTGACCCCTGACCCGCAGGCCCGTCACGTGGCGGAGGCGCTGGTGGATGACCACGGTGTGGCGTGGCCGAAGGTGGCCATGCTCGTGGGGGCGGAGGGCCCAGGCCTGACGGAGCATGCGATGCGGGCCACGGACGTGCGCGCCCGCATTCCCATGTCCCCGGGTACGGACTCGCTGAACCTGGCAACGTCAGCGGCCGTGGCGCTGTACGAGCGGGACCGGAGCCTGCAGCTGGGCTAGCGGTCCGTGTGTCGCAGGCGCTGCGCTGCTCGGCTGCGCGCGCCGCGGAGCTTGGCGGCGGCCCGCGCCCGTGCCTGGTGGAGGGCGGCGGTGGCGTCGTCGATCACGCGGGCGAGATCCGCCCCGGATTCGGGGGTGGCCGCGCGGTCTTCGTAGTCGTCGTAGTAGCCGTTGCCGGCGCCGATGCCTAGCTGTGCGGTGGCGGTGCTGGCCAGCTCATCAACGGTCATCCAGCCTGCGGTGCGCGGTTCGTCGATTTTGGGTTCGGGGCGGCCGTCGACGGCAAAGGCGGCCACGTTGATATCGGGGCCGGTGGGGGAGATCTCGACGCCGAGCCACGCGGTTTGGGCCGCGCGGGCGAGGTGGGCGGGGACGAAGGGGAGGTTGATGCCGCCGAGGGGTTCGTCGTCTTCGCCTGCCCAGAAGGGTCCCTCGAAGGGCTCGGGCAGGCCGATGTCTTCATAGACGGCGTCGCGGTGGGCGGCAAAGCTGCGTTGGAGGCGTCCGCCAGTCCAGTGGGCGAAGGCCCCGAATCCGTCGGGGTGGGTGGAAATGGCGTAGATGTCGTCGGCGGGCAGGGCGGTGAGCAGGTCCGGGCTCAGGCGGGAGGGGCGCTCGATGGCGTCGAGAAGCGTATGAACAACCGCAACCCCGGGGTAGGCGGCGATGTAGAACTCGCCGCGGGAAGCGTCGGTGGAGCGGTTGAGGGGGAACTGCCCGATGGGGGTCACCGGCCAGTCGGGGCGCAGCTGGGCGAGGAATTTTCGGCCGAATCCGCGGTCGGCGCGGGGTTCGTCGTGCAGGACGGCGGCCACGTCGGGGGTGCTGATGTACCACAGCGTCGTCGCGGCGCTGACTACTCCGCGGGTCCGGTGGCGGGGGTCAAACATGGTCACCGTGGCGTACCTGCCTCTCCGTTATTTGCGGGGCCGCTTGGTGTTGGTGCGCACCCCAAGCAGCACGTCCTCCCAGTGCGGGGTGACCGCTTTTCGACGCCGCTGTGCCGGCGGCTCCTGCTCCCGCGCCTCCGGGTGGCGCAGGAACTCGTCTTCTTCCGCCGCATCCTCGCCGCCCACCGCGGGCAGGTCATCGAGGGTCTTTTCCGTTTCCGATTCCGCGGGGGAATTGTTCATGTACCCCCTGCTCACGGCCGTCAGTGAGCGCACCGGCTGCAAAAACTCCGGGTTGATCAGGTCCGCGGCCATGGGGTCGCGGGGGGTGGCGGTAGCCGCCGAGGTGGCGTGGAGATCGATCGCCCATTCGGCGGTGTTATGGCTCAGCCCCGCATCCCAGGCGACCACGGCCACCCATTGTCCCGAGTCGTCGCGGTAGGAGTCCCACGTTGCCGCGGCCAGGTGCGCGCCGCGGGCGGCGAAGGCGGTGGCCAGGATCTCCCACAGCGTCAACGAGGCCGGGCCGTCGTCGCGCACCGGATGGGCCTGCTTAGCCAGGCCCGCCATGCGGGAGCGCTCCAGGAGCACCGGGTGGGCGAAGGGCTCCACCCGGGACTGGGCCACGCCCATCTCCTCGGCCAACTGTGCAATCGAGGCGCCGCCGCGGATGCGCTCCTGGATCTCGCGCGGGCGCATGGTCAGCGGCGCGGACAGCCCGGGGTCCACCTGGCGTACGGGGCGCGCCGGAGCGGGGGTGTCCGGCTTGTCGTCTGCATCGGATGCCGCGGTGTCCTTAGCGGTGGATTCCGCCGGGGGAGTAGGGGTGGCGCCGAGCAGGGTGCGCAGGGCGTCGGTGACCTCGATGCGGAACTGCTCACCGGCCGTCGGCTCGGTGTCTGGGCCCGCCGTGGTCACCACCAACTGTGTTGGGGTGGACTCGTCGGGCACGAGGTGCAGCTCACGCATGGGGTCTCCTCCGCTTCCGGTAAGTGGGTACGTATCGCACACCTTAACGCACGTCGGGCCCGGAAGCGGTGCAGCAGCACCCGAGTTGAGCAGCCAATTTACGGACTACTCCTGGGTAGAAGCCACTCCGGAGTCCAGTATGGCGTCAATGCACTGGGTCAGGGCAACAATATCCGCGGTGTCTATCGCCGGGAACATGCCCACGCGCAGCTGGTTCCTGCCCAGCTTGCGGTAGGGCTCCACGTCGACGACGCCGTGGGCGCGCAGCACCTTGGCCACGACCGCGGCATCAACGTTATCCGCGAAGTCAATGGTGCCTACCACCAGCGACCGTGCGGAGGGCTCCTCCACAAACGGCTGGGCCTCCGGGCGCTGGGTCGCCCATTCGTAGAGCGCCGTGGAGTTGGCCGTGGTGCGCTCGACCATGCCGGCCAGTCCGCCGTGGGCATTCATCCACTGCACCTGGTTGGCCAGCATGACCAGCGTGGCCACCGCGGGGGTGTTGTAGGTCTGGTTCTTGCGGGAATTGTCCACGGCGGTGCGCAGAGACAAAAACGCGGGGATGAAGCGCGAGGCATCCGCATCGAGCTGTTCGATGCGGTCGAGTGCGGCCGGGCTCATCGCCGCGAGCCACAGGCCGCCATCGGAGGCGAAGCACTTCTGCGGGGAGAAGTAGTAGACGTCCGTGGCGGCGATGTCTACCGGCAGCCCGCCGGCCCCGGAGGTGGCGTCAATGACCACCAGGGCGTCCTCGGGCAGACCGTCGGGGCGGGTGGGGGCGACCATCGCGCCGGTGGAGGTTTCATTATGCGCCCAGGCCACTACGTCGGCGTTGGCGAACTCCGGGGCGGCCAGCGCGGCTGGGGCGGGCACCGTCCCGGGCTGGGCGGTGACGATGTGCGGATCAGCAAGCCAGGGGGCGCGCGTGGCGGCGGTGGCGAACTTCGCGGAAAACTCGCCAAAGCTCAGGTGTGCGGAGCGCGCGCGGATCAGCCCATAGGTGGCCGCGTCCCAGAACGCGGTGGCCCCGCCTAGGGAGAGCACAATTTCATAGCCTTCGGGCAGCGCAAACAGCTCGGTCAGACCGGAGCGGATGTCGCCGACCAGGTTCTTTACCGCCGGCTGGCGGTGGGAGGTGCCCAGGACGGTGCGTCCCGCAGCGGCCAGGGCGTCCAGCTGCTCAGATCGCACCTTGGAGGGGCCGCAGCCAAAACGGCCGTCGGCCGGGAGGAGATCGGAGGGTAACTGGAAGGCAGGCGTAGACACGGTGCGCTCCTTAAAGCACTGGTAGGGGGTGGATGGTCTTCTCACCCTAGCTTGGAGTCTTCACCTGCGGGGGTGGATGCACAATTCTGTAGCCTCGATCACAGATGCTGGTACTATGTGCTGAGCCCCATCTTTTTCGGGGGTGGTCCCGTATTTCCTGCCGGGCGCGTTGTTTGCGCAGGTGGTGCGGCGGGGCTGCGTACCCAGGGCCGGCCGGGCTGTACCCCCGTTGCGGAACTGTCCATCCAGTACGCGTGTACGGTTATGGCAACGGCGGCCCACCATAATGGTGGGCGGCCACATAACTTCATAGCCGGCCAAACCGAAGGTCATTCTCCGGCGAGGAGTCGCGCTCGTGGGCCCTCCCCTTCGCCTTCGGCACGGATGTCCAAAGACACTTGGGGTCCTTGAACCGTCCCCACACTGTAGGAACCAGGAAGGGAAACATCGTGGCAGACAACACCAACGCCGACAACAAGGCGGTATTGCACTATCCCGGCGGCGAGTTTGAAATGAACATCAAACAAGCCACCGAAGGCAACTCCGGCATTGAACTGGGAGGACTGCTCTCCCAGACCGGCTACACCACCTTTGACCCAGGCTACGTCAGCACCGGATCCACCGAGTCGAAGATTACGTTCATTGATGGCGCCGAGGGCATCCTGCGCTACCGCGGCTATGACATCGCAGACCTTGCGGAAAACGCCACCTTCAACGAGGTCTCCTACCTGCTGATCAAGGGCCACCTTCCCACGCTCGATGAGCTGCACAAGTTCAACAATGAAATCCGCCACCACACCCTGCTGGATGAGGATTTCAAGGCCCAGTTCAACGTGTTCCCCCGCAACGCGCACCCCATGTCCGTGCTGGCGTCCTCGGTCAACATTTTGTCCACCTACTACCAGGACCAGCTCAACCCGCTGGATGAGGCGCAGCTGGACAAGGCCACCGTCCGACTCATGGCCAAGGTGCCCATGCTGGCGGCCTACGCCCACCGCGCCTCCCGCGGCGCCCCCTACATGTACCCGGATAACTCGCTGAATGCCCGCGAGAACTTCCTGCGCATGATGTTCGGCTACCCCACCGAGCCCTATGAGATCGACCCCATCATGGTCAAGGCCCTGGACCGCTTGCTGATCCTGCACGCCGACCATGAGCAGAACTGCTCCACCTCCACGGTGCGCATGATCGGTTCGGCACAGGCGAACATGTTCGTCGCCGTGGCTGGCGGCATCAACGCCCTGTCCGGCCCGCTGCACGGCGGCGCCAACCAGGCGGTGCTGGAGATGCTCGAGGAAATCCGCCGCAACGGCGGGGACGCCACCGACTTTATGAACCGCGTGAAGAACAAGGAAAAGGGCGTCCGCCTGATGGGCTTTGGCCACCGGGTGTACAAGAACTATGACCCGCGCGCAGCCATTGTCAAGGACACCGCCCATGAGGTGCTGGAGCACCTGGGTGGGGACGAGCTGCTGGATCTGGCGCTCAACCTGGAGGAGATCGCCCTCAAGGATGACTACTTTGTGGAGCGCAAGCTCTACCCCAACGTGGACTTCTACACCGGCCTGATCTACCGGGCGATGGGCTTCCCCACGGACTTCTTCACTGTGCTCTTTGCCATCGGCCGCCTGCCGGGGTGGATCGCCCACTACCGCGAGCAGCTGGAGATGAACACCAAGATCAACCGGCCGCGCCAGGTCTACACTGGCGAGACGCTGCGCAAGGTTATCCCCCGCGACCAGCGCTAATTCCCGGTTCTTCGGGCCCGGCCCACCACCCCGCGCCGACCCGGGTGGTGGGGTGCCTATAATGGACCGCACTGTGTTCCTCGTCGCAGCCACGTGCTGCGCTGAGAAATCCCAACTCCAAGGAGCCTTGTTTTTACATGGAAAAGCCCGCTATCGACGTCCCCACCGGCCCCGCGCCGTCAGATCTGGTCATCGAAGACATCACCGTCGGTGACGGCGCGCAGGCCACCCCTGGCGCCACGGTTGAGGTCCACTATGTGGGGGTCGATTTCGAGTCCGGCCAGGAGTTTGACTCCTCCTGGGACCGCAAGCAGACCATCGAGTTTTCGCTCGACCGGCTCATCGCCGGCTGGCAGGAAGGCATCCCGGGCATGAAGGTCGGCGGCCGGCGCAAGCTGATTTGCCCGCCGGAGAAGGCCTACGGCCCCGTCGGCGGGGGCCACCCGCTGTCCGGCCGCACCCTGGTTTTCATCATCGATCTGCTCGATGTGAAGTAACCAGCGTTCGAACCGCCTGACGTGCCCGCAGCCCCTCGCGCCTTTAGAGGCCGAGGGGCTGCACGTATCCCAGGTCGGGGCGGAAGGAGCCGCGCAGGGCGACGGGGGCGTCGATAAGCACCCATTGTCCAGAAAGGGATACCCGAATCTGGAGCAGATCGTCTCTAGGGGAGGCGACCACCTCCGCGCGGCAGGTGGGGGAGAAGGAGTGCACCTCCCGGACGTGGGCGTCGTCTAGCAGCGGGCCGAGGGCGACGCACTGCGGGTGGGACTGCGGCGGCGCGGCCTCGCCGGCGGGGGCGTGCTCGCCGAGGACAGCGGGAACGCCCTCGATGCACAGTGCCCACAGGGTGCGCTCGGGGGCGTCGGCAAATGGGGCCAGGCCGACGAGCGTGACATCGGAGCCAAAATCCGCCAGCGGGGTCACGGCCACCTCCTGGCCGGTGGGCAGGGGATTGCCGCACAGGGACAGCGCGTAGGCATGCTCATCGACGCTGTGCAGCAAGACATCACCGCGCGAGGTCACCCCCAGCAAGCGTGACGCATCACGCGGAGGGGTCTTGCCGTCTGCATAGGCGCGGGCGGCGGTGAGCAGTGCTGTCAGTTCCGTCATAAACGTCAGTTTTACCCCATCGCCGCCGCGGGGCTGTCACAATGGAACCCATGACCACCCCACGAGTGCCCACCGTCACCCTCAATGATTCCACCGAGATGCCCCAGATTGGGCTGGGAACCTGGAAGTTACGCGGCGACGAGGCCATTACTACCATCCGCACCGCCATCGAGCTGGGCTATCGGCACATCGATACCGCCAGCCTCTACCGCAATGAGGAAGAGGTAGGCACCGCCGTGCGCCAGGCCATCGCCGCCGGCGACGTCACCCGCGACGAGCTGTTTATCACCTCCAAGCTGTGGAACACCGACCAAGGATCCCAGCGAGCCGCGCAGGCCTTCCAGGAGTCACTGGGCCGCCTCGGCCTGGACTACCTGGATCTTTACCTGGTCCACTGGCCGTGCCCGCGCGCCGATCGCTACGTGGAGAGCTTCCAGGCGATGGCCAAAATCCAGGGCCTGGGCACCGTGCAGTCCATCGGCGTGTCCAACTTCTACCCCGAGGTCCTGCGCACGCTCATCGAGCGCACCGGCATCACCCCGGTACTCAACCAGGTGGAGCTGCACCCCGGGTTCTCGCAGGCCGAGCTGCGCGCGGAGCACGCCCGCCTCGGCGTGCTCACAGAGGCATGGTCGCCGCTGGGCCGCGGCATTGCGCTGAACAACCCAGTGGTCGAGCAGATTGCCGCCGAGCTGGACGCCACCGCCGCGCAGGTGATCCTGGCGTGGGAACTGGGCCACGGCATCTCCGTGGTACCCAAGTCCGTCGACCCACAACGCCTGGCCTCCAATCTGGCGGCCGGGACGATCACCCTGAGCGAGCAACAGGCCCAGGCCATCGACGCCCTCGACGACCAGCCCGGATTCGGGCGCATCTTTGACGACCCGGAGGTAGTCGAGCCCTAACACCGGGCCGCGTGTATTACTATTGCCTGGTGTTTGTCCCGGATCCCAACAATCCCGCCCACGGCGTCACCTGCGCGGTGGCGTTGGGCTGCGCTGCCGTCGTGTTCGCCGCAGCAGTGCCCCTGCTCGCAGCCACTGGGAAATCCGGGCCGCAGGCCTCCCCAGCCGTCGCAGCGGCCAGCCAGGATAACGCGCGCCGCGGGGAACAGCTCGTGGCCGCCGCGGGTTCGCTAGCCGATGTCGGCGGCGCGCCGAAGAACTGGGACGACGTAGAACTCACGGACGCCTCCCAGATCACCTACCTGGACCTGCGCGACGGCACCGTCACCGGGACCGCCAACCAGCGCACACCCCGCTCCGCGTTGAGCCTGTCCAAGCTCTACATTGCCGACTACGTCCTCGACCACGGCAGCGCCGACGAGAAATTTGAGGCGCTGGAAATGGTGGCCACCTCCGATGACCCCATAGCCAAGGACCTCTATGAGGCCTACCCGGAGGCCATCGATGCCACCGCAAAGAAATACGACCTAGAATCCACCCGCTCCGGCACCAGCTGGGGCTACGCGGTGACTTCCACGTACGACGCCGTCTCCTACATCTTCCAGGTCATGCGTGACGACGCCGCCTCGCCCATCCTCGTCGCCATGGCACGGTCCGCACCCATCGCCGCCGACGGCTACAAGCAGGACTTTGGCACCGCCGTGCTGCCCGGGGCGCGGGGAACCAAGTGGGCGTGGTCGAATGACAGGGACCAGCATTCGTCGGTGACCTTTGGCAAGGACTTCATCGCCGCTGCGGCCGTCACCGGTTCTGCCAATGACCTCACGGCCCTGGTCAACCAGCAGATCGCCGGCCCCCGTGCCGCCGCCAAGGGTGGCGGTAAAACGCAGGCGGTGGGTGCCCAGCAACCACAGCGCCAGCCGGCCCCCGCCCCCGATTCTGAGGCCACGCCCAGCCCTTCCGCCGAGCGCAAGCCCGGTGCGGGTGCTAAGGACGCGCCTGCTTCGACGGCGCCGTCGGCTACGTCGGGTTCGACGGATTCATCGCCTGCGCCCCGGTGAGGGGATTCCCAAGAACGGATTGGCGGGGCCAAAATCGAGGCAGTGGTCTATCTTGCCCCTTACAATGAAGGCCAGTAGATCCCCAATAGTGGGCACCTAAACTACTGGCACCAGGTCAATTGTGAGATTTCAATGCTTGTCCAATATCTTCCTGGGCTTTGCTTCGGTGTGGCTGGGTTCAAGCAATACCTACCCATTTTGTTTTTCTGTGTCATCAATGTAACTGATGTCGTCCGTTAGCTCCCACTTTCCATTGGCTAGTCGTGCGCGTTTCATTACTTGTTCGCCATCGTTGGACCAGTGGAGTGATACGTCCTTTACGGCTGCGGTGAGGTTATCAAGATTCGTCCCCCGTACCGTGACGTTCTGGCAAGTAAAATCCGTACTTATCACCGCTCCGTCGGGAAGTTCATGCATGGCTTCGCCCATGATCATCATTTTGTAAACTCCTTCCCCTATGTCGTCGTTTGCGGGGCGGGTGAGTACTAGTTGGGCAGTTTCAGGTCGGGGAAATTGTATCTTTGCTGCTTCAAAGCACACTTGTCCTCCCTCCTTTTGCATGGCGTCTTCCAGCTGCCACGGTTGGGAGTTCGCGCTGGAGGGGCCGTCGCCATTGATCGAGGCCATGGCGATAAGAAGGAGTCCGACGACCGGGACCGCAATTCCGGTACCGATGAGAATCTTTTTCCAGTGGGTTCCCTTGTCGTTGTTGGTGGTTGTGGTGGGGGTGGGGTTTGCTATCGGGCTTGACATTATTCCTTCTTGCGTATTGTTATAGTAGGGATTTCTCTATGAATCTTGTTGTCGGTCAAAATCCAAGTTTTTGCATACGTGTGGTTCGTATAGGTATACGACCTTTTGAAAATTTTGTGGAGTTATGGAAAGCCCCTTTGGTGTGCCCTTATGTGCTCGTCGGTCTAGGTCAATGACGTGTGCGTGACAGGTGTGTAGTCAGCTTGTCCTAGTCGTCGACTGTCTGGTGAAAACACTGGGAATGTATTTTCCTGAGCGCCTTATCTGTTCCTTTCTTGTTGTGCTGGGTTGTTTTCACTTGTGGTGTTCTGTGGTTACAGCCTGTCATGCGGGTGGGACGACGGTCCGCCGAAGTGCGAACACTCTTGCGAAATGATGCTCTGCTGGTGGTCTTGTGGGAGGGCGCTATGGGGTTGGATTAAAGGCGCCGCTCGATCGTGTCCCGAGGTTCGTGAGTCGTTGCAGTTGTGAAGGCACCGCTGAGGGCCGTGGATAGCGCATGGGGTCCATCCGGACATTCGTCATCCGTTAAACCCAGTGTGAGTGGGATAAGCGAACGGCTGTATGGTCGCTAGCACCGCGATTGCTCTAAATGAGGCCGACGTGAGCTGACTGCATGGAGGGGTGCTGGGTACGCCAACACGGCGCTGAAGCCTGGACCGTGGGAAACGCCGGTCATGCTGACTAACCACGCTTGAAGAGTGATGGAGGGAACCGGCACGCAACATTGCCGGATTTGTTCAAACCTATGACCGCAATCGAGTGCTCGGTGGTATGTGCTGGTTAGGGCCCTGGAGCTGTAGAGTGTGAAGCAGTACAGACGTGGCGGGCGAAGGTCGAGATTCCCTACTTCTTCTCGTTCTGAGGAGCAGGTTTGAAAAGGGTACCAACGTGACGATCATAGGATCTGTTTGATCCCTTGGTATCGGGCTGCTGACATCTCAAGCGTCCGAGCATTCAAATCATTGTGCGAATCTCAGATCCTGTACGGCCACGGAACTCCATGACAATTCCACGATCCGGGTTCCTAGGCGGACGGTGCTGGACAGTACTGTGCAGTCTCTTCAAAAGATGAAACCCCCTGTGAGCTGGAGCAATGCGCAACTCACAGGGGGTGATCAAGCGCCCCAGATAGGATTCGAACCTACGACACCCGCTTTAGGAGAGCGGTGCTCTATCCCCTGAGCTACTGGGGCCCGCCGGATAAGGTTACCGCATCGGCGTGCAGGCGGGGAAACGCGGGGCAGCCCGCGCCGACACGCAGCGCGGCGGGGTGTGAGTCAGCCTTGTTGTTGGCGCTCAAAGCGCAGGTGGCTGAAGGCCACGGGGTGGCCGTTGCGCCCGGGTGCGCGCAGCTGGCTGGCCTCATCCAATACCCACTCGGTGGTGGCAACCAGGCGGAAGTCCGGGGGGATTGCCGGTGCGGTGACGCAGCGCTGTCCCATGGCGGGGCGCAGCGTGGCGGCGAGCACGGCGATGTCGAGTGTGTCGCAGCGGGAGATGAGGCTGTGGTAGATCTGGCCGCCGCCGATGATCCAGCCTGACGCGGCGTCGGGAAGCCTGTCCATGACCTCTGCGCCCTGTGACCAGTCGCCGGCAGGGCGGGAGGACAACACGATGTTGCGCCGGTGGGGCAGGGGCCGGAAGCGGCTGGGGATGGACTCCCAGGTGCGTCTGCCCATGTAGACCACACCGCCTTCGGTGGTGACGTTCACGAAGTGGCGCATGTCGCCGGGGACGTGCCAGGGCATGGTGGTGCCGTCGCCGATAACGCCGTCGAGGGACTGTGCCCAGATCATGCCCAGCATTAGACGGACACCTTGGCGGTGATGGCGGGGTGGGGGTTGTAGTCGGTCAGCGAGATGTCGTCGAAGGTGTAGTCAAAGAGGCTGGCCGCCTGGCGCAGATTGAGGGTGGGGTAGGGCCGCGGCGTCCGGGAGAGTTGTTCGGTGACCTGCTCGCGGTGGTTGTCGTAGATGTGGCAGTCGCCGCCGGTCCAGATGAACTCGCCGGGTTCCAAGCCAACCTGTTGGGCGACCATGCAGGTCAGCAGGGAGTAGGAGGCGATGTTGAAGGGCACGCCCAGGAACATGTCTGCGCTGCGCTGGTAGAGCTGGCAGCTCAACCGCCCGTCGGCGACGGAGAACTGGAAGAGCAGGTGGCAGGGCGGCAGCGCCATGTTGTCTAGTTCGGCGACGTTCCAGGCGCTGACGATGTTGCGTCGGGAGTTCGGGTCGGTTCGCAGCAGGTCGAGCGCGCGGGATATTTGGTCAATGTGGTGCCCACCGGGGGTGGGCCAGCTGCGCCACTGCACGCCGTAGATGGGCCCGAGGTCGCCGTTGTCATCGGCCCACTCGTTCCAGATGCGGATGCCGTTGTCTTGGAGCCAGTGCACGTTGGAGTCGCCGCGCAGGAACCACAGCAACTCGCCGACAACCCCGCGGAAGTACACCTTTTTGGTGGTCAGCAGCGGGAAGGATGAGCTGAGGTCGTAGCGCAGCTGCGCGCCGAAGATGCTGGTGGTGCCGGTTCCGGTGCGGTCGTCTTTATGCGTACCGGAGTCCAGGATGTGGCGCAGCAGGTCCTCGTAGGGGGTCGGGATGCTTCTCGACGTCTCAGTCATAGGCATGCACTTCAGTCTAGGTGGTCCCGGCTTACAGGTAGCTTCCGTTGTCCTTGAGGTAGGCCGCGGCGTGGGCCATGATCTCTTCGGCCAGCTCAGGGCGGCAGATGAGCATGTCGGGGACGTAGGTGTCTTTGTTGTTGTAGGTCAGGGCAGAGCCATCCAGGCGGGAGCAGTGCAGCCCGGCGGCGGTGGCCACGCCCACCGGGGCGGCGGAGTCCCACTCGTACTGGCCGCCGGCGTGAATGTAGGCGTCCGAATCGCCCAGCAACACGTGGATGGCCTTTGCCCCCGCGGAGCCCAGCTGGACGGTTTCATACCCCATCTGTTGGGCGACGTAGCTGGCCACGGCCGGGGGGCGGTTGTGGGAGACAACGATCTTGCGGGAGTAGGGGCCAACCACGGCGCGCACGTCGGCGGAGTCGAAGACCACGCCCAGGTCCGGCATGCCTACGGCGGCGTGGGTGGGACGGCCGTTTTCTACCAGGGCGATGTGGACGGCCCAGTCCTGGCGTCCGGTGGCAAACTCCTTGGTGCCGTCGAGGGGGTCGACGATCCAGACGCGGTCCTTTTTCAGCCGCGCCGGGTTATCGGCGGCCTCTTCGGACAGGAAGCCGTCGCCGGGGCGGTGTTGGGCCAGCGTGCGGGAAATCCAGCTTTGGGCGAGGTCGTCGCCGGCGTCGCCGAGGCTGCGGCCGCGCAGCACGCCGACGTTGCGCACGCCTTTGAGAATCTCGCCGGTTCCTTGGGCGAGGCGGTGGGTCAGGCGGGCGTCGGTGAGCTCTGCGGTCATGACGGCAATTTTAACCGTTTGGTTTGATTGAGTCATGACCGACCACATCCTCTCGCGCTTCCGCCCTCAAGTCTCTGCGTGGTTTCGGGATGTTTTCGCTCACCCCACCGCGGTGCAGCAGCGGGCATGGGAGGTCATCGGCGCTGGTAGTAACGCTTTAGTGGTGGCCCCGACGGGTTCGGGCAAGACACTGGCGGCGTTTTTGTGGGCGATCAACTCGCTGGTGGACGATGACGGGCAAACGGCGTTGGACGTGCCGGTGCAGCCCAAAGAGCAGCCCGCGGCACAGTCAGGCGGCCAGCGGCCCAGCCGCGGTGTGCGGGTGCTCTATATTTCGCCGCTCAAGGCGCTGGGCGTGGACGTCCAGCGCAACTTGCGTGCCCCGTTGACGGGGATTGCTCGGACCGCAGACCGGCTGGGCATGCCTGCGCCGGATATCACGGTGGGGGTCCGCTCGGGCGATACGCCTCCGGCGCAGCGCGCGCGTTTGCAGCGCACTCCGCCCGATGTTCTGATCACCACCCCGGAATCGCTCTATCTCATGCTGACGTCCAAGGCGGCGGGCACCCTGCGTGGGGTGGACACCGTCATCGTGGATGAAATCCACGCGCTTGCGGGCACGAAACGGGGGGTGCACCTATCGTTGAGCCTGGAGCGCTTGGAGCATCTGGCAGAGGGGCCAATCCAGCGCATTGGGCTATCGGCCACGGTGCGCCCGGTGGAGACGGTGGCGGAGTTTCTTGGCGGGGCGCATCCGGTGGCGGTGATCGATCCGCCGAGTCAGAAGGCCTGGGATTTCAGCGTCCGGGTGCCCGTGGATGACATGTCTGATTTACCGGAGCCGGAGCAGGGCTCCACCATCGGGGAGGCGGTGATTGATGATCCCCTCGGGTTGACCACCCCCATAGACCCCGCCGCAGGAGCGGATGCGAGCGCGGTGCCGGTGGCCGCCGATTCTGCCCTTCCCACGGCCCGATCCATCTGGCCTTTCGTGGAGCAGGCGATATATGAGCAGGTCATGGAGGCACACTCGACGCTGGTGTTCGTGAATTCTCGGCGCACCGCGGAACGGCTGACCAGCCGGCTCAACGAGCTCTATGCGGCGCAGTATGACCCGGACTCGCTTGCTGCACCCACGCGCCGCGACCCGGCCCAGTTGATGAAGGCCGTGGACACCGCCGGATCGGCCCCGGCGATCATCGCCCGCGCGCATCATGGGTCGGTGTCTAAGGATGAGCGGGCGGCCACGGAAATGGCACTTAAGGAGGGGCGCCTGCGCGCGGTGGTGGCCACCTCCTCGCTGGAGCTGGGCATAGACATGGGGGCGGTGGACCTGGTCATCCAGGTGGAATCGCCACCCTCGGTGGCCTCCGGGGTGCAGCGCGCCGGGCGCGCCGGCCACGCGGTCGGGGCGGTGTCGCGCGCGACGTTTTACCCCAAGCACCGCGCGGACCTGGTGGCCACGGCGGTGACGGTCGAGCGCATGCGCGACGGGCTCATCGAGGAGCTGCACGTGCCCACAAATCCCCTCGACGTGCTGGTGCAGCAGACCATCGCCGCGGTGGCGGTCGAGGAGTGGAATGTGGATCAGTGGTACGCCACGGTGCGCCGTGCCTATGCCTACAAGCAGCTGCCGCGTCCGATCTTTGACGCGGTGATCGACCTGGCGTGCGGCGCCTACCCGTCGACGGACTTTGCGTCCCTGCGCCCGCGGCTGGTCCTTGATCCAGTCACCGGGGTGCTCTCTGCACGCCCGGGGGCCCAGCGCGTGGCGGTGACCTCTGGGGGCACGATCCCGGATCGGGGAATGTTTGGGGTGTTTTTGGTCGGCGGAGAATCCGGTGCGCGCCGGGTGGGGGAACTCGATGAGGAGATGGTCTATGAGTCTCGCGTGGGCGACGTGTTCACGCTGGGGGCGTCGAGCTGGCGCATTGAGAACATCACCCGCGACCAGGTACAGGTATCGCCCGCGCCGGGGCACACCGGCCGGTTGCCCTTCTGGGGCGGTGACCAGCCGGGGCGGCCGGCGGAGCTGGGGCGAGCCGTGGGGCAGTATCGGCGCCGCGTGGCGGGCGCGGGGGCGTCGATAAGCGCAGACCTGGACCAGCGTGCGGCGACGAACCTGCGTGCCTACCTGAGCCAACAGGAGGAGGCGACGGGGGTGGTTCCGGATGAACGCACCCTGGTCATGGAGCGTTTCCGCGATGAGCTTGGCGATTGGCGCGTGGTCCTGCACACCCCCTACGGGCGAGGCGTCAACGCGGCGTGGGCGCTGGCGGTGGGGGCGCGAATGAGCCAGGACTACGGGATTGATGCGCAGGCGGTCGCCGGCGACGATGGCATCGTGGTGCGCCTGCCGGAAACGGATGAGCCGCCCCGGGCGGAACTGTTCATCTTCGATGCGGAAGACATCGAAGAGCAGGTCACCGAGCGCGTCGGGGACTCGGCGCTGTTTGCCTCCCGCTTCCGGGAGTGCGCCGCCCGCGCCCTGCTCCTGCCGCGGCGCAATCCCGGCACGCGAGCGCCCCTGTGGCAGCAACGGCAGCGCGCCGCCCAGCTTCTGGACGTAGCGCGCAAGTACCCCAGCTTTCCCATCATCCTAGAAACGGTGCGGGAGTGCCTGCAGGACGTCTATGACCTTCCGGCGCTGACCCAGCTCTGCCGCGACATAGCCCACCGGCGCGTGCGCATCGTCGAGGTGACCACGGAGCAGCCCAGCCCCTTCGCCGCGACGCTGCTGTTCAATTACACCGGCGCGTTCATGTATGAAGGCGACGCCCCGGCGGCCGAAAAGCGCGCCGCGGCGCTCGCCCTCGACCCCACGCTCCTGGCCACCCTTTTAGGCCGCGCCGAGCTGGCTGACCTCCTTGACCCGGACATCATCGCCGAGGTTCACGCCACCTTGCAGCACACCGCCGCCGGCCGGCGCGCACGGACCCCAGAAGAACTGGCAGACCAGCTCCGCGTCCTCGGGCCCATCGCCGAAGACGAGCTCGCGCAGCACTGCGATTTCCCCGATCCGCTCCCCGCCACCCTGGCCGCGCTGACGCGCCGGGTCATGCGCGTGCGCATCAACGGCCGGCCCCACCTGGCCCAGGTCCTCGACGCACCCCTGCTGCGCGACGGCCTGGGCATTCCCGTCCCGCCCGGAATAGCCGCCCCCGTGGACACGATTGCTGACGCCCTCGATCAGCTGGTGGCGCGCTGGGCGCGCAGCAGGGGCCCGTTCAGCTCCGCCGACCTTGCCGCCGCCTTCGGTCTCTCCCCGGGGGCGGCACACACTGCGGTGCAGGCGGCCGTCACGGCGGGGATAGTCACCGAAGGCACCTTCCAGCGCGGGACCCAGACGCCCCACTACTGCGCCACCGACGTGCTCACGATCCTGCGCCGCCGCAGCCTCGCCGCAGCCCGCGCCCAAACGCAGCCCGTCAGCCAATCCGCCTTCGCCCGGTTCCTCCCCAGCTGGCAGCACGTCGCACCGGTGGGGCAGCGCCCCGAGCTGACTGGCATTGACGGCACCTACACCGCCATCGAACAGCTCGCCGGGGTGCGTCTGCCCGCCTCTGCCTGGGAATCCCTCGTCCTGCCCGCCCGGGTGGCGGACTATAACCCCGCGTGGCTCGATGAGCTCACCGCAGCCGGGGAGGTGCTCATCGTCGGCGCGGGGGCGGCCGCGGGCACGGATCCCTGGATCACCCTGCTGCCGGTAGACCTCGCCGCCGACCTCGCCCCCCAGGTCAGTCCCGAGGACGTCACGCTTACCCGGCTGCAGGAAGACATCCTGGGGATCCTCTCCCGTGGCGGCGCCTACCTTGCCAGCGAACTCATCGCGCAGCTCGGCGCGCCCACCGAGGACGTCCGGAAGGCATTGTGGGGGCTTGTCGACGCCTCCCTGGTCACCCCCGACAGTTTCGCCCGCGTGCGCGCCCACCTGGGCTCCGGGGCCGGCTCGGGTGCGCGCAGCCGTACCGCGCACCGCGCCCGGCGCGGCCGTGCACACTCGCGCACCGTCGTGCCGGCAGACCTCCTGGGGCGCTGGGCCCGCACCGTCACCCCCACCGCCGAGCCCACGGCGCGCTCCGTTTCCTGGGGCCGCACGTGGCTCGACCGCTACGGGGTGGTCACCAGAGGCAGCGTGACGTCCGAGGACATCCCCGGCGGATTCGCCCTGGCCTACAAGGTGCTCACCTCCTTCGAAGAAACCGGCAAGGCGGTGCGCGGTTATCTGGTGGAATCCCTCGGTGCCGCTCAGTTCTCCACCTCCGGGATCATCGACCGCCTCCGCGGATGCTCCGATGGGCCGGACGTGCAAGGCTGGCCGTCCGGGGCGCGCGACCCGCACGTCTACGTCCTTGCCGCCGCCGATCCCGCCAACCCCTACGGTGCGAGCTTGCCCTGGCCGCGGTCCGGCCCCACGCGGGCTGCGGGGGCTCTCGTCGTGCTGATCGACGGCCTGCTCATCGCCCATCTCACCCGCGGCGGGCGGACGCTGAGCACCTTCTTTGATGCGGTGTCCGCCCAGGTTGGCATTCCGGACCACCAGCTGGCGGCCATGGTGATCGCGGCGCTGGCCGCCGTGGTGGACAGCGGCAGGGTGCAGCCGTGGGTGATGGAAACAATCGACTCCCAGCCCGCCCTTAGCCACCCCTGGGTGCCGGAGCTGCGTCGAGCGGGCGCGCTGCTCAGTCCGCGGGGAATCAAAATCGGCGGCCATAGCGCGGGTGGTGGTTCGCCGTGGCGCGGCGCTGAGGGGGATTCCGGTGGTGCTGGCGGTCCGCGGGGGCCGCGCGGGCGGCGCGGGCGCAGCCTTGACCAGGCGCTCGATCGCCCCCGCGGGGGTCCCCGAAAGGGGTGAACCGTTCTCGCGGGTGTGCAAAAAAATGTGAGCCAGATGTGATAGTCCGCACAATAGTCTAAAAATGCAGTGAAAGAGTGCTGGCCTGTGCGTTTACCGCAATCCGGTATGCTGCGTATAGGCTGCCCATATAGCCTTGAATGACGCATGTCAAGCTGTGGACGGGAAAATCGTGCCAACTGCGGTTGGCGCGAAAAACTTCAGAATCCTGTGCACATCCCATTATCCTTTGGTGCAGCGGGAAGGACGCACCACGACGCTGTGAATCACAGGAGCCCCGGTTGGTGCCCACGGACCGCCCCGCACTGGACATCAGCGCAACGCTGTGCCGCCTTCCATGGAGTCAACGCCCCACAACCAGGGCCCTACTCCGTCTCGGTACAGGGTCTGCCACAATGGGGGGTAACCATGAAAGGCCAGTGCGAGGCGCGCCGTGGGCACGCTGCCTGGAGATTCCGTGCAGGCAACGCACGCGCCGTGGAGGGTGGGGAATAGGCTGGCTGCATGCCCGAGGGTGATTCTGTCTATCAGCTAGCGCGCCGCCTGCAATTCATGGTGGGACGCACCGTGCTGCGCTGTTCCCTGCGGGTACCGTCAGTGGCCACCGTTGACCTCGCAGGCAGCCCCGTCCGGCGCGTATGGCCCTACGGCAAGCACCTCTTCCACCTCATCGGCGAGGACATCCTGCACACCCACCTCAAAATGGAGGGAACCTGGGCCATGCACCTGGCGGGCGATCGGTGGACCCGCCCCGGGCACACCGCCCGGGTTGTTCTGACCCTCGACGGCGCCCCGCACCCGCGCCCGCTCGAAGTGGTAGGCCACAACCTCGGGCTCGTGGAGGTCTTTCCCGCCACTGCCTATTCCACCCGCATGGGCTACCTCGGCCCCGACGTCCTCGGGCAGGACTGGCCGGACTGGGGGCGCCAGGAGGCCATCCGCCGGCTGGGCAGCCAGCCGGACCGGCCCATCGGCACCGCCCTGCTTGACCAGCACCTCCTGGCCGGGGTGGGCAATGAATACCGCGCAGAAATCTGCTTTATCGCCGGGGTGCACCCGGCCACCCCGGTTTCCGCCGTGGACCTCGAGCAGGTGGTTGACATCACCCGCCGGCTGATGTGGTCGAACAAGGACTCGCCGCTGCGCGTGACCACCGGGGTGCGCCGGGCGGGGGAGTCGAGCTACGTCTTTGGGCGCCGCCACCGGCCCTGCCGCCGCTGCGGGAGCCTCATCCTTTCTGCGAACCTCGGCGGCCCGGACGCGGGTGGGCGTGAAGGGGAACTCGAGCGCATCATCTGGTGGTGCCCCCGGTGCCAGCCTGCCCCTGTCGATGCTCCCCCTGGGTTACCCGATGCAGGCGGGTTCGCTGGCCCCTGAGCTGGCAATCCGTAGGATTATTGCCATGCGACTGATTCTCAACCTCTTGTGGCTGGTTCTCGCCGGCTTCTGGCTTGCCCTGGGCTACTTCTTGGCGGGCGTGATCGCCTGCATCCTGGTCATCACCATCCCCGCCGGGGTGGCCAGTTTCCGCATGGCCAACTTCGCACTGTGGCCCTTCGGGCGCAGCGTGGTTCAGCCGGCCGGCGGCACGGGGGCGATGTCCAAGCTGTCCAATGTTGTGTGGTTTGTGGTCGCCGGCCTGTGGCTGGCCATCGGCCATATCACCACCGCCGCGGCGCAGGCCATCACGGTCATTGGTATCCCGCTGGCCATTGCCAACCTGAAGATGCTGCCGGTGACCTGTTTCCCCTTCGGCTGCCGCATCGTGGATAGTGACCGCATCCCCGTAGGCTGGGTACCCATGGTCAAGATGTGACCTGGGCAGCCCGCGGGGCGGGACACTCGGGCGGCACTGCCGCGAAGTTAGCCGCGCTGGGAGCGATACCACCCAATGAGGGCATCGGTTGAGCTATCCCCGGAGGCGGGCTCTTGCTCGCCGGCGACGGCCGGTGCCAGGTCATTGGCCTGCTGCTTGCCCAGCTCCACTCCCCACTGGTCAAAGGAGTTAATGCCCCAGATGGTGCCCTCCACAAAGGTGATGTGCTCATAGAGCGCGATGAGCGCGCCCATCACCGCGGGGGTCAATTCCGGCGCCAGGATCGTCGTGGTGGGCCGGTTACCGGGCATGACCTTATGCGCAACGACCTCGGGGGCCACGCCCTCCGCGCTGATCTCCTCGGCGGTCTTGCCAAAGGCCAGCACCTTGGTTTGCGCGAAGAAGTTGCCCATGAGTAGGTCGTGCATCGAGCCCTCGCCAGAAGCCGTCGGCAGGTCCTCCTTGGGCCGGGCAAAACCGATGAAATCCGCGGGGATCAGGCGGGTGCCCTGGTGGATGAGCTGGTAGAAGGCGTGCTGCCCATTGGTCCCGGGCTCGCCCCAGAAGATCTCGCCGGTGGAATAGCTCACCGGGCTGCCATCGCGGCGCACGGACTTGCCGTTCGACTCCATGGTCAGCTGCTGCAGGTACGCGGGGAAGCGTGCCAGGTCCTGGGAATAGGGCAGCACGGCGTGGGTCTGTGCCCCATGGAAGTTGGAGTACCACACGTTGAGCAGGCCCATGAGCACGGGGATGTTGCGCTCGAAGGGGGTAGTGCGGAAGTGGACGTCCATGGCGTGGAAGCCCTGGAGGAAGCGCACAAAGTCCTGCGGGCCGATGACTGCCATGAGGGACAGACCAATGGCCGAGTCGACGGAGTAGCGGCCGCCCACCCAGTCCCAGAAGCCGAACATGTTGGCGGTATCAATGCCAAACTCGGCGACCTTCTCGGCGTTGGTGGACACGGCGACGAAGTGCTTGGCAATGGCCGACTCGTCGCCATCGAAGGCGTCGAGGATCCACCGCTTGGCGGCATGCGCGTTAGCCAGCGTCTCCTGGGTGGTAAACGTCTTGGAGGCCACCACAAACAGGGTGGACTCCGGGTCCAGGTGATCGAGGGTGGCTGCCATATCCGCCGGGTCGACGTTGGAGACGAACTCGGCGCTGATTCCGGCGGTGGCGTAGGTGCGCAGCGCCTGGGTCACCATGGCCGGGCCCAGGTCGGACCCGCCGATGCCGATGTTGACGATCTTCTTGATGGTGTGGCCCGTGTGGCCCTGCCATTGTCCAGAGCGCAACGCGGAGGCAAAGTCGCGCATCCGGGAGAGCACCTCGTGGACGTCTGCGGCGACGTCCTGGCCGTCGACGTGCAGGTCCTCCTCCGGGGGCAGCCGCAGTGCGGTGTGCAGCACGGCGCGATCCTCGGTGTTGTTGATGTGAACGCCGGTCACCATGTCTGTGATGGCCTGCTCGAGGCCGGCATCCTGGGCGAGGCGGATGAGGGCGGTGAGCCCGGGGGCGTCGATAAGATTTTTGGACAGGTCGACGTGGAGGCCCGCGGCATCAAAGGTCATCGCGGTGGCGCGCTCCGGATCATTGGCAAATAGTTCGCGCAGCGTGACCTCGCGGGTGGCCTGGTAGTGGCGGTCTAGTTCTTGCCACGCCGTGGTCGTGGTGATGTCGGCCGACATTGTGCTCCAATCCTGTGGGAAATATCCTCTGTCGAGGATACGTCCCAATGCTAAGGCTGTAGCAATGCCCTAGGGCTGCGGATTGGGCGTCTCCTCGGCTGCGGGGGACTCGACGGCGGGCTGCTCGGCGGCTGCGTCGGGGGCCGGTGCGGGTGCAGGCGCGGGCGCGGGAGCCGGCGCCGGAGCGGGTGCGGGGGCGGGCGGTTGGGCCTGGTTCGTGGCCTGCGCGCCCCAGAAGTAGTACTTGCCGTCGTGCTTGAAGCACTCAGAGGCGGTGTCCGGCCAGCCGTCCAGGGCCGAGGTGCACGCGTTTTTCGATCCGTGTGGGCCCTTGAGCTTCCACTCCTTGCCGGCGCCGGGCAGCCCCGGGGCATCGGGCATGGGCCCGTCATCCTTGTGGTCTTTATCCTTATCTTTGTCCTTGTCCTTATCTTTCGACTTGGACTCAGACTCGGATGATTCCTCCGAGGAGGTGGTTTCTTCGGATGAGGTTTCGGTGGGCTCGGAGGTAATGGGAAGGTCGGGGTCTTCGGGGGCCTTGCCCTCTAAGAAAAGCTCAAACCACCGAGTGAAGTATTTCGCCTCGCCGAGCTTATTGGTGATGTCCTTGGCGTCAACAAATCCGTCACCATCGGAATCATCCGAGGCTTTCAGCCACTTCTTATCCGCGGCGTGGACAATGGACAGCAGGCAGGGCCCAGGCACATCCGCGCAATAGGATGCGTCGGCGGGGAAGGGCACAGACTCCACGACGCGCCGTTTGATGATCGTCGTTGTGGTCGTGGGCTCGTTCTCCCCGTCGTCGGTGGAGCACGCGGACAGGGTGCCGGCCGCACCGAGCGCGAGCGCGCAGGTGGCGGCGGCCAGGGCGGCGGGGCGAAGCAAGCGGCTGTAGGACACGTCAATCAGTCTAAAGCGGAACAGTCCTTTCCGGGGCAGCCGGGTCTGCCACGCGCCCCGCGGTGCGCCCCACCGCAGGCACCCGCGGCGCGCAGACGTAGTCTTCCGCGCGGCGCGGCACCGGGGTGGTGGGGTGTGGGCTTATCCCAATTTGCCGCGGCCCAGGCGCAGCAGAATTGCAGCCAGCGCGGGGCCTTCTTCGCCCAATTCTTCCCGGAATTGATTAATGATGGCCACTTCGCGGGTGTGCACCAGCCGGGTCCCGCCGGAGCCCATTCGGGTGCGACCTATGGTGCGAGCGATCTCGGTGCGCTGTTTGACGGCGTCCAAAATCACCCTGTCAAGGCGGTTAATCTCGGCGCGGAAGCCTTGAATCTCCGCGTCGGATAAGGGGTCGTCGGTGCCGGACGGCGGGATGATCGGGTGCGAGGGAGGAGTAGTCATGGCTGCTATTGTTCCAGGTTTGTTCGCGCAGGCAACAACCGGCCAATCGAACTCAAGTGCGGGGGTTTTCCGGCCCGGCGGGTGCGCACCGCTAAGGTGGGGAGCCATCATGGATTCTTCGCAGCCCGCGCCCGCCGCTTCCCCCTTTTCTTCGCCGCGCACCGATGGTCCCGCCGCCGCGGGGCCCGCAGGCGGTGGCCTCGCCTCGCCAGCGTCCACCGGTGGCGATCGGGGCCCGCTTATCGACGTCGCCGCGGGGCTCAACCCTGCCCAGCGTGCGGCTGTCGAGCACGCCGGCAGCCCACTGCTCATCGTGGCCGGTGCTGGTTCCGGTAAGACCGCGGTGCTAACCCGGCGCATCGCCTACCTCATGTCTCGCCGCGGTGTAGCCCCCTGGCAGATCCTGGCCATTACCTTTACTAATAAGGCCGCCGCGGAGATGCGCGAGCGCGTGGCCGGGCTTGTGGGGCCGGTAGCAGAACGGATGTGGGTGGCCACGTTCCACTCGGTGTGCGTGCGTATTTTGCGCCAGCAGGCCGGGGTGGTTCCGGGGCTCAACAGCAATTTCACCATCTATGATTCGGATGATGCGCGGCGGCTGCTCACCATGATCGCTAAGGATAAGTCGCTGGATCTGAAGAGGTTTTCCGCGCGGACTTTGGCCAATGCGATTTCCAATTTAAAAAATGAGCTCATCGATCCGGAGGATGCTGCCGCCGAGGCGCAGTCGACGAAGAATCCATTTGATACCACGGTCGCGGACGTCTACGCGGAATACCAAACCCGGCTCCGGCAGGCCAATGCGGTAGATTTTGATGATCTCATCGGCGAGGTCGTTCGCCTGCTGCGCGAGCATGACGATGTTGCGGAATACTACCGGCGCCGCTTCCGGCATGTCCTGGTAGACGAGTACCAAGACACCAACCATGCGCAGTACGAGTTGGTCTCTGTCCTGGTGGGTGCCCATGCGAAGGAGCCCGAACGGCTCGCCGGTGGCATGGGCCCGGCCGAGTTGTGTGTGGTGGGGGATTCAGACCAATCCATCTATGCCTTCCGCGGCGCCACCATTCGCAATATTGAGGAATTTGAGCGGGATTTCCCCAACGCACGCACCATCGTTCTTGAGCAGAACTATCGCTCTACCCAGAACATCTTGGATGCGGCAAACGCGGTGATTGAGCGCAACGATCACCGGCGGCCTAAGAAGCTGTGGACCTCTGAGGGGGCGGGGGATAAGATCGTCGGCTACGTTGCGGACAATGAGCAGGATGAGGCGCTGTTCATTGCCAATACCATCGACGAGTTGGGTGTTGCCTATTCAGACATCGCCATCATGTACCGCACCAACAACGCCTCCCGCGCGCTGGAAGACAAGCTCAGTCGGGAGGGGATTCCTTACAAAATTGTCGGCGGCACGCGGTTTTATGACCGCCGCGAAATCCGGGACATCATCGCGTATCTCAAGGTCCTTGATAACCCGGATGACACGGTGAGCCTGCGGCGGATTATCAACACCCCACGCCGCGGGATCGGCGACCGGGCGCAGGCCTTCGTCGCCCTGCATGCTCAACAGGGGGCGATGTCCTTTGGCCAGGCGTTGTCAGACGCCGCCGCTGGCCGGGTGGACATGCTTGGCACCCGGGCACGCAACGCCATCGGCAGTTTTACGTCCATGATGGATGATCTTCGGGCGCAACTTCCAGAGCTGCGAAACCCCGTGACAGGCATGCCGGATTTGGGCGAGCTGGTGCGCCGGGTCCTTGATACCACTGGTTATCTGCGCGAGCTGGAGGGATCTAATGATCCGCAGGATGCGACGCGGGTGGATAACCTCAATGAGCTGATCTCCGTGGCAAGCGAGTTTTCCATGGACGCCGCCCACCAATTGGCCTATGCGGCCGACCACGGCGAGGCCCCGGAGGACGGGGCGGCCACCGAGGCAGAGGGCCTGACTGCGGACGGCGAACCCGCCCCCGGGAGTTTGCAGGCGTTTTTGGAGAAGGTCTCCCTGGTGGCCGATGCGGACCAGATTCCGGATAATGACCAAGGCGTGGTCACCCTCATGACGCTGCATACCGCCAAGGGCCTGGAGTTCCCGGTAGTCTTTGTCACCGGGTGGGAAGACGGCCAGTTCCCGCACCAGCGGGCACTGGGCGATCCCCAGGAGCTCGCAGAGGAGCGCCGTTTAGCTTATGTGGGCATCACGCGGGCACGCCGGCGCCTGTACCTCACGCGCGCGATGCTGCGCTCGTCCTGGGGCAGCCCGGTGACTAACCCCGCCAGTCGCTTCCTCACGGAGATTCCCGGCGAGCTCATCGATTGGCAGCGCGAGGAGCCCGAATGGGGGGCCGTCGACCAGGGGTGGTCTAGCTCGGGTTGGGGCGCCGGAGCGGGCAACTGGGGCCGGCAGCACGCGCCGGCTCGCAGGCGGCGGCAGGTCGCGCCGCAGCGCTCGCAGAACCGCAAGGACCTTGAGCTGGCGGTGGGTGATCGGGTCAACCATGACAAGTATGGGTTGGGCACGGTGATTGCTGCCGAAGGCAGTGGTGTGCGCGCGACGGTGACCATTGACTTCGGTTCCTCCGGCACGGTGCGTCTCATGCTGATCGGCGGGGTGCCGATGGAGAAGTTGTAAACCCCGCCGCGGGGGCGGGGGAGGCAGGCCGCGGGGTGGGGGCAGCAAAAAACCGGCCGCCGAGGTTCTCGGGGCCGGTTGAGCAGGTGTGCGCAGCTGGAGTGGTGTTAGACCGTGATGCCCAGGGCTGCCAGCCAGGGCACGGGGTCGATGGCTTCGCCGCCACCGGGGTGTACTTCGAAGTGCAGGTGGGTTCCGGTGGAGAAACCGAGGGAGCCCATGCCGGCGATGATGTCACCGGCGTTGACGCGCTGGCCCACCTGGGCCAGCAGGGTGGAGACGTGGCCGTAGACGGTGATGGTGCCGTCATCGTGCTGGACGCGGACCCACTGGCCGAAGCCGGAGGCCGGGCCGGAGCTGATCACGGTGCCGGGCAGCACGGAGCGGATGGGGGTTCCTTCCGCGTTGGCAATGTCAATGCCCTTGTGGAACACGCCCCAGCGCTGCCCAAAGTTAGAGGTGAAGGTGCCCTCGGCGGGCTTGACGGCGCCGGCGGCGTTGGCAACAAGGGTCTTGAGGTCCGTGATGCCGGCTGCGGCTGCGGCCTCGGCGGCCTCGATGCGCTCCTGGGCCAGCTCGACGGACTTGCCCAATTGCTGGTCAATGTCGGCGACGGGCTTGAACTCGGAGATCGCCAGGATCTGCGGGGCAGAGGAGTCGGCCCCGGGGATGGTGGCGGCATCATTGGCCAGCGCGAAGCCGACGTTGGTTTCGGTCTTGTCCGAGTGGTTTTGAACCTGGGCTGCGGCGGCGCCACCGACACCGGCGGTGGACACTGCGCCTGTTGCTACTGCTACCAGAGCTATGCGTCCCTTCGTCGTCTGGGACGGGGAGAATCTGTGGTGCTTACCCAACTCTTCCAACTTCCATCGGTACGGTAACGGCGCACACCTGCATCGTCCCGGCTAAGGGGGGCGGATCCGCGGTGTCAGGCCGCAAGGCCGGGGCGGGCGGGAGCCGCTGTGCACGGGACGATTGTGACCGTTCTGTTATCTATGTCAGGTAACAATAGCGTCTCGGTGTCAGCGGGGCAACCTGTTTTGGGCGTATTTCCAGCAGCTTTTTGGTGCGCCGTATCCCCATGACGCAAAGTTTTGGCAAAAGAACTGGTCATGGGGGTGTATCGGCAACAGGCGGAGAGGTGTTACACGCCGCCGAAACAGCCTGCCGCAGGGGACAGGCTGGCTGTGGCACAGTATATGGGGATGAGTGCGAACAGTAATCGACAACGCCGCCCCGCGGCCGCAGGAACCGCTGCGGCGCGGCGTCGGCGGCGTACCCGCGGGCCGCGTCGTGCGTCGCGCGCGGGTGTGCAGGGGGGAAGCCGCAACCCGCAGCATCCGGTTGCGGCGGGCGGTGCGCAGCCGGTAGCCCGCAGCTGGCGGCAGCGTTTCCAGACTTTTGTTCCGAGCGTGGTTGTTCCCCACGCTGTGGTGGTGTTGGGAATTGTCGTGGTTGTCATGGCGTTTCTCATGCTTACCTCCCGCCCGCTGGGGCTGATGCCCGCCGCAATCGCGCAATTGTGGCTGGTGCTCAATATGGTTCCGGTGCGCATGGGTGGCATTGAGCTGGGCACTTTGCCCCTGTTGCCTGCGCTGGGCCTGGCGTGGTTGTTGGCGCGGCGAGTGCGCGCGGTGGTGCGTCGTCGGGTGAGCATGCGCGATTTGGTGGCGTTGGCGGTGTGCGTGGTGGGGGTGCCGGTGGCGTTGTCTGTGACCGCGGCGGCGATGCTCATGGATGCGCGCGAGGTGTATCGGGTTGATGCGCCGTCGCTGTGGGCTGCGCTGGGCAATACGGCGTTGGTGCACGTGGGTGCGCTGTTGTGGGGGCTGAAAGGGCGCGTGTGGCACGCGGTGGCACGCCATCTGCGGGTGGCACGCTCGCTTGTCGACGCCGCCGAGCTCGCCGTCCGCTACGTGGGCATCCTGTTGTGCTGCGGTGCTGCTGTGTGGTTTGTTCTTGCCCTGCTGGGCTGGCGCCGGCAGCTTGAGGTGTTTGAACTGTACGGTTCTGCCGGGGGCATTGCTGCGGCGTTGGGGGTGACGGTGCTGTATCTTCCGAACGCTGCGGTGTGGGGTGCGTCGGTGTTGGTGGGTGGTGACCTGCACTGTGGGGCGGCGTCGGCAAGCGTCTTTTCGGTGCATACGGTGCCCATGCCGCCGTTGCCGCTGTTCGCGGCGCTGCCGGGCGAGGTGCCCAACTGGGCGGTGGTGGTGTTGGCGGTCCCCGCCGCGCTGACGATTGTCATGCTGTACAAGGCCCCGCCGAGCTGGCGCCAGGCGGTGGTCTTTTCTGCCACCGCGGCGACGGTCATGGCTGTGGCGGCGTACCTGTCTGGCGGGGCGCTGGGTGTGTATGGGGAGTGCGGGCCGATCGCGTGGCTGACGGCGCTGCTGGTGGCCTTGTGGACGGGATCGATCGGGCTGATGAGCGCGGGGGTTAGCCAGTGGGATCGGTGGCGTCGGGAAGCACACGTGCCCGCTGAAGGCGCACAGCCTGCGGCTGAGGATGCGCACGCACCAGCCGCTGTAGCGGAGCCGGAGGATACGCAGGAGGAACCGGAACCGGAGGAGGATCCGGAGGAAGATCCGGAAGAGCCTGCGGAGGCGGAGGGCAGCGCCGTGGCTGCGCAGCCCGAAGCGGCGGAAGAATCAGCAGACCAGGACCTTAAGGAAGACGCTGAAGCCAGCAGCGACACCGCTGCGCAGAGCGCCGCAGCAGCCGACGCGGAGGACGCGGACGCGGGTGCGGCGGACGACGATGCGGAGCACACCCCCTAGGGCTGCACTGTGTGGCCCGGGTGCTGTGTAGGCTTAAGGGCCGTGACTTCCACAGACACTCTGGACATCCTAGAGACGCTGCGCGCTGGTTCGCCCCTTGACATTGTGGTGTTGGTCTCCGGGACGGGAACGCTGCTGCAATCGCTGATCAATCACCAGGATCCGCAGAAGTATCGGATCACGCGGGTGGTTGCGGATAAGCAGTGTGAGGCCATCGAACGGGCGCGTCGGGCGGGGATCCCCACGCAGGTTGTCGCGTTGGGTGCGGACCGCGATCAGTGGAACGCCGAGGTCGCGCAGGCGGTTGCGGCAGGCCAGCCGGATGTGGTGGTCTCCGCAGGGTTCATGCGCATCCTTGGTCCTGCTTTCTTGGATGTGTTCGCGGGGCGCACCATCAATACGCACCCGGCGCTGCTGCCGGCGTTTCCCGGTGCGCATGCGGTGCGCGATGCCTTGAATTACGGGGTGAAGGTCACCGGTTCTACCGTTCACGTTATTGATGCCGGCGTTGATACCGGTCCCATCATTGCGCAGCGGCCCGTGCTGGTGCAGCCGGGGGATACGGAAGACACATTGCACGAACGGATCAAACAGGTTGAACGCCAGCTCATCGTCGCGGTGTTGCGCGGTGAGGCCGGCGAGTTAGCCATCGGCGCAGAAACGGACAAAGAAGAAGAGAGGGTGCACGTCACCGATGAGTGAAAACAAGTTGGCCATCAAGCGGGCCTTGATCAGCGTCTATGACAAGACTGGGGTAGAGCAGTTGGCCCAGGCGTTGCATGAGGCCGGTGTGGAGATCGTCTCAACGGGCTCGACGGCTGCCACCATCGCTCGCGCCGGTGTGCCGGTGACCCGGGTGGAGGAGCTCACCGGCTTCCCGGAGTGCCTGGAGGGGCGGGTCAAGACCCTGCACCCGAAGGTGCACGCCGGGATTCTTGCCGATACACGCAAGCCGGAACACCTGACTCAGCTCGCCGACCTGGGCATCGAGCCCTTCCAGCTCGTGGTGGTCAACCTGTATCCGTTTGAGCAGACCGTGGCCTCGGGCGCGGACTTTGACGCCTGCGTTGAGCAGATCGACATCGGAGGCCCGTCCATGGTGCGTGCCGCCGCCAAGAACCACCCCTCGGTCGCCGTCGTCGTCGATCCGGGCGACTATGACGCGGTGCGCGACGCCGTGGCCGCCGGTGGCTTCACCCAGCCGCAGCGCGCCCAGCTGGCCGCCCGCGCCTTCCGGCACACCGCCGACTATGACGTTGCGGTTTCCTCCTGGATGGCCACTCAGCTTGCCGACGCCCCCGCAGACACCTTCCCCGCTACCGTCACCGCCGACTACCAGCTGGCCCATGCGCTGCGCTACGGGGAGAACCCCCACCAGGGCGCGGCCCTGTACACGGACGGCACCGGCGGACTGGCCGGCGCCACCCAGTTCCACGGCAAGGAGATGAGCTACAACAACTACCAGGACGCAGACGCCGCCTGGCGGGCCGCCTGGGACCACGAGGAGCCGTGCGTGGCGATTATCAAGCACGCCAACCCCTGCGGCATCGCGGTCTCTGACGTCTCCATCGCCGACGCGCATACCAAGGCCCACGCCTGCGACCCGCTGTCCGCCTACGGTGGCGTGATTGCCACCAACCGCGAGGTCACCCTCGCCCTGGCCGAGCAGGTGAAGAAGATCTTCACAGAGGTCATCATCGCCCCGTCCTACGAGGACGCCGCGCTCGAGCTGCTGAAGACCAAGAAGAACCTGCGCGTCTTGCAGGCGCAGCCACTCGAGCGCGCCGGCTATGATGCCAAGCCCATCTCCGGCGGGCTGCTGGTCCAGGACCGCGACATCCTCGACGCCGAGGGTGATGACCCAGCGAACTGGACCCTCGCGGCCGGGGACGCCGCCGACGAGCAGACGCTGGCGGATCTCGCCTTCGCCTGGCGTACCGTGCGCGCCGTGAAGTCCAATGCCATTCTGCTGGCCGCAGGCGGCGCCACCGTTGGGGTGGGCATGGGTCAGGTCAACCGGGTGGACTCCGCCAAGCTGGCCGTCGAGCGGGCCAACACGCTTGCTGATGGTGCCGAGCGCGCCCGCGGCGCGGTCGCAGCCTCTGACGCCTTCTTCCCCTTCGCCGATGGCTTTGAGGTGCTCGCCCAGGCGGGCGTTGCGGCCGTGGTCCAGCCCGGCGGCTCGATTCGCGATGAGGAGGTCATCGCCGCGGCAAACAAGGCCGGGGTGACGATGTACCTCACCGGGGCGCGCCACTTCGCCCACTAGTTCGCGCTGACAAACACTCCTTGCTGTGGCGGCGCCACGGTGAGGGGTGTTCTCTTTTGGGGCCCGGTAGTGGGGGACGGGGGACTAGTGGTAGCTAGCCCAGGCGAGACAGGATGTCCTCGGTGCGCTGCTGGGCGTCCGGGGGAATCTGTGCCCCGAGGACGTCGAAAGCCGCATTGGCCAACATAATCGCCGGTGCCGGCAGTTCCTCGCCCAGCGGGTAAGGCGCCACACCGGTGTTGTCGCGCATCTCAATGGCCGACATTGCCAGGTGGAAAGGCAGGTCCACGCGGGGGTCCTCATTGCCCGCAACCTGGCGGGAGACGTCATGAAAGGCGTCGAAGAGGCGTGCACGCTTCTCGTGGTATTCAGAAAACTCTGGGGAGGAGGCGATGGGCAGCTGATAGAGCTTGCCCACATTCCACCGGGTAGACAAAAGCTGGCGCACTTCCGCGGCGACCAAAGACCACAGCCGGAGAGCAGGGGTTTCGTCTTGTACTCGCCCGAGTTCTTCGACCAGCGTGATGGAGGGATCGATGGTGGAAGACAGCAGCGTGAGAAAGATCTCGGTTTTGGACGGAAAATGGTAGTACAGGGAGGCCTGCCGGATGCCTACGGCCTCAGCGATCTGGTGCGTCGAGGTGGTGGCAAAGCCCTGGGTGGTAAACAGTTCGGAGGCGGCGTCGAGAATCTCTTCGCGCGCGGTGCGGCCTCGCCGCCGCGGGCTGTTTTTACGCGGTCGGCCCACTGCACCTGCCATGCCTCAACACCTTTCCCACGACTCCACAAAGAAACGAATACAGCCGGGCGCTCCACGTCGATGCCCGCAGGATGCAGTCTAGCGTGTCGGCACCCCAGCGCCCGGGGCGGTAGCCGCCTGCCGGGCCTGCACCGCGGCGATGAGCAGCGAAACAGACCTACTCGCTGCCCCAAAGGCGGCCCGCTCCAGTGCCGGAAGGTTGCGGGAGGGCTCCGGATGCAGCGCCACGCCCTCGCGCCAGCGCGTCGCCTGGAGTTCCAGGGCCGTCATCCAGGCCTGATTAAGGCTCTCCGCCTCATCGTCGCTTAAGACCCCACCAGCTTGGGCGCAGGCGATCATCTCTGCGGTAGCCCCCGAGGTGCACCCCGCGCACACGCCAGCCCAGCGGGCCAGATCCGTCGTTGGGCGGACCAGATGCGCGTCCACGTCGATGAGTTGGTCGGGGTCCGGCAGCCCATCGATGGTGCGCAGTGGGGCGGGCCGGTGCGCAAGCACCAGGGAGAACAGCTCGGAGCAAGCCGTAGGGCGGCCCGGACCGCCCACGGAGCGGGCTCCCGCGTCGCAGATGTCTACCAGGCTATCCGTGGCGGGATGGGCAACACAGTGGGCGCGGGCCAGCACGTCGGTGAGAAGTTGGTCTTCCTGGAACCCCAGGCTCAACCACGTCACCGCGTCCCTGGGCAGGGCGCATCGACGCCCCACCGCGCCGCTGAGCCGGACCCTGGAAATCCCCTCCTGGCGCAGCGCAGGGCTGGCCAGGGCGTCGTCCACGATGAGGGAGTACCACTGGGTGATCCGCTGCGCGGATTCCCGATGATCGAGCGCATTGCGCACCAACTGGCTTGCTTCCAAAATGGCGCCGCTGACCTCAGTAAGGGTGGCGCATTGGCGTGCGTGGGCCGTCAACTCGGTCAAAGAGGGGTGAAAGGTCACGGTGGACTAGGGCTCCTTAGAAGCTGCCCCAACGAGGGGGCACGCGTCAGGCACGAAGAATTCGGCGCGACTGAGGGGATTGACCCCAATTCTATCGCAGGGACCACGTGGGTGAGCGTGGACGGGAAAAGCGCTGCACAGGAATAAGAAAAGCACCGCCCACACTGCCATTTCCGCGGTGTGGCGGAAATGCGTGTGGGCGGTGCTGCGAACTGCCTTGTGGCCAGTCGGATCATCCAGTGGCTCAAGGCCGCTGTTGTTCGATTCAGACTCTTAGAGCTTGAACTTTCAAGCGTCCCAGGTGCTGGATTTAGCGGCTGGTGAACGGCAGGAGAGCCATTTCGCGGGCGTTCTTGACGGCGGTGGCCACCTCGCGCTGCTGCTTGGGGGTCAGGCCGGTCACGCGACGCGAACGGATCTTGTGACGGTCAGAGATGAACTGACGCAAGGTGTTGGTGTCCTTGTAGTCCACCTTTTCAATGCCCGCAACCTTCAGCGGGTTCTTCTTGGGGCGGCGGCTCTGCTCCATGCGAGCGCGCTTGGCGTGATTACGCTTCATTTATTGCACAACTCCCTGATTACCAGCTGGACTTACGGACACCCGGCAGCTCACCGCGGTGAGCCATCTCGCGCATACGAACGCGCGACAGGCCGAACTTGCGCAGGTAACCGCGCGGGCGGCCGTCGTGGGAGTCACGATTACGGACGCGCACCGGGGAGGCGTCGCGAGGCTGACGGTTCAGCTCGAACTGCGCATCCAGGCGCTCCTCGTCGGTGGACTTGGGGTTCTTGATGATGGCCTTGAGCTCGGCACGACGCTCCGCGTAACGGGCGACGATTTCCTTGCGCTGCTCGTTCTTGGCGATCTTGGACTTCTTAGCCATAAATTATCGCTCCTCGCGGAATTCGACGTGCTTGCGGACTACCGGATCGTACTTCTTCATGGTGATGCGGTCCGGGTTGTTGCGCTTGTTCTTCCGGGTGACATAGGTATAACCGGTGCCAGCCGTCGACTTCAGCTTGATGATCGGACGAATGTCATTACGTGCCATCGGTTAGATCTTCTCCCCACGTGCTCGAATCTTGGCGACAACGGCCTCGATGCCGTCACGGTCGATGATCTTGAGACCCTTGGTGGAAACATTCAGGGTGATGGTACGGCCCTCGGAGGGCAGGTAGAACCGACGGCGCTGGATGTTGGGGTTCCAACGGCGCGACGTACGGCGGTGCGAGTGCGAGACGGACTTGCCGAACTGCGGCTTGCGTCCCGTGACCTGGCAAATAGCCGACATGGGTTAACTTTCTCCTAGCCGCCCACATCACAGCAATAAACCGCGCCGCACCACACCCGATATGGGCCGGAAAATCCGGCAAAAGGGCAGGTCGGGGCGCTGTTTGTGCCAGCTGACGGGGCGAAAGACGAATGATTTCGACAACAGCAAGGGACCATCATACATGGACCCTGGGGTGCGTCCTAATCCCGCCGTCTCGCCGAGGGCAGCCGTCCCAGCTGTCTGGAGGTAGCAAAATCAGGGCGATCCCCCATTGTTTCCCTGGTATATCCCCTCCATGATCAGGGTATGAGTATGAAACGGGTACTTGCGGATACCCAACGGCCCGAACGCGGCCCCTTAGCCGCCACCGGTGACTCAGCGGTTGCCCCTAGGCCCTTGATCCCTTTCAGTGCGGCAGGCTTGGCGGTGCGGGGTGTCTGCGCAGTGGCCATTTTGCTGCTTGCCAACGTTGCCACGATGGGGCTGATCGCCCTTGGGTTCAGCCTGTTGGGCCCGAACGAGATTCGTGGGGCGCTGTGGATGTCCGGCTGCTACGTGCTTGCCGCGATACTCGTGGTGGCGCTGCTTGCGGCGTGGCTGCGCTGGGTGGACCGTGACAGTATCAAAGCCATTCTGGCTGCTCCGCAGCACTCCGGCGGGATTGTCGGGGGTGTGTGTGCCGGGGCGGCGCTGGCCAGTGTGGGATTGATTCCCGCATGCCTTTTGGCCGCGGCCGTTGCGCCGGCGCCTGCGCAGGCAGCAGGCGCGGTGGGACAAACGGGACTCGCAGGCTGGGTTGTTATGGCAGTCTTCCTCCTGGCTCGCGGGGTGGCGTTGCAGGCGCTGCCTGAGGAACTGCTCTTCCGTGGCTGGTTGCTGCGCTTGGGCAAAAACCGCCCTGCGACGGCGCTGGTGGTGACCACTCTGTGGTTTATGGTCATCCATCTGGTCTCCCAAGGTGGGCAAGACGGCTGGGGGCAGCGGCTGATCTACCTGGTATTGCCGCTAGGTATAGGGCTGTTGGCGGCGGTTTTAGTGCTGAACACCGGGTCGGTGTGGTGGGGTGTCGGCGTGCACGGCGCTTTTCATCTGGTGATGCCCGTGTGTCAGTTGGTGTGGGGTTTTGACCAAGGGCCGGTGAGCTGGGTGATCATGGGGCTATCTTTGGTGGCGGTCGCCGCGGTGGTCCTGTGGATCACCCCACGGGCCTGGTGGCGGCGCACGCGAGGGGAGGGATTTTCCTCACAGGCGGCACAGGTGTAAGGTGTCAAAGGTTCATCGACGCCCAACTCAGGCACGATCGCGCACCGTGGTCAGCGGCTTATACCCAGTGATCATCGGCGTGCAGAGACGACCTGAAGTTCAACCCTGAGGGATTTCGAAGTTTATGAAGAAGGACATTCACCCTGACTACCACCCGGTAGTCTTCCGTGACGCCGGCACCGGCCACCAGTTCATCACCCGCTCGACTGCCACCAGCTCGCGCACCGTGGAGTGGGAAGACGGCCAGGAGTACCCGCTCATCGTGGTCGACGTGACCAGTGAGTCGCACCCGTTCTGGACCGGCGCCCAGCGTGTCATGGACACCGCCGGCCGCGTGGAGAAGTTCCAGCGTCGCTTCGGTGGCATGGCCCGCCGCAAGAAGAAGACCCAGGCTTAAAGGTAAGGAGGGAAAAGGAAAATGGCAGTACCTAAGTTCCGTAAGTCCCGCGCGAACACGCACATGCGCCGTTCGCAGTGGAAGGCCAACAACGTTGCCCTCCAGGAGGTCACCATCGACGGCCAGACCGTGCGTATCCCGCGCCGCCTGGTCAAGGCCGCCCAGCTCGGCCTGGTGGATGTGGAGCAGTTCTAAGCTCCCAGCCGCGAACTGACTAGGCCGGCAAGCGCTTTCCGCTTGCACGTGCGCCAGCGTCAGATAGGCACCCGCCCGCCCGCAGCGCCCATGGCATGGATCATTTCCGTGCAGGGTGCTGCGGGCGGTTGTGCTTTTTGTGGAAGCGCAGGCTGGGTGGGTTGGGCGGTGAGGAGCCTTCGGTAGCGCGCCCCTTCCGACACACGGGTATCGTCCTGGAGACATTCAGGGAACGCTCAGCAAGTCTTATGTGCTTGTGACCCCCACACAAGACAACCCGCAGTGCGCGGGTCCATAATCGTGCTCATGACTCATAGTGACAGCTTGTCTTCTCAGCCCGAACGCCCCCGTCACGGTGCCGAGCCCACTCATTCACCTGAGCCCAACACCGGTTTTGCCGCCGGGGCAGGCGTTCCTCAACAGTCCAGCCAGCCGGCCCAGCCCGGGGGTGCGTCAGGCGAAAACGTGACATCTCACCAGCCCCCATCACGGCCGGTGTCATCGGGCTCGACGCGGTATTCGCGTCCCGACGCCGAGGCCCCCGCAGCACCCACCGGGACTCCCGCCGGCGGCGCTGGGGAGGGTTCCCCTTACCGCACGTGGGCAACCTGGGAGGATACGCAGCAGATTCCCGCAGACGGCTCCGTCGCGGGGCAGGGTCATCATGCTGGTGCACCGCAGGGCCAGCCGGACTATCAGGCATCCGGGCCCGCGCAGACTCCTGGGCCTATCGACGCCCCCGCCGCCGCACCCGAAGCAAAAAAGAAGCTTCAATTCGGGGTGCTGCCCACCCTGGCGATGGTCACCGTCGCGGCGATCGCGGCGGGTTCGATCACCGGGGTAGTGGTGGGTAACCGTGCGACGCCGCAGCAGGAGGTGGTCAACTCTCTTGAGGCACCCAGCGCCGGCTCGGCGGAAAAGCCCGCCGCTCCCCAGGGCTCTGTCGCGCAGGTTGCACAATCAGTCTTGCCCTCCGTGGTGTCCATCCAGGTGATGACGCGCACCGGCGGTGGAGAAGGCTCGGGGTCGATCCTGTCCTCGGATGGGTTGGTGTTGACCAACGCCCACGTGGTTGCTGGTACGGAGGGCGGTAATGGCCGCATCCAGGTGCGGCTCAATGATGGCTCTACCCACGAGGGGGAGTTTGTTGCCGCCGACAAGGACACCGATATTGCTCTGGTGAAGATCAAGGGTGTGCAGGGCCTGCCGGCAATCACCTTAGGCAACTCGGAGCAGGTGCAGGTGGGCCAGCCGGTGGTAGCCATCGGCTCCCCGCTGGGGCTGACCTCTACTGTGACCACCGGCATCGTCTCGGCGCTTAACCGTCCGGTGCGTGCCTCTGATGGCGGCGGGGAATCCTCCCTTATTGATGCCATCCAAACCGATGCGGCGATCAACCCGGGTAACTCTGGTGGCCCGCTGGTGGACATGGAGGGCCATCTCATCGGGATGAACTCGGGCATCGCCTCGCTGAGCGCCGGCATGCAGCAGGGCGGCTCCATCGGGCTTGGTTTTGCCATTCCCTCGAACTTTGCCAAGCGGATCGCCGAGCAATTGCAGCGCACCGGTAAGGCACAGTTGCCGCTGCTGGGGGTGCATGTCTTGCGTGATGATGTGCCCGGCGGTGGCGCCAACGTGCCAGGAGCTGTGATTAATGACGTCAGCCCGGGCGGGCCGGCCGCTGCCGGTGGCCTGCGTCAGGGCGACGTTGTGACCAAGCTCAATGAGCGCAATATCGAATCGGCGGATGCGCTGATCGCGGCGGTGCGCTCGCACGAGTTCGGCGAGACTGTGACCTTGGAAGTTATCCGAGAAGGAAGCAATGATCCCATAAGGGTAGAGGTGACGCTGTCGAACGGCTAAGTTATATCTGACAGGACACCTCCTCGGCGTAGGCCCACGTGCACCGCAGGTTTCGCGCCGGGGCAGGTGCGAACACACTCTCCTATGAAGGGCAGCCACACATGAACAAGACCCTCGCCACGGCCGTTGATGATGCCACGCAGGCGCAAGGATCGGCGCTTCAAGATGTAGCGGAGCCTGATGCCAATTTCCTGTTGGCGGCCGAGCGGGAAGTTCATGTACGCCCTCCCCGAAAATCCCTGGCGGTATTAGTCACGGATCACATCAATGAGGTTGGGGTCAACATTCCGCGTCTGGTTGCAGAATCGCTGTCTGCTGCCGGTTTTGATGTTGATGCGGTCGTGGCCGTGCGGTCAAAGAAATCGCAGATTCGCAATGCCATAGAAACGGCCGTTGTTGGCGGTGTTGACCTTGTCGTCACCATTGGCGGAACGGGAGTAGGACCGCGCGATAAAACCCCGGAGGCCACCCGCTCCGTATTAGATATTCTGGTTCCCGGTATTGCGCAGGCAATTCGTCAGACCGGACGGCATAGCGGCGCTATTGATGCCTGCGTGTCCCGCGGGATTGCCGGGGTTTCTGGGTCAACGTTGGTGGTCAACCTAGCGGCCTCGCCAGAGGCCATTCAAGATGGGATTGCCACGATGCAGCCGCTCGCCCACTTTGTTATTGATGATCTCCAGGATTCGGGAGTCTAGTGTCTAGACAGCGCAAGCCGCGCAGACGGAGCCAACGGGCCGCCCAGTCGGGCTCGCCAGACGGCGGCTGGGATTCCCCAGGCATGTGGTCCGGTCGGGCACAGACAGACCCGGAACGGGTGGATGCGGATGCCGCCCGCCCGGTGATCTTCGAGGGGGAGGAGCCGGTGGACCGGGAGACGTATCTCAAGGAGCAGCGGCCTCCCCACCACGGGGGCTAGGAGCTAGCTGGGGTGAGCGGGGCTGGCGGGACCGGCAGTGTTCCCCGTGTTCGCCGCTTTTTCGGGGTGGGCAGAATTGTCACGACTTGCGGAAGTCGTCTCAGCCGCGGTGGGGCGGCGTTCGGCGAGCAGGTCGCGGATTTCTGCCAGCAGGTTGGCCTCCAAGGACGCGGGTTGCTCTTCTTCCTCGGTCACCCCGCGATACTTGAGCTGAAGCTCGTTGATCTTGTTCATCGGGGCGATGAGCAGGAAGTACACCACGGCGGCAATGATGAGGAAGTTCAACCCAGCGGTGATCACGGCGCCGAAGTCGAGGCGGGTGGCGGGGTCTCCTTGGCGCAGCTGGATGGCCAGGCCAGAGACCTCGGCGCTCCCGCCGAGGCTGGCGATCAGCGGGTTAATAATGCTCTGGGAAAACGCGGTAACAATCGCGGTGAACGCGGAGCCGATGACCACGGCGACGGCCAGCTCAATGACGTTGCCGCGCAGGATAAAGTCTTTAAAACCCTTGAGTACCTTCATGGGGGTATCCCTTCTCAAAATTGTTGAACAAGGAGATGGCGCGGCGTCATCCTACCGGTTGGGCGCGTGCCCCGGTGACAATCACTGCCAGGGGGTTGTGGAGGGCTGCCGCTGCCACCACAGCGGCCTCTGGTTCGGGCAACGCGAGCAGGACGGTGGTGCCCGTTGCCTGGGGTCGAGCGGAGTCTGATCCGGGTGCCGCGGGTGCGCCGGCAAGGACGACCCGGGCGCCGGTGGCGATGATCCTAGGTTCAGCCGAGGCGTCATCGTGGGTGACTACGGTGACGGTGTCTCCGTGGGTGAGCAGCGGGAGGGCGTCGGTAGCCGCTAGAGGGATGGGCACCAGCGTGGCGGGGCGCGGATCAGCGGGGTTGGCTAGGAGGTCTCGCGCGGTTGCCTGGCTGACCAGTCGCGCGGGCGTGACTATTTCTCCAGCGAGCGCGGCGGAGACGGTGACGTGGCCGATCAGGGCGGCCGGATCGGGGACCTCGGCGCCCAGGGCGGGAGGGATGAGATTCTGGGGGATCGCCTGGGTGGTCAGGTCGGCGGCGTCGAGAGGCGTACCGGCGGCGACGTCGCGGGCAAAGACGGTGACCTGCGGGTCGCGGTGGCCGTGTGCGGCTAAGGCGGTGATGGCGGCAAGGGCGAGGAGGAGGCCGGCGGCGGCGCGCCGGGCGAGGACCATGCGCCGCCAGCCGGGGGTGGCTAGCGCGGAGCGGACCCGGCTCAGTGGGTTGGTTGCGGGAGCTGTCGTGGCATCGTTCACACCATTGTTGGACCGCCTCCCGGGGGCGTTGGTTCCCCGTGCGTGTGGCGGGGTCCTTGCGGGGTGATGATCATGGCGACGGCGCGGTCGTGGTCCTCGATGGGCAGGTCGGCGCTGATCTCGTGGGAGAAGGCGAGTGCGACGAACAGCGGAGGGGCGGGGCACGTGGCGCTGGCGGCGAGCACGCGGTCATAGAATCCGCCGCCTTGGCCCAGCCGGTAGCCGTCGGGCGTTAAGGCCAGGGCTGGGGTTATTACCAGGTCAGTGGTGTCCAGCATCGCCGGCGTGGTCATGTGGGTTGCGGCGGGGGTCGCGGGTTCCGCAATCCCCATGGGGTTGTCGGCGCGCAGCTGCGCGCGGCTGCTGATCGGTGCCCAGGTCAGCGTGCCGGCGTCGCCGACGATGGGCAGGAGGAGGGGTGCGGGGGTGGCCAGGAGGGCGTCGAGAAGCGTGTCGTAGCCGGGCTCTTCGGGCAGGGGCGCGTAGGCGGCGATGCGGCGGGGCCGACGGGTGCGCAGCAGTTCGCTGAGGTGGCGGACGATGTCGCGGGAGGCGGCGGCGCGGGTGGCTGCGGGAAGCTGTGCGCGGGCGCGGCGGTAGTGCGCGCGGGCGGCGGATTTTGCGGAACGGCGCGGCGAAAGGTTCACACGGGACCAGGGTAGTGGTTCCGGTTGCGTGGGCTGTCCTACACCCATTTGAGGGGGCGTGATTCTTAATGGTAGGGGGCTGCTTGGGTAGGGTTGGAACGTATGAATGCTCCTATAGAGAACCACGTACATGCGGTAAAGACTGTCGTTGTCCCGGCGGCAGGATTGGGTACGCGGTTCCTTCCGGCGACCAAGACCGTTCCCAAGGAGCTCCTGCCCGTGGTGGACACCCCTGGCATTGAGCTGATTGCTGATGAGGCCGCTTCTTTGGGGGCCTCGCGGCTGGCGGTGATCACCTCGCCGAACAAGGAGGGCGTGCTCGCGCACTTCGATCCGGCCCCGGAGTTGGAACAGACCCTTCATGAGCGCGGCAAGGACGAACAGCTGCGCAAGGTGCAGCACTCCAGTCACATTATCGACGCCGTCCCCGTCACCCAGGATCGTCCCCTCGGCCTGGGGCACGCGGTATCCCTGGCGGAAAGCGTCCTGGATGATGATGAAGACGTGGTGGCCGTCATGCTTCCGGATGACCTTGTCCTTCCCATGGGCGTGATGGAAAAGATGGCGCAGGTGCGCCGGGAGTACGGCGGCTCCGTGCTGTGTGCCTTTGTTGTTCCCCACGAGGAGGTCTACAACTACGGCGTCTTCGAGGTGGCGGACCTGCCGGGCGCGGACCCGCGGGTGAAAAAGGTCACCGGCATGGTGGAAAAGCCGGATCCGCAGGATGCGCCGTCGAACTTCGTTGCCACCGGGCGCTACCTGCTGGACCGGGCCATTTTTGATGCCCTGCGCCGGATCACCCCGGGTAAGGGCGGTGAGCTCCAGCTGACGGATGCCATTGAGCTGCTCATCACGGAGGGCCACCCCGTGCACGTGGTCATTCATGAGGGTAAGCGCCATGACCTGGGAAACCCCGGCGGATACATCCCGGCCTGCGTTGACTATGGGTTGTCTCATCCGGTCTATGGACCGGGCCTGCGCAAGGCCATTGCGGCGATCCTGGCGGAGCATGAGCGCGATGATGACCAGCAGGATGTTGCGGCGGATGAGGGCCAGCAGCAGTAGTCGGGCAGGAGTAGTCAGGCAGGTGCCGGAGGGCCCGTGTGCGGGGTGCGTGGGCTGTGCGGATTGTGGTGGTGTCACGCTGCCGGTGGGGGCGGTGGTGTGACTACACTGCATGTGTCCGGGTGCGTGCGGAGCCGCGGTAGGCTTCGGCCCGCGGGCACCACGGCGTCGGCCGATGCTCGGGTGGCGCCCAGGGCGCTCAACGCCCGGCTGGTGGCCTCCCATTCGGTGGCTTCAGCCGATGGTTGCCAGCACGGTGGTTCCGGGCACGATGGTTTCTAGCCCGGTGATCGTCAGCCCGATGACCCGAAGAAGGAGGATGGTGCGTGCGCTCCGTTGAAGAGCAGTTTGCTGCGGTGACCGCTGCGGCCACGGTGCCTGAGCCGGTCCGCATATCCATCGTCGATGCGCTGGGCCGTATGTGCGCAGAAGAGGTGGTGGCCACCAACGACCTTCCGGGGTTTACCCAGGCCGCCATCGATGGCTATGCTGTGCGCGCAGTGGATCTTGGCGGGGAGCGGGCGCTGGGCTCGGGCCCGCATCCGGCGCCGCCGGCGGATCCCTCGTTGCCCGTGGTCGGTGAGGTTCCCGCGGGCTCCCAGCAGCCCCTGCGCCTGCAACCACGGCAGGCTGTGCGCGTGCACACCGGCGCGCCCATCCCCACGCTTGCCGACGCCGTCCTCCCCCTCGACTGGTCCGACCGCGGCCGCCAGCGAGTCATCGCCCACCGTCCGGTGCGCTCCGGGGATTTTGTGCGCCGCCCCGGCGATGACATTCAGCAAGGCGACGTGGCGGTGACCGCCGGCACGGTGTTGGGGCCGGCACAGATCGGATTGTTGGCCGCGGTGGGCCGCTCCAAAGTATTGGTCTACCCGCGTCCGCGGGTGTCTGTGATCTCCGTGGGCTCAGAACTGGTCGACATCGACCGCGATCCTGGCCTGGGCCAGATCTTTGATGTCAACTCCTACTCGCTGGCAGCCGCGGCCAAGGAGGCCGGGGCAGATGTGCACCGGGTGGGTATCGCGGAGGGCGAGTCGCGCCGCCTGGCGGAGATCATTGAGGGCCAACTGATGCGCTCGGAGATCCTGGTCATCTCCGGTGCGGTCGGCGGCGCGGGCTCGGCGCGCATTCAGCAGGTGCTCAGCCAGCTGGGGGAGATTGATACCACCCGGGTGGCCATGCATCCTGGTTCCGTGCAGGGTTTCGGGCGCATCGGCCCGCGCGAGACCCCGGTGTTTTTGTTGCCCGCCAATCCGGTGTCCAGCCTGGTCATTTTCGAACTCTTCGTGCGCCCGCTTATCCGCCTGAGCTTGGGCAAGCGTGCCGCCACCCGGCGGACCGTGCGCGCCCGGGCGCTGAACTCCGTGGCCTCCCTGCCTGGGCGGCGTGGCTATGTCCGCGCGCGGCTGATGCGCGATGCCCAAACCCAGGACTACCTGGTGGAGGGCCTCGGCGGTGCGACTGGGGCGCCCGCCCACCTGCTCGCGGGGCTGTCCCAGGCCAACGCGATGATTCGTATTCCGGAAGACCATGACCAGATCCGCCCCGGCGCCGTGGTTGATGTGCTGTTCCTGGCGCAAAACTCCTGATGTTTGACCTCTTTGGCGTGGCGGCACGCCGCTTCGCCCGCCCCGCATACGGCCCGGTTGATCCGGTGCATCCCGGCTGGCCAGAATCCACGCCCCAGGTGTGCCTCCCGGACGGGACCCGGGTACGGCTGCGCCCCCTGCTGCGCCGCGACGGGGAGGACTGGAGCCAGTTGCGCATCCTGGATGAGGAGCGCCTGCGCCCGGTCGAGCCGACGGTCAACGGATCCTGGGCCCTGGCGCACAGCGCCACCCAGTGGTGGTCCTACCTGTCCGGCATGCGCGATGCCGCTTTAGGCGGCACGGTGGTGCCACTGGTTATTGAGGTCGATGGGCATTTCGGCGGGCAGGTGACGCTGGGGGGCATTCAGCACGGCGCGGCAAGCGAATGCTGGATTGGGTATTGGGTGTATTCGGGTTTGTGGGGCAGGGGCATAGCTACTGCCGCGTGCGCGCTGGGCGTCGATCACGCGGTTGACCGGGTGGGTTTGCACCGGGTGACGGCAACGTACCTGGACAGCAATCCGGCCTCGGGGGCGGTGCTGGCGCATAACGGTTTTGAGCAGGAAGGGTATCTGCGGGCCAATCTGCATATTGATGGCCGCTGGCAGGACCATTATTTTGTGGCGCGACTAGCCGGTCCTTTTCCCGGTAGTTGTGTGGCGGACCTGCGCGAACAGGGGCGCGTGCGGTGAATGGTGTGCGGTTTTAGCCGTTTTTGAGTCTGAGTGTTGCGGCGTGCCTCCAAAAGGGGGGCCTTAAGGGGCCTTATCCTGGGGTGACCGTGAGCCGTCGCCCTCGGCTTGTGGGTCAATGCAGTGCGATCCCGAAAGGCGGATGATCCCGTGAACAGCGGACTGTTGATTGCCGTGATAGCGGTGCTATGGCTTTTTGTCCTGGCACCGTTGATTCAAGGCGCGCGCAAACCGGTGTCTCGGGCAGGCGATGCCTTTGATGAGACCCGGGTGGTCTATCAGGGAGGAACCGATATTCCCGCTTCTCGACGCCGCCCGCGCCTGCGCCCCAGCGACGTGCGCCCGGCACTGCAGGATGACGAGGACGAAGAAGACTATGAGCTGGTAGACGCGGCGGACATCATCGTCGATGAGGATGCCCCGGCGGCGTCGGGACGCGTGAAGGGGACGGCCGTGGCGCTGCGCGGTTACCTTTCTGCGCGCCTGCACCACCACGAGGAGCAGGCCGCCGATGCGCATGATGCGGACACCGTCGAGGGCGAGGTGGTCGGGGGATCGCACGCCCTGAGCCGCGCTGACCTCGACCATGCTGAGGAAAGCGCTTCACTCGATGAGGCGCCGGAGCAGGAGCCGCTGACCGAGACGGACAACGCCGTCGATGAGACGGATGAGGTGCAGGCACAGCCCTTCGAGCATGACGATTCCTACACCGACCCGCAGGACCTGCTTTACGGGGCACCAGCAGATGCGGCAGGCCCGGCTGACCCGGCCGACCAGGCTGGCGCAACGGCGGCACAGCTCGCGCCGGACGCGGCGGCAGAGGAGGAAAGCACCACGGCCGCAGAGGCGCGGTTGAGCACCGCAGACCTGACCGCGGAAGACTACGAGTTCGCCGCGGCCCGTCGCGGGCGGGGCAGCTGGGACCCAGAGGCAGACGCCCGCGTGGCCACCACCCGCTACCAGCGCCGCCAGCGCGCCCTGCTCATCCTGGCCGGGGCTGTGGCCTTGGCTGTGGCCGCCGGGTTTATCTGGGGCGGCTGGGCGTGGAGCGCCACCGTGATCACCGGCGCGTTGTTGGTGAGCTACCTGGTGGCCCTGCGCCGTCAGGTCCAGCAGGAAGAGCAGCTGCGTCGGCGGCGTATCCAGCACCTGCGCCGCGCCCGCCTGGGCGTGCGCCACCGCGACGATGATGCGCTGCACATCCCCCGGCAGCTGCGCCGCCCAGGGGCGGTGGTCCTGGAGCTGGACGATGCCAGCCCGGATTTCCACCACCTGCGCACCGTGACGCGCCCCGTCGCAGACCGTGACCGCACGAGCCGGCACCTGGACTATGACACCCGAGTAGCGGGCTGATGACCGCATAGCACTAAGCTGATTACCAGGCACACCTTCCGCAGGGAACCCCGCCCAGGGCCCTGCGGCTTCTTTGTGGCCGTAATCAGGTGCCCTTCATCCAGGAGGGCACAAACAGGGTAGGAACAGGAACTCCATGACCATAATTCAGCGTGGCGAGGCGAGCCCGCAGTCAGTTCATGAACACCAGGTATATAAGACGCAAGCCACCCGCATCCCCGCGGGCCACCACATTGCGCGTTGGGCGATCTTCTTCCTCGGCGCCTTTGTCATGTCGCTGGGAGTGGCCATCATGGTCCACGGCGGGCTGGGAACGTCTCCCATCTCCTCGTGGCCGGCCGTGATGATGCTGGCAACGCCGCTGACCTTCGGGCAGCTCAACATCCTGATCAGCCTGTTGTTTTTTCTGCTGCAAATCCCGCTGCTGCGCCGGCGTTTCAAGCCGCTCCAGCTCGTCCAGCTGCCGCTGTGTTTCGTCTTTGGGTTCTTTTGTGACTTTGGCCTGCAGTTGACCAGTTGGGTCCAGCCGGAGGGCTACGCCCAGCAGTGGCTGGTCACCGTCGTCGGCGCGATCATCATGAGCATGGGTGTTTATATTCAGGTGCAGCCCAAGGTGACCTACCTGCCGGGGGAGGGCCTGGTCATGGCGCTGGCTTTTGTGAGCAAGCGCAGCTTTGGTACCTGCAAGCAGATCTTCGACTGGACGCTGGTGCTCATCTCCGTGGTGTGTTCCTTTGCGTTCCTGCACGAGCTGGCGGGGATCCGTGAGGGCACGATCTTTGCCGCCTTCGCCATCGGCGGGTTGACCAAGGTGTATGCGCGTATTCACGCGGATCTGCGGCGGTGGTGGGCCGATCGGGCGGCTCGTAAAGCCTAGCTGAGCTGGGGTTTCGTCTGCTGGCGGCCAGGGGTGTAGAGTATGTATCCGTTGCGCACCCCCGGTGCACAGCCGCGGGGCTATAGCTCAGTTGGTAGAGCGTCGCGTTCGCAATGCGAAGGTCTGGGGTTCGATTCCCCATAGCTCCACAATTCCCCCTCACCAGGGCTCCTGGTGAGGGGTTTTTCTTATTGGCCCTTAGCTGCGGCGCCGGCCGTGGGCATCCCACAGCCCTGAGCAGCCGCGGCGATGGGAATCGAGCAGGTGGGTGTCTACCACCCCGATGGCCTCCATGAGCGCGAAGATGGTGGTGGGCCCGACGAAACTGAAGCCTCGGCGCTTGAGCTCTTTAGCCAGGGCGCGGGATTCCGGGGACTGGGAGGGCACCTCGTCCATGGTGCGTGGCAGCGGCGTGACGTCAGGCTGGTAGGACCAGATCAGGGCGGGCAGCCCGCCCTCGGCGCGCAGGGCGATGGTGGCGCGGGCGTTGGTGATGGCGGCGGTGATTTTGCGCTCGTTGCGGATGATCGCGGCGTCGGCACGCAATCGGGCAACATCCGCGGGGGTGAAGGCGGCGACGGCGTCCGGATCAAAGCCTGCGAAGGCGGTGCGGAAGGCCGGTCGCTTGCGCAAGATGGTCTCCCAGGACAGGCCAGCCTGGAAGCCTTCGAGGACCAGGCGTTCGAAGACGCCGACCTCGTCGCGGACGGGCACGCCCCACTCGGTGTCGTAGTAGTGCTGGAGCAGTGGTGTGCGCGTGGCCCACGGTGGGCGGCGCAGCCCATCGGGGCTCAGGGTGGTGCCGGATGCTGGATGCTGGTTAGGGGTGGAGGTCTCCACGGGCGTACTATTCATACTTTCATAGACTGCTGTGGGAGCCGGATGGCTCCCGGCGGGTGGACCGGGGTGGCTAGGAGGATTGACTCAAGTATGACTGGTGCGCACATCGCGTCGACGCCACGGCGGGCAAAGCCGGTGGTGGGCGCGGTTTCGGGGTTCATTGCCGTGGCGCTGGCCGCGGTGAACCTACGTCCCGCGATCGCCGCGGTAGGCGCGGTGCTCGATGAGATGATGCGCGACCTCAACGCGCCCGGGGTGATCTCCGGCATTATCACCGCGTTGCCGGGTGCGTGCTTTGCGCTGTTTGGTGTCGCCGCCGTCCCGCTGGCGCGCCGGTGGAGTCTGTCCGGGGTGCTCGTCGCGGCGATGGTGCTGGAGGTGTGCGGGCAGGCGGTGCGTCCCCTGTCTTCTTCCGCGTGGGCGTTCGTCGCCTTGACTGCCCCGGTCCTGGTGGGCATCGCGGTGGTCAACGTGCTGCTGCCGGCGTGGGTCAAGGCGGCCGGTGGGCGCCACACTGTGCTGTGGATGACGGTCTACACCACGGTCCTGGGCCTGGGTTCGGCCCTGGGGCCGCTGTCTCCGCTGCTGTTTCCCGGGTCCCAGTCGGCCGCCGGGGGCAGCGGGGACCAGGTGTGGCGGTGGGCCGTCGGCGTGTGGGCTATTCCCGCGGCGATCCAGCTGGTCATGTGGGCCTGGGTGCACCTGCGCACCGCGCTTCCGGCGGCACCGGCCGCCGCGGCCACCGCGGGCACGAGCATGTGGCGCAGCCCCCTGGCGGTGGCCATCATGTTCTTCTTTGGACTGCAATCCATGAACGCCTACGTGCAGATGGGCTGGCTGCCCAAGATGCTTATCGACGCCTCCGTCGCTCCCGGCACCGCAGCCGCCTGCCTGGCGGTCATCGGGCTGCTCGGCATCGTCGGCGGGCTGTTCGTGCCCACGCTCATCGCGCGGGTGCCGCACACCGGCGTGCTGGCCATCGCGTTTTCGTGCTGCACCCTGACCGGGTACGTCGGCCTCATCCTCGCCCCTGCGGCCGCCCCCTACCTGTGGGCGACGCTGCTGGGTATCGGCGGCTTCTGCTTTGTCACCGCGCTTGCCCTTATCCCGCAGCGCACCACCACGCCCCTGATCACCGCGCGGCTGTCCGGGTTCGTCCAGCCAGTCGGCTACCTCCTTGCCGCTGGCGGGCCCTTCCTGGTGGGCGTGGTGTTCAACGCCACGGGTACGTGGCGGCCCATTCTGATCGGCCTGGCGGTCTCCGCGGTGGTGATGGGGGCCGTCGGCTGGAAGGCCGGTAGCCCCGGAAACGTGGACAATCAGCTCGCGGCCCACGCGGACTAGCCGGGCGTTGGGGGGCGGGTGACATCGCCGCGCAGCAGTGCGCCGGGTACCCTGTGTGCCATGGATAGGCCGGTAGTCAGGGATGCAGCACTGCTGATTTTCCGTGCAATTTTGGGGTTGGTGTTCATCGTTCACGGGTGGCGCATCCTTTTTCAAGACGGGATCACCGCCACGGCTGAGCAGTTCGCCGCCTGGGGAGTGCCGCAGGCTACCGTGTCCACCTGGATCGCCGGCGTGGTCCAACTCCTGGGCGGCGGCCTGCTGGTGGTGGGCTTGTTGAGCACCATCGTCGCCGGCGCCTTGGCCCTGCTGCTGGTTGCGGCCCTGTACTTTGTGCACCTGGGGCCGGACATGCTGGCCGCCCGCGAGGCCGTGGAGTTTCCCGTGGTCATGCTCGCCGGGCTGCTCATGATCGTTGTCTTCGGCGCCGGGCGCGCCAGCGTGGACGGGGTATTGACCCCATGATCGATCACCACGGCATTCAGGCAGAGATCTCTGCGCGCCTGGACGGCGAGCCTGGCACCCTGGCCGATGACGTCGTGGAGGCGCACCTGGCGCAGTGCCCCGAGTGCCAGGCGTTCTACCGCCAGGCCGTCAAACTTCAGGGGCTGCTCAGCGCGGGGTCTGCCACCCCTACGGAGGTGCGCCCGCACTCCGGCCACCGGGTGGACCAGGACCTGACCGCCTCGATCCTGGCGGAGGTCGAGCCGCTGTGGCGCCGCCAGGCCGGGACCCGGCTGGCCGCCGCAGCCGTGGCCCGACTGTGCTTGGGGATCATCGCCCTCGCCTGGATTGGGTGGGCGATCATGGCGGTGGCCGATACCCAGGGGCTTCTTGCCACCAGCGACGATGGCTCGGTGCTTAGCCCCGACGCCAATCCCGCCTTAGCCGGGGTGCTCATTGATGTGGCCGCGCTGCGCTTCGGCGTGGGGGCCGCGTTGGGTTTTGGCACTTGGAAGCCGCGCATCCTCATCGGCTTTTTGCCCCTGTGTGGTGCGGTGACCATGTTTAGCTTCGGTTTTGCCATGCGCGACATCATCCTGGGCCAGATGGATAGCGCCCTGGTGGTATCCCTGGTCGCGCTGTTTGTCACCACGGGGGTTGCGGTGTGGGCGTGGGTGTCTACCGGGGCGTTGACGCGGCTGCGGATGGGACTGGTGGAGCTGTAGCGGCAGGCCCCAGCCGGCGCCCCGCCGCCGCGAGCCGGCACGCACGGGGTAGGGGCTCGCGGGAGGTGGGGCGTCGATAAGCTATTTCCAGCTGGGCAGCCACATGATGGAGTTGTAGTGCTCGTTGGTGATGGTGTAGCCGTACAGGATGGGGGAGAAGTACAAGAACATGGCGATGACCAGCGCCAGATAGCTGATGACCATAAGCGTGCGCCACGTCATGGCCGGCCCGGCGAGGCGGCGCAGCCAGCCCACCTGGATCGGGCGGCCGCGGCCCACCATGTCGCCGAGCGCGACGGCGAGCATGACGATGGTGAAGGGGACCAGCGCGGCCGCGTAGAAGAAGTACATCTGTCGGTCGAAGGCCGCCAGCCAGGGCAGGAAGCTGGCGACGAACCCAACCACCGGCACCGCCAGGCGCACATCGCGGTGAACGAGCAGCCGCCAGGCGGCCCAGAGGATCACCGGGATGGTCAGCCACCAGATTGCCGGGGTGCCAAAGAGGAAGATCATGCGACGGCAGGCGCCCGCCCCGGCGGCGCAGTCGATGTCCTTGGAGGAGAAATAGAGGATGGGGCGCCCGGCTACCAGCCAGGACCACGGCTTGGAATCCCAGGCGTGGTGATGCCCGCTCGATGAGGTCAGCGAGGCGTGGAAGCTGAGCACCGAGGTGTGATAGTGGATGAACCCGGCGATGGATTCCGGAAGCTTGTGCAGCAGGCTGTCGGCGGCGATGGAGCCATCGGAGCGGGAATGCCGGTAGATGGAGGTTTCGCTGGCAAACCAGGAGCGCCAGCTCCACAGGTAGACCGCGATGGGGACCAGGACCAGGGAGGCCAGCGCGGGCCCGATATCGCGCGCGGCGGTTCCCAGGATGGGGCGGCGGACCCCGTAGCGGCGGCGCAGCATCAGGTCCAGGGCGACACTGAGCAGCCCAAAGAACGCGATGTAGTACAGGCCGGACCACTTGACGGCCAGGGACAGCCCGAGGAGCAGCCCGGCGGCGAAGCGCCACCACCGGTAGCCCAGGCGGGGGCCCAGACTGGCCGCTGTGGTGTGCGCCGGGGCGGAAAGCAGGCCGTCGCGCCACGCCTGGTGGAAGCGGTCGCGCACCTGGAGGTGGTCGCGCAGGATGGCCCAGGCGGCGAGCACGATGAACAGCACCTGGAAGATGTCGAGCATGCCGTAGCGCGAGCTCACGGTCAGGACCCCGTCGAAGGTGGCCAGGATGCCGGCGAACGCGCCCACCTGCCAGGATTGTGCGGCGTCGCGGGCAAGCGCCACGATGGCGAGCACCAGGGCCGTGCCGCACAGCGCTGCGGCGAGCCGCCAGCCCAGGGGGGTGTAGCCGAAGAGCGCCTCGGAGACCGCGGTGAGCTTTTTGCCCATGGGCGGGTGGACCACCAGGCCGTAGCCGGGGTTCGATTCGATGCCGCCGATGAGCGGGTTGACCCAGTTGCGCATCATGTCCCAGGCCTGCGGGACGTAGTGCTTCTCGTCGAAGACCGGGGTGCCTTTAGCCGTCGCGCTGGTCAGCCCGATGAGCCGGGTGGCGGCGGCGAGCACGCCGATGACTGCCAGGCTTACCCAGTCCGGGCGGGCCCACGGCAGGCGCCGGGGGGAGCGGGGCTGGGGGCGTAAGAAGCGCGGGGCTGCGGGGCTGCGCCGGGTCCGCGCCGCCGGGTGGGTCGTGTCCATCACTTGATTGATTCTAAAGGTCCGTCCACACGGTGTGCCATGCTGTCAGGTATGAGCGATGCAGCGCAGCTTTCTTCAGACCTTCCCGCCCCGCCTCGGGGGGTGGTTGTGGCGGGCACTCCGCTGGGCAATATCGGCGATGCCGGGCCCCGGTTGGCGCAGCTGTTGGCCACGGCGGATGTCATCGCGGCGGAGGATACTCGCCGCACGCGCGCGTTGGCCCAGGCGCTCGGGGTGGATATGCGTGGCAAGGTGGTGTCCAACTTTGATCACAATGAGCAGTCCCGGGTGGGCATGCTTATCGACGCCGCCCGCACCGGCACCGTCGCAGTGGTCACCGATGCGGGCATGCCGGTGGTCTCTGATCCTGGGCTGAGCATCGTCGCCGCCGCCCATGATGCTGGCGTGGCCGTCAGCTGCGTGCCGGGCCCGTCCGCGGTGACTACGGCCTTGGCCGTTTCTGGCCTGAATGTGGGCGCCTTTATTTTTGACGCCTTCGCCCCGCGCAAGGACGGCGCGCGGCGTACGTGGCTGCACGAGCTGCGCGAGGAGCGCCGGGCGGTGTGCTTCTTCGAGTCGCCGCACCGGTTGGCAGACACGCTGGCCGTCGCCGCAGAGATCTTGGGGGAGCAGCGGCGGGCGGCGGTGTGCCGCGAGTTAACCAAGACGTATGAGGAGGTTCGCCGCGGAAATCTCGGCGAGTTGGCGGCGTGGGCGCACGAGGGGGTGCGCGGGGAGATCACGGTGGTCATCGAGGGCGCGCCGCGGGCGGAGCACCGCAGCGTCGGGGAGCTGGTGCCCGTGGTTGAGGAGCGTGTGGCCGCCGGCGAGCGGCTCAAGGCGGTGTGCAAGGACGTCGCCGCGACTACCGGCGTGCCGGCCCGCCAGCTCTATGACGCGGTGCTTAAGGCACGCGCGGGCCGCGACTAACCGGATCTTGTTACCAAATTGTGATTGAGGGCGGCGGGCGGTGCCGGCGAGCGTCGGCTCCGCCGCCGTCACGCTGCGGGTATGCGCGCCCCGGCACTCGGGCCGGCGCGCTGAACTCGCGCTGAATAATTCCGGGAAACAGCCCGTTTTCATTTGAATTATTGGCAGTGGTAGCGAATGGTGATGTTTATGACAGAACCACACGACTCACATGCCGAGGAGGCCCCGCACTCCCCTGAGGTTGATCCTCAGGGCCAACCATTGCCTGCCGATGCCCCACCGGAGGGCGCGCCGCGCGATGCGCAGGAGGCACGCGACTACACCACCGTCACCGATCAGCTCAAGCACGCGTCGGCGACCTCGCAGCTGGTGTCGATGCTGCGCGGACAGTCCGTGATCAATGAGCACCTTGATGACACGGAGGAAATCACCCTCGAGGCGGAGTCAGACTCCAACCGCATCAACTGGGCGATCGTGGCCATCGCCGGGCTCTTCGTCCTCGCCGCGGTGGTGTGGGGCCTGGTCTCCCCGGAGTCCTTCTCCGGCTTCACGGACACGGCCCTGCGGCTCGTCGTAGACAACCTCGGCTGGGCCTACGTGCTTTTTGGCACGGTTTTTGTGTTTTTTGTCATCGTGGTGGCGCTGAGCAAGTTTGGCACCATCAAGCTGGGGCGCGCGGATGAGGAACCGGAGTTTCGCACCGCCTCGTGGATTGCCATGATGTTTGCCGCCGGCATGGGCATCGGCCTGATGTTCTACGGGGCGACCGAGCCGCTGACCTTCTATCGCGACGGGGTTCCGGGCCACCAGCCGGAGGACGTGCGGGCGGCGATGGCCTCGGCCATGTTCCACTGGACGCTGCACCCCTGGGCCATCTACGCCATCGTCGGGTTGGCCATCGCCTACTCCACGTTCCGCATCGGGCGACGCCAGCTGATCTCTTCCGCGTTTACGCCCCTGATCGGCGAGAAGCTGGCCAAGGGCTGGTTGGGCCAGCTCATTGACATGCTCTCCATCATCGCCACCGTGTTCGGCACCGCCTGCTCCCTGGGCCTTGGCGCCCTGCAAATCGGTGCCGGTCTGCGCGCCTCTGGGCTCATCGCGGATCCCAGCACCTGGGTGATCGTGGGCATCGTGTCTGTTCTGACGCTGTGCTTCCTGCTGTCGGCGATCTCTGGGGTGGGCAAGGGCATCCAGTACCTGTCCAACGCCAACATGGTTCTGGCCGCGGTGCTGGCCATCTTTGTCTTCGTGCTGGGGCCAACGGTCGCGGTGCTCAACCTCATCCCGGGTTCCTTCGGGGCATACCTCTCGGAGTTCTTCGCCATGGCCTCGCGCACGGCCACGACCTCGGACGGCGAGTGGCTGTCAAGCTGGTCCATCTTCTACTGGGCCTGGTGGGTGTCCTGGTCGCCGTTCGTGGGCATGTTCGTGGCCCGCATCTCGCGGGGGCGCACCATCCGCGAGTTCTGCATTGGCGTGTTGCTGGTCCCGGCCGGGGTCTCCACGCTGTGGTTTGCCACCTTCGGCGGCACGGCCATCACCATGGAGCGGGAGGGGCGCTCCATCTGGGGTGACGGCTCTGCCGAGGGGCAGCTCTTTGACCTCCTCCACCAGCTGCCGGCAGGTTCCATCATGGCGTTTGTGGCCATCATTTTGCTGGCCACCTTCTTTATCACCTCGGCGGATTCGGCCTCCACGGTCATGGGTTCGATGTCCCAGTTCGGCCGGGCAGACGCCTCGCCGTGGGTATCTGCCGCCTGGGGCTTGCTCACCGCCCTTATTGGTCTGACGCTGCTGGTCTCCGGCGGGGACGATGCGCTGTCGAACCTGCAAAACGCGACGATCGTGATGGCCACCCCGTTCCTGTTCATCGTCATCGTGCTCATGTTTGCCATTGTCAAGGACCTGCGCAATGACGTCATCTACCTGGATTACCGGGAGACGCAGCGCTTCGCCCGCAAGCTGGCCCGGGAGCGGCGCATCCACAACGAGCACCTGCGCCGCGAGGCGCTCAAGGCGCGGCGGCGGGAACGCCACGAGGCGCGCAAGGCGCGGCCCCGGTCTGGATCCCAGCGCGTGCCGCGGGACTGACCCCGCAGGTGGGCGTGGGGGCCCGCATAAATTAAGGTGGTCCCCATGACCCAGACTGTGCTTGTTTCCGTTGCCTGGCCCTATGCCAACGGGCCCCGTCACATCGGACACGTCGCCGGCTTCGGCGTTCCCTCCGATGTCTTCGCGCGTTACCAGCGAATGACGGGCGCGGACGTGCTCATGGTCTCCGGCACGGACGAGCACGGCACCCCGCTGCTGGTGCAGGCGGACAAGGAGGGGGTGCCCGTCAAGGAGTTGGCAGACCGCTACAACCGCCAGATCGTGGAGGACCTTGCGGGCCTGGGCCTGTCCTATGACCTGTTCACCCGCACCACCACCCGCAACCACTACGCGGTGGTCCAGGAGTTGTTCCGGGGCCTGCACGATAACGGGTACATGATCAAGCAGACCACCAAGGGGGCAGTGTCCCCGAGCACCGGCCGGACCCTGCCGGACCGCTACATCGAGGGCACCTGCCCCATCTGCGGGGCGGACGGGGCGCGGGGTGACCAGTGCGATAACTGCGGCAACCAGCTCGACCCCATCGACCTGATCCGCCCCGTATCCAAGATCGACGGGGAGACCCCGGAGTTTGTAGAGACCGAGCACTTCCTGCTTGACCTGCCCGCCCTGGCCGGGGAGCTGGAAAAGTGGCTGCGCACCCGGGATTCCTGGCGGCCCAATGTGCTGAAGTTCTCCCTGAACCTGCTGGGCAACCTGCACCCGCGGGCGATGACCCGCGACATTGACTGGGGCGTGCCCATCCCCGTTGATGGTTGGGAGAATGACAACGCCAAGAAGCTGTATGTGTGGTTCGATGCCGTGATCGGCTACCTGTCTGCCTCCATCGAGTGGGCCTGGCGCAGCGGGGACCCGGACGCCTGGAAGAAGTTCTGGCAGGACCCGGATACGGCCGCCTACTACTTCATGGGCAAGGACAACATCACGTTCCACTCCCAGATTTGGCCTGCCGAGCTGCTGGGCTATGCCGGCAAGGGGGACAAGGGCGGCAGACTGCACGCCTACGGTCAGCTCAACCTGCCCACCGAGGTGGTCTCGTCTGAGTTCCTGACCATGTCCGGCTCGAAGTTCTCCTCCTCCAAGGGCGTGGTCATCTACGTCAAGGACTTCCTCAGGGAGTTCGGGCCCGACCCGCTGCGCTACTTCATCGCGGTGGCCGGCCCGGAGAACACGGACACGGACTTCACCTGGGACGAGTTCGTGCGCCGGGTGAACAATGAGCTGGCCAACGGCTGGGGCAACCTGGTCAACCGGACGGTGTCTATGGCCTACAAGAACTTCGGGGAGGTTCCCGCGCCCGCGGCGTTGCAGCCTGCGGACGAGGAGATCCTGGCGCTGGCCGCAGACACCATGGATGAGGTGGGCGGGTTGCTCGCGGAGTCCAAATTTAAGGCGGGCATCACCGCGGTCATGCATGTCGTCGGTGAGGCGAACGCCTACATTGCGGCGCAGGAGCCGTGGAAGCTGGCCAAGGATCCGGCCTTGCGGGAGCGCCTGGCCACGGTGCTGTGGACGGCCCTGCAGGTGGTTTCTGACTGCAACGTCATGCTCACCCCTTACCTCCCGCACACGGCCCAGGCGGTCCATGAGACCCTGGGGCGTACCGGGGTGTGGGCGGCGCGCCCGCGCATTGAGGATGTCACCGATGACATGCCCGTCAACCTGGTCGGCGTGGGCCTGCCCGCCGAGGGGCAGACCTACCCGATCATCACCGGCGACTATGCCGAGCAGCAGGCGCGCTGGCAGCGCATCGACGTTGAACCGGGAACCACCCTGGCCAAGCCCAAGCCGCTGATTGCCAAGCTGGATCCTGAGCTGGGGGAGACGGGCCCCGAGTGGGCGCCGGTGCACCCGGCCAGCTAGACCAGAAGCTGCAGGTAGGTCAGGTCCAGCCACTGGCCGCGCTTGCGGCCCACCTGCCGCAGAGTTCCCACCGAGGTAAACCCGGCGCGCCGGTGCATGCTTATCGACGCCCCGTTGCCGGCCTCGATCGCAGCGATGACGGTGTGCAGGTTGCGGTGGGCGGCGGCGTCGATAAGCGCTGCCAGCAGGGCGCTGCCTACCCCGCGCCCGCGCGCGGCGCTGGCCACGTAGATGGAGTCTTCCGCGGTGGCGGCATACCCTGGCAGGCCTCGGAAGCTGCTCAAACAGCCAAAGCCGAGCACCTCCTTGTCGGCGACCGCAGATAGCACCGGCAGGCCGGCGGCCTCATGGTCGCGCAACCAGGCCGTGCGCTCGGCCAGGTCGCCGGGCTCGTCGGTCCACAGCGCGAGAGTGGTGGCGATCGCCTCGTTGCGGATGCCCACGATGGCGGGCAGATCCGCCTGCGCAGTCGGCCGTATCTGGAAGTCCATGGGGCAAGGCTAGCCCACCCGCCAGCGTCACGGCAGGCAGGCCACAACCCGGGCGGGAAAACCCGAGGCCTGCCCGGCAGGCACCGGCCAGCTGGCCACCACCAGCGCGCCGGTGGCAGGAACCCGATCCAGGTTGGTCAGGCTCTCAATCATCCAGTGGTCCTGGCCCAGCCACCAGGATTGGGCGGGCAGCTGCCCGCGGGCGACGGCGCGCCCGCCGTCGGCGTCGGTGACGTCGTGGCCGATGGCGCACACCCCGCGCTCGTGAAGAAGCCGCAGCGCCGTCACCGACCAGCCCGGGTAGTGGAAATCATTGTGCATGTCCCCGTCCCAGCGCGCCGCCCAGCCGGTGTGCAGCGCCACGAAGCTGCCCGCCGGGACGCGCCCATGGGCGCGCTCCCACTCGACCAGCGTCTCCGCGGTGACCAGTGCGTCCGGATCCGCGGCGGCCTGCGCGGAGAAGTCCACAAACGCCAGCGGCGCGACGCATTCGGCGGCGGGAATCTCTCCGAGGGTGCGCGCGCCGGGGTGAAAATGCACGGGCGCGTCGACGTGGGTGCCCCACTGCCCGATCAACCGATACCGCCACACCAGGGCGCCATCGGCGGCCACGCTGGTCCACAGCTCGGTGTCCTGATCTGGGTCGGTGGGGTAGCGCGGCTGGCCAGCGGCAAACTGGTGGCTTAAGTCCACCCAGGTGTGTCCGCGCAGGGTGGCGGCTAGGTCCCACAGGCTGCGGGTCACACGCCGGCCCCGAAGTCGATGGCGATCTTGCCCACCGTGCGATCCTCCTCAATGAGGCGGTGTGCCTCGCGCAGGGTGCGTGCGGACAGCCCCTCGAGGGTGCGGGTGACGGGGGCGGTGAGGGTGGCGGCGTCGAGAAGCGAGGACACCCGGCCCAGGATCTCTCCTTGGCGGGCCAAGTCTGGGGTGGCGAACATCGAGCGGGTGAACATGGACTCCCAGTGCACCGCGATGGACTTTTGCTTGAAGGCCGCGAGGTCGAAGTCGGTGGGGTCGTCGATGAGCACCAGGTGCGACTGGGGAGCCATGATCGCGGCAAGCTCGGCCGCACGCCCAGAGGTATGGGTGGAAAGTACCCAGTCAACGCTGTGGGCGTCGAGCTGCTCATCGAGGCGGCGAGAGTGGTCAATGACGGCGGTGGCGCCGCGCTCGCGCACCCACTCGTGGGACTCCGGGCGCGAGGCAGTGGCCACCACGTGAGGCAGCTGGGTAAGCGCGCGGGCCAACCCCAGCGCCAGGGTAGGAACCCCGCCGGCCCCGCCGAGGATGAGCAGGCGTCCGTGGGGCTGATCGGTGGGGATACACAGCCGGTCGAAGAGGCATTCCCAGGCGGTCAGTGCGGTGAGCGGGACGGTGGCTGCCGCGGCGTCGGAAAGCGAACGCGGCGCGCGTGCGGCCAGGCGCTCATCGATGAGCTGGAGCTCGGCGTTCGACCCCTGGCGGGTGATATCCCCGGAGTAGAAGACCCGGTCGCCGCAGTCGAAGAAGCGGGCCTTGCTGCCGCGGGCCACCACGGTTCCCACCGCATCAAAGCCCAGCACCTTGGGGCTATCCTGCGGGCCGCTGCGCCTGCGGACCTTCGCGTCGATGGGGTTGATGGACACCGCGTGGACCTTCACCACCAGGTCATGGTCGCGCGGGGTGGGATCAGGAAGCTCGACCTCGTGGAAGCAGTCGGGGTCACTGGTGGGCAAGGAATCCAAGATTGCTACAGCCTTCATACCCTGTGAGCCTAGCCCGGTGAGCCCAGGTGACGCGCTGGCGTGGGCGGGCCTAAAATCTGCGGGCATGTCAAAGAAGAAACCTAAACCTGACCCGGTTCCAGCCGAGCCGCTGCCGGGAATCGTTGACGCGCACACCCACCTGGCCTCCTGCGGGGCCCGCACCGCCGAGGAGGTGGCTGCGGTGGTGGATCGCGCCGTGGCAGCCGGGGTGGACAAGCTATGCACCGTGGGGGACGGGGTGGAAGAAGCCGCCGCAGCGCTGGCGGCGGCACAAGAAAATCCGCGAGTATATGCGGCGTGCGCGGTGCACCCCACTCGCGCGCGGGAACTCGACGCCCCGACGCGCCAGCGGGTAGCGCAGCTGGTGGCGGATCCGCGGTGCGTGGCGGTGGGGGAGACGGGGTTGGATACCTACTGGATCCGCCATGATCCGGAGCGCACAGCGCCGCTGGAGATGCAGGAAGAGGCCCTGCGCTGGCACATCGACCTGGCCTGCCAGCACGGTAAGGCGTTGATGATTCACAACCGGGAAGCAGATGCGCAGCTGCTGGACATCCTCGACGATGCCCCCCGCCCGCCGCACGTGATCCTGCACTGCTTTTCTTCGCCTCTCGACGTCGCCGCCCAAGCCATCGAGCGCGGCTATGTGCTCAGCTTCGCCGGGAACGTGACCTTTAAGCGCAACGAGTACCTGCGCCAGGCCGCCGCGATGGTTCCTCCGGGCCAGCTGCTCATTGAGACGGATGCCCCGTACATGACCCCGGAGCCGTTCCGCGGGTGCCGCAACGAGCCGGCCCTGGTTGGGCACACCGCCTATTGCGTGGCGGCGGCCCGGGGACAAGATCCGGGGGAGTTGGCCGATGAGGTCTCGGCAACCTTTGACCGCGTCTATGGGCTGAATCTGTAGCTCGCCGTGCGCGCCGGGGCGTGTGGGGGCGCTGGAGTGAGGGTTGGAGTGAGCGCACCAGCCCGCACAGGACTATCACTGCATGCATTGGGTTCGCGGCGGGGGAGCGGCGGGGGAGCGCCGGGAAGAAAACTACTCGACAAGCCCGTGTTGTTACCGTATTGTTATGCGCATTGTGAGCGGTGGCCGAGGGTGTGCGCCAGGCGGCTGACAGGGCCTGCCACGCGGGCATCCTTTGCCCCACCACGTGCCACCGGAGCCCACGACTGAGAAAGTTTCAAGAGGAAGTTCGAGAATCTTGCCTATGTCTCACACCCGGATTACCAAAATCGACCGGATCAATGACTCGCGCTCCTTGCCGCTACGGCTGGCCACCGGCGGTGTGCTTGCCAGCGTTGTTGCCGGCGGCGTGGTGGTTGCGGGGATGCAAAAGCAGGTGACCGTGGAGGTCAACGGTGAGGCGACCGAGCTGACCACCCTTGCCACGGATATTGCCGGCGCGCTCAATGACGCCGGCGTGACCATCGGGGAGCATGACCTGGTCTCCCCGGCGCCGAGCGAGAAGCTGGGCAAGTCCACCACCGTGCGGGTGCAAACCGCCAAGCCGGTGGCGGTGATTATCGATGGCACCCCCCACGACCTGACCACCACCGCCACGACGGTCAGCGACCTGGTCAATGAACTGCCGCAGATCAACCCGGGCTCCACCCTGACCGAGGACGGCGCCGCCCGGCTCAAAGACGGCATGACCATCGAGGTGACCTCGCCGAAGATCATCTCCATCGACGATGGCGGCAAGGTGCTGTTTACCTCCATCGCGGCACGCACCGTCGGCGACGTACTCAAGCAGCGCGGCATCACGGTGGGCAAGGATGACAAGGTCACCCCGGCACTGAAGGATGCGCTCAAGCCTGGGGCACGCATTGCCATCGAGCGGATTGAAAAGCTGGATCGCACGGACTCCGAGCCCATCGAGGCGCCGGTGGACTACGTCGATGACCCGGACCTGTTGGTCGGGGAGGAAAGAGTCGTCGAAGAGGGCGAGGACGGCATTCGGGAGATCGTCCGGCACATCGTTACCGTCAACGGCAAGGAGCGGGAGAACACCGTCATCCGGGAGTCGGAGAAGAAGGCCCCGGTCGCGCGTGTCATCGCCCAGGGCACCAAGGTGGAGCGGTCTTCTTCCTCTTCCGAGCTGTCCTCTAGCGGCAACACCGGCGCGAGCGCCCCTGCGGTAGCCGATGGCAGCGTGTGGGACTCGCTGGCGCAGTGTGAGTCGGGAGGAAACTGGTCGACCAACACCGGCAACGGCTTCTCCGGTGGGTTGCAGTTCACCCCGTCGACCTGGGCCGCGTATGGGGGCACCGAGTACGCCCCGGAGGCCCACCAGGCCACCCGTGAGCAGCAGATCGCCGTCGCGGAGCGCGTGCAGGCCTCCCAGGGGTGGGGGGCGTGGCCGGCGTGTACCTCCCGGATGGGTATGCGCTAGCCGGGCTGGGTGTGCCAGGTAGATTCGGAAGCTATGGATCATCGTGAGCACACCCCGGCCGCCCAGCTGTTGGGGCCCGTTGAGATTCGGGCCCTTGCTGGTGAGCTTGATGTCACGCCCACCAAAAAGTGGGGGCAGAACTTTGTGCATGACCCCAATACGGTGCGCCGCATTGTGGGCGCAGCCGAGCTGGATCCTTCCGACCACGTGGTCGAGGTCGGCCCTGGCCTTGGGTCGTTGACCCTGGCGCTGCTGGATACCGTCGAGCAGGTCACCGCCGTGGAGATCGATCCGCGCCTGGCGCAGCGGCTGCCGCGCACGGTGCAGTGGCGGGCGCCGGACTTCGCCGAGCGGCTGCGGGTGGTGCAGGCGGACGCGTTGGCGGTGGGGGCCGACGAGGTGGGGGCGCCGACCGCGCTGGTGGCCAACCTTCCCTACAACGTCTCGGTTCCGGTGCTGCTGCATTTCTTGGCCACGTTTCCGTCCTTGCGGCGCGTGCTGGTGATGGTGCAGGCGGAGGTCGCTGACCGCCTGGCAGCCCCCGCGGGCTCAAAGGTCTATGGTGTTCCGTCGGTAAAGGCGAGCTTCTATGGCAAGGTCAGCCGGGCAGGTGCCATTGGGAAGAACGTGTTTTGGCCTGCCCCGCGCATTGACTCGGGGCTGGTGCGCGTGGACCGCTTTGCCCCGGGGGCTGCCCCGTGGCCGGTCGATGAGGCCACCCGGTCGCGCGTGTTCCCGCTTATCGACGCCGCCTTTGCCCAGCGCCGCAAGACCCTGCGCGCCGCGCTCGCGGGCACCTTCGGCTCCGGCGCGGCGGCAGAGGAGGCGCTGCGAAAGGCGCAGATCGATCCGACGCTGCGCGGGGAAAAGCTCTCCGTTGCTGACTTTGTTCGGCTGGCCGGGGTGGGGGCGTGATGGGCGCGCCGCTTGAGGGCAGCCGGACGGTGCGCGCGGTGGGCCGCGCCAAAGTCAATCTTCACCTGGGGGTGGGTCCGGCGCGCCCGGATGGCTTCCACGAATTGGCTACGGTTTTCCAATCGCTCAGCCTGGCCGACCAGGTCACGCTGCGCTGTGATGACACCCAGGCGTGCCCGCCGGGCGAGCCGGTGGTGCGCGCCGTGACGGTCAGCGGTCTTGACGCGGCGGCTGTGCCCTGCGACGCCAGCAACCTGGCGGCCCGCGCGGTGGAGGCCATCGCTGCTAATCTTCGGGCCAAGCGCGGGGCGGTGGAGGTGCCGGCGATTGATCTTGAGATAGTCAAGGCAATTCCCACGGCCGGGGGCATGGCTGGCGGGTCCGCGGATGCGGCGGCTGCGCTCGTGGCGGCGAATGCGGCGCTGGGGGCGGGATTGGATCAGGGGCGCCTGCTGGAATTGGCGGCGCAGCTGGGCTCGGACGTGCCGTTTACGCTGTTGGGCGGCACGATGCTGGGCACGGGACGCGGAGAAAAGCTCACGCCCATGCTTGCCCGTGGGCAGTACCACTGGGTGTTCGCACTGCCTGGCCTGGGGCTGTCCACGCCACGGGTGTTTGCCAAACTCGATGAGCTGCGTGGCGGCGACCAGCCGGCGGGCCCGGCGGCGCCCGATGCGGTGGCGGCTGCGCTGGCCGCAGGCGACGTGCATGCGTTGGCGCGCAGCATGCGCAATGAGCTGGAGCCGGCGGCGCTGTCCTTGGAGCCGCGGCTGCGGCGGATCCACGCCACGGCCCGGGAATTGGGGGCGCTGCGCGCGCTGGTGTCTGGGTCGGGGCCCACCATAGCGCTGCTGTGCGAGGATGCCGCCGCGGCGGCGGAGGTTGCCGAGGGGCTGGTGGCAGCCAACCTGGTCTCCCAGGCGCTGCCTGCTCACTCGGTGCCCGGAGGGGCCCAGCTACTTGGCGGCTAGGCCCGCTGAGGGGCTAGTGCTCGTGGCCGTGATCGTGGTCGTGCTCGTGGGGGTGGGCGGCGTCGGCATCCGCATCAGAGTGCGCGGGGCCGTGGCCGTCCACGATGGCCATCTCGGTGGGGGTGACGCTGAGCTGGTGGCGGGCGGCAACCTCGCCGGAGGTCAGGTCAACGACGGCCAGTTCCTTCTTTTCGGCGTCGGTGACAAAGGCGGTGGTGCCGCGGACCTTGAGGATAGGCCCGGGCTGCTGCCACTCGTCCTTTTCAGTCCAGGAGTCGATGACGGGGATGTCCTTGACCACGGTGGCGGACTGGGGGTCAATGACCTTCAGGTGGCCGTCGGTGGTCAGCACGATGGCCTGCCCGTCCTCGGTGCGCCCCAGGGAGCGGAACCAGTAGGATTCGCCCAGTTCCACGGTGCGCATGGTGGCCTGCTGGGTGTCGATGAGCGCCACGGAGGTGGGGTGCTCATGCTTGTTGTCCTTGTCGGTCTTGTTGTCTGCCAGCACCCAGGCAAAGGCGTCGCCGCCGGCCATGTTCCCGGAGCGCTGGTAGGCGTGCTCGACGGGAACCTTGTGGAAGGCGGAGCCGTCGAAGACGATGGGGCCGTTCTCACAGCCAAAGGCCACTCGGCCGTTCTTTCCGGGGGCTTCGCCGTGGACGCCGGGGCAATCGTTGGTCTCGGCGAGGGTGGAGCCGTCGGCGGCGACGTGGCGGATGGTGTCACGGTGATCGGTCGTGCCGGCGGTGATCAGGGCGGAGCCGTCGGGAAGCGGGACGGCCACGCCGTGGTGCCCGGAGCCGGTCTCTAGCTTGCCGATGGGCTTCAAGGCGCCTTCCTCTAGGGAGGCGGTGTCAAAGAGCTCGGCGGAGCCGGTGCCGTCAGAAAAGACAGCGGTGCGGCCGGCGTGGGCGACCACGTGGCCGATCTTCTTGCCGGAGGTAGTGGCGTCGGTGAGGTAGGGGGTGCCGGCGTAGTAGTGGGAGTGATCGCCGTGGGGCTGGACGTGGACGGCGGCGTCGTACAGCAGCGCCTCGTCGCCATCGGTGACCATGACGGTGCGGCCGTCGCCGGTGTCATTGAGGCGCAGGAAGCCGGGATGGTCCGTCTCGTCGAGGACCTTGCCGGTGACGGTGTCAATAGTCAGCAGGCCGTCGTCGTGGCTGATCACCGCCCGCGGATTGATCCGGGAGACCTCCTTGAGCTCGCCGGGCTTGGCGGCGGAGGAGGAATCAGCGGCCTCTGCGGCGGAGCTGGCGGCAGTGCTGGCGCCATCCGTCGACGAGGTGGTATCTGTGGTGCCGCAGGCACCGAGTGCAAGCGCTGCGCCGAGTGCGAGGGCGCAGGCGGGAAGGGCCCGGTGGCTGATGGGACGAGTATGGGGGAAACGGCGGGTCTTTCGTGTCATAGAGGCAACCCTACTGACAATGAAAATCGTGTGCAATAAGCCCTGTGGGCGGAATCCGTCATTTGGCGCACGTCCGGCCTAGACTGTCACCTTGATATGGCAGCGCAGATAAATTTGATCAATTTGGAGGCCGTGTCCAAAACCTTTGGACTGACCACCCTCCTCGACCAGGTCAGCCTGGGGGTCCAAGACACCGACCGCATCGGGGTCGTCGGCCTCAACGGTGGCGGCAAAACCACCCTCCTGGAAGTCCTGACGGGCATCGTCGAACCGGACTCCGGGCGCGTATCCCACCGCGGAGGCCTGCGCATGGCGGTGGTCACCCAGCGCGCCGAACTTGATCCCCACGCCACGGTGGGCCAATGCGTGGTCGAGCCCCTCGGGCTCAACACCTTCGAGTGGGCCTCCAACGCCAAAGTCCGGGAAGTGCTCGGCGGGCTGGGAATCATCGGCCTGGGGCTAGACACCGCAGTCGGCGACCTCTCCGGCGGGGAGCGCCGCCGCGTCAACCTCGCCGCCGCCCTGGTCCAAGACCTCGACCTGGTGGTCCTTGACGAGCCCACCAACCACCTGGACATCGAAGGCGTGCAGTGGCTGGCCCAACACCTCCTCTCCCGACGCATCGCGGTGGTGGTGGTCACCCACGATCGCTGGTTCTTGGACACCGTGGCCACCCGCACCTGGGAGGTCCACGACGGCCAGGTAGACACCTACCAGGGCGGCTACAATGACTGGATCTTCGCCCGCGCCGAGCGCGCCCGACAAGCCGATGCCGCCGAGGCACGCCGCCGGAACTTAGCGCGCAAGGAGCTCGCCTGGCTGCGCCGCGGCGCCCCCGCGCGCACCTCCAAACCGCGCTACCGCATCGAGGCCGCAGAAGCGCTGATCGCCGATGTGCCCGCCCCGCGCAACAGCGTCGAACTCATGCAGTTCTCCCGCGCCCGCCAGGGCAAGAAGGTCATCGACCTGGAAGACGCCCGCATTGAAACCCCCGACGGGCGAACCCTGGTTGACCACCTGACGTGGCGCCTGGGCCCCGGCGAACGGTTAGGCATCGTGGGCGTCAACGGCTCCGGAAAAACAACCTTGCTGCGCGCCCTTGCCGGCGACTACCCGCTGGCCAGCGGGCGGCGAGTCGAAGGACTGACCGTGCGGCTCGGATGGCTGCGCCAGGAACTCGATGACCTTGACCCCACACGCCGTGTTCTCGACGTCGTCGAAGACGTGGCCACCTACGTCCACCTGGGAGACAAAGAACTCAGCGCCTCTCAACTGGCCGAACGCCTGGGCTTCCCGCCCGCCCGCCAACGCACCCCCGTCGGCGACCTCTCCGGCGGGGAGCGCCGCCGCCTGCAACTCACCCGCATCCTCATGAGCGAGCCGAATGTGCTGCTCCTCGACGAGCCCACCAACGACCTGGACATAGACACCCTCCAGGAACTGGAATCGCTTCTCGACGCCTGGCCCGGCACGTTGGTAGTCATCTCCCACGACCGCTACCTCATCGAGCGCATCGTCGACTCCACCTGGGCACTCTTCGGCGACGCCACCCTGACCAACCTTCCTGGCGGCATCGACCAGTACCTTGCCCGCCGCAAGGAACTGGCCGCCGCGAGCCAGCAGGCGGCGGTGACCCCGGGGGCGTCGGCACGCGAAACCGCCGCACCCGAAAAGAAGAAGCGCAGCTTCCAGCAACAACGCGAAAACAGCAAAGCCCTGAGCAAGCTGGAGCGCGCCATGACACAAACCGCACAGCGCATCGACGACCTGGAAACCCAACTCGGTGACGTAGCGCAACAGCTTCCGGTAGACACCGCCGAGCTTGCCCGCCTGGATGCGGCCGTGAAGAAGGAACGCGCGGCGCATGAAGAACTGGAATCCCAATGGCTAGAGCTAGCCGAGGCCATGGAGGGATGAAACGACTACACCCGTGGGGAATCGTCGGCGCCGGCATCATGTTTGTTCTGGGGCTGACCCCATCACTGCTGCCCCGCGAGGTGTTCTACCAGGGCGTTGTCTGCGGGCTAGGTGCCGGGATCGGATACCTGGTAGCGCTGGGGGTCCACCGCGCGTGGCAACGGTGGGGTGCACCCTGGGTGCTCCCGCGCCTGGCGCGGTGGGTGGCGCGGTGGAGTGCTCGGCGTTCGGAGGAGGCTCGGCGTTCGGTGGAGGCTCCGCGTTCGGTGGGGTGGTGGCGGCAGTCTAGTAGTGGCGGGACTGGTGGGGCCGTGGCGGTGAGCCCGCGGATGGTGCGCGCCGGGGAGATCCTGCTCAGTGTCATCGTGGTGTGCGGGGTGCTCGTGGCCGTTGGCTTTGCGCTGCGCTGGCAGCGTGCCATCGCCGAGCTCACCGGATCGCAGGCCTACACCGTGTGGGAATTTCTGCTGGTCATCCCCGTGGGATTCGCCGTTTTTGGGCTCATGGTTGCGGTGGGGCGCCTGCTGCGCGCCAGTGCGCACTGGATTTCCCGCGTGCTGCCTGCCCGGGTGCGGCCTACCGTCCGCTCGGCAACGGGGTGGATGACGGTGGTCGTGGCATGCGTGGTCCTGGTCAACGATGTCATCCCGGGGGCCATCGTGGGATTAGGGGAGCGGGCATTTTCCGCTACCACCCCTGACGCGTCCGGCAGCTACGGCGCGACTGAAGAAGGGGTGGACCAGCCCCAGGAGTCCACGCGCAGCGGCTCGCCGGCCTCCCCGGTATCCGCCGACGGGTTGGGCACGTTTGGCCGCCGCTTCGTTGCTGGCGGCCTGCGCAGGGCGGACCTCGCCGCCCTGACCGGGCGGGAGGCCCGGGAACCGGCGCGCGTGTATGCGGGATTGGGTAGTGCGCCCGATAATGCCTCCCGCGCCCAGGTGCTCATCTCCGAACTTGAGCGCACCGGTGCGGCGGACAGGGAGGCCATTTTATTGGTCATGCCCACCGGCACAGGATGGGTGAATTTGCGCGCCGCCCAGGCATTTGAGCTGCTGTATGGGGGTAATACCGCGATCGCTTCTGCGCAGTATTCCTCGCTGCCGTCGGCGTTCCATTTCTTTGCGGGCGGCGATGCGGTGCGGGCCGCAGGCGTCGAGCTTCTCACCCCGCTTATCGATTGGTGGAATGCGCTGCCCCAACAGCACCGGCCCAAGCTGTACCTATATGGGGAGTCGCTGGGTTCTACCGCCGTGGAGTCCGCCTTTTCAGGTATTCGGGATATTGCAGCCTCGGTGGATGGGATTTTGCTGACCGGGCCGCCCCACTTCAACCCGTTGCATTCCAGCTTGGTGGCGCGCCGGGACCCGGGCAGTCGTGCGGTCAGCCCAGAATACTCGGGCGGTATGACTGTGCGTTTCGCGCAAGACCGGAACGATATTCGGAACTTAACCGCCAGCCCGGACATTGGGTCGCCGCATACCCGCGTGCTTTATGTTCAACACGCCTCCGACCCCGTGGTGTGGTGGTCCCCGCGCCTGCTGGTGCGCGAGCCCGACTGGCTGCGCGAACCCGCCGGAACGGACCGCTATCCCGGTATGCATTGGATTCCCGTGATTACGTTTCTTCAGGTCTCCGCGGATTTACCGGTGAGTCAAAATGTCCCGCAGGGCCACGGCCACAATTATGGGGACACGATGGTCGATGGCTTTGCGGCCATCGCCGGGGTAAGCGCGCAGTCACAACCGCTTATCGACGCCCTCGCTGAGGCCTTGCCACGCGCCCTCGCCATGAGCGGGGACGAGAGGTTCGGCTAAAGCGTTCGCCGCGGGGGCGTCGAAAAGCGAGCGGCGTGGCCGCTATGCTGGGGCCCATGATTTTGATCAACGTGAAATTTCGTCCCCTGCCGGAGTTTGTAGAAACGTTCCGCCAGGAAGTGGAGTCCTTCACCGCCGCCACCCGCGCAGAAGAGGGCAATATCTTCTTCGAATGGTTCCGCAATGTCGATGACCCCAACGAGTACTTCTTGCTGGAGTCCTTCCAGGATGACGCGGCCGAAGCGCACGTGGAATCCGAGCATTTCAAGGCCGCGTGTGAGATGTTCCCGCGGATCCTTTCGGAAACCCCGCAGATCATCAACACCACCATTGAGGGCAAGACCGAGTGGGATCGTATGGCGGAGTTTTCGGTGGACTAGTTCGCCGCCCTGCGAACCTGCAGCCCTTGCCCGCACATGCGTTCGATTGCTATGTGTGGGCTAGTGGGCGCCGTCACGGGGGGTTGTTAGGTTGGGGGATTTGGCTTAAAAACGCCTGGTCAAGGTGCAAATTTAGGGGGTGGCGCGCGGGCTGGGTGGTGGTTATAATGGGGTGGCATCGAAGGGGAACACACGATTGAAGGGGGGATATGGTCACCATTGCGGAACACGTCGCGGCGATTGATGCTGCGTTGCGTGGAATCTTCGCCGAGCTGGGCCCAGATCTTCCCGCCGAACATTTCCATCCCCTGATCCCTGTACTCAAGGATCTTGAGCGGGTCTGTCACACCAAGGGGCTGATCGATGCTCTTGTGGCGCACCTCGCGCAGACCACTCACGCCGGGGACACCATTGGCACCGCGCACAGTTCAACCTTCCTGCGGGAGGAATTTGGGCTGTCCGCCCAGGAGGCCCACCGGCGCCTGCGCCGCGGTGCCATGAACTATGCCGCAGTTGCCGGAACAGGGGCGCACGAGCAGGCGCAGCAGCGCGCCGCCGTCGCCGTCGAGCTGGACACCGGCGTGTCCGCCGAGAAGGCTGCGATCATCGAGCGCGAACTGCGCAGCCTGCGGCCAGAAGCGGCTGGCCTGCGCGACGAGCTTCACCACCAAGCAAGCGCGCACGCTGCCGAGCGTTCCCCGGAAGACTTACGCGACTGGGTGCGCCGCGCCGTCACCCGCGCCGGCGGGGCCACCCCGGACCCCTTCGCGGGAATCCGCAAACGCTACCTCGCCGTGGCTGCGCCGGATGCTGACGGCGGCGCACGCATCAGCGGCTACCTGCCGGCCCACGTCCTCGCGCAACTGGAGGTCAGCCTCGCACCGGCACGCCGGCCAGGCCACCTCTTCGACGAGACCCGCAACCCCGAGGAGACAGACGCGCGCACCCTGGGACAGCGCCGGGTAGACGCGCTGGCGGACATCCTCACCCGCTACAACAGCGGGGCACTGCAACGCCGCCAGGGCATCGGCTCAGTGGTCCTGTCACTGACCCCGGACGACCTCGCCGAACCGCACGGCCACCAGTGGTGGACGACACGTCACGCCACCAACACCAACGCGCGGCTGAATTTCGCCGAGTTCCTGGCCCTCGGCGCCGCGCCGCAGGATGTGGCCGTCATCCATGACCCAGACACCGGCCAGCCGCTGCACTGTGGCCGAACCAAGCGGAGCGCCACCCTGCTCCAAAGGCTGAGCCTCTTTGCCACCGAACTCGTGTGCACTCACCCCGGGTGTACCCAGCCGGCAGTCAACTGCGACGTTCACCACATCGAATCCTGGGCTCGCGGCGGGCCAACCGACATAGAAAACCTCACCCTGCTGTGCCGGCGCCACCACAGCGATAACAATGACGCCCGCGCGGCCACCGCAGCCCGCGGATGGGCGGCACGAGACGAAGAAACGGGCCGCGTCGGCTGGCAACCACCCGCGGCCCCCGGCCAGCCCAGACCGCCAATAAAATTCAACGAGACCACGGCTAGCCAACAATCAGGAGGGGCGAGAATACGGGCCACAAAACACCACCGGTCAGAGGGGGATTCACACTCTGATCCGCCACGTCATGCTGCCTAAAAGCAGCGCGGACCGCTGGGGACCGCGCGCGCATGCGCACGACCGCCGGTGCGGCAGCTCGGTGCGGGATGCAGCCTGCCTCCGGACAGCTGCGCAAGGTGAATAAAGCGCGGTACTATCTCAATTATGTCTGACATTCAGTCCGCCGATAGTTCGGTCAGCCTTGGCAAGGACGCTGCCAAGCCCGGCCCCGATCGCCCCCTGGATACGCACGGGAAGCTAGATAAAAAGGCGTATGAGAAGGAACTCAAGCGCCTTCAGGCGGAACTTGTTGACATGCAGCAATGGGTCGTGGAAACGGGGGCGCGCCTGGTCATCATCATGGAAGGCCGCGACGCCGCCGGCAAAGGCTCCGCGATCAAGCGCATCACCCAATACCTCAACCCGCGCACCTGCCGCGTAGAGGCCCTTCCGGCGCCGAACTCGCGGGAGCAGGGGCAATGGTATTTCCAGCGCTATGTGGAGCGTCTGCCCACCGCAGGCGAGATCGTCATCTTTGACCGCTCCTGGTACAACCGCGCCGGGGTGGAACGTGTCATGGGTTTTTGCACCTCCCAGGAGTATCGCCGCTTCCTGCACCAGGCGCCCATCTTTGAGCGCTTGCTCACAGAAGACGGCATCATGCTGCGCAAATACTGGTTTTCGGTCTCTGATGAAGAACAGATCGCCCGCTTTAAATCCCGGCGCAATGACCCGCTGCGCCGCTGGAAACTCTCGCCCATGGACTTGCAATCCATCACCCGGTGGCAGGACTATTCCCGCGCTAAAGATGAAATGTTTGTGCATACCGATATCGCCAGCGCGCCCTGGTTCACGGTAGAAAGCGAAGACAAGAAGCGCTCCCGAATTAACGTCATCTCACACCTTTTGTCCACCATTCCCTACGAGCGCATTGAGCGCGCCCTCCCGCAGATCCCGGATCGCCCCTCCTCCGACAAGAACTATCGACGCCCCCCGCGCGACGAGTTCCGCTACGTCCCCGACGTTGCGGCAAGCCTGGTCAAGCCCAAGAAGAAGAAAAAGCGCTAGCAATGACCCCCAGCGAGTCCCTGGAGTACCGGGATGCGCCGAACCGTGCGGTGGCGCCCCGGTACGGGTTCGTCATAGCTGGACTAGCCATTGTCATCGCGGCCGGGGTGGTGGCGTGGCTGCGTTTTGCAGAGATACCGGACCCCATGCCTACCCACTGGAGCGGAAGCGGTTCTCCTAACCGGTATAGCGATAAGTCGCTGCCCCAATACATCGGGCTTTTTACCGTCGGGCCGCTGGTGACGTGGGTGAGCCAAATCGGCGCCCTCGCGCTGATTCGCTCCCAGTCGCGCAACGTGGTGGGCCCCAGCCAGGCGCGCCGCCGCCGTATTTGGTTGATGCTGGATCGCACCTATGTGGCCACCGGGTGGTTCTTGTTGGCGCTCATCGCGCTGATCTCTGCCAGCTCGGCGGTGGTGGATGCGCAGACCGGCCGGGGGTTGAACTCGCTGTGGTTCCTCGCCGGGTTTGTCGTGGCGCTGGTTGGGTATTTCGCCTACCTGTGGCGCGCTGACGTGCGTATTCGGGCGACGGTTCCCCTGGAGCCTGGGGTGGATCCGGGGCCGCGGCTGCGCTGGGGCTTTTTGTACTTTGAGCCCAGTGATCCGCGGGTGATCATTTCTACTAACAAGGGCACCAGTTCAACGTTGAACCTGGCCCGGTTGGGGGCGTGGCTGGTGTTGGCCGGCCTTATGGCGCCGGCCGTGCTCGTTATTGTGCTGGTTGCGCTGACGGGTCGGTAGGGGCGGGGTCATCGTCGGGGTTGCGCCCGGGGGTCATGAGGTTCAGTTTGGTGATGAGCACCCGGAAGATCACGTAGTAGATGACCGCGAAGATGAGGCCAACGATGATCACCAGCCAGGGTTTGGTGGCAATTCCCCAGTTGAGAACGTAGTCGGTCGCGCCCGCGGAGAAGCCGAACCCCAGCTTGGCGCCCAGGAAGTTCATCACCGCCAACGCCGTTCCGGTGAGGATGGCGTGGATGACGTAGAGCGGCATGGCCACGAACATGAAGGAGAATTCGATCGGTTCGGTGATGCCGGTGAGGAAGGCGGTCAGCGCCAGGGAGATCATGGCGCCGCCGACGATCTTCTTCTGGGCGGGCCGGGCGGTGTGGTAGAAGGCCAGGCAGGCTGCGGGCAGGGCGAACATCATGATGGGGAAGAAGCCGGTCATGAAGCTGCCGGCGGTGGGGTCTCCAGCCAGGAAGCGGGCGATGTCGCCGTGGACGAGTTCGCCGGAGGCGTTAGGGTATTCGCCCAGGACGAACCAGGGGAAGAAGTTGAGCAGGTGGTGCAGGCCGAGCGGGATGAGGGCGCGGTTGCAGATGCCGTAGAAGAATCCACCGATGACGTCATTGTTTTGCACCAGCTCGCCGGCGGCGCGCAGCCCGGCGTTGAAGGCCGGGTAGATCAGCAGCAGGGGGATGGCCACCAGGACTGCGCTGAATCCGACGATCATGGGCACCAGGCGCCGGCCGGAGAAAAAGCCCAGCCAGTCGGGGAGCTTGGTGCGGTGGAAGCGTTGCCATTCTACGGCTGCGATGAGCCCGATGATCACGCCGCCGAAGACGTTGTAGTTGACCACGGCTTGGTCCCCGTTGGCGTCCGTGACGCCTTTGAGCACGATGGGGCTCATGGCTTCGAAGGTGCCGGTGAGCATGAGGTAGCCGACGATGGCGGCCAGTGCGGTGGAGCCGTCGGCCTTCTTGGCAAATCCGATGGCGATGCCCACCGCGAAGAGGATGGGCAGGTTGCTCATGATGGCGTTGCCGGCGCCTCCGAGGAGGTTGGCTAGCCAGGCCAGGACGGTGACGTCTGGCCAGCGGCCCAAAAGGTCTGCTTGCCCGGCTCTGGCCATGAGGGCGGCGACGGGGAGCGTGGCAATGGGCAGCATGAGTGAGCGGCCGAGCCGCTGGAGGACCTTCATGGATCCGCCCTTTTTGGCGGGGGCTTTTTCTCCAGCTCGTGTCATGGCTGGGTGTGTCCTTTCCTTGGAGACCAATATCCTGCGAAACATCCTAGACACAGCCTTAACCCTGTGCGGTGGGGCTTGTGTAGTGTGAACTTTGAACTGCTTGCTTTTAAGTGATCGAAGGGCATGAAGTCATGGCTTCTATTGACATTGACAAAATCGTCGCCGGACTGGGCGGCGTGAACAATATCTCCGAAATTGAGGGATGTATCACTCGACTGCGAACGGTGGTGGAGGATGCGTCTGCGGTAGATGAGGCGACGTTGCGGGCCGGCGGTGCGATGGGGGTTATCGCCGCGGGGGATGCGGTTCAGGTTGTCGTCGGGCCGCAGGCAGAGATGATCGCCGAGGATATTGAGGACATGCTGTGATCATTCATGCCCCGCTGTCTGGAACGGTCACGCCTTTAGCGCAGGTGCCTGACCCGGTTTTTTCTGCCGGTATGGTCGGCGATGGGATGGCGGTCACGCCGCCGGATGATGCTGAGACGCTGCACGTGGTGGCCCCGGTGTCGGGCAGGCTCGTGCAAGTCATGCCGCACGCTTTTGCCATTCTGACGCCCGAGGGGCCCGGCATTTTGGTCCACGTGGGCCTGGATACGGTGGAGCTGGAGGGCCGGGGTTTTGCTACCCACAAGGCCAAGGGCGACCAGGTCGCTGCCGGCGAGGAGGTCATCACCGTCACCGCTGGGGTGGTTCGGGAGGCGGAGCTTTCTTTGGTCTGCCCGGTGGTGGTGATGGATGCGGCAGGCACGGCGATTGCTCGCCGCGCCGACGCGGATGCCGCTATTGATTCCGGGGAGTTGCTCTTCGAGCTGAGCTAGTCGGCGAAGAGTTCGCGCAGGACCTGCATGACGCCGCCTTCGGTGTGGGGCGGCGCGATGTGGTCGGCGATTTCTTTCAGGGCGGGGTGGGCGTTGGCCATGGCGTAGGAGGTGCCGGCGGCGGTGAGGAGTTCGTAGTCGTTGAGGTAGTCGCCGAAGGCGAGGGTCTGGTCGAGCGTTATTCCGGTGTGGCGTGCGAGTTCGGTCAGCGCGGTGCCTTTGTTGGCGGCGGGGTTCATCACGTCGATCCAGCGGGCGCTGGAGATGACAACGTGCTGGCCGGCGGCGGCGTCGGCAAGCGTGGCGGCGAGCTGGTCGGTGGCGCCGTTGCGGCAGTTGACGGCGAGTTTGACTACCTCGTCGCGCTCAGCAACTTCGTGGAGGTCTGCCACCTGCTCGATGGAGTGGTAGTAGCTGAGTTCTTCGACGGGAGGGGTCTCTGTGTAGGCGCGCAGTGGGTGGCAGACCACCACGTTCATGGTGGTGCCGCGCACGGCATCAATGACGCTGTGGACGGCGTCCATGGGCATGGGGGTGGTGGAGACGATGTCTCCGTGGGCGACCACAACGGCCCCGTTTTCGGCGATGAAGTCGAGTTCGCCGGACAGTGGTTCGAACATTTCGGTCAGCGTGGCCAGCTGGCGCCCGGAGGAGGGGGTGAAGGCGATCCCGGCGGCGCGCAGGCGTGGGTAGAACTCCCAGAAGTCGGCGGGGATGTGCCCCTGGCCGTCCAGGAAGGTGCCGTCCATGTCCGCGGCTATTAATCGGTAGTCCACTGGGGTCCTTTCGGGGTGGGGCAGGTTGTGGGAGACTGGGCGCCATGACGCAAGAGGTTCTGACAGATGTTACTAATACTACCGGGGTGATCACGCTCAACCGGCCGCGCGCCCTCAACAGCCTTAATCCGGCGATGGTGCGCGCCATCGCTGAGGCGATCGCGCAGTGGCGGGATGATCCGCGGGTGGAGCAGGTCATCATCGAGTCCAGCTCGCCGAAGGCGTTCTGCGCTGGCGGGGATGTGCGGTTTGCCCGCGAGGAGATCCTGGCCGGCCGGCAGCGCGAGGTTGATGAGTTTTTCGCGCTGGAGTACCAGATGAATAAGGACTTGGCCGCGTTTCCTCGGCCGCTGATCGCGCTGGTCGGCGGCGTAGTGATGGGCGGCGGCCTGGGGGTCTCGGCGCACGGCTCGCACCTGGTGGTCACCGATGCCGCGTTTGCGTCGATGCCGGAGATGGCCATTGGCTTTAACACGGATGTGGGGATGAGCCACGTGTTTCAGACCCTGCGCGACAGCCCGGCGCTGGGTCGTTTCCTGGCGCTGACCGGCTGGCGCCTCAACCCCGCGGAGATGATGTGGGCGGGCCTGGCCACAAACTATGTCGGCGACCGCAACCTTGGCCAGCTCCGCGACCGCCTCATCGATGCGGGCCCGCAGGCGCTTATCGACGCCGCCGCCACCCCCGATCCCGCCACCAATCGGCTTGCGGGTCTCGCCGCGGACATCGAGGCCGTCTTCGCCGCGGACACCTACACCGAGATCCTGTCGCGCCTAGAGTCTTTCCCGCAGCTGGCCCGTGTGGTAGGCGAGCTGACCGCGAAGGCCAACCCGACCTCACTGGTGGCCACCGCGGCCTTGTGCGCGGTGACGGTCACGCAGGACCTGCCCGCGGCGATTGATACGGAGGCCCGGCTGGGCGAGGCGCTGCGCCGGGAGCCCAACTTCGCCGAGGGCGTGCGCGCGGTGCTGGTGGACAAGACCCAGGACGCGCAGTTTAGCCCCGCCACCGTTGAGCAGGTGGATGCGGGCGCCTACCAGGAGATTCTGCGCGCCTGCTCGTAGGCGTGCCAGGCGCGGGTGGGATCCGCGCCGGCCGGCAGCTCCGCGGCGAGGGTGGCCTCGGCGGCCGCCGTGGTGGGCTGCGGGAGGCGCAACTGCGGGGCGGACAGCGCCACAATGGCGGTGACCTCTGGCGACAGGGGCAGCGCCGCATGCGTCCACACCCCCAGCACCGGCTTGATGGTGGCGGGCAGGTCCCAGCGCTGCGCCAGCTCCAAGGGCAGCTGCGGCCGGGCGAGTACGACGATGCCTGTGTCGTAGCCGCAGCGGCGCAGCCCGGCGCTGGCCTGGCGGGCCGCCGGGGGCAGGGACTCATCAGCCCAGCCCCATGTCCAGGTCTGCCGAGTGATGGTGGCCACCACCGTCGCGCTGGCGCGAATGCCGCCCAGCCGCGCCTGGTTTGTGCCCAGGTCCAGGCTGGGCCGCACCCCGGGGAAGACCCCTTCGTAGAACAGCTGGTGCTCGGCGGAGAGGTAGGCGGCGTCGGCAGCCATGTCGGCGAGCCGGACGGTGGGGTAGGGGGTTTCGGTGAGCACCTGCTCTGGGGTGCCCGAAGCATCCAGGGTGACCGTGATGCGTGGGGTGGTGTGCACCACCACGGCGTCGGGCTGCTCGGTGACCTCAAAGCCGCGCAGCGCGGCGTAGCCCAAGACGGTGCGTACCTGCGGGTACTGGGCAAGCCCGGCGATGAGCGCCTGCCTGGGGTAGGCCCCGCGCCGCAGGAAGTCCCCGGTGATGGCCACGAGCATCGCCGAGCCGTCGCGGCGGGGGGAGAGCACCACGGGGGCTCCCGCCATGATGGTGCCGGCGGCGGCGATGAGGGCGTCGGAAAGCGGTTGCGGGGTGTGCAGCTCAGGCAGGGGGCTGGCATTGATGCGTGCGGTGCGCCACGTCAGGGTGCCCTCGGCGATCTCTGCGAGGCGTACCCCAGTTGCGGGGGCATCGTTGATCCGCAGGTCCACCGGGGCGTCGAGCGCGGGATCCGCCGCGCTCGGTCCGGTGGCAGCAAAGGAAGTGACTGCCCCGAAGCGGCGCTCGAGGTCCGCTCTGCCCTCCGCACTGGCGGCGGCGCCGTCGATGAGGAGCTCGGACAACGTTGAAGGGGCATTAAGCGGCACGACGCGGCCTCGTTTCTTGTGCTGCGGGGATCAGATGTACCTAAAGGCTACGGATAACCGCAAAGGCGCGGCGCACCCGGGCCACCGCATCGGTCGGCCCGGTGGGGGAAGCCTGATCAAAGTAGGACTCCATCGCCCGGTGCGCGGCCCCCGCCCCCACCGTCAGCACCACCGACACGTCGAAGGCATCCATGCCGGGAGTGTTGTGCGCGATGCGTTCGAAGAGCGGACCGAACTGTTTTTTGAGGGTGCGCTGCGCGCGGATCGGCTCTAGGGAGTTGAGCACCTCCCCGAGGCGGTAGAGCGTGGCAAAGGAATCCAGTGTCTCCGAGCCGCCCTCCTCGATGCTGCTGACCATGAGCCGCTCAAGCGAATCGAGCAGGCTCTCTCCGGGGGTGGGGGACTCCAGCTGGAGGGCAAGGTAGCGCAGCCGGCTGACCACAAAATGCAGCAGCGCGTCCTCGCGGGAGGTGAAGTAGTTGTGGAAGGTGCGGGTAGATACCCCGGCGAGCCGGGCGACGGAGGACACCGTGGCCGCGTCGACCCCGTCGCGCAGGGTGACCAGGGCCGCGGCATCGGCAATGGCGTTTCGGGTGGCGGCCTTCTTTTGCTCCCTGAGCCCAGACATCGTCCTAGCGCCATTGCCTTTCTGCACGTCGTGCTGCTTGTTACTGCTGGTTTGGCTGGTCGTGCTCGCCCTGCGTCGTGGTTGGGGCGGCGGCCGCGGAGTCGGTCAGCGCCTCACCCTCCACATCCACGCGCGGCAGGATCTTGCCTAACCAGTGTGGCAACCACCAGGCGTGCTTGTCCAACAGGAACATCGTCGCCGGGATGATGGTCATGCGCACCACAAAGGCATCCAGGAACACGGCGGCGGCCAGGGCAAAGCCCATCGTCTTAATAAAGGCCATATCCTGCAGCGCAAACGCGGCGAATACGGAGATCATGATCAGGGCGGCGGCGGTGACCACGCGCGAGCCGTGCTTGAAGCCGTTGGCCGTCGCGTTGCCGGCGGTCTTGCCGTGGTGGAAGCCCTCCCGCATCCGGGTGACCAGGAACACCTCGTAGTCCATGGCCAGGCCAAAGACCAGGCCGATGAGCATGATGGGCAGGAAGCTCAACAGCGGCTGCGGGTCGGAGATGATGCCCAACCAGCCTTCCTGGAAGATGGCCACGGTCAGCCCGAAGGTCGCCAGGACGGACAGCCCAAAGCCGGCGGCGGCGATCAAGGGTACCCAGATGGAGCGGAAGACAACCATGAGCACCAGGAATGCCAGGGCGATGACGATCGCCAGGTAGGGCACCAGGACGTCTGCCAAGCGCGCGGACATATCCACAAAGATGGGGGTCACGCCGGTGATGCCGTAGTGGGCGCCATCGTGCTGGCTGGAGAAATCCGCCTCGGCGTCGCGCAGCCGGGCCAGCGTGTCCTGGGTGGCCTCATCCGTCGCCCCGTCATGCGGGGTGATCATGACCTGGGCGGCGCTGTGATCCTCACTGATGCCCACGATCTGGGCGTTGTCTACCCCTTCCGTGCTGGCGAAGGTGGACACGGCCTCGGCGAAGACGGGCATGCGGGATTGCTCCGAAACCTGATCTGCCTCCACCAGGGCGATCATGGGGGCGTTGCGCCCGGGGCCAAAGGACTCCGAGATCTGGTCATAGGCGGCACGCTGTGGGGTGCCAGGGGCCTCCATGCCGTCGGTGGGCATGGCCAGCCGCATGGAGCCGACCGGGATGGCGCACAGGCCCAGCAGGGCAACGCCGGCGACCAAAAACGCCCAGGGCCGTGCCCTGATCAGGCGCACCCAGCGCAACCCCATGGTGGGGGTGGCGTTTTCGGGATCGGGGACCTTGGGCCCCGGCACGGTGCCGGCAAAGACCTTGGTGCCCAACAGGCCGAGCAGTGCGGGCAGGAAGGACAGGGCAACCATGACGGCCAGCGCGACGGTCACGGCCGCGGCCCCGGCCATCCAGGTCAGGAACGGAATGTTGATGATGGACAGCGCCGCCAGCGCGATAAGAACGGTCAGGCCGGCGAAGACCACGGAGGATCCGGCGGTGCCGGCAGCGCGGCCCATGGCGTGTGCGCGCTGCTCGACGCTGAGTTCCTTGATCTTGCGTTTGACGTCCGCGGGCGGGTCATTGTGCGCCCCGGCAAGCGTGATCAGCTCGCTGCGGAAGCGCGAGAGGATAAACAGGGCGTAGTCGATGCCCACGGCCAGCCCGATCATGGAGGCCAGCGTGGGGGTCATCTCATTGACGTCGCTGCTGACGATGGTGGCCAGCTGGACGCCCAGCACGCCCAACGCCACGCCAATGATCGCGGAGAACAGCGGCATGCCGGCGGCGACGAAGGAACCGAAGGTCACCAGCAGCACGATGGCCGCCACCGCCAGGCCGAGGAGCTCGGAGCTTAAGTTAAGGCCTTCGCCGCGGCCGCTAAACGCGTTGCCGTTGTAGGAAACATTGAGGTCGGAGGAGTTGTTCGCCTCGTCGAGGATGTCCGTGACGCGGGTGCGGGCATCGTGATCGATGTCCATGGACGTCTCCGCGTTGAACGCGATGGTGAGCGTGCCGGTGGTGTGATCGGGGCTCAGCGGGCTCAGCGCGGCGATATCCGCGTCGATTTTTTCTTCCGGGGTGCCTTGGGCGCCAAGCTGCTGGTGGAGCTTCTGGCTCATCCCCTGGGCGGCCAGGACTGGGTTAACTAGAGGTGCCTGGGGATCTTCGACGAGGGCTCCGGTGGCCGTGAGCTTGTCAATGGTGGCGTCTACCTGAGCCATGACGGCAGGATCATCGAGCTTCTTGCCATCCGCCCCGGAGAAGACCACGGTGCCGCTGGGGGCTTGGAGAGCGTCGCCGGCTTCGGGGAAGTGGGCGAGCATCTTCTCTTGGGTCTCCATGGCCGGCAGGCCAGGGATGGAAAAGGACGTTGCGGGCTGCTTGGCAAAGGCGCCGGCGAGCCCGCCGACGGCGATGAGGATGATCAGCCAGGTGGCTAGGAACGGCCACTTGTTGCGGTAGGCGGTGCTACCGAGCTTGTAGAGGAAGCGTGACACGAGTGGGTGAGCTTTCTGTTGAGACTGTGTGGTCTGCCGGGGCTGGCGCGCAGCTGGTTGTGCCGCGTCCCCGACGATACGGGTGCACAGTGTACGCAAGTTTGCAGCCCACGTGCAAAACCGCCGGTGGGGATGGGTCCGGGCCTGCGGAAGAGGCCGTCCCCAGGCGGCCGCACACCTCGGCCACGGCCCGCGCCCCTCACAACCACCGTCCCCATGCGGCGGCAGGGACGGCAGGGGCAGCGGAGGCGGCAGCAGACCCGGCAGCAACACGCACGGCAGCAGCCCCCGGCACCAGGGGCACCCCCGGCACCTGACCCCGTGATGGCACAATAAGAACCGCCCACCCGTGCCGCGGGCCCTACCTGTCTCCGGCACACCTTCCCACAAGAAAGCGCCTTCATGCTCCACGCGGCGTCCTTCGCCCTGCTCGACTCCGTTAACGTGCTGCTTATTGGCGTGCTCGTCGCCTTAGGTATTGCGCTGCCGGCCCGCGGCGCTTACGCCAAGGTTGCGGCGCTGCTGGTGGCGGGTGATTGGTTTGGGGTGTTGTCGCTGGCGCTGTTTTCGCTTTTTGTTTTTGGCGGCCTTGAGCAGCTGGTTCAGCGCTTTATGGATTCGCCTGCTTTCGGCGGCTTGCTCATTGCGGTGGGGGTGGTTTCTGTGTTGGCTACGCTGCGTGCGCAGGCGGAGTCTACCTCGGCGTTGGTGCGGCGGCTTATCCGTCCGCTGCGGCGTCCGGGGCCGAAGGTTCCGGTGGTGGGTTTTGTGCTCGGGGTGGTTCAGTCGGTGACGTCGGTCCCGTTTTTTGGGGGTATTGCGTATGTTAGCGTGAGTGGTTTTCCGGTGTGGGCAAGTTACGTGTCCATGATCGCGTACGCCAGTGTGGCGCTTAGTCTTCCTGCGTTGGCTGCGGTGGCGGTGGGGTGGGTGCGCCGCTATCCGTATTCCCCGGTGGGCAGGCTGTTTTCGTGGGCGCGGGACAACAGGGAGATGGCTATCGACGTCGCCGGTTACGGCGTCGGCGTGGCGCTTGTGGTGATGGGGGTTGCGGCGCTGCTCTAGCGGGTGGGGGTGGCACCCACCCCCGGATTGTTGAACAAAGTGCTTTACAGATGCCCGGGCTCACCCTAGAATGTCCAAAAACCCGTGGAAAGGATGACCCAGATCACAACTTTCCATGGAAACAACTGACGTCTACATGGTCGACAAGGGAGGCCCCCGGTGAGCCAGAAGAGCCATCACCTGACCGAGCGCGAGGAATCCAAGGCCCAAGCTCGTGCCCGCGCCAGCGCCGGACGCACCGCGGTCCTCGGCGCCATGTTCCTCATGGCTACCTCTGCCATCGGTCCCGGATTCCTCACGCAAACAAGCGTGTTCACAGTCAAGATGGGCGCGGCACTCGCGTTTGCCATTGTGGTGTCCATCATCGTGGACGTGGCCATCCAGATGAATGTGTGGCGCGTGCTGGCCGTGTCTGGCCTGCGCGCCCAGGAGCTGGGCAACACGGTGGTCACGGGCCTGGGCTGGGTGCTCTCAGCCTTCGTCTTCATCGGCGGGCTGGTCTTTAACATCGGCAACATCGCGGGCACTGGGTTGGGGCTTAACGCTATGGTGGGCCTGGACCCGAAGATCGGTGGGGCTATCTCCGCGGGCATTGCCATCTTGGTGTTCCTGTCCAAGCGCGCCGGGCTGGCATTGGACCGCATCGTCGTCGGGCTCGGTGCCCTGATGATCCTCATGATGCTCTACGTGGCCATCGCCTCGGCGCCGCCGGTAGGCGAGGCGCTGCGTAACACCGTGGCCCCGGAGAAGGTGGACTTTTTGGTCATCACCACCCTGATCGGCGGCACGGTCGGCGGCTACATCACCTTCGCGGGTGCGCACCGGATGATTGATAGTCACATCACGGGCCCGGAGAACATTCACCAGATCACCCGCGGGTCGGTGCTGGGCATCATTGTCACCGGTGTGATGCGCATCCTGCTGTTCCTGGCGGTGCTGGGCGTGGTGGCCACGGGGGTGGCGCTGTCGCAGGATCACACCGCGGCGGACGCCTTCCACCATGCCGCCGGCGAGGTGGGCCTGCGCCTGTTTGGTGTGGTGCTGTGGGCGGCGGGCCTGACCTCTGTCATTGGGGCGTCGTATACGTCGGTGAGTTTTGTGACTACCCAGGCGACGGCGCCGCGGACCCGCAACGTGGTCACCATCGTGTTCATCGCGGTGTGCGCGGTGGCGTTCCTGGTGCTCAACACCGCGCCGCAGGCCTTGCTCATCTTCGCCGGCGCGTTCAACGGGCTGATCCTGCCCATTGGCTTTGCAGTGGTGTTGTGGGTGGCGTGGCGGCGCACTGATCTGTTGCACGGCTACCGGTATCCGCGGTGGCTGCTGGTGCTCGGGGTGGCTATCTGGGCGCTGACCATTTACTTGGGGTGGAACTCCCTGTCCGGCATCGCCGCGCTGTGGCACTAGCTGGCACTAGCTAGTACTAGCTAGCACTAGGCCGCATGAGGCGGCACAAGAAAGGAACACCGTCATGGATTACGCACAGCTCAGCCCCGCCCAGGCGCGTCAGTTGGCGCGCGAGGGGCTGGTGGCCCCGACGGCCGGGTGGTGCCGCGGCTTTACCCAGGTCAATCTGGCGTGCGTGCCGCGCGAGCTGGCTTTTGATTTCTTGTTGTTCGCCCAGCGCAACCCCAAGTCCTGCCCGGTCATTGGGGTCATTGAGCCCGGCCAGATTACTGATCTCCCCCTGCTGGGCCCCGAGGGTGACGTGCGCCGAGATTGCCCTGCCTACCGGGTGTTCCGCAACGGCGAGTTGGTGGATCAGGTGCCGGATGCGCGGGATTTCTGGCGCGCGGACTTAGTCTCCTTCCTCATCGGGTGTTCTTTTACCTTTGAGACCGCCCTGCTGGAAGCCGGGGTCCCGGTGGCCCATATTGAGCAGGGGCGCAACGTGCCGATGTATCGCACCAACCGGCAGTGCCGCCCGGCGGGGGCGTTTTCGGGCCCGCTGGTGGTGTCCATGCGCCCCATTCCGGCGAGCCAGGTGGCCGATGCGGTGCGTATCAGCGCGCGCTACCCGTCGGTCCACGGCGCCCCGGTGCATGTGGGCGACCCGGCGGCCCTGGGGATTGCGGACTTGCAGCGGCCGGATTTTGGGGATGCGGTGGACATTGCATCCGGGTCGGTGCCGGTGTTTTGGGCCTGTGGCGTTACCCCGCAGGCCGCCATCATGGAGTCGCGCCCGGATCTGGCCATCACCCACGCCCCCGGGCACATGCTGATCACGGACGCGCGCGATAGCGCCTACCAGGTGCCTTAAGCGTCCAACAGCTTTTCGACGTCCCCGCTGGTCACCGCGAGCGCTCGGTGCAGCCGCTCAGCAGCTTGATCGCGCTGCCCGGCGGCAAGCAGCGCGGCAACGTCTTCATTATCGGCCACGAAACGCACGTGGAAGTCCGGCTCGACGGCGCTGGCCTTAAGGAAGGCGAGCCGCATGCGGGCGAGCAGGCGGTCCATTGTTTCGTTGAGGATCGTCGATTCGGCCCCGGCGACGATCGCCCGGTGGAAGTTCTGGTTGTGGGCTGCCACGGCGTCGATACGCAGGTCCGCGGCGGCGCGCCGGGCGGCGGCCGTGATGGACAGGAGCCTGTCTGGCTGGGGGTTGTGTCCCCAGCGCAGCGCTGCGGGCTCGATGAGCATGCGGGCCTGGTAGAGGTCGCGTACGGATTCCGCGGTGGGCACCGCCACGGCCACGCCGCGGTGCGGCAGGCGCTCCAGCAGGCCTTCTGCCTCCAGCATGGCAAAGGCTTCGCGCAGCGTGTTGCGGGAGATTCCCAGGTCGGCGGCGCAGGCCGCCTCGGTCAGCCGGGTTCCGGGGCGGAAGAGCCCGCGGGAAAGTGAGCGGCGCAGTTCCCGGGCGGCCTGCTGGGCGGCGTGCATTAGTCTTCGATGCGCGCCAGGGCGGCGCCTTGTTCGATGGCCTGGCCGGCCTGGGCGAGCAGGTGGATGGTCCCGCTGGCCGGGGCGGTGACGGCGGATTCCATTTTCATCGCCTCGACGGTGGCTACCTTGTCGCCTTCGCTGACCTGGTCGCCGTCGGCGACGTGGAAGTCCACGATGCTGCCGGTATACGGGCTGGTCACGGCGGTTCCGGGGCCATCGGGGGAGCCGGCAGCGGATCCGGCGGACCCACTGGAAGGCTCGCCTGCGGGGCTGGGGCCCGCACCGCCGATAAGCCCTGCGGGCAGCGCCACGGAGTGCAGCCGGCCGTCGATCTCTATGGCTACGCGGACGCGCTCCTGGTAGGCGGCTTCGATTCCCCCGGCGGCCTGCGGGTAGCGCGGGGTGTATTCCTTATCCACCCAGTCGGTGTAAATGCCGAGTTCGTTGCCGACGAGCGCCGGGTGGGTGACGATGTCCCGGTGGAAGGGCAGCACGGTGCGTACCCCTTCGATGCGAAACTCCGCCAGGGCGTGCTCAGCGCGGCGCAACGCGGCGGCGCGGTTGGGCCCCCACACGATGAGCTTGGCCAAAAGCGAGTCGTAGAAGCCGGGCACCTGGCTGCCGGAGCGCACCGCGGCGTCGACGCGGATGCCCGGCCCGCAGGGGGCCTCAAAGGTGGTCACGGTGCCGGGGCAGGGCACAAAGCCGTTGGCGGCGTCTTCGGCGTTGATGCGGAACTCAAAGGCGTGTCCGTGCGCTTGCGGCTCGGGCGGGCAGGACAACTCCAGGCCCGCGGCGATGCGGAACTGTTCGGCCACAATGTCTACCCCGGTCACGGCCTCGGTGATGGGGTGTTCTACCTGCACGCGGGTGTTGACTTCCAGGAAGGAGACGGTGCCGTCCTGGGAGACGATGTACTCGACGGTTCCGGCGCCGACGTAGCCTGCTGCCGCGCAGATGTCGCGCGCGCCGTCGATGATCGCCCGGCGCTGCTCCTCCCGCAGGAAGGGGGCCGGGGCCTCCTCGACGAGCTTTTGAAAGCGCCGCTGGGTTGAGCAGTCGCGGGTGCCCACCACGGAAATGTTGCCGTGCGTATCGGCCAGCACCTGGGCCTCCACGTGGCGGGGCTGGGTGAGGAATTTTTCTACAAAGCACTCGCCCCGGCCGAAGGCCTCACGGGCCTCCCGCCCGGCGGATTCGAAGGCGGACTCGATGTCGGCGGCGTTGTCTACTACTTTCAGCCCGCGCCCGCCGCCGCCGAAGGCGGCCTTGATGGCAATGGGCAGCCCGTGCTCCTCGGCGAAGTCTCGGGCTTGCTCCCAGGAGTCCAGCGGGTCCGGGGTGCCGGGGGCCAGCGGCGCCCCGGCCTCCTGCGCGATGCGTCGGGCGGCAACCTTGTCACCGAGCTTGTCTATGGTCTCCGGGTCCGGGCCGATCCAGGTCAGCCCGGCGGCTATGACCTCGCGGGCGAAGTCAGAGTTTTCGGAGAGGAACCCGTAGCCGGGGTGGACGCAGTCGGCTCCGGCGCGCAGGGCGACGTCGATAAGCGCAGGAATGTTGAGGTAGGTGTCCTTCGGTGAGTTTCCAGGCAGCGCCCAGGCCTCGTCGGCGATGTGGGCGTGTGGGGCATCCGCATCGGCCTCGGAGTAGACCGCGATGGAACGAATGCCCAGGTCGCGGGCCACTCGCGCCACCCGCACGGCGATCTCACCGCGGTTGGCAATCAGCACCGCGGACAGGGGAAAAGAGTCAGTCTGGGTCATGGTTTACTCCTCGATCGGGGCGGGCAGGGGGACAAAGCGGACCGTATCGCCGGGGGCGAGCTGGCCGGCGGCGTCCACGTCCGCGGCCACGACTGTGGCGATGACGGGGTAGCCGCCGGTGACGGGGTGGTCGCGCAGGAACACCACCGGCTGGCCATTGGGGGGAACCTGGATGGAGCCGGCAACCATGCCTTCGCTGGGCAGCTCGGCGGTGGCGTAGGCGTCCTCGCGGGCGAGCGCACAACCGGACAGCCGCAGGCCCACCCGGTTAGACGTGGGGGTGACCGTCCACTCCTGCTCACTCAGGGCGTTTGCGGCCTCCTGGAACCACTGCGCGCGCGGGCCCGGAATGACCCGCAGGGACACCGCGCCGTCGGGGTCGGCCTTGCGCAGCGGGTTGACGCCAGGCAACCCGACGCTGCCGCGCACCTGGGCGGCACCGCGCAGCACAGCACCGGCCTCGAGCGGGTCCGGGCCCAGCCCGGAGAGCACATCCGTTGCCGCACTGCCCAGCTCCGTGGGGGCGCTCAACCCGCCGCGTACCGCCAGGTAGGAGCGCAGGCCGCGGCGCGCAGGTCCTACGGTCAGCTCGCTTCCGGCGGGCACCAGGATGGGGGTTGCTGGGGGCACGGGCAGCCGGTCGCGGGTGATTGGCGCGTCGGCCCCAGCCACCGCCACCACGGCGTCGACCAGGGCGCGCAGCGTCATCCCTCCGATGTTTTCCAGCACCACCGCGCCAGGGGCGTTGCCCACCGCCGCATTGGCCGCGCGTGCCGACGCCCCATCTGCCGCACCGCTGCCCGTCACCCCCAGACTGGCCTGCCCGCCGCGCCCGGCGTCCTGGTAGAGGGTCTGCATGCCCACGGATTCGACGGTGAGCAGGGCGCGGGAGGGGCTAGCAGGTGGCTGGGCCGGGGGTGGCGGAGCCAGCTCGATGGCCTCGCGCACGGCCCGGTAGCGCACCGGGGTGTTGGGGCCCACCAGCGCGGGCGGGGTAGCCGTGGCATCCCACAGCGGGGTGGGGGAGTGTCCGATGAGCTGCCAGCCGCCCGGTGAGGTGCGCGGGTAGACGGCGGAAAAGTTATCGGCCAGGCCTACCGCCCCTGCGGGCACGGCGGTGCGGGGGCTGTCCAGGCGCTTAACCGAGCGAGCGTCGGCGGGGTCGGCGGGCACGCAATAGGTAAACCCGGGGGCAAACCCGCCGAAGGCGCCCACCCATTCGGTGCTGGTGTGCCAGGCGATCAGCGCCTCTTCCGACGTTTCCTGGGCGGCGGCGAGGGCGGACAGATCAGCGCCGTCATAGACCACCTCGATGGTGACGGGTTCGGCGTGGTCGGCCGCGTGGGTGGCCGGCTGGAAGTCCGCGAGCGTGCGCGCCGCGGCGGCCACAGCCGCGGGGCTGTCCAGGATGACCAGCAAGGTAGACGCGGCGGCGATGGCCTCGCGCTGCCCGGGCAGCGGGTGGGCGTTCAACTCGGCGTGCCAGGCCATGACTTCTGCCAGGTCGGGAAGATCGACGAGCAGCCCGTGGTCGCCGACGGGGTGAATGGTCCGGGGGGAGAGGGACATGGGCTAAGAATCCTGTCCGGCGAATGCGCGAATAGCAATGCCCTCTTTTTCTAAGGCGGCGACAATGCCGCGGGCCATCTCCACCGCGCCGGGGGAGTCGCCGTGGACGCAGACGGACTGTGCGCCCACGTCTACCCGGGTGCCGTCGGTGGCGGTGACGGTCCCGGTGGTGGCCACCTGGATGACGCGGTCGACCACCTCCTGTGTGGTGGCCAGCACGGCGCCGGGCAAGCGCCGGGAGACAAGGGTGCCGTCGGGGTTGTAGCCGCGGTCGGCGAAGGCCTCGCGGACAACCGGCAGGCCCTTGGCAGTGGCGGCGTCGATGGCCACGGAGCCGGGAAGCAGCAGCACGGGCAGGTCGCGGCCGAAGGCAGCCACGCCGTCGATGACCGCCTGGGCCTGAGCCTCGTGGTGGACGATGGCGTTGTAGAGCGCGCCGTGGGGCTTGACATACGCCACCGCGGTGCCGTGGGCCCGGGCGAGCGCGTCGAGGGCGCCGATTTGGTAGAGCACCTCGTCGGCGAGCTCCGCGGGGGCGTAGTCCATGAAGCGTCGGCCGAACCCGGGGGCGTCGCGGTAGCCCACGTGCGCGCCCACGGTGACGCCGCGGGCGGCTGCGGCCGCGACGGTGCGGGCGATGTCGTGGGGGTCGCCGGCATGGAAGCCGCAGGCCACGTTGGCGCTGCTGACTAGTTCGAGCATGGCGGCGTCATCGGCCACCGGGTTGCCGGCGGTGGTTTCTCCCAGGTCCGCGTTGAGGTCAATGCTCAGGTGCGTGCTCATGGAAGGGGCCGCCTTTCTTGAAACAGTGGGCTGGGTCCACCCCATCCAGGGGATTGTTGAACAATCCGGGGTGGTTTGGGTGGAAGTCTAGCTATTTTTGTTCCACCCCGTCGCCGTTTTTACCCCCGCGGTGTCCGTTTTCTCCCCCGCAGCCTCCCCCGCGGGCTACCCCGCGGCCTCCGCCGGAACGTCGAGCAGCCAGGACACCAGCAGCGCCCCGGGATCCACCACCCCCACGGCGCGCTCCTGAAGATAGGAGGCCCGCCCCTTGGCCGGGCGCATGGTCGCGGTGGCCTGGGCGCCTGCGGTGGCGGCCTGCCCGGCTGCGGCGAGCACCGCCGCGAAGTCAGCCTGTGGATTCTCAGCCAGCGCCTCCTCGGCGGCATCCGCAGCCGGGGCCAGCGCATCAATGACCGTGCGCTGCCCCGGGCGCGCCCCGCCGAGCTCGGTGATGGCCTCTTGTGCGCGGCGCAGCCCGCGGGCCAGGCCTTCAGCGGGACAGTCCGCGTCCGCCAGGGCGCGGCTCAGCTGCTCGCACAGGGTTCCCAGCACGGCTCCGGAGGTTCCCCCGGCACGCACAAAAAGTCGTTGGGCCAGGCCCTTGAGCACGTCGGTGGGCTGTCCGCGCAGCGGGAGCTCCAGGCCGCCGAAGGCGGCGGTCATGTTGGTGCCAAAGTCCCCGTCGCCGGCGCGCCGGTCCAGCTCGGTCAGCTCATCGGCGCCGCCTTGGATGCGCTCGATGGCGGCGCTCAGCCAGGGCTGGGGCTCGCCGGTGCTGGGCAGGGGGTCGCTGATGCGCATGCGCGCAGGGCTGGCCTGCGGGTCGCTCACCATCTGGGGCCAGGCGGGGGCGGCGGTGGGGGCGTCGAGAAGCTCAAGGATCTCCTCGTCGACGGGGGCGAGGGTCAGCGAGACCCCGTGCATGTTCACCGAGGTGACAAAGCTGCCCACCAGACCGCGGCGCACGCGGATGCCGCGCTGGTCCAGCTCGCGCAGGGCGTCGGCGAAGAACACCCCGAGTTCGAGTTGCGTGGTCGATCCCAGGCCGTTGATCACCACCGCGACCTGCGCACCAGCCTCCAGGCCGGCCGCCTGGGTGACGCGCTCGACGAGCGTGGCAGCGATCTCGGCAGCCGTGGACGTGGCCACGGTGTCGGTGCCCGGCTCGCCGTGGATGCCCACGCCCATTTCCATCTGGCCGGCCGGCAGGTCAAAGGTGGCGCGCCCCGTGGTGGGCACGTGTCCGGGGGCAAGTGCTACCGCCATGGAGCGGGCGGTGGTGGCCACGCGCTGAGCAAGGTCAACTACGCGCTCTAGCGAGTCCCCGCGTGCGGCGGCGGCCCCGGCGACCTTTTCCACCAGGATCGTCGCGGCGGTCCCGCGTCGCCCGGGTCCGTCCTCGCCGTCGCGCAGTTCGGTGGCGACGTCATCGTCCACAAGCACCACCGCGGTATCAACATCCGCGCAGGTCGTGCGTGCGGTGGAGAAGTTCATCACGTCGCCGGTGTAGTTCTTGACAATGTGCACCACACCGCGGCCCTGGTCGCACGCCCGCGTCGCCGCGGCAATCTGCACGGCGTTGGGCGAGGTAAACAGCAGCCCCGGCACCGCGGCGTCGAGCATCCCAGGCCCCACAAATCCGGCGTGCAGCGGCTCGTGTCCGGACCCGCCACCGGAGAGCACGCGCACCTGAGCCGGGGCGTCCGAAAGGGCGGCGCTGAGCACAAAGCCTCCGTCGTCCCAGCGTGCGTGCGGGTGGGCGGCAAGCAGCCCGCCCAAACCCTCGGGCAGGAAATCATCAGGATCATTGCGTAAAGCGGCACCGTGAGTCATGGCCGCGAGACTACCCGTTTTACTCGCACACCAGCCCAAGATTGATCCCGGGGATCTCCCACGCATACTGCTTATCGACGCCCCCGTCCTCACCCTGCGCCGCCACCTCACCGGTGCGCGCCACGAGCTGCGCGCGCACAGCCTGAGTGATGGGAATGATCCAGCCGGCTACCGGGTCCAATGCCGGGGCGGGGGTGGCCTTGTCCGGGGCTGCGACAAAGCTCACCGGCCGGGCGTCGGGGCACTCCAGGCGGACGTCCTCGCCCGCGCGCAAGGCGGCCGACAGTGGCGGCGCGACCTCGGGGGAGAAGGTGACAACCACCAGGGACTCGGCAGTGTGCACGTGGAGGCGCTGCGCAGCCAGGACGTGGGCCTGCTGCGGCGCGCGGGCCAGCGGGGAGCGGCGGCGAAAGAGCTTCATGGCCTGCGACTAACCCCGCGGATAGACCTGAACGTCTACCCCTCCGAAGGCCGCTAGGCCCGTGATGCGTACCCGGGGTGCGCCCGCCGGTGCTGGGGCAACACTGCGACCCTGTCTGGACGCCTGGCGCTGGCTGAAGCTGCCGAAGAGCCCCAGGCCCTCGCAGATGACCTCAACATCGTCGAAGACCTTGATGGTTATCCCCCCGAATAGCGCTACTGCCTGGATGACTGTCTCCGGGGCGCTCAGCTCCACGTTGCGCAGATCAATGTCCACCCCGCCGAAGGAAGCGACGGCGCGGTGGGTGGAGGCTAAGGCTCCGCGGGAGCGCTCCGTACCGCCGAAAACCCCCACCGACCAGGACGAACCCCGCACTGCGGAGGTGCGCCGGGGTGCGGGGGCTGAAGCTGCAACAGGTGTGGGGACGGTGGGGGCGGGGACGTCGGCAAGCAGGGCGGGAAGCTCATCGGCGTAGGTCGCCCGGATGGCGGCCATGGTGCGCTCCTCAAACTCCGCGATGGTCAGCTGCCCGCGCGACAACGCCGCGCCGAGCTCTTCGGTGGCCTGGTGGCGCTGGTCATCGGTGGCGCGCGGGCGCGCGGCGGGGGTGTTCATAGTGGTCATCCTAGGTGATAGGAATGACCCAGACCATTGCTGCGGGCGCGCTGGTGTGCCGATTGTCCGGCCGACACGGCTGGCGGGGCTGGTGGTTAGTCGGCCAGATCGTGCCGGGCGTAGCGCCGTGCGGCGCCCAGCTGGCGGCGTACCGCAAACGGATCGCGGCCAGCGCGTCCTGTCCCGCGGCGCTTGTGCGGCTTGCACAGGGCGCAGCCTCGCCAGCTGCGGGAGGGGTGATGATTAGGCACGGGTCGGGTGCTCCTTTTTGGGTTTAGTCGTCTGCCACCAGCGGCTCGAGAGTGAACTCCGGGTGCTCCTTCTCGATGAACGCCAGCTTCCACTTATCCCCGAACAGCGCGATGAGCTCGCCGTCGGTGCGGGTAAACACCTCGACGCCGCGCTGCCGGCCCAACCCGGGGGCGGACTCCGCGTCGGTGCGCCTGGCCACCTTATAGGGGATGGGGTCGATCTCCGTCTCCACGTTATATTCGGCGGCCATGCGGGCCTGCATGACCTCGAACTGCATGGGGCCTACGGCGGCCATGACGGGGTTGGCATCGCCGCGGATCTCATTGCGCAGGATCTGCACCACGCCCTCTGCATCCAACTGCTCGAGGGCCTTGCGGAACTGCTTGTACTTGCCCAGAGACTTGGCACGCAGGATCCGGAAATGCTCAGGGGCAAACTGCGGCATGGGCGGGTACTGGATCTTGCGGCCGGTATACAGGGTGTCCCCGGGCGCCAGCGATCCGGCGTTGACCAGGCCCACAATATCGCCCGGGAAGGCCGTCTCCACCGTGGCGCGGGTGCGCCCAAAGACGGTCAGTGCATACTTGGTGGAAAAGCTGCGCCCGCTCTGGGCGTGGGTCACCTGCATGCCGCGGTCAAACTCCCCGGAGACCACGCGCATGAACGCCAAGGTGTCGCGGTGATTGCGGTCCATGCCCGCCTGGGCCTTGAACACGATGCCGGAAAAATCATCATCGACCTCCCGGCGGGTATCCATGGCGCTGGTGGCGGCCTCGATGACCTTCGGGTCCGCGTCGCGCCCGGCCGGCGAGGGCGCCAGCGCACACAGGGCGTCCAGGATCTGGTGGACACCAAAGTTCAGCATGGCGGAGGCAAAGATCACCGGGGAGGTCTCGCAGGCCTCGAAAAGCTCCTGGTCATGCACGGCGCCGTCGGCAGCCAGCAGTTCTGCCTCCTCAGCGGCGCGCTCCCACACCTCGCCCTCGCGCTCACGGGCCTGGTCAGGGGAGTAGTGCTCCTCCGGCGCGATGGTGGAACCGCCGGCCGTGCGGATGAAGTGGACATACTCATCGACCTCGCCGTCCGGGGTGACGCGGGCCAGGCCCCGGAAATCGCCGGCATCACCGACGGGCCAAAACAGCGGGGTGGGCTGCAGACCGATCTCACTGACAATCTCATCGACAAGCTCCAGCGGTTCGCGGCCCACCCGGTCCCACTTGTTGATCACCGTCACGATGGGCAACCCCCGGGACTTGCACACGCGGAAAAGCTGGAGGGTCTGGGGCTCGAGGCCTTTCGCGGCGTCGATAAGCATGACTGCCGCATCGACCGCCATGAGCACGCGGTAGGTGTCCTCGGAGAAGTCCGCGTGGCCGGGGGTGTCCACCAGGTTGATCACAAAGGGGGCGCCCTCGTGGCCGCTAGGGGCGTATTCGAACTGCAAGGCTGACGAGGCGATGGAGATGCCGCGGTCCTTTTCCATCTCCATCCAGTCAGACACAGTGGACTTGCGTCCCGCCTTACCGTGAACGGCACCGGCCTCAGAAATCATGTGGGCGTGCAGCGCCAAAGCCTCGGTGAGCGTGGATTTACCGGCGTCCGGGTGAGCGATGACGGCAAAGGTGCGCCGCAGTGCTGCCTCGTTCTTGGTCGCGGTCTCGCTCATCGTCTCCCCTTCACGTGGTGGCTGGTGCCTGGTGCTTAGTTCTTGGCGCCTGACAGGCGCGCAACCTGAACAGGATACAGCACCTACCAGCGAAGTTGGAACCGGATCCAGTGCACGACTGCGAGGTGATGAGGGATGCAGGTGTTTGAATAGCGCAACGGCGGTGCAACTTGTTTAGTTCTGGCCCCGTACCCACCGTAAGCACAATGCGGCGCTGGCGATTGCCACTACTGCTTCTGCAATAGTCCAATGTGTGATTGTAAGTAGCATGTTCCAGTTTCTGGGGGATGCGGAGCTATCGTAGGCGAAGATGAGTAAGCCTAAAAGCACCGTGAGGGGAATAAACCAAGCGCGAATATTTCGGATGATACAACAACAAATTATGCAGATGCCTTGCCAGAATAACGTTCCTATCAGGGTTTGTGTTACATCCTGTACCGAGAGGTTCACGCAGATGAAAAAACGAAGTAGACCCGCGATGCATACAACAATAACTAACTGAAGAATGCAGAATACGGACATTGCGAAAAGTCTGATACGGAGGAGGGAGGATGGAGCAACATCTTCCATCGCAGGGGCTACCGGATTGACGGTCGTGCCAGCCAGTCCGCCGAGAACCACGGGTAGCAGTCGAGCCAAGGGCGTGTCTAATGCATAGTTCGCGCTTGGGATTCCCCATGAAATGGGCATAATCCATAGCAACGACGTCGCAGCGAGCACAGAAAGTGCAAGCGCGTAACCTATGCGACGCGTTGAAAGGAAGGTAGTAATCATCGGACCGTCTTGGAAATGAGGCTGGTGTAGTTATGCTCCATTTGTTCCAGAGTCGTTGCGCCGCTAGCTCCCAAGACGCTAGCCGGACCTTGGTAACATAATTGCCCTGAATTGATGACCAATAAGTCATCCGCGCAGGACACCACATCTTCTACAAGATGGGTGCTCAATAGGACCGTGGGTGGATGCTGTTGGGAGTGGAGCTCTCTAAGTAAGGCTCTAAAATGTGCGCGTTGTTGTGGATCAAGTCCGGCAGTGGGTTCATCGACGATAATTAGCTGTGGATGTCCGGCAACGGCCGCTGCGATGCCCGCACGTTGACGCATTCCGCCGGAGAGAGACTTCAGCGCGGTATCAGAATCACCGCCTAGGCCAACAGTGTCGATGGCCTCTGTGGTGGCACGGTCCCGCAGCTTCGAAGGGTAGCAACGCATCCAGAGGCTATAAGAGACAAATTGACTCACGGTGAGAGACTCATCAGCGCTGAAATTTTGCGGTAAGTAGCCGAGATTGCGTCGGATTTTATCACGGTCACGCCGCACTCGTGGGTCTAGGCCCCGTATACGTAGTTCTCCTGAACTTGGTCTAGCGACGGTAGCGAGGATGGAAAGCAATGTCGTCTTTCCGGCTCCGTTAGGACCGAGTAGAGCGATAACCCTACCAGTTCTCAGTTCAAAGGTGATGTCCGTGAGAACCGGACTGTGGCGATACCCGCCAGACACCTTTGTGGCTTGTAGTGCTGGTGGGAGTGAGGTCATGGCACAAGCTCCTCGGCATGAAAGGTACATGTGGTGAAATAGGTGGACAGGCTGGCAGCGAGACGGGCGCGAAGATCATCTGGGTCAAGTTTTTTTAACTGTTCTGTCAGGCGGACACGGTTCGCATCGGCTGCTGGATCCTGTGTGGCGAAGCCGCGGAAGTCTATGTCACCATACAGGTAGTTGTTGATGAGAACATAGAGTAGATCTGAGTCTTCTGACGGCGGACACGTGGTCCAGGGAAAAGCAGCGAGTAGACTCTGTGCGCCGCTCCAGGATGGGTTATCACCTCCGAAGGGGTATAAAACGATATTTTGGGGCGGTAGTGAAAGCCCGGGCTCGGCTGCTATGACCGGAGGAATGCTCATCTGGGCGGTTTCAATGAGCGATCGCTGCCTGGTGAGTTGCGCGTTGAGGGAGTCAAGTTTGAAAGCGTCTTCGGGCCACACACAGGCACGATCGTGTCGGGTGGTGGTGCATTCTGGAGACTTTGCCTGAGTTCGTGTCACCCCCACGGGCTGTACCCCACCGAAAAGAATAGTAATAATGACAAGGGTAGTGAGTGATACCCCGGCGACGCTCCGGTTGGTCATTGGTATGGTTCTAGGGAGGGTGTAGAGTAAGCAAAGAGCTCCAATAAGAAGCGCTAAGCAAGTGCTTATAGCCGCCCAGGCCAGGGGATTAAGCGTCTCCCACGTGTTGACGATGCCTGGCAGGCGTACCAGGTAGATTCCGCTAAATAGGCCTAGGATGACGGCGAAGATGGCATTACGTATCATTCCCAAGTTCAGATGCGCGGCCACCGTGCCAATGCACAATGCAATTGCCCCCAATCCGAAACTTAGCCCGAGGTAGCGGTAGTCTAAATAACCCGGAGTATGGCGTACCCACGTAACAACGAGGATTGCTCCACTTAAGAGGAACTGTGGTAGAAAAACTGATATCAGGTAGGTCTGGAGCACTTGCCTTGAGTGAACTGCACTCCAGCGTCGCGGAGTATGCATCCATACCGGGCGTGCATTGGCACCCACGCGTATGGATTCCTGCCAGGAAGCACACGCAGCAATAACCGGCATAGCATACATAACGGGTGCGCATATTGCTACCGTAGCCGCATTCAGGCTGTTGTGCCAGGATGTTGCGAGGGATAGCATGGTTGCTACCCATACTGCTGCCAAAAGTATTGCAGAAAAGAGCTGGCGCTTCCTTGCAGGCGTCATGTGCGGTTTTACTGCCAGTGAGTTTGTGCGGTGTGAACGTGGAAGAAGCAACCGGTTTGGGCGATTCCGAGTGACACCTGATTCTGATAGACCGGGACCCAACGGCTCATGATGGTGGGTTGAGCGGTGCAATGGGCGTGTGTGGCAACCTGTCCGGTTGCGGTAGCTGGGCGGCAGTTGCTCCATGCAGAAGCGCCCTGGATAAACGCTTGACACCCGTTGACGACTGAGCCCCGATAACCGACCGCTGCCATGGCTATCGGGGTGCAAGGGCTAGGGTAGCGAGGGTTGCGAGGCTCAGAGCCGATGCCATTTTGGGCATGAGCATAATCCTTTCGTGTACAGAGGATGGTATGTGCTATCCGCACATCGCGTAGGATACGTGGTCATCGGTGAGGCTGCCATAAGAGTTAGGGAAAATATTTCGGATTACACCCCAATATGGGGTAGGTCCCGTGAAGGTATGTATGGAGGCAAGGTCGTGTGTTCGCCATAAGGAATACTTAAAATTTATCCGGGATCCAAGGGTCTGTCTCTCCAGAAGGGTGAGCTGTGCGTACTCTTTGGGCGACCGCCCCATCTTCATGCTGCAACGCCTCAGTTTCCAGCGTGTTCAGCACTCTTTTGACTATCTGAAGCTGATCAGGGCTCTCACAAAGTAACTACCAAGTCCCCGACCATCAGAGGGGATACTGTAGTGGTCATGCTGGGGCTCCTTCATCGCCTGGATCGCTGTATTGGTCCGTTGGGCGGTTCAGGATCGATGTCGCGGAAGGGTGCGGGCAGGGGGCTAACAACTTTCAATCATGAAAATGTGTCCTTAAGCGGCTCTTCGCGTTTTAGAGTGCATTGATCGCGGCTTGCAGTCCTCCGGAGTGCAGCAGGGACCGCAAGCTGTAGTTCTCGAGGTTGCGGAACCCTAGGGCGATCCCCTGCAGGGGCTCAAGCGTCCATTGATCGCTTCAACTGGCCCATTGGACGCTCCGATACCGCAAAACGCCAAAATGTCTTCGCGACGGCGATACAAGGTATGACCCAGCTGGCGGAGTTCATCTGTTGTGTTGTTAAATATTTTGCTCGAGTACTAGTTACGTGCTCTCTACGACGAAGCTCCCCTTCATTGCGAGCAGCCTTGATCAGGGCTACGCGAACGAATGGCTGTGGAACTCTACTAAAGAATGCACTCCTAGGATGTCTTACACCGATTCTCTGGTGCGATGCACAAGTCACGCCGCCTTCCGGTACCGCGCCACCGCCAAGGGGGCGAAGACGACCGTAAAGATCACCGTACCGGCAAGAACGCCGGCGATGGGGTGCTGCATGGGCCAGGTATCCGGAATGGGGGCATCGCCGGTGTTGCCAAACAGGTCACGGGTGGCTTGGACCAGGGCAGAGACGGGGTTCCATTCGGCGAAGGCGCGCAAGAACCGGGGCATGGATTGGGAGGGCACAAACGCGTTGGACAGGAATGTCAGGGGGAACAGGACCATAAAGGACGCGCTGTTCATGGCTTCGGGGCTGCGCACAACAAGGCCCAGCAGAATCATCACCCAGGAAAACGCCCAGCAGAAGATGAGCAGCAGGCCCATGCCTGCCAAGAAATGCAGCCAGCCGTCTTCGAAGCGCCACCCCACGATTGCTCCGGTGAGCACCATGACGCTCAAGGTAAAGGCATTAAGCAGCAGGTCGGCGATGGTGCGCCCGACCACGACGGCGGAAGGGGCCATGGGCAGCGTTTTAAAGCGGTCGATCAGCCCCTTCTTTTTATCTTCGGCCATGAACATGCCGGATAGCGTGGAACCAAAGACGGCGGTTTGGACGAAAATGCCGGCCATGAGGAATTTGGTGTAGTCCGTGCCGGGCACGGTGATGGCGCCGCCGAAGACCTGGCTAAAGAGCAGCACAAACATGACGGGCTGGGCTACACCCCAGGTAAGCACGTCGGGGTTGCGCCGGAACCGGATGATATTGCGCAGCACGATGGCGCGGACGTCGCTCAGCCAGTTGATCATGAGCGGACTCCTTTGTTGGTGGCGTCAGCTTCTTCGGCGGGTTCGGCGGTCGCGTCATGGCCGGTGAGCTGTAAGAAGACGTCGTCGAGGGTGGGGCGGGTCAGGCCGGCGTCGTGCAGCGAGATTCCGTGTTGGCGCAGGCCGCGCAGCGCCTCTTCAAGGCTGTGGGCACCGTGGGTGGCCGGGGCGGTGATGGTGCGCTCGGCGACGTGGGGCTGTGTGCCGGTGGCATTGGCGATGATCTGGGCTGCCTTCATCGCAGCAGTGGCCTTCTCCACCGTGATGGAGATGCGCTGCCCGCCGACCTCGCGCTTGAGTTCGTCGGCAGTTCCTTCCGCGATGACGCGCCCGTGGTCGATGACGCTGATGCTGTCTGCCAACTGGTCTGCCTCTTCGAGGTACTGGGTGGTCAGCAGCAGGGTGGTACCGGCCGCGACGCGCTGGCGGATGATGTCCCACAGGGCTAGGCGTGCTGCGGGGTCGAGGCCGGTGGTGGGTTCGTCAAGAAAGAGGATGCGTGGGTCATTGACCAGTGAGGCGGCCAGGTCTGCGCGCCGGCGCATGCCTCCGGAAAATCCCTTGACCGGCCGGTTTGCGGCGTCGGTGAGGTGGAAGGTTTCTAGCAGTTCATCGGCGCGGGCTTTGGCGCGGCGGTCGCCGAGGTGGAACAGCCTGCCGATGAGGATGAGGTTTTCACGGGCGGACAGATCCTCATCGATGGTGGCGTATTGGCCGGATGCGCCGATGATGCTGCGCACGCGGTGGGCCTGGCGCACCACGTCGAACCCATCGATGGTGGCGGTGCCGGAGGTGGGGGTTATCAGGGTGGTCAGTACCTTGACGGTGGTGGTTTTTCCGGCGCCGTTGGGGCCAAGGAGCCCACGCACGGTGCCTTGTTCTACCTCGAGGTTCAGCCCGTCGAGGGCGTGGACCTCCCCGCTGGAGGTGCGGTAGACCTTGCGCACGTCGCGCAGTGAGATCAGTGACATGGTGTCACAGTCTACGCAAACCTAAGGGCGTTTAGCGTTCCAGCTGCTTCTCGACGTCTCTATGGCCCCGCCCGCAGCCACCTGCGGGAGGCAGGGGCTAACGGTTGAAGGTTAGTGGTGCCCGCTCACAGCCACAGCGCAGCAAAACCCCGCCACCCAAACATTAGAAGACAAGCATGGGGAGCGGGGCAGGATAGGCCGGAGGGAATGTATTTAGTGATCGTCCCAGTGGCCCTCGTGGGCGGCGTGGCGGTGGCCGTCATGGATGTAGTCCACGTGGTCGCCGTGGGGGACGGCGACGTGGCCACAGTTCGGGCCGTGCTCGTGGTCGTGGCCTTCGTGGACGTGGTGCTCTTGGGGCTCGCACTCGTCCCAGTGGCCCTCGTGCTCGCGGTGGAGGTGGCCGTCGTGGACGTAGTCGGTGTGGTCGCCGTGGGGGACGGCGACGTGGCCGCAGTTGGGGCCGTGGGTGTGGGTGTGGCCTTCGTGGGTGGTGTGGGTCATGGTTTCTCCTTTGTGGAGTAGGGAACAACCTTCTTAAGCCCTGACACTACTCATTTTTATTAGGTTTTCAATAAGGCCATTCCCGCAGGTAGAAGCGCTATTGAGCACCGTTTCCAACAAGCGGAAAACGGCAAGCTCACAGCCGGTGCGCTGCGTCGCCCTCGCCGCCGCGGCATACCCCCATCCGGGGGTGGCTAGCTGGAGTGGATGACGTTTTGCGCCTTGGCCAAGCCCTCTGTTGCTACCAACCGGCAGGCGCGCGCGGCGGTGGTGATAGCGGCGTCGAGAAGCGGACCCGAATCCACCGCCCCCAGCACCCAATCGATGACCGGAGTACCCTTCGGCGGGCGCGAAATACCGATGCGTACCCGCAGGTAATCGCGGGATCCCAGGTGCTCGCTAATGGACTTCAACCCGTTGTGGCCGTTCTCGCTGCCACCCTGGCGCAGCCGCACCGTGCCCAGTGGAAGGTCCAGCTCATCGTGGCAAACGATCACCCGCTCCGGCGGCAGGCCGAGTGCGCGGGCGGCCGGGCCCACCGCCTCGCCCGAGGTATTCATAAACGTTGTGGAGCGCATCACCACCGCCGTGGAATCACCGATGGGCACCACAGCGGCCTGCGCCGGCACGCCTGTGCACGCTGTGAGCACCTTGCCGTCGACCGCCAGCAGATCATCAACGGCCATATAGCCCACATTGTGGCGGGTCGCGGCGTACTTCGCACCCGGGTTGCCCAGCCCCACGATCAGCCAGTCGGCGCTGACCTCACGCAGATCCAGCGCAGCTGTCGGGCGCGCCGAGCCGGACGTGTCAGCCGCCGGGCGGCCAGAAACAAGGTCCTTGAACTTCTGAAGAAATCCCACGGTCGCCCATTGTCCCACAACTGCCGCGCCCCGCTGGCCTACCATTGGCACCATGAGCCCCGCACCGGCAACCCCCGCCTGTCCCCGAGTGCCCATCATCGCCGCCCCGATGGCCGGTGGGCCCTCCACCCCCGAACTCGTCTGTGCCGTCGGCCAGGCGGGCGGACTGGGATTCTTAGCCTCCGGGTCGTCCGACGCCGCCACGCTCGATGACCAGATGCGCACCGTCGCCGACGGCGGCGTGCCGTATGGCGTCAACCTTTTCTGCCCCCAAAACCCTGACCCCGAGCGCGAATGCATCGGCGAGGTTGCCCAGGAGCTGCAACCGCTGTTTGCCCAACACGGCCTGGAATGGCCCGGCATCCCGGACGTGGATTACATGTTTGGCTGGAACGCCAAATTCAACGCCATCCTCGATGCCGTGCGCGCCGGATACGGACCCACTGTGGTCAGCTGCACTTTTGGCATCTTCGCCCCCAACGAGTTCGACTGCCTGCGCGCCTACGGCGTCGAGGCGTGGGTCACCGTCACCAACCCGCAGGACGCCCGCGTAGCCGCCGACGCCGGGGCCCGCGCCCTGATCGTCCAAGGCCCAGAAGCCGGCGGGCATCGCAGCACGTGGAGCGTGTGCGCCACCCCCGACGAGCGCCCGCTTGAACAATTGCTTATCGACGTCCACGCCGTCACCGACGCCCCGCTCATCGCCGCCGGCGGCCTGACCACTCCCGGCGCCGTCGCCCGCGTCCTCGCCCAGGACGGGGTGTGCGCCGCCGCCTGCGGCACCGCGTTCCTGCGCGCCCCCGAAGCAGGAACCAGCCAGCGCAATCGCCGTTTGCTTAGCGACGCCACCGCCGAGGCGCTGCGCACAGTGTCCACCCGCGCGTTCTCCGGCCGCTTCGCCCGCGGCCTACCCACCGCCTTCACCCAGGCCCATCCCGACCTCAAGCCCTGCTACCCGCACCTGGGAGCACTCATGGCGCCGCTGCGCGGCCGCGATGAATTCGCCTACTGCCTGTGCGGTGCCGAATATGCGTCCGCGCCGGAGACACCCGCCGGGGAAATCGTGTCCTGGTTGGCCTCCGAGCTGGAAACTTAAGGGCTGCGGGGCTGTAACGGCGGGTGATCCGGGGCGGATAAATCGGGTATGAAGAAGCTGCTTGCCGCTGCCAGCGCCGCGACCGCGCTGGCGCTTGCCGTCCCCGCCCCTGCCTTTGCCACTACACCGGGTCCTGCCCTGGGTGCGTCCTTCACCGCGCCGCTGGTCTACGGGTCATCCGAACACGTCGACGTCTACTACCTGGTGGGCTATGAGGAATTCAATACCATGGGCCACCACTACGGTGATGCCGGCCAGACCTTCGCCCACTACACGCGTACCCCCAACCAAAACATTGACGGGTTGCGCATCATCACTCCGAAGGGGCAGCTGCCCGCGGAGTTCTGGGTGGACGCCGTGCCCTGGGAGTACTCGTCTAACACGTACCCCACGATCAAGATTGTCACGGGCTTCGAGCCGAAGTTCCCCAATGAACCGGATTCACAGCTGATCACCCCCACCTACTTTGGGCAGGTCCTCTGGACGCTTCCCGAAGTCAACCGCACCATCGTGGGCTCCACCATCCCTGCGCTCGACACACTCGCGGCGCAGGTTGGTGGGATTTTTCATCCTTAAATCTGCTCAAAGACCGTCTTGTTAGCAATGCGCCCCAGGCCGGCGATCTCAACGGTCACGGTCTGGCCATCGCCGATGTAGCGCTGCGGTTTCCGGGCATGTCCCACGCCGCCCGGGGTGCCGGTGGCAATGACGTCGCCCGGATTGAGCGGGTAGATGTGTGAGATGTACTCGATGAGGTCCTCTGGCTTAAACACCAGATCATCGGTGGGGGTGGACTGCACCTGCTCCCCGTCGAGGTAAGTGGCCAGCTCCCCGCCAAAAGCAAACGCATCCGCAGTGGTTAGCCAGGGGCCAAAGCCCGCCGAGCCTTCCATGGACTTTCCTTGGTGCCACTGCAGGGTGCGGTATTGCATGTCCCGCTGGGTGTAATCATTCATCACCGCATAGCCGGCGATGTACTCTGCGGCATCAGCAGCAGCCACGCGCCGAGCGCGGGCGCCGATGATCACCGCCAGCTCGCCCTCCCAATCCAAAGCATCGTGCCTGTCATGAGGTGCCAGGACATCATCAAACGGCCCGGTCAGCGCCTCGGGGAACTTGACAAAGAGCGTCGGATAATCCGGCTTGGGCCGCCCCATCTCCGCGATGTGATTGGCGTAGTTCATGCCCACACAGATGATCTTCGACGGGTGTGGAACTACCGGGGCAAGGTCCGTGGGGGCAAAGGTCAGCGAGGGGGCGTCGGCACGCTGGGCGATCTGCCGCCACGACGGATCAGCTAGCAACGCGCCCACATCCGAAAACCCAGCAATGGGCACGCCGGTGGAGTCAGTCTCCACCCGGACGGCAATAGTGGTGGAATCAGAACGAACAGTGGCAAGACGCATCGCAGGGGTGTCCTTTCAAACGAAAAACTACAGCCTAGACTAGAAGGCGTGGGTAAGGCCGACAAGCAACGCAAGAAGATGGCAAAGGTGCGCCGCCAGCTGGCCAGCGGCAAAACCAAGAAGAAATGCTGCCGCTCCGACCCGCGATGCCGCACCTGCCCCACAGTCGTGCACCGTTTGAAGCGTTGCGGCGCCTTAGAGCTCGATGATCGCGCCCTGGCCAAAGCCGTGAAAAAAGCCCGGAAATGGTAGTGCGCTAAGGTGGGGGAAATCACCGCTGAGCTTGAGCTATCCAGGAGGGGTCCACGCCGATGGGCGAAACCATTGCGCAGCGCAGCAGCGTCAACGCCGCCGACTACATCGCGTCCAACTACAACGACTTTGAGGCGCAGCGCTCCACAGCGCTACGGCCCGTAGAAGTCTACCGAGTCACCTCCGGATACGGCGGGCCCAGCTCCACGCCCCGCAACCCCTTCGACAGGGTAGAACTCTCCCGCGAACATCCCGTCGACGCCCACGGCAACGTCCGCCGCACCCTTGATGCCCACCACCAGGTGTTTGATGAAAACGTGGGCAAAAACCTCAACTGGCTTGACACCGCCAAGGCAGAGGTGGCGAGGAAGAAAATGCCGAACCTTACGGGGGCGTCGATAAGCCTTGCTATCCAGATTCTGCTGCTCTGGGCGGTACTGGTGCCGCTTATTTTCTTCGTCTTTTAAAGGGGGGCTAAAAGCAATGGCACGACGCTATGTGGTTTATGAAGAAGAAGACTATTCCGGATGTGGCATCTTCCTGGTCATCGCGGTAGGCCTGTGGCTGCTCACCCTGCTGGCACCACTACTGGTCACACTGGCTAAAATCGCCGCCGCAGGTGGAGCAATCTGGCTCAGCGCCAAAGCAGTGGCAGCGTGGCTGAAAAAATACCACGAAAAAGAAGACCTGGAACGCGACCGGCATCTCCTAGAACAAGAAACCGTGCTGGTAGAACAAGAAATCCGGGGACGCCTCGCCACCGCAGTCACCCGGCTAGACAGCCTGCTGGGCCACTGGCATCAACTCTGCGAAGTACAAGGAATAGGCTCCGGCGCAGAAAAGCTGATTAGCCGCTATCATGATGCCGCCAACTCCACCGAAGCCCTCGATTTTCTGCGCTATACAGAAGAACGCGCCTACGCGGAACTCAGAAACTCCCGCAACCTCCTTGACTGCGCCCCCTCCCCGGGAAATGCCCGCGCACTGAGCGCCGCCTACAGCGCCCTTACCCGCGCAGAAGAAGACTTCTACATCGCCGTGTCCTGGGCCAATGTTGAAGACTAACTAGCTGCGGATATTGCCCGAATAATCTCCCGCGCAGCAGTATCCGCAGCAATAGCCACCTCCACCCGCTCAGACTTAGCAAAGCGGCGCAGCACAAAAGCCGCCGGATCCATGCGCCCCGGTGGACGGCCAATTCCGCACGACACACGCACATAATCCTTCGTACCCAATGCCTTGGTGATAGAGCGCAAACCATTGTGGCCCCGATCGCCACCACCCGGCCGCAACGCCACCTGCCCCAAATCAAGCTCAAGTTCGTCATGGCAAACGTAAATGTGGTCTGCGGGGACCTTATAGTAGTCCGCCAGTACTCTGACCGGACCGCCGGACAGGTTCATCAGGCACCTCGGGCGTGCGAGGACGACATGCTGGCGATCACTGCCCAGGCGAGCCTCCGCGACCTCCGCGTTCACCTTGCGATTCGCCTTAAACGCCCCGGCCCCCAGCTGCGCGGACAGCTCCGCGATGACCTCGAAGCCAAAATTGTGGCGCGTACCGGCGTACGAGGCCCCCGGGTTTCCTAGGCCAACAACAAGAACAGTAGACACAAGGCACAACTCTACCGGGCCGCCGCGGGGCGCCCGCGAGGGCGGGACGGGGCCTTGTGTGTGTGGGCTTGTGCGTCGGGGCCTTGCGTGGGGTCTTTTGCCGGGGGTCTTTTGCACCGTGTGACTGGTGTGACTGACCGAGTGCGTTTTCGGGGGTGAAAAACGGCCGAACGGGGGTGGTTTTGTGCACCGTGTTAATCCCACCAGTCACACGGTGCATGCGGAGGGGCATGCGGGACCGGCAGGGGAGGGTGCGCGGGGCTTCGTAGCAAGGCGGGGCAGTGGGGCAGGGGGATTGCTGCCTCACCTGCTGCTCGTCCCTGCGTGGGTTCTTGACCAGACGGCGTGGCTATCCCCTTGCGCGGGTCCTCGTTTTGCACCGTGTGACTGGTGTGACTGGCCAAGTGCGTTTTCGGGGGTGAAAAACGGCCGAATGGGGGTGATTTTGTGCACCGTGTTAATCCCACCAGTCACACGGTGCATGCGGAGGGGCATGCGGAGGTGCATGCGGAGGGGCATGCGGAGGTGCATGCGGAGGTGCATGCGGGACTGACAGGGAGAGCGCGCAGCGCCACGTACCAAAAAGAAAACAGGGGCGACGGCCCACGGTGGGTCATCGCCCCTGCGTCATGCGCAAGGAACGCGGAGGGGTTTTACTCGGCGTCGGTTTCCTCGGTGGACTCGGCACCGGCCTCGGCGCCGCCTTCCTCGGCAGCCTCGGCGGCCTCCTCGAGTTCTTCGTCAACCTCGGGGTAGGAGACGGCCACGATCAGGGTCTCCGGATCGGCGACCAGGGTGACATCGCCCGGCAGGGTGATCTCGCCGGCGGTGATCTTGGTGTCCACCTCGGCGCCCTCGATGGAGACGGTGATCTCGTCGGGGATGTTGAGCACGTCGGCCTCGACGAGCAGCACGTCGGCGTCCTGGATGGCCATGGTGCCGGCGGCGGGCTCGCCTTCGATGACCACGGGGACCTCAACCTCGACCTTTTCGCCGCGCTTGATGGCAAGCAGGTCGATGTGGTCGATGTCCAGGGTGAGCACGTTCTGGTCAACGTGCTTGACCATGGTCAGGTGGGGGGTGCCGTCTACGTTGAGCTCGACGATGGCGTTGGCGCCGTGGTTGCGCACCAGGGCCTGGATTTCCAGGCGGGACACGGCAAAGTGGACCGGGGTTTCCATCTCGGGGCCGTAGATGACGCCGGGGACCTTCCAGTCGCGGCGCAGGCGGCGGGCAACACCCTTGCCAAATTCGGTGCGGGCGTCAGCCTGGATGGTGGGGTACTTGGTCGAAGGCATGTGGATGCTCCTTATTCGTTGGAAAGAAGGTCGTGTCCCAGGCCACCATTGCCTGCCCGCTGCCCTGTACAGGGGCCTCCGGGCAGCAAAAAGCCTGCGGCGGGACTCTGGTTCTTCGTCTTGGTCGAGTCTCTTCGCAGGCACAAGTTTGTTTGTGAAGATGGTGATCGCGTCGATAACGGAGCGGCGCACACAAGGCGGGCTCCCTCGCCGAGACTGGTCTACTTTAGCACTGCCCGGCGGTAGGGCTCAACCCTTGGTGCCAATGTGTTTGAGGGCTTCACGCCGGGAGAGTGCGGAAAGGCCTTTTCCTTCGCAGGAGTGCACGAAGTTTCGTACCCAGATGGGGTTGGTGCGGGCGTAGTCGCGCAGCGCCCAGCCGATGGCCTTATCCAGGAAGAACTCTCCGGTGCCCACGTTCGCCTGGATGCAAGCGGAAAGCAGGTCGGTGTCTGTGGCGTCGCGTCGGCCTAGCTGGTGGAGGAGTGCCACGCGACGGATCCAGAGGTTTGGGTCATGTGCCCAGGAGAGCATGGTGTCTGTCGCTGGGGCCATGCGTCCGATCACGCCGGCAAGCGGGTCGACGGTGTCCCACCAGGAGTGGGTGGTCACCAGGCGGTAGAGGGCCGGGAGCTGATCCTGAGGCACAGCGTGGCGTTGGGTGCGCAGGTGGTCGCAGGCGACGTACTGGTATTCGCGGTGGGGCTGGTCCCAGCAGTCGTTGATCAGCTCCCAACAGGGCTGGTCGCGCAGCGGCGAGAGGATTGGTTTGGTGGCGTGGCGGCGGGGCACGGCGCTGATGCCTAGGAATGCGAAACGCCCCCGCATGTAGGCCGCCATGGCCTCCGCCCGCAGGGGGTCTGCGAGGGGGAGGAGAGCGGCGCGAATGAGCGAGAGCGCGTCAGACAGCTTAGGCCTGGCCTTCGAAGAGGTGGGTGACGGATCCGTTTTCAAAGATTTCGTTGATGGTCTGTGCCAGCAGCGGGGCGATGGACAGTACCGTGAGGTTGGACCAGCCTTCGGTGGATTGCGGCAGGGTGTCGGTGGTGATGACTTCTTCGGCGCCGCAGTCGGAGAGCCGTTCGCGGGCGGGGTCGGAAAAGACGCCGTGGGTACAGGCGATGACTACGGACTTCGCGCCGGCTTCCTTGAGGATGCCCACGGCGCCGGCGATGGTGCCGCCGGTGTCGATCATGTCATCGAGCAGGACGCAGTCCTTCCCGGCGACGTCGCCGACGACGCGGTTGGCCACAACCTCGTTGGCCACGTCGACGCTGCGGGTCTTGTGCACGAAGGCCATGGGGGCGTCGCCAAGCACATTGGCCCACTTTTCGGCGACCTTGACGCGGCCGGCGTCGGGGGAGACCACGCAGATGTTGTCCAGGGAGTACTTGCCCTTGATGTAGTCGGTGAGGATGGGCATGGCATGCATGTGGTCGACCGGGCCGTCGAAGAAGCCCTGGATCTGGTCGGTGTGCAGGTCCACTGCCACGATGCGGTCTGCGCCGGCGGTCTTGAGCAGGTCGGCGACGAGGCGGGCGGAGATGGGCTCGCGGCCGCGGTGCTTCTTGTCCTGGCGGGCATAGGGGTAGAACGGCAGGATCGCGGTGATGTGCTTGGCGGAGCCGCGCTTGAGGGCGTCGATCATGATGAGCTGCTCCATGAGCCACTTGTTCAGCGGCTGGGTGTGGGATTGCAGCACAAAGCAGTCGGAGCCGCGGACGGACTCTTCGAAGCGGACAAAGATTTCACCGTTGGCAAAGTCACGGGCGGTGGTGGGGGTCAGCTCGATGCCGAGCTCGTTGGCCACCGCCTCGCCGAGCTCCGGGTGTGCGCGCCCGGAGAAGAGCATGAGGTTTTTGTGGGTTTGCTTCCAGTGGGCAGACATGGGTTTTCTGCTTAGCCTTCCTGGTCGGTGCCGGAGTGTGACTCGGATGCGGAGCGGGCCCGCTGGGCGGCCTGCGCGGCCGGGCTTCCCGGACGCTTCTTTTCCACCCATCCCTCAATGATGCGCTGTGGTCCACCGGAGACCACCAGCGCACCGGCCGGGACGTCCTGTCTGATCACTGTACCCGCCCCGGAGTAGGCCCCGTCACCCACGGTGACCGGGGCGATGAACATGGTGTCCGAGCCGGTGCGCACGTGGGAGCCCACCGTGGTGTGGTGTTTGTTCACCCCGTCATAGTTGACAAAAACGCTGGAGGCTCCGATGTTGGATTCCTCACCGATGGTGGCGTCGCCCACATAGGTCAGGTGGGGCACCTTGGAGCCGCGCCCGATCTGGGCGTTCTTGGCTTCCACGAACCCGCCGAGCTTGCCGTCTTCGCCCAGGACGGTGCCGGGGCGGATATAGGTAAACGGGCCCACGGTGGCGTTCGGGCCAATCTCAGAGGACAGCCCGTGGGTGCGCACGACGGATGCGCCCGCGCCGATGGTCATGTCTACCAGGGTGGTATCCGGCCCAATGGTGGCGCCGTCGGCGATGGTGGTGGTCCCGCGCAGTTGGGTGCCGGGCTCGATGGTGACGTCCTGGCCCACGCTCACGGTCACGTCGATGAAGGTGGTGTCAGGGTCGATGATGGTGGCACCCCCGCGCATGGCCGCTTCGACGGTGCGGCGGTTGAGCACCTTGCCCGCCGCGGCGAGCTGGACGCGGTCATTGACCCCGGCGAGTTCTTCCGAGTCTTCGGCCACGTGCGCGCGTACGGCAAGTCCGTCGCCGCGGGCGATGGCCAGCACGTCGGTGAGGTAGAGCTCGCCTTGGGCGTTGTCGGCGGTGATCCGGCCGAGTGCGTCGCGCAGCACGTCTGCGTCGAAGGCAAACACGCCGGAGTTGACTTCGTGGATGGCTTTTTCTGCGTCGGAGGCGTCCTTTTGTTCCACGATGGCGGTCACCTCGCCGGCCTCGTTGCGCACGATGCGTCCGTAGCCGGTGGGATCATCAAGCTCCAGCGTCAGAACGGTCACCGCGGTGGGGGACTGGGTGTGGGCGCGGGCCAGCCTGGCCAGCGTCTCCGGGCGCAGCAGCGGCACGTCACCGTTGGTCACAATCACTGTCCCGCTAAACCCGTCGAGCTGGCCTAGCGCGCACTGTACGGCGTGCCCGGTGCCCTTTTGTTCCTCCTGGATGGCAACGGCCACCGGACGATTCAGCTCCTGGGCCACCTTCTCGACCGCGGGGGTGACCTGGTCGCGCTGGTGGCCCACCACGGCGACGATGCTGGTGGGGTCCATCCCCGCGGCGGCGTGCAGGCTGTGGGACAGCAGGGTGCGTCCCCCGATTTCGTGCAACGTCTTTTGGGTGGCTGACTTCATGCGGGTGCCCGCACCTGCGGCGAGGACGATCACCGCGCAGGAGGGCGGAGTGAATTCTGTGTTGTTCTCGGTGGGCACTGGTAGACCGCCTGCCTTCCTGTTGGGACTCATCGATGGCGCGTGAGATGGCGCGTGAGATGGCGCGCGGCTGGTGGAAGTCTCACGGGCCACAGCATAGCGTGAGGCTAGGGTAGGAGGTAGAAGAGTTGAACCTCAAGGCTTAAAGGTGAGTCGATATAAATGATGAACATCCAGCGCAGGTCCTTCCTCAAGGGCGCAGCATTTCTTGCCGCTACCGTCGCCGCCGGTCCGTTGATCGTCGCCTGCGGGTCCAAGCACAAGCAGGCCACCCCGCGCGGCTATGACGGCGCCCGCCGCGCACTGCCCATCCCCCCGCTTCTCGACGGCTCCGTGGTCGCCGGAGTGCGCACCTTCGACCTCCATGCGGGGGAGGCCCAGGCGCAGATCCTCCCGGACGTCACCACGCCCGCCTGGGGCTTCAACGGCGGCCACCTAGGCCCCACCCTGCACCTGCGCCGCGGGGAGCAGGTGCAGGTCAACGTCCATAATGGGCTGAAAGAGATGACCACCATCCACTGGCACGGCATGAAGCTGCCCGCCATTGCCGATGGCGGCCCCCACCAGCCCATCGAGCCGGGAGATTCCTGGTCCCCGACCTGGAAGGTCGAGCAGCCCGCGGCCACGCTGTGGTACCACCCCCACCCCCACGAGCGCACCGCCCTGCACGCCTACCGGGGATTGGCCGGGCTGATTGTCATTGACGATGACACCTCCGCCAAGGTCGACCTGCCGCACAACTACGGCGTGGATGACATCCCCGTGGCCATCATGGACCAAAAGTTCAACGAGGACGGCACCCTCAACGAGGAATCCGACCCCGACCTTGGCCTCAAGGGAGACACCCCCACCCTCAACGGGATCACCAACGCCGAATTCACGGCAACCACCCGCAGGGTCCGCCTGCGCCTCCTCGACGCGTCCACCATGCGCTTTTTCAACCTGCGCTTCTCCGACGGGCGCTCCTTCCACGTGGTGGCCACAGACTCCGGGCTCCTAGACAAGCCCCTTGAGGTCGACCACCTGCGCATCACCCCAGGCGAGCGCGCCGAAATCGTGGTGGACCTTGACGAGGGCAAGGACCTCACCCTCCAGGCCACCCCCTTCGAGGACAACTTTGGCGTCCCGGATGACGAGTACACCCTCGACTTTGGCCTCCAGGACAGCTTTGACCTGCTGCTCATCCACGGCCCCGAATCCGCACCGGCCCCCGCCGCGCTGCCCGCAGTCCTCGAGCCCGCCGCCGCCAAACCGCTGGACATCAACGGCGCCGTCGAGCGCGAATTCGTGCTCAACACCTTTGAAATCAACGGCCAAAGCATGGACATGTCTCGCGTGGACCTCACCATCGACCGCAAGGCTCCGGAAATCTGGACAGTCACCAACGAAAACCCCGACTGGATCCACAACTTCCACATTCACGACGCCGCCTTCAAGGTGCTGTCCATGGAGGGTACCGACGTCGACGTGTTCACCGACGGCTGGAAGGACACCGTGGGCCTGCCCCCGGGAGCCACCGCCAAGCTGGCCGTCACCTTCGGCTACTACCCGGACCCCAAGTGGGCCTACATGTACCACTGCCACATGCTGCTCCACGAGGACTCCGGGATGATGGGCCAGTTTGTCATCACCGAGCCCGGCCAGAAGGCCGCACTCGCCGCCCCCATGGCCGGCGAGCATCACCACCACGGGCACTAGTGAATAGGAGAACACTCGGCTTTTTCATTACTTGTGTTTGGCCTTTTTGCTTGCTGACCACAAGCAATCCCGTACCGCTCGAGGAGCAGGTACGGGATTGGGGTTAGCGCAGAGACTATCCAGACCCTGCTAGGGATCGACGCGGGAGTTTAGGCCACTGCCGCGTCCGCTCGGCGGGAGAAGCGCTCAGGCAACACTGCTGCGACGAGGAAGAGGACCATAGCCACGATCGCTCCGCCAAATCCTGCGATGTTGATGCTTCCCAGCGGCAGCAAGCGGAAGGACGCCAGAGAAACGGCCCCGATTATTCCTGCGACGATCAGCAAGAGACGTGTTTTTCCGCTGGACTGTGCTAGAGCTAGGCCAACGGCGGCAATTGAAAGGATTACTCCGCCCCAGATGAGCACAGGGAACCACGGTGCGAGATCGTGTGCGGAGGCGTTTCCGAAGACAAATATCGCAAACACTGCAGTATTAGCAATCGCCAGAATTCGTGAGATCATGATATCTCCTAGTCGGCTGCAGCAGTCACCGCAGCATAGCGGCGTTCGGCCATGACTTCGCAGTTTCTCCAGGTAGTGTGGGGCAGCTGCGCCGATAACCAAGGCTGACGCGAAACCGATTGTGGCACCCTCGTGACAGGATTCTTTTCCGAGAAAATGCGTTCGTCACAGGCAAGCCTAAGACGGCTTCACGGCTACCGCAAGACTGTATATCAAGTTGTTATTAAAAGTTTAGCATGTAAACTTTTTTGGTTCGTAAAACGTGTGCTCCTACCGGGGTGGGCTGGAAGCTAGCTCTCGCTCTTGCGCCCCGCCACAACCACGTACCAATAGATCAGCGGGCCGATCAGGGGGACCATCACAAAGAGGATGCTCACCAGGGTCTTCTGGCCCTGGGAGAACTCCGGATTCTTTACCACGTGGCTGATGGCGTAGATGGTCACGGCCACTGCCGCCACGGTCAGCGCCAGCACGCCCACCGTCCACATGGCGTCGTAGGTGGCGGGCAAGGGGGAATTGGATGATTCGGCAAGCAGCATGAGTCCTCCTAGTGTCGGTGCTGTCTGGTTTTAGGCTACCCTGCCTGTGGCGGGCAGACCATGGCCACGGGGGAGGGGGCGTGCCGGGAGACCGTGGTGGTGATGCTGGCCTTGTCAAAGAGGTAGCGGTCATCGGAGGACTCGATGACCGCACCGTCGGGGGTGAACGCTCGGCGGCGTACGCGCAGCAGGGCAGTACCGGTAGGAACGCGCAGGAGTTCAGCATCCGTGGGGTCGGCAGGCAGCGCGTCGATAGTGCGGGTGGCGCGATCGATGGGCACCCCGCAGTCCACGAGTCGCTGGTAAATGGACCCAGAATCGGGATCGAAGCTCAAGACGTGTTGGCCGAACTCGAGCGGATAGTTGAGGCGTTCCACCATGGCCGGGGTGCCGTCCATGAGTCGCAGCCGCAGGACGCTGACGACGGGGGCGGCGTCGGCAAGCTCAAGGGAAGCGGCCAGGCTGGGATCGGCCTTGGTACGGGTGACCCACTGGGTCTGCTGGCCTGGTGTGACCCCGGACGCCTGACACCACTGGGTGAAGGAAAACAGGTGATCAAAGGACTGCGTGGGCAGGGTGTCTATGACGCGGGTGCGCCGTCCCTGCCCGGAAGAGACCATGCCTTCCTGGCGCAGGATTCCCACGGCCTGGCGGACTGTGCCTCGGGCGGCGTTGAATTGTTCACACAACTGGGCCTCAGAGGGCAGTGGATCGCCGGGGGACAGGGTTCCCGAACGGATGTCATGGCGTAGCTGCGCGGCGATCTCCATGTATCGCTGGACAGGTGGGGTGGCCACGGGGCCTCCTTTGCTGGACAAGTCAACCGTCCCAGTGGGGTGTGTGAGTCAGGGTGGTACGCGGCAGTAATTGAAGTTCATGATAGCGGAACCGATGTGCGGGGCCCTCCCACTGAGCGGAGGAAAGCGAACAACCGGTAACAATTTCATGAACATGTCTAGTCAAGTATGGCGAGTGGGGGTGAGATCTGCGCATAATCACACCATGACTACTCACACTGTGGCTGCACACTCTGCGCAGCCAACTACTGACCTACTCATCGTCGGCGCCGGAATTATCGGCTTGGCCACTGCCTTTTGTGCCCTTGGGGAAGGCCGCACGGTCCGCATCGTCGACGCCGCCGGAGGGTCTGCTGGCGCCGTTGGCGCCTCCATTCAAAACTTTGGTCATGCCTGTGTGACCGCCCAGTCGGACCTCATCCAACCGGTGGCACAGGCCTCCCGTGCAGGCTGGCTGCGCGCCGCTGCGGCAGCTGGCTTCTGGGCCCGTGAGGCGGGCACGTGGGTTCCGGCCGTCACAGAAGTAGAAGCCCAGGTGCTCGATGAATTTGCCCACCACCGTGGCAGCCAGCAGGTGCGGCTGATCGGCCGTGACGACGTTGCTGCTGCGCTGGGGAATCCTGACCTTGCAGCCGTCTCAGGCGCGCACTTCCCGCGCGACCTGCGAGTCAATCCCCGCGAGGTGGTCCCGGTCCTCACACGCTACCTGGCCGACCAGGGCGTGGAATTCGTGTGGAATGCCCGTGCCCTGCACGTTGGTGATGGCACCGTGGAGACCACCGCGGGCACGTACGCAGGCACCCAGGTGGTTGTCGCACCTGGACACCAGTTGTCTGGGCTTTTTCCCCAGTTGGCGCAGCGTCACCAGGTGCGGGTGTGCGAGCTGGTCATGTCCATGATCCGGCGGCCCGCCCACACTCCGGAGGACTTGAGTGTGCTCACCGGGACCTCGTTGGCGCGCTATGACGGCATCGCCGCCATGCCCAGCGTGACGGCGCTGCGCGAGGAGCTTGTCCAGCGCGAGCCGCGCTTAGTGGATTGCGTGGCTAACCTCATGATGACGGGTACAGCTGACCACGTGCTCATTGGTGATTCGCACGCCTACTCGCAGGCTCCGGATCCCTTCATCGACGCGGAGATCGCGCAGCTGCTGCTCGATCGCGGATGTGCGTATCTGGGCATTGAAAAGCCCTGTGTGGTGCAGCGATGGAAGGGCATCTACGCCGATAGTACCCAGACCAACCTGGTGCTGGAGCGCCCGGATGCAGCCACGACCGTGGCGGTGGTGACCTCCGGGATCGGCATGACGCTGTCTTTTGGTATCGCGGAATTGATCCTGAGTGGCGGCAATGTTGCGGGCTTCTAGGCGGCGGTGAACACTCGGTGACATGTCCATGAATTGCCCTAGCTACTATAGACAAGTGCCGTGCGGTGTCGGACAATAAGACGAACGACGCCGCATGAAGGGGCGTCGATAAGCACACTCAGCAACCCCTGCTCCCCGCGAAAGGCCGGAACACCACATGTCCCACACCCGCTGGCTGACCGGATGCCTGGCACTGGCAACCACCACAGCACTAGCCAGCTGTGCATCAACACCCACCGACGCGCCCACCACCATCACCTTTGCCGCCGTTCCCGCGGAATCTGCCATGAGCTTGGAACAAAGCTTTGGGCACCTCACAGCCCTATTGGAAAAGGAAACCGGTGCGAAGGTGGAATTTCACAACGCATCGGACTACGCCGCCGTCATCGAAGGCATGCGCGCAGGCCAGATCGATATAGCCTCACTCGGGCCGTTTTCCTACGTCATTGCCAAAGGCACCGGGATGGACTTAAACCCAGTAGCCGCCGCCTCCCACGCCAAGGACCAGGCGCCCTCCTACACTTCCCGGGCCTACGTGAAAACAGGCTCCGCCATCCAGTCGCTCAAACAGGCCGAAGGTCACCGGGTCTGTTTGGTGGACAAGGCGTCTACCTCCGGATACCTCGTCCCCCTCAAAGGTTTCATGGACGCACAGATAGACCCCAACACCGGCATTGAGCAGGTGCTCAGCGGTGGGCACGACGCCGCGCTGCTGGGTCTGAAATCCGGCAACTGCGATGTCGCCTTCGCGCATGACGCCATGGCCACCACGCTGGAAAAGTCCGGGCAGTTACGCGCAGGTGAGATCCAGGAGATCTGGAAGTCAGAACCCATCCCGGAAGACCCCTTGACCGTGAATAATTCCACGCTGACCCCACAGCTGCGCGAGAAGATCACCACCGTGCTGCGCGAACAGGCCACCAAGCCGGCCTTAGTTGAGGCGGGAATCTGCCCGAGCGAACACGACTGCGAGCTGCCGGAAGAAACCGAGTATGGCTACCTGCCGGTTGACGATTCCTCCTTCGACCCCATCCGTGACCTGTGCACGACAACCAAGGCGGAGGCGTGCCGTGGCCTTGTCTAAACAGCAGGCAGCGGGCACCCCGCATCATGAGCCCACGCAACCTGTCCACTCCACACTGCCCGCGGACTACCAACGTGACCTCGACGCGGTCTATCCCGTGCAGCTCAACGGCCTGACCAAGGCGTACGGGCAGGTCACCGCTCTCAATGACATCACGGTGGGCTTCCGTACTGGGTCCGTCACCGCGGTGCTTGGGTTGTCAGGATCCGGCAAATCCACGCTCTTATCCCACATCAATGGCATGGCCACCCCCACCCGGGGAACCGTCCGGGTGCTCGGCCATGAGGTCAATGCTCTGCGTGGCCGCCCGCTGCGGCGGCTGCGCCGCGATGTGGGCATGATCTTTCAGAGCTTTAACCTGGTTGGCCCCATGAGCGTGCTAGAAAACGTGTGTACCGGCGCGTTGGGCAGGCTGCGCGGTCCCCGCATTAGCCTCATGATGTACCCGCGGGCCGTGCGCGAAGAGGCGATGGCCAATCTTGAACGGGTGGGCCTGTCCAGCCACGCACACCAGCGCGCGGACACGCTCTCCGGCGGCCAGCAGCAGCGCGTGGCCATCGCCCGCGCGCTCATGCAGCATCCTCGCATTTTGCTTGCCGACGAACCCGTCGCTTCCCTTGACCCCGTCTCCGCACAGGAGGTCATGGGGCTGATCACTCACATCAGCCGCGAGGATGACCTCACCGTCATCATGTCCTTGCACCAGGTCCAGCTCGCTCTCGATGTTGCGCAGCGCGTCATCGGATTGCGCGGTGGCCACCTGGTGCTTGACCAGCGCACGGACACTCTCACCGCCGCGCAGGCCAGCCAGATCTACAGTGCGGTGGCCAGCACGCAGACAGCTGAGGTGCCCGCGCAGTGACCACTCTGAAAGCCCCGAAGCGCGCACCGATTCCAGCGCTTCCCGTTCGCCTGGCCCAGCCGGGCACCGCGGCCTGGGTGGTAGTGATGATCCTGCTTGCCGCCGGACTTTGGTCCATGTACTCGCTGGGCATCAATGCTGCTGCTCTGGCTCGCTCGGGCACCAACGCAGTGGCCTTTGTTCGGCGGCTTGTTCCTCTTGACTTCCCTGGGTTTGCAGAAACTGCGCAGCTTGTCGGCCAGACCCTTGCCATCGTCATCGCTGCGACAGCTGTGAGCGTGGCCCTTTCCCTCCCCGTCGCATTGCTGGCGGCGCGTGCCACCACACCGGCACCGTGGGCACGGCGCGGGGCGCGCGCAGTGATCGTTGGTTGTCGCGCTGTGCCGGACCTAATTCTGGCCATCATTTTTGTGCGCGCCTTCGGCCTGGGTGCCACCGCCGGCGTGTTGGCCATGGGCATCCACTCAGTAGGAATGGTGGCCAAACTCTACGCCGATGCCATCGAAGACCTCGATCCCAGCGCGCGCCGTGGTGTGGCGGCTACCGGTGCGAGTCGTGCCCAGCAGATCATCGCCGCGATTCCCCAGGCCTTGGCGCCACAGCTTATTGCCACGGCCCTGCACCGGTGCGACATCAATCTGCGTACGTCGGTGCTGTTGGGGTACGTCGGCGTGGGCGGAATAGGACTGGCCATCGCAGATGCACTGCGCGTGCTCAACTATCAGCGCGGGATGGCGCTCGCGCTGATTGTGCTGGTGTTGTGCATCGCCATGGAAATGGTGTCCGGAGTCGCGCGGGCGGTGCTGCAACGCGGTGGGGCTGGGGGCGTCGGCAGGCGCGGTGTGCTGCGTGGGGGCGGAAGCGCGGGGGCGTCGATACGCGAGAACAACACCACGCCGCCGTGGACGTGGCAGCGCAGTGGTCGCACCGCGGTGTTCGCGCTAGTGACAACGGTGGTCGTGGTCTCTTTCGTGGCTCTTGATTCCAGCCCGGCGCAGCTTACCCATGGAATCTCGCTGCTTCCAGAGACCCTGGCGCTATTGTGGCCGCCCACCACGGGCGGGGCGGGGGCGGCGATTTGGGCGGCGCTGCTGGTGACCATCCAGATTGCGCTGGCAGCTACCGTGATCGGAATGGTGGCCGCTGTGCCCATCGGGATCCTTGCCGCCCGCAATGTGGTGGCCAATAGGGCGGTGCACAGCTTCTTTCGGCTGCTCATCGTGGTGGTGCGCGGCATCCCAGAACTCATCGTGGCCATCATTTTCGTGGTGATCTCCGGACTGGGTGCCATAGCCGGAACGCTGGCGTTGTCCCTCGGCGCGGTGGGGTTGCTGTCCAAGCTGGTCGCTGACTCTGTGGAAGAGACGGATCAGCGTGTGCAACACGCCGTGGCAGCCACAGGGGCCAATCCCGGACAAGTGTTTTTTGCTGCCACGGTGCGCCAGGCTGCCCCCGCGCTGGTCGCGCACATTCTCTATCTGCTGGACACCAACGTGCGCTCGGCCACCCTGTTGGGCGTGGTGGGCGCCGGCGGCGTGGGTTTCCTGCTGCTCAACGCTGCACGCATCAATCAATTCGGGGTGGTCTCCGCCATCGTGCTGATCATGGTTGGCATCGTGGTGCTCATTGAGGCGTGCTCGATGTGGCTGCGCGCGGTCATGTCGGCGCGATCTGCCACGCAATCCGCCGCACGTCGGGCGAGTGCGGCCCAACATCCCTCAGTTACCCAAGGAGTAAAGCAATGAACAAATACCAGCTTGTTGTCTGCGACATGGCCGGAACTACCATCAACGATCGCGATGAGGTCTACCGCGTCCTGCGTGCGGCCACCGAGCGCGAAGGGGCCCGGTTGAGCGATGCTCAGTTCCAGGAACACATGGGCACAGAAAAGCGCGACGCCATCACGCAACTGCTGCGCATCGGAGGTATTGAGCCTACGCAAGAGCTGGTGGGCCAGGCCTTCGCGTGGTTCACCGCCGAGCTGCGCCGCACCTACCAACAGACCCCACCCGAGCCGCTCGAAGGGGTAGCCCCAGCTCTGCGGAGGCTGCGGGGCGCTGGCGTGACTGTGGCGCTGACCACCGGGTTTTCCCGCGAGATCACCGACATCATCCTCGCCGGGCTGGGATGGGAGCCGGGCGCGCCGGACAGCGTCATAGACATCAGTGTGGCTGGTGACGAAGTCGCCCACGGCCGGCCCGCCCCGGACATGATTGAGCGTGCCATGAGCATCGCCGGGATCACGGATCCGAGCGAGGTGCTCAGCTGCGGCGATACCCAGGCGGACGTGCGCTCCGCCCAGCGCGCCGGCGTCACCGCAGTCGGCGTGCTGACCGGTCACCTCAGCCGCGAGGACTTTGCCGCCCTGGATACTGCGGTGGTGCTCGAATCTGCCGCCGACCTGCCCGAATTGGTCATCGGTTGATGCGCGCCCAGGCTCAACTATGGAGCGGAGGGCGCAGCTTCTCGCTTATCGACGCCCCCCTTCCCACACTGTCCGCAGGCGAAGTGCTGGTAGCACTCACGGCGGCGACGGTGTGCGGATCAGACCGTCACACGATCTCCGGACGCCGCAGCGCCGCGTGCCCCTCGATTCTTGGACACGAAGGCGCCGGGGTAGTGGTGGAGTCGCGCCGCGATGGAGTGAGAGCCGGTGATGCTGTGGTCCTGGGTGTAACGAGTTCGTGCGGGACTTGCCCGCGGTGTCGCCGCGGCCTGGCGGCCAAGTGCCTACACGTGCGCAAGGTCGGCCACGAGCGCTTCGATCCCGCAGATACCTGGGTGCTGTCTGGAACCTACGCCACCCACGTGGTCGCCCCGGCTGGACTTCCCGTGGCTTTCGCGCCGCACGGGCTTCCACTTGGAGCCGCCGCCACCGCCGGATGCGCAGTAGCAACGGTGATGGCCATGCTGGAGGCCGCCGGGCAGCTGCGGGGGCGCCGCGTGCTGGTCATGGGATTAGGCCTGCTGGGGTTGTGTGCGGCGCAGGCGGCGCTGCACGCTGGGGCGCACGGCGTCCATGGTGCGGATCCTGACCCTGCCGCACGCTCGTGTGCTGCCGGGATGGGTGTGACGGTGAGCGCCGACGTGCCTGAGTCCTGTTGGGACATCGCTTTTGAACTGTCCGGCTCGCAGGCTGGGGCGCGGTCCTGCGTTATGGCACTGGACGTTGGCGGCACCGCTGTGCTGGCAGGCACCGTGGCTCCCGTGGGAACCATTGACGTGGACCCGGAGTGGATAGTGCGCGGCTGGCGCACCGTCACCGGTGTGCATAACTATCAGCCCTGTCACCTCACCCAGGCAGTGGAGTTTCTGGATGGACCGGGGCGGGGACTGCCCTGGGACACCATCCTGGGGCGGCGCTACGGCTTGGCTGACCTGCCGCGCGCATTCGCAGAGGCTACGGGCCTGCGTGCGGTGGTGGAGTTCTAGCCCCGCTGGCGCCTCGCTTTGAGCCGTGGCCTAGTCCTCGGGTAGAGTGTGGCGTGCGCGCAAGCGTGAGATTCCCCATGGTGTAATCGGCAACACTACGGTTTTTGGTACCGTCATTCTAGGTTCGAGTCCTGGTGGGGAAGCAATGATAGGGGGAAAGCGGCTGGTTGGGGGTAGTCCAGCTCGAGGCTGAACCTGGTTAGATTCGCAGGAACATGGGCCGTGGGAAAATGCCGTCTGCCGCGCCTGAAGGTGCACTCTTTATTGCCGGACTTCTTGCTCTTGCTCTTGGGCAGGCAATCAGGGCGGGTGTCAATAGTGCGGTAATTATTGGTGTGGTGTTCACCATCGTGGGCGCATTCGGATGCCTTTATCGCATTGTTCTTGGCGCAGCGCCCGGTCCGCGGAAGGGTATTCAGTGGGGCTGTTTCCGTGGCCATCGAACCGGATGGAATTCTCACGGGAGCACCGTTGTATATCGGTTTAGCCATTGTGGTCTGCCTGTTTTTGCACCGGGGCGAAGGGCAGTGAGAACTGCCAATAGGGTGCGCATGGTCGCGCTCTGGAGCTGTACTTGAGTCTGGGGCCTTCGCGTCAGGGGCCATTGTGTCTAAGGTAGGGGAAGTGAAGACAATGCCGATCCCACCCTCCGGGAGTCCTCGGGTGGTGTTCTACTATGACGCCACCTGCGGGCTATGCGTGCGTTCGGCACGGTGGGTCCAGGCCGTGGATCGGCGGGGACGCGTGCAGTTTCTTGCCCTGGATAGCCCCGGTGCCCTAGCAGCGCTGGGAATCACACAGCAGCAGGCTCAGGCCACCGCGTGGGTGATGCGCGGCACTGAGCGGCTGCGCGGTGCCGGTGCGGTCAATGCTGTATTGGATGCGCTGGTCAGTGCGCATTTTCGGGGCTTTAGCGCCATCTACCGCGTGCCTGGTATTCGTTTCCTGGAGGATCGGGCGTATCGGTGGGTGGCGGAGCATCGGCATCTATTTCCCGGTGCACGGTCGTGGTGCGATGGGCAGCGGGGAGTGTGTGCGCGATAGCGTGACGGGAGGGGGCGTCGATAAGCAAAGATAGGACCTCCACGGTTGACCAGATACCCTGGTTGCCATGGTGAGACAGCGGATGAGTGGGCGCGCCCGGCGTGAGCAGCTCATCGAGATCGGGCGGCAGCACTTTGCGCAGCGCGGTTTCGATGGCGCCACAGTAGAAGAGATTGCGGCCAGCGCGGGGGTGACTAAGCCGGTAGTCTATGACCATTTTGGGGGAAAAGAGGGCCTGTATGCGGTGATTGTGGATCGAGAAATGCTCCACATTGAGCAGGTGATTACCTCGGCGCTGTCGGAGGGGGGCTCGCATGAGCGTATTGAGCGGGCGGTCCTGGCGCTATTAACCTACGTCGAGGAGCGCACGGATGGGTTCCGTATTCTGGTACGGGATTCCTCGCCGCGGATGGGCTCGTCGAATGCCACGCTGCTTAATGCGACGGTCGGCCAGGTGTCCTATATTTTGGCGGGCAAGTTTGAGGAATTTGGGCTGGACCCCACAACCGCGGTGCTCTATGGGCAGGCGTTGGTGGGAATGGTGTCCATGACGGCGCAATGGTGGCTGGATGATCGTTCCATTGACAAGCGGGAGGTGGCGCGGCACATCGTTAACCTGTGTTGGAATGGGCTGCACCACCTGGAGATGAACCCGCATCTGTCCGATCGGGTGGTGGCGGCGCTGGATGCGCATGATGCAGAAAAGCGGGCCCAAGAAGGGCAGGTCCAGGAAGAGCAGGCCCAGGAGCCCCAGCAGGTCCACGAAGACAAGAAGATCCAGGAAGGTTTTGCACAGTAGTGTCTAGTAATTCGGCCCCCATGCTCGCGGGGCTGCTCAAGGTTGCGGCGACGGACCCCAAGCTCAAGGGCTTGGTCACGCACGTCGGGGAGCCGACGCTGCACCTGACCGGCATTGATCAGGCGCGCTCGTGGGCGCTGGGCACGCTCAGCCACCACGCCCCGGTGCTGGTGGTCACGGCGACGGGGCGGGAGGCAGAAGACCTCACCGCGGAGCTGCGTGCCATGATCGGGGACAAGGTGGCGTGGTTTCCGTCCTGGGAGACGCTGCCGCATGAGCGGCTGAGCCCCGGGGTGGATATTGTGGGCCGGCGCGCGGAGGTGCTGGGCAACCTGGAGAAATATTCTGTGGTGGTCACAGCAGCGCGCGGCGTGTGCCAGCCGGTGATTGCGCAGGTTGCCGGCCGCGATCCGGTGGTGCTGCGGGAGGGCCAGGACCACCCGCTCGAGGAGGTCACCGAGCAGCTGGTTTTCCGCGCCTATGAGCGGGTGGACATGGTTGCTCGCCGGGGCCAGTTTGCGGTGCGCGGCGGCATCCTGGATGTGTTTCCTACCACGGCCGCCTACCCGGTGCGCGTGGAGTTTTGGGGCGATGAGGTCACGGAGATCCGCCAGTTTTCCGTGGCTGACCAGCGCACGATCACAGATGTGGACCCGATTTCGCAGGTTGCGGCCTACCCCGCGCGCGAGCTGCCCATCACCCCGCAGGTGGCGGCGCGTGCCGAGGAGCTGGCGCGCCGTCACCCGGGCAACCCGACGCTGGTGGAGCTGCTGTCCAAGCTCGCCGCGGGCACTCCAGCCGACGGTATGGAGGCGCTCATCCCGGCGCTTATCGACGCCCCCCTGGTCACCCTCCCACAGCTCATGGACCCCGCCACCCACGTGGTGCTGGTGGCCCCGGAAAAGATTCGCCGCCGCATCACGGACCTGATTGCCACCGACCAGGAATTCCTAGAGGCCGGGTGGGAGGCCGCAGCGATGGGTGCCGATGGCCCCCTGGCCGTGGAGGGCCTGGACCTGTCCGCCTCCACGTACCGGTCCCTCGATGAGCTTGAAGATGACGCCCGCGACCGCAGGCTACCGTGGTGGACCTTTTCCCCGCCAGGGATGCTCGAGGGCGCGGAATCTGACACCCTGCCGCTGGAGTTTGAGCCCGGCCCCACCCCGCGCGGCGACCTGCCGGCCATCGAGGAAATGATGGCGCTGCTGCTCGCCCACACCAATTCCGGGGGGCGGGCAGCGTTTATCACCCCCACCCACGGTGCGGTCAAACGCATGGTGGACCGCTTTGGGGAGAAGGGCATCCGGGTCCACGTGGCGGAGCCGGGCTGGCAGCCCAACCCCGGCGAGGTGACCATCTACCAGGCGCTCAGCCACGCCGGACTGGTCTTCCCCAAGGTGCGCAAGCACCGGGATGCCCAGGCGTTGCCGCTGGTCGTGGTCACGGAGACGGACCTGACCGGCAACAGGGTGGGCGATATCGCCGGTGCAAAGCGCCGGCCTGCCCGGCGCCGCAACCGGGTGGATCCGCTCGCCCTCAAGCAGGGCGACTTTGTGGTCCATGAGACCCACGGCATCGGCCGCTTCCTCAAGATGGCCGAACGCACGATTCAGGCCGGGGACGAGACCTCGCGGCGCGAGTACATCGTGCTGGAGTACGCGGCGTCGAAACGCGGACAACCCGCCGACCAACTGTGGGTGCCCATGGACTCGCTGGACATGCTGAGCAAGTACAGCGGCGGCGAGGCGCCCACCCTGTCCAAGATGGGCGGGTCCGATTGGAAGAACACCAAGCGCAAGGCCCGCGCCGCGGTGCGGGAGATCGCCGGCGAGCTGGTCCAGCTCTACGCCAAGCGCCAATCCGCGCCCGGGCACGCCTTCGCGCCGGATTCGCCGTGGCAGCGCGAGATGGAAGACAACTTCCCCTACGTGGAAACGGAAGACCAAATGGCGGCCATCGATGCCGTCAAGGAGGACATGGAAAAGCCCACGCCCATGGACCGGGTCATCGTCGGCGACGTGGGCTACGGCAAAACCGAGGTGGCCGTGCGCGCCGCGTTCAAGGCGGTGCAGGATGGCCGTCAAGTTGCCGTGCTCGTGCCCACCACGCTGCTGGCCCAGCAACACCTGGCTACCTTTGAAGAGCGCATGGCGGGCTTCCCGGTAACCATCAGGGGCCTGTCGCGGTTTACCTCCACGCGGGAATCCAAGGAGATCCTGCGCGGGCTTGCCGATGGCTCCGTGGACATCGTCGTAGGCACCCACCGCCTGCTGCAAACCGGCGTGAACTGGAAGAACCTGGGGCTCATCGTCGTCGATGAGGAGCAGCGCTTCGGCGTAGAACACAAGGAACACATCAAGGCGCTGCGCAGCCACGTCGACGTGCTGACCATGTCCGCCACCCCCATCCCGCGCACCCTGGAGATGTCCATGTCCGGGATCCGGGAGATGTCCACCATCCTCACCCCGCCGGAAGACCGCCACCCGGTGCTCACCTACGTGGGACCGCAGGAAGAACAACAGGTTGCCGCGGCGATTCGCCGCGAACTGCTGCGCGACGGGCAGACGTTTGTCATCCACAACCGGGTGCGTGACATCGATAAACGCGCCCGCGAACTGCGCGACCTCGTGCCCGAAGCCCGCATCGTCGTCGCCCACGGGCAAATGAGCGAAGAAATCCTCGAACGCACCGTCCAAGGCTTCTGGGACCGCGACTTCGACGTCCTAGTGTGCACCACCATCGTGGAAACCGGCCTGGACATCGCCAACGCCAACACACTGATCGTGGAAGGCGCCCACCACATGGGGCTGTCCCAACTCCACCAGCTGCGTGGCCGCGTAGGGCGCTCCCGCGAACGCGGCTACGCCTACTTCCTCTACCCCAAGGGCACCACACTGACCGAAAACTCCTACGACCGGCTAGCCACCATCGCCCAAAACAACGACCTCGGCGCCGGCATGGCCGTAGCCATGAAAGACCTGGAAATGCGCGGCGCCGGCAACGTCCTGGGCGCCGAACAATCCGGCCACATCGCCGGTGTGGGCTTTGACCTCTACATGCGGCTCGTCGGCGAGGCCGTAGACACCTTCCGCGCACTAGCCCGCGGCGAGGTCCTCGACGCCACCGACTCCGGGCCCCGCGAAGTACGCATCGACCTGCCCGTGGACGCCCACATCCCGGAGTCCTACATCAACTCCGAACGCCTCCGCCTGGAGGTCTACCGCAAACTCGCCGCCGCTGGCGATGAGACGGATCTGCAGCTGGCGGTCGAAGAAATGGAAGACCGCTACGGCCCCATCCCCGTCGAGGTCACCCGTCTGCTCGCCGTTGCCCGCCTGCGCAACCAGGCGCGCGCCGCCGGCGTGACGGACATCGGCGTCCAAGGCACCCGCATCAAGGTCCACCCCGTCGCACTGCCGGACTCCAAGCAGGTGCGCCTCAAGCGCCTGTACCCGGGCTCAAACTACCGGGCAGCGGCGCAGGCCATCCAGCTGAACTTCCCCAAGGCCGGACGCAACGTCACCGACCCGAAGCTGCGTGACGAGGACCTCCTCCAATGGGCCGCCGACTTCCTCACCGCGCTTCTCGACGCCCCCGCCACCACCGTCCGCGGCCCCCACGCCACCCCGGCCCACAAGGGTGGCCCCGCGGTGGTTTCTGTGTCCGAGTAAAGGGCGCCGGCCTGCGCGGGTGAGCTCGTGCGCAGGGTGGCCTTTCGGGGAACGCTGCGCGGCGTGGCCTTTCGCGGGGCCCTGCGTGGGTACGTTTTGCACTGTGTGACTGGTGGGGTTGACAGAGTGCGTAAATCACCCCCGAAAACGCGTCTTTTTACCCCCGAAAGCGCATTTGCCTAGTCACATCAGTCACACGGTGCATGGGGCAGGGGTTGCAGGGTTCCGCGCCGTCCCCCCCCGCTTGTCGACGCCCCCGTTGCCATCGTTCGCGTGCTCCTGCGCCGCCCCTGCGCGGGTGCGTTTTGCACCGTGTGACTGGTGGGGTTTACGGAGTGCGCAAATCACCCCCGAAAACGCGCTTTTTTACCCCCGAAAACGCACTTGCCTAGTCACACCAGTCACACGGTGCATGGGGAGGGTGCATGGGGGTATGCGCCTGGGGGTCCCGCGCCCCGCGCCGTCCCCCGCTTGCCGACGCCCCCCGCGCGCCGCCGGTGCTAGAGCGTCAGGGATCCGGTGGTTAGGCCCCACAGCCCCACGGCGGCGCCCACGAGGACGAGCGCGACCACGCACCATTCGAAGGCGTTGAAGATCTGGCCGCCGCCGCGGCGGCGGGTCCACACGTAGGGGATGAGTCCCGGCACGATTGCTAAGAGCCCAAACAGCACGTACTTCGGGTCGGCGGCGTAGAAGAGCCACAGCGAGTAGATGAAGGCGACCGCGCCGACGAGGAGGTGGCGGTGGTTGTCGCGGCGGGGGATGTCTGGGCCGGAGAGGTTGAATCGGGTGCCGGCGTGGGGGTGGGTTACTCCGCGTCCGCGGACGGCCAGGAGTACCAGGTAGAGCGCGGAGAAGAGGTAGGGCACCAGGTAGAGCACGGTGGCTAGCTGCACCATGGAGGCGTAGGTGGTCTCGTTGAGGAAGAACACGATGATGAACAGCTGGATGACCAGGGTGGAGATCAGCTGTGCCATCCAGGGGGAGCCGGCGCGGTTGACGGAGCGCAGGCGGGCGGGCAGGAGGCCGTCGTGGGCCATCATCATGAGTGGTTCGGCGCAGAGCATTTGCCAGGAGACGTAGGCGCCGAGGACGGAGAGGCACAGGCCTGCGGAGATGAGTGCTGCGCCCCAGGGGCCGACGACGACTTCCAGCACGGAGGCCATGGAGTTATCGGGCAGTGCGGCGAGTTCTGCCTGGCTGAGCACGCCGAAGGAGAGCGTGGAGACGCAGACGAGGAGCGCGAGGACGCTTAAGAAGCCGATGACGGTGGCGCGGCCGACGTCGGAACGCGATCGGGATTGCCGGGAGTAGACGGAGGCGCCTTCGACGCCGATGAACACCCAGACGGTAAACAGCATCATGCCTTGGATCTGTTCAAAAACGGTGGCCTCGGATGCTGTTCCCCAGAAGTCGAAGGTGAAACGGTCCCAGGAGAATCCGATGAATGCGGTGAGCAGGATGAAGGCAAAAATGGGGAGCAGTTTTGCCACGGTGGTCACGGCGTTGAGTACAGCGGCTTGCCGGACTCCTTTTGCCAAAATGGCGAAGATGACCCAGGTCAGGATCGATACGCTCAGGGCGGAGGTGAGGCGGTGTTCTTCGGAAAATACCGGCACGTAGTGGCCGAGGGTGGAGAAGAACAGTGTGGCGTATCCCACTTGGGCGATAACTGATCCGAGCCAGTAGCCCCAGCCGGAGGCGAACCCGATGAAGTCGCCGAGCCCTGCGCGCGCGTAGGCGTAGACGCCGGAGTCGAGGTGGGGTTTGCGTCGAGCCAGGATGTGGAACACAAACGCCACGGAGAGCATTCCTACGCCTGCAATGACCCAGCTGATGAGCATGGCGCCGGGGGCGGCGACGGAGGCGATGTTTTGGGGGAGGGAGAAGATTCCGGCTCCCACGGTGGAGCCGATGATCAAGGCGACGAGCGTCCACATGGGGACGGAACGCTGGCTGGCGCCTGGCTGGGGTTGGTCATTCACCTGGATAAACTTATCGGATAGTGGTGGGGGGATTAAAAGTGGGGGGTGACGAGTACACGGAATGTGGCCTAATCTGGTGATGTACTTTGTGCATTCACGATTTTTGCTGAAAGGACACCCCATGGGTTTGTTTGATGAGGCCAAGAAGAAGGCCGGCGAGTTCCTCGGTTCTGATGCTGGGGAGCGCAAGAGCGATGAGTTCCTGGATAAGGCTGCCGATTTTGCCAAGTCCAAGCTGGGCGAGGATAAGGCCGGCATGATTGACAAGGCTCGTGATGCAGCTGATGAGCGCATTGGCGGTGGAGATCCGGAGCCGCAGGAAGAAGGGGAAGCTCCCGCCGAGGAGGCTCCGGAGCAGTAGGCACTAACGTCGGTGCCATGACTGTTGTGCTTCTCGACGCCCGCTGGCCCGACCTCGTGCCTCTTGCCGCATTGCAGGCACGCTTGCCCGCTCCCGTCACCGCCACTGCGGAGGTGCCGGAGCGGGTTGTTTCGTTTCTCGCGGCGCGCGCCGACCGTCACGGTGAGCACGGTGAGCAGGGTGAGCACGGTGAGCACGGTGAGCACGGTGAGCAGGGGGGCGTCGGCACGCTGGTGACCTGTGATGCCACGCATCCGCGCTGTGCGCAGGAGACGGTGATGGCGGCGGCGAGCGTGGCGGATCCGGTGGCGCAGGCGTGCACGGTGATGGCGGCGGCGCGGCGTCGGGGGCAGTGGGAGGCCCGACAGACTCATGCCAGCTTGTTGCCGTATTTGGCGGAGGAGGCTGGCGAGTTTGCGCAGGCGGTGCGGGCGGGGGAGTCGGAGGAGCGGCTGCGCTCGGAGCTGGCGGATGTGTTGTTGCAGGTGCTTTTTCACGCGTGCCTTGCGCAGGAGCGGGGCGCGTTCGGGTTTGCTGAGGTGGCGCAGGCTTTTGTAGACAAAATGCGCTCCCGCGCCCCGTACCTTTTCGATGGTTCTTCGGGCGTGGTGGATGAGGAGGAGCAGCAGCGCGCGTGGCAGGCGGGTAAGGATCGTGAGGCGCGCGAGGTGTGACTTCGGGTGGGCGGGGTCGCCGGGTAGGATCGGGCGCCATGAGTTTTTCGGAACAGGCCTCGCTTCCTCGCCGCGCAGCTGGGTGCGGCTGCGGTGTGCTCGTTGCCCTGTTCCTGGTGATTTCGCTGGTCGGGTGGGCGGTCACGTCGCTGGGTGGGGGTAACCCGGTGCGACGTTTGGAGCCGATTCCGGATTCGGTTCCGCCGGCTGCGGGCGATCCGGTGGCGCCGATTGATATCAACGCGCCGGGCCGGACTGCGGATCAGTTGGTGGCGTGGGCGCAGCCGTTGTCCCAGGCCACGGGGATTCCTGCGCCGGCGTTGCGGGCGTATGGCAACGCGGCGCTTATTGCTCAGCAGTCGTGGCCGCAGTGCCACCTAGCGTGGACCACGTTGGCGGGGTTGGCGTGGGTGGAAACTAAGCATGGCCATTATTCGGGGAAGCTTTTTGAGCCCTCTCATATTGATGAGGCTGGGGTGGTCACGCCCCCGATCATCGGGATCACGCTGGATGGCTCGCCAGGGGTTGCGGAGATCCCGGACACGGATGGTGGGGCTCTTGATGGTGATCCGGTTTATGACCGCGCCGTGGGTCCGCTGCAGTTCATCCCGGAATCGTGGGAGCGCTATGGCCGGGATGCCAACGGCGATGGGGTGGCGGATCCGCACCAGATTGACGATGCCGCCTTGGGCGCGGCGAATCTGTTGTGCGATGGGCGGGACCTGTCGGTGCCGGAAGAGTGGGTGTCGGCGATTAATTCCTACAACATGTCCGGCCAGTATTTGATCAAGGTGCGCGACGCGGCGAACTCCTATGCGCTGCGTCAACCTGCACCTTAAGGGTGTTTTTCCGCTTATCGACGCCCCGTCGGTGCGCCTCCCCACGTTGCGTTCGGACACATTCGGGCACGGTCGGGCACCCACGCGGGCAAGTTTTCTGCAATAATCGGGGGAAGGGAGTCGCTCCGGATGGCGCGCACTCCATCGAAGCAACTGCTTACTAGCTGGCAATAGGAGGCCACGGTGGCTGATATTATGCACGTCTTCGCCCGCGAGATTCTGGATTCGCGCGGCAACCCCACTGTCGAGGCTGAGGTGTTCCTCGACGATGGCGCCCACGGCGTCGCGGGTGTGCCCTCCGGCGCATCGACCGGTGTGCACGAAGCACACGAGCTGCGTGACGGAGGTGAGCGCTACCTGGGCAAGGGCGTGTCCAAGGCCGTCAACAACGTCAACGAGGAAATCGCCGATGAGATCGCCGGCATCGAGGCCGATGATCAGCGCCTGGTAGACAAGGCCATGATCGACCTGGACGGCACCGAGAACAAGTCCCGCCTGGGCGCCAACGCCATCCTCGGCGTATCCATCGCCGTGGCCAAGGCCGCAGCCGAGTCCGCTGGCCTGCCCCTCTACCGCTACATCGGCGGCCCGAACGCGCACCTGCTGCCCGTCCCGATGATGAACATTGTCAACGGCGGCGCCCACGCTGACTCCGGCGTTGACGTCCAGGAGTTCATGATCGCCCCCATCGGCGCCGAGACCTTCGCCGAGGCCCTGCGCGAGGGCGCAGAGGTCTACCACGCCCTGAAGTCCGTGATCAAGGACAAGGGCCTGTCCACCGGCCTGGGTGACGAGGGCGGCTTTGCCCCCTCCGTCGGCTCCACCAAGGAGGCCCTGGACCTGATCGTCGAGGCCATCAAGAAGGCCGGCTTCACCCCGGGCAAGGACATCGCCCTGGCCCTGGACGTGGCCTCCTCTGAGTTCTACAAGGACGGCAAGTACCACTTCGAGGGCGGCGAGCACACCGCCGAGGAGATGTCCAAGGTCTACGCCGAGCTCATTGAGAACTACCCGATCGTCTCCATCGAGGATCCGCTGCAGGAGGACGACTGGGAGGGCTACACCGCCCTGACCGCCGCCATCGGCGACAAGGTCCAGATCGTCGGCGACGACTTCTTTGTCACCAACCCCGCCCGCCTCAAGGAGGGCATTGAGAAGAAGGCCGCCAACGCGCTGCTGGTCAAGGTCAACCAGATCGGCACCCTGACGGAGACCTTCGACGCCGTCGAGCTGGCACACCGCTCCGGCTACCGCACCATGATGTCGCACCGTTCCGGTGAGACCGAGGACACCACCATTGCCGACCTGGCTGTGGCGCTGTCCTGCGGCCAGATCAAGACCGGCGCCCCGGCTCGCTCCGAGCGCGTGGCCAAGTACAACCAGCTGCTGCGCATCGAACAGGAGCTCGGCGAGGCCGCCGTCTACGCCGGCCGCGACGCCTTCCCCCGCTTCCAGGGCTAGGATCACCTCCGCGCTCACCACTTGGTCAGCGCCCTAGACCAGCCCCCAGGCGACCACTTCGGTGGCGGCCTGGGGGTTTTGTTGTGCGGCATGCGGGGGCAGCACAGCATTCCCCGCCGGAGTCGCGCACCTGCCTGTACTACTAAGGCAACGGCAAGCTATCGTATACAGTCATGCCCGCACTTGATCGTCCCGGCGACGACACCAAACGCTACATTGAGGTCTGGAGCGACCTCGTCTCCACCAAAGATCTCACCGTGAGCCTGCTGATCTGCTGCGCCACCACCATCGCTGCGTTGTTGGTCGCCCTGGCCATCCACTCCAGTGAATTCTTCTGGGGGTTAGGCGGCGCCGTGGTGGGCTTTGTCATCGCCGCCGTGGTGGTCACGCCTAAGCGGGTGGTAGAGATCGTCGATGCTGACGCCGCCGATGCCGCTGTGGCCCGGGAAGGGGAGGCAGCCTGATGGACCTCATGCTCGTCGCCCAGATGCTCATCGCCGCAGTCGCGGCGATCGGCCTGTATACCTTCATCGGCTTTATCCCCGGCACCGATGAGACCAGCGTGTTGGTCCCCGTGACCCTGGCGCTGGTGCTGGCGGGCACGGACCCGCACGTGATCCTCGCCTTCTTTATTGCCGCGATTGTCACGCTGAATCTGACCAACGCCATTCCCACCGCTTTGGTGGGGCTGCCGGGTGGGGTGTTGTCCACCCCCATGATGGAGGATTCCCTGTACTTGCGAGCCAAGGGGCTGGCGGGTTCAACCATTAGGAAGATGGCGGCGGGCTCTGCGGTAGGCACCGTCATTGCCATCCCGGTGAGCCTGGCCATCGCTACGGCGATCGCACCGTACGCGGATACGCTGCGCCAATATGGCTCGCTGATCTTTGTCATCGGCGCGGTGGTGTTGGCTCTGCTGGGGTCCAATAGGCTGCTGTCCCTGGTGGCCATCATCCCCATGTCTTTGCTCTTCCAGGGGTTGCTCTCCTTGTACCGCGCGCAGGGGGTGATCCCGGAGGATGGGTCCATTTCCGTGTCCTTCTTCCTGGGGATTACCATCGGCCCGCTGCTGGTGGCACTGCTTGGCCTGTTGAACAAGTCCCAGCGGGAGCGGCTGCCGCGCCAGCAGCCCACGCGGGTAAGCATCTCGCGGCGGTCCTTGGGCGGCGGGGAGCTGTCGCCGACGAAGATCCTTACGCGTGGGGAGTTGGGGGCGACCAGCCTGTGGTCCCTGGTGACCACGCCGCTGTTCTTCCTCAGCCCGGTGGGGTTGACGTTCCTTCTGGGCCGGCTGTCGCAGGGGCGCTCCACGGACCGGGTGGTGCGGGCTAATCGTGCGGTCTCCAGCATGAACGGTATCGCGCACGCGAGCTATCTGTCGGGCACGATCATCCCGCTGCTGGCGTTGGGTATTCCGTTGTCGCCGGTTGCTATCGGCCCGGCCCAGGCGCTGTTTAACGCCCCGCCGGTGTTGTCACTGGACAATAACCTGCACCATCTGTTGAGCACCGGGGGGTTCATCGCTGCGGTGCTCATCGGCGCCGTGGTGGCGCTGGTGCTCACCTACATCATCGCGGTGCGCTACTCCCACATGATCACCTACTTTGTCATGCGCTACATCGCCCACGAGGCCGTGCTGGGGTTGTTCATTGGGTTCATCGTGTTGCTGGCCTACTTGGATGCTGGGGTGCTCAATATTTTTGGGGTGCTCTTGGTAGGGGTTAGCTGCGGTACGCTCAATAAGTTGGGCGTTGGCTATGGCGTGCAGTTCATGACGTTGTACGCCTCCCCGTGGATTGTCCAGCACCTGCTCTAGCCCCATGTGGTGGGCGTGGAGTACGTGTGGGTAGCTGAAGTGTGCTGAGAAAGGCGTGTGCGTGGACGCTCAGGTGGGTCGTGGTTGTACTGCGGCCAAAGTCATTGTGATGGGTGAGCATTCGGTGGTCTATGGCCACCCTGCGGTGGCGTTGCCGTTGACGTCGCTGCGCATGGTTGCGCATGCCCGGGCGTGTGCCGCGGGGGAGTCGACGTTGTCTGCGCTGGGGTGGTCTGGCCCGTTGGCGCAGGCGCCGGCGCGTTTTGCTTCTGTGGTGTGTGCGGTGGAGGCGGCTCTACAGTTTGCCGGGTGCGCGGATCGCGGCGTGGAGGTGTCCACGGTGTCGGACTTTCCGGAGGGGCGCGGCCTGGGTTCTTCGGCGGCTGCGGCGGGCGCGGTGATTCGCGCGGTGCTTGCGGCGTGCGGGGCGTCGGCAACGTCTGCGGAGCTTTTCGAGCTCACCCAGCAGGCGGAGCGGGTGGCCCACGGCCGTCCGTCGGGCCTTGATGCTATGGCCACGGCTTCGCAGGTGCCCATCCTTTTTGAGCAGGGTCGCACCAGCCCGGTGGACATGACCATGCGTGCGTGGCTGGTCATCGCGGACTCGGGGGTCTCGGGCAGCACGCGGGAGACGGTGTCGCACATTCGGCACGGCGTTGAGCAGGACCTTCCCGGGGTGGCGTCATGGTTGGCGGAGTTGGGCCAGCTGGCGGCGGATTCGGTGGGGGACCTGCGCGCTGATCGGCCGCGGGAGTTGGGCGCCCGGATGGACCGCGCACACGAGTTGCTGGCCCGGCTGGGGGTGAGCATTGACGCGTTGGATCGGCTGGTGGCTGCTTCTCGACGCGCCGGCGCACTCGGGGCCAAGCTCACCGGTGGTGGTCGCGGTGGGTGCATCATTGCGCTGGCTGACTCCGCCGACGCCGCCCAGACAATTGCCCGCGCCGTAGCGGCGGCGGGGGCAACCCAGACGTGGATTCATCCCCTGCATCATGGCGGGGTGGAAGGGAAAGACTCGTGAGGCTTGCAGCTACGGCTACTGCGCACGCGAATATCGCACTGATCAAGTACTGGGGCAAGGCGGATGAGCAGCTGATCATCCCGCGCACCCCGAGCCTGTCTTTGACGCTCGCGGAGCTGTCTACCACCACGCGGGTGGAGTTCGGTGCGGGGGAAGCTGACGTCGCCGAGCTCGACGGGGTGGCGTTGCAGGGCCGCGCCCTGGAGCGAGTGGTGCGCTTTGTGGACCTGGTTCGTGCCCGCGCCGGGATTACCGCCCCGGTGGCGGTGACCTCGCATAACACGGTGCCCACGGCGGCGGGCCTTGCCAGCTCGGCGTCCGGTTTCGCGGCGCTGGCGGCGGCGAGCGCGGCGGCAGCCGGCCTCAACCTGGACCCCACTGAGTTATCGCGCCTGGCCCGGCGGGGCTCCGGCTCGGCGTGTCGGTCCATCTTCGGCGGGCTGGCCTACTGGGAGGCCGGCGATGATGATGCCACCTCTTTTGCCCGCCCGGTTACCGGCGCGCTTGCGGCGAGTCAGCTGGCCATCGTGGTGCTGGTCATCGATGCCGGCACCAAGGCGGTGTCCAGCCGGGAGGCCATGGCGCGTACGGTGGCCAACTCGCCGGTCTATGAGCAGTGGGTGCGCGACCACGCCACGGATATGGATCAGGCGCTCACCGCGATTGCGCAGGGCGACCTGGAGATGCTGGGGGAGGCGGTGGAGCGCAACGCGCTGGGCATGCACGCGACGATGCGCGCGGCCACGCCCCCGGTGGACTACCTGGGACCGGATTCCCAGCGCGCGCTTGAAGCGGTGCGTGCCGCGCGGGCGGCGGGGTTTGCCGCCTGGGCGACCATGGACGCGGGCCCGAATGTCAAGGTTCTTACCAGCGCCGCGCAGGCGGAGGCGGTGGGGGCGTGGTTGCGCCAGCGGCTGCTGGGCGTTGGGGTCATTGTTACCCACGCCGGGCGGGGAGTAGAGGTGGAGTCATGATTGAGGTCCACGCGCCCGGCAAGCTCTACATCGCCGGCGAGTATGCGGTGGTGGAGACGGGCTTTCCGGCGCTGCTCATCGCGGTGGATAGGTACCTGACCGTGCGGGTCAGCCCCGCGCAGGACATGGGGCATATCACCTCGGACCACAACTCGGGAAGCTCGCTGGCGTGGTATCGCCGTGCCGCGAGCATGGTGGTGGACGCAGACGGCACGACCTTTGACTTTGTGCTCGCCGCGATTCGGGTGGTCGAGGAGATCGCCGCCGCTGTGGGGAGGCCATTGGAGGTCTATGACCTGGACATCACCAGCGAGCTGGGGGATGATTCCGGGCGCAAGTTTGGTCTGGGTTCCTCGGCGGCGGTGACGGTGGCCACCGTACAGGCGTTGTGCGCGTACTACCGGCTGGATCTGCAACCGATGGAGCAGCTCAAGGCGGCCTTGCTGGCCTCAACGCTGGTGCAGCGCTCCGGATCTGGTGGGGATGTGGCGGCCAGCATGTTCGGTGGCTGGGTGTGCTACACCTCTTTTGACCGGGAGTGGGTCGAGCAGCAGCGCAACCTGGTTGCGCTGGCGGAGCTGGTGCGCCAGGACTGGCCGGGGTTGTCGGTGCGCCGGGTGACTCCGCCGGAGGGGCTGCGCCTCTTGGTGGGCTGGACCGGATCCCCGGCGTCCACGGCCCGGCTTGTTGGTGACGTGCAGGCGCGCCGGACTGGGGTGACCAGTTACGTGGACTTTTTGGCGGGTTCGCGGCGCTGCGTGACGGATATTGTTGCGGCGCTGGATGCGGGCGATTCCGCGGCCGTGCTGGAGGGGATTCGCCGCAACCGGGAGCTGCTGCGGGATTTGGGCGAGCTGACGGGCACCACCATTGAGACGCCGCTGCTGACTCGCCTGATTGAGACTGCGCAGGAGCATGGGGCGGCGTCGAAAAGCTCTGGTGCGGGCGGCGGCGACTGCGGCATTGCGCTTATCGACGCCGCGGGGGACACCGATGGACTCATCGCGGCGTGGGAGCGGGCGGATATTCGGCTGCTCAACCTGCACGAACACCGCCCGCGGGCGCTTTAGGCGCGTTCGCGCAGCGCGGTGGTGATCAGGCCCTCGCGCGGCGCGAAGAGGTAGACCACTAAGAAGACGAGCGCCTGGACCAGAATGATCATGCCGCCGGCGGAGACGTTGAGCCAGAAGCTCGCCCAGATTCCCACCGCCGAACACACGAAGGCGATGGCGGGGGAGATCAGCAGCATGCGATTCATCTTGCGGGTGAGCAGGTAGGCGATAGCGCCGGGGGTGATGAGCATAGCCACCACCAGGATCACGCCCACGGCCTGCATGCTGGCCACCACCACGAGCGCCAGGCAGACCATGACCACCCAGCGCAGGGCGGTGGTGTGGATGCCCACGGCGCGGGCGTGGCCGGCGTCGAAGGCCCACAAGGTGATGTCGCGCCGGAAGAACAGCATGAGGGCCAAGGCGATGAGCCCGAAGCTGAACACCTGGATCAGGGATGCCTGCGTCACGCCCAACAGGTTGCCAAAGAGGATTTCCTGAAGGTTGGTGCTCGCCGGTGTTCGGGAGACGAGCACCAGGCCTAAGGCGAAGAGCGCGGTGAAGACCACACCGATGGAGGTGTCGGATTTCAGCGTCGTGCGTTCCTTGACGGTGCCCACCAGCCCCACTGCCACGAGGGCGGCGACGAGCGCGCCGACGGCGTAGGGCATGCCGAACATGTAGGAGATGACAACGCCGGGCAGGACGGCGTGGGAGACGGCGTCGCCAAGCAGGGACCAGCCGATCAGGATCAGCCAGCAGGACAGCACCCCGGCGATGATGGAGGTCACCGCCCCCACGGCGAGTGCGCGGGGGATGAAGCTATAAGACAGCGGTTCAGTCAGCCATGTCCACATGGGGCGCCTCCTGCGGGGTCTCGGGCGCGGCGGCGCGGGTGGGATCGGAGCCAAAGGTCCGGATGAGGGTGTCATTGTCCATGACGGTGCGGGGATCGCCCTGGGCGATGATGGTGCGGTTGAGCATGGTCACCGTGTCACACAGGCGGGGCACGGCGGCGAGGTCGTGAGTGGAGATGAAGACCAGGCGGCCGTCGTTGGCCAGCTCGCGCAGCAGGCGTGAGATGGTGGCCTCACTGACTGCGTCGACCCCGGCGAAGGGTTCGTCGAGAAGCATGATGCGGGCCTGTTGGGCCAGGCCGCGGGCGACGAAGACCCGCTTGCGCTGGCCGCCGGAGAGCTGACCGATTTGCCGGTCACGCAGGTCCGTCAGTTGCGTACGCTCCAGCGCATGGGCCACGGCCTCGTGGTCGGCGGAGCTGGGGCGACGCAGGATGTTCATGTGGCCATAGCGGCCGGTCATGACCACCTGCTCCACGCTCAAGGGGAAGTTCCAGTCCACCGCCTCAGATTGCGGGACGTAGGCAATGCCGGCGTCCCCGGCGGCGATAGAGACCTCCCCTGAGACCGTGGGCAGCTGGCCCATGATGGATTTAAACAGGGTGGATTTGCCGGAACCGTTCATTCCGATCAGCCCGGCAACCTGTCCAAACTCCAGGTTCAGGGAAACATCGTGCAGCGCTGTGACGCTGCCGTAACGCACAGTGAGGTCGCGGACGCGGATAGCTGGTGCGTCGTCGCGGCGAGTGATCACTTGTTCAAGCCCTCCACAATGGTGGTGGTGTCGTGGCGGATGAGTTCCAGGTAGGTGGGGGCCTCTCCGCCCTTTTCTGTCAGAGAGTCTACGTAGAGCGTGCCTCCGTCGGCAGCTCCGGTCTCACGCATGAGCTGTTCCTTCGGGCCGGGATCCACGGTGGACTCGCAGAAGACCGCCGGGACCTTATTGCTCTTGACAAACTCGGCGGCGCGGCGCAGGTTCTGCGGGGTGATTTCTTCCTCCGAGTTGACGGGCCAGATGTAGGACTCCTTCATCTTGGCGTCGCGGGCCAGGTAGGAGAAGGCGCCTTCGCAGGTTTGCAGGGCGCGCTCGTTGTCGGGCAGCTTCTTCAGGCCGTCGAGCATCTCCTGGTTGACCTTCTTGAGCTTTTCCTTGTACGCCTTGGCGTTGGCGTCGAAGGTGGAGGCGGCCTCCGGCTTGAGGGCGGACAGCGCGGTGGTGATGTTGTCCACGTACTTTTCGGCGATGACGGGGCTCATCCAGGCGTGCGGGTTGGGCTCGCTGGTGCCTTCGATCATGATGGGGTCCACCCCTTCGCTGGCCACGGCGCGGGCGGCGTGGGAGTCCTGGGTCAGCTTGTCCACCCAGTGCTCCAGGCCTAGTCCGTTGGAGATGATGAGCTTGGCCTCATTCGCGGAGCGGATGTCGGCGGGGGTGGGGTCGTAGCCGTGAATCTCGGCGCCGGGGCGGGTCAGGGAGGACACGGTCAGTTCGTTGCCGGCAACTTCGCTGGCCATGTCGGCGAGGATGGTGAAGGTGGCCAGGACGTCAGTCCCGCCGGATGAGGGTGCTGCGTTGTCTTCAGAATTGTTTGCGTTTGTGCAGGCTGCGAGCGTGAGCCCGAGGGTTGCCAGAAGCGCGGTGGCAATCAGTCCGAGGCGCCGCAGGGAGCTGGTAGGAGACACTGAAGGATGTCCTTTCGGTTGGAGAAGACTGGTGTTCATTCCCAAGAACTTCATAGTACGGCCATGCTTGGCTTGATGCGACCAGGAGGGGGTAAAACTGGGTTAGACTAGCCGACATGCACATCACGGATTTGCCTGTGCGGTCGCAGGATTACCTCAAAAAGATCTACGACCGGCAGGAGTGGGGCGGGGGCGCCGCGCTGTCAGACCTGGCCGCCGCCCTCGGACAACGCCGCTCCACCGCCTCCGAGGCCATCAAGCGCCTCGCCGGCGACGGCCTGGTCAACCACGAGCCTTACGGGGACATCACGCTGACCGACCAGGGACGCGACCTTGCCGTGGCGCTGGTACGCCGCCACCGCCTCATCGAGACCTTCCTGGTCACCCACCTGGGCTATCCCGTCGAAGAAATCCATGATGAAGCCGAAGTCCTGGAGCACAGCGTCTCCGATACCTTCATCGCGCGTCTCGACGCCGTCCTGGGCCACCCCCTGCGCGACCCCCACGGCGACCCCATCCCCGACGCCGAGGGGCGCATCGCAGACACCCCCACCCAACCCCTCTCGACTGCCACCAGCGGGATGACCACCACGGTCATCCGCATCCGGGACCAAGACCCGGACCTGCTGCGCTACCTCGACGCCAACGGTGTGCGCCCCGGGGTGAGCATAACCCTGCTCGATCGGCCCTACCCGGACATGGCCCAGCTGCGGACCGCAGACGCCACCATCACCGTGGCGGCCAACGCGCTGGACTCAATTCTGGTGGCGGCAGAAAACTAAGCATGCGAACCGCCCGCACGGCGCATCATCAGGCTATTATCAAAGTTCTATGGGCTCAACGGCACGACGAGGCAACACAATGATCCACACTCCCCGCAGGCGCGGGCGTGTCCCTGTGGTCTCCCGTGACCTAGAACCGGCGCCGCGCAGGCGCCCCCACCCGCGCATGGCGCTGTCCGTGGCGGAGGTAGGCGTGATCATCGTGTTCACCCTGCTCATCCTCTTTGCTGTTGCCGTCCCACTGCGCAACTACTTCCAGGGGCGCAGCGAAATCGCCCAAGTCAGCCAGGCCATCGCGGCAAAACAAGAGCAAAAAGCCCAGCTCGAAGGGGAAATCAGCCGCTACAACTCGGACGCCTACGTGCGCGAGCAGGCGCGGCGGCGACTCGGAGTCATTGATAAGGGCGAAACCGCCTTCCGGATCCTCGACCCCGCAATGGATAACGCCCCCAACACCGGTGAGCAGCCCACCGAAGATCACGCCCCCACCCAGTGGTGGCAGCTCCTGTGGGACTCCGTATCCACCCCGCCAGAGCCGGAGAACAAACCCGCGCCCATTGACATGCACCTGCCGCTCCAGGCGCCTGCCGGGCAGCCCACAAACGCCCAATGACACAATAGGGCCCATGACTGTCACTGCCGCCGACCTTGAGCAGGTCTCCCGCCAGCTTGGCCGCCGCCCCCGCGGGGTTCTGGATATCGCCTACCGCACCCCGGACGGTGCCCCCGCCGTTGTCACCACCGCCCCGCGACTCGACGACGGCACCCCCTTTCCCACCCTGTACTACCTCACCGACCCCCGCCTCACCGCGGAGGCCTCCCGCCTAGAAGGCGCCCACGTCATGGCCGCCATGACGCAGCGCCTGGCACACGATACCGCCCTGGCGCAGGACTACCGCGCCGCCCACGACCACTACCTGGCCACGCGCAACGCCTTAGAGGACCTGGGCACCGAGTTCTCCGGTGGCGGGATGCCGGATCGGGTCAAATGCCTCCACGTGCTCATCGCCTACGCCCTGGCGGAGGGGCCCAACCGGATCCGACTAGGCACCGAGGCCGTCGCGCTGGCCGCCGAGCACGGCAACCTGCGCGGCACCGCCATCCCAGCCCAGTGGCCCACCCTGGAGCAACTGGGCGTAACCTGGTCTGACTTTGGGCTCACATCCCCCGACGAAGGAGAACCGCGTTCCTCATGACCCGCTATGCAGCTGTTGACTGCGGCACCAATTCCATTCGCCTGCTCATCGCCGACGTCGTCGATGGCCAGGTCACGGAGCTTCATCGCACCATGGAGATTGTGCGCCTAGGCCAGGGCGTGGACGCGACCGGCAGCCTCGCCCCGGAGGCCATCGCGCGCACCCGCGAGGCACTCGAGCGCTACGTGGACATGATGGCGTTTGAACACGTGACCACCGTGCGCATGGTGGCCACCTCCGCGAGCCGGGATGCGGACAACCGCGATGAGTTCTTTGACATGACCGCCCAGCTCCTCGGACGCATCCAGCCGGGCGCGCGCGCTGAGGTTATCACCGGGGAAGAGGAGGCGGAGCTGTCCTTCCGCGGCGCCGTGGCCGACCTGGATGCGCAGCGCGGGCCCTTCTGCGTGGTCGACTTGGGCGGCGGATCCACGGAGTTTGTGGTTGGCAACGAAGACGGCATCCGCGGCGAGCTGTCCACGCGGATGGGCTGTGTGCGCTTAACAGAGCGGATCCTGCGCTCAGATCCCCCGACGCCCGAGGAGATCGAGGAGGCGCGCGACTATGTTCGCGGCCAGCTGGCCCTGGTCCTCGACGCCGTGCCGGTGGCCCAGGCGCGCACCCTGGTGGGGTGTGCCGGGACGTTTACCACCCTGTCCGCGCTGGCTCAGGGGCTAGAAACCTATGATCCGGCGGCCATCCACGGCTCCGAGCTGAACTTTGGGGCCCTGCGGGTGATGACCAGCCAGCTCATCTCCGAAGGCGCAGCAACCCGGGCGCTCAACCCGGTCATCCATGAGGGTCGCGCCGACGTGATTGGCTCCGGGAGCGTCATCGTTGAAGAGATCATGGACTTCATGGGCTATCACGCGGGGGTGGAGTCGGTGGTCATCTCAGAAAAAGATATTTTGGATGGGATCATTGATAAGCTCGCCGCCCCGATAGGCTAAACTATCCACCCGGTGGGCCCCCATAGCCCAATTGGCAGAGGCAGCGGACTTAAAATCCGCGCAGTGTCGGTTCGAGTCCGACTGGGGGCACCAATGCCACAACGGCACCCCGGGTAGCGGGTGGTACAAGAACGTACAAGAACCAAGCACAAAGACTGTGGGCCCCGCCAGCGGCTGCTGGTGGGGCCCACAGTGGTGTGTGGAGCTAGTGTGCTTGCGGATCGTCGAGGTCGAGGATGCGCTCGGAAAGCTCCCGGGGGACAACCTTGCCGCCGTCATTGCGCGGCAGCCAATCGACCCAGTACACGCGATCAGGGACGTTGTGGTTGGCCAGGTTGGCGCGCACGATGTCGCGGACCTGCGCTGCGGTCAGCTGAGAGCCGTCAGCAAGCGTGCCGCGCACGATGAACGCGTCGAGTCGGGCAATGATGTCATCTTGGATGCCATGGACAAAAACATCATCGACGCCATCGACGGTGCCCAGGAATTCTTCCACCTCCCGGGGGAAGACGTTCTCGCCGCCCTTGATCACCATGTCATCGGCGCGGCCACAGATGTAGAGGCGCCCGGAGGCGTCAATGTAGCCGCGGTCGCCGGTGGCGATCATGCCGTCCCGGGTGTCTGCATGGTCCCGCGAGCTCAAAAAGCCCATGGTGGACATGCTGTTGGAGGAGAAGACGGCGCCTTCCTCCCCAACGGCGGCCTCCTGGCCGTCGTCACGGAAGACCGTCAGCCGCACACCCAGGCCCGGGGTTCCGGCGGTGGTGGGGTCGGCGGCCATCTCCTCGCCGCTGGCGATGGAAATCTGGCCGTGCTCCGTGCTGCCGTAGAAGTTGCACACCACGGGGCCGAAGCGGGCGATGAGCTCGCGGACCAGCTGCGGGGGGATGGCGTTGCCGGAGGAGACGATGAAGTCCAGCGGGCCGATGGTGCCCTTGTGGGCATCGACGGCGTCGATAAGCTCCCGCAGGAACACCGCGGCCGAGACGATGCCGGTGACCTGGTAGCGCTCGCAGTCCGCGGCGGCCTGGTTGGGGTCGTAGTAGCGGTGCGTGACCAGCGTGGAGCCCGTGGCCAGGCCCAGGTGCAGGTTGAGCCACCCCCAGGCGTGGAACATGGACGCGGTCAGTTGCACCACTCCGCCGACGCGCCACGGGATCTTGTTGACAATGCCGCCGAGCACCTTCGGCGTGCGCGGCACCGGGAGCGTGACTCCCTTGGGGATGCCGTAGGTGCCGGAGGACATGATGACCGTGGGCTGTTGCTTGGGCCGGTGGGCCAGGGTGATGTCCGGGTGGTACTCGGTGATGATGTCGGTGATCGAGGGGTGGCCGTCGACGTGGCCGTAGGCGATGACGCCCGGGGTGGGCAGGGAGTCGAGGACGCCGGCGTATTCATCGTCAACAACCAGCACATCGGCCCCGTGCTCGGAGATGATGCGCTTGATCTGCTCGGGTGAGGAGCCGACGTTGAGGATCATTGCTTGGGCGCCCAGGTAGCCGGCGGCGATCATAGGCAGCACGATTCCGCGGCCGTTGCGCGCCATGATGGCGATGATGGACCCCTCGGTCACGCCGCGGGCCTTGAGGCCTTGGGCGAAGCGGCGGGCGTCCGTGCGCAGGCCGCTGAAGGTGAGCAGGCCATCATCGTCAACCAGGGCGATGCGGTCCGGGAAGGAGCCATTGGCCCCCTCGACGAGGGAGGCCAGGGACATTCCCCAGCGTCCGATGGCGCCGACGGTTGCTGCCTGAGCTGCCGGGGTGCCGACGCGCAGAACCCCGGACTTGACTAGTGGGGGCAGCGATTCGAAGAATTGCTTAATTTGAACGCGCGCAGGAGTATGAGCCAGTCTTTCTGACATGTTTACTTTCTGGGTTTAGTAGCGTGCGGCGATCTCGTTGGCCAGGATTTCTTCACCCTCGGCGTTCAGGTGAACGGGAAGGTTGTAATCCTTGGTGCGGGTATCGATGACCCCGGCGACAATGCGCTGGTTATCCGGGGTGCACTCATGGCGGTTGGCCGTGGGCGTGCGCACATCCAGGAATTCGCCGCCGTTGCGCTCGGCTGCGGCCTGGGCGAATTCGGAGGTCTCCTTTTCGCCGACCTCGATCCAGAAAGCAGGAACACCTCCATCGACAGGCTGGCCCACAACGTCAACGTGGATCAGGCACTGCATGGAGGTGTTCGGCTCAGAGATGGTGGGGTAGTTCATGAACATGATGCGGGCGTTGGGTGCCGCGCCACGGATGGCGGCCACCGCGCGGTCAGCTGCCGCGCCATATAGGTTCGCCTTGACCGGCTTGGGGGTCAGAGCCTGCTGGTAGGTGTCATTGAAGCCGATCTGGATGACCACCAGCTTGGTCTGCCCGTCCAGGGCGTGCTCAGCAACGGCCTTGTCCACCTCGCCCTGGAGGGTGGTTCCCGCGCTGGGGGTGTACATGGTTGCCCCGGAGCAGGAGTAGTCCCGAACTTCCACGCCCGTCTTCATGCCCACGCGCGCCGGGATGTTGGCCTTGTCATGGCCGCAACCGCCGGGCGCGTAGCCATCTAGGCGTTCCTTGATTCCGGGGGCGTTGCGGATTTGCTCGGGCGCCTGGTGAGCGATCTTGGACCCGAAGAACTCGTCCGGGTTGGGGTTGGCAAAGTAGGAATCGCCGAAGGTGACGATGTTATCGCCGGGCGCTGCGGCCGCCGTCGGAGCCCCCCCCCGACGCCCGCAGCAACGCCGAGACACGTTGCCGTCGCCGCGACAGAGGCGAGCAAAGTCCTGGTCTTCATGGGAATGATCCTTCTCTCCTGTAGGTTCAGGTATCTCGCTGATACATGGGGTCCCGTGCGGTCGCGGTTGTCCTGCTTAGCGACGCCCCCGTGGGCACCGCAGGCACACACAGCCACGCGGATCGAGCACGGGGGATAAGGCAAGCAGGTGAGAAGTAAGCGGCCAGAAAAGCCAGGCGGCTTTGCAGGCCTTTACCATAAGCGCGATCGGCCTCAATGCTGAGGCCGCCACAATAAGACCACCTGAATGTAAAGTGTAGAGCAAGAATCCCCAGTGCGGTACCGGGAGGCCAGATAATTCATGGTTCCGGGTAGGTATTTCTCCCCAAAACAATAGGCACAAACTCCTAATGTCCACCCATCGTGCGGGTGCGGGAGGTCGCCAATGCCCCGCCTCTGAAAGGGGCCGGTCATGTGCTCATGGTTCGCGCATATTCCCAGCGTATTTCCAGCCCGGGAACTCTCGGGCGCCTGGCGTCGTTGACTCAAGTGCATGCCCCGTCGACCACCCATTGGTCTAGGCACGCCCAACCTTTGGATCGCCAGGTACTCGGCGAACCCTCAGGTTTTAAAAAGTAAAGATGATAAGAGTGAGGAAAAAGTGAGAAGCAGCAATCCTGTATTGAGGACACTGACGGACACCGATCGCCGCTCTGGGGACACCCTTCGCGGCACCATGCAGCAGGGTTATCCCAGCGCGCCGGCCCCCACCCAGATGGACCAGCAGCGCCCCATGACCGTCGATGACGTGGTCACCAAGACCGGCATCACGCTTGCCGTGATCATCGCCCTGGGCGCCGCCACCTTTGTCACCGGCATGTACAACCCGGGCATCGCTATGATCCTGACCGGCATTGGAGCTATCGGCGGCTTTATCACCGTCCTGGTATCCACCTTCGGCCGTAAATTCGGCTCGGCCGTGGTCACGCTGCTCTACGCCGCCTTTGAGGGCCTGTTCGTCGGCGGCTTCTCCTTTGTCTTTGCCAACGTGTCCTTTGGACAAGGCGCCAATCAGTCCAGCGGCATGGCCATCGTGGGTCAGGCCATCGTGGGCACCGTCGGCGTGTTCCTGGGCATGCTCTTCGTGTACAAGTCCGGGGCGGTGCGTGTGACGCCGAAGTTCAACCGCATTGTCACCGGCGCGATCGTCGGCGTGGCGGTGCTCACCCTGATCAACCTGATTGCCGCGGTGTTCTTCAACTACAACCCGCTGCGCGATGGCGGCACGCTGGCCATCATCTTCTCCCTGGTGTGCATCGTGCTCGCCGCACTGAGCTTCCTCCAGGACTTTGATCTTGCCGATGGCATGATCCGCGCAGGTGCTCCGGCCAACCAAGCCTGGGGCGTGGCCCTGGGGCTGTCCGTGACCCTGGTGTGGCTGTACACCGAGATCCTGCGACTGCTCAGCTACATGCGAAATAGCTAGCTGCCCCTTCGCAGTCCACACAAATAAGCCCGGCGGGGCTGCGCGATAACCACTCAGAACAGTGGTCCGCGCAGCCCCGCCGGGTTATTTCTATGCAGTGGGGGTGTGATGCCCGTTAAGGGGCAACAACCTCCCCGTTGACAATGAGCGTGCTAAACACCGTGGAGGCACCCGTGGTGACGGGGTTGGTCAGCTCGACGTGTGCGGGGACGGTGCCCTGCATGCCGTCGCCCTCAGCGCCCTGCGCGTCCCACGCGGTCCACTGAATGTTGGACACAATAGCAGTGGCATCGAAGCAGCTCAGCTGGATAGACATGGGGGTGGCGATGGGCGCATTGGCGCAGTCCGCATACAGCGGGGCGCTGGCCTGGGCCAGACCATGTGCCCCAGCCGCCGCGCTCGGGGCGGAGACAGCGGTGCTGTGCTGCACCGGCGGGGCAAAGCTGGTGGCCGTATCCACCTTGGTTTCAGAGGGGTTTTCCTGCGGGGGGCTACAAGCGGCAATGCCCACGGCGGCGACGGCAACGCTGGCCGCCGCAAGACTCAGACGCGAAGACAGGGAACGCATGGTAGGAGTTCTGGGACCTTTCAGGGAAACGGCCCCCGCGGTGCACACACCTGGGGGCGGGGAGGGTTATTGGGCTGCGCGTGGGGTGGCGGCCTTATCGGAGTCGTAGGGCGCGGCGGAGACGATGGTTACCGTGAGGGTCTTGCCGTTGGGGGCGGTGTATTCCCGGGTGTCGCCCTCCCGGGCGCCAAGAATCGCCGCACCCAGGGGCGACTGCTCGGAGTAGGTTTCCAGGTCCTTGTTGTCCGAGGCGGCGGCGCGGGTGCCGATGAGGAAGGTCTCCTTATCGTCCTTATCGCCGTTGTAGTACACGTGCACCACGGAGCCGATGTGGGCCACGCCCTCCTCCACGCCGGAACGCTCGGTGGTGGAGTTGGCCAGGATTTCGGAAATCTGCTTGATGCGGGCCTCTTCCTGGTCCTGCATCTCGCGGGCGGCGTCATAGCCCGCGTTTTCCTTCAGGTCGCCTTCCTCGCGCCGCTCGTTGATCTCTGCGGCCACCTCGGGGCGGTGGTCGATGAGAGTTTGCAACTCCGCTTCGAGCTTGGCCTTGGTTTCCGGGGTAATGTATTGCTTCTTCTGGTCTGCCATACAGCGGTCCTTTCGGTAACTGTCGCGCCCGTGTCCCCGGGGCGGAGGAATCTGATTAAACGCGCAGGTCACTACAGGCGTTTGTGCGGTGACATCCTAACACACGCCGGGGAAGGCCCCGGCGCGCAGCTCACAGGTCCATATAGGACGGGATGGTGGTCGAACAGCCGTAGACGTTGCCGGAGACGGCCTCCGAACGGGTCACAATGTCTACGGGGATACGCTGTTGTTCCTCGCCTCCGGGGGGTAGGAGAACCTCCCGGCGGCCCACCTCGGCCATGTCGAAGTTGAGCGCCCGCACGATGCAGTAGGAGGGTACGGAAGGGTTGTTGCGGGTGACGTCGATATCCATGTGGAAGGTGGAGTCGTCGATACGCTCGAAGTCGGTCATCTGCGCCTTGACGGTGTCTTCTTGGCGGTTGGCCAAATAGCGGGCAACGAAGATGACCAACAAGGCCAACAAGATGACCATGATGACGGCCACGATCTTTCCGCTGACCCCGCCGCGCGGGCTGACCTGCGCGCGGGTGCGCGGATCGGCGCCACCATAGCGGGCGCGGCGAGTGGGCTGATCAGAAGGGGAGGTGTTGGTGCTCATCGTTAGAGGTGCTGCTGCTTCCACACGTCGGAGAACAATGCTGCGCCGTGAGGTCGCGGGCAGGCCAAGCGGCACTGCCGTTCGGGTACGGCGTTTTCCCTAGCTTATCTGAGGCCGCCACCACGGTGGGCTAGTGCGTGCGCGCCGGGGCGTTAGGATGGTCACGATGTTGATGGTGTGCGCCGCGGCATTGCCGCGCGCATGCTCAAAGCGACAGGCGAAAGGAAGGTTCACGCGGTGAATGCCACGAACACCGAGGGGCTGCGGCTGATGGCCATCCATGCCCACCCGGATGATGAGTCCTCCAAGGGGGCAGCCACCATGGCCCGCTACGCTCATGAAGGGCACCGCGTCATGGTTGTCACCTGCACCGGTGGGGAACGTGGGGACATTCTCAACCCGGCCATGGACCGCCCTGGGATTAAAGAAGACCTGCGCAACGTGCGGCGCAAGGAAATGGATGCCGCGATCGCAGCGCTGGGCGTGGAACACGTCTGGCTGGGCTATGAGGATTCCGGCCTGCCGGAAGGCGACCCGCTGCCGCCGCTGCCCGCGGGCTGCTTTGCTCTGCAAGACTCTGACGCGGTGGCGCGCGACCTCGTCCGCGTCATCCGGGACTTTAGGCCCCACGTGATAATTACGTACGACGAAAACGGCGGCTACCCCCACCCGGATCACCTCAAAGTCCATGAGACCTCCATGATCGCCTGGGACAAGGCCGGCGATGACACCTATGTAGTCCCCGGCGACGCCCCCGCGTGGACGCCGCTGAAGCTGTATTACACCCACGGGTTTGTCCGCCAGCGCATGCAGCTCTTCCACGACCTGCTCATCCGCGACGGCAAGACCAGCCCCTACGCGCCGATGCTGGAGCGCTGGGAAAACCACAAGGCCGACATCATGGCCCGGGTGACCACGCAGATTCCCTGCGCGGACTACTTCCCGCACCGCGATGCGGCGCTGCGCGCCCACGCCACCCAGATCGATCCGGCCGGCGCGTTCCTGGTCACTGACCCCGCCGTGCAGGCCCAGCTGTGGCCCACCGAGGAGTTCGAGCTGGCCGCGACGCGGGTGAGCACAGATTTCCCCGAAGACGACCTCTTTGCCGGTATCCCTACTGGTGACACGCCGGATAACCCGGGCGCGATAGAATGACGGGCATGACGGACTCCATAGCTGCTATCACAGTCTTGGCGGCGCAAGGCGGACCGGTAGGCGCCGAGTTTGGTAAAGCATCTCCGATTGGCCTGCTGGTCACCGTGGCGCTCATGGCCGCGGTGCTCTACCTGGGCTGGGCGCTGCATCGCCGCTACGCGCGGCTGAATCGACGCCGGGTCTTTGCAGAAGAACACGGCCTGGACCTGTTCGATGAAGAGGCCGTGGATAAGGCAATGGCCGAAGCCGGCGTGCTGGACCGCTCAAAGAAGCACTGGCTGTAGCGGGGAGACGGTCGGGGACCGCGGACCGGAGCGTGGCCCGGGGGCGTGTGGGCGCCGCGGGGAGCCAAGGCCGCTAGACTCGGGGGCGTGAGATTTCTCCCGCGCCGCCTGCTCTATCCGCTCTATGAGGCTCGGCTGGAAAAGGAGCTCAAAGGCCTGCCGCAGCCGAAGCACGTTGCTGTCATGTGCGACGGCAATCGCAGGTGGGCGCGTGAGGCCGGCTTCGACGATGTCAGCCACGGGCACCGGGTGGGGGCGCGCAAAATCGCGGAGATGATCCGCTGGTGCCGGGATACCCAGGTGCAGGTGGTCACCGTGTATCTGCTGTCCACCGAGAACCTCAAGCGTTCCCCTGAGGAACTTCAGCTGCTGTTTTCCATCATCGGCGAGGTCGTCGATGAGCTCGCGGGCGCGGACAATGATTGCCGGGTGCGCGTTGTTGGCCACCTGGATGCGCTGCCCACTGAGCTTGCCCAGCGCATGGCGCAGGCAGAGCAGGCCACCAAGGACAATCCGGGCGTGACCGTCAACGTTGCGGTGGGCTATGGGGGACGCCAAGAGATTGTCGACGCCGTCCGCGCGCTCGTCGCCGAGAAAGTCGCCGCGGGCACTCCCGCTGAAGACCTTGAGGAAAGCGTGACGGTGGACTCTATCTCCCGGCACCTCTACACCTCCGGCCAGCCCGATCCGGACCTGGTGATCCGCACCTCAGGAGAGCAGCGGCTCAGCGGTTTTCTCCTCTGGCAGGCCGCCTACTCCGAGATCTGGTTCACGGACACGTATTGGCCGGCGTTTCGCCGCATCGACCTGCTGCGCGCGCTGCGCGAATACTCCAAGCGCTCGCGGCGCTTTGGAAAGTAGGCGGCAAGGACCGAGGACGCACACCGCGCCTAGAGCTTGCGCAACCGTACCCGATTGACCTGGTGGTTGTCCCCCTTGCGCAGCACCAGGCTGGCGCGAACCCGGGTGGGCAGGATGTTTTCCACAAGGTTCGGAAGGTTGATGGATTGCCAGATTTCGCGCGCTTCGGTGATTGCGGCGGCGTCGTCAAGCGTGGCGTAATGCCCGAAGTGCGCATCCGGCTCGCGGAACGCCGTGGACCTGAGGGTAAGAAAGCGCTGAATGTACCACGACTCGATGATGGCGGTAGGCGCGTCAACGTAGACGGAAAAATCCACCAAATCTGACACCATGAGCGTGGGGCCGGTCTGCAGGACGTTGAGGCCTTCAAGAATGAGGATGTCCGGCCGCGCCACGGTCTGCACCGCGCCGGGGACACGATCGTAGAGCTGGTGGGAATACACCGGGGCGGTGACCTCCGGCTCGCCAGACTTCACATCGGTGATAAAACGCAGCAAGGCGCGCCGATCATAGGATTCCGGGAAGCCCTTCCGGTTCATCATTCGCCGCCGCGACAGCTCGGCTGCGGGCAACAAAAAACCATCCGTGGTCACCAAATCCACCCGCGGGTGGGTGTCCCAGCGCTGGAGCAGAACCTGAAGCAACCGGGCGGTGGTGGACTTGCCCACCGCCACGGACCCGGCGACCGCGATGATAAACGGCACGTGCTGCGGCTGGGAGTTTAAAAAGGTGTCCGTCGCAGAGGTCAACTGCTGGCGGGCCGAGACCTGGAGGTGGATCAGTCGGCTCAGCGGCAGGTAGACCTCCGCGACCTCCTCAAGGTCAATGTTTTCGCCGATGCCGCGCAGGGCAACAACTTCTTCTTCCGTCAGTACCTGGGGCATCGACTGGCGCAGCGTGCGCCACTGGGTGCGGTCAAATTCCAGGTAAGGGGTGCTGGGCATGGCACCATTGTGCCCTCGCGGGGGATGCATGCCAGGCACTGGGAGGCCTGAGCGCCCCCACAACGGACCCACGCGCCCTGCCTGTGAGCGCGCCGCGGGGAGAGTAACCACACAAAATCCCTGTCCGGGGCCGGTAGTATCTTCGGTGATGCTTGGCCGGCACAATCGCGAAGCGCGGGTACACACGCGTGCCGGGTCCACAGCATGGACAGCCTGTGTGCGGCCACGGCCGCCCCGGAAGACCGGAAGAAAGGAATCACATGAGTTCTGACCTGAGAACGCAGTCGCTCGCCGAGCTGGACCCGGAGGTCAGCCAGGCTATCGCGGGAGAGCTGACCCGTCAGCGCGAGACCCTGGAAATGATCGCCTCAGAAAACTTCGTGCCACGGGCGGTGTTGCAGGCTCAGGGCTCCGTACTGACCAACAAGTACGCGGAAGGCTACCCGGGGCGGCGCTACTACGGCGGCTGCGAAAACGTTGACGTCATCGAGGACCTCGCCCGCGAGCGCGCGAAATCCCTATTCGGGGCCGAATACGTCAACGTCCAGCCGCACTCCGGGGCGCAGGCCAACGCCGCGGTGCTCCACGCTGCGGCGCGCCCCGGCGACACCATCATGGGGCTGTCCCTGGCACACGGCGGCCACCTTACCCACGGCATGAAGATCAACTTCTCCGGTCGCCTGTACAACGTGGTGGCCTATGAGGTGGATCCGCAGACCATGCGCGTGGACATGGATAAGGTCCGTCAGCTGGCCCTGGAGCATCGCCCGAAGGTCATCATCGCCGGCTGGTCGGCCTACCCGCGGACCTTGGACTTCAGCGCGTTCCGGGCCATCGCAGATGAGGTCGGCGCCGTCCTGTGGGTGGACATGGCCCACTTTGCGGGCCTGGTCGCCGCCGGCCTGCACCCCTCCCCGGTGCCGCACGCGCAGATCGTGTCCACCACGGTGCACAAGACGCTGGGTGGGCCGCGCTCGGGCATGATCCTTGCCACCCAGGATTGGGCTAAGAAGCTCAACTCTGCGGTATTCCCGGGCCAGCAGGGCGGCCCGCTCATGCACGTCATCGCCGCCAAGGCCGTGGCCTTGAAGATCGCCGCGACCCCAGAATTCAAGGAACGCCAGGAGCGCACCTTGGAGGGGGCGCGCATCCTTGCCGAGCGCCTGTCCGCCCAGGACTGCGCCGCCGCCGGCGTCGACGTGCTCACCGGCGGCACGGATGTGCACCTGGTGCTGGTGGACCTGCGCAATTCTGCCCTTGACGGGCAGCAGGCAGAAGACCTCCTGCACGCCGCGGGCATTACCGTCAACCGCAACGCCGTGCCCTTCGACCCGCGCCCGCCGATGGTGACCTCCGGGCTGCGCATCGGCACCCCGGCGTTGGCCACCCGCGGCCTGGACGCCGCCGCGTTCGCGGAGGTTGCCGATGTCATCGCCGCCGCCCTGACCGGTGGCACCAACACCGATGTGGACGCGCTGCGCGCCCGGGTGTCGGCAGTGGCACAGCAGTACCCCCTCTACGAGGGGCTGGAGGACTGGAAGCTGGCCTAGTCAGCCGACTAACGACGCCCCCCCCGCGCAGGGCGAGCCTAGGATTCCTCGGCGTCCCGCGCGGGGGTTTCTTGTTGCGGGGAGGCTTCCTGTTGCGCGGGGGCTGCTGAGTCTGCGGCGGCGAGTGCCGCGCGGGCGTGCGCGAGCCAGTCAGGCATGGTGGCGCGAAGGTCGTCGATCTGCGCGGTGGTCAGGGGCTTGTCCATGCCGGCGCGTTTGAGTGCGGCAATAGTGATGCCAAGTTTCTGCGCTACCACCGGCCGCGGGTGCGGGCCGTTGCGGCGCAGGTCGTTAAGCCACTCCGGGGGATTGGTGTGCAGCTCGCGCAGCTGGGCGTGCGTGATGGCATTGGCCTGAAAATCCTCCGGGGTAGCAGGTAGGTAGATGCCCAGTTTCTTCGCGGCGGTTTGGGGTTTCATCGCCGTGCCGGAGGGCGCGCGGTGGTCGTGGTTAGGCTCCGGGGCGGCGGGTTGGTTCTGCGCGGGTTCATTCACGTGCCTAACGGTAGCATCGAGCCCATGAGTGCACCCACCTCCATTGCTGTTGCTTTTGTTACCGGGACCAGGCCGGACAAGTGGTTTCGCCGGTACCGGGAGCGCAGCGATGTGGCCTTGGAGGCCCAGCCGGCCAGTGACGCCACGGCGCAGTTGCTGTGCGGTGCGGTCGATGTGGCTCTGACCCGGATCCCGGATCCGCGGCTTGACCCGCAGCTCTTTCACGTGGTGGTGCTCTACCGGGAAGAGCCAGGCCTGGCGGTACCGCGTGACAGCGTGGCAGGGGAGTTAGTGCGCGCGGGCGGTCAGCTCACGGCGGCTGACGTGGCAGAAGAGGTGGTGCATTATCGCCCTGACGCGACGGGACCAGTCGACGTTGCCGCGGTGCGCATGGGCTTAGACGTCGTGGCAGCAGGGGTGGGAATTGTTCTTGCGCCGCGGCCACTTATTCAGGTGTTGTCGCACCGCGGTGTAGTTGATACGCCCTGGCAGCCAGCTGAAAAGGAAATATGCGATTCGGCGGATGCAAGTAAGGCGCCTGATGCGGGTGATGGAGGGCAAGATACTGCGGTGGTGTTGGCATGGCGGAAGTCAGATGATTGTGCTGCCATCCAGGATCTGGTGGGAATTGCGCGGGGGAGAACGGCTGCCTCTTCGCGCACTGGTGCGGGAAGAAATGGCGCCCAAAGCACAGCCGCCGAGAAGACCGCGGCACAGCACAATGGTGGTAAACAAAATGGGGCGAAAGCAAAGAGTGCACAGACCGGACAACGGTCACAGGGCGGCAAGAAAGGCGGCGCAGTTTCGGGGCGGGGCCGCGGCGGACAGGGGCAGCGGGGGCGCCACAAGCCTGTGGCTAAGGGCACACGCCGCAAAAAGCGCCGTTAGATGTGGCAAAGGTTATCAAACTTGTCGGGTTGGATCATCGACGCGGCTGGGCAATGTGGTTACAATTTAATAGGTAAGCACCGCACGTTAATAGAAAGGCTTTTTTGTCATGACCTACAAGAAGCTCATTGCTCCCGTTGCTGCCGCGGCTCTTGCCTTCGGGCTCGTCGCCTGCTCCGGGGATGACGCGAAGGATTCCGCCACGAAGGCCACTGACACCGTGTCCTCCGCTGCCGCCCAGGCCTCTTCTGCCGTGACGGCTCCGGGCGCCGACAACTCGGCTGCCCCCTCCGAGGGCGCTGAGGGTGCCCAGGGTGCTGAAGGCGCCGAAGGCGCCCAGGCAGAGATGGTTGACGTTGCCACCGCCGACGGCCAGACCGTCCAGGTTCCCGCCGCCATCCAGTCCGCCGCCCAGCAGAACCCGGTGGCCTACACCTCGCTGCTGTCGGTGCAGAAGGGCCCGCAGGGCGAGTTCCTGGCGGAGTACCCGAACATGGAGTACATCGCCTACACCGCGCAGACCGGCGCACAGCCGATCCGCGGCTCCATCAGCGAGGTCTGGATCGGCCAGGGCGGCTTCAACTCCCCGCTGGGTGCCCCGGTTGCTGAGGAGACCGTGCTACCCAACAACGCCGGCTGGTCGCAGAACTTCGCCCACGGCGTGATCAACTGGACCAAGGATGCCGCCGGCCAGTACCAGGCTGACATCCAGGCCAGCTAAGCGCTGCGGCACTGCGGCGCTGCGGTACCACGGCAGCGTGAGGGCGTGGGAAGGATTTCATTCCGCGTTCATCTTTCACCCATGTAAGTTCCACATTGCGGCGTTAGCCTCAGGGCTGTGACGCGCTATGACCGTGATGTTGCCGCACTGGCGGCGGCCCGTTTCCCCTTGTGGGGTGCGGGCCGCCGCCTTTTTTGTGCGGTCGGCCCGGTGCGCGCACATGACGTGTCCCTGTTTCCCAAGAAGAAGGATCCGCAGATCATCATGCGTACTGCAACTTCTGCTTCTCCCGCTGTCCATTCGAGCTTTTCCCCTGCGCTGCCGGGCGTGCGAACCTGTGTGGTGGATACCTCGGTGTTGTTGTCTGATCCGTTTTGTTTGAGCAAGTTCGGCCCTCATGATGTGGTGGTTCCGCTGCCGGTAATTTCGGAGCTGGAGGCCAAGCGCCATCATCCGGAGTTGGGGTGGTGTGCGCGTGAGGCATTGCGCGCCCTGGAGGGATTTCGGGCCACGTTTGACCGCCTGGATGAGCCTTTTCCGGTGAATGTGGAGGGCGGCACGGTGCGCGTGGAATTGGTGTCCGCGACCGGGGATGACGCGGTGCTGAACTGTGCGTTGGATTTGCGCGATGAGGGCTGCGATGTGGTGGTGGTGTCTAAGGACATTCCGCTGCGGGTGCGCGCCGGGTCATGTGGTGTGGATGCTGATGAATATCGCGCGCAAGACGTGGTATTCACCGGCTATTCCGGGATGGTGGATCTGTGCGACGAGCAGGTTCCGGTGGGGCTTATCGACGCCCTCTATGCCCACCACCGCGTCGATCTCCCGGAAGCCTTAGCCGACACTCCCATCCATTGTGGGGTGCGCGTGCACAGCAATGGGCAGTCCGCGTTGGCGCGCGTGGGGCACAAGGAGCTGGTCGCTGTGGATGGGCAGCGCCAGGCCTTTGGGCTGCGCGGTCGCTCAGCCCAGCAGCGTTTGGCGTTGGACCTGTTGGCGGATCCTGGCGTGGGGATCGTTTCCTTGGGCGGTAAGGCGGGAACGGGCAAATCGGCCTTGGCGTTGTGTGCGGGCCTGGAGGCGGTTATGGAGCGCGGGGAGCAGGACAGGATCCTGGTTTTTCGCCCCTTGTACGCCGTGGGCGGGCAATCGTTGGGGTACCTGCCGGGCAGCGAAGATGAGAAGATGAACCCGTGGGCCCAGGCGGTGTTCGACACGCTGGGCGGGCTGGTATCCAGCAATGTCATGGAGGAGGTTGCGGCCCGGAACCTGCTGGAGGTCTTGCCGCTGACGCATATTCGGGGACGGACTTTGCATGGTGCGTTTGTCATTGTGGATGAGGCGCAGTCCTTGGAGCGCACGGTGTTGCTGACGGTGCTTTCTCGGCTGGGGGAGGGCTCGAAGGTGGTGCTGACCCATGATGTGGCGCAGCGGGATAACTTGCGGGTGGGCCGCCACGACGGGGTGCAGGCGGTGATTGAGAAGCTGAAGGGGCATGAACTTTTCGCCCACGTGACGTTGCAGCGCTCGGAACGCTCCGCGATAGCGGAGCTGGTCACAAGCCTGTTGGAGGGGGAATAGTTGCGGGATTCGGCGCGAGCAAGAATGATCGGCGATATGCCAGAAGCAACGTTTCTTATCAGGCCTTTGGAAGAGGCAGATTTCCCGCAGGTGCAGCGCATCTATGAGCGTGGCCTAGACACTGGGCACGCCACCTATGAGCGCAAGGCGCCGACCTGGGAAAAGTTCACCCGATCCAAGATCCAGGGCACGGCGTTCGTGGCGGTGGAAAAGGATGACCCTTCGGTGGTGCTGGGGTGGGTCTCCGGGGCGCCGGTGTCTTCGCGGCAGGTGTTCAACGGGGTGATCGAGGATTCCATCTATGTTGACCCCAACGCGCAGGGGCGCGGCATCGCCGGGGGCCTGCTGGATTGGCTCATTGAGACTGCGACCCAGATGGAAAAGTGGGCCATCCATTCCTGGATCTTCCCGGAGAACACCGGGTCGGCTCAGCTGCACGCCTCCCGCGGCTTTGAAAAGGTAGGCACCTACCATCACCTGGCTAAGATGCCTTACGGGGAGATGGCGGGCCAGTGGCGTGACACGGATGTGTGGGAAAAGCTGCTGCCCAAGCCGGATATTGCTGTTGCGGATCTGCCGGAGAACTAGCGCAAGCAGCATCGAGGACAATCAAGACTGAGCACAACGTGCACACGCCCGGTCCAATCCCCCGGCAGAGACTGACCGGGGCGTGCGTGAGCCCCCGTCCACACTGCGCGCTAACGCGGTGGTGGGCGGGGGCTGACGTGTGCCAGGACGGTGCGGTTAGGAGATCGTCTCGCTGAGCTTGTCTTCACGCACGGCGATAAGTATGGCCGAGCAGATGATGGCTACGGGCATGAGCATGAAGAAGATCGGGGTGAGCGCATCGTTGTAGCTGACCTGGATGGCGGTGCGGACGGCGTCGGGAAGCTGATCGACCATCCCGGGGGTGAGGTGAGAGGTGCCTTCAGCAAACTTCTCTGCCAGCGGGCGGCCGGCCTCGCCCAGGGAGGCGAGTGCAGGCGGCAGGTTTTCTGCCATGCGGTCGCCCATGTTATCCACGAACAGCCCGCCGACGAGCGCGGCGCCCAGCGAGCCACCGATCTGCCGGAAGAAGTTGTTGGCGGCGGTGGCGGTGCCCACCATGCGCAGCGGGAAGGAGTTCTGGACAATGAGCACCAGGATCTGCATGGCGCAGCCGATGCCAAAGCCAAAGACGAACATGAACAGGCCAACCGTCACCAGGGAGCTGTCCGCCTTCAGGGTGGACAGGAGCACCATGCCCACGGCGACGATGAGCAGTCCGACGATGGGGAACCACTTGTAGCGGCCGTGGCGGGAGACCAGCTGGCCCACCACGATGGAGGTGCCCATCAGACCAACCATCATGCAGATGAGCATGAGGCCTGCATTCGTGGGCGTCATGCCGTGCACCATCTGCAGGTAGGTGGGCAGGTAAGACAAGGAGCCGAACATGAACACGCCGATGCCAAAGCCGGCGACGGTGGTGAGCACAAAGTTGCGGTTCTTAAACAGCGTCATGGGCACCAGCGGATCACTTGCGCGCAGTTCAATGAGCACGAAGGCGGCGCCGAAGACGATCGCCGCGGCAATCAGGCCCAGGATGGTGGCGCTGGTCCACGGGTATTCGTTGCCACCCCAGGTGGCAAACAGGATCAGGCAGCTGGTGGCGATGGCCATGGTCAGCGTGCCCGCCCAGTCCATGTTCAGGTGACGCTCAGCCTTGGGCAGGCGCAGCAGGTAGGCGATCGCGGCGATGGAGATCAAGCCCAGCGGGATGTTGAGGTAGAGGCCCCAACGCCAGCCGATGCCATCAGTAAACCAACCGCCCAGCACCGGGCCCAGCACCGAAGACACGCCGAACACTGAGCCCATCAGCCCCATGTACTTGCCGCGTTCGCGGGCGGTGGTCACCTCCGCGGTGATGGCCTGAGACAGGATCATCATGCCGCCGCCGGCAACACCCTGGATAACGCGGGCGGCGATGAGCACCGCCATGGAGTGAGTGGAGCCGCCGAGGGCGGAGCCCACCACGAACAGGGCGTTGGCAAAGATGAACAGGCCCTTGCGGCCCAGCTGGTCGCCCAGCTTGCCAAAGATAGGCAGGGAGATGGTCTGCCCGAGCAGGAAGCCGGTGATCACCCACGTCATGTGGTTGACCCCGCCGAGCTCCCCGACGATGGTGGGCAGCGCCGTGGAGAAGATCATCTGGCCCAGCGAGCTCATGAGCATAGACAGCATGAGCGTGCCGATGATCCACGGCAGGTGCCGCCGCGACTCCGCCATGGCGGGATCGGTCACCGCGGGATCGGTGGCGGCGGGGGAGTGGTGAGGTGAGGTCGGTTCGTCGGGATGTCCGACGACAGCGGTTGCTGATTCTGTCACGAAGCCGTCCTTTGTAGTTCAGTGAGATGTGTCAGTGCGGTATGGCACGAATAGCGCAGTGAGCTCAGAGTGATGCCGGTTCCCTTCATCCACAGTCGCGTTCCCAATTGGTGGGCGGTGACCAGCAAGGCAATGATGGTCAGCGCCTCCTGGGACAGCGGAATATCTGGGATTTGCCGCTGTTGCGGGTGGGCCGTGAGGTAGCTCTGCGTCAAATCCACCAGAGCCTGGTACACGGTGTGCGACTGCCCGAAGCGCCCGGCCATGAGTAGCGGGTTTTCCTGAAGGATCAGTTTGCGCCGGCGGAGCAATTCGCCGGCGTTGCTACTAGTAAGCGAGCCGCCGAGAAGGGAAGCAAACAGCAGGTCCATGAGGTCGCCCAGGAGATCGTCGTGGGAGCAGGCGAGGAATTCCTCGCATACGGCTTCATCCGGCACAGTGGCGGCCGGGCCCATGACGGCGATCTCCTTAGAGTCCACATAATTGAAGAACGTGCGCCGGGAGATCCCCACGGCCTGGTGAATGTCCTCCACGGTGACGTCCTCGTAGCCGCGTTCGAGGACCAGCCGGGTGGCGTGGTCCTCTATGGCGGCGTGAGTGCGCTGCCGTTTGCTTTCGCGCAAGGAGGGTTTCTGAGTCACGAGGGGACAATCTAGGCCTACGGTGCACTCAGTGCAAGTTTGCACCCAGTAAAGGTGATGCGGTTAACATGAGCGCTTATCGACGCCCCCGACTCACACCGCACGCACCTGCGGGTAGATACTTGTGCGCGTTGTTCGACGTTTTTTTTGGCGTCTTCAGCTTCGTCGTATTTCTTGGCCTTGGCTTTCAGTTCGTCGTATCCGGCGTACTTGGCGCGCTCGCGGGCAAGACGGGCTTCGATGATGCGGTCAAGGTCGTCTTGGGTGGCTGGCGGGGTGTAGCGGGTTTCCTGCTGGTTGTTGGCTGCGTGCTGGGTGTCAGGCTCGGCGGCCTGTGGGGCCTGCGCGGTGCGCGTGTGTGTGGTGGTGCGGGCTGCGACGTCGCCGGGGGTGGGCATGTTGGGGTTGGTCATGGGGTGTTCTCCTTGGGGGTGCAAGTTGGTGGGTGTCCACCCCACGGTTTTTAGCCCCCTAGAGCCCGGGTGGGCTGGGGGCTTGTGGTTTGTGTGTGGGGTGTGGTTCTCCTGGCAGGAGTTGAACCTGCACGTGGGCCTTTTTTAACCCCCTGGCCGCCTGTGGTGGGTGGTGGGGGTTTTCAGGAGATGTTGAGGTGGGTGGGTTAGGTGGTTACCTTCCCGGCGCGCTCGGCGTTTTGGGCGCGCAGGCGTGGGATGGTGTTAGGCAGTCCGCAGTATTCGCCGTATTTGTTCATTTCGTCTTCGATGCGGTTGATGAGGTCGTCGGGGACGGGCCAGTTGTTTTCGGCAGCGAGGAAGAGCGCGTAATCCATACCGTCCCACTCGAAACAATAGCGAGCATCGTGAAGAATTTTCCTCTTATCACTGTCCTTTATCTTATCAAAGAGGAGGAGTACTACCTCATGTGGCAGTGGATCATCCTGAAAGAAATAGTCAAATATTTCCCGTGTCAGCGGAATCTTACGGCTAGGCGCAGCCCGGAAGTGATCAAGGTCCATTTTATGCTCCATTCAATTCATTCGGGTCGAATTGAACATGCGACCTGCGGTTCTTCTCATTGACGATTACCCCGTCACCGTTGATGGGGTAGAAGGCTCTCAACTGTGGTCCTTGGCCTTCATCATAGTAGGAAAACCGGCATACTACCCGATCTCCGTTCAATGTAACGCGTCGGTGAAGGTCCCTGCGATCTCTATCCAGCAATGATGCGTCGGGGTCGTTCATGGTCAGTTCCATGGCTCTGCGGATTTCTTCGGGCCCCCAGGATGGGGGAAACTCAGTCTTACCTGGGTTGTTTTGGAGCGCAGTCAAATTCTAGGTGATTTGCACGTTTTCGGTTCCGTGTGTGCGCAACGGTGAGGGGCAAAACCGCTGACTTCGCTTTAGTGAAGTCAGCGGGGCTCTTCCAGAAAGTATGACTAGAAAAGCCAACACGTGTTTTTAATTATTGTTAAATTTCTTGCGTTCAGCATTGTGGACTCGCTCGTGCTGTGGTGTGGGAGGAGGGGGCGTCGATAAGCAACAAAGCCGAATAAACAACGCCGGCCGAGCCCGCAAATGTAGGGCCTAGCCGGCGTCGAAATTCAGCGCCTAAAGAGATTTAGGCGTCGCGGTCCGTGTTGCACATGGCCAACACGTCCAGGCGGCGGTCCAGCTCTTCCTCGGTGAGCTTATCGCCATCAACAAAGCCGAGGTCAATGACGGCCTGGCGGATGGTGATGCCCTCCTTGAGGGCGTGCTTGGCCACCTTGGCCGCGGACTCGTAGCCGATCGCAGAGTTCAGCGGGGTGACAATGGACGGGGAGGACTCCGCCTGCAGCTTCATGCGCTCGGCGTTGGGCTCGATGCCATCGACCAGCCGGTGGGCGAACACGCGGGAGGTGTTGGCCAGCAGGCGGGCGGATTCGAGGATGTTGCGCGCCATCATGGGGATGAAGACGTTGAGCTCAAACTGGCCCTGGGTGCCGCCGAAGGCAACGGCGGCGTCATTGCCAATAACCTGCGCGGCGACCTGTGTGGCCGTCTCACACAGCACGGGGTTGACCTTGCCGGGCATGATGGACGAACCCGGCTGGAGGTCCGGCAGGTGGATTTCGCCCAGGCCGGTCAGCGGGCCGGAGCCCATGAGGCGGATATCGTTGGCGATCTTGTACAGGGACACGGCGATGGTGCGCATGGCCCCGGAGAATTCCACCAGGCCGTCGCGGGCGGCCTGGGCCTCAAAGTGGTTGCGGGCCTCGCTCAGGGCGTCCACGCCGGTGAGCTTCTTCAGCTCGGCGGTGACCTTGGCACCAAAGTCTGCAGAGGTGTTCAGCCCGGTGCCGGTGGCGGTACCGCCGATGGCCAGCTCGCCCAGGCGGGGCAGCGTGGCCTCAACGCGCTCGACGCCGGCCTCGATCTGGCGTGCGTAGCCGCCGAACTCCTGGCCGAGGGTGACCGGAACGGCGTCCATGAGGTGGGTGCGCCCGGACTTGACCACATCCTTCCACTCGGTGGCCTTGGCCTGGAGGGAAGCCTGGAGCTCCTTCAGCGCGGGGATCAGGTCCGTGACGGCGGCTTCGGTGGCCGCCACGTGGGTGGCGGTGGGGAAGGTGTCATTGGAGGACTGGCCCATGTTGACGTGGTCGTTGGGGTGGACCTCCACCCCGGCCTGGGCAGCCAGGGAGGCGATGACCTCATTGGTGTTCATGTTCGAGGAGGTCCCGGAACCGGTCTGGAAGACGTCGATGGGGAACTCCGCGTCATGCTCGCCGTCGGCGATCTTCTTGGCGGCGGCGATGATGGCGTCCGCGCGCTCGGCGTCCAGTGCGCCGGAGTCCTTATTCACCTGCGCGCAGGCGGCCTTGAGCAGGCCGAGTGCCCGGATTTGGGCTGCTTCTAGTCCGCGGCCGGAGATGGGGAAGTTCTCCACGGCGCGCTGGGTTTGGGCGCGCCACAGTGCCGCAGCCGGCACCTTGACCTCCCCCATCGTGTCGTGTTCGATCCGGTATTCCTGGTCTGCCATGGCTGCTGCCTTTGCCTTCCTAGAGATGAAGAAAAACTCATGGTGGTGGGCGCCCTAGCGGCACCCACCACTCCAGTATGACTGAAATTGCGCGGCTGGAGCCGCAGGGTTACTCGGCTTCCTTCAGCGCCGAGTAGTCCACCACGGAGTAGGCCTGCAGCTTGGAGAGCTTGTGGCGCGACTCCAGGTAGCGGATGGTGCCGGACTTCGAGCGCATGATCAGGGAGCGGGTGGTGGCGCCGTCGTTGCGGTAGGTCACCCCACGCAGCATGTCACCATTGGTCACGCCGGTGGCTGCGAAGTAGCAGTTGTCTGAGCTGACAAGGTCATTGGTGGTGAGCACCCGGCCGAGCTCGTGTCCGGCGTTGATGGCCCGGGCCTGCTCCTCTTCATTGCGGGGGGCGAGGATGCCTTGGATCTCTCCGCCCATGCACTTCATGGCGCAGGCGGTGATGATGCCCTCGGGGGTGCCGCCGGTGCCCATCATTACGTCGACGGAGTTGGTCAGGTCATCCTGTGCGGCGGCGACGGCTCCGGCGACGTCGCCATCAGAAATCAGGCGCACCTTGGCGCCGGCGCGGCGGATATCCGCAATGAGCTCCTTGTGGCGGGGACGGTCCAGGACGACCACGGTGACCTGGGAGGGGTGGATGCCCTTGGCCTTGGCCACGGCGTTGATGTTGTGCTCGACGGGGGCCTCAATGTCCACGCAGCCGGCGGCCTCTGCACCGACGGCGATCTTCTTCATATAGAACACCGCCGAGGGGTCATACATGGACCCACGCTCGGCGGCGGCGATGACGGAAATGGCATTGGGGCGGCCCTCGGCCATCAGGGTGGTTCCGTCGACGGGGTCGACGGCAATATCGACGTCCGCTCCGTCGCCGTTTCCTACCTGCTCACCATTGAAGAGCATGGGGGCTTCGTCCTTTTCGCCCTCGCCGATGACCACTACGCCGCGCATGGGCACGGTGTTGATCAGGCGGCGCATGGCGTCCACGGCGGCGCCGTCGCCCTCGTTTTTCATCCCGCGGCCGACCCAGCGACCCGAGGCCAGTGCCGCGGCCTCCGTGACGCGCACCAGCTCCATGGCGAGGTTGCGGTCGGGGGCGTCGTAGTCCTCCACGAACAGCGGCTGAGAAGTGTTGTCAGACATGGAATGCATGCTCCTGGTCTTGTGTGCGGGGGTGGGTACGTCAACAACGGGTCCGGGGGCAGCTGCGCCCAGACGATTTCATTGTTGCACTTTGTGGGTTTAGCCGGGTTCGTTGACCCCGTTTGAGGGTGACACAGTGTGCTGGTGCTGGGCCGACTGCCTCAACCGGGCGTGTTTATCGCGTCATGCCATACTTGTGGGCGTGGCAAAACCAAAGATTTTCGAATCCGGACGCGACATGATGCTGTCCCTGGGGGTCATCGTCATCATGATGATCGGCGGGGTGGCGTTCACCGGCCTGTGCTCCTTTAACCCAGGCACCCCGGAAAACGGTCCGGTTCCGCAGGTAGACGCGCACTCCTTTTTGACCATGGAGGCCGCCTCCGCGGGGTTCGCCGTGCGCGAGCCTGCGCTGCCACAGGGGTGGATTACTAACTCGGCGCGCCGGGCGGCTGTGGGGCCTGCCACGGCTGCGGTGGTGGGAGTGATCACCGACCAAGAAGGGTATTTGCAGTTGTACCAGACCGGCGCGGACGTTGCTGCCACAGTGCGCGACATCGACGCCGATTTTCGCGAGCACGCGCGCAGCGTGGACGTCTCCGGCCGGAAGGTAGACATTTACGCGTCGCCGAACCATGAGGCAGACGTGCGCGACCTGTGGGTCACGGACCTTGGCGACGCCCGCATCGTGGTCACCGGGGCTGCCACCGATGAGGAGTTTTCTCAGCTGCTCGCGGCCACAATCGCAGCAAAGCCGGTGCGCTCCGGCGCCTAGGCCGGGGCCGGGACCGGCTCGTTGTGCTAGTCCTGCTGGTCGTTGTGGCCTTGCTGGTCGCGCTCGTCCTGGGACTGCGCCAGCGCGGATTCCACCTTTGCCGCCGCGGCAGCCAGCTGCTCTTCGCAGCGCTTGGCCAGCGCCTCGCCGCGCTCCCAGTAGGCAAGCGATTCGTCCAGATTCATCTGGCCCAGCTCCAGGATGCGCACCACTTCAATGAGTTCATCGCGGGCCTGCTCATAGCTGAGCTGGGAAACGGGGGTATCTTCGCCGGGAACGCCGGCGCCGATGGTATCAGGGGAAGTCATAGCTGTTCTCGCTTGTTCTAGGGGGCTTTGGTAGTAGACATGGCGGCCGCGGTGATCGAGCCGTCCGCAACACGGATGCGCAGCTGGGCGCCCGGGGGAGCTTGGGCAATGGACGTCACCACAGCGGGTCCGGAGTGGTCCCGGGGGACGACCTGGACCACGGCATAACCGCGGGCCAAGGTGGCCGAGGGGCCCAAGGAAGACACCTGCGCGCGCAGGGCCGTCACGGTCGCGGTTTCCCTTGACACCAGGGCAGCAATGCCCCTCCGGGCAGTATCGCGGGCCCGGTAGAGCTCTTCTCGACGCCGCGTAATCGGCGTCAGCGGATCCGCCAACGCCGGCCGGGACCGCAGCGCGGCAAGATGCTGCGACTCCCGACGCACCCAGCCGCTGAGCGCAGCACCAGCGCGCCCGCGCAGCTCAGCGATCAGGGCACGCTCCGCAGCAACGTCAGGAACAACCCGCTTGGCCGCATCCGTCGGCGTGGCGGCACGCAGGTCAGCAACGTTATCCAGCACCGGATTGTCCGGCTCGTGGCCAATGGCAGACACCACCGGAGTGGTGGCCGCAGCCACCGCCCGGGACAGGGCCTCCTCAGAAAAGGGCAGCAGATCCTCGACGGAGCCACCGCCGCGGGCGATGATGATGACGTCTACGTTGGCATCCGCATCCAGCGTCTCCAGCGCAGCAATCACCTCCGGCACGGCATGGGCGCCCTGGACGGCGGTGTTGATCACTCGGAAGGAAACCTCCGGCCAGCGGTCCCGCGCCACCGCGAGCACATCGCGCTCCGCGGCGGACCCGCGGCCAGTGATCAGGCCCACGCATCGTGGCAGGAACGGCAGCGGGCGCTTGCGGGCGGCGTCGAAAAGCCCCTCCGCGGCGAGCTGGCGGCGCAGCCGATCGATCTTGGCCAACAACTCGCCGACCCCGACCTGGCGGATCTCCGTGACCCACAGCGAAAAGGAACCACGCCCGGCATAAAACGCCGGCTTACCGCGCACCACCACCCGATCCCCGTTGGAGACCTCCCGGGCAAGCTGGGTAGGGCACGTCAGCTGAATAGAAGCCTCCGCCTCCGTATCGCGCAGCGTCAGATAGCTCAGCTTCCACGTGGGCTTGACGTTGACCTGCGCCAACTGGCCCTCAACCCACACCGCCCCCAGCCGTTCAATCCACCCCTTGACCAGGGAATTGACCTCACGCACCGGCAAAGGATCCGCGGGAGTGGTGACCTGCTTAGCCATACGTGATGTACCTCTCAATAGGAAGGGGAAGACAAAGCGCCGCACTCAGTCTAGGCTCATTGGGCCCCTGTTGGTTAGTGTAGGGGCCATGGTTGAGGCGGTTAAGGAAGACAAGCAGGTGCTGCTGGCCGCGCCCCGGGGCTACTGCGCGGGCGTGGATCGCGCCGTGGAAACGGTCGAGCGCGCCCTGGAGAAGTACGGCGCGCCCGTATACGTGCGCAAGCAGATCGTGCACAACCGCTACGTCGTGGAGACGCTCTCCGAACGCGGAGCCATCTTTGTTGACTCCACCGACGAGGTCCCGGAAGGCGCACACGTGGTCTTCTCCGCCCACGGGGTCAGCCCCGCGGTGCGCGGCGAAGCACAGGAACTGTCCCTGCGCACCCTCGACGCCACCTGCCCGCTGGTGACCAAAGTGCACAATGAGGTCAAACGCTTCGCCCGCGGCGGATACCACATCCTGCTCATCGGACACGAAGGCCACGAGGAAGTCGAAGGAACCGCCGGCGAAGCCCCCGAGGTCACCCACCTGGTGGATGGTCTGGACGGGGTGGACAAGCTGCCGGACTTCCTCGACGATGAAAAGCTGATTTGGCTCTCCCAAACCACCCTGTCCGTCGACGAGACCGTCCAGATCCGCGCGCGGCTGCATGAGCGCTTCCCGCACCTGCAAGATCCGCCCAGCGAGGACATCTGCTACGCCACCCAGAACCGCCAAGTGGCCGTCAAAGCCATCGCGCAACAGTGTGAGCTGATGATCGTGGTGGGCTCGCAGAACTCCTCAAACTCCAAGCGCCTGGCGGAGGTGGCACTCCAACACGGGGCGCAGGCCTCCCACCTGATCGACTATGCCCGCCAGATGGAAGACTCCTGGTTTGACGGCATCACCAGCGTGGGGGTGACGTCCGGGGCGTCGGTCCCAGAGATCCTGGTCCGGGAGGTCATAGAGGAGCTGGCGCGCCGGGGATACACGGACGTCCAGGAAGTCACCACGGCCGATGAGACGATCAGCTTCGCCCTGCCCCGAGACCTGCGCCCGGCGCGCACCTAGGTGCTAGAGGTATACCTAGCGGCGGCTCTCGGCTCGGCCCAGGGGGCCTGTGGGGGGGGGGATTGGATTTGGCCGTGCGGGCAGCGAGCTTCGCCGCGGCGCGCTAGTACCGGCGCCGGGGCCGGCGCTGCCGGTTGCGGGCCATCAATTCTTCGACGGTGACGGACTTCTCGCCGCGCTGCACCGGGGGTTCGCGCCGCGAGACGGGCTCCGGCGGCCGTGGCGGTTCCACGCGCGCGCGGCGCCGGTCAGACCTGTCGATTCTGTCAGCCCTATCAGTTCGGTCAGCCCTGCCGGCCCTATCCGCACGAGCAGGGCGTGCGGCGGGCTCGCGCGGTTCGCGCTGGTCGCGTGGTTCGCGCTGGTCGCGCGGTTGACGTGGTTGGCGTTCCTCCTCAGGCCAGCGCCAGCGGGGGCTTGCCTCCTGGGCATCGCGCCAGCTGTTGATCTCCTGGCGGGTGCGCCGCTGTGCCTGGGCGGTGCGTCGCCGGGTGTCTGCCTCCGCGCGGCGGGTGTACTGGGCGCCGCGGCGCAGCAGCCACAGCCGCAGCACGGCAATGGCGATGGACCCGACGGTGACCAGGAAGAGGACGGGGAAAAGCTGCAAGAGGGGAAAGACGGTGGAGGCGATGGTTGTCAGCGAGAATGCGCCAGAATTTGGGCTCCCGGCGCGGGTGATAATCCACGAGGTTGCCACCGTGACCACGGCAAAGGAGACGGGCATGGCAGCCACGGTGAGATAAAGGCCGCGGGGTTGGGTAAACAACGCGACGACGATGCCTCCGATAACAAATGCGCTGACGTAGGGGGCACCGATGTTTGCGTTAAAAACGCTTATCAGAAGGCCCGTGAGAAGGGCTGCGATCACGATGACTATGCCCGCCCAGGTTGGCAGGCCAAGGGAGCCTTGGTCTGCGGCGGGGCGTGGTTTCTGAGTCAGGTGAGACACGTCGCGTTATTCTACCGTGACCTTTCTTCCTCAGGCTGTACGGGGCTTTGCCGTGGCGTGTTGGCAACCGGATGCAGGGTGGTTGGAGGTTCGTCTGTGCGGGCGGAAACCTCCATATCCGCGAGCTTGCGGGCGGTAACCATGACTCGGGCGTTCATGGACCCCAGCGTGGCGTTATAGGCATCCACCGCGCGTTCTAGACTTAAGCCCAACTTGTTGTAGTGATCGCCGAGGATGTTTAGCCGGCTATAGAGCTGACGGCCCAGGAAATGAATCTGGCGGGCTTTATCGGAGTAATCCTCCTGCCGCCAGCCCAGTGCCACGGTGCGCAACAACGCAAACAGGGTAGAGGGGGTAGCAATGATGACGTTGTGGGAAAAGGCGTATTCCAGAAGATCCGGCGCGGTGGACAGGGCAGCGTCTAAGAACGGATCTGCGGGGACAAACAGGACCACAAATTCCGGGGTGGGGCTAAAGGCGCTGATGTAATCGCGGGCAGCAAGTTGGGTGACGTGGGTGCGCAGCTGGTGGGCGTGGCGCCGCAGCAGCGCTTGGTGCTCCTCTGGGTCCTGGCTTTCAATGGCATCGAGGTAGGCGCCGTAGGGAACCTTGGCGTCCACCACAATCTGGCGGCCACCGGCGAGGAGGACCACCAGGTCTGGCCGCACGGTGCGATCGCCCAGCTTGGCGGTGACCTGGCTATCAAAATCGCAGTGGCGGACCATCCCGCCAAGTTCTACCACTCTTTCCAGCTGGATTTCTCCCCATCGGCCCCGCACCTGTGGGGAGCGCAGGGAGTTGACCAGCTCATTGGTGCGGTCCGTCAGGCGTGTGGAGGTGCGCACCATCGCTTGCATCTGGGCGTTGAGCCCAGCGAGGGTGGCTGTGCGGTCTTCTTCAAGAGCACGGACTTCGCCGGCTAGGTGCCCCATGACCTCGCGTATAGGCCGCAGTTCCGCGAGGACGCGGTTGGTGCTGTTGGTGCGTGCGGGTGCGGGGGTGGGGGCGCGTCGCGCCCACAACCAACCCAGCGCCGCCCCCAGCAACAGGCCGATGAGAAGCGCGAAGACGATGTCCATGCACCCTACCTTCTCACAGGGCCGGGACCTGGCGGGCTAGCGCCGCCTCCACCATTGGATCAGGCGTGCGAACACCGGGGGAGTATCCTGCGGGTCTTCTGGTTGACGCTGGGCCTCTTCAGCCCCCTGCTGCGCTTCGGCTTCCCGCTGAGCCTCAGCCTCCCGCTGAGCTGCGGTGTGGGGATCATCGCCCACCTCCACCGCGGCGGACTGCGCCGGCACCTGCGCTTCCGCTGCGCCGTCTAGGCACCACTCCTCCGAGTCTGCCGGTCCCGCCGTGGTGGCCAGCTGTTGGCGGTGCAGGTGGGCCTCCTGTTCGGTGAGCTGGCCAATCGGGGTGATAAAGCGCATCTCCTCCAGCGTGCGCTCCCCAGACTTGAGCGTGACTATGTCCTGGCAGTAGCGGAAGACCACGGCGATCATGGCGGCGACCGGCACGGCCAAAAACGCGCCGACGATGCTAAACAGGCTGCCGCCCACGGTCACGGAAACCAGGATGATCACCGGGTGAAGGTTCATCGCCTTGGACTGCAAGATGGGCGACAAGACGTTGCCCTCCAACTGCTGGACGATGAGGATGAGCACGAGCACCGCCACCGCCTGGGGCACCCCGAGGGACAGCAAGGCGATGGCCACCGCCAGGGCGCCGGCGGCAAAGGCGCCGATGATGGGGATGAACCCTGCGATGAAGGTAATCACCGCGAGGGCGAACGCCATGGGCACCCCGATGACGATGAGCCCGATGCCGATGAAGACGGCGTCGACAAGCGAAACCAACGCCTGCGCGCGGATGAACCCACCCAGGGTGGCCCACGCGCGCGTGAGCACCTCGGTGGCGTGCCAGCCCGCACGCCGCCCCAGCACGCCGCGCGCCCACGGCAGGAAGCGGTGGCCGTCCTTGAGGAAGAAGAACGTGAGCACCAACACCACACCCAGGGTCACCGCCACGGAGGTCACCGTGGAAATACCGCTGAAAATGCCGCCCGCAATCGCGCCGGCGCGGTCTTGCAGCCAGCTGGCGGCCTCATTGATTACCTGGTCAAGCTCGGTTTCGTCGATGTTGAGCGGCGATCGGGTGATAGTCAGGCGCAGCTGCTGGATGCCATTAATCAGCTGCAGATACAGCACCTGCGACTGCCGGACAATGCCCGGGGCGATGAGGTAGATCACCCCGCCGACCACAGCAAAAAAGCCGATCAGCGTGGTCGCCGCCGCCAGGGCGGAAGGGAAATGGGCGCGGCGCAGCCAGGAGGTAGGCCCTGCCAGCACGGTGCACACGATGATCGCCAGGATCACCGGCAGCACGCCCTGCCACACCATGCGCAGCACAATCCACGCCACATAGACAGAGGCCACCACCACCAAGGCGCGCAGGCACGTGCGCGAGGTGCGGCGCAATGCCTCCTGAACCACCACCGAGCGGTCCACCTGATCGCGGTAACCAGTAGTTTTCACAGCAACGTCACTCACGCCCACCCATTTTGCCCTAAGTTGGCCGTTGCTAGGATGGGTGGCCGTGAGCCTTACTCTTGGAATCGTCGGTCTGCCCAACGTTGGCAAATCCACCCTGTTCAACGCGTTGACGCGCAATGATGTTCTTGCGGCGAACTACCCGTTTGCCACCATCGAACCCAACGTGGGACTCGTGGAGCTTCCCGACGCCCGCCTCCCGCAGCTTGCCGCTATCTTCGGCTCCCAGCGGATCCTGCCGGCCACCGTGTCCTTTGTGGACATCGCCGGCATTGTCAAGGGCGCCTCCGAGGGCGAAGGCATGGGCAACGCCTTTTTGGCCAACATCCGCGAGGCAGACGCCATCTGCCAGGTCGTGCGCGCCTTCGCCGACGACAACGTGGTCCACGTCGACGGCAAGGTCGACCCGGCCAGCGACATCGCCGTCATCCAGACCGAACTCATCCTCGCCGACTTGCAAACCATTGAAAAGGCCCTGCCCCGGCTGGAAAAGGAAGCCCGCAAAGACAAGGACAAGGCCGTCGAGGTCGAGGCCGTGAAGAAAGCGCAGGCCGTGCTGGAAGATGACCGCACGCTGTACGCGGCATCCGTCGCCGGCGAGCTGGACCTTGCCCCGCTGCGCGAGCTGCACCTGATGACCGCCAAGCCCTTCCTCTACGTCTTCAACGCCGACGAGGAAGTGCTCACCGACCCCGAGCGCAAAAAGCAGCTTGCCGACGTCGTCGCCCCCGCGCAATGCGTCTTCCTCGACGCAAAAACCGAAGCAGAACTACTGGAACTCGACGAAGACGAGGCCGCCGAACTGCTCGCCTCCGTGGGTCAAGATGAACCCGGCCTGCAAACCCTGGCCAAGGCCGGCTTTGCCACCCTGGGCCTGCAGACCTACCTCACCGCCGGGGAGAAGGAAACCCGCGCCTGGACCATCCCCCAGGGTGCCACCGCCCCGCAGGCAGCAGGCGTGATCCACAGCGACTTCGAGCGCGGCTTCATCAAAGCGGAGATCGTCTCCTTCGACGACCTTGTCGACGCCGGCTCCATGGCCGAAGCCCGCGCCCGCGGCAAAGTCCGCCAGGAAGGCAAGGACTACGTCATGCGCGACGGGGACGTGGTGGAGTTCAAGTTTAACGTGTAGCGCCTAGTGGCATACGCTCACTCTCCTGCAGAATTTGCCCCTGATCAGGGCATTCAGCACCCACGATGTCAAAGTGTTGTTCGAACGACGCAGCACTCGTCCCTGCTCACACTCCCGCTGATCAATATGACCATGTAGGCTGCGGCCTCAGGGCCCTGCGGAGGAATTCCTGGGTCGGCTTCTGAATAAGCCCTGAACGCTGTGGTCGGGCAGAATTCGCATCTCCGCTGGACAGCGCATCTGCCTGTTCTAGAAAGATGGACGTGGGAGAAAATGACGAATGCGATTACTGCCACCGGCGATGATTTGATCGAACCGATCCACCCGGGAGAGGTCCTGATGGAGGACTTCATCAAGGGTTTTGGGATCACACAGAACAAGCTGGCAGTCTCAATCGAGGTACCGCCGCGGCGGATCAATGAAATTGTGCATGGTAAGCGTGGTATCACAGCTGGCACCGCGGTCCGCCTGGCGCGCTACTTTGGTACTTCCGAAGAATTGTGGATGAACCTGCAGTCGACGTACGAATTACGGCTTGAGCGGCGGGCACTACGTGATCAGGTCGATGCGATTACGCCATTGCGGTCTATGTGATTCGACCGGGTGAAAACCCCACGGGCTCAGAGGCATCCCCGCTCATCATCCGGGGTAATTCTAGGCGCGACAAAGGTACTATCGCCCGAGCTATCCGTGCGGGATGGCCGCGTGGTGTGGCTATTATCAGCCAGGATGCTGTGCGCCGGGAGGTCTACGGGGGGCGATGCTCACCTGCCTGCGGTTCGACCATCTGGGTGTGACCCGCTCCAATCGCTGCCAATTAGACCTGGACGGGATACTGAGACGGCATCGCGCTAAGCCCTAGGCACGCGGGGTCACCGAGGAGCCGGTCACGTCGAGGTACCGCAGCTAACCCCGTGCTGGGGCCCGATGAGGTGGTTGTGGGTCCTGGTGTGAACACCACCGCTGCAGTCGACCGAGTGCTTGTCGACGTCGCCTGGGGCGGCGCCGCCTCGATACCCCTACGAGTCACTGACGTACACCTCCTCCGCAGGTTGAGACGAGCTTTCCTTTCCAAGAGAGACGCGGACCTGTACTCCATCTTCCGTGTCGGAGCGGGAGCAGAAGGCCACGCACCTGTTTCGCTCACCTGCCAACGTGCGCCGTCTGATTGATGCTTGGGATCAGGCTCGCATTGGAAAAGCTGAGGTTGACCAGTGCGATCGGATAGACGAGCACGCCTGACTGATGGGACGTGGTGCGTAGCGTGCACCAGGTACGTTGGGTGCATGGCCCAGGTGACCCAGTCCCAGTTCAGCAGGAATGTGCCCCAATACATCGCACTCGCGCAGCATGAGCCAGTAGCCATCACTGCGCGTGATCCGGGACGCGGTGCGGTGGTAGTCTCACTGGAGTTTTATGACCGAGCAGTGCAGGCCCTAGAAAACCAAGCAGATATTCGAGATGCTGCTCGGGCTAGAGGCGAGGCAGGGCGCGTTTCTCACGATGAGCTTATTCGCGGGTATGGGTTCTAAGCTCTTGGGAATCTGTCGGGAACATCCCCGCTAAGCCCAGCCTAGAGAGAGCTCAGAGTTTCTTTTGCCTGGATTAATGTGGCCTCGGGATGGTCTCGGCGAAGTTGGCGGACAGCATGGGCAAGTCCTTTACTGTTCAACTCGGCTCTGAGAGATTCCTTTTCTTCGTCAGAAAGACTAATCACCGCAGGCGCGTCCCGTCGTTTCATAAAAATCAGAATCCCCGCGATGAGCCCAAGCACAAGACAACCGATGCCAACTACTGCACGCCACGATGATGGCTCGTCTGACATTGCGATCAGCAGGCAGCCGACGACCAGGAGAGTGAACGATGAACCGCTGAGTCTTGACATCACGTCGTCTCCTTCGATGTGGTCTGCCTGCCAGATGGCCCTACCTCACATGAAGGTGTGGATCATGCGGGCGATGGGTTGTCTGTGCTTGTTTCCGCAGCATGTCCCAGTCACACGGCCACCCTCACCGTGGACAGTCTAACCTGGTGCACGCGGCCGAGTCTCCGAGCAAGAAACACCGGTAACCATCATGCCTGACTACACCTTTGCACCTCCCACCGAACGGGACATTGTGCAGCTCCACGCCATTTACTCTGATCCTGAAGTCTGGCGGCACCTGCCTTCCGGGCGGCACACCGAGTTGGAGCAGACGGCGCGGATGGTGCGCGAGTGGATTGCGGGGTGGCGCACGGAGGGACTGTCGCACTGGGTGGTGCGTGACGCGGCGTCGGCACGCGTGCTTGGGCACGTGGGCTGTGGGCTGCGCCGAGGGTGTTTCTGGAACCTGGGTTACCGCATAGCGCCGAGCGCGCAGGCGCGGGGGATTGCCACGGCGGGGGCGTGCAAGGCCATTGACGCGGCGCACCACACTGATCCGGAGATGCCCGTTGTTGCCTACCTTCTGGAGCACAATGCGTCGTCTGCGCACGTGGCGCGCAAGGTGGGGTTGGAGCTGCAGTCGCGGTGCCCGGACGCAGGCAATCCGGATCCGCAGGCGGTGCGGCTGATTTTTGCGGATCGCCCCTTAACAGCGGAGGTGCTGAGCGCGGCCCAGAAATAGGCCCAGCAATAGGAACGGGCCGCGGCTAGCGTGTCACCAGGTCCAGGATCACGGGATCCTTGTTCGCGTTGAACACTAAGACGACGGCCTTGACTTGGTTGTCGTCATTAAGAATGGAAACAAATTGTGACTGGTCAAACTCGTCGACTCTGATGCCCGTCGATTTGGAGGGGAAGTCATCATAAAGACCCTCGCCAAATACGGCTTGGTACTTGCCGGAGAAATTGGTGGCCGTTCCGACCTTGGGGTGCGATGTCTTCAGCAGGGAATCGATGCCATTGAAGGTCTGGGACCTGTCCAAGTGGAGCGTGCTCATCACAGAGTCGCGGGTTCGGGGGTCGGTGTGCTTGAGCACCCAGTCGCGCAAGTCCTGCTCCGTGTCCTGCTTGAGCATGTCTTTGACCAGCGCCTGCGCCTTGTGTTCGGGGGATAGTAGCGACATCACGCCGTATGCTCCTGCCCCGGAGACGAGGGTGAGCACCGCGCCGGTAGCAAGGCCAATGACCAGGCTTTTTGTCTGTAGTCCAGCCCCGCGGCTCGCCTTGGCTGGAGCAGGCGCGCCGGGGCCGTACGGCGGGGCCGGAGCTGGGGTCGGTGCCGGCGGGGCGGCTGGTATAGCCGCGGATGGGGCAGTTGGCGCATCAGCGGGTCCTGGGGCAGGAGCTGATTCCGGTCCGACTGCGCCTAGGACGAGCGTGGGCTCGCCACCGGCAGGAGCCGCCGGAGCCGCCGCTGCTGGAGGAGCCGTCGGAGCCGCGGGTGCCTGGGCGGCGAGTTGGTGCAGCGTGTGGACGGTGATGGGTTCGGCTGAGGGGTCCTCCAGGTGGGCGTCGTAACGCGCGCGCAGCTCGGGGTTGCCCAGAATGGCGCGGGCGGTGGAACGCTCGTCGAGCGCGGCGGCGTCGTCGGGCGAGGTTGCCGCGATCTTCTCATCCAGGATGTCGCGCAGCTGCATGCTATCTGCAGCGCGGTCTAGTCCTAGGGATTGGTAGAGGTCATAGTGGGCCATGGCGGGCCATCTCCTTTCGCCGTTATCGGCGAATATACAGGTTCTTGGCCGCCAATGTGTGGCACATTATTCGCCCATGAGATGGGGTGGTTTCCTGCGAGTGTTCTTGCCGGAAAAGGACAAGACACCTTGTCGGGCAGGGCAGTTCGTTGAGCACTGCGCGGAGCAGAAATCACCATGTGACCCGCACCGCGTGGCTAGGCCGCGGGGTACAGGCGTGGTGTCGGGCGCACCGTGCCAGAAACCCCAAGGTCCAACACAAGCCTAGGCTTGAGGGGTCAAGAGCAGTGTGAAGAAATCTGCCAACGCAAGAAAGGACCAGCCCATGAAGGCTGCCCGCTACCATGGCCGCACCGATGTGCGGATCGAGGACATTGACCACCAACCGCTGCGCGAGGGTACTGTGCGCATCGACGTCGCCTGGTGCGGCCTGTGCGGCTCCGACCTGCACGAATATCTGGAGGGCCCGTTTGCTTGCCCGCCGCCGGAGCGCCCCAATGCGGTCACAGGGGAGTCCATGCCGGTAACCCTGGGGCACGAGTTTTCTGGAGTTATCAGCGAGGTCGGCGCGGGGGTCAGTGACCTTGAGGTTGGCGACCACGTGGTGGTGGAGCCCTATCTGCTCCCGGATTCGGTGGATACCAGCGACAACAACCCCACCTATCACCTGACTCCGGGGCTGAATTTCCTGGGCTTTGGGGGCGGTGGCGGGGGACTGCAGGAAAACGTGGTGGTGCCGCGCCGTTGGGTGCACAAGGTCTCTGAGCAGGTGCCGCTGGATGAGGCGGCGCTCATCGAGCCGGCGTCGGTGGCCTTCCACGCGGTGGAGCGCGCCGGCATCACGGCGGACAACGCGGCGGGAAAGACGGCGCTGATCGGCGGGGCGGGGCCTATTGGTCTACTTACCGCCGCGGTGCTCAAAGCGCTGGGCGCGCGGGTGATCGTCTCTGAGATCTCGGATCTGCGCCGCGCCAAAGCCCTGGAGTCCGGCGTGGCGGACGTGGCGCTGGATCCCCGGAAGGACGATGTGGTGGCGGAGGTAAGAAAGCTTTGCGACGCCCGCGGCGCCGACGTGGGCTTCGAATGTACCTCTGTGCAGGTGGTGCTCGACACCCTGCTGGATGCGGTGCGCCCGCAGGGAGTGATCACGGTGCTGTCCATCTGGGTCAAGCCTGCCGCGCTGAACCTGCACAAGGTGGTCATGCGGGAGCTTGAGATCCGCGGCACCATCGGTTACGTGCACACCCATCCGAAGGTCATTGCACTGGTGGAGTCCGGAAAATTGGACCTGCGGCCCTTCATTACCGCGAAGATCCCGCTGGAGGCGCTGATTTCTGAGGGCTTTGACACCCTGATTCACCACAATGAAAGTGCCGTGAAGATCCTGGTATCGCCCAGCGGTAGGGGAGTGGAATCCTAGCCGCTAGCGGTGAGCGTGCGGGTGCAGGCCGGCCTCGACGGCGTCGAGAAGAAAACGAATCTTGACGTCGAGGTTGCCGCGCTCGATCCAGGTGTCGTTGGGGCGCATGAACACCGTGGCATCAGGATCACCATCAGCAGGTTGGAGTGCGGCCGCGGCGCGGTCGACCCCGCGGCGCCCCTGCGCGTCAACCTGGCGCATTTGTTCCGTCATCAGGTGGGTGCCCAGCGTGATGTCTCCGATGAAATCGAGCATGAACTCAATGTCGTCGCCGGTGCCGGGAAAGTCCGCGGCGACGAGCGCGGCGGCGAGCTTGCGGATGTAGTCCTGGGCGTGGGCGTGGGCGCCGGGGGTGTTAATGATGGTGGCGGCAAGACCTGGAACGGCACACAGCACCGTCCAGAAATCATCCGCGTAGCGTTCCAAAATGGCGCGTCACCCCGGTGCTTCGTGGCCGTCGGGGCCGTCTTGATCGTCCAGACCGTCTTGGGGTTGGGTGGCCGCGCGGGCAGGATCGGGGAATCGCGCGGAGACCTGGGCTAGGCAGCGGTCGACGAGCTCGTCGCGGGAGGCGATGACCCGGTAGAGGGACGGGGCGGACACCCCGAGCTCAGAGGCAACACTGTTGAGAGTGAAGCGGTCCAATCCCTGGCTCAGTGCGGTCTCGATGACGGAGTCCAGTGTGAAAATCGGCCTTCTGCCTGAGGTGCGGCGCATACCCGACAGCCTAGTGCTCATCGCTTGGACAAGGTCCACCCGGCCGCTGCTTGCCTGCGCCGCCAAAACGCCGTGTATGGCCCAGGGTGTGCGATGAGCTGCTCATGGGTGCCCTGCTCGGCGACGCTGCCGTCCGGGTTGAGCACCACGATGGTATCGGCGGTGACCACGGTGGACAGCTTGTGGGCGATGACAATAAAGGTTGAGGTGGTGCGCAGTTCCTCCACGGAGGCGGTGATGGCGGCCTCATTGTCCGCGTCCAGCGCGGAGGTGGCTTCGTCAAAAAGCACGATGGGGGACTTCTTCAGCAGGGCGCGGGCGACGGAGACGCGCTGGCGCTCTCCGCCCGACAGGCTGCGCCCGGCCTCACCGACCCGGGTGTTCCATCCCTTTTCCATCCGCTGCGCGATGGTATCCACCCCGGCCAGGCTGGCAGCGTGGGCGATCTCCTCATCCGTGGCGTCCTCGCGGCCCACCCGGATGTTCTCCCACAGGGTGTCATCAAACAGATAGACGTCCTGGAAGACCAGGGACAGCTGCGTCATCAGGTCTGCTGTTGTCTGCTCGCGCACATCCACACCCCCGACGCGCACCGCACCGCTGTCAACGTCCCAGAATCGGGCGATCAGTCGCGCGATGGTGGTCTTTCCGGATCCGGAAGGTCCCACGATAGCCACCATGGTCCCGGGGGCAGCCTTCAGGCTCACATCGCGCACCACCGGGGTTTCGCCGTAGCCGAATGTCACGTGGTCCAACTCCACGGAGCCGGGGGAGACCACAGGGGTGGATTCCGTTGGTTCCGGCAGGATCGGGGTGCTCATGATGTCCCGCGTTTCTGTCAGCGGTTGACGGGCCATTTCCACGCCCACCAGCATCTGGCCCATGTTGTCCAGGTTCCGGGAGAACCGGAGGGTCAGGCCAATGAAGGTGATGGCCGCCACGGCGGACATGGTGCCCGCTAATGCGCCGAGGGCGGCGATGATAACCAACACCACCACAACCATCTGGGTGACCATCCCTGTCAGGAGCAGGGCTCCCGAGGACACCCACAGGTCCCGGATGGAGGCGGCGTGGTTGCGGCGGTGGGCCTGCGCCAAGGGGGCGAAGTCGCGGGAGTGTCCGGCGGCGCGCAGGGCCGGCTGGCAGGTGGCAAACTCCACGATTCGGGAGGCGAGTTCCTGTTCGGTGGGGCGCACCCGCGCATTGGACCGGCGCTTAATGCGTTGGGCGAGCATCATGATCACGCCGGCTATCGGCCCGGCGATTGTCAGTGCCAGCCCCAGCCGGACATCCCAGAACCAGGAGCCGATGAGAATGATGAGCATCGCAGTGCCGTTGGTGATGATCACGGAGATGATGTGCGCGAGCGATTCGCCCACGGCCATAAAACCCGAGGACACCAGCTGGGAGATCGTGCCGGAGCGCTGGCGCCCAAACCATCCCAGCGGCAGGGTTGCCAGGTGGTCGCCCAGTGCGGTGTGGCCGGTGCGGATGAAGTCCATCGCGGCGGCGTATCCCACCACATTTTGCCGGTAGACCAGCACGCCGGTGACGGCGGCGAGGACCGCGAGAACAATCAGCCAGCCCCCGGCAGACAGACCGCGGCACGGCTGCCCGGTGCTCAAGGCTTCTACGAGCGGCAGGATGCTCAGCAGCGCGAGCCCTTCGAGGACTCCGGCGCACACGTTGAGCCAGATCGCCTGGGTGAGTTGCCGATTGCCGCGGGGGCTCAATTGTGAGCGAAAGACGTTGATCATCAGGGGGTCAGGCATGGTGGGTTCCCATCAGTTCGTCGAGGGTGGCGTCGGTGATTTCTGCGCCGCTGAGCCGGCGGTGCAGTGTGCCATCGCGCAGGATGAGCAGTTGGTCAACGCCTCGTATCGTTTCGGGGCGGTGCGCGATGACCAAAACGGTCCGGCCGGCGGCCAGGCTGGTCAGCGCCGCCTGGATCTCTGCCTCGGTATCGGGGTCGGTGGAGGAGGTTGCCTCATCGAGGATGACCACGGGGGTATCTGCCAGGATGGCGCGGGCAATGGCGATGCGCTGCGCCTGCCCGCCGGACAGGCGGCAGTCCTGCCCGTAGACGGCGTCGAGGCCGATGCTGCGAAGATCGTCTGCGATGTGGGCGGCGCGCGCGGCGTCCCACACCTCTTCGTCGCTGGCGGTGGGCCGGGCGAGCCGGATGTTGTCCCGCAGCGAGATGCGCAGCAGCTGCGGGTCCTGAAGCACGAAGGATACGTGCTGGTAAAGCACCTCTTCGGGCAGGTCGCGCAGGTCCACGCCGCCGAGTCGGATGACGCCGGAATCCGGGTCCTGGAAGCGGGCGAGCATCGTCGCTGCGGTGGATTTTCCGGATCCCGACGGCCCGATCAGGGCCGTAACCGTGCCGGGCTCCAGGACGAAACTCAGCTTATCGACGCCCACCTGCTCACCGTAGGAGAAGCTCACGTCCGCGAACTCCACACGGGCGTCGGCCGGTCGCGCCCCTGCGTCGTCGGCACGGGGCAGCACGTCGATGGACAACGCCTCGCTGATGCGCAGGGCTGCCCCTCCAGCGAGCTGATAGGACCACATCGACCGGGTGATGGTGTCGATGGTGCCGGGGACCACCAGCGCGATGAGCGTGGTGGCCACCACGTCGAAGGGGCTCACCCACCCCTGGTGGACCATCCAGGCCCCGCCGCCGACGTTGACCAGCGCCAGCACGGGCACGCTGATCAGGCCTTGGGAAATGGCGGAGCCGCGAATGAGCGGGCCGCACCAGGCCTCGTAGAACTCGGAGAATTCCCTGGCCGCGGTGGCAAACCTGCCATGGGCGCGGCCGACCTTGCCAAAGGCCTTGACTACCTGGATGCCGTCAACAAACTCGACGGCGCGGGCAGACACCGTGCCCAGGCGGGTATCCATCTCTGCGGTCTTTGGCCCCATGTCCTTGGTCATGAGCATTTGCATGACCAGGTAGATGGGGATGACGGCCATGGTGAGAATCCCCAGGCGCCAATCGACGATGAAGGCGTAGCCCACCAGGGCCAGCGGGGTGATTGCGGCGGCGGCCACCTCTACAGGTGCGTGGGCGATGAGCTGGTGGAGTGTTTCCACATCATCTTGAACGGCTTTGCGCACGCGGCCGGACGTCTGGGAGCTAAACCAGCTCAGCGGGGCCCTGGCGAGCCGGCCTTCGAGGCGGGTGCGCAGGATCTCGCGCAGGGTGACGTCCGCGAAGTGGGTGACCAACAGGCCGGCAAAAAGGCAGCCCAATTGGCAGAGGAATGCGGTGATGAGCACCTGTACCAAGAAGTGGACCCGGTCCGGGTCGGGCTCGGTTGCTGCTAAGGCCTCGCCGAGGCGCACCAGCGCGACGTAGGGGGCGATGGCCAGCAGGCCGGACGCGGCGCCGAGCACGCGCCCCAAGGTGACGCGCGCTGCCACGGGCTTCATCAGGTCTTTCAGGGCCGCGTTTCCGGCCTTGCGCTGCTGTGCTGGAGTGAGTGCGTCTGCTGCCGTTGTGGTGTCCGTGCCTGCGCCAGCGGGGGTGGCGGTAGTGGTCGCCGGGGAGGGGTCTGGCTGAGTCATGTTGTCCGTCCAGGGGTGGGATGTGCTGCTGAGCCTACTCTAATACTAAATGCATTAAGTTATTCGACTCACCACCCCCGGACGGGGTCACCTACAGCTCGACGGGCTCGTACTCCCGCGGGGTGACAGCCATCCCGGAGCCGGACTCCTTAGCCGCCTGCGCCTTGGCGGCATGGGCCTCGGCCGTGGCGTCCAGCCAGGCGTGCAGATCCTCGGCGCTGCGCCAGCGGGTGATCACTAGGTACGTGTCCGCATCCTTGGCCGGGCGCAACAGCTCAAAGGACTCAAAGCCGGGGGCGGTGTCCACGGCCTTTTTCCGCGCGGCAAAGCGCTGCTCGATCTCAGCTTCCGCCCCGGCAGGGAAAGAAAGCTCAGTAATGCTGACGTAGCTCATGAGTGCCTCCGTTTCGGTGAGGTGAGGATTACCCACCCCACAGTACGCGTGCCCAAGGGTGAGGGGAAGGGGGCGTCGACAAGCGGGAGGCTATCCTTACCTGCGGTTTTACGCGAACCGGTAATATGACAAACGTACTATTTGGGTACTAATCTTGATGATTATGTCTGCTCTCAGTCCTCTCAACTGGCCAGTTCTGCGCCAGTTGCGCGCTGGTGACGCGTTTGGCCGGGATGAAAACACCCGCTCCCGCAAATCCCGCACCCTCACTCCCCGCAACGCCCACGCGGACCGGGTCGTGCAATCCGTCTGTCCCTTCTGCGCCGTGGGCTGTGGCCAACGCGTATACGTCAAAGACGAGCGCGTCATCCAGATCGAGGGCGACCCAGATTCGCCGATCTCCCGCGGCCGCCTGTGTCCCAAGGGCTCAGCCTCCGAGCAGCTGGTCAACTCCGCGTCCCGGTGCACCGACGTGCTCTACCGCGCGCCGCACGCCACCGAATGGCAAAAGATTGACCTGGACACGGCCACCGACATGATCGCTGACCGCTTCGTGGAAGCCCGGCGCAAGGGCTGGCAGGACTTCGACGAATACGGCAATCGTGTCAACCGCACCATGGGCATCGCCGGACTGGGCGGAGCGACGCTGGACAATGAGGAAAACTACCTCATTAAGAAACTCTTTACCGCCGCAGGGGCAATTCAGCTGGAAAACCAGGCCCGCATATGACACTCTGCCACGGTTCCCAGTTTGGGATCCTCCTTTGGCCGTGGCGGCGCAACTCAGCCGCTGCAGGATATGGCGAATGCTGACCTCATTCTGATCCAAGGATCAAACATGGCAGAGGCCCACCCCGTGGGCTTCCAATGGGTCATCGAAGCAAAGCGTCGTGGTGCGAAGATTATCCATGTGGATCCGCGCTTTACCCGCACCTCCGCGGTGGCACACAAGCACATTGCTATCCGTGGTGGCACGGACGTGGTGCTGCTCGGCGCGTTGATTAAGTACGTCCTGGATAACGAGTACTACTTCCACGACTACGTCCTGGCCTATACCAACGCCTCAACGATCATTAATCGTGATTTTGAGGACACCGAAGACCTCGACGGAATCTTCTCCGGCTACGACCCGGAGACCGGAAAGTACGACTTTGAAACCTGGGGCTACGAGCCCGCCAAGGGCCTGGGCCCGGACGCCGCGCAGTGGAACGTCGAGCGCGATGAGACGCTGCAAGACCCCAACACGGTCTTCCAGATTCTCAAGCGCCACTACTCGCGCTACACCCCGGAAATGGTGGAAGAAATCTGCGGCATCCCGCCGGAGGACTTCCAATACCTGGCGGATTCCATCGTGGAAAACTCCGGGCGCGAACGCACCACGTGCATGGCCTACGCCCTGGGCTGGACCCAGCACACCCTGGGTGCGCAATTCATTCGCACCTCGGCCATTTTGCAGTTGCTCATGGGCAATATCGGACGCCCCGGCTCCGGCATCATGGCGCTGCGCGGGCACGCCTCCATTCAGGGCTCCACGGACATTCCCACGCTGTTTAACCTGCTGCCGGGATATCTGCCCATGCCCACCACCAAGGAGCCGACGTTTAAGGAATACCTGGCAAACGTCAACGCCCCGGACCAAAAGGGCTTCTGGCAGCTCGGCGACACCTATGCGGTGAGTCTGCTGAAGGCCTACTTCGGTGACGCCGCCACCGAAGCCAACGGCTTTGGGTATGACTTCTTACCCAAACTCACCGGCCCGCAGTCGACGTACCACACGCTGCAAAACATGCTCGCCGATAAGGTGGACGGCTACTTTGTGTTCGGCCAAAACCCGGCCGTGGCACAATCGCATGGCCGGCTGCAGCGCATGGCACTGTCACACCTGAAATGGATGGTCATCCGGGACTTCCAGCTCATTGAAACCGCGACGTTCTGGAAGGATTCCCCCGAAATCAAGCGCGGGGACATGGCCACCGAGGACATTGCCACCGAGGTGTTCTATCTGCCCGCGGCCAACCACGTGGAAAAATCCGGCACGTTCACCCAGACGCAGCGCATGCTCCAGTGGCGCTTCCAGGCGGTCGAACCGCCAGGAGACGCGGAAAGCGAGTTGGACTTCTTCCACCGCCTGGGCTGCAAGATCCGGGAGCGGCTGGCCGGGTCCACGGACCCGCGCGACCGCGCGCTACTGAACATGACGTGGGACTATCCCGTGGATGACCGCGGCGAGGTCATCGCCGAAAACGTGCTCAAGGAGATCAACGGCTACTACCTCACCGGCGAGCACGCCGGGGAGCTGCTGCCCAACTACCTGGCTATGAAGGCGGACGGGTCTACCTCCGGCGGCTGCTGGATCTACTCCGGCGTCTTCGCTGACGGCATCAACCGCTCCATGCTCAAGCGACCTCGCTCGGCCGACGAGTGGGGCTGGGTGTGGCCGCTCAACCGCAAGATGCTGTACAACCGTGCCTCGGCGGACCCGGAGGGCAAGCCGTGGTCGGAGCGCAAGAAGTACATCTGGTGGGACGAGGAGCAGCGCCGGTGGGTCGGCGATGACGTCCCGGACTTCCCGGCGACCACGCCCCCGGACTTTGTTCCGGAGCCGGACGCCGTGGGCCCGGCCGCGCTGGCCGGCTCGGACGCCTTTGTCATGCAGCCCGACGGCAAGGGCTGGCTCTTCGCACCCACGGGCATGGTGGACGGGCCGATGCCCACCCACTATGAGCCGCAGGAATCTCCCATGCCCAACCTGCTCTATGACCAGCAGCAATCGCCGACGCGGTTGACGTTCCCGCATGAGGACAACCTCTCGGCGCCGACTGCCGGCGAGCCGGGCGCGGAAGTCTACCCGTTCGCGTTTTCTACCTACAGGTTGACGGAGCACTACACCTCCGGGGCGATGAGCCGACGACTGCCGTTCCTGGCGGAGCTGCAGCCGGAGCTGTTCTGCGAAGTCTCGCCCACATTGGCGCGCCAGCGGGGCCTGGAAAACGGCGGCTGGGCAACAATCGTCTCGCCGCGTGCGGCCATTGAGGCCCGAGTGTTGGTCTCTGACCGCATCACCACCATGAAGGTGGGCGGACGCGAGTATGAGCAGATTGGTCTGCCGTACCACTTTGGGCAGTCCGATACCACCGCGGTGACCGGCGATAGCCCGAATGACCTGCTGGGCATCACCTTGGACCCCAACACCTCTATCCAGGCCTCCAAGGTGGGCGCCTGTGACATCCGTGCGGGCCGGCGCCCTCACGGCAAGGAGTTGGTGGATCTGGTGCGCGCCTACCAGGAGGCCGCGGGCCTGACCACGGCCACCGGCAACCGCCTGGTTACGGTGTCCAAGGAGGATTTGGAGGCCTCCGAGGAGGCGGGCGAGGGCGCCGGCCAGGGCCCGCAGCAGGATCAGTCTGAGGTGGGTCGTCCAGAGATGCCCACCACCCACGGCGCAACCGCCAAGAACGGAGATGCATAAGCGGTGACTAGCAGTTTCCTCACCGAATCCCCGCGACACGTGGGCTACACCACGCGCAAGGGGTTCTTTACGGACACCTCGATCTGCATTGGCTGCAAGGCCTGCGAGGTCGCCTGTAAGGAATGGAACCGCAACCCTGTGGAGGGCTATTCGCTCACCGGGCACTCCTATGACAACACGGGCGCGTTGGGTGCGGACACGTGGCGGCACGTCGCCTTCGTGGAGCAGACCAAGGAGCGCATCGAGCAGGCTCAGGAGTCGGGGCGCAAGCTCATCGGCCTGGGTATGCCCAGCATGCCCAGCATGCCCACTAAGCCAGGGGAGACCCCGGCAGACGAGGCTGCGAGCCGGCCTGCCGCCTCCACGGCCCCGCCCCAGACCCCGGATTTCCGGTGGCTGATGTCTTCGGACGTGTGCAAGCACTGCACCAACGCCGGTTGCCTGGACGTGTGCCCTACCGGTGCGCTCATGCGCTCGGAGTTTGGCACCGTGGTGGTTCAGGATGATGTGTGCAATGGGTGCGGTACGTGCGTGGCTGGCTGCCCCTTCGGGGTCATCGAGCGGCGCACCGACGGCGGCGTCAATGTGCGTGCTGAGCGCGGTGGCCATGACTTCACCCCGGGTGAGCAGGCGCCGATCAAGAACGTGGGCGTGGCCCAGAAGTGCACGCTGTGTTATGACCGCCTCAAGGACGGCCAGATGCCCGCGTGCGCGAAGGCCTGCCCCACGGAGTCCATCCAATACGGCGACCACGATGAGCTGCTGGAGCGCGCCCGCGCCCGCGTCGCCGAGCTGCACGCCCAGGGCTACCCGGAGGCACGCCTCTACGGCGCCAACCCGGAAGATGGTGTCGGCGGCACGGGGTCCATCTTCTTGCTTCTCGACGCCCCCGAGGTCTACGGCCTGCCGCCGGATCCACGGGTGCCCACCGCCGACCTGCCCGCCATGGCGCGCACCGCGCTGAAAGCCGCAGCCGGCATGGTGGGCGCGTGCGCGGCCGCATTCCTGATCGGAGGCCGCAAGTGACCAATCAGTTTGACTCCTACCGTCCGCCGCAGGGCCCGCGGAAGAAGGGCAAGCGCGCCGAGGGATCCTTCGAGGCCTCCATGGTGCCGCGCATGCAGTTCGACTCCTACTACGGCCGCCCCGTGGTCAAGGCCCCGCCGTGGGAGTCGCCCATCGGCGTCTACCTTTTCCTCGGCGGCGTGGCCGGGGGATCGTCCCTGTTGGCGCTGGGTGCACACGCTTCTCGACGCCGCCTCCTGCGGCGCAACGCGCGCCTCTCGGCGTTCACCGCGGCGTCGGTAGGCTCTGTCGCGCTCATCGTTGACCTCGGCCGGCCGGAGCGGCTGCTCAACATGTTCCGCGTGTTCAAGCTCTCCTCGCCGATGAACATGGGGTCCTGGATCCTCGGCGGCTTTGCCTCCCTCGCCGGCCTGGCGGCCCTGCCGGAGATCGATGATCTCACCGGCCAGCGCCTCCCGCTGCCCGGGTTCCTGCGCACCCTGCTGCACAAGGCCGCCGGCCCCGCCGGCGTGGGCTCCGCGCTGCTGGGCTCCCCGCTGGCCGTCTACACCGCCGTCCTGTTTGCCGATACCTCCAACCCCACCTGGAACGGCGCCAAAGACCACCTGCCCTACGTGTTCGTTTCCTCCGCCACCCTGGCCGCCTCCGGGCTGGCCCTGGTGACCACGCCGGTGACGGAGACCGGTCCCGTGCGCGCCCTTGCCGCCGCCGGCGCGGCCTGCGACCTTGCGGCCACCAAAATCATGGAAGACAACATGGACCCCACGGCTGCCGAGCCGCTGCACACCGGCACCCCCGGCAAGCTGCTCAAATGGTCCGAACGGATGGTCGCCCTCGGCGGGGTAGGGGCCCTGCTGGCCCGGCACCGGGCCGTGGGCGTGGTCTCCGGGCTGGCGCTCATGGCCGGCTCGGCGCTGACCCGCTTCGGCGTGCTGCACGCCGGGCTCGAAGCCGCCAAGGACCCCCGCTACACCATAGAGCCGCAGCTGCGTCGGCTGGCCAAGCGCCAGCAGGCGGGCACCACCGGCGATTCGATCACCACCGCCGGCTAGACCACGGTGATGGTTGGCTCCCCGTCGGCCACGGTGGTCTGACCGATGACCGGGTAGCCTGGTACCTCGCCAATGACCAGCAGGCCACCAGAAGTCTGCGCATCGGCCAGCAGAATCAAGGACTCGAAGTCCAGGTCTGACTCCACATGGGGGCTTACCCAGTCGAAGTTCGAGCGCGAACCGCCCGGGATGAAGCCCTCGTGCACGGCGGTGACGGCGGCGTCGATAAGCGGAACCTTCGCGTGGTCGATGGTCGCGCTGACCTGCGAGGCGCGCAGCATCTTGTACAAGTGGCCCAGCAGGCCAAAGCCCGTCACATCCGTAGCGGCCTTCGCCCCCGCAGCGACCGCAGCGCGCGCCGCATCCCGATTCAGCGTGGTCATCGTGGCAATCGCCTCCGGGAAAACCTCCCCGGTCTTCTTGTGCCGATTGTTCAAAATGCCCACGCCGAGCGGCTTGGTCAGGGTGATCGGCAGGCCGGGGGCGGCGGCGTCGTTACGCATCAGCTTCGCCGGATCGACCAGGCCCGTCGCCGCCATCCCATAAAACGGCTCCGGCGCCTTAATGGAATGGCCGCCCGTCACCGCAATACCAGCATCCGACGCCACATCCATTCCCCCACGCAACACCTCACGCAGCACCGTCAACGGCAACACATCCTGCGGCCAACCCACAATATTGATCGTGGTCAGCGGCGTGCCGCCCATCGCGTAAATATCCGACAGCGCATTCGTGGCCGCAATGCGACCCCAGTCATACGGGTCATCGACCACGGGGGTGAAGAAGTCCGTCGTCGAAATGACGGCCAGGTCGCCGCTGCCACTGATGCCGTTGATGCGTACGGCCGCAGCATCGTCGCCATCATCCAGGCCGACGATGACATTCGGATCCTGCATGCCCACCAGATCCTTGACCGTGTCTTCCAACTGGCCCGGCGGGATTTTGCAGGCGCAGCCGCCGCCGGCGGCGAATTGAGTGAGGCGAAGGGGATCGTGCTGAGTGCTCATGCCTCCCGAGGCTACCCGGGTTGGCGACCGCGCCCCCGCCCCGTCGCGCCCGGTGCCCCCTGCACTGTCGCGCCCGGTGCCCCCTGCACTGTCGCCCCTGCACTGTCGTCCCCTGCACCGTGTGACTGGTGTGACTGGGTGAGTGCGTGTTTGGGGGTAAAAACGCGCGTTTTCGGGGGTGTTTTGTGCACTCTGTAAACCCCACCAGTCACACGGTGCAGGAAGTCCCTACGGAGAGGCGCTGCTCAGTGCCTGGACGGAGAAACCACCGCGGGCGCCTTGTTCGCAGCGGCGGTGCGGGGGCGTGCTCGGTGGTGGGGGCGGGACGTCGATAAGCGCGGGCGTACCGCGGCACGCGGAACTCCTCGTCGCCCCGGCTCCTCCTGCACCGTGTGACTGGTGTGACTGGGTGAGTACGTGTTCGGGGGTGAAAACGCGCCTTTTCGGGGGTGATTTGCGCACTCTGTAAACCCCACCAGTCACACGGTGCAGGAGAGGGGTGCAGGAAGCCCCAGGAGAGCCGCGCCCGGGAGGGCTCACCGGGGGAACCCACGCCCCGCGCCCCGCCCCGCGCTCCGCGCAGGCTTAGCGGCGGTCCCACCGCCAGTCGCGCTCCCAGTGCGCGTGGTCGTAGTTGGCGCGGATGTCTTCTTCGATGCGCGCCCACGCTTCTGGGCGGAACAGTGCGTTGGAGGTGACTTCGGTGATGCGCCATCCGGCGTTGCGCAGGGCGTTCATTCGTTGGGCGTCGCGTTCTCGGCCGTGGGCGGTGAAGTGGTGGTGGCTTTGGTATTCGGCGCCGACTTGGTGGTAGGCGTCGCCGAGGTCGATGTAGTAGATGCCGGTGGGGGTGGTGACGCGGACTTGGGGTGTCAGGGCGGTGAAGCCGGCGGCGTGGGCGCGTAGGCGTAGGAGTGTTTCGGGGCGGGATTCGGCACGCGGGTCGGCGAGTGTTAGTGCACGTCGTAGGTCGATGGGCCGGGTGGCGTTGATGCGGGGGTGGCGGCGCAGGAGGGCCAGGAGGGTGGGGTTTTGGCGGGTGAGGGTGTCGAGGACGGCGACGAGTTCGTTGTCCAAGGCGCGCAGGTGGGCGAGGCGTGCCGCACGATCGCGCGGGAGGTGCAGGCAGCCGGGCCATTGGTGGGGGATTTCGGCGAGGTCGCAGACTGCTTGGGCGGCGTCCATGGTGGTGGGGTTGCGGCGGATGAGCAGCCCGGCGCCGGGGATGAGGCGCCGTCGCGCGGGGGCGGGTAGGGCGGCGACGGGGGTCCACGTGGTGATTGGCAGGTGGTAGCCGGCGTGGTGGAGCCAGGCGAAGCCGCGTAGTTGCGCGGCAGGGTGGTGCAGGCGCAGCGTGGCGGTGGGATCGGGAAACGGAGGGGCTAGGTCCGTTGGCTCGAAGGTAGCGGTTTCGAGGGTTTCAGTCTTCATAGTCTTGTGGACTCCTCTCGGGCCTGCGGGGTTCCCTGCTAGTATTTTTGCCCGGAGGCGTACGTGTCCTGGTGGGCGCCCCGGTCTTCAAAACCGGTGAGGCCGAGTATCTCGGTCTGGCGGGTTCGATTCCCGTCCGTCTCCGCCAGTTTTCCTAAGTTTTCTATTTTTCTAGGTCAGGTGAGGGGCGCGAAGGTGTGTAGTGATCCGCGGCGAAGGATTCCTAGCACGGATTCGCTGTTGCCTTTGGGTGAGGGGTTGGGGGTGAGTCCTAGCGCGTTGCGGTCGGTGATTCATGAGGCGCAGGCTGCGGCGCGGGCGGGTCGGATTGCTCCGGAGGAGGTTGCGGCGCGGGTGCGCGCGCGGCTGGGGGAGGGGGCGTCGATAAGCAGGGTGCTCAACGCCACGGGTGTGGTGGTGCATACGAATCTGGGGCGCGCACCGTTGTCTCCTTCCGCACGTCAGGCGCTTATCGACGCCGCCGGCTACACCGATGTGGAGTTGGATCTGGCCTCCGGCACGCGCTCGTCGAATCGAGGTGCGGGGGCGCGCGAGGCGCTGCTGCAGGCGTGCCCGGCGGCTGAGGATGCGCTGGTGGTCAACAATGGTGCGGCGGCGTTGCTGCTGGCCACGGCCCTGGCGGGCGGTGAGGTGGTGATCTCGCGCGGGGAGCTCATTGAGATTGGGGCGGGGTTTCGGCTGCCGGAGCTGATCGAGTCGACTGGGGTGCGGCTGCGCGAGGTGGGGGCGACGAATCGTACGCACCCGCAGGATTATGTGGTCCCTGGTGCTTCGGCGATTCTGAAGGTACACCCTTCGAATTACGTGGTGCGTGGCTTTACCGCCTCCGTGGATGTGGAGCAGCTGCGTGAGATTGCTGATGCCCACGGCCAGCTGCTCATCGTGGATGTGGGCTCCGGGCTGCTGCGCCCGGACGCAGTGCTGCCGGAGGAGCCGGACATTGATTCGGCGCTGCGCGCCGGTGCCGACGTGGTTATTGCCAGCGGTGACAAGCTGCTTGGCGGGCCGCAAGCCGGACTGATGCTGGGCCGCGCGGAGGTGATTCGGCGGGCGAAGAAGCACCCGCTGGCCCGCGCGCTGCGGATGGATAAGCTGCGCCTGGCCGCGCTAGAGGCCACGGTGCGCGGCGGCAGCCTGGTGGCCGGCTACCTGCGTGCCGATACCCGCGCCCGAACCGAAGCCCTGGCCGCCCGGCTGGGCGCCCGCGTGGTGGAACACCAGGGGCGCGTGGGCGGCGGCGGTGCCCCGGAGGTTCCGCTGCCGGGTTGGGCGGTCGCGCTGGACCAGGGGCTGGCCACGCACTTGCGGGCCTTAGGCGTGCTCCCGCGGGTGCGCGATGGCGAGTGCCTGGTGGACCTGCGGTGCATCCCCGCGGAGGACGATGAGCGCCTGGCTGGGTTGATCGACAAGGCGCGCGAGGCGCAGGCTCGGCAGGCGCAGGCTCGGCAGGCGCGCCAGGCGCAACCAGGCCAGGCGCCAGCGAGAAAGGCCGAGGACTCATGCACGTCATAGCCACCGCCGGGCACGTCGACCACGGCAAGTCCGCGCTGGTCCGCGCCTTGACCGGCATGGAGCCGGACCGCTGGGAGGAGGAGCGCCGCCGCGGGCTGACCATTGACTTGGGCTTCGTGTGGGCGGGCGACCTTGCCTTCGTGGATGTTCCCGGCCACGAGCGCTTCTTGTCCAACACGTTGGCGGGCTTGGGACCGGCGAGCGTGGTGCTGTTCGTGGTGGCCGCCGATGAGGGTTGGCAGCGCCAGTCGGCGGATCACCGGGATGCGATCGCCGCGCTGGGGATTTCCCACGGGGTTATCGCCGTGACTAAGTCTGATCTGGCCCCGGATGCGGACTTGGACCCTATCCGTGAGGAGTTCGCGGGCACCGGGTTGGCCGATGCCCCCATCGTCCGGGTCAGCGCGAAGACCGGCGCGGGCATCGAGGAGCTGCGTGCGGCCCTGCGCGAGGTGGTGCCGCAGCCGCCGCGCCGCCCGTTGCGCTACTGGGTGGACCGCTGCTTTAGCGTCAAGGGCGCGGGAACGGTGGTCACCGGAACGCTGGAGTGCGCGCACGTGGCGGCGGGCGATCAGCTGGTGTGGCACGATGGTCACCGCCCCCACGCTGTTACGGTGCGCGGCATTCAGAGCGAAAACCAGCAGGTAGACAGTGCTGATCCGGTGGCCCGGGTGGCGCTGAACCTGCGTGGCGGCAGCCCACACCGCGGCCACGTGCTGGTGCGCCCGGATCAGTGGGTGTTTACCCGGTGCGTGGACGCCCGGGTGGTTTTCGGCAGCATTGATCAGGCACCAGAACACCTGGTGGTGCACGTGGGCACCGCGGAGATTCAGGCCCGGCTGCGCCCCCTTGGGAATCATGCGCGTCTGGTGTTGGAGTCTGCGGTGCCGCTGCGCCACGGCGACCGGTTGGTCCTGCGCGCCCCGGGCGGGGGGATCGTCGCCGGGGTGGAGGTGGCGGATGTGGAGCCCCCGGAGCTTGCCCGCCGGGGTGCGGCGGCGCGCCGGGGTGCGCAGTTGGCTGCAGGCCTGAGTGCCGATGGGGAGGTGGCCCGCCGCGGCGCGGTGCGCCATGCGGATTTCCTGCGCCTGGGGTTCGGCGCCCCGCACCATGCGCGCGATGAGGCCGGGTGGTGGATTGACCCGGGTACTTTCGATGGGTGGGTGGTCCGCGCCCAGCAGGCCGTCGCAGCTGCCGATCCGCTCAATCCCGCGGTTTCGCGCGGCTCGCTGCACGTCCCGGAGGAGCTTATCGACGCCCTCGTGGCCGCCGCCGGACTAGAAACTTCTGGTGGGCTCATCCGCAAGCCTGGGGCCAAGGTTGATCTCGGTGGGGCGGAGAAGGCGGTAGCCACCGTTGAGGGCTGGCTGGATGATGAGCCCTTTGCTGCCCCCGAGGCCGACGAGCTTGCCGAACTCAAGCTGGGCCCCCGCCAGCTGGCCGCCGCCGCCCAGGCAGGGCGCCTGCTGCGCCTTCCCGGCGAGGTGATCCTGCTTCCCGACGCCCCACGCCGCGCCGCCGCCATCCTGGCAAAGCTGGAGCAGCCATTTACGCTCAGCCAGGCGCGCAAGGCGCTAGATACCACCCGCCGCGTGGCGGTGCCCCTCCTGGAATACCTGGATGGGCAAGGCCTGACCCGGTGGGATGGCAACGTGCGCACGGTGCGCTAGGCGGTGACGTGCTCGGTGCCGGGATGCGCGGTCGCGCGCGGATCAGTCGCCTGGGCGATGAGGTGTTGGCAGCCCCAGTGCACCGTCAGCGCGCCGCACAGCCCCATGCCTAGTCCGAAGACCCCGGCGATGTGGAACAGGTCGGTGACCACGATGAACCAGACGCAGGATCCTATGACACACACCAGGCAAAACCACACGGTCGCTTGGAGTGCGCGGGCGAACTTCCTGGTGGACCAGGAGCTGGCAAAGAGGTAGGCCACGAACCAGAACAGCAGGGCGATGGCTATCCCGGCTCCGCAGATTCCGGTGGCAAAGGGGTAGCCGCTGCCTTCTGGGAGGTCTGGGCCACTGAATTCGTTGTAGAAGGAAATTGCGGCGACCAGCGTCATCCCCAGGATGAACAGTCCGGTGAGGACGGACACCGTGGCCTTGAGCATTTTCATCGGGTTTTAGCTCTTCAGCTGGGGGGTGACGCGCTGGCGGGCCCAGTGAATGGTGGCTGCGGCGATGACGGTGCACAGCAGGGCGAGCAGGATGCGGAAGTCAGCACCCCAGTGGGTGTGCAGCTGGAACCAGGCGGCCGCAACGACGCCGCAAGCCAGGGCGAACCATGCGGTGATGTCCACGGCGCGCAGCACCTTGTCGGTGGACCAGGTGGTGGCAAAGCTGTATGCCACGTAGAAGGCCAGCAGGGCAGCCGCCACTCCGGCACAGCCGAAGGCTACCTGGAAGGGCAGGCCGGCGCCGGGAATGCCGGTGACGTAGTCGACCTCCGCTCCGGCAGTCAGGACGGCAGCGACGGTGATGGCCAAGAGGAGCAGGCCCGCCGCTGCGGCGGTGATGGTGGGAAGGATTTTGGTGGTCATGGGTCAGTCTCCTTGTGTGGAAAGCTCGCGGGCGATGCTGCGGCAGATGGCCAGCAGCGTGACCGCTCCGGTGAGGGAAAAGGCGACGCCGAGGACGCCGACGATATTGAAAAGATCTGTACGGGCGATGAACCAGACGGTGGAGCCCGCCACGATGAGTAGGCAGGCCCACACCAGGATGCGCACGCCGGTGAGGAAGACGCGGGTGCGCCATCCGGCGACCAAAAGGAAGGCCACCAGGATAAAGAGCAACGCTGTGGCGATGCCCACGCCGATGATCCCCAGGTAGTACGGCAGGGAGGAGGCTTCCATCCCTAAGGGCTCGTCAAGCTGTGGGTCGAGGCCAGCACGCACGCCTTCTGCGGTGCACCACCCCGCCCAGAACACCAGCAAAGAAAACAAGAAAGAGGCGCCGGCGGCCAGCAGGTTGCGGTGCCGTGTCGCCGCGGAGGAATCGGGTGCTGGGGTAGGGCGTGGGGCTGGTGTCTGGGGCATGAGCTGCGACCTTCCAGGGTCTTCTGGCGTGTAACCCCAACCTAATGGCCTCCCGTGGCACAAGGCAATAGCTGTTATCGGATTGCAACCTGTATCGACGTGCCGACGACCCTAGGGGACGCGGTGGGTCCACTCGGGGGTGCCGAACTTGGTGTCCACGAGGTGTTGGGCGGCGTCGATATCCGCTTGGGGCAGCTCGGCCATGGTGGCGGGGTAACGGGAGGTAAAGGTGTCAAGCAGGGCGTCGATGACCTGCTCGCGCGGCACGCCCGTCTGGCGACGCAACGGGTCCACGCGCTTGGCGGCAGAGCGGATGCCCTTGTCTGCCAGCTTGACCTTGCCCACCCGCAGGACCTCCGACATCTTTTCGGCGTTGATGTCATAGCTCATGGTGGTGTGGTGGAGCACCGCGCCCTTGACCCGCTTTTGGGCGGCCCCGCCGATCTTGCCGCCGTCAGAGGTGATGTCATTGATGGGCACGTACCAGGCGTTGACGCCCAGGGAGCGCAGCCCAGCGATGACCCACTGGTCCAAGTATTCGTAGGATTCCACGTAGCTCAACCCCGCGACGGCGGATTCCGGGACGTAGAGGGAATAGGTGACGCAGTTGCCGCCCTCCATGAACATGGCCCCGCCGCCGGAGATGCGGCGCACCGGGGTGATCCCGTGGCGCTCCACGCCTTCTTGGTTCAACTCGTTGCGGTAGGACTGGTAGGAGCCGAAGACGACGGCGCGGTCGTGCCACTCCCAGAACCGCAGCATCGCCCCGCGCTGGGGTACCTGGCTTAACAGGTGTTCGTCGAGAGCCACGTTGAGCGGGGTGGGCAGGGGGCCGGGGCGGTAGACGGTCCATTCGAGGTCGGTTAAGTCCGTGGCGTCGAGGAGCGCGCGACGGGTGACCTGGGCGATGTCGCGGGTAGAAAAGCCGTGCAGGGCGGTGCCCTCGCAGCGGGTGAGGGCGGCGTCGAGAAGCTTTTCTAGGGTGTCGGTGTCCGCGGTGACGGGCGCGCCGACGAGCGCGGCGTTGAGGGCGTGGAAGGCTTCTTCGGGCTCTAAGAAGAAGTCTCCGGAGATGCTGGCGGCGGTGATGTGGGAGCCGTCGTCGGTGATGTCGGCGACGACGAGCTTGCCGCCGGGGACCTTTCGTTCAAAATGATGATCAGGCATACCTACGAAGGTAGCGCCCCGTGGGGGTGTCTGCTTTAGCGTCGTGTCATCGCTGCCTGGTGAGCGGGACCAAAGGGGCCGTGCGTTAGCGTGGAGGTTCGTCCGCGACTGTCCCCGACAGCCCTTCGTGTTCGACTAGAAAGCGCACATGTCCACCGAGCTGAGCCCGCACGCCCCTTTCCCATACCTCAAGCTCACGGGACTGTCCTTCGCGGCGTTCATCGCCATCATGACCGAGAACGTGCCCTCCGGTCTGCTGTTGGATATGGCCTTGAGCTTTGGCACCTCCACGGCGGTGGTTGGCCAATTCCTTACTGCTTACGCGTTTGGGTCCGTCGTCGCCGCCATTCCCGTGATGACGGTGACCCGGGCCATGCCCCGGCGTGCGCTCTTGGTCACCGCGGTGGGATTCCTCGCCGCCTTCAACGCCCTGACGGCCATGACCACCGTTGTTGGCGTGGGCTTTGTCTCCCGGTTCATCGCGGGCATGGCCGGCGGCGTGGTGTGGGGCCTGGTGGCCAACTATGCGCGCAGCCTGGTCACCCCGGACAAGGCCGGCCGCGCCCTGGCCTGGGTGAGCTTTGGCCAGCCCATCGCGCTGGCATTCGGTGTGCCGCTGGGCGCGTGGGCCAGCCAGTTTTTGGGCTGGAGGGGCGTGTTCGTGGCACTGTCTGCCATCGCCGCGGGGCTGGCCATCTGGATTGGAGTGACCGTCCCGCCCCGGCGCGGCATGACTGGTGGCGCGCCGGGGCTGAAACTGCTGGCCGGAGTGCTGCGGGTGCGCGGGGTACCAGCCGTGCTGGTGGCGTTGGCGGGGTGGATCTGCGCCCACAACATCGTCTATACCTACATCGCGCCAGTGACCCGGGACGCGGGAGCGCCGGTGAGCGTGGATGCGGTGCTGCTGGCCTTCGGCGTGGCGGCCTCGGTGGGGATCTTTGCCACCGCCGCGGTGGTGGACGCCCACCTGTATGCCACCGCCGTAGCCTGCGGGGCCGCATTGATCTGCGGTCTGGGGCTGATCTGCGTGGCGGCGGGCAGCCCGTGGGGGTTGATCGGCGGGGTGATCGTCTGGGGCGTGGGCTTCGGCGGGGCGCCCACGGTCATGCAGACGGCGCTGGCCGCGCGGGCGGGGGAGCAGGCCGATATGGCGCAGTCCTTCTTTGTCACGGTCTTTAACAGCGGGGTTGGTCTGGGAGGGGCTGTTGGTGGCGTGCTGTCGGGAGCCTACGGCTCTGGGAGCTTGCCGTGGGTGGCCGCGGGGTTATGCGTGGGCGTTGGGGTGCTGCTGTGGTGGCGCCCGGCGTATTTCTCGCCGGCCGGGGTCGTGCTCGGAGGCCAAGCGCAGCGGGGCTAGGCGCTGTGCACGGCTGACCGGGTGTTTGGGGCTCACGGCGCTTCGCCTGGGCCTAAGGTAGGCGCTATGAGTAAAAGAGACCGCGCCTCTTCCTTCCTGCGGGAGGTCAACCTGCCGCGCCGCATCCATCCTGCGTTGGTTCCCGGGGTCTCCGTCGATGACCTGCGCATTCACTTCCGGATTGATAGGCCCATTGTGGTGGGTGTGGGCGGGGTGATCATCGCGTTTGTGGTCTGGGGGGTGATGAGCCCGGATCAGGTGCTCGCGCTATCAACGTCCGTCCTGCACTGGGTGATGGTCAACCTAGGGTGGGTGTTTACCACGTTGGCAGTGGTGGCGGCGGTAGTGCTGGTGCTGCTGGCGGTATCGCGCTACGGGGCCATTCCGCTGGGTCGGGATGGGGAGAAGCCGGAGTACTCCACCTTGTCCTGGGCGGCCATGCTCTTTGCCGCCGGCATTGGCATTGGCATCATTTTCTTTGGCCCCTTCGAGCCGCTGACCTACTACCTTTCGCCGCGCCCGGGTGCCTACGAGCCGGAGACGCAGCGGGCGGTGCTGGGGGCGCTGTCCCAGTCGGCGCTGCATTGGGGGATTAATGCGTGGGCGATTTATGCGGTGGTGGGCCTGGCGGTGGGCTATGTGTCCTACCGGCGCGGCCGCGTGCCTTTGATGAGCTCTATTCTTACGCCGCTGTGGGGGACCCGCCCGGTGGCCTCACGGCTTATCGACGCCATGGCCATCGTCGCCACGCTCTTCGGTACTGCCGCCTCGCTGGGCATCGGTGCTCTCCAGATCTCCCACGGTGTGGAGGTGGTCACCGGCTGGTCGCCAGCAGGCAATGCGCTGGCCATCGGGATCATTGTGGTGCTGACGGTGGGCACCATCTTCTCGGCGGTATCCGGTGTGAACAAGGGCATCCAGTGGCTGTCCAACATCAACCTGGTGCTGGCCGTGGGGCTGGCGCTGTTCTTCTTTATTGTGGGCCCCACCGCCTTTCTGGCCAACATGATCCCGGCGGTCATCGTGGATTATGTGGGCTCCATGCCGCAGATGCTGGCGGCAAACATGGGGCAGGGCGAGGACATGCAGGAGTTCTTGTCCAGCTGGACCACGTTCTACTGGGCGTGGTGGGTGTCCTGGTCTCCCTTCGTAGGGGTGTTCGTGGCCAAGATTTCTCGCGGCCGGACTATCCGCCAGTTCATCTTTGGGGTGCTGTTTATCCCGTCGACGATCATCATTTTGGCGTTCAGCATCCTGGGTGGCACCACCATTTGGTTGCAGCGCTCCACCGGGGATATCGCGCCGGGCGGTAAGCTTCCCGCCCCGGAGCAGATCGTGTTCACCGTGCTGGATCACCTGCCGGGTGGCCACCTGGTGGCCCCGTTGCTCATCGTCATGCTGGCGGTGTTCTTTATCACCACGGCGGATTCTGCCTCCCTGGTCAATTCGCAGCTCTCCCAGCAGGGAAACCCCAAGCCGCGGCGGATGGTCACCGCGTTTTGGGCGGTGTGCATGGCAGGCATTGCGGTGGTGATTTTGTTGACCGGTTCATCCAACGCATTGCAGGGCTTGCAAAACCTCATCACCATCACCGCGCTGCCGTTTGCGGTGGTGCTGGTGGCCATGATGGTCGCGCTGTTTAAAGAGCTGCGCCATGATCCGCAGTCGATTCGCACCACCTTCCAACAACAGGCCATAGCCAAAGCGGTGGTGCGCGGGGTGCGCGAGCACGGTGACAACTTCACCCTGGCCATCGAGCCCACCCATGATGATGACTACGCCGTTGGCTCCCACTTTGATGCAGACAATGAGCAGGTCATGGACTGGTATGTGGCGCCTGCGGACCCACCGGATGAATCACATCCCGGTACGTAGCTGGTAGCTTTGAAAGCCACACGGGTACCCGGTGCAATTCCGGGCTGAGATGCCGCAAGGGCGAACCGCATGAACCTGATCCGGTTAGTACCGGCGCTAGGGAAGGAAGCGAATTTTTCATGCCTGCACAATCACAGGAACATCAAGACCAAGGTCAACATCAAGGCCAAGGCCAGGGCCAACGTCCGCTATCGCGTTCGTGGCGCATCATCGATATCGTCATTGCCACGGTGCTCGCCGTGGCGGGGGGACTGCTGTTTTGGATTTGGGATGGCCTCGGCGGCGCGGGCTATGAGGTCCTCAACGCGCTGACCCCCGGCCTGGGCGGGCTGGCAGTGGGGGTGTGGCTGCTCGCCGGGGTGGTCGGCGGGCTGGTCATCCGAAAGCCCGGGGCGGCGCTGTTCGTCGAACTGCTGGCCGCGGTGGTCTCCATGATCCTGGGAAACCAGTGGGGCGTGGGCGTGATCTACTCCGGTCTGGCCCAGGGCTTAGGCGCAGAGCTGGTCTTCGCGCTGCTGGTCTACCGGCGCTGGGGCCTGGGCACCGCGGTGGGCGCGGGCACGGCCTCCGCGGCGGCGGCCTTCGCCCTGGAGCTTGTCACCTCTGGGAACTGGGCGCGCAGCCTGGCGTTCAACCTGACTTACTTGGGCTGCGTGCTGGTCTCCGGGGCGGTGTTGGCCGGGGTGGGCGGCTTCTACCTGGTGCGTGGCTTGGCGCGCACGGGCGCACTCGACCGCTTTGCGGCGGGAAGGGAAGCGGCCGCGCAGTGATCCGCGCTTGCGACTTTTCTTATCAACACCCCACCCGCGACGCGCCTGCCTTTGAGCACGTCAGCATTGAGATCCCGGCCGGGCAGCGGGTGCTGCTGTGCGGGGATTCCGGAAGCGGAAAGTCGACCTTTGCCACCGCGTTGGCGGGCGTGCTGGAGGAAGATGCGCTCACCAGCGGCTCCCTGGAGGTCGCCGGAACGGTGGGACTGGTTCTTCAGGACCCGGACCCCATCTGCTCCCGGATCGGCGATGACGTCGCCTTCGGCTGTGAGAATCTGGGCCAGCACAACATCTGGGAGAAGGTGCGCTGGGCACTGAAGGCGGTGGGTCTGGACCTGCCGCTGGATCACCCCACCGCGCGGCTGTCCGGCGGGCAGCGCCAACGCCTGGCGCTCGCCGGGGTACTGGCCATGGGTGCGGATGTTGTGGTCCTGGATGAGCCCACAGCCAACCTTGACCCGCAGGGCGCGCAGGAAATTGTGCGCCTGGTAGATGAGGTGGTGGCCAACACGGGGGCGACCCTGTTGGTCATTGAACACCGGGCGCAGCGGTGGCTGCCGTATGTGGAGCGCATCGTCGAGATGACCGGCCAGGGGATAGTGGAGCGCACGGAGCTGCCGGAGCCGCCGCGCCTGCCGGGGGCGCGGGGCGTCGATAAGCACCAACAGCCCGCCGTGTGGACCCGGCAGCTGCGCACGCACACCGGCCCGCCGCGCGACGTGGAGCTGCCGGAGGGCGCGGCAACGGTGATCACCGGGCCCAACGGTGCGGGCAAGACCTCTCTGGCCATGGTGCTCGCCGGGCTGGATGCCCCGCGCTCGGGAGAGGTGGACTATGCGCCGCAGGTGCGTGATGGGCTGGGCGGGCCGGCGCATCGGTGGCGCTCGGCGCAGCTCGCGCGGCGCATCGGGTGCGTGTTTCAGGACCCGGAGCACCAGTTTGTGGCCCGCACGGTCGCCGAGGAGATGGCGGTGGGCCCGCGGGTGATGGGCATGCCCGATGCCCCGATTGATCAGCTGCTAGAACAGTTGCGCCTCGACCACCTGCGCAACGCCAATCCATTTACCCTGTCCGGGGGTGAGAAGCGCCGGCTATCCGTAGCAACGGCACTGGTTGCGGCCCCGCGGGTGCTCATTTTGGATGAACCGACCTTTGGCCAAGACGAGCAGACCTTTGTAGAGCTGGTCACGCTGCTGCGCCAGCTGACCGACCGCGGCGTCACCGTGGCGGCTATCACCCACGATGAGCTTTTCCTCCACGCGCTGGGCGATCATCACGTGGAGGTCACCCCATGAGGATGCTCGACAGTTTCAACCCCGTCGCCCGGCTTGCCGGCGCGCTCGTGGTGACCACTCCACTATTGATCTCCGTGGACCTCGTCTCCGCCACGGTGGCGCTGGTGTTGTGCACCGCGGTGGCCCTGGCCTGGGGCTTTCGCTTCACGCGCCTGCTTCCGCTGTGCGCCATCGCCCCGCTCGCCGGCGTGTCCATGGCGCTCTACGCCCGCCCGGAAGGCCACGAGTATTTCTCCTTCGGGTTCGCCCACATCACGGACAACTCGCTGGCCCTCGCCGCGGCGATCATGGTGCGCGTCATCGCGGTGGCGCTGCCGGTCCTGGTGCTCACCGATCGGCTGGACCCCACGGACCTCGGCGACGGGCTGGCGCAGGTGGCGCACCTGCCGGAGCGCTTCGTCGTCGCCTCCGTCGCCGGGGTGCGCATGCTCACGCTCTTTCGTGACGACTGGGCCAGCCTCAACCGCGCCCGCCGCGCCCGCGGCATTGCCGACCAAGGCCGCCTGCGCCACACCCTCACCCTGTCCTTCGGACTTTTGGTAGCGGCGCTGCGCCGCGGATCCACGCTCGCCGTGGCCATGGAGGCGCGCGGATTTGGCTCCGGCCCGCGCACCTGGGCCCGGCGCTCCCAGCTGCACCGCCGCGACGCAGTACTGGTCGCGGGCTGTGCCGTCGTGGCGGCGATAAGCATCGCCGCGGCGGTGTGGACCGGCCAATTCCGCTTCCTGGGGGCCTAACGGAGACAGCTATGAGCGATTTTCCTGCCGGTGGCTCCCCGCTTTCCGACGCCGCCCCCAGCGCCGCCCCCAGCGCTACCCCCAGCGCCGCCCCCAGCGCTACCCCCAGCGCCGCCCCCAGCGCTACCCCCAGCGCCGCCTCCAGCGCGGCGGTCACCGCCGCTGCTGCCTCCGGGGACCCGCTGACGGTTCTCATCGACGGCCCTTCGGGGGCAGGCAAGACCACGTGGGCGGCGTCACTGGGCTACCCGGTGGTGCATCTGGATGACTTCTACCCCGGCTGGTCGGGTCTGGCCGCCGCCGCGCAGATGGTGGCCCGGGATGTGCTTGACCCGGTGAACCCGGGGTTTTGGCGCTGGGACTGGGATGCTGATCGGCGCGGGGCGTGGCAGCCGTTGCCGCGCCGGGGCCCGGGCGAGGTGCTGGTGGTGGAGGGCGCCGGCGCGGTGACCGCAGAATCGGTGGCCGCGGCGCGGGCTCTCGGCCGAGTGCACACCGTGTTGGTCACGGCCCCGGAGGAGGTGCGCCGCACCCGGGCGCTGGCGCGCGACCCATATTATGCCCCCTTTTTGGCCATGTGGGCCCGCCAGGAGGAGCGGCACTTTTCAGTTCCGGTGCACTACGATGAGGTAATCCGGGGGTAGCTGTGCAACATCGGGGGTGGGGTGGTGGCTGATTTTGGTGCGCTTGTAGGGGTATTCCCACTATCCTTTCGGGAAACACCTACCCAGTATTGAGACGGAAAGAGACGTCCGTGAGAAAAGCGCTCAAGGCGGCGAGCCTGCTCCTAGCCGGAGTTCTCGCCGCGTGCTCCAGCGGCCAGGATGGGCCGGAAGTAAATTACGTCAGCGTCAATGGTTCGGAGCCGCAGAATCCGCTGCTTCCTGCGGGTACCACGGAGACTGGCGGCGGGGACATCATCGACCAGATCTTTTCCGGCCTGGTGGGCTATGACACAGACGGCAAGGCGTACAACGAGGTTGCCACGAACATCAGCACCACGGATGCCACCACTTTTAAGGTGGAGCTGCATCGGGACCGAAAGTTCTCTGACGGCTCTCCGGTCCAGGCCCACAACTTTGTGCGCGCTTGGGATTACGCGGTGGAGCACAGCCAGACCGGCGCGGACTTCTTTGCCCCCATCAAGGGCTTTGAGGAGGGCAAGGCGCACATGGAGGGCCTGAAGGTGGTGGATGATTACACCTTCACCATCACGCTGGCCTCGCCGCAGGCGGACTTTCCCATCCAGCTGGGGCACTCCTCCTTCTTCCCGCTTCCCGACGTCGCCTTCGACGACATGGAGGCCTTCGGTCAGCTGCCCGTGGGCAACGGCCCCTACAAGATGGAGCGCTGGGACCACAACGTTGCAGCCACCCTGGTGCCCAACCCGGAGTACGTGGGCGAGCGCACGCTCGCTAACTCCGGGGCCCAGGTGCGCTTCTACACCACCCCCAACGCGGCCTACGCGGACGTGTTGTCCGGTCAGCTTGACATCATCAAGGACGTGCCCAGTTCGGCGTTTACCACCTACCAGGACGAGCTGGGAGATGGCGCGGTGAATAAGCCGGTGGCTGTCTTCCAGGGATTTACCATTCCGCAGAACCTGCCGCACTTTAGCGGCGAGGAGGGCGCGCTGCGCCGCGCGGCGATCTCGCTGGCCATCAACCGCCCGCAGGTCACCCACGCCATCTTTGCGGATACCCGCACTCCGGCGCGCGACTTCACCTCGCCGGTGTTGCCCGGCTACAGCGCTGATATCCCCGGCGCGGAGGTGTTGGAGTTCAACCCGCAGCGCGCCCGCGAGCTGTGGGACAAGGCGGATGCCATCTCGCCCTACGAGGGCACGTTTACCATCTCCTACAACTCTGATGGCGGGCACAAGCCCTGGGCGGATGCCGTGGCCAATCAGCTCAAAAACAACCTGGGCATCCAGGCTGAGGGCACCGCCTACCCGGACTTTAAGTCCCTGCGCGATGACATCACCAACCGCACCATCACCGGCGCGTTCCGCACCGGCTGGCAGGGCGATTTCCCGGCCATGTCTGGCTTTCTTACCCAGACGTACCGCACGGGGGCGGGCTCCAATGATGGCGACTACTCCAACCCGCGTTTCGACGCCGAGCTCGACGCCGCCGCCAGCGCCCCCAGCGTGGAGGAGGCCAACAAGCACTACCGTGCCGCGCAGGCAATCCTGCTGAAGGATCTGCCCGCCATCCCGCTGTGGTATTCCAACGTCACCGGCGGCAGCGGGCCGCGCGTGAGCAACGTGCACTTCAACTGGAAGTCCGTGCCGGAGCTTAGCGCCGTGGTCAAGGAGGGCGACCCCGGACCCGGTGGTGGCGCTGATAACAAGACACAAGGACACGGAAAGGAGTAGGGCAGATGCCACGCTATATTGCGCGCCGACTGCTACAGATGATCCCCGTCTTCTTCGGGGCCACGCTGCTGCTCTACGCGCTGGTTTTCCTCATGCCCGGCGATCCGGTGGCCGCCCTGGGCGGCGACAAGGCGCTGTCAGAGGCCGCCCGGGCGCGCATTGAATCCCAATACAACCTGGACAAGCCCTTCCTGGTGCAGTACCTGCTCTACCTCAAGGGCATTGTGACCTTGGACTTTGGCACTACCTTCTCGGGCCGCCCCGTCGCTGAGGTCATGGCTGAGGCCTTCCCGGTGACCATCAAGCTGGCGGTCATGGCGCTGGTCTTTGAGGCCGTGTTTGGCATCCTCTTCGGCGTCATCGCCGGGGTGCGCCGCGGTGGCTTCTTTGACTCCACGGTGCTGGTGCTCTCGCTCATCGTCATTGCCGTGCCCTCCTTTGTCATCGGCTTTGTTTTCCAATACGTGGTGGGCGTCAAGTGGGGGCTGCTGCCGGTGACGGTGGGCAGCAAGGAAACCTTCGTGCCGCTGCTCATGCCGGCGATCGTGCTCGGCGCGTTGTCTTTTGCCTACGTGTTGCGGCTGACCCGCCAATCGGTCTCAGAGAACCTGACCGCGGACTACGTGCGCACCGCCCGGGCCAAGGGCTTGGGCGGGCGGTCGGTGATGACCCGGCACGTGCTGCGCAACTCCTTAATCCCCGTGGCCACCTTCCTGGGCGCTGATCTTGGCGCGCTGATGAGTGGCGCCATTGTCACAGAGGGCATCTTTGCCATCAACGGCGTGGGCGGCACGATGTACCAGGCCATCTTGAAGGGCGAGCCGACCACTGTGGTGTCCTTTGCCACTGTGCTAGTGGTGGTCTACATCGTGGCCAACCTGCTTGTTGATCTCATCTACGCCGTACTAGACCCGAGGATTCGCTATGAGTAGCACCCGTATCCCACGGCCGGACCGTGATGACCAAGAAAACCAGGTCAACCGTGACCTTCCAGAACCCGCGGGAGCGGTGGCTGACGCCGGGACTGTAGCCACCGAGGTTGCTGCGCCGGGCGTCGAAAAGCGAGCTGCCCGCCCGGGCCAAGAGCACGTGGTGGCCGCCGATGATGAGACCGGCCTCGGCGCAGTCGATGCGGTAGCCGATGAGTCCGCGCCGTCTTCCCAATGGGCGGTGGCCTGGCGGTACCTGCGCCGGCGGCCCCTGTTTTGGATTTCCGCAGCGCTGATCCTGCTTGCCCTCGCCGTGGCGGCGGTCCCGGGGCTGTTTACCCGGGCGGACCCCAGCTTCTGCGACCTTGACTATTCCCTGCGCGGGATGAGCTGGTCCCACCCCTTCGGTTTTGACCGCCAGGGCTGTGACATCTACGCGCGCACCGTCTACGGGGCCCGTGCCTCGGTGCTCGTGGGCGTGCTCACCACCGCGCTCGTGGTCCTCCTCGGCGGCGCGATCGGCGCCCTGGCCGGGTTCTTCGGCGGCTGGCTCGACGCGGTGCTCTCCCGCATCACGGATATCTTCTTTGCCGTGCCCCTGGTGCTGGCCGCGATCGTGATCATGCAGCTGTTTAAGAACCACCGCACCATCATCACGGTGGTGCTGGTGTTGGCCCTGTTCGGCTGGACCAGCATCGCGCGCATCACTCGCGGCGCCGTGATGAGCGCCAAGAATGAGGACTATGTCACCGCGGCCCGGGCGCTGGGCGCGCGGCGGCGCACCCTGTTGCTCAGCCACATCCTGCCCAACGCGGCGGCGCCGATCATCGTGTACGCCACGGTGGCGCTGGGAACGTTCATCGTGGCGGAAGCCACGCTGTCCTTCCTGGGCATCGGCCTGCCGTCCTCGGTGGTGTCCTGGGGCGGGGATATTGCCGTGGCGCAGGACGTGTTGCGCACCAAGCCTGCCGTGCTCTTCTTCCCCGCGACAGCCCTGGGGCTGACCGTGCTGAGCTTCATCATGATGGGCGACGTCGTCCGCGACGCGCTGGACCCGAAGGCGAGGAAACGATGACCGATCACACCACTGCGGATCGCGCTGCGGATCACGCATCCGCGGATCACGCTGCGGATCGCGCCGCAGGTCACGCCGCAGATAAGCCGCTATTGGAAATTAAGGACCTGCGAGTCTCCTTCACCTCCTCGACGGGCGTGGTTGACGCTGTGCGCGGGGCAAACCTGACGGTCTACCGCGGGCAATCCGTGGCCATCGTCGGCGAGTCCGGCTCCGGCAAGTCCACCACCGCCATGTCCGTGCTGGGCCTACTTCCGGGCGAAGGAAAGGTCACCGGCGGATCCATCCTCTTCGACGGCCAAGAGATCGCCGGGGCCAGCGAAAAGCAGATGCAACAGCTGCGCGGCGCCCACATTGGCCTGGTGCCCCAAGACCCCATGAGCAACCTCAACCCGGTGTGGCGCGTGGGCACCCAGATCGAAGAGGCACTGCACGCCAATAATGCAGAAGGCTCCGCCGAGCAGCTGCTTGAAGATGCCGGCTTAGATGATGCCGCGCGCCGGGCCCGCCAATTCCCCCACGAGTTTTCCGGCGGCATGCGCCAGCGCGCGCTCATTGCCATTGGCCTGGCCGCTAAGCCGCAGTTGCTCATCGCCGACGAGCCGACCTCCGCGCTGGATGTCACGGTGCAAAAGCGCATTCTCGATCACCTAGAGGGCCTGACTGAGCAGCTGGGTACCGCCGTGCTGCTGATTACCCATGACTTGGGGCTGGCCGCCGAGCGCGCTGAGCACCTGGTGGTCATGCACCGCGGCCGGGTGGTCGAGGCCGGTCCCTCCCGCGAGATCCTGGCCAACCCGCGCCACCCCTATACCCGCAGGCTTGTCGACGCCGCCCCCTCCCTGGCTTCCGCACGCATCCAGGGCGGCCACGGGGCCGACGAATTGCTCAAGACAGGGGATACCCAGACCACGGAGCAGGTCATCCGCGTGGACGGCCTGACCAAGGAGTTTAAAAACGTTACCGCCGTGGAGGATGTGTCCTTCTACGTGCGGGAAGGCACCACCACAGCGCTGGTGGGCGAGTCCGGTTCCGGGAAATCCACCGTGGCCAACATGGTGCTGGGCCTGTTGCAGCCGACGAAGGGGAGCGTGTACTTCCACGGCCGCAACCTCGACGAGCTCAGCCGGGCGGAGAAGTTTGCGGTGCGGGAGAAGATGCAGGTGGTCTTCCAGAACCCCTACGGTTCGCTGGACCCCATGTACTCGATCTACCGTTGCATCGAGGAACCGTTGGCGGTGCATAAGAAGGGCACACGCAAGCAGCGTCAGCAGCGGGTGGCGGACCTGCTGGATATGGTGGCCCTGCCGCGGTCAACCATGCGGCGCTACCCCAACGAGCTGTCTGGCGGTCAGCGCCAGCGGGTGGCCATTGCGCGTGCGCTGGCGTTGCGCCCGGAGGTGTTGGTGCTCGATGAGGCGGTGTCCGCCCTGGACGTGCTCGTGCAGCACCAGGTGCTTGAGCTGCTGGCTGGCCTGCAAGAAGAGCTGAAGCTGAGTTACCTGTTTATTACCCATGACCTGGCCGTGGTGCGCCAGATTGCAGACGATGTTGTGGTGATGCGCAAGGGACATCTGGTGGAGCGGGGCAGCGCCGATGAGGTGTTTGCCCACCCCCGCCAGGACTACACCCGCAACCTCATTGAGTCTGTTCCGGGCGCCGGAATCGACTGGGGTGCACACGTAACAAACTAGCGAGTTCGCCGCGCCGAACCCCTTATTGACAAATTTTGCCAATAAGGGGTTCACTGTGCCTTGTGAATCTGCAACCTCGAGGCTGGAGAGCCTCCGTCGCCGCCCTCGCCGCGGCCCTCCTGATCCCCCTAACCGGCCTGCCCGCCGCCGCCAGCCCCAACGACGCGCTGGTGGTCCGCACCGAAGGCCACGTCGATTCCCCCCACGTGACGTGGGACGAGCACACCAGCAACTTCCAGCTCGTCTCCCGCAGCGGGGGAGACCTACCAATTGAAAAGACGGTCAACTACGCCGGGCGCGGAAAGGAAAACAAGGGCCAGTTCGTCTTCACCGTCCCCGATGACCCGCGCCTGAGCTTCCTGGGGAAGCCCGGCACCCGCCTGTATAGCCTGGGCCCGGCCGCCGGCGGCCGCGGCGCGCCCATCTGGGCCGGGTTCGGCGCGGACTTGGACCTGCCCGTAGACAGCTTCCGGGACGGCACATTGACCATGGAGATCGTCGATTTTGACGGCCCCGGGCGCATGGAGCTGTTCAACTACACGGACGCTGACTATCCCGTCCGCAGGCTCTGGTCCTCCCACGACCTGGGCTACCGCTCCACCTGGGCCACGGCGGGAACCCACACCCACAACCTGACCACCTTCAGCAAACCCGGCCGCTATCAGGTCACCTACCGGGCCGCCGCCCGCGGGGTGGACGGCAAGCTCATCGCCTCTGCGCCGCAGACCCTGGTCTGGCAGATCGGCGGCACCCGCCCGGACGAGCACGGTCTGGGCCCCATCGAGGACGCCTTTGCGGCAAGCGCCCAGTCCTCCGATAGTGAACAATTCCACCCCGAGTTCTCGCTGCGCCCCTACCACGGCTCCATGCCCGGTTCCGCCGATGGGGCGCTGAGCACGCTGACCTTCAACACCGGCAATGACCGCGACCGCGGGCACGCCGTGTTCTACGTGGACGGCTACTTCCTGGCGGAGGTCCCGGTCGAGTCCGGCACGGCCCACTGGGATGAGCTGTTGGGTGACACCGAGTCCTCCTACAGCGCCGTGTTCATTCCGGACAAGGCGGCAGAAAGCCCGCGCTGGGTGTCTGCTCCGCTGCGCTACACCACCGGCGAGCAGACCACCGCCACCACCGATGAGGCTGATGGTCTACCCAGCCCTGCCACCCAGGACCCGGCGCCGCGCCTGGACCTGGGGGACTATCAGCCCACCAGCACCGATATCACGGTGAGCACCACCGCGGAAGACCCGGATACCGCGACCACGGACCTGACCGTGGCCCCGGCCGATGACTCCCTGAGCGTGCTGGCGTCCGGCGGCTACTACCGTCTGGATTCCTCCGGAACTATTTCCGCAGATGTGGTGGGCACGCAGGCCGCTAGCTGCCCCATCGCGTTTAGCAGCGCGCCGGGCAGGCGTACCTCCCGGCAGTCCATCGACGGCTGCCAGGGGCCGGGCTACGCTCTGGTGCTCAAGATCTCCCCGGATGCGCGCACTATAGCTCCGGGAGATGCCCACGTCACCGTCGCGCTGCCCGATGGGTTCGCGCCCACCCCGCCGACGACGGTGGCCTTCCAGCTCAACAATGAGCCGGAGGATCCGGACTACTCGCCGGAGGATCCGGAAGGCACGGACAACACCGAAGGGGCCACACTTAGTACGCAGCCCGTCACGCTGGAGCAGGGCCATCTGGACATCGCCCCCTTCTCGCGCGGTTCCGAGGTGGACCTGGCCATCAAGGACGGCACTGGGACGGCAAGTCACCAGGAGGTCTGGCGGGACCCAAGCGCCGTGACCCTGTCTGTGGCGGACCAGGCTCAGCGCACCTTGAGCGCCCGGGACGTGGCCAAAGGACTAGGGTTCTTGGGCCAGGAAGGCCAGCAGATCTACCTGCTTCCGCAAAGCCAGACCGATGGTTTGTTGTGGCCTGGGCTGAGTACGGAGGATGACGCGGCAACCCACGATGGGGACTACACCTTTACCATCACCTCGGCCGAGACCCCGGAGGGTGGAGACTGGTTCGCCTTCACCGGCGGCGGCCCGACCCCCATCGAGCACGTCTTCGACGCCACGCATAGCCAATTGCGTGCCGACGCCCCCCTCCACCGCCACCTGGCATGGGCCTTCACCAAGCCCGGCACGTACCGCCTGTCGGCCACCATAGCCCGCGGCGGGGACAACCCTGCCACGAGTAAGCCGGTGACCCTGACCTGGCAGGTAGGCCAGTCTGAGCAGGACCAGCCGGATCGTGAGGCTGGCACAGCGCAGGAGCGCTGGACCACCGGGCACATTGATATCCACCCGGCAGACGTTCCGGGTTCTCCCACCACCCCGGAACTCCTGTTGCATCGCGATGGCACCGGGGACCGCAAGACCTCGGACGTAGCGCTGGTGGTTAACGCCGCGCGTGCGCGGGTGATCGGCGGCGGGCAGCGCTATCCGTCCATCCCGGTCGAGCCGGAGCTGGCGTTCCTGGGCAAGCGGGGCGATGTGGTCTACCACCTGCCCATGAGCCAGGACCCGCAGGCGATTTGGCCCGGGTTTGACACCTATTCGGTGCGCACCACCCACCCGGATATGCGCTTTCGGCTGCGGCCAAAGAGCGCGCCCGAGGGTGGCAAGTGGTTTGCGTTTACTTCCGGGTTAGATATTCACCGGATCGCAGATTCCACGGGGCCGGCCGTCTTTGGTTCCGGGAAGCCATTCCACGCTCATCTGGACTGGGTGTTTACCCGTTCAGGCACGTATGAGATTGAGGTGCGTGGAGAGTCCAGCACCGGTTCAACTGCGTGGCACACCGTGACTTTTGTGGTGGAGCCGCACACGTTCGGCCAGGTGAAGTTGGATTCCTAGCGGGTTAACCGCCCCGCGGGGTTGTCGGAGCACGCAGCCGGCAACCCCGGTGCCGGGCGGCGCGCCTGATGCGGGAAACCAGGTTACCGCAAGGTGAACGGGGGTGAAATGGGGGGTGTACTGAGGCTTGGCTTTTATGGGGAAAAGCTGCATACTACTTCTCATGTCTGAATCTCATGCGTTTTCTTTGCGGGCGCTGAAGCCCGCGCCGCGCCTGAGCTCTGCTGAGGTAGCACACCGCTACCCGCTGCTGCGCTTTCAGGTGTTTATGGGCATCTTCATTGGTTACGCCGGATTCTATTTGGTGCGCAACAACATCTCGGTGGTCTCTGCGCTGCTCAAGAGCGAGGGCATCCTTGATACGGTGGCCATCGGAATCATTGCCAATGCCGTATTTGTTTCTTACGGTTTATCCAAATTCTTCATGGCCACGTTGTCGGATCGCTCAAATGCGCGCATGTTTATGCCCATTGGGCTCGCGCTATCTGGCCTGACCAATATTGCACTGGGTACCATGCCCGCGCTACATGCCTCGGTGGCCATTTTTGCGCTGGTGATGTTCATCAACGGTTGGTTCCAGGGCATGGGCTGGCCGCCCTCGGGCCGGGTTTTGGTCCACTGGTTCTCCACCTCTGAGCGCGGTTTGAAGACCTCCATCTGGAACTGCGCGCACAACGTCGGTGGCGCGGGCGTGGGCATCGCGGCCGCCTGGGCGCTGAGCGTGACCAATAATCAGTGGCAGTCTGCCTTCTGGTTCCCCGGCATCCTGGCCCTGGTGGTGGCCGTCATTGCCTTCGTGCTCATTCGGGATACCCCGGAGTCGCAGGGCCTGCCCACCATTGAGGAATATCGCAACGACCCGGCCAAGACCGAGGAAGTGGACGCGTCCGGCCTGACTGTCTGGCAGATCGTGTGGCGCCACGTGTTGACCAACCGGGTGATGATGTTCCTGGCGCTGGCCAACGTGTTTATCTACGTGCTGCGCTACGGCGTGCTCAGCTGGACCCCGGTCTACCTGCATGATGTCCACGGCGCCGACCTGGGCGCCGGCATCGCCGGCTTCTCCTTCTTCGAGCTGACCGGCATTGTGAGCACGCTGCTGTGCGGCTGGGTCTCCGACCGCATCTTCAAGGGCTACCGCACAGGCACCGGCATCCTGTTCATGTCCGGTGTGGGCCTGTTCATTGCGGCCTATTGGCTGCTGCCGCAGGGCACCCCGGTGTGGGTCCTGCTGGTGGTGGTGGCCATGATCGGTGGGTTGATCTACGGCCCGGTCATGCTCATCGGCTTGCAAGCCATTGACTTGGCTCCGCGTAACGTGGCCGGCACGGCCGCGGGCTACACCGGCCTGATGGGCTACGTGGTGGGCGCTACGTTGGCTTCCACGGGCGTGGGTTGGATTATTAAACACTATGGCTGGGATGTGACGTTTATATTCCTTCTGGTGTGTGCCATTCTGGCCATCGTGTTGCTGCGTGGTATCGGTGGCGATGAGCGTCGTTTGATGGAACACCACGCGTCGCAGAAGGCTGCTGCGGCCGAGGCAGGATCGGACGCAGCTGAGTAGTCTGAGCCGCAACTGAATCAAAAATGGGGGTATTAAGCGGGGGGATAACAACTGCTGTGTGAAAGCGCCGTCGTGGGTGGTGACCTGCGGCGGCGCTTCGCATGCGGGCCGTGTTGCAAAAAAGTTACCCAGAATCTCCAACCTGGGACTTGTGACGCCAGTAACATTGGCAACCAACAATTTCAGTGGTTTCCCAAAACCATCACCTGAGCTTGATTGTTGCCTTCACTGTGGGCGAAAGCGAGGACCGGGTTGATCAAGTATGTGTTAAAGAAGACTGCCAGCTGGGGGGTGGTCATCGTGTTGGCCACCAACCTTGCCTACTTCATGGCGTCTGTGTTCCTAGATCCGCGCTCGAACTACCAGGGGCGGCGCCCTCCGATGTCGCCTGAGCAGATCTCCGGGGTACTCACGCCGTTGAATCTCAACCCGGAGACCCCGTTGTTGCAGCGGTGGTGGACGTGGCTGACGGGGGTGGTGTTGCACTGGGACTGGGGGTCGTCCCCGGTGGGGGACTCGGTCAACTCGCAGGTGTCTTATCGCATCTGGGTCTCTGCGCAGTTGTTGCTCATTGCCACGGTCGCCTCGGTGATCATTGGCGTGGCGGTGGGCGTGTATACCGCCTCGCGCCAATACAAGCTGGCGGACCGAGTCTGGCAGGGGCTGTCCATTGTCACTATGAACACACACGTGGTGGTCGCCTCTATCGCGGTGGTGGCGGTAGGCCTGTGGGTCAATGACATCACCGGCACGCGCTTCTTCTACGTCACGGGGGCAGCGTCGCCGGACGTGCAGGGATTCTGGCCCAAGTTGGCAGATCTCGGCCAACACCTGGTGCTGCCCACGGTATCCCTGGTGATCATTTCCTACGCGGGCTACCACATGATGCAGCGCTCGTTGCTGCTGGATAACCTCTCCGCGGACTATGTGCGCACCGCGAGAGCCAAGGGGTTGACCCGCTCGACGGCTATCCGCCGACACGCGCTGCGCACGTCCATCATCCCGGTGGCCACGTCCGTGGCGTTTTCCGTGCCCGGGATTTTTACCGGCGCGGTGATGACGGAGACGATCTTCGCCTGGCAGGGCATGGGCAAGTACTTCATTGAGACCATCAGCCGCAATGATGTCCATGGCGTGGTAGCGGTCGCCGCGTTTTCCGCGCTCATGGTCGCCTTTTCTGCGGTGCTGGCAGACATCGTGGTGGTGCTCCTTGACCCGAGAGTGCGGGTGAGCTAGCCATGGGAAGCCATAAGTATCGGCGCCATGACCTGGAGATTGACACCGCGGCAGAGAATCTGGGGGTGCGCCCGGTAGGCCCCAACCCGGATCTGACACCCGCCTCGGTGGGCACTGGGCAGGCCGTCCTGGCAAGCCCGGATGAAGAGCAGGCCCACCGCACGGCGGCCAAGGCCACGAGCAAGTGGCGCCTGTACGCGCGGCGTTTCATGCGCAACAAGATGGCCGTGGTGGGCCTGGTGATCTTCGGGTTGCTGGTGGCGGCCTCGGTGGGAGGCAAGTATCTCACCCCGTGGGCTTTCGATGATCCGGATTTCCTCAGCCTCGCATCGGGCCCGTCGGCGGAGCACTGGTTTGGCACCACCGATTCCGGCAATGACCTGTATGCGCAGACGGTCCACGGGCTGGGGCGCTCGCTGATTATCGCCCTGGTGGTCTCGCTGGCTACCTCGGTATTGTCTGCGATTATCGGCGCGGGCGCCGCGCTTTATGGCGGCTGGCCGGAAAAGGTGATCCTGGCTGCTATTCACTTCCTGCTGGCTATCCCCACGTTCTTGCTGACCGCCCTGATGGTGGCGGATGCCAATGGGGATTGGAAGCTCCTCATCGTGGTGCTCATCATCTTTGGCTGGATGTATCCGGCGCGCGTGATTTGGTCGCTGGCGCTGAGCATCCGCGAGAATGATTATGTGCGCGCCGCAGGCTACATGGGGGTGTCGCGTCCGCGCATTGTGCTGCGCCACATCATTCCCAATATTGGTTCGCTGCTCATCATTCAATTTGCTCTGGGCGTGGTCTCCACTGTGGTTTCAGAAACGGCGCTGTCCTTCCTTGGCCTTGGTGTGAAGCTTCCCGACGTCTCCTTGGGCACCCTGCTCTCCGGCGGTGCGGGTGCCCTCCAGTCGGCGCCCTGGCAGTTCTACTTCCCGGCGCTCACGTTGACGCTGCTGACGGTGTCTATGTCCTTCATCGCGGACGGTCTGCGTGACGCCCTTGACCCGAATTCTCAGGCTGGAGGCCACGCATGATTGCCACACCAGAACCCATCTTGTCCGTGCGGGATTTGCGCGTGACATTCCCGTCTGAGGCCGGTCCCGTTCATGCGGTGCGCGGGGTGGATTTTGACCTTTTTCCGGGGCGCACCTTAGGCATTGTGGGGGAGTCCGGCTCCGGAAAGTCGGTGACCTCCATGGCCGTCATGGGGCTGCTTCCGGAATACGCCCGGATTGAGGGCTCTGCGGTGTTTGCCGGTGAGGAGCTTTTGACCAAGTCGGACAAAGAGATGTCCAAGGTCCGCGGTAAGGGCATTGGAATGATTTTCCAGGATCCGCTGTCTGCCTTGACACCGGTGTTTAACGTCGGCGACCAGATCATGGAGGCCATTCACACCCACCAGAATGTGTCGAAGAAGCAGGCCCTCACACAGGCCATCGAGCTGCTGGATCTGGTGGGAATTCCTGAGCCGGACAAGCGGGTGCGTTCCTTCCCACACGAGTTTTCCGGCGGTATGCGCCAGCGCGTGGTCATCGCTATTGCTATTGCCAATAACCCGCGGGTTCTTATTGCCGATGAACCCACCACAGCCCTGGACGTGACCATTCAGGCCCAGATCCTTGACGTGATCAAGCTCGCCCAGCGCGAGACCGGCGCGGCGACCATCATGATCACCCATGACATGGGCGTGGTGGCCGGCACCGCCGACGATGTGCTGGTCATGTACGCCGGCCATCCGGTGGAGATGGGGCCGGTAGACACCATCTTCAACGACCCCCGCATGCCCTATACGGTGGGCCTGCTGGGCTCCACTCCGCGGGTGGATGTCGCCGCCGACGAGCCGCTCACCCCGATTGCGGGCTCACCGCCGGTGCTTCTCGACGTCGCCGACCAGTGCCAGTTCGCACAGCGCTGCCCCGTGGCGCTGGAGCGGTGCCTAGCGGCAGAACCGCCGCTGCGGGGCGTCGATAAGCACCACAAAGTCGCCTGTGTGCGCTCCGATGAGATCGCCCACGGGCGCATCGGGGACGAGCGGATGTACCCGCTGCCGCAGCTCGCCCAGGATGTGCTGGCAGATGTGCCCCGTGAGCAGCGGGAGATCACGCTGGATGTGCGCAACCTGCACAAGGAATTTCCGCTGATCAAGGGGGCAGTGCTCAAGCGCAAGGTGGGCGTGGTGCACGCCGTCAAGGGCGTGGACTTTGAGGTTCGCGCCGGCGAATGCATGGCCATCGTCGGTGAATCCGGCTCCGGCAAGACCACAACTCTGCTGGAAGTTATGGACCTGCAGCCCGCCGCGGATACCACCCTCATGCTCGCCGGAAAGGACGCATCCACCTTCAGCGCTGCCGAGCGTCGGCGTGCCCGCCACGACATCCAAATGGTCTTCCAGGACCCCATGAGCTCGCTCAACCCGCGTATGACCATCCGCGAAATCATCGCCGAGCCGCTGGAATCCCTGGGCTATGACGGCGACATTGACCAGCGCGTCGGCGAACTCATGGAGCTGGTGGGCCTGGGCGCCCACCAGATTGACCGCTTCCCCGGGCACTTCTCCGGCGGGCAACGCCAGCGCATCGGCCTGGCCCGCGCGCTGGCCACCAACCCCAAGATCATCGTGCTCGACGAGCCTGTCTCCGCACTCGACGTGTCCATCCAGGCCGGCGTGATCAACCTGCTCGAAGACCTCAAGCGCCGCCTGGGACTGTCCTACCTCTTTGTCGCCCACGACCTGTCCGTGGTCCGCCACCTATCCGACCGCGTCGCCGTGATGTACAAAGGCGAATTTGTGGAAGCCGGCGACGTGGACGAGATCTTCGACCACCCCCAACACCCCTACACCAAGGCGCTGCTCTCAGCCATCCCGGTACCCGACCCCGCCGTCGAGCGAGAACGCGTCCGCATCCCGTTCAACCCAGACCTGCTCGCCACCGCGAGCACGGACACAACTACATAACGTCACTTTTCACTCCCCATGGCGCCGCAACTCCACCGGCGCCACCACCTAGCAAAAAAAGACACCGAAAGGAGGACGCCACCGATGAAAATGCGACGCACACTTGCGGCCCTAGTCTCAGTGGCCGCCCTGACTTTGAGCGCCTGCGGGGGCTCAGACGGATCATCCGGATCCGGATCCAAGCTGGAAGTCTCACCCGATGGGTCCTACAACAAGCAGGACCGGGAAAACCTCGCCCAGGGCGGGGAGCTGACCCTGCCTATTGACGAGCTTTCTGAACAGCAAAATGACTTCCACGCGGACTTTACAGCGTATACCCGCACTATTTGGCAGTGGTACAACCCGGTGCTGTTCACCACCGATGGGGATGGCACCTACCACACAAACCCTGATTACCTCACGGATGCCAAGGAAGAAACCGTCGACGGTAACACCCGGGTGACCTACACCATCAACCCCAAGGCGCAGTTCAACGATGGTACTCCCATCGATTGGAAGGTTTTTGAGCACACCTGGCAGTTCATGAATGGGTCCAACAAGGAACTCAACGTGAGCTCCACGGATGGCTACGAGCGCGTTACCTCCGTGCGCCCCGGCGAGAATGACCGTCAGGTTGTTGTGACCTATAACGGCGTGTATCCCTGGTGGCAGGGCATATTCGGAGAGTTGCTCCACCCGGCGATCAACAGCCCAGAGATCTTTAACAAGGCGTACATCGGCAAGCTACACCCCGAGTGGGGAGCCGGCCCCTTCACGGTGGACAACGTGGACTTCCATGCCGGTGTGGTCAGCTTCAAGCCCAATGACAAGTGGTGGGGAAATAAGCCCTTGCTAGACAAGGTCACGTACCGCTACATGGAAGACCAGGCCAGTATCAACGCGTTCAAGGCTGGGGAAATTGACGCCACAAGGGTAAGCAGTAAGGATCGGCTGGCGGTGGCCAAGGGAATGGGGGACCAAGCCAAAATCTACACAGCGCTGCGCCCGGCGAATGTGCTGATCATGCTCAACGGGCAGTCTCCAGAGCTGAATGACGTCCACGTCCGAGAAGCCGTCATGACTGCCATTGATCGTGCCCAGCTCGCGGACATTCGCTTCAACGGCTTGGACTACACCGAACAGCTGCCGGGATCCTTCAACCTGCTTCCCACCCAGGAAGGGTATGAGGACAACTTTGGCCAGGTGGTCTCTTTCGACCCAGACAAGGCGAAGGAGATCTTGGATCAGGCCGGTTGGGCCCCGGGTGCAGACGGTGTGCGGGAAAAGGACGGAAAGCCGCTCACGCTGCGCTATGTCGAAGTTGGCGGCACGCCTATGACCAAGGCGACCGCGGGTGCGGTTCAAAAGATGCTCAAGGACGTGGGCATTGAGGTCAAGGTGGAGGAGCGCCCCTCCTCGGACTTCTCCAAGGTGGCTACCCAGCGGGACTTTGACATCTTCCCCATGGCCTTCAACATGGGAGATGCCTTTGGTGTGGCCAGCTTCGGGCAGGTCTACCGGTCCAATTCTGAGCTCAACCGGTCTGGCACGGGTACCCCGGAGCTGGATAAGAAGATCGACGAGTTGCAGAAGATTGGCGATGCCAAGGGGCAGATCAAGAAGTCCAACGAGCTGGAGCGCGAGGCCTTCCACGGCTACGGCATCATGCCGCTGGCTAACGGCCCGTTCATCACGGCTACCAAGCCGGGGCTTGCTAACTATGGTTCGCTGTCCTTCGGCTACATCCCGCCGGAGAACATTGGCTGGGAAAAGAAATAGGACCTTCGAGCTTGTTCTTTCCACTGGGTGCCGGGGTGAAACAATTACAGTTTCGCCCCGGTTTCCATTCTTATATGAGCTTCTAGTGAATCGTCTGGCAGTGAGTAGTTGCTAAAGTTCTCCGGGAGGTGCCATGTCGCTTTTGCGTAATCGTCCTTTTCGGCGGTTCGTCGCGGCCAAGGTCTCCAATAAACTGGCAGATACGATTTCCGCGGTGGCCCTCCCGCTTATTGCGCTGGGCATCTCGGGAAACCCGGTGCTGGTTGGCGTGGCATCGTGCTGCGCCATGGGGGGCGCTCATTGTCATGCAATGCTTTGCAGGTACCCTGGTTGATCGCGTTAGCGCGAGCTTGGCGTTGCGGGGTTCCTCGCTGGCGCAGGCGTTCGGATGGGCTGCTGTGCTGTGTGCGGCCACGACGCATTCTGTGTGAGCAATAATTCTTCAGCCGAAGCGGGGTGCCGTGATCGATGGGGAGGGCGATGTCCCGGGATGGAACACGGGAAAACCAAAATATTGTCCTGCGCGGCGCGCAATGGTCAGGTAATCTGTGTTGCACCCAGCGGTGCAGTGAAGCGTCTCTGGAACTACCAATCCCCTATTTTCCGTTTTGCGGGACGAGGTGATCATATTCTTTGCCGAACAGCGGAGGGCAACGCGTGTGAGTAATCTGCGTAGTCCGGTCCTTTACCTGGGCCTGTCGTTGCTACTGTCAGGTTTTGGAGATTGTCTGATCCCCATTGCTTTTGCCATTGAGTCGACTCGCCTGAGTCCTGAGGGGGCGTTGCTCACCTGGGTATTGATGGCATTGTGGGCGGGGCGTTTGGTTGGCGCCACAGCCGCCAGGCGTATGCCGGATATGCTCCGTCCAGGCCGGATCATGATCATCGCGGATGTTATTCGGGCAGTAGCGCAAGGGGGTTTACTTGTTAGCGTGAGCGCTGGTTATATGCTGCCGGCAGCGATGGTGGTGTCTTCGGCGATCTATGGCCTTGCGACGTCATTTTTCAATCCAGCCCGATTTAGTCTCTTGCCGGCCATTTGTCCACAACGAAGCCTTGGAAGAGCAAATGCCGTATTTTCTGCAATTGGAGACACCTTTGCCATCGCCGGCCCTGTGCTGGGCACACTGTTGATGCTTTCTTGTGGCTTTTCGGGTGTGCTTTTCATAGATACCCTGAGCTTCGTCTTGTCCACGATGGTGCTTCTGCGGTTCTGGGCAACGCGTTCCACATCATTGGGGAGCAGGACAGCAAAGAGCACTTCCGGAGCTTTGCCGCGGTGGGTCTCCTGGGGGCTGTCTAGCTGGTTCTTTGTGTCCTGCGCTGTGGGGCTGGTGGGGATTGCGGCGCCAACCCACATTATGGGTTTTCATGGGGAAGCTGCCTGGGCAAGCGTGGCTACGGGTGTTGCCGTAGGTTCCCTCTGTGGATCGGCTCTGCTTTTGATACTTCGCCCGTCGGTATCGCGTTGGGTGGGTGTGCATACTATCGCGTGCGTGGCCTTTGCCGCTCAGATTATCGCCTATGCAGCCATTGGTACCGTGTGGATTGTTGTTGCAGTTGCCGCCCTTGGGTCACTGTGGGTCACAGTGTCTGGAGTTTGTTGGGACACCGTCGGGCAGACTCTCGGTGGCGGTGATGGCGATCTGGTTCACATATTTGCCACCCGAGACCAACTGGTTAATACAGTTGCCATTCCCTGCGGCATGCTCGTGTTCGCACTGTGCTCGAGGCTGAGCGGCACGCAGACGTCATTGTGGGTGGGCGTTGCACTATGCACGGCTGGGGTTGCCAGTCTGTTTCCTTTGTGGGGGAGATGGAACGCGAAGACCGCGTCGCACACTTAATCAGCCGGAGTCAGTTCCAGGTTTTCTGGGCGGGCCCACTCCAGCTCAACGCCGAGGGAACTCAGCCACGCCATCGGGTCATCCCCGCACCGGGCGATGCCGTCGATGGCGCGGGTGGTGGCTTTCAGCGCGCGGGTGCCTTCTTCGGGGGAGATGAGCCCTGCTGCTAGGGCGTCGGAAAGCTCATCGAGGTCATCAACGGTGACCGGTTGGCCAGGCACGCAAATGAGGTCCACGTAGAGGTCCCGGGTGTGCCACACCTGCGCTGTGCGGGTGATGGCTGCAACATCGATGTAGTACTCGAAGGGGCGTGGCGCGCGGTGGTGGAAGATGTTGACCCGCAGGTCTAGCTCGGGAAGTAGCCAGGACTCAAGGTATCCAAAACGCGGGTGGTTTGCCCCGCGGGCCATATACAGGCCCCATGCGGCCTCCCGGTAGGTATCGACTGCCCGCTCGAAGCCTTTGGGGTCAATGTTGATGGCGCGGGAGACGTCAAAGGTTTCCCGTTTGATCGCGTGAAGCTTGCCCATGGGTACCTAAAAGAGGGTGCGTCTGAGGGGGCTACCCGTGGTGGATGACCCCGGCGGTGGGGGCATAGTTGCAGGTGGCGTCTTGGGTTGCCACGGCGCCGCTGATGACGGCGATGATGGTGCCGCGGCCGGTAGTGGCGGTGCCGGACAGGGTGGCGGGCCCTTGGGGGTTGACGCCGTAGTTGTTCAGCTGGGTCTCGCCGGTGGCCATGGTGTCCAGGTTGATCCAGTTGACCTTCATGTGGCCTTGTTCTGGCAGCGCGGCGGAGGTTCCCAGGGCAGTGAACAGGAAGGCGGTGTCTTCGGCGCCGGCGCCGGGTGCGGGGATGGGGGAGGGGCCGGGTACCCCAATGGCGGTGCCTACGGAGTTCAGCCCGTTGATGCAGTTGCCGGCGACGGTGGGCCAATAGAACTGGGCTACGTGGGGGGCGTTTTCGGGAAGCTCAACGTCTCCGGGGGCGGCGGTGCCTTCGTAGAAGGCGATGGCCGCGTTGAGGGTGTCGCGCAGTTGTTGGGGCAGCCAGGGCTGGGCGGCGAAGTCGCGGACCTGGTTGAGCTGCTCGGCGGTGGGCTGGAGCATGGGGCCTTCTGGCAGGTTTTCGGCTCCGGGAACCGCTCCGGCGGTGGGGCTTAGTGCTAGCGCGGCGGTGCAGGCTACAGCGGCAGTGGCAGACAGCAGGCGGATACGCGGCACGGCGAGGGCTCTTTTCTGTAGTGCGGAAGTAAACAAGGGCACAGTCGGGCACAGTGAAGCGCGAAGTGGCGCCACCAAGCGCGGGGCAAGGACGCCACGGGCGAGCACACCACCGCGCGCGAAGCACGGCGGCGGTGAACCTGTGCACACTAATCCTTCACCATAGCGCGTTGGTCCCGGCTGTGGGTAGATTGTGTGCTATCTGTGCTGCGATTTTGGTGGGTTGTCATTCACAGCACCCCAGGCAGGCAGGGAAATTTTGGTGCCAAAACAATTTTCCTGTGATCCGCCGCAACGGTCGCGCAAACGGGGGCGGCGGGGCGTCGATAAGCAAGCAGATAAGCAAGCAGAAATGCGAGCTGATACACGAGCAGATAGCCGGGGAGTGAAGCAGCACTGCGCGATACGCGCTGCTCGGCGTGCACTGGCGGGCAAAAGGGGGTAGTGTCTTTCCGGTCCATGCGCGCGTGGCCGGGCTCACGGTGGTCTGTGCGAGCGCGGCGCATACATTTTTGCTACTTGAGTGCTTCAGGAGTTTCCCGCTAGTGAGCCATCCAGAATTCCGTAACGTTGCCATCGTCGCGCACGTCGACCACGGCAAGACCACCCTCGTCAACGCAATGCTGGAGCAGTCCGGCGTGTTTGGCGATCACGGCGAGGTCACCGACCGCGTGATGGATTCTGGTGACCTGGAAAAGGAAAAGGGCATCACCATCCTGGCCAAGAACACGGCCATCCACCGCAAGGGCCTGGGCAAGGACGGCCAGGACCTGATCATCAACGTCATTGATACGCCCGGCCACGCGGACTTTGGTGGGGAGGTCGAGCGCGCGCTGTCCATGGTCGATGGCGTGGTGCTGCTTGTCGACGCCGCCGAGGGCCCCCTCCCGCAGACCCGCTTCGTGTTGGGCAAGGCGCTCGCCGCGAAGATGCCGGTGATCATCCTGGTCAACAAGACCGACCGCCCGGATGCGCGCATCGATGAGGTGGTGGAGCAGTCCCAGGACCTGCTGCTGGAGCTGGCCGCCGGCCTGGATGACCCGGAGGCCGCTGAGGCCGCCGAGCAGCTGCTGGACCTGCCGGTGCTCTACGCCTCCGGGCGTGAGGGCAAGTGCGCCACCACCAACCCGGGCAACGGCAACGTGCCGGACTCGCCGGACCTGCAGCCGCTCTTTGACGTCATCTATGACGTCCTGCCGGAGCCCTCGGCCACCATTGATGGCCCGCTGCAAGCCCACGTGACCAACCTGGACTCCAGCTCCTTCCTGGGGCGCATTGGTCTGGTGCGCATCCACTCCGGGTCGTTGAAGAAGGGCCAGCACGTCGCCTGGATCCATTACGACGCCGAGGGCAACAGCCACATCAAGGACGTCAAGATCGCCGAGCTGCTGCGCACCGAGGGCGTTAACCGCGTGCCTGCGGAAGAGGTCATCGCCGGCGACATCGCGGCCGTCTCTGGCATCGATGAGATCATGATCGGCGATACGCTGGCGGATCTGGAGCATCCCAACCCGCTGCCGCGCATCACCGTCGATGAGCCGGCGATCTCCATGACCGTGGGCGTGAACACCTCGCCCATGGCGGGGCGCGGCGGCGGCACCAAGCTCACCGCCCGGCTGGTGAAGAACCGCCTGGACCAGGAGCTGATTGGTAACGTGTCCATCCGCGTGCTGCCCACCGAGCGCCCGGACGCCTGGGAGGTCCAGGGCCGCGGCGAGATGGCCCTGTCCGTGCTGGTGGAGACCATGCGGCGCGAGGGCTTCGAGCTGACCGTGGGCAAGCCACAGGTGGTCACCCAGACCATTGACGGCAAGATCCATGAGCCCTACGAGCACATGGTCATTGACGTGCCCGCCGAGCATCAGGGCGCGGTCACCCAGCTGATGGCCGCGCGCAAGGGCCAGATGGTGGCCATGGACACCACGCCGGGATCGGACTGGATCCGCATGGAATTTCGGGTGCCTGCCCGCGGGCTGATCGGCTTCCGTACCACCTTCATGACGGAAACCCGCGGCACCGGCATCGCTAACTCGTACGCGGATGGCATGGAGCCCTGGGCTGGTGAGATTAAGGACCGCGCCACCGGATCCCTGGTGGCCGACCGCACCGGCCAGGTCACCGCCTACGCGCTGACCCAGCTGGCAGACCGCGGCAGCTTCTTCGTCGAGCCCGGCGATGAGACCTACGAAGGCATGGTCGTTGGCGCCAACAATCGTGATGAAGATATGGACATCAACATCACCAAGGAAAAGAAGCTGACCAACATGCGCTCCGCCACCGCGGACGCCACCGTCACTCTGGCCAAGGCACACACGCTGTCGCTGGATGAGGCCATGGAGTTCTGCGGCGCCGACGAGTGCGTGGAGGTCACCCCGGACGTGCTGCGCGTGCGCAAGGTGGAGCTGTCTGCCACCGATCGCGGCCGGGCCCGCGCCCGCGAGAAGGCGCGCAATAAGTAAGACTTCGCGCAATCCCACTAGGCTAGGCACAGTGAGTAGTCCAACACGCCGGCCCCTTGGGAGCCGGGCCCTCGCGCTGGCCCTTTCTGGCACGCTAGCCGCGCTGGCGCTCAACCTTGGCGGCTGCGTGGCCCGGCCTGGGCCCGCCCCGGTGGTCGAGGACCCCCCAGCCGCTGAAGCGGCGGATCATCCCGAAGCTGAGGATTCGCCAGACGGCAACCGGCCCGGGGAGGCCGGTGCTGACAACGCGGACCAGGAGGACCCAGAGTCCACCACCACCCCGGGCGCGCAGGACGCCTCTGGGCAGCCGGTGCGCTCCACCATCAACGTGGGCGTGGACCCGCTGCGTGCGGGGCTCAACCCGCACCTGGCTGCGGACGCCAGCGCCCTGGTCGACTCGCTTGCAGACCTCGTACTGCCCTCGCCGTTTAAGAACGGCCAGCCGGACCCCAACCTGGTGGTCTCAGCCCGGGAGGTCGCCCCGCCCGAGGGATCCACGGTACAGCGCAGCGTGCACTATGTCATCGCCCCGGAGGCGCAATGGTCAGATGGCACGCCGGTGAGCGGCAATGACTTCGCCTACCTGTGGCGGATGATGGTGTCTACCCCCGGCGTTGTCGGCGCCGCGGGCTACCGCGCGATCAGCGCTGTGCGCGTGGGCGGTGGGGGCAAGACGGTGGATGTGGATTTTGCCTACCCGGTTGCCCAGTGGCGTGAGCTTTTTGCGCACCTGCTGCCCTCGCACCTGGTCGCCGGGGAGGATTTTGCTTCCGCGCTGCACGACACCATTCCGGCTTCTGCAGGGCGCTACATGGTGCGGGTGGTGGATCGCTCCCGCGGGATCATCGAACTCGGGCGCAATGATCGCTTCTGGGGAAGCGCCCCGGCGGCAACTGAGGTGTTGAGTCTGCGCCCCGTGCGTTCTGCGGTGGAGGGGTCGGATCAGCTGCGTTCGGGGCAGCTCAGTTTCATCGACGTCACCCCGGCGCAGACCACGCAGGAGTCCTTTGGGCTGGTCCCCGGCACGCAGACCCGCCAGCTGACCACGGCCCGCCGGCTCGAGGTGCGCGCGTCGGCGATCTCACCAAGGCTGCGCGACGCGCAGGTGCGTGCCACGTTCCTTTCGCTTATCGACGCCCCCCGCGTCGCCCGGCTAGCCACCGGCCGGACCGCACCCCTCGAGGTGCCGAGCCCCGCCGCCGCCGTCGCCGGGGTGACCCCCGGCCCTGAAGACGTGGCGGCGCTGCGTGAGGCGAGCCACAAGCGGGCGCTGCGCATCGCGGCCGATCCCGCCGACCCCACGGCGTCCGCGGCCGCGCGCACCATCGTGGACCTGCTGGCCCACCAGGGGGTGTCCGCCCGGGTCGTGGCCACGGATATAGATACCCTGGCGGCCACGCAGCTTCCTGAAGGCACCGTGGATGCGGTGGTGGTGTGGTCCGCCGGCCGTGCGACGGCGATGGATGTGGCGGACGCGTACTCCTGCGGCGTCGATAAGCAGCCGGGCAACCTGTCGGGCTACTGTGATGTGGCGCTGCAACCACAACTCGTGGCGGCGCTGGGCGGGAAGGACGATGCCGCGCAGCTTGCCCACCGCATCGAATCCTCCGCGCACCTGAGCCTGCCGCTGCTCAAGGAGACCCGACTGCTGGTCACCGGGCAGGACCTGGAAGGACCGGACCCGAACCTGGAGAACTGGACCGCGGGCTTATCCGCGGCCGCAACCTGGAAGAAGAAGTGATGAAGGACCTATCTGGTGCGCGCGTGGTGGCCGTGCACGCACACCCCGACGATGAGGCGATCTGGACTGGCGGTGCCCTGGCGCACCTGGCCCGCCGCGGCGCAGACGTCACCGTGGTCACCTGCACGCTGGGGGAGGAAGGCGAGGTCATCGGCGAAACCTACCAAGAGTTAGTGGCCGATCACGGCGACCAACTCGGCGGATTTCGCATCGCCGAACTGCGCGCCTCCCTGACCGCCCTGGGGGTCCAGGGCGTCCACCTGGGAGCCCCAGGACGCTACCGGGATTCCGGGATGGCCGGCACCCCGGCAGCAGCCAATCCGCGCGCCTTTGTCAACGCCACAACCCGCGCCGTGGCTGACCTGGTGGACATCCTCGTGCGCGTGCGCCCCCACCTGGTTATCACCTACGGCCCCGACGGCGGCTACGGGCACCCGGACCACATCCAGGCCCACACGATCACCCACGCCGCCGTGGCAGCCGTGGGCGATACGGCCCCCGTGCAGCGCATCGCCTGGTCGGTCACGGACACCGGCTACCTCAACCGGGGGCTCGACGCCCTGAGCCGCATCCCGGAGGGCTGGCGGCGTGCCAACGACGGCGAGATTGCCAGCCTGGACGGCTTCGATGTTGCCGTCGAGCTGACCGACCAGGACTACTCCGCCAAGCTGACGGCCATGAAGGCCCACGCCACGCAGCTGTGGATCGCCGACGCCACCGCCAGCCTGACCAACCCCCACGCCGCAACCGCAGCCACCACCGACCCACAGGCCGCGGCGAGCGTGTTCGCCCTGTCCAACCTCATCGCCCAGCCGCTGGGCACCACCGAGCACTACCGCATCGGAGCCGGCACCGTCCCGGCGGGCGGCACGGATCTGATGGAGGGGTTGGAATGGTAGACCCTGCGCGCCCACACGAGCCGCAGCGCCACATTTTTATTCGCCAAGACGTCTCCCGCGCGGAGGTCATCGGCGGGATCACCTGGCTGGCGGTGGCGGCTGCGGTCTCGGTGCTCCTGGAGGTGGTCTACTTAAGCGCCTGGGTGAGCCTGCCCGGGGGAGTGCAGGTCCCGGTGCCCTACACCATCCTCCTCGCCGGGGGCTTTAACCTGGTGTTATCCCGCACCGCGCTGCTATGGACGCGCAACAAACTCGCCGCCGGGGTGCCCCTGTGGGTGTGGGTGGCAGGGTTTCTCACCCTGACCTTTTGGGTCACGGTGACAGGCGATCAACTCGTCGGATCAAGCCTGCGTAGCCTGCTCTTACTTGTAGTAGGTATGGCTGGCGGTGGTTGGCCGCTAGTCAGGGGGAAGTGACATACTACTGCGTGTCACTTATTGTGATGACCCGTTTTCTTGGTGATCGGGCGCGGCCGTGCACCCTGGTTGCGCGGCCCACGCCGTCAGCGAGCCCCGACCGACACAGCGCGCCTCAAGTTTTCCGGAGTGATAGATAACAGATGACCTATGTGATCGCACAGCCGTGTGTGGACGTGATGGACCGAGCATGCGTTGAGGAATGCCCGGTGGACTGCATCTACGAGGGCAAACGCTCCCTGTACATCCACCCTGATGAGTGCGTCGACTGCGGCGCCTGCGAACCCGCATGCCCCACCGAGGCGATCTTCTACGAAGATGACGTGCCCGATGAGTGGATGGACTACACCGACGCCAATGCGGCATTCTTTGATGACTTAGGTTCCCCCGGCGGGGCTCAAAAGCTGGGCCCCCAGGACTTCGACCCCGCCTACGTGGCCGAGCTACCCCCGCAAAACCAGGACTAGGTTCCTCGCCGCGGGCGCCGCGGGGGCCGCGCGGCGGTGGGGGTGTGCACAGCGGCGCGGGGGCGTGGCAAAGGCGGCCGCGGCGTCGATAAGCCATTGCTCGTCGGAGGCGCGCGGCGCGCGGGGTAAGCTGACGGGCGTGACTGAGCCAACTTCCCCCACCTCACCGCGGCGAACCCCCCGCGCGCAGACCTTGCCCGACTTCCCCTGGGACACCATCGCCGAGGCCAAAGCCACCGCGCAGGCGCACCCGGAAGGAATGGTCAACCTCTCCGTTGGCTCCCCGGTTGACCCCGTCGCCCCCGGCATCCAGCTCGCCCTGGCAGAAGCCGCCGGCTACCCCGGCTACCCGCAGACCATTGGCACCCAACAGCTGCGGGACACCCTCGTGGAATCCCTGGAGCGCCGCTACGGTGTGACCGGCCTGAGCCGCGAGTCCGTCCTGCCCGTGGTTGGAACCAAGGAAGCTATTGCCTGGCTGCCCACCACCTTAGGGCTGGGGGAGCACTCCACCGTGGCCTTCCCCGAGCTGGCCTATCCCACCTACGAGGTCGGCGCCGCACTGGCCGGGGCGGCAAGCTTGCGCACCGATGACGTCGCCGGCGACGCGGACCTGATCTTTATCAACTCCCCGGCCAACCCCACCGGACGCGTCTTGGGCGTCGAGCGGCTGCGCGAACTCGTGCGCGCCGCCCGAGCCACCGGTGTGATTCTGGTCTCCGACGAGTGCTACCTGGGCCTGGGCTGGGATGATGAGCACCCACCGGTATCCATCCTGGACCCCCGCGTGTGCGACGGCGATCACACCGGGCTGCTGGCCGTGCACTCCCTATCCAAGACCTCCAACCTGGCAAGCTACCGCGCCGGCTTCCTCGCCGGCGACCCGGCACTCATCGCCGAGCTAGCCCTGGTGCGCAAGCACGCCGGACTCATGGTGCCCTACCCGGTCCAAGCCGCCATGGTGGCCGCCTGCACCGACGATGACCAAGAAGCACTGCAAAAGCTGCGCTACGCCTCCCGGCGCGCCACCCTCATGGCCGCGGTGCGCGATGCCGGGCTGACCATCGAACACTCAGAAGCCGGCCTCTACCTATGGGCCACCCGCGGCGAAGACGGGCGCGCCACCGTCGACTGGCTGGCCCAGCGCGGAATCCTCGTCGCCCCGGGCGACTTTTACGGTCCCAGCGGGAAAAACTACGTCCGCATCGCCCTGACGGCCACCGATGAAGACATCGCCGCCGCCGCAGCCCGCCTGCGCGACTAAGCCGGCACCCACACAAGGCCCGCCCCGGTGTCCTCCCGCAGCCCGCTACCACCACGCCACGGCATCCCCGCCCGGCGCGTGGTCCTGCGCGGGACCGTCGACCCCGCACACCGCTACCTAGCCGGGCGAGCCGGGGACAGCCCCTTCGCCTTTGGCCAACCGATCCCTCCCGGCACGGTGCTCGATCGCCCGCAGCCCGCCTGGTACTACCCGGAGCTAGGCCCGGAGCCGAAAATTCCCTTCCACCACACCCTGATCCACGCCGACGCAGACCTCCTCGTGGTGGACAAGCCCCCCTTCCTGCCCACCACATCCAACGGGCGACTAGTACGCAACACCCTACAAACCCGGCTCCGGCTGGCCTACGGGCAGGACTGCGTGCCCATCCACCGCCTGGACAGGCTGACATCCGGGATAGTTCTGTGCTCCCGCCACCAGGACACCCGCGGCGCCTACCAGCGACTATTCCAGCTTCACCGGGTGTCCAAACGCTACCTCGCCCGCGTGAGCAACCCCCACCTTCTGCCAACATCCTGGACGCGTATCGACGCCCCCATGGCCCGCATCCCCGCAGCCCGCGGCGTGGCCGTGGGGCACGGCAGGCCAACCACCACCTGGCTGCGCCGCCGCCCCGGCACCGACCTGGTGGATCTACGCCCCATCACCGGGCACACCCACCAGCTTCGGGCCGTACTCAACCACCTAGGAAGCCCCATCCGTGGCGATGACACCTACCCGGAGGACCTAGGCCTTGACCTTGGGGATTTCAGCCACGTGTTGCAGCTGCGGGCCATCGGCGTGAGCCTGGTGGACCCACTGAGCAACCAGACACGCACCTTTGCGGTACCGGAACAATTTCCGCGGCCCGGGTCTGGGGCGGTAAACTGCGCCAGTTAGCGTTGTTGACAATCTAGTCCGGAGACAATCACCATGGCCGAGCCCAGTGCCAGCAGACGTGTGCGCCTAATTGGTGGCATGCGCCAATTCCTGCAGTTTGGCATCGTCGGTGGATCCGGAGTGATAGTCAATATGGCGGCGGTGATTTTTGCCACTAAAATGGGCCTATGGAGCGCCGGACTACACGCTGATGACCCGTTTATGAATATTCTTGGTACCGCGTTCAACGTGCGGTGGTACCACATTTATTACACCTTTGCATTCCTGGTAGCTAATACCTGGAATTACCAGATGAACCGCATGTGGACCTTCCGGGGGGCGAACACGCGCAGCTGGTGGCGGGGCTTTTTCCCCTTCCTGTTCACCGGCGTCGGGGCTTTCTTAGTCACCCAGGTGGTGGCCACGCTGCTGATGAATCCCACATCACCGATCGCGCTATCGGACGCGTTCTTTGACGGCTCCAGTGGGCTGCGCACTAAGCACTATTGGGCGAATCTCATTGCCACGCTGGTGGCCATGCCGATCAATTTTGTGATCAATAAGTTGTGGACCTTCCGCGGCAAGCGCGTGGTGGTGGTCGCTCAGGAGGAGCCGGCGGCTTAGTCCTGGCCGCTCTTGGCCAGGTTGTCTGCCTCCCGCTCCCGGGCCCGCCGCGTCAGTCGCGGGCTGACAGTCAGTGTCAGGATGCCAAAAACCACAGCAAACACGATGAGCGAGATGACCCCGGAGATTTCTCCGGAAAACTCTGTGCGGGCGATACCCCACAACATGATGCACAGGAGCGCCACGCGCCCGAACACCTCCAGTACGGTGCTGTGCACCATGCGGGGGCGTGGATTGTAGGTGCGCAGCCACCGCTGGCTGATGGCCCCAGCCAGGGTCATGGGGAGGAGCATAAGCAGCACCGCCACGACAGCGTGATCGGGGATGACCCACGGCGTGATGGCCAGACTGAGCAGCAGGAACCACAGGTGGTAATACTGTGCAACGCTGGCCGCGCGGTGCAGGATGTGGCGTTCGTATTCGTCATCGACGCTGGCGTCTAGACGCTTGAGGTAGCTGGTGGGGGAGAGCGTATTCACGGCTGCGGATTCCTTTCCGGGTCGGTGGGGGCAAAAACCTCTTCTACGGTGCGGTGAAGGACCGCACAGATCGCCAGGGCGAGGTGGACGGAGGGGGAGTAGTTGCCCTTTTCGATGTTGGCGATTGTTTGGCGCGAGACCCCGACGGCGGACGCGAGCTCGGCTTGGGTGAGCTCTGCCCAACGGCGGTAGCGTCGCACCATGTTTGTGGTGGGTTCGTTCATGGAGCCTCTTCGTGGAAGTCAAATGCGCTACCTAAAAAGTAAAGGAAACTTGGCACTGAGTCAAGGCGGCTTGCGGGATAGCGTAAGAAAAAGCCCGCCTGCGGGTGATCGCAGGCGGGTATTCGACGGCCCAAAGGAGGCGGGCCGCGAGTTAAGCGGCTAGTTGGTGTGCAGCTCCTCGTTGAGCGCCACGGTGGCCTTATATGGGGTGGCCTCAACTGCGCCGGTGACGGAGTTGCGGCGGAACAGGATCCCGCTGGCCCCGGACAGCGCGGCAGCCTTGACGGTATCGCCGCTGGTCACCCCGGCGGCCTCAGCCACGGCATCCAGCACGGTGACCTTCGTGCCCGCGGTGACGTAGAGGCCTGCCTCGACCACGCAGTCGTCGCCAAGCGAAATCCCTACGCCCGCATTGGCGCCGAGCAGGCAGCGCTTGCCAATGGAGATGACCTCCTTGCCGCCGCCGGACAGGGTGCCCATGATCGAGGCGCCGCCGCCGACGTCGGAGCCATCATCAACCACCACACCGGCGGAGATGCGCCCCTCCACCATAGAGTTGCCCAGCGTGCCGGCGTTGAAGTTGACAAAGCCCTCGTGCATGACGGTGGTGCCCTCCGCCAGGTGCGCGCCCAGGCGCACCCGATCCGCATCACCAATACGCACCCCGGTGGGCACCACATAATCGACCATGCGGGGGAACTTGTCCACCGAGTACACCGTCACCGGGCCGCGGGCGGCCAGGCGGGCGCGCGTGGCGGCAAAATCGGCCACCGCGCAGGGGCCAAAATTCGTCCACACCACGTTGTTGAGCTTGCCAAAGATGCCCTCCACGCTCAGCCCGTGCGGGGCGACCAGCCGGTGGGAGAGCAGCTGCAGGCGCAGGTAGGCGTCATACGTGTCCGCGGGCGCGGCATCCAGATCCGCGATGGCAGTCTCCACCACCACCCGGCGCACACCGCGATCCTCATCCGCCCCGGCCAGCGCGGCGAGCTGCGCGGGCGCCTGTTGCGTATCGACGTCCCGGGTGCCCGGCTGCGCAGTGTCCTGCGCGTGAAGCTGGGGAGTCGGGTACCAGGCATCCAACACGGTTCCATCGGTGGTCACAGTGGCCACACCAAGGCCATAAGCAGAAGTCATGGCCTCGAACCTACCTGATCGCCGCGGCGGCGGGTCAACAGGGAGCCTGCGGCCAGGCCCAACGTCAGAATGCTCACCGAGAAGATCTGCGCGCGCGAGGAGGAATCAAATAGCATGAGTACCACCAGGCCCACAAAGCCGGCTACCGTGGCCCACGGCAGCCAGGGGTGGCCCCACATGCGCACCTTGGACAACTCCCCGCCAGCCACCAGCTTGGGGTGCAGGCGCAGGTAGCTGCCGCAGATCATTAACCAAATGACCACCAGGCACCCGCCCACGGCATTGAGCAGGAAGTCCAACAGGCCCGGGGGATTCCACCACTGCAAGCCCACGGAGACGAAGGCGAAGAACATGGACATGATCACCGAATTGATGGGCACGCCCGCGCGCGAGGTCACCGCAAACATCCGCGGCGAATCCCCCTCCAACGCCAGCGAATAGCACAGCCGCGAGGACGCATAAATCTGGGCGTTAAAGGCAGACAGCAGCGCCAAAACGATGATCAGCTCCATGAAGCCCACCACGCCCGGGGCGCCGGTCATGGTCAAGATGGTGGTGAAGGGAGATTCCGCAGCAGAATCCGCCCCGCGGATCTCCGAGAACGGCATGAGGAAACAAATCACCACCACCGAGCCCAAATAAAACAGCGAGATGCGCCAGATGATCGAGCGCACCGCGGTGGCGATCGCGCGCTGCGGATCATGGGATTCTGCCGCCGCGATGGTCACGATCTCAATGCCGCCGAAAGCGAAGGCCACCGCCAGCAAGCCCGCGGCCATGCCCGGCCAGCCGTTGGGCATAAAGCCAGAATCCCGAATGTGCGTCAGCCCCACCGCGGGGTGACCGGGCAGCCAGCCGAAGATCAAGGCCACTCCGACCACCAAGAATCCGATGATCACGGCCACCTTGATAAAGGCGAACCAGAATTCGAACTCGCCGAAGCCCTTGACCTGGCCCAAGTTGACCACGGCGAAGAACACCACGCAGATCAGCGCCGGGATCCACGGGTCCACACCAAACCAGGCGCCCATGATTGCTGCGGCGCCGGTCATCTCCGCGCCGAGCACCATGATGAGCATGAACCAATACAGCCACCCCAGGGTAAAGCCCGCCCAGTGGCCCAACCCTTGCCGGGCGTAGGCGGAAAAGGCCCCAGAGGCGGGGCGCGCAGACGCCATCTCTCCGAGCATCTGCATGACCATGACAATCATCAGCCCGGCCAGCAGGTAGGCCAGCAAGATCGCGGGCCCGGCGGCGCGGATGCCCACGCCGGTGCCCAGGAAAAGCCCGGCGCCCACCGACGATCCCAGCCCCATCATGGTCAGGTGCCGGGTTTTTAACCCGGAACCAAGTGTCGTTTTTTCAGTCATTGGCCTCGGCCTCGGTGTCAGTGAAGGAAAACAAGAGTCAGATCAATTTATCCCATGTCGGCGGAACGCTTGTGCGCGGCCCCAACCACAAAGGACGCGGCGACGAGGACCGCAAAGACAATGCTCACGGATGTCACCTGCCCCCGCGAAGAAGGATCAAACAACATGAGCAGCACAAACCCGCCCAACGCGATGATCGCCGCCCAGGGCAGCCACGGGTATCCGCCGAGGCGGACCGAGCCCAGCGCGCCGCTGGCGACCAGCCGGGGGTGCAGCCGCAGGTAGCTGGCGGCCACCACAATCCAGATGAGGATGAGAATCCCGCCGACCGAGTTGAGCAGGAAGTCCAACAGCCCGGTGGGGTTCCACCACTGCAGGCCCACAGAAGCGAACGCGCAGATCATGGACAGCACCACGGCGTTGATGGGGACCTCGTGGCGCGTCAGCCGGGCAAACAACCGCGGCGCGTCATGCTCGCACGCAAGGGAGTACACCATACGGGACGACGCGTAGATCTGGGCGTTGAATGCAGACAGCAGGCTCGCCACGATGACCACCTCCATCACGCCCACCACGCCCGGGATGCCGGCCATGTCGAGCACCTGGGTGAAAGGCGATTCGGCGGCGGAGGTTGCCCCGCGGATCTGGCTGAAGGGCAGCAGGAACGTAATCACCAGGACGGTGCCCACATAGAACAGGCCGATGCGCCACATCACCGAGTTGGTTGCCCGCCGAATGGAGGTCTGGGGATCTTCTGATTCCGCCGCGGCGATGGTCACGATTTCAATGCCGCCAAAAGCAAAGGCCACCGCCAACAGGCCGGCCGCCACCCCCGGCCAGCCCTGGGGCATGAAGCCATCGCCGAGGAAGTGCGTGGTGCCCACGAAGGAGTGGCCCGGCAGCCATCCGAAAATCTGGGCGACGCCCAACACCAAAAAGATGATGATCACGGCGACTTTGATGAAGGAAAACCAGAACTCGAACTCGCCGAAGCCGCGCACGCGCGCGAAATTGACCACGGCGAAAAACACCACGCAGATCAGCGCCGGGATCCACGGGTCCACACCAAACCAGGCGCCCATGATGGCCGCCGCGCCGGTCATCTCCGCGCCCAGAACCAGCACCATGTTCAGCCAGAAGAGCCAGCCGATGGAAAACCCTGCCCAGTGGCCAAATGCCAGGCGGGCGTAGGCGGCAAAAGACCCAGTGGCTGGGTGGGCGGCGCCCATTTCCCCGAGCATACGCATGACCACCATGACCACCGCGCCAGCCATGGCATAGGCCAGGATCACCGCCGGGCCTGCGGCGCGGATACCCACGCCGGTGCCCAAAAACAGCCCGGCGCCGATAGCCGAGCCCAGGCCCATCATGGTCAAGTGGCGAGTTTTTAATCCATTGCTCAGCGCAGTGGTAGTAGACATCAACGTCCCGCTTTCACGAGTGTGGTGGAAGGTGGAGCTTTAGGCCGCGCGGCGGCGGCGTCGGAAAGCAAACGAGGCAGCGGCGGCGAGCAGGATGACCGCGCAGACCACCGTCACAGCGAGCACCTGGGTGCGCGCAACGGGGTCGGCGAGCATGAGGCACACGATGGCCCCCACGGCCGCGGCCGTGGCCCACGCCGCCCAGGGATAGCCCCACATGCGCACGCTGGTGATCTCGCCGCGGCGCTCCAGGATCGGGTGAATCCGCAGGTAGGAAGCGATGACCGTGACCCAGATGACCACCAAGCATCCGCCGATGGAGCTGAGCAGGAAGTCCAGCAAGCCCGGCGGATTCCACCATTGCAGGCCCACCGAGCCGAAGGCAAAAATCACGGAGAGCACCACCGCGGGGATGGGCACCTGGGCAACGGAGACCTGGCGGAAGATGGCGGGGGCATCGCCGCGTTCGGCAAGCGAGTAGCACAGCCGCGACGACCCGTACAGCTGCGCATTAAACGCGCTGAGCAGGGCCAAGACAATGACAACCTCCATGATTCCCACCACGCCGGGAATGCCCGCCATGTCCAACACCATGGTGAAAGGAGACTCCGCCGCAGTCTGGGCGCCCTTAATCTCCTGCAAGGGCAGCAGGAAACTAATCACCAGCACCGACCCGATGTAGAACAGCCCGATGCGCCAGATGATCGAATTGACCGCAGTGTGCACGGAGCGCTGCGGATCCTCCGATTCTGCCGCCGCAATGGTCACCAGCTCGATGCCGCCGAAGGCAAAGGCCACCGCCAGCAGGCCTGCGGCCACGCCAGACACGCCGGAGGGCATGAAGCCTTCCGCCGTGATGTTGTGGGTGCCCACGAAGGAGTGGCCCGGCAGCCAACCGAAGATCAGGGCCACGCCGATGATGAGGAAGGCGATGATCACGGCAACCTTGACAAAGGCGAACCAGAACTCAAACTCGCCGAAGCCGCGGACGCTGGCCAGGTTGACGGCGGCCAACACGGCCACCGCAATCAGCGCGGGCACCCAGGCCGGGATGCCAAACCAGGCGCCCATGATGGCCGCGGCGCCGGTCATCTCCGCGCCCATGATCATGATCATCATGAACCAGTACAGCCAGCCGACGGAAAAGCCCGCCCAGGGCCCAAAGGCCTGCTCGGCGTAGGAGGAGAAGGTCCCCGCGGAGGGGCGGGCGGCAACCATCTCGCCGAGCATCCGCATGATCAGGACGGTGATGACGCCGGTGACGGCGTAGGCGATGATGACGGCGGGTCCGGCGGCGCGGATGCCCACCCCGGTGCCCAGGAAAAGCCCGGCGCCGATGGCAGAACCCAATCCCATCATGGTCAGGTGCCGGGTGCGCAGCCCGCGGCCCAGTGCTGCGCCGGTGCCGGCGTCTACGGTGGTGTTGTCTGGCATAGGTGAAACTGTAGCGTGAACGAATCCGCACCGGTGCACGAAGTGGCCTGTGTGGTCTACTTTTGCTCCTTGCGATCCTGCGCGGGGGAGGGCTGCTGCTTTTCCGCCTGGGAGTGCAGCCCCTCAAGGTAGAGTGCGACGAGCCACTGGGGCTGGCGCGGGGCAAGCTGGTGGGTGATGTCGGGTAAGGGCCGGGCGATGGAGACAAGCCCTAGGTGAAAGCGCAGCGGGTCCAGCCCGGCGGGAACTAAAGCGTTGGCTTCGGCGCGGGCTAGGAGGTCTGCATAGGCGGTGTGCACGTTGGACACGATGGTGTCGGTGAGGTGGCGGGCAAGCTCTTCGTGGCCGTGTTCGAGGAGATAGGGGGTGAAAATGGAGATCAGGGGGACGAGCTGGGAGGTCACTAGATCGCTAATGGTGTCGTGCCATGCCGTGGCGGGGTTGGCATCCCACTGGGCGTCATGGCGCTGTAGTGCCTGGTAGAAGGCGTCAAGCACGCGTTCTGACATGCCGCTAAAGAGGCTGAGTCGGTCCGGGAAGTGCCGCTGCACAGTGGCTATGCCCACATGGGCGTGGCGGGCGATAGCGCGAAAGGAGACCTCCGGTCCGCGTTGCGCAAATAGCTCCTCGGCGGCATCGAGGATGGCTTCGCGGTTGGCTTGGGCGTCGGCGCGCATGAGGGTCCTTGGGTTCTTGGGTTTCTTGGGTTTTCGGGGCTGAGGTGGGGGAGTCGGTGTTCTTTTTTAAGGGTATTGCACAGAGAGAACCGGCACACTATGATCCGTTTGCGTAAGTGGATCACGGTGTTCCGTTTGAATCGTCGTGGCCATCCTACCTCTGACCCATGACTTTCCGTCCAGCTCAGAAAGGCCCCCTCATGACACACCACCCCGAGCACGCCTCCCCATATGGGGATCTACCTGACACCGATGACAACCTTCAGCTCAACCCGGCAGCCCTGGGTGAGCACCGGGAAGCGCAGGAAGCGCAGAAGGCGCAGGAAGCGCAGGAGTCGAAGCCCCGGAACGCCTGGGCGATTGTTACCGCCCTGGTCGTCGGTCTGCCGGTGGTCATCGCCGCCATGCTCTTTTCCTTCCTTGCCCCCATGAATGCCTCGGGGCCGCATCACCTGCCTGTAGAGATCGCGGCGCCGGCGCAGGTCGTCGATAAGCTCGATGCCGCGCTCCAGCACCAGCAGCCGGACGCCCTCGATCTGCGCCACGCCGCAAGCCCCGACGCCGCCCGCGAGGCCGTAGCCCAACGCGAGGCGGTCGGCGCCCTGGTGGTTGACCCCCAGGCCAATCAGGTCACCGTCTACACTGCCGCCGCCAACGGCGCGCCTTACGGCCAGCTGCTCACCGGCGTGGCAGAAAGCTTCCGGGTCCAAGGAATGGACGTGACCTCCACCGACGTGGCCCCGCTGACGGAGAAGGATCCCTCCGGCACCGGCCTGAGCGCGCTTGGTTTGCCCCTTGCTTTCGGCGGGATGGTCTCGGGCGCATTGATTACCCTGCTGCTGCGCCGGCGCGCCGTGTGGGAGAAACTGTGCGGCGTCATCGGAGTGAGCCTGGTCGGCGGTTTCATCGTCTCCGCGATCCTGACCTGGGGTTACGGGACCCTTGATGCGAACGTGTGGGCCACCACCGCCACCATCGCGGCAGGTATCGCCGCGACGTCCTTTGTGGCCACCGGGCTCGGATCGTGGCTTGGCCTGGGCGGGGTGGGTATCGCCGCGATCCTGACCATCTTCGTGTCCAACCCGCTGTCCGGCCTGGCCACCGGATGGTGGTGGCTGCCGCAAGGTTGGGGCGCGCTGGGCCAGTGGATGCCCATCGGCGCGGCCGGGCACGCGCTGCGCTCGGTGGCCTTCTTCGACGGCGCGGGTGCCACGCAGCAGTGGTGGGCGCTGGCCTTGTGGATCCTGGTTGGTGCGGCGGTGCTGGTGTGGGGAGAAAGCCGCAAACCGGCGTCCCGCGTAGGCTAACGGGGCATGAACAGCCCGCGTCACGCCCGCCCCGAAGAGCCCTCCTCGCCCGCTGAGGCCAACCAGCAACCCCTGCCCCGGCTAGACCTGTGCGCAGACCCCGTCGCCCTGACCCAGGCCTTGGTGGACATTCCCAGCGAGTCACACAAGGAGGCCCGCATTGCCGATGCCATTGAGGCCGCGCTGCGCGCCCAGTTCGGCGACGCCGGGGCGCAGGCGGGCGCACCCGCACCCATTGAGATCCTGCGGGTGCGCAACAACGTGCTCGCCCGCACACATCGCGGTTTAGACCAGCGGGTGATCCTGGCCGGGCACATCGATACGGTGCCCATCGCCGATAACGTCCCCTCGCGGCTGGACCACGGCATTCTCCACGGCTGCGGGTCGGTGGATATGAAATCCGGCATGGCCGTCTACCTGCATGCTTTTGCCACGCTCGCCCGCAGCGCAGACTTGAGCCGCGACCTCACGCTGATCTGCTACGAGGCTGAAGAGGTCGCCTCCCAATACAACGGCCTGGCCTACATTCAGCGCGAGCTACCGGACTGGCTGCACGCGGACCTGGCCCTGCTGGGGGAGCCCACTGGCGGCGACATCGAGGCCGGCTGCCAGGGCTCCATCCGGCTGAGAATCACCGCCCGCGGCACCCGGGCGCATTCTGCGCGCGCCTGGCTGGGTGATAACGCCATCCACCGCCTGACCCCGGTGCTCAAGCGGGTGGCGGACTACCAGCCGCGCGATGCCGTCGACCTGGGCGGGTGCGTCTACCGGGAGGGACTCAACGTGGTCCACGTCGAAGGCGGGGTGGCCACCAACACCATCCCGGATGAGGCCTGGTGCTTTGTCAACTTCCGCTTCGCCCCGGATCGCTCCACCGACGAGGCGATGGCCCACCTGCTCGACGTGTTGGCCTTGGGCGATGATGATCAGCTGTCCTGGGAGCCTGATGACGTCTCCGCCGCCGCGCACCCCGGCCTGGGCAGCCCCGTCACCCAGGAGCTTATCGACGCCCTCGGGGGCACCGTGCGCGCCAAATACGGCTGGACCGACGTCGCCCGGTTCGCGGCCGCGGGAGTGCCCGCCCTGAACCTTGGCTGCGGCGACCCCGGGTACGCGCATAAGCGCGATGAGCAGTGCCCTGTCGAACACATCACGCGGGTAGCGCACGCTTTGAGCATCTACCTCACCGCGCGTACCCAGCAATCCTGAGCCCAAGGCGCTAGGTTGTCATCCGTGGCAGCAGAGAAAAACCCAACCCCAGACAAACAGCGCATGTTGCGCGGACCCCTGCTCGTGCGTGCAGAAGGCGCCGAGCAGGAATCCACCTATGATCAGCGCCTCCTGGAGCTGCGGGCCGACCATGACTGGATGCACGCGGACCCGTGGCGCATCCTGCGCATCCAATCGGAGTTCGTCGCCGGCTTTGATGCCCTGGCGGACCTGCCGCGGGCGGTCAGCGTCTTCGGCTCCGCCCGCATCCCCCGCGACCACCCCTACTACGCGCTGGGGGTGGAGGTCGGCCGCCAGCTCGCCCGGGCGGACTATGCCGTCATCACCGGCGGGGGACCAGGCCTGATGGAGGCCCCCAACCGTGGCGCCAGCGAGGTCGGCGGATTGTCCGTAGGCCTGGGCATCGAGTTGCCCCACGAGCAACACCTCAACGCCTACGTCGACCTGGGGCTCAACTTCCGGTACTTCTTTGTCCGCAAGACCATGTTCCTGAAGTACTCCCAGGGCTTCGTGTGCTTGCCGGGCGGCTTTGGCACCCTGGATGAGCTTTTCGAGGTGCTGTGCATGGTGCAGACCGGCAAGGTCACCCACTATCCGATCGTGCTCATTGGCACCGAGTTCTGGTCGGGGCTCATCGAGTGGATTCGCGAGCGCCTGGTCAGCGAAAAGCTCATCAACGCCGATGACCTCGACCACCTCATGGTCACCGATTCCCCGCAGGAGGCCGTCGACCACATCAGGCGGGCGCATGCGGCACGGCGCTAACGCGGTCGCGGGCAGCGGTGGGCCTACCAGGTAGGTTAGGGCCCATGCCTGCTCCGCTTGCTGCCGTCATGGCGATTATCAACCGCACCCCCGACTCTTTCTATGACCAGGGCGCCACCCACGCCTGGGATGCGGCCCTTGAGCGAGTCGACCAGGTCATCGCGCAGGGTGCGGACATCGTCGATGTGGGGGGAGTCAAGGCCGGTCCGGGCCAGGAGGTCAGCGCCGCCGAGGAAGCCGCCCGAGTGGTGGACTTCATCGCCGCCGTCCATGAGCGCCACCCGGAGGTGGTTATCTCAGTAGACACGTGGCGCGCTGGCGTCGCGGAGGCCGCCATTGCCGCCGGGGCCGGGTTGATTAACGATACCTGGGCGGGGGCCGACCCGGAGCTCGTCGAGGTAGCCGGCCAGCATCGGGTCGGCTACGTGTGCTCGCACACCGGCGGCGCGGTACCGCGGACGCGCCCGCACCGCGTCCACTACGACGACGTGGTGGCAGACGTCATCGCCACCACCGACGCGTTGGCGCGCCGGGCCGCTGAGTGCGGGGTTCCGCCGGAGCGCATCTACATTGACCCCACCCATGATTTTGGTAAAAACACGTTCCACGGCCTTGAGCTGCTGCGCCGTGTCGACGAGTTGGTGGCCACCGGGTGGCCGGTGCTCATGGCCCTGTCCAACAAGGATTTTGTGGGGGAGACTGTGGCCCGCCCGGTGCGGGAGCGACTGGCGGGCACCCTGGCGGCCACGGCGTGGGCGGCGGCGCGCGGGGTGGCGGCCTTCCGCGTACACGAGGTAGCCCAGACCGTCGATGTGCTGCAGATGACGGCGGCCATTCAGGGCCAGGTGGCGCCGCTGGCCACGATCCGAGGATTGGCATGATGCGCCACGTCAGCGTGGTCATCCCCGCGCTCAATGAGCAGGACACGGTAGCCGGGGTGGTGGCGGCCGCGCTCGCCGACCATCCGGGCGAGGTGCTGGTCATCGATTCTGATTCGCAGGATGCCACCGCCAGTCGTGCCGAGCGCGCCGGGGCGCGGGTAGTCCATTGGACCCGGGACGTGTTGCCGCAGGTTGCCCCGTGGTCGGGCAAGGGGGAGGCCCTGTGGCGCGGCGTGGCCGCAGCGAGCGGCGAGGTGGTGGTCTTCATGGATGCGGACCTGAAGGACCCGCGACCGGGGATGGTGGCGGCCCTGGCCGCACCGTTTGCGGACCCCCGCGTGGCTATGGTGCGGGCCCGATACCAGCGCCGCCTCAACGGGGTCGTGGGGGAGGGCGGCCGGGTTACCGAACTGACGGCGCGCCCCCTGCTCAGCGCGCTGTTTCCCGAGCTCGCACACATTGGCCAACCGCTGGGCGGCGAATACGCGCTGTGCACCCGCGTTGCCCGTGAGCTGCCCTTCATCGCGGGCTATGGGGTTGAGGCTGGATTGCTTATCGACGTCGCCCGGGCCTACTCGCCGGCAGCCATCGCCGAGGTGGACTTGGGGGTGCGGGCCCACCGGAACCGCCCGCTGGCCCAGTTGCGGGGGACCGCCGACGACGTGGCGCGTGCATTATTGCAGCGTGCAGGGGTTGCAGGCGTGCAAGTACGGGAACGCCCGCCATTGTCACGTATGATCAACTGCGATTAAACGCCCCTGCCCTGTTACTGACTTTTAAGGAAGCGAGCTTCTCCGAGACTATGTTTGCGCTCTGGATCCTGCTCATCGTCGTTTTGCTCCTCCTCATTGTGCTGGGCACGTGGTTGTGGGGAACTATTTTTGGCCGTGGAGAGGTCACCGAACCCCTGGAGGCGCCGGAGAAGGTGCGGGAGCAGAATGCGCAGGCGGTGGCCGAAGGGCGGGTGGATGACCTGCGCTTCGCGGTGGTCGTGCGCGGGTACCGCCAGGATCAAGTGGACCCCGTTATTGCGCAACTTGCGGAGCGAATCGCAGTTTTGGAATCCCGACTTAAGGGAAACGACTAAGCTGGATTGGGTATCCCCATAGAGCAGTTCAAGTAAGGAGCCTGACTTTTTATGGCAGCGATGAAGCCCCGCACTGGTAGCGGAGACATGGAAGCGGTCCTGGAAAACCGAAAGATCGTCATGCGCATCCCCTCCGATGGAGGCGGCCGCTTGGTCATTGAGATGAGTAAGGAGGAGGCCGCCGAGCTGGGCGGCCTGCTCACCGAGGCGGCCCAGTAGGAGCACGCAGACCCCCATGCTCGCAGACGTCATCGATGTGCTCGCCGATCCCGTTGACGGGACCCCGCTGGCCGGGGCGGATAATTTTAGCCGCCTCGTGTCTACCTCGGGCCACAGTTACGATGTGGCCCGACAAGGCTATGTCACCTTAACCGGGGGCGCGGGCCTGCGCCATAAGGGCGATGATGGTGAGATGATCGCCCACCGGGAGACCTTCCTGTCGAGCGGTCATTTTGCGCCCTTTGTGGAGGCGGTGACCGAGTCCGTCCACGACGCCCTCGATGAGGCCGCCGTGCCGGATGATGCGTCCCCGGTGATCTGCGAGGTCGGTGCCGGCACGGGCTACTACCTGTCCCACACGTTGGACTCTGTGCTCGGTGCGCGCGGTGTGGGATTAGACGTGTCCGTCGCCGCCGCCCGTCACCTGGCCAAGTGCCATCCGCGGGTGGGCGCGGTGGTAGCTGATGCGTGGTCGCGCTTGCCGCTGCGCGATGAGTCCATTGACGCTATTACCGTCATTTTTGCCCCGCGTAACGCCGCCGAATTTGCCCGGGTGCTCAAGCCGGGCGGCCAGGTCATCGTCCTGACCGCGGACACCGGTCACCTGGCGGAGCTGCGCGCGCCGCTGGGAATTATTGATGTGGAAAAGGGCAAGGTGGATCGCCTTATTGAGCAGGCTCGCGGCCACCTGGTCCCGGTGGGGGAGCCGGAACACATCACCTTTGCCATGGATCTTGATCAGGCGGCCATCGCCGCCCAGATTGGGATGAGCCCCTCGGCGCGCCACATTGACCCGGAGGTTCTTGCCGGGCGCATTGCCGAGTTGCCCAGCACCATGAAGGTCACCGCGCACGCCAACATCACCCGGTTGGCGCGCGCCGACGCCTAAGGCCCGGCTAGCCGGCCAGTCCGCCGTTCCAGCGTTCGAAGCTGTTGATCAGCTCGGCGCCACCGGTGGCCGTGACGTCGAAGCCGTGGCAGCCGCCATCAACGTAGACGCGGCTGGCCATGGCCACCAGGCCGCCGTCGGCGAAGACTTCCAGCGTGGAACCGTCGGCGATGATGGTCAGTGAATCGGAGTCCCCGTCGGCCAGGGGAGCGCGGGCGGGGGCGTCGCCGCGGTGGTGGGGGTTCATGGAGCGGTCGATGGTCAGCTCGTCGCCGGTGTGGCAGATGGTGGCGGCGGTGGCCCCGGAGGCGTCGAGAAGCTTCACCAGAACCTGACCGCCCTGGGGGATATCGCACAATCCGGTCCATAGATGCGCGCGCTGGGTGCGGCCGACATGATCCGGCAGCTTGGAGGTGGGCGTCTGGTAGAGCACCCCGTCTTGCAGGGTGGTCACCCGCGGCAGGGAGACCGCGTTGGCCCATTCTTCCGTGTCAAGGCTCGGGTGCGTGGTGGGGTCATCAAGCCGCCCGATGCCGTTGAGCAAGCCCATGATCGCGGCCCGGTCATAGCGCTGCTCCTCGGGGATGGTCCCCGGGGTAAACGTGGTGTTGCGGGGGCGGGTGAAGTCATGGCCGTAGTCGATGCGGGTGAAGGGGCTGACCACCGTAAACGTGGGTCCTTCGAGGTGGCCGACCACGTATCCGGAGATGTCCACGCCGTTGCGCTCGACGGTGATGAGCAGGATGTCTCTGATGTGCCCGGTGACCTCGTCGCGCAGCCGGGTAATCCGCGGCGAGACAATGGAGGCCTGGGGCTCGAGTCCGGTGTCTCCTTCGAAGCGCAGCGGGCCGTGCAGCTGCCATTCTTTGCCGTCGTCGGAGTGCAGCATCGCTAGGTCGGGGCTGTCTACGTCCCCGGTGACCGCGAGCATGAGCCAGCCCTCGTGGCCTTCGGAACGGTCATCATTGGCCACCCAGTCGGCCACCACGCAGGGGGAGCGGAAGTTGTATAGGCCGTCTGTGTCGCCGACGACTCTCCCCACCCGCTGCACGGCGGGGCACAGGGACAGCGGGTCATCGGAGATGTCGGAGCAGCACGCCTCGAGGTCGTCGATGCGGGCGAGGTGAATCTCCGTGCCCGTAGGGGTGACGGAGGTGAAATAGAGGTTGACCCCGCCGTCGATGGCCGCCACGGAGCCGGCGCGCACCCGCTCCTCGGCGCCCTGCGGCGCGAGCGCGTCATCGCACTGGTCCCAGCTGTAGGCGTCCCCTCGTGATATTTGGTGGCCCCACCGCGACGGTGACTGCGGGTCCGGCCGGTATTGATAAAACAGGTGCCAGGTTGAGGAATCGAGAAGGATCGCTGCGGGCGCCTCCAACACTCCAGTTTCGGCGGTCACGTGCAGCTCAGGGCGATAATAGGTGGCGGGTAGGGAGGGCATGAAGGTGCTCCTTTCGCGTCTTTAGCTTTTGATCTCGGTGTGGTGGATTTGTTCGTCGAGGTTCTCGGGGGCCAGCTCCGCGCGGGAAAAATCGCGCGTCAGCGGCAAGTGAAGCTGCAGGTCGGTGCCGGGGCACAGCTCGACCTGGCCCTCCTCCAAGGTGAAATCCAAGACGTGGCCGCCGCTGTGGCGGGCCTCATCGATGAAGTGCACGTGGCAGCCGGGGACCCCAATGCCCTTCTCATAGACCGGGGTGCGGAACCCCGCAATGGTTCCGGTGACGTCATGGAAGGTCAATTCCGCGTCGTCGCCGGTGGCCTCCGTCATCGGGCGGTAGGGCTTGGACTGCCTGGTCACGGTGCGCACAGTCACCGCGCTGAAGCGGCCGGTGATGCGCAGCGCATACATGTAGTTCTCGCTGGGCTGGAGGCCGTCGATGAACTCCCCAAGATCCTCCCGCGACATCTGCTGCGGGGGATGGGAGACGATGAGCGGAACAAAGTTGGTCATCACGGTGAAAGGAGAACGCTGCGTGAGCGCGGCGCGCTCGGCGGAGCCGTCGCCGCGGACCTGATAGCAGGTGCCGTCCAGGACGATCATTTCCCCGTCCAGGGCATCAAAGGTACCGATGCCAAAGTTGCCGTGGCCCAGCAGCTCTCCGACGGTCATTTCGCCGTCGTAGATCCCGTCGAGCAAGGCCGTCATCAAAGAGTTCTGGAAAATCGTGTGCCGCTGGACCGGCAGCGAAGTCTCAATCTCCATGCCGACCCAGGATAGTCAGCACCGCCGTTTAGTGCAGACGTGTCACCACAGCCATGCCCGCACCCAGGGCCAGGCGGCACACCGCCACCCCGTCGAGGTCGTCCAGGGCGTCTTGGCACCGGCGTGCTGCAACCGTAGAACGGTCGTCGCGTTCCGGATCGTCTAACTCCCCGCCGCTCAGGCAATCCGCCAGCAGGAGGCTGCCGCCCGGGGCCAGCAAAGGCAGGGCGGTATCTACGAGCGCGGCAAGCTCGAGCGGATCCACCTCCGCGTAGATGAGCTGATAGCTGCCCGGGGCCATGCGCCCGAGGACGTCGAGTGGCCGCGAGGTCAGGAAGCGGGCCCGCGATGTGGGCAGCCCGCGGCGTCGGAAAGCGTTCCGGGCGAGCTCTTGGTGCGCGGCCTCCGGATCGATGCACGTCAGCGTGCCCGCGGGCATCCCGTCGAGGAGATAATGGCCCACCACGGCCAGCGCGGGGGTAATAGCAATTGCCGACGCCCCCGTCACCCCCGCCGTCGCGGCCGCAGCCAACATCGTGAGCGTGGCACCGGTCATCGGATCCGGCACGCTAACGCCTAACTCCTGGGAATCCTGCCGGGCGGCGTCCAACTCCGCCACGTCCGCACGCGGGGACAACGAGGCAGAAGCAGCGGTAAGGGCGGAGGCAGACTGATCGGCGGCAGGGGCATCGGCCGCGACGCGCCGGGCCTCGACGTCACGCTGGCGGGCGTCAATGTAGTGTGCCAGGCCAGCGGCCTTGTCCTGGGGGCTATGTTCAGAGGATGTCACGGTCTCCGATGGTAGGCCACCGGCTGGCCAACGGCGGCCCATGACATCCCCATTGCGTTCCCGTGGGCTCCCTTTTGTTTCCCCAACCCTACGGGCGGGCAGCGTGCGGGGGAGCGGCACAGCTCACCGCCGCGCCGCTGCTGCGCCCGTTTGGGCCAGAATCTCAGCTATCGCGCAGCTCTTGCGGCGCAAACACCGTACATTCACAGAACGCTGTGCGCTGGGAAGCTGGTCATGGCAAGGAAGAGTTGGCAGAATAAGGCTCATGTCCACGCAGTATTCCTCCGACGGCACCGCCGGACCCGCCAGCCTCAGCGGCCGCAGCAGCTTAAGAAGCTCCGCAGGCCCCACCGGGGCCGCGGCGCCGGCACCCGCCCGGGATGTTCAGGACGGCCAGGATGCCCAGCAGGAGGCGGAACTGACCGGAACGGCAGCCTTCGACGCCGGCGTGGGTGATATGCCCAGCTGGGGCGAGCTGGTCGCCGAACACGCAGACAGCGTCTACCGGCTGGCCTACCGGCTGTCCGGCAATCAGCACGACGCGGAGGATCTGACACAAGAGACGTTCATGCGCGTGTTTCGCTCCCTGAAGCGCTATAAGGCAGGGACCTTCCGCGGGTGGCTGCACCGCATTACCACCAACCTCTTTTTGGATATGGTGCGCCACCGCAACAAGATCCGCATGGAGGCCCTCCCAGAAGACTATGAGCGGGTTCCGGGCACGGACATGACCCCGGAGCAGGCATATAGCGTCAACCACCTGGACCCGGTTCTCCAGGACGCCCTCGATTCCCTGAGCCCGGACTTCCGCGTGGTGGTGGTGCTCTGTGATGTGGTGGGGATGAGCTATGAGGAGATTGCAGATACGCTGGGGCTCAAGATGGGCACGGTGCGCTCCCGCATCCACCGTGGCCGCAGCCAGCTGCGCACCCGTCTGGAACAGGCCGCAGAGGCCAGTGAGGAAGCACGGCTGCTGCTTCCCGCGCACCGATAGCGCGATATCCTGGTTTCAGCGTTCCGCAATTTGAGTCCGGTATTGAACTTTGGGAGGTGACCCGCACCGTGTCCACGCACCCGACGCGCCCCACGCAACGCCGTGGCGCCCGCGAGATGCGTGTGGTCGCCGCCGCCCGTGCCCGCTTCGACTCCATCGATCACCTGGGCCCGGAGGCGGTGGCCGCCTTCGTTGATGGGGAGATGACCCCGCAGGCCGCGCACCGCGCCCGGATGCACCTGGCCCTGTGCGCGGAATGCCGCCGCGATGTGGCCCGCCAACAAGGTACCTCTGCGGCGCTGCGTAACTCCTGTCTGACCTCCCGGCTCCAAGCCTCCGCGGAGCTACTTGCCCGGCTGAATGCCATTGCGCAGGAAGGCTGCCCGCCCGGGCCGGGTGCCGGGCCCCAGACCAAGGCCGAGATGTTGGCGCAGCGGTGGGAGGATCTCATCCAATCCGTGCGCCCGCACCGGCCTGGGCGCTAGCGGCGTGCGGGCGCTGGCCTAAGGTAAAGAACTGTGTTTTCTAGTATCGGTTGGTCTGAGATCCTTGCGGTGGTGATCATCGGTCTCATCGTCATCGGCCCGGAGCGGCTACCCGGCGTGATCAAGGACGTGCAGGCGGCGATTTACGCGGCCCGCAAAGCTATTGCGAATGCGCGCGCCGAGCTTGACGGCGAGTTCGGGGACATCACCAAGGAATTCGATGAGCTGCGCGGGCCGCTGAGCCAGGTCGCGCGCCTCCAAAGGATGAGCCCCCGCTCAGCACTCACGCAGGTGCTTTTCGACGGCGACTCGACCGTGCTCGACGACCTTGACCCGCGAACTACTGCGCGCCCCAAGCCCGCACACAAGCCAACCGATACCGCCACCTCCGCCTCCGCGGCACCCCCGCAGCAACAGACCCCGCCGCGGCGCACCCCACCACCGGCCCCGCCTGCACCGGGCGGGTTCGACTGGAACGACATCATGTGAGGCCCGCACCCCGCGGGCGAGACGGCATTAGTGCCGGGTGACCCCCAGGCCGAGGGACTTGCCGGCCAATGATTCGCGCCGGTGTGCCAGGGTCTGGGCGATGGCCACAAACTCCTGCGCCGCGGGAGTATCCGGCTGCGCGATGACCACCGGGGTCCCCGTATCCCCGTGGATGCGCAGCTGGGGGTCAAGCGGAATCTGGCCCAGCACGTCTACCTGCGTGCCCGTCAGAGCAGTCAGGCGGGTGGCAACCTGCTGACCGCCACCGGATCCGAACACGTCCATGGTGGTGCCATCGGGAAGGACCATCGCGGACATGTTCTCAATGACTCCCGCGACCCGCTGGCGGGTCTGCTGGCTAATCGAGCCCGCCCGCTCCGCTACTTCTGCCGCAGCCACCTGAGGGGTGGTGACAATGAGCAATTCGGCGTTGGGCACCAGCTGCGCCACGGAAATGGCAACGTCACCGGTTCCCGGAGGTAGGTCCAGCAGCAGGATGTCCAGATCGCCCCAGAAGACGTCAGTGAGGAACTGCTGCAAGGCCCGGTGCAGCATGGGCCCACGCCACACCACCGGAGCGTTGCCCTCCACGAATTGGCCGATGGAGATGAACTTCACCCCATGGGCGATAGGAGGCAGGATCATGTCCTCCTCCATGACCGTCGGCTGCTGATCCGAGCCCATCAGGTGCGGCACGGAGTGGCCATAGATGTCCGCATCGACGATGCCCACCGACAGGCCGCGCTCGGCCAGCGCGCAGGCCAGGTTCACCGTGACGGAAGACTTGCCCACCCCGCCCTTGCCGGAGGCCACCGCAAACACCCGGGTGTGGGAGTTGGCCTGGGCAAAGGGGACCACTGGCTCTGAGTTGGCGCCGCGCAGCCGGGTGCGCAATTGGCGGCGCTGCTCATCGCTCATCACGTCGGTGGTCACGGTGACGGACTCCACGCCCGGTACTTCTGCCACGGCGGCCTGCGTGTTGGTTTGCAGGGTGTCGCGCATGGGACAGCCGGCGATGGTCAGGTAGATCTCCACGTCAACATGGGAGCCGTCAATCTCGACGGACTTGACCATGCCAAGCTCGGTGATGGGCCGGCCCAGTTCCGGGTCTTCAACCCGGGCGAGGGCGGCGCGGACGTCGGCGTGACTGAAAGTAGGCATCACTGCCCGACTCTAGCGCTCTGAGTCAGGGTGCCTCAATTTCGCTGATCCTCATCTTCACCGCGGAAGTGTTGCGTGGGTTCGGCAAGCTCCTCGCGCCGCTCCATGGCTTGCGCGGCGGCGTCGTCAAGCTTGGACTCGATGCGGGCGAGCACACCGAGCACATCCTCAAGCTCACCGCGCACGTAGTCGCGGGAGGCCATATCGCCGACCGCCAGCCGCACACCGGCGAGCTCGCGGGCAAGAAACTCCGTGTCCGCCTTCGTCTGCTCCGCCCGGCGGCGATCATTGCTCAAGGCGACCTTGTCCCGGTCCTCCTGCCGATTCTGCGCCAACAAAATCAGCGGAGCCGCATAGGCAGCCTGGGTGGAAAACGCCAGGTTAAGCAGGATGAACGGGTAGGGGTCCCAGTTCCACTTATAGCCGCCGATGTTCAGCGCAATCCACACGATGACCACCACCGTCTGCCACATGAGGTAGCGGCCCGTGCCAAAGAAGCGGGCGACCTTCTCCGCCATGGCACCGATGGCATCGTCGTTGACGGAAAACAGTTTGCGCTTCGACGCCGCGACCGGCGTATCCAGTGCGCTCTTCTCACGATCAGCCATAGGTCACCTCCGGACGCAGTCCCGTCTCGCGCCAGTCTTCGGGCAGCAGGTGGTCAAGCAGGTCATCGACGGCAACAGCGCCGAGCAGATGATTATCCGCATCGATGACCGGCCCGCACACCAGGTTATATGTAGCAAAGTAGCGTGCCGCGGTCTCCTGAGTGTCATTGGCGTACAGCGGCGGCAGGTCCGGATCCAGAATCCCGGAGATCAGCGTCGAGGGGGGCTCGCGGAGCAGCTTTTGTAAGTGCACGCAGCCCAGGTACCGGCCGGTGGGCGTCGCCGTTGGTGGGCGCACGACAAAGATGAGCGAGGCCAGGGAGGTCGGCAGCTCCGGGTCCCGGGCCAGCGCCAGCGCCTCGGCCACCGTGGTTTGGGGGCTCAGGATCAGCGGTTCTGGCGTCATCAGGGCACCCACGGTGTCCGGCGAGAAGCTCATCAAGCGGCGCACCGGGCCGGACTCCTCCGGGTCCATCAACTCCAGGAGCACCTCGGCCTTGTTGTCCGGCAGCTCCTGGAGGATGTCGGCCGCATCGTCCGGGTCCATCTCTTCGAGCACGTCGGCGGCGCGCTCAATGTCGAGGGTTTCTAGTAGCTCCGCCTGCCGCTCATCGGGCATCTCCTGGATGATGTCTGCCAGGCGGTCATCGTTGAGCTCATTGGCCAGCCGGTTGCGCTGCGAACTCGGCAGCTCATGAAGATAATTGGCCACGTCTGCCGGGTGCATGTCCTCAAAGGCCGCGATCGTCTCCGCCAACGTATCGGTCATGCCCACTCCGGCGGCGGTGATCCCGTGCACGTAATTCCACGGCACCGCATAGACCTCGCGGGAACGCCCGAAGCGGGCCTTATTGCCAAAGACGGCGACCTTGGAAATGACCCAATCCCGGGTCCGGGTGCGCTCCAACTCCACGTCCGTGATCTCCACGGCGCGGCTGTGCAGATCAATGAGGTCCGGATCATCCGTGTGTACCTTGGATCCCACCAGGTCGCTCATGATTGTCAGCTCGCCGGTGCGGGTGTGAAACGCCCGCATGGACACCGAGCCGGTAGCCAGGGTGATCTCGCCGGGCTCGATGCCAGCGATGCGCAGCATGGGGACAAAGATGCGGCGCTTGGTGGCCAGCTCCACAACCAGCCCCAGCGCCCGCGATGACTGCCCATAGGGGCGGATGGTCACCACCACGTCGCGGACCCGCCCGATGGCATCCATGTCCGGTCCGCGCACCACCATGCCCGCGAGTCTGCCTGCATACATTCGGGTAACCGCACTCATGGAAAGGCAGTCTAAACCCCGGGGAGGGAACTCTTCCAACGGCTGCGGCGTTTGATGTTTAAGTAAAAACAATAATTGGAAGGTGGCCCGCACGTGTCTTCACCCACGCCCCGTCAGAACGCCTCTTTTGCTCGCCAGGCAGCCATTGCGCGACAACGCCCAGCCGGCTGGCCGGTGGGCAGCTTTAGCACCTATGAGGAAGCCCAACGTGCCGTCGACGGCCTGTCTGATAAGGAGTTTCCCGTCGCAGCGTTGACCATCGTGGGCGTGGATCTCATGGAAGTTGAATCCGTCACCGGACGGTTGACCTGGGGGCGGGTGCTCGCCGGCGGAGCAGCCTCCGGCGCATGGACCGGCGTGTTCGTTGGCCTGTTGCTGGGCATCTTCATGAACACCTTCTTTGGCCCGCTGCTCGCCGGACTGGCCTTCGGCGCCGTCTTCGGGCTGGTCATGGCCGCCGTGCCCTACGCCATGACGCAGGGGCGCCGCGACTTTACCTCCGCCACCACCATCGTGGCAGGCCGCTACGACCTGCTGTGCGACCCGCAGCTTGCGCCCCAAGCCCGCGACTTTGTGGCCACGCTGACCGGCAATACCGCCCCCACGCAGCAGGATGATTCAGGCGCCCAGCACTAGCGGCTACCATTAACCGCCATGACCGCCGTGAGCCACGTCCGAACCCTGTGCGCCGCCCTCCTTGTCACCGCCTGCGCGGTGGGGGCATCAGGCACGCTCGTCGCGTGCGCAGACAGCGACCGCTTGGCCCGCCCCAACACCGATAGTGAGCAGGTGGGCCAGCGCGGCAAGAAGGCTCCCCAGGAGGCTGACGTCACGCAGACCGATGGTCCGCAGGCGCGCGATGGGCGAGTGGACATCGTGGTGGCGGCAGGCGACGTCGAAAAGCGGGCACTGGCACACATCTACCGCATGGCGCTGCTCGACGAGGGCATTCCGGCCGTGGTAGAGGCCCGCGAAACCACCCAGGATGAGCGCATGGAATGGCTCACGGATCCCGGCGTGGACATGGTCATCGGCTGCACCGGGGAACTGCTCACCCAGCGCTCCCCGCACGAGGCCGAGCAGCTGCGCGACCAGCTCACCGCCGGTGCGATCGCAGACCCAGTCCAGGCCACCTATGAAGCCCTAGCGGCAACGTTGTCCTATCAATTCGACGTCCCCGATCCGTCGCCGGCCTCCGGCTGCCGCTCCCACAGCCCCGCAGCTGCGGGCTCGCATGCCTCCACGTCGCGCGACGCCCTGCCGGAGAGTTTCATCCCGATCTTCCGCAAAACCGCGGTCGACCGCGAAGGGCTCAAGGGCATCAACGGGATTACCCGGCTGGTGACCACCGCAGATATAGAAAAGCTCGTCGCCGAGGCGGGCACCGATCCGAGCCGCGTCGACGAGCTCGGCGAGCAATGGTTCCGCGATAACGCGGGATCCTAAAGCGTTCGTGCCCCACCGCCCGACCTGTGCGCCAGGCCTGGGCGGTGGGGTCAGGTGCGCAGGGGGAAAAGGGCACGCACGGCGGTACGAAGGGAGACACCCGTATAGGGGGATGGTCCTTGAGGGGCCTATCGGGGGGAGGGTCTTCTCACTATCGTCGGGAACCGTACTCATTCGCCCCACCTGAAAGGGTCGCCATGCCTGCCCCCCCCCCCAATTCCTCTTAGCAAACGCGGCTGTCCAGCTGGTTGTTTCGGGCCCTCTCGTGGCTCAGGCCCACGCGAAGACATCGACTGTTAAGACCTCGGGGACAACGACCCTACAGGCGATAGCTACCGGGAACGTGGTGATGGCACATGCCTCGAACTAAGCTGATTAACCTCTGCGCAATGGTGGCCATTGCGGCAAGTGCGTGCCTATCCGCGTGCGCGCCGCACGCCGTGGTCTCGGAGGAAAAGGAGCGCGCGGCCGAGACGATCTCTGCACTGCGCGATGCCGATACGGGTTTGATAAAAGACCCCCGATCCACCCACGACCGCACAACAAGTATCCCTGATACGTACTATTTGCGGGAATCTGCGCACAAGCTTGATATTGCGGTGGCCCCGCTCAGCGGCACAACGCCGGCGCCTACCAACGACGTTGAAGCCATCTACCTTGCTTTGTTGGGGGAAAAGACTCAGCCGGACGTTGTCCGCGCGGTCTCTAACCCAGCACTCGCGCCGGCAGACAAGGCAGGACTGGGGTTTACTGCCCTCGACGCGCTGAAGAGCGACCCGGCCGATAAGGGCAAGCGCCACCAGGTTGTTGATGTGCTCAACGCGGACCCGGCAGTCGGTGAAGCCGTGTGCGCCAGCTATGACCTTTGGGAGCGCTGGACGCAGCACGAAGGCGAAGGCGTGCGCGTCCCGTGTTCCTCACCGAAACCCGGGCCGACACCCGGGCCGACACCAGATGATGACGATCATGGTTTGCTTGAAGCCCGCGGTGAGATCCTGGTGGAAACGCAACCCACTGCTCAGACAATCCGGACTGTGCAGCAGGCCTGCACCCGGGTGGTCAACGATCCTGAATCCATCTCTGGCCTGGCCACCTGGGTGCTATCTGACATCGCGCTGCACGACAATCTTGGCGCGGACTGTCTGGCGGGGGTCAAACAGCGAATCACCTCCCACCTCAAGGACGATGGCTGGGGCTTCGCGCCAGGGCGCATCCTGCCGCGGCTGGATGCGACGGAAGCGGCGTACCGGCTGGTGGGCGACGTTTTCGGCGAAGAAGATGACGCGCGCGCCGAGGAGACGATTCGCCACATGGTGGAGTCGCCAGACTGGGTCCCCGGCGGGCCCGAGGCCGCGTCAGCGAGCGTGGTGCTCTTTGAAATGGGCCGGTTGCGGGATGAAGATAAGGCACGTTTCTGCGAGGCACTTGGCTCCGCTGCGCGCACGATCTCGCTGAGCAACCTCACCGACCTTCAGGTATTAGCCGCAGGTGAGACCGTGGGCTGCACGCTGCCGCCAGCGCACCTGAAGTTCTGGACGCCCAGCGACGATGCCTCCCTGCACGCCGCGCTAGCCGTGGTCGCGCACGCCAACCTCTTTGGCAACCAGGAGGAAATCAAGGACACGTGGGGCGATCTAGCGGGCCAGACGCTCGCACGATACAGCCACTACACCGGCCCGGCGATGCTGATGGCGCAGGCCCTCCACGCCGCGCACGTCACCGGTGCTCCTGATGAGATCGACCGCGAGGACATCGGGCGCAGCATATACCAAGACGGCTGTGCGGACCCCGCGTACGGTGCGGACCTGATCAGGGATGGCAAGCCGAGCGGGGAGTCCTGCAGCCTTAACGTCGCCTACGAACTGCGGATGGCGGGGTATGTGCCATGGTGAATCAGTTGACCCTTGAAGGGCTGGAAATTGAGCTGAATGACGGCCGGGCGCGGACGACGGTTCGGGTGGCCGATTCAGCGGCCGAAGCCGGTGTGCTCACAGTGGTTGCGGGCCCGTCCGGGGCAGGAAAGACCACCGCCCTCGCGCACGCGGCGGGGCTCCTGCCAGCACGCCGGGGCCACGCGACGTACCACTGTGAGGGGGATGGCTTAAGCCCCGCAGCAGCCTCCGCGCGCGGGCTGATCGCCATTGCCTTCCAAAGCCCTCATCTGCTTGGACAATTAACCGTTGAGCAGAACCTTGTGATGTTCGGCGATAGGGAGATCGCCCAGTCCTATCTTGAGATGGCAGGAATCGGGTATACCGCACAGCGGCCGGCCGCAACGCTGTCTGGAGGCGAGGCGCAGCGGGTCGCCGTCGTGCGGGCGCTAGCTAGCCGCCCGGAGATCGTGATCGCCGATGAGCCGTTTGCCAACCTTGATCCGGAATCCGCGGCGGCCATCGGGGCGATGTTCGATGCGTTTCTGGACGGCGGTGGACTGGTGCTCATGGCGTCCCACCAGGAGATTCCCATGACCCATCCGCCCCAAGAGATTCCAGTGAAGTCGGAGGTGACCCGATGAAGATTGCAGCGGTGTGGTGGCTTTTTGTTTCTGGAATCCGCAAGGAGTACACCCGTAGCATCGTTCTGGCGGTAGTCCTTGCGTGTTTTGCTTTGGTGTTGGGGGCGTTCGTGGCGCCAACCGGGAGCGTGGCAGCGAAAGGTCTACAGGGCAACGATGCGGTTAGCACGCTGGTGATCACCCCAGCAGTTGGACCGAATGCGCAGCCGTTCAACGCGCAGACAGAAGAAGCGGTGCGGGCTGACGCCCGCCTCGACTCGGCGACCCCGCAGTTCACGGTGGGTCTGGTTCCCAATGACGAGCGCCTGAAGAGCGAGGGCGTTGACTCTATCCTCTGGGCAAAAACGGTGGTGCCTGGGGCGCATCCGGATTGGGAGTCAGGAGACGAGCAGCTTGGTGCAGCAGAGATCGCGGTACCTGCCGATTTCGGGGGCGTCGATTTTCGCGCACTGCTCGGCGACGACGCGGTATTCCGCTACCAGGAGCGCTTGGAGGGCAGCCGCGTGCGGGGAGCCGATGCCACGCTGAAGGTCAGCCGCATCTTTGGCACGGATCAGCCCAATAATGATGGCCCTGACGTCGCGTATATCAACGCCGACGATGCCCGGAGGCTCAAGGCAGCCGAGCAGGGCGTCCCACCAGACCAGGCCGTGCCGGAGAAGATCTTTGCCCATGTCGCCCCAGAGGCCGATCTGGCGGAGGTGCAGAAGGACTGGCAGGACCGCGGCTATCAGGTGACCAGTCTTGCCCAGGTGGTTCGTATGATGGATCCCATCGTGGGGGCCGCGAAGAACCTGTCGGTGGTGCTCAATGTTGTGGTCGCGGTGGTGCTCTTTGTGCTGGCATTCACGCTGGGCGCGGTGATTTGTTCGAGTCGGCGCACGTTCTTTGGCATCGCAAAATCCTTCGGCGATAGCTCGGGCAAGATTGCGGCCTACATCTTCCTCGAGTCCGCGTGCGTCGCAGGGGTGGTGGCCGTGGCCGCCGTGGTGCTTGCCATGGTCGTCGTGGGCGTGGCCGCGCTTGTCGATGCAACGGTCGGCTTGCCGCACGCGCTGAGCGGGGCCTGGTCTCTTCCGGCCCTTCTTGCCACGCCAACGGTCGCGGTGGTGGTGGGCAGCTGTGCGGCTATTCCCTTCCTGGCCGTACTTCGCGCCTGGAGCACAGTGTCGCGCTCAGATCCGCTGGAGCTGCTGCGCGAGGAGTAGCGCGCGGATAACCTTGAAAAACACCAGTGCCCCGGCCGAAAGATGATCGGCCGGGGCACTGCATGTGCCTAGATTAGTCGGCGAAGGCTTCGTCGATCAGCGCGGCTTCCTCAGCCTGGTGCACCTTGGCAATACCGGTGGCGGTAGAGGCCTGGGCGCGGCGCGAGACGCGGCGCAGCGGCAGCAGGTCGTCCACCAGCTCCGGCAGGTGCTCGTGCAGGAACGGCCACGGGCCCTGGTTGGCGGGCTCGTCTTGGCAGAAGACGATCTCCTTGGCGTTGGGGTAGGCCTTGAAGGCTTCGGCCAGGCGCTTGAACGGCACCGGGTGGAGCATCTCCAGGCGCACGATGGCAATGTCTTCGCGCTTGTCCTTGGCGCGGCGCTTTTCCAGCTCGTAGTAGAGCTTGCCGGAGACCAGCAGGATCCGGGTGACCTTGTCTACGTCGCCGGTGACGGTGCCGTCGGCGGCAATCAGGCGCGGGTCATTGATCACCGAGCGGAAGCGCTTGGTGGTGGTGAAGTCCTCCGGCGCGGAGACCGCAGCCTTGTTGCGCAGCATGGACTTGGGGCTAAAGACGATGAGCGGGCGGCGCATCTGTCCCAGTGCCTGCCGGCGCAGCAGGTGGAAGTAGTTCGCCGGGGTGGACGGCTGGGCGATGGTCATGGACCCTTCCGCGGCGAGCTGCAAGAAACGCTCGATGCGGGCAGAGGAGTGGTCCGGGCCCTGGCCCTCGTAGCCGTGGGGCAGCAGCAGGATCACGGAGGAGAGCTGGCCCCACTTGGCCTCGCCGGAGGAGACGTACTCATCGATGATGGTCTGCGCGCCGTTGGCAAAGTCGCCGAACTGCGCCTCCCAGGCCACCACGGCGTCCGGGTTGCCCACGGAGTAGCCGTATTCGAAGCCCATGCCGGCGTATTCGGTCAGCGCCGAGTTGTACACCAGGAACTTGCCGCCGTTGCCCTTGGAGGCGGCCAGTTCGCCCAGCGGGTTCCACTCCGCGCCCGTCTCCGGGTCAAAGATGATGGCGTGGCGCTGGGTGAAGGTGCCGCGGCGGGAATCCTCACCGGCCAGGCGGACGGTCTTGCCGGCGTTGGCCAGGGAGGACAGGGCGATCAGTTCGCCCCAGGCCCAGTCGATTCCGCCGGCGGTGACGGACTCGCCGCGCTTCTTGGCCACCGGCTTGACGCGGCGGTGGAACTCCCAGCCTTCCTTGGGAGTGGAGTAGGCGTGGCCGATTTCCAGCAGCTCCTCGCGGGAGATGTTGGTGTCCAGCCCCTGGGTCAGCTCCTGGGAGGAGGTGATTCCGGCCTGCGGCTCCGCAGCCTTCTTCTCTGTCTCCTTGACCTCGTTGAATACGGATTCCATCTGGTCGTGGAAGTCCCGGGCGGCGGCCTCTGCCTCATTTTCGTTGAGGTCGCCGCGGCCGATGAGGTCTTCGGTGTATTGGGCGCGCACGGAGGGACGGTTGTCAATCTGCTCGTACATCTGCGGCTGCGTCATCGAGGGATCGTCGGCCTCGTTGTGGCCGCGGCGACGGTAGCAGATCATGTCGATGAAGACGTCCTTGCCAAAGATGCGCCGGTATTCCGTGGCCAGGTTGGCCACCCACACCACGGCCTCCGGGTCGTCGCCGTTGACGTGGAAGACGGGGCAGCCGTAGGCCTTGGCCAGGTCGGTGGCGTAGTAGGAGGAGCGTCCGGAGTCCGGGGTGGTGGTAAACCCAATTTGGTTGTTGACCACGATGTGGACGGTGCCGCCGACGGTGTAGCCGCGCAGCTGGGCCAGGTTGAGGGTTTCTTGGACAATGCCCAGGCCGGCGAAGGAGGCATCGCCGTGGAGCATCAGCGGCATGACGGAGTAGCCGTCGTGGCCCTTGTCCAGCAGGTCCTGCTTGGCGCGTGCCAGGCCCACCATCACCGGGTCGACGGCTTCGAGGTGGGAGGGGTTGGCGGTCAGCGTGACCTTGATTTCGCCGTCGCCGAACATTTGCAGGTGTTCGCCTTCAGCACCCAGGTGGTACTTCACGTCGCCGGACCCGCCGGTCTGGCCGCCCTGCATGGTGCCTTCGAACTCGTGGAAGATCTGCGCCAGCGGCTTGCCCACGATGTTAAACAGCACGTTGAGGCGCCCGCGGTGGGGCATGCCAATGACCACTTCGTCGAGGCCTTGCCCGGCGGCGGTGTCAATGGCGGCGTCCATGAGCGGGATGAGCGCCTCGGCGCCTTCCAGGGAGAAGCGCTTTTGGCCCACGTACTTGGTTTGCAGGAAGTTCTCAAAGGCCTCGGCGGCGTTGAGCTTTTGCAGGATGTACTTCTGCTCGGCGGTGGTGGGCTTGGGCATGCCGGCTTCCAGGCGGTCTTGGAGCCAGTTGCGCTCTTCCTTGTCCAGGATGTGGGTGTATTCGGAGCCCACCTTGAGGGTGTAGGCGGCGCGCAGGCGGGAGAGCACCTCGCGCAGCGTCATGGTTTCCTTGCCGCCGAAGCCGCCGACGTTGAAGCGGCGGTCTAAGTCCCAGATGGTCAGTCCGTGGGTCTCAATGTTGAGGTCCCGGTGGTCGGGGACGGGCAGGCCGGGCTGGTGCCAGTTCAGCGGGTTGGTGTCTGCGATGAGGTGGCCGCGGGAGCGGTAGGCCTCAATGAGCTGCATGACGCGGGTGTTCTTGTCTACCCCCGTATTGGGGAGGTCCTGCGCCCACCGCATGGGGGCGTAGGGGATGCCCATGGCGGCGAAGATCTCATCGTAGAACTCGTCGTCGGTGAGCAGCCGCGACATCTCGCGCAAGAATTCGCCGGATTCGGCGCCCTGGATGATGCGGTGATCGTAGGTGGAGGTGATGGTCACCAGCTTGCCCACGCCGAGTTCGGCGAGGCGGTCGGTGGAGGCGCCGGCGAACTCGGCGGGGTAGTCCATGGCGCCGACGCCGATGATGGTGCCCTGGCCCTTGGTCAGGCGGGGCACCGAGTGGCGGGTGCCAATGCCGCCCGGGTTGGTCAGGGAGATGGTCACTCCCTGGAAGTCATCGAGGGTGAGCTTGCCGGAGCGCGAGCGGGCGACGATGTCCTCGTAGGCCTCGACGAAGGCGTCGAAGGTCAGCGTCTCGCATTCCTTAATCGCGGCGACGACCAGCGCGCGGGTGCCGTCCTTCTGGGGCAGGTCGATGGCCAGGCCGAGGTTAATGTGCTCCGGGGTGACAATCGAGGGCTTGCCATCGGCCAGTTCGTAGCGCACGTTCATGGCCGGGTGGATCTGGGTGGCCTTGACCATGGCCCAGCCGATGATGTGGGTAAAGGAGATCTTTCCGCCGTGGGTGCGCTTGAGGTGGTCATTGACCATCGCCCGGTTTTCAAACATGAGCCGCGCCGGCATGTCGCGCACGGTGGTGGCCGTGGGCAACTGGAGGGACTCCTCCATGTTCTTGGCTATCGCCTTGTATGTGCCGCGCAGCACCTTGGCGCCAGCTTCTGGTAGTTGCTGAACCTTCTCCAGGGGGGAATCCGGCTTCACGCGTTCTGGGATGGCCTTGCGGTTGGTCACCGGCTTGTCTCCTTGCCCGGCGGCTCCAGCGCCGGTGGTCAGGCTGGTAGTGGGCTGCGCGGCGGCGCGCGCCGGGGCGTCCGGTGCGGCGACGTCGCCTAAGGTGTCCGAGTCTGTCGAGCTATCCGAGCCAGCGTTAGTGGCCGGCGCGGTTGCGGGCGGGGCGTCCTGCGCGTTGGGTGCTGTTTGTGGAACGTCTTTGAACAGCTCGCGCCACTCCTTATCTACGGAGTTCGGGTCCTCACGCCACTGCTGGAACATCTCATCTACCAGCCACTGGTTCTGGCCGAAGTTGCTCACGCTGCTCACGGCAGGTACTCGCCTCATTTCCTTTACCTGGGGGTGCACTCGTTTATTCAACTGTAGTAGCCGAAAGTACCCTTGCGTTCCGAACACTCTAGGCCACCGGCACCACATGTCCGAATTTCACCCCGAATGCGGGTGAACGTCATTGTGACTGCCACATCCGAGCGTACCGCCCCGACCGCGCAAGCAAGTCCATATGCGTTCCATCTTCGACGATTGCCCCGTCTTCGATGACCAAGATGCGATCAGCGCGCCGGGCGGTTTCCAGCCGATGCGCCACCACAACGCAGGTGCGCGCGTGCGCCAGGGTGCGCGAGGCCTGCAGTACTGCTGCTTCGGTGGTGGCGTCGAGCGCGGCGGTGGCTTCGTCGAGAAGCAGCACGGCGCCGCCGGCCAGCTGCGCCCGCGCGAGTGCAATGATCTGGCGCTGCCCGGCGGACAGGCCGCGGCCCCGCTCGCCAACCCGCGCATTCAAACCACCGGGAATCGCGGCGATGACATCTCGCGCCCCCAGCGCGGTCACCGCAGCCTCAATGTCCGCACGGCTGCTTATCGACGCCCCCGCGTACCCAATGTTGGCTGCCACCGTCCCGCGAAACAGGTAGCCCTCCTGCGGCACCTGGGCGATCGCGCGGCGCCACTGCCGCAGCGGAAACTCGCGAATATCCCGGTCCCCGGCGCACACCGCACCGGCGGTGGGATCGTAGAAGCGGGCCAGCAGCTTCAACAGCGTCGATTTTCCGGCCCCCGTGGCCCCCACCACCGCCACCGTGGTGCCGGGCGCGATCGAGACACTGAGATCCGCCACGGTGGTCGGGCTGTCCGGCGAATACGCAAAACTGACCTCCCGCAGCGCCACCTCCCCGCGGGCGGCCTGCTCCGCGCCGGGGCGATCACCGGTGTCTACCACCGTGGCGCGGGTGCGCAACAGCTCGGCGATGCGGCGCAGCCCCACGCTGGCCTGCTGCCAGGAATCAAAGATCTGGCCCAACTGCTGGACGGGGCCGTAGAGCAAGCCCAGGTACATGACAAAGGCCACCAGCACACCTGCCGAAAGCTCGCCAGCCGCCACCCGGTGCGCACCCACCCACAGCACGGCAGCAGCCGTGAACTGGGAGATGAAATGCACGCCCGGAAAATACAGGGCGATAGCCGCGTAGGCGCGCCGCCGCAGCCGCAAATACCGCATCGACTCCGCCTCCAGGTGCGCTTGCGCAGCACCAGTTGCGCCATGCATCTGCGCGGTGCGCAACCCGGCGACCGCCTCCTGAAAATAGGCGTTCACGCCGCTGATCTGGGCGCGGGCGGCCCGATACGCCCGGGAGACCACCGCCCGAAACACCACCGTTGCCACCACGATCACCGGTACCGCGGCCACCGCCACCACCGCCAGCTGCCCATCCGTGGCAGCGAGCATGCCCACTACCCCCACAATCGTGGTCAAGGACACCACGGCCTGGGCCAGGGAGGTCTGCAAAAAGGAGGACAGGTTATCAATGTCCGTGGTCATGCGCGTCATGATCCGCCCGCCGGCGTGCGCCTCAAAATAGTCCATGGACAGGCCCATCAGGTGGGCGAAGCTGCGCACCCGCAACCCGTAGAGCACCCGCTCCCCGGCGCGCGCCGTCACCACCGTCTGCGCCGTCTCCGCCAGCCAGGACACCGCCACCACCAGCACCCCGCACCCAGAAATCACTGCCAAGAGGCGGCCATTGTGCTGGGCAATACCGGAATCGATGGCCACCCGCATCAGGTGGGGCAGGCACAGATCGGCGGCCACCCCTACCGCCAGCAGGCACACTACGCCCGCCAGTAGTCCGGCCACCGGGCGCAGCAGCCGCGCCAGCCGAAACGGCGCCCCGCCGGTGCTGGCAGGATCGGCGGCATCTAACTTCGGATCGCGCTCCGGGACGTAGCGCAACAGCCGGCCAGGGCCCTGCTGCGGCCACAGATCGTGCTCCACCGCCCGCCCCGGCAACTCCAGCTCCGTGGCGCAAGCGCGCCGAGTGGAATCCCGATGCGCCACCGCCACCAGGGTCAGCCCAGGAAGACCCGCCCGGATTCGGGCAAAAACCCGCGCCTCCGTCGGCGTATCCAGGGCGCTGAGCGCGTCGTCAAGGACGAGCACCTTCGGGCGGGCCAGCAGTGCCCTAGCCAACGCGATGCGCTGGCGCTGCCCGCCCGACAGGGTCAGGCCTCTTTCCCCAACCACGGTGTCCAATCCGGCGGGAAGGGCAGCAACAAACTCATCCGCGCAGGCCAGGTAGACCGCCTCATCGATTGCGGCGTCCGTGGCGCCAGTGGCCAGCGCGATATTCTCGCGCAGCGACCCGGAGTACAAGAAGGGCTCGTCAGGCACCACGGTGACTACCTCGCGCAGCTGCGCGCGGGACAGCTGCGCCACATCCACCGCGCCCTGGCTGCCTACCAGCCACACCGACCCCGCATCGGGGGAGACAAATCCCCCCAGCACGTCACTGAGCACCGTCTTGCCCGAGCCCGCCGGGCCGACCACGGCCACCGAGGACCCCGGCGCAACAGCGGCGCTCACACCGGCAAAGACGCCATCGACGCCCACCTCGCGCAGCTCGACTCCCAGCGTCGGCGAGGCCAGCGTGGCCGCCGCCTGCGCACAGCGCGGGAGGTCGGCGACGTGCGGTTCCAGGCCCAGCACCTCACCCAGGCGTCCCAGACTGGTCAGCGCCACCTGGAGACGCACCAGCGAGCTCGACACGATCCGCGCCACCGAAGTCATGGAGCTTAAATAGAGCGAGAAGGCAAAAAACTCGCCGACGCTGAGCACCCCGGAGACCGCCAACCAGCCGCCCGCCCCAATTGTGCCCACCAACGCCAACTGGGGCAGGTGCCCCAGGATCGGCTGGAGGCGCGCCTGCGTGCGGGCCAGCCGCACCTGCGCTGAATACAGCCGCCGCGCCAAGGCGTCGCAACGGGCCACGGCGGCGTCTTCGCCGGCGAAGGCCTTGACCACCCTGACGCCAGAGACCGTCTCCTCGACATGGACGGCAAGGTCCGCGCCGGCCTGTTGGCCCGCCCAGGACTGGGAGAAAACGTCCTTGCGCGATGTTGCTCCCACCACAAAGATCACCGGCAACAGCAGCACCGAAAGCGCGGTCAGCGGCAGAGATACCCACGCCATGATGGCGATGGTGACGATCAACTGGCCCACGTGACCGACGAACATGGGCAGCTGGGCAACCAGAGCCTGGGTGCGCGAAAGATCCGTGATGGCGCGGGCCACCACCTGGCCGGTCACCAGCCCGCTCTGGGCCGGGCCGTCGAGGCGGTGGAGCCGGGAGAGCAAAGCCACGCGCAGGTCATGCTGGACGCGCAGGGATAGGGTGGCGGCCGCGAAGCGGCGCAGCCCCTGGAAGAGGAATCGTGCCGCCGCCACAGCTGCCAGGGCGGCCACGGTGTGGTTGACGGCGTGCAGCTGGCCTCCGTGGGCGGCAGCCTGCACGGCGCCGTCGACGGCCCCGCCGGTCAACAGTGGGATGGCCAGGTCAAAGCCGATGGAAGCGAAGACCACACAGGCCGTCACCCACACGTGGATGCGGTGGTGTGCCAGACACGTGCGCAGCAGCTCCATGCTTGCCCCTCTCCACCCGTTGCGGCAGGCCCGCCGGGATTGTGCGATTAATCAGCGGGGGGCTGGTCTGCCTCGGGGATCAGCTGCGCCGGGCCGAGCGCCTGGCGTACATGGTCGATGACAGCGGCGGCGAGCCGGCGGTTAGCCACCGATCCCACCACAGCCCCGATGCCCATGGGCATGAGTTTGCCCAGGACTGCTCCCGTCATACGCTTAGTCATGGTCTTGAGGGCGCGCTGGGTCAGCCGGTTGTTCACCTGGTTGAGGGTGGGGGCAGAAAAGCGGGTCAGTGCCCGGGCGGAGGGAATCGTCGCCGTCTCCATGCCGGCGGGCAACAGGGCGTCAATGATCGCGGTGCCGGAGGAGCCCAATAGGCCGATGAGCACCAGCGCGCGACGCCGCTCCGGATCGCGGATATCAATGCCGCGCAGGCTGGCGCTGGCCACCGTGTAGAGGGCCGCGGCGTCGAGGAAGACGAGCGATTCCGCGCCGATGGCCGCCGCTCCGGTAAACAGGCCAACCCCGGGGATGGCCGCAGCCCCGCCCGCGCCGGCGCCGGATCCGATGGTGGCGTAGCGGAAGTGCTTGTCCACGATGCTCTGCAGCTCCTCGGTGGAGGCGCCGGGGTTCTTCTCGCGCAGCCGGTTGAGATAGTTCTCCACGGTGGAGCCCTGGATGCGCACCGCGCGGTCAAGCCCTGCCACCAGGGCGCGACCCACCGGGTTGCGGGAGGTGTCCACCTGTCCCGCGGTGTCCAAAGTCACAGGTGCATCGTGCGTGGTGGCAACGTCAGTCGCCTTCTTTTTGCGTCCAAATCCAAACATGAGGGAGCACTTTCTATCGTGATTGAACCTATGATGTCGAAAGGATTTTACTGTGCGGACTGTGCTTCGGGGGCGCTGGCGTACTCTTCTGCGGCGGCAACCTGCTCCGGGCTCGGGCGCACCCCGGTGTAGAGCGCGAACTGCTCGGCCGCCTGGAGGGCGGCAATCTGGGCTCCGGTGATCACGGGGATATCGCGGCTGCGCGCGGCGCGGACCAGGGGAGTGTTGGTGGGGAAGGCAACGGCGTCGAGGACGATGCGCGCCCGGGAGAGCTCGTCATCGCTGAAGGCCTGCGCCTGGGAGACCTCCGGGTCCGGGCCGTGCATGCCAATGGGAGTGACGTTGACCAGGAACTGGGCCTCCTGGGGTACCTGCGCGGAGTAGTCCCACTCGTAGCGGGAGGCCAACGCCGCGCCGGTGAGATGGTTGCGGGCCACAACCACGCCGCTGAGCCCGTGATCGGCCAGCGCCGCTACCACCGCGTTGGCCATCCCCCCGGAGCCGCGCACGGCCACGGGCAGATCGGGGTCGACCTCCGCGGTGCGCAGCAGCTGGCGAACGGCGGTGTAGTCCGTGTTGTAGCCGGTGAGTACGCCGTCTTCATGAACAATCGTGTTGACCGCGGAGAGGCGCTCTGCGGAGGGATCGAGGGCGTCGATAAGCGCGATGACATCCTGCTTGTAGGGCATGGATACGCCGGCACCGCGGATATCTAGGCCCCGGATTCCGGCGACGGCGGCGGTGATATCCGTTGGCGCAACAGCCTTATACAAAAAATTCAGTCCCAGCTGCTCATAGAGCCAGTTATGAAAGCGAACTCCATGATTAGACGGGCGCGCGGCCAGAGAAATACACAGAGTTGTGTTGCGGTCAACAGTATTTACCATGCCTTCAAAGGTAGGCCACTGAAGGGCCCGGGGCACACTACGGCAGGCAGATTCGGTGCGGCGGCGCATCGGCAGACGGCGGCCACATTTGCCGCTAGGCTGGTTTCGTCCCGGCAACCGCCTGGACCGACTTGATCGGAAGGTGTGGAGTAACCATGAGCTTTTTCGAGGATATCGCCGCCGCCCTGGACGCCGAGGGCATCGAGTCCCGCGTCGACGATGACGTTTTGTTCGTGCCCATTACATCCGACCTGGAAATCCAGTTTCTGGAAATAGACCCCCACCTGCCCGCCGCGAACGTCTACATCGCGGCAGCTGACGTTGATGAAGACGATGAGGACTTTGAGGCCGTGCTCGTCTCCGTTGTCTTTTCCGCCGCCGACGCCGTGGCTACCGTCAACCGACATGTCGCCACAGACCAGGTGGTCACCGTCCTGCGCGACCTGCTCGAAGCCACCGATGAGCGCATTGAGGACCTGGACTTCTACCAGGATCCGGTGGACCCCAACCTGGTCACCGCCGAGGTCGGTGAGGCCGCTGAGCTGAAGGTCTTCGTGGAAGTCGCCGACGGTACCCCCACCGCGCGCGTCTACTTTGCCACCGCCGGCGATAGCTTCGAAGACCTTGTTGATCAAGCCATCGATGAGCTGTGGGAATCCGACGCGGACGCCACCTTGAGCGATGAGGACCGCCGCCGGCTCTTCGCTGGATTGCGCCCCGACCCGCTGGCAGACCTCGGCCCCGAAGAAGTCTTAAGCCTGGGCTCCTTTACTGACTTTGACAAGCTTTTCGACGTCCTCTCCCTCGCCGCCGATCAGGCAGAGTCCTGGGAGGAGCAGCTCACCGTCTTCGACGACGACTTTGACGATGACTTCGACGACTACGATCCCGACGCCGACTACGACGACGAGGACGAGCTCGAGGCCGACGACGCCGACGACGCCGATGACTTCGACGACGATGACGCCGAAGACGATGACGCATACGCCGATGACGACGTGGAGGATGACGATGCCGACGACTTCGACGATGACCTCGACGACGAGCCCCACCCACACACCCGCGACGAACGCTAAACGCCGCCCGGTCCTGCTCGACTGCGACACCGGCATTGATGATGCCCTCGCGCTGATCTACCTTGCCGGTGCCCATCACGCCGGGACCATCGAACTGCTCGGGGTGACCTGCAGCGCCGGCAACACCACCGCCGCGCAGGCCGCCTCCAACAGCCGGCACATTCTCAACCTCTGCGGCCTGCCCGAAGTCCCGGTAGCCGCGGGCCAACCCGGGCCGGCGCACGTGGAGTTGACCACCACCCCGGAGACCCACGGTCCCACCGGGCTGGGCAGGGCACGGGCGCCCATGTGGCGCGGCGTGGAACCCTGGCAACACCTGTGGCGCCGGGCCCTTGCCCGCCCGGGCGTGGAGCTGATCATCACCGGTCCGGCCACCAACGCCGCGGCGTACCGCCACGACCTCAACGGCGCCCGACTGACCTGGATGGGCGGCGCTTTTACCTACCCCGGAAATACCACTCCTACGGCGGAGTGGAATGCGTGGGTTGATCCGCACGGGGCGAAGGAGCTGTTCGCCCGCCCGGACGTGGGGCTGATTACCGTGTGTTCGCTGGGGGTGACCAGCCGGCTGCGCGTTGATGACGCCGCTGCCGCCACCTTGGCCGAGCACGCCGCAGCGTCCCACCCGGCCTTGGCCGAGCTGATCCGCGATGCCCTGGGCTTTTACCTGGACTTCCACCAGGAACAGGGCGAGGGGCGGGCGGCAAAGATCCACGACCTGGCGGCCTGCATGATCGCCCTCGGCGCCGTGGGCTACCGCGCGACGGAAGCCACCGTGGACGTCGAGGCCGACTCGACCTTGCTGCGCGGCACCACCGTGGCCGACACGCGCGGAATGTGGTCGCGGCCCCCGAACGCCCGGGTGGTCACCGATGTCGATGTTTCTGGTGCGCAATCCCTGCTTATCGACGCCCTCGGGCACCTGCCCGCAGGGCCACGCTAGGATAAGTGCCCGGCGAGTACCCACCGCACGAGCCTGCGGTACACACCATCGCGTCTTCCGAGGTGACATAGGAAGCCGCGGTGTGCGGCAGGTGTTTATCCGCATGAGCAAAGAAGGCCCTCATGACTGTGTCACACAAGACTTTCCTCTACCTTGGCGCCGCACTGATCGCCGCGACCTGGGTCTATGTGGTCGCCCTGCGCCCCACCGAATGGGACCAGGTGGGCCAATCCGGCCCGGCGCTGGTTACCCTCGTCGGCTATGTGGCCGGCGCATTGTTGCTGTTGGCGGGAACCCTTCCCGGTTTGCCGGCCCGCACGGTGGCCATCATCCCCGGCGCGCTGGTGCTCAATATTGTCATCGGTGAACTTGTGGGCAGCTTCGCGCTGCCGATTTACCTGGACAGCCTGGGCACCGTGCTCATCGCCGCGCTCGCCGGGCCCGCCGTGGGCACGGCCACGGGGGCGTTGAGCTCGGTGGTGTGGGGGCTGATCAACCCGGCGGCCCTGCCCTTCGCGGCGGTAAGCGCCCTGACCGGCGGGGCAGCTGGAGTCATCGCCCGCCGCGGGTGGCTGCGTTCGGCGTGGAAACTAGTGGCATCAGGGGCAGTGCTGGGGGCTGTATGCGGGATGCTGGCCGCCCCGGTGGCGGCGTTTGTCTATGGGGGAACCGCAGGCTTGGGCACGGGCGCGCTGGTGTCTTTGTTGCGGGAAATGGGAAATTCATTGCTGGCTGCGGTGACGTTGCAGTCATTCCTGTCTGATCCTTTGGACAAGATCATCGTGTTGGCCGTGGTCGCGGCGACGATACGCCTGTTGCCCGATCGTGTCCTGACTTCCTTAGGCCGCCGCAGTGAGCAGAAGGCTTAACCCGCTGACCCGACTGACCCTGGCAGCCTGCGCCTGGATTGTGGTGTTGAGCCTCAACACCCCGATGCTGAGCGTGGCGGTGGCCCTCGCCAGTTGGGTATGGGCGCGGCGCTGGTCGGTGTGTGCCGCGTCCGTGCTGCTGACGGCGCCGGTGGCGGCGTCGCTAGCCATCATGCACATTCCACACGGGCAGGGGTGGGAGGGGCTGGCTCTCGCCGGGGAATTAAGCGTGCGTTTTGCGGCCTTGGTGTCCGTATTCTTGGCGGCCATGTCCGGGGTGAGTGTGCCCGCGCTGGCCAAGTCTCTCCAGGCGACCAGGATGAATTCGGCGTTGGTGTACATCGTGTGCGCGGCGCTGCAGTTCCTGCCGGAGGCGCGGGCGTGTACCCGACGCGTGCGCGAGGCGTTCATCGTGGCCGGGCGCACGCCGCGTGCCCGCAACCTGGTGCTTCCGGTGATTACGCAGATTCTGCATCAGGCGACGCTGCGCGGACACCGCCTGGAGGCTGCTGGCATTGCCTCCGGGCAGCGGGCAACGGTGTGGCGTCCGGTGCCTGACCCGGCGTGGCAGCGGTGGTTGCGCTGGTGCTTGGTCGGCGCGGCCCTGCTTACCGTGGTCGCCGCGGCCTTTGGCGGTGGCGGGTGGTGGCGCGCATGAAGCACTGGCCGACTCGCCCGGGCGTGTATCTCACCGATGCGGTAGGCCCGTGGGTTCCCGCTGGGGTGATTCAGGTGGCAGCGGATGTTTCCAGTGAGATCACCGGGCTGCGCGCACGCGTCGATGAAGAGGTGGCCTTTGGTCTGGAGCAGCGCGGGTGGGGGCGTGCGGAGATGACTCGGCGGGTTGCCGAGGTGATCGACGTGCTTGGCCTATCGTCCCTGGTTGATCGGGATCCGCGGGAGTTGTCTGGAGGGCAGACGCGTCTGGTGGCCATCGGCGCGGCGGCTGTGGTGCCGGAGGTGGGGCTGCTTATTGAGCACCCGTGGGCCGGGCTCGACCCGGAGTCTGTGCGCCGGGTTCGTACGCTGTGTCGCCTGCGCGCTGAGCAATCAGGCACCGTAGTCCTCGTGTGTCCGCCGCGCCCGCGTCTGGGCCGCGCCGAGCTTCCCGCCTGGGTGGAGCCGGGTGCGCCGGTGACGCTATCCCAGGTAAGCGCCCAGCGCGGGGCCGTCACTCTCGGCCCAGTTGATGTGGAGCTGCGGCGGGGCGCGGTGACGTGGTTGACGGGGGCAAATGGTGCGGGAAAGTCGACGCTGCTGCGGGAGTTGGCGCTGACCCATGGGGCGGCGCTGAGCATGCAGCGCAGCGTGGACCAGGTGGTGGATCACGCGGTGGGACGAATGGGCATTGACGCGCAAACGATGCGCATGGCGCAGCTGGCTGCAGATGCGCACCCCCTTGATCTTGAGCCCAGTGCGCTGCGAGTGGCTATGGTTGCAGCGGCGCTGGCCCGCGGGACTGCCGTGGTGTGCCTCGATGAGCCGGACGTGGACCTTGACGCAGCCGGGCGGGCCGTGGTGCACCGGCTGCTTGCGCAGGCACTGCGACAGCAGGTGGCGGTGGTCATTGCCTGTCACGAGGACTCCTTCATGTCGGAGGTGGCCTCCTATTGCCAGGTAACCCCAGTAGAGGTAGACAGCCTTAGGCGGCCTGCGGGAAGGCACTGAGCAGTTCGGCGGGGGAGTGCACGGCGCAGAAGGTGGCGTCAGTAACCCAGCAGAAGGTGGGGGCGGTGGCGCTCAAGGGTTGGTGGATGGCGTCGGCGAGGTCATCGGGGACGAGGGCACGAACCCACGCTTCTGCGATTGCTGGATCCGGGCGCCTGCCCCGCGGTGACGATAGCCGGACAGTGATCAGCCACGCGGGGCGGATGCCGCTGTAGGCGTGAATGCTCCGGGCGGCGTGGGGGCCAACGCGGTGGCGGTGCACGGTGGCGCGGAGTGTGCCGGTGCCCTGAAATCCGGGGAGGGTGATGGTGGGGGGCCGCCAGGTGGGGGTGGACCTGGCCAGGCTACGCGGGTGGTGGATGGTGGCGTCCAGGGCGCGCAATGGTGCGGCTGCCTGTCGGCGCAACTGGTGGGCCACTGCGGCAGGCGTAGGGATGGAGGCCGGCATGTCGGTGGGGGAGGTGCTGTGCGGACTCATGGGGTGCACGTTAACCCCCGGCCGTGACGGCGCCTTCCTGGAGCCATCCCAAAATAGAACGCCTGTGCTAATTTGCGTGAGGGAGCAGGCAACTTGACCCAGGGGCTAAGCTAGGTAGCAAAGGGATGATCACATCGGTGCGCCGGGCATGAACCGCACCCCCAAAGGCGCTTTACCGCCCCCTAACAATCCGCCCCTGCGGCCACCACGATTCGTCAGAGAGGTCGTTGATACCCCTGAAACGCCCCCACCCCGCCTCCCGGAGCATTGACACACTCGCGCGACAAAACGCCCACGCCACCGTCCAAGCGCTAGCCCCACACCCGGACCAACCGCCCGCACGCCCGCTACGCGCGGCGGCGATTCCGCGCGAGATCTGGATCCTCGTCTCCGCAGCCTTCATGGTCGCGCTGGGCTATGGTCTCATCGCCCCGATCATCCCGCAGTTCGCCCGCAGCTTTGACGTGGGCATGGCAGCCGCCGGCGCGGTGATCTCCATTTTCGCCTTCTCCCGGCTCGTCTTTGCCCCCACCGCCGGCTGGTTCATCAACAAGATGGGCTCGCGCACCATGTACCTGTCTGGACTGGCCGTAGTCGCCGTGACCACGGGGGCGGTGTCCATTGCCCACGAATACTGGCACATCCTGCTGCTTCGTGGACTCGGCGGCATCGGGTCAACCATGTTTACCGTCTCGGCGATGGGGCTGATAGTCAAGCTCGCCCCGCCGAGCATCAGGGGGAAATGCTCCTCGGCCTATGCGTCGGCCTTCCTGGTGGGAAACATCATCGGGCCGGTCGCCGGGGCGGGCCTGGCACCCTTAGGCATGCGCCTGCCCTTCCTCATTTACGGGGCGACGTTGTGCGTTGCGTGCGCCATCGTGTGGATGCGCATGCCGGCGACGGTCGGCCAAGATAGCCCCGATCATCCGCACCAGGAGGCCATGAGTGTGGCGGAGGCGCTGCGGGATCGGGCGTATCGCGTGGTCATGGTCAGCGGCTTTGCCAACGGATGGAGCAACTTTGGCGTGCGGGTGGCCACCCTTCCGCTGTTTGCCGCGGCGGTCTTTAAGGATGCGGCATCCGTCGCGGGACTGGCCATGGCAGCCTTCGCCGTGGGCAATGCGGTGTGCTTACAGTTTTCCGGCACCCTCGCAGACCGGTTGGGCAGGCGCCCGCTGTTGATCACCGGGCTGCTCATCAACGCCTTGTTCACGGGGATGCTTGGGTGGGCAGATTCCATGGCCGCAGTGCTGGTGGTTTCCGCCCTGGCGGGTGCGGGCGCTGGGGTGCTCAATCCCGCGCAGCAGGCGGTGGTGGCTGACGTTATTGGTTCGCACCGCTCGGGCGGCGCCGTGCTGGCGGCCTATCAGATGGCTGGCGACTGCGGGACGATTTTAGGGCCCATCGTGGTGGGCATGATCGTCCAGGCGGCGGGATTCCAGTGGGGCTTTGGGGTCTGTGGGCTGATCAGCCTGGCGGCCGCGGTGTTGTGGATGCTCCGCGGCCGGGAGACGCTAGGAGATCACTTGTCCGAACCCGGCGCAGCAGCGTCCTGAGCAGCACCATCCGCTGCCCCAGCAGCCGAGGTGGCGCCGGCCCCCGCGGGGCGGCGCAGCATGAGGGCATACAGCGCGCTCATGATCACCAGGAAGGCCACGCCGACGGCGAGCGCCATGTGGTATTCGGCGTTCCACACCATGATGCCAAACGTGAAGAAGATGAACGCGATGGCAAAGTACTGGCCCCAGGGCCAGAAGGGGACGGGGAAGTCCAGGTCGGCGACCTCGGCGCTGCTCATGCCGCGGCGTGAGGCGACGTGGGCGATGAGGATCATCAACCAGACGTAGATGGTGGCAAAGGTGGCCAGCGCGGCGACGATGGTAAACACGCGCTCCGGCAGGATGGCGTTGAGCGCCACGCCGATGACCAGCACCGCGATGAGGGCGATGGTGGTCATCACCGGAACGCCCTTGGCGGAGGTCCGCGCCAGTGCTTGGGGGGCCAGGCGCTCGCGCGCCATGCCGGTGATGACTCGTCCGGCTCCGAAGAGGTCGGAGTTGATGGCGGACAGTGCGGCGGTGATGACCACCACGTTGAGCAGCGCCGCCGCCCAGTTGACCCCGAGCGCGGAGAAGATTTGCACGAAGGGGGATTCCTCGCCTGTGACGCTGCGCCACGGGTTGAGCACCAGGATCACGGCGATGGCCAGCACGTAGAACAGCAGGATGCGCACCGGGACGGTATTGACGGCCTTGGGTACCGCGCGGCTGGGGTCGTCCGCTTCCGCGCCGGCGACGCCGATGATCTCCGTGCCGCCGAAGGCAAAGAGCACCAGGATGAAGGCGGAGACCATGCCGCCAACTCCGTTGGGGAAGAATCCGCCGTCGTTCCACAGGTTGGATACGGAGCTGTGGCTGGGGTCTGTGCCTAAGTTGAAGACGAGGATGGCTGCGCCGCCGGCGATCATCGCGATCACCGCGCCGACCTTGATGAGGGTGAATCCGAATTCCAGCTCACCGAACCAGCGCACGCTCGCCAGGTTGGCCGCGCCCACGACGAGCAGGGTCACTGCCACCCATACCCATTGGGGTGTATCTGGGAACCAGAATTTCATGTAAATGGCAATGGCGGTTAAGTCCGCCAGGCAGACGATCATCATCTCGAAGGCATACATCCAGCCGGTGATGTAGCCGGACCAGCCGCCCAGGTGTTCGCGGGTGTATTCGGCGAAGGACCCGGATACGGGGTGACGAACGGCCATTTCGCCCAGGGCGCGCAGCATGAAGTACACCACGGCGCCGCCGATGAGGTAGACCACCAGCACGGAGGGGCCGGCGGCCTGGATGGCCCCGGCGGAGCCGTAGAACAGGCCGGTGCCAATGGCTGAGCCCAGCGCGATGAAGTGAATATGGCGGGCATTGAGTCCTAGTTTCGCGCGGCCACGGGGGTGTGACTGCGTGCCGGGTCCGTGCGGTGTGGGCGTTAAGGGCGCTGTGTTTTCAGCCATGGCGCGGGGCCTTTCTGGAACAATCGTGTGAGATTCTCTGATGCTACCTAAGGGGACGCGGGAGTGCGGGAGAAACGTGCGTGTGCGTCGCGGGTGGGGCGTCGAGAAGCGCTCAATGCGGTCATTTGCGGGTTTGTGCGTTATCGTGGCAGGACAATGACGAATACGGATAACGGCTACGAGCCGGAGAACGTGGACGCCGTGAGCACTGACCGCACCGAGGTCCCCCAGGTCGAACAGGCCGTGGAGACGAGCGAAGATCAGGCGCAGACGGCTGCCACCACAGAGACAGTGAATCCGTCGGAATCTCAGGAACAGTCGCATGAGGGCGCCCAGCCCACTAGGGACGATTCGACTGCTGAGAAGACCGACTCTAGTGAACGGGACACCCCCAATTTTGAGGGGCTTGGACTTCCTGATGACGTGCTCAAGGCCGTCTATAAGGTTGGATTTGAGACCCCTTCAGCAATTCAGGCTGAGACCATCCCGCTGCTCATGCAGGACCGGGATGTGGTGGGCCTAGCCCAGACCGGTACCGGCAAGACGGCGGCATTCGCGCTGCCCATTCTTGCGCGTATCGACGTCGCCGAGCGTTCCCCGCAGGCGCTTGTGCTGGCCCCCACCCGCGAGCTCGCACTTCAGGTTGCGGACTCGTTCCAATCCTTCGCCGATCACCTCGGCGGCATCCATGTGCTTCCCATCTACGGCGGGCAGGCCTACGGCATTCAGTTATCCGGGCTGCGCCGCGGCGCCCAGATCATCGTGGGCACCCCGGGACGCGTCATCGATCACCTGGAGAAGGGCTCGCTGGACATCTCCGGCCTGCGCTTCCTGGTTCTCGATGAAGCCGATGAGATGCTCAACATGGGCTTCCAGGAAGACGTTGAGCGCATCCTGGAAGACACCCCGGATGACAAGCAGGTGGCGCTGTTTTCCGCGACGATGCCCAGCGGCATCCGGCGGATTTCCAAGCAGTACCTCAACGACCCGGCGGAAGTGACCGTCAAGTCGAAGACCCGGACCAACACCAACATCACGCAGCGCTGGCTGCACGTGGCACACCGCAACAAGCTCGACGCCTTGACCCGCATCCTTGAGGTCACCGAGTTTGAAGCCATGATCGTGTTCGTGCGCACCAAGAATGAGACCGAAGAGGTGGCAGAAAAGCTGCGCGCCCGCGGTTTCTCCGCTGCCGCCATTAACGGCGACATCGCCCAGCAGCAGCGCGAGCGCACCGTCGATCAGCTTCGCGACGGCCGCCTGGACATCCTGGTGGCCACCGACGTTGCGGCCCGCGGGCTCGACGTCGAACGCATCAGCCACGTGTTCAACTTTGACATTCCCAACGACACCGAGTCCTACGTGCACCGCATCGGCCGGACGGGCCGCGCCGGGCGCACCGGCGAGGCGATCCTGTTTGTCACCCCGCGTGAGCGCCGGATGCTGCGCTCCATCGAGCGTGCCACCAACGCCCCGCTCACGGAGATGGATCTGCCCACTGTCGACGAGGTCAATGACTCGCGCAAGGCAAAGTTCGCGGACTCCATCACGCAGTCCCTTGAGGACAGCCAACTGGAGCTCTTCCGCGGCCTGGTCAAGGCCTACGCAGAGGCTCACGACACCCCGCTGGAGGACATCGCCGCAGCACTGGCCACCCAGGCCCAGGCCGGCGATGAGTTCCTGATGAAGGAGCAGCCCCGCGAGTCGCGCAGGGATCGCTTTGACCGCCGCGACCGGGACCGCGACGACCGCTTCGATCGCGGCGGCCGTGGTCGCCGCGACCGGGATCGGGACCGCGACCGGGGCGGCCGGAGTCGCTTCGAGGCGGAGCCCGGCAAGGCCATGTACCGGCTGGCCGTGGGTAAGCGCCAGCACGTGCGCCCGGGCGCCATTGTTGGCGCCCTGGCCAACGAGGGCGGGCTGAACTCCAAGGACTTCGGGCGCATCTCCATCTTCGGGGACCACTCGCTGGTGGAGCTGCCCCAGGGCCTGCCGCGCGAGGTGCTCGATCGGCTGGCGGATACCCGCATCTCCGGGCAACTGATCAATATTGAGCTGGATTCCGGCCGCCCGCCGCGGCGCGAGTCCCGCGGCTACGGCTACGGCCGCGACCGTGATGATCGCGGCGACCGGGGCGGACGCGGCTATGGGCGGCGCGATGATCGCGGCGACCGTGGGGATCGCGGCGGCTACCGTGGGGACCGTGGCGATCGAGGCGATCGTGGCGGGAAACGCGGTGGCTTCCACCGCGACCGCTACTAAAAAAGCGCGCCCCCAGGGCAAAGCTCAAGCCCGCCGGGAATAAGGCAGACAGAACGTGTCTTCCTCATCCCGGCGGGCTTGCGTGATGCTGGGGCCACCCGGGTGCGTGTTAGAGGAACATCAGCACCAGGATGATCACCCACAGCAGGCTGAAGATGCCGCCGAACATGGACAGCTGCTTCTTGGCCTTCTCCCAATTGGAAATCGTGGTGGGCTTGGCGGGCTTGTCTTCCTCATCGAGCAGCCCAAGCGCGGCCATCATGGCCTTTTGCCGCGGGATGATCAAAAACAGCAGCATGGCCCAGGCGATGACTCCCAGCAGGATGCTCACGTGGTACTTGATCTCGTGGAAGTACGTGCTCAGGTCAGTGAACATCACCGCCACGCCGAGGACGGGAACCAGGGCAGACAGCACGCCGTAGGTGTTGGTGATGCGGTGGAGCAAGGAGGCGATGCCGGCGGCACGCTCGTCGCCCTTGTGCGCCTTGAGCGCATAGGTATGGAAGGTAGATGCCGCCACGGTGACCGGGCCCAAGAACAGGACCGCAGCCAATGCGTGGAGGATGATCATCAGAGAATTCATCGGAGAGATGACCTTTCACAAATAAAAATGTCCGGGTGTGCAGTGATACATATCAATCGTAGTTATTCCATCCCCGAAGGAAAACATGACCAGCGCATCACGGCACGGTCTGCCCGAGTCAACGGCAGGTGATAGGACCGCGCCACGGCGTCGAGGCGCCGCGAATACCAACATCGGGCGCCCCTATCGGAGGGCATCCATTCGGAGGGCAGCGCGTCAGACTTCTCCCGGTTTTCCTTGCGCGATACTGCCACCAGGTTGAGCGGGTCATTGGCAAATTGCTCCCGGAGGTGCGCCGGCCACGCATAGGCGCCCATATCCCACGCCGCGGACAGGGGGAAGACATGGTCAATGTCAATGGCCGCGGGGTCAAGCTGAGTGCCCGAATACGGGTCCCGGCCCGCGGAGCGCACGCGGCAATCGGACACCGTATCCGGGCCCTGCTGCCGGATGATTGTGGCCTCCCGCGTGGTGCAGGCTCCGGCAGGTGCCCAGCCGTCGCCGAAGGCGGAGCGCTCATAGCCCACGACCGTCGCGCGCTGGGCAACGGTGAGGGATGCGCCGGAGCGGGGGAGGGGGACGTCGGTAAGCGGGGTGTGGTGCCGCGGGAACACGGTGACCATGACCACCGCCAGGTAGCCCAAGGTGGCAAGAAGAAGCGCCCACCAAGCGCAGCGGCGAAGAGTCATGCCTCCTTTGACTTGGCCCGCCCTCGCAGCGGTTCCATGGCGGCATCAAATTCCTGGGTCACCTCGGCGTCAGGGGCGGCGGTGGCCAGGGAAATCACCCACGTCATCAGGGCAGCGCAGGCGAAGCCCGGAACCATCTCGTAGAGCGTGTCAGACAGCGGCGACATGCCCCAGGCGAAGGAGACCACCGCTCCGGTGAGCATGCCCGCCACGGCGCCGGCGGCATTCAGGCGGCGCCAGTAGAGGCTAAAGAGCATGAGCGGGCCGAAGGCGGAGCCAAATCCCGCCCACGCGAAGGCCACCAGGCCCAGGATCGAGTCGTTGGGGTGCACGGCAAACAGGGCGGCGAAGACGGATACGGCAATGACGGCCGTGCGGGCCAGGTTGATCAGGACCGCCTCGCTGGGCTGCCGCTTGGCCACCAGCTTGTACAGGTCCTCGATGAGGGAAGACGAGACCACGAGCAACTGCGAGCTCATGGTGGACATGATCGCGGCGAGCACCGCGGTGAGGACCAGCCCGGCGATCAGCGGGTGGAACAGGATGCGGCCCATGTCCAGGAAGATCGTTTCAAAGTTCTGCTGGTCGGTCACCGCGATGTCCGGGTTTTGGGAGAAGAACACCGTGCCAATAACGGCCGTGGCCAGCGCGCCGAGGATGCACAGCAGCATCCAGGAGATGCCGTAGCGGCGCCCAGAGCGGGCCTCCTGCGGGGTACGCAGCGCCATGAAACGCACCACCACGTGCGGCTGGCCAAAATAGCCCAGGCCCCACGCCAAGGAGCCAATGACCGCGGCGGCGCCCACCCCGCCGAAGATATTGAAGAAGTCAGGGTTGCCCACGCCGTCGGTCCAGGGGCCGTAGTCGTGGCTGGTGGCCCAGGTGAAGATGTCGGAGGGGTGGTCCAGGGTCAGCAGCGCCACGGACGGCACGGCGATTAGTGCGAGGAACATGATCAGCCCCTGGACAACATCCGTGTAGGACACCGCCAGGAAGCCGCCGACGAACGTATAGGCCACCGTCACCGCCGCGATGATGAGCATCCCGGTGAGGTAGTCGCCGCCGAAGGTCGCCTCGAAGTAGCGTCCGCCGGAGACCATGCCGGAGGAGACGTAGAACGTCAGGAAGACGATGATGATCACCGCGGCGGTGATGCGCACGATGCGGGAGGAATCATGAACCCGGTTGCCAAAGAAGCTGGGCAGCGTCACCGAGTTGTGGGCGCGCTCGGAGTAGGCGCGCAGCCGCGGGGCCACGAACTTCCAGTTCGCCCAGCTGCCCAGGAGCAACCCGATGGCGATCCACATGCCGGACACACCGCCAACGTAGAGCGCTCCGGGCAGGCCCATGAGCAACCAGCCGGACATGTCCGCGGCGCCGGCAGACAGTGCGGCGACGAAGGGATTGAGGCCACGATCGGCGAGAACGTAGTCCTCATACTTCTCAGTCTTGGTGTAGCTCCAGTATCCAATGCCAAGCATCACAAACATGTAGATGATGATGGCTAGGACAAACCACGTTGTTTGGGTCACGGTAGAAGCTCCCTGTGCGTCGTGAGGAACATCCGGCACGCACGACACGCGCCTGCTGCAAGGGCTGGCTGCGCGGCGTGGACGCCGAACATGGGCGGGGGAGGGGCGGACCGGAGAACCAGTCCCTCCGTAGAGGTTTGTTCCGACAGCTTATACAGCTTTGCGGCGCATCGCGGCGAAAATTGATGAAAATGGTAGAACGGACCTTATGGCCAAATTCCTCCTCCACGCGCTGTGGGTGCAGCATTCTGGACTGCATCTGTGGGTAGAGCAGGTCGCAGGCCACCGCATCGTGCTGCCTGACGCCGTGCCTTCGGGGACGTTTCCACCGGTCGTGGAGTCCATTTTGGAGCGAGCAAGCTTCCGGCACCGCCTGCGCACCACGCTGCGCACCCCCAAGGGCAGGGAGGTGGCCTTGGTGTTGCCCACCGCCGCCTATGCGCCCGAGCAAGCCATCACCGTGCTCGCCCAGCTGTCCTTCCTCGATTCGCCCACCCCTGCGGCCACGAACGCCCAGCGTGCGGCCATCGCGCCGGACTTGATGTGGATCATTCGCCTGTACCTGGGCCTGACGCGCTTCGTGCGCGCCGGGCGGGTGACGCTGCGCCTGGCCTACATTGACGATCAATGGTGGCCGCAGTGGCAGCTGGCCCACGGGCTGTCCGAGCGGGGCTGGGTGGCGCAGATGATGGCCAGCGCCCCGGGAATCTTGCACATCAACAACCGCGCCCTAGACAGCGACGTCACGGAGACCCTGCCGCATTGGATCGCCTCGGCGGAGCTGGCTGATCTGCGCGAATCCACCCGCCCATACCCCTGGCACGACTTTTCTGATGCGCTGCTCCACAATCAGCCGCTGCGCCGCGGCGGGGTGGGCCTGCTCAACCGGCTGCGGGAATGGAAGGATTCCGTCGCCGCGGTGGGCCTGCAACTGGTGGTGGTGGTCGAAGAGCCCGCCGAGCCGAGCGGACCCGAGGACTACCTTTTTGGCCAGGATGCCCCGGACCTTCCGGAGTCGGCGGCGCGGTGGCCGGTGCGCCTGCACGTGCGTTCCGGGGTGGATAGCCCCCAGCCGGTGCGCCTCGGGCGGCTCGACGCCGGCAGCGTGGAGGTGTTGCGTGAAGCCCGCAAACGGCTCGTGCAGCTGGCACCGCTTCTCGACGCCGCCCCTCCCGCAGCCCCCTTCGCCCCGCCGTCGCCGACGCAGGGCGACTGGGACGTTGTGCTGACCACCCCCCAGATCGTGGACTTTGTTGCCCGGGACGTGCCGCGCCTGAAGAGGGCCGGGACCACCGTGCTTTTGCCCAAGGCGTGGGCGACGCAAGATACCAAGGCGCGCTTGGTCACGCGCTCTGACGGGGGTGCCACTGGACCTGCCCGGCTGGGCATGGACCAACTGGTGGGCTTTGATTGGCATCTGTCGGTGGGCGATAAGCAGCTCAACGATGATGAGATGGCCATGCTCATCTCCTCTAAGTCTGGCCTGGTCAAGCTGCGCGGCGAGTGGGTGATGGCGGACACGGCGGCGCTGGCCCGGATCACGGACTACATGCGCAAGCTCGGCGACAAGTCGGTCGATGAGGCGGTCACCCTGGCGGACCTGCGCGAAGTGGCGCTTGAGGCCGCGGCCTATGAGCCAATCGCGGTGGAGGGCGAGGCCTGGGTGGAGGCCCTGCTGGGCTATCGCACCGCCCCGGCCCCGCAGCGCGTGGAGCTGCCGGAGACGGTGCACGCCACGCTGCGGGAGTACCAGCGCCGTGGGGTGGATTGGCTGGTGTGGATGTCGCACAACAACCTTGGCGCGGTGCTGGCCGATGACATGGGTTTGGGCAAGACTCTCCAGCTTTTGGCCATGGTTGCGGTGGAAAAGCAGGAGCGTGCCGCTGCCGGCGATCACGCCCCGCGGCCCACGCTGGTGGTGGCTCCGACGTCGGTGGTGGGCAACTGGGCGCGGGAAGCGGCACGCTTCGTTCCCGGCTTGCGCTGCGTGGTCCATCATGGGCCGCGGCGCCTGGCCGGGGAGGAGCTTGCCGCGGCGGCTCGGGACACGGACCTGATGATCACTTCCTATGGGATTCTCACCCGCGACTGCGCGCAGCTGGCGGAGGTGGAGTGGGATCATGTGGTCCTCGATGAGGCCCAGCACGTCAAGAACTCGGCGACGCGATCGGCCAAGGCGGCGCGCGCCCTGCCGGCCCGGCAACGCATCGCGCTGACGGGCACGCCGGTGGAAAACCGGCTCTCCGAAATGCGGGCGATTCTGGATTTCTGCAACCCCGGAATCCTGGGGTCGGCGACATTCTTCCGCCACCACTTTGCCGCTGCGATTGAGCGGGAGGGCGATGAGGAGATGACGCAGCGGCTGCGGCGGATGACCGCGCCATTTATCATGCGCCGCGTCAAGTCCGATCCGGCGATCATTGATGACCTGCCGGAAAAGACCGAGCAGGTGATCACCGTGGCCATGACGGCCGAGCAGGCGGCGCTGTATAGCGCCTACGTCAACGACGTGAAGGAAAAGCTCAGCCAGGCCCACGGCATCGCCCTCAAAGGCCTGGTGCTGGCCTCGCTGACGCGCATCAAGCAGATCTGCAATCATCCCGCCCACTTTTTGGGCGATGGCTCGCCGGTCACCGACCGCGGGCGCCACCGCTCCGGCAAGGTCGCCGAGCTCATGCGGCTGCTTGACGACGCCGTCCGGGACGGCCGTAGGGTGCTCATCTTCACCCAATACCGCGCCTTCGGCGACATCCTGGTGCCTTACCTGAGCGATCGAATGGGCGAGGACATTCCCTTCCTCCACGGCGGGGTCGCGCAGGCTGCCCGCGACCGGATGGTCGCCCGCTTCCAATCTCCCGACGGGCCGCCGGCCATGGTGGCCTCCCTCAAAGCCGGGGGCACCGGGCTCAACCTTACCGCGGCGTCCGTGGTGGTCCACATGGACCGGTGGTGGAACCCCGCGGTGGAAAACCAAGCCACCGACCGGGCCTACCGCATCGGCCAGGACAAGGACGTGCAGGTATACAAGATGATCACCGCCGGGACGATGGAAGAATCGATCCAGGATATTTTGGATGGAAAAACGCAGCTGGCCGGCACCGTCGTCGGGGAGGGCGAGGGCTGGATCACCGAGCTGTCGCCCGAGGATTTGGCCCGCCTGATGAGCTACCGCAGCCACACCGAAGAGAAATTCTAGGAACCACCCCATGCCCCGACCTCGCAAAGACAATGTCATCTACGCCAACTTCGGCGCGCGCCGCGGCGTGCGCGTGGACAACGAGCCTGCCACCGCGGCCCTGCGCCGTGACAAGCCGCTCGGGGACGCGGCTGCGTGGCTGGTCGCGGGCGTCGAAAAGCGTGCCGACGCCGGCCGCATCACCCGGGGGCGGGCCTATGCGCGCGCCGGGCACGTGGTGAGCCTAGAAATTGAAGCGCCGGGCCGCATTGCGGCACAGGTCGCCGGATCGCAGAATGAGCCCTTCGCCGTCACCGTGGCGCTGGAGTACCGCAGCACCGATGACCTCATGGAGGTCACTCGCCGGCTGACGCACCCCGCCCAGGGCAGCGACTCCCTGGCCAAGGCGCGGGCGGGCCAGCTGTCGGCTGAGCTGCTGGAAGTCTTGATGGGCACCGACATCACCTTTTCCTGCGACTGCCCGGATCGCGTCCCCGCGTGCAAGCATGCGGTGGCGGTGTGCGAGGTGGTGGCCGGGCGCATGGATGCGGACCCGGAGTTCGTCTTTGCCGCCCGCGGCCTCAACTTTGCGCAGATGGAGCGCTACTTCACGCAGCATGCCCAACAGGAGAGCAGGGAGTCCGCGGCGGCGACGGACGGGCGATTCTGGACGGGCTTGGAGCTGCCGGCCTTGCCCGAGCCGCGCCTGAGCCCAGCGATCGCGGACTCGGACCTAGACGCCCTGCACAAGGCGATGCGCACCGTGTCCTATACCTCGGTCGAACAGCTCCGCGCCGTGTCCGATATCGAGGATCTTTATGACCATCTGACCCGCTCCATGCACCAGTAAGCGAGCGTGTGTTCGACAGATTCGGGCTGTGGTTGGGTGGGCCATGATAGAAGTAGATCCATGACGGCAGTGACGTTCTTGCACACCTCGGACCTCCAAATTGGCATGTGTCCCCAGCGCCTGGATGCAGACGCCCAGGCCCGGTTTGAGGCCGCCCGCCTAGAGGCGGTGCGCACCTTGGGTCGGCGCTGCCTGGAGCATGACTGTGCCTTCCTGGTCATGGCCGGTGACGTCTTCGAATACAACTCGGTCAGCCCGCGCACCCTGGGCCGGGCACGCGAGGTCTTCGCCGAGCTGCCCGTGCCCTGCTACGTGCTGCCCGGCAACCATGACCCACTCACGGCGGACTCCGTGCTACGCCGCCTGGCCCAGGACGTTGCCGGGGTACACCTGCTGGAGGACTCCACCCCACTGGAGGTTGCGCCAGGAGTAGACATCGTTGGTGCGCCGCTGCTGGCCAAGCACGCCACCCGTGACCTGGTCGCGGAAGCCTGCGCGGGGCTCGAGCCCACCGACCGGATTCGCCTGGTCGTCGGGCACGGCGCGGTGCTGAACTTTGGCGATGACGCCGATGATCTCATCGACGTCGCGGCGTTGGATGAGCTGGCCCACCGGCGCGTCATCGACTACGTGGCGCTCGGCGATACCCACTCCGCCGGGCCCTGTAGCGCCCAGCGGCGGGTGTGGTACTCCGGCGCTCCGGAGGTCACCGATTTTTTGGAACCAGACGGCGGCGGGGAGAACAACTCCGGAAAGGCGCTGGTGGTCACGGTGGACAAGCCCGCGGGCCACGAGTCCAACGTGGAGGTCACCGAGGTTGCGGTGGGGCAGTGGCGCTTCCTGGCTGCGGAACAAGAAATCACCACGCCGGCGGATGTCACCGCGTTTCTTGACTGGATAGCAGGCCTGGAGGACAAAGACCGCACGGTGGTCAAGTACGCGCTGCGCGGCACTATCGACGTCGCCGGCAACCGCGCGCTGGAATCGGACCTGGAGCGCTACGGCCACGTGTTCGCCGCGCTCTACCCGCGCACCCGACTCATGGACCTCCACGTCGAGCCCACCAGCGCCGAATTGGCGGACCTCCAGCTCCACGGCATCGCGGGCCAGGCGCTGCAGGAATTGCTCGACGCAGATGAGCGCGACGCGGTCAACCTGCTGTTTCGACTGCAAGCCGGAATCGCGCGAACGGAGGCGGCACAATGAAAATCCACAGCATACGCATCACCAACTTCCGCACCCTCGAACACTTAGAGCTCAAAGACCTGCCGGAGACGGGCGTCTTTGTCATCTCGGGTGACAACGAACACGGAAAGTCCACCGTCTTAGAGGCGATCTACCTCGCGCTGACCACGCCCCATCACAGCAAGAAGAAGGAGGTCAAGTCCACCCAGCCGGTGGGCAAGGACGTCGGGCCCGAGGTCAGCGTGGAGGCGACGGTGGGCCCGCATCGTCTGCGCATCACCAAGCAATGGGTGCGCGGGAGTCGCAGCGAGCTGACAGTATTTACCCCGAATACGGAGTCCTACACGGGGCGCGAAGCCGATGAAAAGCTCACGCGCATCTTGGACAACAACGTAGACATGGCCCTGCTGGAGACGGTGTTCATGCGCCAGGGGCACATCGAGCCCGCGCTGGCGGCGGCGGGGATCCCCTCGCTGGCGGCAGCACTGGAGGACTCCTCCGGGGGTGTGCGCGAAGACATTCAGGGACAATCCCAGCTCATGGATGCCGCGGAGGCCGAGTACTCCCGCTACTTCCAAAAAAGTGGGCGCGAAAAAGGCGAGCTGACGCAGGCGCGCACCGAAGATCAGGAGGCCCACGACGAGCTCGAGGAGGCCCGCCAGGCCTGCACGCAGCTGGAAGAGTACGTCAGTAAAGTGGCACGCGCCCAGGAGACCCAGCGCGTGAGCACTGCGCAGATTCCCACCGCACAGGCCAACGTCGAGCAGCTTCGCGCCCAAAAGGAACAGGCCGACCGGGCAGCCGAAGAGATCGCCCAGGCGAAGGCGAAGGTCACCGCCGCCCGCGACGCCCACCAGCGCGCCCAGGGTGACCTAGAGGCCCGCGCGCAGTTGGCCGCACAGGTGGAGCGCCGCCGTGCGGATCATGCCACGCTGCAGGACAAGCAGAAACAAGCAGACGAGGCCGCGCAAGCAGAGTCCGCGCGCGCCACGGAATGTGCCGCCCTGGTCGACGCCGCGCGGCGCCGCCTCGACGAGGCCACCGAAGCCAACACGCAGGCGCAGGCAGCGCAAAGAATTGCCGAGCGCTCCCGGCAACTCGCCGATCTAGAGGCCCGCCTCGAAGCGCTGACGCAGATCGAGGAGGAACTCCGCGCGGCGCGCAATGAGCGGCCCGCCACTGCAATCAGTGCCGAGGAAGTCGATCAGCTCGATCAGGCGGTCCAGGACTCCCGGGTGGCGGCGGCGCTGGCCGCAGCCAGCACAGCAAAAATGCTCCTCCGCGGGCCACAGGCCTCCACCGTCACCGTTGATGGGCAGCCAGTCGAGCTCGACGCGCAGGTAGACCTGCGTGACGGCATGACGCTAGAAATCGGGGAGGTTACCGCCACCTATCAGGCCGGTGGGACGGGGACAGACGGCGTGCACGCACAGGCGGAACAAGCCCAGCGCCGCGTGACCCACTTGTGCGCCGAACTCGGGGTGGCGGACCTGGAGGACGCACGCGCGCGCCGCAGCGCACAGGACCAGGCTGAGAAGCACGTGGAGCAGGCGAGTAGGCGCAGGGAGGCGATCCTCAACGGGGCAGACGCCGATGATTGGCGCGCCCAGGCCGAGTCCTGGCGCCGCGAGCTCGACGAGGCGCAGCGCCACGGCGTTGCCGCGGTCGACCCTGAGCAGGCCGAACTGACTCGGCTGGAGACCCAAGGGGCAGTCCAGGATGCGCAGGAGGCCCTGCAGCAGGCTCAGGCGGCAGCCGATCCGTGGCTGGAGCGCACCGCGGCCACGGAGTGTGCCCGCATGAATGTGCGCGTCGAGGCCGCGCAGGAAGAGGTGGACCGCGCCGTGGAGGCGCTCGCCGCCGCGCAGGCCCACCGCGCCACCGAGGAACTCGAAGCCGCACTCCACGACGCCCACCAGAAGCTCACGGATGCACAAGACGCCTTGGAAGGAATCACCGCTAGGCAAGGAGACCAGGACCCGGAGCAGGCCGCCGAGATGGTCGAGGTAGCCCAAGGCCAGCTTGACGGGCTGCGCGAGCGGGCGCAGGGTGCCAGGGAACAGATCCTGGAGCTACAAGGCCGCATCGAACAGGCACAAGGCGCCCAGGAGCGCTGGGAAAAGGCCCGCGTGCGGGCGCAGTCCGCACAACGCCACCGCGAGTCCGTGGAGCAGCGAGCACACGCGGCGCGCAGCCTAGTCGAGGCCCTGCAACGAGCCCGAGACGCCGCGCGAACCCGCTACGCACAGCCGTTTGCCCAGGAACTCACCCGCCTGGCCGCGCCGGTCTTCGGTGCGGACGTCTCCTTCGAGCTCGATGACAACCTGGACGTGGTGGCCCGCACGCTCGGGCACACCTCAGTGCCGGTTTCACAACTGTCTGGCGGTGCTAAGGAACAACTCATGATCCTTGCTCGCATGGCAGCAGCCGGCCTTGCCGGAGGCGAAGACGGGCTCCCCGTGCCCGTGTTCATCGATGATGCCCTAGGGCACAGCGACTACGCCCGCCTACAAAAAATGGGCCTCGTGCTCAAAAAAATGGGGCTCACCGGCCAAGTGTTCGTCTTGACCTGTGAACCCCAACGCTATGACGCCGTACCTGGGCGCCACGAGTTCCCCATGGAGGAACTCACGCGTACTTAGGCCTTGATGCCGGAGCCGTCGATGGCGATGGCGATCTTCTCAGAGACCAGCACGCCGCCGGAGCCGAGAGGAGCCTGGAAATCAATGCCAAAGTCCTTGCGGTTGATGGTAGTGGAGGCCTCAAAGCCGATGCGGGTGTTGCCAAAGGGGTCTTCCTCCACGCCGAAGACCTCGACGTCGAGGGTCACCGGGCGGGTGGTGCCCTTGATGGTCAGGTCGCCGGTGACGGTGCCGGAGGCGGCGTTGCCCGTGGTGTCAATGTCAAAAGAGGTGGAGGAGAAGGTCATCTCCGGGAAGCGCTCGACGTCGAAGAAGTCCTCGTTCTTCACGTGGGCATCGCGGTCAGCGTTGCCGGTGTCCACAGACGCGGTCCGGATGGTGGCCTGAGCCGAAGACGCCTGGGGGTTCTCCGCGTCCACGGTAATGGTGGCATCGAAATCACCGAAGGAGCCGTGCACCTTGGTCACCATCGCGTGGCGAGCGGTGAAACCGATCGTCGAGTGGGCGGCGTCCAGCGTCCAGTTTCCTGCAAGAGTCATAGTCCTGAAACCTTTCCGATCGTGTTTGAGTCGTGCCGCGCCACCGTCTTGGTGACGCATCAACAACCACTATACACCATGTTGGTGACATGTCAACAACGGTTCGGTGTGGGCGTTTCTGCGTGGCCAGTTTCTGCGGGGTGGCGTGCCATAGGGTTTCATAATCGCCGAGCTCAAGGGCTAAAATCACCACCATGGTTTTCACCCCCCGCTGGCTCACTGATGAGGAACAGCACATCTGGCGCCTCCTGCTGTCGACGATGCGCAAGATCGATCGCTCACTCGATGAGACCCTGCTGGTGAGCCAAGACCTCTCTTCTTCCGAATTTGCTGTCCTGGTCACGCTCTCAGAATCCCCGAACAGTTCCATGCGTATGCACGAGCTGTGCGGGTCGCTGGACTGGGCGCGCAGCCGGGCCTCTCACCAGGTCACGCGCATGCAGCGGCGAGGTCTGGTAGACAAGTGCCGCAGTGAGGGCGACGGGCGCGGTGTCTTTGTCATGCTCACCGAGGAAGGGCGTCGCCGGCTGGAAAAGGCCGCCCCGGACCATGTGGAGCACGTCCGCCGACTCATTTTTGATCACCTCACCGCCGAGCAGGCCACAGCCCTGGCGCAGTTTTGCACCGACGTGCTGGCGGTAGACAACGTGCCAGGTATGGGAGGGTGCGCGGAACCGTTGCGTTAGCGCACTCCGGTGGTAGTCTTTCCACTATGGAAAGTGTGCAGGAAACGCTCGCAGCTGTCGACCAGGTGCACGCGCGCGCCACTGCGGGCGCCCCACGCTGGGTCCTCGGTGCGCTGTCGGTGCTTTTCGGGGTGACCATCGCGTTCATTATCTGGGAGGTGACCTGGGCGGCATTGGCCGGGCTAGGCGCGCTCATCGTGATCATCGTTGTCCGCTGGCGCGATTTTCGCAGAGGGGTACGCCCGAAGATCCGCCAGGACCCCGGCTCACCCCTGTTTCCCCCGTCGACGTGGTGGTCGCTGGCCCCATTGCCGTTCACGTGGCTGGCCATCATGGTTCCAGCGCACCCGTGGTGGATCGGCGCGTGCGTTGGGGTCATCACTTGCGCCGCCAGCTATTGGTATCTGGTGGCCATGGATGAAAGGCAGTGGCTGTGACGTTTGTGGGCGTACTGTGCGGGCTGGTGAGCCTCCTGGTAGGAGCGGGCCTGTGTGCTGCGATCTGGCACATGTGGGGCATCGCCATCGCCGTGATCCTTGTGGCCGCTGGCGGTGCTTGGCTCCTCACGCGCCGCGAGGTGCCCCGGCGTCATCCGGCACAGGTGTCCGGCCCGCAGGCCGCGCTGAGGATGGTGCCGCTGGTCATGATTCCGGCGGGAATAATTACTCCCAGCCAGCCGCGGTGGGCGGGGGCGTTGGTCGGCGCCCTCAATGCGGTGACCATGTATGTCTGGCTGTGTTGGATGGAAAAGAAATGACGCTCAACCCGGTGATTCATCCGATTAATCGGCTAAAAATTTGTGCCGCGTTGCGCGCGGGCGGTGCGGTCAATCGCGCGGGGCAGCTCGCTAAAGAAATGCGTTTCTCGCGGTTGGCCGAGCTCACGGGACTCAGTGACTCAGCATTGTCTAAACAGTTGACAGCCTTGGAGGACGCCGGAATGGTAACCCGGCAGCGGGAATGGGCCTCGCGGCGCAGCGGGGATGCGGTGTGGGTAACCCTGACGGAATCTGGTGAACAGGCGTTTGTTGAGCACATGGAAACCCTGAGATCCTTGGCCGAAACTTAGGTGCTTTCCCCGATGTCCTGGTGGCGCGCCCGCGGGACAATGGGAAGGGAAGCGCAGGTGCGCCTGTGATTTTCTAAACAAGGCCAAGATTTGGGAGGAATGACCGTGAATAAGAAGCTGCATCGCTCGACGACGAACAAGTGGATCGGTGGGGTGTGCGGGGGAATTGCCGAAACATATGATCTGGATGCAACGGTGGTCCGGCTGTTGGCCGTCGCGTCTTTTGTCTTACCGGGCACCCAGGTCCTGCTGTATCTGGTGGCGTGGGTGATCATGCCGCGCGGCTAGGTGCAGAGCAATGGTGAGGTGGGGCGGGGTCGGCGCAGCCGCGCCAAGCCGTAGATCCGGAGATCCGGAGACCGGCCGCGGAAAAGAAAAATCTCTCTACCGGCGGCGTTGAGCCGGCAGAGAGAGGAAAAGTGCCCCCGACAGGAGTCGAACCTGCGACCTACGGTACCGGAAACCGGCGCTCTATCCACTGAGCTACGGAGGCATGCTGTCAGTGTTGTGCTGACAACGGTGTGATTCTATCACCCTGTGCGCGGCGGTGTCTAAACCGGGCCGGGGTAGATCGTTATGGCGCGTGCTTTGGTCACGCAGATGACGTCGGATCCTTCGGCAAGCCCCAGGCGGGCGACGGATTGTGCGGTGATGGGCACACGGATGGTCGTCTCGCCGATATCCACGGTGACCTGGGCGGATTCGTCGATTGCTGTGACGGTGCCGGGCCAGGCGTTGCGGGCGGAGTCGGTGCCGTGGTTGCCCGGCAGACGCAGCAGGGTGTCCACTGGCTGCCATACGGCGACCCCCTGGCCGCCTGGACCTGGGCCTGGGCGCAGTTGGGGTGAGGGGTCAGCGGCCATGCCCACGACTCTGCAATCGCCGCAGGTGAGCGTGGCGGTGGGCCCGGTGATCTCGGTGATGGGTGCGGCGATGCGGTTGACGCCGGCGAGGCGGGCAGCAAACGCGGTTGGGGGCACCTGAAGGGCCTGCGCGGTGGGCAGGTGAGCCGCGACGACGCCGCCTTCCATGACGAGGGTGTGCTGGCTGAGTGCGGCCAGTTCGATGGGGTCGTGGGTGACCAACAAGGTGGTGCGGTCCGGTGTGGAGGCGCGCAGGAGTTGGCGCCAGGCGGCGGCGGAGTCGACGTCGACGGCGGCCAGGGGTTCGTCGAGGATGAGCACACTGGGGCGCGCCCCGAGGGCGCGCAGGAGGGCCACCTGGGCGGCTTGGCCTCCGGAGAGGTGGGCTATGGGGACGTCGGCAAGGTCGGTGAGCCCGGCGGCGTCGAGAAGCTCCTCGGTGGCGGCCCGCGAGCGGGTGGCCATGGTGATGGCGGCGGCGACGCGGGAGCGGGGCGGCAGGCCGGGGTTTTGGGTCAGCAGGATGATCCGCCCGGGGCAGTCGACCTCGACGTGGGGCCCGCGCAGCCGCCCGGCGATCAGTCCGGTCAGGGTGGTTTTTCCGGAACCATTGGGCCCGATGATGGCGGTGGTGGTGCCCGCGGTGAAGGTGGTGGTGCCCGCGGCGGTGCGCAACTGGACGCGCGCGGGCCCGGCAGTGGGAGCGGAAAGTTGACGCAGGCGCGCGGCGTCGAGTTCTCCGATGGTACGGGGGCGCGAGGGGCGGCGTCGGCGCAGGAAGGTGGGGCTGAGGGCGGCACTGAGGCTGAGCAGTGCCACGCCGATGAGGATGACGGCGAGCACATAGGCGCGGTCCTGGTTGAGCTCGCGTTCCAGGTAGATGCCCAGCGGCATGGTGCGGGTGACCCCGGGCATGGATCCGGCGAAGGTGAGAGTGGTGCCAAATTCGCCCAGCGAGCGGGCGAAGGCCAGTCCGGCGCCGGTGGCGATGGCGGGCGCCACGGTGGGCAGCGTGACCCTCCACAGCACGGCGCGGGGGCTCATGCCCACCCCGGCGGCGGAGGCCAGCACCTCGCGGTCGATTTGGCGCAGCGCGGAGTCCACGGAGACCACCACGAAGGGCAGGCAGACGAAGACGTGCGCGAGCACCACCCCGGGGAAGGCGAAGGCGAACTGGATACCCAGGGCGTCGAGGAGCGGGGCGGTGAAGCCGCGGCGGCCCATCGCCGCGGTCAGGGCCAGCCCGCCGACGACCGGGGGCATGGCCAGCGGCAGCATGACCAGCAGGCGCGCCATGCGTGACCCGCGTAGCGTCACCGCCAGGGGAACCCCGAGGGCCACGGTGATGATCGTTGCTTGGGCTGCCGCCGCCAGGGTGACGGTGAGCATGTCGCGGGTGGCCTGCTCGCCGAGGACCTGGGGTACCTGCCCCCAGGAGACGCGCAGGGCCAGGGCAATAACGGGTCCGACAATGACCAGCAGCCCCACGCCTCCCAGGATCCGGATGATCGGGGGAATGCGTGGGGCGACGGGGCGCGGTGACGGCGCTGTCATGGGGCGCTAGGCGGCGGGGGTGAAGCCGAAGTTGCGCCAGACCTGCGCGAATTGCGGGGAGGCGAGTAGGTCGACGAGTGCCTGCGCCTGCTCGCGGTGCTCGGTGGTGGAGGTCACCGCGGCGACCAGGGAGTTTTCATGTTCGGCGGCGTGGGGGATGTCAATGACTTCCACCTTGTCGCCGGCGGCTGCGGCGTCTGTGCGGTAGACCCATCCGGCATCGGCCTCCCCGGAGGTGACCTTGCCCAGCACGTCGGAGACGGACTGCTCCAGGGAGGCCGGGGAGAGCTCGATACCTAGGTCCTTTTGGATGTCCGCAGACACAGCGCCGCAGGGCACCTGCTTGTCGCACAGCACCAGCTTGGCGTGATCGAGGCTGGAATCCACACCGGTCACGTGCGCGGGGTTGCCCTTGGGCACCACCATGACCATGGAGTTGGTGGCCACCGTCACGGGCGTGTCCACGACGCCCGCGGAGACCGCCTTGTCCATGTTCTTCTGGTCTGCAGAGATGAACACGTCTCCGGGGGAGCCGTCGCGCAGCTGCTGGACCAGGGTGGATGACCCGGCGTTGTGGAACTCGAGGTGGGCCTGGTCAAAGGTTGCGGTGAGGTCGTCGTTGAGCACGCGTGTCGACGCCGCCGCCAGCACCTGGAGGTTCACCTTCTCACCGTCCGCACTCGTGGCGGATTCGGTCTGTGGGGAGCAGGCGGCCAGGGCCAGGCCGGCGGCCGCGGCCAGGGCCACGGCGCCGAGGGTTCGCACAGTGCGCAGGTTCATGGGGATCGTCCAATCGTCGGTGTCAATGAAGAGGTGAAGTAAGCGGGAAACCGCTCAGGCGCGCGCGCAACGCGCGAGCGGCCCGTGGCAGTCACCAAGACCCCACCTACTATAAGCGCAGGTGGGGTCTGGCAGGCGCGTCTTTAGCGGTGCACCTTGGTCGCTGCGGTCAGGGGCCGCGACGCCGGGGTAGTGGTGGCCTCGCGGGAGCGGTAGACCACGTAGGGGCGGGTGAGGTAGCCCACCGGTGCGGAGAACGCGTGCACCAGGCGGGTAAAAGGCCACACGGCAAAGAGGGTGAAACCGGACAGCACGTGGACCTTGAACTGCCAGGGCACGTCAGACATCAGCTGCGGTTCTGCGTTGAAGATGAGCAGCTGGCGCAGCCAGGGGGAGATGGTCTCCCGGTAGTCGTAGCCGTGGGGGCCGCCGAAGACCTGCAGGGAGATGGTGGCCACGGTTCCAGAGAGGATGACCAGGGCGAGGACGACGTACATGACCTTGTCCGAGGTGGAGGTAGACAGGAACACCGACCGGAACCGCACGCGACGGTAGATCAGCCCGGCCAGGCCGATGACCACCGCGACGGCGGCGATGGTGCCGGGGATGGTGGCTACCAGGTGGTAGACGGCGTCGCTAACACCCATGGCGCGGGTCCAGGACTTGGGCATTGCCAGGCCCATGAGGTGGCCGATGATCACGAAGACCATGCCCCAGTGAAACAGCGGCGAGGTCAGCCGCAGCAGCTTGGATTCGTAGATCTGGGTGGAGTGCGAGGTCCACCCGAATTGGTCGGAGCGCCAACGCCAGATGGTGCCGATGACAAAGGCGGCGAGGGCAAGCCAGGGGTAGGCCACCCAGGCGAAAATGTCGTAGGGGTTCATGATGCGGTGACCTCCGCTCGGTTGGTGTGAATATTGGGAAACGGCAGGGCGGTGGGCTGGCCCAAGCCCACCATCTCTGCGGGCGGGCCGGTGCGGATGAGCTCGAGGTAGCGTTGCGCGGTGTCCTCATCGATGGGCGGCAGCGCGGTGCACAGCGCACTGATCAGCCCCGCGTAGGGGGAGGCCACGGCCTCTAGCGCGCTGCGCAGCACCTCGATGCCGTCGCGGTGGGCGGCCAAAAGCTCGAAGGCGCTGGGCTCCAGGGCGGCGGCCTCTAACACCACGCACAGGTGGTCCGGCAGCTCCTCGCGCGCCAGGTCCAGGCCCAGGTCTGCCAGGTAGTCCTTGAATGCCAGCAGCGCTGCTCCGCGCTGGCGGGTATCTCCCACGGCGTAGTAGCTGAGGAACAGGCTGCAGCGGCGGCGCTGGTCGAAGGTCTCCACGTAGCGCGCTTGGGCGGCCAGCAGCGACTCGGCGGCGGTGGCGCGCAGGAATCCGGCCATCAGCTCGCGCGGGGTGGCCGGCAGGGCGGCGATCTGCCCGGCGACGGCGGCGCGTCGGTCCTCCCAGCTGTCGTCCGGGTAGTCCAGCAGCACGGCGACGGCCATGGCCACGATTCCGCGCTGGGCGGGGGTCATGGTGACGGGCTCGACGAGGGCTTCGGGTACCAGGCCGGTGTGGGTGCGGCGCATGCTAGACCTCCCTGAACAGGGAGTCTGGGCGGGTGCCCGGCTCCCAGCTGGCCAGCGAGACCCGTCCGCCTTCGGAGGCGGCCGCCCCGCTGTGGCACATTTCCGGGGCGCCGTGGCCGAAGGGGTCGAGCTCGGCGATGCCGCGCGGGGTCTCCGGGGAGGTGGTGGGGATGACAAAGCGGTCGTCATACTTGGCGATGGCCAGCAGCCGGTACATCTTCTCCAGCTGGTGCCCGGTCATGCCCACGGCCGCGGCGATGTCCTCGTTGGGCGCCTCGCCTAAGTTGATGTCGCGCATGTAGGAGCGCATGGCCGCCAGGCGGCGCAGGGACAGCTCCACGGGGGCGGTATCGCCCGCGGTGAACAGTCCGGCGAGGTAGTCCAGCGGGATGCGCATGGTGGACAGCGCGGTGAGCAGCACCCGGTGGTCCTCGGCGTCGTTGCCGGTGGCGGTGACTTGGTCGACCACGGGGGACAGCGGCGGAATGTACCAAACCATGGGCAGGGTGCGGTACTCCGGGTGGAGCGGCAGCGCGAGCTGGTAGGTCTGGATGAGATCCCAGATGGGCGACTGCTGGGCGGCGTCGATCCAGGAGTGGGGGATGTTCTCCGCGATGGCGGCGGCGATGACCTCCGGATCATGCGGATCGAGCAGCAGGTCGCGCTGGGCCTGGTAGAGGTCCTGCGGATCCTCGGTGGCTGCGGCTTCGGCGACGCGATCGGCGTCGTAAAGCAGCACCCCAAGGTAGCGCAGCCGGCCCACGCAGGTTTCGGAGCACACGGTGGGCTGGCCGACCTCCAGACGCGGGTAGCACAGCGTGCACTTCTCGGCCTTGCCGGTCTTGTGGTTGAAGTAGACCTTCTTGTAGGGGCAGCCGGAGACGCACATGCGCCAGCCGCGGCAGCGGTCCTGGTCCACCAGCACGATGCCGTCTTCGGTGCGCTTGTACATGGCGCCGGAGGGGCAGGAAGACACGCAGGTGGGGTTGAGGCAGTGCTCGCAAATGCGCGGCAGGTAGAACATGAAGGCGTCCTCGATGGTCTTGGATACCTGCAGGTTCATCTGCTCGAGCACGGGGTCATCGTCGAGCGTGGCGGTCGATCCGCCGAGGTTGTCGTCCCAGTTGGAGGACCATTCGATCTTCTCCAGGGGGCGGCCATCGAGGGCGGAGACGGGCCGGGCTGTGGGCTGGGTGCGCTGGCCGCGCGGGGCGGACAGCAGCTTGTCATACTCGTAGGTCCACGGCTCGTAGTAGTCGTCGATGGTGGGCAGCTTGGGGTTGTGGAAGATGGTGGCCAGCTTGCGCATGCGCCCGCCGGAGCGGGGGCGCAGCTTGCCGGTGGAGGTGCGGATCCAGCCGCCCTCCCAGTGGTCTTGGTCCTCCCAGGCGCGCGGGTAGCCCACGCCGGGGCGTGTTTCCACGTTGTTGAACCAGATGTACTCGGTGCCCTCACGGTTGGTCCAGGCCTGCTTGCAGGTCACGGAGCAGGTGTGGCAGCCGATGCACTTATCCAGGTTCATCACCATGGCGATCTGTGCCATTACCTTCATCAGTACTCAACCTCCTGGCTGCGGCGACGGATGCGCGTGACCTCGTCGCGGTTGTTTCCGGTGGGCCCGATGTAGTTGAACCCGTAGGAGATTTGCCCGTACCCGCCGGCCACGTGCACCGGCTTGATCATGATGCGGGTCAAGGAGTTGTGTGTTCCGCCGCGGCGGCCCGTTCGCTCGTTGACCGGGGTGCCGGTGGTGCGCTCCTGGGCGTGGTTCATAAAGACCGTGCCTTCGGGGATGCGGTGGGAGACGATCGCGCGGGCAGAGACGATGCCGTTGCGGTTGTAGGCCTCGATCCAGTCGTTGTCCGCCACGCCGAGCTTGGCGGCGTCGCGGTCGGACATCCAGATGACCTGGCCGCCGCGGGAGATGGACAGCAGGTGCAGGTTGTCGTAGTACTGCGAGTGGATGGACCACTTGTTGTGCGGGGTCAGGTAGCGCACCGTGACCTCGGGGTTGCCGTCCGGCCCGGTCAGCGTCTCGCCGGGGCCGACCTCACCGTTGATGTGGATGTGATCCAGCGGCGGGCGGAAGACCGGCAGCGCCTCGCCGTAGTCCATGAACCAGTCGTGGTCGATGTAGTAGTGCATCCGCCCGGACAGGGTGTGCCAGGGCTTGTTGTACTCCAGGTTGATGGAAAAGGCGGTGTAGCGGCGGCGGTCCTGCTTGGATCCGGTCCACTCGGGGGAGGTGATCACCTCGGCGGGGCGTTCCTTGATCATGTCCCAGGTGATGTGGGCGTCCTCGGCGCCGCGCACCAGCTTGGTCATGTCCTCGCCCACGCGCGCGCCCTGGTTGCGGAAGCCCTCCAGCGACACCTCGCCGTTGGAGACTCCGGACAGGTGCAGAATTGCCTCGATGGCTTTGGTTGCGGTGGTCAGCTCCGGCAGCTGGGTGGGTCCTTCGCTTGTCGACGCCTCCGAGGTGCCGTTGATCAGCTTAAGTTCCTCTACCTGCTTGGAAAGGTTGTAGGCGGTGCCGTGGGTGCCGGTACCCAAGGTCCCCGTCAGGGGGCCGAGGTGGTTCCACTTCTCATAGATCTTGGTGTAGTCGCGCTCCACCGGGACGAGCTTGGCCATGGTGGTTCCCGGGATGAGACCCTGGGATTCCACGTCCGGGACCACGCCGCCGGGCATGCCCAGCTCATCGGGGCTGTCGTGGCCCATCGGGGCGGTGATCACGTCAGTCTGCGTGCCCAGCCAGGTCACGGCCAGCTCGGAGAAGGCCTTGGACAGGTCGCGGAAGACCTCAAAGTCTGAGCGCGCCTCCCACGGCGGGTTAATCGCGGCGTTGAAGGAGTGGATGAACGGGTGCATGTCCGTGGTGGACATGTCGTTCTTCTCATACCACGTGGCGGCGGGGAAGACCAGGTCAGAGACCAGCGTGGTGGACGTGTTGCGGAAGTCCGTGGTCATCATCAGGTCGAGCTTGCCGTCCGGGGCCTCATCGGCCCAGCGGATCGTGCTCGGGCGCTCATCCGGGCCCAGCTCTTCGGCGGTAGCGTCCGAGTCCACGCCCAGCATGTGGCGCAGGAAGAACTCGGTGCCCTTGGCCGAGGAGCCCAGCAGGTTGGTGCGCCAGTTGAGCAGCACGCGGGGGAAGTTCACCGGGTTATCCGGGTCCTTGGCCGCAAACTCGAGGTCGCCTGACTCCAGCTGCTCGACGATGTACTCGCGCACGTCGCGCCCGGCGTTGCGGGCCTCTTCGGCGATGAGCAGCGGGTTGCGGTTGAACTGGGGGTAGGACGGCATCCAGCCGCGCTCCATGGCCTCAACCAGGGTCTCCGAGGTCATCTTGGTGCCCACCACGCCCCGGTTGGCCAGCGGAGAGGCCAGCCGGTCGGCGCGGGTGTTGTCATAGCGCCACTGGGAGGTGGTCAGGTAGTAGAACCCGGTGGAGATCATCTGGCGGGCGGGGCGCTGCCAGTCCAGCGCGAAGGCGTACTGGGCCCAGCCGTTGGCGGGGCGCAGCTTTTCTTGACCCACGTAGTGGGCCCAGCCGCCGCCGTTGACGCCCTGGGTGCCGCACATGGAGGTCAGGGCCAGGAAGGTGCGGTAGATGGTGTCGGCGTGGAAGTAGTGGTTGACGCCGGCGCCCATGATGATCTGGGAGCGGCCCTTGGTGCGGGCGGCGTTGTCGGCGAACTCGCGGGCGATGCGCACGGTGCCGGCTACCGGCGCGCCGGTAAGCTCCTCGGCCCAGGCCGGGGTGCCCACCTCGGAGGCGTCGTCGAAGCCGGTGGGCCAGGACCCGGGCAGGTTTAGCTCGGGGCGGGCCACGCCGTAGTGGGCGAGCATGACGTCATAGACGGTGGTGACCAGCTTGTCGCCCACGCGGTAGACCGGCACGCCGCGGGTGACCACGCCGGCGCCGACCGGGCCGGACTCTGCGCTGCCGGTTGCCGGCAGGTCGAATCGCGGCAGCAGCAGCGTGGCGGTGTCGTGGCCGGCGACCTCGCCGATGCTCATGACGGGGTCCACGCCGTCGAGGCGCAGGTTCCACTTGCCCACGCCGTCGTCGCCGTAGCGGTCGGCCACCGTGCCGCCCGGGTCCACCACGGTGCCGTCCTTTTCCATGGTCAACAGGCGATGGGTGGCGTTGGGGGTGGCGGCCAGCGGATCGCCGTCGAGCTGGGCGGCGGTGAGGAACTTGCCGGGGGTGTAGGCGCCGTCGGCGGCCTGGTCGAGGCTGACCAGGAATGCCGAGTCGGTGTAGCGGCGCATGTAGTCCAGGAAGTAGGGGGTCTTGTTCTTGACGTGGAACTCGGAGAGGATGACATGCCCCATGGCAAAGGCCAGGGCGCCGTCGGTGCCGGGGGCCACGCGCAGCCACTCGTCGGCGAACTTGGTGTTGTCAGCAAAGTCGGGGGAGACCACCACGACCTTGGTGCCCTTGTAGCGGGCCTCCACCATGAAGTGGGAGTCCGGGGTACGGGTGACCGGGATGTTGGATCCCCACATCATCAGGTAGCTGGAGTTAAACCAGTCGCCGGATTCCGGGACGTCGGTTTGGTCGCCGAAGGTCTGCGGGGAGGCCGGGGGCAGGTCCGCGTACCAGTCGTAGAAGCTGAGGGCGGTGCCGCCGATGAGCTCCAGGAAGCGGGTGCCCGCGCCGTAGGAGACCTGGGACATCGCGGGGATGACGGTAAACCCGAAGATGCGGTCGGGGCCGTGTTCGCGCACGGTGTAGACGTGGGCGGCGGCGGCGATCTCGATGGCCTCTTCGTAGGAGATGCGCACCAGGCCACCCTTGCCGCGCTCCTTGATGTAGGCGCGGCGCTTGTCCGGGTCCTGCTGGATGTCGCGCCACGCCAGGACCGGGTCGCCCAGGCGCTGCTTGGCCTCGCGGTACATCTCTACGAGCACGCCGCGGGCGTACGGGTAGCGGATGCGGGTGGGCGAGTAGGTGTACCAGGAGAAGCTGGCGCCGCGGGGGCAGCCGCGCGGCTCATATTCGGGCATGTCCGGGCCGGTGGTGGGGTAGTCCACGGCCTGGGATTCCCAGGTGATCACGCCGTCTTTGACGTAGACCTTCCAGGAGCAGGAGCCGGTGCAGTTCACGCCGTGGGTGGAGCGGACAACCTTGTCAAAGGCCCAGCGGTTGCGGTAGAAGACGTCGGCGTCGCGGCCGCCCTTCAAAAAGAGCTGTTGCTGGCCGGGGCCGGAGTCGCCACGGCGCACGTAGGTACCCAGCTTGAGCAGCGGGTTGGCAGAGGAGCCGGAGGTGTCAGTCATGGGAAAATCCTGAGGGGAAAGTGAGTGGGCAAAACGGGTGCAGTGTCAGCGCGCAGTTTTAGCCGGGGAAGGGGGCCCGGGGGCGGGCGTAGTAGATCCACACGAGGCTGGTGGCGATGGCAAAGAAGACCACGCAGCCCCAGTAGAAGGCGGGGACGGTAACGGCGGTGAGGAGCACACCGACGATGAACGGGCCGAAGGCTGCAATCGCGCCGGTCCAGCCGATGACGCCGCCGGCCTGGCGCTTGGGCAGGATCATGGGCATCTGCTTGAACGTGCCGGCGTTGCCCAGCCCGGTGAAGAAGAAGAACACGAGCATGGAGGTGAGGAACCAGCGGAACTGGCTGGGGTCGGTGGGGTTGAGGTAGAACGTTGCCCACGCGCACGAGATGGTCATGCCCACGCCGCCGACGAAGGTCCAGATGGCGCCGCCGAAGCGGTCGCACAGCGGGCCCCACAGGGCGCGCACGCCGGCGCCGATGAGCGGGCCGAGGAAGGCGAAGCTGGCGCCCGCGGGCAGGGTGGCCGGGTCGTGGGTGGCGGCGAAGTCGGAGTTGGCGCCGTAGAGGTTGTTGATCATCAGCCCGAATTGCGCGGCGAACCCGGAGAAGGCGCCGAAGGTCATCAGGTAGACGATGGTGAGGATCCAGGTGTTCTTGTTGCCAAAGATGTCGATCTGCTGGCGGATGTTGGCCTTGATGGGCACGTCGCGCAGCAGGGTCCAGGCCAGGATCGCGGCGAGGATGGCCCAGGGGATCATCACGGCGGCGGCGTTGTGGACGAAGATGTCATCGCCGGCCGTGGTGCGCTGCGGGGCGACGAAGGTCAGGCCCAGCAGGCCGAAGCCCATGACCCAGGGGGCCAGGAACTGGATGAGGGACATGCCGAAGTTGCCGATGCCCGCCTGCAGGCCCAGGGCCGTGCCGGAGCGGGACTTGGGGAAGAAGTATCCGGTGGAGGGCATGTAGCCGGAGAAGACGCCGCCGCCGATTCCGCAGAGGAAGGCCAGCGTCAAAAGCCATCCATAAGAAGTCGATGAATCTTGAACGGCGAAAAACCAGCCGACCATCGGAATGATGAAAAGCAGAGAGGAAAGGGTAACCAGTTTTCGCGTGCCGATGATCGGCGGCAGGAACATGAAAATCAGCCGGAAAATACCGCAGGCCAGTCCGGGAATGGCGGTCAGCCAGTAGAGCTGGCCGGCGCTGAGGCTGAACCCGATCTGGTTGAGCAGCGGGGCGACCGCGGAGACGAGGTACCAGGTGGAAAAGCCGATGATCAGGGAGAACGTGGATACCCACAGGGTGGTCCACGCGATGCCGGAATCCCAGCGGTTCGGATCTTCGGGGTCCCAGTTAGTCAGGACCCGACCGTGGTGGGATGCCTGCTGGGGCTGAGTGTCGGAGGACGCGGCCATCGCGGTGCCTTCCAATCTGTCGTAGAGATATCAAACAAGGGTGGTGCTGCTCATCAAATTATTCGACTAAGATTCAGTTGTCTAATTTTCTACGAGTATCCTCGTTTTAAATACGCAACACGGGTGTTGTTTAAATACGAGAAAGGAAGTTCACATGCGCACGGCCAGGGTGATTGTCGTCTCTGATCGGGTGGCCCAGGGGGGCCGCGAAGACACCTCGGGACCGGAGGCAATCCGGCTTCTCGCGCAGATGGCGGACCGCATCACTGACGGATTGCAAGTGGAAGAGGCGCCGGTGGTCGTCCCCGAGGGTGCCGAGCCGGTGGCTGACGCCCTGGACGCGGCCTTGGACGCCGGCGTGGGGCTGGTTATCACCTGCGGCGGCACGGGATTGAGCCCGCACAACAAAACCCCGGAGGTAACAAAGCAGCGCCTGGTCACTTTGCTTCCGGGGGTGGTCACTCAGATGGTGGTCGCGGGCCTGGCCAACAGCTCGAAGGCGGGCTTAAGCCGCGGTGTGGTGGGTATCAGTGCCTCGGGCGCGCTGGTGGTCAATGCGCCCGGCTCGCTGGGCGGGGTGCGCGATGCGCTCGCCGTGCTCGCCGAGGTGGCCGACGCCATCTTCCGCCAGCTCGACGAGGCCTAAGCGCCTCAGCGCCTCAGTGGCCGTGGCCGGCCCTGCCGCAGCTGCTTAGGCGGTGCGGTCGAAACGCAGGTGCCAGTCCTGCGGGCCCCGCTTGAGGTAGGTGACCTCGAAGGTCTCCGGGCGCTGCTCGATCTCGGCGAGCAGCGGCAGCGGGTCGTGCGGGGCGATGAGGATGAGGGACTGGCCCACCTCGCGGGTGCTCAGCGCGCCGTGGATGGCGCCGTGGCGCACCTCGTGGGGGATGGTGGCAACGTTGAAGGCGGGCACGGGTGCCTGGGGGTTAAGGGGGATGAATTCGCTCATGGGGTCTCCTTGGGGTCGAATCGTGGTGGCGTTGTACTCTCGCCCCCACTTTAACTACGCTCAAATCCGTGAAAAACATGGCCCGCGCTCATCTGGCCGTGGCCGCAGTCTTAACCGCCTGGCTGATCGCCGAGGCCGCCTCTGTCGCCGCGGGGGCGAGCTGGTGGAGGATGGTCCACCCGATCACGCTGGGGGTAGTCACCACGGCGATCCTGGTGTACTCCACGCACTTTTGTGATGCCCTGACCCGCTCGCATACCTCCGGCACCCCGCTGGTGATCCGGGTGGTGCTGGTGCAGGTCGCCGCCGTCACCCTCTACCTGGTGGACCCGGCGACGGGCTGGAATCTGCTTGCCGACGCCGCCGCGGCACTCCTCGGCATCACCGGCGCCTGGCACGCCCTTGCCCTGGCCCGGCGCCTGCGCGCGGCGATCAGCCCTAGCCCCTTGGCCCGGATCGTCGTGGCCTACTATGTTGCCGCGCTGGGCGCTCTCATCGCGGCGATCATCGCCGCGCGGTTGGGGTATACCCAGGTGCATTCGCGCCTGGCGGTGTGGGGTTTTGTGTGGCTGACGGTGCAGGCCACCGTGGTGACGTTGGTGCCTACCTTCGCCGGGACGTCGATAAGCACGACCGCGAGTGCCCGCCTGCCGCGCGCGCTCGTGATCAGCTGTGCGGGGCTGGCGGTGCTGGCTGTGGGGCTGCCCTGGGGCCAGCTGGTGGTCGCGGTGGCCGGGGTGCTGGTGATCCAGCCGGTGATCGCCGGCGCGCTGGCAGGCTCCGCGCCGGTGGGCGTAGTGGCCGCGCTGGTGTGGTTTCCTGCGCTGTGCGTGGCGGACGTGGTGGCCGGGCAGACGCAGGTGGTGCTGCCGACGCTGCTGGGTGCCGGCCTGGTGCAGCTGGTGACCGGCGTGCTCATCGTGCTGCTGCCGCGGTTGACGCTGCGGCGGCCGGGGCCGGATCGGTGGGCGGTGCCGCGCGCGGTGGTGATCAACGCCGGTGGGGTGGTGGCGCTGGTGTGGGCCGGGCCGGGGGCGGCCGTCATGGCGGCGGGCCTGGCCTGGCAGCTGGCCACCCTCATCGCGCGGGTGGTGCGGCGATGAGCGCGCGACGCCAGGCCATCATCTCCTGGGCGGTGATCCTTGGCACGATGGTGCTCGCGGTGGGGCTGGTGCTCGCCCCGCGGGCCTGGCAGGCCACCGCTGGCGGCCCGGTCCATGACGTGACCATGAAGGGCATGCATTTCTCCCCAGAGGTAGTGGCCGTGCGCCCGGGCGAGCACGTGCGCATCAGGCTGCACAACGAGGGCAGGGTGGCCCATGACCTCACCGTCAACGGGGTGCGCTCCCCGCGGGTCGCACCCGGCGCCACGGCGATTCTCGACGTCGGTGAGCTGGAGGAATCCACCACGGGGTGGTGCACGGTGGCGGGGCATCGCCAGGCCGGCATGGTGCTCTACGTCGTGGTGGTGGACGCGCCGTGAAGCTGGCTCTAGCCGCCAGCGAAGGGCGGCAGCACGTCGAGCCGGCGCACACCGGACAGGGGGCTGGCTGCGGTGGCGTGGGCGCCGTCGAGAAGGAAGGAACAGCGGCCGAGTACCTCGGCAAAGCCCATGCCCGCCTGGGTGGTGCCGGCGTGCTGGGCGCGCAGGTCATCGAGCAGCTCGCCGAGCGTTGCCGGAGGCTGCGGATAGTCCTGGCTGGCGGTACCAGCGGCCTCGCGGGCGGCGGCAAAGTAGTGAATCTCCATCAAAGAACTAGCCTTTTCGTGGGTGTCGGTAGCGGTATGAATGCCGATACCGGCCCACGCTACCCTGGAACACATGTCTCAACGAAGCCCGCTTGACCACCTGGCGGCTGTCCGCGCGGCACTGGGCAGCCCCACCACCATCACCGTCGCGCTTGCCGACGCCCTGGGCGCCACCCTAGCCAGCGACGTCACCGCGGTCACGGACTCGCCCCCCTTTGACAACTCCCAGATGGACGGCTTCGCCCTGCCTGCCGTCGGCGCGCGCACCTGGCCGGTCGGGCCCACCATCGCCGCCGGTGACGCGCCCGGCGAGCTGGCCGGGCACGCCCTGCCCATCATGACCGGCGCAGCCGTGCCCGCAGGGACCGCCGCGATCGTGCCCGTCGAGCGCTGCCGCCCGGATACCTTCGACGCCGCGCTCGCCGCGGGTGACGTCGACGTCCCGGAGGTGGCCCCGGGCACGTTTATCCGCACCGCGGGCAGCGACCTGCGCGCCGGCGAACTGGTGGTGCCCGCGGGGTCTCGGGTGACCCCGGTGGTCATCGGCGCGCTGGCGTCCCAGGGGATTGCTGAGGTCACCGTGGTCGCCCCCACCGTGGTGCTGGTCACCGGGGGAGCAGAGGTAGGTGGTACCGGCCCGGCATCCATCCCGGACGCCAACGGCCCGCTCCTGACCGCGCTGTGCAGCACCTTTGGCATCCGCGTGGCCTGCCACCTCCACACCGATGACAACCCGCAGGCCTGGGAAAAGCAGCTGGCCCAGGCCATTGCGACCCACCGCCCGGACGCGGTGATCACCTCCGGGGGCATCTCCCACGGCCGCTTCGAAGTGGTCCGCCAGGTGCTCAGCAGCCGCGGCTGGTTTGGGCACGTGGCCCAGCAGCCCGGCGGGCCCCAGGGCCTGGCCACATATGAAACCACCCCGGTGATCTGCCTGCCCGGCAATCCCATCTCTACGCTGGTCTCCTTCCGGCTGTTCGCCCTGCCCGCCCTGCTGGGGCGCGCCGATTTCGGTGGGGTGACCAGCGTGCTGTCTACGCCTGTCCCGGTGACCGGGCTGCCGGATAAGGTGCAATTTCGCCGCGCGATCACCCACGGGGCCACCACCCGCCTGCTCGGGGGTGCCAGCTCCCACCTGCTCGCCCAGGCCGCCACCGCCACCGCGCTGCTGGAGGTGCCCGCCGGCGCCGAGCTTGCCGACGCCACCGCCGTCACCGTCTACCCCCTCTACGACCTGCCAGGACCCCGCCATGACTAGCGCTTATGTCATCGTTTCTTCGACCCGCGCCGCCGCCGGTACGTACCAGGACCGCACCGGGCCGGTGCTCGTGGACTGGTTGCGCTCCCGCGGGCTGGACACCCCCGACGCCGAGGTCGTCGCCGATGCGGAAATCGCCGCTGCCGTGACCGCCGCGCTCGGCAGCCCGGTACCGCCGCGGGTGCTGCTGACCACTGGCGGGACCGGGCTGAACCCGGATGATCGCACCGTCGAGGCCGTCCGCGAGCACCTGGATACGGAGCTGCCCGGCATCGTCCAGGCCTTCTTCGCTCAGGGCCTGGCCTCCACACCCATGGCGGTGCTCTCCCGGGCCGTCGCGGGCACTACCGGGCGCACCTTCGTGATGACCCTGCCCGGCTCGCGCGGCGCCGTCGCCGATGGCATCGCCGTCCTCGATCCGCTCCTTGACCACCTGATCAGCCAACTGGAAGGCCGCCATGACCACTAATCTTGTCGACGCCCTGATGAGCACCCGCCCGCTGGAAGAACTACTCCCCGCCGCGCGCGCCGCCACCGCCGATGACACCCACGGCGCCGTGGTCACCTTCGACGGGGTGGTGCGCAACCACGACGGCGGCAACGCCGTGTCCGCCCTGACCTATAGCGCCCACCCCAGCGCCGACGAGGTCATCGCTGCCGTGGCCGCGCGCGTGGCCGCGGACTTCCCCGAGGTGCGCCTGTGGGCGGCCCACCGCACCGGCGCGCTGGCCGTCGGCGACCTCGCGTTCGTGGTCATCGCCGCCTCCGCGCACCGCGGCCCCGCCTTTCGCGCCTGCGCGGCGCTTGCCGACGCCGTCAAGGCCGAGGTCCCCATCTGGAAGGACCAAGAGCTCAGCAGCGGCGACCACCAGTGGGTGGGCCTAGAATGAGCCGCTACCTGCGCCAAGAAACCCTCTTTGGACCCGCAAACCAGGACAAACTCGCCGCGGCCCACGTGGTGGTCCTCGGCGCCGGCGGACTCGGCTCGCCCGCCCTGGCCTACCTGGCCGCCGCGGGCGTAGGCCGGCTGACCATCATCGATGATGACACCGTAGAAATCAGCAACCTGCACCGCCAGGTCATCCACCCCACCAGCGCCGTAGGCCTGCTCAAGGCCGACTCCGCGGCGCGCACCCTGGCCGCCTTGAACCCCGAGATCACCGTCACGGCCGTGGCCCGGCGCCTAACCCCGGACAACGCCGACGAGCTGCTGCGCGGCGCAGACCTGGTCCTCGACGGCACCGACAACTTTGCCACCCGCCACCTGGCCTCCACCGCCTGCGCGCGCGCCGGGATCCCGCACGTGTGGGGCTCAATCCTGGGCTGGCAGGCCCAGCTCAGCGTCTTCTGGGCCGACCACGGCCCGGTGTATGAGGATCTCTATCCCAGCCCGCCACCGGCAGGCTCCGTGCCCAGCTGCGCCCAAGCCGGGGTGCTAGGACCCGTCGTCGGCGTGGTGGGCTCCGCGATGGCCATGGAGGCCCTCAAGCTCATCACCGGGCTAGGCGAGCCGCTGATCGGGCGCGTGGCCTACTACGATTCCCTCCAGGCCACCTGGGAACACATCCCCCTGGTGGCAGACCCGCAGGTCACCCACCGCACCCGAGAAGGCCTGCCTCCGGGGCTGACCCCGCAGGTCGAGGACATCCCCGCCGGCATCGCGCTGATCGACGTACGCGAGCCAGACGAGTTCGCCCGCGGGGCGATCCCCGGGGCACGCAACGTTCCCTTAAGCCGCATCGAGGCGGCCACCCCCACTGAGCGCGCCGGGCTGATCGCGGCCCCCGCGGTGGTCTACTGCCAGGCGGGGGTGCGCTCCGAGCGGGCGGTCGAGTTGCTCGATACTCCCGGGATTGTCAGCTACCGCGGCGGGTTCGAGCGCTGGTTGGCCGCGGCCAACTCCTCCGGGGTGTCATAGTCGCGCTCGCTGCCGTCCGGGGCAACGGTGACAACGTTCGCCTGGGCCAGCAGGGCGCGCGCCGAACGATCCCGCGGGCTGCCCAGGCCCGCCAGCGCCGCCACCAGGGCCTCGGTGCGCCACAGGGCGCACAGCGGCTCGCCGGCAATGCAGGCCACACCGGCGGCAGGGGTGCGGGCCAGTGCGGCGTGGAGGCGGGGAAGCGCCGCCCCGGAGTGCGGCGCATCGACGGCGAGGACCGCCGTAAGGTCACAGTCCGGCCGCACCGCGGCGGCAATCCCGGCCACCGGCCCGCCGAGCGGGGGATCCTCGCACACCCGCGCTACGTCCGGGGGTAGATCAACGGGGCCGGGGTGGACAACGGTGACGGGGCGGTCCAGGGTGGCTAGGAGGGCGTCGATAAGCCGAACCCCGTGGAGGCGCACCTGCGCCTTATCCGCCCCCATCCGTGAGGAGGCGCCCCCGGCCAGCACGATGATGTGCACGCTAGGCACCGGGCAGCTCCCGAGACCAATCCCCCGAACGCCCGCCGGACTTGGCCACGATGCCGCAGCGGCGAATGTAGGCGCTGCGATCCACGCCCTTGACCATGTCAATGACCGCCAGGGCCGCCACGGACACCGCCGTGAGCGCCTCCATTTCCACGCCGGTGCGATCCGCCGTGCGCACCGTGGCCGCGATGGCCACGTGATCGTCGTGGATGTCTAGATCCACCGCCGCCCCGTGGACGCCGATGGTGTGCGCCAGCGGAAGCAGCTCGGGTACACGCTTGGCCGCGGCGATACCGGCGATGCGCGCCACCGCCAACACATCCCCCTTAGGCACCGTGCCTTCCCGCAACGCCGCCAACACCTCCGGCGAGCAGGCGACCTCGCCGACCGCGGTCGCTGTGCGTACCGTCGGCGCCTTGGCCGTTACGTCCACCATGCGGGCCTGGCCGCGAGAATCAAGATGCGTCAATTCCATGAAGACAACCTTCCACAAAAAGAGTTAAGCGAGCAGCTGTACCCGGGTCGACCCGTCGGGAAAGGTCACCGCCAGGCCGCTCGCCCCGGCAAGGGCCCCGACCATGTGAGAGCGCCCCGCATGCAGGCGGGCAACGCCGCGGCGCCAATCAATGGCCACCGGGCTGACTACCGCCACGCCCTCGCGGGCGGGAACCGCAGGCTCCACAGGGAAGGGCACCACGCGCGCGGGAGCCTGCGTTCCCGCCAAGCGCGCCACGCCAGGCAGCACGAACAGCTCCAAGCCCACCCACGCGGCCACGGGATTGCCTGGCAGGCACACCAAGGGGGTGTTCTCCCACCGGCCCACCCCTTGGGGCTTGCCCGGCTGGATGGCCACCGGACCAAACCACGCCACCGACCGGGCGGCGGCCTTGACCACGTCATAAGCACCGGCTGAAATCCCGCCGATGGTGACAATGAGATCTGCCTGGGCGGCCAGCTGATCCAGCAGCGCGCTCACCGCCGCCACGTCATCGTGGCAGTGGTGGTGACTGACCGAGGCATGGGGTTCCAGCACGGCGCAGGCCAGGGGCCCGTTGGAGTTGGGGATGACCGTGCCCACCTCATCACCCGTGGTCAGCACCGCCACCCGGGGCCTGGGATGCACCTCAACGTGGCTGATCCCGCAGCTAATCAGCGTGGAAAGCAGGCCCGGATCCACCACATCGCCGGCGGCGGCAATCTGGGCGCCTGCGGCGATGTGCTCGCCACGCAGGCGCACGTGGGCGCGTGGGGGCAGCGCCGCGATGGTCACGTGGGCAGGCAGCGACAGGTCGGCGGGGGAGTCGGTGTCCTCGACGGGGATGACGGTGAGGTCGGAGGCGCGCGCAAGCTCGGCGCCCGTCATCACCCGCAGCGCGGTGCCGGGGGTTACCTCGCGTGGCGACGCCCCCGCTGGTACATCTCCGCACACCGGCAGCCGCCACGGCCCACTGCCCTGCAGATCCGCCCGCCGCACCGCGTAGCCGTCCACCGCCGAGTTATCACACGGGGGGACCGCAAGCTGCGCCTGCACGGGGACGGCGAGCACGCTGCCAACCAGGCTGGCGTCCACGGCGAGACGCCCCGGCGGCAGGGGAGCGCACACCTCTTCAACGGCGCGGAGGTGTTCGGCAAGGGAACGAGGCATGGGACTCATGCTAGCCAAGCGCGGGGAGGACACCGGCGTTAGCCGCCGATGGCAGACATTGGCCGCTCGGGCTGCAAGAAGGACGGATCATCAATGCCATGCCCGGCGCGCTTAGCCAGCGTGTTGAGCCCCCACGCATCGATGAGCTCCGCATCAGTAGCCCCGGCGCGCATGGCATCGCGCAAACTCGTCTCGCCGCGGGCGAAAAGGCAATTGCGCACCGCCCCATCGGTGGTCAGCCGAGTCCGGTCACAGTCCCCGCAGAACGGGTGCGTGACAGAGGCAATAACCCCCAGCGCGCCCGTGGCGCCGGTATGCCGATCGCGGGCATCCCACAGCGCAGCCGGCGCCGCACCCCGGGGGGTGGTCGCCGCGCGCAAGTCAAAGCGCCGGCCCAGGCGCCGCAGAATCTCCGCGGCCGTAATCATGGTGGAGCGATCCCACTGCGACGGGGGCCCTAAGGGCATCTGCTCGATGAAACGCAACTGCAGCCCGTTGTTGATGGCGAAGGCAGCCACCGACTCAATATCGGCGTCATTGACCCCGGGCATGACCACCGTGTTGAGCTTGACCGGCTCCAGGCCCGCCTCCTTGGCCGCCTGAATCCCGGCCAGCACATGCGGCAGGCGGTCGCGCCGGGTCAGCTGCGCGTAATGCTCCCGGTCCAGGGTGTCCAGCGAAATATTGACCCGGTCCAGCCCGGCCGCCTTCAGCTTGGCGGCACGGTGGCTCAACCCCAGCCCGTTGGTGGTAATCGCTGTGGCAGGGGCCACCCCCTCATCGGTGCGCAGCTGCTTTGTGGCCGCGACGATCTCCTCCAACGAGCGGCGCAGCAGCGGCTCCCCGCCGGTAAAACGCACCTGGCGGATGCCCAGATCCTCCACGGCGATGCGGATGAGCCGCAGCATTTCCTCGTCCGTCAGCGTCGCCTCGGTGGGAAACCAGTCCAACCCTTGCGCCGGCATGCAATACGTGCAGCGCAAATTACAGCGATCGGTCAAGGAGACACGCAGGTCACGCGCAACCCGGCCGAAAGTATCGGCGAGGACCGTAGTGGAGGTTCGAGGAAGTGTCATTGCCCCTCATCCTAGGAATTGTTCACAGTTTTTCCAAGCTTTATCCCCCGTTGGCTGCGCCGGGGCCAACATAAGACTGCGGGGGAGTCAGCCGCGCGATGGCCGTTGCGATCAATTCCCGGGGGTGATCGCCGATCTCCATTGACCTGTGGAGGAGCAGCCCCTCGTAGAGCGCATCGATGACCAGGGTGGTATCCGCGTCGAAATACTGGGCCACCACCGCACGGCAGCGCCGAATCCACCCGCGCAGCACAGCCTGGAATCGGGGATGGCGCACCGCGATGGCATACAACTCACTGCCCAGGACCACCGAATCGCTCATCGATTCCGAGGACCCCACCAGCATGTTCACCACCGCCTCGCGGGCGGATTCGAGGCCATCAACGTGGGCAAAATAGGCGCTAAACTCCGCCACCGACTCATCGGTGAAGTGGGCGAAGGCCTCATGGAGCAGCTCATCAATACCGTTGAAGTAGTAGGTCATGGACCCCAACGGGACGCCGGCCGCCTGGGCGACACGGCGGTGCGACGTCCCGGCCACCCCGTGCGTACATATCACCTTCATGGCGGCCACGACGATGCGCATACGTCGGTCCGGGTCGCGCCGGGCCGACGCCTTCATGGGCGGGGAAGACGGAGGAAGAGCCATAATGTCTCGACCGTAGCAGGGGCCTGGATTCTACCCAGCCCCACTCCGCCACCCCGATCGCAGGCGATTAGGCGCTGGCCTTGCGGCGCATGGCGGTGCGGTAGATCTTGAAGATCCCGTAGGCGCCGAAGACGGCCCACACGAACTCGGTGATAAACAACCCGGGGTTGAACGGCGAAATGGCGGTGTAGGTAAAGCAGGCCGCGCCCACGAGGTTCAGCGACTGGTACAGGTAGGAGTCGCTCTTGAGCAGACCGGCGTTGAGCGCGCCGAAGGCGGCCAGGAAGCAGACGGTGCCAAACAGGGACACGGGGGCAGATAGAGGCATCATGGGAAAGGGTGCTCGCTTTCTTTAGCGGGGACAGCGGGGGGAAGGGGAAGGACAGGTGCAGGCGGTGCTGGTTTAGGCGGCGGCCGGTGCGGGCGCGCCCTTGGAGCGCTTGCGCCAGATCTTGACCACGCCGAATAGCGCGATGAGCGTCCAGATGGCCTCGGTGATGACCACGCCGACGTTGAAGGGCTGAATAGCGGAGTAGGTCAGGGCGGCGGCGCCGATGGCGTTGAGCCACTGGTAGGTGTAGTGATCCGGGGTCAGCTTGCCCATGTTGAGCAGGGCGAACCCGGCGAGCAGGGCAACAGATGCCACGATGGAAATAGGGGCTGCAAAAGGCATGAGGATCCTCTCAGGGGAAAGGTGTTAGGAATTTAGGAATGGTGCTGGGCGTGCCGGCGCTTCTCCGGCACGGCGATGCGCGCCAGCGTGGGCAGCTCGAGTGACTCCAAGGTCTGCTGCGCCTGGGTGGCCTGGGCCTCGAAGGCGCGCAGGCGCTCCTGCTGGGGTGCGGTGAGCCGGCCGGCCTTCTCGTAGTACTTCAGCCGCGGGTAGCGCCCGGCAAGCAGCGTGCCCAGGTCCACGGCGAGGTCGAACTGACCCTCATCGGCCGACGAATGACCGGCGTGGGCAAAGTCCAGGGCGTCAGCCAGGGTGTCGTGGAGCATGGCCAGATCCAGGTCCACGCCGGGCACGGAGCCGTCGGCGGTGGCGTAGGAGTCCACGCCGGTGCGGCTGGGCCCTGTCGGCGTATCGCGCCACCGCTGCATGCGCAGCGTCTGGTTGGCCAGCACGGGCTGATTGACCGGCAAGCGCAGCGCATCCGGCTGGCCGGTGAGCTGGCCGTAGCTCATCCGAATGAAGGTGTGGTGGGCCTCCAGGCCCGGGGTGGTGCACACCAAGCCCACGGCGTAGGCCTCCAAGTCCTCCGACTGGAAGTTCCAGCCGATGTATCGGGCCAGATCCTTGACGCGGAAGTCCCGCGGGGTCGAGCCGGGCAGGTGGAAGTCCACCTCCACCAGGTAGTCCAGGGCGCGCTGGCGCCCGGCCGCATCGAGGGTGATGTCCGAATGTAGGGGATACATGTGTGGGGGTTCTCCTTTCTAGATCATTTGCATGCGGTCGTAGTTGTCAAAGTCCTCGAACCAGCCGCCGCGGCCCTTGCCAATGACGTCATAGCGGCCGACGACCTCAATGCGCTCGACCCATTTGGCGGAGCGGAAGCCGGTGGAAATCTCCTGGCGCAGCCGCACCGGCGCGCCGTTTTTGATGGGAATGTCCTTGCCGTCGAGGCCGATGGCGATGAGTGTTTGCGGCTGGGTGGCCTCCATCATCGGGGCGGATTCGTAGTACCAGCCCTCCGGATAGATCGCGTCATCGCGGCCCATGTTTTGGAAGCAGCCAAACACCACGTCGGTGGCGCCGGGCAGCGGGCGGGCCAGCTCGAGCAGCCGGGCCAGCGGCACGCCGGACCATTGGCCCACCGAGGAGAATCCCTGCACGCAGTTGTGCATGGTGGTCTGGCTGTAGCCGTCGGCGATCTCGCGCAGCTGGGCCAGGGTCAGCGTCATGGGGCGCTCGACGAGCCCACCGATCTCCAGGTAGTAGTCATCCTCATAGCCGTGGGCGACCAGCGCGACGTACTCGTCATTTTCCGGCGGGCATCCGGAGGCCCGGAAGTGCGCCGTGGTGGCCTCCGGCGAGTAGTCCTGCCGGGACTTCAGCTTCATCAGCTGCCGGGTCAGGGGGCGCACCACCACGTTGTGGATGCGCTCGACCAACCGCGGGTTGTTCAGCGAGGTCTTGGTGGCCACCACGTGGAGGAAGACCACCAGCGCCAGGCCCAGGCAGAAGATCACGGCGGCGGCCAGCGGCGAGTCGGTGTGGCCGAAGACCATCTTGGAGACCTCCGTGCCAAAGCCGTGGGCGATGACCATGGCCACGTGGATGACAATGAACACCACGTAGACCATCAGCCCCCACCAGTGCAGGGTGCGGATCATCTGACGCCCGCCGAGTGCCCGGGTGATCTTGGGCCAGTGGGAGTTGACGGCGGGGGACTGGAACATGCCGGTAAAGATCATGAAGGCCGGCATGATGAGGATGATCACCGCGTAGGACAGCTGCTGGACGGCGTTGAAGGGGTAGCCGGGCATGTGCTCGGGGACCTGGAAGGCCAGGTAGCTAATGATGTCCCGGCCGGCCTGCGGGAAGACGTCCCAGCTGGCGGGGATGTACCGGCGCCATTGCCCGGTGACGGCCAGCGCCACGTAGTAGGCGACGAAGCAGGTGACAAAGCCCATGACCATCATGAAGTGCCAGTAGCGGCCCTGTCCCAGCAGGCCCTTGCCGGGAAGGGAGATCAGGGGGGAGTAGTCCTCGTATTCGCTGCCTACGGCGTAGTACTTGTGCTTGGGCTTGGACTTGATGGTGAATTCGGCCCACTGCTTGCCCGCGGGGGTGTGAATGGAGGTGTGCAGGCGGGGGAATGTGCCCAGGATTTCAATTCCGGAGCGGATGAAGAAGGTGATGAAGATGATGTTGACAAAGTGCTCTGCGCGGAGCCACCAGGGGAAGTCGTAAATCATGGTCAGTGTTTTCGGTCCTTAGTGCTGGTGAGTGGGGGAGGCTAGTCCGTAAAGCCCTGGGTATCCGGCCAGGCGACGAGGATGCCGTAGCCGAGGGCCGCGCGCAGGACCAGGTAGGCCACCGCGGACAGCGCCATGAGGTTCCACGTGGCGGCCAGTTCCACGGAGGCACCGTTGCCCACGTAGGGGGCGGTGCCGACCAGCCCGCCGATGTAGACGACCAAGGCGCCGGAGGCGACCAGCGCGCCGAGGTCCCAGACGCGCAGCTGGGTGCACAGCCCGAAGGCAAGGAAGATGACGGCCGCGGCGACTACCAGCCACAGGGCGATCTGGCCGTGGGCGAAGGGCAGGTGGCTGCTGCGTGCCACGCCGGCGGCGCACGCTGCGCACACGGCGATGCAGGCCAGCAGCGCGGCCTTGGTTAGCCGGGGCAGGTTGAAGCGGAAGTAGCGCAGCAGGGGCGCGCGGGTGCGGCCCGGCTTGATGTGGTGGTACACGTCCTCGGTGGCGTTAGCAGTGCCCACCGCGTTGGGGGTGTCGGTGATGTTCACTAGGCGTCCTTACCTGTGCTGGGAAACAATCGAGACCGCGTGAGATCTCGAACACAGTTAAAGATGCTATGAATGAACTGGCGAAAAGGCCTAGTGTACGAACGTACGCCGCAGCAAGGGGGCGGTTTCCACCCCGGCGCGCCGGCGAGGTATTGCACAAAAAATACCGCCACCAGCCGGGAAGCTGGTGGCGGTTGGTGGCGGCTAGCGGTACAGAGGCTAATCCACCACGATGACGATGAGATCGCGCGGGCCGTGGACGCCTTCCACGCGGGCGAGCTCAATATCGGAGGTGGCCGATGGCCCGGAGATCATGGTCACCGGGGCCGACGCATCGAGCCGGCCAATCATCTCTGGCACGCCGTAGACGACCGTGTCCATGCGCACGATGCACACGTGGCGGTCAGGCACCAGGGTCAGGGCGCGGCGCCCGCACACCGGGTTGGACATCAGGCAGATGGTTCCGGTCTGGGCGCAGCTGACGTGGGAGTCCGTGACCACGGCGTCCACGTCGTTGAGGGTGCGCGGGTCCACGGTGCGGTCATCGGCGCTGGCCTGCCCGTCGAATCCGGCGAAGAGTGCGGGGTCGAGCCCTTCGGCGTAGCGCACCTGCTTGCAGGACTTGTCGTGCAGCGTGGCGGCGAGGACGTCGGCAAGCGAATCCCCGGTGGCGGTGACTACCTCAGCCTTGTAGTCGATGAGGCGGTCGATGAGCAGCTCGCGCAGCTCGTCGCGGCCCATGTCCGTGGAGCGGACGTAAGTGCGCTGCGCCTCGTAGCGCTGCGGGGTGCCCGACAGCTGCTGGGCGTTGCGGATGCGGGCCAGGATTTCCTTTTTGGCGGTGGTGGTCATCGGTCCTGCTCCTCCACGGTCTCGTGGGTGGGAATGCCCTCGGCGCGCGCCTGTTCGAGCAGATCACGGGCCTCGTCGGACTCCCACCACTGGCGGAAGGACTGCTTGGGCGGAACGGCCGTGTCCCGCACGTTCGTCCAGCCGGACAGGAAGCTGGGCAGGTGCGTAATGGTCTGGTTGAACCCGCCGAGCAGGCGCCCGGCGCGCACGACGCGCATGAGCCGGTTCCACAGCCCGGAGTGGCCCATGGCCAGCCCTGCCGCGCCGAGGATTGCGCCCTCGATCTTGGGCTTGTGGTGGCTGATCTTCTGGTGGCGCATCTCCAGCAGGACGTCGGTGATCGGGATCTTGACCGGGCACACCGAGTCGCAGCGCCCGCACAGGGAGGACGCGTACGGCAGCGAGGCGGACGGATCGTCCACCGAGTCGATGCCGGTGAGCTGCGGGGTGAGGATCGCCCCGATGGGGCCCGGGTACGTCGAGCCGTAGGCGTGCCCGCCGGCGCGCTCGTAGACCGGGCAGACGTTGAGGCACGCGGAGCAGCGGATGCACTTGAGCGCCTCGCGCCCGATGGGGTTGGACAGCGCCGCGGTGCGCCCGTTGTCCAGCAGCACCAGGTGGAAGTTCTGCGGCCCGTCACCCGGGGTGACACCCGCCCACAGGGAGGTGTAGGGGTTCATGCGCTCGCCGGTAGAGGAGCGGGGCAGCAGCTGGAGGAAGACCTCCAGGTCCTGGAAGGTGGGCACGATCTTTTCAATGCCCATCACGGAGATGAGGGTCTCCGGCAGGGTCAGGCACATCCGGCCATTGCCCTCGGATTCGACGATGGTGATGGAGCCGGTCTCCGCCACGCCAAAGTTGGCGCCGGAGATGGCCACCTTGGCCTCCATGAACTGCTGGCGCAGGTAGAGGCGGGAGGCCTCGGCTAGCTCGGCGGGCTCGGTGGACAGGGACTCATCCGTGTCGGGCATCTCGCGGACAAAGATGTCGCGGATCTCCGCGCGGTTGCGGTGGATCGCGGGCACCAGGATGTGCGAGGGGGTGTCGTGGCCCAGCTGGACGATCAGCTCGGCCAAGTCCGTCTCCTGGGCGGAGATGCCGGCCTGCTCAAGCTGGTCATTGAGCGCAATTTCCTGGGTGGCCATGGACTTGATCTTGACCACGTGCTTCTCGCCGGTGGCCTGCACCAGTTCGGTGACAATGCGGCCAGCCTCGGCGGCGTCGCGGGCCCAGTGGACGTGTCCGCCCCGGGCGGTGACGGCGGCCTCGAACTGTTCGAGCAGCTCCGGCAGCCGGGCGGCGACGTCGCGCTTGATGCCGGAGCCGGCCTCGCGCAGGTCCTCCCAGTCCGGGCATTCCGCGACCACGTTGGCCCGCTTGTTGCGGATGGTGGTGGTGGCGTTTTTCAGGTTGCGCCGTTGGGTGGCGTTGTCTAATTCGTCGTGCGCGGCGCGCACGAAACCGGTCTTGCCGCGCAGGTGGCCCGGCGAGTGCGGGGCGCGTGGCGGCATGGCCGGGGAGCCGAGTGCAATGCTCACAGCATGGCCTCCCTCTTGTAGGCGGCCTTCTCCGGGGTCCACGGGTGGGCCTTGGTGGAGGCCAGGATTTCTGCCATGTGGATGGCGCGGATGCCGTTGCGTTGGCGGGACATGGTTCCGCCGATATTCATCAGGCAGGAAGAATCGCCGGCGGTGACAAATTCGGCGCCAGTTTCCTTAATGTGGCGGACTTTGTCGGAGACCATGGCGGCAGATGTTTCTGCGTTCTTGATGGCAAAGGTGCCGCCGAATCCGCAGCATTCCTCACTATTGGGAAGGTCCACCAGCTCCAGCCCTTCGACGTTGCGCAGCAGCTTAAAGGGGCGTTCGCCGACCTCGATGAAGCGCAGGGAGTGGCAGGAGGTGTGGTAGGTGACCTTGTGGGGGAACCAGGCTCCCAGCTGGGTGGTTTCCATGACGTCGACGAGGAATTCGGAGAGGTCGTAGGTCTTGTTCGCGGCGCGTTCGGCGGCGTCGACAAGCGCGGAGTTGCCGTAGCGCTGGGCGATACGGACGTGCTGTTCGCGCACGGCGCCGGTGCAGGAGCCGGAAGGGGCGACGACGTAGTCGATGGAAGGGTCCGCAAATGCGTCGGCATAGGTGCGGATGATGGGCACGGCTTCTTTTTGGTAGCCGGTATTGATGTGCATTTGGCCACAGCAGGTCTGGGCCTCGGGGTAGACGATGTCGCAGCCCAGGCGCGCGAGAATTAACGCGGTGGCCTTGTGGGCGTCGGGAAACAGTGCGTCGCCGATGCACGTGGAGAAGAGTGCTACTCGCATGAATGCTCCTGTGGTCGGGTTGCCCACCGGGGGTACCGGAGGTGGTGGGCCGGGTGACCCTTCTCACCCTAATGCGCCTCGTGGGAGAAAAGTATGCAGGCAACCCTTCCTACCTGCGGATTTACGCAACACGGGCGTTGTTTAATTGGGATGATCAGTGTTTCTCGCGGGGGTAGTTCGGGGCCTGAGGGGCGGACGCAGGGGGGATGTCAGATGTCCGGAAGTGGGCGCCTCGTGTGAATGTGTCCAACGTCACAGTGAGGGACGTGGAGCGGGGCTAGCAAAAAGGGGTGACCATTCGATGGTGGAGCAACGCGCGGGGGTAATCCTGTGGAATAGCCTGAAAAAAGGTGCGACAATACACAACGTCAACACCACGTCGATAAAAATTCGAGTTTTTGACCTGCCCACCTTTTAAAAATCTTTGTGAAAGGCGTTCCACGTGGATCCGCAGTCCCTCTCAGTGCTCGCCGCTGAGTACACCGCGCGTACCGACGCCGTCGCCGGCAACGTCGCGCTGTCCGCCCTCGCGGGAATCCTCCCGCTGGTGACATTTTTTGCCTTGCTCATGGGCCTGAAATGGAAAGCCCACTGGGCAGCCCTCGGCGCCGTGGGCGTAGGCCTGATCATCGCCGTCGCCCTCTTTTCCATGCCCGCCGGGCTCGCCGCACTCTCGCTGAGCCAAGGCATCTGCTTCGGCGTATTCCCCATCGTCTACATCATCATCATGGCGGTGTGGATCTATGACCTCACCGTCGCCTCCGGGCGCTTCGAGGACCTGCGCCTGATCTTCTCCAAGGTCGGCCGCGGCGACATGCGCGTCCAGGCCATGCTCATCGGCTTCGCCTTCGGCGGGCTGCTCGAAGCTCTCGCCGGTTTCGGCGCCCCGGTGGCCATCGTCGCCGCCATGCTGCTGGCCATCGGAATGGACCCGCTCAAGGCGGTCCTGGTCACCGTGGTGGCCAACGCCGCCCCGGTGGCCTTCGGCGCCATGGCCATCCCGGTGACCACCGCCGCCGGACTGGCCCAGCTGGTCCCCACCGAGGTTGCCGCCATGGCCGGCCGCCAGGTCTCCGTGGTGGCCCTGGTCGTCCCGCTGGTGCTGTGCCTGATCATGGACGGGATGCGCGGGCTCAAGCAGTGCTGGCCCATGGCCATCGTCCTGGGCATCTCCTTTGGTGGCGGGCAGTTCCTGGCCTCCAACTACTTCACCTACGAACTGACCGACGTGGTCGCCTGCCTGCTGTCCCTGGCCGCCGGACTGGCGCTGCTGCGCGTGTGGGCGCCGACCACCCCGGAGGATCAGGCCTCCCACGTGGACCAGTCCACGGGCAGCCTGGAGCCCGGGCGCATCGGCCTGGCGCTGTTCCCATACCTGCTCATCGTGGTCGTCTTCGCGGTGACCAAGCTGTGGACCTGGGGCGTGGACGTGCCGGGCGCGCTGGCGTCGACCGATAAGAAGATCAAGTGGCCGGGCCTGCACGGCAACCTGCTGACCGCCTCCGGGGAGGCCTCCTCCTCGCCGGTGTTCAACTTCAACTGGCTGTCTAGCCCAGGCACCATCCTGGCCATCTGCGCGGTAATCACCGTGGTGGTCTACACCGCCTGCCACTCTGGTGGGCGCTACCGCCTGGGCTATGCCAAGGGCTTCGGCGAGCTGATCCGCGGTGTCAACCGGATGAAGTGGTCCTACCTGACCATCGCCTCGGTGATGGGGCTGGCCTACGTGATGAACTTCTCCGGCCAGACCGCCGCGATTGGCGCGCTGCTGGCCGCCACCGGTGCGGCCTTCCCCTTCATCTCCCCGGTGCTGGGCTGGCTGGGTACTGCCGTGACGGCTTCGGCGACGTCGTCCAACGCGCTGTTTGCCCAGATGCAGGCCACCACCGCCGGACAGGTGGGCGTGGACCCGAACCTGCTGGTGGCGGCCAACACCTCCGGTGCCACGCTGGGCAAGATGATCTCCCCGCAGACCGCGGCGATTGCCGCCGGCGCCACCAACATGGAAGGCGGGGAGGGGCGCATCTTGAGCTCCGCTGCCCGCTACTCGCTGTTGCTGCTGGTGGGCATGGGCCTGCTGGTCTTCTTGCAATCCACCGCGGTGCTGGGCTGGATGGTGCCCTAAGGCTCGCCGCACTTCAGGCTCCGGCCCACCCGACCCCGGCCCACCCGGCCCCGGCCCACACCCAACCTCGGCTTGGTGTGGGCCGGGGTTGTCAGCGATACTGGTGTTTCTTGTCTTCAGTTATCCCAGTTAAATCAAGGAACCGACGCCCCTCATGGACATGCCCCCCGCAGCTGACTTCAACGACCTTCCCGCGCACGTGTGGCCGCGGGGCGCGCGCCGGCGTGCCGATGGCGCCGTGACCATTGCCGGGGTGGCGCTGCCTGACATCGTCGCCGAGTTTGGCACCCCGGTGATGGTGGTAGATGAGCAGGACATGCGCTCCCGGATGCGGGACATGGCTGCCGCCTTCGGGGCCCCGGAGCATGTCCACTACGCCAGCAAGGCGTTTCTCACCCGCACGATCGCCCACTGGGTCGATGAGGAAGGCCTGTCGCTGGATGTGGCCAGTGAAAACGAGTTCCTCATCGCCCGCGCGGCGGATTTCCCGGCCGCCCGCATTGCCGCCCACGGCAACAACAAGTCGCGCGGCTTCCTGCGCCGCCTGGTCACCGAGAAGGTTGGTCGGGTGGTGCTTGATTCTTTCCAGGAGCTGGAGCGCCTAGCGGACATCGCTGCCGAGTGCGGCGTGGTGCAAGACGTGCTGGTGCGCGTCAAGCCGGGCATTGAGGCCCACACCCACGAGTTCATTGCCACCTCGCACGAGGATCAGAAGTTTGGCTTCTCCCTGGCCAGCGGTTCGGCCTTCGAGGCTGCCCGCCAGGTGCTGGACTCGTCTTCTTTGCGGCTGGCCGGCCTGCACTGCCACGTGGGCTCGCAGGTCTTTGATGCGGAGGGCTTCTCCCTTGCCGCCGAGCGGGTGCTGGGGTTGCTGGAGCGCATTATCGACGACCTCGGTCCCAGCCACCCCGGCGGGCGCGCGGGGCTCGCCGCCCAGCTGTCGCACCTGGACTTGGGCGGTGGCTATGGCATCGCCTACACCACCGATGAGGTGGCCCTGGACGTCTCTGCGGTGGCCCGCGACCTGCTGCGCCGGGTAGCCGGCCACGCCCGCGATTTCGGGCTCCCGGAGCCCACGGTGACCGTCGAGCCGGGGCGCGCGATTGCCGGCCCGTCGACGGTGACGGTCTATGAGGTGGGCACCGTCAAGGACGTCCACATCGCCGCGGACAAGACGCGCCGCTACGTCGCCGTGGACGGCGGCATGTCGGATAATATTCGCCCCGCGCTCTACGGGGCGGAGTATGACATCCGCGTGGTGGGCCGCCTGGTTCACGGCACCCCGGTGACCACCCGCGTGGTGGGCTCGCACTGCGAGGCCGGGGACATTCTGGTGGATTCGCTCGCCGCCCCGGACGACATTTGTGCAGGTGACCTGGTGGCTTTGCCCGCCACGGGGGCCTATTGCTACGCCATGTCTTCGCGCTATAACTCCTTTGGCCGCCCGGCGGTGGTGAGCGTCAAGGACGGTCAAGCCACGCTCATGGTGCGTCGGGAGACGGTGGCAGACATCCTCGCGTTGGAGGCTTAAACCGCCCTAATCACGGCTCGCGGGCCGCCCCAGATACCACGATTAGACTGCTTGGTCTATAGTGGCTGCATGGCTCGGGAGAACCGGGCCGCACACACGTGTTGTCGGCGATGACTGGGGAGAGAGATGACCAGTACTAACGGTCAGGGTTTTAATCAGGGCAAGGGCGAAGGCCAGCCGGTGGGCATTGCCATTTTGGGCTTTGGCACCGTGGGCTCTCAGGTGCTGCGCCTCATGCTCGATAACGCCGACGCCTTCGCCCACCGCATCGGCGGGCCGCTTGAGGTGCGCGGCGTGGCCGTCTCGGACCTGTCCAAGTCCCGCGACGGGGTGGACCCGGAGCTGTTGACCGATGACGCCATGGCCCTGATCAACCGCGATGACGTGGACATCGTCGTGGAGGTCATCGGCGGGATCGACTACCCGCGCAAGCTGGTGCTCGCGGCGCTCAAGGCGGGCAAGTCCGTGGTCACGGCCAATAAGGCGCTGGTGGCCGCGCACGCAGATGAGCTTGCCGCCGCGGCAGAGGAGGCCGGGGTGGACCTCTACTTCGAGGCCGCCGTGGCCGCCGCCATCCCGGTGGTGGGCATGCTGCGCCGCTCCCTGGCCGGCGATCAGATCGAGCGCATTGCGGGCATTGTCAACGGCACCACCAACTTCATCCTGGACGCCATGGACTCCACCGGCGCCAGCTATGACGACATGCTGGCTGAGGCCACCCGCCTGGGCTACGCGGAGGCGGACCCCACCGCGGACGTGGAGGGCTATGACGCGGCCTCCAAGGCGGCGATTATGGCCTCCCTGGGCTTCCACACTCGGGTGAAGGCCTCGGACGTTTACTGCGAGGGCATCACCGCGATCACCGCCAAGGATATTGCGGCGGCGAAGGAATCCGGTCACACCATCAAGCTGCTAGCCATCTGTGAAAAGCTCACCGATGAGGAAGGACACCAGTCCGTGTCTGCGCGCGTGCACCCCACCCTGATTAGCCGGGACCACCCCCTGGCCAGCGTCTCTGAGTCCTACAACGCGATCTTCGTGGAGGCCGAGGCAGCCGGACGCCTGATGTTCTACGGCAACGGTGCCGGCGGCAACCCCACGGCCTCTGCGGTGCTGGGTGATGTGGTCGGCGCTGCCCGCAACAAGGTCCACGGTGGCCGGGCGCCGGGCGAGTCCACCTATGCCAACCTGCCGGTGGCAGATTTTGGTGACGTTCCCACCCGGTATCACATCGACATGGTTGTCCGGGACCGCATCGGCGTGCTGGCTGATGTCTCTGCCATCTGCGCCAAGCGGGGGATCTCCTTGCGCACGGTGCGCCAGGAAGAGTCCGGGGAGACCGCCCGGCTGATCCTGGTCACCCACACGGCTGCGGAGCGCGATCTGGCCGACACGGTGGCTGCCTTGAGCGCATCCGCGGATGTGTTGTCCGTGGAAAGCGTCATCAGGCTGGCCGAGTAGGTCAGGCAGTCAGGCAGCGAGTAGGGCAGGAGATCGATGAAGTGAGCGTTGACATTGAGGTCGGCCGCACCGTCACGGTGAAGGTTCCGGCGTCCTCGGCGAATTTGGGCCCGGGCTTTGACACCCTGGGCCTGGCGGTGAGCATGTATGACACGGTGACCGTGGAGGTCACCGAGTCCGGCCTGGAGATCATCATCCACGGCGAGGGAGCCGATGATCTTCCCCGGGACTCCTCGCACCTGGTAGTGCGCGCCATCCAGGCGGGCTTGACCGCAGCGGGGGTCAGCGCGCCGGGTTTGCGGGTGGAGTGCACCAACGTGATTCCGCAGTCTCGCGGCTTGGGCTCTTCGGCAGCCGCCGCTGCGGCGGGCGTGCTGGCGGCCAATGGCCTGGCCGGCAATCCTTTGGACACCGAGAAGGTGGTGCAGCTGGCCTCGGCGTTTGAGGGCCATCCGGATAACGCGGCGGCCTCCATTCTGGGCGGCGCGGTGGTGTCCTGGACGGAGATTCCCGTCGACGGGCAATCCCTGCCGGTCTACCGTGCGGTGCGCATCCCGGTGCACCCGGACATCATCGCCACGGCCCTGGTCCCGGATTCGCATGCCTCTACCCAGGCGGTGCGCCGGGTGTTGCCCAGCCACGTCACGCACACGGATGCGCGTTTTAACGTCTCGCGCGCGGCGGTGATGACGGTGGCCATTCAGTCGCATCCGGAGTTGCTGTGGGAGGGCACCCGCGACAGGCTGCATCAGCCCTATCGCGCGGACGTGCTGCCGGTGACCGCGGAGTGGGTCAATCGCCTGCGCAACCGGGGCTACGCGGCGTACCTGTCCGGGGCGGGCTCGACGGTCATGGTGCTGTCCACGGAGCCGGTCGAGGAGGCAATACTTGACGACGCCCGCTCCGCCGGCCTCGCCGTCCACGAGCTACAGGTCGCCGGTGCGGCAGACGTGACGGTCGCGTCGTAGGTACTGTAGGGGGGCATGGATAGGGTGACTTCACTATCAGATCATCGCCCGCTGTGGCTGGCCATGATCGCCGTGTTCGTGTGCGCACCGTTGGCGTACCTGCCGTGGGTGTGGCTCGCGGTGCCAGCCACCGCCGCGCTGATTGTCGTTGCCGCGTGGCAGGTCGGGAAGCTGCGCGGCAGGCCGGGGCTCATGGCAGTGGGCCTGGCGGCCGTTGCCATCGGCATCATCCACGCGGCGTTAACCATCTTTTTGGTCAACCTGGTATCGGAGGCGTGATGAATTCTGCATCCCCTTCGTCCCAGATCCGCGCTGTGTTCTCCCTCTACGCAGTCGTCCTCGTCGGGCTGGTGGCCAGCCTCGCCGTGCCTGCCCCCATCGCCATGATCATCTGTGGGGTGTGCAGCCTCATGGTCGCAGGATTTGCGTGGTGGGGCCGGCGCCTGGGGCCGGCATACCTCACGATGTGCCTGCTGTTCATTGTGACTGCGGGTATCGCTCGGGTGGCGTTTATCTGGATGAGCGGCTGGTTGAGCGTCACGCTGTAGTGTCCGCGCAGTAGTCGGCCATGTAGTCGGCCATGCCCACCGGGTCGGCCAGGAAGTCCTCCCAGGCGCGAAACGCCAGCGTCTCGCACAGTGGCAGGGTGTCCATGGTGCCGCCCGCGTGAAATTCGATGATGCGCGCGCCTGGGATGGCCAGCACGACGGGAGAGTGGGTGACTATGACGTATTGGCCACCCGCGTCCGCGGTGCGCGCGATGATGGCCAGCAGCGCCATCTGCCGCACGGTGGATAGTCCCGCCTCGGGTTCGTCGAGGAGGAACAGTCCGTTGCTGTGGAAGCGATCCATCGCGACGTCGAGAAGCGATTCCCCGTGGCTGCGGTAACGCAGGAGCGTGCCGTTGGGGTCCAGGCTGGTGGACGCGGTGGCTAGGTGGGTTTCTGCGCGCAGGAAGTAGCCGCCCATCGCGCGGGTGCCGCGGATGGCGGCGCCGATGCCGGCAAAGACTGACTCTTCGCGCAGCCCCACATCGGCACGCGGCAGCCCGTAGGCCCCGCCGCTAGGGTCGAACCCGCAGCTGACGGCGATGGCTTCCAGCAGGGTGGATTTGCCCACACCGTTGTCGCCGGTCAGCAGGGTGACAGGGCGGGCTAAATCCAGTGCCCCGGCGTCGCGGACGGCGCGCACAGCTGGGGCGCTCGCCGCCCAGGCGGGCAGGTCGCGGTGGCGCCAGTGGGCGTCATGGAAGCGGAAGGACTCGACGAACAGCCCGCTCATGGTTCCTCCTCGGCGCTAAGGAATTCCGCGGTGCCCTCCGGGTCGGAGAGGAACTCGCGGGCATCGCGCACCGCCTGGGTCTGTTCATAGGACTGCGCGCGGATTCCGGTACTGGTCAGCTCCACAATCTGCGCGTCCGGGACGGCCAACAGGATGGGAGAGTGTGTAGCCATGAGCACCTGGGAGCCGGCGCGCGCGAGGGTGGCGATGATGCCTAAGGCCTCCAGCTGGCGCAGCACCGACAGGCCGTCTTCAGGTTCGTCGAAAATGTAGAGCCCATCGCCGCCGCAGCGGTGGCGCAGGATGTGCATGACGGACTCGCCGTGACTGCGGGCCAGCAGGTCGGGAGCCCCCTCGATGTCATCGCGGTAGGTCCGCGCGATGTCCAGGTGCGTTTCGCCGCGCAGGAAGTACCCGTCGCGCGGGGAGCCGCCGCGGCTGATCCGCAGGTAATCGTGCACATCTTGGGTTTCATGGGTCTGCGTGACCAGCATCCCCCGTGGCCCGCCGCGGCCGTGGAAGCCCATGGCCCGGGCGATGGCTTCGAGCAGGGTGGATTTGCCCGCGCCGTTATCGCCACTCAGGATCGTCACCGGGGCGCGCAGCTTAAGCGGGCGCTGCGTCAGCGCGTGCAGTGCGGCGGGCAGGTGGCTCCTGCTTATCGACGCCTCCAGCGCCACCGAGCGCACGAAAAGCATGGCGGGCAGGTGGCCTACGCGGCGGTCGGGCGCAGGTGGATCCGGCAGGTGTGATCGGCGCGCAGGGGCTCAAGCTCAGAATCCAGGGCGCGGCCCTGGGCGAGCAGCTCGCGCAGGAACCCCTCGTGGACGTGGCAGATGGACACCGAGGGCACCCCGTCGGCGCGGGCGAAGGGGCACGCATTGAGGCAGATTGTGGTGGGCTCGGCGGGCGCGGGGGCGTCGATAAGCTCGGGGTCGAAGCCCAAATCGCGCAGGCGCGAAAAGACCCGATTAATTGCTTCTTCCGGGTCGGAGTAGTCCTCATCCCCGGCCATGGTGTGCGCCCAGCGCTGGCCAACCAGCTGGGCCTGCTGCGGGTCGATGGTATCGGCCAGCTCCGCAATGAGGCTCAAATACTCGTGCGCGATGGCGCGATTGTCCGGAAGGCGGGTGCTAAAAATCAAGGTCGGCCGCCCGCGGCCGGTGATGGGGGCCTGGCGGTGCCGTACGGCACCCTGCATCTGCAATTCATCAAGATGCCCGCGCACCGTGTTGGCGTGCATTCCCAGCTGCTTGGACAGCTCGGCGACGGTGGCCCCGTCCGGGAAGGTGTGCAGGGCGTCGAGGACCTCACGCTGCCGGGGGCTTAAGTGCAAAGACTCGCGAAAGAGCTCGGTAGTGGGCTTCGGTGCTTGGCGTGTTGCGTCAACCACGGTCATGATCTCACGTTCTCTCCGGCATATATGGGTAAAAAACTCTCCCTTTAACTTATGGGTTTAAGTGGGTTCGTCTCAAGCGGGGGCGGCTGAGCTAGCCGCCGTGGACCCCCGTCCGGGGCCCCGCAAGGCGATCACCTCAAACTCTCCGGCCTGCACGTGCTTGCGCAGATCCTTCTTATCAAACTTGTTCACCGAGGTCCGGTCGATGCGCTCCACAAACGTCCAATACTCCGGCAGCATCCAATTGGGGAGCTGATCGCGCAGCTGGTCGCGCAGGTGCTCGGCGGTGCGCGCGGTGGGGTCCACCCCCTCATGAAGCACCGTGACCGCCAGCGGGCGCTCGCCCCACTTCTTATCGGGGTAGCCAATCACGGCGGCCTCCACAACCTCCGGGGAATCCATGATGAGGTTTTCCAGCAGCACCGAGTAGATCCACTCGCCGCCGGAGCGGATGACATCCCGGGCGCGGTCGTGGATGGTCAAATACCCATCCGAGGTCACCGAACCCACGTCGCCCGTGCGCAGCCACCCGTCCGCAGTGAACTGGGAATCGGCGTCCTCGACCGGCTTGCCGCGGAAGTGTGCCGCCGCCCCGCCCGCATCCTCCGCAGGGGAGTGGTAGTAGGAGCCGGTCACCAGGTTTCCGCGCACCTGAATCTCACCCTGGTTACGGTCCGTGGCGGAGACCACCTTGCCGTCATTGACCACCCGGTAGTCCAGGGAGGGCGGGAACCGGCCCTGGCTGATCCGGTAGGCCCAGCGCGCCTCGCCGGACACGCCAGCCGGCGGGCGGGCCACCGTCCCCACGGTGGAGGTTTCCGTCATGCCCCACACGTGCACAATGTCCACGCCGTAGCGCTCCTCCCACATGCGGATGAGCATGGGCGGGGCGGGCGAGCCGCCGACGTAAATCTCCGTCAGCGACATCCGCTCTGGCGGGTGGTGCAGGTAGTGGACCATCAGCTGCATCCACACGGTGGGCACACCGTGGGCCACGCGCGGGTGGGTCGCGCCGATCAGCTCCGCCAGCGTGGCGGCAGAAACATCCGAGTCCGGGAAGATCATGGGTGCGCCTGCCATAAAACACGCCAGCGGCACCCCCCAGCTGAGCACGTGGTAAATGGGCACGCAGCACAGGAAGGAAACCCCGGCGGAGACCGCCAGGGAGTCCGTGGTGCGCAGGGTGACGGACTGCAAGTACAGGGAGCGCTGGGAGTAGACCACCGCCTTCGGCGCGCCGGTGGTGCCGGTGGAATAGCACATCGCCGCCCCGTCGCTTTCCTGCGGGATCGGCCAGTCGTAGGTGGTGGGGCGGGCGTCGAGAAGCGCCTCATAGGAGTAGAGCGCAACGCCGTCTGGTACCGGCGGGCACGGGGAGGGCAGCTGGGCGCCCAAAAACACCACGGCGCGCACGCTCGGGCAGCCATCAAGGACCGCGCACAGCTGCGGGGTCAGCCGTGGGTCGGCGATGATGACCTCATCTTCTGCATGGTTGATAATGTGCTGGATCTGATCGGCCATCAGATGCTTATTCAACGGGTTAAACACCGCCCCCATGCAGGTGACCGCGAAAAGCGCCTCCAGGTGCTCGGCGCAGTTATACATTAAGGTGCCCACCCGCTGATCGCCCGTAATGCCAAGCTCATCGTGCAGGGCATGGGCCAAGGCGGCCGCGCGCCCGGCGACCGCGCTAAACGTGGTCACCACGGGCTGGCCCTCGTGCCAGGTGGTGATCTTGGTTGCGCCGTGCACGGTCGCGCCGTAGTGAAGGATCCGCGCGACGGACAGGGGGATCTCCTGCATGGTGGACTGCATGCCCACCACCATAGCGGCCCTCATCCGCCGCGCGGAGGGACCTGAATGACACCAAAGCGGTGCCCATGCGATAAACTTTCGCGTGGATCAACCGAACCCCGCGCTGGGAGTGTCGCTGTGCAGCCGCGAACCAGCTGCCGAACGGGTCGGGGAACGTCCGCATCCATACCACCGCACCCCAAGCGCAGTTGTGCTTGCCTGCGAGGACAGCGGTCCATGATTCCCATACATTTGCACGTCAACGAGCATGCCGCATGCACTCGTGGGCCCGCGCCGTGTGGCTAACCCAAGCACACGCGCTGCAGGGGACGCGACGAAAGGACATTTGTGACCACACCGGATTTAACCACCCCCATGGGTGGCTCCGAGCAGTCGAGCTTGGCAACCTTGCGCATCCCTGAGCTGCGCAAGCTAGCCGCGGACCGCGGACTCAAGGGGGTATCAGGGCTGCGCAAGGGGGAACTCATCGCAGCCATCGAGGGCAGGGGGGCGCGCGCGCCGCAGCCGGAATCCACCGCCGGTGCCGCCCCGCACGAGCCGGCACAGCCGCGCGAAGACCACCGCGAGGATCGGCCGCGCGAAGAGCACCGCGCCCAGCAGTCGCAGCCCGAAGGCGACCGCGCGGAGGCATCCGAATCCTCCCGGGACAACCGGGATAACCGTGATAGCCGGGACAATCAGGATCACCAGGACGGCCAGGACGGGCACTATGAGTCTCGGTCGGCGGCCCGACGTGCACGCCGCAACCGGGCCCGCGCCCAGCAGCGCGGCGGGGACCACCGCGGCGGGGACCAGCAAAACGACGGCCAAGGGGATTCCCACCGCGAGGGCGGACGCGGCGGGCGGTCGGACAACCGTTCCCAGGATCGTGGGGACCGCGGTGACCGCAACGATCGCAATGACCGTGGTGACCGGGGCGACCGGCGGGGCCGGCGCAACCGCCGGGGCCGGCGGGGCCGGGATCGGGACTTTGATAACCGGGACAACAACCGGGATAACGGCCGCGAGAACTACCGGGACTCCGGCGCAGAGGAGCGCCCGGAGGAGTTGCAGCAGGTCGCGGGCATTCTCGACGTCGTGGATGCCAACGTCGCCTTCGTGCGCACCACCGGCTACCACGCGGCGTCCTCGGATGTCTTCGTGCCCAACCAGCTCATTCGGCGCTGCGGACTGCGCAGCGGCGATGCCGTGGTGGGCCAGGTGCGCCCGGGCCAGCTGCAGACCCGCGGCCACGGCCGCAACAAGCAGAAGTACAACAACCTGCTGCGTGTGGAATCCATCAACGGCCTGCCCGTCGAGGAAGCCCGCAACCGTCCGGACTTTTCCAAGCTCACCCCGCTGTATCCCAATAAGCGGCTGCGCTTGGAGACTGAGCCGAAGATCCTGACCACCCGGGTCATCGATCTGATCATGCCCATCGGCAAGGGCCAGCGTGCACTGATTGTCTCCCCGCCGAAGGCCGGTAAGACGACGATCCTGCAAAACATTGCCAACGCGATCTCCCGGAACAATCCGGAGTGCTACCTCATGGTGGTGCTTGTCGACGAACGCCCCGAGGAAGTCACCGACATGCAGCGCAGCGTCAACGGGGAGGTCATTGCCTCCACGTTCGACCGCCCGCCGAGCGAGCACACCGCGGTGGCCGAGCTGGCCATCGAGCGTGCCAAGCGCCTGGTGGAGCAGGGCAAGGACGTTGTGGTGCTGCTGGATTCCATCACCCGTCTGGGCCGGGCGTACAACAACTCTTCGCCGGCATCCGGACGCATCCTGTCCGGTGGTGTGGATTCCAACGCCCTCTACCCGCCGAAGCGTTTCCTGGGTGCTGCCCGTAACATCGAAAACGGCGGTTCACTGACCATCATCGCCACCGCGATGGTGGAGACCGGCTCTGCCGGCGACACCGTGATCTTCGAGGAGTTCAAGGGCACCGGCAACGCGGAGCTGAAGCTGGACCGCAAGATCTCCGAGCGGCGGGTCTTCCCGGCCGTGGATGTCGGACCGTCCGGCACGCGGAAGGATGAGCTGCTGCTCGCCCCCGAGGAGGCCCGGCTGGTGCACAAGTTGCGCCGCATCCTGGCGGCCTTGGACAATCAGCAGGCCATTGACCTGTTGATCAAGCAGCTCAAGAAGACCAAGTCCAATGGGGAATTCCTCATGCAGGTCGCTTCCTCGGCGCCGATGGCCGCGGACAAGGACGATGAGGAGGACTATTCCTAAGATGAGCGATCAGGTATCCGCCGTCGATGACGTGCTCTCCGAGTACATGGGCATTGAGGCCCAGATGGCTGACCCGGAGATCATTGGAGATCAGGACCAGTTCCGCAAGCTGTCCAAGCGCTATAACCAGCTGCAGCCCACCGTCACCGTGGCGCGTGAGCTGGAGCAGGTGCGCGCGGATCTGGCTGAGGCGCGGGAACTGGCCCATGAGGACCGCGAGTTTGCCGCCGAGGCTGAGCGTCTGTCAGCCCGCGAGGTCGAGCTCGAGGAGTCTCTGGCGGACCTGCTCGCCCCGCGCGATCCGCACGATGGTGATGACATCATCATGGAGATCAAGGCCGGCGCGGGCGGGGAGGAAGCCGCCCTGTTCGCCGGGGATCTGGTGCGCATGTATGAGAAGTACGCGGACAAGCACGGCTTCACCTATGAGGTGTTGGGCCTGTCCGAGTCTGACCTCGGCGGCGTCAAGGACATGACCTTGTCCTTCCGGTCGAAGGGCAACTCGCCCGACGGTGCGTGGTCCGTGTTCAAGTTTGAGGGCGGCGTCCACCGCGTCCAGCGCGTGCCGGTCACCGAATCGCAGGGGCGCATCCAGACCTCCTCCGCGGGCGTGCTGGTCTACCCGGAGCCGGATGAGGTCGAGCAGGTGGAGATCGACGACAAGGACATCCGCGTCGACGTCTACCGCTCGTCTGGCAAGGGCGGCCAGGGCGTCAACACCACTGACTCCGCGGTGCGCATCACCCACGAGCCCACGGGCCTGGTGGTGACCTGCCAGAAGGAGCGCTCGCAGATCCAGAACAAGGCCCGCGCCCTGCAGGTGTTGGCCGCCCGGCTGCAGCAGATGCGCGAGGAAGAAGCCGATGCTGCCGCCGCCGAAGGCCGCCACGCCCAGGTGCGCACCATGGACCGCTCCGAGCGCATCCGCACCTACAACTGGCCGGAGAATCGCATCTCCGATCACCGCATCGGTTTTAAAGCCAACAACCTTGACCAGGTCCTCGATGGCAACCTCGACGACTTGTTCACCGCGCTGCAAGCCGCCGAGCGTGCCGAGCGCCTCGAGGCCCAGTGACCCCTGAATGGCTGCGTGAGGCGGCAGCAACCCTCGCCGCCGCAGGCGTTGCTAGCCCGCTTGTCGACGCCCGCCTCATCGCCGCCCATCTCCTCGGGTGCGGTGCGCTGGAAGTAGGTCTGCGCGCAGGCGAGCGCCCGCCCGCCGGCTTCGCCGAGGCCATCCAGCGGCGCGCCAGCCGGGAGCCACTCCAGTACATCCTGGGCGTGGCGCCCTTCGGCCCGCTCGATCTTGCGGTGGGCCCCGGGGTGTTCATCCCGCGTCCGGAAACGGAGGTGCTGGCTGATTGGGCGGTGCGGGCGCTGGGGGGCGTCGATAAGCCCCTCGTAGTTGACCTGTGTACCGGGTCGGGCGCGCTGGCCGCCTACATTGCCCACGCCGTGCCGGATGCCCACGTCATCGCCGTGGAGCGCTCCCCGCACGCCTGCGCGTATGCGCGGCGCAACCTTGCCCCCTACGAGGGAAGGGTGACCCTGCTTGAGGCAGACGCCACCGACCCTTCTGTTTTGGAGCACTGGCACGGCCAGGCCCACGTGGTGGTGACCAACCCGCCCTACGTCCCGGAGACACCTGACCTCGACCCGGAGGTCTACTGCGACCCCCATGACGCCGTCTTTGCCGGGGCCGATGGCCTGACCGTGATTCCGGCGCTGCGAGAACCCATCGCGCGCGTGCTGCGCCCTGGCGGGGCAGTGGGCATAGAACACGATGACTCCACGGCGACCCAGGTGCGCGACCTCCTCGCAGCACACGGCGATTTTTGTCAATTGGCGCACGTCAAGGACTTGAGCGGGCGGTCGCGCTTTGTCACCGCGGTGCGCGTATAAACTAGACCCACGTCGGCCCGATCCCACACGCACAAAGAAAGGCCCGAGGTTTTCGCATGGCCCAGATAGCCAACTGCCTGGATGCGGCGTCGCGCGCCGCCTCGATCCCAGCCGCCGCTCGCGCGGTCGCAGCCGGAGAGCTCGTGGTGCTGCCCACTGACACCGTCTACGGGCTGGGGGCAGACGCCTTTAATAACCAGGCGGTGGCTCAGCTGCTGGCCACCAAACGCCGGGGTCCGGACTTCCCGGTGCCTGTGCTCGTGGGGTCCTGGGACACCGTCCAGGGGCTCGTCGCGCACTACTCGCCGACGCTGCGCACCCTCGTCGAGGCGTTCTGGCCCGGCGGGCTGTCCGTGGTGGTCGCCCAGGCCCCGTCGCTGCCGTGGGATTTGGGCGATACTCGCGGCACCGTCATGGTGCGCATGCCCAATCATCCCGTAGCGGTTGAGCTGCTGCGCCAGACCGGTCCCATGGCGGTGTCTTCCGCCAACCTTCATGGCATGGCTGCCCCCACCAGCGTGGAGTCTGCGCGCCAACAACTAGGCGATGCCGTGTCCGTCTACCTCGACGGGGGAGAAGCCACCATTGGCCAGCCCTCCACCATCGTGGACCTGTCTGGGGACCAACCAAGGGTGCTGCGCAGCGGTGCCGTTTCGGCCGAGCGCATCGCGGAGGTCCTAGACATACCAGTCGCGGCGCTGGAGGCCTCCTAGATGGGCAGCGGGGCCGCCGGCGTCCCGCTGCGTGAACTGGGCCTGGTCATCTTAGTCGCGGCGGTGATTACCTACCTGTGCACCGGCCTGGTGCGCTACCTCATGCTGCGCACGGGCCGGATCGCGGAGATCCGCAAGCGCGACGTGCATACCCAGCCCACCCCGCGACTGGGCGGGGTGGCCATGTATACCGGCTTTACCGCCGCGATCTTCCTGGCCAACCAACTGCCGGCCTTGACCCGCGGCTTCATGCCGGTCACCCCAGAGATGACGGCGGTGATTTGGGCGAGTCTGGTCATCGTCGTGGTGGGAATCATCGATGACCTCTACGAGCTGGACGCGCTGACCAAGCTCGGCGGGCAGATCCTCGGCGCGATCGTCATGAGCGTGCTGGGGCTGAGTTGGACGCTGCTCTACATCCCGGTTCGCGATGGCACGACGGTGGTCCTGGACCAGTTCCAGTCCACGGTGCTTACCGCAATCTTTACGGTTCTGCTGGTCAACGCCATCAACTTCGTCGACGGGCTCGACGGCCTGGCGGCCGGCCTGGGGCTGATCGCCGGGGGTGCAATCCTGGTGTTCTCCTTAACGGTGCTGCACGATCAAGGCGGGGCGGTGTCTGCCTATCCGCCGGCGATCATCGCATCCGGCCTGGTGGGCATGTGCGTGGGATTCTTGCCGCACAACTTCGAGCCCTCGCGGATTTTCATGGGGGATTCGGGCTCGATGCTCATCGGCTTGCTGCTGGCCGCGGCGAGCACGTCGGCGTCGGGAAAGATCAATATGTCCCTGTACGGCGCGGCGGATATGGTCGCGTTGATGAGCCCCATCATCGTGGTCGCCGCGGCGGTGTTCATCCCGGTCCTGGATCTGGTCATGGCGGTGGTGCGCCGCGTGTCCAAGGGCCGCTCGCCGTTTTCCGCCGACCGGATGCACCTGCACCACCGGCTGTTGTCCTTAGGCCACACCCACCGCCGCACGGTGCTGGTGCTCTATCTGTGGGTGTCCGTGGTCGCATTCGGCGCGGTCTCCTTTTCCTTTGTCCCCGGGGTGGTCGCAGTGGGCGGCATGGTTGTGGCCCTGGTAGGGGCGTTTATTGCCACGCTTATTCCACTGCGCCACGGCAAACTCGGCCGCCATGCACGTGGTCGGTAGGGTAGGTGGGCGTGACTGAGACGAATCATGGATTTCTGGGCGGCGCCCCGCGCCCGCTGCGGGTAGCTCTGCGCTGGGGCGCGGTGGCGTTGATCGCCCTGACGGTGGTCATGGCCGCGGTGTGGACGGCGGTGGCCGGTCTTCCGGGTCTGTGGGGCGCGCTTGTTGGTGCGGCCGTGGCGGGTGCGTTCATGCTGCTGACGGTCCTTAGCGTGGCAGCGACGTCGCGGTCGTCCATTGGGGTGTTGGGGGCCGTGGTGCTGGGTGGCTGGCTGCTCAAAATGGTGGTGGCCATGGGGGTGATGTGGTACCTGAGCCAGCTGAGCTTTTATCACCGTCCGGCCCTGGTGGTGACGGTGTTGGCGGCGCTGGTGGTGGTGCTCACGTCGGAGACTTTGGGGGTAGTGCGCACCCGGGAGCCCTATGTGGACCCGGACCGGGAAGCAAAGAACTAAAGATTCTACCCCCGCATGGGGTAGGCCATTGGGGGGCGTTCGGGGGCGGTGGGCTCCGATCTGGCAACCACGCCCTGGGGTTTTGTGCAGCCGCGGGGGTGGAAAACTGTGTTTGGGGGTATGGCCGGGTCAACGAAAGGTGCACGGGGCTGATACGCTATACCCCGGGTTGCCCCGAGTACTTTGCCGCGCCTTTCTTTTGTTGGATTGGCCGTGGCGGTGACGGGGTGAGATTATCCCCTGGTCTGACCTTGTGACGTGCGACGGAGTCGCAGGTTGGCGCCAGTGAAGCAGGAAAGACGTCCATCGCACCACGCGGCGACGATACGGCGCTGCGTGGACATGAGTACGGGAGACAACGCTGATCTCGACAACTTTGGCCATGAAGGGTGAGTTCCACTCTCCTTCATTGGATCACGAATTCTTCCCGGGAGAGTCCTTTGGCGACTTCGTGCTACACGACGTCGCTGGAGGCTGGTTCGCACTCGACCGTCTGATGTTCGTTCGCCTGTTGATGGCGGCGATTGTTGCAATCTTCTTCGTCCTGGCTATGCGCAACCCCAAGGTTGTGCCGTCGGGGCTGCAGAATGTGGGCGAGATTTGCCTGGACTTTGTGCGGGTGCACATCGCTGAGGAGATCCTCGGGCGTAAGGAGGGGCGCCGCTTCCTGCCTTTCCTGACCACCGTCTTCTTCCTCGTTTTCGCGATGAACCTGCCGTCGGTCATTCCGGGCCTCAACGTGTCACCCAATGCGCGCATTGGTATGCCGTTGGTGCTCGCCCTCGTGGGTTACGTGATCTTCATCTACGCCGGAGCGAAGCGCTACGGCTTTTTTAAGTACATGAAGTCCTCGCTGGTGATCCCCAACCTTCCGTGGGCTCTCCACTTCCTGGTGGTCCCCATCGAGTTCTTTTCCACTTTCATTCTGCGTCCGGCCACGCTCACCATCCGTTTGATGGCGAATATGCTGGCCGGTCACCTGATTCTGGTGCTGCTGTTCTCCGCCACTAACTTCTTCTTCTGGCAGATGAATGGCTGGACGGCATTGGCACCGGCAACGCTGCTCGCCGCTTTGGCATTCTCGCTGTTCGAGCTCCTGGTCATTTTCTTGCAGGCGTACATTTTCGCCCTGCTTTCGGCCGTGTACATCGAGCTGTCGCTGCATGCTGACGAACACTGATGAGTCCTCAGGGCGTCCCTAACGGCGCCTGAGGTGCTCACCCTCCCACAACCTCACCAATTTCGCCTCTGCGGGAACCTCGCCCACAGGAGCACCAAGAAAGGGAACGACTCTAAAATGCAAGAAATCATCCTCGCCGCTGACGCTGTCTCGCAGTTCAAGGGCTTCGGCGCCATCGGCTACGGCCTCGCCGCCATCGGCCCGGGCGTGGGCATCGGCATCCTCGTGGGCAAGGCCCTCGAGGGCATGGCTCGCCAGCCCGAGATGGCCGGCACCCTGCGTACCACCATGTTCCTGGGCATCGCCTTCACCGAGGCCCTGGCCCTCATCGGCCTGGTCGCGGGCTTCCTGTTCTAGTACTAGCCACTACCGGCTAGCCCTAGAATCCACCCGACAAAGAAGGATAGGAACAGATGAAGGACGTTCTCTACGTTCTGGCTTCCGAATCAGCGGAACACCTTCCCATGGAGGAAGCTGTCAACCCGCTGCTTCCGAAGAACTATGACCTCGTGTGGTCATTGGTGTGCTTCATCATTATCCTGCTGGTCTTTTGGAAGTTCGTTTTGCCGAAGTTCCAGGAGGTCCTCAGCGAACGTGAGGATCGCATTCAAGGCGGTATCCAGCGTGCTGAGGCTGCCCAAGCGGAGGCCAAGGCAGCGCTGGAGAAGTACAACTCCCAGCTGTCCGACGCCCGCGCAGAGGCCGCCGAGATCCGCGAGCAGGCGCGCGAGCGCGGCAAGCAGATCGAGGCTGAGATCAAGGAGCAGGCGACGCAGGAGTCGCAGCGCATCGTGGAAAGCGGTGAAAAGCAGCTGCAGGCTTCCCGCCAGCAAGTGGTCTCCGAGCTGCGTCAGGAGATGGGCCAGACCTCCATCTCGCTGGCAGAAAAGCTGCTCGGCGGCGAGCTGTCCGAGTCGTCCCGGCAGGCCGGGACTATTGACTCCTTCCTCGCCGACCTTGACTCCCTGGCAACGCCCGTTTCGGCAGGAAAGTGAGCGACATGCACGCAGCAAGCCGTGAAGCACTCGCAGCGTTGAGCGATCAGCTGGACTCCCAGATCACCACCGTCGCCCAGGCCGCCACCGTGGGCACGCAGCTTTTCGACGCCGTCGAGGTACTCGACGGTGATCGTCAGCTGCGCGTCGCCATCGCCGATCAAGCAGCGCCAGCTTCTGCTCGCGCTGGGTTGGTACGCGACGTCTTTGCCTCCGCAGTGGCCCCAGAGACGCAGCAGGTCCTGGAGGCCGCGGTGACCCAGCAGTGGTCCACCCCTCGCGAATTGCGCGACGGATTGGTTGACCTGGGCCGTCAGGCTCTGCTGGTGGGCGCCCGCTTGGACGGCAAGCTGGAGACCGTGGAAAGCGAGCTCTTCGAGCTCGCCCGCGTGCTGGACCGCGAGCCGGAGCTGACCGCGTTGCTTTCGGATAAGGCCACCGACCCCGAGCGGAAGCGCTCCCTGGCGGCCTCCGTGCTGTATGGCAAGGTCACCATGTTCACGGAGACGCTGGTGCTGCAGGCCATTGGCCGGCCCGAGTTCAACCCCATCGACGATGTGGATGCGCTCTCCGAGCGCGCAGCCGCAGTGCGGGGACACACCGTCGCGCGGGTGACGTCGGCAAGCGCCCTGTCTGCGCAGCAGACCGAAGCACTGGCACAGAAGCTCGGCCAGGTCTATGGCACCGAGATCTCCGTGCACACGGTCATCGACGAGTCGCTGCTGGGCGGGTTGAGCGTGCGGGTGGGTGATGAGCTTATCGACGGCTCCATCGCCGCCAAGATCGCACGCCTGCGCGCCGACATGGCGCGGGTGTCTTAATTCCTCAAGACCAGGCGAGAAGTACACGAAGACAAATTGGACGAAACAACCGAGAGCAGGAAGAACATGGCGGAGCTGACGATCTCCTCCGATGAGATCCGTAGCGCGATAGCGAACTACACCTCGAGCTTCTCCGCGGAGGCCTCCCGTGAGGAGGTCGGCGTGGTCATCTCCACCGCTGACGGCATTGCCCAGGTTTCGGGCCTGCCGTCCGTGATGGCCAATGAGCTGCTGGAGTTCCCCGGCGGCGTCATCGGCGTCGCGCAGAACCTCGAGGCCGACCGCATCGGCGTCGTGGTGCTGGGCAACTACGAGTCCCTCAAGGAGGGCGACGAGGTCAAGCGGACAGGCGAAGTCCTGTCCATCCCGGTCGGAGACAAGTTCCTCGGCCGCGTGATTAACCCCCTGGGCGAGCCGATCGACGGCCTGGGCCCCATCGAGGCCGAGGAAGAGCGCGTGCTCGAGCTGCAGGCACCATCCGTGCTGCAGCGCAAGCCCGTCGATGAGCCCATGCAGACCGGCATCAAGGCCATCGACGCGATGACCCCCATCGGTCGCGGCCAGCGTCAGCTGATCATCGGCGACCGCAAGACCGGCAAGACCGCGGTGTGCATTGACACCATCTTGAACCAGAAGGCCAACTGGGAATCCGGCGACAAGAACAAGCAGGTGCGCTGCATCTACGTCGCCATTGGCCAAAAGGGTTCCACCATCGCCTCGGTGCGCCGCACCCTGGAGGAGCGCGGTGCCCTGGAGTACACCACGATCGTGGCGGCCCCGGCCTCTGACTCCGCTGGCTTTAAGTGGCTGGCGCCCTTCTCCGGCGCGGCCCTGGGCCAGCACTGGATGTACCAGGGCAACCACGTCCTGGTCATCTACGATGATCTGACCAAGCAGGCGGAGGCGTACCGCGCCATTTCGCTGCTGCTGCGTCGCCCGCCGGGACGCGAGGCTTACCCCGGCGACGTGTTCTACCTGCACTCCCGTCTGCTGGAGCGCGCGGCCAAGCTCTCCGATGACATGGGCTCCGGTTCGATGACCGCACTGCCGATCATTGAGACCAAGGCCAATGACGTCTCCGCGTTCATTCCCACCAACGTCATCTCCATTACGGATGGCCAGGTCTTCCTTGAGTCTGACCTGTTCAACCAGGGCATTCGCCCGGCCATCAACGTCGGTGTGTCCGTCTCCCGCGTCGGTGGCGCCGCCCAGACCAAGGGCATGAAGAAGGTCGCAGGCTCCCTGCGTCTGGACCTGGCCGCCTACCGCGACCTGGAGGCTTTTGCCACCTTCGCGTCTGACCTGGACGCCGCGTCCAAGGCTCAGCTCGAGCGTGGCCAGCGCCTCGTCGAGCTGCTCAAGCAGCCGGAGAGCTCCCCGCAGCCCGTGGAATACCAGATGATCTCCATCTGGCTGGCTGGCGAAGGCGTCTTCGATGACGTTCCCGTCGAAGACGTTCGCCGCTACGAGGCCGAGCTGCAGGAGCACCTGCGCGCCACCCAGCCGCAGGTCTACGAGCAGATTGACGGCGGCGCCGCCCTGTCTGACGAGTCCAAGCAGACCCTGCTGAAGGCCAACGAGGAGTTCCGCTCCTCCTTCCAGACCACCGATGGCACCCCCGTGATCAACGAGCCCGAGGTGGACGCGCTGGATGCGGCGCAGGTGAGCAAGAACCAGCTCAACGTCAACCGCAAGAAGTCGGACGCGTAAAGGGCATGGTGCACGCAACCATGACCGCTAGCAAGCAAGAAGGGAGGAGGGTGTTCCATGGCTAATCTTCGCGAGCTGCGCGACCGCATTCGGTCCGTCAACTCCACCAAGAAGATCACCAAGGCGCAGGAGATGATCGCGACCTCGCGCATCACCAAGGCGCAGGCGCGCGTGCAGGCCTCGGTGCCGTATGCCACCGAGATTCAGCACGTCGTCGAGCGACTGGCCGCCGCCAGCTCCCTCGATCACCCCATGCTCCACGAGCGGGAGGACGGCCGTCGCGCCGCCGTGCTCGTGGTGTCGTCTGACCGCGGCATGTGTGGTGGATACAACCACAACGTGTTCAAGAAGGCTGCCGAGCTGATCAAGATGCTCGAAGAGGCCGGCTACGAGGTGGTCCGCTACGTCACCGGCGGCAAGGGCGAGGGCTTTTATAAGTTCCGCGGCGAGAAGATCGCCGGCGCCTGGACCGGGTTCTCCCAGGACCCCACCTGGGACTCCACCCACGATGTGCGCCGCCACATGATCGACGGTTTCCTGGCAGGCTCCAAGGCTCAGGCCAAGAGCCGCAACGGACTCGTCGGTGATGAGGGCGATGGCATCCAGGGCTTTGACCAGGTGCACGTGGTGTACACGGAGTTTGAGTCCATGCTCACGCAGACGGCTCGGGCGCACCAGTTGCTGCCCATTGAGCCGGTGCTCCATGAGGTGGAATTCAACCCGGGCGAGGACCTGCTGGACAACACCGGTGAGCCCACCGCTGACTATGACTTTGAGCCGGACGCAGACACGCTGCTTGGGGAGCTGCTGCCCAAGTATGTGTCGCGCTCGCTGTACTCGATTTTCCTCGAGTCGGCGGCCGCGGAGTCTGCATCCCGGCGCACGGCCATGAAGTCGGCGACGGATAACGCCACCGAGCTGGTCAAGGACCTCTCGCGCGTGGCTAACCAGGCCCGTCAGGCACAGATCACCCAGGAAATCACAGAGATCGTCGGTGGCGCGGGTGCGCTCGCCGATAGCGGAGAAAGCGACTGATTATGAGTACAGCTCTGACTGAGCACGAGACACAGCAGGCGGCTACCGCCGGCCGTGTCGTGCGCGTCATCGGCGCGGTCGTCGACGTGGAGTTCCCCCGCGGCGAGCTGCCCGCGCTCTACAACGCGTTGACGGTCGAGGTCACCCTCGAGGCCGTTGCCAAGACCATTACCCTAGAGGTGGCCCAGCACCTGGGCGACAACCTGGTGCGCACCATCTCCATGGCTCCCACCGACGGCCTGGTGCGTGGCACCAAGGTCATCGATACTGGGGCCCCTATTTCTGTGCCCGTGGGCGACGTGGTCAAGGGTCACGTCTTTAACGCCCTGGGCGACTGCCTGGACGAGCCCGGCCTGGGCCGCGACGGCGAGCAGTGGGGCATCCACCGCGATCCGCCGCCGTTTGACCAGCTCGAAGGCAAGACCGAGATCCTGGAGACGGGCATCAAGGTCATCGACCTGCTGACCCCGTACGTCAAGGGCGGCAAGATCGGCCTGTTCGGCGGCGCCGGCGTGGGCAAGACGGTGCTCATCCAGGAGATGATTACCCGTATCGCCCGCGAGTTCTCCGGTACGTCGGTCTTCGCCGGCGTGGGCGAGCGTACCCGTGAGGGCACCGACCTCTTCCTGGAAATGGAAGAGATGGGCGTGCTGCAAGATACGGCCCTGGTCTTCGGCCAGATGGACGAGCCGCCGGGAGTGCGTATGCGCGTGGCCCTGTCCGGCCTGACCATGGCGGAGTACTTCCGTGACGTGCAGCACCAGGACGTGCTGCTGTTCATCGACAACATCTTCCGCTTCACCCAGGCCGGTTCTGAGGTGTCCACGCTGCTGGGCCGCATGCCGTCTGCTGTGGGTTACCAGCCCACGCTTGCCGACGAAATGGGCGTGCTCCAGGAGCGCATCACCTCGACCAAGGGTCGTTCGATTACCTCCCTGCAGGCCGTCTACGTGCCCGCCGATGACTACACCGACCCGGCGCCGGCGACCACGTTCGCGCACCTGGATGCGACCACCGAGTTGGACCGTTCCATCGCCTCGAAGGGTATTTACCCCGCGGTCAACCCGCTGACGTCCACGTCTCGTATCCTCGAGCCGGGCATCGTCGGTGAGCACCACTACGAGGTTGCGCAGCGCGTGATCAACATCCTGCAGAAGAACAAGGAGCTCCAGGACATCATCGCGATCCTGGGCATGGACGAGCTGTCCGAAGAGGACAAGATCACCGTCCAGCGTGCCCGCCGCATCGAGCGTTTCCTGGGCCAGAACTTCTTCGTCGCGGAGAAGTTCACCGGCCTGCCGGGCTCCTACGTTCCGCTCAAGGACACCATTGACGCCTTCGAGCGCATCTGCAATGGCGAGTTCGACGCCTACCCGGAGCAGGCCTTCAACGGCCTGGGTGGCCTCGACGACGTTGAGGAAGCGTACAAGAAGCTCACCGAGAAGAAGTAGGGGAGGTTCGAGTACGTATGGCTTCCATCACCGTGGAACTGGTCTCCGTGGAGCGCATGTTGTGGTCCGGAGAGGCCACCATCGTCTCCGCGCAGACCACTGAGGGCGAGATCGGTATCCAGCCGAAGCATGAGCCCATGCTCGGCCAACTCGTTGACAATGGGACGGTGGCTATCCGGCCCATCGACGGCGGGTTGAAGGTCGCGGCGGTCCAGGGCGGATTCATTTCCGTCAACCCTGACCGGGTGACCATCCTTGCCGACCACGCGGTGTGGGCCGACGAGGTTGACTCCCGCGCCGCGGAGGAGGGCCTGAACTCCGCCCACGAACTTGAGCGCTCCCGCGCGCAGGCCGCGCTCAAGGCACAGCGTCGACTGGCTGAGGGATAATCTCATCTGCCGGACCCCCGTTTCCACTGTGTTGGAAACGGGGGCTTTGTGCATCCTGGGGAATTGGAGGCCGGCCGAATACTTCCCGATTAATTGGGTGCAAGCAGGGCAAATGAGTATTATTGCGGTATTACAATGCTCCCCCTTGGCGGCAGGGTATGACCGATTGGAGAACAGGATCGAAGATGGGAGTTCGTGGCATGCAGTGGACCCTGTGGATTCCCGCTGCTCTTGGCGCTGTCGTGCTCGCGCTGGCGGCCTGGAGATTCTTTGCAGTACGGTCTCAGGGCAGTACCATCGCGCTGCGTCGACTACCTGCAACAGGCATCCATGGCTGGCGCCACGGTGTGATCCGCTACGAGGGTGATTCGGTGAAGTTCTTTAAGCTTCGCTCGTTGTCCCCGGTAGCGGATCTTGTTTTTAACCGCAGCTACATCCACATCGAGTCCAGCCGGGAGATGACTCCGCAGGAGGCGTCGTTTATGATGCCCGGCTCGCGGGTGATCACCGTGAGCAACGGCTCGCGGTGGCAACTCGCCGTGGATGTGCGCACCGCGATGGCGTTGCGTGCGTGGGTGGAGGCGGCGCCGGACGTCCGGCAGGAGCGCCTCGATGCCCGCCTGATGCGCCGACAGCTGAAGCGCGACCCCGATGTCCGCGGGCGTCGATAAGCGGAAGTAGTCTAGTCGGCATGCGCCTTGTCATCGCCACGTGCAGAGTCGATTATGTGGGCCGGTTAGATGCCCATCTCCCCAGCGCACAGCGCCTGCTGATGGTCAAGGCCGACGGTTCGGTATCGGTGCATGCTGACGATCGCGCCTACAAGCCGCTCAATTGGATGACCCCGCCCTGCACGTTGCAGGAAAGCCCGATCCTCGACGAGGATGATCAGGACACCGGTGAGGTGCTGTGGGTGGTGGAAAACTCCAAGGGCGAGCAGCTGCGGATCACCATCTCTGAGATCGTGGCCGACTCCACCTACGAGCTGGGCCCGGATCCGGGCCTGATCAAGGACGGCGTGGAGGCCCACTTGCAGGAGCTTCTGGCAGAGCACATCACCACGCTGGGGGAGGGCTACAGCCTGGTTCGCCGGGAATACCCGACGGCCATTGGTCCGGTGGACATCGTGTGCCGGGACGCCGACGGTGCGACGGTGGCCGTGGAGATTAAGCGCCGCGGCGGCATCGACGGCGTGGAGCAGCTGACGCGCTACCTGGAGTTGCTCAACCGCGATAGCCTGCTGGCCCCGGTGCAGGGAGTTTTTGCGGCCCAGGAGATCAAGCCGCAGGCGCGCACCCTGGCGCAGGATCGCGGGATTCGCTGCGTGACACTGGACTACCAGGCGCTACGCGGCATCGAAAGCCCTGAGCTGCGGTTGTTCTGATGCCGCGGCGCAATAAACGGTCCCGCCGCGAGGCGCCCCCGCGGCTTCCCTCCCACGGTGCCTCGCTGCTGGGTGCGCGTGAGGTGCCGGGGCCGGCCTGGGCGCACGGGGAGATCTTTGTCGTGCGCCAGATTCCGGGCCCTTCCGCGGTGAAGAGGTACCTGTGTCCGGGGTGCAATCAGACGATTGAGCCTGGGGCGGCGCACGTGGTGGCGTGGCCGAAGGAAATCTGGGGCGGCGCGGAGGAGCGCCGCCATTGGCACCACGGGTGTTGGGCACGCCGGTAGGGTGGGGCCCATGATTGTTGCGTTTAGTGTGGCACCAACGCAGACCCCGGGACATGACGCAGAGATGTCTGCGGCGGTGGCGCGGGCGGTGCGTGTGGTCCGCGAGTCCGGATTGCCCAATGAGACCAATGCCATGTTCACCCTGGTGGAGGGGCAGTGGGATGAGGTCATGGATGTGGTGCACCGGGCCACGCTGGCGGTGGCGGAGGTCAGCCCGAGGGTGTCGCTGGTGCTCAAGGCGGATATCCGCGCGGGGCACACCGGCCAGTTGACCCAGAAGGTGGAGTCCTTGGAGGCCCAGTTGGCGGCGCAGTCGCCGGCTGCTGGTCCCGTCGATGGTGAGGAGAAGGCATAGTGACTACCCCTGATCGTTTTGTCGCCGGAGCGGTGGACTTGGGTGCGCTGGCCGCGTCCCGTTCGGAGCGCAGCTCTGATGGCGTGGTGGAGGTCAGCGCGCAGACGGTCCAGGAGGAGGTGATTGCGCAGTCGCAGCGCACCCCGGTGGTGGTGCTCATCGGCTCGGAGCGCAGTCCGGAATGTGCCACGATGCGTGGGGATTTGGCGCGGATCGCGGCCCAGTCTCAGCAGGCCCAACCCCAGGGCGGATTTGTGCTGCGCTACGTGGACGCGGATTCCTCCCCGGAGTTGGCGCAGGCTTTCGGCGTGGCGGTTGTGCCCACGGTGGTGGTTATTGCCGGCGGGCAGCCGGTGACGAGCTTTGAGGGCCCGCAGCCGGCGGAGGCCCTGGAGCAGTGGGCGCAGGCGTTGCTCGCGCAGCTCGGCGGTGCCCAGCCCGGTCAGCCCGGTCAGGAGCCGCGCGAGCCGCGGGATCCGCGTTTCGACGCCGCGGAGGAGGCCTTGGAGGCCGGCGATGCGGCGACGGCTATTGACTACTATGACCAGCTGCTTGCGGAAGATCCACACAACAGTGCGGCCGCCCAGGCGCGGGGCAGCGCCCGGCTTATCCAGCGGCTGGGCACCCCGGCGGAGTCGGGCGATGAGCTAGCAGAGCAGCTGGCCGCCGCGGATGCTGAGGTGGTGTCCGGCAAGGTGGAACAGGCCTTTGCCCGTTTGGTGGGCCTGTTGGCGGGCCCGCACCGGGATGCGGCGCGGGAGCGTTTGCTCGAGTTATTTGGTCTTTTTGCCCCGGATGATCCGCGGGTGAGCGCGGCGCGGTCGGCAATGGCAAACGCGTTGTTCTAAACGCGGTGTATGTGGTGCACTAGGGTGGGAAGGTGTGAGCGACGTGAATGAGGATCTGCTGATCGATTTCTCCCAGGTGAGTGTGGTTCGAGGTGGAACCACGCTGGTGGGGCCTGTGGATTGGCAGGTGGAGCTGGATGAGCGTTGGGTGGTCCTTGGCCCGAACGGGGCGGGTAAGACGACGCTGATTCGGGTCGCCGGCGCGCAGGAGCATCCCACCTCGGGGGTGGCGCGGGTGATTGGTCAGCGCTTGGGGCGTACGGATGTGCGTGACTTGCAGGCGAGCATTGGCATGTCGTCGTCGGCGCTGGCGCAGCGGATTCCGGATACGGAGCGGGTGGGGGATCTGGTGATTTCTGCGGGCTATGCCATTTTGGGTCGCTGGCGGGAACACTATGATGACACCGATTTTGAGCGTGCGACGGACATTTTGGATCAGGTCGCTGGGCTGCACTTGGTGGACCGGACGTGGGGGACGTTGTCGGAGGGGGAGCGCAAGCGCATTTTGTTGGCTCGCGCGTTGATGATTGATCCGGAGCTGTTGATCCTGGATGAGCCGACCGCCGGGATGGATTTGGGCGGCCGGGAGGACCTGGTGTCCTATTTGGGCCAGCTGGCGGAGGATCCTGACGCCCCGGCGATCGTGATGATCACCCACCATGTGGAGGAGATTCCGCCGGGATTCACGCACGCGTTGCTGCTCGATGAGGGCCGCGTGGTGGCCCAGGGGCTCATCGAGGATGTGATGACCAGCGAGAATCTGACCCGCACGTTCCATCAGCCCATTGCGTTGAACCGCATTGATGGGCGGTTCTTTGCTCGTCGTTCGCGGCGGGGTGGAAGCCACCGCAGCGGGTAAGTGGCTCATGGATTCGGCCAAGCGGGCGTGCGGCCTGGGTGGCGCACGCCTGGCGGCGACGGTGCTGTTGGTTCGTGACGGCCCCGGCGGGGTGGAGGTGTGGGTCCAGGAGCGCGTGTCCACCATGGAGCACTACCCGGGGATGACGGTCTTTCCCGGGGGTGGGGTTGATGAGCGGGATTGGCCGCAGGATTTTGGTTCTTTGTGGTCGGGCCCGTCGATTGTTGCTACGGCGCGCGCGCTGGGTACCTCGCGCCACAAGGCGCATGCGTTGGTTTTTGCTGCGGTGCGGGAGCTCTTTGAGGAGACGGGCACGCTGCTGGCTATCGACGCCACTGGTGCCACCGTGGAGGATGCGTCCCCCTTCCACGGGGATCGCCTGGCTTTGGAGTCGCATCGACTAGCCTTGACGCAGGTGCTCCAGCGGGGGCAGCTGCGGGTGCGTTCGGATTTGTTGCGGCCGTGGGCGCGGTGGGTGGGCCCGTCGGAGCGCGGCACGTGGTTTGATACTTTTTCTTTTTTGGCGGTGCGTCCCCGGGGCCAGGAGCCGGATGGTCAAACGCCCGAGGCGCTGTCGGCGGGGTGGTTTCCGCCGGGGCTGATCCTCCAGGCGTGGCGGCATGGTCTGGTGCGGCTGGTGGTGTCTACGTGGCACCAATTGTTGTTGCTGGAGCGCTGCGCCACGGTGGATGAGGCGTTGGCCCGCGCGGCGGTGGCGGATATGACTCCGGTGATTCTGCCGGCCACGGGCGATGACCCGCGTTTTGATGATTATTACCGTAACCACCCGACGGATCGGAGGTAGTGCCGTGGCTTTTCGGCTGGATGAGGTGGAGTTTTTGGTCTCCCACCGCAGCCAGGTGGCGCAGGTGTGCGGGCAGCTGTCGGGTGCGCGCGCCGATGCGCTTGCCGACGCCGCCGTGCTGCGCTCCGCCTTCGGCCCGTACGCGCGCGCGGCCGCGGAGTGGAACTCGGCGACGGCCACCGGCAAGCTGCCGGCGGGTTGGCTCGCTGACCATGATGCGGCGCAGCAGGCCACGCCCGCCCCGGTGGCCCAGGTGCGGGCGCAGCGCCTGGCCCAGGCTTGCCCGGGCGCGGTGGTCCATGACGTGACCTGTTCGGTGGGCGCGGAGGCGCCGGCGGTGCAGGCCGCAGGGTTGGGCTACATCGGCTCCGATATTGATGCCTCGCGGGTGGCCATGGCCCGGCACAACGTCAGCGGTGGGTTGGTGTGCCGAGCGGATGCAACGACGGCGTCGAGTAGCGCACCGGTGATCATCGCGGATCCGGCGCGCCGGCGTGGGGGACGCAGGCTGCGCGACCCTGAGGAGCTGGACCCGCCATTGTCGGCGGTGGTGGAGGCGTGGCGGGGGCGCCACCTGGCGATCAAGTGTGCGCCGGGTATTGACTACGCCGACTGGGAGGGGCTGGTCAGCGTGGTTTCCGTCGACGGCGGGGTCAAGGAGGCGTGCTTGTATTCGCCGGGGCTGTCGGCAGGCTTGCGCCGCGAGGCGGTGGTCATCCGCGCCGGGCAGGTGGATCGGGTCACGGACGCGGACGGCTCGGAGGTGGCGGTCGCGCCGCCGGGCAGATTCATCATCGATCCGGATGGGGCGGTGGTGCGCGCCGGGCTGGTGCGCCATTTTGCGGCGCGCGAGGGGCTGTGGATGCTCGATGAGCGCATCGCGCACCTGAGCGGCGACCGCATCCCTGTGGGGTATCGCGGATTTCCATTCATCGAACAGGCGCCCGTGCGCAAGGCCCGGGAGGTGTTGCGCCGCCTCGATGTGGGGCGGGTGGAGATTTTGGTGCGCGGCGTGGACGTGGATCCGGACGTGCTGCGCAGGCAGTGGCGGTTGCGCGGCAGCCAGCCGGCCACGGTGGTCATCTCGCGCATCGGGCGCAGCGCGGTGGCGCTCGTCTGTGGCCCGGCTGTGGTCCGGCGGCCCGGCTGAGGGGCTGATGGCTACACTGGCGGGGAGCAAAAAAATCCTAAGTGAGAAGGGAAGTAGTGCATGCCCGCCATCGTGGTGCTGGTAAAGAACGTCCCGGATACGTGGTCGACCAAAACCCTGGAGGCTGACCACACCGTGGACCGGGATTCCGTCGACTGCATTCTTGATGAGGTCAATGAGTACGCCGTCGAGGCGGCGTTGCGGCTGCGCGATGATAACCCGGATGCCGGACTGAAGGTCATTGCGCTGACCGTGGGCCCGCAGCAGGCGGATAACGCGTTGCGCAAGGCGTTGGCCATGGGCGCCGATGACGCCATCCACGTCGTCGATGACGCCCTGGCCGGCTCGGACGTGCTGGCTACGGCGTGGACCGTGACGTGCGCGCTGGCGACGATCCCGGATGTCAGCCTGGTGGTGGCGGGCGATGCCTCCTCGGACGGGGCGGTGGGCGCGCTGCCCGGAATCCTCGGAGAGTACCGCCAGCAGCCGGCCTTGACTGCCGTGCATGATGTGGCGCTGGATGGCACTGAGATCACGGCGACCCGCGAGGACGCCCACGGCACCTACCGCCTGCGCGCGGCGCTTCCGGCGATTGTGTCGGTAACGGATAAGTCCGCTAAGCCGCGCTTTGCCAACTTTAAGGGCATCATGGCCGCGAAGAAGCATGAGATCAGCACGCTGAGCTTGGCGGCGATCGGGGTGACGGCGGAGCAGGTGGGCCTGGAGCATGCCGCCTCCGTGGTCACGGGCGCGACGCCGCGCCCGGCGCGCGCCGCGGGCACCACGATTTCCGGTGGGGATGCCGCACAGCGCGTCGCGGAGTTTTTGTCCGACGAGAAGCTGATCTAGCCAAAGCGAGGGAGAACAATACCTATGAGCACTGCTTATGTTCTTGTGGAATACACCGCCGAGGGGCTGGATAGCACCACCGGCGAGCTGATCACCGCGGCCCGCGTCTTCGGCGATGTTGCCGCGGTTGTGGTGGGGGAGCCGGGCACCGCGGAGGCGCTGCGCGAGCAGCTGGCCGAGCTGGGCGCGGCCACGGTCTACGCCGCGGAGGCCCAGGGGGCTTCCCAGCGGGTGGTCTTGCCTGCCGTCGATGCGCTGGCTGCCGTCGCTGGCTCCACCCCGGGGCCCATCGTGGTCGCAGGCGGGGTAGCGGGCAATGAGATCGCAGGGCGCCTGGCCGCCCGCCTGGCCTCTGGCCTGCTGCGCGACGTGGTGGGCATCAACGCCGATGGCACCGCCAACCAGTCCATCTTCGGCGATACCATCCAGGTCTCTAGCGCGGTGGGTGGTACCAGCCCGGTGTATACGCTGCGCCCGGGCGCTGTCGCGGCCGCGCCGCAGGCGGCCGCGGGCGAGCTGGTTGCCGTGGAGCTGCCGGAGCCGACGATCAAGGACGTCACCGTGGAGTCTTTCACCCCGGCGCAGCATGGGGATCGCCCGGAGCTGACGCAGGCGAAGGTGGTTGTCGCCGGCGGACGTGGGGTGGGCTCCCGGGAGAACTTCACCGAGTACGTAGAAAAGCTGGCGGATGCGCTTGGTGGCGCGGTGGGGGCAACCCGCGACGCGGTGGATCTGGGCTACTACGACGCCCAGTATCAGATCGGCCAGACGGGAGTGACGGTCTCCCCGGACTTGTACATTGGGGTGGGCATTTCCGGCGCCATTCAGCACACCTCCGGCATTCAGACGGCCAAGAAGATCGTTGCCATCAATAACGACGAAGATGCCGCGCTGTTCCAGCTGGCGGACCTGGGCGTGGTGGGAGATCTCTTTGAGGTTGTCCCCGCGTTGGTGGAAGAAATTGAGAAGCGCAAGTGAGCACCCAGCATTATCTTGACCACGCTGCGACCACCCCGATGCGCGAGGTCGCGGTGCGCGCCTGGGTGGACAACGCACAGGCGCTCAACCCGGGCGGGCAGTATGCGGCCGGCCGGGAGAGTCGGCGCATTCTTGACGAGTCCCGGGAGCGGGTCGCGGAGCTGCTGGGGGCGGACCCGGTGGAGGTCATTTTCACCGCCTCGGGCACGGAGGCAGACAACATCGCTGTCCAGGGCCTATTCCGGGCGTCGGATCGCCAGCGCATTGTCACCACCCCCATCGAACACCCGGCGGTGGCTGAGGCCATTGCCGCCACGGGAGCGCAGGTGGATTACCTGGGCGTGGATAGCACCGGACACGTCAGCCAGCTCGCCGCGCTGGATACCCCGGCGGCGCTGGTGGCGTGCATGATGGCCAACAATGAGACCGGCGCGATCCAGCCGCTCGATAAGGTGATCGCGGCGGCGCAGGCCACGGATACGCCCGTGCACGTCGATGCGGTGCAGGCAACGGGGCGGGTGCCCATTGATTTCCATGCGCTGGGCGCGACGACGCTGGCCGCATCCGGCCACAAGTTCGGCGGACCGCGCGGGGTGGGAGTGCTGCTGGCGCGGCGATCCCCGGCACCCCAGGCGCTGCTTTTCGGCGGCGGCCAGGAGCGCGGCATCCGGCCGGGCACCAATGATGTTGCCGGGGCGGCGGCGCTGGCCGCGGCGTTGGGTGAGGCGTGCGCGCAGCTCGACGAGGAAGCCACCCGGCTGGGCGGCCTGCGCGATCGCCTGCGCGAGCGCATCCTGGCGTCGATTCCGGACGTGGTGGTCAACACGCATGCACCGGCCATGGCGGGTCACCTGAGCGTGTCTTTCCCCGGGGCTGAGGGAGATAGCCTGATCATGCTTCTCGACGCCGCCGGGTTCGCCGCATCCACGGGCTCTGCCTGCCACGCGGGGGTCAACCGCGCCTCCTCCGTCCTGCTAGCCATGGGGGTAGCCGAGGGGCCCGCACGCGGGACGGTGCGTTTTACCCTGGGGCGCACGACCACCGACGAGGATATCGATGCGCTGGTGGCTCAGCTGCCGGCGATCGTGGAGCGCGCCCGCGTCGCCGGGATGGCCTGAACTACCAGGTGATCCAGGGCGCGCAGCCCTGAGTGGCTGACCTTGGCTACCTCGACGACTTCGCCGAGCCGGGACGACCACTGGGGCACCACCCGGTCGCCGTCGGAGACGATGGAGACGATGCGCACACCGGGCGCGGCGGGGGCGTCGATACGCGGGCTATACCACGTGTCCATGCCCCGCCAGTTGGCCCCGAGCCCCACGATGGTGCCGATTTTTCCGGCGAACTCGGGGCGGGCGGCCAGCTGTAGGCCGATCAGTCCGCCGAGCGAGTGGCCCACGATGTCAAAGCGCGGCAGGTGGGACAGCTTGGCCGCCAGCCGATCCAGGATGGGTTGGTGGCGCCCGAACCCCAAAAAGCCGTAGGCGGGGGTGTGCACGGTGCATCCGCAACGGCGCAGGGAGGCCGCAATGCGCCACATTGATAGTGGCAGGGATGCGGAGCCATGGAGGGCGACGACAACTGGGTCCATGCCGTCATAGTACTGCCGGATGCCTGTGAGTTCCGCCGCAAGGTTCTTTTGGGTGCAGAACTTAGTTTCTGCTTCAGGTAAAAATACATCCATGACTTGGTTTTTAGAGCTCTCGCTCGTTTCACCAATTGCGAGAGCCTGCTACGCGCTCGCCTGGATTGCCGCCATGGTCTGCGCGCTGCGATACGGGACGCGAAAGGCCCGAATCGGCGGCTTCGCCGTGGCAGCAGTGCTCACGGTCCTGGCGTGGGCGATCCTCGAGGTGTGGTGGAAACCCTTCCCCGATCGGGTCATGCCGGTGGTCTACCTCGCCGGCGGCGGGGCGGTGGCCTGCCTGGCAGGCGTGGTCACCCACCGGGGTCGGCGCGTAGTCATGGCCGCCGCAACGATCGGCGCGCTCATCGGAGCACTCGGCGTGTTTAACCTCATCTACCAGCAGTATCCCACCGTGCGTTCGCTCAGCGCCCAGCTCAATGCCCAGTCGATGACCTATGAGCAGTTCCGCACCGTCACCGCCGCCCCGCAACGCGACGGCGGACCGGTGGGCGCTCTGGTGGATGTGGACCTGCCCGGTTCCTTCGCCGCCCGCACCGCCGTGGCGTGGGTGCCGCCGGCCTATTGGACCCAGCCGCAGCGCCAGCTGCCCGTCCTGGTGCTCATGGCCGGCAATCCCGGTCGGCCCCAGCAGTGGTTCAGCAACGGCGCGGCCGTGGCCACCGCGGATGAATACCAGGCCACCCACAACGGCGTGGCGCCGATCATCGTCAGCGTGGACGGCACCGGTTCCTTTACCGGCAACCCGCTGTGCACCGATAGCTCCGAGGGGGCGGTGATGACCTACCTGTCTACGGACGTGCCGGCCGCCATCAAGGAACGCTTCCGCGTCAACCCGGACCAATCCACGTGGACCATCGGCGGGCTGAGCTACGGCGGCACCTGCGCGCTCCAGGTGGCCACCGCCCACCCCCGCGCCTACGGCAACTTCCTGGACTTCTCCGGCCAGGCCGAGCCCACGCTCGGCGACCACCAGGCCACCGTGGAGCACTTCTTCGACGGCGACGAGGAGCGCTTCCAAGACATCAACCCGGCGACCCTCCTCGCCCGCGGAAACCCCGACTTTGCCCATGTCGCCGGGCGTTTTGTCGCCGGTGAGAAGGACAAGGAATCCCGCGCCGCGCTCACCGAGCTTAACGACGCCGCCCGCGCCGCCGGGATGGACACCACCTTCACCACCGTACGCGGGGGCCACTCCTACCAGGTGTGGCGAGAGGCCCTCCGTCATACTTTCGACTGGGTTGCCCAGCGGGGTAGGTTGGCAGAATGACCAGACAGCTTTTCGCCGTCGTGCGGCGCACGCCCGCCACTTTTGTCCTGGCGGCCATGATCTGGATCGTGCGGTGGACCGTCGGGCCGGACACCTTTGACCTCTGGGATAGCCTCGGCGTGTGGATGCCCTACCGCATCAATGACCCTCACCTCCTGCTCGCCGGCCTGACGGCGAGCACGGGCATGGGGGCGATCATCTCCACCGGCGCCATCCTGGTGCTGGTGCTCGGCTCGGAGATGGTGCTGGGCACCCGCAAGATGCTCGCCGTCGCGGCGGCCATGCAGATCTTTGCCACGCCGGTGGGGTTGATGATCGCCCAATCCGTCGAAGAGGTCGGCCTTAACCGCTGGGGGGCTGACCTGCTTAACCAGGCGTTTGTCAGCCCCGTGGGCTGGATCTGCGGCACGGCGGCATTTGCCACCGGGCACATGCCCGTCCTGTGGCGGCGGCGCATCGCCGGCTGGCTGGTCACCCTCACCGCCACCCTGGTGCTCTTTTCCGGCAGCCTGGGCGACTTTGTGGGCCTGGCCACCACGATCCTGGGCCTGCTCGCCCGCAACGTGAACTCGGTGCGCCGGATGTCCCTGCGCGAGACCCGAGTGCTGGTGGCCATGGTGCTCGCCGCCGTGGGCTTGGGACCGGTGATCTCCGCGTTTAACCCGCTGGCGCAAAGCCCCCTGTCCGCCGTCGGGGAACTGGCCTGGTGGCCGGCGGTCATCGACCTGGTGCCGCTGATTGTGCAGGCGGTGCTCATCCTGGGGCTGGTGCGCGGCCGCCGCCTAGCGTGGTGGCTGTCGCTGGGATTCCAGATTCTTTCCTGCCTGGTCATCGCCGTACACGTGGTGGCGCGCCGGGAGGCCTATGACGGTTCGGTGATCTACCAGGCAAACATCCTGTCTAGCCTGAGCCCGTGGCTGGCGTGTATCGCGGTGCTGGTGGTCACGCGCCGGGCTTTCCAGGTGCGTATTGCGTTGGCCCGCGTGGGCCGGTTTGTGCTGCGCTCCGCCGCGGCGTTCGGGGCGACTAGCGGCCTGTGGTTTGTGGGGGCGTGGCTGTTGCGCCGCCAGTTCGCGCCGCATGCGACGATGGACATGATTATCTCGCAGTGGCTGACGCGCTACGTCCCGCCGGCGGTGCGGGTGTACCCGCAGTGGCCGTTGCGTCCGGATTCCACCGCGGCCTGGCTGCTCTACGAGTGGGTGGGCTCCCTGTTCTGGATTGCGGTGGCCGTGGCGTTGTACGTGCTGCTGATGTCGGTGCCGGATCGTGCGGTGGCGGCTGATCGGATGGTGGCTCGCCAGATCATGGCTGCTGGCAGCGGAGACCACCTCCAGGCGATGACGGTGTGGCCGGGCAATAGGTACTGGTTCAATGAGGCGCGCGACGGCTACGTGGCGTTCCGGGTCCGCAACGGCGTGGCGGTGACGGTTGGTCAGCCGGTGGGCAGCGCTGCGGTGGAGGAATTGGCTGCGGGCTTTGAAAAGTTTGCGGCGGCCCAGGGCTGGACGGTGGCGTGGTATTCGGTGAATGCGGACTTCGCGCGAGATCGCGCCGCGCATGGCTTTAAGCGCGTGCAGGTGGCTGAGGAGTCCTTGATGCTGACCGAGTGCACGGACTTTAAGGGCAAGAAGTTCCAGAACGTGCGCACCGCCCGCAATCGCGCGGTCAAGGAGGGCGTGGAGGCCGTGTGGACGACGTGGGCGGAGGCTGGCCCGGCACTGCGGGACAAGATCACCGCCCTGTCGGAGGAGTGGGTGGCCGATAAGGCGCTGCCGGAGATGGGCTTTACCCTGGGCACCCTCGACGAGCTGGCGGAGCCGGGAACGCGGCTGCTGCTGGCCATCGACGGCCAGGGCCGTGTCCATGGCGTGACCAGCTGGTTGCCGGTCTACGAGCACGGCCAGTTAGCCGGTTTGACGTTGGACTTCATGCGCCGGGATCGGGAGGGCTTCCGCCCGGTCATCGAGTTCTTGCTGGCGGAGGCCGCGGTGGCCGCCCGGGAGGAGGGGCTGGAGTGGGTGTCGCTGTCGGGAGCGCCGCTGGCGCGGTCGAGCGAGGCGAAGAGCTTTTTGGATCAAGCCCTGGATCGGGTGGGCCATACGATGGAGCCGTTCTATGGCTTCCGCACGTTGGCCGCGTCGAAGTACAAGTTCAACCCGACCCACGAGCCGTGGTATTTGGTCTACCGCGATGAGTTGACCTTGCCGGCCATCGCCATCGCGGTGTCGGGCTGCTACTTGCCGCAGTTTGGCATCGGGTTACTTTTGAACCGGGTCCCGGCGTCCTAGCCGCACCTTCTTGACCTCCCGGCCGGTCTCGACGTCGGAGTCCTTGAAGCCGAACAGCCAGGTCAGGACGAAGGCGACGCCGGCGGCCACCGCGGAGGCGATCCAGAATCCCCAGAAGCTGAAGTCCAGGCCTTCTGGGTTGACAAAGCTGGTGAATCCGATGAGCGATCCGGTAAAGCCCCACATGTTGACCTTGAACAGGCCGGTGAGCAGGCCGCCACAGGCGCCGCCGATGGAGGCCATGATGAAGGTCCGCCCGTATTTCAGGTTGACGCCGTACATGGCCGGCTCGGTGATGCCACAGAAGGCGGCGATGGCCGCGGAGCCGGAGAGCTCCTTGACCTTGAGCAGCCGGGACTTGAAGAACACGGCCAGGACCGCCCCGCCCTGGGCGACCATGGTCGCGGAGATGATGGCGTTGAGCGGGGAGTTGCCGTTGAGCGCGATGTCTTGGGCCACCAGGGGGATGACGGCCCAGTGCAGGCCGAAGATGACCAGGGACTGGTAGAACCCGCCGATGAACAGCCCGGAGATGGTCGGGGAGAGGTCATAGAGCGCCTGGATGCCGTTGGCAATGCCGGTGGAGATGAACATGACCACGGGGCCCAGGAGCAGCAGGATTGCCAGGGAGACCACCACGACCTCCACCAGGGGCAGGAAGATCATGCGCACGGTGGTTGGGATGAAGCGCTTGAGCTGGGGTTCGAGGATGGAGGCCAGCCAGGCGGCGACGATGATGGGGAAGATGGAGTAAGAGTACTGGGCTACGTGGAAGGGCAGCCCGAAGAAGTCCGCGTTGAGGGGCATACCCAGCAGGCTGGAGGAGGCATCGCCTTCCGCCAGTTTGATGATGGCGGGGTAGGTGATCACACCGCCGATGATGGCCACGATGATGGGGTCCGCGCCGAGCCTGCGTGCGGCGGTAAAGCCGACGAAGATGGGCAGGAAGTAGAACACGGCGTCACTCATCGCGTCGATGAGGATGAAGGTGGATGACGTCTTGGTGATGACGTCAAAGTTCAGCAGCAGGGACAGGATTCCCTTGATAATGCCGGAGGCGGCCAGCAGTCCAATGACCGGAATCATGGACCCGGTGATCACACCGATGAGGGAGGCAAAGCCATGCTTGACCCATCCCCAGGTGGTCGTGGGCTTGTCGACGTCCCCCGCCAGCGCAGGGGCATCATCGGCACCGCCGAGCTGCGCAGCCAGGGTGTCATAGAGGTCCTCCACACCGGGGCCGATGACCACTTGATATTGCCCGCCGGCGCGGATGATCTCGATGACCCCGTCGAGACCCTGCAGATACTCAGTGCGGGCCTGGGATTCGTCCTTGAGGTTGAAGCGCAGCCGGGTGATGCAGTGGGTGTGGTTGCGAATATTCTCAGCGCCACCGACCCCGTCAATGATGGCGGCGGCCAGCTGGTCCTGGCTCAGTGGGGCGACGGCGGCGGCAGGCTGCTCATCCTGCGGCTGCTGCTGCTCAGGCTCGTCCTCGCCGCTGCGGACGATTGTTGCCGCCGGGTCGCCTGCGCTCACGGTTCCCACGTGGGCGTCGATACGCTCGCAGGTGGTGGCTGAGTTGGTGACGGCGACGATGGTGCAGGTGGACTTGCCTTCCTGCGCAACAAGCTCGGTGTCCCAGGTGGCGATGGCGTCGCCTGCCTGGACCTGATCGCCCTTGACCACGCTCAGCGCGAAGGGGCGTCCCTGCAGCTCAACGGTGTCGATGCCCAGGTGGACCAGCACGTCTAGGCCGTCTTCGGTATGCAGTCCGATGGCATGGCTGGTCCGCGCCACCATGGTCACCGTGCCGGTGACGGGGGAGACGACGGTGGTGTCCGTGGGATCGGCGATGCCAAAGCCTTGGCCTAGGGCGCCTTTGGCAAAGGTGGGATCGGGGACATCGGCCAGGTCAATAACGGTGCCTGAGACCGGTGCTACTAGGGATTGTGTGGCCATCCGTGGGCTCCTTTGGAAGCGGTCATGCAACTTTCGGTTCAGGTTAACACCGGGGGGAGAAAGCGGGATGGTTTTTGGCCAATCAGTGCTGCCGCACTAGTAAGTGCATTCGAGGCGGCCTGGGGCTAAGTGGTGCCGGTCAATGGTGGAGCCTTAACTGTACAACCTGGGCTGATGAACCTTGACGCGGTGGTGGAAGGGAGTATAGTGGGAGGGGAACATGTGAACGGGGACTGAGCGTACCGGGGGGAGAGCATGCCCCCGGAGGGGGGAGGCCTTGAAATGCCCGTCACACCAGACTGTTACTTCACTGTCAATGACCCGGAAAATCCGGTAGCTGTGCACTATCGGGACATTGTGCGCGCAACCCATCTTTTCTGGGAATCCCAGGTTCCGCGCGGTGATGAGGCCATGCGCACGTCCGTGGCCCGGCTGGTCAAGGACACGGGCGCGCGGCCGTACACGTTGAAAAACTCGATCATCGTGGGACTGGATGTACTGTCTCGGCTGCCGTTGCTCAACGCGCTTCAGCATGAGTTGTTTCATCTGGACCTGGATCGGGTGACGGCAATTGGCAGGCTCATGGAGGCTGTTGATCGGGAGGATTTCGGGGACGTCGATAGGCATTTGACTGCGTATCTCACGCCCACGGTTCCCGGGCAGGCGCTTCCTACGGTGCGGCAATTGGAAGCCAAGCTCACCGAGATTATTCGGGCGCTGGATCCGGAGATTATTCCGGGCCAAAAGGAGCCGCCGCGTCAACGCCGCTACGGGGTAGACCATAACGATGTCACCTCCGATTTCCTTATCACGCTGGACCTTGATGAAGGCGTGTGGCTAGACAAGCTCGTGCGGGCCCGTGCGGCCAAGGACAACACCACCCTGGGGGAGGCGTTCGTCGCCCTGGTCAAGGAGAAGAGCACCACCCGAGTGGTCCTCAACCTGTATAAGGCCACAGATATTGAGGCCGCCCCGGCGTGGATGCCGCAGGCCGGTTGGCTCAGCGAGCGTTCCCAGCGGCAGTGGGAGTCCATGGTGACGCAGGTGCGCGACATGGACAGCGCGCGTACCGAATACACCGCGGCCCACGATGCCACCCGGGGATTGTCGGCGTGGGTGGATGGGCGTGACGGCACCTGCCGCTTCCCGGGCTGTACCCATCCCGCTGACACCGCGCAGCAGGACCATCGGATCAACCACCACGAGGGGGGATCTACCAGCTGCGACGGCCTGGCCAACCTGTGCCAGCATCATCACAATATGAAAACCGATGGGGTGGTGCGCTACCTCCTCGACCCATCCACCGGCATTGCCGTGTGGATGATGGATGATGCCACCTGGCAAGTATCGGTGCCCAGCGGCCCGCTGAGTTGCCGGGGAATCGCCTGGGCGCGCACCATTGCGCAGTACCGCAGCCAGCGGTGCGAGCGTGCCCGCGAACTGGCGCGCAGGGCCGCGCGGGAGGAGGTCGGTTTGGATACTCGCCCATGGTGGTGACTACACTCGTGTCCCGCACAAAGACGCGAAGAGAAGGGGTGATGGTGTGCGGGTCCTTGCCGCCATGAGCGGGGGAGTAGATTCCTCCGTTGCCGCCGCCCGTGCCATGGAAGCCGGGCATGAGGTCATCGGGGTGCACCTTGCACTCTCCCGCGACCCGCAAGCCGTGCGCGAGTCCTCGCGCGGGTGTTGCTCGCTGGAGGATTCCGCCGACGCTCGCCGCGTGTGCGACAAGCTGGGCATCCCCTTCTACGTCTGGGACTTTTCTGATCGCTTTAAAGAAGAGGTCATCGACGACTTCGTGGACTCCTACGCCCATGGCGAAACCCCCAACCCCTGCCTGCGCTGCAATGAGAAAATCAAGTTCGCAGCCCTGCTGGAGCGTGGCCTCGCCCTGGGCTTTGACGCCGTGGTCACCGGCCACTACGCGCAGTTGACGCTCCCGCAGGATGGCGGCGACGGCTACCTGCGCCGCTCCGTGGACCCTAACAAGGACCAGTCCTATGTCCTGGGAGTACTCGGCGCCCACGAGTTGGCACACTGCATGTTCCCCGTGGGCGACACTCACAAGCCGCAGATCCGGGAGGAAGCGGCGCGGCATGGGTTCTCCACGGCCTCGAAGCCGGACTCCTATGACATTTGCTTCATCCCGGACGGTGACACCAAGGCCTTCCTGGGGGCCCACATTGGGCTGCGCCCCGGGGCGATCGTTGATACTGAAGGCCACACGCTGCGCGAGCATGACGGGGTGTACGGCTTTACTATCGGCCAACGCAAAGGGCTAGATATTAAAACTCCGACGCCGGACGGGACGCCCCGCTACGTCACAGACATCGACGCGCGCACCGGCACGGTCACGGTGGGGTCCCGGGCGGACCTCGCCGTCACCAGCATCGAGGCGGACCGGTTGAAGATCCTGCACCCCGCCATGGACGGAATCTTTGACGCCCAGGTCCAGGTGCGCGCCCACGGCGGCGTGGTGGACTGCCGCGCCCAGGTGGATCGCACGCGCGACCAGATGCACCTTGAACTGGCGCAGCCGCTGTCCGGCGTGGCGCGCGGGCAGGCCGCTGTGGTCTATCTGCCCGACCCCGGCGGGGACATCGTGGTGGGCTCCGGCACCATCACCGGAACTGGCCGCTAAGCTGCCCCAGATGAGCACCATCTATGGGCTAGGCCCCATGCCCGGAACCTCCATCGCGCATGCTGCCAGCATGATCGATGGGGAGACCACCCTGCGCCACATTCCCCTCCTGCCGCAGCGGGGACTGACCTGCCAGGCCGTGGCCTATACCGTGGCGCACCTTGAGGGGGTCTACATCGAACGCGGTCCCCGCAGCTGGCGGTTGTGCCCCCGCCCAAGCCTGCTGAGCCGGCAGGCTCGAGACCAGGTGGAGCGGGACCGTGACGCGCTGGAGGCCGCGTGGTCGGGTCTGCGCGCCCCGCTCAAACAGCAGTTCCTTGGGCCCTGGACCTTAAGCGCGCGCCTGGAGCTTAGTTCGGGGCACCGCGTGCTCACCGACCGCTACGCGTTGGCTGACCTTCGCGCCGCCCTTGCCGGCGCTGCGGCGGCAAGCCCGTGGGATATTCAGCTCGACGAACCAGACCTTGGCCTGATCCTCGGTGGGAATGTGCCCGCCCCAACAGCTTTTCATGCCATTGATCCGGTCCCCGCCGAGCGAGTCGCCGCGGCCCTCAAACAGGTCGGCCACCAGTGGCTCAACCTGGCTGGAGTGCCGCCGCGGTGGTGGCGCGAGCTGTGCCTGTGGCCCCAGACGCTCATCGTGGACGCGATGGACCTTGACGCTGCCGCGCAGCGCCTCGACGCGGGCTTGCGCCTCGGGGTGGTAGAAGGTCACCCGGCGGCGCTGTCACACGAGGTGGGGGTTGACGCCGAGGACCTCATCGACGTGGTCAAGCGCGACTGGCCCGCCTAGGCCGAGCCCCCTAGCCCCCTAGCCCCCTAGCCCCCTAGCCCCTAGTCCAGGCGGTAGCCGGCTTCCTCGACGGCGGCGGCCACCGCATCGCGGTCCACGGTGCCCGCAGAGGTGATGGTCAGGTGGCCGTCGGTGTGGCTGACGGATACGTCGCTGACCCCAGGGATGGCGCTGACCTCCTCGCGCACCGCGTTCTCGCAGTGGCCGCAGGTCATGCCGGTGACGTGAAATTCAGTAGTAGTCATGTCAGCCATTATCCACGCATGGGCCAGGAGGTGTGGACGTCGGAGGCGTCGCGGTCGCGGGCCTCAAGGTAGGACTTGAACTCTGTCTGCATCTCGTAATAGCCCACGGCCTGGAACTCCATGAGCTCCTCGCAGGTCATCTCCACCAGGTCTGGGTAGAGCTTGGCCTGCCGCCAGGCGATGCGCGCGGCGGCCAGCGCGTCAGAGGTGGCCTCATGGGCGTTATCAATGCGCACCCCGTAGTGGGCGGACATGTCCGTGAGCGTGCGCTTGCCCTTGCGGTAGCGGTCCTTGAGCTTGTCTATGACAAAGGGGTCATAGACGGTGCCAGTGACGGTGAAGTCGCCCGTCAGCTGGCGCAGCACGGTCAGGTCATAGGCGGCGTTGAACACGATGAGCGTGAGCCCCTCCTCCCAACCCGCGCGGATGGCTGCCACGGTTTCTGCCAGGACCTCATCGTGGGGGCGCCCATGCTCGCGGGCGTATTCGGTGGTGATGCCATGGACCTTTTGTGCCCCCTCGGGGATCTCGATGCCGGGATCGGCGAGTGACTCGCTGGGGTGGGCCCCGGCGGCGTCGATACGCACCATGGCGGAGGTGACAATGCGCGCTTCCATCGGGTTGGCGGAGGTGGTCTCCAGGTCGAAGGACAGCATGGCGGAGGGGGAGAAGTGGCTCATGGGCACAACCCTACTTTCCGCCTGGGACCCACCGATAGAATCGGAAGGCGTGACTGACACCAAGGACAATAATGAGCAGCTGCGCCGTCATTGGGATGAGCTTGCCTCCGCCGTGCGCTACCACCGGCAGCGCTATTACAACGGCACCCCCGAACTGCCGGACGGAGAATTTGACGCATTATTTTCCCAGCTCGTGGCCCTGGAGAAGGACCACCCGGAGCTTGCGGTGCCGGATAGTCCCACCATGGAAGTGGGTGCCCCAACCCCGGAGGGGTCCAACTTTGCGGACGTCACCCACCTCGAACGCATGTACTCATTGGACAACGTCTTTTCCGCCGAAGAACTCGCCGACTGGCTGGCCCGCACCCCCGCCCCGGCCTACCTGACGGAACTGAAAATCGACGGCCTGTCCATCGACCTGGTCTACCGGGACGGCCACCTGGAGCGCGCCGCCACCCGCGGCGACGGCACCACGGGCGAGGACATCACCGCCAACGCCAAGGTCATCTCGGACATCCCCCACCAGCTCACCGGAACCAGAGAATACCCCGTCCCAGCCTTGGTGGAGATTCGTGGCGAAGTCTTCATCGCCGTGGAAGACTTCGCGGACGTCAACGAGCAGCGCCAGGCAGCCGGAGGCAAGCCCTTTGCCAATCCCCGCAACGCCGCCGCGGGCTCCTTGCGGCAGAAAAATGTCGAAGACGTCCGCCGCCGCCGACTGCGCATGATCTGCCACGGCATCGGCGCCCGGGAGGGCTTTCACCCCACCACCCAGCACCAGGCCTACCAGGCCCTGCGGGCGTGGGGCCTGCCCGTCTCCGACTACACCCGCCAGGTGCACTCCGTCGAGGAAGTCCAGGAGCAGGTGGCCTACTGGGCACAGCACCGCCACGACGCCCTCCATGAGATGGACGGGCTGGTGATCAAGGTCGATGACATAGCCGAGCAACGCAAACTCGGCGCCACCAGCCGGGCGCCACGCTGGGCGATTGCCTACAAGTACCCACCCGAGGAGGTGACCACCCAGCTGCTGGACATCCGGGTGGGCGTGGGCCGCACCGGCCGGGTCACCCCGTTCGCGGTCATGGAACCCGTCCTGGTCGCCGGGTCCACCGTCGCCATGGCCACCCTGCACAACCAGACCGAGGTGGCCCGCAAGGGCGTGCTCATCGGGGATACGGTGGTCATCCGCAAGGCCGGAGAAGTTATCCCGGAGGTCCTCGGCCCCGTGGCGGAGCGCCGCGACGGCACCGAGCGCGCGTTCGTCTTTCCCGCCCTGTGCCCCGTATGCGGCACCCGCCTAGCCCCCCAGAAGGAAGACGACGCCGACTGGCGCTGCCCCAACCATCGCTCCTGCCCCGCGCAGCTGACCGCCCGGCTGACCTACCTGGCCGGGCGCGGCGCCTTTGACATCGAGGCGCTAGGGGAGAAGGGTGCGCGGGACCTCATCGCTTCCGGGGTGCTCAAGGACGAAGCCACCCTTTTTGACCTCACCGAGGAAGACCTGAAGGCCACCGCGGTCTATACCACCAAGAAAAAGACGGTCAACGCGGGCGGTCGGTCGCTCATCCGCAACCTCGAGCAGGCCCGCCACGCGCAGCTGTGGCGCGTCATCGTGGCACTGTCCATCCGGCACGTGGGCCCCACCGCCGCCCGCGCGCTCGCCGCACACTTCCACTCCCTGCCTGCGCTTGCCGACGCCCCCGCGGACGAGCTCGCGGACATCGACGGCGTCGGCACGATCATCGCCCAGTCCGTGGTGGACTGGTTCGCCGTGGACTGGCACCGCGGCATCGTTGCAGCGTGGGCGCGCGCCGGGGTGACCATGGAAGAAGACGCCCCAGAGGGTAAAGAGCTCACCCTTGACGGCTTGACCGTGGTGGTCACCGGAACGCTGGAGGGATTCACCCGGGACGGGGCGAAGGAGGCCATTGCCAGCCGCGGCGGCAAGGCCGCAGGTTCGGTGTCCAAGAAGACGGACTACGTGGTCGCCGGCCCCGGCGCCGGGTCCAAGGCCGCCAAGGCCGAGCAGCTGGGGGTGCCCATCCTTACAGAGGCGGAGTTTGTGGCCCTGCTGGCTGGTGAGTTAGGACAGGATGGCGCCGCAGACGGTAGCTAGATGCCCGAGGTGGCTGACCTCTGAGGCCAGGTAGTCCGGCCCCCCGGTGCGCCCGGTGACCACCACCAGGTTGGTGCCGGGCAGCGGGGCTGCGGCCAGCGCCGAGTCGAGCAGCGCCCACCCCCGCGGGATCCAGGCCTCCGTCTCCGGGTTGAGCACCCGGGCGGTGGTAATTGGGATGGACTCGGGGTTTTCGTGGTTATCCTCCGGGGCGGCGGAGGATCCGGCGACGCGGGTGACGGGATCGCTGGTGTCTAGCACCAGCGCCCAGGAGGAGGTCATGGACCTAGGTAGTACGCTGACCAGGACGTTCATGGCGCCGCGGACGTCGCGGGCGTGCTGGGCAACCTCGGCGAGCATGGCTATCTGGCCGCGCCTGTCCACCCTCCCGGAAAATGGGCGAATGGAGTCTACTAACACGCCGTCGACGGCCTGCGCGGCGCTGACCAGGACGTCGGCCATGGTGGCTGGCGGCAGCTCCACAACCAGGTCATCCATGGCGGTGCCGTCCGGAAATGTCTCCACCACGTCTACCGACTGAATGTTGGCGTTGATGCGCCCCATGGAGTCAGCCACGAGGGCGAGGCTGCCGGGGGAGTCGGGAAGAAGTACGCGGATAAGATAGGACATTGCTGTCAGCGGGCCTTTCTGGGGCGTGGTATCTGCCCCACATGATAGCTACTGCGGCGGCCATGGGGGTGGGCGCGACGGCGCTGCACTACTATGGGCCTGGTTCCCACCCGATTTGCGAAGAAGGAAATTCCCACGTGCCTGATTTTTCGCGCGATAAGGTAGCCCACCTGGCCAACCTGGCTAGGTTGGCGCTCAGCGACGAGGAGCTTGATCAATACGCCACCCAGATCGATGGCATCATCGCCAACGTGTCTGCGGTGCAGCAGGTGGCTGCGCAGGGGGTGGAGCCGATGAGCCACCCGCACTCGATTACCACCACCATGCGCGCGGACGTCGAGGAAAAGACGCTCACCGCGGACCAGGCCCTGGACCAGGCGCCTGAGGTGGAACAGCAGCGCTTCGTCGTACCGCAGATTCTGGGGGAGTAAGGCCAATCATGACTACTTTTATCCGGCCCGACTCCGGGCTGACCAGCCTGTCCGCCGCGGAGCTGGCGGCCAAGATCCACTCCCGCGAGGTCACCTCCCGCGAGGTCACGCAGGCACACTTGGAGCGTATCGACGCCACCGAGGACACCCTGCATGCTTTCCTGCACGTCGGCGCGGACGAGGCCCTGGCGGCTGCTGACGCGGTAGACCAGGCGCTCGACGCAGGGGAGACCCCGGCCTCCCCGTTGGCGGGTGTGCCGCTGGCGCTCAAGGACATCTTCACCACCACCGACGCCCCCACGACGGCGGCGTCCAAGATGCTCGAGGGCTACATGAGCCCCTACGACGCGACGGTGACGCGGCGCATCCGGCAGGCCGGCATCCCCATCCTGGGCAAGACCAACCTGGATGAGTTCGCCATGGGCTCGTCGACGGAGAACTCCGCCTTCGGTCCCACCCACAACCCGTATGACCCGGAGCGCACTGCCGGCGGGTCCGGCGGCGGGACGGCCGCCGCGCTGGCCGCCGGCCAGGCACCCCTGGGTATTGGCACGGATACCGGCGGATCGATCCGCCAGCCCGCGGCCCTGACCAACACGGTGGGTGTGAAGCCCACCTACGGCACCGTGTCGCGCTATGGCCTCATCGCCTGCGCGTCATCGCTGGACCAGGGCGGTCCGTGCGCGCGCACGGTGCTCGATACCGCGCTGCTTCACGAGGTCATCGCTGGCCACGACCGCTTCGATGCCACCTCCGTGGACCGTCCCGTCGCCCCCGTGGTTGCCGCTGCCAAGCAGGGTGCCACCGGGGATTTGAGCGGCGTGCGCGTCGGCGTGGTCAAGCAGTTTGACCGCGAGGGCTGGCAGCCCGGCGTGATGGAGCAGTACCACCGCGCTTTGGACCAGCTCAAGGAGCAGGGCGCACAGATCATTGAGGTGGACTGCCCCCACTTTGATGACGCCCTGGCCGCCTACTACCTCATCCTGCCCTGCGAGGTGTCTTCCAACCTGGCGCGTTTTGATGGCATGCGCTACGGCCTGCGCGTGGGCGATGACGGCACGCATTCCTCTGAGGAGGTCATGGCCTTGAGCCGTGCCGCCGGCTTTGGCCCGGAGGTCAAGCGCCGCATCATCCTGGGCACCTATGCACTGTCGGTGGGTTACTATGACGCCTACTATTTGCAGGCCCAGCGCGTGCGTACGCTCATCGCCCAAGACTTCGCCGCCGCCTTCGAGCAGGTGGACGTCCTGGCCACCCCGACCACCCCCACCACGGCGTTCAAGCTGGGTGAAAAGGCCGAGGATCCGCTGGCCATGTACAACTTCGACCTGTGCACATTGCCGCTAAACCTGGCAGGCTTGTGCGGTATGTCCGTGCCCTCCGGGTTTGCGGGGGACACCGGGTTGCCGGTCGGCCTGCAGCTGATGGCGCCCGCATTCGCGGACGATCGCCTCTACCGAGTCGGCGGCGCCTTTGAAGCAGGGCGCGCCGGAAAGGACTAGTCATGCCCCACGATCCTGAGATGGTCAAGCGCAAGCGCCGCGCCCTCGGCGCCACGGTCACCGCCACCCGCTGGATCTCTTCCAACCTCATTCGGGTGAGCTTCTCCTGCCCGGGCATCGTGGGCATGGACCTGCCATTTACGGACCACTACATCAAGTTCCTCTTCATCCCGGAGGGCGCGGACTACTCCTGGCCGTTCGAGCTGGCGGAGATCCGTGAGACCCGCCCGGCGGACATGCAGCCGGTGCGTCGCACCTACACGCTGCGCAGCTGGGACACCCAGGCCGGTACCTTTGACGTGGACTTTGTCGCCCACGGCGAGGAGGGCTTGGCCGGGCCCTGGGCGCAGCGCGCGCAGCCCGGAGATGTGTTGGCCTTCGCGGGCCCGGGTGGGGCCTGGGCGCCGCGTGCCGAGTATGCGCACTTTGTGCTCGCCGGTGATGAGGCGGCCGCACCTGCGGTAGCGGCGGGCGTCGACAAGCTCCCTGCCGGTGCCACCGCGCAGGTGTACCTGGAGGTCGCTGACGCCTCGGCGCGCTTCGAACTGGACGTCCCGGAAGGCGTCACGGTGCAGTGGGTGCACCGGGATGGGGCGACCCCGGGGGCGGCGCTGGCTCACGCCGTGCGGGCCGGCGGCATCCCGGAGGCGCACACCTCCTGGTTTATCCACGGCGTGGCGGAGATGATCAAGGACCTGCGCCGCTTCCTGTTCGTAGAAAACTCCGTGGACAAGAAGGATGTGTCCATCACCGGCTACTGGCGGTTGGGCATGATCGAAGACCAGTGGCAAGCCTCCAAGCATGACTTCAACCGGGAATTGGAAGAAGCCGAAGGCCACAGCGCCTAATGAGCGCCAACTATCGCGCCCTGATGGCGCTGTGCGTGGGGTTTTTTATCATCCTCATCGACCAGACCATCGTGGCGGTGGCCACCCCGCACCTCATCGCGGACTTTGACGCCTCGCTCACCGCCGTGGTGTGGGTGACCAGCGTCTACCTGCTGTGCTTTGCCGTGCCGCTGCTGTTTACGGGCCGGCTCGGTGACCGCTACGGGCAGCGCAACATCTACCGAATCGGCATGGCGGTGTTCATTGTCGCATCGGTGGTGTGCGGCTGCGCCACCTCCGTAGCCATGCTCATCGCCGGGCGTGCGCTCCAGGGCCTGGGTGCGGCGATTCTCACCCCGCAGACCATGAGCGTGATCAACCGCATCTTCCCGCGCGAGTCGCGCGGCGCGGCGCTCGGCGTGTGGGGGGCGGTCGCCGGGTTGGCCGCCCTGGTGGGCCCGGTCATCGGCGGGGTCATCGTGGCTACCGTGGGTTGGCACTGGATCTTCTTTATCAACGTCCCGCTCGGCCTACTCAGCCTGGCGCTGGTTACCGCGTGGGTACCCAAGATGCCGCGCACCGCCCGCGCCATCGATCCTGTCAGCGTGGCTGTGTCCCTGGTGGGCCTGTTCGCCTTTACCTTTGGGCTACAGCAGGGGGAGGATTTTGGTTGGGCGTGGTGGATTTGGGCGCTCTTCGGCGTGGGATTGGGCGCTTTTGTGCTGTTCGTGTGGCTGCAGGCCACCGCGCAGGCGCGGGGGACGGAGGCGCTGGTGCCCCTGGAGTTGTTTGCGCATCGGAACTTTTCGCTGGGGGCGGCGTCGATTAGCACCATGGGCTTTACGGTCTCCTCCCAGATGCTGCCCATCATGATCTACCTGCAGACGGCCAAGGGTTTAGATGCCCAGCAGGCCGGGCTGCTCATGGTTCCCATGGCCGTGGCCTCGGGGGTGCTCTCGCCGTTTGTGGGGCGGGCCAGTGACAAGGTCGCGCCGCGGGCGCTATCCGTGAGCGGCTTTGGTGCCATGGCTCTCGGCCTGACGGTGCTGGGGATAGGCATGCTACGCGGGGCGGGGCTGGTGGAGTTTTGCCTCGGCGTGGTGATTATGGGCGTGGGCTCCGCGCTGGTGTGGGCGCCCAACTCGGCGACAGCCATGCGCGACGTTCCGGTGGAGCTGATGGGGGCGGCCTCTGGGGTGTACAACACCACCCGGCAGTTGGGTTCGGTCACCGGGGCGGCGGCTATTGGTGTGACCATGCAGATGGCCTCGGAGAGGTTCAGCGTCGGCCCGGCGATGGGAATTACCATGTTTGTTCCCGCGTTTATGCTGGTTATTGGCATGATCCTGGTGAGCTTCTTCCGCGGAGGCGCGCCCGTGGCACAGTAGGGCAGACGTGATTGTCTAAACTATGTGCCATGCGCATTGCCACATTGACCTCCGGAGGTGACTGCCCGGGACTCAACGCCGTCATCCGGGGCATCGTCCGCACCGCCAGCTCTGAATTCGGATCCACCGTCGTGGGCTATGAGGACGGCTGGGTGGGTCTCATGGAGGACCGCCGCGTCCAGCTCTATGACGATGAGAAGATTGACAAGATCCTGCTGCGCGGCGGCACCATTCTGGGCACCGGACGCCTCCACCCGGACAAGTTCAAAAGCGGGCTGGACCAGATCAAGGCCAACCTGGCGGACGCCGGGGTGGATGCCCTGATCCCCATCGGCGGTGAGGGCACGCTCAAGGGCGCGAAGTGGCTGTCCGATAACGGCATCCCCGTCGTCGGCGTGCCCAAGACCATTGACAATGACGTCAACGGCACCGACTTTACTTTCGGCTTTGACACCGCCGTGGCCGTGGCCACCGACGCCGTGGATCGCCTGCACACCACCGCCGAATCCCACAACCGCGTGATGATCGTGGAGGTCATGGGCCGCCACGTCGGCTGGATCGCCCTGCACGCAGGCATGGCCGGCGGCGCCCACTACACCGTCATCCCCGAGGTGCCCTTCGACATCGCCGACATCTGCAAGGCCATGGAGCGCCGCTTCCAGATGGGTGAAAAGTACGGCATCATCGTCGTCGCCGAGGGCGCCCTGCCCAAGGAAGGCACCATGGAGATGCGCGAAGGCGAGGTGGATCAGTTCGGCCACAAGACCTTCACCGGCATGGGCCAGCAGATCGCCGACGAGGTCCACCGCCGCCTGGGCCATGACGTGCGCACCACCGTGCTGGGCCACATCCAGCGCGGCGGCACACCCACCGCTTTCGACCGCGTGCTGGCCACCCGCTACGGGGTGCGCGCGGCGCGGGCCTGCCACGAGGGCCAGTTTGGCAAGACCGTGGCCCTGCACGGCGAGCACATTGAGATGATCCCCCTGGAGGAGGCCGTGGGCACCCTCAAGGCCGTGCCCATGGACCGTTACCTCACCGCGCAAGCGATGTTCGGATAAGGCGCCCGCATGGACAATCGGGGCGCCTACATTGCGGCGCTGGGCTTTCCCGTTCTGGTGATCATCGGCGGCATTGTGGGCTTCACGCTTCCCGACGCCGCCCTCACCCTCAAGCCGGCCACCAACTACTTGTTGGGGGTCATCATGTTCGGCATGGGTCTAACCCTGCGGCCGGTGGACTTTGTGCTGGTGGCCAAGCGTCCCCTTCCGGTGCTCATCGGGGTGGTGGCCCAATACGTGATCATGCCCAGCCTGGCCATGGCGGTGGTGTGGTTGCTGCGCCTGCCTGCTGAGATCGCCGCCGGCGTCATCCTGGTCGGCTGTGCCCCTGGAGGCACCAGCTCGAACGTGGTGTCCTACCTGGCGCGCGGTGACGTGGCACTCTCGGTGACAATGACGTCTATTTCCACCCTGCTGGCCCCGCTGCTGACCCCCTTGCTCACGTTGTGGCTGGCTGGGCGCTACATGCCTCTCGACGCCGCGGCCATGGCCATCTCCATCGTTCAGGTGGTGCTCGTGCCCGTGGTCGCCGGGCTGGTTGTCCGCGTGGTGGCCAAGGACGCCGTGGCGCGCATCCTCGGGGCGTTGCCGTGGATCTCTGTCCTGGCGATATCCACCATTGTGGCCATCGTGGTCGCCGGGTCCAAGGCCTCCATTGTCAGCGCTGGTATCACGGTGCTGGTGGCCGTGATGCTCCACAACGTGGCTGGTTACCTCCTGGGCTATGCGGCCGGGCGGGTGACCGGTCAACCGGTAGCCGCGCGGCGCACCATGGCCATCGAGGTCGGCATGCAAAACTCGGGGCTAGCCGCGGGCCTGGCCGCCCAGTACTTTTCGCCGCTATCGGCGCTTCCCGCCGCGGTGTTCTCGGTGTGGCACAACCTGTCCGGGGCGGTGCTCGCTGCGCTGTGTCGGTCAGCTGACAGGCGTGCTGAGGTCACTGCACAGTAACGGATCAATAACAGATTCATCACAATCGAATCGTTATCCTGGAGTACAGGAAAACTGTGGACCTAAAGTGAGGGTAGCCGCAATCCTCCTTGGCGTCAGGATCGAGGGGGCACGGCTCGTGCACAGAGATCGGACACATGAAAACTCGTGCCCTACTCATGCCGGTGACCGTCGCCACGGCCTTCATCGCAGTTCCCGGACAAGCCCTGGCCAATGCGGCTGGGGTGGCTCTTCTGATTGGGCTGCTTTGGTTCACTAGGAAGGCCGTTCAATGCAAACTGTGGTTGAGGTTAAAGATCTCAGCTTCCAGTATTCGCATGGGCGTCCCGTCCTCAAAGGTGCGAATTGTGCTTTTGGGGACGGGTTGTCTGTGATTCTGGGAGCTAATGGAGCGGGCAAGAGCACGTTGATGGGCTTGCTTGCTGGTGAGTTAAAGGTTCAGGGTGGATCTATAGCACTGAACCAGGATCGTGCGAGATCTGTGTCCGCAGTGGGGTGGGTGCCGCAGCGTAGTGTGTTCGATCCGGCGCAGCGGCTTGAGGATTTTGTCTCATCCGTGGGCTGGCTTCGGGGCTTAAGCCGGAAGAAAGCCAGTGCTGCCGCTAAGGATGCGCTGGCTACGGTGGGTCTGGGGGACCGTAGTAGGGATAAGCTGAAAGACCTTTTGGGGGTATGCAGCGTCGTGCAATCATAGCTGCTGGTTAGGTCAATGAGCCCGCTGTGTTGTGGCTGGATGAGCCGACGGCGGGGTTGGATCCGAATCACCGGGCTGATTTGTTGGACTTGTTGCGAGGGTTTGCGGATGCTGGGACCTGTGTGGTCATCTCGACGCACATTTCCGGCGATGTTGCAGGTGCGGATCGGGTGCTGTTCCTTGATGGTGGGGTGATCACGGCGGAGGGCAGTGTGGGGGAGCTACTTGAGCGTTTTGGTGATATTGATGCGGCATTCCGGGCGTTGACAGGTGGGGGTGATCAGAGATGAGGCGCATGCCTCGATATGGCATATTCATCCTGCTTGTGGGGCTTCTTACGTGGATGTGTGTGCGCCTTGATTGGATGGAAGGATATTTACCCAGTATTCATGAGAGTTTTCTCTATATTTTAGAGTTTACGTGTCCCGTTCTTGCGGCAACAGTAGCCTGGGACATCTCTGGATTTGATATCTGATACGTGAGCGCCACGGCTATATCTCGAGTCCGCCTACTTATCGGCCTCTTCTGGGCACCGCTGATGAGCACAGCTGTAGCGACTTTTGCATGTCTAAGTCTGGTGATATGGCGGTTTACCCGACAAACTCCTGCTGGAGAACCCTGGTGGGGGATGTACTCTCAATACCTCTTATGGGTATTTTTGGCTATGGTCATCGGGGCAATTGTAGGAATTATTTTGCCGCATCGACGCCGGCTGGCCCCCGTTGTAGCGATAGCGGCGGTTGTATGTATTATGGCAGCAAGAAATTATGGATGGCTCCGTATGCCATACGCTGTTGTCGCCATTGACCAGTTCCCCTTCCCGGATCTTATCGCTCACGAGCCTGGTGTGATGTATCTAGTTGTGAGCGGGGTAGTTACTATGGTAGGTATAGTCGCGGGGTGTTGGTTTCTGGCAAAGAATCACTCAGGTAGGTCGACAGCTGTTACGGTACTTACGGCATTTTTGAGTGGAACCGCGTTTCTTTCCTTTTTTCAAGCTGATCCTATGGTTGCACGGCCTGCTCCCGCGCAACCTGTGTGTACGGAAACCGCTCGGGGCGTCAGGTACTGCGGGTGGCCTGAGGAGACGGCCCTGATTGAATCGTCAGGTCCGAAATGGGAGGAATATGTCGATTCGATGGCTAAGCTCGGGCTTGTACTGGAGGAAGGAACCTACGGTTTGGTTGGGATTTATCCTGACCATGAGGTTGAGCCTTTTGGGAATTACGATGGTGCACTATATCGCTCGATGATGGGGGCGATGACTGACACAATTGTACATAAACAATGTCGGGAATCTCCTCATTTCCCAGAAAATTTTGCTTTGGCTGATATGTTAAATACGTGGGCTGCATTTTCTTTCAAAAACCCCAAACAGCCTGATTCGGTGGGCCGCAACACCCCGCGCGCCCAGTGGGTCCTGTCCCACACTGAGGGAAAGCCGATGGAGGAGCAGATCGCGGTGATGAAGCCGATCGCTGAGGATCTGCTGACGTGCGGCTCGTTGGGGCGGGCGGTGATGAGTTGATGAACCCGTATCTGGCCCTGCGGGGTTGGAAAGAGGCCGCAGGCGTCTTTGTGTTTACACAGATGCCGCTATTGTTTGATCTGCCGATTTACAGTCTGTTCGGCCCAAACCTGGAATTTCCCACCACGCTGTTCAACTTGGAGCCATTAATTGCCGCGTTGGCGCTTGCTCTGTTGTTGGGTAGTAGGTGGGATGCTCGGTATGAGAAAGCGGTGACGGTTCGTAGCGTGGTCCCGCAGCGCGCGGTACTGGTTGGGATCTTTATGGCGGCGTGTGCCGTGGTGGTCGTCGAGTTTGCGTTCTACAGCCGTTTTAGTGAGGTTCCCATCAAGACGGCCGTCGATTATCTCGCAGTGTTAGCCCCGGTACTAGTAGTCGACGAGTTGTGGGGGACCCGGGCGGCGCTGTGGGTCGGTGGGCTGTGTGCGTTGGTGCTGGGTTTTGCCCAGTGGTTTGTTGGTGAGCATTGGTTGGTCGGTGATGTGATTGGTCGCGGCCAGGATCCGGTACTGCTTGGTTGCTTGTCTGCTGCGGGCCTGCTTGCCGCGGCGTGGTGGGTGTGGCGGGGGCGCGCGGCGTCGATAAGCGGGGAGCACTAGACTGTCTATCCATGACTGCCGCGATGTATGACCTGATGGATTTTGATGAGGTCCTAGAGAAGTTCGATCCCGTCATGGGCCTAGAAGTCCACGTGGAGCTGGCCACGGAGACGAAGATGTTTTCCACCTCCTCGGCGCACTTCGGTGCCGAGCCCAATAGCAACGTGGACCCGGTCTCCCTGGGCCTGCCGGGCGCGCTGCCCGTGGTCAACGCCAAGGGTGTGGAGTGGGCCATCAAGATTGGGCTGGCGCTGAACTGCCAGATCGCGGAGTCGTCGCGCTTTGCACGGAAGAATTACTTCTACCCGGATCAGCCGAAGAATTACCAGATCTCCCAGTACGATGAGCCGATCGCGCATGACGGCTACCTGGACGTGGTGCTCGATGATGGCACTCCGTGGCGCGTGGAGATTGAGCGCGCCCACATGGAGGAAGATACCGGCAAGCTCACCCACATCGGTGGGGCTGATGGGCGCATCCAGGGGGCCACGCGCTCGCTGGTGGACTGCAACCGGGCGGGCATCCCGCTCATCGAGATTGTGACCAAGCCCATCGAGGGGGCCGGTGCGCGCGCCCCCGAGGTTGCTCGCGCCTACGTCACCGCCCTGCGCGAGCTGGTCAAGGCCCTGGGTGTCTCGGATGCCCGGATGGACCAGGGGTCCATGCGCGTGGACTCTAACCTGTCACTGCGGCCGGTGGGCACCACGGAATTTGGTACGCGTACGGAGACCAAGAACATCAACTCGCTGAAGTCCGTGGAGCAGGCGGTGCGCTTTGAAATGCAACGCCAGGCCGCCGCCCTGGAAAACGGCGAGGAGATCGTCCAGGAGACCCGCCACTACCAGGAGACGGACGGCTCGACGGCCAAGGGGCGCCCGAAGGAGACCGCCGAGGACTACCGCTACTTCAACGATCCGGACCTGCCGCCCGTCATCGCGCCGCGGGAATGGGTTGAGGAGATTCGCGCCACCTTGCCGGAGCTGCCCTGGGTGCGCCGCGCGCGCATCCAGAAGGACTGGAAGCTGTCCGATGAGGAGATGCGCGACCTGGTCAACGCCGGTGCCCTGGACCTCATCATCGCCACCGTGGAGGCCGGCACCACGCCGGATGAAGCTCGCGCCTGGTGGGTGTCCTACCTGATGGGTAAGGCCAATGATGCCGGAACCGAGCTCGACGCCCTGTCCATCACCCCGGCACAGGTTGCCCGCGTGGTGGCACTGGTGCGCGAGGGCAAGCTGACCACCAAGCTCGCCCGCACGGCTATCGACGGTGTCCTTGCAGGCGAAGGCGACGTCGACGAGGTTGTCGCCTCCCGCGGGCTGGAGGTCGTGCGCGACGACGCCGCCATCGAGGCCGCCGTGGACGAGGCGCTGGCCGCCAACCCGGACATCGTGGAGAAGTACAAGGCCGGCAACACCAAGGTCACCGGAGCCATCGTGGGCGCGGTGATGAAGGCCACCCGCGGCAAGGCGGACCCGAAGCAGGTCAACCAGCTCATTGCCGCGAAGCTAAGCTAGCCGCTGAGCTAGTTGCGCGCGGCGGGGCAGCCCCGGGTGCCCCGCGCTCCGCGTCGGGCGGTTATGTTGGAAGGCTGTGTGTCCATCCTTCGCCGAACCTGATGAGGAGTTGCTGAACTCGTGAGAAGAACAATCTCCATCGCCCTATCTTTTGTGGGGCTGTTGGTTGGCGCCGGTTTTGCCACCGGCCAGGAAGTTATCCAATATTTCGTGTCCTTTGGCATGCCGGGCCTGTGGGGTGCGGTGATCGCAGGCGTAGTCTTTGCCATCGCCGGGGGAGTGATCCTGGGCCTGGGAAGCTATTTCCTTGCCGATGAACACAACATGGTCTTCAGGAATATCTCCCACCCGGTGATGTCCAAGTTCTTGGATATCAGCGTGACGGTGACGCTGTTTGCCATCGGCTTTGTCATGCTCGCCGGGGCGGGATCGAACTTTGCCCAACAATTCGGCTGGCCCACGTGGGTCGGCGCGGCAATCATGACCGGAATTGTCATGGCCACCGGCCTGCTGGATGTGGACAAGGTGTCCAACATCATCAGTTCGCTGACGCCGCTGATCATCATCGCCGTGCTGGGCGTGTTCTTCTACACCATGTTCCACCTGCCCAGCGATACCTCCCAGCTCTCCGAGATCGCCCAGCAGGCGGACTCTCCGGTCAAGCCCTGGCTGTTGTCCGCGCTGAACTACAACGGTCTGGCGCTGCTGCTGGGTGTGTCCATGTGCCTGGTCATCGGCGGCAATCACTCTGACCCGCGCGCGGCGCTGCGCGGCGGTCTTATCGGCGGAATTATTTACACCTGCCTACTCATCATGGCGGCGGTGGTGCTCTACCTCAATATCGCCGATGTGGTGGACGATTCCGTGCCCATGTTGTCCTTGTATGACTCCATTTCGCCGGTGTTGTCCTTCATCATGGTGTGGATCATTTACGCCATGATTTATAACACCGCCATTGGCATGTTTTATGCCTTGGGTCGCCGGCTGACGTCAAATAATCCCAAGCGCTATCGCCCGGTGTTCTTGAGTGTGTGCTTGGTCGGTTTTGCCATCAGCTTCCTGGGCTTCCAAACGCTGATGACGTACGTCTACCCGGCGATTGGCTACGTGGGCATTGTCATGGTGGCCATGCTGGTGTGGTGGTGGATCAAGCACCGCCGCACGATCGCCGAGGAGATGGATCGCCGCGAGCGCATCCTGGAGCTGACCTATGCGCGTGAGCACCCGGATGAGGAGTTCACCCGCAGTCATGCCCGGGAGCTGGAGAAGCACGCCGAGGAGTCCAACATTCACTCCGAGGAGATCGTGGCCACGATCGAAGAAGAGGTAGCCACCGCCCTGGTGGAGGATGATTCGGTGGACTACACCGAGGAGGACATGCCGGAGAGCGTGCAGGCCGCGCGCGAGGAAGACAGCTCGCGCGAATAACAGCATGCATTGTCCGCTTATCGACGCCCCCGTCGCCACCGTTGCGTTAGTATCGATCTGACAGCATAAAGATCGCGGGGCCCGTGTGGGCCCCGATTGACGTGGACGGGTTACTTACTGATGAAGAGAACCATTTCCATTGCTCTGGCTTTCGTCGGCCTGATGGTCGGCGCCGGATTCGCCACCGGGCAGGAGGTGATTCAGTACTTCATCGCCTTCGGCCCGTGGGGATTTGCGGGGGCTGTGGTCTCCGGCATCCTCATGGCCGTGACCGGAGCGGTGATCCTGCAGCTGGGCAGCTATTTTCTGGCGGAAGAACACTTCTCCGTCTTCCGGAATGTGTCCCACCCGATTATCTCTAGGATCATGGACTGGTGCGTGATAGTCACCCTGTTCTGCCTGGGCTTTGTCATGCTCGCGGGGGCGGGGTCCAACCTGGAGCAGCAGTTCGGCCTCAAGGCGTGGATCGGCTCGGCGATCATGCTCGTGCTGGTCATGGCCACCGGATTCTTGGATGTTGATCGCGTGTCCAACATTATCGGTGCGATTACCCCGCTGGTGATCGTGGCGGTGATCTTCCTGTTCATCTACGCGCTGCTGCACCTGCCGGAGAACCTGGAGCCGCTGCACGAGCTGGCGGAGTCGAATGATTCGCCGATTCCCAGTTGGTGGCTGGCCGCCCTGAACTACAACGGCCTGTGCCTGCTCATGGGCGTGTCCATGTGCCTGGTCATCGGTGGCACGAACTCGGATCTGAAGTCCGCCTGGCGCGGCGGCCTGGCCGGCGGCGCGGTGTTCATGATCATGCTGGTCATGGAGTTTAGTGCCCTGTATCTCAACATTGAGACCGTCCAGGGCTCGGACGTGCCCACCCTGGAGCTGTTTAACTCCATCTCTCCGGTGCTGTCCTTCATCATGGTGTGGATCATCTTTGGCATGATCTACAACACGGCCATCGGCATGTTCTATGCGCTGGGTCGGCGGCTGACGGCCTCGAATCCCTCCCGCTTCCACGTGGTCTACCTGATCGGCTGCCTGGCCGGATTTGCGGTGAGCTTCGTGGGCTTTAAGACGCTGCTCACCGCCGTCTTCCCGATCCTGGGCTACCTGGGCATCCTGCTGGTCGGCGCCCTGGTGGCGTGGTGGATCAAGTCGCGGGTGCGCATCACCCGCGAGGCTCATCGCCGGGAGCGGCTGCGTGACCTGACCTATGCCCGCGAGCACCCGGATGAGGAGTTCACCCACAAGGATGCCAGGGAGTTAGAAAAGATCACCGACGCCTCCCACGTCGAGGATGAGCGCCTGGCCGAGCAGGTCCACAATGAGGTTGTTGAGGAGCTGGAGGCTGACCCCGAGGTGGACTACGAATACAAGGGTGATGGCACCGGCAGCCACCGCATCTCCCACTAGGGGTGGCTATGTAGCCTGGGTGCCGCCCGTGATGGACAGGTAGTGCAGCACGGCGCGCACCCGCCTGTTGTCCACGTGCGGCGGCAGGCCCAGCTTGAGAAAGATCGCCGAGACGTGCTTGGACACCGCAGCCGCGGTGACCACCAGCGCCGCGGCGATCTCTGCGTTTGAGGCCCCGCGGGCCATCAGGCCCAGCACCTCCATCTCCCGGGCGGTGAGCGTTTCCACGCCGCTGCTCGCGCGCACCAGCGCGGAGGCCACCGTGGGGTCAATGACCACCCCGCCGCCGGCGACCATGTCCACCGAGGATAAGAACTCGCGCACGTCGGTGACGCGCTCTTTGAGCAGGTAGCCGGTTCCGGCCGCGCTGGGGGAGGAAAACAGGGTGCGCGCGTAGGCGGGGGCGACGTATTGGGACAGCACCAGGATGGGCAGGTGCGGCTGGGCGGCGCGTACCTCAAGGGCCGCGGACAGGCCGTCGTCGGCCATGCCGGGAGGCATGCGCACGTCGGTGATGAGCAGGTCGGCGGCGCAGTCGGGGCCCGTGGTGAGCGCCTCCGTGAGGGAGGGGGCGTCAGAGAATTGGGCCACCACCTCGTGGCCCTGGCTGGCCAGTAGACCGGCCAGGCCCTCGCGGATGAGTACCGCGTCATCGGCAAGGATGATCCTCATGCCACACCTCCAATGCCGCTCGTGCCGCGCTCCAACAGGAGGGGAATCTCCCCGCTGACCTTAGTCGGCCCGCCGGCAGGCGAGGACAGTGACAGGCGCCCGCCGAAGGCGGCCAGCCGTTGCGCCATGCCTTCGAGCCCTCCGCCGGGAGTCAACGTGGCACCGCCAGGACCGGCGTCCACCACGGAGATGCGCAGGGCATGATCCGCGGTGACGAGCACGCTGATGGGTTGCCCCGGCGCGTGGCGCGCGGCGTTGGTGAGCGCTTCGGCGGTGAAGAAGTAGCCCGCGGCGAGGACGGGGGCGTCGAGAAGCGGCAGGGGGTTCGGGCAGCACACGGTGACGGGGCTGGTCAGGCCGTCGGCGATGTCCTCGATGGCGGCGACCAGGCCAAGGTCTTCCAATTCGCGGGGCATGATGCCGTGGACGGTGTGGCGCAGCGCGGCCAAGCCCTGGGCGATGAGATCCGCGGCCGTGGCGACGGCGGGATCCGCATCGGGGCGCAGCAGCGCCTGGCCCAGGTGGAGGGAGGCGGCGACGAAGTACTGCTGGGCGCCGTCGTGAAGATCGCGTTCAATGCGGCGGCGCTCGCGTTCATAGGCCTCGGCGACGGCGCGCCGTGAGCGGGTCAGCTCCGCGATGCGGGCCGCGGTGGCGGTCTCGGCGCTGCGGCTGCGGGCCCGGCGGCGGGAGGAGAGCGTCATGGGACCATGGTAGCGGTGGTAGAGCTGCCTCTACCTAAAAGACTCCGGGCAGCGCCACTGGAAACGCGCTGCACACAGGGTGAAATGGAAGACATGACAGCAACAGTAACTGCAACAGGCGGCCCGTTGGTGGCCGAAGATATCACCAAGGACTACGGTTCCGGACCCGTACTCGGAGGGGTGAGCCTGCGCATCGAGCAAGGCGAGCTCGTCGCCGTGATGGGGCCCTCCGGTTCCGGTAAATCTACCCTCCTGCACTGCCTGTCCGGCATCCTGGTGCCCACGTCCGGGCGCGTGTGGCTGGGTGAGCAGGAAATCAGCGCGCTGCCGGACGCGCAGCGCTCCCGGTCCCGGCTGCGCAACCTGGGCTTTGTCTTCCAAGATGGCCAGCTCATCCCGGAGCTTTCCGCCGTAGAAAATGTGGCCCTGCCGCTGCAGCTGGACGGCACCCGCCGCGGGCTGGCCCGGCGCAAGGCCCAGGAGGCGCTGGACAAGCTGGGCTTGGGGGAGCTGGCCACCCGCCGGCCCGGGCAGCTGTCCGGCGGGCAGATGCAGCGCGTGGCGGTCGCCCGGGCGATTGCCGGCAACCCGGCGATCATCTTTGCTGATGAGCCCACCGGAGCACTGGACCAGGCCACCGGGCACGAGGTCATGCAGCTGCTGACCACCGTGCTGCATGCCACCGGCGGCACCCTGGTGATGGTCACCCATGACCGCAACGTCGCCGGGTGGTGCGATCGGCTGGTAGAAATCCGCGACGGCATTGTCCACCACGACTCCGCCGCAGCCGGGCAGGAGGCCTGACATGCGCACCGATCTTGCTCTTGCCGGCCAGCTCGCCGCCGCCTCCGTGCGGGCGCGCACCGGCTCCGGAACGCTCGGGGTCATCGCGGTGGCCGCCTTTACCGTCGTGGGCTGGCTAACCATGACGGTTGCCGGTGGGACGTGGATGTTTGTCCACCGCTGGACGGACAAACCCAGTTACCTGTCTCCGATCATGCTGGACCCGCAGTTCAGCGACATGCAATTGGGCATGTATGTGTGGTTGGCTCTGTGGGGCTGCGCGCTGCTCATCCCAGCGATCTTCAGCCTCACCTCCGCTACGGCCGTGCTGGGTGCCTCCGGGCGTGAGGAACGCCTGGCGGTGCTGCGCCTGGTGGGTGCCTCGCGCGCCCGGGTCATTGGCATCGCGCTGGCAGAAACGCTGGCCCAGGCCGGCGTGGGCGTGGCGCTGGGAACGGCACTGTCCGTGATCACCGCTCCGGCGTGGGCCGGGCTGAGCTTCCAGGACACCCCGGTGCGCCCGCACGAGTTCCTGCTGCCCTGGTGGGGGTATCTGGCCGTGCCCCTGGTGTTGCTCCTCATCGTGGCGGCGGCCACCGTCCGGGGCCTGGCGCGCGTGTCCATCACCCCGCTGGGCGTGGCGCGGCGCACCCCGCCGAAGGCGATGCGCGCCTGGCGGGTGGTGGTGCTGGTGCTCATGCTGGTCGCAGCGGTGGTACTCGTGCCCATGACAGGCCAGATGTCCAACTACAAGGGAGTGGGGGTTGCGGCGCTGATCCTGCTGCTGGTGGTCCAAGCCATCAACCTGGCGGTGCCCTACCTGCTGCAGTTCTGCGCGCGCCTGGCGGCCCACCTTCCGGGCACGGCGTGGGCGACGGCGATGCGCCGGGTGAGCACTGACCCGCGCCCGGCCTGGCGGCGCGTCTCCGTGCTGTCCGTGGTGGGCATCGTCGTGGGGTTCTTAGGCTCGGTGCCGTTTGAACAATTGCGTCACGATTCCCGCGCCGAGGACATCCCGCTGCTCAATGACCTGGTCACCGGCGGGCTGCTGGTGGTTATTGGCACGTTCTTGGTCGCCGGGGTGGCTACATTTCTTACCCAGGCCTCAGGCGTGTTTGAGTCGCAGCGGTTGAATGAGTCGCTGCACCGCATCGGTGCCCCGCGGGCGTTTATGGACTGGGTCTCCCTGTGGGAAACCTTAGGCCCGCTGCTGCTGTCCGTGCTCGCCGGCACGGGTGTGGGGCTGCTGTTTGGCCGGGCGATCTATGCAGAGTATTCCGCCTCCGGCGGGGTGAGTACCTCCGGGGTGCCCATGATGTGCGCGCAGATCGGGCTGGGGTGTGCCATCGTGCTCGCCGGGGTAGGTGGCGCTGCGCTACTGCGCAGGTCTACGGTTGCACACCGGCGCGGTCGGGTGATGCGCCCCTAGAGTGGGGGCATGGCTACTCATACTCTTCCGTACTACCCGGCGCAGGATCGCTATGAGAATGCGACCTTCCGCCGGGTTGGTCATTCCGGCCTCCAGCTTCCGCCGCTGTCGCTGGGGCTGTGGCACAACTTTGGCGATGATAAGCCGCTGGAGACCCAGCGCGAGATCATCCGCGGCGCCTTCGACCGCGGGATCACCCACTTTGACCTGGCCAACAACTATGGGCCGCCCAACGGCTCGGCGGAGAAGAACTTCGGGCGCATCCTGCGCGAGGACCTGTCCGCCCACCGCGATGAGCTGATCATCTCCTCCAAGGCCGGCTGGTACATGCACGAGGGCCCCTACGGGTTTGGCGGGTCGCGCAAGTACCTGGTCAGTTCGCTGGATCGCTCCCTGGCATCCCTGGGGGTTGACTATGTGGACATTTTCTATCACCACCGCCCGGATCCGGATACGCCGCTGGAGGAGACGATGTACGCCCTGCGGGACATCGTGGCCTCCGGAAAGGCGCTTTACGTGGGGATTTCTTCCTACGGTCCGGAGCTGACCGCGCAGGCCGCCGAGTTCATGGCAGACGAGGGCTGCCCGCTGCTCATCCACCAGCCGAGCTATTCCATTTTGAACCGCTGGGTGGAAGAAGAAGGCGAGGATGGCCAGTCCCTGCTGGAGGCCGCCGCGGAGGCCGGGCTGGGGGTCATCGCGTTTTCCCCCTTGGCCCAGGGCCTGCTCACGGATAAATACCTCGACGGCGTGCCGGCGGATTCGCGCGCCGCGGCCCACAAGTCGCTCTCGGAGGACATGCTCAGCGAGGCGAACCTGGCGATGGTGCGCCGCCTGAGCGAGATTGCCGCCAACCGCGGCCAGACGCTCGCCCAGATGGCGCTGGCCTGGGTGCTGCGCGAGCAGGGCGACTACGGCGAGCTGACCGTCACCTCCACCGTGACCGGCGCCTCCTCGATCGCCCAGCTGGACTCCAACCTCAAGGCCCTGGACAACCTGCACTTCGACGCCGAGGAGTTGGCGCTTATCGACGCCGCCGCCTCCGACGCAGGCATCAACATCTGGGCCGCAGCCACGGACTCCAAGCGCCGCGAAAGCTAGCGGCGGTAGCGCAAGGCTAGAGCAGGATCAGCTTGGCGGCGAGGCTGACCAGGATCACCCCGAAGACCACGTTGAGCACCCGCCACACGCGCGGGCTGGACAGGGGTCGGTGCAGCAGTCCGGCCCCGTAGCCCACGCCGCAGAACCACACGATGCTGGCCATGTAGGTGCCGGCGACGAAGGCCCAGCGACCGGCGTCGCCGTACTGGTTGGCAATGCCGCCGATCATCACCAGGGAGTCCAGGTAGGCGCCCGGGTTGAGCCAGGTGAGGATCACGGCCGTGATGGCCGGCTTGACCCAGGCGCGCTGTGGGGTGGGCATGTGCAGGCGGCGCCGGGTGCGCGTCTTCAGCGCCGTGCCGCCGGTGCTGTCGGTGCCGCCGGTGCTGGACTCGGGCCAGGAGTCGGTGGGAGAGGGGGCGTCGATACGCGGGGCCTCGTCGCTGATGACGGTGACGTTGTCGCGCGGCGGGCGCAACGCATCGCGGAAGGACGTGTAGGCAAACCAGGACAGGTAGGCAACGCCGACCCAGCGCAGGACAGTCAGCGCCTGGGGCAGGGTGTCGGTCAGGGCGCCCACGCCTAACACACCGCCGATGTAGAGGAAGATGTCAGAGATCAGGCACACGAGGACCACGGCGGTGACGGCCTCGCGGCGGATACCCTGCTTGATCAGCAGGATGTTCTGCGGGCCCATGGCCACGATGAGGGAGATACCCAGCAGGAAACCAGCGACGACGATTGACATGGCATCAGTCTGCGTCCAGGGCGATATGAAGTAAATATATGGAGTCTTAACCTGGTGAAGTAGTGCTTCATTCACACCGCCTGACTAGGCATTGTGCGAGGTCGCTGGCAAAACTCTGACCCGGCGGGGTGACCAACGCAACATTTTTATAACAAAGGTAAGCTGACCTGCGTGAACCCGGTGCATCTGCATACCCTGCTGACCATCCTCGACGAAGGCAGCTTCGAAGGCGCCGCCGCGATCTTGGGCATCAGCCCCTCGGCGGTCTCCCAGCGCGTCAAAGCCCTAGAAAAAGACGTCGGCCGCGTGGTGCTGCGGCGCACTAACCCGGTCACCGTCACCCACGCGGGGGAGATCCTTGCCCAAGCCGCGCGCAAGATGGAGCTGGTGCAGGCGGAAACCAACGCGCGGCTGCGCAGCAGGGTCGAACGCGTCCCGCTGGCCATCGCCGTCAACGCGGACTCTCTGTCCACCTGGTTCCTGCCCGTGCTGGCCAAGGTTGCCCAGTGGGGCAACGCCGCGCTGCAACTGCGCCGCGAAGACGAGGCCCACACCCTGGCGCTGCTGCGCCGCGGCGACGTCCTCGGTGCCGTCACCCGCGAGGAAGCACCCGTGTCCGGTTGCGACGTCGTGGAGCTCGGCGACATGCACTACGTCGCGGTAGCCACCCCCCAGCTGCGCAGCACCTACTCCACCGCCGAGGGCATCGACTGGGCCCACATGCCCGCCCTGGGCTTCGGGCCCCGCGACGGGCTGAAAAACATGGACCTGGAAGGCCGGCTAGCCCCGGACGTGCCCCGGCGGCGCCGCATGAACTACATCCCGTCAACAGAAGCCTTCGTGGAGGCCGCCCGGGTGGGGCTCGGCTGGGCGCTGCTCCCGGACTTCCAGGCCGAGCCGCTGCTGCGCGCCCGCGACGTCGTCCTGCTGGACGATCGCGTCCTCCAAGTCCGGCTCTATTGGCAGCGGTGGCGACTGGAATCGCCCCTGCTGGAGGATCTCACCGCCGCGGTCGTTGACGCCGCTGCCGTCCTGCGTTAGGCCTGCTCGGCCTGCTCGGCCTGTGGTCGGCTGGAGCTAGGCAGGCTGGAGCGGGTTGCGCACCTGCTCGCCCGGAGCCACCGGCCCCGGCGCGCTCGCCCCCGGGGCGAAGGGGCTGCCGCCCAGTCGCTCCCGCCCGTGCTCACTGAGCAGCCCGGTCATGTCCGGGCCCACCGGCACGATTCCGGTGGGGTTGACCTCTTCATGGACGATGTAATAGTGCTGCTTGATCTCCGTGAAGTCCGTGGTGTCTCCAAACCCCGGCGTTTGGTATAGGTCGCGCAGGTATCCCCACAGCGCCGGCATCTCCGTGATCTTGTTGCGCGAGCACTTGAAGTGCGCGTAGTAGACCGGATCGAAGCGCACGAGCGTGGTGTAAAGGAAGATGTCAGCGAAGGTGATGTGGTCGCCCATGAGGTAGCGCTGCGTGCTCAGGCGCTCCTCCAGCCAGTCCAGCGCCGTCCAGAGGCGCTGGTAAGCCTCCTCGTAGGCCTGCTGGGAACCGGCGAAGCCGCAGCGGTAGACCCCGTTGTTGACCTCCGTGTAGACGCGCCGGGTCAGCTTGTCCATCTCCGCGCGCAGCTCGGCGGGGTAGAGGTCCGGGGCGCCGTCGCGCTGGAAGTCGGTCCACTGTTCCAGGAAGTCCACCGGGATGGTGGGGAAGTCATTGGTCACTACCTTGCCGGAGGCGATCTCCACGATGGCGGGCACGGTGATGCCGCGCGGGTAGTCCGGGAAGCGAGCAAAGTACGCGTCCTGGAGGCGGGGGATCTTCAACACTGGGTCCACGCCGTCGGGGTCCAGGTCGAAGCGCCAGGACCGCACGTCATGGGTGGGTCCGGCCAAGCCGAGGGACAGGGCGTTTTCCAGGCCGAGGAGGCGGCGGGTGATGACGACCCGGTGGGCCCAGGGGCACGCCCGCGCGGCGATGACCCGGTAGCGCCCGGCCTCGACCGGCCAGCGCAAGGTGTCATCGTCCGGGTTGGAAACGGGTGCGGACCCGGCGGGCAGGGAAGCATCGAAGCGGTCGGCGATGTAGGCGGTGTCGCGGACGAACTCTCCGTCTGGGGAGGCGTTGTGCGCGGGGCCAGTGGTTGCTGTGGTGTCAGAATCTTGTGTACTCATCAACAAAAAGCATACTCGCGGCGCGGCTCCGACGTCGCCTCCGCGCAATGGCCTACCCTAACGCACTATGAACGATAGCCACCGAATCGACCGCCCTGACCGCGCCGTTGCTGGGGCCGATGACCTCGACGTGCCCACCTATAGCGCTGCCACGGACAGCATCTACCGCCGCGCCGGGCGCGCCGCCCCCCGCGCCATCGTGCCCGGCCAGGCCGCCACGGCTGCTGAAGCTTCCGCCACATTCGCGGCTGCAGACCTACCCAAGGAACCGGACACCCCCACCAGCGCCGGCCAGGCAGCGGTGCAGGATCCGGCGCCAACCTACCTACCGGAGGATCATTCCGCGCCCCTGGCCTCTGATGCGCCCACCCGCGCCTGGGAGGCGCCCACAGATTTCACCACGGACTTCGCCGCAGATGTGACCACAGACGTCACCGCAGCCGGCACCACAGCCGCGCCGGCAGCTGCGGAACCCCTGACAGAAAGCGAGCCTGCACCCGTGGCGGCGGCCGAGCCGGCTGGCCGGGGAACGACGGACCTGGGCCTGCTCATCGTGCGCCTCGTCGCCGGGCTGTGGCTGGTCATCCACTCCCTGGCCGTGTTTTTCCAACTGGGTCACACCCCGGGCATTGTCCAGATGGAGCAGGATTTCGCCGCCGCGTCTTACTCTTACCCTGCGGCGCTGGCCATCGCCGTTCCCTCCGCGCAGCTGGCCGCGGGAGTGTTTTTGGTCCTGGGTCTGATCACGCCGCTGTTTGCCGCCGTGGCCACGGTGGTTACGGGGTGGGGAGCCGTCCACGCCATCGCCGCTGCCGGGGTGGGGCTCAACGTTTTCGACTACACGGAGGCCGTGTGGCTGCCGATCGTGCTCTTCGGGGCCTCGGTTGCTCTCCAGTTCACGGGCCCGGGCCTGTATTCCTTCGACTTCTCACGCAGTTGGGCGCGCCGCCCGCTGGCTAGCGCCTGGGTTTTCGTGGTCCTGGGCATCGCCGGATTCGTCGCCGCCTGGGTCTTCGGCGCCGGCGTTAACCCGCTGCATTAGTCGCAGCTGCCAGGCCAGGCCGATGAGGGTGGCAAGCGCCACCCAGACGAAGTCTGAGACGAGGAAGCGCTGCCAGTAGTCCAGCGAGTCGAAGTCAATGCCGTCGCCGAACCACCACTTCGGGGGGCTGGTGAGCACCATGGTGGTCCACAGCACGGTGCATACCACCAGGAACGTGCGCTGCGGGTGCTGGCAGGCATGCCACCAGGCCACGGGTAGCAGCAGCGCGAGCCACACCCAGTGATGCGACCATGACACCGGCGAGATCAGCAGCATGACCACCGCGCCGACGAGCCAGGCCTGCGTGTCCCGCTGGGTGTGGCGCAGCCGGTACATAATCCACGCCCCGAGGGCGATGACCAGCAGGGAGCACACCAGCCAGAGCACTGAAACCAGCAGCTGATGGGTCTCCAGGTCGCCCCGCGTGGGCATGGAGCGCATGATCATGGCCTTCAGCGAGCTGTTGGAGGTATAGGTGTCATCGACAGCAAGCTCGGACCCGGAGCCCATCCCCAGCAGCGTGGACCCGAAGTACTCCTTGGTCATGTCCCAGCGCACGCTTGCCGACGCCGCGGTGGCCACCACCGCCGTGACGATCGCCGTGACCACGGGGCGCAGACGCTGGCGCCAGGGGCCGGGGCCGACAACAAAAAACAGGAGCATGGCCAGCGGCGTGACCTTGATGGCGGCGGCAAGACCAATGAGCCAGCCCTGCGGCAGCCGCCTGCGGCGGGGGATAAGGTCCAGGACCACCAGGGTCATGATGACCACGTTGATCTGGGCGAAGTTGTCATTGATCACCACTGGCCGGAAGTGCAAGGCCGCCGCCCAGCTGATGGTGGTCAGCGGCGCGAGCCATTCTTGAGCGGTGATGACTTGGCGCAGGACTAGGAAGATGCACAGGAGGAGGAGGGCGTCGGAAAGCAGGATCATGGCGTTGCCGGCGTCGTCGTGGGTCAGTGCCTTCCAGGAGAAGGGCGCCAGGGCGAGGGCCCCGAAGGGCGGATAAATGAAGGGCAGCTCCGCATCCCCGGCGCGCATGCGCTGCCCATAGACCTCCCGGCCATCGAAGAATGCCCACACGCCCTCCCGATAAATGGCCATGTCAACCGGCAGATCCGTGGCCGCGATATGCGCCACAGTGGTAGAGACCCCGATGGCCAAACCGACCAGGGTGATCAACAAATATGCGGGATGAGAGGCCGCTGACCGCGGGCGGGGGGCGCTTGCGCGCAGGTATGTGGGCATGATGAAGCGGTATTTTAGCATCAGCGCGGAACCACGAGGGGCCCCGCGGAAACCGGATCGCTGGCGATCACGGCGTCCAAGTCAAAGACGTCCGCCAGCATCTCTTGGGTGATCACGTCCTCGGGGCGGCCCGTGGTTACGATCCGGCCGTCCTTCATGATCACCAGGTTGTGCGAGTAACGAATCGCCAGGTTGAGATCGTGGAGAACCATGACCACGGTGCGCCCCTGCTGCTCCTGGAGGCGGCGGACGAGGCGCAGCACGGAGATCGCCTGGGAGAGGTCCAAGAAGGTGGTGGGCTCATCGAGGAGCAACACCGGGGTGTCTTGGGCTAGGACCATGGAGATCCAGACGCGCTGGCGCTGCCCGCCGGAGAGCTCATCAACCCGGCGCTGGGCGAGTCCGGTAATCCCGGTCATCTCCAACGCCCGGGACACCTCGGCGGCGTGGTCCCGCGACCACTGGCGGATCCAGGACTGGTGCGGGTGGCGGCCGCGCTCCACCAGATCTGCAACCACAATGCCCTCCGGGCACACCGGCGACTGCGGCAGGGACCCCACCATCCGAGCAAGCGCGCGCCGCGAGATCGCCGTCACGTCCGTGTCGCCCACCCGGATGGCACCCGTGCTCGGCAGGGTGCGGTTCATAGCGGACAGCAACGTCGACTTACCGCACCCATTCGGGCCGATGATCGTGGTCACCTGCGCCCCCGGCACCTGAAGATCAACTCCGTCGAGGATGATGCGGGAGCCATAGCCGGCCCGGAGCCCGGAGACCGTCACTGAAGCGGCCGCGGCTGCGCCCTGAGTGCTCATGATTCCTTCCTTGCCTGCTTGATAACCAAGTAGATCAACACCGGGGCGCCGATGGCCGAGGTCACCAGACCCACCGGAACCTCCCAGCTCAGCGCCAAACGTGCCACCAGATCAGCGGCCGTGAGCAGTGCCGCGCCCGCCGCTGCCGCCCCGGGCAGGGACGCCACCGGGCTGGCCGCCACCCGGGCGGTAATGTGCGGGGCGACAAAGGCGACAAAGCCCACCGGACCCGCCGCGGCAACCGCGCCGGCCGACAGCGCCACCGCGCTACCCAGGACGCAGGCCTGAACCAGCGCGACTGGGGCGCCTAAGCCGGCGGCAACGCGGGACCCCAGGTGCAAAGCCCGAAGCTCAAACGCCAGCCAGCGCCCCAACGCAGCCACCACCAGCAGTGCCCCTGCCGCGGCGCCCATGACCTGCCAGGTCATTGCGGACAGGGATCCAGACACCCACACCTTCGCCTCCGCCGCCCGGTTGAGGTCCGCGGCAGAAATCAGGTACAGCGTCCACCCATTGAGCAGCGCGGACATGGCCACACCCATGAGGACAAGGCGCAGCGGATCGATACCCCGGCGCCACGACAACAGCCACACCACCGCCATGACCACCCCTGCGCCCACCAACGCCGCGGTGGCCACAGCGGAGGACCCGGCGTTCAACCCGAGCAGCGGGCCCACCACGATGACGGTCACCGCCGCGGCCGAGGCGCCGTGGGTAATGCCCAGCACGTCCGGGCTGGCCAGCGGGTTGCGCGCCAGCGTCTGGGTCAGCGCGCCGGCGAGCCCCAGGCACGCTCCGACGAGCAGCGCACCACAGGTGCGCGGGGCCCGGGTCCCCAGCACCACGGTGGTATCCAGGCGGCTGCCGTGGCCCAGCGCCACGTCCACCACGCCCTGGAGGCTGATGGGGTAGTCGCCCAAGCACAGCCCCGCCAGCCCCGCCGCGGCGGCGATGAGCAGGAGGGATACGGTGGCCCAGTGACCGCGGGCGCGTCGGGACATCATGCTCATGCGGGGCTGACCACCCTCCGGCGGACCACCCACATAAACAGCGGGGCGCCAACCAGGGCGAGCACCACGCCCACCTCAACCTCACCGTGGGGGATGACCAGGCGGCCAACGATGTCCGCGCTAGTCAACAGGCAGGCCCCGCCCACGGCGCTCAGCGGCACCAAGGCCCGGTGGTCCGAGCCACACAGCGGACGCAGCAGGTGGGGGACCACCAGGGCCAAAAAGGCGATCGGGCCGGCCGCCGCGGTGGACACCCCGGCGAGTACCGCCACAAGTCCGAGGGCGCCCAGGCGCGCGGCGCCCACGGAAGTGCCCAGACCAGAAGCCACAGCATCGCCTAAGGCCAAGAGGTTGAGCGTGGGGGAGAGCGCGCAGGCGCCAGCCACGGCAATGGTCAAAACGATGGCGGTCAGCACCGCAGTACGCATGTCTGCGCCCGCGACGGAACCGATGGTCCAGAAGCGCAGCTTGTCTAAGGCAAAGGCGTCGCGCAGCACCAGGCCCGCGCTCAAGGAGGACAACAGGGCAGTCAGCGCCGCCCCGGCCAGGATGAGGGTCAAGGGGTTGATGCTGCGGCCCAGGGCCGTGATGCCAAACACCAGGGCGCAGGCGCCACCCGCTCCGACTAAGGCCAGCAGCGCCGTCACGGTGGCGGACAGGGGACCGGCCACGGTGGTGGCGGTGACGATCGCCAGCGCCGCCCCGGCGGAGATACCCAGGATGCCCGGATCGCTCAAGGGATTGTGGGTCACGGTCTGGATAATCACCCCGGCAACCCCCAAAGCCGCGCCGACGCTGAGCGCCGTCAGCGTCCGGGGCAGGCGCAGGTGCGCGATGATCTCCCCATCGGAACCCCCGGTGGACCCGCTGCGGATGGCGCGCAGGGCGGGGCCGGCGGCGTCGATAAGCTGTGCAGGAGACATGCTGCGCGAGCCCAGGCACAGGCTGGCCACGGCGATCAGCGCCAGGGCCACCAGCAGGATGCCCGCAAGATACCCGAGGGGACGGGGATTGTTCATCGGCAGTCTGATCCTAAAGATGTAATCTGATGTCCATTAGGTTAGCTAAGGGCACAGTACCCTATCCTTAGCATTGTCAGACAACAGCCCACCACCCAAGGAGCCCCAACACCATGGTTGACCTACGCCGCGTGATCGCCGCCGCCGCACTATCCTCCATTGCTGTCCTCAGCGCATGCAGCCAAGGAACACCCGAGACGCAGCAGACCACCTCGAGTGCGCCCGCCGCCAACCAGCACGGCGACCACGTCTCCATCACCCACGCGTGGGGCACCGACGAATACCCCACCCACCCCGCAACCGTGGTGGCAAGCGGAACCGCGGTGGACAACCTCCTGGAACTGGGCATTACCCCCACCGCAGTGGTCGTGTCCACCATGGATAAAAACAACCCCTGGCTCATAGACAAACTCGACGGCGTCCACATCATCGAAACCGCCGACTACGGCAGCCTGCCGGTAGAAAAGATCGCCGCAGAAAAGCCCGACCTCATTGTTGGCGACTTCTGGCACATCACCCAAGACAATTACAACGCTCTTAAAGACATCGCCCCCACGCTCGGAGGAATAGGCACCACCGGCGAGCAGTCCGGGTGGAAGCCCCAGCTCACCGCGCTCGGAACCATCTACGGCAAGGAAGACCAAGCCGCAGCCGTCCTCGCCGCTGATGAGAAGCGATTCGGCGACGCCGCCGCGGACATGCCCGGATTGCGCGGCAAAACAGCAGTGCTCACGCAGTTCATCAAAGGCCAGGGAATCGGCGTTATTGCGGACGAAAAAGAGCCCGGCAATTCCTTCTTCTACGACCTGGGCATGACCATCCCTGAAAAGGTAGCCACGCTGCCCAATGTGCAGATGGGCCGGGCCATGATCTCGCCAGAGCAGGTCAGCCTCCTTGACGCGGACTTCATGGTGATCTTCCCCGCCAGCGGGACCGAGGCGGAAATGCACGCCCTGCCCGGATTCGATCAGCTGCGCCAAGTCGCCGGCAAGCACACCGTCTTTACGGACTTTTCCACCGTCCAGGGCCTCAACATTCCCAGCTCGCTGAGCCGCGCCTGGGTGCTCGATTCCATCCGCCCGCAGCTGAAGCAGCTTGCCCACCAGGGTGCCTGACCGGGCCTCGCGCCTTTTCACCCCCCGAAGGAGAACCACCGCATCATGATCCCTACATCATCCCTGCGTCGCTCCGCCGCAGCGCTGCTGGCCGGGGCGCTACTGCTTGCCGGTTGTAGCAGCCCGCAGTCTGGCGAAAACACGGACTCCGCCGCATCCGAGCAGGCCACCGTGACCATCACGCACGCCTGGGGGACCGACGCTTACCCGGTCAAACCCCACAAGGTGGTGGCCACCGGCACCTCCGTGGACAACCTGCTGGAGCTGGGAATCACCCCGGACGTGGTAATCAATACCCCCATTGATAAAGACGTGCCGTGGCGCGAAGGCAAGCTCGACGGCGTGACCGTCCTGGAGATGCCGGACTTCCGGACGATGCCGATTGAAAAGATCGCCGCCGAAAAGCCCGACTTCATCGTCGGAGACTTCTGGCGGATCAGCCAGGACAACTACGCTGCGCTCAAGGACATCGCTCCCACCCTCGGCGGCATCGGCGCCACCGGCTTGGACATCGGCTGGGACAAGCAGCTGGAGGCGCTGGGCACCATCTATGACAAAAAGGATGAGGCGCAGGCCGTCCTGGCCGCCGACAAGAAGCGCTTTGCCGACGCCGCCGCCGCGCTGCCGGGAATCAAGGGCAAGACCGGGGTGGTGGCCCAGTACATCAAGGAAAAGGGCCTGGGCGTGGTGGCCGAGCGCACCGAGCCGGGCAACTCCTTCTACTATGACCTCGGCATGACGGTGCCGGAATCCGTGCTGGGCCTGCCGAACATCAAGACCGGGCGGGCGATCGTCTCCCCGGAGCAGGTTCAGCTGCTCGCCGCCGACTTCATGGTGATCTACCCGGTCAGCGGCAGCGAGGCGGACATGCACACGCTGTCCGGTTTTGACCAGCTGCCCCAGGTGGCCCACCACACCACCGTCTACGGCGATGCGCAGCTGGTGCAGGGGGTCAACGTGCCCAGCTCCCGGAGCCGCGCCTGGGTCTTAGAAAAGATCATGCCGCAGCTCAAGGCGCTGTCCGACGCCGCCTAGCGCTAATCCACCTGGCGCACCGCGCCCTTGTCGGCTGAGGTGGCCATGGCCGCGTAGGCGCGCAGCGCCTTGGACACTGTGCGGTTGCGGCCCACGGGCGTCCACGGCTTGTCGCGGGACTCCATCTCTGCGCGGCGCCGGGCGATTTCCTCATCAGGGACCTCCAGGCGCAGGATGCGCTCGTGGATGTCAATGGTGATGGTATCGCCATCGTGGATGAGTCCGATCAGCCCGCCGTGGGCGGCCTCCGGGGACATGTGCCCGATGGACAGTCCGGAGGTGCCGCCGGAGAAGCGCCCGTCCGTAATCAGGGCGCACACCTTGCCCAGGCCGGCGCCCTTGAGGAAGGACGTCGGGTGCAGCATCTCCTGCATGCCCGGCCCGCCGGAGGGGCCCTCGTAGCGGATGACCACCACGTCGCCGGGCTTGACCTTCTTGGCCAGGATCGTCGAAACCGCTTGCTCCTGGCTTTCCACCACCAGGGCCGGGCCGCTGAAGTGCCATAGCTCCTCATCCACGCCGGCGGACTTGATCACCGCGCCGTCGGGGGCGAGGTTGCCGCGCAGGATCACCAGGCCGCCGTCGGAGGTGTAGGCGTGCGCCACATCGTGGATGCAGCCGTGTTCGGCGTCGGTGTCCAGCTCTTCCCAGCGCGCGGACTGGGAGAACGCCTCGGTGGTGCGGCGCCCGCCGGGGGCGGCGTGGAAGAGGTCGCGGGCGTCGTCGATGGCCTTGCCGCCGCGCACGTCCCAGTCGTCGAGCCACTCGTCGACGGATCCGTACAGGGCGGTGTGGACGTCCTTGTTCAGCAGCCCGGCGCGGCGCAGTTCGCCGAGGATGGCGGGGATGCCGCCGGCGCGGTGGACGTCTTCGATGTGGTAGTCGGAGTTGGGGGAGACCTTGGCTAGGCAGGGGATGCGGTAGGACAGCTCGTCAATGTCGGCGAGGTCAAAGTCCACCTCGCCCTCTTGGGCGGCGGCCAGGATGTGCAGGACCGTGTTGGTGGATCCGCCCATGGCCATGTCCAGGGCCATGGCGTTGGCAAAGGCGTGCCGGGTGGCAATGGACCGGGGCAACACGGAGTCGTCGCCCTGGCCGTAGTAGCGCTGGCACATGTCAACGATGAGGCTGCCGGCGCGCTCGAACAGGGCGCGGCGGGCGGTGTGGGTGGCCAGGGTGGTGCCGTTTCCGGGCAGGGACAGGCCCAGGGCCTCGGTCAGGCAGTTCATGGAGTTGGCGGTGAACATGCCGGAGCAGGAGCCGCAGGTCGGGCAGGCAAAGTTCTCGATTGTGCCCAGCCCGGCCTCATCGACGGCATCGTTGGCGGAGGCGGTGATCGCGGTGATCAGGTCCGTGGGTGCGTGGGCTACGCCGTCGACCACCACGGCTTTGCCGGCTTCCATGGGGCCGCCGGAGACGAAGATCGCGGGGATGTTCAGCCGCAGGGCGGCGTTGAGCATGCCGGGGGTGATTTTGTCGCAGTTGGAGATGCACACCATGGCGTCGGCGGTGTGGGCGTTGCACATGTACTCCACGGAGTCGGAGATGATCTCGCGGCTGGGCAGGGAGTAGAGCATGCCGCCGTGGCCCATGGCAATGCCGTCGTCCACGGCGATGGTGTTGAATTCTTTGGGCACGCCGCCGGCGGCGCGCACGGCGTCGGCGACCACGTCGCCCACGTTTTTCAGGTGGACGTGCCCGGGCACAAACTGGGTGTAGGAGTTGACGATGGCCACAATCGGCTTGCCAAACTCCGACTCCTTGGTGCCCGTTGCCCGCCACAGGGCGCGGGCCCCGGAGGCGTTGCGCCCCACGGTGGTGACTTTGGATCGCAGCTCGATCACGGGAAACTCCTAGCTAAAGGTGGGTAGACTACTGCCCACAGGTGGGTCAAGAAAGGAACCGGTGCGGCCCGGACGGGGGTGGTGTCCGTGGGAAACGCTACTGGTCCTGCTCGTCCTTCATGGCGGCGTATTCCTCGCGGGTAACAAGGCGTTCGCTGCCGTCGCGGCGCACGATGGTGATCATGTCGTCTGCGGCTTCCCGGCCGGCGGTCAGCGCGTCCGGGATGCGGCCCCGCGACGCTTCGGACAGCGCCGGCAGGTCGTTGAAGGTTACCGCGGGAAGGGCCACGCGTTCGCGGCCCTGGGCGGTGGTGGTGCGGCGCAGGAATGCGCGGGCGCCTGTGAATCCAATGCCGGCGATGTCTTCCCAGTTCACGTGCACGGGCGCCCGGAGTGCGTAGCGTGCGGTGATCCCGGAATCATCGACGGTGGTTGCCACTCTTAAGACCCACCACAGGTAGGCCGCTGGCAGCAGCCAGGCCCACGCAAGCACCAACGGAGCATGGCTGAAGGGAATGGCGATGATGCAGGCCATCAACACCACTACCAGCAGGTGGATCCGTTCGGGGCGGAAGACCGTCCGGTGCTCGGCGTGGGGATTCATGTCGTTCATAGTAATCAGGACCCCGCATGGGTCCCGAATCGCCCCGCTATTGTGCCTGCGTGGTGGCCTCTGGCGTCGCGCTGGAGCTGGGGGTGGGGGTGTGGCTGTGCGCCTCTTCCTCCGGCTCTGGGGTAGGGGTGGGCGTGGTGCCGGCGTTGTCTTCGGCGGGGCGCTCGGGGGTGGCGCTGGGCCGCGGGGTGCTGGGGGTGGGCTCCTCGGCCGGCGTGGTGATGGCGGGCTCCGGCGTGGGCGTGGGCGTGGGGGTGGACGTGGATTCTGAGACGGTGGGAAACAGCCGGTTGGGGGAGAGCCAGCCGTCGTCGCCCTGCCAGTCATCGTCGGCTTGGACGGTGGCCAGCTGGAGGTAAAACAGCACGCCCAGGGCCGCCACCAGCAGGGTGGTGGAGGGGCGGAAGCGGTGGCCCAGGCTGAGCGCGCCGTGCAGCTTGCCGGACTTGTTCGTGCGTATCGACGCCCCCGTCGCCCCCTCGGCGGAATCGTCCGGCTCGGGCTGCGCGGCCGCGGGGCTGGCGTCCGGCTGCGCGGGCAGCTGCGGGCTGGTGGGCGGGGTGAGCACTTCGGTGGGGGTGTCGGCGACGTCGGGGGAGTCGGCGTCGGTAAGCGTGCGCCGCAACGTGCCCGAGGTCGTGGGGGCGGAGCCATACTCTTCCCAGAATTCGGCGACGATGGCCGTGCGGATGGCGCGCTCGACCTGCCATTGGCTGCCGGGCTCTACCTGAACCATCACCCGCATCTGCATCATCCAGGGCATGCCCACCGTGGTCGGCGGGGTGACGTCCACGGCCGGGTGGATTTCCAGCGGGCCGAGGATATCGGTGGAGATGGCGGGGTCGAGGAGTGCCTGGGAGGCGCTGGCGCGGCAGCGCTCGATCGCGTCGGCAGGACTGCGCGAGCCCAGCAGCGGAACCGGAATGACCACCACCGCCCGCGACCAGTAGTTTGAGGAGTTCACGCACACCTTCGCCGTGGAGTTGGGGATGGTCACCGTCTCCTGGGCCAGCGTGCGGATGCGGGTCGCGCGCATGGTGATCTGGATGACGGTGCCTTCTACTTCAACCCCGTTGCCCTCAAAGCGCACCCAGTCCCCGATGCCGTACTGCTTTTCGGTGAGAATGAAAAAGCCGGCCATGAAGTCGGCGATGATGGATTGCGCGCCCAAGCCGATGGCGGCCGAGGCCACGGTGGCGGGGATCGCGGCGCCGGTCAGGGAGAACCCCAGCGCCCTTAAGAAGGCCACCAGGAGCAGGAAATAGGCCACCATCTGAATGATGTAGACGGCCACCCCCGTGATGGCCTGCCGGGTCTTGCCATCCTGGGAATCGTTGGACTCCTCGATATGGCGGTTGACCACCCCGATGGCAAAACGGCCAATGCGGGGGATGAGCACCGCGATGATGCACAGCAGGGCCAGGGTCAGACCTTTGTCTGAGATCCATACCCAGACGTTGTAACGCAATAAGTGGACCGGCAACATGGCGACCACCGTAGGGCCTTCGCCCTTGGATTTCCTGGACTGCGCCTGTGTGCTGCTCACACGGTGGCGCGGGGGAGTGTGGCGCCGGGAAACCCCAAGAAGGGGGTCACCAAATGGTGTACTTCGCAACCGTGTGTATACTACCCGGCATGACCATCCTTCGACTTGTAATTATCACGCCGCGGCGCTCGCCGTGACGGCTTCCTACAAGTCGACCGACAAGCGCCCTCCACAGCCCACACCCAGGCTGTGCGGGGGCTTTTGTTTTAGGTGACACCCACCCACGGTGCCGCCCGGTCATGGACCCGACGCCCACCAACAACCGAAACTGTGGACACACCCAACTAAAAGAATCGAGAGGAACCCCGTGACAGTGGAAAAAGGCAAAGCAGGCCCGCCGGGGCGCAGACACGCCGCGCCCGAGGTGATGACGGGCGCGCAGGCCATCGTGCGCTCCCTGGAAGAACTCGGTGCTGACCTGGTCTTCGGGCTACCCGGCGGCGCGGTACTGCCGCTGTATGACCCGCTGTACGCCTCTGAGAAGGTTCGCCACATCCTGGTGCGCCACGAGCAAGGCTCCGGCCACGCCGCCGAAGGCTATGCGCAGGTCACCGGCCGGGTGGGCGTGTGCATTGCCACCTCCGGCCCGGGGGCGACCAACCTGGTCACGGCCCTGGCAGACGCCCACCTGGACTCCGTTCCCATGGTGGCCATCACCGGCCAGGTGGGCAGAGGGCTGCTGGGCACCGATGCCTTCCAGGAAGCAGACATCAAGGGCATCACCCTGCCGGTGACCAAGCACAACTTCATGGTCACCGACCCGGCAGACATCCCCCAGGCGCTGGCGGAGGCCTTCCACCTCGCCGCGACGGGCCGCCCCGGCCCGGTGCTGGTGGATATTCCCAAGGACATCCAGAATGCGCAGCTGGAGTTCCACTGGCCGCCCAAGATCGACCTGCCCGGCTACAAGCCGGTCACGGCGCCGCACTCGCGGCAGTTGGCCCAGGCGGTGGACCTGATCGCGGCGTCGCGGCGGCCGGTGCTCTACATCGGCGGCGGCGTGATCAAGGCGGATGCGTCCAAGGAGCTGCTGGAGTTCGCAGAGCTGACCCAGATCCCCGTGGTCACCACGCTCATGGCCCGCGGCGCCTTCCCCGATTCTCACCCGCTGCACATGGGCATGCCCGGCATGCACGGCACCGTCCCGGCGGTGGGTGCTATGCAGCGCTCCGACCTGCTCATCGCGGTGGGAACGCGTTTCGACGACCGCGTCACCGGCGACGTCGCCTCGTTCGCTCCGGAGGCAAAGACCATCCATGCGGATATTGACCCGGCGGAGATCGGCAAGATCCGCGCCGTCGACGTGCCCGTGGTGGGCGACGCCCGCAAGGTGCTCGCTGGCCTGACCCGGCGTTACCAGGCCTCCGGCGCACCCGCGCCGGATACCTCCGAGTGGCTGGAGTACTTAGGTGGGCTGCAGGAGAGATTCCCCCGCGGCTATGAGGAGCCCAGCGATGGGGCCATCGCGCCGCAGTACGTCATTGAGACGCTCTCCCAGCGCGTCGGACCGGACGCCATTTACGTCTCCGGGGTGGGCCAACACCAGATGTGGTCCGCGCAGTTCGTCGACTTTGAGCGCCCCCGCACCTGGCTCAACTCCGGCGGGCTGGGCACCATGGGCTATGCCATCCCGGCGGCTCTCGGCGCCAAGGCGGGCGCCCCGGACAAGGAAGTCTGGGCCATCGATGGCGATGGCTGCTTCCAGATGACCAACCAGGAACTGACCACCGCCGCGGTCAACGGGTTCCCCATCAAGGTGGCGTTGATCAACAACGGCAACCTGGGCATGGTGCGGCAGTGGCAGACCCTCTTCTACGGCGGGCGCTACTCCCACACGCGGCTGCGCAACCAGGATGAGTACGTGCCGGACTTTGTGGGCTTGGCCGAGGCGTTGGGCTGCGAGGCCATTCGGGTGACCCGCAAGGAAGATGTCATCCCGGCGATTGACCGGGCACGCGAGATCAATGATCGCCCCGTGGTCATCGACTTCATTGTCAGCGAGGACTCGCAGGTCTGGCCGATGGTCTCTGCCGGAGCCTCCAACTCGGAGATTCGCTACGCGCACAACCTGCGCCCGTTCTTCGATGAGGACGACTCCGCGGCGGAGACGCCGGCGGACATTGACACCGTTGTCGCCCACGCTGACGCAGAACTGGAGGATTAAATGGACTCCCAGGCAATCAACCGCAACATCCTCAGCGTGCTGGTCCAAGACGTTGAGGGCATTATCACCCGCGTGTCCGGGATGTTTACCCGCCGGGCCTTCAACCTCGTGTCTTTGGTCTCTGCGCGCACGGAGACGGAGGGCATCAACCGGATTACCATCGTGGTCGATGCCACGGAGATCAGCATCGAGCAGATCACCAAGCAGCTCAACAAGATCGTCCCTGTGCTCAAGGTGGTGCGGCTGGAGGAGGAATCCACGGTGGCGCGCTCCCTGATGCTGGTGAAGGTCAATGTGACCAACGCCAACCGGCCGCAGGTTGTCGACGCCGCGACGATCTTCCGCGCGCGGGTTGTTGATGTCGCCCCGGATTCGGTGGTCATTGAGGCCACCGGCAGCCCGGGCAAGCTCCAGGCCCTGCTGGATGTCTTGGATCCCTTTGGGATCCGCGAGATGCTGCAGTCCGGTCAGATCGCGCTGAACCGGGGGCCGAAGACGATGGCACCCAGCAAGGGATAGCGTCTCTTGAAATGAGACGACAATCCCGTATGATGAAACAGTATTTTCAATTCGCCCGCCGTCGCCCCACACGCGCGGCTGGCACCTTCTAGAAGGGAACACCCTCACTCATGGCAATCGAAGTGCTTTACGACGCCGACGCCGACCTGTCCATCATCCAGTCCCGCAAGGTTGCGGTCATCGGCTACGGCTCCCAGGGCCATGCCCACGCCCAGAACCTTCGCGATTCCGGCGTTGAGGTGGTCATCGGTCTGCGCGAGGGGTCCCGCTCCGCAGACAAGGCCCGCGAGGCCGGCTTTGAGGTCAAGTCCAACGCGGAAGCCGCCGAGTGGGCCGACGTGGTCATGATCCTGGCCCCCGACACCACCCAGGCCTCCCTCTACAAGGAGGACATCGCCCCCAACCTCAAGGACGGCGACGCGCTGTTCTTCTCCCACGGCCTGAACATTCACTTTGACCTGATCACCCCCGCCGAGGGCGTCACCGTGGGCATGGTCGCCCCCAAGGGCCCGGGCCACCTGGTGCGCCGCACCTACGTTGACGGCAAGGGCGTGCCCTGCCTCATCGCCGTGGACCAGGACCCCAAGGGTGAGGGCCGTGAGCTGGCGCTGTCCTACGCCGCCGCCATCGGTGGCGCGCGCGCCGGCGTTATCCCCACCACCTTCCGCGAGGAGACGGAGACGGACCTCTTCGGCGAGCAGGCAGTGCTCTGCGGCGGCCTGGAGTACCTGATCATGTCCGGCTTCGAGGTGCTCACCGAGGCCGGCTACGCCCCGGAGATGGCCTACTTCGAGTGCCTGCACGAGATGAAGCTGATCGTGGACCTCATCTACGAAGGCGGCATTGGCAACATGAACTACTCCTGCTCCGACACCGCGGAGTGCGGCGGATACCTCTCCGGCCCGCGCATCATCGATGCCGGCGCCAAGGACCGCATGCGCGATGTGCTCAAGGACATCCAGGACGGCACCTTTGTCAAGCAGCTGGTGGCCAACATTGAGGGCGGCAACAAGGACCTGGAGTCCCGCCGCGCCGCGATCGCGGAGCACCCGGTGGAGAAGACCGGCGCTAAGCTGCGCGACCTGATGAGCTGGGTGAAGAACCCGCTCGACGCCACCGCCTAAGGCCACAGGCTAGACACGCCTATTTTCAATAGGTTTCCAATAGTGGTTGTGGTGGACTAGGCTGCCAGACATGGGCAGCCACCATCACCACCATCATCATCACCCCGACTCCCACGCACCCGGCTCACTGGGCGCGTTGGTCGGGGTGATTGTGCTCACTACGGTCATCTTTCTGGCCGAGTTAGTCGCCGGCTGGCTGTCCGGCTCGCTCGCCCTGCTGTCTGACGCCATGCACATGCTGTCTGACTCCACCGGCCTGATCCTCGCCCTGGTGGCCATGCTGGTCGGCCGGCGCGCCCCAACCCCCCAGGCCACCTACGGGTATCGGCGCGTCGAGGTGCTTGCCGCCCTGCTCAACGCCATCACTGTGACCGCGGTGTGCGTGTGGATTGTCATCCAGGCCGTCGCGCGGCTGCACCACCAGGAGCCCATTGACACGGGCATGATGCTCATCGTTGCGGTCATCGGCTTGATAGCCAATGGAGCCTCCGCGCTCATCCTGGCCCGGCGCAGCGGCGGCAGCCTGAACATGCGCGGCGCCTACTTGCATGTGCTGTCAGACCTGCTCGGCTCCGTGGCCGTCATCGCCGCCGGACTGGTGATCGCCTGGACCGGATTCCAGGCCGCGGACACCATTGCCTCGGTGCTCATCGCCTGCCTCGTGGTGCCGCGGTCGCTGGGGTTGGTGCGGGCGTCGATAAGCGTGCTTTTAGAGCGCGCACCGGCCGACGTGGATGCCCGCGACGCCGCCCGCGCGCTGGAGCGCATCCCCGGCGTGATCGCCGTCCACGATCTCCACATCTGGACCACCGATGGAACCACGGTGCTGGCGAGCTGTCACCTGGTAATCGACACGGAGACCACCACTGGATGCGCGGTCCTCGACGCCGCCCAGCGCCGCCTTCATGACCGCGGTATCCAGCACTCCACCATCCAAGTGGAACACCCCGGACACCGCGATCATGAAACCGTATGTCATTAAAATATAAACACACCCACCGGCGGGTTTAGGCGCCCTACTGGCAACGCTAAGATAGCCCCCATGGGATTTTCCACGCCTAGTTACGGCCTGAACGATCTATTCGTCCGCATTGATCGGGGAGAGTTGCAGCTTCCCGATTTTCAGCGCAAATACTCCTGGGGAGTTGACCGAATTCGCTCCCTCATCGTCACAGTTTTGCGCGGATATCCGGTCGGATGCTTCATGGCGTTGGACACCCGCAACACCCCCGTGCGTTTCCGCCCCCGCCCCTTAAGCGGCGCGCCCGATACCGGAGCCACCCCGGGCATGCTGCTTCTCGACGGCCAGCAGCGCCTGACCACCCTGTACCACTGCCTGCGCGGGGACGGCTACGTCGACAGCGTGGACTACCGCGGCCGGCCCGTGCGCCGCACCTTCTACGTTGACCTGCGCCGCGCCACCCAGGCGGACGTGCTGCCGGATGAGGCCGTCTTCGCCGTCGACGAGGACGGCAACGTGCGCTCCCACTTCGCGCCAGAGATCCCCGGTGGACTGCCAGACCGCGAGGCTGCGCTGCGCCACCACTGCATCCCGGTCTCCACGCTGCTGCGCGACGACGCCACTGACTACCTCTTCGACCTCATCGGTGCGGACAGCGAACACAACCGCGACGAAGTCAAAGACTTCTTTACCGACACCGTCAACCCGCTGGCCGCCTACACCGTCCCCGTCATCCGCGTCTCCCGGGAAACCGCCCGCTCCGGCGTGGGCTCCATCTTCGCCCAAGCAAACTCGGCAGGCCTCCAGATGGACGTCTTTGACCTGCTCACCGCCGTGTTCGCCGCAGAAGATGAGACCTTCTCCCTGGCCGAGCACTGGCAGCGCGTCGAACGCGACCTGCGCAGCTACCCGGCACTCGACGCCGTGGACCGCACCGCGTTCCTCACCGCGGTCTCCCTGCTGGTGACCAGCCGTCGCGGACACGCGGCCGGCAACCGGGAAGACATCCTGGAACTGAGCCTGGAAGACTTCCTCGACGCCTCCGAGGACCTGCGCATCACCCTCAAGGAGTCCGCCGAATTCCTCCTCCAGCGCTGCATCTTTGACCTCTCGCAGGTGCCCTACGCCCCGCAGATCATCCCGCTGGCCGTCATCCTCGCACGGCTGTCCGATACCCCCGGGGCGCTGTCGAGCTCGCACGCCTGGGACCGGCTCAACCAGTGGTTCTGGTGCGGCGTGTTCGGCGAGCTCTATGGTTCGGCCGCCGTGGTAAACCGCATGGCCCGCGACGTCGACGAGGTCACCGGCTGGGTGCGCGGGGACGTCGACGACACGCCAAAGACCGTTCGCGACGCCGCCTTCCACCAGGACCGGCTCTACTCCGCCGACGCCGACTCCGGCGTGTACCACGGCCTCTACGCGCTGCTCATGTCCCGCGGCGCGCGCGACTGGCGCACCACCGAGCCCTTCGACCGCTGGACGGTAGGCGACCTGCACCCCACCTACGCCCAGATCTTCCCGGAGAAGTGGTGCGTCGACCATGACATCGACCCCGCCTTGGCCCGCTCCGCGGTCAACCGCACCCCCATGGGCAAGCGCACCGAGGTCGTCCTCGACGGCTATGATCCGGCGCGCTATCTGCCGCGGGTGCAGTCCAAGTCGCTCATGGAGGATGATGAGTTTGATGCGGTGCTTGCCTCCCACGAGCTCGACCCCCAGCTGCTGCTGCGCGGCAAGGCCCAGGAGTTCTTCGCCGATCGCGCAGAACGCCTCTACGCCGTCATCGCCGCAGCCATGGGCAAAGAGGTCGTCCGCGACGACCGCGAGGGCGCGGGCCCCGAAAAAGAGCGCGACGCCGCACCTGCTGAATCCGCACCTGCTGAATAGTGCCACCAACGCCCGACTAACTCTGCTGTGTTGGCAGGGTCGGCTGTGTTAGCTGTGTCGGCTGTGTCAGCGAAGCAACTGAGAAATACCCCCGAGAACACCACCGTGAAGAAGACTGAGAAAGGACACCCCACCCGGTGAAATTACGACAGGTTTGGGCCGCACTGGCCGCAACGGCGTTGTGTGCCGGCACGCTCACCGCGTGCACTGACGCTGATCCCGGCTCCCAGGCGGCCGCCACTGCCGTACCGGACTCCCTGGAGCAGGCGCGCACGGAAAACCGTGCCCACAACGTTGACCAGCGCTTTGGCAGCGCCCCCACGGTGGTGGCAGACCCCACCAATAGCGGGGTGGAGGCCACCAAGATCTTCTTCGAGTCCTCAGAAACAGCCGTGGTTTCCGGGCCCTCCGACGCTGACCAGCTACGCGCGGCCAGCCTAGCGATCACTGCCCACGCCCCCGTGCTGCGCTGGACTCCGGACACGGCGGAGAAGGTCACCGCGGAGCTACACCGGCTGGGGGTGGGCAAGATCCTGGCAGTCGGAGAGGTCGACCCGGCAGGAGTGGACTCCGCGTTTGGCACGGACGCCCAGGTCATCGTGGATCCCGGCACTTCGGCCGCGCTCAGCGACCTGACCAGCCTGGAGTTTGGCCAGGAGGAGGTCAACACGCCGGCCCAAATGGTCGCCGCCGCGGCCAAGTTTGACGCCAAGAACCCCGTGGAGCTTCAGGCCGTGTGGGAGCCGCGGCCGGCCCAGGAGGAGGCGACGTCGACCGCCACGCAGGAGCGGGTGGCCGCCTTCCCGGTGCAAAGTGCCCAGGACGGCCAGGTCGCCCCTGTGGTGGTGGCGGCCCCCCAGTCCTCGGTCATTGAGGTTGCTACGGCCCGCGCCTATGGCACCACGATTCGGGTGATGGATTATCCGGATCCCCGGATCAATGAGACCGCGCACAAGATGGTGGTGGGCCTGGATGATCAGCCGCTCATCGCCTTAGGCGCCGGGTTTGGGGACTCCCAGCAGCTGTCTCGCAAGATTCAGCTGGCGGATCAGGCCAGCGCCAAGGGGCAGGAGCTGCCCGGCGGCGGGAACCTGGTGTTCCCGGGCCGGCGCATGATTGCCCTTTATGGGCATCCCTCCGGCGGTGCGCTCGGCGTGATGGGGGAGCGGGACCCGCAGGGTTCCGTGGACTACGTCAAGGACCTGGTGGCCCAGTATCAGCCGTTAGAGCCTGATCAGAAGGTCATCCCGGCGTTTGAGATCATCGCCACGGTGGCCTCGGAGTTTCCCGGTGAGGACGGCGATTACTCCAACGAGGCGGACCCGGAGGAGCTGATCCCCTACATTGACGCGATCGTTGCGGCCGGCGGCTATGCCGTGTTGGACCTGCAACCTGGGCGGGCGAACTTCTTGGACCAGGCCAAGCGCTACGAGGAGCTGCTCAAGCGGCCCAACGTGGGCTTGGCGTTGGACGCGGAGTGGCGCATCGGCCCGGATGAGGCCCCGCTGTCGCGCGTGGGTCATGTGGAGGCGGCGGAGGTCAATGAGACCTCCGAGTGGCTGGCTCGACTGGTGTCGGATAATCAACTGCCGCAGAAGGCTTTTGTGCTCCACCAATTCCAGCTTCAGATGCTTCCGGACCGGGATAATATTCGAACCGATCACCCGGAGCTGGCGTATGTGTTGCATGCGGATGGCCACGGGGTCGCCGAGGAGAAGTTTGGCACCTGGAATGCCATGTTGCAGGGCCTCAACCCGTCCTGGTTCATGGCGTGGAAGAACTTCTTCGATGAGGATAAGCCGATGTTTACCCCGCAGCAGACCTATGATGTTGCGCCGCGGCCGTGGTTTGTTTCCTACCAATAAGGGTGGTTAAACCCAAAACGGCAGAATTTCTATTTTCAAGCAGGTAGACTCCAGCCCACCGGGGCGCGCGCCGGCGCGCCCCTCAAGCCGTGTATGGAGGAGTCGAGAGAATATGGCCGCGTCCAACGCCAGCCCTGTGGTAGTCATTGCTGATAAGTTGTCCCAGTCCACCGTCGATGCCCTGGGCGGCGGCGTGGAGGTGCGATGGGTCGATGGGACGGACCGTGACGCCCTGCTTGAGGCGGTGGGGGATGCGCAGGCGTTGTTGGTGCGCTCGGCAACCCAGGTTGATGCGGAGGTGTTGGCCGCCGCGCCGAACCTGGTGATTGTGGGCCGGGCCGGGGTGGGCCTGGATAACGTGGATATTGATGCCGCCACCGAGCGCGGCGTGATGGTGGTCAATGCTCCGACGTCGAATATCCACTCGGCCTGCGAGCATGCCATCGCGTTGCTGTTGGCTACGGCCCGGCAGGTGCCGGCTGCGGATGCCAGCCTGCGCGGCGGCGAGTGGAAGCGCTCGCAGTTCAAGGGGGTAGAGATCTTTGGCAAGACCGTGGGCATCATCGGCTTCGGCCACATCGGCCAGTTGTTTGCCCAGCGTCTCGCGGCTTTTGATGTGGAAAAGATCCTCGCTTTTGACCCGTATGCCAACCCGAGCCGCGCCGCTCAGCTGGGCGTTGAGCTCACGGAGCTTGAGGATCTAATGGAGCGCAGCGATTTTGTGACCATCCACCTGCCCAAGACCAAGGAAACGGCCGGGATGGTCAACGCGGAGTTGTTGGCGCACGCCAAGGAAGGGCAGATCATCATCAACGCCGCGCGCGGGGGGCTTGTCGACGAACCCGCGCTCGCCGCCGCGATCACCTCCGGGAAGATCCGTGGTGCCGGTGTGGACGTCTATGCGTCTGAGCCGTGCACGGACTCTCCGCTGTTTGCGCTCGATGCGGTGGTGGCCACCCCGCACCTGGGTGCCTCGACGGTAGAGGCGCAGGATCGTGCCGGCACGGACGTTGCGGCTTCGGTGCTCAAGGCGCTGGCCGGCGAGTTCGTCCCGGATGCGGTCAACGTGTCCGTCGGCGGGCGCGTGGGCGAGGAGGTGGGCTCCTGGCTGGACCTGGCTCGCAAGCTGGGCCTGCTGGCGGGCAAGCTGCTCGGAAGCGCGCCGGATGCCCTGACGGTGCAGGCGCGCGGCGAGCTGTCCACGGAGGACGTGGATGTGCTGGGCCTGTCGGCGCTGCGCGGGTTGTTCTCTGCGGTGACGGACGCGGGTTCGGTGACGTTTGTTAACGCCCCGCGCATCGCGCAGGAGCGCGGCGTGGAGCTGACGGTGACCACCGCCACGGAGTCGGTGTCGCACCGTTCGGTGCTGGAGGTTAAGGCAATCGGTGCGGATGGGGCGTCGGTAAGCGTGGTGGGTGCGCTGACGGGCCTGGAGCATGTGGAAAAGATCGTGCGCATCAACGGTCGCAGCGTGGATATGCGGGCGACGGGGCGCAACCTGTTCCTGCGGTATACGGACGTGCCGGGCGCGCTCGGCCGGGTCGGTTCGGTGCTGGGCGATGCCGGGATTAATATCGCGGCGGCGGCGCTGACGCAGACTACGCAGGGCCAGCCGGCGACGTTGATTCTGCGGGTGGAGGCGGAGGTGCCTCAGGAGTTGGTGGACCGGATTTGCGCCGACCTGGGCGCGACGGCCATTCAGCTGGATCTGGGGTAGTTTCCTGGGGGTTGCTAGGGTAGGCCCCATGAGTGGACAGTCTTTCCTACCCGGCACCTCCCAGGATCTGGGGGCGTTTTGGCTTGTCGCGGGGCAGGCGCCTGCCGGCTGGCAGGCGTGGGAGGCCGTGTGGGCGGGCCAGCTTGATGCGCGCGATTATGTGCGCGCCGTGGCGGTGGCTAATGCGCTCAACGGCGCGCAGCCGTGGCCGGGGGTGCGGATTACTGGGGCGGGGGGCTCGGATGTGGGGGCTGCGGTGCATGAGCAGGCGGCGGTGGAGGCGCGGGCCCGGGTGGTGCATCCGGAGCCGCGCGATGCCGCCCAGTCTCAGGCGCTGTGGTCCGCGGCGGTGACTGCGGGGCGTCGGCTTGCCCGGGAGATGGCGGCGCAGTTTCCGGATCGGGAGGTGCCGGCGTTGCGGCGGGATGCGGCGGGGAGTTCGGATGCGCCGGACGGCACCGCTGCGGACCCTTCTCCCGCCGCGGGGATCACGCGCGAGCGGGTGGCGGCCTGGTTTGAGCAGCGCGGAATAGCAGAGGTGCCCTTTGATGAGGAGGCGCAGGTGGTGGCGCTGTCTTTGGAGGGCACGGCGGTAGATATTGATGTTTCTGACCCGGCGGTGCTCAGCGTGCGGTTATGCGCGCTGGTGCCGGGGGCGGCGAACCCGGATCCGGGGAGGCTGGTGCACCTGGCTAATCGGGCTAATGCGCGCCACAGTCTGCCCACGTCCACGGTGATAAGCCAGGATGGCGGCTGGTGGGTGGCCTCCCAGGTGGTGGTGCCCGCCGGTGCGGGCCTTGATGATGCTCAGGTGGACACGGCGATTCATGATGCGGTGCTGGCGGGTGCGGCGCAGTTGCGCTCGGTGATGCACCGGCTCTAGGGGTGTTGGTGGAAGGTGCGCCGCAGTGACTAGGACTGCCCCCTCACATCCTGTATGGTGGGATCCAATACCCACTATGTGAGAAAGGCCAGTTGATTATGAAGATCGCCGTAATCGGGGGCGACGGCATCGGCCCGGAGGTCACCACCGAGGCCCTCAAGGTGCTGCGCGCGGTTCGCCCGGACGTGACCACCACGGACTGCGACCTCGGCGCCGCGCGCTACCTGCGCACCGGCGAGCTGCTCACCGACGCGGACCTGGACCAGCTGCGCGAGCATGACGCCATCTTGCTGGGCGCCATCGGCGCGCCCGGCGAGGTGGCCCCCGGAGTGCTCGAGCGCGGCCTGCTGCTCAAGATGCGCTTCGCGCTGGACCACCACGTCAACCTGCGCCCCTCCCGGCTCTACCGCGCGGAGCACTCGCCGCTGCGCGATCCCGGCGAGATTGACTTTGTGGTTGTCCGCGAGGGCACCGAGGGCCTCTACTGTGGCAACGGCGGCGGCCTGCGCGTGGGCACCGAGCACGAGGTGGCCAGCGAGGTCAGCCAGAACACCCGTTTCGGGGTGGAGCGGGTGGTGCGCGATGCATTCGCCCGGGCTGCGGTGCGCCGCGGTCATCTCACCCTGATTCACAAGCGCAACGTGCTGGTCAACGCCGGCGATCTGTGGTTCCGCACCGTCCAGGAGGTCGCGGAGGAGTTCCCGGATGTGGAGGTGGATTACAACCACATCGACGCCGCGACCATCTACATGGTCACCGATCCGGGCCGCTATGACGTCATTGTCACGGACAACCTCTTCGGCGACATCATCACCGACTTGGCCGGCGCGGTCACCGGCGGCATCGGCCTGGCGGCTTCCGGCAACATCGATGCCTCCCGCACCAACCCTTCCATGTTCGAGCCCGTCCACGGTTCCGCCCCGGACATCGCTGGTCAGGGGATTGCGGACCCCACGGCCGCTATTCTGTCAGCAGCCCTCATGCTGCGCCACCTGGGCGACGACGAGGCCGCTGCGCGTATCGACGCCGCCGTGGCCGCGGACATCCTCGCCCGCGACACGCAGGACGTGCGCACCGCTGAGGTCGGCGACCGCATTGCTAGTGCCGTGCAGCAATAAGCATCCTGTCGATGGACTCAAGCACCTCGTCCACGTAGGCGGGGTTTTGCCCCCGCTCGCGGCGCGCAGACAGCATCTCATGTTGTGAGGCGATCAGCGCCCCGGTGCGCACCTGGCGGGCGCGCTCGCGCCAGTGGGTCAGCTCCTCGCTGTGGTGCTCGGCGTGCTCGCCGAACTGGATGCGGATCCACCGTTGCATGGAGTCCCGGACGGTCTCCGGTAGCTCCTCGGCCTCGTGCATGATGTAGGCCTTGGCGGCGTCCTGGGCGCGGGTGCGCAGCCGCTCGATCGCCTGGTCGCCCGCGGCGTCGGGGCCGTGCTCAAGGTCGAGGACCTTCATCAGCTGCGGCAGGGTCAGACCCGGAAGCACCATCGTGCACAGCAGCACCACCAGGGCGATGACCGAGGCCTCATGGTGCAGGCTGCTGGCGGCGTGTGCGGGGATGGACAACACCAGCGCCAACGTCACCAGCCCGCGCATGCCGGCCCACGCCATGAGCAGCACCTCTTGGAGGCGCAGCGGGGCGGCAAACTCGCGCTTGCGCTTGCGGTTCATGTGGCAGGTCCACCACAGCCACGCGAAACGCACGATGAAGGCGACGGCGGAGAGCACCACGCCGATCCACACCGCGTGCCACAGCTCCGCGCCAACCTCCTCGATGGCATCGCGCACGGTCAGGCCAATGAGGCCGAAGGCCACGCCGGTAAACAGCATTTCCACCGTCTCCCAGAAGGCGCCGCCGGAGAGGCGGTCTTCCGCGCCCAGCGTCGCCCGGGAGTTCATCTCCACGGCGGCGATGACAATGGCGATGACGCCGGAGCCGCCGATCTCCTCAGCGACGATGTAGACCACGAAGGGCAGCACCCACGTCAAGGCGTTTCGGGCGGCCACGTTGTCAATGTGATCATTGGCCCACGCGGCGGTGCGCCCAATGCCCAAGCCCAAGGCCACGGCCGCAAGGATGGACCACAGGAAGCTGCCGGCCCCGTGGACGAAGGAAAGCTCAGAGCCCGCCACGGCCGCGCCGAGCGCCACGTGGAAGGTGACAATGGAGGCGGCGTCATTGAACAGCCCCTCCGTTTGCAAGGTGGTGGTGATGCGCTTGGGAATGCCCACCGGCTCCGCAACCGCGTCCACGGCCACCGGGTCCGGCGGGGCGAGCGCGGCCGCCAGGGCGATGGCCGCCGCCACCCCAAGCCCCGGCACGAGCAGCAGCGCGGTGCTTGCCAGCGCGGCGATGGTAATGAACACCAAAATCACCGACATGGAGATGATGGTGGACATCTGGGAACGGATCACCGACCATGACGTCCGGCGCGCCAGCGCCCACAACAGCGGGGGCAAGAAGATGGGCAGCATGAGCTCCGCCGGGATCTCCGGGGCGGGCAATCCAGGGATGAGCAGCGCCCCAGCCGTGAGTAGCGTGAGCAGGACGGGCCACGGCAGGCCCAGGCGATCGCCCGCGGCCACGACGATGACCGTGCCGAGTAACAAGCCAGCGATCATGAGGAGAATGGTCATAGCAGAAGTATATGTAGCATGAACTCCATGCGTTTTGGACGAGTAGCTACACCAGAGGGAATGAGTTTCTGCGTCATCGAATCCGCTGCGCCGCAGGAGGCAGACGCAGCGGCACGCGACGGGGCGGCGCAGGAAGACAACTTGATCTGCCGGCAGATCACCGGCACGCCGTTTACCCCGCCCACCTTCACCGGCAAGGAGTGGCCGCTTGAGCAGGTCAAGCTGCTGGCCCCCATGCTTCCGGGCAAGGTGGTAGCCATTGGGCGCAACTATGCGGACCACGTGGCTGAGGTGTTTAAGAAGTCCGCTGAAACGCTGCCGCCCACCCTGTTTATCAAGCCGCCCACAGCGGTCATCGGGCCGGGCAGCCCCATCAAGATCCCGGAGTTTGCCACCAACGTGGAGTTTGAGGGCGAGCTGGCGCTGATCATTGGCAAGCCGTGCAAGAACGTCTCCGCACAGCAGTGGCGATCGGTGGTCCTGGGCTACACGGTGGTCAACGATGTGTCCTCCCGCGACCTGCAGTTTTCTGATGGCCAGTGGGCCCGGGCGAAGGGAATTGACACGTTCTGCCCGTTGGGCCCGTGGGTGGAAACGGACCTGGATGCCATCGATCCGACGGACCTTCCCATCCGCGCGCGCCTGACCCACGACGGGGTGACCGAGGTCAAGCAGGATTCCAACTCCAACCAGATGATCATGGACTTAGGCCAGATCATCGAGTTCATCACCGCGTCGATGACCCTGCTGCCCGGTGACGTGGTGTGCACGGGTTCGCCGGCAGGCACGGCGGAGATGGTGCCGGGAGATTTCATCGAGATTGAGATCCCGGGCATCGGTAAGCTCGGCTCTCCGGTGGAGCGGGCGTAACGGCGATGGGACACACGGGAGCGAACCCCAGCGTTGAAGAGCTGGAGCAGTTTTATCAATCCCACGAGCAGCTGTGGTCCGGCCAGCCCAACTCCACGCTGGTGGATCTGGTCAGCACCCTGGGCTTGACCCCAGGTACGGCGCTGGATATCGGCTGCGGGGAGGGCGCGGATGCCGCGTGGCTGGCCGAGCAGGGGTGGCAGGTCACGGCCATTGATCCCGCCCCCACGGCCGCGCGGCGCACCGCGCAGCGCGTGCCGCAGGCCACGGTCAAGGCGCAATACTTGTCCGAGTGTGCCGGATCTGCGGGCGCCTATGACCTGGTGTGTTGCTCCTACGGGCAGCTGCCGGCCACGGATGCGACGCTGCGCGACCTTGCCCAGGTGGTGCGCCCCGGCGGGATATTGGTGGCGCTGCACCATGATCTGGACAAGCTCACAGACGAGCACGTGGCCATGCCGCAGTGGTTGGCCGACAACCTGAACGGCTGGCAGTGCGTGCGCGCCGGTACGGCGCAGCGCAGCGTGGCCACCGGCGCGGGGGCGCACCACCACGATGACGTCTACGTGGTGCTGCGCCGCCCGGACAGCGCTTAACTGTTAGCGCTCGAGCGCGCCGTCGGCCAGGCTGATCAGCCGGGACAGGACGCCGCCGTTGCTGGAGCGCAGGCCGGAGTGCTCGTGGGTGCTCGTCACCCAGGTGCGCACCCCGGGCACCAGCGCCGCGGTGTCCAAGGAGTAGCTCAGCGGCACAAAGGCGTCATTGACGTAGACGGCCGCGGCGCCGCGGGCTCCGGACTCGCGCAGGGCAGAGGCGCTATAAAGCGAGGGCCACTGCCAGGCGGCGAGCTGTTCGGTCAGCTGCTTCCAGGGCTTGAAGGCGGGGACGGTATCCAGCCACTCGGGGTCGACATGCTCGCCGGTCAGCAGGGTGGGATCATCGCGGAAGTCCTGCGGGCAGACGCGCTGGGCGGCCCAGTTGGTGGCAAAGCCGTCCGCATAGGAGGACTCGTGGAGGACGTAGTAGAGCGGGTTGCGCCCGGTGTAGGGCAGCGCGGCGGCGATGTCGTGGGCCAGGGCGGCGCTGCCGGGCTCGAAGTCCAGGATGGAGCGCAGCCGCAGCCAGCCGGCGTCGGAGCCGAGCAGAAGGCCCAGGCTGCGCAGCCGCGAGAGGCTTAATACCTCCCCGTCGGGCAGGACGATCTTGCCGGCGGTGGTGGCCTCGATGAGCTTTTCCATGCGGTCGCGCCCGCCATAGCGGCGGTAGAACTCCTCGGAGTGGGCGCGCATGGAGTCATAGGTGGTGGCGTAGATCTCTGCGGGGTCGGTGCCTACAGCAGACAGCCCGCCGGTGAAGTAGACGCGGTCGAGGGATTCGGGGTGGACCGAAAGGTAGTGCAGGGTGCTAAACCCGCCGAAGGATTGGCCCAGCACGGACCAGGTCTTCGCGCCCAGGTGCTCGCGGAAGGCTTCGGCGTCGCGGATGATGCCGTCGGCGCGCAGGTGGGACAGGTATTCGGCATCCCAGCCGTCCGGGCTTGACACGGGTGTGGAGCGCCCGGTGCCGCGCTGGTCGAGCAGGACGACGCGGTAGCGCTTCAAGGCGGCATCCATCCAGCTGGGCCAGGGCCGCGGTGCTTCGCAGCCGGGCCCGCCCTGGAGGAAGACCAGGTAGGGCAGGTTGTCGCCGGGGTGGCGGTCGGCTACGCGGGCGAAGACGTCGATGGTGCGGGCGTCTGCGGCGTCGGGGGACAGTGGCAGGGTCAGGGTGTGGTCGGTGACGGTGACGTCACCAATGCGGTAGGTCTCCATGGGGCCCAAGGCTAGCGTGCCCATCAACCGCCGGCTTCCGGCACGCTGGGAGCCGGCGCGGGGGACTATCCCAGCCCGAGGGCGCGCAGCATGGTGTGGAGCTTCGCGGTGGTTTCCGCCAGCTCGGCCTCCGGGTCCGATTCTGCGACGATGCCTCCGCCGGCCCAGGCCCGCGCGCGGGTGCCGCCGGCGGAGATCTGGGCGCAGCGGATGGCCACCATGTATTCGCCGTCGCCGTTGGCGGTGCACCAGCCGACAGCCCCGGCGTAGAAGCCGCGGTCTGTTTCGATGGTGGCGATGACGTCGGCGGCCGGGTCGGTGGGTGTGCCGCAGATGGCGGGCGTGGGGTGGGTGGCCAGCGCCAGCTCCAGGGCGGTGGTGTTTGGTTTGACGGTGCCGGTGATGGGGGTGGCCAGGTGCCACATGTCCTTGGTGCAGGTCAGTTCGGGCTGGTCGGGGATGTGCAGTTCGGTGCACAGGGGGGTCAGGCAGGCGCGGAGGTGGTCAACCACAAAGCGGTGTTCGGCACGGTCCTTGGCGGAGGCCTGGAGCTGTGCGGCCGCGGCGCGGTCAGCTTGCGGGTCTCGGTGGCGCGGGGCGGAGCCGGCCAGCGGGAAGGCGCTGACGGTGGTGCCGTGGCGGCGGACCAGGACTTCGGGGGAGGAGCCCACGAGGTGGACGCCGCGGTAGCGCGGTCCTGCGGGGGTGAGGTCGACGCACAGGCCGTCTTTGTTGGGGGAGGCGTCGATGAGCCGGGAGGCCACCAGCAGCGGGTCGATGGGGGAGTCGAAGGCGATGTCTACGGCGCGGGCAAGGACTACTTTGTCCAGGCGGGAGTGGGCGATGGTGGCCACGGCGGCTTCTACTCGGCGGAGGTGTTCTTCTTCCTCGGGGTCTTCGTCGATGATGCGCCCGCCGAGCGCGCGGGTGTCCGTGCGGTAGTAGGCGTGCGGTTCCAGCGGCCCGTCGGTGATGGCGAAGGTTGCTGGGGTGGTGAGGGCGGCGGCGTCGTCACGCGAAAACGGCAACGCCCCGACGACGATGTCCGCCTCACCACGGTGCAGTGCGTCCACGGCGGCCCACGGGTCCTGGAAGGTCGCTGCCGTGCCCTGTGCGCGCACAGAGCGGTGTGCCCGGGACAGCAGGAAGTCCGGGGCGCTGGCGGGACGCGACGGGCTCGCCTGAGAATCAGGAAGGGGCTCGGGCAGGGGCTCGGGCAGGGACGCAGACATGAGGAAGAAGTCTAATAGGCGGCCGCGGCGGCGGCGACTGCCGGGCAGACCTGGCGGGTTGTCTACGATGTGGAGTCATGAGCGAAGTTCGCGTGAGATTCTGTCCGTCACCCACCGGAACCCCGCACGTTGGCATGGTGCGCACGGCGTTGTTCAACTGGGCGTACGCCCGTCACACCGGCGGCAAGCTGGTTTTCCGTATTGAGGACACGGATGCGGCACGGGATTCTGAGGAATCCTATGCGGCGATCGTGGACTCGCTGCGCTGGCTAGGCCTGGACTGGGACGAGGGCGTAGAAAAGGGCGGCCCGCACGAGCCCTACCGCCAGTCCCAGCGCAAGGACATCTACGCCGAGGTGCTGCGCAAGCTTATCGACGCCGGCGAAGTCTACCCGGCCTACTCCACCGCCGAGGAGGTCAAGGAGCGCCACATCGCCGCAGGCCGGGACCCGCAGCTCGGCTACGACAACTTTGACCGGAACTTAACCGACGAGCAGGTCGCCGAGTTTGAGGCCCAGGGCCGCAAGCCAGTGTGGCGACTGCGCATGCCGGACCACGACTGGGCCTGGCACGACCTGGTACGCGGCGACATGGAATTCAAGGCCGCCACCCAGCCGGACTACGTGGTCGCCCGCTCCAACGGCGAGCCGCTGTACACCCTGGTCAACCCCGTCGATGACGCCCTGATGGGCATCACCCACGTCCTGCGCGGCGAGGACCTGCTGTCCTCCACCCCGCGCCAGCTGGCCCTCTACGAGGCCCTGCAGCGCATCGGCGTGGCCCAGGCGACCCCGCAGTTCGCCCACCTGCCCTTCGTGCTCGGCGAGGGCAACAAGAAGCTGTCCAAGCGCGACCCGGAATCCAACCTGTTCAACCACCGCGACGCCGGCATCATCCCCGAGGGCATGCTCAACTACCTGGCGTTGTTGGGCTGGTCCCTGTCCGCGGACAAGGACATCTTTGGCACCGAGGAGCTGGTGGCCAACTTCGACGTGGCAGACGTGCTGGGCAACCCCGCGCGCTTTGACCAGAAGAAGCTAGAGGCCATCAACGCCGACCACATCCGGCTGCTCGAGCCGGCCGATTTTGCCGCCCGGCTGCGCGCTTACTTGACCGAATACACCGACTTCCCGGCCGACTACCCGGAAGACAAGTTCGCCTTCGCCGCGGACCTGGTGCAGACGCGCATCAAGACCCTGTCTGATGCCTACGGCCTGCTGCGCTTCCTGTCCACCCCGGACGCGGAGCTGGAGCTGGATCCGAAGTCCGCCCGCAAGAACCTCAAGGAAGACGCCGCGGAGGTGCTGGCCGCCGCCATCGAGGAGCTGGAGCGTATCGACGCCCCCGCCTTCCGCACGCAGGCCATCGAGGACGCCCTGTCCGGCAGGCTTATCGACGCCATGGGGCTCAAGCCGCGCAAAGCCTACGGCGCCCTGCGCGTCGCCGTCACCGGCGCTGCGGTCTCCCCGCCGCTGTTCGAGTCCATGGAGCTGCTGGGCAAGGACTCCACCCTGGCGCGCCTCAAGGCCGCAGCGGCAGTGACGCCGTACACGCAGGAGTAGTCCCTGGCGCCCGGGGTGGGACTCGGAAGTGGCCTTTGCACACCCACCGGGACCCACCGGGACCCCGCTCGGGCTGAGTGCCGCAGCGGCGGGGAAGTGGCGGCTGAAGTGCAGATTTGTCAGCGTGACATCGATGTGGTTATAGTATTCCCCGTTGCACGGCAGCGCATGCCGCTTCAACAATGGCCTATGGTGTAATTGGCAACACAGCGGTTTCTGGTACCGCCATTCTAGGTTCGAGTCCTGGTAGGCCAGCTGCAATCTTTCCTTGAAACTTCATTGGGGGAAGGTTCGCCGCGCCCCGTTCGTCTAGCGGCCTAGGACGCCGGCCTCTCACGCCGGTAACACGGGTTCAAATCCCGTACGGGGTACAACGCAACAGCCAGGTTCCTTGGGTTCCCCAGGAGCCTGGCTGTTTCGGTTTGTCTGGGGAGTGCTGCCGGGTGGGGTGGTAGCGTGAGACGCACTGTTTTAGGTGACGTGCGGGATTGACCAATCGTGGATATTGGAGAGGCGGCACACTAGTGGCCAATATGCCCACCTGGGAAGAGTTTATGATTCCCACTCTTCGCGTCTTGAGTGATGGAGTAGTACGTCATTGGCGCGAGTTTCAGCCGCTGGTCGCGGACCTTATTGGCCTGAGCGATGAGCAAAAGACCGAAATGCTGGATTCCGGTGGCAACCTCAGGTACAAGGACCGCATCGGTTGGGGAGTCTCACTGTTGACCAACGTGGGTGCCTTGTCCCGGCCAGAGCGAGCGCATTATCAGATCACTGATGCCGGACGGCAGCTGATTGAGCAGTTCCCACAGGGCATCACCGCACGAGAGATCGCTGCGTTGGGTGAAGATCCACATTCTCCCATCCGGGTATATCGATCAAGCAAGCAACGCGCAAAGACCGTGGCTACCCCAACCAGCGTTCCTGATGACGTGATGACCCCCACAGAGCAGGTGCAGGCTGGAATTGAGCGCATCGAGGAGGAGGTGTCTGCCGAATTGCTCCACCGCCTTCAAGGCAAGGAGCCGGCCTTCTTTGAACAGGCCGTGGTCGACCTACTGCTTGCCATGGGATATGGCGGAACAACCGGCGCCGGGACGGTGACCCAGCTGTCCAACGACGGCGGCATCGACGGGGTGATCGACCAAGACGTCCTGGGGCTCAGCCGCGTGTACATCCAAGCCAAGCGCTACGCGGACGGCAACACCGTGGGCCGGCCCGATGTCCAGGCCTTTGTTGGCGCGCTCAGCGGCAAGGCAGATGGCGGCGTGTTCATCACCACCAGCAGCTTTTCTGATGGTGCACGCGCATACGCAGACAAGGTACCTATGCGCATCATCCTCATCGATGGCAAGCGCCTGGCTAGCCTGATGATCCGCTACGGCGTGGGCGTTCAGGTCAAGGAAACCTACAAGGTTGTGGAGATCGACGAGGATTTCTTCGCCTAAGGCAAATCAGCCACGTGATTGATTGTTCTCTCCATTTTGGCGAGGTCGTGCGGTTGAGTTCCTAACAGAACTCGGAAAGGACGTCCCAGGACCATAAATGGCAGCACTAGCGCGGGACCAAAGTGACCCACGCGCCCTCACCACGCTTATCTGATGGCCGCCGCCACCGCGGGCACCACGTGCTTGTCAAAGACAGACGGGATGATCGCCTGCGGGGTGGGGTGGGCGACTGCTGCGGCGAGGGCTTCGGCGGCGGCGATGAGGTGGTCGTCGGTAATGTTTGTAATCCCATTGTCCAGTGCCCCGCGGAAGATGCCCGGGAAGGCGACGGCGTTGTTGACCTGGTTGGGGTAATCGCTACGCCCTGTGGCCACAATGGCTGCTCCACCCACCAGGGCCTCTTCTGGCATGATCTCCGGGTCCGGGTTGGCCAGGGCGAAGACGATGGCCTGGGGGGCCATGGTGGCAATATCTTCGCGGGTGAGTAGCCCCGCGTGCGAGATGCCGATGACAATGTCCGCGCCGCGCAGGGCCTCGCGCATGGTGGTGGCGTCACTGTGGTGGTAGGTGGCCAGGCGGGCCTTTTCCTCCGTGAGCACCATGCGGGCCGGGGAGATGACCCCCTTGGAATCGCAGGCGATGATCTCCGGCTGCGCGTAGGCGTGGATGAGGTCCGCAATGGACACGCCTGCCGCGCCCGCGCCGAGGAGCACCACGCGGCACTCGGAGAGCTTCCTGCCGGTTACCGCGGTGGCATTGATCAGCCCGGCCAGGCAGACGACTGCGGTGCCGTGCTGGTCATCGTGGAAGACGGGGATGTTCAGGTCCCGGCGCAGTCGGTGTTCCACTTCAAAGCAGGTGGGCGCGGCGATGTCTTCCAGGTTGATGGCGCCAAAGCTCGGTGCGATGGCCTTTACGGCCGCAACGATCTCATCGGCGGAGTGGACATCCAGAGTAATGGGCACGCAGTCGATGCCGGCAAAGTGCTTAAACAGCATGGCCTTGCCCTCCATCACGGGCATGGCGGCGCGGGGGCCGACGTCGCCCAGCCCCAGCACTGCGGTGCCGTCAGTGACCACGGCAACCAGGTTGCGCACCCACGTGTAGTCGCGCAAGAGCGCCGGGTCGCGGTGGATGGCGGTGCTCGCCGCGGCGACGCCGGGGGAGTAGTAGGCGCTTAAATGCTCCGCGTCGAGGGGGCCGGGGTCGCGCAGCACCGTGGTAATTTTACCGCCGAATTTTTTGTGTAGCTGCAAAGAATATTCGCCGATGTCCATGACGTCTAACAGTAGCAATTCGGTAGCAACGCTCCACCCGCGGGGTGGGGTTCTCATCCCCTGTGGCCTGCGGATTTGTGTGTGGTCGTGGGAGTAGTTTAGTGTTCATGGAGTCCTAAACGGCATGCCCCGTTCGTCTAGCGGCCTAGGACGCCGGCCTCTCACGCCGGTAACACGGGTTCAAATCCCGTACGGGGTACAACGCAACAGCCAGGTTCCTTGGGTTTCCCAGGAGCCTGGCTGTTTTTGTGCGTGGGGTGTCGCTGGCGCTGGGGTCCGGGGGTGTGACGGGGGTAGGCGGCCGTGGATCCCAGTCCTCATGTCAGTCATGGCAGCTGCATTAATCGCCGGCATGATAAAGGACTATCTCTTCTAGGGATGCCTGGTATAAATTTGGGCCAGATGATTGAGTATTGTTGCTTTTTAGCGCCCCACAATTGTCGCCGATCCCTCCCGGGCTTGGGGGTGTGATCATTTTCTTTGTCTTGTGTTGCATGCGTTCAATGATCTGTAGGTAAAACAAAACCCTCATTCGTGCTTCACCAAGGGCAAGGAGGATTATCATCACCACTCACACCCATTTCACGCGCGCCCTCATCTGGCTAGTCACGGTGCCTTCGCTGCTCTGTACCGCTCCCGCGATGGCAGGAGCTGCGCCGGAAGAAGTGCCGGAGCCGCCGGCGGCAGCCATTCGAGTACAAGATCAGTTCCCCGATGGCGAGGGCGGCGCCAGCTTTGGCGATGAACGCGCAGATGGCCTGTACAAGCTGTTGAGCTACCTGGTGAGTATCCCTGACGAGGTGCTGGAACAGGGCGACGAGGCGCTGGCGCAGTGGAAGAGCGAGCATCCGCTTCGTGTCCCCCGCGCTTCTGCTGTTGGGTGCACGGGAGCACTTCTCTGGCTCCTGGGATCGAACATGGTCGGCTACGCGAAAGTGCTCAAAATCAAGCAATACGTGGCAGCTCTCGGCGGAGTGACAAAGGCTGTACGCATCATGTGGGGCGCAAGCTTTGAAATGGAAAAGATCCAGGCTCTTGGCGGCGCGGTTGTTGGGCTTGCCGCGGAAATATCGGGAGTGAGGAAGGTTCGGGACGAATGCTTCAATTAAAAAGGGTAGTGGCGGCGGCTGTGATCCTTATTTCGAGTTGTAGCGGTTTGGCACTTGCCATTCTCTACTTCTGCGATGTCATTGGTGGCTTTATTTTCGTCCTTGTGGCCCTGCTGGTGTGGTACCTCGCTAATGACTGGCTCAACGGGCTGAACTCCCGCAGGTCCTAAGGGGTCGCGCGCCGCTTTCCGCCATGGCCCACTCCGCCCTCGGCCAAGGGTTTTGGCCAGCTGGGGTGGTTATAGCTGTGCTATTGTCCACCAGTGTGACTGGTGTGAATATTGTGGCTAGCGGTGCTCGTGCGACTATTGCCACTTCCGGCGATCCCATTTCCGATAAGGCGGCAGCCCTGCCTCGCCGCCTGATGGCCATGCTGGGAGCTTTCGTCCTGGCGCTGGGCCTGTTCGGCGCACTGCCCGGCGTGCCTAACCGAACCGCCGCGGGCGCGCAGGAGCAGCTGGCTCCGGCACCAGTCCCGGCACCTGCCCCGCCAGCCGAGTCCAGCTCGTTGCCTGCAGGCCCCGGGCAGGTGATGGAACAACACCTGGATCTGCCGCATGGCCTGGTGCGCAGCTACCTGCTCAGCGTCACGCACACCTATGATCCTGCCCGGCCGGTGCCGCTGCTCATCGCCATGGGCGGCTGGGGTGATACGGCTGGCTTCTTCCGCTCCTACGCGGGCCTGGGCCGCACTGCCGCGGCGGATGAGGCGATTGTGGTCTACCCGCAGGGGGTGGCCAACGCGTGGGAGGGCGCGCCTTATGCGCGCACGGCGCCGGGGGAGGATGTGGATTTTATTCGGCGCATCGTCGCCGAGGTGCAGGCCCATTACTCCATTGATCCGGCGCGCATCTACGCGCTGGGCATGTCTAATGGTGGGGGGATGGCTGCCACGCTGGCCTGCCACGCGCCGGACCTGGTTACGGCGGTGGCGGTGGTCTCTGGGGCCTACTACGCGCCGGTCAATCAGGATTGCGCCCCGCAGCCGGTGGGCTTCCTGGACATTCATGGGGATGCTGATCCGGTGGTCCCGGCTGCCGGCGGGATGCGCCACGGCGCGTCGCTGCTGCCTATCGACGCCGTCGTGGCCAGCTATGCGGCCCGCTCCGGGTGTGCCGGTACCCGCGAGCAGGCCCCGGGCCACGAGGTATTTGACGGCTGTAGCCGGATGGTAGAGCGCGCCCGCGTCGCCGGTGGTGGGCACCAATGGTATACCTCGCCGGATGTGGCGGACTGGGCGTGGACCTTCTTACGCGGGCAGTCCCGTCCGGCGGGGGACCAGTAGTTAGAGGGCCGCGGAGAGGCGGGCGGCGGCGTCGAGAAGCTGTGGTGCCCAGCGGGCGCCGGGGCTGGGCTTGAGGCGCTCGGCCACCCCGGAGATAGACAGCGCGGCTAAGAAGGTGCCCTCCGAATCGAAGACGGGGGTAGACAGGCTGGCCAGGCCCACCTCGCGCTCCTCGACGGATTCGGCCCAGCCGCGCTGGCGTACCAGGTCCAGCTCCGCGGCGTCGAAGGCGGCGTCGGGAAGCGTGTTCTGGGCGAGCTCGGGGGGTCCGTAGGCCAGGAAGACGCGGGCGGCGGATCCGGCGGTTAGCGGCATGCGTGAGCCCACCGGGACGGTGTTGCGCAGCCCGGAGGCGGGCTCTTGGGCGGCGACGCACGTGCGGAAGGCGCCGGTGAGCTGGTAGAGCTGCACGGAGTTGGTGGTGGCCTCCATGAGATCGCTCATGATGGGGGTGGCGGCGTCGATAAGCTGATTCTTTGCGCCCGCGCCGAAGGCGGCCATGGTCGGGCCGATGGCCCAGCGCCCGTCGGAGGTGCGTGCCAGCAGTCGGTGGACCTCCAGGGCGGTGGCCAGGCGGTGCGCGGTGGCTCGGGGAAGCTCAGTGTCCGCGCATAATTCGGCGAGGTTGCGGGGCTTTTGTGCGATCGCCGTCATGATGGCCACGGCGCGATCCAGCACTTTGATGCCCGATACGTTAGAATGTCTCACACCGCGATACTATCATCCCGCATGATGGGATGTTAGGGATGGGTTGCCGTAGCTCCCGTTCGCTGACGGCAGAGAACAAAAGAAAGGCGCGTTGGAATGGCTGCAGAACAATCCCGCAAGCTCACGCTGGCCGAAAAGGTCTGGCGTGATCACGTGGTGAGCCCAGGTGAAAATGGGGAACCCGACCTCATCTACATCGATCTCCAGCTCCTCCACGAGGTTACCTCCCCTCAGGCCTTCGATGGCCTGCGCCTGGCCGGGCGCCCCCTGCGCCACCCCGAACTGCACCTGGCCACCGAGGACCACAACGTGCCCACCACCGGGGTCGCCGGCGGCAACCTGTTAGACATCGCCGACTTAACCTCGCGCACCCAGGTAGCCACCCTGCGCAAAAACTGCGAAGAATTCGGCGTGCGCCTGCACTCCATGGGAGACATCCGCCAGGGCATCGTCCACACCGTCGGGCCCCAGCTGGGCGCCACCCAGCCGGGCATGACCATCGTCTGCGGCGACTCCCACACCTCCACCCACGGGGCATTCGGATCCATCGCCATGGGCATTGGCACCTCCGAGGTCGAGCACGTCATGGCCACCCAGACGCTGTCGCTGAAACCCTTCAAGACCATGGCCATCGAAGTCTCCGGCACGCTGCAACCCGGCGTCACCGCCAAGGACCTCATCTTGGCGATCATCGCCAAGATTGGCACCGGCGGCGGGCAGGGCCACATCATCGAATACCGCGGCGAGGCCATCCGCAAGCTGTCCATGGAAGCCCGGATGACCATCTGCAACATGTCCATCGAAGCAGGCGCCCGCGCCGGCATGATCGCCCCGGACCAAACCACCTTCGACTACGTCAAGGGCCGCGAAATGGCACCCAAGGGCGCGGACTGGGACGCAGCCGTAGAGTACTGGAAGACCCTGCCCACCGACGAAGGCGCAGAGTTTGACACCGTCGTGCACATCGACGGCGACGCCCTGACCCCCTTTGTCACCTGGGGCACCAACCCCGGACAAGGCCTGCCCCTGTCCGCCACCGTGCCCGCCCCCGAAGACTTCCACGATGACACCTCCCGGGCCGCCGCCGAAAAGGCCCTGAAGTACATGGATCTCACCCCCGGCACCCCGCTGCGGGACATCGCCATCGACACCGTCTTCTTAGGCTCCTGCACCAACGCTCGCATTGAAGACCTGCGCACCGCCGCCGACATCCTGCGCGGCCGACGCATCCACTCCGGAGTGCGCATGATGGTCGTGCCCTCATCAACCATGGTGCGCAACCAAGCTGAAGAAGAAGGCTTAGACCGCATCTTCACCGATGCCGGCGCCGAATGGCGCACCGCCGGCTGCTCCATGTGCCTGGGCATGAACCCCGACCAACTCGCCCCCGGCGAGCGCTCCGCATCCACCTCCAACCGCAACTTCGAAGGCCGCCAAGGACCCGGCGGGCGCACCCACCTGGTCTCCCCGGCAGTCGCCGCCGCCACCGCCTTAACCGGGCACCTGGCCAGCCCCGCGGACCTGGAGTCCACCGCCGCACCCGCCGCCGGATCTGCCGCCGCACCCGCCGCCCAGAGCAACTAGACACGCCCCAGGAGGACCACCCCACCATGGAGAAATTCACCACCCACACCGGCGTCGGAGTGCCCCTGATGCGCTCCAACGTCGACACAGACCAGATCATCCCCGCCGTCTACCTCAAGCGCGTCACGCGCACCGGCTTTGATGATGGCCTGTTTGCCAACTGGCGTGCCAACGACCCCGACTTTGTGCTCAACCAGGACACCTACAAGAACGGATCCATCCTGGTAGCAGGGCCGGACTTTGGCACCGGATCCTCCCGCGAACACGCCGTCTGGGCGCTGATGGACTACGGCTTCAAAGTAGTCTTATCCGCCCGCTATGCGGACATCTTCCGCGGCAACGCCGGCAAGGCCGGGCTGCTCGCCGGGCTGATGGACCAAGGCGACATCGAACTGCTGTGGAAGCAGATGGAGCAAGAACCCGGCTTGGAGCTGACCGTCAACCTTGAAGAGCGCACCGTCACCGCCGGCAGCAACGTCTACTCCTTCGACGTGGACGAATACACCCGCTGGCGGCTCATGGAAGGCCTCGACGACATCGGCTTGACCCTGCGCAAGGAAGAAGAAATCGAGGCCTTCGAGGCCCGGCGCCCGGCGTTCAAACCGCTCGTTGCGGCCACCGCCCCCGGAAGCGACGCCGACCCGCAGGCCGCGGCCCCGGCGCCTACTTCACCGGAAGCGGACTAGCCAGGTAGTTCGCCCACAGCAGTTTCCCGGCGCGCAGGCCCAGCACCCAACAGCTGGCCTTGCGCGCCTCGATGCGCTTGGGCGCCACCCCCAGGTGTGCCAGCACGCCGGGGATGACCTCGCCCTGGGCGAAGACCACCGGGTGGGCCCCGCTGCGCGCCAGGCGCTCGTAGACCTTGCGCGACGCCTTCTGGTCGGTGCCCCAGCCGTAGTCGCCGAGCAGCGGGTCCACCACAACCTGGTTGGCCAGCTCATCGGCCAGGGGCGCGGCGGTCGCCTGGCACCGTTCGGGCCGGGCGCTGTACAGGGCGGTTGGCCCATAGGCCAGCAGCTGGGGGACCAGCAGCTCGGCCTGGCGGCGGCCCTTCTTGTCCAGGGGGCGGCGGTCATCGTCGCCACCCCAGTTGCGCCGCTGGTGTGCGCGGGCGTGGCGCACCAGCACCAGGGTGGTGTCGTGGGCGGTGAAATCCGCGGCGGCCAACACGTCCCGGTCCACGTCATAGCTGAGCAGATCGCGGGCCTTGTCGGGGCTGACCCAGCGCAGCTGATCGGCCTCATCATTGGGCACAAACTCGCCGCCGGTGACCTGCGCGGACCAGTAGTAGACCACCTTGGTGCGGTTGCCCACCGGGTAGGTGACCACGCCCAGCAGGGGCCCTAAGCAGACGTCCAGGCCGGTTTCTTCGGCGATTTCGCGGTGCGCGGTGGTGGGCAGGGATTCGCCCGGGTCGACTTTGCCCTTGGCCAAGGACCAGTCGTCGTAGCGGGGCCGGTGGATGAGCGCGACCTCCACCTCGGGGTGCTTGCCGGTGCCGGTTCGCCACAACACGGCGCCGGCCGCCAGGGTTGCGCGCGTGTACTGGCCTGCCGGGTCCTTGGGGATGGCGTCGTGGCGGTGGAAGGAGTGGGCTGAAGCCATGAGGGTGGGGGGCACCTTTCTGAACAAAGCGGTGTGCGGTGTTGCTGGTGTCATATTGTTGTCCAGCCGGCGCATATTCGCACACCGGGGTCCGCTTCGGCGCCCAGCGTGGCATTATGCTGGGTGGATTAGTGCAGCAGTGGGTTGGCAGAAAGGGTGAGATGGACCGTGACGGCAGGCTATGAGGATTCTCAGCGCGGGTGGGTGGCCATTCTGGGCGCCGGGTCGTGGGGCACAACGTTGGCCAAGGTTTTTGCGGACGCTGGCAATGAGGTGCGCCTGTGGGTGCGCCGGGAGGGCCTGGCGGCACGCATGGAGGCGACCCGCTGCAATGAGGACTACCTTCCGGGCATCATCCTGCCGGACAAGGTGGGCATTACCACCGACGTGGAGCAGGCCTGTGCGCGTGCCGACGCCCTCGTGCTCGCCGTCCCCAGCCAAACCCTGCGCGCCAACCTGAAGGCCTGGCGGGAATTCTTCCCCGCGCAGGCCACGGTGGTCAGCGTGGCCAAGGGCGTGGAGGCCGGCACCGGCAAGCTGATGACCCAGGTCATCGAAGAAGCCGCCGGGATCGACCCGGCGCGCATCGCCGTGATCACCGGACCCAACCTGGCCAAGGAGATCGCCCTGGAACAACCCGCCGCCACGGTCGTGGCGTGCACCGACGCCGCCCGCGCCCAACGCCTCCAGCAGGCCCTGGCCACCGACTATCTGCGTCCCTATACCAACACCGATGTTATCGGCTGCGAGCTCGGCGGCTCGTGCAAGAACGTCATCGCCCTCGCATGCGGCATCGCCGCCGGCCGGGGCCTGGGGGAAAACTCCGCAGCCACGGTGATCACCCGCGGGCTGGCAGAGATCACCCGGCTGGGCCAGGCGCTCGGGGCGGATCCGCGAACATTTTCCGGGCTTGCCGGGCTGGGCGACCTGGTGGCCACGTGTTCGTTACCGCTGTCACGCAACCGGACCTTTGGCCAGTGCCTCGGCGCCGGCGGCACCCTGGACAGCGCTATGCAGGCCACTCACGGACAGGTCGCCGAGGGTGTGACATCATCAAAGTCGGTATTCGAGCTTGCCCGCGCCCACGGGGTGGATATGCCCATGACGCAGGCCGTCTACGCCGTGTGCCACGAAGGAATGACCGTTGAGGACATGATCGTCGCACTGATGGGGCGATCGAAGAAAGCTGAGTAGATTTTCCACCATGCCCCAAGACAGAATCCGCGTCGCCGTCATCTACGGCGGAATGAGCACGGAACACTCCATCTCCTGCATCTCCGCCGCCGCGGTGATGGGCCACCTCGACCGCGAAGTCTATGACGTCATCCCCGTCGGCATCACTGCCTCCGGGACGTGGACCGTCGGCGTGGATGACCCCACCGCGGGCTGCGCGCCGGGCACCCTGCCGCAGGTCCCGGACGACGGCCAGGAGATCACCCTCAGCCCCGCCCCTGCGCGGCGCGGCCAGCTCTGCCACGCCGATGGCACGGTGTGGCAGCAGGTTGACGTCATCTTCCCCGTGTTGCACGGCCCCTTCGGTGAGGACGGCACCATCCAGGGTCTCTTTGAGCTCTCCGGTGTGCCCTATGTGGGCAACGGGGTGCTGGCGTCTGCCTGCTCGATGGACAAGGAATACACCAAGAAGATCAGCGCCGCCGCGGGCCTGCCGGTCACCCCTGAGGTGGTGGTCCGAGACCGCGGGCAGCTCAGTGACAAGGACCAGCAGCGCCTGGGCCTGCCGGTCTTTGTCAAGCCTGCTCGCGGTGGGTCGTCCATCGGGGTATCCAAGGTCACGGATTGGTCCGCGGTCCCCGCCGCCATCGATGCTGCCCTGGCGGTGGACTCCAAGGCCATCGTCGAGGCCGAGGTGGTGGGCAAGGAGGTCGAGGTAGGGGTGTTGGAATACCCCGACGGCCGGGTGGTAGCCTCCGCGCCCGCCTTGCTGCAGGGCACCGGGGACTCCCCGGAGGGCTTTTACGGCTTTGACACCAAGTACCTGGACAATGTGGTCTCCGCGCAGATTCCGGCAGATCTGCCGGATGAGACCATCCGCCAACTCCAGGAGATGGCGGTGCGCACCTTCCACGCCCTGGACTGCCGCGGCCTGGCGCGCGTGGACTTCTTTGTCACCGACTCGGGCCCAGTGCTCAATGAGATCAACACTATGCCCGGATTCACCGCGGTGTCCATGTACCCGCAGGTGTTTGCGGCCGGCGGCGTGGACTACGCCCAGCTGTTGGACATCATGGTGCGCACGGCCCTTAACGCGCCGCGCCGGTAGCAGCCGCGTGCACCACGGCCCGCCCGATGCGCACCAGCGGCTCGTTGCCGGCGGCCGGGGAGGCAGCCACCGCCAGGCCGGGGGAGCGGCCCACCGTGTAGGAGACCGCGCCCTGGGTAAACCAGGCGACGTCATCAACCTGTGTCAGGCGTACTCCCGGCTGGTAGGTGGGGGGAAGCTTCACTCCGCAGCGCGCGACAATGGGCTCGGTGGGGCGCGGGTCTGAGTCCGCGGCGGCCCACACCACGGTGGTGGGGTCGGTCTGGGTGGCGTTCATGACGCCGAGGTCGCGCGGCAAGGAGGCGAGCACCGCGGCGCAGCCTGCCGTATCCGGCGTGGCCACGTTGCTCAGCGGTGCCGGACCGGGGGCGCGCTCCACGCGCGCCATCGCGCCGAGGGCGGCGCTGAGGTCCGCGGTGGGATCCTGCGCGGCGGTTACCGCCACCACCTGGCTGCGGTCAACCGCATACCACGTCGCCCGGGAGGAGTCCGTGGGATCGGCGATGGTCAGCCAGCGCACCGGCTGGCTGCCGTGGGCGGCGACGTCGTGGGTGGGCATCAAGGCGGTGTATTGGGGAGGAACCTCCACGCCGCAGCGCAGGGTGGTCTCGCTTCCCCAGGCGGCCGCTCCGGCGGGTGCGGGGTCGGCCAGCGCGGAGCGGGGGTGGCCGGTGACGGTGCGGGGGAGGGCGTCGAGAAGCTGTGTGCACTCCTGGCTGTCCGCCCCCGGCGCGTCCACGTCGGCCAGGGAGACCGGCTGGTTGGACACCACCCGGGCGCCGATGATCACCCCGGCGACCATGGCTAAGGCGAGGGCAAGGGACAGGTAGATTGGCCACCGGCTAAATTTGTCACCATCGCGCATGGCGTTTCATTCTAGTGAAAGGACGTGGCATGCCCACCATCGGTGAGCTAGGCGAACATGAGGTCATCCGCCGCATCCGGGCCCTGGCCCCCAGCCCAGTTAACGGAGACGACGCCGCCGTCCTGCCCGTGGGCTCCACCAACTCACGCACCGTGGTGGCAACGGACACGCTGGTCCAAGACCGCCACTTCCGGCTCGACTGGTCGTCTCCCCACGACATTGGCGTGAAAGCAGTGACCCAAAACTGCGCAGACATTGAGGCGATGGGGGCGCGTGCCACCGCCGTTCTGCTCGCGCTCAGCGCCCCGCCGACCACCCCGATGGACCTGGTTGCCGGCATTGTCACCGGGATGCATGATGCGCTCGGCGCCTACCCCGCCCAGCTCGTCGGCGGCGACCTGACCACCGCGCCCACCCTGATCCTCGGGGTGACTGCCGTGGGCAGCCTGGGCGGCAACCTTCCCGCCCTGGGGCTCGACCGCGCCCGCCCCGGCCAGACCCTGGTGGCCACCGGGACAATCGGATACTCGGCCGCCGGATTGGACCTGCTGCGCGCCTATGGTCCCCACGACTTTCCCCCAGAGTTTGAGGAGCTGCGCCGGGCGCACTGCGCTCCGGTCCTGTGGCCTGGGCGTGGGATGATGGCGCGCGCCACCGGGGCGACCGGGGCCACCGACAACTCTGACGGCCTGCTGGCAGACGTGGGTCACCTCGCGCGCGAATCCGGCGTGGACATTGATCTCGACGCCGCCGCCCTCGCCCCCGATGACCTGCTCACCGCGGCGGCGGACCTGCTCAGCTGCGACCCCTGGGACTGGATCCTCGGCGGGGGAGAAGACCACACCATCCTGGCTACCACCGCCGCCGCCATCCCCTCGGGCTTCCGCAAACTAGGAACAGTCGGCCGCCCCCGCACCGCCGGCACCCCCGGGGCCGTCACCATCTCCGGTCAGGACCCGCAGCCCCACACCGGGTGGGTAAGCTTCTAATACCATGAACCTTCCCGTCCACGAATCCTGGAAGCCGGCGCTCGCCCCCGTCGAAGACGCCATCCACCGGATGGGGGATTTTCTCCGGGAAGAAAACCGCCGCGGGGGATACCTGCCTGCCGGCCACGACGTGCTGCGCGTCTTTAGCTACCCCTTCGATGAGGTCAAGGTGGTCATCATCGGCCAAGACCCCTATCCCACCCCCGGCCACGCCATGGGGCTGTCCTTTTCCACTCAGCCCGGGGTCCGGCCCCTCCCGCGCAGTCTGGCCAACATCTTCACCGAGCTGTCCGACGACCTGCACATCCCGCGCCCCGTCGACGGCGACCTGACCCCGTGGTCACGCCAGGGTGTGGCCCTGTTCAACAGGGTTCTTACCGTCGCCCCCGGCAAGGCCGGATCCCACCGGGGCAAAGGCTGGGAGGAGATCACCCAAGCCGCGCTCAGCGCCCTTGATGCCCGCGGCCTGCCCCTTGTGGCCATCCTGTGGGGCCGAGCCGCCCAATCCGCCCGGCCCTTCCTGCCCCACGCCCAGTGCATCGAGTCCCCCCACCCCTCGCCGCTGTCTGCCAGCCGCGGATTCTTTGGCTCCCGGCCCTTCAGCCGCGCCAACCAGCTGCTCACCGAACAGGGCGCACAGCCCATCGACTGGCGGTTGCCGTGCTAACCGGGCCCGAGTTACTCCAGCGGGCGCGCCACGCCCACGCGGAGCTGACCCAGCACGCCGCGGAGCTCAACGCGCTCAACGTTTTTCCCATTGCTGACGGCGATACGGGCGATAACATGCTGGCCACCATGGCCGCGGCCCTCCAGGCGGCCGACGCCGCCACCGCGGCCGCGAGCGCTGCGGGGGCGACGCCATCCGCGCCCGAGGTCGCCCGCGCGCTGGCGACCGGGGCGGTGCGTGGCGCGCGGGGCAACTCCGGGATGGTGCTCAGCCAGGTATTGCGCGCCGTGGCAGAGGCCGTAGTAGAGGGCCACGACCCGGCCGCGGGGCTGGCCCGCAGCGTCGAGTTTGTCACCGAAGCGCTGGCAGACCCCGTCGAGGGAACGGGCTTAAGCGTTCTGCGCGCGGCTGCCACAGCCCCGGCGGGCGCCCCGCTGGCCGCGGCCGATCACGCCCTGCGCGACACCGCCCGGCAGCTGCCGGCGCTGGGTGGGCGCATCGACGCCGGCGCCTGGGGCCTGGTGCTCGTGCTCAAGGCGCTGCTGGGGCCGGACACCCTGGACCCCACCACGGGAGGGGCTGCCGGCGCCGCGGGACAGCGCACGCCGGAGGCGTGGACCAGCCACGCACCCCACGCCGGGCAGGCCTACCTGGAGGTCATGTTCTACTTCCAGGGTGCAGAGGAGACCATCCAGCGCCTCGAGCAGGCGCTGTGCGCCATGGGCCAGGCGCTCGTTGTCGCACGGACGGGGGACAGCGCGGCCCAGGTGCACATTCACACCCACCAGGCAGGACGCGTCATTGAGGAGGCCTTTGGCCTGGGCGAGGTCAGCGATATTCGCATCGAGGTCCTGCCGCTAACCCAGCGCCCGGCGCTTGTCGCCGCGGCGCCACGCGGGTCTGTTGCCCGCCTGTTTGCGGAGGCCGGCGCGGAGGTCATCGACCCCGGGCAGCGCCCGCGGCCGGACGCAATCTACCTGCCCAACGGGCTGGGACACACCGCGCAGGAGGACTCCCAGCTCGTCGTGCCCACCGAAAGCCTGGTGGAAGGCATCGCCGCGGTGGCGGTGTTTAACCCGCAGTTACCCGCCGCGCAGGCTGCGGCGGTGATGCGGGAGACCGCCGCGGGAGTGCGCGTGGCTCGGGTGGAGGACGTCGATAAGCTTGATGCAACCGCACGCGGGCTGCTGCGCCCCGGCGACGAGCTCATGACCATCCTCGTGCGCCCCGACGTGGCGGTAGAATTGTCTGACCTGGGAGTAGAAACCACCGTCTATCCCGCGGACAATCTAGATTCGGTGGCGCAGATCGGGGTGGAATAGTTCAATGTTGGGGTTTCGTGATACCCGCGACCTCGCGGAGGTTCTTCCGGCCAAAGAATGGCGAGCCATGAAAAAGAACCTGGGGGTAGACACCTGCCAGGACCTTATCGACTGGCTGCCCCGGACCTACTCGCGCAACGGCGCGCAGGTGGGAATCACCGACGCCACCGAGGGCGAACTGGTCACCTGCATCGGACACGTCGTTGACGTTTCCGCCCACCGCGCCAAAAACGGGGTGTACATCACCGAGGTCACCATCGACGACGGCCAATCGCGCATCCGCGCCACCTTCTTTCGCAGCACCTGGATCCAACGTGCCCTGCCCCGGGGAACGCGCGCGATGTTTTCCGGCAAGGTGAAAAAGTTCCGGGGGCAGGTCAGCCTCCAACACCCCTCCTACCTCACCCTGCCGGACGCACCCACCGCCTACACCGGTGCCGCCACGGTGACGGACATGTTCCGCTACGAACCCGGCGACGACGTCGCCCAGGCCCTCGCGCAGCGCGAATACATTCCCATCTACCCCATCCGCGCCAAAGCAACCTCCTGGCGCATCATGGAAGCGGTAGACACCGTCCTGGAGACCCTGCCGCCCGTGCCGGAGCCCCTCGACTTCGCCCCCGCAGACCTGCCCACTTTCGACGCCGCCCTGCGCGGCATCCACCACCCCGGCCCGGAAGGGCCGGACCCGCACCTGCGCCGCTGGAAATACAACGAGGCCTTCGCGCTGGCCTGCGTCATGGCCCTGCGCCGGGCAGATACTGACCACCGGCGCGCCCACCCCTGCCCGCCGGCAGAATCCGGGGCGCGCGCCGAACTGCTCGCCGACCTGCCCTACGAGCTCACCGACGGGCAGCGCGCCGTGCTCGAAGAAATCAGCGCGGATCTTACCCACACCCGGCCCATGACCCGCCTGCTGCAAGGCGAAGTCGGCTCCGGGAAAACCATCGTCGCCCTCGCCGCCATGCTCCAGGCAGTCGACGCCGGCTACCAATGCGCCTTCCTGGCACCCACCGAAGTGCTCGCCGCCCAGCACGCCGCCACTCTGCGCGACCTGCTCGGCGACCTCGACGTCACCGTCGTGGTGCTCACCGGCTCCCTGCGCACCAAGCAGCGCCAGCAGGTGCTCCTGGACATCGTCGCCGGCAACGCCGACATCGTCGTGGGCACCCACGCGCTCTTCCAAGACACCGTCGAGTTCTTTGGCCTTGGGCTCGTGGTGGTCGACGAACAACACCGCTTCGGGGTCGAACAGCGCGAAAGACTCCGGCTCAAAGGCGCAAGCACCACCCCACACCTGCTGGTCATGACCGCCACCCCCATACCCCGCACCGTGGCCATGACAGTCTTCGGAGACCTGTCCGTATCCACCCTGCGCCAACTTCCCGGCGGCCGCCGCCCCGTGCACACCTACGCCGTTCCGGTGGACAAGCCCGCCTGGCTGGAACGCACCTGGGTGCGCATCCGCGAAGAAGTGGCCAAAGGCCGGCAATGCTACATCGTCTGCCCCCACATCGACGGCCCAGGTGGCGTCCTTGACGTCGCCGAACAGGTCCTTCCCGAACTCCGCGTGGCACCCCTGCACGGGCGCATGTCCGCCGAAGAAAAAGAAGACACCATGCGCCGCTTCGCCGACGGTGACATCGACGTCCTGGTCTCCACCACCGTCATCGAAGTCGGGGTGGATGTGCCCAACGCCACCGTCATGATGATCATGGAAGCCGAGCGCTTTGGCATCTCCCAACTCCACCAGCTCCGCGGGCGCGTAGGCCGCGGCGGCCACGAATCCCTGTGCTTTTTGTGCTCAGCCTCCCAGGACCCCCACGTCCACCGCCGCCTCAACGCCGTCGTGGCCACCACCGACGGCTTCCGGCTTGCCGAACAAGACCTCCTGCTGCGCCAAGAAGGCGACATCCTGGGCACCGCCCAGTCCGGCACCGAACGCAGCGTCAAGGTCCTCGACGTCCTCGCCGACGCCGATCTCATCGAACAAGCCAACCGCGACGCCGCCGCACTCGTCCAGCGCAACCGCGCCCTCGCCCAACGCTGCGCCGCCGAAATCGCCCCGGATGAACAGGAATTCCTCGACAAAAGCTAATCTTGGCGTCATGGCACGCATCATCTCCGGCCACGCCCGTGGCCGCAAGCTCAAAGTCCCACCGGAAGGAACCCGCCCCACCTCCGACCGCGCCAAGGAAGGCCTCTTCTCCTCCCTCCAAGTCCGCTTCGGCTTCGGAGGACGCACCGTCCTCGACCTCTTCGCAGGATCCGGGGCCCTGGGACTCGAAGCACTCTCCCGCGGAGCACAATCCGTTGTGCTTGTCGACGCCGCCCGCGCCGCCACCGCAATCATCCGCCACAATGCGCACACCGTCGGCCTTCCCGGCGTGACCATCGAAGAAGCCGTCGCCTCCACCTACGTCGCCCGCGCGCCGCACAATCACTTTGACATGGTGCTTGCCGACCCTCCCTACGACCTCGATGACACCGCCATCGCAGAGATGGTGCGCGCACTCATCCCCACCCTGCGCCCCGGGGCCGTCGTGGTCATCGAGCGCCACAAAGACTCCGCGCCCACCGACTGGCCCGACACCCTGGTACCCACCACCCAGAAACTCAAGAAACGAACCTACGGCATCGCCCGCATGGACATGGCCGTCTACACCCCCGAAGAGGCAGAACAATGAAGGTCGTATGCCCCGGATCCTTCGACCCGATCACCATGGGCCACGTCGACGTCATCGAACGCGCAGCCGCCCACTTTGATCAAGTCACCGTGCTGGTCACCGCCAACCCCAACAAAAACACCGGACTATTCACCGTGCCCGAGCGCGTGGAACTCATCCACGACAGCATCGACCACCTGCCCAACGTGGTGGTCGACTCCTGGGGCGGGCTCCTCGTCGACTACACCAGCGCCCACCGCATCACCGCCCTGGTCAAAGGCCTGCGCTCCTCGCTGGACTATGACTACGAACTGCCCATGGCACAAATGAACCGCCGACTCTCCGGCGTGGACACCTTCTTCCTGCCCACCAACGAAAAATACGGCTACGTCTCATCCACCCTGTGCAAGGAAGTCGACCGCTACGGCGGAGACCTCAGCGGACTGCTTCCCGCCCACGTCATCGCGGCGATGAAAGCCAAACGGCAGGAAACCCGCTAAGTGACGGCGCTGACCATCCTCATCATCGCCGGGGCCGTCGCCCTCGGCGCATGCTCGCAACGCGCCTCCGGCATGGGCATGGGCATAGTCGGCGGGCCCATCGTCAGCCTGGTACTCGGACCCGCGACCGGAATCCTGGTCATCAACGTCATCGCCTGCGTCAACGCCATCATCCTGACCTGGGGTGCGCGCCGGGAAGTCTCCTGGAAGCGATTCGGGCTCATCGCTTCCATGCTCATCGTGGGGGCAATCCCGGGGGCGTGGCTGGTCAGATCGGCCAACCCGGCCCTCCTGCAGGTACTCGTGGGCCTGGCAGTCCTTGCTGCCCTAGGTTTGGTCACCTGGGGCGCGCGGCTCGTGCCCACCCCGCGCGGGCCCGTCCCAGCCCTGTGCGCCGGGGCAATCGGCGGCTTCATGAACACCCTGGCTGGCGTGGCCGGGCCAGCCATTACTGTCTACGCCCAGGCCGCCCGCTGGCCTCATGTGATGTATGCGGCCACGCTCCAGCCGATATTTATGGTCTCCGGGCTGCTCTCCGTGGTGGTCAAGACCGTCGGCGGCGCAGGCAGCCTGGCGGATGTCAGCCTGTGGCTATGGCCCGCGGCTGCTGTGGGGATGGTGGCCGGTATCGCCGCCGGGCGTGCCGTGGCAGGAAGGATCACCCACGCGGTAGCCCATCGCGCCGCGCTGACCCTGGCCGTCGCGGGGGCCGGAGCGGTGGTGGTCAGGGGAGCCCTGGCCTGGTGGGCCGGAGTATAGGAGTATCGGGGCCCCGCTGGGCCCGCGGGGGTGTGGTGAGTTGCTACTTCACCACGGCGTGCTGCTTGATCCAGAAGTGACCAAGCTCATCCTTGTAGATGGTGTCGCCGGCATGCGCGGTCTCATACTCGTTGACGCGCAGCTCGGTGAGGTCACGCGTTTCAGCGGTGGGCTTGACAAACTCTCCGCCGGCGAACCAGGCCTCAAAGGCGTCCTTCGACGTGGAAGATCCGGAGAAGACGTGCTCTTCAACCTGTGAGGCGCTGGTGGCAGTGGCGGCGGTGGCCGCAACGTCCCCGGAGGGCTGGGCGGTCTGGGCGACAGCGACGGCACCGGCTGCGGTGGCGGCGAGGCTGGCGGCGGCAGCGAGGGCAGCAGTGGCGGTGGAAAGGCGACGCGGAGTCATAGGTTTCTCCCTGTAAGTTGGCTCGTACGGATCGAAATGGTCAATGAAGATGTGGGCCAAGTCTACGGGGGTACCTCTTGGGCTGCAAGGGTCTGCGCTCGGTGTGTTATGTGCACGAAGGCGCCGCTTGGGGATCTACGCTTCCTCGCGTCAACTGAGTCACTGTGACGGTTTCCTGGCGGACCAGCACTCCCGGGCGGGTGCGTTGCTTCGAAGGTGCCCTTCCGGTCTCGCAGGCAGTCTATACTGAAAGAAAAAATATGGTAAGCGATAAACACGCTGTAAAAAATGGTCCACAAATCTACCCCTAATACTGAAATGTAGCTTCGGTGCAGCACCATGGGAGATGGTACTATGCCGTGCAGGAATATCCCTGGTTGCTTGTACAAACGCGATAGAAAGCTTTCAAAACTTGCGAATAGACTCTTATCAGCGGACGTGTTGGTGGGCCCTTACAGAATGACCTACCGGGAAAATGTGCCGAGAACCAGGACTTATAATAGGGCACCTAAACAACGCCCCCAGCACCGCCTCATACCCCCGAAGGGGGAGGGGCGAGCTGCGCGGTACCCCGCGGTTGCGCACACTGGGATGATGACAAAGTCAACGCATCACGTTTTTGTTCCCGGCCGCGACCTAGGCGGTGCCGTCTTCTCGTTTGCTCGTGCACGCGTGGGTACACGGTGCCCGTCCGGAGCACACCGTCGACGCGGTTGGGGTGGCCCCACGCCACTGGCCGGGCTCCGCGCGCGATCCGTGGGGAGGCGTTGTGGCGCGGCATAGGCAGCCTGGGAGTTTTTGGGTTGATGATCTGTGGGTGCGCAGCCGCGGTGGCGGGCATACGGCGCGCTATGGGGTAGGAAAGCGCTGGCGTGCGTGTGTGGTCTATCCCGCACCGGTGGGCCTGCGCACTAAGGCGTTTTCTAGGAAGGCTGATGCTCAGCGCTATGCCGCGGACGAGGCGGCCCGGGCGTTGCGCGGCAGCGGGGCGGCCACGTTGCTGCGCGGGTTGACCGTCGGGGAGGTCTACTCCTGGTGGTTCGAGGAGGCTCAGCGCAAGGTGGAATTGGGGCGGATGAAAAAGACCTCGTTGGTCGATTACCAGAGCGTGTGGAAGAACCATGTGAAACCGGTGTGGGCCGATGAATGGGTAGGTGATATCCGGCAGTCGCAGCTGCAGCAGTGGGTCGATGCCCAGCTGAAAGCAGGCTGTGCGCCCAGCGCTCTGCGCAAAGCTAAATCCCTTTTAAGTCAAATATTTAAAAAGGCAGCCTCCCAGGGGTGCTTGGAAAACAACCCTGCCGCCGGGGTGGAGGTGGCCCAGCCGCGGCGCCGCGAGCCCGTGGTGCTGGACCCGCGGGAGGTGGAGGCCCTGGCGCGGGAGTGCGCGCCGTATGAGGGGCTGGTGCGCTCCTTTGCCTATGTGGGGTGGCGCTACGGGGAGGCGACGTCGTTACGCATCGGCGATGTGGACTTCAGCGCGGGACGGGCTCGGGTGTGGCAGACGGATTCCGGCGGGACCACCAAGACGCGGGCTGCGCGCACGGTGGCGCTGCCGCGGCGAGTGGTGGCCGATATGCGCCCGCTGTGTGCGGGCAGGGCGGCACAGGAGCGGGTGTTTGTGAGTCGGCGCGGAAAGCGGCTGTGGAACCAGACCTTCCATGAGCACGTCTTCGACCCGGCGAAGATCCGTTTGGGGCGCCCTGAGCTGCGGATCCATGATCTGCGCCATTTTGCCATCACCACGATGATCGGTGAGGGGGTGCCGCTGCCGGTTATTCAGGCGCAGGTGGGCCACGCGACCCCGACGATGACCCTGGGGGTGTACGCGCACGTGCGGGAGCGGGATCTTGGACAGGCGGCACGGGTCATGGACGAACTGGTGTCTACTGTGTGTTTACCGCCGCTGGATTCCCCTTCGCCCCCGCTGCCGCCGACACCCCTGTGACCTGGCGGTTTAGTGGTGCCCCCGGTGAGACTCGAACTCACACTGAACGGGTTTTGAATCCGTTGCCTCTGCCAATTGGGCTACGGGGGCGTTCACCGTTGAGGACCCTGCGGGTGCCGTAACGGCCGGGGGATAGTCTAGCCCACCGGGACGCCGGAGGGTAAATCCGGCGGTGGGCACCGGCACCCAGGCGCCTGACATAGACTCGTGGGCATGCCTGAGACCCCTGATGATTCTGCCGTGTCCGCGTCGAATTCCACGGACACGCTCCTGCTGATCGACGGCCATTCGATGGCTTTCCGCGCCTTTTATGCCCTACCTGCGGAGAAGTTCTCTACCGCAGGGGGCCAGCACACCAACGCCGTGTATGGGTTTTTGCAGATGTTGTCGGGCATCCTGCGCGACGAGCAGCCCACGCACGTGGCGGTTGCCTTTGACGTGGGCCGCAAGACCTTCCGCACGGAGATCTTCCCGGAGTACAAGGCGCAGCGCGATGCCGCCCCGGAGGAGTTTCGCGGCCAGGTGGGCATCATTCAGGAGGTCCTGGAGCTGCTGGGCATTACCACCTTGACCAAGGACAACGTGGAGGCCGATGACATCATCGCCACCCTGGCCACCCGCTCGACGATGAATAACCTGCTGGTCACCGGGGATCGGGACTATTTCCAGCTGGTCAATGACCACACCACGGTGCTCTATCCGGTCAAGGGCGTGTCCACCATGGTGCGCTATACCCCTGAGATGGTGGAGGAAAAGTATGGGCTGACCCCCGAGCAGTACCCGGATTTTGCCGCCCTGCGTGGGGATCCCTCGGACAACTTGCCCGGAATCCCGAAGGTGGGCCCGAAAACCGCCACCAAGTGGATTGTGCAGTTCGGCAGCCTCGATGAGCTGCTGGACCACGCCGAGGACGTGAAGGGCAAGGTGGGGGAGTCCCTGCGCGAGCGCATCGATCAGGTGCGCCTGAACCGCCAGCTGACGCAGATGATCACGGACCTTGACCTGCCCGTGGGGCCGGAGGATCTGGCCCGTCGTAGTGTGGATCCTGCCGCGGTGGCGGAGAAGTTCGATGAGCTGCAATTCGGCACAGGCTTGCGCGAGCGGGTGCTCGCGGTCGTGCCCACCACAGGGGAAGCCGCGCCGACGACTGAAGCGCTTATCGACGTCTCCGTGGTCACCGATGTCTCCTGGCTCACCGACTGCGAGGCCGCCGCGGTCTACTGCGACGGGCAGGAGACGCTGGCGTTTGTCTCTACCGATCATGAGGGCCTGGTGGTCAACCTCGGTGAGCTGGATGCCGCGGAGGAAAAGATCGTTGCGCAGTGGCTGGCCGGCCCGTCCCAGGTGATCGCGCACGGCGGCAAGAAGCTGATCGCGTTTCTGCGCGAGCGCGGCTTGGAGCTGGTCGGATTGAGCCACGACACGCTCATCGCCGCCTACCTGCTGCGCCCCGGCCAGCGCACCTATGAGCTTGCCGAGGTCTGCCAGCGCCATCTCGCCCAGGCCGTGGACGAGGACCCGATTTCCCAGGCGGCGGCCATTGTCCGGCTTGCGGAATCCCTGACGCAGCAGCTCCTCGAGTTGGGCATCTACGAGCTCTATTCCGACCTCGAACTGCCCCTCGTCAGCGTCCTGGCGCAGATGGAGGCCACCGGCATCGCCGTGGATCACAGCGTGCTGGAACGCCAGCTAGACAGCTTCAACGATGAGGTGGCCACCCAGGAACAGGCGGCCCGGGACTTAGCTGATGACCCCACCCTCAACGTCTCCTCGCCCAAGCAATTGCAAACGGTGCTTTTTGAACACCTCGGGTTGCCCAAGACAAAGAAAACAAAGACGGGCTACTCCACGGCGGCGAAGGAAATTGAACAACTGGCGGTCAAACACCCGCACCCCTTCCTGGAACACCTGCTGGCCTACCGCCAATACCAGAAGCTTGCCTCAACCCTGGAGGGCCTGATCAAGGCCATCGAGCCGGACGGGAGGATTCACACCACCTTCAATCAGACCGTGGCCTCCACCGGGCGTTTGTCCTCGACGGACCCGAATTTGCAGAACATTCCGGTGCGCACCGCTGCCGGGCGCACCATTCGCTCCGCCTTTGTGGTGGGCCAGGATTTTGAGACCCTCCTGACCGCGGATTACTCCCAAATTGAAATGCGAGTCATGGCCCACCTTTCCCAGGATCCGGGCCTGATTACCGCTTATCAGCGCGGCGAAGACCTGCATGACTTTGTCGGTTCCCAGGTTTTTGATGTGCCCATCGACGGCGTGACTCCGGAATTGCGCCGCCGGGTCAAGGCCATGTCCTACGGGCTGGTGTATGGCCTGTCCGCCTACGGGTTGTCCCAGCAATTGGGCATCCCCGCGGGGGAGGCCAAAGATATCATGGCCGCCTATTTTGAGCGCTTCGGCGGGGTGAAAAACTACCTGGACACGGTGGTCGAGCAGGCGCGCCGCGATGGCTACACGGCAACGCTTTTTGGCCGCCGCCGCTACCTGCCCGAGCTGACCTCTACCAACCGCGTGGCGCGCGAAAACGCGGAACGCGCGGCACTCAATGCCCCGATTCAGGGAACGGCAGCGGACATCATCAAGATCGCCATGCTGCGGGTGCACCGGCGGTTGCGCGACGAGGGCGTGGCCTCTCGGGTGCTGCTCCAGGTTCACGATGAACTCGTCGTCGAGGTTGCGCCGGGAGAGCAGGAGACCATCCGCCAGTTAGTCGTGGAGGAGATGGATTCCGCGATCACCCTGCGGGTGCCCCTCGAAGTGTCTGTGGGGGTGGGCCCCAACTGGGACGCGGCGGGCCACTAGTCGCCGGGCTGCGCGCTCTTCTGGGCGATGAAGATGGCCGTGCCGGGAATGACTGCGCCCCGCTGCGGTGACCACTGGCCCCAGGTGGTGGACAGCTGCGCGGGCCACGTGGGCTCCAGGACGTCGATAAGCGTCATCCCGTTGCCGCGCAGTGCGCGGATGTAATCGCCGAAGCTGTGGTGGTACTCCGCGTAGGTCAGGGTGCCGGCGTCATCGTATTCCTCGTAGGCGTGCTCGAAATAGCTGTGCGCCACCTGCAAGGTGGTGGGGTCATCGGCAAAGACCCAGCGCATGGGGTGGGCCACGGAAAACACGCAGCGCCCACCGGGGCGCAACACGCGGGCGACCTCAGCGAATGCCGGGTTGAGGTCCGGCAGGAAGGGAAACGCGCCGAAGGCGGAAAAGACCGTATCGGCGCACCCGCTGGCCAGGGGCAGCGCCAGGGCATCGGCCTGCAACCGGGGCACCGTCGGGTCCGGGCAGTGGGCCAGCATTTCGGCGGAAATATCCAGCCCGATGGCCAGGCGAGCGCGGCCCTGCAGCCAGCGCGTGCACGGCGCGGAGCCGCAGCCCACCTCGACGATGACGGCGTCGGAGGTGTCCCCGAGGAGCCCGGCGGTGGATTCGTGAAGCATCTCGGGGCACCAATAAAACGATGCTAAGTACTCCGGGTGTGCGCGGTGGTAGGACGCAGCGTCAGCGTCCCACCAGAGTTGATTCGCGGCGGATGCTGCGTGCATGGGGTGAGAGTCCTTTTGCCTGAGGGAAGAATCAGCGGATGATGTGCTGACAGGGTGCGGTCCGGTAGTGCGAAAATCGAGGCGCAACACGGCGTGTCCTACGCTTGATTCTGCTCGAATGCGGGGGTAGGGTTGTGCCCGCGTGTCTACGTTCGAGTTCGGCCTGCCTTGATAGGAGGGCGGCCCGGATTGTCGGCCGGGATCACCAGATCATCACTATCTAGCCGCTGTGCTGGGGATCTGCGTGAGAGACGCGCACCTCTGTCCGTCTACTAGATCCTATCTCAACCCCGGAGCACCAATACATATGCCCAATTCCAACGTCCCTCAGGTAGCCGTCAATGACATCGGCTCCGCTGAGGATTTCCTCGCCGCGGTCGACCAGACCATCAAGTACTTCAATGACGGCGATATCGTCGAAGGCACCGTGGTCAAGGTCGATCACGATGAGGTCCTGCTTGACATCGGATACAAGACCGAGGGCGTCATCCCGTCCCGCGAGCTGTCCATCAAGCACGATGTTGATCCCGATGAGGTCGTCGAAATCGGCGACCAGATCGACGCCCTCGTCCTCACCAAGGAGGACAAGGAAGGCCGCCTGATCCTGTCCAAGAAGCGCGCGCAGTACGAGCGCGCGTGGGGCGCCATCGAGGAGCTCAAGGAGAAGGACGAGCCGGTTACCGGTACCGTCATCGAGGTTGTCAAGGGCGGCCTCATCCTCGACATCGGCCTGCGTGGCTTCCTGCCGGCCTCCCTGGTGGAGATGCGCCGCGTCCGCGATCTGGAGCCCTACATCGGCCAGGAGATCGAGGCGAAGATCATCGAGCTGGACAAGCACCGCAACAACGTGGTGCTCTCCCGCCGCGCGTGGCTCGAGCAGACCCAGTCTGAGGTCCGCTCCGAGTTCCTGCACCAGCTGCAGAAGGGCCAGGTCCGCAAGGGTGTGGTCTCCTCCATCGTCAACTTCGGCGCCTTCGTCGACCTGGGCGGTGTGGACGGCCTGGTGCACGTCTCTGAGCTGTCCTGGAAGCACATCGATCACCCGTCTGAGGTTGTCACCGTGGGCGATGAGGTCACCGTCGAGGTTCTTGACGTCGATCTCGACCGCGAGCGCGTCTCCCTGTCGCTCAAGGCCACCCAGGAAGACCCGTGGCGCGTGTTCGCCCGTACCCACGCCGTCGGCCAGATCGTGCCCGGCAAGGTCACCAAGCTCGTGCCCTTCGGCTCCTTCGTCCGCGTCGACGAGGGCATCGAGGGCCTGGTGCACATCTCCGAGCTGGCCCAGCGCCACGTGGATGTGCCGGACCAGGTTGTCTCCGTCGGCGAAGAGGTCATGGTCAAGGTCATCGACATCGACCTGGATCGTCGCCGCATCTCCCTGTCGCTCAAGCAGGCTGATGAGGACTACTCCGAGGACTTCGACCCCTCGAAGTACGGCATGGCCGACTCCTACGACGAGCAGGGCAACTACATCTTCCCCGAGGGCTTCGACGCCGAGACCAACGAGTGGCTCGAAGGCTTCGACGCCCAGCGCGAAGAGTGGGAGGCCCGCTACGCGGAGTCCGAGCGTCGCTTCCAGCTGCACACCGCGCAGATCGAGCGGCACCGTGCCGCCGCTGCCGATGCCGCCGAGCAGGCCGCGACCAACTACTCCTCCGAGACCTCCGATGCAGCTCCGGCATCCGAGGTTGAAGAGCACACCGGTTCGCTGGCTTCCGACGAGCAGCTCGCTGCGCTGCGCGAGAAGCTTGCCGGCAACTAAGCGCTCACCGGTGGTGCCCTAGCACCACCTGGAACGCCCAAGGCGCAGACCACCCAGCGTGGTCTGCGCCTTGTTGTGTTTTCTGTGAGAGTGGGGGTTTACGGAAAGAACACTGTCATTGAAGGCGTGGTTTTGTGTGAGTTGGTGTGGTTTAGCGTGGGAGTTGGTGTGCTCTTTGTGGATACGGGCAGTATACTCATCAGACGTTCTGTGTCGTTGACTCTGAAAGGTATACGACTTCCATTATGGCGTCTCAGACGACAACGACGTCTCAGCACATCATCGACCACATCGGTGGTGCTGACAACGTCGCCTCACTCACGCACTGCGCCACGCGCCTGCGTTTCCAACTCGTCGACCAGTCGAAGGTCGATGTCCCGCAACTCGAATCGGACCCGGCCGTGTTGGGCGTGGTCAAGCAAGGCACCACGGGCCTCCAGGTGATCATGGGCGGAGGGGTTGCCGAATACTACAACGGCATCATGCGCGAACCGGGCATGGCCGCCGCCGGCGAAAAGAAGGCCGCCGCCCCCGCCAAGAAGGAATACGGCGGCATCCGCGGCAGGTTCGGCTGGGTGGACTACGCCTTTGAGTTCTTGTCCGATACCTTCCGCCCCGTGCTGTGGGCGCTGCTCGGCGCCTCGCTGATCATTACGCTGCTGGTCCTTGCGGATACCTTCCACATTCAGGACTTCCGCATGGATCTGCATGAGCAGCCGCCGGAGTTCCAATTTGCCCACGCCATGTGGCGCTCCGTGTTCTACTTCCTGCCGATCATGGTGGGTGCCACGGCCGCCCGGAAGCTCGGCGCCAATGAGTGGATTGGTGCGGCCATTCCGGCCGCGCTGTTTACCCCGGAGTTTATGGGGATGAAGGACTCCGCGCGCGAGGTAGCCACCGCGGTGGAGGGCCAGTCGACCTTCGTGGTGGACTTCTTTGGCCTGCCCATGTACATCCAGGATTATGGCGGACAGGTCTTCCCGCCCATCCTGGCGGCAATCCTGCTGTATTTCCTGGAAAAGGGATTGAAGAAGACCATCCCGGCCTCGGTGCACATGGTCTTTGTGCCCTTCCTGTGCCTGCTTATCCTCATCCCGTTGACCGCACTGGTGGTTGGCCCGTTTGGCATTTATATCGGTAACGGCATCGCCGGCCTTTTGGCGTGGCTCAATGACCTCTCACCGTTCATTTTGTCCGTGGTGGTCCCGCTGCTGTACCCGTTCCTGGTGCCGCTGGGCCTGCACTGGCCGTTGAACGCCATCATGATCGTCAACATCAGCACGTTGGGCTATGACGTCATCCAGGGGCCCATGGGCGCGTGGAACTTCGCCTGCTTCGGAGTGATCTTCGGCGTGTTCATCCTCTCGCTCAAGGAGCGCAACCGCCAGATGCGCCAGGTCTCCTTCGGCGCGACCATGGCCGGCCTGCTCGGCGGCATCTCCGAGCCGTCTCTCTACGGCGTGCTGCTGCGTTTCCGCCGCTCCTACTACCGGCTGCTGCCGGGCTGCCTCATCGGTGGTGTTGTCATGGGCTTCTTTAGCATCAAGGCCAACGCCTTTGTGTTTACCTCGCTGCTGACGGTCTTTGCCATGGATCCGCTGCTGGGCTACTGCCTGGGCATTGCGGCGGCCTTTGTCACCTCCTTCCTGCTGACCATCACGCTGGATTACCGCACCAAGGAGGAGCGCACGGAGATGCGCGCCGCCATCGCGGCGGATCAGGCTGCGCACGCAGAACAGGAGCAGGTCCACGAGCCGGCCGCTGTGGCGAGCGCACCCGCAGCCGGTGCGGCGGACGAGGCTGCGACGGCGTCGGCACGCGAAGCTGGTGCGGTGACCACCGTGGATGCGCCGATGGCGGGAACCATCGTGGCGCTTGCCGACGTCCCCGACCCGGCCTTTGCGGCAGGGGCACTCGGCCAGGGCGTAGCCATCGAACCTTCGGGGGATACCGTGGTTGCTCCCGCAGACGGCAAGATCATCGCGGTTCCTAAGTCCGGTCACGCGGTGGGTCTGCGCCTGGATAACGGCATTGACATGCTCATCCACATTGGCATTGACACGGTCACCATGAACGGCGAGGGCTTTGAGGTTCATGTGGCCAATAAGCAGCGGGTGTCCGCCGGCGAGAAGCTGATCACCTTCGATCGAGAGAAGATCGCGCAGGCAGGCTTCCCGGCCATCACCCCGGTGCTGGTGTCCAACACCAAGAAGTTTGCATCCGTCACGGCGGTGGCCTCCGGCGAGGTGGCTGCGGGTCAGCCCATCATCGAGGTGACGGCAAAGAGCACCGTCGACGCCTAGACTGGGGTCCATGATCATTGGACTTACTGGCGGGATCGGCAGCGGAAAGACAACCGTTGCCGATCTTCTGCGTTCTCACGGTTTTCGTATCGTCGACGCCGACCAGGTGGCCCGCGAGATCGTGGCCCCCGGCAGCCCGGTGCTCGACCAGCTTGCCCAGGCCTTCGGGCAAGACATCCTCGACGGCGATGTGCTCGACCGCACCGAGCTGGCCCGCAGGGCGTTCGCCGACCCGGAACACACCGAGCTGCTCAACACAATCACTCACCCGTGGATTGAGGCGGAGACCTCACGGCAATTCGCCGATGCCGGCGATGAGACGGTGATCTATGACATGCCGCTGCTGGTGGAAAAGGGCCTCCACGAGGACATGGACTACGTGGTGGTCGTTGACGTGGATGCGGAAGAGCGGGTGCGCCGCCTCGTGGAGCTGCGGGGGCTGGGGGAGGATGACGCGCGGCGCCGGATCGATGCCCAGGTTTCCGACGAGCGCCGCCGCGAGGTGGCCGACTTTATCATCGACAATAACGGCCCGGTAGACGCCCTGGCTGAGCAGGTTGACCAGCTTGTAGAGCGCATCAGCAGCTAGGGGTAGCGGCGACTGTAAGTCGCACATTAGTACGGGTAGCATCGGGGGCATGGCTTTTGCTGCTGAGCATCCCGTCCTGTCCCATTCGGAGTTCCGTCCCGTCGGCGAAGTCGAACGCACCGACGGGCGCTTTGAGGTCATCTCGGACTACCAGCCCGCCGGCGACCAGCCTGCCGCCATCGCGGAGCTGGATCGGCGGCTGCGGGCGGGGGAGCGCGACGTGGTGCTCATGGGGGCGACGGGCACCGGCAAGTCCGCCACGGCAGCGTGGCTAATTGAACGCCAGCAGCGTCCTACCCTGGTGATGGCGCCCAATAAGACGCTTGCGGCACAGCTGGCCAATGAGCTGCGCCAGCTGTTGCCCAATAACGCGGTTGAGTATTTTGTCAGCTACTACGACTACTACCAGCCGGAGGCCTACATAGCGCAGACGGATACCTATATTGAAAAGGATTCCTCTATTAACGAGGACGTGGAGCGGCTGCGGCACTCCGCCACCTCGGCGCTACTGTCCCGCCGTGACGTGGTTGTGGTTTCCTCCGTGTCCTGCATTTATGGCCTGGGCACGCCGCAGTCCTATTTGGATCGCTCCGTGGTGCTTCGGGTGGGTGAGGAGGTGGAGAGAAACAGATTCCTGCGCCTCCTGGTAGATATCCAATATGACCGCAATGACGTTGCCCTCCAGCGCGGGGCGTTCAGGGTGAAGGGTGACACGGTAGATATCATCCCCGCCTATGAAGAGGTGGCGGTGCGGGTGGAATTCTTTGGCGATGAGATTGACTCCCTGTACTACATTCACCCGCTGACCGGGGAGGTGTTGCGGCAGGTGGAGGAGATCCGTATTTTCCCGGCCACCCACTACGTCGCCGGCCCGGAGCGGATGGAAAAGGCGGTGGCGGATATCAAGGAGGAGCTGGCGCACCGGCTGGCGGACTTTGAAAACCGCGGCAAACTCCTGGAGGCCCAGCGCCTGCGCATGCGCACGGAATACGATCTGGAAATGATCGAGCAAGTCGGTTTTTGCTCCGGTATTGAGAACTACTCGCGCCACATTGACGGCCGGGCCGCGGGTTCAGCCCCAGCGACGCTCATCGACTATTTCCCCGAAGACTTCCTCACGATTATCGACGAGTCCCACGTCACCGTCCCACAGATCGGCGGCATGTATGAGGGCGATATGTCGCGCAAACGAAATCTGGTGGAATTCGGATTTCGGCTGCCATCCGCGGTGGACAATCGGCCACTGACGTTTGACGAGTTCGAGGATCGCGTGGGGCAGACCATCTACATGTCCGCAACGCCGGGAGACTTCGAGCTGGCCGCATCCGGCGGCGAGTTTGTGGAGCAGGTCATCCGCCCCACGGGCCTGGTGGATCCCAAGATCGATGTGCGCCCGACCTCCGGGCAGATCGATGACCTGATGGAAGAGATCCGGGTCCGCGCCCAACGCAACGAACGCGTGTTGGTAACCACGCTGACTAAGAAGATGGCCGAGGACCTGACGGATTACTTCCTGGGCAACGGCATCCGGGTGCGTTATTTGCATTCGGACATCGATACGTTGCAGCGCGTCGAATTGCTGCGCCAGCTGCGGCTTGGGGAATATGACGTGCTGGTGGGCATCAACCTGCTGCGCGAGGGCTTGGACCTGCCCGAGGTGTCATTGGTGGCCATTTTGGATGCGGATAAGGAAGGCTTCTTGCGCTCGGATCGTTCGCTGATTCAGACGATTGGCCGCGCGGCCCGCAACGTTTCCGGTGAGGTCATCATGTACGCGGATTCGGTGACGGACTCCATGCGCTACGCCATTGAGGAGACGGAGCGGCGCCGCGAAAAGCAGATCGCCTACAACACAGAGCACGGCATTGATCCGCAGCCGTTGCGCAAGAAGATCGCGGACATCTTGGACCAGGTGTATGAGCGCGATTCTGCAGACGACCAGGGCGCGGCGACGGGCGATCCGGTGCGCGTGGTGGAGCGCCCAGATACCACCGCCATGCCCGCTGAACAGGTACAAAAGCTTATCGACGACCTCACCGCGCAGATGGGTGCCGCCGCACGGGAGTTGAAGTTCGAACTCGCCGGCCGGCTGCGCGATGAAATAGCGGATCTCCGCAAGGAACTCCGTGGTATCAAAGAGACAGGCATGTAAAATCCCTGGGTACCGGAGGTTCCCGGGGACTAAGCCGGTACTGCAGCCTTTCTTCCCTTCAGAGACGACAAGGACACCACAATCATGATCACCTATAACACGATCGCCGCCGGAACAGATGGCTCCGATACTGCGTTGATTGCCGTGCGTCACGCAGCGAGCCTTGCCCGCGTCTATGAGGCCAAGCTGGTGCTGATCTGCGCCCACTATGAGGCCTCCGGGGACGTGCTCAACTCTCCCGGAACGGAATCCGTGCAGGTCCCCGTGGTCAGCGATACGCTCGCGGACCGCTACCTGGAGGAAGCAAAGCAGGCGGCCGTGGAAGAAGGCGCCGGCACCGTGGAGGTGGTCAAGGTCGAGGGAGCCCCGGTCACCGCATTGAGCTCTGCGGCTAAGGAAGCCGGGGCGGAACTGCTGGTGCTGGGCAACCGCGGGATTCACAGCTTGGCCGGGCGCATCTTTGGAAATATCCCCACGGGCGTAGCTCGCAAGTCCACTATGGATGTGATGATCGTCAATACTGAGGGCCGCGTCTAGCGAACGTTGATAGACTTGGACTCGGTATTTTTCTGACTGTGAGGAAGGTTCAATGAGCGACTACTACAAGAAGATCGTCGTTGGTACGGATGGGTCCAAGTCCTCGATGCTTGCCGTGGAGCGTGCCGCCAAGCTGGCCGCCGCCTTCGGCGCGCAGCTGATCATCGGATGCGCCTACTACGAGAACAAGGAGGAGGCGTCCAAGACCCTCCGCCAGGATTCTGTGACGATCCTCGGTGATGATCCTGCTCAGGAGAACCTGAACAAGGCGAGCGAGTTTGCGCAGCAATGCGGGGCTGCGGACGTGGAGACCGCCATTCGGCGCGGCACTCCGGTCCAGGCCCTCATGGAGATTGTCAATGAGAATGACGCGGACCTGCTCATCGTGGGCAACCGCGGCATCAACTCCCTGACCGGCCGCCTCCTGGGCTCCGTGCCGGCCGACGTGGCACGCCAGTCCGACTGCGACGTCATGATCGTGCACACCGTGAACTAGCACGAGCGCACGCACACCAGGGCTTCCTGGAACAACCGCGGATCTTCGGCGCCAGCAGCGCCACAAGAGAAGATCCGCGGTTGTGCGCGTTTTAGCCCCGGATGGTCAGTGACTGCGTCGCGCGAGTCACCGCAACGTAGAGGTCCTGGAGACCCTGCGGGGACGCGCTGACGATGTCCCCGGGGGCGTCGACAAGCACATGATCAAACTCCAGCCCCTTGATGGAGGCGACGTTTGCGGCATTGATCACTGTCACCGGCCGCCCGTCTGCGGGGGTGGGCACGGGCGCCCCGGCCGGGAGGGTGCGCACCGGGTGGCCGGACTCGCGGATCGCCTGCGCGGGCGTGGCCTGCGGGTCAATCCGCGCGAGAATGTCATTGGCATAGGCGGTGACCTCGGCGGGGGTGCGGTAGTTGATGGTCAGGCGGTGGGTGCGCAGCCGCGAGCCCACGAAGGGGGAAAGCGCCGCCTCCCAGGAGTCCACACCCGCGGGGGCGCTCGTCTGCGCGGGATCGCCGACCAGGGTCATCCAGCGGTTGGGGCAGCGGCGAAAGACCATGCGCCACTCCATGGGGGAGAGCTCCTGGGCCTCATCCACAACAACGTGCCCGTAAGCCCAGGTGCGGTCGGCGCGGGCCCGCTGGGCGGTGCTGCGGTCATCGCGCGTTTCCTGGCGGGCGGCAAGGCCTGCGGCGTCGATGACGTCGTGGGCGGAGAGGTATTCGGCGTCGAAGGCGTCATCGTCATTGTCGGTGGCCTGGGAGCCTTCCAGGATGTCCAGGGTCTCCTGGGCCTCCAGGATCTCGGCGGCATCATCGGCGCCATCAGGGCTTGGCGTGCCGTCGGCGTCTGGGCGCGCGGAGGGTGGCAGCGGGCCGAGGAGTTCAGCAAGCTCGTCGAGCAGGGCGGCGTCGCTGTCCGCCCAGCCGGGCTGGTGGCGCAGGAGCGCGGCCCGGGTTTCCTCGTCATAATCGTGGGCGGCGCGGGCGATGCGCTGCGCGTCCGTGAAAAGACCCTGGGCAAGCTGCTCAGGGGTCAGGGCCGGCCAGAGCTCCTCGACGATGAGATCAACGTCTGGTTCTGCGTCGAGGTCATCATGAAGCTGGTCCACATCCGCCGCGGACAGGAGGTTCTTTCCGCCGAGCGGGTCGGCGCCGATGGTTTCTGCAAGCTGTGCGGCCAGCAGGTCCAGCAACGCGTCGCGGAAGACGGCGCGCGCCTGATTGTGGGGTCGGCGGGAGCGGCGCGCCCGCGTGCGTGCCCGGCGGACCATATCCTGATCAACCGTCAGGCTCAGCGACCCGGTGCGCAGCGTCAGTGGGGCGCCGGGCAGCTCCTGGCGATCGCGCACCGCCTCGGCCAGGATGGTAGCCATCTCCGCGGAACCCTTGATCTCCCGGGTGAGGGGATCCTCGCGCAGCGTCGGGGCAAAGGGCGCGGCGACGCCGGGGTAGAGCTGGGAGACGGTGGACAACACCACGCCGGTCTCGCCGAGCTCGGGCAGGACGTGTGAGATGTAGTCCAGGAAGGTGGAATTGGGGCCCACAATGAGCACGCCGGTGCGGGCGAGCTGTTCGCGCCACGTATAGAGCAGGTAGGCCACCCGGTGGAGCGCCACGGCGGTCTTGCCTGTGCCGGGGCCGCCTTCCACGACCATCACCCCGCGGGTGTTATCGCGGATGATCTCATCTTGTTCGCGCTGGATGGTCTCAACAATGCTGGCCATCCTGCCGGTGCGCGGCTGATTGAGCGCCGCCACCAAGGCGGTCTCCCCGGCAACGCCCAGCCAGTCCTCCTGCTGAGCTGCATCCTCCGGTGCCGCGCCGACGTGCTCATCAGACACGTCAGTAACCATGCGTCCGTTGGTGCGAATGTGGCGGCGCAGGGTCACGCCCTCCGGGTGCGCGGTGGTTGCCAGGTAGAACGGGCGGGCCATCGGGGCACGCCAGTCCACCAGGAGTGTGCGGTAGGAATCCGCACGGTCGTCCAAGCCCATCCGGCCGATGTAGCGGCGATCCAGCTCGGGGTTGCCCGGCACGGGATTGTCGCCTGGGGCTGCAATATCGATGCGCCCGAACACCAGCCCAATCTGGGCCAGGTTGAGGCGGTCGAGTTTGGCGCCGAGCTGGTGGTATTCCGTCTCGCGCTGAACCAGGGCTTCCGCCTTGGGATTAGCGGGATCCAGGTTGCGGGACACATCCGCTAAACGACGCCGCGCCGTGGCAACCTCCGCATCAAGGCGAGAAAAGAGCATGTCCACATATGCTTGCTCGTGGTGGATAGCGTCATCATGTCCGCGATCGTGGAGACGATCCGAAGTCACAGTCGAATTCCCTCCTCGGGTGGTGCCTGGGGGTCAGGCGCAAAATTTGGCAGGCAGTCCAGTCTAGTCCGCCTGCCCGCAGCCGGGGCAATGCAATGATGAGCGCGCGAAAAACTCCCCCACCCGAAGCCGGATGGGGGAGTGGTGCTGAAGGGATGCTAGAACTCGAAGTTCTTCAGCTTCTTCTGCGCCTTGCTCAAGGCCTTGTCGGCGCGCTTGCGCAGCTTCTTGGCCTTCTTAGAGTCCACGTCGGCGACGCTTTCGGCCTTTTCTTGGGCCTTGGCAGCAGCCTTGACCACGCCCTTCTTGGCGGTCTTGGCGTTGTCCTGCGCTGCGGCAAGCCAGTCGTCCTTGTTATCGGAGACAAAGTCCTGCGCGCGCTGCGCGTAGTCGCCGATGACGGAGGAGACCTTGGTGGCGCCGTCCTGCGCGGACTCGATCCAGTCATCCTTGTTGTCGGCGACGAACTCCTGGGCCTTGGAGGTGTTCTCGCTGATCCAGCCCTTGGCGTTCTCAGCGAACTTCTCCGTCTCAGACTTGCTGGGCAGCGCAGACTGGACGCGCCACAGCAGACCGGGCTTGCCCTCCTTGTCCAGCGCGGTGATGCCCAGGCCGCCGAGCAGGGCGACGTTGGTGAGGAACCCGGAGCGGCGGGCACGCTTTTCCTCCGGCTCCTGGGTCTCCCAGAAGGCGTAGCGGCCGATGATGGTGGGCACGCTGCTCAGCGCCAGGGCGGTGGCGGACAGGCGGGGGAGCTTGCCCAGCGCCAGCAGGGAACCGGCACCAACCTTGACTCCACCGAGCGCCTGCGCGACGACCTTGGGATCATCCGGAATCTGGCGGGCGTACTTGCGGGGAAGCACCGAGCGGGTGTGCTTGATAATGCCCTCGGCGCTGTCGAGGTGCTCATCGGTGTTGACCAGAGTGTCAACGCCGTCGGCGATATAGACGGAGGCCAACATTGGGCGGGCCAGCTTGCGGATCATGTTTTACACGCTCCTGACGATTGACAATAGGGATTGTGCTATCAAACGAACAGACTACCAGCGTCGCTGCCACCAGACGTCGAGGTGCGGACGCTCCGCGCCGAGCGTGGTCGGCGCACCGTGTCCGGGCCAGACGACACTGGAGTCCGGGTAGACATCAAAGATTCGCTCCTTCACGTCGTTGAACAGACGCACAAAGTCCCCCTCGGAGGTGGTTTTGCCCAGCCCGCCGGGAAACAGGCTGTCGCCCACAAACAGCTGCGGGGTGCCGTCCAGCTCGGCGACGATCGCCGCGCCGCCCGGGGTGTGTCCGCGCAGGATGATGATGGGAAGCTCGACGCCGCCAAACTCGATGGTGTCCCCGTGGTTGAGCTCCACGTCGACGGGGGCGGGCAGGGCCGGCGCGTCGAGGAAAGGCGCGTAGTGGGTGGCCCCTGTCGCCTCCAGGACCTCCGCAAGGGCGCCGGTGTGGTCGGTGTGGCGGTGGGTGGTCACCACCTTGGTGATTGTCACCTCGTTGCGGGCGGCGAGCTCGAGCAGTGCGGGGGCGTCGGCGGCGGCGTCGATAAGCAATCCTTCACCTTGGGTGCACAGCAGGTAGCAGTTATTGTCCATGGCGGACACGGACAGGTGGTCAAGTGTCAGGGCTGTCACATTCTCGGCTGTCATAATCTCAACGGTAGCGGTTCGTTGCTGGTGGGGCGTTTCGGCTCCACACAGAGTCGCTGCTATGTTCGAAGTGGATGTGCGGTGCGTGGCGCGCGGCAAACGTGGCCGGCGCGCACGGATTAAAGGCAACACTAATTCATAGGAAGGGACGGGACTGTCGTGGCAGACCGACTGGTGGTACGCGGAGCGCGCGAGCATAACCTCAAGGGAGTTGATGTTGACCTCCCGCGCGATGCCATGGTGGTATTCACCGGATTGTCGGGATCCGGAAAGTCCTCCCTCGCCTTTGACACCATTTTTGCCGAAGGCCAGCGCCGCTATATTGAATCCCTTTCCAGCTATGCTCGCATGTTCCTCGGGCAAATGGATAAACCCGATGTGGATCTCATCGAGGGCCTGTCCCCGGCGGTATCCATCGACCAGAAATCCACCAACCGTAATCCGCGCTCCACAGTGGGCACCATTACGGAAGTTTATGACTACCTGCGGCTGCTCTACGCCCGCGCGGGCACGGCCCACTGCCCACAATGTGACGCCCCCATTGAGCGCCAGACCCCGCAACAGATCGTGGACCAGGTCTTATCTGGGACGGAAGGGGAGAAGTTCCAGGTGCTGGCCCCCGTTGTGCGTACCCGCAAGGGTGAGTTTGTGGACCTGTTTGAGCGCCTCGCCGCGCAGGGTTTTGCCCGCGTGCGTGTTGACGGGCAGGTCTATCCGCTGACTGATCCGCCCACGCTCAAAAAACAGATTAAACACGACATTGACGTGGTGGTTGATAGGCTCCAGGTCAAACTCAGCCAGAAACAGCGGCTCACGGAATCGGTGGAAACGGCCCTCGGGCTTGCCGATGGCGTCGTGGTCATCGATTATGTCTCCACCGGAAATACGCAACGCTTCTCCGAAAAGCTTGCCTGCCCCAACGGACACACCCTCGACATTGAGGAGCTCGAGCCGCGCGCCTTTTCCTTCAACAGCCCGTACGGCGCCTGCCCGGATTGTGACGGCCTGGGCACCCGGCTAGAAATCGACGAAGAACTGCTCATACCGGACCCCGACGCCCCGGTGCGCAACTCCATCCAGCCGTGGAACACCAGCCCCAACCATCGCTACTTTGAAAAGCTTATCGACGCCCTCGGGGCCGCCCTCGGCTTCGACTCTCACGCCCCGCTGTCCGCACTGAGCTCCAGCCAATACTCTGCGCTGCTGCACGGCAGCAAGGAGGAAGTCACCGTCCGGTACAAAAACCGCTACGGGCGAATGCGGCAGTGGACCGCCCCCTTCGAGGGCGTGACCGGCTATGTGCGGCGCAAAATGGACCAGGCGGAGTCAGAGACTCAAAAGGACCGACTGCTGGCCTACACCCGCCAGGTCGCGTGCCCGACCTGCAAGGGCACCCGCCTGCGCCCGGAGATCCTGGCCGTGCGCCTCAAGGCGGGCCAGGAGGAGCTTTCGATCGCGGGGGTCACCGCCCTGTCCATCGCCAACGCCGCCGAATTCCTTAACCGGCTCACCCTCGGCCACCGCGAGGAGATCATTGCGGGGGCTGTGCTCAAGGAGATTCAGGCGCGGCTGAAGTTCCTGCTGGACGTGGGGCTGAACTATCTCACCCTCGATCGGGCGGCGGGCACCCTGTCTGGTGGCGAGGCCCAGCGCATCCGCCTGGCCACCCAGATCGGCTCCGGCCTTGCCGGCGTCCTCTACGTGCTTGACGAACCCTCCATCGGGCTGCATCAACGCGACAACCAGCGCCTCATTGCCACCCTCGAGCGCCTCCGAGACCTGGGCAACACCCTGATCGTGGTCGAGCATGATGAGGACACCATCCGGGCGGCCGACTGGCTCGTCGACGTCGGCCCGCGGGCCGGCGAATACGGCGGGGAAGTGGTCTACCAGGGAAGCCCGGAGGGCATCGCGGACGTGCCAGAATCGCTCACCGGCGCCTACCTGTCCGGCCGCAAGGTCATTGGCGTGCCGGACACCCGCCGGGAGATCTCCCCGGACGCCATGCTGCGCGTCGTCGGGGCGCGGGAAAACAATCTGAAAAACCTCTCCGTGAACATCCCCCTTGGGGTGCTGACCTGCGTGACCGGCGTGTCCGGTTCCGGGAAATCCACCCTGGTCAACCAGATCCTGGCCAAGGTGTTGGCCAATGAGCTCAACCGCGCGCGCCAGGTTCCAGGACGGGTGCGCCGGGTGGAAGGCCTGGTCAATCTGGACAAGTTGGTGCAGGTAGACCAGTCGCCCATCGGACGGACCCCGCGCTCGAATCCGGCGACCTACACGGGTGTGTTCGATAAGATCCGCAAGCTCTTTGCGGAGACCCCGGAGGCGAAGGTCCGCGGCTATAAGGCCGGGCGCTTCTCCTTCAATATCAAGGGCGGGCGGTGCGAAGCCTGCCAGGGCGACGGGACGATCAAGATTGAGATGAACTTCCTGCCGGACGTGTACGTCCCCTGCGAGGTGTGCGGGGGCGCGCGATACAACCGGGAGACCCTGGAGGTCACCTATAAGGGGAAGAACATCTCCGAGGTGTTGGACATGCCGATTTCTGAGGCCGCGGAGTTCTTCGAGTCCATCGGCTCGATTCACCGCTACCTCAACACGCTCGTCGAAGTTGGCCTGGGGTACGTGCGCCTGGGCCAGTCCGCCACCACTCTGTCCGGGGGCGAGGCGCAGCGCGTGAAGCTGGCCTCTGAGCTTCAGAAGCGGTCCAACGGGCGCACCATCTACATCCTGGATGAGCCCACCACGGGCCTGCACTTTGAGGACATCCGCAAGCTGCTGCTGGTCATCCAGTCCCTGGTAGACAAGGGCAATTCTGTCATCGTCATCGAGCATAACCTCGACGTCATCAAGTCAGCAGACTGGATTATTGATATGGGCCCCGAAGGTGGCGATGGCGGCGGTACGGTAGTTGCGCAGGGCACCCCAGAAGAAGTTGCGCAAGTTGCACAGTCTTACACAGGCCACTTCCTTCAGGAGGTTCTGGCGCGATAGGATGTTGGCCAGCTTGTGCTTCCCGCACTTGACGCCCGGCCCCGGTGGTTCGCCCACCGTGGTCACCTGCACCACCAAGAATTCTGTGAAATGCGAGGACGCCGGACCCCATGACTGACCCCTTCGCTGATACCGCCACCTTCCCTACGGTCGAGGTGGACGGAGAAGAGCCGGAGCGCACGCGGGGCGTCCGCGGACTATGGCCTGCGCTGGGGATCCTCATCGCACTGGTGGTGGCAGCGCTGCTGCTGGGCGTCGGCGTGTACAACATCTTCCTGCGCCCCACCACCGGGCATGAAAACTCCCCGGCCGCCGGTGTGACGTCCACGGCCACCAGCCTGGCGCCGGCGACGACCCCGGCGGCCCCCGCCACCAGCAGCGCTCCTGCCTCCTCCGCCGCGCACACCACCCCGGAGTCGCCGACCACCGAGCCGACCACGGAACCCACCTCGACGCCCAGCAGTACTGCTGAGCAGGTCGGCTTCCTCGAGCAGTGCGGCAAGCAGGGAAGCTATGCCGTCTACCGGGACTCTGAGGTCACCTCCTGCGGGTTCGCCCAAGCGGTGGCCAAGCAGTTCCGGGGCCATGAAGGCACCAAGAAGGTGGAAAGCCCGGTGACAGGCCAGAAATATGAGATGACCTGCATCAAAGACGCCCATATCCCGGGTGTGGTGCGGTGCACGGGCGGCAACAATGCGGTAGTGGTGCTTCAGCGGGGCGGGGGCGCTCACTAATGACGCCCCGTTGGACACCGCGGGCTGCCACAGCCGCGGTGGCGATACCTTGTTGCGCCCTGCTGGCGCCCTTCCTTGCGGCCTGCGGCGACCACCACGAGCCCGCAACCCCTGCGCCGTCCCCCACGATGGAGCAATTCCGGCCGGCCGATGCGGACCTCCAACATCTCCTGCGTGATCTCGTCGAGGAGGTGCAAGCGCGCCACCGCATGCCGGTGGGCATAGCCGTGACCTCCGGGGACAGGGTGGTCGAAGCCGGGGATTCCGCGGTGGGACCCGCGTGGTCAACCATCAAGGTGCCCATCGCGGTAGCCGCCTACCGTGCGCACACCGCGGATCCGACCACGGTGGATGCCGCCATCACCATCTCCGATAATGATGCCGCCACCGAACTGTGGAACACCCTGTCCACCAACGGCTCTGCCCCGGAGGCGGTGGAACAGGTGCTGCGCTCCGGTGGCGATGACCAGACCACGCTGGCGGACCTGTCCCAGGAGGAGTTCGGGCAGACCACCTGGCCGCTGGCGCGCCAGGCGAGCTTTGTCTCCCACCTGCCGTGTCTTGCGGAGGCAGCGGACGTGCTGGACTACATGTCCGATATCACTCAGGAGCACCGCTATGGGCTGGGCGTCATTGAGACCATGGCGTTCAAGGGCGGCTGGGGAGACGATGACGATGGCCGCTTTACCACCCGCCAGATGGGTGTCATCGACGGCATCGGCGTGGCAATATTCGCAGACCCGGGGACCACGCAGGGGCCCAGCGGAGACCGTGAGGTCGAGGAGCTGGAGCGCTCCGGGCGCGCCGCGTTAGATGACCTCGCGCGAGGCTTTGAACAGATTCGCACCCAGGGCAAGATCGTCATCCCACAGGTGTGCCCGCAGCCACACGTCCCGCAGCGCCCGGAGCGCACCGAGCCCGCGCCGGTGCTTACCCAGTCTGATGAGGACGCCGCCACGGACTCGGAGCCCGCGCATCGGGAGGCCACCACGGAAGCTGGGCAGTCCCCGGAAGGTGCCGCAGCTCCCGCTGCGGAAGCCCGGCCGAACAATCCCGCACAAGACGTGGTGGAGGCCCCGGACCCGCCGGTCGGCGCGGCCCAGGAGGGTGCGGGCGGCCCGGCTAGTCAAGGCGCGGCTTCGCCTGCTCAAGGGGCAGTGTCTGCCAACCCTGGCGCCGGCGAGCCGGATGGGGGAGCCCAAGAAGTTGCGCCTTAGGCCGCGGGGTGTTAATCTCATCTGCACTACCGCCCAGAGCGCGGATTGGGTCATCCCTTCCGTCGCACGCTGGGCCGCAAGTGGAGTCCATCCCACCCCATGCCGTTACCAGCACAGGTAACTGGATACGGGTCCTCGTGGTACATCTCAACTGTTCGTTGTGGTGTGGCAGCGTAGATGACTCCTGCGGGCGCTGAGCGTCACGCAGGTTTTTCTTTGCCCACCGCGGCCGAATCACAGTGGGACGCCCGCCGAGGTATGTGGGGGAGGCTTCATGAATGCGGCCGCGGCAGGGCCGGTACGCACACACTATTTACCTTGCTACTTGAGGAGTACTCATCAGCGCTGAAGCCCGCATCAATGAGCGGATCAGAGTTCCAGAGGTCCGACTCGTCGGCCCGAGCGGCGAACAGGTCGGCATCGTCCGCACCGAAGACGCCCGCAAGCTGGCCTATGACGCGGATCTTGATCTGGTGGAGGTTGCCCCCAAGGCCAAGCCTCCTGTCTGCAAGATCATGGATTACGGCAAATACCGCTACGAGCAGGCCCAGAAGGCCCGCGAGTCGCGCCGCAACCAACAGCAGACTGTGGTCAAGGAACAGAAGTTCCGTCCGAAGATCGACAACCATGATTATGAGACGAAGAAGGGCAACGTTGTCCGCTTCCTCGAAAAGGGTTCGAAGGTCAAGGTGACCATCATGTTCCGGGGCCGGGAGCAGTCCCGCCCGGAGCTGGGATTCAGACTCCTCGATCGCCTGGCTCAAGACGTGGCTGAGTACGGCGTGGTGGAGACCAAGCCCAAGCAGGACGGTCGGAATATGACTATGGTGCTTGGTCCCGTCCACAAGGGCAAGAAGTAACAAGAAACCATCAAACAGGGATTGTAAGGATTCATCCATGAAGCAGAAGACCCACAAGGGCATGGCCAAGCGCGTGAAGGTTACCGGTTCCGGCAAGCTGCGCCGTGAGCAGGCCGGCCGCCGTCACCTGCTGGAGAGCAAGCCCTCCACCCGCACCCGCCGCCTGAAGGGCACCGTCGATGTGGCCAAGGCTGATACCAAGCGCGTCAAGCGCCTGCTGGGTAAGGCCTAACTGCGGTTGTGCGTGCAGGGACGTCGCCTCCCGCACGCTGACTGACAGATTTGCACTCTCCATTCCCTCATATAAAACGTTAAGGAAGTATCACCGTGGCACGTGTCAAGCGGTCCGTTAACGCCAAGAAGAAGCGTCGCGCCATTCTCAATTCTGCCAAGGGCTACCGCGGGCAGCGCTCTCGCCTGTACCGGAAGGCCAAGGAGCAGTGGCTGCACTCCATGACCTACGCCTACCGGGATCGTCGCGCTCGTAAGAGCGAGTTCCGGAAGCTGTGGATCCAGCGCATCAACGCTGCCGCCCGCATGAACGGCATCACGTACAACCGCCTCATCCAGGGCCTGCGTCTCGCCGAGATCGAGGTTGACCGCAAGATCCTCGCCGAGCTGGCGGTCAATGACTTTGACACCTTCTCCGCCATCTGCGAGCAGGCCAAGGCCGCTCTGCCGGAGGACGTCAACGCCCCCAAGGCTGCCTAAGTGGCACTGCCTGGCTAGAAGTCAGCGCGATTGCCTGATTGCCTAGCTATCGTCCCCGCTTCCCCGCATCGCCGCGTGGGTAGCGGGGATTTATGTATTTTCTGCCTGGCATGGGTCGTGCATAGTAGGGTAGACGTCAGCCAGATGCTCGGACTATCTCCCCTCAGGAGGCGCCATCAATGACCGATTCGAATCCCTATCGCGAATCCACTGGGGGAGAGGTTCCCTACCCGGGGTATGGCGGCGATACCTGGGGGGCAACTCCGTCCGATAGCTCCAATACGCAGGCTTTCCCAGGGGGTACCGGTAGCCCACAGCCGGGTTCGCACGCGTATGGCAGCGGGCCGGCCTATGGCACCGGTGCCGCCAACCCGAACTCTGCACCCTACAGCGGGTCCTACGGGGAGGGCTCACCGTACGGTCCGAGCGCACCGTATGGAGCGAGTGCCCCCTACGGGGCTGGCGCACCCTACGCAGCGGGCGCACCCTATGGTGCGAACCCGCCGTATGGGGCGAACTCCTGGCAGCAGGGACCGCTGGTCCTCCAAGCCAAGTCCTGGATTGCCGCGGCGCTGCTCTGCTTGTTCCTCGGGGGGCTGGGCCTGCACAACTTCTACCTGGGGTACACCGGCCGGGGAATAGGGCAGTTGGTGTTGCTCATCGTGGGGTGGATATCCACGCTTGTCTTTGTCGGCGGGCTGTTGCTTTTCGCACTTTTCGTGTGGGTGTTCGTCGAGTTCATCATGATTCTTACGCGTTCAGGAAACTACGGGCACGATAATCTAGGCATCCCCTTGCGCTAGCGGGGCACTTCCTGCCGGGTTGCGGCCTGCTGCTAGTTTGGCCTGTATGGATCTTGACTTCTCGACGCCCTTTACGCAGCGCACCCCACGCATTGTTGCGGCAGCAAAGCTGCACCGCAGCGCGGGGCGTCGGAAAGCGAAAGCCTTCCTCGTCGAGGGGGAAAACTGCGTGGAGGCCGCGGTGGCCACGGGGGCGGCCCGCGATGTCTTTGTCACCCAGCAGGCCGCGCAGCGCTATGAGGACATCGTCCGGTCTGCCGGATATCTTAACGTGTATGTGCACCCTATCTCCGACGATGCCGCCCGCGCGCTGGCTGAGACGGTGACCTCGCCTGGGATTTTCGCCGTGTGTGAGCCGGTGACCTGGCCGGTGGCGCAGGTGCTCAAGGGCCGCCCGCAGCTGGTGGCAGTACCCGTGGAGGTCCGCGAGCCCGGGAATGCAGGCACCCTGGTGCGCGTGGCCGATGCCGTGGGCGCAGACTCCGTGATCTTTGCGGGCGACACCGTGGATCCGCTGGCGGGCAAGGTCACCCGGGCCACCGCGGGCTCGGTTTTCCATATCCCGGTCGCGCGGGAGCGCAATACCCACCGTGTCCTGGACAGTCTGCGCGGGCGCGGCCTGACCCTCCTGGCTACCACCGCCTCGGGGCAGGTCAGTCTCGACGAGGCGGAAGAGCTCCTCGCCCGCCCGCACGCCTGGCTTTTTGGCAATGAGGCGCACGGCTTGGACCCGGAGATCCTGGCGCAGGCGGATACTACGGTGTCCATCCCCATGCGCGGCCGTGCGGAATCGCTCAACCTTGCCACGGCGGCGTCGATATGCCTCTACGAATCCTCCCGGGCGCAGGCCCGCGCCGCGCAGCGGCAAGGATCTGGGGAGTCTGAGTAAGGCGGCGCGGCGGCGCCGATACAATGAGCTACTACCTACGCATTTTCAGCGAAAAGCACCAGTGTTGAAGAAAGGCCTGCCCACCGTGTCTGACAATCCCATCGCGCTTACTGAGTCAGCGCTCAACGCCGCCGCAGACGAGGCCGTCAGTGCCTTTGCTGCCGCCGCAGATTTAGAAGCCTTGGCCCAGGCGCGCAAGGCACACCTGGGCGACGCTGCGCCGATTCCCCAGGCGCGCCGCCAGCTGGGCAGCTTGCCAAAGGACCAGCGAAAGGACGCGGGGCGGCGTGTCAACATGGCGCGCGGGCGCGTGGAAAAGGCCTACGCCGCGGCGCACCAGGAGCTGGAGGAACGCCGCAACGCGGAGATTTTGCAGGCGGAGACTGTCGACGTCACGGTGCCCACCGCCCGCGGCCAGCGCGGCGCGTTGCACCCGATTACCACGCTGAGCGAGTCCATCGCGGACATCTTCGTGGCCATGGGCTGGGAGATCGCTGAAGGCCCGGAGATTGAAGCCGAATACTTCAACTTTGATGCCCTGAACTTCATCCCCGATCATCCCGCGCGCACGCTCCAGGACACCTTCTACATCGGGCAGGACGGCTCCCATCAGGTTATGCGGACCCACACCTCCCCGGTTCAGGTGCGCACCATGCTCTCCCGCGAGGTGCCGCTCTACATCGCCTGCCCCGGCCGGGTGTTCCGCAGCGACGAACTCGACGCGACGCACACCCCCGTCTTCCACCAGGTAGAAGGCCTGGCGGTGGATCGCGGGCTGACCATGGCGCACCTGCGCGGCACGCTGGACCACCTGGCCAAGGTGCTCTTCGGCCCGGAGACCACCACCCGGATGCGGGTCAACTACTTCCCCTTCACCGAGCCGTCCGCTGAGGTGGACGTGTGGTTCCCCAACAAGAAGGGCGGGGCGGGCTGGATCGAGTGGGGCGGCTGCGGCATGGTCAACCCCAACGTGTTGCGCGCGGTCGGCGTTGACCCGGAGGAGTATTCGGGCTTTGCCTTCGGCATGGGGCTCGAGCGCACCCTGCAGTTCCGCAATGGGCTGACCGATATGCGCGACATGGTCGAAGGCGATGTCCGCTTTACGGTGCCCTTTGGAATTCAGGCCTAAGCCAGCCAGTCAACCCACTTTTTTCACGCTAATACTCCAAGGAGAGCGCTTCCCGTGCTGATTTCCCAGAAACTCATCATCTCCCAGCTGGCCGCCACCAATCCGGGCTGGAGCATCGATTCCCCCTCCTTAGACGCGGGTTTTGTCCGCGTGGGCTTTGAAACCGAAGGCTACGCCGATATCGAAGAGACCACCGGCCCGCTGGTTGTTGGAAAGGTCGTGAACATTGAGGAGCTGACCGGGTTTAAAAAGCCGATCCGCTTCTGCCACGTCGATGTGGGGCAGGCCAACGGTAACGGCGAGCCCCAGGAGATCATCTGCGGGGCGCGCAACTTTGCCGAGGGCGACTTTGTGGTGGTCAGCCTCCCCGGGGCGGTCCTGCCCGGCGGGTTTGCCATTGCCGCGCGCAAGACCTACGACCACGTCTCGCAGGGCATGATCTGTTCGGCGGCGGAGCTGGGGCTTACGGCAAAGCAGACGAGCGGGATTATCAACCTGGGTACGGACTGCGCGCAGGCCCCGGGTACGGACGCCCGCGAGCTGCTGGGGCTAGATGACACGATTTTTGACGTCAACGTCACCCCGGACCGCGGCTACGCGCTCAGCGCCCGCGGCCTGACCCGCGAGATCGCTTCAGCCTTTGACCTCACCTTTGTGGACCCCGTCTCCGCGCCCACTGAGCCCGAGCGCCAAGAGCTTATCGACGTCTCCGTGGATCCGGAGACCAAAGCCGTGCGCTTTGCGTTGGCTCGCGTCAGCGGCATCGACCCCCAGGCGCAGTCGCCGTTTTGGATGCAGCGCGAGCTCATGGCGTTTGGCGCCCGTCCCGTTAATGCCGCCACGGACGTGACCAACTACGTGATGTTCATGCTGGGCCAGCCCATGCATGCCTTCGACGCCGCACAGGTCCACGGCGCGATCTCCGTGCGGCGGGCAGCCCCCGGAGAGCAGCTGACTTGCCTCGACCATGAGACCCGCAAGCTCGACGGCGAGGATGTGGTGGTTGCCGATGAGCGCGGCGTGCTCTCCTTGGCAGGAGTCATGGGTGGCGAGGACTCGGGCGTGAGCGCACAGACCACCGACGTGTACTTCGAGGCGGCGACCTGGGATCCCATCACGGTGGCACGCACGAGCAGGCGCCACAAGCTCAGCTCCGAATCCTCGCGGCGCTTTGAGCGCGGCGTCGACCCGGCGGCCGTTGAGCAGGCGCTGAACATGGCCTGCCAGCTGCTCGTTGACATTGCCGGTGGCACGATCGCCGAGCAGCGCACCGTCGTCGGTGGGGTCCCCACCCGCGAGCCCATCATCATGCCGGCCAGCCGCGTCGGCGCCATCGCGGGCGTGGACTATTCCACCGAAACCGTGGTCGCGCGACTTCGTGAGGTCGGCTGCACGGTCGAGGTGGGCGATGACGACACCCTGACGGTCACCGCGCCGTCGTGGCGCCCGGACCTGACCATGGATGCTGATCTCGTGGAAGAGGTCCTGCGCCTCGAGGGGCTGGAGGACATCCCGCTGGTGCTGCCCACCCCGGTCGGCGGGCGCGGCCTGTCGCCGCGACAGCGCCGCCGCCGCTGGGTGGGCCACGCTTTGGCCTACAGCGGGTACGCAGAAATCCTGCCGAGCCCCTTCATGGTCAATGACGCGCTCGATGTGTGGGGCCTGGATGATAGCGATCCCCGCCGCGAGCTGGTCACCGTGCGCAATCCGCTGGATACTGATCGTGCGACGCTGGCGAGCACCCTGCTGCCGGCGATGCTCGAAGCTGTGGGACGCAACGTGTCCCGCGGTACCCGCGACGTCTGCCTCTTCGGGCTCCAGCAGGTCAGCTTTGGGGGCAGCGCGCACAGCCCGGTGCCTGCGGTGACCCACAGGCCGTCGGAAAGCGAGATCAGCGAGCTGCTCGAGTCCCTGCCGAGCCAGCCGCTCCACGTGGCCACGGTGGGCTGCGGCCAGCTGGAGCTTGCGGGTCCGTGGGGTCCGGGTCGTGCCTACGCCTACGCCGATGCAATCGAATCTGCGCAGGTGGTGGCGCGCGCCCTGGGTGTGGAACTAGAGGTATCGGCTGCAGAGATGCTGCCCTGGCACCCCGGTCGCTGCGCTCAGCTGAGCGTGGACGGCACGGTTGTTGGGCACGCCGGCGAGCTGCACCCGCGCATTGTGGCGGCCCTCGACCTGCCGGATCGCGTGTGCGCCATGGAACTGGATCTCAGTGCGATTCCGGTCACCGAGCCGCTTCCGGCGCCCGTGCTCTCCGCGTTCCCGGCATTGCACCAGGATATTGCCCTGGTTGTTGCGGAAAATGTCACCGCGCGCGAGGTGCGCGACGTCATCGTGGAGGGCGCAGGCGAGCTACTCGAGTCCGTGGAACTCTTTGATATCTACCGCTCGGACACACTCGGACATGGACTCAAGTCTCTGGCCTTTACTCTGCTGTTCCGCGCTCCGGACCGCACCTTGACCGATGAGGAAGCGAATGCCGCCCGCCTTGCCGCCGCTGAACTGGCACAACGCCGACTCGGCGCGCAACTTCGAGGGTAGTATTGCTGCTGCAGACAGCTGGTTATGAGTTTCTGCGGTGAGTTTTGTACCCTGCAAGATGTGAACAAGTGCCTAGGTGAGGAAGCGATCGTTTCGTGACTACCTCCATCATCATTCTGGCCATCGTCGTCATCACGGCTCTGGCGTTCGATTTCACCAATGGTTTCCACGACACCGCCAATGCGATGGCAACGTCCATCGCCACCGGTGCCCTCAAGCCCAAGACCGCCGTGCTGATCTCCGCATTGCTGAATCTGGTGGGTGCATTCCTGTCAGTCAACGTCGCGGCGACAGTGGCCAAGGGGATTGTCAACCTGGAGAACTTCGACCTGACCTCCCCGGGGGCGGGCGATGGTGATGGACGCTCCTTGTTGCTCCTCGTCTTTGCCGGGCTGATCGGCGGGATCATCTGGAACCTCTTCACCTGGCTGCTCGGATTGCCCTCAAGCTCCTCGCACGCCCTGTTCGGTGGGCTGATTGGCGCGGCGCTGGCCACCATGGGATCCTCCGGCGTGGCATGGACCTCCATCCTGGGCAAGATCATCATCCCGGCAGTCGCCTCGCCGTTCATTGCCGCGCTGGTCTCCTCCAGTGGCACGGCGCTGGTGTACTGGATCACCAACACCATGTCGGACAAAGAAAAGGCGCCGCACTTCCGGCACGGCCAGATTGTCACCGCCTGCCTGGTCTCCCTGGCGCACGGTACCGGCGACGCCCAGAAGACCATGGGCGTGATCTTCCTCGCCCTCGTCGCCGAGGGACAGGCCACGCAGGACCAGCGCATTCCGCTGTGGATCATCGTGTGCTGTGCCGTCGCCATCGCTGCCGGCACGCTGTCTGGTGGATGGCGCGTCATCCGCACCCTGGGCAAGGGACTCGTGGAAATCGACCCGCCCCAGGGCATGGCGGCGGAGGCGTCTTCGGCCGCGATCATCCTGACCTCTTCCGTCGGCGGCATGGCTTTGTCCACCACCCATGTCTCCACCGGTTCGATCCTGGGCAGCGGCCTGGGACGCAAGGGAGCCAGCGTGCGGTGGGGCGTGGCCATGCGGATGGCAGCCGCCTGGCTGATCACCCTGCCGGCGGCGGCAGTCACCGGCTTTGTCACCTGGTGGGTGGCCAAGGGCGCATCCGTGGCCACCAACGACTTGGTTGGCGTGCTCGTGGCCTTCGCCATCCTGCTGGCCACCGCCGGGTACATCTTCTGGAAGTCGCGCCAGAACCCGGTCCACGCCGGTAACGTCAACAACGAGTGGGATCCGGATTCAGAGTCCATTACCACCCAAGACTCCATGGCCACCCCGGCCGGCACCACGGTCGGCGCCTAGCCGCCTGTCGGTGCAAAGGAAGGACGAAATATGACTGGTGCAGAAATGGCCACCGCCATCTTCCACGTGGCCGCGTTGGGTTTGGTCTTTGGGGCGGGAATCCCGGCACTCTTCGCGCTGGGCATGCGCTGCCTGGCGGGGGACGTCCACCACAACCCGGACGGCTCCGTCGTCCGCGTGCATGAGGCCAGCCCGGCCATGAAGCTATTGGGATACCTGGTCTTCGCCTTTTGCGCCGCGCTGCTGATCTTTGCCGTGGCATGGACGGCCAAGGAGACCCTGCTGTACTACTTCGGGTTTAATTTGCTCGGGATGGCATGATGAGCTCAGACGCCCTGCCCACGCCGAGTGACCTGATCATCACCGACCCGGCCGAAGTTGAGCGGGAGCGCCTGGCAGCAGAAGCCGCGGCGCGTGAAGCGCTGCGCGCAGAAGAACGCCACGCGGGCTGGCTCGTCCGCGTGCTCGCTTGGGTACACAAGGGTTTTCCAAGGGGAGTGCCCGTGAATAAGACGCCTGCCCTGGCCTACGTGCTGCGGCGGCGTCTGGATGACAACGATATTGCCGTCGTCTTAAGCATGCTGCGTGCGCAGTGCGTCGGCGAACCCGTCAACCAGGCGCAGGTGGAAGGCACGCTGACTGCCGTCATGGAGCAGGAGCCTGATGAACAGGACGTCGTGCGCGTCTACGAGGCGCTGCTTGACGCCGGTTTCCCCGTGGAGACCTTTGACACGGATGACTCGGTTGCCGCGCAGATTCAGCGGATCGACTGCCGCCTGGCTGCGCTGGAAGAGGAAAAGACCCGGCTGCTGGGATGGCGCGAAAAGCTGGTGGCGCGGGAGGATGCCGGTGACCTGTCGGGTGCGGAATCTGCCGTACCGGCGGGGTATGGGCAGGATAGTCGGTCCGGCCCGTCCGAAAAGTGACCATAAAGTTAACGCAACGTTAACGGCCTGGTATCGCTACTGGTACGGGCCTCAAGCTCGGTAACTAGCAGTTAAACGCCAATAGTTGACAGCTCCCACTACTTCGCCTAGTCTTTGGTATCAAGGACGATTTGAGGAAGGTAGGTGGGTCGCACCATGTTCGCGTTTCTTTCGCACTTGTTTCCGGAACTGGTCAGCGGCGAATCCGCTGGCCTGACCTGCACTGGTCTTGATCTGCTTCCTCGGGTGCCGCTGGAGGCTCGTGTTGCTGAGTCTCTGGTGGATCAGGGGCGTACGCCGGCTACTCGGGAGGAAATTGCTGAGGCCGTCCGGCAGATCGAAGGGGAGGATGCTACGGCGGCCGTCGTAGCGGAGTGTGTGCAGTTCATGGCGGGGTTTGGGTTCCTCGCTCCAAGCCCACACGCTGCATAATTTACTTTTTGCCGCATAAATGATACGGTTGCCGGCATGACATTTCAGGCAGCCATCGCAGGAGCCTCCGGCTATGCCGGAGGCGAAATCCTTCGGTTGCTCCTCGGCCACCCCGCAATGCTTGATGGGACGATGAGCCTTGGAGCTCTCACCGCCCATTCCAGCGCCGGGCTCAGCGCATCCGAGGTGCTTCCCCACATCCCCGCGGTTGCCGAACGACGTATCCAGGACACTACAGCCGCCGCCTTCGCGGACGCTGATGTTGTCTTCCTCGCACTGCCGCACGGCCACTCGGCCCGGCTGGCCGCACAACTGCCGGATAAGACCGTAGTCATCGATTGCGCCGCCGACCACCGGCTGGCCAGCAAGGATGCCTGGGACGCCTATTACGGCGGAACCTACTCCGGGCATTGGCCCTACGGAATCCCGGAGATGCCGGGTCACCGGGAGCAACTCCAGGGAGCTACCCGTGTTGCTGTGCCCGGTTGTTTCCCCACCGGAGCGACCTTGGCCCTGGGGCCGGCGCTGCAGGCCGGCATTATTGAACCTGCCGTCAGTGTCACCTCCATCACCGGGGTGTCTGGGGCTGGGAAGAAGGCCTCGGTGCCCATGCTCGGCTCGGAGATCATCGGCAGTGTTCGGGCCTACAACACGGCCGGTGCGCACCGGCACACCCCGGAGATCGCACAGAACCTGGGGGAGTACTGCGCCGAACCGGTGACGGTGTCTTTCACCCCGGTTCTTGCCCCCATGACCCGTGGCATCCTGTCGGTGGCCTCCGCCACGCTGACTGACCCCGCCTCAGTGACCGCGCAGAAAGCCCGGGAGGTCTACGCCCAGGCCTACTCTCAGGAGCCCTTCGTGCACGTGCTCGCCCCCGGCGTCCAGCCGGCCACGGCGAACGTGGTGGGATCCAACATGTGTCACCTCCAGGTGGAGGTTGATCCCGGCTCTTGCCGCCTGCTGGTCACCACCGCCATCGACAACCTGACCAAGGGCACTGCCGGCGCGGCGATCCAGTGCATGAATCTGGCGCTGGGGTTCCCGGAGACAGCCGGGCTGCCTACCGCGGCCGTGGCTCCGTAACCGCGGTGTGAGGAAGGTAGTGACGTCAGCTATGTCTATTACTCAGCCGACTGGTTTTCAGGCCGCTGCAACCACGGCGGGCATCAAGCAATCCGGGGCCGCCGATCTGGCCTTGGTGGTTAACTGTGGGCCGCGTTTCGACGCCGCCGCGGTGTTTACCCGCAACAAGGTGTGCGCGGCGCCGGTCAAGCTCACCCGGGATGTGGTGGCCGATGGCACGGTGCGGGCAGTAGTGATCAATTCCGGCAACGCAAATGCCTGCACGGGTGCTCAGGGCATGGAGGATGCCCGCAGCATGCAAAGCGGCATCGCGCAGGCCCTTGGCTGCGCAGCCGACGAGGTCGCGGTCGCTTCGACGGGGTTGATCGGCGAGCCGATGCCCATGGACCGTATTTCCGCGGCGCTGGGCCCGCTTACAGCGGGGTTGGATGATGCCCCAGCAGCGGGCGAGGCGTTCGCCCACGCGATTATGACCACAGATACGGTGGCCAAGAGCGTGGCACACACCGCGCCAGCCGGGTTCCACGTGGGCGGTGCGGCCAAGGGCGTGGGCATGATGGCCCCGTCTCTGGCGACCATGCTGTGCGTCTTGACCACCGACGCGGTGGTGGACGCTCAGGTACTGCAGGCCGCATTGTCGGAGGCAGTCGATCAGACGTTTAACACGTTGGACATCGATGGCACGACGTCGACGAACGACACCGTGGTCATCATGGCCAGCGGGGCCAGCGGCGTGGCCGCCACACCAGCGCAGATGAACGCCGCCGTGCTGGAGGTCTGCCAGGAGCTCGCCGCGCTCATGCAGGCCGATGCGGAAGGCGTGACCAAGCGGGTACGGGTGAGCGTCACCGGTACCACCGATGATGACCATGCGCTGCGGGCGGCCCGCACCGTGGCGCGCGACAACCTATTTAAGTGCGCCATGTTCGGTTCGGATCCGAACTGGGGCAGGGTGCTCGCGGCGGTGGGGATGGCGCCGGCGGATATGGACCCGGAGGGAATCTCCGTGTCCTTCAACGGGCATCCGGTGTGCCGTGACTCCGCCGGGGTCCCGGGAGCCAGAGAGGTAGACCTGTCCGGACCGGAGATCGCGGTGGACATTGACTTAGGGCTGCGACGCCCCGGCCGCGCCACCGTGAGAACCACGGACCTCTCCCACGCCTACGTGGAAATTAATTCCGCATACAGTACCTAGCACCCCGGAAAGGGTGATTACCAAATGTCAGACGCAGTCACCCGACTTACCTCCGCGGATCGGGCCGCTGTTTTAGCAGATGCGCTACCGTGGCTTCAGTTCTTCCACGATCGCATTGTCGTGGTCAAGTATGGCGGTAATGCCATGGTTGATGAGGATCTTAAGCGCGCCTTCGCGGCCGATATGGTCTTCTTGCGCACCGTGGGTGCCAAGCCTGTGGTGGTGCACGGCGGCGGCCCACAGATTTCGGCGATGCTCGATCGCCTGGGTATGGTCGGCGATTTTAAGGGCGGCTTCCGGGTCACTACCCCGGAGGTGATGGATGTTGTGCGCATGGTGCTCTTTGGCCAGGTGGGCCGAGATCTGGTGGGATTGATCAATTCGCACGGCCCGCTCGCGGTGGGAACATCCGGGGAAGACGCCGGGCTGTTTACCGCCACCAAGCGCATCGTAGAAATTGACGGCGAGCCCACCGATATTGGTCAGGTGGGCGATATCACCGACGTGGATGCCACGGCATTGTTGGACCTCATTGATACTGGCCGCATTCCGGTGGTTTCTACCATTGCGCCGGGTGAGGATGGGCAGATCTATAACATCAATGCAGATACGGCCGCGGGCGCGCTGGCTGCTGCACTCGGTGCGGAACGCCTGTTGATTTTGACCAATGTTGAAGGCTTGTTTACCAAGTGGCCGGATCGGGAGTCGTTGGTCTCCAAGATTGTCGCCTCTGATTTGGCGAACCTGCTGCCGCAGCTGGAAACAGGGATGATTCCCAAAATGGAGGCCTGTTTGGAGGCCGTGCGCGCGGGCGTGAATGCCGCGCACGTCATTGATGGCCGTATTGCGCATTCGGTGCTTTTGGAACTGCTGACCATGGGCGGTATTGGCACCATGGTGCTGCCGGATAATTATGTGCGTGCCGATTATCCGGCGGGCACGGTGTTTAGGAAGGATGACCCCAATGACCACTAAAGAAACCTCCCACACGCTTGCGCAATGGCCGCAGGTGCTCATGAATACGTACCGCACTCCGGATGTTGAGATGGTGCGGGGTCACGGTGCGACGCTTATCGACGCCGCCGGCACCTCCTACATCGACTTCCTGTCCGGCATTGCGGTCAATTCCTTGGGTTACGGTCATGAGGGCTTGGCCCAGGCGGTCTACGAGCAGACCCTCCAGCTCACGCACGTGTCCAATCTGTTGGGTTCCGCCCCGGTCGTGCGCGCCGCAGCCGGCCTGATCGAGCGTTTTCCCCGCCCGGATGCCCGCGTGTTCTTCTGCAACTCCGGTGCTGAGGCCAACGAGGCGGCCTTCAAACTCGCGCGCAAGACGGGGCGGTCGCGGATCCTCGCCGCCGTGCACGGGTTCCATGGCAGGACGATGGGGGCGCTGGCCATGACCGGACAGCCCGACAAGCGGGCCCCGTTTGAGCCGATGCCCGCCGGCGTGGAGTTCTTTGACTACGGCGACGCTGCCGGTCTGACCGAGCTGGTCATGCAGGCTCCGCAGGATGTGGCCGCGATTATCATCGAGCCTATCCAGGGAGAAACTGGCGTGGTCCCGGCGCCGGAGGGCTTCATGTCCCACATCCGCCAGCTGTGCGATCAGGTGGGTGCGCTCATGGTGCTCGATGAGGTGCAAACCGGTGTTGGCCGTACCGGGGAGTTCTTCGCCTTCAGCCATGAAGCTGGCGTTGTCCCTGACGTGGTGACCTTGGCCAAGGGGCTCGGCGGCGGCCTGCCCATCGGCGCCTGCTTGGCGGCAGGACCGGCGGCCCAGCTGTTCGGCCCCGGCGATCACGGGACCACCTTTGGCGGAAACCCGGTGGCGTGCGCTGCGGCGGGCGTGGTGCTGGATACCGTGGATGATGGCTTCCTGGCTACGGTACGTGCACGCGGCGATCAGCTGCGGCGGGGCGTCGAAAAGCTCCCTGTGGTGGAGTCGGTGCGCGGCCGAGGGCTCATGCTGGGCGTGGTGCTTGCCAAGCCGTGCGCGAAGGCTGCCGTGGCCGCGGGGATGGACAGGGCGGTGATCCTCAACGCGCCGCAGGACAACGTGCTGCGGCTGGTCCCGCCATTGGTTATCACTGAAGAAGAGGTTGATCAGGGTCTGGAGTGCCTGGCGCAGGCGTTGCAGGACGTAACCGCCTAACGGGCGCAGACGGCGAGACGTCGGCGCTCAAGCGCGGACGGTGAAGAGACGGAACTTAGAAAGGATGACGCAGCTCATGGCACAGATACCCTCGACGCGGGTGGCTCGGCAGGCCAAGATTTTGGAACTGCTTGAGCGCACCAAGGTTTATAGTCAAACCCATTTGGCCGAGTTGTTGCGGCCGGAGGGTTTTGTGGCGACGCAGGCCACGCTCTCCCGGGACCTCGACGAACTCGGTGTGCGCAAGATTCGTAATCGGGCTGCGCGGTCCTTTTATTCCATCTCTCCGCAGGAGGATTCGGCGGGCCCGCGGGAAAAACTGCGGCGCATGATTCAGGAATTGGCGGTGTCTACGGATTCCTCCGGGAATATCGCCGTCCTGCGCACTCCGCCGGGGGCGGGGCAGTACCTGGCCAGCTTTGTTGATCGGGTTGATCTTGAGGATATCGTCGGGTGTGTCGCCGGCGATGACACCGTTTTTATTCTCGCGCGCGATCCCATGACGGGCGAGGAATTGCGAAGACTCCTGGCCGGCGGCGAGGACGCATAAGCAACTCTCCGCGGGCCCATGACCCACACCACTGTTTTTCACCGAGCTTTGCTCGCACACACTCACTGACTTTTCAAGGAGATTGACCTACTATGACTAATCGTGTGATCCTCGCGTACTCCGGCGGTTTGGATACCTCCGTGGCCATCCCGTACCTGGGCAAAATGCTGGATGCTGAGGTTGTTGCCGTATCCCTCGACCTGGGGCAGGGCGGCGAGGACATGGAATCGGTGCGGCAGCGTGCTCTCGACTGCGGGGCGGTCGAGTCCGTGGTCATCGACGCCAAGGATGAATTCGCCTCCGACTACTGCATGCCCACCGTCCAATCCAATGGCTTGTATATGAAGCAATACCCGTTGGTCTCTGCCATTTCGCGGCCGCTCATTGTGAAACATCTGGTGGCCGCCGCGGCGGAGTTTGGTGGCACCCACGTTGCCCACGGCTGCACGGGTAAGGGAAATGACCAGGTGCGCTTTGAAGTCAGCTTCATGGCCACGGCCCCGGAGCTAGAGATTGTTGCCCCGGCCCGGGACTATGCCTGGACTCGGGACAAGGCTATTGCCTTTGCGGAAGAAATTGACCTTCCCATCGAGCAGTCGGCGTCCTCGCCGTTTTCCATTGACCAAAATGTGTGGGGCCGCGCGGTAGAAACCGGCTACCTTGAGGACCTGTGGAATGCGCCCACCAAGGACATCTACGCCTATACCGAGGATCCCGCGCTGGGTAACGCCCCCGATGAGGTCATCATCTCCTTCAAGCAGGGCATTCCGGTGGCCATTGACGGCACCGCGGTCACGCCGCTGCAGGCCATCGAGGTGCTCAACCGGCGCGCCGGCGCACAGGGCGTGGGCCGGCTGGACATGGTCGAAGACCGGCTCGTGGGCATTAAGTCCCGCGAGGTCTATGAGGCACCCGGCGCCATCGCGCTGATCACCGCCCACCAGGCGCTGGAGGATGTCACCCTGGAGCGGGAGCTGGCCCGGTACAAGCGGCTGGTGGATGCCCGCTGGTCGGAGGAGGTCTACGACGGCCTGTGGTACAGCCCGCTGAAGAAGTCCCTGGACGCGTTCATCGCGTCGACGCAGACCCACGTCACCGGCGATATCCGGATGGAGATGAAGGCCGGGTCCATCACCGTTAACGGGCGGCGCTCCGAGCAGTCCCTCTACGACTTCAACCTGGCGACCTACGACACCGGCGACGCGTTTGACCAGACCCTGTCCAAGGGGTTTGTGCAGTTGCACGGTCTGTCCACCAAGATTGCCAACGAGCGGGATCGGAAGGCGGCGCAGTAGATGGATAATTCCCACACGACCACACCGGCCACGGGTACGCAGGCCACGGGTACGCCGGCCAACAGCGCGCCGGCGCGGCACGGCACGAATCAGGGTGCTCTGTGGGGCGGGCGCTTTGCCGGCGGCCCGGCGGAGGCGATGTTTGCCCTGAGCGTGTCCACCCATTTCGACTGGGTCCTCGCCCCCTATGACGTGCTGGCCTCGAAGGCCCACGCGCGGGTGCTCCACGCCGCGGGCCTGCTCAGCGATGCGGATAAGGACGCGATGCTGGCGGGATTGGAGCAGCTGGGCCGTGACGTTGCCAGCGGCGCGTTTACCCCCGCGCCCACGGATGAGGATGTCCACGGTGCCATGGAGCGCGGCCTGATTGAGCGCGTGGGCGCAGAGCTCGGCGGCCGGCTGCGTGCGGGTCGATCCCGCAATGACCAGGTGGCCACGCTGTTTCGGATGTGGTTGCGCGACGCGATCCGCGAGGTCGCCGTTGCCGTCACGGAGCTTATCGACGCCCTCGTGGCGCAGGCAGGTGCCCACCCCGACGCAGTCATGCCGGGCAAAACACACTTCCAAGCCGCCCAGCCTGTGCTGCTGGCACACCAGTTGCTCGCGCATGCCCACCCGCTGCTGCGGGACATCCAGCGGTTGCGTGACCTGGACGGGCGCCTGGCGGAGTCCCCCTACGGCTCCGGCGCGTTGGCGGGCAGCTCCCTGCACCTGGATCCTGAGGCCATCGCGGAGGAACTCGGCTTTGACCACGCCGCCGACAACTCCATCGATGCGACCTCTTCGCGGGATTTCGCCGCGGAGGCGGCCTATGTGCTCGCCCAGATCGCGGTGGATATGTCGCGGCTAGCCGAGGAGATCATCGCCTGGTCAACGCCCGAGTTTGGGTATGTCACGCTGTCTGATGCGTGGTCAACCGGCAGCTCGATCATGCCGCAGAAGAAGAATCCGGATATCCCGGAATTGACTCGCGGCAAGACCGGTCGGCTGATTGGCAACCTGGCGGGCCTGATGGCCACCCTCAAGGCGCAACCGCTGGCCTACAACCGGGATCTTCAGGAAGACAAGGAGCCGGTCATTGATTCGGTCGCGCAGCTGACGCTGCTGCTGCCTGCGATGACCGGGCTGGTGTCCACACTGGAGTTCCATGAGGACCGCATGCGCGAACTCGCACCGGCAGGGTACACCCTGGCCACGGACTTGGCCGAATGGATGGTTCGCCAGGGCGTGCCCTTCCGCGAGGCGCACGAGGCCTCCGGGGCGTGCGTACGGCTGGCAGAGCAGCGCGGGGTCGGCCTTGCGGAGCTGACCGACGCTGAGCTCCGCGGCGTCGATAAGCGGCTTTCACCGCAGGTCCGTGAGGTGCTCACCGTGGATGGGGCGATTGCCTCGCGCGATACCCGTGGCGGTACTGCCGGCACGCAGGTTGCACAGCAACGGCGTCGCGTCGAGGAAGCGTGCGCTAGCGCGCGCCAATGGGGGAGCACCCCCGTACGCAACAGCTAGCCCCCTCCGCTGAAGGCCAGGACATTCCGGCAGGTAGGATCAGTGACCATGAGTCTTGATCCGATGCTGCTGGAAGTCCTGGCCTGCCCGCGTGATAAGGGCCCACTGGACTATGTGGAAGAAGAACAAGTGCTGGTCAACCCGCGGCTGGGGATCGCCTACCCCATTGAAGATGGCATCCCTGTTTTGCTCATTGATGAAGCCATCTCGTGGCCGCGCAGCAACTAGTTTTCCTTCTTTAACAACGCAAGGAGTACACGTCCCAGACATGGATATCATTGATGAATTGTCCTGGCGAGGGCTGATCAACCAGTCCACCGATCTTGATGCGCTTCGTCAGCGCCTTGCCCAAGGTCCGCTTGCCGTTTATGCGGGATTCGATCCCACCGGACCGTCCCTGCACGCCGGGCACCTCGTCCCGCTGCTGATGCTGGCCCGCTTCCAACGCGCAGGCCACACCCCGATTGTGCTGGCAGGCGGGGCCACCGGCATGATCGGGGACCCGCGCGACGTCGGCGAGCGCAGCATGAATGACGCAGACACCGTCGCCGACTGGGCGCAGCGCATCTCCGGCCAGCTGTCCCGCTTCGTCTCCTTTGACGGCGACCACGCAGCAAAACTGGTCAACAACAACGAGTGGACGGCCAACCTGGGCACCATCGAGTTCCTGCGCGACATCGGTAAGCACTTCTCGCTGAACACCATGCTCAACCGGGAAACCGTGCGCCGGCGCCTGGAATCTGACGGAATCTCCTACACCGAGTTCTCCTACATGCTCTTGCAGGCAAACGACTACCTGCAACTTCATGACACCTACGGCGTGGACCTGCAGGTCGGCGGCGGTGACCAATGGGGAAACCTCGTCGCCGGGGTAGACCTAGTGCGCCGCGTACGCGGGGAGCGCGTCCACGCCGTCACCGTGCCGCTGGTCACCGACTCCGAAGGCAAGAAGTTTGGCAAGTCCACCGGCGGTGGATCGCTCTGGCTCGACCCGGAGATGACCAGCCCATACCGCTGGTACCAGTACTTTATTAACACCGCAGACGCGGACGTCATCCGCTACCTGCGCTGGTTTACCTTCCTGGACCGCGACGAACTCGCCGAGCTTGAGCAGCAGGTGGAAAACCAGCCGCACCTGCGCCAAGCGCAACGCACCCTCGCCCGCGAGATGACCACCCTGGTCCACGGCGCGCAAGCCACCGAGGCCGTAGAGCTCGCCTCCCAGGCGCTCTTCGGGCGCGCGGAACTTAGCGACCTCGACGCCCAGACCTTGGCCTCCGCGGTGGGGGAGACCACCGTCGTTGACCTTGGAGACGACGACCCCCGCGCGGTAGTGGACCTGCTCGTCGCGGCGGAACTGTGCCCCTCCCGGGGTGCCGCGCGCCGAGCAATCAAGGAAGGCGGCGTCTACCTGAACAACGCTCGCGTCGAAGCCGAGGACGCAGAGGTCACGGACGCAGACTTTCTTCACGGGACGTGGGCCGTCCTGCGCCGCGGAAAGAAGAACTTCGCCGGCGTTCACCGCGCCTAATGTGACCAAAAGGTACACCTCAATGGGGGTGCCCCGGGAGCGACCTGCCCCCGGAGCACCCCCATTGTTATTCCCCCCACCTTTCGTGGTGGTTTACTAGGTGGGGTGACAACTGAAGGGCAAGAGTTCGCTGCGCAGTGGCCTCCCCTGTGATGCGCACCCTTGCCAGGACTTTTTTACAATCGCGGCACTCAACCGCTGCACTGATGAAGGAACACCGGAAATGGAATGCACACAACCGGATCCCCAGGCGGAAACGCCGATTCCTGAAGTAGCCATAGAATACGGTGACTACCAGGCAATAATCAGCGGTTCTGGCGCCGCAGTACGCCAGTTCACCTACGGCGGAAGACCCCTTCTGCGCGGATTTGCAGCTGGTACCCATCCACCGGAATCCTGCAACGTCATCCTTGCCCCTTGGCCTAATCGGGTAGCCGACGGAGCCTTCACCTTCGACGGGCAGCACCACCAGCTTGAGATCACCGAGCCGGAGCGGGACAACGCGATTCACGGTTTCACGGACAGGCTCGTCGGCGAGGTGACGCGCACCAGCCCGGCCAGCGCACGGGTCGCCATGACGTTGGGCCCCCGGCCCGGGTGGCCCTGGCGCCTGGAGCTAACCGTGGACTACCACCTTGACCACGACGGTCTGACCGGGGTGGCGCGGGTGGTGAACACCGCAGATAGTGACTGCCCCTTCGCCTTTGGGGCCCACACCTACCTTGAGGCTCAAGGTCACAACCTTGACGAATGTGTTCTGGCCGGTCCGCACATGCGCAACCTTCCGCTCGACCAGCGCATGCGCCCCGCCGGCGACCTGCGGGCCTGGGGACCCCGGATGCTGGACATGGGAGGTGTTGAGCTTGACCATGCGTTTGTGCTCGATCGTGCTGCGGGACGCGCCGATGCAGCCGACGAGGTGAGCGGCGACGCAGAAGGTGCCGAATTCACGCTGTCCGGCCCGGACGGTCAAGGCGTGAGGCTTACCTGTGATGACACCCTGGGGTGGGTGCAGATTTACACCTCCCCGGAGCGTCACCTTGCGGTAGAGCCCATGAGCGCCCCACCCAACGCGCTCGCCAGCGGGGTAGACCTGCTGCGCCTCAAGCCGCAGGGCAGCGCCGAGTTCCGCTGGACCGTCGCGGCCACCCACCAGTAAGCAGCTTGTGCAGATGGCACCGATGGCCGGATGTGGTCCCTGGAGGAATGCATCGCGGCGCGTGCATCCGGGCTCTGCCGCCGGGAGCCGGGGGAACCGGTGGGAATCGGTGAGAATCGGTGAGAAACCAAGAGGAAAACCTACAACTTCATACGCTTCGTAGATTTTGACTAAATTTTTCTGTCTATTTCACACGAAAGAGCAGCTATGGATACTGCACAATCAGTGCTCAGGCTCGATGCCAGCTGGGTTGACTACACGCTGGTAGCCATCTACTTCCTGTTTGTTCTGTCGATTGGTTGGGCGGCAAAGCGGCGCGTCTCCTCATCCATCGACTTCTTCTTGTCCGGGCGCGGCCTACCCGCGTGGGTGACCGGGTTGGCGTTCATTTCGGCCAATCTTGGAGCGGTGGAAATTATCGGCCACTCCGCTAATGGCGTGCAATATGGTTTCCAAACCATGCACTACTTCTGGATTGGCGCCGTCCCTGCCATGGTTTTCCTGGGCATTGTCATGATGCCCTTCTACTATGGCTCAAAGGTCCGGTCGGTTCCGGAGTTCATGCGGCGGCGTTTCGGCTCCGGGGCGCACCTGGTCAACGCACTGTCTTTCGCCATCGCCCAGCTGCTCATCGCGGGTGTGAACTTGCTGCTGTTGGCCAAGGTGGTTAACTCGCTGCTCGGGTGGCCGCTGTGGGTGACGCTGATTGTCGCCGCGGTCATCGTCGTGTCCTACATCACCTTGGGCGGGCTGTCGGCGGCGATCTACAACGAGGTGCTGCAGTTCTTTGTCATCGTGGCCGCACTGCTGCCGTTGACTATCATTGGTTTGCACCGGGTTGGCGGCTGGTCGGGGCTCAAGGAGTCGCTGCCGGCCGGTCACTTTTCTACCTGGCCGGGGCAGGCGATTTCTGGTTTTGATTCTCCGGTGTGGTCGGCTGTGGGCATCGTGTTCGGCCTGGGCTTTGTGCTTTCCTTTGGGTATTGGACCACGAATTTCGTGGAGGTTCAGCGCTCGATGGCTGCCGAGTCGATGTCGGCGGCGCGGCGCACGCCGATTATCGGTGCGTTCCCCAAAATGCTCATTCCTTTCCTGGTGGTCATCCCGGGCATGGTTGCTGCGACGATTGTCACGCCGATTATGGATGGCAGCGGAGAACCCAACGATGCCATCTTGTACCTCATGCGCGACCTGTTGCCCAATGGTCTGCTCGGCGTGGGCATTGCGGGACTGCTGGCCGCCTTCATGGCGGGCATGGCCGCGAACATCTCCGCCTTCAACACAGTGATGAGCTATGACCTCTGGCAGACCTACGTCATCAAGGACAAGCCGGACGAGTACTACTTGCGTTTCGGCCGCATCGCCACCGTGGTGGCTACTGTCATCGCCATCTTCACGGCGTTGATTGCCTCGAACTACGGCAACGTCATGGATTATCTGCAGACCCTGTTCGGGTTCTTCAATGCCCCGCTGTTTGCCACGTTCTTGCTGGGCATGTTCTGGAAGCGGATGACCCCGCACGCCGGCTGGGTCGGCCTGGTCTTGGGCACGGCCTCGGCGATCGTCTACTGGTACTTTGCGGAGGTTGCCGAGGTCTCCGGAGCCCTGTTTGACCTCGAAGGCCAGGGCACCGCGTTTATCGCCGCGTCGATTGCATTCGTGGTGGACATTGTCGCCTCGGTTGTGGTGACGCTGTTTACCCAGCCGAAACCCGACGCGGAGCTGGTGGGCTTTGTCTATTCGGTAACGCCCCACGAACAGCTTGTGGACCCAGCAGAGGCCACGCGGCCCTGGTACGCCCGCACGGTTCCACTGGGTATGGTGTGCTTGGCGTTGGTCATCGCTTTGAATATCGCATTCTTCTAGATGCGCAGGGAGTAACTGAACATGTCTAAAAATACGCGTCCTGCACATCTGACTTCTTCGATGGGAGACCCCATGAACACCCACGCATCTGAACCGGCTGCTCACAGCGCTGTGCCGGAAAAGCCCGCGGAGTCCACGCAGGGAACACGGAAGCATAGTGCGGGCGCCTTTGATATCCGCAACGTCATTTCCATCCTGTTGGGCATCTACGGCGCCATTCTGGTGGTGTGCAGTTTTGTCCTTGACCCGGGCGTGAATCCGGACGCCGCGGTGCAAAAGAACTCTTCCGATAATTTGTGGACGGGCGTGGCACTGCTCGTCGTTGCCGCGGGATTCTTGGCCTGGGCGCGGCTGCGCCCCATCATTGTGCAAGAACCGGCAGGCGAGGGCGATACCCCGGTCGCCGTATCTAGCTAGATTCCCGGACGGGATACACGTTTCTGGTGCGCTGACTGCAAAGGGAGTTTTCTTATGGACGTTCGTGTCACGCGAACCCAGCTATCGGATGGGCGCGAGCTTATCTACTTCGATCTACCGGGCGCGCCCGAGCGCCAGACCGTTGATGGGCGTGGACTTCCACGCGTGGATACGGATTCGGACATGCGCCGGGATCCGCTCACAGGTCAATGGGTGATCTTTGCTGCTCATCGGCAGAACCGAACCTTTTTGCCTCCGGCCAATGAGGACCCTTTGGCGCCGACTCGCCCCGGCATGCTGCCCAGTGAGATTCCCGCCGATGACTATCAGGTGGCGGTATTTGAAAACCGCTTCCCCTCCTTGAGCACGCACATGGTTATCCCGGATGACTATGAATTCTGTGTTGACGGCCAAGAGCTTTTCCCGCAAAGGCCGGCCGCGGCGCGATGCGAGGTGGTCTGCTTCACCCCGGATGCGGAGGCGTCATTCGCCACACTAGAGCCGCAGCGTATTCGCATGCTTATCGACGTCTGGGCGCACCGCACTGCGGAATTGTCCCGCATTCCGGGCGTCGAGGTGGTATTCCCCTTTGAAAACCGGGGTGAGGAAATTGGTGTCACCCTGCACCACCCGCATGGGCAGATCTACTCTTATCCGTTCCTTCCGCCGCGAACGGCTGCGATTGTCCAGTCGGCGCGGCAGCACCGTGAGCGCACTGGCCGGGACCTTTTTGACGATGTGTTGCAATCAGAGCTGGATGCTCGCTCGCGCATCATCACCGCCACCACACACTTTGTTGTCTACACCCCGGCTGCGGCCCGGTGGCCCCTGGAGCTGGTGGTCATGCCGCGGCGCAATGTTCCGGATTTTCCGGCGTTGACCGATGAGGAACGCGATGATCTAGCAGCACTTTTGGTCCGCATTTTCCCCGCGGTGGATCAGTTCTTTGAGGGCGTGGATAAAACTCCGTATATCGCAGCGTGGAATCAAGCTCCTGTGGGGGAGCAGGACCGGCCCTTCGGCCGCCTGCATTTGCAGCTGTTTTCGTTGATGCGGTCGCCGCACCGGATGAAGTATCTCGCCGGCTCAGAATCCGGCATGGGGGTGTGGATTAATGACACCACCCCGGAGGTCATCGCCGCCACGCTTCGTTCCAAGATGGGAGTGGATGATGAATAGCCAGCTCAGCAGTGCAGATACCGCCGTCGTTGCGCTTTTCCGCGAACAGTGGGGCCAGGATCCGGAAGGGGTTTGGGAGGCCCCGGGGCGCGTCAACCTCATCGGCGAGCACGTGGACTACGCTGACGGCCTGAGCATGCCTTTCGCGTTGACGCTGACCACCAAGGTGGCAGCGCGTCGGCGCTCGGACGATCTCATTCGTGCGGTCTCGCAGGCTCCCGACGGCACCGTGCTCAAGGGCGAGGTAGCGCTCAGCGAGGTTGCCGGGCACGACCAATTGGGCTGGATGGGCTACGTGGCAGGCACGGTGTGGTCCTTGCAGCAGGCGGGGCTGCCGGTGTCGGGTATGGATCTGGCCTTGGTCAGTGATGTCCCTTTGGGCTCAGGGCTGTCTAGTTCTGCCGCCCTGGAATGTGCGGTGGGCATCGCTTCCTGCGAGCTTGCGCTAGGGCAGCCGCTGTCGCAGGAGGATCGCCACACCCTTATGCTTGCGGCGATTCGGGCGGAAAATGAGGTCGTGGGTGCTTCTACGGGCGGTCTGGACCAACGCGCCAGTCTGTTCTGCGCGCCTGGCCAGGCCCTGCTCATCGACTTTCTGGCTGACGCGCATCGCCTGATCCCCTGCGACCTGGAAGCCCATGGCCTGCGACTTCTCGGTGCCAACACCAATGTGTCCCATTCGCACTCTTCCGGCCAGTATGGTTCGCGCAGGGGGCTTATCGACGCCATCGGGGCAAGCTGGCAGGGCACCTTCCGGGATTCCGGTGTCGCCGAGGCCGCGCGTGCGTGGGCGGGAACAGATCCGGAGCGTCAAGCTCTGGCTGAGCGCAGAGTGCGGCATGTCACCACCGAGATTGCGCGAACCGAGCAGGCGGCCGCCGCTCTGGAGCGCGAGGACTTCACTGAACTGGGAGCGTTGATGAACGCCAGTCATGATTCGTTGCGTGATGACTTTGAGGTAGTTACGCCAGAATTGGAGAGTGCGGTCCAGGCGGCCCGCACCGCGGGCGCCCTCGGGGCCCGCATGACTGGCGGTGGTTTCGGCGGGACCATCATTGCGTTGGTGCGGGAGCCGGAGGCGCAACAGACGGCAACGGCTATCCGTGAAGCTGCCGCGCGACACGGGTTCCCCGAACCAACGATGATGAATCTGTGCCCGGGGCCGGCGGCTCGACGCATCTTCTAGCATCGCAGGTAACCCCTGTTGACCTGGTGGTTTGTGTTGTGTGGTGGGGGTGTGTAGCTTTATGCGAGTCGCTGCGGGCCGGCTTGGTTGTTTGTGAGTCGGTGTGGCTGGGTTGACTTGTTTGTTTGCCTGGTGTTAATGTTAGCGGCCTACGTACCCGGTGGGGTTTGGTCACTGTTGTGGTGGTTGGATTCTGTGTGGGTGTGTTGTGTGAGAACTCAATAGCGTACCAATGTACTTTTTTGATTTTGTTGTCATTGTTTCAGCTGGCTCTGCTTTGTATGGGTGGGGTTGGTTGGTGTGTGCCAGCGTGGTGTAACGGCCACGTTAAATAAGTGCCACAATTTGGTTGTGGTGGTTGTTGTTGGCTGGCAGTGATGATTGTTGTTTTGATTATTTTTCTTGTCAGTTTTTCTTTTTTGCTAGGTTTTGGCTTTTCACGAGCCTTTTGTGGAGAGTTTGATCCTGGCTCAGGACGAACGCTGGCGGCGTGCTTAACACATGCAAGTCGAACGGAAAGGCCTCCTGCTTGCAGGGGGTACTCGAGTGGCGAACGGGTGAGTAACACGTGGGTGATCTGCCCTTGACTTTGGGATAAGCCTGGGAAACTGGGTCTAATACCGGATAGGACCATCGTTTAGTGTCGGTGGTGGAAAGCTTTTGCGGTCAGGGATGAGCTCGCGGCCTATCAGCTTGTTGGTGGGGTAATGGCCTACCAAGGCGGCGACGGGTAGCCGGCCTGAGAGGGCGGACGGCCACATTGGGACTGAGATACGGCCCAGACTCCTACGGGAGGCAGCAGTGGGGAATATTGCACAATGGGCGCAAGCCTGATGCAGCGACGCCGCGTGGGGGATGACGGCCTTCGGGTTGTAAACTCCTTTCGCATGGGACGAAGCTTTTTGTGACGGTACCGTGAGAAGAAGCACCGGCTAACTACGTGCCAGCAGCCGCGGTAATACGTAGGGTGCGAGCGTTGTCCGGATTTACTGGGCGTAAAGAGCTCGTAGGTGGTTTGTCGCGTCGTCTGTGAAATTCCGGGGCTTAACTCCGGGCGTGCAGGCGATACGGGCATAACTTGAGTACTGTAGGGGTAACTGGAATTCCTGGTGTAGCGGTGGAATGCGCAGATATCAGGAGGAACACCGATGGCGAAGGCAGGTTACTGGGCAGTTACTGACGCTGAGGAGCGAAAGCATGGGTAGCGAACAGGATTAGATACCCTGGTAGTCCATGCCGTAAACGGTGGGCGCTAGGTGTGAGGGTCTTCCACGACTTTCGTGCCGTAGCTAACGCATTAAGCGCCCCGCCTGGGGAGTACGGCCGCAAGGCTAAAACTCAAAGGAATTGACGGGGGCCCGCACAAGCGGCGGAGCATGTGGATTAATTCGATGCAACGCGAAGAACCTTACCTGGGTTTGACATGCACTGGATCGGCGCAGAGATGTGTCTTCCCTTTGTGGTCGGTGTACAGGTGGTGCATGGTTGTCGTCAGCTCGTGTCGTGAGATGTTGGGTTAAGTCCCGCAACGAGCGCAACCCTTGTCTTATGTTGCCAGCACGTTGTGGTGGGGACTCATGAGAGACTGCCGGGGTTAACTCGGAGGAAGGTGGGGATGACGTCAAATCATCATGCCCCTTATGCCCAGGGCTTCACACATGCTACAATGGTCGGTACAGTAGGTTGCGAGACCGTGAGGTGGAGCTAATCCTTTTAAAGCCGGCCTTAGTTCGGATTGGGGTCTGCAACTCGACCCCATGAAGTCGGAGTCGCTAGTAATCGCAGATCAGCAACGCTGCGGTGAATACGTTCCCGGGCCTTGTACACACCGCCCGTCACGTCATGAAAGTTGGTAACACCCGAAGCCCATGGCCCAACCAGTTTTCTGGGGGGAGTGGTCGAAGGTGGGATCGGCGATTGGGACGAAGTCGTAACAAGGTAGCCGTACCGGAAGGTGCGGCTGGATCACCTCCTTTCTAAGGAGTTTTGTTTATTTATTTTGTTTTCTGGGTGGATCGCATGCCACGTCTGTGGGATGGTGATGGCAAAATCGTGTTGTATGTTGGTGCGTTGTTGGGTGTCTGGCATGGCATGCTTGTTGTGTGTGGTGTCGTTGATCGGCCAGTAGGCTGGCTGCCGTGTTTTCGTGGTGGTTGGTTGCAGGTTGATGGGTTGTGTGAGAACTGTATAGTGGACGCGAGCATCTTTATTCTTGTGTAAATTGTTTGTTGTGTTTTTTAAGGCACACGGTGGATGCCTTGGCATACTGAGCCGATGAAGGACGTGTGAGTCTGCGTTAAGCCTCGGGGAGTTGGCAACTAAGCGTTGATCCGAGGATGTCCGAATGGGGAAACCCGGCCATCGTTGTTGGTGGTCACCCTTCCATGAATTCATAGTGGTTGTGGGGGTTACGCGGGGAAGTGAAACATCTCAGTACCCGTAGGAGAAGAAAACAATAGTGATTCCGTTAGTAGTGGCGAACGAACGCGGACGAATGGCTAAACTGCATGCGTGTGATACTTGGCAGGGTTTGCGTGTGTGGGGTTGTGGGTGCATGTGTGATGGGTCTGTCAGCCTGTCGGCGTTTTTGTGCGTGGTGAAGCGGAAGTGGTTTGGAATGGCCTGCCGGAGTAGGTGAGAGTCCTGTACGTGAATCATCATGTGTGGCGCTAATGTGTTTACCCGAGTAGCAGCGGGCTCGTGGAATCTGCTGTGAATCTGCCGGGACCACCCGGTAAGCCTGAATACTCAGTGTGACCGATAGCGGATTGAGTACCGTGAGGGAATGGTGAAAAGTACCCCGGGAGGGGAGTGAAATAGTACCTGAAACCGTGTGTTGACAATCCGTCAGAGCCTTGACTGTGGGGTGATGGCGTGCCTTTTGAAGAATGAGCCTGCGAGTCAGCGGCATGTCGCGAGGTTAACCCGTGTGGGGTAGTCGTAGCGAAAGCGAATCCTAATTGGGTGTTTTTAGTGGCATGTTCTGGACCCGAAGCGGGGTGATCTACCCATGGCCAGTGTGAAGCGATGGTAAGACGTCGTGGAGGCGCGAACCCACTTAGGTTGAAAACTGAGGGGATGAGTTGTGGGTAGGGGTGAAAGGCTAATCAAACTCCGTGATAGCTGGTTCTCCCCGAAATGCATTTAGGTGCAGCGTTGTGTTAGCTTGCCGGAGGTAGAGCTACTGGTTGGTTGAGCGGGACTATCATCTTAGCAACATCAGCCAAACTCCGAATGCCGGTTAAGTGGTGCATGGCAGTGAGACTGTGGGGGATAAGCTCCATTGGTCGAGAGGGAAACAGCCCAGATCGCCGGCTAAGGCCCCTAAGGGTGTACTAAGTGGAAAAGGATGTGGGATCGCGAAGACAGCCAGGAGGTTGGCTTAGAAGCAGCCATCCTTGAAAGAGTGCGTAATAGCTCACTGGTCGAGTGGTTCTGCGCCGACAATGTAGTGGGGCTGAAGTACACCGCCGAAGCCGCGGCAGCAAGTCTTTTGGCTTGTTGGGTAGGGGAGCGTCGTGCATGTGTTGAAGCGTCCGTGTGAGCGTGGTGTGGAGTGTGTGCGAGTGAGAATGCAGGCATGAGTAACGAGTGGTAAGTGAGAATCTTACCCGCCGTATGACTAAGGGTTCCTGGGTCAAGTTCGTCTTCCCAGGGTGAGTCGGGGCCTAAGGCGAGGCCGACAGGCGTAGTCGATGGTTAACGGGTTGATATTCCCGTACCCGTGTGTGTGCGTCCATGGTGAATCAGGGATACTAACTGCCTGCTGTCACTGGCTTTGTCGCATGCCCTTTTTGGGTGTGTGTTGTTGGTGGTGGTGCGCAGGGCCTGATCTGGTAGTAGCCAAGTGATGGGGTGACGCAGTAGGGTAGCTGGGCCACTTATTGGATTGTGGTGTAAGCGTGTAGGGTGTGGTGTAGGTAAATCCGTGCCATGTTAAACCTGAGGCGTGATGCGTAGCCTTTTTTGAGGGTGATGTCAGTGATCCTGTGCTGTCGAGAAAAGCCTCTAGCGAGTGCATGTACGGCCCGTACCCTAAACCGACACAGGTAGTCGAGTAGAGTATACTAAGGCGTTCGGGTGAACTGTGGTTAAGGAATTCGGCAAATTGCCCCCGTAACTTCGGGAGAAGGGGGCCCATGTGTGGTGCATCATCCTGTGCGGTGGTTGTGCTGTGTGTGGGCGCAGAGGATAGAGGGAAGCGACTGTTTATTAAAAACACAGGTCCGTGCGAAAACGTTGAAGTTGATGTATACGGACTGACGCCTGCCCGGTGCTGGAAGGTTAAGAGGACCTGTTAGATCCCTTGTGGGTCGAAGCGGAGAATTTAAGCCCCAGTAAACGGCGGTGGTAACTATAACCATCCTAAGGTAGCGAAATTCCTTGTCGGGTAAGTTCCGACCTGCACGAATGGCGTAACGACTTCCCTGCTGTCTCAACCACAGGCCCGGTGAAATTGCAGTACGAGTAAAGATGCTCGTTACGCGCGGCAGGACGAAAAGACCCCGGGACCTTCACTATAGCTTGGTATTGGTGTTTGGTTCGATTTGTGTAGTATAGGTGGGAGACGTTGAAGCATTGACGCTAGTTGGTGTGGAGTCGGCAAGTGAAATACCACTCTGGTCGGATCGGGCATCTTAACCTTGGCCCATGATCTGGGTTGGGGACAGTGCCTGGTGGGTAGTTTAACTGGGGCGGTTGCCTCCTAAATGGTAACGGAGGCGCCCAAAGGTTCCCTCAGCTTGGTTGGCAATCAAGTGTTGAGTGTAAGTGTATAAGGGAGCTTGACTGTGAGAGTGACGGCTCGAGCAGGGACGAAAGTCGGGACTAGTGATCCGGCACCTACTTGTGGATGTGGTGTCGCTCAACGGATAAAAGGTACCCCGGGGATAACAGGCTGATCTTCCCCAAGAGTCCATATCGACGGGATGGTTTGGCACCTCGATGTCGGCTCGTCGCATCCTGGGGCTGGAGTAGGTCCCAAGGGTTGGGCTGTTCGCCCATTAAAGCGGCACGCGAGCTGGGTTTAGAACGTCGTGAGACAGTTCGGTCTCTATCCGCCGCGCGCGTTGAAACTTGAGAAAGGCTGTCCCTAGTACGAGAGGACCGGGACGGACGTACCTCTGGTGTGCCAGTTATTCTGCCAAGGGTAGGGCTGGTTGGCTACGTACGGGAGGGATAACCGCTGAAAGCATCTAAGCGGGAAGCCTGTTTTGAGATGAGGTTTCGTTTGAGGTGTCCTGTAGATGACGGGGTTGATAGGCTAGATCTGGAAGCCATGTAAGTGGTGGAGGTGACTGGTACTAATTCGCCGAGTAACACAACAATCGTTGTTGTTGTGCAAGAGTATTATGGGTGTTTGCGTCCACTGTGCAGTGTCTGGCATGGCTTGTTGGCTTGTGCTGGTTGGTTGTTTTTTGGTTGTGTCGGTGGTTGATGGTGGCGGGGTCACGCCCGGTCCCTTTTCGAACCCGGAAGCTAAGCCCGTTTCACGCTGATGGTACTGCACTCGGGAGGGTGTGGGAGAGTAGGTTGCTGCCGGCCTTTAACTTAATGTTGGTGTGGGTGGTGTGTTGTGGAGTCTGTTGACTTCGTGGCATGCCACCCACACTTTTTTTATACCCACAACACCCGCACAGTAGTTCTTGGCTGTCAGGGCGTGGGCTAGACTTGCGGTGTTTACGGTTGTGACGAGGCACGGTCTGTATGTGGGGAAGTGCGTATCTTCTTCCCCGTCGTGATTGGGCTAGGCCTAGATGACAAGGAGAATGATGGAACATCGCGGTGGTCAATACTCTCGGGGCGAAAACGGCGACTCCCGCGAAAACGGCGGGAATTCCGGCCGGCCCTCGGGAGGCCGAAGCGGCGCTGGCCGAGGTAGTGCAGGCCGCGGCGGAACAGGGCGCGGTGGGGGTCCCCGCGGAAACTCGAGAGGCGGCTCCCGCGGCGGCGCCCGGGGCTCACACGGCGGGCCAGGCCAGCGCCGCGGTCACGGGCAGCGCGGGGGCGCCGGCCGCGATGAGGGCAAGGGGCGGCTCAATCCGCAGCGGTCGGGTTTTCGGGAAGAACGGCTGAATAAGCGCCAATCGGAGCCTGATCTCCCGGATGATATTGACGTCCGTGACTTGGATCCGCTGGTGCTCCAGGACCTCAAGGTTTTGTCCAAGGTCAATGCGGATGCCGTGGCTAAGCACATGATCATGGCTGCGACTCTGATGGAGGATGATCCGCAGTTGGCTCTGCGCCATGCGCGGGCGGCGAAGGATCGCGCCGGTAGGGTCTCGGTGGCCCGGGAGACCAACGGCATTGCTGCGTATCGCGCGGGGGAGTGGAAAGAGGCGCTGTCGGAGCTTCGTGCTGCGCGCAGGATGAGCGGGGGACCTGGCTTGTTGGCCATCATGGCTGATTGCGAGCGCGCGTTGGGTCGCCCTTTGAAGGCGGTGGAGTTGTCACGTAGCCCTGAGGCGGCAGAGCTGGATCCTGCCTCGGCCGTGGAGTTGGCCATTGTTGCTGCCGGTGCCAGGAGGGATCTGGGCCAGGATGAGGCGGCGGTGGTGACGCTCGAGCGTTTGGGTCCGTCGTTGGAGTCCTCGGGCTACGTTGCGGCTCGGTTGAGCTACGCGTATGCGGATGCGCTGTTGGCGGTAGGCCGGGTGGCGGAGGCCCGCCGTTGGTTTGAGCATTGCCGGGAGAATGATCGAGATGAGCTCTTGGATGCGGCGGCACGGCTGGAGGAATTGGATCAGTGACGCAGCTCAAAGATATAACCGATGCCCTGCTATTGGATCTTGACGGCACTGTCTGGGAGTCTGGCCGCGCCATCGCGGGGGCGGTGGAGGCGATCGTTGCCAGCGGCGTGGACGCCCTGTACGTGACCAATAATGCTTCGCGTGCGCCCGCGGACGTGGCGCAGATGCTCCAGGCCATCGGGCTGAAGGCGGATTCCCGCCAGGTGGTGACCTCGGCACAGGTGGCTGCGGAGTTGGCGGCGCAGGTCAGCGGGTCGGGCGCGCGGGCGCTGGTGTTGGGCAGCCCGTCGTTTAAGCAGTTGGCTGAGGATGCCGGCCTGGTTGTGGTCTCTGGTATGGAGGATCCGCAGGGCCCTCCGGAGGTTGTGTTGCACGGGCATAATCCGGAAACCGGGTGGGCGCAGTTGTCCGAGGCCGCGTTGGCCTTGCGCGCGGGGGCGCGGTATATCGCGTCGAATCTGGACTCGTCATTGCCGTCGGATCGCGGGCTGATGGTGGGTAATGGCTCCATGGTGGCAGCTGTGGTCAGTGCGACGGGGATTTCGCCGACATCTGCGGGCAAGCCGGAGCCGGCGATGTTTGAGGCTGCGGCCCGTTCGGTGGGCGCGCAGCGCCCCTTGGCCGTTGGAGATCGCTTGGATACGGATATCCGGGGTGGAAACAACGCACAGATGCCCACGTTGCATGTGATGACGGGGGTCTCGCGGCAGCGGGATCTCATTGCGGCACCGCCGCAGGATCGTCCCACGTATCTCGCCGCGGATTTGGGCGGGCTTTTCGACGCCCCGGACTCGCTGCGCCCGCAGCCTCAGGGCGACTTTGTGGCTCAGGTGGCGCCTGCGGGTGCGCGGGTGGAGCTTCGCGGAGGCACGGGGGCGTCGACAAGCATGCAGGCACTGCGTACGGTGCTGGGCGCGGTGTGGGCGCAGGACCGGGAAGCGGAGTGGACCGTGGCTGCCTGTAGTGATGCTGCCGAGCGGTGCATCGCGGAGTGGAGTTGATGTGCAGGCCGCGGAGGTAGAGCAGAGGGTGCGCCAGATTCTGGAAGAAGATGCCACGACTGCCCAGGAGATCGCCGAGCAGCTAGAGCGCGCGCATGAGGTACTCAATGAGGCGCTCAAGGACAAGGATGCGTAAGTGGGTACAAAAAGAAGGCTAGACGCGGAGCTGGTGCGCAGAAAGATCGCGCGCTCCCGTGAGGCGGCCGTGGAAATGATCAAGCAGGGTCGCGTCAGCGTCGGAGGTTTTCGCGCGCTCAAGCCGGCCACCGCGGTGGGCCCGGATGTCTCGATCAAGGTCACAGGCCAGGCGGATCAGGAGTGGGCTTCACGCGGTGCGCACAAGCTCCTGGGTGCTTTGGAGACCTTTGAGCCGCAGGGCCTGAGCGTGCGGGGGCTGCGGGTGCTTGATGCGGGGGCGTCGACAGGCGGGTTCACGGATGTCCTTCTGGCGCGCGGCGCGGCGAGCGTCGTAGCTGTGGATGTGGGCTATGGGCAGTTGGTGTGGCGGCTGCAAAATGATCCGCGGGTGCAGGTGATGGATCGGACCAATATTCGGAATCTGACCCCGGATCTTATCGGCGGGCCCTGCGAGATGATGGTCGGCGATCTTTCGTTTATCTCCCTGCGCCTGGTTCTGCCGGCGATTGCGCAGTGCCTGACTCCGGGGGCCGCACTGCTGCCCATGGTGAAGCCGCAATTTGAGGTGGGCAAGGAGCGGCTGGGCCACGGCGGGGTTGTGCGCTCGCCGCAGTTGCGTGCAGAGGTCACCGCGGAGGTCGCAGACTTTGCCGCCACCCTTGGGCTGACGCTGCGCGGCGTGGTGGCCTCCCCGTTGCCCGGGCCTTCGGGCAACGTCGAATACTTCCTGTGGCTGGTCAAAGGCGACGAAGCGCACGCATGGGATGCCAGCGAGCGCAGGGCGGCAATTGAACGAGCCGTAGCGGAGGGACCGCAATGACCGATTCACAGCGCACCGTCCTGTTGGTGCCGCACACCGGGCGGGCCTCAAACACGCGCTCTGCTGCCCGGGCGGCGCAGCTTCTCACCGGGGCAGGAATCTGCGTGCGCATCTTGGACACGTACGGCTCCGGTGCCCTCAACGATTATCCCGAGCTGGCCAGCCTCGAGCGGGTGCCCCACGGCCGGGAGGCGACCTCTGGTGTGGAGCTGGTCTTGGTGCTCGGCGGCGACGGGACGTTCCTGCGCGCCGCTGACCTGGCCCATGACGCAGACCTTCCGGTTTTGGGCATCAACCTGGGGCACGTGGGTTTCCTCGCGGAATGGGAGGCGGAGTCGCTGGAGGAGGCCGTGGGGCGGGTTATCTCCCGGGACTACCGCATCGAGGAGCGCATGACTGTGCGGGCCACGGTCTATGACGCGGACATGGAGCTGATCGATTCCGCCTGGGCGCTCAACGAGGTCAGCGTGGAGCATGAGCGCAACGGCGGCGTCTTGGATGCGAGCCTGGAAGTTGATGCCCGCCCGGTCACGGCCTTCGGCTGCGACGGAGTGATCATCTCTACCCCCACGGGATCGACGGCCTACGCCTTTTCCGCGGGGGGACCGGTGCTGTGGCCGGAGCTCGACGCGATGCTTGTGGTGCCCAATAACGCCCACGCGTTGTTTACCAAACCGTTGGTTATTAGCCCGGATTCGACGGTGGCTGTGGAATCGCTCAGTCCCTTCGGCCGCGCGGTGGCGGTGATGGATGGCTTCCGGCGCATCAGCATGCCGCCGGGGGCGCGCGTGGAGGTTGTTCGCGGCGACAGGCCGGTGCGCTGGGTGCGCCTGGACGACCGCCCGTTTACGGATCGGCTGGTGACCAAGCTGCACCTGCCGGTTGATGGGTGGCGCGGTCCGAAGTCTCAGGGTGGCCGACCCGGAGACTTAAACCCGCCTCGCTCTGGCAGGTAGAGTCTGGGGCATGCTTGCAGAGCTGACCATCGAAAACCTTGGCGTCATTCCCAGTGCGCATGCGGAGCTCAGCCCCGGGTTGACGGTGCTGACCGGAGAGACCGGTGCGGGAAAGACCATGGTGGTCACCGGGCTGCGGCTGTTGGCCGGCGCCCGCGCGGAGGCGTCTCGCATCCGTGACGGGGCCTCCCGCGCCGTGGTGGAGGGCCGGTTTGTTACCGCGGGCATGCTGCCCGAGCAGGCGCACGCCGCGCAGCACACTGTGACGGAAGCCGGCGGCCAGGCGGATGAGAACGGAGAATTCATTGCCTCCCGGACTGTGAGCGCCTCTGGGCGTTCGCGGGCGCATCTGGGCGGGCGCTCCGTCCCGGCGGCGACGCTGACGGAGTTCACCGATCACCTGCTGACCATCCATGGGCAAAACGATCAGCTTCGTTTGCTCTCCCCGGCCGAGCAATTGGCCGCCCTCGACCAGCTGGACCCACGGATTGCCAAGAAGCGGGCAAGCTACGACGCCGCCTATGCGGTCTATGCCGAGCTGGCGCGCGACTTGTCTCGGCGCACGCAGCGCCGCCGCGAACTGGCCCAAGAGATTGACCGCCTGACCTTTGCCCTCAACGAGATCGATGAGATCAATCCGGTTCCCGGGGAGGATGAGGAGCTGGTGGCCCTGGTGCGCCGGCTTTCCGACGCCGATTCCCTGCGCGAGCAGGCCACCGCAGCGTTGGCAGCCATCGACGGTGCAGAAGCCTTCGGCGGGATGGCCGGCAGCGATGAGGACGCCGCGGCCTCCACGCTGTTGGGGCAAGCAGCCGCGGCCTTAAGCGGCTCAGAGGACCCGGAACTCGCGGAGCTGGCCGGCCGCCTTGAACAACTCACCGCCACGCTCGGGGACGTCTCCGCCCAGCTTGGCGCCTACCTGTCCGGGCTTCCCGATGACCAAGAGGCCCTCGAAGCCGCGCTCAACAGGCAGCAGGAGCTCAAAACGTTGACCCGCAAATACGCGCCGGATGCCGCCGGGGTGGTGCGCTGGCGGGACAAGGCACGCACTCGTTTGGAGCGTATCGACGTCTCCCAGGAAGCGCTCGACGAGCTGCGCGACCGCGTGCGCGAGGCGAAGGAAAAGATGACCCGTGCCGCGACAGCATTGTCCACTGCCCGCGCAGCCGCGGCCAAGCGCCTAGAAAAGGCCGTCACCGCCGAGCTCGCCGGGCTAGCAATGCCGCACGCCCACCTCCGCGTGGCCCTCAGCAGCGTGGAGCCGGGGCCCAGTGGCGCAGACGCCGTGGAGTTTTTACTTGCGCCTACCCCGCAGGCAACTGCGCGCCCGCTGGCCACGGCGGCGTCTGGCGGCGAGCTGTCCCGAGTCATGCTTGCCCTTGAGGTCATCGTCGCGGGCGGAATGCCCGGAGCCACGCTGGTCTTCGATGAGGTTGACGCCGGCGTGGGCGGCAAGGCCGCGATAGAAATCGGGCGCAGGCTCGCGCGTCTAGCCACCAACAACCAGGTCATTGCGGTCACGCACCTGCCGCAGGTCGCCGCCTATGCGGACGTCCACCTCCACGTATCCAAGGCGGTAAGCAGCCAGGACGTGCGTTCCGGGGTGCGCCAGCTCAGCGGGGAAGACCGAGTAGAGGAGCTGGCCCGAATGCTTGCCGGCATGGACGATACGGCGACGGGGCGGGCCCATGCGGCCGAGCTGCTGGCAAAGGCGGACTCGGAGAAGACCGAACAGCGTTCCTCGGCGTCCACGTAGCCGGCGGGGGACCGGGCGGGAGTGCGAGGCAGGCGACGGAACGAAAAAGCAAAGTTCTGGCCGCGGTGTCCCGCGTGCCTCCGCCCTTTGGAACTCCATGACATGCACAATCGACGCCATGAGTCTGTTCTCCCGCAAAGACGAGCTGCCCGGCGTCCACGGGGTGATGCGTGATTGCACCTCCGATAATGCCAAGGGCTTCAAGCGCCTCAGCCAGGGCGACATCGCGATTATTGATGCGCCCGATATCACCCGACAATTCGCCCAAGAACTCATTGAGTCGAACCCCGCAGTGGTGGTCAACCTGGCCGAATTCTCCACCGGGGCGGTTCCTAATTTTGGTCCCCGGTTGCTTCTGGATTCCGGAATTGACCTTGTAGAAGACGCCGGCGCGGAGGTGCTATCGCAGCTGCGCGACGGCAAGAAGGGCCGCGTGACGGAGGAAGGCGAACTCTTCCACGGTGATAAGCACATAGGTTCCGGCCGCCCGGTCAGCGCTGACGATGTGGATGAGACTTTTGCGCACGCCCAGCGCAGCCTCGTTGACCACATGGAAGCCTATTTTGGCAATACCATCGAGTTCATTAATTCGGAGGCGCCGCTGCTGGTTGATGGGCTGGGTATCCCGGATACGGGGGAGACCCTGCGGGGCCGCAAGGCGCTGGTGGTCAGCCCGGGGCCGGGGCACAAGGAACAGCTCGCTGACCTGCGGAATTTCATTCGGGAATATGATCCCGTGGTAGTGGGCGTTGATGCGGGCGCGGACACCGTGGTGTCCATGGGCTACAAGCCGGACTTTATTGTGGGCAATCCGGACGGCATTGATGCGGCGACGCTGCGCTGCGGGGCGCGGGTGATCCTTCCTGCCGATCCTGACGGCCACGCCGCCGGCCTGGAGCGCATTCAGGATTTGGGCATTGGGGCCATGACATTCCCGGCCGCGACAAGCTCAGCGACAGACCTAGCGTTGCTGCTAGTGAATTTCCATGAGGCGGATCTCATCGTTCTTGCCGGCGCACCCTTGGATCTTGATGCCATGTTTGCGCGGCGCTCCGATGCCACGCCGTCGGCGCTGGTGACCCGCGCGAAGGTAGGCCCTCGCCTGGTGGATGCCTCCGCGGTATCGAGCCTGTACACGGTGCCGTCGGGCGGTGGCATTGCCTGGCTGTGGGCGGTGCTCGGGCTGTTGGTGGCGCTCGCCGTGATGGTGGTGATCGCGGGTCTGAACGGGGACGGGAGCTTCGTGGACAACATGATCGATACGTGGAATAACATCGCGCTGACCGTCCAGGGTTGGTTTAAGTAACGTACGACTTTTCTGACTCGGAGGTTAGAAACACATGCCAGGAAAAACTGGAGGCAGGACCGGGTTGGTCGTCGCGGGGCTGGCTTTTGGCATCGCCGCAGGCGTGGCCTTTGGCACGTTGGGGCTTGCGCCAAACCTATCCTCGGGCGCCGGCCCGGGGGCGGGCTCGATCGCGCAGGAGCGTGACGCGGCGGTCAAGGATGCCCAGATCAATGACGCGCAGGCGCGATCCGCGGACGCGGTGGTGGGGGAGTTGGCCCGCCCGGCGGTCGCCGATGTGCTCAAGGACCATTCGGTGCTCATTATGCGCACGGCGGATGCTCAGGACGAGGACGTGGCGGCCGTGCGCGCGCTGCTGCGGCAGTCTGGGGCTACTTTTGCGGGCGGGATCAAGCTGGAGTCGCGCTTCTTATCCCAAGATGGTGCTGATGCGCTCAAGACGGTGGTCACTAACACGCTGCCGGCCGGGGCGCAGTTGTCGGAGACGAACCTTGACCCGGGCACGCACGCGGGCGAGGCGCTGGGCTCGGCCCTGCTGGTTAGCCCGCGAGAAGGCACGCCGCAGGCCACGGAGGCAGAGCGCGCCACGGTGTTGACCGCCTTGCGCGATGGGGGATTTATCTCCTATGACGAGGGCACGATCTCTCCTGCCCAGGCGGTGCTCATAGTCACGGGCGATTCTGACGGCTCGGGCGACGCCGCATTTTCGGCAAAGACGCTCGCCGCGATGAGTACTGCCCTGGATAGCCGCGGCAGGTCCGTGGTGCTGGCAGGCCGGATCCATACCGCTGCTGACACCGGTGCTGTGGGCCAGTTGCGCGCCGCCCATCCGGGTGGTGCGAAGGTGTCTACGGTGGATTCCGTGGATCGGCAGTGGGGCCGTGTGGCCACGGTGTTGGCGGTGCGCGAGCGCATCGATGGCGCCACGGGTGCCTATGGGGCTGCGGCGTCGGCAGAGGCGGCCAGTCCCGCGTTGACCCGCTAGTTTCCTAGCGTGGGCGGGCGCGGTGTTATGCTGGAGTCCCGTGGGTTGTACGGTCGGCCCCCGCGTTGTGTGGCGCCATGATTGGCGTGCACGGTGGGTGCCGGGTCCCCGCGGGATTTTTGTATGCACGGCAGGTGTGCGGCGCCGTCAGGGTGGCGCAGCGGGCGTGCATGCAGGGAGTTCTTTCGTGGGGATAGGGCCGGACCACCTGATCCTGTTGCGTGAGACTCCGAAGATTCAAGGGGATGACTGGTAGATGAAACGCCCGGCCACTAAGTACATATTTGTCACCGGGGGCGTCGTGTCCTCACTGGGGAAGGGGCTGACGGCAGCCAGTTTGGGCCAGCTGCTCACAGCTCGAGGCCTGTCGGTGACTATGCAGAAGTTGGACCCGTATCTCAATGTTGATCCGGGCACCATGAATCCCTTCGAGCACGGTGAGGTCTTTGTCACCGATGACGGCGCGGAAACTGACCTAGATCTTGGCCATTATGAACGCTTCTTGGACCGCAATCTCACCGCGAATGCGAATGTCACCACCGGCAAGGTGTACTCCTCGGTGATTGCCAAGGAGCGCCGCGGCGAGTACCTAGGAAAGACCGTTCAGGTCATCCCGCATATCACCGATGAAATCAAGGCCCGAATCCTGGCCATGGGCCAGCCGGATGCTGCGGGCGAGCGCCCTGACGTGGTCATCTCTGAGATCGGCGGCACGGTCGGTGACATTGAGTCCCAGCCTTTCTTGGAGGCTGCGCGGCAGGTTCGCCACGCCGTGGGGCGGGATAATATTTTCTTCATCCATGTGTCGTTGGTGCCCTATTTGGCCCCGTCCGGCGAGCTGAAGACAAAGCCGACTCAGCATTCGGTTGCGGAACTGCGTGGGATTGGCATTGTTCCGGATGCGTTAGTGTTGCGCTGCGATCGGGAGGTGCCTGCGCCGCTGAAGGAAAAGATCGCGCTGATGAGCGACGTCGACGTGGATGGGGTGATCTCCTGTGCTGATTCCTCGTCGATTTACAACATTCCGGAGGTGCTGTATCGGGAGCACCTGGATACCTTCTTGATCCGCAAGCTGGGCCTGCCGTTCCGGGATGTCGATTGGTCGCAGTGGCGGGACCTGCTTGATCGGGTGAATAACCCGCAGGGCGAGGTCACCGTGGGCATCGTGGGCAAATACATTGATCTGCCTGACGCCTATCTTTCCGTGGTGGAGGCGGTGCGCGCGGCGGGCTTTGCGCATCGGGTCAAGGCGAAGATCAAGTGGATTGCCTCCGATAGCTGTGAGGACTCGGCTGGCGCGGCGGCGGCCACGCAGGGGTGTGACGCGCTGATCGTTCCCGGCGGATTCGGGGTGCGTGGCATCGAGGGCAAGATCGGTGCAGTGCGCTACGCCCGGGAGGCCGGGATTCCGCTGCTGGGGTTGTGCCTGGGGTTGCAGTGCGTGGTCATTGAGGCCGCGCGGGCAGCGGGTATCGAGGGGGCCTCATCGACGGAGTTTGATCCGCAGACCGCGCAGCCGGTGATTGCCACCATGGCGGAGCAGCAGGAGGCTGTGTCCGGGAAGGCGGATCTGGGCGGGACGATGCGCCTGGGGTCCTACCCGGCGACCCTGGTTGCAGATTCGCTCGTCGCCGAGGTCTACGGCACGACGCAGGTTGAGGAGCGGCACCGCCACCGCTACGAGGTCAACAACGCCTACCGCAGCCAGATCACCGAGGGCTCTGGCCTGGAGTTTAGTGGCACCTCGCCGGATGGGACGCTGGTGGAGTTTGTGGAGTACCCGCGCTCCGTGCACCCGTACCTGGTGGCCACGCAGGCTCACCCGGAGTACAAGTCGCGGCCTACCAAGGCGCACCCGCTGTTTGCCGGTCTGATTGCGGCGGCCATCGAGCGCCAGAAGGCTGAGGACTGATCCGTGGGTCATGAGTTCGCGGTGCGCGATTCGCGCCTGCTTATCGACGCCCCCATCCTCGCCGTCCGCCGCGACGCCGTCACCATGCCCGGGGGTGAGGTGGCTAATCGAGAGATCGTGGAGCACTTCGGCGCCGTCGCCGTCGTGGCCTATGACCGCCAGCGCGACGCGATCGCGATGGTGCACCAGTACCGGCATGCGGTGGGCCGCCACCTGTGGGAGCTGCCCGCCGGCATCCTGGATGTGGCAGGAGAAAGCGCCCTGGACACGGCAAAACGGGAGCTCCAAGAAGAAGTTGGCCTGGCCGCGCAGACATGGTCTGTGCTGGTAGACCTGGTGACTTCTCCAGGGGTGTGCGATGAGGCCGTGCGCGTGTTTGTGGCCCAGGATCTTTCCGCGGTCGAGCAGCCGGTGCCGCAGGAAGAAGAAGCGGAGATGACTATGCAGTGGGTGGAGCTGTCTGCCGCGCGGGACATGGTCTTTTCCGGGCAGCTGCACAACTCCATCGCCGTGGCCGGCGTGCTCAGCGCGTGGGCGGTGCTGCGCGACGGTGCGTCGGCTCGCCCCGTGGATACCCCCTTTGATCTGCGCCCCACGGCGCTGGCGGGGCGTCGACAAGCAGCCGGGGTTCCCGCCGGCGCGGACATGAAGCGGCCCTAGCCGTGGAACTGGAGGAGGCCGCGGGTCTGTGGCTTGATCACCTCACCGTGGAACGCGGCTTGCGCCCCAACACCCTGAGCAATTACCGCCGGGATGTGGATCGCTACGTGACATGGATGCGGGCTGCGGGGCGAACGCGCATGGAGGATATTTCTGCCGGCGATGTCTCCGCCTATGTGGCGGACCTGCGCCGCGGCGGCCTGGCGGCCTCGTCGGCCGGTCGGGCGTTGGTGGTGGCGCGGGGCCTGCATCGCTTTGCCGTCATGGAAGGCTGGGTGGGAGTCGATGTGGCGGCGGAGGTCTCGCCGCCGCAGACCGGAAGCCACCTGCCCGATACGCTGAGCATTGATGACGTCTCCCGGCTGCTGGAGGCCGCCCCGGATGGGGAGTCGGCTACCGCCATCGACCTGCGTGATCGCGCCCTCCTGGAAGTCCTCTACGCCACCGGCGCCCGGGTCTCGGAGGCCTTAAGCCTCACGGTCGATGACCTAAGCGACTGCGACGGGGTCCTGCTGATTACCGGCAAGGGGGGAAAGCAGCGCCTGGTGCCCATCGGCCAGCCCGCACTGCGCGCCTGCCAGGCCTATCTGGTGCGCGGGCGCCCGAGCCTGGCGACTGGGCGCAGTCACGCCCTTTTTCTTAATCAGCGTGGTGGCGCCCTGTCGCGGCAAAGTGCCTGGGCGATTATGAAAACGCGCGCCCACCTCGCCGGCCTCGAACAGGCAGACGCGATCTCTCCGCACACGTTGCGGCATAGTTTTGCCACCCATTTGCTGGAGGGCGGCGCGGATGTGCGGGTGGTCCAGGAGCTTTTAGGCCACGCATCGGTGACCACCACGCAGATCTATACGCACATCACGGCCGAAGGTTTAAGGCAGGTGTGGCGTCACGCTCATCCGCGCGCCTGACGGCCGGGGTGAAAGCTTCGGTGCAAACGCACTAGAATGACAGGAGTGTAGTTTTTGTTGGGCCGCCCGCGGCGCACCAGGGCCCACCAACCCCGACAAAGACGAAAAGGATGACGATAATCAGAACACTGGCATTGCTGGCCAGGCACACGCGCCGGATGGATAAATGGGAGAAGGTGACACTGTGGCAGACGAGGGGCTGTTTGAGACCGCAGACCAAAAGACTGCCCTAACCGGACGCAGCCTGCGCGATATTCCCTTGCCGCAACCGCTTGAGCGGCACGGTCCCGCGACGGTGTTGGCTATGTGTAACCAAAAGGGTGGGGTAGGAAAAACGACCTCCACGATCAACCTGGGGGCCTGCCTGGCTGAGTACGGCCGCAAGGTACTCCTGGTTGATCTTGATCCCCAGGGCGCGTTGTCCGCCGGCCTGGGGATTGCGCACAATGAGCTGGAAGTTACCGTCTACAACCTGTTGGTGGATAACCAGACGTCCGTGCATTCGGCCATCCATCACACCGCGGTCGGCGGGCTGGATATTATTCCCGCCAATATTGACCTGTCCGCGGCGGAGATTCAGTTGGTCAATGAGGTCGGCCGGGAACAAACCCTGGCCCGCGCATTGCGTCCGGTTATGCGCGATTATGACTTCATCCTTCTTGACTGCCAGCCTTCCCTGGGCCTTCTTACGGTCAATTGCCTGGCCTGTGCGCATGGCGTGATCATCCCCATGGAATGCGAGTATTTCTCCCTGCGCGGGCTGGCTTTGCTCACGGACACGGTGGAGAAGGTCCGCGACCGGCTGAACTTTGACTTAGAGATCCTGGGCATCCTGGTAACCATGTTTGACCGCCGGACCAGCCACGCGCGGGAGGTCATGTCGCGGGTGGTTGAGGTATTCGGCGACAAAGTCTTTGATGCCGTGATCACCCGAACAGTGCGTTTCCCGGAAACCTCAGTGGCAGGCGAGCCGATTACCACGTGGGCACCTAATTCGCAGGGGGCGCAGCAGTATCGGCTCCTGGCCCGGGAGGTCATTGCCAGGGCAGGAGGCCTGCGCTGACACGGGTTGACCACCAGGGCGTCCAGGAGGAAATTCCCGGATTCCGGGTAGCGCTGGGAAACTTCGAGGGGCCCTTTGACCTTCTTTTGCAGCTGATTTCTGCAAAAAAAATGGACGTCACCGAGGTGTCCTTGTCTGCGGTGACAGATGAGTTTGTCTCCTACACCCGCAGCCTCAAGGAAAACGCCCAGCTGGAGCAGATCACGGAGTTTCTGGTCATCGCCGCAACCTTGCTTGATCTCAAGGCCGCGCGCCTGCTGCCGCGGGGGCAGGTGGATGATGAGTTGGACGTGGAGCTGCTGTCTACCCGGGACCTGCTCTTCGCGCGGCTACTTCAATACAAGGCCTACAAGCAGGTCGCTGATCTTTTTGCCCACTGGCAGCGCAAGGCGCAGCGGGGCTATCCGCGCACCGTCGGCCCGGAGGAGCAGTTTGCGCAGCTGGTTGCCCCGGTGCGGCTGGGGCATTCCGCGGATTCCTTTGCGCAGTTAGCTGCGGGGGTTTTCCGCCCGCGTCCGGCGCCGCAGGTGGGAACCGATCACCTCCACCAGGTGGCGGTGTCCGTTCCAGAGCAGGCGGGGCGGCTGTTGGACGCGCTGCGAATTGCTGGCCCGGACCAGTGGTTATCTTTTGCCACGCTCATCGCCGATTGCGGGGTCTCTATGGAGATCGTCGGACGCTTTCTTGCGCTGCTTGAGCTGTATAAGGCCAAGGCGGTGGAGGCCCGGCAGGATGACCCCCTGGGCCCTTTGGACGTGGCGTGGACGGGCCTGGAGGTAGATCCGCAGGTGGTGGCGGCCGCCAACTGGGACTAGGACGCGGCGTCGAGAAGCCGCATGTGTTCGGCGCTGAGCGTGACGGCGGAGACCTCAGCGTTGGCGCGCAGGTGCTCAACGCTGGTGGTGCCGGGAACCAGGGCGCTGACGTCACTGTGGTTGAGGTGCCAGGCCAGTCCCACCGCTGTGGGGCTAAGCCCGGTTTCTGCGGCGACCTGGATCACGGCCGGCAGGTCCTGGGCGCGGGTCATGGCGCCCATGACGCCGCTCCCGCCGAGGGGGAAGTAGGGGATCCAGGCGATACCGTGCTGGGTGCAGTAGTCCAGCAGGTCCTCGTTGGTGCGGTCCGCAACGGAGTGGATGTTTTGGACGGCGGCGATGTCCGCGTCGGCAGCCGCGCGCAGCTGGTCCAGGCTTACGTGGGACAGTCCGATGGCACCGATGCGTCCGGCGTCGCGCTCGGCGATGAGCGTGGCCAGCTGGTCGTCCAGGGGGACTCCGGCCTGCTCCCCGGTGGCCACTAGGCCGGGGGTCATATCCATGCGGCGCAGGTAGACCAGGTCAAGATGATCGGTGTGCAGGCTGGTCAGGTTGTCGGTGATGGCGTCACGCAGCTCGTCAGGATGCTGGGCGGCTGCCATGGGAACCGGGCCCTGCGGGGTGGGTCGGGCGCCGACCTTGGTGGCGTAGACCACGGTGCTGTTGGCTCCGGTGCGGGGCCCAAATGCCGCGGCGAGCATGGCGTTGGCCACGTGGTCGCCGTAGAAGGCAGCGGTATCAAAAAGCTGGACTCCTAGCTCCCTGGCAGCGGGCAGGAGGCGGCGGGCGGCCTCTGGGTCGCCTGCACCGTTGTTGGCGTGGGCTAGTGGGCCCATGCCTAGGCCTACACGAAAGACCTCGCGGTTTCCTATCGTGATGGTGCGTGTCAGTGACGTCATGGTGGACAAGCGTAGCCCGGTGGCGGTGGGCGGGCGGCGCGCCTGGCCCGAACACATATACTTGCCGCCATGGCAGCGATCATCGATGTGGACACGCTTGTCGCACTGCGCCGCAGGGCGGTTGTTGTGTGCGTCAGCTCGGCAGGCAATCCGCCCGAGCAGGGTATCCCCGGGTCCGTGTGGGCGGATGTGGAGGCGGATTTTTCTGCTCCGCAGGCGGGCCTGCCGCACACGGTGCCGGAGGATCCGCGGTCCCTGTTCCTCCGCTTGGGGGTGACCAGCAAAAAGCCGCTGGTGCTCTATAGCGCGCACGACCCGGGGCCGGCGGCGCGGGTGTGGTGGCTGGCCCGGGTTGCGGGCTTTCCCAACGCCGCGGTGCTCGATGGCGGCGTGCAGGCGTGGCAGGAGTCCGGGCGCGAGGTAGCGCCGATTGAGCGGGCGGAGTGCGGTGCGGGGACGGGGGCGTCGATAAGCGGGGAGGACACGCCCGTGGAATGGGAGCGCCTTGCCGATGCACCTGCCGTGCGCGAGGCGCTGACCAGCTATAACTCTTTTGTGGTGGATGTGCGCAGCGCGCAGCGGTTCCAGGGCACTGGCTCGGAGCCGCTTACGGGCGTGCGCGCCGGACACGTCCCGGGCTCTTTTAACCTTCCGGTGTCCCGGCTGCTGCGCGTCACGGAGGCCGGCGGGTGGAGGCTGCGCGACGTCGATGAGCTGCGCGACATCTTTGAGCCCATCATCGGGCCCGCAGGGGCGGTGACCTTCTTAAGCGGCACGGCGCTTGATGCGTGCGTGGGCGCTTTGGCGGCCAACGTCGCGGGCTACGGTGACGTGCAGGTCTATGAGGGATCGTGGGCGGAATGGGGCTGGGCGCACAATGATCCGCAGGACTTCCCCGTAGCCACCGGCCCGTCTGGAGAACCCCGGTGAGCCCCGACGCGCCGGCCTCCTGGGAGATCAGTCGCCTGCGCAGTCAGATTGAATCGCTGCTGCTCGTTGCGGATCAGCCGGTGGCCACCGAGGTCCTGGCCCGGCTCGTGGAGGCGGAGCCCGCGCAGGTCGCGGCGGTGTGCACACAATGGGCGCAGGAACTCTCCGAGCGCGGCAGCGGCATCGATCTGCGGTGCGTGGAAGCGGCCGCGGGGGAGGCGCCCGGCTGGCGGCTGTATACCAGCCGCGACAATGCGCCCACGGTGGAGAAATTCCTCCTCGACGGCAGCCAATCGCGGCTGTCCCGGGCCGCGCTGGAAACGCTTGCCGTGGTGGCCTACCGCCAGCCGGTCACCCGCGCCCAGGTTTCCGCGGTGCGCGGCGTCAACGTCGATGGGGTGATGCGCACCCTCGCGGTGCGTGGGCTGATCCGGGAGGTAGACCCCGACCCGGCGACCGGGGCACACCGCTGGGTAACCACAGAATTGTTCCTGGAGCAGCTGGGCATCGACTCGCTGGACCGGCTGCCAGATCTTGCGCCGCTGCTGCCGGACCTGGACCACATTGATCTGGAGGATCTTCCGGATTAGCGCGGGTGCGGGAAACACAGGCGAGGTGGGGTAGACTCGCGGGCGGCTGTGCGTGGCGTGGCGTGATGGTGTGGGGGGACTTTTCTACCGCGTCAGCATCCCCGCGCCGCCGGGCGTGGGGGAACCCAAAGCCACCGCCCATATGGGCCTGCGTGCGCCCGATGGCGCAGGCATTGACAGGCTAGAAAATCTGAAAATAGGAAGTACACCGTGACACCACCCGCTCGCCGAGACGGCACACCGGAGGACGGACGACGCCAGTCCCGCGCCCCCCAACGCTCCCGCGCTGACCAGCAATCTCGCGCTGACCACCATTCCCGCGCTGACCAGCATTCTCGCGCTGACCAGCAGTCGCGCCCCGCCCCGCAGTCGCGTGCGGCCGAAATCCCCGTGTCCCAGGCCCGCCCGGCCCGCCACCAGCACGTCGACGTGTCTGCCCGGCGCGCCGCGGCGGCCCGCTCTGAGGGGGAGGGGGTGCGTCTGCAGAAGGTCCTCGCCCAGGCTGGGGTGGCGTCGCGCCGCCATGCCGAGGTCCTTATTGACGCCGGCCGCGTGGAGGTCAACGGCTCCACGGTGACCCGTCAGGGGGTGCGCGTGGACCCGAACGTGGACATTATTCGTGTCGATGGGGTGCGCGTCAACGTCAACGAGGACCTGCAGTACTTTGTGCTCAACAAGCCCCGTGGCGTGCACTCGACGATGAGCGATGAGCTGGGTCGGCCCTGCCTGGGCGACATCGTGGGCGAGAAGATTGCCGCTGGCCAGCGGCTGTTCCACGTGGGGCGCCTTGATGCCGATACAGAAGGCCTGATCATGCTCACCAATGACGGCGAGCTGGCCAACCGGCTGATGCACCCACGCTATGAGGTGTCCAAGACCTACCTGGCCACCGTGCTTGGCGAGGCCGACCGCACCCTGGTGAAGGCCCTCAAGGACGGCATCGAGCTCGAAGACGGCCGCACCGCCGTGGACTTTGCACAGATCGTGGACGTCAACAATGGCCTGTCCCTGGTTCGCGTGGAGCTGCACGAGGGGCGCAAGCACGTGGTGCGTCGCCTGCTGAAGGCGGCGGGCTATCCGGTGCAGCGCCTGGTGCGCACCAAGATCCATACCGTGGCGCTCGGCGAGCAAAAGCCGGGCGGCCTGCGGGCGCTGAACAACTCGGAGCTGACCAGCCTGTTTAAGGCGGTGGGAATGTGAGCAGCGCGGATAGACAGCTGAGCAACATGCCGGACGGGGGACTGGTGCTTGCCGTCGACGGCCCCTCCGGGACAGGAAAGTCCACCACCTGCCGCACCCTGGCCGCCCAGTTGGGGGCCCGTTACGTGGACACCGGGGCGATGTACCGCGTGGCCACGTTGGCGGTGCTGCGGGCGGGCGTGGACCCGGCGGACGCGGACGCCGTGATCGCTGCGACGTCCGACCTGGGCCTTGGGATCAGCGATGATCCGCACTCCCATGAGGTGCTTCTCGACGGCGAAGACGTCTCCGGGCCCATCCGGGGTGCGGAGGTGACCGCCGCGGTCTCCGCCGTTTCCGCGATACCCGAAGTTCGCGCCAACCTTGTGGCCCTGCAGCGCGACCTGACGCGCAGAGCTCACCGCGCGATTGTGGAGGGCCGCGACATCGGCACGGTGGTGCTTGTCGACGCCCCCGCCAAGGTGTTTCTCACCGCCTCACCGCAGGTGCGGGCACAACGCCGCTATGACCAGGACCGCTTGGCTGGACGGCCGGCTGATCTCGAGGCCACGCTGGCAGACGTCATGCGCCGCGACGAGGCGGATTCCTCCCGGGCGGCCTCCCCGCTGCGCCCCGCCGCGGACGCGGTGGTGGTTGACACCTCGGAGCTCAGCCCGCAGCAGGTCATTGAGCAACTCATTGATATTGTGCGCCGCAGCGCACCGCAGCAGGAAGGACAGGGCTCATGAGCGACCACGATGGAACCGCTGAGGACCGCACGCAGGCCAGTGAGCTGGCGCCGCAGGAGCCGGAGACCCAGTTCTTTGGCCACACGGACCAGGTGGACTATGACGACACCCCGGTGCCAGGCGGCGGTTGGGCCGCCTCCGATTTTGATCTCTCCGAGTTTGGCGACGCGGACCTGGCCGAGGACGACTGGCAGGCCCTAGAGGCCGAATTCGGCGTCGAGGCGACCCCCAACGTCGAGGAGGCCCTGTGCACCGTTGCTGTGGTAGGCCGCCCGAATGTGGGCAAGTCCTCGCTGGTCAACCGCTTCCTTGGGCGTCGCGAGGCCGTGGTGGAAGACACCCCTGGGGTGACCCGGGACCGGGTGTCCTACCTGGCTGAGTGGACCAACCGGCGCTTCTGGGTGCAAGATACCGGCGGGTGGGACCCCAACGTGCGGGGCATCCACGCCGCCATCGCCCGGCAGGCCGAGGGCGCGATGGAGACCGCGGACGTCATCGTCTTTGTGGTGGACTCCAAGGTGGGCGTCACAGCCACGGACGAGGTGATGGCTCGCCGGCTGCAGAAGTCCTCCGTGCCCGTGATCCTGGTGGCCAACAAGTTTGATTCGGACACCCAGCTGGCGGACGTGGCGGAGTTCTATGCCCTGGGTTTGGGCGAGCCCTACCCGGTTTCGGCGCAGCATGGCCGGGGTAACGCGGACGTGCTGGATGAGATCTTGCGCTCTTTCCCGCAGACCCCGCGGGCGACGTCGATCGTCTCGGGCCCGCGGCGCGTGGCGCTGGTGGGCCGCCCGAATGTGGGCAAGTCCTCGCTGCTTAATAAGTTCACCGGCGAGCAGCGTGCGGTGGTAGATAACGTGGCGGGAACCACGGTGGATCCGGTGGATTCGATCGTGGAGCTCGACCAGCGCACGTGGCGTTTTGTGGACACCGCGGGTTTGCGCAAGAAGGTGAAGAATGCGCAGGGCCACGAGTATTACGCGTCGCTACGCACGCGGGGCATCATCGACGCCGCCGAGGTGTGCGTCATGCTTATCGACGCCTCCCAGCCAGTCACGGAGCAAGATCAGCGGGTGCTCGCGATGATCCTGGAGGCGGGCAAGGCGTTGGTCATTGCCTTTAACAAGTGGGACCTCATGGATGAGGATCGCCGCTGGGAGTTGGACCGCGAGCTGGATCAGCAGTTGGCGCATGTGCCGTGGGTGACGCGGATTAACATCTCCGCCAAGACCGGTCGCGCGCTCCAGCGCCTCGAACCGGCGATGATTGAAGCCTTGGATAACTGGGACAAGCGCATTTCTACAGGCCAGTTGAATAACTGGGTGCGTGCGACCATTGCCAAGAATCCGCCGCCGATGAAGAATAATCGGCTGCCGCGGGTGCTTTTTGCCACGCAGGCCACCACTCGTCCGCCCACAGTGGTGCTGTTTACCACGGGTTTCCTTGATGCCGGCTACCGCCGCTATTTGGAGCGGATGTTCCGCGAGGAGTTCGGTTTTCACGGCACTCCGGTGCGTTTTGCGGTGCGCATTAGGGAGCGCAAGCAGCGGAAGAAGTAGACATTATATCGGTGCGAGGGTACACCCTCCAAGCCGATTAAATGTGACCATTGCCATGGTCTGATCATTTCCCTTCGGCCCTGCAAGCTGGATAGCGTCGAGGTGGTATCCCGGAGAGATTCTGGGCGCCACCGCGGCGCTTTCTTTGTGCCGTTTCTTGCAACGCTGACCCCTTGTGGAAAGGTCACTTCTCATGCTTGCCTCGGTGCTCGACCCAACGTCGGTGCTGGCCATTGTCCTTCAGGTCCTTGTCATCCTGAGCTGTCTGCTCGTCGGAACACGCTTCGGAGGGATTGGCCTGGGCCTTATCTCGGGGATTGGGCTGTTGGTCCTGGTCTTTGCCTTCGGACTGACCCCGGGGGAGCCGCCCGTCTCCGTCATGCTGACCATCGTGGCGGTTATTGGATGTGCGGCAACGTTGCAACAAGCCGGCGGCCTGGATGTGATGATGCAGTTCGCAGAGCGCATCTTGCGCCGCAACCCGTCGATGGTGACCATTCTGGCGCCCCTGACCACCTGGACGCTGACGGTGCTGTGCGGTACCGGGCACGTGGTCTACACCATGTTTCCCATCATCGAGGACATCGCCGTGAAGAAGGGCATCCGCCCCGAGCGCCCCATGGCCGTGTCCTCCACGGCCGCGCAGATGGGCATCACGGCCTCCCCGGTCTCCGTTGCCACCGTCTCCCTGGCCTCCATCCTGGCCGAGCACGCTGGCGTGATTGATAAGGCCTACTCCATCCCGCAGATCCTGTCCGTGGCCCTGCCGGCCTCCCTGTGCGGCGTGTTGTTGGCGGCCCTGTGGTCCGTGCGCCGCGGCAAGGATCTGGACCAGGATCCGGAGTTCCAGCGGCGCTTGCAGGACCCGGAGTTTCGGGAGCAGGTGTATAGCCACTCGGAGACGCTGATTGGCAAGGTGTTCCCGGCCTCGGCCTTCCGCGCAATGTACATCTTCTTTACCGGCATCATCGTGGTGGTCGTGCTGGGTGCCTTTGACGGCCTGCGCCCCAGCTTCCCGGGCAAGGACGGCACCCTGACCCCGCTGTCGATGAACCTGGTTATCCAGATGGTCATGCTCGTCTCGGGCGCGGCGATCCTGCTGTCCTGCAAGGTTGAGCACGCCAAGATCGCCTCTACCGCGGTATTTAAGGCCGGAATGACGGCGGTGTTTTCCGTCTTTGGTGTCGCCTGGATGGCCGATACTTTCTTTGGCACCCACATTGATGCGCTGGAGTCCGGACTGGGAAGCGTGGTTTCTTCCGCGCCGTGGATGTATGCCATTGCTTTGCTCATCGTGTCCAAGCTGGTCAATTCCCAGGGCGCGGCGCTGGTGGCTATCGCCCCCATTGGGCTGCACCTGGGCATCGACCCGGCCGTCATCGTCGGATTCTATGGCGCCGCCTACGGCTACTGGATTCTGCCCACCTATCCTTCAGACCTGGCCTGCATCGGGTTTGATACCACCGGTACCACGCGCATCGGGAAGTTTGTGATCAACCACTCCTTCCTCATCCCGGGCGCCATTTGTGTGGCCACCTCCTGCGTGGTGGGCTCCCTGCTGGCCCAGGTGGTGCTCTAGCTGCGGGCAGCCCCGGCTAGCGCTCCAGGGCAAAGGCATCGGTGCGGTAGGGCAGCACCACAGGGTCATAGGGACCCAATGCGGTGTGCTCGAAGAGGTACCAGGTCAAGTTTTCCTTCAGCCTGTTGCGCGCTGCCGGGGAGGCACGCAGCCAAAAAGAGCGCGTCGCGGCGAGAGTAAAGAGGTCGCGCGCCTGCATCGTCTGCGTCCAGCGCAGGCGCACCTCCTGTGCGATGTGCCAGGGGCGGGCTACCTCCGGGCTAAACCCCTTCCGCAGGATGTCCCCAGAATGCATGATGCGGGCCAGCCGCAGCACCCAGGGGTCCGCCACGTCGAGAGTGTTCCACGCCAGCACCACGCGCCCGCCCGGGGCAACAATCCGATCGAACTCGGTGCAGGCGGCGGGGACGGTGACCCAGTGCCACGTCTGGGCGCAGGCCACGGCGTCCACGGAGGCGTCGGCAAGCGCGGTAGCCTCCGCCGTGGCGCGCAGGATGGGAACGGGAGCCCAGGAGGAGAGCACTCGAGTCATATCCGGGCTGGGGTCGGAGGCCACCACGCGATAGCCGCAATTGAGAAGCGATTCCGTGAATTTCCCGGTACCTGCGCCAACCTCGGCGACCAGGCGGGCGCGCCCACACAGCCGGGCCACCTCATGGGGGTACCCGGGGCGGACGTCATGATAGCGGCTCGCCCCGCGCGCAAAGGCGCCCGCAGTGTGCACACGCTGCTCCGGGGACGCAAAATGCGGGCGCTGCCTGCGCGATGGCGGGCGAAAAGCTGGTACATGCGAGGAATTCATTGCTAGCCACTGTATCCTTAGAGACTTGCGCAGCCACAACCCCGCGCAGGCGGACAGCGAGGGCGCGCAATCACAGAACCCAAGGCAAAGAAGGGTTGGGTATGAGACGAACACAACTCGCGGCGATGCTTCTCGCCGTGGGGGTGATGCTGGGCATCTTTTTGACGGTGGTCCTCGACTCCGTGGCCCGACAGTCTCACCAGCAGGCGAGCGCCATCACCGGCGTTGCCGAACCATTTACGCAGGTCGCTCCGGGAACAACGGAGACCTTTTCTTTAGTATCGGCAGAGCTTAACCGCACCTTTTTGCTCAGTCGGCCGGCAACCCCCGTGCCAGCAGCCGGCTACCCAGTGATCTTCATGTTCCACGGCTGGCAGGAAACCGCAGCACAGATGCGCGACTACTCCCAAATGGACCATGCCGACGCACTGGTTGTCTACGCCGACGGCATCGCCCGAGCATGGGCGGGAGGGCCCTATTCCAAAACCAACCAAAATGGAGGCGACGAGGTCCTAGTACGCGACATTTTGGCCCGACTCTCAGCAACCTATCCCATTGATGGACAACGCGTCTTCGCTGTCGGACTGTCCAACGGTGGAGGGTTTACCGCGTTGCTGAGCTGCCGGGCCCCAGACATCATCCACGCCGTGGCTGAAGTCTCCGCGGCGAACTACTCAGCAGTGCGCAGAAACTGTTCACCTACTCCCGTGCCTACGCTGTCGATCCACGGGACCAATGATGGCGTCATGCACTTTGATGGCGGCACCCGCCACGGCTCGCCCTATGACGCGGTGCCGGCTGCACGACGCTTCGATTCCAACCGCAACGGCTGCACCGGGGAGAACATTATCCCGCAAGGCCCAGCCATCGATTACTACCAACAACAAGGCTGCCAGGTGCCCACGGACTTCTACACCATCAAGGGCGGGGTCCACATCTGGGACGGCGCCCCCGCGGACGCCAACGCCTCGGTGCCCAAGGGTTTTGCCACGGACAAGGTCCTCGAGTTCTTCGGGGTGGGCCGCCAGCCCGAGCAGCCCGTGGAGCCGCCACCGCCGGCACCGCCGGAGCCTGCCCCGCAACCCGAGGAGCCGGTGCCGCCGGAGCTGCCCGAGTTGCCTTAAGCACCTTAAGCACCTTAAGCACCGTGGAGCGCCGGAAGCTTTTCAAGCTCCCGGAGCGATGGGGCAGCGGCGTACCGGCCGCCTACGCAACAAACCCCGGGGCCCTGCTGTGGCAGGATCCCGGGGTTGTTTCTTGTGGTCGGACTGACAGGATTTGAACCTGCGACCCCTTGACCCCCAGTCAAGTGCGCTACCAAACTGCGCCACAGTCCGCTACGTGCTATCCGGCCTGGTGAACAAGCCACCCAAACCGGTCCTGGCAACGGGTTAAAGGTTACAACACTGTCGTTCTAAAGAAGAAATCCCCAGCTCACAAGGATGATTCCTGGACGTAAAACCAGCGGCCATCGCGGCGGACGAACTCGGAGTTCTCCCGCTGCGAACCGGCGGCGGCCCCCGACCCCGGCAGCGGCTTGAAAAACGCCTCAAAGTCGACGGTGCCCCGCTCGTCGAGCAGGCCGCCTCCGGTGGTGGCGTAGATCTCCAGCCGGTAGAAGCGCACGGGGGAGTCTTTCAGATCCAGGTCTGCCGGGCGGGTAGCCGGATCCCAGGTGGCCAGCAGATAGTCGGCATCGCCGACGGCGAAGGCGCTAAACCGGGAGCGCATGAGCGCCGCGGCGGTGGGGGCGGTGTGGCCGGCGTGGTAGCGGCGGCAGCACTCGCCGTAGGACAGGCCAGTGCCGCAGGGGCAGCGCCGCGAATCCGGATAGATGTTGACCTGGTTCATCTAGGCATCCTGGATGTCTAGGCCGGCCAGGACGGCGCGCAGGTCGGTGCCATCGGCGGCCGCCACCAGGGTGGCCCGCTCGGTCGCGCTGGGCTCTGGGCTCAGGGCGATGGTGCGCCGTGCCTGGCGGGGAGCGGTGCGGGTGAGGGTGACAGAGACGTCGTCAAGCGTGATGCGCTGGGCGCGCGCGGCGGTGCGGATGGCCTCGGCGGCGTCGGCGCTCAGGGCGGCCAGGACAAGATCATCCGGGCTGTGGCCTGCGGACTTGCCGCCCCGCTCGCGGGGAAGGTCCGTGGTCAGCCGCCCGGTAGCCAACGTCACGGTGTCTGCCTGCCGGGAGCCGCCTGCCGGGGTGGACACCACGGTTCCCGGCTCCGGTGAGGTTTCCTGGTTAACCGGAACCAGGTAGGGCTTAACCCAGGTGCCAATGATCTCCCCGGCGCGCGCGGCCGCGCCCTGGCGGGTGAGCAGATGATCGGCCTTATCCAGGCTGACCAGGGACTTAGGGTAGCGGGTGAGCTGGAAGATCTTCTGGGCGTTGTCCACGCCCACGGTCTGGTCGACGGGGGAATGGACGATCAAAAGCGGGCGGCGCAGCCGCGGCAGGTAGGCCTCCACGTTGGTCTCTGCGAGGTCTTCGAGGAAGGGCCGGGAGATGACGATCTCGCGCCCGCCGAGGATCACCGTCACCGCCCCATGCTCATCGACCTCCTTGATGCGGTCTGCGTAGTGGAGCACGGAGTGCGCCGGGTCGAAGGGAGCGCCCACGGTGGCCACCGCCTTGAGGCCTTTGAGTTGACCGGCGGCGCGCAGGACGGCGGCCCCGCCGAGTGAGTGGCCGATCATCAGCTGCGGGGCGGCGTAGTTGGCCTCCATGAACTCGTAGGCGCAGCGCAGGTCCTCCACGTTGGAGCTAAAGCTCGTCTCCGCGAAGTCGCCTTCGGATTGGCCGAGGCCGGGGAAGTCGAAGCGCAAGGTGGCGATGCCAAAATCGGTCAGCTTTTTGGCTATGCGTGACGCCGCCGGGGTGAACCGGGAGCCGGTGAAACAGTGCGCGAAGATGGCGTAGGCCAGCGGCGGCGTATCAGGCAGATCGATGGTGCCGGCCATGGCGGTGCCCTGGGAGGACGTGAGCGAGACGGTGCGTGAATACACGAGGAGCCTAGGGTGCCTTTCTTGGGATCGGTCAGGCCCGCAAAACTATGGGGATGCCGCTGCGGGGCGCGTTCTTACCCCCATAGCGTAGACACCTGCGCGCGGCGGGGTCGTACGGGTAGCAGTACCGGAGGTGGCGCTGGTGGCGGTGCTCGCGCGGGCGTCGGCAGTAATCCGGTACCGCGGGGTGCGCAAGCGCGAAGCCCACGCCCCGCGAGGCCCGCACCGCGAACCCGGGGCATGAGCGGGCGCGTGGGGGTGGGTTAGGCTTAAAACCTGGAGCGTGCCTCCCGCAGGTTCCCACTGACCCACTCGATGACGGAGGTGACCCGCGTGGCGGGATTTGGATGGTTCTGGAAGGCCATGGGCTCAGGAACCGGGCGAAACCAAAAACGCAGCATCGCCATCGCCCAGGCGGCGCACGAACGAGCAGCAGACCTCGAGCAGCTTCCTGATCAGTCTGTGGCGCAGTGCGCCCGGGCGGCGACCGCTTCCGGCGCGCTGGACAACCCCACGGATTTCCTGGCTGCGTTGTCTGTGGCTGCCCAGCGCACGCTGGGGATGCGCCCGTTTGCGGTGCAGTCCCAGGCCGTGTTGCGCTTGGTGGAGGGCGACGTCATCCATATGGCTACCGGCGAGGGCAAGACCCTCGTGGGCGCCATGGCCGCGACTGGGTACGCGCTGATGGGCAAGCGAGTGCACACGGTCACAGTCAATGATTATTTGGCGGGCCGCGACGCCGAGTGGATGCGCCCATTGGTGGAGTTCTTTGGGCTGCGGGTGGGCGCGGTGACGGCGGCGTCATCACCCGAGCAACGCAGGCAGGCCTACGCCTGCGATGTGGTGTACGCGCCGGTCAATGAGATCGGCTTTGATGTGCTGCGCGATCGCCAGGCGACCAGCAGGTCCGCCCAGGTGCAGGCCCCCGCTCAGGTTGCGCTTGTCGACGAAGCGGACTCCGTGCTCGTCGACGAAGCACTCGTGCCCCTGGTGCTCGCGGGCAGCCGTCCGGGCACCGCGCCCACGGGACGGATCACGGGGATTGTGCGCGGATTGCGCGAAGGCAAGGACTTTAGCGTCGACGATGATCGCCGCAACGTCTTTCTCACCGAGCGCGGCGCCGGCGTCGTCGAGCGTGCGCTGGGCATTGATTCCCTCTACGGGCCGGAACACGTGGCCACCACCTTGGTGCAGGTCAACCTGGCACTTCACGCCCGCGCCCTGCTGTTGCGCGATGTCCATTACATTGTCCGCGACGGGGAGGTCAAGCTTGTCGACGCCGCCAAAGGCCGCGTCGCACAACTCCAGCGGTGGCCAGACGGCCTGCAGGCTGCGGTGGAGGCCAAGGAGGGACTCACCGTCACCGAGGGCGGGAGGATCCTGGATACCATCACGCTGCAGGCACTCGTCGGGCGCTATGACACCGTGTGTGGAATGACGGGCACCGCCGTGGAGGCCACCGACCAGCTGCGCCAGTTCTACGGCCTGCGCGTCTCTGAGATCGAGCGCAACGAACCGCTACGCCGATTCGATGAGGCCGACCGCATCTACGCCACCATGGAAGACAAGCTCGCGGCCATCGTCGACGAGGTAGAGGCCATTCACCTCACCGGCCAACCCGTCTTGCTGGGTACCCAGGACGTGGCAGAATCCGAGGAGCTCGCCGCGCGACTGCGCGACCGAGACATCCAGGTCAACGTCCTCAACGCGAAAAACGACGCCCAGGAGGCCGCCATCATCGCCGAAGCCGGCGACCGGGGACGGGTCACCGTGTCGACCCAGATGGCCGGACGCGGCACGGACATCCGGCTCGGCGGGGCGGATGAGGCCGACCATGACGCGGTCGCGGCAGCGGGAGGCCTCGCCGTGCTGGGGACCGCCCGGCACCGGACCGCGCGGCTGGACAACCAGCTGCGGGGGCGCGCCGGACGCCAGGGCGACCCAGGATTGAGCTTGTTCTTTGTCTCGCTCGAAGATGACGTGGTGGTGGCCGGCGGCTCGGGGGAGCGGATCACCGCCCACCCGGACGGCACCGGGCGGGTCACGGATAAATCCGTGCAGGACTTCGTGGAGCACTGCCAGCGCGTCACCGAAGGCCAGCTGCTGGAGATCCACGCCCAGACCTGGAAGTACAACAAGCTGCTCAGTGACCAGCGCGACATCATTGATGAGCGCCGCGACCGACTCCTTGATACCCCGCAGGCCTGGGAGGAGCTAGCGCAGGCCGCGCCACAGCGCGCCGAGGAGCTTGCCCAGCTACCCGCCGCGACGCGTGAGGATGCCGCCCGGACCATCATGTTGTTCCACCTCGACGATGAGTGGGCCGAGCACCTGGCGATCATGGATGACGTGCGCGAATCCATCCACTTGCGCGCGATCGCGCGGGAGACGCCGATCGATGAGTACCACCGCATCGCGGTGCGCGAGTTTAAGGACCTGGCCCAACGCGCCGTGGATAAGGCCGTGGAGACCTTCCAGCGCGTGCCCATCGACGAGTCGGGCGCACACCTGGAGGAAGTAGAGCTGTCTCGTCCCTCGGCGACGTGGACCTACATGGTCTCTGACAACCCGCTGTCCGGCGGTTCCTCACTCGCCCGCGGGATTGGCGATATCTTCCGTTAGGTCCCTGGCGTGCCTTAAACATGTCAGTTGCCGCTATGATGTGGCGTAGTGCTTATGGAGTGCTCGCAAGGGCCTCGGGCCGCTGTCACCCCGGTGTCGATTCCGCGGCGCCGTGGGCGCTGGTGTGCCAGGCTGAGAAGCAAGCGCGTGAAATGAAAGCAGAAAGGTAGGGCAATGAGCGATATCACCCAGGCGGAGACAACCTCGGTTTTCCGGGCGGAGCTGCTCAAGGAGATGGAGTCCGGAGCGAATGCCGCCCCGTCTACTGATGGGGCAGAAAACCTTCCCGGCGGAGCCGCCCTGCTGGTGGTCAAGCGCGGCCCGAATGCGGGCGCCCGATTCCTCCTCGACCAGGACACCACCACGGCTGGTCGGCATCCCGAATCAGACATCTTCCTTGATGACGTCACCGTTTCTCGCCGGCACGCGGAGTTCCGCAAGCACGGCGACGGCGACTATGAGGTCGTTGATGTGGGAAGCCTCAACGGCACCTACGTCAACCGGGAGCCCCGCAACTCTGAGGTGCTCACCTCCGGAGACGAGATCCAGATCGGCAAGTTCCGCCTGGTCTATCTCACGGCCGGCAAGTAGCCACCGGGGGCGCCGCCGCTCCGGCTTCACCTGGTTGGCGGGCGCCCCGCCGCGTTAGTCTTCCCCGTTTCCCATCCCCGCTTATGTGAAAGTGGCCTTCGATCTCCCGTGAACGCAGCACGTAAGTCCGCGGCAGTCCGCGCGAACGCGAATATTGGTGCGCGGCCCAAAAAGACGATGTCTATTGGCGTGGTCCTGGAACGCCTCCGTGAAGAGTTCCCAGACGTTACCGTCTCAAAGATCCGCTTCCTGGAGTCAGAGGGCCTAGTGACGCCGCAACGCACGGCGTCCGGGTACCGCCGCTTTACTGAAGAAGACGTTCAGCGGCTGCGCTATATCCTGGTGACCCAGCGCGATAACTATCTACCGCTCAAGGTCATCCGCGAGCAGCTAGAGGCCATGGATTCCGGGCAGGTGACGGCGATCCTGACGGCGGGAGACACCAAGACCTTGGTCTCTCCTGAAAACTTCCGCGCGCCGGCCGCAACGCGGCTTACGGATGCAGACGTTGCCACCCAAGCCGGCGTCGACCTGCCTGTTATCGCGGAGCTGGTCAAGGCCAAGCTCATCCACCCGGACGCGGCGGGCTTTTTTACGGCTGATGACGTAACGGTGGTCGCCACCGTAGAGGCGCTGCGTGGGTTCGGATTTGATCTGCGCCACGTGGGGCTGTTGCGAGGCGCTGCGCGCCGGCAGGCAGACCTCATCGCCCAGGTGGCGGCCCCGGTCGCCCGCTCGGGCATGGCCGGGGCGCGCCAGCGCGCTGAGGATACCGCTCAGCAGATGAGCGCACTGACCGTGTCCTTGCATGCGGCGCTGGTCAAGGCCGCATTGCGTGAAGATCTTGGCTGGTAAAAAAGGGGGTAAGGATCGGTGGCTAGCCGTGAAGTCCGGCTCCTAGGCATCCGCACCTTCGGGCCGGAGGAATTTTGTTGCGCGCTGCTGCACGTCGTGGGGCAGCGCCGGGTCATCCCGGTGTGGATGACCCCGAGCACCGCACGGAGCTTGGCACGGCGCACAGCCGGGGCGGGCCCGCGGCGGCCAGAGGCGCTGGAGCTGCTGGCAGAAACGATCGGGGAGAGTGCCCAGGGCATTGCGCGCATCAACGTGGGCAGTGCGCACCGCGGCGTCTTCTACACCGATATTGAGCTCGGCGACGGCACGCAGCTGGACGCCAAAATCTCCGACGGCCTGGCGTTGTCCGCCCTCGTGGGTACCCCTGTGACGGTTGCAGAAGAAGTCATAGCGGCAACAAGCGTGTATGTTCCGCGCGACGAAGAGCTGGAATTGCTTGGGGTGGAAATTCCGGAGGATTCTTCCGTCGCAGAGGCTGAGCAAGAAACTGCGTCAGCATCTGGCGACGCACAAGCAGATGCTGATTTTGAGGCACTCATGCGTGATATGGGCGTCTCGGAGACGGATTTGTGGGGTCAGGAGCCACCCACTGAAGGCGAGTAACTCTAAGGTTCAACTTTAACTTGAGAGTTTCGGCGTGTCGCATGCCCACGGCCACCGCGTGGTCTAGTGTGGGCAGCAACGGGCGCCTTGCGCGCCGCCATAAACGCCATTGGAGTAATTACGTGAGCAGCACCGATCGACCTGTGCAGGAATCCCTCTTTGACCTCGGCCCCGGCGATGAGGTGGGCTACCGCGTGCCCATCGCCTGCCAGGTAGCGGGCATTACGTACCGGCAGCTCGACTATTGGGCGCGCACCAACTTGGTCAAGCCCTCCATCCGGGCCGCCCGCGGCTCCGGCTCGCAGCGGCTGTATTCCTTCCGGGACATCTTGGTGCTCAAGATTGTCAAGCGCCTGCTGGATACGGGCATTTCCCTGCAGAACATCCGGCTGGCCGTAGACAGGCTGCGCGACCGGGGTGTTGATGACATCGCGGAGATCACGTTGGTGTCTGACGGTTCGACGGTCTACGAGTGCCGCTCCGCCGACGAGGTCATTGACCTGTTGGGCGGCGGCCAAGGCGTGTTCGGTATTGCCGTTCCGGGGATCGTGCGCGAGCTGTCCGGAACCATCGCCTCCTTCCCCTCGGAGCGCGTGGATAGCGCAGGGGAGGCACCGACGGTCATCGGTGTCGATGAGTTGGCCGCACGGCGCCGCTCGCGCAAGACCTCTTAACACTCCCGCTCTCCATAGCGTTAACGCCCCGCACATTGGCGGGGCGTTTTGTTGTGTCCAGACTAGGTGGGTCTTCTTCTGCGTCGAACCAGCGTTCCTTTAAGGGGCGGGGAGGAGGGCGCCCCTTGGAGAGGAACGCCGCTACTGCGCGCCGGCGGCGGTGCGTACCGCCTGGACGATCTGCGCGGGGTCAGCAACCTGGGTGAACGCATGAGCAGCGTTCTTGAGTCCCTCATCAACCGGGGCGGATCCCACGTGCACGACGGACAGCGACACCGCGTTGCCCGCAATGTCCTTGACCTGCTGAATGAACTCCGGATCCGGGGTGATGTCCTGCGCAGCCGTGCCGGAGGTCACCAGCACCACGCGGACCGGCTGGGCGGTCGCGGCTGCCTGATCGGCGCCGGCGCGGAGAGCCTCAAGCAGCGAGGTGCGCGTCATGGGCACGCCGCCGGTGCCAAACTGGTTGAGCACCTCCGGCAGGTCACTGCCCTGGGTAAATCCGAGGTTGGCGCGCCACGGGCGTACCACACCCGGGTTGAGCGGGGAGGAGTAGTTCCACAGGGACGACAGCTGGCCGCGCTCCTGCAGGGCGCCAGCGCTCTGGGCAATGGCGTCAGTGGCCTGGGGGAAGACGCCCGTAATCTGCTCGGAGGCGTCGAGGAGGAACAGGGTCTGCATGGTCTGGGCAGGCTGCGCAGGCGCCGGTGCTGCGGGGTCCTGGCCGTCCTTGCCCGGCTGTTCGGTGGCGGGTGCGGACGCATTCGCGTCATCGCCAGCAGGCTGCGGTGCCGGCTGCGCCTCCGGGGCGGGTGCCGGGACGCGGGGCAGGGCGGTCAACCCTAATGCTGCGTAGACGTGTTCCAACGCGCCGCGGGTTTCCGGGTTGAGCTCAGGAGCAGGGGTGGCCTTCTGCGCTACCTGTTCAACGGCGGCGACGGCGGCACGCACCTGATCCGGCTGGGCGCCGTTGTCATTGTGGGAGATCACCGGGATGGCTGCATAGGGCAGCACGGCCCCGGGGACGGGGGTAAAGGAGCGGCCCTCAGGAACAGCGGTGTCTACCGTGGCGATCATGGCATCCGGGTTGGCGGTGACAGCGGCGATGTCTGCGCCTTTGTCCCGGGACACAAGGGCCTCGGCGGCGGCGGGATCTCCGGTCAGCGCGGTGGCGGCGACCACGGCGACGTCGGGAGCCTGGGTGCTGGGGTAGAAGACGCGGTCAGCGGTCAAGGTGCCGGGGTCGGCGACGGGCTGCGCCGTGGACACGCCGACGGGCCGGGTGCCGAGTACCGCTGTGGGCGCCTCAACCTTGGCTAGGCCGTGGGAGTGGAGGAGGGCGTCGGTAGCCGGGGAGTCCACGCCGACAAAGAGGGCGGCTTGTTCAATGGAATCGACGACCTGTGGGGTGACGCAATGATCCTGGAAAGTCGGGTGAGTATCGGCGTAGGAGCTGATGAAGTCATGCGCGGCACCGGGTGTTTGTTCGGCGACCGGAATGATGAGTTCTCCCTGCGCGCAATCGCCGGCACCCGCGGCGGCATCCGAGTTGGAATCGCGGTCCTTGACCGCCAGATACACCAACGCGGCCACCACGGCGATGACGGCAATGACGGTGAGAATTATCGCTCCGATGAGTGCAGACCGATTACGATCGGTCCTGTGTTGAGCGGCCACTGGGGCGGTCCTCCCTTAGCTAGTCTGACTGTTAACTAGAAGTTTAGCGTCTTCGCAAGAGAAGACAATCTCTAACAGTAATTGTCTTATATCATTTCCGCGGGCGCTGAGCTCCCTTTGCCGGTGCACATAGGTTGCTTTACCTTCGGCAGTTTCAATGGGGACCACGCCCAGCCCCAGAGACGAGCAATCATAGGGGGAGGCCTCCATATCCAGGATGCGCGCATCCCACGCCAGGCCAAAGGCATCCAGCACCAACTCGCCGGGCACCGCCGGCGTCAATTTCAACGCCCATTTGACCAGGTCCATCGTGGCATGCAAACACCCTGATTGGTCACACGCCGCCTGGCTGGAGCGGGACAACTCGCACGCGTTGAGGGGGCGGGCCGCGGGGGTGAAAAACCGGAACGCGTCAAAGTGGGTGCACCGCAATTGGTGGTCTTCCACCACCGCGTTGGTGGCGTTGGCTCCCAGCCGCAGGGGAAGATCATGGCGGGGGACGCCCCGATAGACCATCGCCCATTCGTGCAGCCCAAAGCAGTCAAAGCGGGCCGGATTGGTGGCGGTAGCGTGCAACATCGTTGCGGCCTGGGCAATCACCTTTCCGCGCCGGCGCCGAAATTCAGCCACGTCTACGCCCACGGAGCCATCCGGGAAGCGGCGGTAGAACGGCCAATCCAGCTGGCGCGGGTGGTCCTGGCCCACGAGTCGCGCCCCCACACCCGGGTGCCAGCGGTGCAGGTGGGATGGCCGAATTGAATAATAATCAAAGAGGAAATCAAAGACGGGATGGCGCTGACCGGTGCGGCGCCGCTGTCGGTGCTCAGCGTCGAAGCTATCGGCGCGTGCGGTGTGGCGCTCTTCGCGGGCGCGGGCGGAGGGGGCGTCGATAAGCTCGATGGGACGGGGGCTACTCACTGGTGTCATGGGTCCAATCGTTGACCGTGCCTACGTATTCTTCGATGAGATCCTCCAGCGTGACCACGCCCACGAGCCGCCCGTGGTCGCGCACCTGGGCCATGTGCGCCGAACGAACGTGCAATGTGTGCAGCGCCTCGTCGAGGGTGGAGTCCGCCTCCACGGTGATTAGCGGGCGCAGCCGGTCGCGGGGGATAGCAGTATGCGGGTCGGTGGTCTCCAGGTCCGGCAGCACGTCCTTGATGTGGATGTAACCCAGGTAGGCGCCGTCGCTGCGCACCACGGGGAAGCGGGAAAAGCCGGTCTCCAGGACAAGGTCTTCCAGCGCGGCCAGGGTTGGACCGGTGGCGCCGTAGCGCAAGGTACGCACCTCATCGACGCCGATGGTCACCTCCCGCAGGCTGCGATTTTCCGAGCGCAACGCCTTATTCAGGCGGGCATGTTCCTCCGCGTCGAGGTAGCCTTCCGCGCGCGATTCGGCGATCATGCTGGCAAGCTGTTCCTGATCCACCGTGGAATCAAGCTCATCTTTTTGTTCGATGCCAAACATGCGCAAGGTGATGCGCGCGAGCCAGTTGAGAAACTCGATGATCGGCCGGGTGAGCCACACCCACCGGATCATCAGTGGTGCCAGCCACATTGCCAAAGACTCGGGGCCGGCGATGGCAATATTCTTGGGCACCATCTCGCCGACCAGAATATGCAAAAAGGTGATGATGGCCAGGGCGATGACAAAGGATAGCGGATGAATCAGCCCCGGCGAGATGCCCAATGCCGTAAACGGCCCCACCACAAAGTGGGCCACCGCCGGTTCAGCCACCTTGCCCAACAATAGCGAGCAAATAGTGATGCCAAACTGCGCTCCGGCCAGCATGATCGATAGGTGCTCGGTGGCGTGGAGCACCTCACGCGCCCGCGGGCGTCCCTGGGCAATCAAAGACTCGATGCGATCACGGCGCGAGGAAATAAAGGAAAACTCAGCGGCCACGAACAGCGCATTCGCGCCCAGCAGCGCGAGGATCAAAGCCACGGTGGTCAATACACTCACTGCTGGTACTCCTTCGCCTGCTCCTCGCTGATGGGGCTGAGCGCGACCTTGTCCACCCGGCGATCATCCATGAGGGTGACCTGGGCGAGCCAGCGGCCCGGGGGATCGGCCTGTAGGTCATCGAGCAGCCCGGCGCGCTGGCGGGGCAGCACCACGGTATCCCCGGCCGCGGGGATGCGCCCGAGCGTGGCCATGACCAGGCCTCCAAGCGTCTCATAGGGGCCGTCCGGGGCCTGATAGCCTAGCTCATCCGCGACGTCATCAAGTCGGGCAAGGCCGGTGACCAGCCAGGAGGTTCCCTGCTTGAGAAAGTCCTGCTCGGCGGCCTCGTCATCGTGTTCGTCGTAGACCTCGCCGAGGATTTCCTCCACCACGTCTTCGATGGTGACAATGCCGGCGGTGCCGCCATATTCGTCGGCAACGAGGACCAGCTGCGACCCGGCCGAACGCACCGCCTTGAGCACGGCATCGCCGTCCAGGGATTCCGGCACCGCGGGGATGGGAAGCGCCAAGTCCCCCAGTTGGAGGGTGCTGCGCTGCGCGCGGGGAACCCGGAACGCATCCTTGACGTGGACGACTCCGAGCGTTTCGTCCAAGTCCCCGTCCACGACGGGGAAGCGCGAATGGCCAGTCTCTATGGCCAGGGAGATGAGCTGGTCGACCGTGTCATCGGCCTGCAACACGTCGACCGTTGAGCGGGGAGTCATCAGTTCCTCGGCGGTGGTGTGCCCAAACTCCAGGGACGCCTCTAAGACTTCCGCCGTCGTGGCATCTAGCCCCCCGGATTCGACCGAATTGCGCACCAGAGATCCTAATTCCTGCGGCGAGCGCGCAGAGACCAGCTCATCGGCCGGCTCGATGCCCATTTTGCGCACCACCCAATTAGCCGTGAAGTTGAGAAAACGAATGAACCAGGAGAAGACAAGATTAAAAGCCTGCACCGGCCGGGTGACCGCGCGGGCGACGGGCAACGGCATGGTGATGGCGATGTTCTTGGGCACGAGCTCACCAAAAACCATGGACAGCACCGTCGCGATGATCAATGCCACAATCATCGAACCCGTCTCGGCGGCCGCCGGGCTGAGCCCACACGCCATCAACAGGGGGTTGACGTAGGTAGCCAGCAGCGGTTCGGCGAGGTACCCGGTGGCCAAGGTGGTAATGGTGATTCCCAGCTGCGCGCCGGAAAGCACGAAAGATAAGTGAGAAAAGGCCCGCGAAACGGCGCGGGCGGGGGCATCACCGCGCGCCCGTTCGTGGGCTTCAACGGTTGATTTTTCCAGCCCCGTGAGCGCAAATTCGATGGCCACAAACAGGCCGGTAGAAGCTGTGAGCAGGATAAAACCGGCTAGTGAGGCGATGGCTATAACAACGTCCATGGTGTCCGCACACAAACAAATGCGGGTGACAGTCCCTTCTTCGAGCCTATGGAACAAGTAGTCGTTGCACAGAGCTTACCCGCGCCCGCGGGTCCGGCGCGTCTTCCCGCGTGCCGACGCCCCACCCGTCGCCCGCGCGCGTCGCGTCCGCCCCCGTCCGCCAGCCGATGCACGGTTGCGTGTCGCGGCAGGCTTGCGGTCACCACCCTGCTTCTTTGCAGGCGGGGCGCCGAAGGGCGGCAGGGGCTGTCCCTGCGGTTCCCGCGCCCCAGTCAGCTGCGCGAGAACCGGGCTGGTGGGGGTGACGGCGACCTGCTTGGCGGTTACGCCGGCCTTGCGCAGCAGCGCAGCGACATCATCGACCTGGTCATCAGTAACCAGGGTGATCACCACTCCGGACTCCCCAGCGCGCGCGGTGCGCCCGGCGCGGTGGAGGTACGCCTTGTGCTCGGCCGGAGGATCGACGTGGACAACCAGGCTGACGTCGCCGACGTCGATGCCGCGCGCCGCAATGTCTGTGGCTACCAGGACCGGCACGGTCCCGTCCGAAAACCCGGCCAGGGCCCGCTCCCGGGCGCCCTGACCCTTATCCCCATGCAGGCCCGCGGCGTTGATCCCCAGGCGGCGAAGCTTCTTTACCTGACGGTCTACCCCGTGCTTGGTGCGGACGAACAGGATCGTGCGCCCGGAGCGTGCGGCGATGCGCGCCACCACCTCGGCGCGCTCGGGCTTGCCTGCCACCCGCAGCTGATAGTGCGTCATCGTCTCCACGCTCGCACCGACTGGCGCAGTAGAGTGCGTGACCGGGTTGTGCAGGTAGCGCGCAACGAGCTTGTCCACCTCCTTGTCCAGGGTGGCGGAAAAGAGCAGCCGCTGCCCGTCGCGCGGCGTCAGGTCGAGCAGCTTGCGCACCTGCGGCAAGAAGCCCATGTCTGCCATCTGGTCTGCTTCATCGACGGCAGTGATCTGGACATCGTCAAGAAAGAGCTTGCGCTGATTGATCAGATCCTGGGCGCGTCCCGGGGTGGCCACCAGCACGTCGACCGTGCGGGCCAAGGCGGTGATGTGGCGCTTGATGTTGACGCCCCCGACGACGTCGAGCACGCGCAGCCCCACCGCGGCGGCGGGCCTTTCCAGGCGCTGCTTCGTCTGCGAGGCCAGCTCGCGGGTTGGGGCCAGAATGAGGCCGCGCGGGTGCGCGGGGCGCGACGGCGCCCCGGCAAGACGGGCGAGCATGGGTAGCCCAAAGGTAAAGGTCTTGCCGGAACCCGTGGGCCCGCGGCCAAGGACGTCACGTCCTGCGAGGGCATCCGGGATGGCCGCGGCCTGGATAGGGAAGGGCTCAGTGATGTGCGCGTGCGTGAGCTCGCGCACAAGGGCGTCCGGTAGGCCGAGGTCGGCGAAAGTAGTCATCCGCGCCAGTCTAGGCGACCTGGCCGGACGCTCGAGACACTAGGCCTCTACTTCGCTGCGGTCCCCAGACCACAGCGTGTGGAAGGCGCCTTCGCGGTCCACGCGCTGATAGGTGTGGGCGCCAAAGAAGTCACGCTGGCCCTGGATGAGGGCAGCAGGCAGCCGGTCGGAGCGCAGCGAGTCGTAGTAGGACAGCGAGGAAGCGAAGACCGGGATGGGCAGGCCCAGCTGCGTGGCGGCAATGACCACGCGGCGCCAGGAGTCAACGGAGCCGCCGATCTCATCCTTGAAGTAGGGATCAAGCAGCAGCGACTCGACCTCGGGGTTGGTGTTGTAGGCATCCACAATGCGGTTGAGGAACTGGGCGCGGATGATGCAGCCGCCGCGCCAGATGGTCGCCAGATCGCGGGGATCGACGTCCCAACCGTTTTCTGCGGACCCCGCCTTGATCTCGTCGAAGCCCTGCGCGTAGGCCACGAGCTTGGAGGCGTAGAGGGCGCGGCGGACATCCTCAACGAAGGAGTCCTTATCCGTGCCCAGGGCGGCGAAGTCGAGCAGCTGGCCCGATGGCAGGGCGGCGGCGGCGCGGCGCTGGTCGAGGGCGCCGGACAGGGCGCGAGCGAACACGGCCTCGCCGATGCCGGTGGTGGCAATGCCCAAGTCGAGCGCGGCCTTGACCGTCCAGCGACCGGTACCCTTCTGTCCTGCCGCATCCACGATGACGTCGATAAGCGGCTTGCCCGTGGCGGCGTCTTCCTGACTGAGCACCTCCGCCGTGATCTCAATGAGGTAGGAGTCCAGGTCGCCCTTGTTCCACGTGCGGAAGATCTCTGCGATCTCCTTCGGCTCCAGGCCGGCGCCGTGGCGCAGCAGGTGGTAGGCCTCGCCGATGACCTGCATGTCTGCGTACTCGATGCCGTTGTGGACCATCTTGACAAAGTGGCCGGCACCATCGGGACCGATGTGGGTGCAGCAGGCGGTGCCGTCGACGTGCGCGGAGATATCCTCCAGCAGAGGGCCGAGGGACTTGTAGGACTCGGCGGTACCACCGGGCATGATGGACGGGCCGTTGAGAGCGCCTTCCTCGCCACCCGAGATGCCGGTTCCCACGAAGTGCAGGCCGCGGGCGGAGATCTCCTTTTCCCGACGGATCGTGTCCGTGTACAGCGCGTTGCCGCCGTCGACGATGATGTCGCCTTCCTCCATGGCGTCAGCCAGCTGGGAGATGACGGCATCCGTGGCGGGGCCAGCTTGGACCATGATGATGGCCCGGCGCGGGCGCTCCAGCGAGGCGACGAAGTCCTCGATGGTCTCGGAGGCGATGAACTCGCCTTCGGTGCCGTGCTCATTGATGAAGTCGTGGGTCTTGGCGGCGGTGCGGTTGTACACGGCGACGGTGTGGCCGTGGTGGGCGAAGTTGCGTGCCAGGTTGGAGCCCATGACTGCCAAGCCGACGACGCCGATATGTGCCAAAGAGTTCGGGTTGCTCATAGGTGTTAGGTTACAGCGCGGCCTCCCTGGGGTCTCGCGACACCCCGGGAAACGTACTACCTTTAACTAAATGTGAGAAACCTCACACCAATCTTGCTCCGTCGCCCGCACCTGTGGTGGCATACATGCATGAGTTCACTGGACATCCCCGCCACCAACACCACGCTGCGCGAGCTCATCGTCGCCGCATCCCACAACCAACTCGACGACGCCCAACTAGAACAATTCAACGTGGCACTCGGCGGCCTAGAAACCACCCTCAACCTGCGCTACACCGCCGTGGGCCCGGACCGCACAGCCGCACAATTAGCCGTGGCGCCCCGGCATTTGCAGCTCGCCGGACTCGTGCACGGGGGAGTCTTCGCCGCAATCGCAGAATCCGTGGGATCCCTGGCCAGCATCGTCAAAGCCGGTGCTGACCGCGCAGCGGCAGCCGCGGTTGCTGCCTCCACGCCCGGCGGGCAGGGCGCACAGGGCGCGCAACAGGCAGGGCGCCGCGCCCAGATCCCGCCAGCCGTCGTGGGGGTAGACAACAACACCTGCTTCTTGCGAGCCGTCCGCGGCGGCACCATTGAAGCCACCACCAGCTGCATCCAAGCCGGGCGGACCACCCATGTCTGGGAGGTCTCCATGCACAATGAGGGGCAGCTCGCCGCTATCACCCGGTTGCGCACCATGGTGTTTTAGCCTGCGGGCCGCCGGCCTGCGTGAGGCTGCGCCGGCGTGCGGGGCGCCAGCCTGCACCGGCGTGCACCGGCGGGTGCCCCCTGCCGGAACCATCATCAGGCGTGGCTACCAGTCAGATGTAGTGGCGCCGGTGACACACCCAGTAGATGATGGTGACGGACAGGACCATCAGTCCGATGGCCGCCGGGTAACCAAACATCCAGTGCAACTCGGGCATCTCGTCGAAGTTCATCCCATAAATTCCGGCGATGAGCGTGGGCACCGTGATCATTCCCACCAGCACCGAAAGCCGCCTCATATCCTGGTTTTGTTGCAGGGTAATCTTTGCCACCGCCGCGTCAACCAGAGCGGTCAGCCGCTCATCAAAAGAGGTGATCTGCTCGCGGGCGATTGCGGTGTTATCCAGCACGTCGCGGAAATGCGCGGATAGTTGGGCAGGGAGTTGGGGCTCGAGCCGGGTGGTCAGGGCCGTCAGCGCGGAAACCAGGGGAGCGACGGAATGGCGCATTTCTAGGATCTCGCGTTTGAGCATGTAGATCTGTTCGATCTGGAAATCGGAGTCTGGGGTAAAGACTTCTTCTTCAATCTCGTCGACCTCTCGCTCAAGCAGGTCTGCGATGCGCCCATATTCTTCCACGAGGTGGTCGGCGGCGCTCCACGCCAAAGCCAGCGGGCCGGTGTCCTCCAATTCCAGGTCCCGGTCCATGTGTTCCAGCAGGCCGGGGACGTCTGCCCCGTGGCGCACGGTGATGATGAAATGCGAGCCGATGAGCATCTGGAGCTCGCCGGTTTCAATGATTTCGCGCGCATCCTTGACCGCGTCTGCATCCCGGTAGGTTACCGAGCGCACGACGATAAAGAGCTGGTCGCCGTAGCGTTCCACCTTGGGGCGCTGGTGGGCGCTGACCGCATCCTCGGCGACGAGTTCATCAATGTCGAACTTCAACGCCACCCGGGCCATTTGGGTGTCGTTGGGCTCGCGCAGCGCCAGCCACACAAAACCCCCATGCGCGCGTACCTCTTCGATGGCTTGTTCAACGGTGTGTTCGCCGGGGAGGCGGGTGCCGTCGCGGAATATCCGACAGTGCTCGATAGCGCGCTCGACGGGAATGCGCAGGCGTGATTCGCGGTGCGCGCTGTCGCCGGAGGACGAGTTGCGCGGGCGGGGAAAAGTTGGTGACACGTCAGTCCACTATAGACTTGGGGGCCATGGTTACTTGGAAAGAAATAGTGGACAACAACCCGCAGCATTCCCACAACTACGCGCAACGGTGGCGCATGTTTGCGGCTCAGGGCCGCGACATCGTGGGAGAAGCACGGCTTGTCGACGCCCTCGCCCCCCGGAATGCACGCATCCTCGACGCCGGATGCGGTACCGGCAGAATTGGCGGGTGGCTCGCCGAGCGCGGGCACACCGTCGTGGGCACGGACATTGATCCGTTCCTCATCGAGGTGGCCCGTCACGATTACCCGGATGCGCGATGGGAGGTCGGGGATTTGGGCCACGACCCCATCCCGGAGGGCAATTTTGACGTTGTTGTCAGCGCCGGCAACGTCATGGGGTTTATTGATCCGCGTGACCGGCGCGCCGTGCTTGCCGCTCTTGCCGGCGCCACCGCGCCCCAAGGCCGCGTGGTCATTGGATTCGGCGCGGGTCGGGGATGGGATTTTGCTGACTTCTTAGCCACCGCGCAGGACGTTGGCCTGCACGTTGACGCTCGCTTTGAGTCCTGGGACCTGCGCCCGTGGGGCGAGGAGTCCCAGTTCCTCGTTGCCTTGATGTCTGTCTAGGCGCCGGTGGCAACCTTGTAGATGATCGAGAGGATCGCAATGGATCCGGCGATGATGACAAACAGGTTGGACCATTGCTTGCGGTAGGGCCGCAGCGCCGGAACCTTGTAGATGGCCACCATTGGCATGAGGTACAGCAGCGCCGCGATGACCGGGCCGGACAGCGTTTCAATCATGTCGAGGATGCCGGGGTTGAGAATGCCGGCAATCCAGGCGCAGACAAACATGAACAGGTAGACCCACAGCTGCAGCTTGCGCTCGTTGACCGAGCGCACCCCCGCGGCGTGCAGCGCCCCACGCGCGATTGAGGCAGCACCTTCAGAGGCGCCCAGGACGTGCCCGAAGTAGGAGGACACGATCGCGGCGATGGCGATGGCAGGCGCGAAGTAGGACAAGACCGGGCTGTCAAAGACATTGGCCAAGTGGGAGAGCACCGGGACGTTTTCCGCGCGGGCATCCTGCAGACCTTCAGTGCCCAGGGCCAGGGAGCAGGACCAGACAAAGAACATGGTGAACACGGTGAGCATGATCGCCGTCGCAGCCAAGACCACGGATGCCCGCTTTGCCGCGTTGTCGCCGTGGGCGCGCTGCATGGCCAGGGAGAACTGGGAAATCGCGGGGGAGTGGTTGAACGCAAACACCAACACGGGAACGGTCAAACAGATTGCTCCGGCAATGGCCCACACGCCCGCCGAGGGAGACCCGGAGAAGGCGGAGAAGTCCCAGCGCGGGATGAGGTAGATGGAGATGCCCGCCAGCAGCACGATGAGCGGGTAGACCAGAGCCTGGGTGACGGCCAGCATGAGCTTCTCGCCGAAAACGAGGACCAGGGTCATCACACCGATGAGCACGCCGGACAACAGGACACGGTTGACGTGTGGCCCGTTGAACTGGTGCACGATGAGGCTATCGACGGTGTTGGTGATGGAGACCCCGTAGATCAGCACGATGGGGAAGATCGCCATGAAGTACAGGAAGGTCACAGCCCAGCCGGCGACGTCGCCGAAGTAATCGCGGGCGACCAGGGTGATGTCTTCGCCTTTGCGGGGAGACACGCACACCATGCGCGCCATGGCGCGGTGGGCGAAGTAGGTCATGGGGCCAATGAGGATGGTGGCTACCAGAAGGGGCCACAGGCCCTTGCCTCCCGCGTTCATGGGGAGGAAGAGGATGCCGGCACCCACAGCGGTACCGAACAGTGAGATTGCCCAGCTGGCGTCGACGCCGCGGGCAGGGGTGTCAGTGGTGACATCTGCCGGGGTGGTGGCAGGAGAGGTCGTGGACATGGATGGTCCTTGCTATAGAAGCTTGTCGGTGCAACTAATTGTGTGTCGCCGACACGGTAGCCACCCACGTCCACGGTGCAACGTGCGTTACTCAGGCTCAAGGAGGTCTCGCCTTCACGTGAAGAGCGACACCTCCGCAAGGTTAATAGACAGTCAACCCTCTCGCACGGAAAATCTGCCTACACTGCTCCACCTGTTCGGGCGGGGGCGGGGAGACGTCTTCCAATGTGTAGTGCATCCCCAGTTCGCGCCATTTGTCGGCGCCCATGTTGTGGAAGGGGAGTACCTCAACTCTGTCGACAGTGCCCTTCCATCTGGCCACGATGTCAGCCGCGGCCTCGATGTTGGACACCTCGTCGGTCAGGCCCGGAACCAGCACGTAGCGCACCCAGGTGTGCTTGCCGGCTTGATGCAGCCTGTCTCCAAAGTCGATGGTGGGCTGCAGGGGGCGTCCGGTGACCGCTTGATAGGTCTCCGAGTTTCCGGACTTCACGTCCAGCAGCACCAGGTCAATGTTGTCTAGGTCCTCGTCGGTGAGTCGTGAACCGAGGAAGCCCGAGGTGTCGATGCAGGTATGAATGCCCGCATCATGCACGGCCCGCAGCAGGCGGCGCGTGAAAGCGATCTGGAAGAGAGGCTCCCCGCCGGAGACGGTCAACCCGCCCCCGGAGGCGCTGAAGACGGTGCGGTAGCGCTTGATCTTGGAAACGATCTCATCGATCTGCTCCAAGGTCCCCGTCTTCATCTCCATTGTGTCGGGGTTATGGCAGTACTGACACCGCAACGGACACCCGGACAGGAACAACGTCATGCGCGTTCCAGGTCCATCCACAGCGGTGACAATCTCCCACGAGTGAACGAGGGCGATGTCGCCTCTGCGGCGCGCCTCCATGAGCTCAGGGCGCGACAACTCATCGGCAAGATCCTCGCCTGAGTTGATCCCCTGGGCCACGCCACGGACTTTTTGTCCGATCTCTGGGGCGAGCGTGACCACGCCACTGATGCCGTCAGCCATTGTGCCTGATCTCTCCTAGCTGTTGTGGTGGAACGTACGGGAAATGACGTCGAGCTGCTGTTCCTTGGTCAGCTTGACAAAGTTGACGGCGTAGCCGGAGACACGCACCGTCAGGTTGGGGTACTTCTCCGGGTGCGACATGGCGTCCTTGAGGGTGGACTCATCGAGCACGTTGATGTTGGCGTGGTACAGACCAGCGGTCTGCTCGTTGGCGCAACGGTTGGCCTTCATGGTCTCAAGGCGCTGATCAAAAGTTTGGGTAGACATTTCTGCTCCTTTTCGCAGGATGTAGGGGAGAGGGGGTTAGCTTTCGGAGTGCTCCATGATGAAGCCGGCGTCAAGGATGCCGACCAGGTTGTTGACCTGCTCGTTCTTGTCGCGCCCCAGTCCCGAGGGGGTGATGGTGTTGGTGAGCGAGATTCCGTCGAGGGCATCGTTGTAGTCCAACTTGCCCACGGACAGCATCGACGCGACCATGCCGTGGTTGTCTGCGCCGTTTTCCGGGTTGGCACCCGGGGCGAACGGCGTGCCCGCCTCGTGTCCGGAGGGGAACGCGCCGGTGGCCTTGCCGTAGACCACGTTCGAGGTGATGGTCAGGACCGACTGGGTGGGGATGGCATCCCGGTACAGGGGGATTTCCTTGATCTTGGACATCACGGTGTGGACGACGGTGGCCGCAATATCATCAGCGCGGTCATCATCGTTGCCGTAGATCGGGAAGTCACCCTCGGTGATGTAGTCGGTGACCAGGCCGGATTCATCGCGCACCGGGGTGACCTTGGCGTATTTGATGGCAGCCAGGGAGTCGGCGACGATGGACAGGCCGGCGATGCCGCAGCCCATGGTGCGCACGATGTCAGAGTCGTGCAGCGCCATCTCGATGGACTCGTAGGCGTAGCGGTCGTGGCAGTAGTGGATGATGTTGAGGGCCTCAACGTAGGTGCCAACCACCCAGTCGAGCATCTCTTCGTACTTCTGCCAGACCTCGTCGAAGTCCAGGGGGCCGTCGCCGGAGATCGGGCTGAACAGTCCGTCCTCGGTGACCTGCTTGCCGGTGACCTCGTCGCGCCCGCCGTTGATGGCGTAGAGCAGTGCCTTGGCGGCGTTGACGCGGGCGCCGAAGAACTGCATCTGCTTGCCCACGCGCATCGGGGACACGCAGCAGGCGATGGCGGCGTCGTCGCCCCACTGGTCGCGGATCTGCTTGTCAGACTCGTACTGAATCGCAGACGTCTCAATGGAGATGGCGGCGCAGAACTCCTTGTAGCCTTCCGGAAGCTTGGGATCCCAGAAGATGGTGATGTTCGGCTCCGGGGCGGGGCCCAGGTTGCGCAGAGTCTGCAGCAACCGGAAGGAGGTCTTGGTCACCTGCGAGCGGCCGTCCTCGGCGAAGCCGGCGTCGGACCAGGTTGCCCAGTAGGGGTCACCGGAGAAGATCTGGTCATAGTCGATGGTGCGCAGGAAGCGCACGATGCGCAGCTTGATCACCAGGGCGTCGATGATCTCCTGGGCATCTTCCTCGGTGATCAGGCCGGCGGCCAGGTCACGCTCAAAGTAGATGTCAAAGAAGGCGGACAGTCGGCCGATGGACATGGCGGCGCCGTCCTGGGACTTCACCGCGCCGAGGTAGGCGAAGTAGGTCCACTGCACGGCTTCCTTAGCGTTGGTCGCCGGGCCGGAGATGTCAAAGCCGTAGGACGAGGCCATGGCCTTGAGCTTCTTCAGGGCCTTGATCTGCTCGGAGTGCTCCTCGCGGTAGCGAGCCCAGTGCTCCGAGAAGTGCTCGGTGGCCACGCGATCCTTGGCTTCGGTCTTGTCCTCGATGAGGCGGTCCACGCCGTAGAGCGCGACGCGACGGTAATCGCCGATGATGCGGCCGCGGCCGTAGGCGTCCGGCAGGCCGGTGATGATGTGCGAGGAACGCGCGGCGCGGATGCGGGGGGTGTAGATATCGAAGACGGCGTCGTTATGCGTCTTGCGGTACCGGGTGAAGATCTTCTCCACCTCGGGGTTGACTTCCTTGCCCGCCTCGCCGATGGCGGTCTTGACCATGCGCCAGCCGCCATTGGGCATCATCGCGCGCTTGAGGGGGACGTCCGTCTGCAGGCCGACGACGACGTCATCGTCCTCGCTGATGTAGCCAGCCGGGAAGGCATCGACATCAGCGGGGGTATCGGTGTCTACGTCATAGACTCGGCGCTCACGCTCGACGGACAGGTACTTGTCCTCAAGGTGCTCCCAGATGCGGGTGGTCTTGTCCGTGGGGCCAGCCAGGAACGACGCGTCGCCCTCGTAAGGGGTGTAGTTCTTCTGGATGAAGTCACGGACATTGATGGAATCTTGCCAGTCGCCGGGCTCGAAGGAGTCCCAGGCTGCCCGGGAAGGCGATTGTGCGGTGGTTGTCACAGGCACTCGTCCTTTTTACGAAAGTTGAAACGGATGTAATCTGCGGCCCATCGCTGCTCACACATTCTCAGCCACAGTCGTGCCGGATTCGCCGGATTCAACGCCGTGATGGCGGTGGCGAAGCGGGCGGCTATTTTTCAAGCAATGCGCCGTACATGACCCAGTATAGAGAAAAGGTTTCCGTGTCACGAAATTTCCTCGCTGTGAACTTCGGCACTCCCACCGCCGTGAGCCATCTCACTCCTGCCGGGAAGCCTGATCAAAAAACTCAAGCTCGAAGCGCCAGGCCCGCAAAAACTCCTTAGCCGCCCGGGCGCGCACCTCAGGCGACGCAGCCGCAAGGGCGCCCTCTACGTAGGCAATGGCACGCCCCACCTCCGCGTGGAAATCCGCATCCTCATAGGCAGCAATCCACGGCGAATAGGGGTTTTCCAGTACCCCGTCACTGGCCTTCTTACTGGTGCTGGCTGCGGCGGCTGGGCGTGAGTGCTGCCGCGTCAGCTGGGCCATGCGGTGACCAACTTCGGCGTACAACCAGAAGCACGGCAACACGGCGGCTGCTCCAACCACGGCGTCATCACTGAGCACGCGGGACTGCAAGAAGCTGACGTACGCCAAGGTCACCGGGCTAGGCTCCGTGGTCTTCCCGCTCGCCGGAGAGGTTTCCAGCCAGGCATCGTGGAGCTGGCGGCGCTCCTCAATACACCCCAGTGCGGCCTGGGCCCACCACTCGACATCCTCAGGCGCACTCGCACGCACCGCCAATCCGGCCAACGCACGGGCGTACCCCTCCAGGTAGACGGCATCCTGGGAGAGGTAGAAGTCAAACTGCTGGCGCGGCACGCGCCCGGAGGCCAGGCCCTGAATGAAGTCCAGCTGCCACGTCGCGTCCGTGATCGGGCGCGCAGCCTGCCACAGGGCGTTTGTCCAGGGCCCGGCCGCGGCGACGGCGGTGGGGGTGGCAGTGGAATCGTCCGCAAGTGTGGCCTGGGCTGTGGCGGCAAGATCATCAGGGTGCTGCCATTCAGTGCCCACCGCCGCCGGCTCTGGCCAGGGTGTGGTGTCGGCCGCACGCAGGAGGCGGCGGGAGCGATGCGTGTGGTCAATAGGCCCATTGCCGTGGCCGATGTGCAGCTCATCTGCATGCGCGATAGCCTCGTTGATCCAGGTGGTTGCCCACTGCAGGGCCGCAGGGGCAGCCTCTCCGGAGGCCAGCCGGGTGGCAAGGGCAGAAGACAGTGAGCATCCCGTCCCGTGGGTATGACGGGTGGCAATCCGCGGGCTCTCCACGATGCTCACTGCGCCATCAGGGGCGACGACAGCATTGCGTGCCGACGCCCCCGTCAAGTGCCCACCTTTGACGATGATCACCGTGTCAAGGCTATGGGCTAGATCCTTCGCGTCACCCAGGGCGTGCTCCCAGCCCTGCGGGCCCCGGTATACGGCCGGGTCCGGCACCTGGGCCAAGACCGCCAGTTCAGGAAGATTCGGGGTGATGACGTCCGCGCGCGAGCACAATTCGCGCAGGGCGTCCTGGGCGGCGGCGTCGAGAAGCGAATCCCCGCTGGTGGCCACCATGACCGGATCAACCACGAGCACGGGCGGGCGATGCTGCTGAAGATACTCGTCGACCGTGCGCGTAATCTCGGCGGTGCCCAGCATGCCGATCTTGACGGCATCGATGCGCACGTCATCCCAGACGGCATCGAGCTGTGCGCGCAGGAAATCCACCGGAGGCGTGTGAATGGAACGCACCCCCTGAGTGTTTTGCGCAACCAGAGCGGTGACAACGCTGAAGGGAAAACCACCGGCCTCACAGATAGCTTTGATATCTGCCTGGATTCCAGCACCCCCGGTGGGGTCTGTGCCGGCGATGCTTAAGACGGTGGGAAGGTAATGCGGGGGCCGATTCACGGTAGGCCTTTCCGCGAAGGGGCTTCGAGCGTGAGCCTGCGGCAAGCCCATGCCCGCATCGGGCACCGGCCCTTGAGCAGGCACAGCGGCGACAATTCCCTTCGCTAGTGCGAGCTAGATCAGGTTCGACGGGTGTGGTCTCAGCGCGCCGGTGCACCTGGGCTTGCCAGGAAGGCGCGCACCCCGTTGTCGTACGGGCCCCACGCTAGCAAACAGCAATCACCCCCGGTCGGGCTATGCGCCCAATCCGGGGGTGATACGTCCCACAATGACCGGTGGGGGGGGGGCAGCTACTTGCTGGCCTTCTCGGCCTTCTTCTCCTTCGAGGCCTCTGCGCCGGCCTCTGCGGCAGCCTTCGCGCCGGTCTCAGTGTCACCGTCAGCCTCGCCCAGCTTGTTCAAGCCGTTGCGGCCGTGGAGCTGCTGGCGAGTAGTGGCAAGGTTCCAGCGCTTGCGCGACAACGCGTTGAGCCCCCACGCCACGGCCGCGACCAGCCGGTTGCGGAAGCCAACCAGGTACATGACGTGGACCACCAGCCACAGCACCCAGCCGATGAATCCGGTGACCTCGACCTTGCCCAGCTTGACCACCGCGGAGAAGCGGGAGATCGTGGCCATTGAGCCCTTGTCAAAGTACTCGAAAGGCTCCCGCGCGGCGGCGGAATCCTCGGGCTGATCGACCTCCTTGGCAATGGTCTCAGCCACGTACTGGCCGGACTGGATGGCCACCTGAGCCACGCCCGGCAGCTTGTTCAGGTTGATCATGTCCCCGACGACGAAGACATTGCGGAAGTCCCCGACGCTCAAGTCCGGGTTGACCGGAACGCGGCCGGCGCGGTCGACCTCCAGGCCGGCCTGCTCGGCAACCAGCTTGCCCAGGGGGGAAGCCGCCACACCTGCGGACCACACCTTGGTGTAGGACTCGATGGTGTGCTCCTTGTCGCCCGCCTTGTAGGTCACCGAGGACTCATCCACGTTGGTGACCATGGCGCCGAGCTTGACGGTCACGCCGAGCTTTTCCAGCTGGCGCTGCGCCTTGCGGCCCAGGCGCTTGCCAAAGGGCGGCAGGACCTGCGGAGCGCCGTCCAACAGGATGATCTTGGTTGCGCTGGTGTTGAAGTTGCGGAACTCGCCCGCCAGGGTGCGGTGCGCCATTTCTGCCAGCTGGCCTGCCAGCTCAACGCCGGTGGGGCCGGCGCCCACGACGACGAAGGTCAGCAGGCGTTCGCGCTCCCGCGGGTCATCGGTCAGCTCTGCGCGCTCAAACGCGCCAACAATGCGGGCGCGGATTTCCAAGGCGTCATCGATGGACTTCATGCCGGGAGCGAACTCGGCGAAGTGATCGTTGCCAAAGTAGGACTGGCCTGCGCCAGCGGCGACGATCAGGGAGTCATATTCGTAGACGCGCTCATACTCATCCAGGTGGGTTGTCACGGTCTGGGCCTTGATATCAATATCCGTGACCTCGGCCTTGACCACGCTGGCGTTGTCCTGGTTGGCCAGGATCTGGCGGGTCGAGGGGGCGATCTCGCCGGAGGACAGGATGCCGGTGGCTACCTGGTAGAGCAGCGGCTGGAAGAGGTGGTGGTTGCCGCGGTCGATGAGCGTGACATCAACGTCGGCATCCTTCAGTTCCTGCGTGGCGAACAGCCCGCCGAACCCGGAGCCAATGACAACAACATGGTGGCGTCCGCCGACGGGCCGATAGGGTTGCGTAGTCATAAAAAAATCGATCTCCTCTTCGTAGGGACTGTTAGAGAGCTCCGCGGTGGGCCCAAAAGAGCTGTGAGGGCCGCATTTCGCTGAATCCTACGCCCGTTGCCTGGAGCGGGAAAACGGGAAGCAGGAGCCGGAAAAAATGTGGTCTGCGTCAACGATAATAGTCCGCACATTGCGATAGTGCACAGGTCAACTCCAGCAAGGTGAGGATGGCCGTGTCTACGCGGCGTATGAGCTCACACGCGGTAGCCTGGGATCCTGGTTTATCGCACGGATCAAGGAGCCCGCTCAACTCACCATGACAGACCATCACCTTCGCGATATAGACCATCAATCTTGGCCGCGCATTGCCACGGTTCCCCGCACGTGGCCAGTGAGCATGGCCGCCCGCGGTACTGAGGCAGGGTTCGCCCACGCCTGTGCTAAGGCCGGCATAGAGCTGGATCCGCGTTCCCGCCCGGACCTGGTGGTCCTTCATGCCGCAACCTTTCACCGCGTCGCCGCTGATGGGTGGCTCGGGCTCGCGGAGGCATACATGGCGGGGGAGTGGACGGCACCAGATCTTGCTGACGTCCTCGCCCGCCTGCTCAGCGTCAACTATCACCCCCGCGGCGTGCACCGTTTTCCCGGGCGAATCGCCGGCCCTCCAGATCAGCCGGATATTCGGCGCTGCCTCAACGAGTTGTCCTCGCCGATCGGGCTGGCTACCAGCGGTGCAGTCTTCGAGTCGGGAGTGCCTACGACGCTGCGGCGGGGCGTCGATAAGCGTTCTGCGGCGAGTGCGACCGGCCGCTATGTGGATCGCACCGTCGTCGCGCCCCCAGTAGCCGTCGAGCGCGCCGATCTGCCTGCCGCCCAGCTCAACGGCCTGCGCACGCTTGCCGACGCCGCCGGGCTCGCCCCAGGTGACCAAGCTGCTGTCCTGCCGGAGCTCGACATCGCGCTGGCTGCCGAACTCGCCGATCGGGGAGTGCACGTCAACGGGTGGGTCCGAAATCTTCAGGAAAGAAACAGGCTGCGCGCCGAGCTAGCCGTCACCGGCACCGATCTTGACGCCATCTCCGTGGGGGTAGACCCAGACCTGCTGGCCGGACAACTTCACCTCTCACGCGGCGCTTACCAGGCGATTGTCAGCCTCGAGGCCCTAGAAAACCTCAGCCGCCCGCATCGCACCCAGTTGGGCCGGCTCCTCGGCCACGGTGTCGCCCCCGGGGGTGCGGCGGCAATCCAGACCACCGTTGCAGGACCAGCATGGTCTCGATCCGCTCGCGCCGCGACGGCCGCGCTGCGCGCGTACCTGTGGCCCCACCTGACCTACCGCAGCCTCGCCGCCACGCAGGCAGAACTCGAAGCAACAACCGCCATGCCCATGACCGCCGAACGGCTACTCGGGGATCATGCCGTGACTGCCCTGCGAATGCAGCGCGAGTACTTTTCCGGCCATTCCCGCGAAGCCGCCGCGGCCGGCGTGGACGTTGTGTGCCGGCGACTCTGGCGCTTCCAGCTCGCTCTCAAAGAAGCACTCGGCGCCCAACAGATGACCACCACCGTCCAGCTCACCTTCACCCAGCGGGTGCGCCGCGGACGCTAAGGCAGGGGCTAGCGGCTACCGCTAGATAGCCGTCAAATCGTGGTCAGAGGACTCCCGCATGACCATGATGGCGATCAGAGAAACCACTGAGACCACCAACAGATACCAGCCCACCGAGCTCACCCCAAAGCTGGCAGCCAACGCCGTAGCAATGAACGGCGCAACCGCGGCACCCAGGATCGACGCAACGTTATAGGCAATACCCGAACCGGTGTAGCGGACATTGGTGGGGAACATCTCCGGCAGCACCGCAGACATCGGGCCGAAGATCAGGCCCATCAGCGCCATACCCACGGTCAAGAACGCCAGCACCGAGTTCTCCGTGGCCACCGCCGGGGACAAGAAGAAGGTAAAGGTCAAGGAGAACACGATGATGCCCGCGGTCGTCCACGCCAGCGTGGGCTTGCGGCCAAAGCGATCCGCCAGCCAGCCGGACACCGGGATACCAATGATGAAGGCGAAGATAGAAATCAGCTGCAAGTGCAGGAAGTCCACGTAGGGGATACCCAGCCCGACGCCCTTCTCCCGCGAACCGATACCAAAGGAAAGAATCCACGTAGTCACCAGGTAAAACAGCGTGTAGCAGCCGACCATGACAAACGTGCCACAGATCAGCGGACGCCACGCGGTGACAAAGACCTCCTTGAGCGGGGACTTCACGCGCTTGCCCTGATCGACAGCTTGCTGGAAGACGGGGGTCTCATCCAGGCGCAGCCGAACGTAGAGACCAATGGCCACCATCACCGCAGACGCCAGGAAGGGGATACGCCAACCCCAGGCCATGAACTGGCTATTGATGTCCCCGCCCTGGTGGTTAAACACCGTCACCAAGATCAAAAACAGCCCGTTGGCCAGCAGGAAGCCAAAGGGGGCGCCCAGCTGCGGCCACATGGCCGCGCGCGCACGCTTACCGTCTTCCGCCGTCTCCGTGGCCAGCAGCGCCGCGCCGGACCATTCGCCGCCCAGACCTAAGCCCTGGCCAAAGCGCATGAGTGCCAGCAGTGCCGGGGCCCACAGCCCGATGGTGTCATAGGTGGGCAGGCAGCCGATGATGAAGGTGGAAATGCCCATGGTCAATAGCGCCACCACCAACGACGCCTTGCGTCCGATGACGTCACCAAAGTGCCCGAAGACGATGGATCCCAGCGGGCGGGCAACGAATGCCAGGCCGAACGTAGCAAAAGAGGACAGCAACGCCATCGTGGGGTTGTCGCTCTTGGGGAAGAACAGGTGGGGGAAGACCGCCACGGCTGCCGTGGCATAGACATAGAAGTCGTAGAACTCGATGGTTGTGCCCACCGTGGAGGCAGTAATGACCCGGGCGCGCTGGCGCTTGGTGATCTGCGGGGGTGCTCCCAGATCCTGGGAAGCGACTGTGTTGACTGTCTGGGTCATGGCATGGAACCTCTCCAAACTCGGTAAAGCCGGTGAACATGATGTGAAGTGTTAGGAGAACACAGTAGTATCCCACTAAGTGGACCGCAAGTCCCATTGAGTGGAATTTTGAGAGGTTTTCTCTACCGCAGGGTGGGGTGGGGCGTTGGCTGCAGACGTGCAAGCCGCTAGGGCCTGCGAGGGTCCTAGCGGCTTGTGTGAAAGGTCCTGCGTTGCTGGCTACAGGTGCGGGATCGGGATGTCCCGAGGGGGCAGGTTCAAAACGTTGTCCACGCCCGCTGAGTACATGGTCCCGTCGGGAAGGTAGACCACCCCCAGCGACCAATGGTCGGGGATATTGGTCCCGTGATAATAGCGGCCGGCGTCCTGAGGGCAGTGACCTTCGGCTCGGCCACCCTTCAGAGGGCCAATTTTGAGGTCATAGTGTATGAAACAGGAGTGTTCCAGCCGGCTAGGCTCAATGGCGCCGGCTGTTGCTGCAGGTGCGAGCGTCGCAATCGCCGCCGCGGCGACGACCGTTCCGGCCAGGCGACGCAGTCGCGGATGGCGGGTGACTGTGGGGTGGTCCATGGTGGGTTCCTCTCTGGATCTTTTGACCTATGGACGGGGAATGTGGGTGGCATATCGAAGATATGTCGCCGCTGCCGCCTATTGTAGGACGATTATGGGTAGCGGGGGAGAAATTCTTGAGCCGCAGAATGATGAGTATTACGAGCCTGAGGGCTCCCATCTGAATGGGGACCTTTGAGCTCTGTACGTGCTGTGCCGGCAGAGGGGCAATATCCGGCGCCAGCAGGATCAGCTTTTCATTGTCAGGCGAGATCTGGGGATGCCTGATGGTAGGGCCCGGATATGGCATGGCTCCAGAAACAACGAACCGCCAAGACGTCTACGGTCTTGGCGGCTGCGTCTGGGCCGAGGGGTTTGGGTCACAGATGTGGGATCGGGATGTCCCGAGGGGGCAAGTTCAAAACATTATCAACGCTCGCGGAGTACATATCGCCGTTAGGAAGATAAAGAACCCCCAGGGACCAACGTGAGGGCACGCCGCGCCCGCGGTAGTATGATCCGGCGTCTTGGGGACAATCACCTTCGGCGCGACCGATCCGCAAAGATCCAAGTTTAAAATCCTCGTGTTGCCAGCAGGAATCGTTGTAAACACTAGCTTCTATAATGCCGGCTGTTGCTGCAGGTGCGAGCGTCGCAATCGCCGCCGCGGCGACGACCGTTCCGGCCAGGCGACGCAGTCGCGGATGGCGGGTGACTGTGGGGTGGTCCATGGTGGGTTCCTCTCTGGATCTTCTGACCTATGGACAGGGCATGGGGTGACACATCGGTGATATGTCGCTGCTGCTGCCTATTGTAGAACGGTTATGGGTAACTCGGGGAGAGGAATGCTGCGCGAAAAGGATAATTGCCTGATCACGCTAGGCGGCCGCGGTGGCATATTCAACAAGGAACGGACTCGTTCGTCGTTTCTCCGGAGTGCGCTGGTAACTGGCTGGGGCCGAGCTTGCGGGCCACAGCAGGCGGCATGCGGACGTCTCGGGGAGCTGCCGGTCTCCGATGTGGCGCGAGGTGTTGCGCAGCCTGAGGCGCATCGAGTTGTGTCAAGGGAACGGCTCTACAGTGGATACAAAGGGCGCAGGTTGTGTGCTCGGCTCGCTGAGAGGTTTCGGATGATCCGCAGCGTGCTGTGTCGTAGGCGTGTCTTAGGGTCTTACGCGGCGGCGGGTGGTTCCTCCACGGTCGGCGAGCAACCATGGTTACCAAATGTGTCCGCCACGCGGGTGCAGCTCGCATATCCGTGCCACACACGGAGTGAGTGCATGTTCGGGATGGAACCAGACGCCATGAAGTCTGCGGAGCGCTGTGAGGGAACAGGAGCGCCGATGAGAGTCACTACGGGGGTCCGGAGGAGGGGTGAAGCTACAGCGGCTCACGATGTAGGGAACTGCGGACACCGCTAAAATGACATAATGTACATTATCGGACAAAAGGGGAAGCGGGCCGCGGGCCCAGCGTGCACCGCACCGACACCGCAGCGCACCTCCGCATCGCCGGGACACCTTCTCCGTTTGCCCGTACACCGCGCTTTCGTCTGTGCTGGCCGGCGTTGCCGTCGCCCACGCCACCGCGCCGGCGGATGATCGGAAACCTCTCAGCGAGAAATTTCCGTTTGGCCGCTTCTGCGAAATTTCTTAGCCCGGTTTTCGGGGAAAATTTCTGCCACCAGGTGCTCGAGAAATTTTGCCTCCGGCACGCCTCCAGGTTTCCGCATGGCCAGACCTCGGACCGTTATTTAAAACGTCACGCGTGACAATAATAACCATATGGGCGTGAGACCCGGTTTGGCGCGATTTTCTTCGCAGATCCGGCGTGCACGCCGCGTGATGCCGCAGGGGCTACACGATGTCGCAGATGTGTAGGGCCGGCTGGGAATTATGGGTGAACATCACAGCTCATTTCGATGATCTTGGCCGCTGCTGCCAATTGTTGCCTAATTTTGGGCATCTAGAGCGCTAGCGCTGCTAGTGTGACCTTGGTTTTCACTAACCACTGTCTACAGCCCTGAGAAAGGGGTCTCATGCAGCATTGTTTTCAGTCAGCGCGTCGCGTCCGTGGCGTGGCTCGTTGGCGCTCCGCAGCCATGGCGTTGATCTGCGCTGCCCTCGCGGTGGGCACGCAGGTTCAGCCCTCGGCTGATGCGGTCATCCTCGGCGAAGAGGCTCACCGCGACGATCTCGTCCAACTCTACATCTATGACATGGGCCCGGGCGGTGCGCACCGCTGCTCGGCCACTGCGGTGGCGGACGAGTGGATTCTCACCGCAGCGCACTGCGTTGCGGGACAGACTCCCTCGGCTCCGGACGCGTCGCCGGACATCCTGCGCGTGTACTACTCCAATGACAGCGTGCACCCCGGCCGGGCTCTGCGCGTGGACAAGTACGCCAAGTCGAATGAGGCGGATCTGGCCATCATCCACGTTCCCGGCAGCCCGCGGCTGACGGCCTACCCGCCGATCGCAGACTCTCATGAGCTGCAGGTCGGCGAGCAGGTCAGCATGTACGGCTTTGGCCAGGGCTTCAAGGGTGCGCCCACGACGTGGCTGCGCACCGCTCGCCTGGAGGTCACTGGCCAGGAGCGTCACCCCAACGCTGGCATCGTGATGAACATGAAGGGTATTACCGGTTCGTCGAACTTCGGCGATTCCGGCGGACCTATCTTGGATGATTCCGGTGTGCTCATCGGCGTCAACGTCATCGGCTCTCAGTCCAACTGGTATGACCCCTACGCGCCGTCCAAGGCCGTGGACATTCAGTACTACCGTGACTGGATCTACCAGATGTCCGGGGTCTAACCCGGACTAGTTTGCCAGGCCGTTTCCGGGTGCACCCGGAGGGCCTGGTCGCTCATTTTTTCAAGAACGCCCCGTAAGCGGGCGTTCTTGTCGTCTCCTACTCCCCCATCTTCTGGGTGTCTTGCTTATCGACGCCCCCTCGCGCACCGTAGTCGGCGCTGCCTTCAAGGGGGTCTGCAATGTATCGCTGGATCGTCGGGCCGACGAGGTCCCCGACCTCTTCTGCAGACATGGAATGAAGTGGCTCTGATTGAATGACCACGCGGGATACTGCAAGCCCTATCAGGTGGCTGAGGATGAGGCTGCACCTCAATTCGCCATCGGGACCGTCGAGATGCAGTGGGCCGAGAATACTGCTGAGGAGGTGGTCCTTGAGTGCGGCCCGTGTCGACGCACCTGCGGCCTCTGATCCGAGCATGGTCCTGATGAGCGCTGAGATGCCCGGCGTGTTATCCCACATCGTGACCATCTGGACGACGAGGGTCTTTCCCCTTTCGTCCGGATGGCAGTCGAGGATGGGGGCAATGAGCTGTTGGGAGTCCATGGGGCGTTGGACTGCAGCGAGAAAGAGTTGGTACTTGGTGCCAAAGTATCGGTGCACGAGGGCTTGATCTACTCCAGCCTTGGCGGCTATCGCGCGAACGGACACGCCGTCATAGCCGTGGGTGCCAAAGAGCTGGCGGGCTGCATCAAGGATGCGAGACCGTGTGACCTCGGCTTTACCCTTCTTCTTCGCTGTAGACATCTGACCCTAATTTGTCTTTCTAGGCATGGTGAGTGCTGACAAGACGAGTGCCAGTGCGCCAACGCCAGCCAGAACCAAAAAGTCTACAAAAAGCATACCTGTTGCCGTTGCGTTGTCACGCACCTGGTTGAGAGCGTCCACGGCGTAGGTCATGGGCATGACTCGGGCGGCCCATTCGAGCACTACCGGCATATCTTCAGTGGCAACGAACAATCCGCAGAGGAACAGCTGGGGGCCAACGATCACGGGCATGAACTGCACGGCCTGGAATTCGTTACGGGAGAAGGCGCTGGTGAACAGCCCCAGGGCGACGCCCACAATCGAATCAATGAGGGCGATGGCCAGCACCCACCAGGATGCTCCCCTGGTCTCGACGTCGAGGAACCAGAATGCCACGCCGAAGAGGATAAGCGACTGAATGACGGCAGTAACCGCGAAAGCGGTGCAGTATCCCAAAATGAGGTCGAGTCGGTGGAGCGGTGTGGTCCACAGGCGCTCGAGAGTGCCAGATGCGCGCTCGCGTTGCATAGCCACAGAGGTGACCAGGAACATGACCACCATGGGCAGGATGCCGAGCATGGTCAGTGCAATGCGGGGGAACCCGGCGACAGAGCTCGGCTCGCCTGCCGGCAGCGGCGCTGCGGGCAGATCGGAGAAGACGTAGTAGAGCAGGATGAGCAAGAGGGTGGGCACCGCGAGAATCATGGAGACAGTGCGCTTGTCTGCGAGCAGCTGACGCATGACGCGCACGGTTGTTGCGCGGTAGGCGGAGAAATTCATGAGTTGGACTCCTGATCAGAATCGCGGATGAGGGTGAGGAAGGCCTCGTCGGGGGTTTCCGCATGGGTGCGCTCCAGGAGCTCCTGCGGGGACATGATGCCAAGGATGCGACCGTCGCGCATGAGGATGAGCTGATCGCACCTGGTCGCCTCATCCATGACGTGGCTGGAGACCAACAAGGTGGTGCCGTTTTGGGCAAGGCCGTGGAAGCGCTCCCACAAGTCCTCTCGGGTGACGGGGTCCAGGCCGACCGTGGGTTCATCGAGGACCAGGAGGTCGGGCAGGCCTACAAGTGCACATGCCAGGGATGCGCGTCCCGCCTGTCCGCCGGACAAGTCTTCGACGTTGCTGTCAGCGAATTTCTCCAGGTTGACAGCTTCAAGGGCATCGATGACGGCTTGCTCGTCGCGGTTGCCATGAAACAGCGAGGAGAAGTACTCCAGGTTGTCGCGGACTGTGAGGTCGCGATAGACGGAGGCCTGTTGGGTGACGTAGCCGGTGCGTCCGCGGTTGGCTGGCGCCCCGGGCTCATCGCCGAAGACGCGCAGCACTCCCCCGGAGGTTTTTTGTACGCCGACGATTGAGCGCATCAGAGTGGTTTTTCCGCAGCCGGAAGGTCCCAGGAGGCCCGTGACGCTTCCCGGGGGAAGCTCCAACGATACGTCGTGCAGAATGTGGTTTTTGCCCCTGTGGACGTTGAGGTCCTGGGCTTGGACAATGGGTTCAACCCTATTGTCATCAGGTGATGATGTCAGCATGTGATGAATGCTAGACCTGGATTCCGCAATGCGTCAAGGCTCAATCCCAAAGAACCGTGCAAACCCAGCTGCCGTCACCCGCCTATCCCCTGGTAGAGGGAGGAAACGGCGGCTGAAAAAAATCGCGATCAGGCGTGAAGGATAACCTTGAGCGCCCCCGTATCCTGCGCCCGAGAAAACACGTCATAGGCGGAAGCAATGTCGCTCAGTGCAAACTCGTGGGAGACAAATGGGCGAGCATCGAGCTTCTTTGCGGCAACCATCTTGAGCAGCATGGCGGTGGTGGTCGCGTTGACCAGCCCCATGGTCATGGTGATGTTGGAGATCCATAGCCGGTCAAGGGCGAGTTCCACGGGGCGACCGTGAACCCCGACGTTGGCCACGGTCCCGGCGGGCCGGACGATGCGCAGGCACATGTCAAAGGTGGCGGGGATGCCTACGGCCTCGATGGCCACGTCTACCCCCAATCCGTCCGTGAGGCTGAAGACCTGATCGGCCCAGTCTGCGTTGGAGGCCACTACCCCATCGGTTGCGCCAAAGGCTCGGGCCTGGTCCACCCGGTTGGGGTCGAGGTCAATCGCAATGATCGCAGCGGGACTATACAGCCCGGCGGTCAGGATTGCGGCGAGCCCTACGGGCCCGGCGCCGACCACGGCGACGACATCACCGGGTTTGACCTGGCCGTATTGGACGCCAATTTCATGGCCGGTTGGAAGAATATCGGAGAGCAGGACGCCCTCGGCATCGGTGACGTTTGCCGGGAGTTTGTATACCGAGTTTTCGGCGAAAGGAACGCGAACATATTCGGCCTGGGTTCCGTCAATGAGGTGTCCGAAAATCCACCCGATTCCTGATTCTCCCTCTGGGTCAAGGCAGTGGGAGGGAACTCCACTTTTGCAGTAGTCGCAGCGTCCGCACGAGCTAATGCAGGAAAGGATGACGCGGTCTCCCACAGCCAGCGTGGACACGGCCTGGCCGACCGCCGTAATGGTTCCCACGCCCTCGTGGCCGAGCACGCGACCGGGGGTTACCGCGGGTACGTCTCCTTTGAGAATGTGCAGGTCGGTGCCGCAGATGGTGGTGGCATCGATGGCCACGATCGCGTCAGTCGGGGCGAGAATGGTGGGGTCTGGTACCTCCTCCCACCGTTTATCGCCGGGCCCGTGATAGACAAGAGCTTTCATGAGGTGCGCCCTTCTTGAGGCTGATGGATAGCCATGAGCCTAGCTTTAGACGGGCGAAATGCTACGGGCGCGCGGGTGTGTAATTGGACACCATTTTTTTTGGGCGGGAAAAAGAGAAATAGAATGCCCAGGATTACATGCAGGTGCAGCGGTGGGTGGGGACTAGCGGCGTCGATAAGCGCTGATGAGCTGCCATGCGGTGAGCGCGGTAAGCCCAGCGCCAACAACGGCGATGAGCCACTGCTCGCGCGTGGCCATCCACGCGCTAAAGGCAATGACCACAACAAGGCGCAGCCACAGGGCGGGAATCATAGCTGAGGGGCGCATGGGTTTTTACTTTTCGTCCTTGTCAAAGCGCACCCGCAGATTCAGCGCGCCGTCATCGGCAATAGAGGCGGCGACGAATTCCGGGGTCTTTACCCCGTAGTCCGAGCGTTTGAGGGGAACGTCTCCCCCGATGATGACGTGCTCGCCATCGCGCAGCACCTCGAGGGTGGCGGTGACGTCGTGGGTGTGGCCGTGGATGGTCAGGCGCCCCGGAACGGAGACCTCGCCGATGGTGCCATCGCTGGGCAGCCCCCGGATGTCCACCGGCTTGACCACCTCAAAGGTGGCTGTGGGGTAGACATCGGTTTCCAGAATCTTGGTTGCAGCGTTGATATCGCGGCGCTCATTGTCAGACGACAGGTCGGTGAGATCGACCTCGATTTTCGCCCCCGTGATCGCGGCGTGCTCGATGGTGACATGCCCATCGACGCTCGTCGTCGACCCAGAGGTGGTCCGCCGGTCACCCGGAAGGACCTCGTCGAAGGTGTAGCCCACGGAGGTGGCGTTGGCCCCAGGCTTGTGGGAGACCACCCAGGTGCCGTCGACGTCGGTCGCAGCCGGCTTGGCGTGCTGGGCGTCGATACCATCGGTGGGCACGCCGGGCCCTGACATCGCGGAGATGATCATGGGCACCACGGCCACGGCGGCCAAAAGAATGATCGCCGTGACAAAAATGCTGACGATGAGTGTGCGATGACGCTGCATAAACGGTTACCTCAGTTTCTCTATCTTGCGGGCCATGACCACCAGCTCAGTGCAGAGTTGATCAACCTCGCTGCTCTCCGCACCTTCCCGCACCGCGGTGGCCACATCCTCGGCCGCGCAGCGAACCTGGAATAGCGAATCCTGCAGGTTGGATAGCTGCCGAGCACTCAGCACCACGGCATCTTTGTCCTCCCGGGGAGTCCGGGTGGCCTGGCGATGCTCAAAGGCGCGTTGCCGGCATGAGGCGCAACAATACTTGCGCCGCCGACCTTTGCGATGAACCTCGGTGATAGGACGGCCGCACCACTGGCACGTAGCCGGTGCAGCGGAAGATGAAGAGGAAGCGGCGGTGGGCACGCAGGCCATTCTAGGCCACCAGGGTCCGACCACCTTATCTACTACCCCATCCGGGGAACAAACAGGATGGTGGATTCGTTATACTCTTACGGCTGGACTATCTGCCCACCTCAGACACGTGTTGTGCGTGTGCGCCGGGTTCCTCGCGGACTCTGACGCTACATCCGCACCCCGCGCGCGCTGGGCAGAACCCACCAAGACCTGCTCCAACATACACAGAAGGGCTGATGCGTTCATGGCAGATCGCGTTCTCCGGGGAAGTCGCATGGGGGCGGTCAGCTACGAGACTGACCGCGACCATGATCTGGCACCGCGCCAGGTGGTGAAATACCGCACCGAATCCGGTGAAATCTTCGACGTTCCCTTCGCCGACGACGCCGAGATTCCGGGCACCTGGCCGTGCAAGAACGGCCAGGAGGGCACGCTGGTTGAAGGCGAAGGGGTGGAGTCCAAGGCAGCTAAGCCGCCGCGCACCCACTGGGACATGCTGCGCGAAAGGCGCTCGATCGAGGAGCTTGACGAGCTCCTGGAGGAGCGCATAGAGGCGCTGCGCAAGCGGCGCAGGAATGCCGCCCGCCTGCTCAAGCAGCAAAAGGAAGAAGAGGAAGCCGCCAAGAAGGCCGCGGAATCTTAAAAAGAACACGCGCCAAAGCCAATAAAGCCCTGGTGCCGTCAAAAGTGGTAGGGACTCCCCCGCTCCCCCACCGAAAACGGCAACCAGGGCTTTTGTGCTCCCTACAGGGGTGTTCGCTGCTCCTTCCGAGGCGGCCTTAGCCGCCACCGGAAGAAGCCCTCGCGCCCGCCCACGTCGATCCCTCGCACTCGCCGTGCGGGCGACGCGCTAGAGGTGGCGCTTGCGGAAGCGGGCAGCCTCGTGGGAGATCTGCCGCGCGGACTCCTTGGCCAGGTTGGCCACCTGCTCGCCCCGGTGGGCGATCCCCCACCGCGTGACCACAACCAGCGAATCCTTGACAAAACTGCCGTCGAGCTTGGATTCTCCGATCTCCCGCTCGGTGAAGGTGATGGGGACCTCGCGGACGTCCCAGCCGGCCTCGACGGCGCGACGGGCCAAATCCACCTGGAAGATGTAGCCGGCGTTGGACAGCTCGTTTAAGTCCAGGGATTCCAGAAGCTCGCGGCGGTACGCGCGGTATCCGGCGGTCATATCAGACAGCCCGGCGCCCAGGGCAAGGGAGATGTACACGTTGCCCAGCTTGGACAGCAGCCAGCGCTTCTTGGGCCAGTTGACCACCTTGCCGCCGGGAATATAGCGCGACCCGATGACCAGGTCTGCCCCGGCGTCGACCTCTTCCAGCAGCAGGTGAAGTTGCTCGGGGGCGTGGGAGCCATCGGCGTCCATTTCGCACAGCACCGTGTAGCCGGCCTCAAGGCCCCACTCGAAGCCGGCGATGTAGGCGCCGCACAGTCCGCCCTTTCCTTGGCGGTGCAGGACGTGCAGGTGCTGGTCCGCGGCGGCCATCTCATCGGCGTGGTCGCCGGTGCCGTCGGGGCTGTTGTCATCGACGATGAGGATGTCAACGTCCGGTGTTGCCTTGCGCACCCGCCCGACGATGAGCGGAAGGTTCTCCCTTTCGTTATAGGTAGGGATGATGACGAGGGTCTTGTCGCTGGGCTGGGACACGCGAAGCTCCTTTATATGGGCCCGCGCCCTCGAAAGGACAAGAGCAAAGGCCCCTTATTCATGGCTACTAGTCATCGCTGCCAGGGCGATCACCGCGGTGGCGTACCCACGCCACACCTACGGCGAAAACTCCGGCCGACGCCCCAATGATAGTCAGTGCCATTGTGACCCAGAAACCATACCTGGCAGCAGGGGTGATCGTCTGGCGCAGCGGCAGCGAAGAAACCAGCACTCCCGGCTCAAAAATCCCAGTTTGGGAGGTCACGGTGCCGTCGGGTTCCACGATGGCAGACACGCCCGACGTCGCGGCCACCACCACCGCTCGGTCGAGTTCGATGGCGCGCATCCGGCTCATGGCCAGCTGTTGGTAGGTCATGTCCGTGTGGCCAAAGGTGGCGTTGTTGGTGGGGGTGGCCAGGATCTGCGCCCCGTGGGTGACCGCGTCCCGGTAGGCGGCGTCAAAGGCCACCTCGTAGCAGGTTGCCACGCCCACGGGGATGCCCCGCATATGCACCACGCCATCGCCCTGTCCCGGCTGGTAGTCGCCCGCAAGATCAACCAGCGAGGTCACGTGGCGCAGCAGATCGCGGTAGGGCATCGTCTCGCCGAAGGGCTGGAGGTACTTCTTGTTGTGGCGCTCTCCGGGTCCGGTGTCCGGATCGAAGACGAGCATGGTGTTGCGCGGGCCGACTTCGTCGCGCGTAATCGTGCCCACAAGTACCGGTGCGCCAACGTGGGCCACCGCGGCGTCGACAAGCCGGCGGGCCGCAACGGAGGACAGCGGGTTGACATCAGCGGCGTTTTCCGGCCATATCACCAGGTCAACGGGCTGTGAGATATCCTGGGTGACCTCCGAATGATTGCGCAGGACCGCAAAACGCTGCGCATTAAAATCAAGCCCCAGCCGCGGCACATTGCCCTGCACCGCCGCCGCCGTCACCATCGGCTCCCCAGCCCGCGGCCCGCTCACCGGCCACCCGCCAACTAGCGCCACCGCCGCCACGCAGGTGCTTATCGACGCCCCCCGCCACGGCCACCGCCGCCCCGCGCACTCCCGCAGCATCATCCACACCGCAGCCCCAGCCACGGCCACCGCCGCAGACACTGCAATGGGCCCACCCAGTCGAGTCAGCCCCGCCAAGGGGCCACCAACTTGCCCCCAGGCCAAACGCACCCAGGAAAAGCCGCCGAAGGGCCAGGATGAACGCGCCTGTTCCACCGCCACCAGCCAGAACGGAAAGGCCAGCCACCCCCACCGCAGACGCAACAACGCCGCCCCGCCAGCACCCGTGGCCAGACCGTAGAGCGACAACACCACGCATAAGGCGATATACGGCAGCGCACCAACAAAATGCCCGATCCAGGGCAGCGTGAGCGCGCACAGCACCGCGGAGTGCACAAAGCCCAAACCGGCCCCTCCCCACAGGCCTAGCGGGGCCGACCACCGAGCCGGCCACGGGGCCAGCGCCACGCACAGCAGGAATACCCCGAGGATGCCCCCAACCCACAGCCCTACCGGTTCATAGGAGGCATAGACCGCAGCCCCGCCCAGGGCCGCGACCGCGCCGCGCGCGAGCGCACACGCGCAGCCTCGGCGGGACCACCTGCGCCGCGTGCCGCTCACTCGCGCGGGGAGTCCGGGGTGCCAAAGTCCTCAGGGTCAACCTGAGAACTCCACCGAGAAATCTCTTCGGAATCTATGATCTCCCCCGACCCCGACCCCGCGGCCGTTCCGCCGGGGTGAGGGTGAGTGCCAAAGGAACCGTAACTCGCGCGGCGTCGATAAGCATCGGTGGCCTGGAAGCCCCGCAACCCAAAGTCCTCCACCTTGGCGCGCAACCGCCGTGCGGTCATCCGGCGCACCATCGCGCGGGTGGGCGGAATGATCAGCACCAACCCCAACACCGAAGACACAAACCCAGGCGCAGCCACGCACAACGCACCCGCCGCCGTGAGGCCGTAATCACCCATCGCCTGAGTCGCGGGAATAGAACGCTGCCTGACCTGCGTAGAGATCCGGCGCAGCTGCCAGGCGGCCACCCCCAACCCCACGAAAAACACCACGACCAAAGCCAGCAACGCCCATCCCGTGCCAATCATCGCCGCAACAGCGATGAAGGCAAGCAATTCAATGAGCACATAAGGGACTGCAATAAACAAAGGCACGGTGCCCTAGTTTAGGCGCTTCGCATCAGCGAAGGCGATCCCACAGCCACTCCGCATCCGCAACAGCATGACGATAGTACGGCAAAAAGTGATTCAGACCGGTGCCGCCCGGGATGCGTAGCAACCCATTTTCGCGCCACTCCACCTGCGCCCCACCAGCACACCAGCGCTCCCGCAGCGCCCGCACCGCGGTGACTGGAATCACGTCATCATGCGTCGAGCCCCACAACACAACCGGCACCCGGGGGGCCCGCTTGCCCAACAGTCTGCGCTGACACTCGGCACGCAACGCCGGCCACTCACACAGCTCCTCAGACAGACTCCGGCCAGAACGCGTCCACTCCCGCGTATCAAGATTGCGCACCACCTGAGACGCACCCACCATGCACGTGCCCACCAAGCGGGCCATCTCCCGGACCCCGCGGGCGCTCAACAAAGAAAACACCTCTGTCCGCAACTGCGCAGACGTGACCGCAAGCCCAGCCGTGGCATAGCCAATCACCCCAGACCACAGGCTGCCCTCCACGTGGTCAAGCACCGCAGCGACATCAGCCGGGGGCGCTCCCACCACAGCGCCTGCCACCTCCACCGGCGACTCCCCCGCCGCATGCCTTTCCAACGCCGCAGCAACACACCCACCCCCCTGCGAAAAGCCCCATAGGCCCACCGGTGCGCACGCAGAAATCAGACCCAATTGCCGCGCCGCAGTCACCGCGTCGACCAACGACCGCGCCGCCGCATCATGATCGCAATAGAACTGAATATCCAATTCCGGATCGCGCGGATAGTCGATGAACACCACATCCAATCCGCGGGCGAGAAAATAATTAATCACCGGCTGCTCATAGGCGGCAATAAGGTCAAAAGGCCGGGCAAAAACGTGCACCCCAACCTCGCACGACCACGACGGATTGCAATGCGCCGCCACCCCCTGAGTCGACGGCGCAAAAGCAACAACACCGTGCCCGGCATTCGGCGCATGGGACACTAATACCGCGCCCGTGGTGGTAATTAGGCGATCGCGCGAATCTGTGGCCACGTACTCAATCCGCGTTGCGCTCGCCGGGACCTGCGGCCACCGCAGCCCCACCGGGGCCAACGGCTGCACCCGCAACGGGGTCCCCGGGACAAGCCCCTCAGCGCGGCGCGCATCCACAAACTCAATCTCGCGGCGCAACTGCGCATCCTCTTGCCCCAGGTCGCCGCCCCCAACCCCCGGGCTGCGGGTAGGTACCGCCCGGCGACGCACCAGGCGCAGGGCCCCTCGAGTGGCCACGTCCACGCCGAACGCAGCCACCACCCGAGCCGCCGTCGCCCACGAACCGGCCGTCAACGTCACCTCAGAGCCCGGCTGCATCATACGACCAATCCTAGCCACGGGCGCTAACGCGGCATTCTCCGCCATAAAAAGCGCGGCACAAGCCGCATGACCCAGGCGAGAATGCGCAATCGGCGCGGAATCCACACCGTTGCAGAATCCGACCCGCGGGTGACTACCGCGTCCACCGCATCAGCGACGTCGCCCGCCGCAACGGACAGGGGTGCCGGATCCATTCCAGCGGTCATTCGCCCACGCACAAACCCCGGCCGAGCGGTAATAATGCGCACGCCAGTTCCGTAACAGCGATCCGATAACCCCTGGCAAAAGGCATCCAAACCCGCCTTCGTGGAGCCATACACGTAGTTGGCTCGGCGAGCCCGCCACCCCGCGATGGAAGAAAAGGCCACCACCACCCGGGGAGACTGCACCGAAGGGGTGCCCAGCTGTTCAACCACGGTAGTCAACGCCGCCACCTGCGCGGCATAGTCAACGGTGGCGATCTCCCAGGCATGATGCTCGTCGCGCTGCGCGCGCTCCTGATCGCCGAGGATGCCAAATGCAACAACGGCAATGGCGGGGATGCCCATGCCGGAGCGCATCTGTTCAAGTACCGCCCGCGTGGCGCCGGGGTCGGCGGCCTCAAAACTGGTGACAGCCACCTGGGTAGCGCCCGCCGCGCGCAGTCGCTCGGCCACCGGCTCCAGTGCCTCCGGGCGGCGCGCCGCCAGCATCACCGGCCGGCCTGCAGCCAGCCGATACGCGAGCTCCGAGCCGATCTCGCTGGTGGCGCCCAGGACCAATAGTGGCCCCGGGCCCACACCGGTGGCGTGCGCCACCTAGCTCAGCTCCCTGGTGTTGGTGTTGAGCTGCTCGCAGCCCTGCGCGGTAACCACCACGATGTCTTCAATGCGAGCCCCGTACTGGCCGCGCAGGTAGATACCCGGCTCGATGGAAAACGCCATCCCCTCCTCTAACACCAGGTCATTGCCGGCCATGATGAAGGGCTCCTCATGGGTAGACAGGCCAATGCCGTGGCCAGTGCGGTGGAAGAAGGCATCGCCGAAACCAGCCTCCGCGATGGCATCGCGCGCCACGGCGTCGATCTGCTGGGCGGTCACTCCCGGGCGTACGGCCTTGACCGCGGCCGCCTGCGCCGAAAACAGCACGTCATACATGGCGCGCGCCTTCTCGTCGAGTGCGTCCGCATCGCCACCGACCACATAGGTGCGTGTGCAGTCGGAGTGGTAGCCCACCCCGTAGGTCCCTCCGATATCAACCACCACGAGCTCGCCGGGGTTGAGCGTGCGCTCGGAGAAAGAATGGTGCGGATTGGCGCCATTAGGCCCGGACCCCACGATGATGAAGTCCACGACGTCATGGTCAGCCAGGATGAGCTTTTCAATATCGGCGGCAACCTCCGCCTCAGTGCGCCCCGGGCGCAGCAGGCCAGGAACCTGCGCATGGACGGCGTCGATCGCCGCACCGGCGCGGCGCAGCTGCTCGACCTCGTCGGCGTCCTTGCGCATGAACAGTTCCTTGAGGGCGGTGGCCGCCAGAATCGTCTGGGGATCCCCCACCTGCGCCAAACGCTCCTGAATCCGCAGGACGTGATTGGTGGTCAAGGACTCCCCCAGCCCCACCTGGCCGGTGACCGTGCCGCCGGTGGCCAGGTGTGCCACGGCCAGCTGGTGGGCGTCATCCCCGTCCGCCCACCCGTGCACGTCAATGGGCAGATCCGGTACCGCGGATGCGGAGAGGTCTGCGATGTCCGTTTCCGGTGCGATGAGCAGTGCCCGGCCCTGTGCCGGCACGATCAGTGCCGTCAGGCGCTCATGAGACTCCAGCCAAGAGCCGGTCAGGTAGGCCAGCTCGGCTCCCGTTCCGATGATCAACCCGGCCAGGCCCTTGGCTTGGCACAGCTGGGCTGCGGTGTCCAGGCGGCGTGCGTAGACGTCGCTAGCAAACAATTCAGTCATGAGCCCCATCGTAGGGCCGGGGTCTGCTTAGTGGAGTGAGCGGGTGTGGGCGGTGCCGTTACCGTCGTCGCTTAAGACCACGGTGGTGGTATCGCCGGACTCACACGTCACGGTGAGGGTGTGGTATCCATCGGCCGGGCCGGGGCCAATGTTCACCGGTGCAATGAGGTCCCCGATGAGCACGCCGGCGTCAGCCGCGGGGGTCAACTGGGTATGCGCGCCGAAGCTGGCCTGCGCCTCAGCGCGAGTGTCGGAGCCGCAGTCTGCCGTGACGGTCAGCACTGCGGAGGGCTTAAGTAACCCGGAAATACGGACGGTGACCGGGTGTTGCTCGGAGTGGGATTCCCCGGCTGCGGGCGTGTCGGCGGAGTCTGCGCATGCCCATGCCAGCCCGGTGGTGGCGGCGCCAACCACTGCCACGGCGCCGACTGCCAGGAGGAGGCTGCGGCGGCGGGGGCTGCGGGTGGTGCGCTGTGCAGGGGTGGTGGTCGAGGACTCGGATGGTTTCTGAGAGCCTTGAATACTCATAGGCTAACCCTGCCACAGGCTAGGCGCCGATGGCTACCACCCCACGCCGAATAGCCTCTACGGCGCGTCGTGCCGTTGCCGCTGTGTCCTTGGAATAGGCCGTTGCGGCAACCTGCTCAAGCAAATCGATGACCTGGCGGCAGCACCGCACAAAATCCCCCGGCGTCAACTGCGCACCGCACTCTTGAGCGGCAGCCAGGGTGTAGCCCAGGGGCGCGCCTGCTGTCCATTGATGCATGGCCAGTGCGAAAGCGGCCTCCGGGGCCTGGGTTGCTGCCAGGCCGTGGCGCTGTTCGTCGGCCACGAGTTCCTGCCACACCCGGAAGGTCGCCTCCACCGCGGTGGCCATCTCATCTGTCGCGGCGGCGGGCTCGCCATGGACTTCCTTGCGGTTTTCAAAGGTGCACGTGGAGACCACCCCGGCTAGCTCGGCTGGGTCGAGGTCGTCCCAGATGCCGCGCCGCAGGCATTGTGCCACGAGCAGGTCCGCAGGATTGTGGATCCGTGCTAGGCGGGTTCCTTCCTCCGTGACGCGGGGAACCCGCGGCGTGGTGTGTTCATCAAAGTCCACGTACCCCAGCTCGCCGAGGAGCTCGAGGATGCGGCGGAAGGTCGTAGCCAAAGTGTCGGACGTCGCCTCAATCTGGGAGCGCAGCCGTGCAGCCTCGCGCTGGAGTTTGCGCAGCTGTGCGGCCAGTGTGGCCAGCTCCTCCCGGTCGTGCGGCGGCCACGCGTGCACGGGGTGCGCACGCAGCTGCGAACGCAGCTGTCGCGCCTTGGGGCTCATGCGGTCCCGGGGGCGCTGGCGCAGCGTCCGAGGGCGCTCGGCCTCCCACCGGCGCAGCGTTTTGCGCACCATGCCGGTGTATTTGTGTGGGTGGTGAGAAATCCCCTTAGGCAGCCCCACGTGGCCGAGCTCCATGGGCGGGCGGGCAAAGTCGTCGATGCCCACGCGGCCGAGCCACCCGGATTCAGAAATGACCTGGGGGCGCGGATCTTCGCGCTGGTTTGCCGGGGTGACAATGACCCCGAGCAGCGGCGCGCGTTGGGTGGGCATGGCGATCACGCTGCCGCGGCGCAGCCGGGCGAGAACTGCAGCGGTCTCGGCGGCGCGCTCCTTGGTGGCACGCGACTTCGCGCTGCGTTCCTCGGCGGTGAGCTCATCGCGCAGGGCCGCGTATTCTTCCAGCTCCTCGACCGGGTGGTCGCTGGGCAGGCTGCGAGCAGAGATGATGTCCGTGATGGAGCGTTCGAGCTCCGCGGCGCGGGATTCCGCCCGGTCGAGGGCGCGGGCCTCATTGACCACAGACCCATCGGCCTGGAACTGGGCAAAAGACATTCCAAGCAGCGTGATCGCTTGGTCATAGCCGTGGGTGCCCAGGAGGTTGACGGACATGTTGTAGCCGGGCGCGAAGGTGGATTCCAGGGGATATGTTCGGGTCGAAGCCAGGCCGGCCACGGAGCGCGGGTCCATCGAGGGGTCCCACTGCACCACGGCGTTGCCTAGGGTGTCTATCCCCCGGCGGCCTGCCCGCCCGGTCAGTTGGGTGTACTGGCCGGGGGTCAGCTCAGCGTGCGATTCCCCGTTGAATTTGACGAGCTTTTCCAAGACGACCGTGCGGGCGGGCATGTTGATGCCCAGTGCCAGCGTCTCGGTGGCAAAGACCGCCCGAATAAGCCCGCGGACGAAAAGCTCTTCGACGATGTGGCGAAACGCCGGGAGCATCCCCGCGTGGTGGGCCGCAAAACCCCGGGTCAACGCCGCTTTCCATTGCTTGAAACGCAGGACGTCGAGGTCCTCGCGCGGGATATCGGCGACGCCGGCGTCGATAATCTCGGCGATCTCATCGGCCTCCTGCTGGCTAGTGAGCACCAGGCGAGAGTGCAGAACCTGGGCGAGCGCCCCGTCGCAGCCCGCGCGCGAGAAGATGAAGATGATTGCTGGGAGAAGCTGCTGGCTTTCCAACAGTCGGATGACTTCCGGCCTGCCGGTGGGCGTGTGCCGGGCGGCCTGGTGGTGGTGGCGCCGCGTCATGCGGGAGGAGTAGCCGGAGCGGGTACCGCGGGCGCGCGAGCGGAAGGAGTTTGCCTCCCAGTCGTGATTGTCCCGGGGGGCGTGGCTGTGCGCGGCCCCGGATTCGATGCGTTCGATGGCCTGCTCGAGGGAGAGGTTGACGCGGGAGTCCGAACCGGGTTCGAAGAGGGGGTAGAGTCGCCGGCCCACCAGCATCCACTGGTCGAGAGGGACGGGGCGGTGCTCGGAGACAATGACCTCCGTATCGCCGCGCACCGTGGAGAGCCACCGGCCAAATTCTTCGGAGTTGGACACGGTGGCGGACAGCCCGATGACCCGGACTGATTCGTCGAGGTTGAGGATGATCTCCTCCCACACAGAGCCGCGCGAGCGGTCTGCAAGAAAGTGGATCTCATCCATGACCACGTGGGACAGCCGGCTCAGCGCCGGGGAGGACGCATAGATCATGTTGCGCAGGACCTCGGTGGTCATCACCACCACGTCGGCGCCTGGGTTGATGGACTGATCCCCCGTGAGCAGGCCGACCGCGTCTTGCCCATAGACGGCGACCAGGTCATGGAACTTCTGGTTGCTCAGCGCCTTGATGGGGGTGGTGTAAAAGCACTTGGTCCCGCGGTGCAGGGCCAGACTGACGGCAAACTCCCCCACTACCGTTTTGCCGGCCCCGGTGGGGGCGCAGACTAAGACTCCGCGGTCCGCTTCTACTGCGTGGCATGCGCGATCTTGAAACTCGTCGAGGCGGTAGCTCAGGCCCGCGCGGAAGGAGTCGAGGTGGGATGCTGAATTTTCAGCCTTGCTGTCACCCATACTTTCACCCATGGACACCCAGGCTACCGGCACGGGTGGCTCGTCGGGTTGGCTGGGTCGGCCCGGACCTCGCAGGGGCTGCGGGGGTCCAGGCCTTAGAGCACGTCGGAGTAGTCCGCTCCGGCCCCGCCTGCGGAGGAGTCGTTCCACCCGCCGTCAGCCTGTGGGTTATAGGGCCGGGCGATGCCTTCGGCGCTGGGGGCGGCGATCGGATCGGCGGGCCCGAGTGGGCTGGCCGCGCCTGGGGTGCCGGAGGGCTGGTCGAGGGGTGCGGCGTGGTCGTCGTCGACGTTGAGCCAGTCGGGGCGCTCGCGTTCTACGGAGCGGTCGTGGAGCCGGCACAGTTGGAAGGCCAATTCGACGAGCGCGACCAGCGCGGTTCCTAGGACGAGCATGGAGTAGGGGTCTTGCCCGGGGGTCATCACGGCGGCGAAGATGTAGAGCGCGACGGCGACGTAGGCGCGGTTGCCGTTGATGGTCTCATAGCGCAGCAGGCCGAGCCTGTTGAGCACGACGACAAGTAGCGGCACCTCGAAGCTGACGCCGAAGATGACGAGCACCTTGAGCACGATGCCAAAGTATTCTCCACCGGTGACGGCAGCGACCTGGGTTTGTTGGCCGATGGTGAGCAGGAATTCCAGGCCGACGGACAGGATGAAGTAGGCCAGGACGACGCCAAGGACGAACAGCGCGACGGCGGTGCTGACCACCGTCAGCGTGGTGGAGCGTTCGTTGCGGCGCAGCCCCGGGGTGATGTAGGCCCAGATCTGGTAGAGCCACACGGGCGAGGCGAGGATCGCGCCGAAGAGGGTGCCCATCTTGATGCGCAGCATGAGCATTTCAAAGGGCGCGGTGGCCAGGAGCCGGCAATCCCCATCGGGGCCGGTGTAGAGGCGTTTTTCCTGAGGCAGGTGGCAGTACGGGTCGAGGAGAATGTCGCCAAGGCTGGGTATGCCAAAAGCAGAGTGGGCGTACCAGATGTAGCCGATGACCGCGCCGATGCCCACGGCGACGAGACTGATGATCACGCGTCGCCGCAGCTCCTGAAGGTGCTCCACGATGGACATGGTGCCTTCAGGGTTCTTGGTGCGGCGCCGCTTCAGGCGCAGGGCACGGCTCGAACGCCCGGGGTGACCGGGTTGCGTACTGCGGGGGGTCATTTAGGCCTGGCGCGGAGGGAGATCCGTGGGGGCCGCAGGTGCTGCGGTGTCTTGGGGTGCCGGGGTAACCGGGGTCACCGGGGTGGACGGGGCCTGTTGGGTCAGCTGGGCGGGCGCCTGCTGCTGCGCGGCGGCCTCGGAGCGGGCGTCATCATTGCCCATCTCCTTCATTTCGGACTTGAAGATGCGCAGCGAGCGTCCCAGTGAGCGGGAGGCCTCGGGCAGCTTCTTGGCCCCAAAGATCAACACGATGATCAGGACGAGGATGACAAGTTCCATTCCACCTGTTGGCATGCGCTGGCCTTCTTTCTGTCTTAAGCGGAAAAAGCGCGGATGACTCCCATCATAAGCCCCCACCTTCGGAAGGTCATACCTGGTCGTACGCTGTCAGTGCCCGACCTGCGCGATCCTCGATGGCGGCGACGATCTCCGGCGGCCCGGTCACCGTGAGCCGATCTGCGTGGGACAGCGCGAAGCGGATGAGCCAGCCGGTCGAGGCATAGGTGAGGGTCGCGGGCAGCCAGTGGCCGCTGTGCTCCTCGGGGCGCGCGGCGATGACCAGCGGGAAGTAGTCGCTCATCCACGCCGCCTCGGGGGCGATGAGCACCTCTGCGACAGCCCCGTCCGCGCTGAAGTCGAAGGGGTCGGCGGCGTCGATGTCAAGGTCCTCGGCGTGCGGCTGTGCCTGCTTATCGACGCCCCGGGCCGCCACAATGCGATCCGTGCGGAAAGTCCGGTGGTCCCCCACCTCATGGTCAAAGGCCACCAGGTAAGTGTGACCGCCGGAGCTAAAGATCCGCGCTGGGCTGACCGTGCGGGTAGACAGCGTGTCTGAGTTGGCCGAGCCGTAGGTGAGCCGCAATTGGGTGCCGTGCGTGAGAGCGGTGCGCACCGCGGCGTCGATAGCCTCCCGCGATGGCGGCGGCGCGTCGGGCACGGAGTCGAACACGGCTGCGGTGGTGGTCCCTGTAGCGGCGCGCAGTTTGGCTGCGGCGCTGCGCACGGTGGCGGTATCGGCCAGTCCGGGGTGCGCCTCGAGGGTCTCTAGGTTCATGAGCAGGGCCGCGGCCTCGGGGGTGGTCAGGCGCAGGGCGTGATCGAGCCCCTGGCTGTTAATCACTTCTACGCTGCGGTAGTCAAAGACCAGGTCCACCAGGTCGTCGGGCATGAGGCCGGGCATTCCGCAGCAGAATAGGCGGCGCAGGTCGGAGAGGATCTCCTGGGGCGTGGTGCCCAGGTCCTGGGCGGCCTCGAAGGTGCTCACCCCGGGGTGGCTGCGAAAGTATGGGATGAGGTTGAGGCAGCGGACGAGGTCATTGGCGTGCGTGGCGTCACTCATGGTCGTGGCTGTCTTCCGTGTTCAATCTGGCTTCGAGCAGGGCGCGCACGGCGGCGCGGGCGTCGGGAGGATCAAGGATCACGGCGTCTGGGCCGAGGCCGGCGCAGGTGCGCACCAGCCAGTCGCGGTCGACTCCGGACAAAGCGATGCGGTTGGGGTCGCTGGCCGTGGCGGTGCCTGCCGCGCGGATGTCCAGTCCGCGCGCGGGGGCGCAGACCACGGTGGCGTCGACGGTGTGGCGGGCGCGGGTGAGGGAGGCGGTGACTATCTGGTCAAAGTCCGGCGGGTTCCCCAGGCCGGCCTCCGTGGCGTGGTGGGTCGCCGGCCCGGCGAGCGCGTGGGCGCTGGTGCGCGTTAGTCGGAAGCTGCGGGGTTCTGCGCGGTCGATGTCATAGCCCACCAGGTACGCGTTGCCGCCGCGCATGACTATCCGCCAGGGATCCATGGTCCGGGAGGTGGGCTCGTCGATGCCGGAGCGGCGGTGGGAGAAGGTGATGCGTTGCTGGTCGCGGATCGCGGTGAGGAGGACCTTGAGGGTCCGGGCGCTGATCCGGGTGAGGTCGTCGTAGGAGGATGCGGAGTCGAGCGCTGCCGCCGTGGCCTGCGTGGGGGTGCGGGGCAGCCCGGAGGCGGCCAGCTTGGTCCACCCGGAGCGGGTGAAGGCGGCTAGTTGGCCGCTGCCGCCGAGGCGCCCGGCCAGGGCGACCACGGTGGCTTCTTCCGGGGTGAATTCGATGGGTGGGAGCTCGTAGTCGGCTCCCCGAATGCGGTAGACCTGTTCGCCGTCGCGGCGGGTGGCTTCGAGGGGCACGCCGGCGCGGGCTAAGGCACGCAGGTCCCGTTGCAGCCGCTTGCGGGCAGCCTCTTCGGTGATCCCCGAGTAGCCGGCGACTTTGCTGCGCAGCCAGTGGCCGGATAGGTAGGGCCGGCCTGCCCGTTCGGCGCCGAGGAAGGCGAAGGTGAGGTTGATTAGCCGCTCGGTGGCATCGTCGGCGGGTGGTTGGGCCGCTGCGTTCACCGGTTGCTCCGCCCTAGGGTGTGGCCGTGGTCTCCGGCGGCGTAGCTCGCGGCGTGGGTGTCCATGTAGTCCAGTAGTTCGGCCACGCGGTCGTCGGCGGCGGTGAAGGGGTCCCCCAGCTCCACAAGCTTGGGCTCGGGGCGGTTGACCTTGAGCCGCAGCCAGTCCGCGGTTACCGGGGCGCCGGTTTCTTCGGCGTGGGTGAGGAACTGCCCGCGCAGCGCGGCGCGGGTGGTCTGCGGCGGCGTGGTGGTCGCCTGGGCGATGGCGGCGTCGGTGAGATCCGCGTCTGCCCACCGGGTAATCAGGCCGTGGCGGGTGAGCACGCTGGCCAGCCCCCTGCCGGGCCGGATGTCATGGTAGGCCAGGTCCAGCTGGGCGAGTTTGGGGTGGGTCCAGGAGGTGGGGTCGTCGGACAGTCCCAGCCGGTCCCGGTAGCGGTTGAGCAGGCGCAGCTTGATGACCCAGTCAATTTCGGTGTCTATGGCGGCGAGGTTGTCGGAGGCGATGGCCTCCAGGGTGCGGCGCCATAGCTCGACCACGCGGGTCAGTTCGGCGCTGCTGGTACCCGCACCGGACTGCGGTTCGGGGCGCTCGCGCAACCAGTCCTGCGCCGCCGCGCACAGCTGGCGTTGGATCTCCAGGGCGGTGATGGTGGTGCCGTCGGCAAGCTCAAGGGCCACGGTGCCGGTGTGGTCCTGGGAGACCTGGCGGATGGCGCGGATGGGGTCGCGCAGTTCCAGGTGCGGGGTGGGCGCGCCTGCCTCAAGCATCTCTAGAACCAGCAGCGTGGACCCGATTTTGAGGGCAAAGGTCGGTTCCGCCATAGAAGAGTCGCCGACGATGACGTGCATGCGCCGGTAGCGGGCGGAATCGGCGTGGGGTTCATCCCGGGTGTTGATGATGGGCCGCGATCGCGTGGTGGCCGAGGAGACGCCCTCCCACACTTGGTCGGCGCGCTGGGAGAGCACGAAGCCGGGCGCCTGCGCACCGGTGGGGTGGGCCGCAACCATGCCGGCGCCGCAGATCAACTGGCGGGTGACCATGAAGGCCAGCAGGTCGCGCCCCAGAGTTTTGAGCACGGTTGAGCGGGCGATGAGGTAGTTTTCGTGGCACCCGTAGGAGTTGCCCAGGGCATCGACGTTGTTTTTGAACAGGTACACGCCGGCGTCGATGCCCTCGGCGCGCAGCGCGCCCTCGGCTGTTTGCGCCAGGTCATCCATGATGGCATCGCCGGCGCGCTCGTGGGCGAGCAGGTCGGCGAGGTTGTCACACTCCGCGGTGGCGTACTCCGGGTGGGAGCCTACGTCCAGGTAGAGGCGCGAAGCGTTGGGCAGAAACACGTTGGAGCTGGAGTAGCGCTCCACGATGGGCCGGAAGAGATAGCGGGCTATCTCATCGGGGCCTAGCGCGCGGTGCCCGTTGCTGCGCGCGGTGATGCCGTATTCGGTTTCGATCCCGACGATGCGTCGCGTCAACGCTGCCGTGGTGTCCATCTGGGCTATTCTCCGCCCTTTTGCACGTAGGAGTTCACAAACTCTTCAGCATTGTCTTCCAGGAGGCCATCGATCTCGTCGAGGAGCGCATCGGTTCCCTGGGTATTGATCTGCACCTGCCCTGCGGCGGCAACGTCATCGTGTTCGGAATCATCGTCACGTCCGCCGTGGTGGACCTGGGTATGCAGTGAATCGGCCATAGAAAGCTCGAATGTCCTTTCTGTCTTGGAATGGCTTGCCTTAGCGCGAGCTATATCGTTCGACGCTACAACGTTCCAGGCGGGAAAGCCCATCTAACAGGGCTGTGACGTCTCCCCCCGCGTGCTCGATAATCGGGCCTGCCAGCTCAAAGGTACAGGAGTCAACGTCATCGAAGCGCACCTGAGCCGCCCCCGTGGAGCATGCCAGCACCACGCTTTGCCAACTGGCAGCGAGCACGTGTTCGCCGAAGTCCCGCACGAGGGTCGCGCGCAGCCAGGCGCGGGAGTCGCGCGGCGGGTGAGATGCCGCATCGCGCAGCTGGGGGGCGTCGACAAGCGTGCGCATCGCGCCCTTGCGCACCAGGGCATGGTAGAGGCCCCGCTTGGGATCGATATCGCAATACTGCAAGTCGATCAGCTTCAACTTGGCATCGCCGGCAGGCACCCCGCGGTCCATAAAAGACCTGATCAGCCGCAGCTTTGCGGTCCAATCCAGCAGGTCGGCGGTGCGCATCGGATCAGCGTCCAGCAAGTCCAGCACCCGCGACCACTCCTCAACGACCCGCTTATCGACGCCCCCGCGCACCCTCACCCGCTCCAAGTACTCCCGCAGGATCCGCGTTGCGGACAGCTCGCGCCCATCAGCCAGCTGGAGACGGTGGGTCAGGGAAAGATCACGCGAGACCGCCTTGAGCTCCGCGACGGGATCGCGCAGCGCAAGATCGGAAAAGTCCACCCCCGACTCGATAGCATCGAGCACCATGCTGGTCATCCCGAATTTGAGGAACGTGGCCGTCTGCGACAGGTTCGCATCGCCGACGATGGTGTGCAGCCGGCAAAAACGGTCCGCATCCGCGTGCGGCTCATCCCGGGTATTAATAATCCCCCTATTCAGCGTGGTCTCCAGGGAGATCTCCTGCTTGAAGTAATCGGCCCGCTGGGAGATCTGGAAACCCGGCGTGGCACCGTCCTCCCCCAGCCCCACCCGGCCAGCACCAATGATCACCTGCCGGGTGACAAAGAACGGGATCAGCCCCTGGGCGAGGACATCAAAATCCGTCTCGCGCGCGTACTGGTAGTTTTCATGGGCCCCGTAGGACGCGCCCTTGCCGTCGGTGTTGTTCTTGTAGATCTTCAACTCCGGGCACGGCTGGTGATCCTTGAGCACCGAAATCCCCTGCTGCGTCAACTGAGCCACCGCGCGGACGGCGTCCAAGACGATGAGGTCACCGGCGGCGTCATAGACCATGACATCCCAGGCATTCGAGCACTCCGGGGAGGAATACTCGGGGTGCGCGTGGTCCACATAGAATCGCGCCCCATTGTCCACCACCACATTGGCAACCCCCACCGCATCCGGGTCCACCACCGGGACCGTGTGATAGCGGCGCAGATCAAAGCCCCGGGAGTCGCGCAACGGCGACTCGCCATGAAAGTCCCACCTCGACCGCGCCGAGGTGTGCACCGCCGCATACCCCACCACCGCGTGGGTGGAGGTGATGATGGGGCTTAAACCCGGATCAGAGGGTGTGGCAATGCCATACTCTGTCTCCGAGCCCATAAAACGCGGGCAACACAGCAAATCAGGGGTCATAGAGTCCAGATTATCCGACGACCCTAGCCTCCACGACACGCTTGCCCCCACGGCCGGTGATTCGCGCCCACTCGTCCGGGTTGGTGGTATCCGGAAGATCCTCGCTTTGGCGCTGCTCGAGGCGCACCGCCGCGCGCAGATGCTGCGCAGACACCCCCGCGCACTCCACGCCAGCCAGCGTGTCTTTGATCGCCAGCTCCTTGGCCCGATCCACGATGTTGCTAATCATCGCCCCAGAGACAAAGTCCGAATAGTTCAGCGTCACCGTCGCCCCATCCGCATACGTCAGCTCCACGTAGGGGCGAGGCGTAAACAGCTCCTCCACGGCGGCGTCGATGAGCTCAGCTGTGGGCGCGGCCTGCGGCACCTCCGGGGACAAATAGCGCGAGAAGATATCCGCGCAGGCGTCCCGGCCCGGCCGCGCGACCCGGATCTTGACGTCCAGGCGCCCCGGGCGCAGGATCGCGGGATCGATGAGCTCCTCACGGTTCGTCGCGCCAATGACGATGACGTTATCCAGCGCCTCCACACCGTCCAGCTCCGCGAGCAGCTGCGGAACCACCGTGGTTTCCACATCCGAACTGCGCCCCGACCCGCGCGTGCGAAACAGCGACTCCATCTCATCAAAGAACACGATGACCGGCCGACCCCCATCCGCCAGCTCCCGGGCGCGCTCGAAGATCTCCCTGATCTGGCGCTCGGTCTCGCCGACGTACTTATTCAGCAGCTCCGGGCCCTTGACGTTGATGAAGTACGAGTCCTTCCCGTCGCCCGTGCGCGAGGCCAAGCTATTGGCCACGGCCTTAGCAATCAGCGTCTTGCCGCACCCAGGCGGGCCGTAGAGCAACACGCCCTTGGGCGGGCGCAGCTGGAAGGTCCGGTAGAGCTCCGGGTGGGAGAAGGGTAGCTCCACGGCGTCATGAATCAGGCCGATCTGTTCATCGAGCCCGCCGATGTCCGCATATGTGACGTCCGGGGCCTCCTCCAAAGACAACCGCGCGACCTCAGCCTTGGGGATCACCTCAAAGCCCACCGCCGCTTTCGGCTCCACCAGAATTGAATCGCCGGGGCGCGGCGGACGGGCACCCACCTCCAGCAGGGGGCCCGCAAGCCGGATGACCCGCTTCTCCCCCGTCGAATCCGCCACCACCGCGCGCTCCCGACCCAGCATTTGCAAGCAGGTCATCAGCGCGCCCGTCGGCTCAAAGCCCGTGGCCTCCAACAGTTGATGTCCCCCGCCCAGGCGCACCTGGATGCCCGTCACCAGATCCGCCTGGCACACCATCGGAGACATGGCCACCCGCATGCGCCGACCCTGGGTGAAAATCTCGGCGGAGTGGGCGTCATCAGAACGCTCCAAAAAGGTGCCGTAGGTTGAGGGCGGCTCCGCCAGATCCTCGAGCTGCTGGTACAGGTTGGCCAGCTTGTCGCGCGAGGACTTCAGCATCTCCGCCAGCTTGGCATTGCGCGCGCCCAGATACTTGTTGGTCCGGCGCAACTCATTGAGCTCCCGGCGGGCATCACCGTCCCCGGGCGCCGAAGCACCCGCGCGGGCGGATTCACGTTGTTGATGCTCCCGGAAGGACGGCAACGGGCCATGTTGGTCAAATCCGGTGGGCTTAGTCATGCTGCCCAGCCTATCCGACGCGCCACAGGGCGCACTCAGGCAGGTGAGCGTGTCCTGTGCGCGGGCAGTCTTACCTGCGCGCGCGGCGCTGCGGCCGCGGCGGCGTGACCCCATCGGCGAGCCGGCGCGCCCACACCAAAAATGCGGTGTGGGCGTTCATCCGGTGCTCCGGACGCGTGGCCAGGCCTTCCACCCGCCACTCGCGCACCAGGGACTCCCACGCGCGCGGCTCCGCGAAGCACTGCAACTGACGGATCTTTTCCATGGTGTTCATCAACTGCGGGACCGTGGCCACATAGGTCATGAGCACCCCGCCCGGGATGAGCAGGCCCGCAACGGTATCCAAGCAGTCCCAGGGCTCGACCATATCCAGGATCACCCGGTCCACCGGGCCCTCCAGGTCCGCCGTGGTCACCTCGTTGAGATCACCCAGCCGGGCGTGCCAATTGGGCGGGGTGCCCTCGAAATACTCCGCGACATTAGACCGGGCGAACTCCAGGTGATCCTCGCGGATCTCATAGGAAAACACCTCCCCTTCCGGTCCCACGGCCCGCAGCAGCGCCATGGACAGCGCCCCCGAGCCCGCACCGGCCTCCAGAACCCGCGCGCCGGGGAAGATGTCCCCCTCGACGAGGATCTGGGCGGTGTCCTTGGGGTAGATCACCGCAGCACCGCGGGGCATGGATAGCACGTGATCGACCATCAGGTGGCGGAAGCACAGGAACTCGCTGCCCTGCACAGAGCGAACCACAGAGCCCTCGTCCGTACCGATGATGTCATCGTGGAAGATCTGCCCCTTGTGCGTGTGAAAGACACCCCCAGGCGCCAGCACAATGGTGAAGTGGCGCCGCTTGGCGTCCGTGAGCTGGACGCGGTCGCCGGCTTGGAAGGGCCCGGAATATGCCATGGGGGAGGTCAGTCTCCTACGTGTCGGTGGGGTTAGTGACCGATCAAGTATGCCTCAAGCGCGTGCGCAAACCACTCCATGTCCGCGATGCCACACAGCTCCCGCGCCGAGTGCATGGACAGCAGCGGCACGCCCACATCCACCGTGTCAATGCCCAACCGAGTCGCGGAGATCGGCCCAATCGTGGACCCGCACGGAACCGAGTTGTTGCCCACAAAGGTCTGGGTGGGCACCCCGGCGCTGCGGCAGGCGCGCTCCCACATCCCCGCGCTGTGCGCCGTGGTGGCGTAGCGCTGGGAGGCATTGATCTTGGTCACCGGGCCGTGGTTGAGTAGCGGATGGTGGCTGGGGTCATGCTTGCCGGGATAGTTCGGATGCACGCTGTGCGCCGCATCCGCCGAGACCATGGTGGACCTGGCGATGATGCGGCTGCGCTGTTCCTCATCCGCGCCCAGGCCCCGCGCCGTGCGGGTCAGCACCTCGCCCAGCAGCGGACCGGCCGCGCCGGTGGTGCTGGAGCTTCCCACCTCCTCGTGGTCGAAGGCGGCGAGAACCAAGATGGAGCCGTCGCTTTCTGCGTGCGCGTCGGGGCCAGTGGTCGCGGCCTGAAGGGCGCGCATGCCCGCGTACACGGAGGTGAGATTGTCCAGCCTGCCGGAGGCGATGAATTCCCCAGCAGAGCCGATGATCGCGGGCTCGGCGGCGTCGATAGTAATCAGCGTGTGGCCGACGATGTCCTGGCGCGCCACTCCCGCCTGGCGAGCCACCATGTCCAGGATGTCTTCCTCACCATCAGCCATGCCCACGATCGGCTGCAGGTGCTCCTGACGGTCCACGGTGAACTCGTCACTGCGGTACAGGTGGATCGCCAGGCTCGGCACCCGCGCGATCGCGGGGGTGTGCACCAGGCGCTGCGAACCATCCGCCAGCGCCACCACGCCTGCGAAGGCAAGATCACGATCAAACCACGACGATAGGATCGGCCCGCCATAGACCTCGACGCCCACCTGCGCGAAACCATGCCGCGTGAGCGCCGGCTGCGGCTTGAGCATCAGCCCCGGCGAATCCGTGTGCGCGCCGACGATGCGGAAGGCACTGTCCGGGCCGGCGCCCTCCGGCACCCACCACGCGATGACCGCGCCGCCGCGCACCACCACATGCCCGCCGGGGGTGGCGTCCCACTCCGCGGCCGGATCCTGCTGGATGAAGCCGGCGGCCTCCAGCCGGCGAAAGACCTCCGCCGCGGCGTGGAAGGAACTGGGGCTGGAGCTGAGGAAGTCTAAGAAGTCCACGGGTCGGTTCATAGACCCCAGTCAACCACGATGTGGCACATAGTTAGGCTGGAACGATCATGGTTTCCCCCTCCCCGCACACCCCCCGACCGTTGGCGCTGTCTGCATCCCGCGCCAGCGACTACCGCCGCTGCCCCCTGCTCTACCGCCTGCGAGCCATTGACCGAATCCCGGAGCCTTCCACAATTGCGCAGGTCAAAGGCACACTCGTGCACGCCGTGCTCGAAGACCTCCACCGCCAGGACCGCGCGGAGCGCACCTACCCGGCAGCCGTGGCCGCCCTCAAACCGCACTGGCAGGCCATGTGCGACAAGGACCCCGAACTGACAACGCTAGTACCCCCGGAAGAACTCTTAGGCTTCCTCGTCGAGTGCCGCAGCCTGCTCAAGGGGTACTTCCGCATGGAAAACCCGCAGGGCTTTGACGCCCACGCCTGCGAGCAATACGTGGAGACCATCCTGCCCAACGGGGTACCCGTGCGCGGATTCATCGACCGGGTGGACGTCGCCCCCACCGGCCAGATTCGCGTGGTGGACTATAAGACGGGCAAAAAGCCCCAGCCCCGGTACGCGCAGGACGCCCAGTTTCAGATGCGCTTTTATGCCCTGCTGTACTGGCGCATCTTCCAGACCATCCCCGATCAGCTGCGACTGATGTACCTGAAGGTGTGCGACTCGCTCTACCTCCAGCCCACCGCCGAAGAGCTGGAGTTTGTCGAACGCGACGTCGCCGACGTCTGGGGGCGCATCGTGCGCGACGGTCACTCAGGGCTGTTCCGGGAACGCACCTCCAAGCTGTGCGGGTGGTGTTCCTTCCAGTCGCTGTGCCCGGCCTTCGGCGGCGTTCCCCCCGAATACCCCGGCTGGCCCGGAGCAGTAGAGCCCGGGCCAACAACCGATTAGAACAACCCGCTGATCTGCCCGTCGGCGGTGATGTCTATGCCCTCGGCCGCGGGGCGGGCGGGCAGCCCCGGCATGGTCATGACATCCCCGGTGAGAACCAGGACAAACCCCGCACCGGTACGCGCAACCACGTCTCGCACGTGCAGCGTGTGGCCCGACGGGGCGCCGAGCGCGGAGGGGTCATCAGAAAACGAGTACTGCGTTTTAGAAATACAGACCGGCAGCGTGTCCCACCCCTGCTTCTTCAGCTCCGCGATGGCGCGCCGCGCAGCAGCCGAATATTCCACGGAGTCCGCCCGGTAGATCTCGCGGGCGATCGTCTCAATCGAGGCCTCTACCCCATCCGCGGGATCATAGAGCGCGTGCGATCCGCTTCCCAGCTTCTCGACGACCGCGTCAGCCAGCTCGATCGCCCCGTCACCGCCGTCAGCCCACACGGTCACCTCGCGCAGCTCGACGCCGAAGCGCTGCGCCCAGGCGGCCATGAAGTCGCGCTCCTCCGGGCTATCGGAGGTAAACAGGTTGAGCGCAACAACCGGCTCAACACCGAACTTGCGGATGTTATCCACGTGGCGCTCCAGGTTGACCACCCCGCCGCCGAGGGCATCCACGTTGGTTTCATTGAGCTCGCTACGGGCGACACCGCCGTTGTATTTCAGGGAGCGGATGGTGGCCACCACCACCGCGGCCGCGACGTCGAGGTCACCGCTGCGGGCCTTGATGTCAAAGAACTTCTCCGCGCCAAGATCCGAACCGAAGCCGGCCTCCGTGACCACGATGTCCGCGCACCGCTGGGCGGTCTGGGTAGCCATCAAGGTGTTGCACCCGTGGGCAATGTTGGCAAAGGGGCCGCCGTGAATGAATGCGGGGGCACCGCCGAGCGTTTGCACCAGGTTGGGGTGGATGACGTCCTTGAGCAGGGCCGTCAGCGCACCTGCGGCGCCCAATTGGGCGGCGGTGACCGGTTGGCCATCCCAGGTCTGCCCGATGGTGATCGCCGCCAGGCGTTCCTTCAAATCCTCCAGGTCCCGCGCCAGGCCCACGATGGCCATGATTTCGGAGGCTGCCGTGATGGTAAACCCGGTCTGCGCCGGCATGCCGTGGGCCTTGCCGCCTAAGCCGGTAACCACGTGGCGCAGCGCCCGATCATTGACGTCAAGGCAGCGCTGCCAGGTCACGCGACGGGGATCAATGCCCAGGGCGTTGCCCTGCTGGATGTGGTTATCAATGAGCGCGGCGAGCGTGTTGGTGGCCGCGGCGATGGCGTGGAAATCCCCCGTGAAGTGCAGGTTGATGTCCTCCATGGGCACCACCTGCGAGTATCCGCCCCCGGCGGCACCGCCCTTGATGCCCATGACCGGGCCCTGGGAGGGCTCCCGCAGTGCCGCAACAGCATTGTGGCCGGCGGCGCGGAGGGCGTCGACAAGCCCGATGAGAACCGTCGACTTGCCCTCCCCCGCCGGTGTGGGCGACATACCGGTGATGAGGACCACGCGGCCGTCGGCCGGCTGATCCGCAAGCTGCGAGACATCGATCTTGGCCTTGGTGGTGCCAAAGGGGATGACCGCGGCGGCCGGAATGCCGGCACGCTCGGCGATGTCGCCGATGGGTTCGAGGTGGTGGGCTTGGGCAATCTCTACGTCAGATAACGGCATACCCGCCAATTCTACGGGTACTAGAGCACCAACGCCCCGATCCCGTAGCCCAGCGCCACCGACACGATGGTGTAGATCACGCCAGGAACCAGGAAGGGATGGTTGAAAACAAACTTGCCAATTTGGGTCGAACCCGTGTCATCCATCTCCACAGCGGCCAACAACGTCGGGTACGTCGGCAGGATGAACAGGGCCGCAACAGCCGGGAAGGCCGCCACCGCGGTCAGCGGGCCCACGCCGATGGCCAAAGCAGCAGGCATGAGCGCCTTGGCCGTTGCCGCCTGGGAGTACAACAGGCCCGCGGCGAAGAACAGCACGACGGCCAGCAGCCAGGGGCTCGCCTGCAGCACGTCCCCGGCAACGTTCTTAATGCCGTCAATGTTGTGGTTGATGATCGTGGTACCCAACCACGCCACGCCCAGCACACACACGCACGCAGACATTCCGGACTTGAACACCTGGGTGGAAATGATCTCGCCGGTAGGAATCTTGGTCACCATGACAATGAGCGTGGCGGCGGCCATCATGATGGCCATGATCGCCTCATTGCGCGGCAGCGTCGGGTCACTGACCAGGCCAACCTGCTCAGAAATCGCAGTGGCGTAGACCACCACCAACACAATCGCGGCGAGGAAGATCCACACGGAGGCCTTGGCCTCCTTGGTGGGGGTATACCCGTGGCCGACCGTCGGCTGCTTGACCAGGCCCTCCTTCATCCGCTGCTGGTAAATCGGATCCGCGTCGAGCTCCCTGCCCATCCGGTTACACAGCCAGGCGGTGGGGAAAATGGCCAGGAAAGTTGCCGGAATCATGATCCCCAGCAGCGCCAGGTAGCTCACGCCCTCCGGCTCAAGCAGGGACGCCATGAACACCACGGCGGCGGAAATCGGAGAGGCACAAATGGCCGCCTGCGCGGCGATGACCGCCACAGACAGCGGGCGCGACGGGCGAACGTGGCCTTCCTTAGCCACCTCCACGATGACGGGGAGGGTGGAAAAGGAGGTGTGGCCGGTGCCCGCAAAGAGCGTCATCAAAAAGGTCACCACCGGGGCCCAAAAGGTGATTTGGCGGGGATTGCGGCGCAAGAAACGCTCCGCCCAATAGACCAGTAGATCCATACCCCCTGCCCGCTGCATCGCAGAAATTGCGGCGATGACGGCCATGATGATGCCAATGACATCGAAGGGAATGTCCTCGCGGGTGACCGGCACACCGATCAACCCCAGGACCAAAACTCCCAACCCGCCGGCGAAGCCGATAGCAATGGAACCGAGACGAGCTCCCAGAACGATCGCCGCGAGGACAATCAATACCTGGAGGATTAGCATAGATGCCTTTCTGCACCGTGCAGGATCAGGTCTGGAATTGCCTGGGCCCCACACATTTTTAAGAAGCAAAAAACGAAACTGAACAGGTGCTATTATTGCGGTTCGAATTGGCTGAGGGCAAACCGGAACGACGCGTGCCGACGCCCGCGAAAGGGAAGTCGGCACGCGTCACCGCAACAGAGAGGCGTCAGGCCTCCTGACTAATCCTCCGTATCCAGGTAGATGGTGCCCCGGAATTCCGGGTGCATGAGGTTTTCCTTAGACAACACCCGGCCCAAAGTCTCCTCATCCAGCAGCTTCTTTTCCAACACCAAATCGCGCACGGACTTGCCGGTAGCCAGCGCCTCCTTGGCCACCACATCGCCATTATGGTGACCGATAAACGGGTTGAGGTAGGTCACGATGCCAATGGAGTTTTCCACGTAGGCGCGGCAGACCTCCTCATTCGCCGTGATGCCCTGGACGCACTTGGTGCGCAGCGTGTCCGCCGCCGCCCGCAGGATGCGCAGCGACTCAAACAGCGCCTGTCCGATGACCGGCTCCATCACGTTGAGCTGCAGCTGCCCGGCCTCGGCCGCCCACGTCACCGTGAGGTCATTGCCAAAGACCTTGAAGCACACCTGGCTGACCACCTCGGGGATCACCGGGTTGACCTTGCCCGGCATGATCGACGAGCCGGCCTGCAGCGCAGGAAGGTTGATCTCGTGCAGACCCGCCGTCGGCCCGGAGGACAGCAACCGCAGGTCATTACAGATCTTGGACAGCTTCATCGCGGCGCGCTTGATGCTCGACTGTGCCAGCACGTACGCGCCCGTATCCGACGTCGCCTCGATGAGATCCTTCGCGGACTTGACCTCCAGGCCAGTGACCTCGCTGAGCGCGGCGACAACCTGGTGGCGGAAGCCGGCGGGGGTGTTCACTCCGGTTCCAATGGCGGTGGCACCCAGGTTGACCTCCAGGAGCCGGTCGGCGGATGCCCGCAGAATTGCCTGCTCCTCGGCCAGGTTGTGGGCGAAGGCCCGGAACTCATCGCCCAGGGTCATGGGCACGGCATCCTGGAGCTGGGTACGGCCCATCTTGAGGATGTCCTCGAACTCCGCGCCCTTTTCCTGGAACGCCGCCTGCAGCTCCTCAAAAGCCTCGATGAGCTTGGACATGTCCGCGTAGACGCCCAGCCGGAACCCGGTGGGGTACGCGTCATTGGTGGACTGGGACATGTTGACGTCATCGTTCGGGTTGATCACGTCATAGGAGCCCTTGGGGTGGCCCAGGTGCTCCAGGGCAAGGTTGGCCACAACCTCGTTGGTATTCATGTTCAGGCTGGTGCCGGCGCCGCCCTGGAACACGTCCACGGGGAACTGGTCCATGCAGCGGCCTTCCTCCAGGATCTGATCGCAGGCCCAGATAATCGCGTCAGCCTTCTTGCGCGGCAGCGTGTGCAGCCGGCGGTTGGCCATGGCCGTGGCCTTCTTCACCTGCACCATGCCGCGAATAAACTCCGGGACCTCGTTGATGGTGGTTCCGGAGATCTGGAAGTTCTCAACGGCCCGCATGGTATGGACGCCGTAGTAGGCGTCCGCCGGGACCTTGAGCTCGCCGAGCAGGTCCTCCTCGATGCGGAAGTCCTTGTCCTTAGGGGCCGCGGGCGTGGCGCCAGCCTCGTCGATCGCGGCTGCCTGGGAGGGGGCTGCCTTCTTCTTTGCCTCGGTGACCGGTGCGAGTGCGTCAGTGTTGTCCACTGCGGGAGCATCGGTGGTGGCTGCCCGCTTGCCGTTCTTCCTGGATGAAGCCATGGTGGGAGCGGTGTCCTTTCCTCTAAAAATGAGAAAGGCCCAGGCAAATAAAATGCGTGTATGCAATTACCCTGGGCCGGTTGCTGCTCGAAATATGGTGCCGTAGTCCATGGTAGCTGGACTCGCAGAATTGGCCCACCATGCAGGTCCGGGTTTCCCCCCGAATTTGGGGATAACTATCAATTGTTAGCTAAATTCGGGCGATTCGCAGATCCGAAGCCAAAATAGCCTGCGCGCCTAACGCAGAGAGGCGATCCATTACGGAATTGGCATCCGCCTGGGGAATCATGGCGCGCACGGCCACCCAGTCCGGAGTTGCCAATGGCGAAACCGTGGGGCCGGACAAACCCGGGGTGATTGCCGTGGCGGCCTCCAGATCCTGGCGGGGAATGTTGTAGTCGAGCATGAGGTAGTTGTGCGCGTGCACAATGCCCTCGAACCGCCGCAGGATGACCTCGTGGTCCTCCCCCAGCGTCAGGTGTGGGCCTGCCACCACCACTGCCTCAGACTGGCAGATGGGTTCCCCGAAAGGCTCCAGCCCCTGGGTGCGCAGCGTCGCGCCCGTAGAGACCACATCCGCGATCACATCTGCCACCCCCAGCCGGATGGAAATCTCTACCGCACCGTCCAGGCGGATCACTGTGGCGTTGACCCCCTGGCGCTCCAGGTAGTCACGCACCAGATTCGGGTAGGCCGACGCGATGGTGCGCCCCTCCAGCCCCTCCACCGTCCAGTCAGAGCCCAAGGGTGCGGCGAAGCGGAAGGTCGATCGGCCAAAGCCAAGGGTGAGCACTTCATGGACCTCTGCGCGGGAATCCAGTGCCAGATCTCGGCCGGTGATGCCCAGGTCCAGCTTCCCGGAGGCGACGTAAATAGCGATGTCCTTGGGGCGCAGGTAGAAAAACTCCACGCCGTTGGCGTGGTCGACAACGTTGAGCGCCTTGGAGTCTCGTCGGGTGGCATATCCCGCCTCCCGCAAAATGGTCGACGTCACCTCTGCGAGAGCTCCCTTATTGGGAACGGCAATCTTCATCATGGGGTTGGCTTACACTCCTAGCGGCGATTCTTAGGTTCTTAAAGGAAACGGTAGATGTCTTCGGGGCGCAGGCCACGAGCGATCATGGCTACCTGGGCCCAGTAGATGAGCTGAGAGATTTCCTCAGAAAGCTCCTCATCGGACTGGTACTCGGCCGCCAGCCAGACCTCCCCGGCTTCCTCGACGATCTTCTTGCCAATGTTGTGGATCCCGCCGTCCAGGGCCGCTACCGTCCCGGAACCGGCGGGGCGCGACTGGGCCTTGGTGCTCAGTTCTGCAAACAGTTCTTCAAAGTTCTTCATTCGCGCCATTATCGCACGAATAGCCGAACCGCGGGCGGAAATAGTGGCGCCGTTTTCCGTTCATCCGCGCGCATGGGCGGCGAGTTTAGGCGAAGAGCTGATACCAGCGTTCGACGTCCGCCGCGCGGACCCCCTCGAAGGAACGGGTGCCGCACAGCTCGCGCATGCTCAGCGCCCCGGCGGGCAGCGGCGCGTCCGGGTCTTCTGGCAGCCCGATGACGCGGCATCCCGCCTGTGCGGCGGCGGCCATTCCAGCCGCGGAGTCCTCAAAGACCAGGCAGTCCGCGGGCGCCACCCCTAAGGAGTGCGCTGCCGCGAGGTACATATCCGGCGCGGGTTTGGGGGCCGGCACCTCATCTCCGGCGATGGAGCCGCGGAAGAAGGATCGCCCCACCGCGTCTATGGAGGGGTCAGCCAATTGCCTCTCGGTGTTGGTGGTCACCATCATGGGTACATCATTGTGGGCAAGCTCCGTGAGCAGCTCGCGCACGCCGGGGCGCGGGACCAGGTGGGCGTCGAAAAGCTCGCGCACCCTGGCGAACATGGCGTCGTGTAGCTCTTTGGCCTGCGCGGCGTCCACGCTCACGCCGGCATGTGTGGCGCACACCGCCAGCGTGTTGGCAAAGGATCCCCCGACGGTGGTCTCCCGCAGCTGCGGGGTCAGCCGGCGGCCCAGCTTCTCCGACAGTTCGTAGGTGGCTATCCCCCACAACGGTTCGGAGTCGACCATGGTGCCGTCCATATCCCACAAAATGGCGGTAATCATCAAGGGCTTACTCACGGACCTTTCGCACGGGTTCCCGGCAGATGCTGTCACGGGCGCCGGTGTGACCCGGGCGCGGCCGCGCACGTGCAAGGAAACGGTATGACCATTGACCCCATGGTAGGTCATGTCTGGTCCAGCCACCTAGTCCACGGCGGTTGGGTGACTAGTCCAGCTGTGGCAGCTCGGCGATGTCCTCTTCGCTCACGCCCGCCGCGCGCGCCGCGGAGACGAACAGGAAGTTGATCTCCTCGCGCTCCTCCGGCTCGACGACCGCCCCGGCGTGCTCCTGGTTGAACGCCTCCAGCTGATCGATGGTGTGCACGACCAGTTGGCGCAGCACCGTGGGATCGGACTGGGGCCCGAGCGTGTCAACGCGATCCGCAAACGCCTCCAGTTGGGAGCGCAGCTGAGCCAGGGCCTTGGCGTCGAAGGGCGGCTCCCACAGGGCGCGTTCCTCTTCCTTGAGGTAGGAGCCCGTGGCAAAGACTTCAAGGTCCTCGATGAAGGCGTCAATGCGCGGCTGGAGCTGGTGTCTGATGCTCATGGCTTCCCATTGTGTCACCCCACGCTTATCGACGCCCGCGGGAGCGCCACTCCAGCGCCAGCACGCACCGCGCGGGTTCGGCTTGCCGGCTAGCGCACCTCGACGCCGAGCAGCGCACTGACCGCGTCGGCGACCACCGTGGACCCGGAGGCGGCCGCATCCGGCTGGGATTCTCCGCTCTCCTGAGTTGTCTGCGCGGCCCACTCGTCCAGGACCGCCAGGGCGCCGGGGGTATCCAGGTCGTCGGAGAGCCGGGCACGCAGCCGGGCCACAGTGTCTGCCGCACGCGGGTCGCCGTGCGCGGCGGCCTCCGCGGCGGCGCTTCGCCACTGGTCCAGCCGGGCTTCAGCGGCGGCGAGGACCTGATCCGACCAGTCGCGGTCGGTGCGGTAGTGGCCGGCAAATACGCCCAGGCGAATGGCGCTGGGATCATGGCCGTCGCGGGTCAGGTGGGAGACAAAGACCAGGTTTCCTAGGGACTTAGACATTTTTGTCCCGTCCAGCCCGATCATGCCGGTGTGCACGTAGTGGCCGGCCATGCGGGCAGTCCCCAGCGCGGCTTCGGCGTGGGCGGCGGAAAACTCGTGGTGGGGGAAGGCCAAATCCGAGCCGCCGCCCTGGATGGAAAAGTGCTTGCCCAGGCGTTGGGTAGCGATTGCCGAGCACTCGATATGCCAGCCCGGGCGCCCTGCCCCCCAGGGGGCCGGCCATGCGGGCTCGCCGTCCCGGTGGGCGCGCCAGATCAGGGCGTCGAGTGGATCGCGCTTGCCGGGCCGGTCCGGGTCTCCCCCGCGCTCCCGGAACGCCTCCGCCATCTGCGCCGGCGAATAGTTCGACTCATAGCCAAAGTGGTCTGTTGCGTCGATGGATGCGTAGACGTCCGGGTACTGCGGATCATCCACGATGTAGGCTGCACCGACCTCAAGCAGCCGGGCGACCATGTCCACGATCTCATCGACCGCCTCCATAGCGCCCACAAAGTCCTGGGGCGGGATGACATCGAGGGTGTCCATGTCGCCGCGGAAGAGGTTGATCTGGTCGGTGCCTAGTTCCCGCCAGTCCACGTTATCGCGTGCTGCGCGCTCGAAGAGCGGGTCATCCACGTCGGTGACGTTTTGTACATAGTGAACCTGGTGGCCGTTATCCAGGAGCACCCGGGAGATGAGATCAAAGGTGAGGTAGGTTGCCGCGTGGCCCAGGTGGGTCGAATCGTAGGGGGTAATCCCACAGACGTAGATGCCCACGGGCCCGGAGGTGGGGATTTCTACCGGCTTGATCCGCGCATCGGCGGTATCAAACAGGCAGAGGGGCTCCGGGGTTCCGGGGGCAGAGTTGATCATTGGAGAAGGCCACGAGTGCATGCCCATACTCTAACGGCACCCACCGTGGCGCGGGCGGCGGACCCGGTTCGCCGCTAGGCCCCCTCAGCGGCGGCCGGGTCGCCGGCTCGGGCTACACCGGGCTGAGCACTCCGGTAGCCAGCAGCACCATGAGCAGCAGGCCGAGCGGAATGCGGTACAGGGCGAACCAGGAGAAGGAGTGGTGGGAGACGAACTTCAGCAGCCAGGCGATGCAGGCATAGCCCAGCCCGAAGCAGATGACGGTGCCCACGAGCAGCTGCAAACCGGAAGCAGCTTGGCCTGCCGAGGGATCGAAGGCGTCGGGAAGCGAAAACAGGCCGCTAGCCAGCACCGCCGGGATGGCCAGGAGGAAGGAAAACCGGGTGGCCACCTCCCGCTCCAAGCCCTGGAACAGGCCGCCGGAGATCGTGCCGCCCGAGCGCGAAACGCCGGGGATGAGCGACAGGCACTGCCACAAACCCATGGTCAGGGCGTCGCGCATGGTCAATTCGGAGTAGGAGCGGTTCTTTGGGCCGATGCGCTCGGCAAGGATGAACACGAAGGAAAACAGCACCAACACCGTCGCCGTGATCCACATGTTGCGCAGCGCACCGCGGATGAAGTCCTGCAGGAAGAAACCCAGCAGACCGATCGGCAGGGAGCCGGCGATGACCATCCAGCCCATGCGGTAGTCGAAGCCGCGCTTGGAGGAGTCCAGCAAGCCGGCGAACCACCCGACGATGATGTTCCAGATATCGCGGGCGAAAAACACCAGCACCGCGGCCTCTGTACCCAGCTGGACTACCGCCGTGAAGGAGGCGCCAGCGTCCGCGTCCCAGAACAGCTCCGAGACAATGCGCAGGTGCCCCGACGAGCTGACCGGTAGGAATTCCGTCAGGCCCTGGACAATGGACAATACGATCACTTGCAGCCAGGACATCGCGCCTGTTGCGGCCTCCGGAGCAGCGCCCGAGGCGAGGTACGTCACGTCAATCACCCGGTTGACCCTACTACCGCGCGCCCCATGCTGACAGCGGTGGCACGAGCGTGGTTGCGCCGGGCTAGAGTCGGGGCGTGGATATCACGACGCTTGGCCGCAGTGGGCTTCGAGTCTCACGCATAGGGGTGGACACCACCGGCTGGGATTCGACGATGGATGAGAAAACCGCCGCCGAAATCCTGGGCACCTTGGTCGACGCCGGGGGCAACCTGGTCACCTCCTGCCCCGCCGCACCCCGGCATGCCGGGCAGGTTCAGCTCGGGCAGGCCTTGGCCACAGTCAACCGCCAGGACCTCGTGCTGGCGGTGTCCGTCGGCGTCGACTTAAGCCAGCCCGTGGGCCGGCGAGTGGACTGCTCCCGCCGCGCGATCATGAGCGCCCTGGACAATGCCCTGGCCCGGATGGGCACCGATTACGTCGACGTGTTGAGCCTGGGCTACTGGGACCCGGCAACCCCCCTCGACGAGGTGGCCAGCACCCTGACCGGGTTGGTCGCATCCGGGAAAACCCGCTACGTCGGGGTGTGCGACTACTCCGGCTGGCAGCTGGCGGCCACCGCGGTAGCAACCGGCCCGGCGCTGATCACGGCCACGGCCTCTTATTCCCTCGTGGAGCGCGGCCCCGAACAAGAGGTACTCCCCGCCGCCGAGCACCTCGGCCTGGGCATTATCGCCCGTGCCCCCCTAGGTCACGGATTGCTTTCCGACGCCCCCGCACTCACCACCGCAACACCCGGAACCGCCAGCACCGCCGCCGAAGTCAGCGCGGAAGCCCATGCGCTCGCCGGCCAGCGCACCGACGCGATACGCCAAGCAGCACGCACCGCCTCCGAGGGGTTGGGAGTGAGCATGGACGCCGTGGCAATCAACTGGGTCAGCCGCCGGCCGGGGATCAGCGCCACCGTGGTCCCCGTGACCACCGCCCCGGTGCTTTCCCAGTTGGTCTCCCAGCTCACCGCCCACGCCGGCGGCTTGCCGGGCGCCATTGAGGAAGCGCTCGACGACGTTTCGCGTTAACCGCGCTGCTAGAGTTGCCCAGTGTGAGCAGTTCTCAGGCCCCCCGTCAGCAGCGGCGCGCTAGTGCGGCCCTGGTCCTCATTTGTGCGGCCGCACTTACCGCCTGCCAGGCCCAGCGCGACGATTCCCTCGACCCAGACATGGGCAACGCCACGCCGGCGGCCTCCCCGGCGCAACCCGCCCACCCCACCGGCTCCACGGTGGCGCTGCCGGCGGGATTTGATCATGTCACGGACATGGAGACCAGCGGAAACGGTTCCATCGCCGTGCGCTCCGGGGAGCGGTTGGCCGTCGGATCCGTGAAGCAATTCCGTGAGCGCACCCCAGCGGTCATTGATGTGCCCGGCCACTGCGGGGACCTGACGGCCACCGCAGATTCCTTTGTGCTGGCGTGCGGCGAAGAGGTCTGGGTGCTGCCAGCGGACCACCCGAAGGACGTGGATAAGAAGCAACTGGGCGACGGCGAGCGCGCAACCGTGGCCGCCCAGTTGAGCAGCGGCGAGCTAGTCACTGGCGACGCCGAGGATGGGCGCCTCCTCGTCCACACCCCCGGCGAGACCACCCGGTCCATCTCCGTCGACGAGGGGACCTCGCAGTTGGTTGCGGTGCCCGCCACCGGCCAGCGCGACGCGGTGGTGCGCGCGTGCAACGCGGACACCACCGTTCAAGACATCGACCTTGACCACGATCGCCAGGGCGGTCGCCTGCGCGTCGGCCTCGGCTTAGGCCAGGTCAGCGTCGGGGCCGAGGGTATTTTGCTGGCCTCCGACACCACCGGTTCCCAGCTGGCCGTCTACACCACCAACGACGACGTCATCCGGCTGCATCAGACCCTGCCCGTAGACGCCTCGCCGTGGGCCGTCGCCTGGGACCAGCACGCACACCTGGCGTGGGTCGCCTCCACGGCCACCAACACGGCCACGGGATATGACATCTCCCAAGGTCAACCCGTACGCAAGGCGAAGGTTGCCACGCTGGCTAACGCGACCTCCATGGTTGCGCTTCCCGATGGCTCCCTCGTCCTCGCCTCGCACAGCGAACCGACCCTGCAAATCACTGACAAGGCGGCGGAGAAGGACTCCGCCGCACACAAGTAGTTTCACCACGACCCTGCGGGGCGCGGCCCCGCCCTCAAGAAGTAGAGTCCACAGGTATGGGATCACTGCGTCAGAGCGCCTACCAGCTTGCCCTTAAAGCCATGTTCCGCATCGACCCGGAGCGCATCCACGGGATGATCAACGATGCGTTGGGATTGTGCCAGTTCTTCGGGCCGGTCAACCGAATGATGGGACACATCTTCCCGGTCAAGGACGACATCTTGACCCACACCGTCTTTGGTGTGGAATTCCCCCGCCCCCTCGGCCTGGCAGCCGGTTTTGATAAGGCCGCCAACTCCCCTGACGTATGGACCCCGCTGGGATTCGGGTACGCCGAGGTAGGAACCGTCACCGCCTCACCCCAGCCGGGAAACCCGCAGCCGCGACTCTTCCGGCTGAAAAAAGACCGCGGCATCCTCAACCGCATGGGCTTTAACAACCCCGGAGCCGCCCAGGTGGCCTCCAACATGGCGCGGCGGCACTCCCGCGACGTCGTGGGCATCAACATTGGCAAGACCAAGGTGGTCCCGCTTGAGGATGCCGTAGCCGATTACCGCCGTTCCGCCAGCCTGCTGGAGTACCACGCCTCCTTCCTCGTGGTCAACGTCTCCTCCCCGAACACCCCGGGCCTGCGCGACCTCCAGGCCGTCGAATCCTTGCGGCCCATCCTGCAAGCAGTCCAGGGCGAGACCACCAAACCCGTGCTGGTCAAGATCGCCCCCGACCTCAGCGATGCCGACATCGATGCCGTCGCCGACCTCGCGGTCGAGCTCGGGCTCGCCGGAATCGTGGCAACCAACACCACCATCTCCCGCGAAGGCTTAGCCACCAACGCCGCAGCCGTGGCAGACATGGGTGCCGGCGGAGTATCCGGTCCCCCCGTTGCCGCCCGCTCCTTAGAGGTGCTCCACCGGCTTTACGGCCGGGTCGGAGGCAAGCTGGCGCTCGTCTCCGTGGGCGGCATTGAGACCGCGGAACAAGCCTGGGAGCGCATCGCCGCCGGTGCCGACCTGCTCCAGGGATACACCGCGCTGATCTACTACGGGCCGGACTGGATCCGGGACATCCACCGCGGGCTGGCAGACCAGCTGCGCGCCCAAGGCATGTCCAACATTAAAGAGGCGGTCGGCTGCGGCCGCCCGTGGATCGCCTCCTAGTCGGCGGTCGAGTTAGGTCGTTTCAAACCAGCCCCACAACACGCCGCGGCCCAGCGTGTGGAAATACAGGTTAAAGCCCAGCGTGGCGGGGCTGGCATCGGGATCAATATCGAGCTCGTCTACGTCCAGGGCGTGCACGGCAAAAAGATAGCGGTGCGGGCCGTGCCCCTGGGGCGGCTGGGGGCCGTAGTAGGTGCGCTGCCCGCTATCGCCGCGAAGCGAGACGATTCGTGCTGCGGCGTCCCCGGCGGCGTCGGCAAGCACCTCCAACCCTGGCGTCTCCCCCGCCCCCGTGGGCAGCGCGGTGACGGACGCCGGAATGTTGAACACCGCCCAGTGCCAAAAGCCCGAACCCGTGGGCGCGTCCGGATCGAAGCACGTTACCGCCAGGGAGCGGGTGCCTTCTGGAAGGTCGGACCACGCCAGCTGCGGCGACGTGTTCGACGGCGCGGCCTGGGCTGGTGAAATTGCGGCGCCATCGTCAAGGTCTGTTGAGGTCACCGGAAATTCCGGGTGGGAGCCCAAGGGGGCGTACGGGTCGGGCCCGGGAAAGCGCTCGGCGTTGCTGTCTGATGCGTAGGAATAGCTCATAGCCTCGTTTCTACCTGTTTTCTGCGGCCCGCGTGGGCGCCGGACGGTGTCCGCGATCCCGGACCGCACCCATTGACATGCCCAACATCCCAGACCGGTGCTCGCGCCGGCGGGAGCGCCGCGGCATTCTCACCGCAGGGAAGGCACCTGAGCAGCGCCCGGATACCGGGTGGCCTGGCGATTTGTCTCCGACAGCCGCCAAAGGCTAATCTATGTCAGGTCGCTCACCGGAAACGGTGCAGGTCACCTTGCCCGGGTGGCGGAATGGCAGACGCGCTAGCTTGAGGTGCTAGTGTCCTATTAACGGACGTGGGGGTTCAAGTCCCCCTCCGGGCACCACGATCAACCGCTTCCGGTACACAACCGGGGGCGGTTTTTGTGCATCCTGTGAACACGTGGCTCAGCCGGGGCAGGACGGGGCGCAGATTGGTAGCAGACTACTATTGATCCCATGACGGTGACCATCAGAAGATACCGCGACGCAGACCTCGACCCCGCCATGGAACTATTGGCCGCGGCCTTCGAATCAGACCCCTCTTTCGCCCGAATGCAGCGGCTGACCACCACGGATTCCCAAAAAGACGCACTGCTGGACCTTTTTCGCGCCCAAATTAGCAAGCAGTACGCCCCGGCCGGGCTCATTGACATCGCAGAATCGGACGTCACCGACGGCATCGTTGGGGTAGCCCTGTGGGATCCTCCGCAAGGAGGCCCCAGCCTGCGCCACGAAATCGCCTCCCTGCCGGACCTCGCCCGCATCTTCGGGGCCAACCTGCCCCGTAAGCTCCTGCGTGACCGCGAGGGCGCCTCCTATCACCCACGTTTCCCACACTGGTACCTCTACGTTCTGGCCGTCTCTCCCCGCGCCCAGGGCCAGGGAGTCGGCTCAACACTGCTCAACCACGGCATCGACAGGGCCGGCGATGAGGCGATCTATTTGGAAGCCTCCACGCCGCGATCAGCTGCGCTCTACCAACGGTTAGGTCTGGTCCCCCTGGGTGAGATCCCGGCGCACGGTCCAGGCCCTTGTGAGCGCGCCATGTGGAAGCCGCCGGTCCTTCCCGGGCAGGATTAAGTGCGCCCAGCAGTCCCCGATACCTTCGAAGCCGCCGGGGGCATCGGTGGCTTCCTGCGGGACCTTGTCGCCGACGCCTGGCATGCAGTGCGCCAGTGGTCCTGGCCGCGCAAGGCAGCTGTGGCGTGCGGATGCCTCCTTTTTGCCGCAATAGCCTTATGGGCCGACGTGCCACCCCTGTCCACCCTGCGCGAATGGGCGCAGGGGCTAGGCGGCTGGTTCCCCCTCGCCTACTGGGCGGCTTATGTGCTGGTGACCCAGTTTCCGGTGCCGCGCACAGTGTTGACGCTCAGTGCGGGCATCCTCTTTGGGCCAGCGGTAGGCATTGCCATTGCGCTCACAGCCACGGTTGTCTCCGCGGTGGTGTCCTTGCTTGTGGTGCGCCATTTTCTGGGCGCCTGGATGGCGCCCCGGCTGCGCCACCCCGCGGTCTCCTCTATTACCCACCGCCTCGAGCAGCGAGGCTGGTTGGCGGTGGGCTCGCTGCGCATGATCGCCGGGGTACCTTTCTGCGTGCTCAATTACGCCTGCGCCCTATCGCCGGTGGCGGTGGCCCCCTTCGCCGTGGCTACCTTCGTTGGCTCTGCTCCAGGATCGATTGCCACGGTATTGCTGGGCGACACGCTGACTGGTCATGCGAATCCGGCGATCATTGCGGTCACGGTGGTCTTGGCCCTCCTGGGCGTCAGCGGGCTGGTGCTGGATCACCGCCTGCCCATCAAGCCGGGAAGCACAGAGTCCGGCCGAGAATAAGACCCGAAAGTCAAGCCTGAAAGGTAGACGCGAGGGGTAGACTGGGCAGCTACATGGTCAGCCAGTGGGAAAGCTGAGGATTGCGGCCCATGATGATTCTCTACGCCCGGTATCGCGGCGATACTCGTCAGCGTGCCCAGCTGGTGCGCGCCTCAGCACAGGCGCTGAGCAAGCTGGAAGGAATCGGCCCGTTCGAGGTCACCGGCGTTGAGGAAATCCGCGCCCAGGCCCACACCCCGGAAGGCTTGTGCGACGCAGTCATGGCCTTGCTTGCCGATGGACAATGGGCGCTGGGGCTGGTCCTCGGGGTTGATGCGCAGCCACAGGTCACCCAAGACCGGCGTGCGGGGCACCCAGGCTTTCCACGCGGATACAGCCCGACCATGTGTCCGATCGCCGCGCGCGCCCGGCCCGGCAGCGTTGCCGTGCGCGTGGGCGCCCGCCGCGACGCGCGCAGCCATGAGGTCAATATTGCCGGCGCGTTGACGCTGCTCCACCACGTGTTTTCCCGGCGCACCGTCGAAGGCCGGGAGGCTACTGCCCTGGTGCGGGCTGGGCTGACGCAGTCGGAGGCAGCAGCCGAACTCGGGGTGAGCAAGCAGGCGATTTCGCAGCGCCTCCAGGCTGCCGGCTGGACGGCGGAAAAGGCTGGATGGGCGCTGGCAGTCAACTTGCTCAGCGCGGCCGTCACCAGCCCCGCTGGAGCACTCGCCCCCGCCCAAGAGTGAGCGTCAGGCACACCGACGCACTGCCCTCTCCAAAAAACACCCAACCGCGGCCGGTAGGAAATCTCTCCCACCTGCCGCGGCTGAATTCTTCGGGACGCTAGGACTGCTCCGTATCCGCGCGCACGGCGGTAGCAGAATCCGGCTCGGGGCTTGGCTGCTGGTCCTGGCCAGGTGCGGCAGTCGCGGCGGTAATGGACGCCGGTGCTTCCTGCTCAGTCACTGCGGGCGCTGCGGGCGCTGCTGGCGCGGCAGCTGCTGCGGCCTGGGGTGCCGGTTCGCGCCGCTCCCGCGGGGTGACGGGCTCGGCGACCGCCGGGTCGACTGGCTTGTTGGCCACCGCGTTGGCGGCGGCAACTGCGGCAGCGATTTCCGGGTCTGACTCGGTGGAGAACCACTCGTCGGTGTTGTCGGAGGCGGCCATCTCCTTGGTGTCTTCATCGACGTCCTGGGCCTCATAGCGGAAGACGCCCTTGTCGTCCTGGTGTCCAAGGGCCCGGGCGAATTGTTCGAGGGAGTCGCCGAACTGGGAGGGGATCATCCACATGGTCGATGCCTTGCCCTCGGCCATCTTGGGCAGCTTGTCCAAGTATTGGTAGGCCAGCAATTCGGGGGTGGGCTTGGAGGACTTGATCGCGGCGTTGACCTTTTGGATGGCCCGGGCCTCGCCTTGGGCCTCCAGGTAGCGGGCGGCGCGGCGGCCTTCCGCTCGCAGGATTTCTGCTTGGCGTTCGGCCTCGGCGGCGAGGATGGCGGCGTGCTTTTCACCTTCGGCAGCAAGGATGCGCGCCTGCTTTTCGCCCTCGGCGGTCTTGATGTCAGCCTCGCGTTGGCCCTCGGCGGCCAGGATGGTGGCCCGCTTTTCGCGGTCGGCCTTCATCTGCTTTTCCATGGACTGCTGGATGGACGGCGGCGGGTCGATTGCCTTGAGTTCTACGCGGCTGATGCGCAGGCCCCATTTGGTGGTGGCTGCGTCGAGTTCGCCGCGCAGGCGGCGGTTGATCACTTCGCGGGAGGTGAGGGTTTCTTCCAGGGTCATGCCACCGACGACGTCGCGCAGCGTTGCCACGGAGATTTGTTCCACACCCACGATGTAGTTGTCTACTCCGTAGATTGCGCGGGCGGGGTCGTTGATTTGGAAGGTGACCACGGTGTCAATGGCCACGGTGAGGTTGTCTTCGGTGATGACTGCTTGCGGCGGGAAGGACACCACGCGTTCGCGGGTGTCAATGCGTGCGCGCACGCGGTCGATGAAGGGGACGAGGAGCGTGATTCCCCCTGATACGGTGCGCGTATAGCGTCCGAGCCGCTCGATGACGGCAGCTTCTCCTTGTGGGATCAGGGCGATCGATTTGATGACGATGAGTGCTATGACAACCACCAGGAGCACTGTGGTGAGCAGGCCCGGGGTGAGAAATTCCATTAGCTTTCCTTCCAGATGACTGCTGTGGATCCGTCAATGTGGACAACCGGGACCTGCTCACCGACCTCAAAGGAATGGCCGTCGATCATGCTTCGTGCCGACCACACGGTGCCGTCAAGGCGGACTTGACCGCCGGTGCCGTCGACACGCTCGAGGACGGAGGCCTTCGCGCCAACGAGGGCTGCCGGGGAGGTATCTAGCACCAGCGGTGCCTGCATGCGTCGACGCAAAACGGGGCGCAGGAAGACGATAAGCCCCGCCGAGGCGAGGGCGAATACGGCCACGCTGGCCAGCGTCGGGGCCCCCAGCTGGGCCGCTATGGCCGCGCAAGCAGCCCCGCCGGCGAGCATGAGCAGAGTAAATTCCCCCGCCGCTAACTCACAGGCGGCCAGGACCAATGCGGCGATGAACCAGACGAGAGCTTCCACGCTCCCCAACGTACCGTACGCGCGAGCTAGCAGAGGTCCTCCTTGCTCAGCTCGGGGGTGGTGACAAAGTCCACGAGGCGTTCGACGGCTCCGATCAGGCTGGAATCAAGATCGCGGAATGAGCGCACGGCGTTAAACACGCGATTCCACCCTTCCTGGGGGTCTGACCAGCCCAGACGCTGACACACGCCGGTCTTCCAATCCTCGCCGCGGGGAACCTCGGGCCACGCGCGGATGCCCAGTCGCTCGGGTTTCACCGCCGCCCAGATATCGATGTACGGGTGCCCGGTAACAAGGACATCAGGGCCGACCGCAGCCGTGAGCCGGGTTTCCTTGGATCCGGCGACCAGGTGGTCGGCCAGGACGCCTACCCGCCTGCCCGGTTCCGGGCGAAACTCAGCCAGGCGTTCCGGCAGGTTGTCCAGCCCCTCAAGGTATTCCACCACCACCCCTTCGACGCGCAGGTCATGGCCCCACACCCGCTCGACGATGGCGGCATCATGGATACCCTCCACCCAGATCCGCGAGGGAGCGGCAACCTTGGCCTGAACATTGGCCACGCGCCGGGATCCGCTGTTGGAATGCTGCGGGGGGCGCGGGGCATCAGCCACGTAGCGCGTCAAGGTCACTGGCTTGCCTTCGAAGAGAAATGCGCCGTTGCGGAGGTGGAACAGGTGCTGCGCGCCGTGGCGATCTTCGAGGCGGACGAAGTCACCGTCGTAGGTGCGTTCACAGCCGATGACGGCGCCGACGTATCCCGTGGCGCGCACCTCAACGACCATGCCCGGCTTCGCCGGCAGCGAGGGGTAGACGCGCGGGCGTTTCCGCGCATGCCCGGCAAAGATGTCTCCGGCATAAGGATCGTGTGCAACCATGGCCCCAGAGCTTAGTAGGCGCCGTGTCAGCGGCTAGCATGGTGCGGTCATGGATGTGCAAACCCAAGTGTGGAGCCCGCTGCAGGATTGGGCGCTGTGGATCAACGCCTGGCTGGAAGGATCGGTGTCTACCGATGCGCTTCTCGACGCCTTCTCCCCCGACGCCGCCACACACCGGTACGCGGGCGCGCCCATCATCGAGCTACTTGGGGTGCTGCGGGCGCTGCCGGGGGCGTCGGCACGCAGCGGTCCGGGAGTATTGCTCACCCTGGCCGGACCGGGTGACCCTGCCGCGCTGCCTGCCGGCAGTCCGGCGGCGCGCCAGGCTAGTGCTGCAGGCAGCCTCGGCGGGGCGATCCTCGTTGCGGGAGGGGGAGGCTGGACGGCGCTGGTTGTCACGCGCTCCGATGCGACGCTGGAGTGGAATGCCTACGAGCTCGCGGCGCCTTTTGTTCCCCCCGCACCGCTGGCCCCCGGGCAGGCTGATCTCGCGCTTGCTGCTGCGACGCGGGAGGCGGCGAGCGCCATCACCGCGGCGCACCCCCAGCCCGGCGCCTCACCGCTGCCGGATCCGCGCCTGACGGTGGGGACGCTGCGTGATCATTATGATTCCATCGGCCTGCCGCCGGGCACGCCGACGCGCAGCGCGCGGCTGATCGCCCGCGCAGATCAGGTGGCCGCCATCGTGGAGGCAGTACTGGAGCGCGCCGGGGAGCACGGCTTCGATCCCCACCTGTTGGCCCTGACCCGCCATATCCGGGCGGCGCGGGAGTCGGCCGTCGCCTACGCGGTGGCTACCGGACGGTAGCGGCTGCGCTGCGGATCGCTGCAGGGCTCTCCGTTGATGGACGCGCCGGTGACGGTGACCTCCCCCGCGCTTTCTAGCGGCGCATCCTTGGTCCACTCGTCGATGAGGTCGACGACCATGCCCGCAAATTCCGGGGTGGAGCCGATGGTGCTCGCCCGAACCATGGTCATGCCGCGCTCGTCGACTGCCTCGCGCAGCTCCGTATCCAGGTCCCAGACCACTTCCATGTGATCGGAGATGAAGCCCACCGGGAACACCACGATCGCGTTGACGCCCTGCTTATCGTGCAGGTCAACAACGTGATCCACCACGTCCGGCTCGAGCCACGGGGTGCGCGGGTTGCCGGAGCGCGATTGCCACACAACATCCCACTGCTCGACCCCGGCGCTCGTGGCGATAAGGCGTGCGGCCTCCTTGACCTGGCGCGAATACAGCTGGGGGTCCTCCGGGCCGCCGGCGGCGTTATCCGCGGCGAGCGGGACGGAGTGCGCGGTGAAGATGACGCGTGCGTCCTTGGGGGCCTCTTCGCGGGCACGGCGCACGGAGGCGGCGCTTTCGGCGATGACGCGCGGGTGGTCATAGAACTGGCGCAGCTTGGTGAACTCGATATCCGGAAGCCCCTTGGAGGCAAGGTGATCGCGCATCCGGATAATGTCCTCGTTGTATTGGTCGGTTCCGGAGTATCCGGCCCACGCCGAGGTGGCAAAGACGAGGACGCGGCGCACGCCGTCGGCGGCCATCTGCTCGGCGGCTTCCTGCGCAAAGGGGTGCCAATTGCGGTTGCCAAAGTAGACGGGCAGCGTCTCGCCGCGCCGTGACAACTCCGCCTCCACATTGGCAATGAGTTCCCGGTTGAGCCTATTGAGTGGGCTGACTCCGCCGAAGTGGAAGTAGTGTTCGCCGACCACCCGCAGCCGCTCGCGGGGGATGCCGCGGCCTTGGGTGACGTTCTCTAGAAAAGGAATAACCTCGTCTTCGCCTTCGGGGCCGCCGAAGGACAAGACGAGGAGCGCATCATAGTGCTGGGGTGCGTCAGTCATGGGCATGACTTTACGACTTTCGTTCGACTATGAGCAAAAGGTGGAGCCCGTGAAAGTGGGCTCCACCAGCGGCAATTAGAGCAGCCTCACCACATAAGGGCTCATTCCGGACCAGCGCACCGGGGAGATTTGCACGTAGGATCCCGATTGCGGGGCCTCCACCATGGTGCCATCGCCAAGGTAAATTGCCACGTGCTGATTGCCGGACGGACCATAGAAGATCAGGTCACCGCGCTGCATCTGGCTGGGATCCAACTGCGTACCGCGCTGGTACTGGTACCCGGAGTAGTGCGGCAGGGAAATGCCCACCCCGGCGAACGCATAGACCACCAGGCCAGAGCAGTCGAAGCCCACCTTGTTGTAGTCACCATAGGAGTCCGCGACTCCCCCATCCCGGATGCCCAGGCTGGGGCCCGTGGCGGTGCCGCCGCCCCAGGCATAGGGCACGCCGATCTGCGAGGTCGCGCGCGCGATGACCGTTTCCACCAGCTCCGAGCGCGCCCCGCTGACCACGGCACTGGAGCCCTGCCCTGCGGCATCGCTTCCCGACGCCGCCGAGCCGCTCGATCCCTGCGCCTCTGCGGGTGCGGCCTCCTGCTCGGTGGTCTCCTCAGCCGCATCGGTGCCCTGCTGGTCCTGCGTGCCGGAAGACGAACCCACGCCCGTGCCTGTGGTGCCGGTTTCCTCCGTGGCGTCCTGAGCGCCCGGGTTTTGCAGCTCTGCCACCGGGCCGGCAGCCGCATCCTCCGAGGTGGGGTACGGGCTATCCAACTCGGTGTGCGTCGGCTGGGTGGCCTCAACGCGCTGGGCTTCCTTGGCGGCGGCTGCCTGCTTCGCCTTATCAATAAGGTCCTGCTGACGAGCCTTCTCTTCCGCCTCCGCCCGCGCACGAGCGGCCTCTTCCTTTTCCTTCTGCGCCCGTGCGCGCGCTGCCTCATCGGCGCGTCGCTCCGCCTCCGCGGCCCGCTCGGCGGCTTCCTTCTCCGCCTTGCGCTGAGCCTCCGCCTCCGCCTGATAGCGGTTGTACTCCTCGCGCTGAGTCAGCAGACCCTCCGCGTGGGACTTGGCAGAATCTAGTCGCCGCTGAGCGTTTTCCTGGTCGGAAACCAATTGGTCCCGCTGCGCGGCCGCGGAGTCGAGCTTTGCCGTGTTGTTCTCGATCGCCTGGCGGGCGGCATCCTGGGCGCTTTGCGCCTCGGATTCCCGCAGTTCTGCAACGTTTCGGGCCTCGCGCAGCCGCGACTCGTTGTTCGCCTTTTTCGTCCGAGCGCGATCCAAGTCCTCAATGGCGGCGCGCTGTTTCTCTGCGTTTGTGCGCAAGAAGGTGGACCGGTCGAGGGCCTCCCGCGACGTCGACTCCCCGGCCAGTGCCGTCATCGGCGACGATGCCCCGCGCCGGTAGGTAGTCCGGGAGATCTCATCGAGTCGACGCTGGGCGTCTTCCAGCTCACTTTGGGTGCCGTCTAGCTCGCGCTTGGCGGCCGCGGCGTCCTGGCGTGCACGTTCCGCAATGGACTGCGCATCGTGCAGGTCAACCAGGGACTTGTTGACCTCTTCGCGCAACGCGCCCATGTCGAGCTCAATGCGCGCGATCTCCTCCTGGGCCTGCGTCACCTTGCCAGCCAGACCGGCGACGTCATTGGCACCGGTAGTCAGCGCCGCGCGCGCGTTTTCCAGGTCAGCGTCGCTGGGGTTGGTCGGTTCCGCCACCGCCGGGGGAACGGTCATGAGCGTGGCAGCGCAAACGAGTGCCGCCACGCTGGTGCGAGTCACCGCCCGCAGGCAGCGATAAGGCGTCGGTTTTCCGGTGCGAACCACGGGCTTCTCCTGTTGCCCTGAGCAGGCGCATGCCAACCCCGGGGCTGTCTTGGTCGATCCATTGAACACGTAGGGATGACTCGCGGGCCGCTGCGCGGCGCCGCTGCACCAGCACAACCGGGCAGCATCGCCTGCGGCATGGCGGGTTGATCGCAGTTACCCAAGCACGCTTCCCCACGTGCCCACACGGATCCGCGACCTCACCGCGTCTAGGCCAAAGCCTTGACTGCGGCGTTCGCCGTGCCCGACGATCCCGTTTCCGGGACCCCGGTTGTGACAAGTCGGTACAGATGTGACGAACATCGACCCGCGAGTCATTACCAAAACAATAGGGCACAGCAGGCTAAGCGCGCCACGTCAGGAACATATTTTTCATGAATCCCACCCCTCACACCAGCCCCAGCGGGCTGCTTACCCCCTCCTGCCTGGCCTTTTAATGTAACGCTAGACCAGTGTGACGCTCATCACTCTTGCGGTGTACCCCCTGGCGTGTCTGCCAATTCCTACCCGGCCTCCCCTACCGCCTCCTAGTCAAGGGTATTGGCCTGACCCACGTGCCGCTTGCCCATCCAGACCCCCAGGCCGACGACACAGGCCAGGGCTAGACACACCACCACCGCGATGAGCGTCCACTGGGGGGAGGTGGTATCCATCGCATGGGCAAACTCACGCAACCCCGTGGCGTAGTTGGGGTCCAGAAGATGCTGTTGCGCCGCCTCTATCGCATCGCGGGTATACACCTGACTGACCGCCCCTGAGGCATGGGGGGCGCGTACCACCACCGTGTCCAAGCCCGTTGTGTCCTGGAGCACCTGCGCAATATCGCGCAGGTCCGCGGGCTGTTGCGGCGTGGTGTCCACCGCGACGAACCCCAGGGAACCGTGCGTGACTGACTGTGCGTAACTCTGGGCGTCGATAAGCTCCCCGCGCCACGCGGGGTCGAGGGAGCCCTGCCCGATGATCCCCACTCGTGACCGCTCGAGTTCGGCGGTCACGCTGGCTAGGTCTTCTGTGCTCACGTTGGAGGGGATCACGGCGCAACGAGCTCCTTGTTTACTCGGTATCTCGATCTCAGTAACGAAGGGAACTCGGACAGCCGCACCCCGTGGTGGGCTATGAGCTCTCCGGCGGCATTACTACGGCATTTATCGGGAATATCCGGGGTCCCGTTAGCGTCCATTGTGCACCAGTGTTGGGCTCCCCCCACACGGGGGGTGGGAAAAGAAAAGTCTGGCGAAGATTCTGAAACAGAACGCCCGTACTGTTAAGATCAGAGCCAAGACGCGGGTCCGGTACCTCAACGACGGGTAAACTAGGGCTGGACCTCGCGTAATGCCGGACTCCGGCTCCGGCGACGAGGACACCCCCACCATTGCCCGTTAGGAAGTGGAGCTCACTGTGGTTGAAAGTAAGAACTCCTTTGACGCCAAGCGAAAGCTCACGGTCGGCGAAAAGGAATACGACTATTTCGCGCTCGATGCTGTCGAAGGTATGGATAAACTACCTTACTCGTTGAAAGTGCTCGGAGAAAACCTCCTGCGCACCGAGGACGGCAAAAACGTCACCGAAGAACACATCAAGGCAATCGCCGGGTGGGACCCACACGCCGAACCTTCCATTGAGATCCAGTTCACCCCCGCCCGCGTCCTCATGCAGGACTTCACCGGCGTGCCCTGTGTGGTGGACCTGGCGACCATGCGCGAGGCCGTGTCCACCCTCGGCGGCAACCCTGACCAGGTCAACCCCCTCAACCCCGCCGAGATGGTCATCGACCACTCCGTCATCGTCGAGGCCTTCGGCGGGCCGGAGGCATTGGCCAAGAACGTAGAAATTGAATACCAGCGCAATGAAGAGCGCTACCAGTTCTTGCGCTGGGGTTCAGAGAACTTCTCTAACTTCCGCGTGGTTCCCCCGGGAACCGGCATCGTCCACCAGGTCAACATCGAGCACCTGTCGCGCGTTGTCTTTGACAATGAGGGCCTGGCGTACCCGGATACCTGCATTGGCACGGACTCCCACACCACCATGGAAAACGGCCTGGGAATCCTCGGCTGGGGCGTCGGCGGCATCGAGGCAGAAGCCGCCATGCTTGGCCAGCCGGTGTCCATGCTCATTCCGAAGGTTGTGGGCTTCAAGCTCACCGGTGAGATCCCCGTGGGTGTGACGGCTACCGACGTCGTCCTCACCATCACCGAGATGCTGCGCGAGCACGGCGTGGTGCAGAAGTTCGTGGAGTTCTACGGCAACGGCGTCAAGTCCGTTCCGCTGGCCAACCGGGCGACCATCGGCAACATGTCCCCCGAGTTCGGCTCCACCTGCGCCATCTTCCCCATCGACGAAGAAACCGTGAACTACCTGCGCCTGACCGGACGCCCGGAGGAGCAGATCGCCCGCGTGGAGGCCTACGCCAAGGCGCAGGGCATGTGGCTGGAAATGGACGCCCCGGAGGCGGAGTACTCCGAGTACCTGGAGCTCGACCTGTCCACCGTGGTGCCCTCCATCGCCGGGCCGAAGCGCCCGCAGGACCGCATCCTGCTGTCCGACGCCAAGGAAACCTTCCGCAAGCAGCTGGGCGATTTCACCGACGACCCCATCTGCGAGGACGACTCCCCGGCCGGCAACGCCATGGAATCCGAGGGCGAAGTCGACGACACGGATACCGAGTCCGAGGATCTGGCAACCCCCGGCTACAACTCCTCGGCCGCCGGCCATGGCGAGTCCGCGGCCGCCGGCGCCAAGGGCCGCCAGTCCAAGCCCGTGCTCGTCCACTCCCCCAACGGCGGCAGCTACACCCTCGACCACGGCATGGTGGCCATCGCCTCCATCACCTCTTGCACCAACACCTCCAACCCCTCGGTCATGGTGGGTGCGGGCCTCATCGCCCGCAAGGCACACGCCCGCGGGTTGACCTCCAAGCCCTGGGTCAAGACCATCTGTGCGCCTGGCTCCCAGGTGGTTGACGGCTACTTCAAGCGCGCGGACCTGTGGAAGGACCTGGAAGCGCTGGGCTTCTACCTGTCCGGCTTCGGGTGCACCTCGTGCATCGGCAACTCCGGCCCCCTGCCGGACGAAGTCTCCGCGGCGATCAACGATAACGATCTCACCGCCACCGCCGTCCTGTCCGGCAACCGCAACTTTGAAGGCCGCATCTCCCCCGACGTGAAGATGAACTACCTGGCCTCCCCCATCATGGTCATCGCCTACGCCCTCGCCGGCACCATGGACTTTGACTTTGACACCCAGCCCCTGGGCCAGGACCCGGATGGCACTGACGTCTACCTCAAGGACATCTGGCCCTCCACCCAGGAGATCGAGGACACCATCGCCGAGGCGATTAGCCGCGAGCTCTACGTAGAGGACTACGCGGACGTGTTCAAGGGCGACGAGCAGTGGCAGAACCTCGACGTCCCCAAGGTCAAGACCTTCGTCTGGGATGAGGACTCCACCTACATCCGTAAGGCCCCGTACTTAGACGGCATGCTTGTCGAACCGGAGCCCGTCGAGGACATCCACGGCGCACGCGTCTTGGCCAAGCTGGGCGACTCGGTCACCACTGACCACATCTCCCCGGCGTCCGCCATCAAGCCCGGTACCCCCGCGGCGCAATACCTGGACGCCCACGGTGTTCAGCGCCAGGACTACAACTCCCTGGGCTCTCGGCGCGGCAACCACGAGGTCATGATGCGCGGCACTTTTGCCAACATCCGCCTGCAGAATCAGCTGGTTGATGTCCAAGGCGGCTACACCCGCGACTTCACCCAGGAAGGCGGCCCGCAGGAGTTCATCTTCGACGCCTGCCAGAACTACGCCAAGGCGGGCATCCCGCTGGTAGTCATCGCGGGCAAGGAGTACGGAACCGGATCCTCGCGTGACTGGGCGGCAAAGGGCACCAACCTGCTTGGTGTGCGCGCCGTGATCACCGAGTCCTTCGAGCGTATCCACCGCTCGAACCTCATCGGCATGGGCGTCATCCCGCTGCAATTCCCGCAGGGTGAGTCCCACGAGTCCTTAGGTCTTGACGGCACGGAGACCTTTGATATTGAGGGCATCACCGCCCTCAATGATGAGTCCGCCGGTATTCCTAAGACCGTCCATGTCACGGCCACCAAGGAAGACGGCCAGACCGTCGAGTTCGATGCCACCGTGCGCATCGATACCCCCGGTGAGGCGGATTACTACCGCCACGGCGGCATCCTGCAGTACGTGCTGCGCCACATGGCGCAGTCCGAAAACTAGCCGCACTGCCGCACCCCACGCCCCTGGAGCCAGCGGAAACCTTTTCCTCACGCTCCGGGGGCCTTGTGCCCCATTAGTCCCCTGCCTGCCCCCTGTTTTGGATTGGACGTGAAAACGCGTGCCCGTTGTCAGCGAAGCCGAGCTTGCCAAGCGCCGCCACGAGATCATCGAGGGCGCTCGCCGCTGCTTTGGCCGCCACGGTTATGAAGGTGCCACGGTCCGGTTGCTTGAGGAAGAAACCGGAAAGTCCCGCGGAGCGATCTTCCACCACTTCGGCGACAAGGAAAGCCTCTTCCTTGCCATCGCGCGCGAGGACGCGGTCCGGCAGGCAGACGTTGTTGCCCGCGACGGGCTGGTGGAGGTCATGCGCGACATCCTCTCCCACCCCGAACGCCACGACTGGCTGGCCACCCGGCTTGAGATCACCCGGATGGTGCGCACGGACTCGAGCTTCCGCTCACGTTGGCGCCAGCACCAGGAGGTCCTTGACGACGCCGTCCGCGACCGCCTGCGCCGCAACGCTCAGGCCGACCGCATGCGCACCGACGTCCCGGTAGAAACCCTCATGATCTACTTAGAGACCGTCATGGACGGGCTGATCTCCCGGGTGGCCGCGGGCCTGCCGCTGGACTCCATGGCCGGGGTGTTGGACCTGGTTGAGGCTTCTGTACGCAAAAGTGGCTAATCCCCTGCACCGGAAATAGACCGCTTAGTTCACTCGCGGCGCGGTGGTGTACTAGACTGTCACGCTATGTCGAAGTTCCTCCTGCTCTCCCCACGCCGTGGGGCGGCCGTCGCCGCCGCCGAATACCGGGATTTCCTCCAGGCCTCCCAGCTTGCCCCGGAACAGCTAGAGCAGCGCATGTTCGACACCGCGGATGCCCAGGTTGGGTCCACCGCGGGTGTCACCGGGATCTTCGTTGGGGGCAGTTCGTTGAACATGACCGCGCCGGCGCGTGATGAGTGGCACCGACGGGTCGTCGATAAGCTCTCTGAACTCCCCCACCAGCCGCTACCGTGCCTCTTTGTTTGCTTCGGGGCGGGACTGATCGCCGAGTCTTTCGGCGGCGCGGTGGGCAACACGCACCCGGAAAAGAGTGGCGAAACCATCGTTGAGCTCACCGCGGACGGGGCGCAGGACGAGCTTTTTGGGCGATTGCCCGCCCGCTTCAGCGCGCTGACGGGACACACCGAGAACGTCACCCGCATCCCGGAGGGTGCAACGCTGCTGGCCTCCGGGCCCACCTGCCCGGTGCAGGCCTACCGCCTGGGTACGCATACCTGGGCCACCCAGTTCCATGCGGAAATGGACCCCTTGGGCATGGCCACCCGGATGGGCTTTTACCGCAACCACGGCTATTTTGATGACGCGGATTTTGATGACATCGTCACCGAATTGCAGGCGGTGGATACCACGTGGTCCAATGCCGTGCTGCGCGGCTTTGTGGATATGTGTGATAAGCGGGCGGGGCAGCTCAGCGCCTAGACGGGCACTCCGCCCACAGGGGTAATGCTGCCTGGGCAAAAGCACCCCGGGGAGGGGTCGGGCGGACTACGATGGATCGGCATGTATGCCGTTATGACCGTCACCGGTGCGGACCACACCGGGATTATCGCCGCAGTGACCGCTAAACTTGCGGAACTAGACATTAATATTCTCGACGTCTCCCAGACCATCATGGACAAGTGGTTCACCATGATCCTGCGCGTCGAGCTACCGGAGTCCTCCAGCGACGTTCCCGCCGTGCAGGAGGCGATGACCGAGGTGGAAAAGGTCCAACACCTCACCATCAGGATCCAGTCCGAGGCCCTGTTCACCGCGGTCAACGAGGTCTAGACAATGGCATTGAGCATCAACGCCGGGCGGATCCTGGACACCATCGACATGGTGGAGAAGTACCGTCTGGACATCCGCACCGTAACCATGGGCATTTCCCTGCTGGGCTGCATCCGCTCCACCATGGAAGACACCTGCACCGCCATTTATGACAAGGTCACCACACAGGCTGGTCGCCTCGTCGAGGTGTGCCAGGGCATCGAGAAGGAGCTGGGGGTGCCCATCGTCAACAAGCGCATCTCGGTGACGCCGATCGCCCTGGTCGCCTCTGGTCTCGACGGTAACCCCGCCCTCCTGGCTGCCGCGCTGGATCGCGCCGCCAAGGAGGTGGGCGTCAACTTCATCGGCGGCTATAGCGCGCTGGTGGAAAAGGGCGCGACCACCGGCGACCGCCGCCTGCTGGCCTCCATCCCGGAGGCGCTGTCCACCACGGACGTGGTCTGTTCCTCAGTCAACATCGCCTCCTCCCGGGCGGGCATCAACATGGATGCCGTGGCCGCGATGGGCAGGATTGTGCGCGAGGCGGCCGAAAAGACCGCGGAGCGCGACGCCATCGCCTGCGCCAAGCTGGTGGTCTTTGCCAACGCCGTCGGCGATAACCCCTTCATGGCCGGCGCCTTCCACGGGGTCGAGGAGCCGGACTGCGTGGTCTCCGTCGGGGTGTCCGGCCCCGGCGTGGTCGACCGCGCCCTGGGCAGCCTCGAGGGCGCGAGCCTAGATCAGGTTGCCGAGGCCATCAAGAAGGCCGCCTTCAAGGTCACCCGCACCGGCCAGCTCGTGGGCACCATGGCAGCCGAGCGCCTCGGCGTACCGTTCGGCATCGTCGATCTCTCCCTGGCACCGACCGCCGAGCTGGGCGATTCCGTGGCTCATATCCTGGAGCACATGGGCTTAAAGCAGGTGGGCACGCACGGCACCACAGCCGCGCTGGCTCTGCTTAACGACGCCGTGAAGAAGGGCGGCATGATGGCCTGCTCCCGCGTCGGCGGGCTTTCCGGATCCTTCATCCCAGTATCCGAGGACCGCGGAATGATCGACGCCGTGCGCGCCGGATCCATCAGCGTGGACAAGCTGGAGGCCATGACCTCCATCTGCTCCGTTGGGCTGGATATGATCGCCATTCCCGGCGATACCACCGCGGAAACGATCTCTGCCATCATCGCGGATGAGGCTGCCATCGGAGTGATGAACCATAAGACCACCGCCGTGCGCGTTATCCCGGTTCCGGGGACGCGCGCTGGCGACGAGGTCAACTTTGGTGGACTGTTGGGCTACGCTCCGGTCATTGACGTCAACACCGTCGATTCCAACGAGTTCATTCACCGCGGCGGGTTCATCCCCGCCCCAGTCCACGGGTTCCGAAACTAAAAGCACCCCCGCGTCCCTGCTCGTTCCCGCCGACCGCCAGTGGCGGCCGGCTCGGGCCATTAGTCAGAGAAGGGTGCGGGGGTGGCTTGTGTGCCGTGGCCTGCCTTAGACGGACGGCTGCGGCAGCAGGCGCGGGACAACCTTGCCGGCATCATTGCGCGGCATCTCTTTGATCCGGCAGATGAAGTCCGGCACGTTGTGCTCGGCGAGGTTGGTGCGGATGAGCTCGCGCACGGCGTCGTCGTCAAGCTTGGCGCCCTCCTCATTATCGGCGACAACAATGTAGGCGTCCACGCGGGCCACGATGTCTTGGCGCACGCCGCGCACGTAGGCGTCACGCACGCCGGGCTGGCGCAGCAGGAAGTCCTCAAGCTCCCGGGGGTAGACGTTTTCTCCACCCTTGATCACCATGTCATCGGAGCGACCATGCACGTGCAGGAAGCCCTGCGCGTCCATGTGTCCGAGGTCCCCCGTGCCTAGCATGGCGTCATGCACGCTGACTTTGTCGCGTGCGGACAGGTAGCCAACCATGGTTTCGGCGTTGCAGCTGTAGATCTTGCCGATCTCCCCCACTGCTGCTTCGGTGCCGTCATCGCGCACGATGGCCATGCGCACCCCGGGCGCAATCGTGCCGGCGCGGGAAGGATCCTCAAATAGCTCCGGCCCGCTGGCGGTGGCCACCGGCCCGTGCTCGGTGGACCCGTAGAAGTTGCACACAATCTGGCCAAAACGCTCGGATAGTCCGCGCACCAGGATCGGCGGGATGGCGTTGCCAGACGAGGCGATGAATTCTAGGTGGATGCGTTGCTTATACTCGACGGATAGCTGGTCATATTCCTTCTGGAAGTCCCGTAGGAAGACCGCCGAGGATAGGACCCCGCACACGTTGTAGTCGATGCAGTCACGCACCGCCTGGCGCGGATCAAACTCCCGGCGGAGCACCATCGTAGACTTGGTGGCCAGCGCGACGTTGAGGTTCATCCACCCCCACGCGTGGAAGAGGGAGCAGGTCAGCTGCACGGTGCCGGCCTTGCGCCACGGAATCTTGGGCAGCACAGACCCCAAGACAGCGGGGCTCTTAGGAATAGCTCGCACCACGCCCTTGGGCACCCCGGTGGTTCCGGAGGACATGATGATCAGCGGCGCGGGGGCAGCCCGGAACTTCAGCTTCGGGCGTCCGGCGGAGCGATTGATCTCATCCTGGAAGGCGTACACGTTGTCCGGGTACTCCTCCGACGTGCGGCCCTCAGTGCCGTAGGCGGCGATGATCGGCGTTTCGTCGACTTCCAGTTGGATGGCGTATTCGCCATCCGCCACGACAACGGTGGCACCGTACTCCAGGATGATGCGCGACATCTGCGCTGGAGAGGAGGCCGGGTTGATGATCATCGGGGTGGCGCCCAGGTACGCACAGGAAATCAGGCACATCGGAACCACGCGGGAGTTGCGGGCGATGACGGCCACCTGGCTGCCTTCCTCAACGCCGAGGTGCTGCAGGGTCTCGGTAAACCTGAGGGCTTGATCGCGCAGCTCACCATAGGTCAGCTCCCCCATGTCATCGATGATCGCGCGGTGGTTCGAGTCCAGGTGGGCGGCGGCCTCCATGAGCGCGGCCGGAGAGAAGTGCCAGCGCAGGACGCTTGTTGCCAACTTAGCCACGCCGGCTGGTCCCCGCGAGGACAGGATTCCTGCCTTGAGGACCCAAGGGGTGCTATCAGCTAAGGAACGGATTTGACGGATGACAGATACCCGGGCGCCGACGGAGCGTTCTACCAGGTCTTCCGGTTTTAACAAGATGTAACCTCTGTGTGCGACGTGGTGATGGAGTTATGCTGCGGAAATGATCTCGGCGACGCGACCTTTTCCAAGATCAGTCATATGCACCGGCAGGTTCCGCGGCTGGCCCAGATCGATGAGCGCGCCGAACCACCGCTGCCCGTCGGGGGCGCACATGCCGTGACCCATGCTCGGCCCGCGCAGGTCGACGTAGGCAACCCCGGAGCGGGCGGCGGCGTCGCGAAGCATGTTCTCCGCGATGTTCTCCCAGTCGGTGACCTGGCGCAGGTTCTCCAACGAGTGAATGTTGTTGCCCAGCTGGATCATGCAGACGCCAAAGTTGTCAGAGATAGAGGGGTAGCCCACCACCTTGATGGCGGCGTTGGGGGCGGCCTGCCGGATGCGGTTGATTTCGGGGACGACGGTGTCCACGTAGCGGCCGTGGATGGACTCCGGGGACTGCCCGGCGAACAGGTTGCCGTAGATGTCATTGAATCCGGTCTGGATGATGACCTCTCGGGTGGCCCCGTCGAGCGCGCCGTCACGCAGTGCGTCATCGATCTGGGTGCGCAGGAGCTTTCCGCCAGAGAAAGCAGAAGCGCCAGGGCACGAGTAATCGTGGGGCTCCATTCCGCGGGCAGCGGCGGTCTGCTTGACGGTGCCAAAGGCGTCCGTAGCGCAGTTGTTGGCGATGTTGGGGTTGGGCACGGCGCCGGGCAGCGGCGCAACCTTGGACATCAAGAAGTCATTGATGGCCGGGTTGGCCAAGACGGAGTCCCCGAAGCCAACGAGCGCGTTCGGCGCCGCTCCCGCGATGGGGGCGGCGATGATTCCGGCGGATAGCGCCAAGCTCGCTAGGCCTGCTGCTGTGCGGGAGCACAGGGAACGAATCGACATATTTTCTTCTCTCTCCTTGGCTGCTGGACGGCTGCCCACGACCGAAACCAATGTGACAAATGGGACTGATGTTACTGAATACTACTCGTGATCTACAGTGTAGAGTCAAGTAGTTTCGCCTGGCAAAGCTCTTGCTCACACAAAGATACGCCTGGGTAACCCAACGAGGTCGCCGGGACCTAATCCTCGAAAAACTCGAGTCACACCAGGCGCCACCCGCACGGCACCACGCAGACCGCACCCCTATGGACCCAGTCCAAGGCGAGTGTGGAATCTTTGGCACGCCGGGCGTACGAACGCGGTCAATTTATCACGTCTTGACGCATTCACCATTTTCATCGCAGTCGCCGGAGACAACGTTACATTCTGGTAACGGCGCCCCCGCCCGCGTACTGACGCCCGTCCCGCCGCACGCGCTGCCACACAAGCCCGCCCACACGTGTGCACCCCAAGGCTGCTTCGCACACTCTGCCACGGTGCCTTCTCGCCGCCTTTTCTGGGCCCGCCGTCCCCCGGCATCTCCCGGGGGCGTGGGCGTCCTGAACTGCCCCACCGCCCCCGGTGTTCCCACCCCGCCAGACCGGTGCCATCCATCCGCTCGCATTATTTTCATTCACGGGCTGACCTGGGCTAACACTGGGAAGAGCAGCGCGGGGCTGGTGGCCTATTGGGGCCCTCGTTTAGCCTCATGAACACCTATTCAGAGCGGCCGAGAGACCCGGATCAGCGACGCCGCAGCAACCCCCAGAGCCCTGGAAGGGTGCTACAGCCGGGTTCAATAGGAAGAACTGTGTCCACCGCACATCTGTACGCCGGGTACCGTCCCGGCCGTCCCACGGATACCCCCACGGTGTCCTTCGAACTCTATCCACCCCGCAACCCCTCACGAACCTCCGGAGTGTGGGCTGGCATTGAGAGGTTGATCACTGCCGCCCCCAACTTTGTCTCCGTGACGTACGGGGCCGCCGGCGCCGCCACGGACACCCGCGATCGCTCTGTTCAGGTTTTGCTCAATGTGGTTGACCGCCACCCCGGGCTGCCCGCCGTGGCGCACCTGACCTGCCTGGGGTCAACGCGCTCAGAGCTGTCCATGATCGTTCGGCTTCTCTTGCGCGCCGGCATCCGAGATTTCCTCGCGCTGCGCGGGGACCCGCCAGCTGGTGGGAACCCGGACCCGTCCTTCCGCCCTGCGGAGCATGATCGGTTGTCCCGGGCAGTCGAGCTTGTGGAACTCATCCGGCAGGTCGCCGCAGAAGAGCTGCCGGATGGCGTAGGAACCGGGCCCAATGGTTCGGGCGCGGCCAGCGCCCCGTGCCCCCAGGACTACGTGTCCATCGCCGTGGCCGCCTACCCGGCGGCTACCAGCCAGGGGCGCGCCAATGATATTGCCGCGCTGCTGGAAAAGGAGCGCGCGGGGGCTGACTACGCCATCTCCCAGGTCTTCTACGACGCCGCCGGCTATGCCTCCTTGGTCCGCGAGTTGGCCATGTCCGGCTCCCGGCTGCCCATCATCCCGGGCATCCTGCCCCTGCACGATGTACGGCGTTTGGAGGCCATGGAACGGCTGGCTGGCATCGCCATCCCCGCGCGGCTGCGCCAGATGTATGAGGAGGCGACCTCTCCGCGGCAGCTGGCCAGCGCCGCGCTGGGAGAAACCATGCGCCTGATTACCGCCACGCTTGACGCCGGCGCACCCGGGATCCACCTCTATACCTTCAACCGACCGCGGCCCACCTTGGACCTGCTGGACTACCTGGCCGCCGCAGGCTACCTGCATCCGCGCCTGGGCACCCCGCTGCCGGTCGATCACGAGGCTGACCCGGAGCTGGTGGCGTTGGCGCTGCATCGACTCACCCCCAGCGCGTAGCTGTCGGCTCCATCACCCCCCTAGCTCATACCGCACATATCTTTTCCGCTATCTCAAGGAGTTCACCTATGACTACCACCACTTCTTTCCCCGCAGCCACCGTTTTGGGCTATCCGCGCATCGGCGCGAACCGCGAGCTCAAGCGCGCCATCGAGGCCTTCTGGTCGGGCGGGGACAACAACCCTGCTGAGACCGCCGCCCAGCTGCGCGCGGCGCGGACCCAGCGCCTGCAAGAATTGGGCCTGGACTCCCCCGCCGCGGTCCCGGAGGACTTTAGCTACTACGACCAGGTCTTGGACATCACGCTGGCCGCCGGCGCGCTGCCGGAGCGCTTCGCACCGGAGCGGGAGGTGTTGCGCGCGGCACAGGATCCGGAGGGCGCCGAGGCACTGCGCGCGCAGTTTACTGTGGCCCGCGGCGAGGGAGACCGCCCGGCACTCGAGCTGACCAAGTGGTTCGACTCCAACTACCACTATTTGGTTCCGGAAATCGGCCCGGGCACGGAATTTGAGTACCTGGGTTCGCCGCGCGTTGCTGGGTTGCGGGAGTTGGGTGCGGTAGCGCGCCCTGTCTTGGTCGGCCCGGTGACGTATTTGGCGCTAGCCAAGGCCGCTGACTCCGCTCCCGAGGGGTTTAACCCGCTGGAGCGCCTTGATGATCTCCTCGGCTTCTACGAGCAGCTGCTTGCCGAGCTGAAGGACGCCGGTGCCACCTGGGTGCAGTTCGACGAGCCCGCCCTGGTCACGGATCGTCACCGTACCCCCCAGGATCGCGGCGCGCTGCTGGAGGCCGTCTCCCGCGCCTACGGTCGGCTCGCCTCGGGCACGGATCTTCAGCTTGCGGTTGCTTTGACCTACGGGCAGGCTTTCGACGCCGTGGATGTGCTCGCGCAGACCCCCGTGCAGGCGGTCATCGTTGACCTCGTGCGCGGCGCGCAACCAGACGCACAGCAATGGCGCCGATGGGGTGCGGCTTTTGCCGGACGCACCCTGGGCCTGGGCGTGGTCTCCGGGCGCAATATCTGGCGCACGGACTTCGATGCCGCGCTTGCCGTAGTGCGCACGGCGACGGCCGAACTGGGCGAAAACGTGCAGGTCAGCATCACCACGTCCACGTCGCTGCAACACGTTCCCCATGATGTGGAGCGCGAGGTCGATCTTGATCCCCAGATTCGCAGGTGGCTGGCGTTTGCGGATCAAAAGGCCACGGAGGTGGCCACGCTTGCCGTCGGCGCGCGCGAAGGGGACGCAGCGATCGCGCAGGAACTGGAGGACAACCGAGCCGCACTGGCCTCCCGCCGCGACCACGGGGGCGTCGACAAGCCCGAGATTCGCACCGCCACCGCTGCAGTGACCGCCAAGCAGCGCACCCGTGGGGATTATCAAGAGCGCCGCCGCGCGCAGGCAGAGGCGCTGCAGCTGCCGCTGCTTCCCACCACCACCATCGGATCCTTCCCGCAGACTGCGCAGATCCGCAACGCCCGCGCCGCCCATCGTCGCGGCGAACTGAGCGACGCCGACTACACGCAGGCCATGCGAGCGGAAATCGAGCAGGTCATCCGGCAGCAGGAGGACCTGGGCCTCGATGTGCTCGTGCACGGTGAGGCCGAGCGCAATGACATGGTGCAGTACTTCGCAGAGCTTCTCGACGGCTGCGCGACCACCACGCACGGTTGGGTGCAATCGTACGGCTCCCGGTGCACCCGCCCCTCGATTCTGTGGGGTGACATCTCCCGGCCCGCGCCCATGACCGTCGAGTGGTCCGCCTACGCGCAATCGCTGACCGACAAGCCCGTCAAGGGGATGCTCACCGGCCCGGTCACCATCATGGCCTGGTCCTTTGTACGCGAAGACGTCCCCGCCCAAGAGGTGGCAGATCAGCTGGGCCTGGCCCTGCGTGAAGAGGTCAAGGACCTGACCGAGGCAGGCATTTCCATCATCCAGGTTGATGAGCCGGCCATCCGCGAGCTGCTGCCCCTGCGCGAGGCCGACCGCGCCGCATACCTGGAGTGGTCCGTGGGCGCGTTCCGGCTGGCCACCTCCGGGGCGGGCCCGGAGACCTCCATCCACACCCACCTGTGCTACTCGGACTTTGCCACCATCGTCGACGCGGTAGATAGCCTAGACGCTGACGTCACCTCCATTGAGGCCTCCCGCTCCCGGCTCAAGGTCCTGCCGGCCTTGGCCGAGCACGGCTTCGCCCGCGGGCTGGGCCCAGGCGTGTGGGACATCCACTCCGCACGCGTGCCCAGCACCGCAGAGATCCGGGAGCTTATTGAGGTTGCCGTCGGCGCCCTGGACCCCCGCCAGGTGTGGGTGAACCCCGACTGTGGCCTCAAGACCCGGCGCTGGGAGGAAACCGCCCAGACCCTGCGCCACCTTGTCGAAGCCGCAGAGCAGGTGCGCGCGCAGCTGAGCTAATTGCTGGCTCACGCCGGCAGTGGCCGGCGCTGCTGCCGGCTCAAGTCCGCTCAAGCCGGCTCAGGCCGGTTGAGGCTGGTTGAGGCCGGCCCAGGATTTCTCAGGCCAGCTCGACGATCTCCATGTACTCGTCGCTCCACAGGTCCTCGGTGCCATCCGGAAGCACGATGACCCGCTCGGGTTCCAGCGCCCGCACCGCGCCGGGATCGTGGGTGACCAGCACCACGGCCCCGGTATAGGAGGCCAGCGCCCCGAGCACCTGCTCCCGGGATACCGGATCCAGGTTGTTCGTGGGCTCGTCAAGCAGCAGCACGTTGGCCCGGGAGCTGACCAGCGTGGCCAGCGCCAGGCGCGTCTTTTCGCCACCGGACAACGTACCCGCCGGCTGATCAAGCTTCTCGCCAGAGAACATAAACGCCCCCAACAGGCCGCGCAGGTCCTGCTCGCCGGCGTCCGGGCAGGCCCGAATGGTGTTCTCCCACACGCTGGCCTGGGGGTCGATCGTGTCATGCTCCTGCGCAAAATAGCCGATCTTGAGCCCGTGCCCGCTGACGATGCCGCCCTCTCCGTCGGTGCGCTCAACCCCGGCAAGCAGCTTGAGCAGCGTGGTCTTTCCGGCGCCATTAAAGCCCAGAACAACAACGCGCGAGCCCTTATCGATGGCCAGGTCAATCCCGGCGAAGACCTCCAGCGAGCCATACATCTTGGTCAGCCCCTGGGCGAACATGGGCGTCTTGCCGCACGGGGCCGGCTCCGGGAAGGAAATGTGGGCGACCTTGTCAGCCACCCGCACCTCATCAAGGGAATCGAGCATCCGCTCCGCCCGGGCCGCCATCTGCTTGGCCGCCTTGGCCTTGGTGGCCTTCGCCCCCAGCTTGTCAGCCTGCTGGCGCAGCGCAGAGGCCTTCTTTTCCGCGTTGGCCCGCTCCCGACGCCGCCGCTGCTCATCTTGGGCACGCGCCTTCTGGTACTTGGCAAAGCTCATGTTGTACACGTCCGCCTCGGCGCGCACGGCATCGAGGAACCACACCTTGTTGCACACCGCGTCCAGCAGCTCCACGTCGTGGGAGATCATGATCAGCCCGCCCTCGTGCTTGGACAAAAATTCCCGCAGCCAGGCAATCGAGTCCGAGTCCAGGTGGTTGGTCGGCTCGTCGAGCAGCAAGGTGGTGGCCGACTTGCCGGAGCCGGCGGTGGCGGCAAAGAGAATCTGCGCCAGTTCGACGCGGCGACGCTGTCCGCCGGACAGTGTAGACAGCTGCTGGTCCAACACCCGCTCGGGCAGGCCGAGGTTATCGCAGATCTGCGCGGCCTCACTATCTGCCTCATAGCCGCCCAGAGTGTGGTACTGCTCCTCCAGGCGCGAGTACTTCCTAATCGCCGCATCTCGCTTGGAGCTGTCGCTGGTGGTCTCCATGATCTCCTGCTGGCGTTCCATCGACGAACGCAGCCGGTCGAGTCCACGCGCAGACAGCACGCGATCCCGCGCCGTCTGCTCGATGTTGCCTTCGCGGGAATCCTGCGGCAGGTAGCCCACCTCGCCTGAGACCGTCACGGTGCCCCCATACGGCTTCGTCTGGCCCGCCAAGATCCGCATCGTCGTGGTCTTTCCCGCACCGTTGCGCCCGACCAGCCCGATGCGATCCCCTGGCTGGACGCGCAGGTGATCCCCCGGGGCGGTCAACAGCGTGCGGGCTCCAACGCGGACTTCAAGGTCATGGGTGACAATCACAACGGGCTAGTGTATCAACGCCCGTCCCCACCGCTTAAGCGGTGCTCAACGCGGCACGCATCAGGGACGCCTGCGCGCCCCGGGGCGGGGAGCCACGCCGCCAGACCAGCCGAATCGGACGGCTCAGGTCCACTCCGTCCACCGGCACCCCGACCAAGCCCGCGGCCGCAACCAGGCGGGCCGGCAGGATTGCGGGCACGCCCAGTTCGCGCACGCAGGCCGCCACCCCCTGTTGCGAGGCCACCTCCGCGACCGGGGTGGCCAGCCTGCCCAGTGCCGCTTCCGCCACAGTGCGGGTTCCCGATCCTGCCTCCCGCATGATGAGCGGGGTGCGGCGCAGGGTCGCGGCGTCGATACGCGGCTCGTGCGCCCAGTGATGGTGCGGCGGGACCGCAACGCACAACTCATCGGTGGCTACCACCCGATCATCCAGGCGATGGCGCGCGGCTGCCACGATCTCCCGGGACTCGATGACCCCCAGGCCCACGTCTCCCGCCGCCACTGCCAGCGCAATCTCGGTGGAGTTTCCGGCGCGTACCCGAAAGTGCATGTGGGGATGATGCTGGTGCAGCGCGGCAACCCACTGGGGAACATAGGCGGCCACCGCCGTAAAGGACGCGCTCACGGTCACGGTCTGCCTGCCCGGATGGCGCAGCTCCTGGGCATCTTGCTCCAAGCGCTGCGCCGCAGCCAGCACATCCCGGGCACCGGCGAGCAGCGCCGTGCCAGCCACGGTCGGCTGCGCGCCCCGGGAGGTGCGAGCAAACAAGGCGACACCAAGGTTGGCCTCCGCCTCCTTCACCCGCGCCGAGACGGCCTGCTGCGATAGCCCCAATTCGGCAGCCGCCGCCCCAAAGGAACCCCCATCAGCCACCCCCACAATCGTCTGTAGGGTCTTTAGGTCTGGCACTCGCTGATTATGCACATCCACCAGCATAGACGCGAGGCAGCCACAAATATTTTTTGTGGGGTCATCGGCATTCTGGGCATCGACACCCACGCCGAGTTCTGCCACCCTGAGCACCCATGACACGATCTAAGGCCCCCACCCTCTTGCCCCAGCCAGCGGGACCACCCTGGTGGGGCAGCGTCATGGGAACAGCCATCCTGGCTAACCTCGCCTCCCTGCACGGCTACTCCGTCCCCGCCTGGCTCATCCTTGCCATCGCCTGGATCCTGCTCATCGCCCAATCCGTCGGGTTCGCCCGCCGCGTCCACCACGACCGCACCGTCCTCACCGACGCCCTGACCATCCCCGGTGAGGCCACCGGCTGGGGCATGGTCTCCATGGGCATCCTCGCCGTCGGGGCCGCCACCGCCCAGATCATCCCCGATACCTGGGGCATCGACGCCGTTCTATGGACCATTGGCACCATCCTGGGCATCGCCATCACCCCCTGGTTCTGCGCCAAGATCCTCACCCACCGCGCCGGGCAACCCGTCTTCGCCTGGGGATTGCCCGTGGTGGCGCCCATGGTCTCCGCCACCGGCGGGGCGAACCTGTCCGGCCACGTCCCCCCGGCGTTCGAATTGCCCACCCTCGTCGTGGCCACTGGCTGCTTTGCGCTCACCCTGACCTGCGCGCTCCCGATATTCGCCTACGTCTACGCCCACGGCTGGCCGCCCATCAACGCCAGCGTCTCCGCCTTCATCCCCCTCGGCGTGGTGGGCCAGTCCACCGCTGCCGCTCACGCCCTGTCCCAGCACTGGGAGCGTCACGGCTGGCACTGGACCGATGCGGCGGACCATTACGGCATCATCATGGCGTGCATAGGCGTCTGCGCCGTGCCCTGGGCCTACGCCAGCCTCATCCGCGGCCTGCGCAACCACATGGCGTTTACGCCTGGTTGGTGGGCCTCCACCTTCCCCATCGGCACGTGCTGCTTGGGGTCCTGGGCGCAGGGCTGGACCGGCGTCAGCCAGGTCTTTCTCATCCTGCTTGCCATCAATTGGCTGTGGGCCGGCTCCGGCAGCGTGCTGGCGTGCGTGCGGCACCACCAGCACAGCCACGCATAGCCGGCTGCGCTGGCACCACAGCCCCCCCGAGGGGCTAGACCTTAAACCGCAAAGCCGAGGGCGCGCAGCTGCTCGCGGCCTTCCTCGGTGATCATGTGCGGACCCCACGGCGGCATCCACACCCAGTTGATCTGCACATCATCCGCGGCACTGTTGCCGATCACCGCAGCGTGCGTCTGGTCCTCCAACATGTCCGTCAGCGGACAGGCCGGAGACGTCAAGGTCATGTTCACCATCGCCTTGCGTACGCCCTCCTGGGAATGATCCATCCAGATGTCATAGACCAAACCCAAATCCACAACGTTGATGCCCAGCTCTGGGTCGATCACATCGTGGAGGTACTCTTCCACCGCCGCGGCGTCCTTGATGTCCTGTTCTGTCTGCTCAGGACGCTGGGCGGGATCCTGCGGATCAAAACCAGAATCAATCACGTAGCCGTCCGCATCGCTTGTCGACGCTCCGTTCACAGGCTCAGTCATCATGCTCCTTCCGTGCAGTACTCATCGAATCAGAACCGCTACCCGATCCTGATCCTTCTTGTCCGGCGTCACGGTGATCCAACGCCTCGGCCGTAGCGGCCTGAAAAGCCTTCCATCCCAATAGCGCGCACTTCACCCGGGCGGGATACCGCGATACCCCGGCAAAGGCGACGCCGTCTCCGATGATCTCAGGATCGCCCTCCCGCTGGCCCCGGGACGTCACCATCGCCTCAAACTCCGCGAGCTTGGCCATCGCCTCATCCACCGGTTTGCCGATGACCCCTTCTGCCAACACCGACGTGGAGGCCTGGCTGATGGAACAGCCCTCAGCGTCATAAGAGACATCCTCCACGGTGCTGCCATCAGCCGACAGCGCCACCCGCAGCGTCAGCTCGTCCCCACAGGACGGATTGACGTGATGGACCTCCGCACCAAACGGCTCCCGAAGGCCAGCGAACTGCGGGTTCTTATAGTGATCCAGGATCACCTCCTGGTACATCGAGTCAAGATTCACCGATCAACTCCAAAGAAACTCCGGGCAGCGCCGATCGCCTCAACCAGCGCATCGACCTCCGCCCTGGTGTTGTACAGGTAAAAGGACGCGCGAGCCGTCGACTGGGCACCCATGCACCGGTGCACAGGCCACGCGCAATGATGGCCCACCCGGATGCACACCCCGTGATCATCGAGCACCTGGCCCAAATCGTGCGGGTGCACGCCGGACACGGTGAAGGACACGGCGCTGCCGCGCAGCGTCATATCCGTCGGCCCCACGATTGCCAGCCCCGGAACCTCGGACAGCTGCTGCAACGCATAGGCCGTCAGATCATGCTCGTGGGCGGCAATGGCGTCCATGCCGACCTCGCGCAAAAACTCCACAGCCGCACCCAGGCCGACGACCTGGCTGGTCATCTGGGTGCCGGCCTCGAAACGCTGCGGCGGGGCCGCGAAGGTGGTGTTTTCCATGGTCACCACCTCGATCATGGATCCGCCGGTAAGGAAGGGCGGCAGTGCCTCCCCGAGCTCCTCACGCAGATACAACACGCCCACGCCAGTAGGGCCCAGCATCTTGTGGCCAGAAAAAGCCGCGGCATCCACGCCTAGGGCGTGCACGTCAACCGCCTGATGGGGCACAGACTGGCACGCATCTAGGACCGTGAGCGCCCCTACGGCCCGGGCCCGGGCGACAACCTCAGCGACGTCGGTGACAGCACCCGTCACGTTCGACTGGTGCGTAAAGGCAACCACCTTGACCGAATCGTCCAGGTCCAAGGAATCCAGATCAATCCGGCCGTCCGGGGTGACCCGATACCACCGCAGCGTTGCCCCGGTGCGCTGGCACAGCTCCTGCCAGGGCACCAGATTCGCATGATGCTCTAGCTCGGTGATAACCACCGTATCCCCGGGGCCGACGGCATAATCTCCGGCACGGCGGTCACCCAACATGAAGGCAACCGAGTTCAACGCCTCCGTGGCGTTCTTGGTAAAGGAAATTTCCTTGTCCGCGGCGCCGATGAAGGAGGCGATTGCTGCCCGGGCGTTCTCGTAGGCGTCCGTGGCCTCCTCCGCAACCTCATAGGCGCCTCGATGCACCGGCGCCCAGTGCCCCAACACGAAGTCTTCCTCCGCGCGCCACACGCGCTCCGGGCGCTGCGAGGTCGCCCCGGAGTCGAGGTAGACCAAGGGGCGTCCGCCGCGCACCGTCCGCGACAGTATAGGGAACTCGGCGCGAATCGCGGCAACATCCAGCGCGCCGTCGGAGGTCTGAAAACTGCTCATCACAGGAACTGTTCGTATCCCTCGGCCTCGAGCTTGTCCGCAAGTTCCGGGCCGCCCGAGGTGACTACCCGGCCGTTGGCAAACACGTGCACAACATCCGGAATGACGTATTCCAAAATGCGCTTGTAGTGCGTGATCATGATGATCCCGCCGTCGGTGGTCTCCTGGTAACGGTTAATCCCCTCCGAGACCACGCGCAGGGCGTCGACGTCCAGGCCGGAGTCCGTCTCATCCATCACCGCGAACTTGGGCTTGAGCAGGTCTAGCTGCAAGACCTCATGGCGCTTCTTCTCGCCGCCGGAAAAGCCCTCGTTGACGGACCGCTCGCTAAAGGACTTATCAATCTTGAGGTCCTGCGTAGCCGCGTTAACCTCCTTGACCCAGTCGCGCAGCTTCGGGGCCTCGCCGCGCACCGCGGTGACCGCCGTACGCAGGAAGTTCGACATGGAGACCCCGGGGACCTCGGTGGGATACTGCATGGCCAGGAACAGGCCGGCACGCGCGCGCTCATCGACGCCAAGTTCCAGGATGTTCTCCCCGTCGAGCAGCACCTCACCCTCGGTCACCTCATAGCGCGGGTGCCCCGCTAGCGCGTACGCCAGCGTGGACTTGCCCGAACCATTAGGGCCCATGATGGCGTGGGTCTCCCCCGACTTCACCGTCAGGTTCACACCCTTGAGAATCTCCTTGGCCTCCCCGCCTTCCTCAGTGGGCAACACGGTGGCATGCAGGTTCTTAATTTCAAACGTAGACATTATGACTTCCTTTTCTCCTCGAACAACGGCAGCGCCTGAACCCGGGTGGGGTTAGACCACCACGTTTTCCAGTTCCTTTTCCACTCGGCGCTCCAATTCCTCGCGTACAGACTGCACCGGAATCTGGCGAATCACCTCGGTGAAGAACCCGTGAACAATGAGCCTGCGGGCCTCTGCTTCCGGGATGCCCCGGCTCATCAGATAGAACACATGCATGTCATCGAAACGTCCCACCGTCGCGGCGTGACCCGCGCCCGGGATATCCCCGGTCTCAATTTCCAGGTTGGGAATCGCGTCCGCGCGGGCACCCTGGCTGAGCACCAGGTTGCGGTTGGCTTCATAGGTGTTGGTGTTGGTGGCGGCGGCCCGAATGAGCACATCGCCCACCCAGCAGGTCCGCGCTTCCGTGCGGGTATCCGGGTTGCCTTGCAGCGCACCCTTGTACAGCACGTTCGAGGTGCAGTTGGGTTCGGAGTGGTCCACCAGGAGCCGGTTTTCAAAGTACTGCCCGTCATCCGCGAAGTAGACGCCCAGAAGCTCTACTTCCCCGCCTTGTGCCTCAAAACGCACGCGCGGCACGATGCGGACGACCTCGCCGCCGAAGGTAGCCACGCTGTGGTGGAGCCGGGCATCGCGGCCCACCACGGCCTGGTGCTGGGACAGATGCACGGAGTCATTTTCCCAATCCGCGTCCACGACCACGGTCAGCCGGGCGCCGTCTCCGATGCGGAAGTGAATGTTGTCGGCGTGGGTGGCATGCCCCTGGTAGGACAGCACGACCGTGGCCTCAGCATGCGGCTCCACGGCGATGACCACGCCGGCAAAGGTCGGAGCCTCAATGCCGTGGCCCGTGGTGGTGACGTAGATGGCATCGTCAATCTTCGTGTCCTTGGCCACCGTGACCAAGGTGACATCCGTCATGGACGTCCACGCCTGGGCCGCCACCCTATCGGCGGGGGCACCCGCGTAGGTCGCGCGCGCATCGTCCTTGGCGATTCTTTCTACGCTCACCCCGGACTCTGGGCTCACCTCCTTGCCGCCCACGGTCACGGTGATGTCCGGATCGGTGGGCTGGGCGAAGGAGCCATTGTGCAGGCCGCGCAGCGCACGCAGGGAGACAAAACGCCAGATCTCATCGCGTCCCTTGGGGACGTCAAAGTCCTCCACATTAAAGGACGTGAAGACATCGCCCTTGGTGTTATGGGGAGTTGCGTTTTTGACCATTTCAGCCACTTAGCCCACCGATCCTTCCATCTGCAGTTCAATCAGGCGATTGAGTTCTAGCGCATACTCCATGGGCAGCTCCTTGGCAATGGGCTCAACGAACCCACGCACGATCATGCCCATGGCTTCTTCTTCCGTCAGCCCGCGGCTCATCAGGTAGAACAACTGGTCAACGGACACCTGGGAGACCGTGGCCTCGTGCCCCAGCGTCACGTGATCATTACGGATGTCGTTGTACGGGTAGGTATCGGTCCGCGAGATGTTGTCCACCAAGAGCGCGTCGCACTCCACGTTGGCGGTCGAGTGATGAGCGTTTTGGTGAATCTCAATCAGGCCCCGGTACGCCGAGCGGCCACCGTTGCGGGAGACGGACTTAGACACCACGTTGGAGGACGTATACGGCGCCATGTGCACCATCTTCGCCCCGGTGTCCTGGAACTGGCCCTCGCCAGAGAACTGTGCGGACAGCACCTCGCCCTTCGCGTGCGGGCCGGTCATCCACACCGCCGGGTATTTCATGTTCGTCTTGGAGCCGATGTTGCCGTCCACCCACTCCATGGTCGCGCCCTCTTCGGCGCGAGCACGCTGGGTGACCAGGTTATAAACGTTGTTAGACCAGTTCTGAATGGTTGTGTAGCGGCACCGTGCGCCCTTTTTCACGATGATCTCCACCACGGCGGCGTGCAGCGAATCGGACTTATAAATCGGCGCGGTGCAGCCCTCGACGTAGTGCACGTAGGCGTCCTCATCGACGATGATGAGCGTGCGCTCGAACTGCCCCATGTTTTCCGTGTTGATGCGGAAATACGCTTGCAGCGGGATATCCACGTGCACACCCTTGGGCACGTAGATGAAGGAGCCGCCAGACCATACGGCGGAGTTGAGGGCGGAGAACTTGTTGTCCCCAGCCGGGACGACCGTGCCAAAGTGCTCACGGAACAGCTCCGGGTATTCGCGCACGGCGGTATCGGTGTCGACGAAGATGACGCCTTTTTCCTGGAGGTCTTCCCTAATCTGGTGGTAGACCACCTCAGACTCGTACTGCGCCGCAACGCCGGCGACGAGGCGCTGCTTTTCCGCCTCCGGGATGCCCAGCTTGTCATAGGTGGCCTTGATGTCTGCCGGCAGATCATCCCAGGACTGGGCCATGGCCTCGGTGGACTTGACGTAGTACTTGATCTGATCAAAGTCGATGCCGGATAGATCCGGGCCCCACGTAGGAATCGGCTTCTTTTCAAAGATGTTGTAGGCCTTCAGGCGCTGTTCAAGCATCCATTCCGGTTCCTTTTTTTGCATGGAGATGTCGCGCACGACTGCCTCGTTGAGGCCGCGGCGCGCCGCCGCGCCGGCGACGTCGGAGTCGTGCCAGCCATACTCATAGGCGCCCATGGACTCGATGATCTCATCATCATTCATCGGCTTAGTTACGCCCGGGTTCTGCGACGCCTGGGTCATGAACCGCTCCTTTCATCGGGGGCTGCGGGTTTGGGTTGCAGTGGGATATTGGTGGTGCACACTACGTTTCCGTTGGCTATGGAAGCTAAGGGCTGGACGTGCAGGCCCGTGAGTTGGGCGATCATGTCATGCTCGGCTTCGCACAGTTCCGGGAACTCGGCTGCGACCTGGGAAATGGGACAGTGATGCTGGCAGATCTGGACGCCACCGCCGGCGCTGCGCACGGTGGCGGCGTAGCCGTTGTCATCGAAGGCTTGGGCGAGATCGCTAGCGATGTCTTCGACTGTGCGCTCCGAGGAGCCCACGGGTTCCACATCCGCGAGAATAGCGTGAATGCGTGCCCGCGCTAACGCACGTACCGCCTCCGAGCCGCCCTGTTCGCGGAGCGCGTTCAGTGCCAGCTGGGCAAGGTTGTGATAGTCATGCCCGAATAGTTCACGGCCACGGTCGGTGAGCTGAAAATACTTCGCTGGCCTACCGCGCGGTGCCGCGGCCTTGCCGGGGAGGCGTCGGCGAACGGTGCACGCCATGCCCTCCGATTCCAGCACGTCAAGGTGTCGGCGCACGCCTGCGGCCGATAGGCCTAGGCGGTCGGCGACCTCGCCGGCGGTGACGGGGGCGTGTTTGAGAAGGGTCAGCATGATGGTGTGCCGAGTATCGCCTTCGGCGGGATCGCGTCGGGTTGTGGGCTCTGAAGTTTCCTTACCCTCTAAGCGACGCTCACGGCTCATCTGCTGCCATCTCCTTTCTCCTAGCTTGTGCGTTGAGAAATCTCAGGGTCTTAAACAACGGGCCTATCGGCCACGGCCGTGCGCACCCGTCCGGTATGCTGTGTTTTCGACCACAGCGTGGGGGTGTCCTGCAGGCGCGGGCGGATTGGGGCCCGTCTTTAGACAACACAAGTGTTACTTAAATCGCTGACCTGCGCAAGACAGGTTAGCGTAGCCCAATAGGCAGACCATTTCCTCGCCTCTGCCCGCCCCCTGAACTTTGGTCTGCGTTGCTGTTTGCCTGCACAGTCAGAATAGGATGAATGCCGTGCGTTCCCAAGGACCCGTGCTGTGGCAGGCACTCATCACAGAGCTTCCCCGCCTGGGCACCGCGGGCTCACGCTCCGCTGAACTCCACGTTGACTCCGCTCTGGTGACCGCCGTCAGCGGCGCCGATGTGGATCAACCCGCCGTGCGTCTGCGCCCCAAGCAGCTCCTCCACTTCGCCGTGCTGCGGTGGGTGGGGATGGTCGGCTCTTTGTTGCTGGCCATGGGCATCCTGGGCGGAGGGGCGCTGCCTGTGGTGGGCAACCCATACGGGGCGTTTCCTGGGGCCACGCTGCTGGGGCAGATGCCCCAGGCTTCCTGTGCTATTGCCTTCGTGGGCATCGGCGCCCTGGTTGTCGCGTGGGTGTGCATGGCACCCCTGGCTGGAGTGCGGTTGCGGCTTCACGACGCCGCCGAGGGCACCGTCCGCAGCGGCATTGTGGGGGTCTCAGTACTCTGGCGCACCTTCGCAGCCTGGGTGGCACCCATCGTGATCACGGCGCCTGCCTTTACCCAGGACATCTACTCCTACCTGGCGCAGGGGGCCATCGTGCGCGCCGGGATGGACGTGTATTCCGCGGGGCCTATTGATCTGCTCGGCCCGGAAAACCACCTGGCCCGTTCCGTCCCCTTCATTTGGGCCCACTCCCCTTCCCCTTATGGCCCGGTAGCGCTCGGCGTGGCGCAAGCGATTAGTTTTATCACCAACGATTCCATCGTGCTCGGCGTGGCCGCGCATCGCTTGGTCAGCGTCGCGGCGGTTGCCTGTGCCGGGTGGGCAATGTCGCGCCTGGCCCGTCGCTGCGGGGTCCACCCGACCACCGCGGTCTGGCTGGGAATCCTCAACCCGCTGACCATCTTGCATCTGATTGCCGGCATCCACAACGAGTCCCTCATGCTGGGCTTGTTGCTGGTGGGGCTGGAGCTGGGGCTGCGCGGCGTCGAAAAGCTGCGCAAGCCTAGCGGTTGGCTTCTGGTTGGAGTGTCTGCCCTCCTGGTGTCCATGGCGGGGATGGTCAAGGTCACCGCCTTCTTGGCGCTGGGCTTTATGGGCATGGAGCTGGCGCGCAAACTCCCGCACGCGGCGCGGGGCCCGTGGCGCCACGGCTGGGCCCGGCTGCTGACCGCCATTGCCGTGCAGGTTGTAGGACTCGTGGTCGCCGTGGCTGCCGTCTCCGCGGTCACGGGCATTAGCCTTGGGTGGATCAGCAGCCAGGGCGGCGCCGCAACCGTCCGAAGCTGGATGTCACTGAGCACCGAGACCGGAGTGGTGTTCGGTGGAATTGGCATGCTGCTGGGTCTAGGCGATCACACCGACGCCATGCTGGTAATCACCCGCGGCGCCGGGCTGCTGGTCGCCGGGGCGTTCACGGTGCGGCTGCTGTTTGCCACGCTGCGGGGCAACATCCACCCCGTCGGGGGTTTGGGAGTATCCACCCTGGTCTTGGTGGTGCTTTTCCCGGTGGTTCAGCCCTGGTACATCCTCTGGGCAATCCTGCCGCTGGCCTGCTGGGCGAACCGCAGCATCTTCCGGCTCGGCGTGGTGGCTTATTCCGCCGCGTTCAGCTTCTTTGTGCTCCCCCGGGGGCTGTCCTTGCCACCGGCAACAGTGCTCAGTATTTATGTGGCGTCCGCGGTTGCTTTCACCTGCTGCCTGGCGCTCGTGTGGTGGCTGTTGAGGCGTTGGGGATTCATTCGCCTAGACTAAGGCGCTGTGACTGCCAGTACCCAGGATGAGCCTCAACGCCTCGACGCCACCGGTTTCGCGGACGGGGACGCCCCGCCGCACGGTGACGCGGCGCTTGAGCTGCGCGACGTCGTCAAGCAATTTGGCTCCAAGCGGGCGGTGGATGGTTTAACCCTGTCGGTGCAACGCGGCCAGCTGCTGGCGTTGCTGGGCCCCAACGGGGCGGGCAAGACCACCACCATTGACATGTGCGAGGGGTTCCAGCGTCCCACCTCGGGGTTTATTCGAGTCCTGGGTGTGGATCCCGCCACGCACCCAGAAGCGCTGCGGGCGCGCATCGGGATCATGCTGCAAGGCGGCGGCGCGTATTCGGGTATCAAGGTCCGCGAAATGCTCAAGCTGGCGGCCTCCTACCACGCCAATCCCTTAGACCCTGAATGGTTGCTCGACCTTGTGGGCCTGCGGGAGGCGGCGGGCACGACCTATCGGCGCCTGTCCGGCGGGCAGCAGCAACGCCTCTCTCTGGCGCTCGCACTGGTTGGCCGCCCGGAACTGGTGTTCCTGGATGAGCCGACTGCGGGGCTGGACGCCCAGGCGCGCCTAGCGGTGTGGGAGATCATTGCGGAGCTGCGCCGCGACGGCGTCACCGTGGTCCTGACCACCCACCTGCTCGATGAGGCGGAATCCCTGGCGGACACCGTGGTGATCATTGACCACGGCCGCGCCGTCGCCGCCGGCACCCCCGCGGAACTGACCCGGGCACCCCACGATCAGATCATCGTAGAAACGGCCAGCGCCGCAGACGCAGCGCAGCTTGAGGCGACCGTTGGCCACCGGGTGGTGGGCACACGCCCGCTGCGCTACACCGTTGAGGCCGCCCCCACCCCGAGCCTCATCGCCGAGCTGACCGCAGAACTCGCCCGCCAAGACGTGCTCATCAGAAGCATCGACGTCGCCCAGCGCAGCCTGGAGGACGTCTTCTTGGACATCACCCACCAGCACGCGAGGAGCTAAGTCATGGCTGTAGACACGCACACACCGCACGCGCCCGCGGCCAGCACCACAGCGCCGGGAACCTTCACCCCCGCGCCCCGCCGGGCGAGCATCGCCCGCCTCGTGGCGGCCCAAGGGCGCGTGGAAACCCGCCTCTTCCTGCGCCACGGGGAGCAACAACTGCTCAGCCTCATCATCCCGCTGGGCATGCTCTTCGGACTGTCCGCCGTACCGGTGCTGGACACCGACGACCCCATGCGCGATGGCTTCCCCATGATGCTCGCCATCGCGGCCACCTCTTCCGGGTTTACCGGCCAGGCCATCGCCCTCGCCTTCGACCGCCGCTACGGGGCGCTCAAACGCACCGGCGCCTCCGGAGTGCCATCATGGACGATCATCGTGGGCAAGATCATCGCCGTGGCCTCCATGGTGGTGCTCCAAACCGTCATCCTCGGCGCTGTGGCTTGGTTCCTCGGGTGGCGGACAACGCCCCTCGGCATGCTCATGGGGGCGGTCGTCCTCATCGTCGGCGCCGCCGCGTTTACCGCCATGGGGCTGCTCATGGGTGGGACCCTGTCCTCAGAGATCGTGCTGGCACTAGCCAACCTCATCTGGGTGGTGCTGGTGGGCATCGTCGGGTTCGTCGTGTACACCCATGGCCTGACCGGCACCACGTGGTGGGATCTCATCCCCTCCGTCGCACTGGCCTCCGGCCTGACCGACGCCTTCACCGGAACAGTCCCCTGGCCTCAACTGGCCAGCCTGGCCATCTGGGCCATAGCCGTTTCCGCTGCGACGACCCGCTGGTTCCGCTTCTCCTCCTAAAGGCGGTGCTCTACGGCGGCGCTGCGCTGGCATTTCCCCGGTAGCGCGCTGGGCGTGCCCTTGCCCTGCCTGTCGTCCTGCCCCTCGCCCCGCCCGGGCCCTTTCCCGTCCGGATGGCCCCGGTCCGGGAGGCCTTTCCGTGCAGTCAGCCGCCGCGGGTTCCCCACAAAAAGGTAGCTGAGCATGCCCTTTCGCCCTCACCGCTCATGTGTGTGCGCCGCCTCACGGAATCGGGTTTTCGCGCCATAGGCTATAGACTCAGAAGGCGTGAGTATAGCCACGACATCAAATTCAGTCCTGTCCAGGATCCCTACTATCGCGGTACAGCGACGGTTGGCTTTGGTCCTGTTGATTCTGCAGGGGGGAATTACCGTCACGGGATCGATCGTGCGGGTGACCGGCTCTGGGCTGGGGTGTGACACGTGGCCGAATTGTCACGCCGGCTCCCTTGTTCCGGTTCAGGGCGCTGCCCCGCTGGTTCACCAGTTCATTGAGTTTGGCAACCGCCTTCTCACCTTTGTGCTTGTGGCCTCTGTTGTGGCGGTGTTGTATTCGCTATACAAGGCGCAGCGGCGCACCGAATTGAAGGTGTACGGCATCATCAACGCGGTTGGCATTGTTGTGCAGGCTGTCATCGGTGGCATTTCGGTTCATTTGGACCTCCAGTGGTGGGCCGTGGCGCTGCACTTCTTGCCGTCCATCATCCTGGTGTGGATCTCCGCGCTGCTCTACCAGCGGGTGCAGGAGCCTGACGACGGCGTCGTCGAACAGACCTTCCCGCAGGTTGTTCGCATCTGCGCGCTCAGCGCCGCGCTAGCCTTGGCGGTGGTGCTGGTCACGGGCACGATGACCACCGGCGCCGGCCCGCACGCCGGCGATGCTACCGCGGGCATGGAAGGACGCCTGGAGGTAGACATCGACATCATGGCCCACGTTCACGGGCTCCTGATGTACCTCTATTTCGCACTGACTGCCGCGACGGTCTTTTTGCTTTACCGCTTCTCCGCTCCGCAAGAATCGCGGCGCACCGGCCTTATTCTCATGGGCTTAATCGTTGTGCAGGGTGCTATCGGCATTGCGCAGTATCGTCTCGGCGTTCCGCGGTGGACGGTGCCCATTCACATTGGCATGTCCTCCGTGGTCACGGCATTTTCCGCCTTCCTTTACGCCCACGGCGTTATCCGCACGGGTGGTAGCGCCACCAAGACGGGTTCGCCGGCTGGGGACGCTGAAGTGCCATCGCGGGTGGCCTAGCCCGTTTCCCCGCGCCGCTTAAGCCTATTGCGCTTATCGACGCCCCCACCCCCACCGCAGCACCCAATCCTTCCGGTTTCCGGCCTCGCGCCTGTTCGCTTGAGCGTTGAGGCCGCCCGGGTAAGCCACAGGGTTTGGCAGCGGTGGGGGTTTCTTCATGCCTGTTGCCGCTATGTGAATCGCTGGCGGCGTGGGTCGCTGGCGTTGCCCGCGTAGCGCGCCATGGCACGGTGGGCCGAAACTTCTGCCTAGCATCCGAGCACGAACCGTTCTCCCCCACCCCGGAAACGTCGCGCCCGAGCCAGTCTGCTAGAAGTTCAGCGGGCCCGCGCCCAAGAACTGGGCGATGGTTTCCCACCCCAGCACCGCGTCGACGGACAGGGCCACGAAGAGCAGGGCCAGGTAGTTGTTGGACAGGATGAAAAGCTTCAGCGGCTTGACGGGCTCGCCGCGGCGCACGCCCCTGTGCAGCGCGGTGGCCATGACCAGGAAGGCCCCGCCGGTGACAATGGCACCGATCGCATAAATCCAGGATGCCGCCGGGATGAGCAGCAGCGAGACGATGACGGTGGCCCAGCTGTACCAGAGGATTTGCCGGGTAACCTGCTCAGGCGTGCGCACTACCGGGAGCATGGGGACGCCTGCCCGGTCATAGTCGTCGCGGTATTTCATTGCCAAGGACCAGGTGTGCGGGGGCGTCCAGAAGAAGATGATCAGCCAGAGCACCAGCGCCTGCCACCACTGCCAGGGCGAGGAACCGGGGGTGTTATCGGTGATGACCGCCCATCCCACGGCCACGGGCATGCACCCTGCGGCGCCGCCCCACACGATGTTCATGTGCGTGCGGCGCTTGAGGAACTTCGTGTACACGAAAATGTAGAACCAGATGGTCAGGAGGATGAAGCAGGCCGCAAGCAGGGAGTGGCACAGCAGCCACAGCCACAAGAAACTGACCACCGTCATCGTCCACGCGAAGATCGTGGCGTTGCGGTTGGACACCGTGTGGCGCACGAGCGGTCGCGCCCTGGTTCGACCCATCTTCTGGTCGATGTCAGAGTCGGCGACCATGTTGAAGGTGTTGGCCGCCGCGGCGCCCATCCAGCCACCGATGAGGGTGAGCAGGATGATCACAATGTTGTTTTCACCACGGTCGGCCTGCAGCATCGCCGGAATGGTAGCGACGAGCAACAGCTCAATCACCCGCGGCTTAGTGAGCGCGATGTAGGCCTTGATGGTCTTCAAGGAAAGAAGCCTCCAACGTGGTTCTTGCGTCCTTTAAGGTACCTGCAGCGAAGCTGGTACCAGGCTAGAGTCGACAACTGTGCGGTGCCACCGAAAGTTTTCCTCCCAGCCAGCATGGGACACAGCGCTGTGCCAGTCTGGCACTGACTCTAACTACTTTCGTATCCGCTCCACTGTATCGTGCTTAGGCGTGCGGGTGCGCATCGGCGCCCGGGCTAGCTCCCCCACGGTGGCCGCGCTGCCTCACACGTCTGTGACGCGGCCGCACCGGACCTGGCACGTGTGCGCCAAGACACGCTATGGCCGGGGCCGAGCTTCCAGCACCTTCCCATAAGGTACCATCATTATGGTATGGCACTTTCCCGCCGCGGAGCAGCCAAGTTCCACACACCGCCGACCAGATTTTGACCGACCTTTTTGAACGTGAGGTATTCACAGTGACACTCTCGCCCGACCTTCAGGCCCTCACCACGCGCCGCTACCCCGAGGACTGGACCGACGCGGACACCCGCGCCGTAGACACCGCCCGGGTACTTGCCGCGGACGCCGTCCAAAACGTGGGAAACGGCCACCCGGGTACCGCCATGAGCCTGGCCCCCCTGGCCTACACCCTCTACCAGCGAGTGCTCAACCATGATCCCGCGGACACCAACTGGGCCGGCCGGGACCGCTTTGTCCTGTCCTGCGGTCACTCCTCGCTGACCCAGTACATCCAGCTCTACCTCGGTGGCTTCGGCCTCGAGCTCGATGATCTCAAGGCACTGCGCACCTGGGGCGCGCTGACCCCCGGACACCCCGAGTACGGCCACACCAAGGGCGTGGAGATCACCACCGGCCCGCTGGGCCAGGGCCTGGCCTCTGCGGTGGGCATGGCCATGGCCGCCCGCCGCGAGCGCGGCCTGTTCGACCCCGAAGCTGCTCCCGGCGAGTCCCCCTTCGACCACTACATCTACGTCATCGCCTCTGATGGCGACTTGGAAGAAGGCGTGACCTCTGAGGCGTGCTCGCTAGCGGGCACCCAGCAGCTGGGCAACCTCATCGTGTTCTGGGATGACAACCGGATCTCCATCGAGGATGACACGCAGATCGCCTTTACTGAGGATGTCGTCGCTCGCTACAAGGCCTACGGCTGGCAGACCCTGGAGGTGGAGGGCGGCGAGGACGTCGTCGCCATCGAAGAAGCCATCGCCGCCGCGCAGAAGGAAACGCAACGCCCCACCTTCATCCGAGTGCGCACGGTCATCGGCTACCCGGCCCCCACCAAGGCCAACACCGGCGCCGTTCACGGTGCCGCCCTGGGCGAAGAGGAAGTCGCCGGCGTCAAGGAGGCCCTGGGCTTTGACCCGGCACGCACCTTCGACGTCGACGAGTCCGTGATCACCCACACCCGTAGCCTGGCCGATCGGGCCGCGCGCGCTCACGCCGAGTGGCAGGAGCGTTTCGACGCCTGGGCGCAGGCCAACCCGCAGCGCAAGGAGCTCTTCGACCGCCTGCGTGAAGGCGCCCTGCCGGCCGGCTGGGCCGACGAGCTTCCCACCTGGGAGCCCGACGCCAAGGGCGTGGCCACCCGGAAGGCCTCGGAGGCCGTCCTTCAGGCCCTCGGCGCCACCCTGCCCGAGCTGTGGGGCGGGTCCGCCGACCTCGCCGGGTCGAACAACACGGTGATCAAGGGCTCGGACTCCTTCGGCCCCAAGGACATCACCACGGATACCTTCACCGCGCAGCCGTATGGGCGCAACCTGCACTTTGGTATCCGCGAGCACGCCATGGGCTCCATCCTCAACGGCATCGCCTTGCACGGCGGCACCCGCCCCTACGGCGGCACCTTCCTGATCTTCTCGGACTACATGCGCCCCGCGGTGCGTCTGGCAGCCCTGATGGGCACCAACGTCTACTACGTGTGGACCCATGACTCCATCGGCCTGGGCGAGGACGGCCCAACCCACCAGCCCGTGGAAACGCTGGCGGCGCTGCGCACCATCCCCAACCTGGCGGTGCTGCGTCCGGCGGATGCCAATGAGACCGCCGCCGCCTGGAAGGCGGCGCTGGACTGCCCGACCAAGGGCCCGAAGGCTCTTGCCCTGACCCGCCAGAACGTGCCGGTCCTGGAGGGCACGCGAGAGAAGGCTGCCGAGGGCGTCGCCCGCGGTGCCTATGTCCTGCGCGAGGCCAGCACGCAGGAGCCCGCGGTCATCCTCATGGGTTCCGGCTCTGAGGTGCAGCTGGCTATCGAGGCCGCCGATCGCCTCGAGGCGGAGGGCATTGCCACCCGCGTGGTCTCTGTACCCTGCATGGACTGGTTCGCAGAGCAGGACGCCGAGTACATCGAGCAGGTGCTGCCGGCGGCCGTGACCGCGCGGGTGTCCGTGGAGGCTGCCGTGGCCATGCCATGGCACCGCTGGGTGGGCACTCAAGGCAAGTGCGTCTCCCTGGAGCACTTCGGCGCCTCGGCCGACTATGAGCGGCTCTACAAGGAGTTCGGCATCACTGCTGATGCCGTCTACCAGGCTGCGAAGGACTCCCTCGACGCCTCCTAGGGCCTCCCCCACGCTGCGGGCGCAGGCCCGCAGCGCTCGCTTTTTCTCTGCCTGTGAAAGGACAGCTATGAACCCCATTGATGAACTTGCCGCCGCCGGTACCGTCACCTGGCTTGACGATCTCTCCCGCGACCGCATCACCTCGGGAAACCTCGCCGAGCTTATCGCCCAAAAGTCCATCGTTGGTGTCACCACCAACCCGGCGATCTTCGCCGCCGCGATGTCCAAGGGCACGGCCTATGACGAGCAGATCGGTGAGCTGAAGGCCTCCGGTTCTACCGTCGATGATGCCGTCTACGCCATGAGCATCGATGACGTGCGCGATGCCTGCGATATCTTCGCCGACGCGTTCGCCAGCTCCGGTGGCGCCGATGGTCGCGTATCCATCGAGGTTGATCCGCGAATCTCCGCTGACCGCGAGGCCACCTTGGCCCAGGCGCGCGAGCTGTGGAACAAGGTCGGCCGCGACAACGTCCTGATTAAGATCCCGGCCACCAAGGGCTCCCTGCCCGCGATTGCCGACGCCCTGGCCGAAGGCATCAGCGTCAACGTCACGCTGATCTTCTCGGTGGAGCGTTACAAGGAGGTCATGGACGCCTACATCGAGGGCATCACCCGCGCCGCGAAGGCCGGCCTTGACGTGTCCAAGATTTTCTCCGTGGCCAGCTTCTTTGTCTCCCGCATGGATACCGAGGTCGACCGCAGGCTCGAGGCCATCGGCACCCCGGAGGCCCTGGCGCTGCGCGGCAAGGCTGGCGTGGCTAACGCGCGCCTGGCCTATGCCGAGTTCCAGCGCGTCTTCGCCGCAGCCGAGCTGCCGGATGGCGCCACCATCCAGCGTCCGCTGTGGGCGTCCACGGGCGTGAAGAACCCGGACTACCCGGCCACCCTGTACGTCACCGAGCTTGCGGGCCCCAACACGGTCAACACCATGCCGGAAGCGACGATCGACGCCGTCCTGGCGGACGGTGGGGTCCACGGTGACACGCTGACCGATACCGCCGCTGATGCCCAGGGCGTCTTCGATCAACTCGAAGAGGTGGGCATTGATCTGGCCGACGTCGCCGTGACGTTGGAAAGCGAAGGCGTGGAGAAGTTTGTCACCGCATGGTCCGAGCTTCTTGATTCCATGCGCTCGCGTTTGCAGTAGTTTTCTCACCGCTACCTGCTGGTGGCGTGGATGAGGGCCGGTGATCTTAGCGATCACTGGCCCTTCTCGCGCCCCAGGATTCCATATCTTGCGCCACGCCGCCTATTGTTTAGAGCGCACCGCATGCGGCGTATTCTTATTCAGTTTTTCCGAAAGGTCACCTCAGTACCGTGAGCACTCCCGCAGCCTCGCCTGTGCCCAATCCCTTGCGCGATCCACGGGATAAGCGCCTCCCGCTCATTGCCGGGCCGTCTGGCATGGTGATCTTTGGCGTCACCGGCGACCTCGCCCGCAAGAAGCTGTTGCCTGCCGTCTATGACCTGGCTAATCGTGGTCTACTGCCGGCCGGCTTTACGCTGGTGGGCTACGGCCGCCGCGACTGGTCAAAGGCGGACTTTGAGGATTATGTCCTGTCCGCGGTGCGCGCTAACGCGCGGACAGAGTTTCATGACAACGTGTGGCAGCGCCTCGCCGAGGGGATGCACTTTGTCTCCGGAAACTTTGACGATGATGACGCGTTTGATCGCCTCGCGCACACTCTCGAAGAAATGGATCGCACCCGCGGTACTGGCGGTAACTGGGCGTTTTACCTGTCGGTCCCGCCGGACTATTTTGCTGACGTGTGCAACCAGCTGGAGCGTGCCGGTATCGCGCAGGCGCCGGATGGTTCTTGGCGCCGGGTGATCATCGAAAAGCCCTTTGGCCATGATCAGGAATCCGGCCGACGCCTCAATAGGATTGTCAACTCGGTTTTCCCGGAGCGCTGTGTCTTCCGCATCGACCACTACCTGGGCAAGGAAACTGTTCAGAACATCATGGCGTTGCGGTTTGCCAACCAGCTTTTTGAGCCGTTCTGGAATTCCCACTACATCGATCACGTGCAGATCACCATGGCCGAGGATATCGGCGTCGGTGGCCGCGCCGGCTACTACGATACGATCGGCGCTGCGCGCGACGTGATCCAAAACCACCTCATTCAGCTGCTGGCCTTGGTGGCCATGGAAGAACCCATCGCCTTTGATCCCAAGCAGCTGCGCACGGAGAAGATCAAGGTGCTGCGCGCCACGCACCCCGTCTATCCCCTATCGCAGACCACGGCCCGCGGTCAGTACACGGCCGGGTGGCAAGGCTCCCAGCATGTTCAGGGCCTGCGCGATGAGGATGGCTTCGATCCGGAGTCCGCAACGGAAACCTACGCCGCCTGCACGCTGGAGATTAATTCACGCCGCTGGGCTGGCGTGCCGTTCTATCTGCGCACCGGCAAGCGTCTTGGCCGCCGGGTCACGGAGATTGCGTTGGTGTTTAAGCGCGCCCCGCACCAGCCTTTTGGGGATGGTGATACTTCGGAGCTTGGCCAAAACGCGGTGGTCATTCGTATCCAGCCGGACGAGGGCGTGCTCATGCGTTTCGGCTCCAAGGTTCCTGGCTCCGGCATGGAGGTCCGCGATGTGAACATGGACTTCTCCTACGCGGAGGCCTTCACTGAGGAGTCCCCTGAGGCCTATGAGCGGTTGATCCTGGACGCCCTGCTGGACGAGTCGAGTCTGTTTCCCACCAACACCGAGGTGGAGCTGAGTTGGGAGATTCTTGATCCGATCGTGGAGTACTGGGCTGCCCACGGGCGTCCGGATGAGTACGCGGCAGGCACGTGGGGTCCGCGCAGCGCGGATGTCATGCTGGAGCGCACCGGCCGCACGTGGCGCCGCCCCTAGGGTGACTGTTATTTTCATTCCCAGCGCCTCCCCCTGCCTTCTTGTCCCCCTCGCCTTGCCATAGAAACCGGTTTGACCAGTGAATATTGATCTTCCTCAGACGTCCACCAGCACCATCGTCGCGGAGCTGCAGCGAATCCATGAGACCACGGCGCAGACCACCGGCCGCGTGCTCACGCTGCTGGTAGAAACCCCCGCAGATGATGATCTTGAATCCATCATCGACGTCATCATTGACGCCTCGCGTGAGCACCCGGCCCGCGTGTTGGTGTTGATCAATGATGGTGACTCGGACCAGTCTGGCATCGACGCGCAGATCCGTATCGGCGGATCCACCGGAGCCAGCGAGTTGGTGATCATCCGCCTGCACGGGCAGGTCGCGCAGCATCCCGATGCGGTGGTCACTCCCCTGCTGTTGCCCGATACCCCTATTGTCGCCTGGTGGCCCTCGCGCTGCCCGGAGTGCCCGGCGGAGCATCCGCTGGGGCGCATCGCCCAGCGCAGGATCACCGATTCGCGCCGGGATGGGCGCAGCGATCCGTTGTCCGTGCGTGCGGCAAACTACAGCGCCGGCGATTCGGACATGGCGTGGGCACGGCTAACGCAGTGGCGAGGCATCGTAGCCTCCTCTCTTGACGTTCCTCCGTGTGAGCAGGTCGAGTCCGTGCACATCGCCGGCGGTGAGCCCAGCGTGAGCGTGGACCTGGCGGCAGCCTGGCTGGCCGACCGCCTGGAATGCCCGGTCGAGCGCGGCGTCATTGCGGAGCTTGCCGAGGACCCGGGCACCACCGAGCTGTCTGCCTGCGAGCTGACCATGAATCGAGCCTCCGGGCCGGTGACCATTTATAACCGCCTCGGCGGGACGGTGACTGTGCGGGTACCGGGGCGCCCGGAATCGTTGGTTGCCATGAACCCCCGCTCCGCCGCCGACTGCCTGTCCGAGGAGCTGCGCCACCTCGACCCGGACCTGGGCTATGCTGACGCGCTCAGCGCTCTGTCTTCTGTCCGCCCCGCACACTAGCTTGGAAGGAATTCCTTCGTCTTGATCACCGTTACTCAGTTTCCCACCCAAGATGAGCTCATCGACGCCGCCGCGCACGACTGCGCCCAGGTCATTGCGCACATTCAGAAGTCCCACGGGGGTCGGCACCGCGATGGCATCGCCCGGGTGGTGCTTACCGGCGGCTCCAATGGCATTGGGATGCTGCGCCGCCTTGCCGAGCAGGTAGATAGCAAGGGCGAGCCGCTCATCGATTTTTCGCGGGTGGAGTACTTCTTCGGCGATGAGCGCAACGTTGCGGTCTCCGATCCGGAGTCCAACGAAGGGCAGGCGCGGGAAGCGCTTTTCGACGCCGTCCCCGCCCCCGCCGCGACCATCCACGGGTGGCAGATGGAACAACTGGGCTTAGACGATGCCGTTGCGGCCTACACCCACACCCTGGAGAAGTTCGCTCCTCAAGGTTTTGACCTGCATCTTTTGGGCATGGGCCCGGAGGGGCACATCAACTCGCTGTTCCCCCACACCAGTGCGGTGGCCGAGCAGGAGGCGCTGTGCGTGGCGGTAACGGACTCGCCCAAGCCCCCGGCGCAGCGTGGCACGCTCACGCTTCCGGCCATCGCGCGGGCGGAGCGGGTGTGGCTGCTGGTCTCGGGCGCGGAGAAGGCCGAGGCGGCGGCGGCCGTGGTCGCGGGTGCTTCCCCGGAGCAGTGGCCCGCAGCCGGCGCGCACGGCAGCGCCCAGACCGTGTTGTACGTGTCTGAAGACGCCGCGGGACTCATCGCGGAATAATCCGCCACTCGCCCGCGAAAAGGGCCCTACCACCTGCCGGTTCAGGCAGGGGTAGGGCCCTTGGTACGTCTAGCGCGCCGTTAGCCGCGGGTACCCAGCAGGTTGAGGGTGATGATGCACAGCAACCAGATGAGCGCCACGATCACGGTGTAGCGGTCCAGGTTCTTCTCCACGACCGTGGAGCCGGACAGGTTAGACTGCACGCCGCCGCCGAAGAGGCTAGACAATCCGCCGCCCTTGCCTTTGTGCAACAGGACGAAGATGGTCATGAGCACAGCAGCGACGACGAGGATGATCTCAAGGGCCAGAATCATAACTATCCTTTGTACCTCTGGTTTTACGGCTCGTGATTCGAACTTGCTCTACTCTACACCACGGCTAACCCGAATTGCGCAAGGCTGTGGCAAGGCCGTTCATGGTCAGCTGGATGCCGGAGGCCACCTCATCAGACTCGTCGCCGTTGCGGTACCGGCGCATGAGCTCCACCTGGATGATGTTCAGCGGCAGCAGGTAGGGGTAGCGCGAGCGCACCGACCGGGACAGCTGCGGGTTATCCCCCAACAGATCATCGGTCTGGGTGATCTCTGAGTACATGTCTCGGGTGAGCTCGTACTCCGTGCAGATGCAGGAGTAGATGCGATCGGCGACCTCGGGGGCGTCGACAAGCTGGGAGTACAGCCGGGCCAGGCCCATTTCTGCCTTGCTCATCACCTGCGCCATGTTGGACAGCACCGAGTTGAAAAATGGCCAGTTTTGGTAGAGCTGCTGGAGCTCTGTCAGGCGCGCGTCCCGGTCGTCGCCGGCGTCGAGCCAGCGCTTGATGGCGGTGCCCACGCCATACCAGCCGGGCAGCATGACGCGAGACTGCGACCAGGACAGCACCCACGGAATAGCCCGCAAGTCATCCAGGCTTTCCGTCTGCTTGCGCGACGACGGCCGCGAGCCGATGTTGAGTGAGCCGATCTCGCGGACGGGGGTGGACTGCGTGAAGTACTGGATAAAGCCCGGGTCCTCGTGCGCCAATGCGCCGTAGTGTTCCTGGCTGGCCTGGGACAGCCACTCCATGACCTCGTAGGCCCGGGTCGGATCGTCCAGGTCATTGACGTCCAGGGCAGTAGATTCCAGCGTGGCGGCCACCAAGGCCTCCAGGTTGCGCCGGGCGGTCTCCTCGGTGCCGTACTTGGCGGAGATGATCTCCCCCTGCTCGGTGATGCGCACCGAGCCGGAGACGGCGCCCTTAGGCTGGGCCAGAATTGCGTCATAGGACGGCCCGCCGCCGCGGCCCACGGTTCCGCCGCGGCCGTGGAAGAGGCGCAGCCGGATGTTGCGGCGTGCGCAGGCGTCCACCAGTTGCAGCTCCCCGCGGTACAGCGCCCAGTTGGCGGCGAAGTAGCCGCCGTCCTTGTTGGAGTCCGAGTAGCCCAGCATCACTTCTTGGGTGTCGCCGCGTCCCTTGAGGTAGCTGCGGTAGAGCGGGATGTCCCAGAGCTTTTCCAGGATTTCCGCACCGCGCTGGAGGTCCTCGATGGTTTCAAACAGCGGAATAATGTCCAGGCTCCCCACGAGGGTGGAGTCCTGGCAGCGCAGCAGGCCAACCTCCTTGAGCAGGATCATCGGTTCCAGGATGTCGCTGACGGATTCGGCCATGGAGATGATGCTGTGGGGCACCATCTCGGTGCCGTAGCGCTCCACGGCCGCCGCGGCTTGTCTGACAATTCCCAGCTCGCGGACGGTCTCCTCGCTCAGCTCCACCTTTCCGGCGGGCACGAGGGGCCGGGGGCTCGACAGCTCGGCGACCAACAGCGCGATCTTGTCCTCTTCATTCAACGCCTCATAGTCGGGGGTGACGTGGGAGAGCCGGAACAGTTCGCTCAGGATTGCGCTGTAGCTTTCCGAGTTTTGCCGCAGGTCAATCGAGTAGAGGTGGAATCCGAAGGTGTCCACCGCGCAGATGAGCCGGGCCAGCCGGTCATCGGCAATGATGGCGTCTCCGCCCGCCCGCAGGGACGTATCAATGATCCCCAGGTCACGGCGGAAGTCCGCGACGCTGTCGTAGGGCCGGTGGTCCTGGTACCAGCTGCCTTCCACCGCATCGGGGTTGATGCGGTCTGCCTCCGTGGCCAGAATGCGGCCCCGGACGCCGTGGATGGCGCGCCGGTAGGGCTCGTCGACACGGCTGGGAACGTCATTGTGCCCGCGATCCGCCAGGTCATACAGCTCGGCGCTCATCTGCGTCATGCGGTCCGACAGGCTGAGTTCATGCTCAAGCTTGTGCAGTTGGCGCTGGTAGTAGCGCAGCACCGTCTGGGCCGCCCGCCAGGAGGCATAGTCCACCGTGGCGTGGGTGACGTAGGGGTTGCCGTCGTGATCGCCGCCGATCCAGGATCCGGGGCGCACGATGGCGTGGGTTCCGGTATCCACGCCGAGGCTGCGCAGGTGATTACGCACGTCCAGGTTGAGGCGCGGGATCTCCTCGAGCAGGCTGAGCTTGTAGTAGCGCAGGCCCACTTCGATCTCGTCTTCGATGCGCGGCCGGGCCACCCGAATCAGGGCCGTTTGCCACAGCAGCGTCAACCGCCGGGAAATATCGTGATCGATGCGATCAAGCTCGCGCTCTGTCAGCGCGTTGCGCGGCTGGCGCAGCACCTCATGGCGGCGGCGCATGAGCCGGCCGATGTGGCTTTGGGCATCAAAGACCGTGCGCCGCCGCGTTTCCGTCGGGTGGGCGGTGAGCACCGGGGCCACCAGCATGTGGGGCACGGCGTCGGCCAATTCTTGCGGGCTTTGTCCGGCGCGCTCCAGGGCTGCCCACGTCGCCCCGAGGGTCGCCGGGGCCGCCGGTTTGCCCTCCTGCGCGCGCCGCAGCTGGTCCGCTTCATCGTTGAGGTCCTCGGCCAGGTTCGCCATGAGGGCAAAGGTGCTAAAGGCGCGAATGACGGGTGCCGCGTCCTGGGGTTTGATGCCCTCGAACATGGCCCGGAGATCGTCAATATCGGCCTCCTGGCGGGCGACGGAAAACGCCAGTTGGCGCGCGCCCTCCACCAGCTCGAAGACCTCCTCGCCTTCCTGCGAGGCGATGACGTCACCGAGCAAACGTCCCAGGTGTCTAATGTCTTCTTGGAGACATTGCGCGGAACGCGAAAGCTCTTCTTCCACGGGAAATACCATCCTTATCCAACACAGTATGTGCCAGTGATTGCGGCCCTTTTCAAGGCCTGTGAGCCCACAAAACCCCCGAGGCACGTGCGTAGCGCTCGGGGGCTTGTGCGGCGGGTGCCGGCGAGACTAGCGCACCGTTCCGGCAGCGTTCGCGGCCAGCTTGGCAAACGCCTCACCATCGAGGGAGGCGCCGCCGACCAGACCACCGTCAACGTCGGGCTGCCCGACGATCTCAGCGACCGTTTCGGCCTTGACGGACCCACCGTAAAGGATGCGTATCGACGCCGCGGTCGGGGCGTCGGCAAGCTCCTCCAGCAGGCCACGGATCGCGTGGCAGACTTCCTGCGCATCGGCGGCCGAGGCCACCTTGCCGGTGCCAATGGCCCACACGGGCTCATAGGCGATGACCACGCGCTCCAGCTCGTCCTTGCTCAGGCCGGCCAGGGAGTTGCGGGTCTGCTCCACCACGTAGTCCACGTGGGTGCCCTTCTCCCGGATCTCCAGCGGCTCGCCCACGCACACGATGGGGCTGATGCCAGCGCCCAGCGCGGCCTTCGCCTTGGCGGCAACCAGCTCGTCCGACTCCTGGTGGTATTCCCGACGCTCCGAGTGGCCCACCACGACCCAGGAGCATCCCAGGCGCGCGAGCATAGCGGCGGACACCTCACCGGTGTAGGCGCCGGACTCGTGCCCAGAGACATCCTGCGCGCCATAGGTGATGGCCAGCTTGTCTCCCTCGACGAGGGTTTGCACGGAACGCAGATCCGTGAACGGCACGGTCAGCGCCACATCCACGGCCTCGTAGTACTCCTTGGGCAGAGCGAAGGCCAGCTTCTGCACGGTGGCAATGGCCTCCAGATGGTCCAAGTTCATCTTCCAGTTGCCGGCAATCAGCGGCTTACGTGCCATAGTGGGGCACCTTTCGTTGTGCTTGTAGGAAACAGCAGTGCTAGGCGGGCTGGGCGCTTAGGCGTTGAGAACTTCCACGCCCGGCAGGTCCTTGCCCTCCAGGAACTCGAGGGAGGCGCCGCCACCGGTGGAAATGTGGGAGAAGCCGTCCTCGTCAAGACCCAGCGCGCGCACGGAGGCTGCGGAGTCGCCGCCGCCCACCACGGAGAACGCGCCCTTGGCGGTCGCGTCGATGATGGCCTGGGCCACCCCGGCGGTGCCGGCGGAGAAGTTCTCAAACTCGAACACGCCCATGGGCCCGTTCCAGAAGACCGTGCGGGCCTGCGCCAGCACCTCGCCAAAAGCCTCCACCGACTTCGGTCCGATGTCCAGCGACTGCCAGCCCTCCGGGATACCGTCGAGCTCCACGATGGTGCGCTCGGCGTCGTTGGAGAAGCCGTCCGCGGCGGTCAGGTCGACGGGCAGGACGATCTTGTCTCCAAAGCGCTCCAGCAGGTCCTTGCAGGTGTCCACCATCTCCTCCTGGAGCAGGGACTTCTGCGTGTTGTAGCCGCGGGCAGTCAGGAAGGTGTAGCACATGCCGCCGCCGATGATGAGCTTGTCCGCCTTCTGGGCCAGCGCCTCGATGACGCCGAGCTTGTCGGAGACCTTCGAGCCACCGAGGACTACCACGTAGGGCTTCTCCGGAGCCTGGGCAACCTTCTCCAGCACGGAGACTTCCTTGTTCACCAAGTAGCCGGCGTACGCGGGCAGGCGCTTGGCAACGTCGTAGACGGAGGCCTGCTTGCGGTGCACCACGCCGAAGCCATCGGAGACGAAGGCGCCGTTGTCGGCGGCCAGGGCCACCAGCTCGTCGGCGAAGGCGCCGCGCTCTGCCTCATCCTTGGAGGTCTCGCGGGGATCGAAGCGCACATTTTCTACCAGCAGCACGTCGCCGTTGTTCAGGCCGTTGGCGCGCTCGTGGGCGTCCTCGCCGACGACGTCGCTAGCCAACGCGACGTACTGGCCGAGCGCCTCGGACAGCGCCTCTGCCACCGGCTTGAGCGAGTACTTCTCATTGACCTCGCCCTTCGGCCGGCCAAGGTGCGCGGTGACGATGAGCTTGGCGCCCCCGCCGATAAGCGCCTTGAGGGTGGGAAGGGAGGCAGTGATGCGACCGGGGTCGGTGATCTCGCCGGCGTCGTTAAGCGGAACGTTGAAGTCCGAGCGCACCAGGACGTGGCGGCCCTCGACGCCCTCCTTGAGCAGGTCATCAACAGTCTTGATAGCCATGAAAACTCCTCAATAAAACAAGTCGTGGGTGCAGCCTGCCCGGACGGGAGCGCCCGGATGCTGCGAAAGAAAACGGCCCGGGAGTACGTGTGCCGAGGCACACCCCGGGCCGCAGGGTTTATGCTGGGGGTACAACGCGAGCGCTCTACCCCGCGACGTGCACCTTAGAGCTTGGAGGCAACCAGCTCGGTCAGGCGCAGCAGCTGGCAGGTGTAGCCCCACTCGTTGTCGTACCAGGAGACGACCTTGACCTGGTCGCCGATGACCTTGGTCAGGCCGGCGTCGAAGATGGAGCCGTGGGAATCGGTGACGATGTCGTGGGAGACCAGCGGATCCTCGGTGTAGCCCAGGGTCTCGTTGGCAGCTTCCTTGATGGCGGCGTTGACCTCTTCAACCGTGGTCTCGCGGGAGGCGGTGAAGGTCAGGTCCGTGGCGGAGCCGGTGATCACCGGGACGCGCAGGGCGTAGCCGTCAAGCTTGCCCTTGAGCTCCGGGAGCACCAGGGCCACGGCCTTGGCGGCACCGGTGGAGGTGGGCACGATGTTCACGGCGGCGGCGCGGGCACGACGCAGGTCCTTGTGGGGAGCGTCGTGGAGGCGCTGGTCGCCGGTGTAGGCGTGCACGGTGGTCATCAGGCCACGCTCGATGCCGAACTTGTCATTGAGCACCTTGGCCATCGGGGCCAGGCAGTTGGTGGTGCAGGACGCGCCGGAGATGACGTTGTGCTTCTCCGGGTCGTAGTCCTCGTGGTTGACGTTGTAAACGAAGGTCGCGTCCTCGTTCTTCGCCGGAGCGGAGATGATGACCTTCTTGGCGCCGGCCTCGATGTGGGCCTTGGCGTCGTTGGCGTCGGTGAAGAACCCGGTGGACTCGATGACGATGTCCACGTTGTGGGAGGCCCAGTCAAGGTTCTTGGGCTCACGCTCGGCGGAGACGGCGATGCGCTTGCCACCAACGGTGATGGACTCATCATCGTGCTCGATGTCCTGATCCAGCTTGCCCAGGATCGAGTCATACTTCAGCAGGGTGGCCAGCGTCTTGTTGTCGGTCAGATCATTGACCGCGACGATCTCCAGGTCCTCGCTACGCTCCAGAACGGCGCGGAAGAAGTTGCGGCCGATGCGGCCAAAGCCGTTGATGCCAACACGAATGGTCACGTTGTTTCTCCTCTAGGTTGAGAGTGGTGTCCAGAGGGGCGATCCCACTTAACTCACCAGCCTGGTGCCGGTAGGTAAGCAGTCGCGCTCTGCCTCACACGGACGAGTGTACCGACCCCGCGCCCGTATTGCAGCCTTCCTATGCCCGAAACTGGACCGGAAGGCCACCGTTTCTCAACGTTTCGGGCTCAAACGGATATGAAACGGACATTGCTTGTGCGGACAATGTCGGGAAACCCTGGCCCACCCCCGCCCCGCGGGGTGCAGCCGCCCCCGTTAAGGGGGACATAACTTAAGGTATTCACCCCGGAGTACATCTTCCATACCTAAGTGTGTTCTTCATCACACCTGGCAGTCGGGGGCGATGTAGCAAACACCACCCCACCGCCCGCCGCAGCACCCCCACTGGGATCCGGCCTATTCCGGGTCCAAAAGGTCGTCCGTCACCGCCGCCGCGGTGCCCTCAATCCCCAGCTCCTCGGCGCGCCGATCGGCCATAGACAGCAGGCGCCGAATCCGCCCGGCGATCGCATCCTTGGTCATCGCGGGCTCAGCAAGCCGGCCCAGCTCCTCCAACGAGGCCTGCTTGAAGCGCACCCGCAACTGCCCCGCCTCAGCCAAATGCTCCGGAACATCATCGGCCAAAATCGCCATCGCGCGTTCCACCCGCGCCGCCGCGGCAACAGCCGCGCGCGCCGAACGACGCAGATTCGCGTCATCAAAATTGACCAACCTGCTCGTTGTCGTCTGCGCCTGCTGCGCGCGCCGCGCCTCATCCCACCGCAGGCACGTCCGATACGCCCCCATGCGATTAAGCAAGACCACAATGCCCTCCGCGTCCCGGACGGCAAAGCGCTCCTCTCCCCGAGTCTCGCGCATCCGCGCCGTCAGCCCCAGGCGACGCACGCACCCCACCAAGGCCTGGCCCGCCACCGTCTCCGGGCACTCCACCTCCAGCGCGCTCGAACGCGCCGGATCAGACAGGCTGCCGCGGGCAAGCACAGCCCCCCGCAACGCTGCATCGATCACCGAGATCGGGCCGTTGATGATCATCAACGGCAGCCCGCGCACCGGCTCGCCACTGCGGGTGATCAGGCCCAGCCGGCGCACCATCTCCGCGGACCCAGAACCCATGTGCACGCTAAACTGCGCGGCCTTGCGCCCCGCGACCGGAGGAATGGAAACGGTGCGCACCGGGACGTCGAAAAGCGAGGACACCAGACGAGACAGATGCCGAGCCACGCAGGCATACGGGGTCTCCACGCTCAACGTCAACACCCCAGAGCGCTGCTCCCACTGCCCGCCCATGCGCAACAGCCCGGCAAGCTCCGCCATCCGGTCACCCTGGCGATGCGTCTCCACCGCCGCTAGCTCGTCGATCATCGACGCGGTCAAACTCACCTCGGATACGCTCCCTTTCGCCTCACAGACTCCACCTGATGCCCCGGCTGGCACCTCGCCACAACCGGAACAGACACCGCGCGCGCCGACATCATGCCGAACCCAACCGTCTCACATCCCGCAAAGCTGCAGCGAGCTTAGCCGGATCGTGCCGATTGCGCCGGCGACCGTCCGAATCAACCTCCTCGACGTCACGGTAAACCACCTGCGCACCCAAGCGCTGTGCAGCGCGCTGCAAATACGCCTTCTCACTGCTACTGAGCTGCGCACCGCGATCCACCATGATCCAATCCACGCGCAAGCCCGGAGCATGCTGCGCGAGCATATGCAGGTGCCGCTCCGAGGAAAAGCCCTGCGTCTCCCCCGGCTCAGCAGACAGATTCAACACCACAACCTTGACTGCCGACGCCGCCGTCATCGCCTCCACCAACTCCGGAATCAGCAAGTGCGGAATCACCGAAGAAAACCAGGATCCCGGGCCCAGGGTAATCATGTCCGCCGCCGCAATAGCATCCAGCACATGGGCATTGACCTGTGGATTTTCCGGAATGAGGCGGACGCGCCGCACCGAGCCGGGAGTCGACGCCACCGCGACCTGACCGCGCACCGGACGCACGATCCGCGGATCATTGTCCAAGCCGGCCACATCGGCCTCAATATCCAACGGCTCCAAGCACACCGGCAACACGCGGTCACTCGATCCGGTCAAGGCGCCCACAATATCCAGCGCCTGCTGGGTATCGCCCAACACCTCCGTCAGGCCAGAGATGACCAGGTTGCCCAAGGCATGCCCCGCCAAGGCGCCGTTGCCGCCAAAGCGGTGCTGCAACGCCTGCGCCCACATCCGACCGGACTCATCCTCGCCCGCCAAGGCGGCCAACGCCATGCGCAAGTCGCCGGGCGGGATCATGGCAAGCTCGCGGCGGATGCGCCCCGAAGAACCGCCATCATCAGCCACCGTGACCACCGCGACGATCCCCTCGGCACCTGATAGCCGGCCCGCGCGCAAGGTCTGATAGAGCCCGTGCCCCCCGCCCAGACTCACCAATAGCCCCATATCTCCGGCGCCGCGAGCACCATGCTGGGTCATCGAATCCTCCGGGGCCGGGTAGTGCGGATCAGCATCCACCGCGGTTACCGCCTTTCTGCCTAATCTTCGTGGTGTCTAGCTCCAAGGGCACAGACACTCGTGTGTCTTCTTGACGCAGCCCGATGCGGGGTCAGGATGGGCGACGGGCCAGCACACAACCCGCGCATGACGCTGCGCGCGCAGCAGCATGCAGCCCACGGTGCAGCCTTAAGCGCAACCAATAAGCGCCGCATCATCCCTTTCTACCCAAACACTCATTGCCCTGAGCCACCCAGCCGCCCCCTCAAAAGGGGCCGGGTCCCGTACAGTGCGCGCGGCGCATGCTGTGCCACGCGCGCACAACTCCTGGTCGCTCCGGTCTGGTCCGGCACACGAGCGCGCCCGCGTCCCGGAACCCGCCTTGCGGCACGGCTGGGCATCAGCGCGGCTACTCGCGTGCGATATCCCGGTGCGTCACCGTCACTCCGATCGTGCCACGCTCACGCAGGCGCCGACCGATTTCCTGGGCCACAGCCACAGAGCGGTGATGCCCGCCGGTGCACCCCACAGACATGGTGATGAAGTTCTTTCCCTCATGCCGATACCCCGGCTGCATGGAATCAAACATGGTCAGGAAGTTATCAATAAACTCCCGCGAGCCCGGCTGAGAAAGCACATAATCCGACACCGCGGCGTCCGTGCCCCGATACTGGCGCAACTCCGGAACCCAATACGGATTGGGTAAGAAGCGCACATCCACCGTGATGTCTGAATCCCGGGGGGCGCCGTGCTTAAACCCGAAAGACTGAATGGTGACGTGCGGGCGCTTATCCACGATGGTGCCAAAGGTTTCTTCAATCCTGCGGCGCAGATCATGGACAGACAATTCCGAGGTGTCAATGGTCACATGGGCGTCTTCTTTAATCTCGGCGAGCTCATGGCGCTCGCGGGCGATGCCATCAGAAAGCGTGTCCCCGCCCTGGAGCGGATGAGTGCGCCGCACGCTATCAAAGCGTTTGATCAGCACGTCATCGCGGGCATCCAAAAACAGGACCGTCGGGGCGAGATGACGCGCCCGCAGCTCCTCAAGCGTCTGCAACAAATTGCCCCGGAACATCCGCGCACGCACGTCCGTGACCATGGCCACCCGATCAACGGGAGAATCCGGGGCGGCGCACATTCCGGCCAGCGTCAACACCAACTCCGGGGGCAAATTGTGGGCGACATACCAGTCTTTATCTTCAAAAACCTTCGCCGCGGTGCTCAAACCCGCCCCCGACATGCCGGTAATCAGCAACGGCGGGGACACCAGATGGGAAGGCAAAGAACCTGCGGGATCGAGATCTCTAGATTGCTCTCGGTCGGCGCTGTGACTAGTCATGCTCACCATCCTAGCGGCCGGCACTACAGGTGGTTACCCGGCGAAAAGTTCACCGCATACTCACTGACATCGTGACTCGTAATACCAGCCGCCAGCGCAGGCTTACTTATCCCGCACGCCGCCGGGTGCTTCCATGGCAGAATTTTGTCTACTGCCCCCGCGAAGCCCGCAGGTAGCGGGCACCGGGGACGGCGGGGCGTCGACAAGCAATACCTCCCGGGCGGCGGACTGAGTGCCCACTAGGTGGCCACGCGTGCCTTAAGCGTCACCCGGTGCTGGCGGATCCGCCGCGGGCGGGTGCTCCCCCGCATCAGGGTGCAAGGCGGTGAACACCGTCTGCGCCAGCGCCGGGCCAAACCCTTTGACCTGCGCTATTTGCTCCACGCTCGCCTGTTTGAGCCGCTTGAGGGAGCCGAAGTGGCGCACCAGCTCGCTGCGGCGCACCTGCCCCAGACCCTTAATGTCATCGAGCTGGGAGTGCTTCATGCGCTTGGAGCGTTGCTGCCGGTGATAGGTGATGGCAAAACGGTGGGCCTCATCGCGGATTTGTTGGAGCAAATACAGGCCCTGGGAATTGCGCGGCAGAATCACTGGATCGGGGTCGCCGGGCACCCAGATTTCCTCCAGCCGCTTGGCCAGACCGACCAGATAGACATCCGAGATTCCAAGCTCATCAAAAACCTCCGCAGCGGCAGCGACCTGGGGTGCGCCGCCATCAACGATGAACAGCTGCGGCGGGTAGGCAAAACGCTTCGGATCGGTGCTCATCTCCTCGACGCGCTGCGCGAGTTCATCGCTAAACGTCGATCCGTCGAATTCTTCCGCCTCCGGAATCGCGCGGCTGTCCTGATTATGGCGCAAGAATCGCCGACGGGTGATTTCCGCAATGGAGGCGACATCATCGCTGTGCCCATCGCCGGCAGCTTCCTTAATTCTGTAGCGCCGATAATCGGATTTCTTTGGCAGGCCGTCTTCAAAAACCACCAGCGAGGCAACCACATCGGTTCCCTGAAGGTGGGAAATGTCGGTACATTCGATGCGCAGCGGTGCCTGATCCATTCCCAGGGCATCTTGAATGTCCTGCAACGCCGCGGACCTGGCCGTCAGATCGCCCACGCGCTTGAGTTTGTGCTGGCGCAGGGCCTCCACCGCATTCTTGGTCACAGTTTCCGCCAACGCTTTTTTATCGCCACGCTGCGGAACCCGCAGTTCGACCGGGCCGCCACGCAACTCCTGCAACGCTTGGGTTGTCTCCGGGGCGGCCGCGGGAAGCTGCGGCACCAAAATCAGCCGCGGGATCAGAGTTCCAGGCCGGCGATGTTCGTGGGATTGCTTATCGACGCCCCGGCGCCGCACCGCCGCGCGCTCCTCCTGGTCTTCCTGGCGCGCCCGGTCAACCGCATCGCCATAAAACTGGACGAGGAAGTTCTGCAGCAATTCCGGAAGCGCCGGATCCGGCTCACCCTCGACGAGCGGCTGGCTGCCCCCGGCCTCGTCGCCGCTCTTTTCCACGACCCACCCACGCTGACCGCGGACCCTGCCGGCACGCACGTGAAAGACCTGGACTGCGGCCTCGAGCTCATCGGTAGCAATGCCGATGATGTCGGCGTCCGTGCCGTCGCCAAGGACCACCGTCTGGCGCTCCATGAGCTTATCAATGGCGGCCAGATTGTCCCGCAGCCGAGCCGCATGCTCGAACTCGAGGTTGACCGCGGCCTCCTCCATCTCCCGGGTTAGCCGCGCGCGCACGGCGTCAGTGTGCCCCGCCATGAAAGCGCAGAAGCCCTCCGCGATGTCACGGTGCTCCTCCGCGCTGACCCGCCCCACGCACGGGGCGGCGCACTTATCGATGTAGCCCAGCAAGCATGGCCTGCCCAGGGCCTCATGCCGGTGAAACACCCCCTTGGTGCAGGTGCGCATGGGGTAGATCCGGGTGAGCAGGTCCAACGTTTCGCGCACCGCCCAGGCATGCGAATAGGGCCCAAAGTAGCGCACCCCTTTGCGCCGCGGGCCGCGGTAGAAGAAGGCCCGGGGGTACTGCTCGTTCATGGAAACCGCCAGAACCGGATAGGTTTTATCGTCCCGGTACATGACGTTGAAGCGCGGGTCGAAGCGCTTAATCCAGGTGTACTCCAGCTGCAGGGCCTCCACCTCGCTGGCTACCACCGTCCACTCAACACTCGCCCCGGTGAGCACCATCTGGCGGGTGCGCGGGTGAAGCTGGGTGATGTCCTGGAAGTAGTTAGACAGGCGTGCCCGCAGGTTTTTGGCCTTGCCTACGTAGATGACGCGGCCGGTGTCATCGCGGAACTTATATACCCCCGGGTCGGTGGGGATGGTGCCGGGGGCCGGGCGATAGTCTGCTGGATCAGCCAAGAAACGGGGCCTCCGGCACTAATCTTCTGGCATGTAGGCGGCCTCGAGCTGGCGGAAGCGCTCCACGTCCTCAAGGATGGTGTCCTGATCCGCCGCTTGCAGCGCCCACATGGGCACATACTCAAAGTCCGGCAGCTCCAGGCGGGCAACGCGCGAGCCGCGGGGGAAAGACAGCCCATAAATCACGGACCACCCGTAGAAACGGGTTCCAATGAAGTTGCGCACCTCAACGCCATCGGCGTTGGCCCGCACGCGCGGGCGCGACAGGCACACGGCGCACAGCACGGCGAGGATGACGCCGATTCCGGGGAATGCGAAGCGGTCAATGGTGGTGATGGTCACGCCAGTGCTGCCGATACCCACGACGATGCCCATGATGATGTGGATAACGATGAGCGCCGCGGCGCCGACATATCCGATGAGCCGCAGCCGCCGCGACTGCACCTCATACTCCCAGGGGCGTTGCGAAGTCTCCGCCATCGGGTCCAAAGCGTTATAGGCGCTGGCCTGATCCTGGCTTAACTGCGTGGCTCCCGCCTGGGAGGCGGCGGTCGCCTTCGCGTCGCCGAGCTGTCCAGGCACATCCTTGGATTCCACTTTTTCTACGTCCGTCCCATCCGCTGGTCGCTAATCTCCGGGCTCAGTCTACCGAGCCGCCCGCTGCTGCACGCCAGATTGCCTCATCTGACGGCGTCTCGGGGCTTTTTCCCCTGACCCACCTCGCGCAGGACCAGCGCCGTGTGCAGCGCCGCCACGGCAGCTTCTGCGCCCTTATCCTCTACCGCGTCGATCCCACCGGAGCGTTCAATGGCTTGCTCGAGGGTATCGGTGGTCAGGATGCCATTGCCCACGGGGGTGGATTCGTCCAGGGCGATGCGGGTGAGCCCGGCGGTCACGGAGTCACACACATAATCGAAGTGCGGCGTGCCGCCCCGGACCACGCACCCCAGTGCCACCACTGCGTCGTGGGTGCGGGCTGCGGCCTGGACGACCACCGGGATCTCCAAGGCACCAACAACCCGGAACTCATCAACGCTCGCGCCGCAGTCGCGGGCGGCGCGCACGGCGTGCTCGTGGAGGCGATCGCAGATCTCCTCGTTCCAGCTGGACGTGACCACGGCCACCGAAAGGCCCGTCGCGTCCACGCCGGCTACCTGGGGCAATCCCTCTTTAGCCATCGCTTTTTACTCTCCTTGGGATTAGTTGTCATCCGCCGCGGCGGGCCCATCCTGGGGGTGGGTCTGGTCCCACTGTGCCACGCCCGGCAAGTCATGGCCCATGCGATCGCGCTTGGCGCGCAGATAACGCACGTTGTCCTCGTTGACGGTGACAGGCAAGGTGGTGCGCTTGACCACCTTCAGGCCGTGGCCGGCCAGCGCCTCCTGCTTAGCCGGATTATTGCTAATCAGGTTGACGGAGGTCACGCACAGATCCCGCAGGATCTGCGCGGCGGTATCAAACTCTCGAGCATCCACCGGGTGGCCAAGTTCCACATTAGCGTCCACGGTGTCCCAGCCCCGATCTTGAAGCTCATAGGCCTGGAGCTTGTGGTTCAGGCCAATGCCCCGGCCCTCCTGGCCGCGTAGGTATACCACGATGCCGCGACCGGCCTGGGCGATCAGCTCCATCGAGCGGTGCAGCTGCTCGCCGCAGTCGCACCGGCGCGAGGAGAAGACGTCTCCGGTCAGGCACTCAGAATGCACCCGCACGATGACATCCTCGCCGCCATCCTGGTCTGGGTGCCCGGCGATCAACGCCACGTGGTCTACCCCGGTGATGCGGTGTCTAAACCCGATGGCCCTGAAGTAGCCAAACTCGGTGGGCAGTCGGGTCTCTACCACCCGATCAATGAGCATCTCGTGGCTGCGGCGCCAGGCGATGAGCTGTTCGATGGAGATCATCACCAGGCCGTGTTCATCGGCGAACCGACGCAGCTCGGGTCCGCGTGCCATGTCCGTGGGATCAGCCTCCGAGACGATCTCACAGAGCACCCCAGCCGGGTAGAGCCCGGCGGCGCGTGCCAGGTCTACGGCGGCCTCGGTGTGGCCGTCGCGGACCAGGACTCCCCCTTCCCGGGCCCGCAGTGGCACCACGTGCCCGGGCCGGGTGAAGTCCTCCGGGCCGCGGGCGGGGTCGGCCAGGCGGCGGACAGTTTCGCAGCGCGACTGCGCCGAGATGCCCGTCGTGCCGGTGGCCGCATCCACGGTAACGGTGTAGGCCGTTGACCTGGCGTCCTCGTTTCGGGTCACCATGGGGGGAAGGCCCAGCCGGTCCGCATCCGCGTGGGTCAGGGGGGCGCAGATGTAGCCGGAGGTGTAGCGCACCATGAATGCCACCAACTCTGGGGTGGCTTTTTCCGCCGCGAAGATTAAGTCGCCTTCATTTTCCCGGTCTTCATTGTCTACAACCACCACGGCTTGACCTGCTGCGATCGCCGCGATGGCGGCCTCGACGGTGTCAAGTCTTAAGTTCTCCCGGGATTGCTCAGTCACGCTGCCTCACTTTAGTCGCCTGAGCTGGCGTGCTCAGCCCCGGGTCCCAGGAGTTTTTCCACGTACTTAGCCAGCACGTCGACTTCCAGGTTGACGGGATCGCCAACCTCTAGTTGACCCAGGATGGTCTGCTCCAGCGTGGCGGGGATGAGGCTGACTTCAAACCAGCCCGGCTGCGTTGCTGAAACGGTCAGGGAGGTGCCGCTGACGGTGATGGAGCCCTTCTCCACCACGTAGCGGTCAATCTGTTCGGGCAGGCTCAAGCGCAGGACGTCCCAGTGTTCTGAGTGCGTTCGCGCCAGTAGGGTTGCGGTGGCGTCGACATGGCCCTGGACTAGGTGCCCGCCGAGGCGCCCGCCTACCGGCATCGCCCGTTCGAGGTTGACCTGGGCGCCCGCAGTCAGCTCGCCGAGCGCGGTGCGCTGGAGGGTTTCTTTCATCACGTCGGCGCTGAAGTGGTCCTCGGCGATCTGTGTGATGGTCAGGCAGACCCCGTTGACGCACAGGGAGTCTCCCAGTTTGGCGTCGCTAAGCACCGTGCGCGCGGCGATGGTCAGTATCTGGGAGTCATCGTCGTGGCGCGTCAGCTCCTGGACGCGCCCGAGTTCTTCAACAAGCCCGGTAAACACGATTCGGTCATCCTTTCTGCGATGCGTGTGGCTCTCGGGTGTATTCCACGAGCAGGTCTTGGCCTAGGGGCGTGACCCCTGTCCTGGTCCAGTGGGGCGCGTCACGCAGCGTCGCTGCGACGGTGCGGGCGAGCACGCTGGTTCCGGCGCCGAGCAGGATCGGGGCGCTATAGATCTGGAGGGCGTCGACGACCCCGGCTTCGATGAAGGAGGCTGCCAGGTGCGGCCCGCCTTCGACGAGCACGTCGCGTGCGCCGGTCTCCCACAGCGCTTGCAGCGCGGTAGCAATGTCTGGGTACTGCTCATAGCCCAGTTCATGAAGGTTGGTGCACTGCTGTGGGGGCAGGTTCCGGCTGCCGATGACCACTCGGCGCGGTTGGTGTCCCCGGACCTCGCCGTGCTCGTCTCGGGCGGTCAGTGAGGGATTGTCCGCCAATGCGGTGCCGGTCCCGATGATGATGGCATCGCGCAGGCGTCGGTCGCGGTGCACCGCGGCCCGCGCGGCGGTCCCGGTGATCCACTTGCTGGTGCCGTCGGCGGCGGCAACGAATCCGTCCAGGCTGGCGGCCATCTTGAGGGTCACGTGGCAGCGCCCGGCCCGCATGGATGCCTCCCACGGCTCCAGGTCCGTGACGGCGACGTCCGCATGCCGGTAGACCCGCACTCCGGCGTTGTGCAGGGCGCGGTGCCCGCCCCCGGCGAGCGGGGTGGGGTCCGGGTGCGCGTAGTGGACGGCGGCCACGCCTGCGGCGAGGAGCGCCTGGGTGCACGGCCCCGTCCGCCCGGTGTGGTTGCACGGCTCCAGCGTCACGATGGCACTGCCGCCACGGGCGCGCTCCCCCGCGTCACGCAGGGCCATCACCTCGGCGTGGGGACCGCCGACGGGCTGGGTGTGCCCCACGCCCGCGAGGCGTCCGTGCGCATCGAGGATGACCGCCCCCACCGGAGGGTTGGGGCTAGTGGTACCGCGGGCGAGGTGGCCCTGCTCCACCGCGATCCGGAAAGCGTCAGGCAGATCGATCGACGGCAGGGCACTCACCGGGCCGCGCGTGCCAGGTCCCGCAGGGTATCTACTGCCGCCGCGGGGTCTGGGGTCTTATACACCGCGGAGCCTGCCACGAAGCTATCGCAGCCCGCGGCCGCGGCGGCGCCGATGGTCTCCGGGGAGATGCCGCCGTCGATCTCGATGGTGACGTCGAGCCCGGCGGCGTCGATAGCCGCGCGCAGCGTGCGTACCTTCTCCAGCTGGTCCGGCATGAATGACTGGCCACCAAAACCGGGCTCCACGGACATGACCAGGACCTCATCGATGTGGGGCAGCAGCTCCAGATAGGGCTCGAGGTCAGTGCCGGGGCGCAGGGAGATGCCCGCGCGCGCCCCGCCGGCCCGGATCACTTGCGCCAGCGCCAGCGGGTCGGTGGTGGCCTCCACGTGGAAGATGACCGTGTAGGCCCCGGCGGCAATATAGGTGTCCACCCACTTTTCCGGGTTTTCAATCATGAGGTGGACGTCTAAGGGCTTATCAGTAATGCGATGCACCGTCTTGGCGATGTCCGGCCCGAAAGACAGGTTGGGCACAAAGTGCCCATCCATGATGTCCACGTGAATCCAATCGGCGTTGGGGATTCGGGCGATGTCCTCCCCCAGGCGGGAGAAGTCTGCGGACAGGATGGACGGGGCGATGATCGGTTCAGCCATGGGCTCTATCCTACGTGCTCAGGCTCGACCGGCTTGGTCAGTACGGCAAAGAACATGGCATCGGTTCCGTGCCGGTGCGGCCACATCTGGACCGATAGCTGGGATCCCACGTCCTCCATGGGCGCCACCAGCCCGTGGGCGTCACACTCGCGCATCCCGGTATCGCGGATGACCGCGTCGACCACCTCACGGGTCTCCCGAAGATCCGGCGAGCAGGTGGAATACACAACCACGCCGCCGGGGCGCACCAGCTGGGTGGCACGGGTCAGCAATGCCGTTTGCAGTTCGGTGAGCTGGGCGATGTCGCTGGGTTGCTTGCGCCAGCGCGCCTCCGGGCGGCGGCGCAGCGCTCCCAGCCCGGAGCAGGGGGCGTCCACGAGAATCCGGTCATAGTGGCCACCGTCCGGGGCGAAGGTGCGCCCATCGGCGACGCGGACGGTCACCGGCAACCCGCGGACCGCCTGCTCGATGAGGGTGGCGCGATGCTCGGCGATCTCGACTGCGTCGAGGTGGGCGGCGTCGATACGCGCGAGCGCACCGATGAGGGCAGATTTTCCTCCCGGCCCGGCGCACAGATCGAGCCAGCGACCCGTATCCGTCCCCTCCACGGGGGCTTCCACCAGGGCCCGGGCGATCAGTTGGCTGCCCTCGTCCTGAACGGCGGCAAGACCCTGGCGCACCTCCTCGAGCGCGCCCGGCGAACCCGACTCCAGGTAAACGGCATAGGGACTGTAGCGGCCCTCCTCCCCGCCGCAGGTCAGCGCCAGCTCCTGGGCACTGATCTCCCCGGGGCGCGCCGCCAGGTGAACAACCGGCCGCGAAGAATCCGCGGTCAGTGCGGCCTCCAGCTCCGCGGTGCCGAGCACCTGGGCAAAGGAACGCGCAATCCACTCCGGGTGGGCGGTGCGAAACGCCAGCGCGGCAATCTCCCCGCTGGGGGCCAGCCGGGACATCCATTCCTCGCGCGGAGTGCGGGTGATGGTGCGCAGCACGCCGTTGGCAAACCCTTTCGCCTTTGGCTGGCCGGCGGCGGCAACCAGCCGCACGGACGTATCCACGGCGGCGTGATCCTCCACCCGCATGTACAGGATCTGGTAGACGCCCAGGCGCAGGGCGTCGAGCACCTCCGGGCTGATGCGGTCCAGTTCGCGTGACGACGCCGCCCCAATCACCGCATCCAGGACCCCCAGCATCCGCAGCGTCCCGTAGGTCAGCTCGGTGGCAAAGTGGGCGTCGCGCCCGCGGACCTTGCGCTGGCGCAACAGGCCGGGAAGCACAAGGTTGGCGTAGGCGTCTTGTTCGCGCACCGCTGCCAGCACCTCCATGGCTACCTGGCGGGGCATATCCACGTCCGCGGCGTGCCCTGCCTGGCCGGACCGGCCCGCCCGCGGCGCCTGCGACGAGCGCGGAGGTCTCCCCCGCTGCGCAGGCGTGGCCTGCGTGCCGGTGCCGTGCGGCGCCGCGTCGCGTGCGGCCGCCCGGCGGGTCCGGGAGCGGAATCCTCCGCCCTGCTTCTGGCTCATGACAACCTCGCTTCGGCAGAGTCAGCAAAGGATAGCCCGCGCGCCCAGTCGGCCGCGGGCATGGCCGCCTTGCCAGCCGGCTGCACGCGGGTTAAGCGCACCACGCCGCTTCCCGTGCTCACCAGGACCTCCGACTTGCTGATGTGCAGCTGTCCAGGCTCGCCGTCCGGGACGGCCACATCCAGCGGAACCTCGACGGGCGAGACTTTCAGCCGCGCTCCTTCCAGGGTGGTCCACGCACCAGGTGCGGGGGTGTAGGCACGGATCGCCCGCGCGATGTCCACGGCGGAGTCAGCCCACTGAATGCGTGCGTCCTGCTGGGTAATCTTCCCGGCGTAGCTGGGCGTGCCCTCCTGGGGCCGCGGGCGTAGCGTCGAATGCTCGCACCCGTTGACGGTGTTGACCAGCAGGTCCGCGCCGGAATAGGCCAGCCTGGTCAAAAGGTCGTCGGCGGTGTCGGTGATGCGGATTTCCTCGTTGACGGTGGCCAGAATCTCGCCGGTATCCAAGCCCTCATCGATGCGGAACGTCGTCGCGCCGGTGACGCGGTTTCCGGCGCGGATCGCGGCCTGCACCGGAGCGGCGCCCCGCCACCGCGGAAGCAAAGAGTAGTGGAGGTTGATCCAGCCGTGCGGGGCGACGTCGAGAAGCTCTCGCGGCACCAGGCAGCCGTAGGCGACCACGGGGATGACATCCGGTGCCAACTGCCGAAGCCGAGCGGCCGCGGCATCCCCATCGGCGGTCCCCGGCTTCAGGGTCGTCGGGGTCAGGACCTCGATGCCCGCCTCCCGAGCCAGCCGTGCGACAGGGGACGCCACGACGCGCCGGCCGCGACCCTGGGGCGCATCCGGGCGGGTGATCACCGCGATGACCTCATGGTGGGAATCCAGGAATCGTTGCAACGCTACCGCTGCCGGTTGCGGGGTGCCCGCAAAGACGATCCTCATGGGCAAGAACTCTCCTTAACACACGTCACACTCAATCAGCACAAAGACAACTCAATGGCACTGAGTGAACAGGAATGAACGGGAATGAACAGTGGGTGCATCATCGGCTGGCAGCACGCACACAACAAGCAGGCGATGAGCACAGCTGCGCACCTGCTCTACGATAGCCACCCGCCCGCACCAGCTTTAACCCTGGCTATTCCACCAGCTGCTCGATCGAATCTGCGCCATCGCCGCGCGGCGATCCTGCGCCGCAGCCCGCCGCAGGAACAACACGCCGTCAAGATGATCCGTCTCATGCTGAATACACCGGGCCAACAGCCCCGAGGCCGTCAGCGTCACCGGGCGGCCCGCCACATCAATGCCGCTCACGCGCACCTGCTGATAGCGCTCAATGGGCAGGCTGACCCCCGGGATAGACAGGCACCCCTCCGAGCCCTGCTGAAGCTGCTCGCCCACCGGCTCCCACACCGGGTTGATGATGTGCCCGCGCATACCCGATTCCACGTGCGTGCAATCAAAGACAAACACCCGCTTGAGCACGCCCACCTGGTTGGCCGCCAAACCGACGCCGCCCGCCTCCTTCATGGTCTCCACCATGTCATCGATCAGACCGCGCAGCGCGGGGGCGTCGTCTGGGTGCACCTCGTCGGCGCGCGTGGATAGTACCGGGTCTCCGAAGAGCCGGATCTTTCGCAGCGTCATCGTTTCAACGCGGTCCCTTCTTTGTCCTCATCGTTTCCAGGCATGCTACCCCACCTGCACCGGATCAATATGAATACGCAGCGGCAGCGTGGAGCCTTGCGCCACCCAGGATGCCGCGGCATCCTTCAACGCCCGGCCCAGGCTCGCCCGCGGGCCCAAGGGGGCGCGCACCAGCATGCGCTGCGGCGGCCCGTAACGGCGCTCGTCATATTCCCCCGGCAGCGCCGCGCCCGGCGGGAGATCCATGGGGCCAAGGATCTCCGCGCCCTCCGGTAGCGCGGCGGCCTCCAACACGGCGCTGACCGCCGCGGCCGCGCCATCGACGGCAGCCAGGTGTGCGGCGGGCGGAAACCGCACCTGACGGCGCGAATCCAGCTCTGCGCGGGCGTGGCCGACCACGTCCCACGCCTGCAACGCCTGCACCACCTGGAGTTCCTGCGGGGCGAAGATGAGCACCTCCCCGCCCTGTCTTGCGGGGGCGACCAGCCGGCTTGCCGCCGTCCACGCGGCGAAGGCTTCCTCCGTGGCCCGCAGATCCGGCCGCTGGAGCATCCCCCACGTATCGGTAAGCAACGCCACCCCATAGGAGCCACCGCTGACCTCCGGCTCCGCGCCGGGGGTGGCCACCACGATAGCGGGGGCGCAGTCGACCTCGTCGAGCACGCGCGCCCCGCCGGAGGCCACGATGCGCACCGAGGCAAAGGCTTTACCCAGCTCCTCTGCCGTGCGCTGGTGGCCAACCACCACCGCCCGCAACCGCGGGGACCCGCACTCGGCGCAGCGATGCCGCGGGGACGGCCGCCCACACCACCGGCAGGTAGGCACCCCCGGCTGGTCACCGTGAGTGCGGATCTCCAAGGGCCCGTTGCACGCCCGGCAGCGCGCCGGGGCACGGCAGGAGGCACAGGCCAGTACCGGGGTATCCCCCTTGCGCGGGATCTGCACGAGCACCGGGCGCTGGGACTCCAGGCACGCGGTCATCGCCCGGTAGACCTGCCCCGGGATGGACGCGCCCCCAGACTCCGGGTTGGCGGCGATGCGCAGCCGCTGATCATCGATGGCCGTCATCGTCGGCAGCACCCCCGCCACGTCCTGCGGGGCTGCTACCAGGTCATGGGCCCAGCCAGACTCGACGAGCAACTGCGTCTCCGCAGTACGGGAGTAGCCTGCGACGATCAAGCTGGCGCCGCACTGCGCGGCGCGGGTGGTCAGCACCTCGCGCGCGTGAAAATACGGGGCCCGGGGTTCGGCATGGCTGGGGTCACCATCGTGCACAATCACGCACAGCCGCAGGTTGTTCACCGGCGCGAACGCCGCCGAGCGGGTACCAATAACCAGCCTCCCCTGCCCATGCAGCACCGAAAGGAAGCGCCGATAGCGCGCCTGCGGGCCTTGCGCGGCGGTCAGGGTGGTGATCTGCCGCGCGCTGACATGCTCGCGCAGGGCGCGCTCGAGCTTATCGACGTCCCGCTGGTCCGGCACCACCAGCAACGCCCCGCCGCCACCACGCACCACCGCCACAGCCAGGGCCGCCAGCGGCCCCGCCCAGTGCTGATCCGGGCGAACCTGCCAGGCGACCCGCGCCCGCTGACCGGCCAGCACGGCGTCCACAAACGAGGTGCCGTGCTGGTAGCACGCCCACTGGCTTAAGTCAGGGTCGTGGGACTCCCCCAGCGCCTCCCAGGCGGTGGAGGTGTCTGCGGCCTCAGCGGCGGTGTGGCGCGGCGGCACCGCCAGGCGAATGACCTCCGAGCGGATGCCCGCATAGCGTTGCGCGATGGCGTCGACAAGCGCGAGAGTCTCCGGCGGCACCACAACCTCCGGGGAGACCACCCGATGCAGGTAGGACAGGCGCCCAGCAAAATCGGTGCCCTCTTCCCGCGACAAGATGATGCCGTCTACTCGGCGCCCGGAAAACGGCACCACCACCCGAACTCCGGGCTGGGCGGCGGCGGAATCATCCTCGCTGACCTGGTAATCAAAGACCCGGTCCAGGTGAGAAAGGCCAAGAAAAGGCAGCACCCGCGCCACCGGCTGGTCAGCAGCGGGGACGCGGGGGTGAGGGGCCATGACGGCCGATTCTACTCGGCGGCCTCCGCCAGCGGCTCCAGGCCGGCGGCTTCGCGCAGCGCGGCCACCTGATCCGTCGCCTCCCAGGGCAGGTCAACATCCGTGCGCCCAAAGTGGCCGTACGCGGAGGTTTGAGCGTAGATGGGGCGACGCAGGTTGAGCGTGGAGATGATCGCCGCCGGACGCAGATCAAAGGTCGCCGCCACGGCCGCCTGGATGTCCGCGTCGCTCAAGCCCTCATGGGCCGTGCCAAAGGTCTCCACGTAGAGGCCCACCGGCGTGGCCCTGCCGATGGCATAAGCCACCTGCACCTCAGCGCGGTCCGCCAGACCCGCCGCGACGATGTTCTTGGCCACCCAGCGCATGGCGTAAGCGCCGGAGCGGTCCACCTTGCTGGGATCCTTCCCGGAAAAGGCCCCGCCCCCGTGGCGGGCCATGCCGCCATAGGTATCCACAATGATCTTGCGCCCCGTCAACCCGGCGTCGCCCATGGGCCCGCCCAGGATGAAGGAACCGGACGGGTTGATCAGCAAGGTCAGGTCCTCATCGACCATGTCCGCCACGCCGGCCTCGGCGATGACGTGGTTGACCACGTGCTCGCGCAGCCGCGGCTCCAGCCAGCTGGAATCGACCTCGGGGTCATGCTGAGTGGAAATGACCACGGTGTCCAGGCGCGTGGGCCGTCCGGAATCGTCATACGCGAAGGTGACCTGGGTCTTTCCATCCGGGCGCAGGTGGTCAACAATCCCCTCCTTGCGCACCTGGGTCAGCCGGCGGGCCAGGCGATGGGCCAGGGCGATGGGAAGCGGCATGTACTCCGGGGTCTCATTGGAGGCGTAGCCAAACATCAGGCCCTGGTCGCCCGCGCCGGACTGGTTCCCGGCATCCCCATCGGCCCCATCACGGGACTCCTGGGAATGATCGACCCCATCGCCGATCTCGGTGGACTGCTCGCCGATGGCGATATTGACCCCGCAGGTGTGCCCGTCGAAGCCGACGGCCGAGGAGGTAAACCCAATATCGAGCAGCGTCGCGCGCACCAACCGCGGGATCTCCACGTACCCGCTGGTACGCACCTCCCCCACAACGTGCACCTGGCCGGTGGTCACCAGCGTCTCCACGGCAACGTGGGCGTCCGGATCCTCCGCGAGCATGGCATCCAAGATGGCATCAGAGATGGCGTCGCAGATCTTATCGGGGTGGCCTTCGGTCACCGACTCGCTGGTAAACAGCCGGGCCTGAGGCTGATTCGGCGAGACTGTAGGCAAAACCACGGGCGTCGCTTCCTTTACGCTAACTCGATTGCGATTGCTTGTGTTCATCCCTCCCGCGGGAGGCACCGACTCAGGATAGACCAAGCGGTCTAATTAGTGCAAGAGTTCGCCCACCGCATCCAGGATCACACCCGCGACCTCCAGCTTAGAGCCCTGCGCCACCTCCTGAACCGTCACCGACTCCGCGCTTCTCGACGCCCCCCGGTACCCCAGCAACCAGCCCGCGTTCTGCGAAGAGCCGAAGACCTTGTCCGTGCCAACCTCGTTGCACATCATCAGATCACAGCCCTTCCGCAGGAACTTGCTGCGGCCGTGCTCCAACGCGGACGATTCAGCATCGCCCGTCTCAGCCGCAAATCCCACGATCACCGGCTGCTCCTTAGCCCCCAAGCCCAGGTCACCCTGGTCGCGCGAGCGCACCAGCCCGGCAAGAATATCCGGGTTTTCCACCAAATCGATGCGCCCCAGCGCCTCCGCGTCCGCCTGGCTCGTCTTCTTCAGCTTGGCCGCAGCCACCGCCGCCGGGCGCATATCCGCCACAGCCGCAGCCATAATCACCACGTCCGCCTCGCCGGCCGCTGCCTGCGTAGCCTCCTGCAACTCCAGCGCGCTGTTGACCCGCACCACCGACGCCCCCGCCGGCACCGGCAACTGCTCAGTCGCCGCAGCAATCACCGTCACCTCAGCCCCACGCTGGGCCGCCAACTCCGCCAGCGCGAAACCCTGCCGCCCAGACGAACGATTGCCAATAAAACGAACCGGATCCATCGCCTCCCGCGTCCCCCCAGCAGTAACCACCACACGCACCCCCTCAAGGCTGCGAGCAAAGCTCACACCGGCGTCAGCCGCGCGAGCAAGCGCCACAATCTGCTCCGGCTCAAGCAACCGACCCGCACCAGAATCCGCCCCCGTCAACCGGCCCGCCGCCGGCTCCAACACCACTACCCCGCGCTCCCGCAACGTGGCCACGTTTGCTTGGGTAGCCGGATGGGTCCACATCTCCGTATGCATCGCCGGAGCCACCACCACCGGACAGGAAGCCATCAGCAGGCTGGCCGTCAACAGGTCATCCGCACGCCCCGCAGCCATCCGCGCCAACAGGTCCGCCGTCGCCGGCGCCACGATGACCAGGTCCGCCTCCTGACCGATGCGCACATGGTTGACCTCATCGACCTTCTCAAACACCCCCGTATCCACCGGGTGGCCCGAAAGCGCCTCCCACGTCGCCGCGCCAACAAAGCGCAGAGCATTATCGGTGGGCACCACCTGCACATCATCCCCATGCTCCCGCACCGCGCGCACCACGTGGCAGACCTTATACGCAGCGATACCGCCGCCGACCCCCACCACGACCCGACGCCGCCCTGCATCCGCTCCGGATTGAGCCACCGACATCCTCCTCATTCGCTTCCACTTCGACGACCAGGCAACTGCACCGTGACGCATACGCGTTTACCCGCCGGTCGCCGGTCTCGTTCGCGCCCAGTCTATCGCCCCACGCTCACCCGCCCCCTGTGTCCGCGGCGACGGGCCCTTCTCCGCGGCGGCCGCCCCGCAGGTGGCCGAGCCACGAGCGCTGCATCTCCCCCTGCTTGTGGCATGCAAAAACCCGCCGCACGGCACGCGCTTGCCATCCTGACAAGTCACGTCCGCCTGCGACGGGTCTACGGCCCTCACACAAGGGCGCTAGCGGCCCTCTTCGTGCTCCAAGAGTTCAGCGTCGATCTCTCGCAGCGCGATAGACAAGGGCTTCTCACCGGCTTCCGGAGTAACCAGCGGCCCGATGAACTCAAACACGCCCTCATCAGCCTGCTGATAGTAGCTGTTGATCTGGCGGGCGCGCTTGGCGGCGAAGATCACCAACGCATACTTCGAGGAGACCTTCTCCAACAGGCGGTCGATCGGGGGGTCAGTAATACCGACCGGCGGATCAAATACCGGCTGCTTCTTAGGGGTCTCATTGCTCACGATAGTCACTTACACCTTCATCTTTTGCATCTACTGGGTTGACCGCAGGCTGCACCACGGCCGCGGATCACCGCAGATCCGCGCAACTCACACCGAACGCAGAATATCACCAATCTGGGCTACGGCCGTGTCCACATCCTCGTTGACCACAATGCGATCAAACTCATCCTGTGCGGCGAGTTCTTCCTTGGCTGTTTCCAGCCGCCGATCGATCACATCCTGCGGCTCCGTGCCGCGTCCGGTCAGTCGCTCGACAAGCGCCTCCCATGACGGCGGGGCCAAGAAAACGGTCACCGCATCCGGCACCATTTTCTTCACGTTGCGCGCACCTACGAGGTCCACCTCAACGAGCACCGGGCGGCCTTCTTCCAAGGCTTTGTGCACGGGCTCCGCCGGGGTGCCAGAACGTTGCAAGCCACCGTGAATATCGGCCCACTCCAGCATCGCACCCTCATCAATGCGGGCTTGAAACTCCTCGGGGGAAACAAAGAAATAATCCACCCCGTCAACCTCACCCGGGCGGGGCGCCCGGGTGGTCATGGAGACGCTGAAGTAAAGCTCATCCACGAGCGAGCGGAGGCTGTTCACAACGGTGGACTTGCCCACCGCGGACGGGCCGGCGAGAACCACGAGCCGGCCTCTGGGCTGCCCTCCGCTCATCTGCTAGTCCTGCTCGTAGCCGAAGCGCTCCAGCAGCGCGCGGCGCTGCCGCTCGCCCAGGCCACGCAGGCGGCGCGTCGGAGCGATCTCCAGCTCCTCCATGATCTCCTTGGCCTTGACCTTGCCCACCTTAGGCATGGCCTCCAGAAGTGCGGACACCTTGGTCTTGCCGACGATCTCATCGTCCTGCGCCTTGGCCAGAACTTCCTTGAGGGTAATGTCGCCGCGCTTGAGCTTGTCCTTCAGTTCAGCGCGGGCCTTACGGGCCTCAGCTGCCTTGGCAAGAGCTTCCTTGCGCTGCTCGTCGGTCAACTTGGGAAGGGCCACGGGGTTCCTCCAGTTCGTCTTTGGTACGTGGTCTGTCATGGCGTTATGCGTTCGCCGCGGACAACTGCCACGACGACGGCACAGGCGCCGCTTTAAAAGTGCTTACTGCGCCTGACCCGAGTCGAAGGTGGCCAATAGGCTAATTCCAACGTTGTCATCCGCAGATTCGCGCTAAGTCTAACACCGCAGGTGGGAAAACGTCTCTCCCACCCTTACGACGATCTGCCACGGTACCACCCAGTCGCCTTGAAGTACACAAGTTGCCAGGTCAGTTCGCGCAAACGCCATAAAGGTGCAGGCCAGACGAAAGGTGCGTGGCTAGCAGCACACCTACTTCGCGCGCTCCTGCGGGCGCGCAAATTGCACAGAATATTGTCTAACAGCCGCCCGCAGAGCCGCAACATTTGGCCCCTCTTGGAGCACTGCGCGCGAAACATTCGGGTACGCCCATGACGCTTGTTGCCCCATAATTCGCATCACATCCGCCACTCCCGCGCCCTGTGCACCAACGCCGGGAAGGAGCACCGGACCGCGCAGTTGCGCAATGGAAGGTGGGTTAGTCAAGGTCGCCCCAACCACCACTCCCAGGTTGCCTAAATCCTGATGACGCGCATTGATTTCACCGCAAAAATCCACCACTGCCTGCGAGATCGTCCGACCCGTTGAATCACACCGATCTTGGAAATTCCGCGCTTCCGGATTAGAAGTTGCCGCCAATACGAAGATTCCGCGGCCCGTCTCTTCCGCCAAATGCACCACCGGATCAAGTGATCCCGTACCCAAGAAAGGAGATACAGTAACTGCGTCACAGGCCAAGGGCGAGGCGTCGTCGAGCCAGGCGCGCGCATAGCCCGCCATCGTCGAACCGATGTCGCCGCGCTTGGCATCAGCAACCACCAAAGCGCCGGCCTTTCGCAGGCCCGCGATTGTGGCCTCCAACACCTCAAAGCCGCGGGCGCCGAATTGCTCATAAAACGCGACTTGTGGCTTGACCAACGCGACCAGGTCGCCGAAAGCCTCCACGCACAACTCGGAAAAACGCTTCACGCCTGCGGGATTTACAGGCAAGCCCCACGCCTCCAACAGAGCGGGGTGGGGATCAATGCCCACGCACAACTGCCCGCGCGAGCTCGCCAGGCTGGCCAGCCGGTCACCAAATGTTTCTTGCGCCATCTTGAACCTCAATTCCTTTGTGCCAATCCCGCAACTACGGGCGCTCGCCAGCCTGGCAAGCCGTCATCGTCCCATTAAACGGGCCACCGGGGTGTGCTCCAATTCTTGGAGGGCACGCACGTCAAAGCCCTCACCGCGCAGCGCCTCAATGGCCTGGACGAACGCGGTGATGCCCTGGACCGTGGTGGCCGCAGGCACACCCACGTTGACGGCCGCGGAACGGATGTCATAGCCGTCATGGCGTGCTCCGGACGAGCCGGCAGGGGTGTTCAAAATCATGTCCACTTCCCCGCTCTGGATGAGGTCCACCACCGAGGGGCCCGAGGCGCCATCGCGCACATCCGAGGCCTTGGCCACGGTCTCGCAGGGAACGCCGTTGCGGCGCAGCATGCCGGCAGTACCGGAGGTAGCCAGGATCCTAAAGCCCAGGGTGTGCAGCCGCTGGATGGGGAAAATCAACGTGCGCTTGTCCCTGTTAGCCACGGAGACGAACACGGTGCCACTGGTCGGCAGGCTGCCAAAGGCTGCGTCCTCAGCCTTGGCGTAGGCCGCGCCGAAATTGCTGGCCAGGCCCATCACCTCGCCGGTGGACTTCATCTCCGGCCCCAGCAGCGTGTCCAGCATGGTGCCGTCCGGGCGCCGGAACCTGTTGAAGGGCAAGACCGCTTCCTTGACAGCGATGGGCGCATCCATGGGCAGCGAGCCGCCGTCGTAGGTGCTGGGGATCATCCCCTCGGCGCGCAGTTGGGCGAGGCTTTCGCCCATCATGATCCGCGCCGCCGCCTTAGCCAGGTGCACCCCGGTGGCCTTAGACACAAACGGCACGGTGCGCGAGGCCCGCGGGTTCGCCTCGATGACATAGAGGGTGTCATCCTTCAACGCGAACTGGACGTTCATCAGACCCTTGACCCCAATGCCGTGGGCCAGCGCCTCAGTTGAGCGACGCACGGTGTCGATGTCCTCGGCGCCCAGGGTCATCGGCGGCAATGCGCAGGCGGAATCCCCGGAGTGAATGCCCGCTTCCTCGATGTGCTCCATGACACCGGCGAGGTAGACCTCCTCGCCGTCACACAGCGCATCGACGTCGATCTCAATGGCGTTATCCAGGAACCGGTCCACGAGCACCGGGTGGTCCGAGGTCAATTCCGTGGCGCGCTCGATGTACTCCGCCAACGCAGACTCGTCATAGACGATCTCCATCCCGCGCCCGCCGAGGACGTAGGACGGCCGCACCAGGACCGGGTACCCGATGCCCTGCGCGACCTCCGCGGCCTCAGCGAACGATGTCGCCGTGCCAAAAGCAGGTGCCGGCAGCTGCGCGCGCCGCAACACCTTGCCAAACTCCCCGCGGTCCTCCGCCAAGTCGATGGACTCCGGGCTGGTGCCCACCACCGGCACCCCTGCAGCCTTGAGCCGCGCGGCAAGCGAAAGCGGCGTCTGCCCACCGAGCTGCACGATCACCGCAGCCACCGTCCCCGACTGGCATTCCGCGTGGTAGACCTCCATGACATCTTCGAAGGTCAGGGGCTCAAAGTAGAGCCGGTCCGCGGTGTCATAGTCCGTAGAGACAGTCTCCGGGTTGCAGTTGACCATGACCGTCTCATAGCCAATGCGCGACAATTCCAGCGCCGCGTGAACGCAGGAGTAGTCAAACTCAATGCCCTGGCCAATGCGGTTCGGACCGGAGCCAAGGATGATCACCTTGTCCTTGTCCGTCTGTGCGGCAACCTCGGACTCGGCGGCCGGATCGAGCTCGTAGCAGGAATAGTGGTACGGCGTCTTGGCCTCAAACTCCGCGGCACAGGTGTCCACGGTCTTGAACACCGGGCGAATGCCCAGCGACCAGCGCAGGCGGCGCACACCATCCTCGCCTGCCAGCTCCGGGCGCAGCGCGGCGATCTGTGCATCCGACAGGCCGAAGACTTTAGCCTGCCGCAACAGATCTGCGTCGAGGACGGGGGCGTCGAGAAGCGTGGCGCGGAAGTCCACCAGCTCGGCCAGTTCCGCCAGGAACCACGGGTCAATGCCGCTGGCCCGGTAGACCTGCTCGACGGTGCCGCCCAGGCGCAACGCCAGCTCGGCGTCATACATGCGGCCCTGGGTGGGGCGACGCAGGTCCTGCAGCACCGCGTCGAGGCTGGTCGCGCGCTCGCCGGCGAAAGACTCGTCCGATTGCGTCCAAAAACCGGCCTGCTTGTTTTCCAGCGACCGCATGACCTTGTTCAATCCGGCGATGTAATTGCGCCCAATTCCCATGGCCTCGCCCACCGATTTCATGGTGGTGGTCAGGGTGTCATCGCTGCCGGGGAACTTTTCAAAGGCAAAGCGCGGGGCCTTGACAATGACGTAATCCAGGGTCGGTTCGAAGGCGGCCGGGGTGACTCCCGTGATGTCATTGGTGATCTCATCGAGGGTGTAACCAACCGCCAATTTGGCCGCGATTTTGGCGATGGGGAAACCGGTTGCTTTCGATGCCAGCGCCGAGGAGCGCGACACCCGGGGGTTCATCTCAATAGTAATCAGCCGGCCATCGTCCGGATTGACCGCAAACTGGATATTGCAGCCGCCGGTGTCTACCCCCACGGCGCGGATGATCGCAATACCTAGATCGCGCATCTTTTGGTACTCGCGGTCCGTCAGCGTCATCGCCGGCGCCACGGTCACCGAATCGCCGGTGTGTACGCCCAAGGCGTCGACGTTTTCGATGGAGCAAATAACCACCACGTTGTCGTGGCCATCGCGCATGAGCTCCAGCTCATATTCTTTCCATCCCAAAATGGACTCTTCGATGAGCACATTGGCCTCCGGAGAGGCGGCCAGTCCCCCGCCGGCAATTCGCTCGAGATCTTCGTAGGTAAACGCCAGGCCGGAGCCCAGTCCACCCATGGTAAAAGAGGGCCGCACGACCACGGGAAGGCCCAGCTCCGCCACCGCGTCGTGTACTTCCTCCATGGAATAGCACACGGTAGAGCGGGCAGATTCGCCGCCCACGGAGGCGACGATGTCCTTGAACTTTTGGCGGTCCTCGCCCCGTTCAATCGCCGCAATGTCCGCGCCGATGAGCTCAGCACCGTGCTTTTTCAGGATCCCCTGACGGTCCAGAGCGATAGCGGCATTGAGCGCGGTCTGTCCGCCCAGGGTGGCCAGCACCGCGTCGATGGGGTGGCCTTGCTCGGCTTCCTTGGTGAAAATTTTGTCGATGAATTCCGGCTCAATGGGTTCCACGTAGGTGTGGTCCGCAAATTCCGGATCGGTCATGATGGTCGCGGGATTGGAATTGACCAGGGTGACGCGCAATCCCTCTTCACGCAGCACTCGGCAGGCTTGGGTGCCGGAGTAGTCGAACTCGCAGGCCTGCCCAATGACAATGGGGCCGGATCCAATGACCAGTACGTGGTTGATGTCTGTGCGTTGTGGCATGTGAACTTCTCTTTTTCGGTGTGACTCTTCGGGGGAAACGTCAGGTGGCCTGCTGGTTACGCGGTCTCGTGCGACGCGGCATGCGTGGTCATCAATTCCACAAATTGGTCAAATAGGTTCTGTGCGTCGTGGGGGCCGGCCGCAGATTCCGGGTGATACTGCACGGAAAACGCCATGCCGTTGTCCAACGCCACCCCTTCGACGACGTCATCGTTGAGGCACGTGTGGGTCACGTGGGCCGGGCCGAAGTCCGTATCAAAGCGCATATTCGGCTCGCCCTTGAGCGCGAACCCGTGATTCTGCGCGGTGATATCAATAACCCCGGTGTCATGGTTGAGCACGGGGACGTTGATGCCGCGGTGGCCGAACTTCAACTTGTAGGTCTCCAGCCCCAGCGCACGGCCCAAAATTTGGTTGCCAAAACAAATACCAAAGAACGGCACGCCCGCGGCCAGGACTTCCCGAACCACGGAGACAATTCCGTCCGCGGTGGCCGGGTCACCCGGGCCGTTGGACACGAAGACCCCGTCCGGGTGGTAGTCCAGGACCTGTTGGGCCGTGGTGCCGGCGGGTACCACGATGGTGCGCACTCCGCGGGCGGCGAAGTTACGGGGCGTGTTGGACTTGATTCCCATGTCGAAGGCGACCACGCACAGGCGTTCCTCGCCCTGGGCGGGCACCTCATAGACCTCGTCGGTTGAGACGTCGTCCGCCAACGCCAGCCCGGCCATGGCCGGCTGCTCCTTGACCCGGGCGACCAGGGACTCGGTGTCGGTGGTGTAATCCGCACCGGAGAAGATGCCGGCGGGGATGGATCCGAAGTTGCGCAGGTGGCGCACCAGGGTGCGCGTATCCACGCCCTTGATGCCCACGATGCCCTGTTCGCGCATTTCTTCTTCCAGGCTGTGCGTGGCGCGCCAGTTGGATACGCGGGCGGCCAGGTCTCGGATGACCAGCCCGGCGACCCAGATGCGGCCATCGTGGGATTCGCTGTCTTCCCCGTTCCAGCCGGTGTTTCCCACCTGGGGGGCGGCGAGGGTGACAATTTGGCGGTGGTAGGACGGGTCGGTCATCGTTTCCTGGTACCCGGTCATGGCGGTGCTAAACACCGCTTCGCCCAGCGTTGTGCCGGTTGCGCCGAGGGCGCGGCCGCGGAAAACGGTGCCGTCTGCCAGTACGAGTACCGCTGGCGTGGCGCGGTGTCCGGAGGGTGGTGGGGTGGTCACAAAGACTGCCTTTCCAACACCCCATCGCCGCCGGGGATGGGGCCCGTGCGTGTGCGTCGGCGCGGGAGGCCGGGCGGGCTGGGGTGTCGTTGTTGAAAATTTTTAACGTGTGCTGGTGGGTCTTCGGGCTGCCGCGACCCTGCGGAAGGGCGGGACATGCTCTTTACAGCTCTGTGCTGTCTGCCGGCCCTTATCGACGTTGCGTTTTACGCTCCAGGCGCACCCCTCGCACGCGCCCGCGTGGCCGTTGTCTCGTGCCGGGCTCCCAGGTGATCCTGGAGCCGGCCGCCATGGTGCCACTCGTGGTGGCACTCACCAGGGTTCAACAACACCTGGCGACCTCCTTTCCCGCCTCTCTGTGCGGACATTAAAGGAATCCTTCCTCACACGAACCCCAAGGTATTGCTTCCCGCCGTGCCGGGCACGTGACGGGATGGACACTCCCAAGGACTCGCATTGTCTACACCTCTAAGCAGACAATGCAAGACTAGCACCGCCCCAACCCCCGCGTCAGCCCAATGCCCCACCTGCCCCGCACTCCTTTCCCGGAGGCCGGTGATAATACGATGGACACACCTATCCCCACTCATCCGCGAAGGACACCCCCAACAGTGGCCACTGATCCCCACCCCGTGACCATCGAGCGCATCGCCGGAATCATCGCCGATAGTGAGCTTCTCGACGCCGCCGCTGCCCCCGACAGCTCTACCGACACCGCATCCTCCATCAAGCTTTCCTTCCCCGACGGCGAGGTCGTCTTCGCCCTCCAGGGTGCCTCCCTCATCTGCGACGCCCTCTGGGCTGGCCGAATCCCCTCCGAACAGGCAGCCACCGTCCTGGCGGTGGTCAACGAGTGGAACCTCACGAACGTGCGGCCTACCCTGCGCTTCTTCGAGCTCGAAGATGCCGTCCTGCGCTGCGCGGCCAGCCGCCGCAACGCCCTTCCCGACGCCCTCAACGACGAGCAACTGCGCCACGTCGTCCTCGGCAGCCTGCATGCCGCCACGCAGGCGTTCGCCGGCCTGGCCCAGGCCTTCCCTCAGGCGGTGACCTGGCAGGACGATGCCACCACCATCACTATCGACGCCGCGAGCGTCACCGAACCCACCACTGCCCGGGAGGACGCATGACCACCACCCCGCAAACGCCCGCCGACAACAAGCCGCAGCCGGTCACGCTCGAGCGCGTCACCGAGACCATGCGCGGCTTTGGCATCCAGCTGTGGCCTGACCCCCAGGGAGCGGTCGTCATGGCCAACCTCAACGGGTTCTCCGTCACCTTCGCCCCCCTCGGCGGCATCTGCCTTGTGCGCGCCGACTGCCCCACGCAGGTGGCTTCCGATTCCGGTTTGCCCCACCTCTATCTGGCGGCCAACGCCGCCAATTGCACCGGAGCGCCCGCCCGCGCGGCCGTCATGGACCGGACGGACAAGCTGGTGGTGCGCACGGAATGCGAGATTAGCGCGGAAGCCGGCCTAAGTAACGCCCAACTTGCGCAGCTGCTTCGCGACGCCGTCGATGCCGTCTTGAGCACCCAGGATGCGGTGGCTAACGCGGCGGAATCCTTGACCGGTGACAGCGAGGATCCCACCGCCTAAACGTTGCCAAAATGACGAACAGCCCCGTCCACACCGCGGCATGCGGGGCGTGGGCGGGGCTGGCGTGAGCCGGGCCGGGTTTAGTCTTCCAGCGGCTCGGCCTGTTCTTCTGGTTCTTCGACGGAGCCTTGAGCAGGCTCCGCTTCCGCGGCTCCGGGGGCCTGGGACGCAGCGAAAGCAGGCTGATCGTCCGCGTCCGCTTCGGAGTCACCGGAAGCCTCGGGCGTGGGAGCAGGCGTGGGGCGCTGCTGACCAATGCCGTCGAGCGTGGCGTGGATGTACGGGCTCGCCTTGTCCGTGGAATAGGCGCTGGCCAATTCCACCGCCTCAACCAGTGCGGTGGCGGTGGGAACCTCCGGGTTGAACAACAGCTCCCAGACGGCCACGCGAAGGATCGCGCGGTCCACCGCGGGCAGCCGGTCCAAGCGCCATTCTGCGGTCAGGTGCGCCTCGATGGCATCATCGATGGCGTCGAGCTCGCGTGCCGCACCGTGCACAATCGTGGTGGTGTAGTCGGAGACCGGCGCGACCTGGTTTTCTGGGTTCCGGGACAGCTCCACACGATCCTCCACGATGGAGACGGGGTCGATGTCCCGGGCCTCTGCCTCAAAGAGGATGTCTACTGCCCGGCGCCGAGCCTTGTAGCGCGCGCCGTGCCGGCGCCGCTTGTGTCCTTTTTCTGCCACGGCGAAGACTAGTTGTTCACCCGGGACAGGTACTCACCGGTGCGGGTATCCACCTTGAGCACATTGCCGGTCTCGATGAACAGCGGGACCTGGATCTCCGCGCCCGTCTCCAGGGTGGCCGGCTTGGTGCCGCCGGTGGAGCGGTCGCCCTGCAGGCCCGGATCGGTGTGCTCGACGGTCAGGTCGACAGAGACCGGTAGCTCCGCGAACAGCGGCTCACCCTCGTGGAAGGAGACCTGCACGCGCATGTTTTCCAGCAGGAAGCGCGCCGCGTCGCCGAACTTGGAGGGGTCTAGCTCAATCTGCTCGAAGGTCTTGTCGTCCATGACCACGTAGCTGGAGCCGTCGTTGTACAGGTAGGTCATGTCGCGGCGGTCCACCGTCGCGGTCTCCACCTTCACACCCGCGTTGAAGGTCTTATCCAGGGTCTTGCCGGAGACTACATCCTTGAGCTTGGTGCGCACGAACGCCGGGCCCTTACCGGGCTTGACGTGCTGGAACTCAATGATCTGCTGGAGCTTATTGTCCAGCTTGAGCACAAGACCGTTCTTGAAATCAGCGGTGGTTGCCACTTATCGCGTCTCCCTTGGCGTAGAGGTTATTGGGCACTAAGTGTGTGACTGGCCTAGCTTACAACACAGTGAGATCTTTACTTACCTTGGTAATCACTTCTGGGGCTCCCCCGGTGATAATCAAGGTATCTTCAATGCGCACTCCGCCCTTGCCAGGAACGTAGATTCCGGGCTCGATGGTCAGGGTCATGTTTTCTGCCAGCTCTCCGGAGGCGCTGGCAGCCGCCGCGGGGGCTTCGTGAACCTCCAGGCCGACCCCGTGGCCGGTGGAGTGCACGTAGTATTCGCCGTATCCGGCCTGGGTGATGATGTCCCGGGTCGCCCGGTCCACGTCCACGAGCGCCGCGCCCGGCACCGCCGCGTCCACGCCCGCCAATTGCGCCTTGTGCACGATCTCATAGATCTCGCGGGCAAAGTCAGTGGCGTGCCCCAGCATCACCGTGCGGGTCATATCCGAGTTGAAGCCGTTGAGGTAGGCGCCGAAGTCCAGGGTGACGATGTCACCGTCGGCAAGGATCCGGTCCCCCGCCCCGTGATGCGGCTTCGCGGAATTGGGCCCGGAGGCCACGATGGTGTCAAAACTCGGCCGCTCCGCCCCGGCCATGCGCATGCGGTATTCCAGATCCGCGGCGACCTCGCGCTCGCTTCGGCCCACGCACAGCTGCCCGGCGGCAACCAGGTCCTCATACGCCTGCGAGGCCAGCTCGGCCACGGCGCGCAGCCCGTCCAGCTCGGCGGGGTCCTTAATCAACCGCAGGTTTTCTACCACCCCGCCCACCGGGATCAGCTCCACATCCTGGCCGGCGGCGGCCCGCAGCGCCTCAAACTGAGACACAGACAGGTGGTCCGCCTCAAAGCCCACCCGACGCGGCCCGGTGATCTTGCCCAGCAGCGCTTGATCGCTCGCCCGGGCTATAAGGGCCTCAATGTCAGGCACTTCCTCGGCGATCTGCGTGGTGTAGCGGCCATCCGTGCAGATGCGCGCCGACAGGTCCTTGTTGATCAGCAGGGCGGCATTCGAGCCGCTAAATCCGGACAGGTAGCGCACGTGAATGAGGTTTGTTACCAGCATGGAGTCGATGCGCTGTCCGGCGAGCTGCGCTGCCAGCGCCCGGCGTCGAGTTGAAAAGCGAGTGTCTGCGAGTGCCACGAGGGCCCACCTTCCGAGGTCGAGAACTTGTGCGGGCGGCGCCGGCGCGGCGACGTCGATAAGCCCCACGCAGCGCCAGCAGTCTGTGAGACCTACCTTAGCGCCGCATCGGACGCCGTGGCTGCAATCGCCTCCAGCGCCAACAGGTAGCCCTGCACGCCCAACCCCGCGATCACCCCGCGAGCAATCGGCGAGAGGTAGCTGTGCGCACGGAAGGGTTCGCGCGCGTGAATATTGGAAATGTGAACCTCGATGAAGCCGGCGCCGTCAGCCACCTCAGCGAGCGCGTCACGCAGCGCCACCGACGTGTGCGTAAAGCCACCAGGGTTGATAATCACCGCGGCGCCGTCATCGGCGGCCTGGTGCACCCAGCCCAACAACTCATGCTCGGCGTCGGACTGCCGGCAGGTAACGTCCAGCCCCAGCTGTGCGGCGCGGCGAGCAATCATCTCCTCCACATCGGCCAACGTCACCGCCCCGTAGACCTCGGGCTGACGCTTGCCCAGGCGCCCCAAGTTCGGGCCATTGAGCACCACAACGGCGGGTGCGTGTCCGTTTTCAGCGCTCACTTGTGCTCACCCCCAACCGCCGTAGCAGCAGCCTCCAGCTCCGCCTCCGTGGGGCCTTCCAGCCGGGTGACCTGGCCCAAGGTGCCGTCGAGGACCACAAAGCGCACCACCCCGTGGCGGACCTTCTTATCCCGACGCATCGCCTCCCACAACGCCTGGCGGTCACCCCCGGAATAGCTGATGGGCAGGCCTACCGCGCTGAGCACCGTGCGGTGGCGCTCCACCAGCTCGCGGTCGATGAGACCTCGCGCGCACGCCAACTCAGCAGCAAAAACCATGCCCACAGCCACCGCGTGGCCGTGGCGCCACGAGTAGTGCTCCACCTGCTCGATCGCGTGGCCAAAGGTGTGCCCATAGTTAAGAATTTCCCGGCGGGCGGACTCGCGCAGATCCGCGGCAACTACCTGCGCCTTGACGCTAATGGCCCGCTCCACAAGCTCCGGCAGCACGCCGTTGAGATCCCACACCGCCGCGGGATCGGCCTCGACGAGCTCCACGATGCGCGGATCAGCGATAAACCCGCACTTGACAATCTCTCCCATCCCGGAGACCAGCTCCTCGTGCGGAAGCGAGGCAAGATGCTCTAAGTCCACAAACACCCCAGACGGCTCATGGAAACACCCCACCAGGTTTTTCCCGGCAGCGGTGTTGATGCCCGTCTTGCCGCCCACGGCGGCATCCACCATGCCCAGCAAGCTGGTGGGCACCTGCACCAGGCGAACGCCGCGCATCCACGTCGCCGCAGCAAAACCCGCCAGGTCGGTCGCGGCACCGCCGCCGAGGCCAATGATGGTATCGGCACGATCGATCCGATACTCGCCGCAGGCGTCCCACACCCGCCCGATGCTCTCCAGCGTCTTGCCCGCCTCCGCGTCAGGCACCGCGACGCTGAGCGCCTCAACCCCGGCGTCGCGCAGCGCCGCTACCAGCGCTTCGGCCTGGGCTGCGACGGTGGGCTGATGAATGATGGCCGCCCGGGTGGAGCCGGCTGTCGCGACATGGGCCGCCACCTCAGCGTTAAGCCCGTGGCCGATGGTGACCTCATAGGCGGCAGCCGTGGCCACCGGAATGGTGCGATTACTCATATCTGAATCCTTACTCCAAAAATCTACGGCGCGGCCGACTCGGCGAACGCACAAATATCGGCAACCACCCGGCCCAGCGGGCGCTCATGGGTGGGTACCCGCAGCGAGGCAACTTCCTCATACCACGGTCGGCGCTGCGCAAGCAGGTCCGCGTATCGACGCCGCGGGTCCTGCGCGTTGAGCACCGGACGGTCCCCCGTGGCGGTCCTGCGCAGGCCTTCCGTCACGCTGACATCAAGCCACACCACCGCATGATCGGCCAGCGCCTGCCGGGTAGCGGCGGTGACCACCGCGCCACCGCCCAACGCCAGCACGCCTGGCTCCTGCAAAGCCTGGGCGATGACCTCTTGTTCTATGCGGCGAAACTCCGGCTCCCCCACGGCGGCGAACACCCGCCCGCAGGGCATGCCGAACTGGGCCGCGATGATTTCATCAGAGTCCCGAAACTCCAGGCCCAGCCGGCGGGCAACCTTGGTGCCTACCGTCGATTTTCCAGCCCCCGGAGGCCCCACCAACACCACCGTCGGTGCCGGGGACGTCACTGGCCCTCCTCGAATGCCAGCCGCTGGGCCACCCGCTGCGCATAGGCCTGCGCGTTGAGCTTCGTCTGGGACAGCGAGTCCCCGCCAAACTTCTCCAGCACCGCCTCTGCCAGGACCAACGCGACCATCGCCTCCGCCACGACTGCGCCGGCAGGCACGGCGCAGACATCCGAGCGCTGGTGAATCGCCCGCGTCTGAGCACCGGAGTCCATGTCCACCGTGCGCAACGCGCGCGGCACCGTCGAGATGGGCTTCATGGCCGCGCGCACAACCAGGCGTTGGCCATTGGTCATGCCCCCCTCCACGCCGCCGGCGCGGTTGCTTGCCCGCTTCAGCGCACCCGAATCATCGCGCAGCATCTCATCGTGCGCCTGGCTGCCGAGCCGGCGAGCCTCCGCGAAACCATCGCCAATTTCCACCCCCTTGACGGACTGGATACTCATCAACGCCCCCGCCAGCCGAGCATCCAGGCGGCGATCCGCACTGACGTGGGAGCCCAGCCCCACCGGCAGCCCATCGACGACCACCTCGACCACACCGCCGAGCGTATCGCCGGACTTCTTCGCCGCCTCAATCTGGGCGATCATGGACGCCTCCGCGGCGCTATCCCACGCCCGCACCGGGGAGGCGTCAATGGCCGCAAGATCCGCAAACACCGGGTCCTTCGTGCCGCTTGCTGCCTGGGAATCCCCAATGGAGACCACGTGCGAAAACACCTCGACGCCGAGCACCTCGCGCACCACCCCGCGGGCCACGGTCGCGCACGCCACCCGCGCGGCCGTCTCCCGGGCTGAGGAACGCTCCAGGATATTGCGCGCATCCGTCGCATCGTATTTGAGCATCCCCGCAAAATCCGCGTGCCCCGGGCGCGGGCGAGTCAGCCGCGCACCGCGGCCGGAATCCAACGCCGCAGCCACCTCGGGGTCCTGGGTATCCACCGGGTCTGCGGACATGATGGTGGTCCACTTGGGCCACTCCGTATTGCCAATAATCATGGCTATGGGGCTGCCCAACGTGCGCCCGTGACGCACACCAGCTACCAGCTGCAACTCATCAGCCTCAAAGGCCATCCGAGCACCGCGACCATAACCCAGCCGCCGCCGCGCCAACTGTGCGGCCACATCCTGGGTAGTCACCGGGATATCAGCCGGGACTCCTTCTACCAGCGCCACAAGGGCCGATCCGTGCGATTCTCCCGCAGTGCTCCAACGAAACATGCCACCATTGTCGCATGCCCGTGGCCCGGGCGCCGCCGAATAGCCCGAAATACTCACCACGGCAACCATCCCGGGCACATTCCCAGCCCCCACACGGCCGCCGCAGCAAGAAGCATCGCCGGGCCATGCGCGACGGCGCGCCGCCGCGTGGCAAGCATAAAGACGACGCTCAGCGCACTCGCCGCCGCGACGGCAACCCACCACGCCAGCACGCCCCACACAGCGACCGCCACCCCCAGGCTTGCCGCCAGCTTGACGTCGCCGCCGCCCATGCCCCGTCCCCACAGCGCGCACAGCCCGTAGCAGGCCGACCACCCCAACCCGCCGAGAATCCATCCGGGCTCCAGGACAGCCGCCACCGCCCACGCCACCAGGACGCCCGGCAGCGTAAGAACATCAGGCAGCCGGTGCTCCCGGGCATCCACCCAGGCCAACGTGCACGCCCAGGCGGCCACGCACGCCACAGCTATTCCCACCCCGAAACCCCACATGGCCCCTCATGCTACACACGGCCGCGCTCGAGCGCCTCCACCATCGCGTCCTTGGGAGCCGCAACGCCGGTGAACAGCTCGAACTGCGCGAAAGCCTGGTGGGCCAGCATGATCAAGCCATCCGCAGTGGGATAACCATTGGCGGCAGCCTGGATCAGCAGCGGGGTGGGGCGCGGGTCATAGACCACATCGATCACCGGCGCGTGAGCTAAGGCCCGCACCCGATCATCGATGACCCCTGCGGGCAGCGTAGAGATGACCACATCGCTGGCGGTGCTCAGTCGCGTCAGCTCGTCATCGGAGGTCTCCGGCCCGTAGCCCACCAGGGTGCACTGCCCACCGGCAACCACCTCACGCAGCTGCTCCGTCTTGTCCGAGCGGTTGTACACCGCGACCTCTTTCACCCCCGCCTCGGCGAGCGCGTACAGCGCTGGCCGGGCGGTGCCGCCCGCACCGAGCAGCACAGCGGTGCCGGAGGAGCCGACGTAGGCGCCGGTGGCGTCGATAAGCCCCAGGTGCGTGAGTGCGCCGGTGATGCCGGCGGCGTCGGTGTTGTAGGCCGTCCAGCCGGCTTCGCTCCGAACCAGTGTGTTGGCGGATCCGATGCGGCGGGCCTCCGGGCTGGTTTCCTGGGCGAAATCCAGGGCCGTGAACTTTGCCGGCATGGTCACTGAGAATCCGCGGTAGCTCTCATGCGCGCCGCGAACGAGCTCCGGCAGGGTGTCGGCAGTGGCCTCGTGGCGGTCGTAGTACCACCCCTCCAGCCCGGCGGCCTCATAGCCAGCGTTGTGGAGCAGCGGCGAGAGCGAATGGGCAATGGGGCTGCCCAGCACCGCCGCGCGGTGGGTGATCTCCTGACCCGGGCCCTGGCTACTCATCGGTTGGAGTCCAGCACGCCACTGTTCATCGCGTCCTGTACGGCCTGCTGGTGGGCATCAAAGTTGTCGTTGAAGACCGTGGTGCCCTGCTTATCGATGGTTACGAAGAACAGCCAGTTGCCCTCAGCCGGGTTTTCCATGGCCTGAATCGCCTCGTCGGAGGGGGCGGCGATGGGGGTAGCGGGCAGGCCGTCCTTGGCGTAGGTGTTCCACGGGGTGACCTTGGCGCGGTCCCCATCGGTGGTGGCCACCTCCTGCTCGGACAGCCCGTAGTTGACCGTGGAGTCAAACTCCAGCCGCATGGGCTCTGCCAGGCGGTTGAGGATCACGCGCGCCACCTTGTCAAAGTCTCCCGCGGGGGCCTCGCGCTCCACCAGGGACGCGGCAGTCAGAAGCTCGTAGGGGCTCAGGCCGATGGCCTGGGCGCGCTGCTCGATTCCGGTGGAGTTGTAGTACTCCGTCGACCGGGTGATCAGGTCCTTGAGGATGGCCTTGGCATCCATGGTGGGGTCGATGACGTACTGGCCCGGCTTAATCAGGCCGTCGAGGCGCTTGGGGTCCGCGCCGCGCTCGAGCACTGCCTTGACTGCCCACACGGGGACGCCGAGCTCGGTGGGCGGGGTCTTTGCGGCGACGTCGTGAAGCTGCTGCACCGTCACGCAGTGGCCGCTGTTTCCGGCGTCGCAGGACAGCTCCGAAATCTGGGTATAAATGCCCTTTCGGGTGCCCCCGGCAACGACGGTGACGTCCATGAGGGTCGCCCCGCCCGTGACATCCAGCAGGTCCACCTGATTGTGCGGATCAAGCAGCGCGTCGACGGCCGCCTTGGCGCTCATGTGCTCCTGCAGCCGGTAGAACCCCGGCTGAATGCTCGCCGCCCGGGGGTGGTTGACCGCCGCAGCCTGGAATGCGGAATCCGATTTGACCACGCCGCGGTCCACCAGCTCCGGACCCAGCGCGGACACCGAGGAGCCCTCCGGAACCTGAACCAACGCTGCCACGCCGTTGCCCGTGCCCTCATAGTCCTTGGAGCCCATGGCACCCGACACCTGCAATCCCGTGTAGATAACCACACCCACGAGGAGGACCACCGTGGCGATGATGACGGCCAAACCGCGCTGGCGGCGCTTGACGTACTTCGGTTCCATCCGGCGACCTTTCGGGTCACGCGCTGCGTACTGGCTCATAGGGTGTTCTCCTCGTCGTCTGCACGGGCTGGGGTCACAGGGGTTGATGGGCTAGCGGGGGGAGTCTGGCGCGTTGCGCCCGGACGGGCGGCCGCCGCCAGGAGGTGTGGTCCAGGCGTCGGTCCACGCTTCTGGTCTACACCGTTTGGTCGGGACAATCTGTGTGCCCTGCCGTCCAACCAGGTCTGCAAAATCTCTACGGCTGCGGCTTGATCGATGACCGCACGCCCCTTGCGGCTGGTCACCCCTGAGGCACGCAAGGCGTGGGTAGCCGCCACGGTGGTCAGGCGCTCATCAGCAAGCCGCACTGGAATGATAGGCCGCTTGTGCGCCAGTCGGCGGGACAAGCGACCAGCAATAAACCGCGCCTGGGTCACACTGGCTGAGCCATTGCCCTTCAGGTCGCGGGGTAGCCCGACAATGACCTCCACGGCGTCATACTCCGCGATGAGATCGACCAGCTGCTCAATGTCCGCCCCATCGGGATCATTCAGGCCGGTCACGCGGCGGACGGTGGTCACCGGCGTGGCCAGGGTCGCACCCCGGTCGCTGCTGGCCACCCCGATGCGTACGGTTCCCACATCAATCCCGATGCGACGCCCCGGACCCGGGTCATCAACACCAGGGGTGTCTACGGACACAGTCATCGAGAGATGGAACCTTTCACATTGACAGTCGATTCGCGCAGTGAGCCCGCGAGCGCACACACAAATCTCCACCGAGCGGCGGACTACCCTACCAAGATAACGGAATGTGTAAAGAAACGGTAACGGCACCGCCCTCAGTTAGCGGTGCCGCTTATCGACGCCCCATGGCCTCCTGCTCGCCAGACTAGCGCCGCAAGGCCTCACGCACCGCCTGGAAGGCGGCTTCCAGGCCGGCAGGACGGGTACCGGAGCCCTGCGCCAGGTCCGGCTTTCCGCCGCCGCGGGCCTCAATGTTCGGGGCCATCTCCTTGACGATGTCGCCGGAGCGCACGCCGCGATCCACAGCCTCCTTGGTCGCCGCGACCACGAAGGGCACCCGGTTGGCCGCCGCATCCTTCGCCGCCGCGACTACCACCGCAGCGCGGCCCCGCAGCCGGTTGCGCACCTCGTTGGCCAACGAACGCAGATCGGCCGGGTCCGCGACATCATCAAGATCGACGGTAACCAGGTCATAGTCGCCCACGTGCTGTGCCGCCTCCACCAGCGCACCCGCCGAGGCCAACAGCTGGGCACGACGCAGCGCCGCCACCCGCTTCTCCGCATCGTGCAGCTTGGAGGTCAGCGCTGCCAGGCGCGCCGGAATGTCCGCCGACGGGGTCTTCAAGGTTGCGGCCACGCCGCTGGCCAGCGCGGTCTCCTTGGACATGTAGCGGAAGGCGTCAAGGCCCGAGTAGGCCTCAATGCGCCGCGCGCCCGAGCCCACCGAGGACTCGCCCAGCACCGACACCGGGCCGATCTGCGAGGAATGCCCCACGTGGGTGCCACCGCACAGCTCAATGGAAAATGGGCCGCCGATTTCTACCACCCGGACCACGTCACCGTAGTTCTCGCTAAACAGGGCCATCGCGCCCATCGCCTTCGCCTCCGCCAAGGAGGTCTCAATGGTGTTGACCTGCCAGTCAGCGTCCACAGCCTGGTTGGTAATCAGCTCGATTTCGCGGAGCTGCTCCGGGGTGAGCTGCTCGGTGTACTGGAAATCAAAACGCAGGTAGCCCGGCTTGTTCATGGACCCCGCCTGGACGGCGGTGGGGCCAAGCACCTGGCGCAGCGCCGCGTGGATGAGGTGCGTGGCCGAGTGGGCCTGGCGCGCGGCATGGCGCCACGTGCCGCTGACCTCAGCGGTGACCTGCGAGCCCACATCAAGGCCACCCTGGGTGACCGTGCCCTTGTGCACCCACAGCTTCTTGCCGATCTTTTGCACGTCATGGACATCCACGATCGCGTCGCCGGTGACAATCTGGCCCCGGTCGCCCAGCTGTCCGCCGGCCTCGGCGTACATGGGCGTGACGTCAAGGATGACCTCTACCTCATCGCCGGCATGCGCCTGCGTGACCAGCGCGCCGTCGGCGACCATGCCGAGCACGGTGGCGGGAGAATCCAGCTGGTCATAGCCGACGAACTCCGTCGGATGGTTGTCCACGAACTCGCGGTAAACCGAAAGATCAGCGTGTCCATGCTTCTTGGCGCGGTTGTCCGCCTTAGCGCGCGCCTTTTGCTCCGCCATGGCGGCCTCAAAGCCGTCCATGTCAACCTCAAGGCCCGCCTCTGCGGCCATCTCCAGGGTCAAGTCGATGGGGAAACCATAGGTGTCATGCAGCTCGAAGGCACGCTCCCCGGCGAGGGTGTGCTTGCCCTGCCCCTTGACCTGCTCGACCGTGTTCTCAAACAGGTGGGTGCCCGACTCCAGGGTGCGCAGGAAGGCCTGCTCCTCCTTGGTGGCCACGCGCAGGATCCGCTCCCGGTTGGTGGCAATCTCCGGGAACGACGGCGTCATGGTGTCCATGATGGTGTTCATGAAGCGGCCGATGGTCTCTCCGGTGGCGCCCAGCAGGCGTGCCGAGCGGACGATCCGGCGCAGCAGGCGGCGCAGGATGTAGCCGCGCCCCTCATTGGAGGGCACCACGCCGTCCAGGATGATCATCATGGCGGTGCGCGAGTGATCGGCGATCACCCGGAAGCGGATGTCATCGCTGCGATCGGCCTTCGGGTCCTCATAGGTGCTGCCGGTGACCTCTTCCGCGACGTCGATGACCGGGCGCAGCAGGTCCGTCTCATAGACGTTGTCCACCCCTTGCAGGATGCACGCCACGCGCTCGACGCCTAGGCCGGTATCGATGTTCTTCTTGGGCAGCGGGCCAAGGATCTCAAAGTTGCCCTTGCCGGTGCCCTCGCCGCGCTCGTTTTGCATGAAGACCAGGTTCCAGATCTCCATGTAGCGGTTGTCGTCGGCGATTGGGCCGCCTTCCTTGCCGTACTCCGGCCCGCGGTCATAGTAGATCTCTGAGCACGGACCGCAGGGCCCCGGGATACCCATGGACCAGTAGTTATCTTCCATCCCCAGCCGCTGGATGCGCTCCGTGGGCACGCCCATCTTCTCGTGCCAGATGTCGGCGGCTTCATCATCATCCAGGTACACCGTCACCCACAGGCGCTCTGGGTCCAGCCCGAAGCCGCCCTTGTCAACCGGGTCAGTCAGCAGGGTCCAGGCGTGCGTGATGGCGCCTTCCTTGAAGTACTGCCCGAAGGAAAAGTTGCCGGCCATCTGGAAGAAGGTGTTGTGGCGGGTGGTGATGCCCACCTCCTCAATGTCTAGTGTGCGCACGCACTTCTGAATGGACGTGGCGGTGCCGTTGGGAAACGGTGGGTTCTGCTGGCCCAGGAAGTAGGGCTTGAAGGGAACCATGCCGGCGTTGACAAAGAGCAGGTTCGGGTCATCCAGGATCAGCGAGGCACTAGGAACCTCCGTGTGGCCTGCGTTGACAAAGTGGGCGGTAAAGCGCTCCCGGATCTCATGAGTCTGCACTGCGACTGGTCCTCGATTCTTGGGCCCCGACGCGCACGCCGGGCTGGTGGATAAACGACTAAAATGCCAGCGGTCTACTCTACCCTGCCCGCCTGACTGCTACTGTGTGCCCCTCACTATGCCACGCAGCCGGCCCAGGTAGTCATGGATCCGCTTTTCTGCACCGTGCTCGCTGGGCTGATAGTACTGGGCCTGGGCCAGCTCACTCGGCAGATACTCTTGGGCGACGACCCCGCGGGGATCATCGTGCGGATACCGGTAGCCCACGGCGTTACCCAGGGCAGCCGCCCCGGCGTAATGGCCATCGCGCAGGTGGGCTGGCACGGCTCCCGTTTTGCCTGCCCGCACGTCAGCCAGCGCCGCATCGATGGCGGTAATCACGGAGTTGGACTTCGGGGCACAGGCCAGGTGGATGGTGGCCTGCGCCAGGTTGATGCGCGCCTCCGGCATCCCGATGAGGGCCACCGCCTGCGCGGCGGCCACCGCCGTGGGCAGCGCTGTGGGATCGGCCATCCCGATGTCTTCGCTGGCGTGAATGATCAACCGGCGGGCGATGAAGCGCGGGTCCTCCCCTGCTTCAATCATCCGGGCCAGGTAATGCAGCGCCGCGTCCACATCCGAGCCCCGGATGGACTTGATAAAGGCGCTGGTGACGTCGTAGTGCTGGTCGCCGTCGCGGTCATAGCGCGCCACCGCCCGGTTGACGTTGTCGCGCACGGTGTCCGTGTCCAGGTCAGCCCCATCGTCGACCGCCTCCGCGGCCGCCTCTAGGTAGGTCAGCGCCCGCCGGGCGTCACCTGCGGCCAGCGCCGCCAGCTGGGCTACGGCGTCCTCGGTGATTCCGATGCGCCCGCCGAGTCCGCGCTCATCGGTGACGGCGCGCAGGATGAGGGTGCGCACGGCGGCGTCGGAAAGCGGCTTGAGCTGGAGCACCAGGGAGCGCGACAGCAGCGGGGAGACGATGGAGAAGGAGGGGTTTTCCGTGGTGGCGGCCACGAGCAGGACCGTGCGGTTTTCCACCGCCGCGAGCAGGGCGTCTTGCTGCGTGCGGGAGAAGCGATGGACCTCGTCGATAAACAGCACGGTGCGCGTCCCCGCGATGAGGTCGCGCCGCGCTTGATCGATGACCTCGCGCACCTGCTTGACCCCGGCGTTGAGGGCTGACAGCCCGACGAAGTGGCGCCCGGTGACATCGCTGATCAGCGACGCGACGGTTGTCTTGCCAATACCGGGCGGGCCGTAGAGGATCACCGAGGCGTCCCCGGAGCCTTCGACCAGGCGGCGCAGCGGCTTGCCGGGCGCCAACAGGTGCTCTTGGCCCAGGACTTCGTCCAGGCTGCGTGGCCGCATGCGCGCCGCCAGCGGGGCGTCGGCGGGCACCTCAAAATAGTCGGCGGCCTGTTGGACCGTGGTGTCGCGTGCGCCCGGGATGTCGGCGCTGAGCCGGCCGGCAAAAAGGTCATCGTTGGTAGCCATGACGTCTCACCTTCCGAAACTGCGCCGCGGCTTTCCTAGGCATAGCCGTCATAGCCGTGCCGCTGGCGCGATCGTGCTTTATTCCTCTGCGCCGGCATCGTTGAGCAGCGCGGCGATCTCATCGGCGAAGCGGGCCACAACCCCCAGCCTCGGGTCGGCGGCGCGTACGGCGTAGCGGGCAAGGGCCTCAAACGTGTCAAAGAGGTCGCGGCGCAGAATCGCTTCGGACCTGCTCAGCGGAGTCGATCCGGCGGGGGCGAAAAGCCGGCTAACCGGGGTGATGTCTTCGGGTTGCAGGGAGATCAGGTCCGCCTCGCCCGCGCTGGCGGCGACCTCGTGCACGAGGTTATGCGTGGTACCCAGGTGCAGCACCGTGACCTCGGTGAGCGCCAAGCCCAGCAGGGCCGTGACCAGGCGCAGCTGCAGCGCATCCTCGTCGCGGGCGTCCGGCCAGATCGACCCGACCTTGTTTGCCCAGGCCTCCAGGAACACGTCGGCCTCGTCGTCGCTGATCGGGCGGGAGAGCAAGAACTGCGGGAAGCCGGCGATGACGCTGCCCAGGTCATAGGCGGTGTCTCGGAAACCCGCCCACTCGTAGTCGAGGAAGTGGGTGCGCTGGGCGACGATGATGTTGTCCGGGGACAGGTCAAAGGGCGTAAACGCGCGCTGCCCGCCGCGCAGCCTGCGCACCGCCTCGCGGGCGAGGGCCTCTACCCCGTCGGGGACGGTGATGCCGGCGTCCCGCAGCAGGGCCACCCCATGCAGGATGGCGTGTTCCTTGGCCTTGGTGCGGTACCGGTTGATGTGGAAGGCCTTCGGGTGTTGGCGGGCCATGCGCGCGCGCAAGGCCTCGAAGTCTGATTCGCGGCTCGCGGTGCCGGCGTGCATGAGACCCAGGGCCTCGCCGAGGTTGCGCAGGATGTGGACTCGCTGTTCCGCATCGCCGGTGGCAAGCAGTTCTGCGAAGGTGTCGCCGTTGCCGGAGTCAGAGATGACGATGATCCGGTCAGCAACGTCATAGGCCAGCAGGACCGGCCCGGGGCGTTCGGCCTCCCCCAGCGAGGTGGTGAACTGGTAAGCCACCAGCTCGCGCACCAGGGCGGCGTCATCGAGCGCGTCATCGGTGACGGGCACGTACTTGACTACAACCGAGCGCTCGGGGAGGAAGGGGTTGGCCGCGAGCTTGCCGCGAAGCACGATCGCGTTGCCGGAACCGCTGAGTTCCTCATGGCCGGTGAGGGCCTGGGTTCCACCGAACCGCCGGGACAGGAGGGCCTCTGCGGTGGTGAGGATCTCTTGGTTAGTGGGCACGATTCCGGCATCTCCTTAGAACAATGTGAGCGCTGGCGCGCGGCCCGCGCGCCAGGACTCTGACTTAAGCGTCGCGCGCTTGGCCTTCGGCCTTGGGGGACGCTGCCGTCTTGGTGCCGCGTGCAGGGGTTGCGGCAGCCGGCTTGGCGTCGATGCCGGCTTCCTTGCGCTGGGCGGCGGTGATGGGGGCGGGGGCGTCGGTAAGCGGATCGACTCCGCCTCCGGACTTGGGGAACGCGATGACATCGCGGATGGAGTCAAAGCCGCCGAGCAGGGAGACGATGCGGTCCCAGCCGAAGGCGATGCCGCCGTGCGGCGGGGCGCCGAAGGCGAAGGCGTCGAGCAGGAAGCCGAACTTCTCGCGCGCTTCCTCCTGCGTGATCCCCATGACCTTGAACACGCGCTCCTGGACATCGCGGCGGTGGATACGGATCGATCCGCCGCCGATCTCATTGCCGTTGCACACGATGTCATAGGCGTAGGCCGTGGCCGCACCCGGATCCTCGTCGAAGGAGTCCATCCACTCCGGCTTCGGGGAAGTAAACGCGTGGTGCACGGCGGTCCACTGGGAGTGGCCCAGCGCCACGTCGCCGGAGGCGGTGGCGTCCGCGGCGGGCTCGAACAGGGGTGCGTCAACAACCCAGGTAAACGCCCAATCGCCGTCCTTGATCAGGCCGAGCTTGCGGGCGATCTCGCCGCGGGCGGCGCCGAGCAGTGCGCGGGAGGACTTGGTGTCCCCGGCGGCGAAGAAGATGCAGTCGCCCGGCTTGGCGCCCACGTGGGCGGCGATCCCGGCGCGCTCTTCTTCGGTGATGTTCTTGGCTACCGGGCCGGACAGTTCGCCGTCCTCGCCGACGAGGATGTAGGCCAGGCCCTTGGCGCCGCGCTGTTTGGCCCAGTCTTGCCAGGCGTCGAGTTGGCGGCGGGGTTGGGAGGCGCCGCCGTCCATGACTACGGCTCCGACGTAGTCGTTTTGGAACACGCGGAAGGTGGTGTTGGCAAAGAAGTCGGTGCACTCGACGATCTGGATGTCAAAGCGCAGGTCGGGCTTGTCGGAGCCGTAGCGGCGCATGGCCTCCGCGTAGGTCATCCGCGGGATGGGGGTGGAGATGTCGTAGCCGATCTCCTTCCACAGGGCGACCAGGATTTCTTCTGCCAGGGCGATGATGTCGTCTTGGTCGACAAAGCTCATCTCGACGTCGAGCTGGGTGAACTCGGGCTGGCGGTCGGCGCGGAAGTCTTCGTCGCGGTAGCAGCGGGCGATCTGGTAGTAGCGCTCCATGCCGGCGACCATGAGCAGCTGCTTGAACAGCTGCGGGGATTGCGGCAGGGCGTACCAGCTGCCGGGCTTGAGGCGGGCGGGCACGAGGAAGTCTCGGGCGCCTTCGGGGGTGGAGCGGGTCAGCGTGGGGGTTTCGATCTCGGTGAAGTCGTGGGAGTCGAGCACCGCGCGGGCCGCCCGGTTGACGCGGGAGCGCAGTCTGAGGGCTTCTCCTTGTTCGTGGCGGCGCAGGTCGAGGTAGCGGTAGCGCAGGCGGGTTTCCTCGCCGACTTCGCCGGAGGAGGAGGGGTCATCGATTTGGAAGGGCAGCGGCTCCGACTCGTTGAGTACCTCTAGCTCCGTGACGTTGAGTTCCACCGCGCCGGAGGGCAGGTTAGGGTTGTGGGAGCCTTCGGGGCGTTCTTCGACGACGCCGGTGACTTTGATCACAAATTCGCTGCGCAGTCCGTGTGCCCGGGCGGCGACATCGGAGTTGCGGAAGACCACCTGCGCCAGTCCGGAGCGGTCACGCAGGTCGATGAAGATCACGCCTCCGTGGTCTCGGCGGCGGGCTACCCAACCGGTCAGCGTGACCGTCTGTCCAGCGTTGTTGGTGCGGAGCTCCCCCGCCAGATGAGTACGCAGCACGGATGCGACCGTCCTTCCTTGATTGGTGTCCGGGGTCTTGCCTCCCCGTAGTGATTCCTCCGCGCATTCTACCCCGCGGCCTGTGCGGGCCCGCCGTCACGCCCTGTTCTAGTGCTTATCGACGCCCCCTCGTCCCCTGCGCCACCCCCGCCGTCATGTGGCATCATTTCACCATGACCTTTAGAAAAGACGTCAACCTTGATCCGGGTCGCGTCAGCACGTCCTCCGGCGGGCGAGGCGGCGTGATCGCCGCTGGTGGCGGCCTGGGAAGCCTGGTGTTGGTCGGCCTATTCCTGCTGCTTGGTGGCAACCCTGCCGAACTTGGTGGGCTGCTGGGCGGCGGCCAAGACCAGGTGGACTCCGCGGACGGCGGGGATTACTCCTTGGATCACTGCGTCACCGGCGAGGATGCGAACAAGTACGATGACTGCCGCATGGTGGGCATTGCTGCCTCCGTTGATGAGGTCTGGTCGAAGGTGCTGCCCGAGCAGGCCAACATTGACTACGTCCAGCCCGGGGTGCACCTTTTCCGCGATTCCGTGTCTACCGGGTGCGGGTCGGCGACCTCCGCGACGGGACCTTTCTATTGTCCCAAGGATCGCACCGCCTACCTGGACGTGTCCTTCTTTGAGCAGCTCGCTCAGCTGGGCGGATCCAACGGGCCGCTGGCGCAGGAGTACATCGTCGCCCACGAGATCGGCCACCACATCCAGAACCTCGAGGGCACGCTGGGTTTGAGCAACTATGAGGACCCGGGTGCGGATTCCAATGCCGTCAAGATCGAGTTGCAGGCGGACTGCTACGGGGGCATCTGGGCCCACTACGCCAACAACTCCTCCTCCTTCGAATCCTTCACCGACGAGCAGCTGCGCGACGCGCTCGATACCGCGGGGGCGGTGGGTGACGATAACATTCAGCGCCGCTCCGGCGGGCGCGTCAACCCAGAAAGCTTCACCCACGGCACCTCGAAGCAACGCGAGCAGGCCTTCAAGGCGGGCTTTGAGTCCGGGAAGATGTCCCAGTGTGACACCCTGGGCCGGGGCGGCTACCGCGGCTAAACCGCAAGCTCCGGGTGCAGGTCCTTGTGCAGAATCTGCCGGTGCCAGCGCGCAGACAGGCAGCTGACCACCCACGCGCCGAGCAGCACGGCCGCCAGGAACACCGCCCCGTGGAGCGCCCGGCCGCCATCATGGTCAAAGCCCAGGATGACGCCCCGGAACAGGTCCACGGAATACGTCATTGGGTCGATGTGGTGGACCCACTGCAGCAGCCGCGGCTGGGTCTCCACCGGGTACAGCCCTCCGGAAGACACCAGCTGGATGGCCATGAGCATCAGGCAGAGGACCCGTCCCGCCGTCACCCCCACAACCGCATTGACGGCCTGGGTGGCGGCGATAAACGTCGCGGACACGCCCAGCAACGCCACCCACAACGCTAGCGGGTGGACAGCGCCGAGCCCCACTCCGGCCTCAACCACCGCCCACACCAGGGTTGCCTGGCACACGCCCACGATCAGCCCCGGCAGGTAGCTGGCCGCCACCACGCGGGGTGAGCGTGCCCCGGAATCCACGGCACGGGATTGCAGCGGACGCAGCACCATCCAGCAGATGGTCCCACCCATGAACATGGCCAGGGAGAGGAAGAAGGGCGCCAGCCCGATGCCAAACTCGCGCATCTCATCGGCCACGAGGTTGCGCACCACCGGCTGGCCGCCGACGCGGCTGGCATCGTCCAGGCGCTGGCCCTCCCAGGTGGGCACCTGGGAGCCGGCCTGCCGCATCTTTAGGGACAGCTCCCCCGCGCCGTCATCAAGGCGGCCCAGCCCGTCGCGCAGGCGCCCGGATCCAGCATCCAGTTCCACCAGGCCGTCGCGCAGCGCGGATGCCCCGACGGTGAGCTGCTGGGTGCCGCCGACGAGGCGACTCGCGGCGTCGGCAAGCGTGCGGGCGCCCACGACGAGTTGCCCGGAGCCGTTTTTCAGCTCATCGATACCCGCCGAGAGCTGCTGGGATCCCGTCGCCGCAGCGTCGATGCCCTGGACGTACTGTGCCGCCGGGTCGGATAACTCGGTAGCTATCGTGCGCGCGCCGGCACGCAGTTGCTCCAGCTGAGCGCCAGTGGCCTGGGTGCCGGTGGTGGCGCGCAGCTGGTTGAGGGTGGCGTCGATCTGATCGGCCAGGGCGATGGTGCCGGGCTGCCCGGCGGCCCGCAGCGCAGCCGAGGTACTCACCAGAGGACCTTCGAGTTGGCCGCGGATGTGGTCGAGTTGCCCGGCGACGTCGCTGACCTTATCCACTCCGTCGGCAACCTGCCCCGCACCAGAGGCCAGCGCCTGGGTGGCCTGCTGGAGACGCGACAGGCCGGCGGCCAGGCGATGGGAGCCGTCCTGCGCGGTGGACAGCCCGTTATCCAGCCGTTCGATGCCGTCGCGGAGGCGGTTAGTTCCTGCCTGCGCCTGCCCCATGCCGTCATTAAGCGTTGCTGCACCATCGGCGAGCCGGCCCGCGCCGTCGACTGCGCGCCGCGTACCGCCGGCGAGGGTGGTGGCGCCATCGTGGGCGGTGGTCGCCCCCGCGGCCAGCTGGCCGGCCCCGTCGGCGGCCTGGTCAATCCCGTGCCCGACGGTGCTCAGCCCCACCAACAGCTGGTTGGTGATGTTCCGGCCGATCGTGGCGTCGACCGTATCCACCATGACCAGGGTGACCATGTTGCCCAGGGTTGTGGAGATAAACCCATTGCGGTTATTAAACGCCACGTTGATGGTCGCCGAGCGCGGAGTACCAGAGCGAATGCTGCTGGCCGCCGCGGAGAAGTCGTGCGGAATCTCCACGGCAAAGTAGTAGCGGCCGGAGTCCAAGCCAGCGCGCGCTTCCTCAGCGTCCACGACGTGAAAGTCCAGGCGCCGATTGTCCAGCAGGCCGTCTACGACTTGCTGGCCGGCGTCGAGGCGCCCCTGCGGGGAATCTGCCCCCTCATCGGAGTTGACCACCGCTACCGGCAGCTTGTCTAGGCGCCCGATCGGGTCAAAGTAGGACCAGACGAACAGCGCGCCGAAGATGAGCGGCAGGCAGATGATGACCACGAGGGCCAGCGGCGGGAGTTTGCCGTGGCCAAAGCGGCGCAGCTCCGTGCCGATGTGCAGTCCGGAGATCATCGCACCCCCTCCCCTCGCGCCGGTACAGCCGCCGCGTCCGCGGCGCGTCGCGCGGCCCCGCCGCGCACATCAATGAGCGTGCAGGCGGCCGCGACCCCCGGTGCGACTTGTCCCGCTAGCTCGTTGACCGTGCTGACGATGACCGGAATGCGGGTGCTCAGAAGTGCGGCGTCGGCAAGCAACTCGGCGCGCAGGCCCATGTCGCGCACCTGATCGATGTCATCGATGACCAGCAGGCGCGCCCGCGGACGCGCGATGAGGGACAGGAGGATGCGCAGGCGAAAGCGATCAGCCACGGCGAGGCCGCCTACGGGTTCGCGCGCCGCGATGGTGTCTGCGATACCCAGCAGGCCCGCCCAGTCGCGCACGTGCGGGTGATCGGCCGGATCACCGACCGGCTTCCACCACGGCACCGACCAGGCCAGTTGTTCCTTGACCACTGCGCGCACCGGAACCTGGCGTTCCAGCGAATCGATTTCCGTGGCTCCGGCCAGCGCGATGCGGGAAAATAGTTCCCCGGCGCGCGACCAGCTTTTATGCCGATCGTGAAGGGTGATGGTTCCGGCGCTGGGGCGGCGTCGCCCGGCAAGCGTTAGGCTCAGCGCGGTGGTGTGGTCTTCCCGCCCGCCGCGCAGCACGGTCAGCCCGGGTGATGCGGTGAAGGTCACTTCCGGCGCGGGCGTGCTTTGGGCGGACCGGGCGGGTCGGGCGGGTCGGGTGGGTCGGGTGGTGCGCACACCGGTGGCCTCGAGCACGACGGGGGTGGTGCCGGAGTGGGTGTCGGCGGGGTGGGTGTCGGCGGGGTGGGCCTCAGGCAACGTCATACCAGGAGTTCGTCCTTTGTCTCCCCTTCCGCACTCATGCGGAGGGTCAGCTATCACTTTCTTGTGGGGCTCATCCAACTCCGCAAGCGTTGAACTGTCAACACGACCGCGCCTCATGGATATAGTGGGCGGCAAGCAGGCTCACAGGTTTCCCACTTCCAGCAAGAAAGGACGGCCCCCCATGCGTGCCGACGCCGCGGCTCGACGCTCCCGGATCATCGACACCGCCTGCACGTTATTTCGCACCACCTCCCCCCACGACGTAACCATGGAAAAAGTTGCGGCCCGCGCCCAGGTGGGAATCGCCACCGTCTACCGCAACTTCGCCGACCGCAACCAGCTCATCCTGGAATGCATGATCGCCCTGCTCGCCCAGGCCGAGGCGCTTCAAGATGACATCGTCGCCCACCTGGATACTGACGTCACCGCCAGCTGGCGCCGCTACGTCTGGGGGCTCGTCGAGCTCGGCCTCGGCCCCCTGGTCCAGGCCCTCGCCCCACCCTCCCTGTCCCAGCTGCCCCCCGGCCGTCGACGCCCGCTGGAAGCGCATGCACGGCAAGAGCCAGCGCATCATCTCCGCCGCGCAGCGCGCCGGGCTAGTCACACAGTCGCTGACGCCCTCGCAGTTCATCGCCGAGCTCATCGTGATCACCCGCCCGCCCATGAGCGGGGTGCTCGAACTGGATCCCGACGTCACCCGCAGACTCGTGCGCGCCTACTTCACCAAAGAAACCAGCCCCGCCCCCTAGAACCGCCCGACTACGGCATTAACGACATTCGAAAGGACGAAACCACCATGCAGTTTGGCATCTTTTCCATCGGAGACGTCACCACCGATCCCACCACCGGCACCACCCCCACGGAGGCCGAGCGCATTAACGCCATGACGGCTATTGCACTGAAGGCCGAAGAGGTGGGCCTTGACGTCTTTGCCACCGGCGAGCACCACAACCCCCCGTTCGTGCCCTCCTCGCCGACGACGCACCTGGCCTACATCGCCGCGCGCACCTCCCGGCTCCAGCTGTCCACGGCAACCACCCTGATCACCACCAATGATCCCGTCACCCTCGCCGAGGACTACGCCGTGCTCCAACACCTCTCCGGCGGGCGCATCGACCTCATGCTCGGCCGGGGCAACACCGGGCCGGTCTACCCCTGGTTTGGCAAGGACATTCGCACCGCCCTACCGCTGGCGATTGAAAACTACCACCTCCTGCGCCGCCTGTGGCGCGAGAAACCGCTGACCTGGAAGGGACGCTTCCGCACCCCGCTCCAGGGCTACGTGTCCACCCCGTGGCCGCTTGACGACGTCCCCCCCTTCGTGTGGCACGGCTCCATCCGCACCACCCAAATCGCCGAACAGGCCGCCTACTACGGCGACGGATTCTTCCACAACAACATCTTCTGGAACCCCGAGCACACCGCCCAGCTGGTCAACCTCTACCGCAGGCGCTTCGCCGCCCACGGCCACGGGCGCCCCGAGCAGGCGATTGTCGGCCTGGGCGGGCAGGTCTTCATCGGCGACACCCACGACGCCGCCGTCAACCAGTTCCGCCCCTACTTTGATAACGCCCCCGTCTACGGGCACGGCCCCAGCCTGGAGGAATACACCACGCACACGCCCCTGACAGTGGGCACCGCGGAGGAGGTCATCGCCTCGACGCTCAGCTTCGCCGACTGGGCGGGCGACTACCAGCGCCAGCTCTTCCTCGTCGATCACGCCGGCCTGCCGCTTGAGGTGGTGCTCGACCAGATCGAACGCCTGGGCCGCGACGTCGTTCCCGAGCTGCGCCGCGCCTTCGCGGCACGCCGCCCCGACAACGTTCCCGCGGATCCGCCCACGCACGCCACCTTGCGCTCCTTGGACCGCTCGGCGGCACATTTCCAGGTCAATCCCGGAAACCCTGACGCATAACTTTCACCTATTCCCCACCCTTTACCACCCCAATTTCCACACGGAGGATCCATGAGCACCCGCCACCTAGTGGTCGTCAGCGCCGGCATGTCTAGCCCCTCGAGCACCTCCCGGCTGGCTGACCAACTCGCCGGGGCCACCACCGCCGCGGTGACCGCCCGCGGCGAGAGCCTTGAGGTCACCAACATCGAACTCCGGCGCCTCGCCGCAGACATGGCAGCGGCGGTAGCAACGCCGGGCATGAATACCGCGCAACTCGATGAAGCCCGCTCCCAGCTGAGCACCGCCGACGGGCTCATCGCGGTCACCCCGGTATTCCAAGCCTCCTACGCTGGGCTGTTTAAGCTGTTCTTTGACCTGGTCACCCCCACCGATGTCGCCGGGCTGCCCACCCTGATTGCCGCCACGGCTGGCTCCCCCCGGCACAGCCTGATGCTGGAGCACGCCGTGCGTCCGCTGTTTAGCTACCTGCGCGCCGTGGTGGTGCCCACGGCGGTCTTTTCCGCCACCGAGGACTACGGCACCCACGAGGGCCTGGCGCTGCCCGGGCGCATCGATCGCGCCGCCGGAGAACTCGCAGAATTGATGGTCCGGCAGGCCACCTCCGTGTCCGGGCTGGGCGGACAAACGGCCACCCAAGACGCCGGCGCGCAGCGGGGAACTAATACGCGCTCGGGCGCAGATTTCACATCGTTTGCCCAGCTCCTGGCGGGTTATGACGGTACCACCGACTAGGTGACCCTGGGTTGGGTAGCACCCCAAATGGGCGGTAGCCTGGTGCCAGATACACCGCTTCAGCCATGAACCGGTGTCCGCCTTTTCAACCAGGATGGAGCAGGCAGCAATGACGATCAGCGTTGTTGACATGTTCAGCATCGGTATCGGTCCCTCGTCCTCGCACACCGTTGGCCCCATGCGCGCAGCAAAGGCCTTCGCGGATGGTTTGTCAGACAACTCCGGCGTCATCCGGATCCAGCTGCGCGGCTCGTTGGCCGCCACCGGCCGCGGGCACGGCACCGACCGCGCGGTGGTGCTCGGGCTGGCCGGCTATGACCCGGTGACGGTGCCTGCGGACGCGGAGCCTGCCCCCGGCGCCAGCGTGCCCGTCGTCGGATCGGTCACCGGCCCCGGAGGGACCTTCCGCTACGAGATCGATTTCAACCCCGTCTCCTTGGAGCTGCACCCCAACGGGCTGATCTTTTCCGTCCACGACGGCGAGGGCAACCCCCTGGCACCGGACCAGGACTACTACTCCGTCGGCGGCGGGTTCATCCTCACCGGCAAGCAGCTGCGCCAACAGCTCAACTCCCCCGACGGGCTCGGCTCCGGCGCGGCCACCCAGGCCAGCGACGAAGCCCCGGTGCCTTTCCCCTTCAGCACCGCCGAGGAGCTACTCAAGCATTGCGAGGTCAATGACCTTTCCATCGCGGAGGTCGTGGCCGCCAATGAAGACGTCTTGCACCGCGACGAAGGCGGGCTGGAGTTTGTCTACGAGCACCTCGACCGGGTGTGGCGCACCATGCGCGAATGCGTGGCCGCCGGCATTGCCACCAGCGGGATCCTACCCGGGGGGCTCAACGTTGTCAGACGTGCCCCGGAGCTTCATGAATACCTGCTCAAGGAGCGCGCCGAGGATCAGGCCGGCTTCGGCGCGATGGAGTGGGTCAACCTCTATGCGCTGGCCGTCAATGAGGAAAACGCCGCCGGGGGCCGGGTAGTCACCGCCCCGACCAACGGCGCGGCGGGCATCATCCCCGCCGTCATGCACTACGCGCGCGACTTCCTCGCAGACTTCAACGAGGCATCCGCCCGGGAATTCCTGCTCACCGCCGGAGCCGTCGGCGCGATTATCAAGCAGAACGCCTCCATCTCTGGCGCGGAGGTCGGCTGCCAGGGCGAGGTAGGCTCCGCCTCCTCCATGGCCGCCGGCGGCCTGTGCGCCGTCATCGGCGGCAGCGCCCGGCAGGTGGAAACCGCCGCGGAGATTGGGCTGGAGCACAACCTCGGCCTGACGTGCGACCCGGTGGCCGGGCTGGTGCAGATCCCCTGCATCGAACGCAACGCCATCGGCGCGGTGAAGTCCATTAACGCCGCCCGCCTGGCGCGCCTCGGCCACGGCACTGCACGGGTGACCCTCGATGACGTGGTGCACACCATGGCCGAAACGGGCCGCGACATGCTGACCAAGTACAAGGAGACCGCCACCGGCGGGCTGGCCGTGACCCTGGGCCTGCCGGTCAGCCTTACCGAGTGTTAGGAGCGCGCCGCGTCGGCGGCGTCCGTGGCCAGGCGCCGGGCCACCTCCGCGGGTGCGTCCTCGCGCGGGATCTCCACCTGCTCGCGGGTGGCCAGGTCCTTGAGCGCCACCGTGCCGGCGGCGAGCTCGTTGTCACCGATCACCAGCGCGAAGCGGGCGCCCGCGCGGTCGGCTCCCTTCATCGCCCCCTTGAGGCCGCGGTCCCCGTAGGCCATGTCGGAGCGCACATCGGCGCGCCGGAGGGCGTCGATTAGCCGAGCCATCTCTGCCTTCGCCGCCGCACCGAGGGCCACACCATAGGCGTCGACGCGGTTGGAGCTTAAGTCAACGCCTTCGGCCTCCAGTGCGAGCAGGGTGCGGTCCACCCCCAGCCCGTAGCCGATGCCGGAGAGGTCCTGGCCGCCGAGTTGCGCCATGAGCCCGTCATAGCGCCCGCCGCCGCCGATGCCCGACTGTGCGCCCAAGCCGTCATGGACGAACTCGAAGCACGTCTTGGTGTAGTAGTCCAGGCCGCGGACCATGCGCGGGTTGATGGTGTAGGCCACGCCGAGATCGTCAAGCAGGCCGGTGACCGTTTCAAAGTGTTCGCGCGGCCCCGCGGACAGGTGGTCGAGCATGAGCGGGGCGTCGGCAAGCTTGTCCTGCATCTCCGGGCGCTTGTCATCGAGCACGCGCAGCGGGTTGATCTGCGCCCGGCGGCGCGTCTCCTCGTCCAGGTCCAGCCCGGCGAGGAACTCCTGGAGCAGCGCCCGGTAGGCCGGCCGGCACGTCGCATCCCCCAGAGACGTCAGCTCCAGGCGGAAGCCGGTCAGCCCCACCGAGCGGAAACACCGATCCGCCAGGGCGATGGCCTCCGCGTCCAAGACCGGGTCATCAATACCAATGGCCTCCACGCCCACCTGCTGGAGCTGGCGGTAGCGCCCAGCCTGCGGGCGCTCATAGCGGAAGAACGGGCCGTGGTAGGACAGCTTTGCCGGCAGCTGGCCGCGATCCAAATTGTGCTCGATGACCGACCGGATCACCCCGGCGGTGCCCTCCGGGCGCAGGGTCACGCTGCGCCCACCCCGGTCAGCAAAGGTATACATCTCCTTGGAGACCACGTCGGTGGACTCGCCGACCCCCCGGGCGAACAGCTCCGTGTCTTCAAAGATCGGCAGCTCGATGTGCTCATAGCCCGCCAGGTGCGCCTGATGGCGAAACGCCTCGCGCACGGTGACAAACGCCGCCGACGTCGGCGGAAAGTAATCCGGGACCCCCTTAGGGCCCTGGTGGGACTGCTGCTTCATCTTTTCGCTCACGGCTTGCCACTCTACCGCGAACCCCCTAAAACAACCGCAGGTAGGGGTTGCCCCCACGCTCAGCGCCCATGGTGGTGCCCGGGCCGTGGCCGGGGTGAATCTCCAGCGCATTGTCTAACTGCCACACCGGACCGGCCAGGGTGGCGCGCATCGCCGCCGGATCCGACCCCGGAAGATCCGTGCGCCCGATAGCCCCGCGGAAGAGCACATCACCACTAAAGCAGTGCTTCTGCCCCACGAGCAGCACGCTTCCCGGCGAATGCCCCGGGGCGTGGCGGACGGTGAACTCTTCCCCGCCGAGGGTGAGGGGGGCGGCGTCGACAAGCGCAACCGTCTGCTCTACTTGCACCCAGGAGGAGAGATCAAAATACTGGTCGGCCAGCGGGCCGATCCCGCCGTGAGCGTCGGTGAGCATCCACTCGTCGTCCGGATGCAGGTGCACCGCAACGCCACACTCGGCCGCCAGCCTGCCCGCGTCAAAGGTGTGGTCCAGGTGGCCGTGCGTCAACACGATCGCCGCTACCTCAAGGCCGCGGCGCTCCACCGTCGCCATCACCGGCTCGAAGGCGCCCGCCCCCGGGTCCAGCACCGTCGCCTTCCCATCCGCCACCAGCAGATAACAATTAGCCGAAAATGCGCCCGCCACGCAGCCCAGAATCTCCATGCGTCACACTGTAACCACACGGCACTGACGCTGTAGCGGCCTGGCGGCGCAAGCGCTGCCGCGCCCACCGACTAAGCTATGACGGCAACGCGTGCGGCCACGCGGGGCCCTGTGCTCCCGCGCGCCGCATGAGACACACTTTGCCCACGATTTCTTTGAACCTAAGGAAAGCCCGGTACCACGGTGAACAATGAACAACGCGGCCAGGAAGCCCTGGCAGAACTGGACAAGGCACTCAAGTCCCGCGATAGGTCCGAAAAGTCCCGCCCCCTGGGTGTAATCTTCGTCGCCCTCGTGGCCATCCTGGCCATCGTCGGAGCCATCTTCTACCTGGCTACCCGCGACAACAGCAGCGACACCGATGACGCCAGCGCGGACAGCGACACCCCGCAGCCCCTGTCCCTCGTGCGCGACCAGGCGCTACCAGAAACCGTCAACTGCGACTACCCCGCTGACGGCAAGGCCGCCAGGGAAGCCAAGGCCCCCGCCGGCGACAAGGTCTCCGCCCGCGGCACCGTGCACCTGACCCTGGCGACCAACCAGGGCGAAATCCCCATGGACCTGGACCGCTCCCTGGCTCCCTGCACCGTCCACGCCATGGAGTCCCTGGCCAAGGCCAAGTACTTTGACAACACCGTCTGCCACCGCATCACCGACCCGTCCATGTCCAACGGCATGGGCATCCTGCAGTGCGGCGACCCGGCCGGCACCGGCGCCGGCGGACCCGGCTTCCGCTTTGCCAACGAATACCCCACCGATGAGGCCGCCAACAAGGACAACCCCGTGATCTACCCGCGCGGCTCCGTGGCCATGGCCAACGCCGGCGAGGGCACCAACGGCTCGCAGATGTTCCTCAACTTCACCGACACCACCCTGCCCCCGGCCTACACCGCCTTCGGCCAGATCACCGACACCGGCCTGAAGACCCTGGACACCATCGCGGCCAACGGAGTCAAGGACCACGCCCCCGACGGCGCCCCCGCCAAGGAAGTTCGCATCACCTCCGCCACCGTGTCCTAACAGCGCCACGGCCTCCCGCTTATCGACGCCCCCTCGCCCACCGGCTCCACCCCACTTCCGGTGCGTGCGCGGGGGCGTCACCCGTGCGCCGACCCCTCAACCTCCTGCGGCGCCTCATCCACGACGCGGTGGGCTCCCACGACACCGCGCAAGAACTCCGGGTCAATCGGCTGGCCTTCACGCACCACGGAAAAACCACCCGAAGGCTCCAGGATCATCGCCCGGACCTGCGACATGCTGGATACCCCACTGCGGCGCAACACGGCATAAATATCCGCCCGCGATAGGTGATTGCGGTGAACCTCAGAGTCGATGAACTCCCCGCGCGCAATAATCACCCGCGGGGTGGCATCGACCACCCGGCGAATAGACCCCACCCGGCGGGCCGCCCCAAAAACCAGCTCCAGGGCCACCAGGGTGCACAGGCCCACCACGCCCGCACCCAGGGTGGGCGGGTGGCCGATGATCACACGGCCCGCCACCGCCCCAAACATGATGATCACCACGGCGTCAAAAAGGTTCATGGGGCTTAGCACCCGCGCGCCAAAGACGCGCAGCATGCCCACGAACACCACATAGATCACGCAGGCAGAGCCCATCACCACGGGAATGCGCCACGGTTCGATGAAGACCTCGGCTGCCAGCCGCTCCATCCACACGTCCGGAATTACCATGAAACCACAGTCTAGAACCCCACTGTGGCGGCACCGAGTGGCGGGCAGGACTGTCTCCGGTGCACCGTGGTGTGGCGCGTCCGCCCGGCGTACCCGGCGTACCCGGCGACTAGGCAGTTACCCGATACACATCGAAGACGCCCTCGGTGTTGCGCAGGGTGGTCATCAACGACCCCAGCTGCTTGGTATCGGACACCGAGAAGGTAAAGCGAATGGTGGCTATGTGGTCATCGGAGGCCTGCGAATTCATGGCCAACACGCTCAGGCGCTCCTCCGTTATGGCCTTGGTCAGGTCCATGAGCAACCCAGCGCGATCCAACGCTTCAATCTGCACCGTGGCGGTAAACACCGACCCACCCGACTCGCTAGCCCAGGCCACCGAAATCAGGCGCGCCGTTTCCTGGCGTAGCTTATCCGCGTTGGTGCAGTCGGTGCGGTGCACAGATACACCTCCGCCGCGGGTGACAAAACCAAAAATCGCATCCCCAGGAACCGGCTGACAACACTTGGCCAGCTTCGCCATGACGTCCGGGCTGCCTTCCACCAACACCCCGGAGTTGACGCTCGTCTGCGCCGCAGAGGACTTTGAGCCCAGGATCTCCGAGAAGGGGGTGCGGCTGACCAGCTCATCCTCGGCGGCTTCTTCATCACCGAAGATCGCCAGCATCCGGTGGGCGACGTGTTGGGCAGAGATGCTGCCCGAGCCGATGGCCGTATAGAGCGCATCAACATCCGGATAGTGCAGCTCGACTGCCACCGTGCGCATGGACTGCGCGGTAAACAGCCGGTGCATGGGCAACCCCCCGCGCTGCACCTCGGCGGCCAGCGCGTCGCGCCCCGCCTCAAGATGCTCCTCGCGGCGCTCCTTGCTAAACCACTGCCGGATCTTGGCCTTCGCGCGGGAAGAGACCACAAAGTCCTGCCAGTCACGCGACGGTCCAGCATTTTCATCCTTGGAGGTAAACACCTCCACCCGGTCCCCCGAATTGAGCGCCGTTTCTAGGGCGACGAGCTTGCCGTTAATCTTCGCCCCGATGCACCGGTGTCCCACCCCCGTGTGCACCGCGTAGGCAAAGTCAATGGGCGTCGAGCCCGCCGGTAGGTTGACCACATCCCCCTTGGGGGTAAACACAAAAATCTGGCGGGCAGACAGGTCATAGCGCAAAGAATCCAGAAACTCATTCGGATCCGCGGCCTCTTTTTGCCAGTCGAGCAGCTGGCGCATCCACGCCATCTGGTCGACCTCTGCCTGGTCGCCCTTGTGCGAGCCCTTGGTCTCCTTGTACCGCCAGTGTGCGGCGATGCCGAACTCCGCGGCATAGTGCATCTCATGGGTGCGCACCTGGACTTCCAACGGGCGCCCAGAATCCGTCATCACCGTGGTGTGCAGGGACTGATACACCCCGAAACGGGGGGCAGAAATATAGTCTTTAAATCTGCCCGGCATGGCCGAGAAGACCGAATGGACGACGCCGATAGCCGCGTAGCAATTATTGATGTTATCCACCAGGACCCGGATTCCCACCAGGTCAAAGATCTCATCAAAATCATGACCGCGCACAATCATCTTTTGGTAAATCGACCAATAGTGCTTCGGCCGCCCCATGACCTCCGCAGGAATGTCATTTTCCTTCAGCGCCTGGGTGACGTGTTCTTTAATTTGGGCAAGTGCGTGATCCCGCTGCGGGGCGCGATCGGCTACGAGTCGAACGATCTCGTCATATTTCTTGGGGTAGAGAATGGCAAAGGAAAGATCCTCCAGCTCCCACTTCAGGCTGGCCATGCCTAAGCGATGCGCCAGTGGGGCGATGACCTCCAGGGTTTGGCGGGCCTTCTTGGCCTGCTTCTCCGGCGGCAGGAAGCGCATGGTGCGCATGTTGTGCAGCCGGTCGGCCACCTTGATCACCAGCACGCGCGGGTCCTGGGCCATGGCCACGATCATCTTGCGGATCGTCTCCGCCTCCGCCGCCGCACCCAACGCCACCTTGTCCAGCTTGGTCACCCCATCGACCAGGCGGGCAACCTCGTCACCGAACTCGGCGGACAGGTCCGCCAAGGTGTAGTCCGTATCCTCGACCGTGTCATGGAGCAGCGCGGCCACGAGCGTGGTGGTGTCCATGCCGATCTCCGCGGCGATAGTCGCCACCGCCAGCGGGTGGGTGATGTACGGGTCCCCGGATTTGCGGAAGACTCCATCATGGAGCCGCTCGGCCGTTTCATAGGCCTTGGCCAGGACCTCAACGTCGGCCTTCGGGTGGAATTGTCGGTGAATGCCCAACAGCGGATCAAGCACCGGGTTGACCCGCGTCCTATTGCCGGTGAGGCTGCGGGCTAAGCGCGCGGACATTCCCCGAACGCCAACCGCATTACGGGTTTTGCCACGATCCTGAGTCATATGCCGACCTTCCTAGGTTAACGGCAATCTTAAGCCACCAACCAGGCCCGCCTCAAAGCATCCGGACTTTTAGTCCTTATTGATAACGATCACCGGAGTATCGCCCACACGCTGCCGCCCGCCAAGCCCATCGACCTCAAGGACAACCACGTTGCCGCACACGGTGGCGCCGGCCTTACGCAGCAGCTCTGCAGCGGCAACCAGGGTGCCCCCGGTGGCCAACACGTCATCGACGAGCACCACGTTGCGCCCCTCCAGCTCCATGGCCTCAGCCGGGATCTCCAGCGCGGCGGTGCCGTATTCCAGCGAGTACTCCTGGGTCAACACCGGCGGCGGCAGCTTGCCCTTCTTCCGAATCGCCACGATCCCCAGGCCCATCTTGTATGCCACCGCGGAGCCCAGGAGGAAACCCCGGGCATCCAGACCACCGATGAGATCCGCATTCAGTGATGCGGCGGCGTCGGCAAGCGCATCAATGATTGCCGCGAACGCGTCCGGCTGCGCCAACACCGGGGTCATGTCCTGGAAGAGCACACCCGGGGCGGGGAAGTCTTCCACATAACGCATGTGCTCATTCAGCGCGGCGCGAGCCTGCGGGAAATGGCTTTCACTCAGCGGGCGAGGATCAGTAAAACTCATGGAGAAACAATCCTTAAAATGCTTAACGGGAAACTACAGGGGGCAGGCGGGCCACAGCCGCCGACGTATGGGCGTTTTCCGCCTAACTCATCTGCCAGCGGTCAAGATTCCAACCCAGCCCGGTCACACCCGTGTAGGCGGTGATATTGCTGATTTTGCGGTGGCTGGCAAAAGAGCGCGGCTGCGCGGAAAGCGGAATATCGGGAACCTCATTCCACAGCTGCTCCTCCGCCGAATACAGGCCCTTATCATCATTGACCCCAGCGGCCGGCACTTGACCATACTCCTGCTCCGGATCGACCGCCATGAGCACCGCATCCAAGGAATGTGACCCATACGGGGTCACGCCCTCGAGATCGCCCAGCCCCGCGTTATCGCCGGCGGCGTTGACCACCGTAATTCCGGCGGGGGCGCAGGACTGCCGGATGGACTCCACCATGGCGCTATAGCGCTCATTGGGGCCCTGATAGCCGATGCGCACCGTGGCCTGATCGAGCTTGCGCGCCTTATTCACATCGACGTCGAGGTGCGGATCCGTCACCCCGGCCAAATGCCGGGCGGCCGGGTCATCATAGGAGACCACGTGGGCGCCCACCGCGGGAACCTCAATGCCGGACTTTTCGGAGGAGATGCGCGCCACCGCAGCGTGGTCAATGCAGGCCGCCAAGGCCTGCCGGTTGGCCTCGTCGGCAAAAATGCCCCCGGGGGCAAGCACCAGGGTGTCCGTCAGCCGCCCGGCTACCGCGGTGATGTCATAGGTGTTGGCCGGATCGTCGCGGTTGAGCCAGGCCGAGCCGTGGTCGGTGAGGTCTGCGGCAATGACATCCGCCTTGCTGGCCAGCCACGCACCGTCAGTCTTTGCCGGCCACAGGGTCAGCGCCCCGATCCGGGCGGGATCGCCAAAGTAGTCCTGGTTGCTCAGCAGCACCACTTCCCCGCGGGCGCCTACCTCATCAATGCGATACGGGCCGGCAGAGACCTGCAGTTCCGGGTCGAAGTGGTCAAGGTTAAAGCCTTCACGCCACACGGTTGCCACCGGTTCGAGGGCGGCGCGATCGTCGGCGAGCAGAGCATCGGTGAGCTGCTGCTGGCTCACGCCGGCCTTGCGGGCGATAGCGTGGGCGGGCAGCACTTCGCCCGGGCCGAAGAGATTGCGCCACCGCCCCCCCTGACCGGGCCGGAAGGTCACGGAGAACTTCTTTGCCCCAGGCGTGCAGTCCAGGCGCTCGACTTGCCGCGTGAGCGGCAGGTGCGAATCAAAGAGGTCTGAGAGCACCCCCGCCTTGAAGGACAGCAGAAAATCCGTGCAGGTGATGGGCACACCATCGGCGTATTTTGCTTGCTCCGTCAGGGTGTAGATGACCGTGCGCTTGTCGCCGGGAAGAACCTGGGTGGTGGCCAGGTCGGTGTTGGGGATCATTTGGCCCGCCGGGCCGGAAGCATAGATGCCCGGGTAAATTCGCCCGGAGACCACTTCGGCTGAGGTGGATACCCCCAGGTTGCTGGCCGCGTTAGCGGTGCGCAGTTCGGAGCCCACCAGGTATGCGGGATGGGCGATGGAGGAGGCCAGGGTATCGCGCTCCTCGCGATCAGAGTCCCCGCCCGAGCAGGCGGCAAGGCTGAGGGCCGTCAGCCCCGCCAGGGCCAGCGCGCCGAGGCGGCGCACCGGATGAGCGTGCCCGGAATCTGCTTTCCGTGGATGTGTATCAACCATCAGCCGTTGCTCCTTATCCGGAAGTTCCCATCACCCGCAGACGCGCCCGCCTACAGGCCGGGGCGCCAGCTTGCGCCAGGGCGGGACTGCCCGGAGGCCTCGGCAGGATCATCGGCGTAATCCGCCGTGTGCAGGTCGCCGACCACGCGCCGGCCGCGGGCGGCAGCCACGCTGGGTTCTGCCGACTCATCCTCGCCGGCCCGGTAGCGGGCTACCTCCTCGTTGTGGCGCTGCACATCTTGGCGCCGATTCTCCAGGGACACCAGCACCGGGGTGGCCAGGAAGATCGAGGAGAACACGCCTTCAACCACGCCGATGAGCTGGATGAGGGCGAGGTCTTTGAGGTCGCCGACGCCGAGCATCCACACGGCGACCACCATGAGCGCCACGATGGGCAGCGCGGAGATCACCGAGGTGGAAATAGAACGCATGACGGTTTCATTGACCGCCGAGTTAGCCGCCTCTGCGTAGGTTTGCTTGCGGGAGCCAAAGATGCCCTCGGTGTTCTCCCGCACCTTGTCAAAGACGATCACGGTGTCATACACGGAGAAGGACAGCACCGTGAGCAGGCCGATGATGGCGGCCGGCGAGACCTCGAAGCCGAACAGTGCGTAGATGCCGGCGATGAGGACGGCGTCGATAAGCAATGCGATCATGGCCGCGGCAGCCATTTGCCGCTGCAGGCGCACCGCAATGTAGGCAAACGCCGCCGCCAGGAAGACCACCATGGAGATGAGCATGCGGTTGGTGATCGTCGAACCCCAGGACTCGGAGACCGTGGAGTCACCCACCGCATCCGGGCTGGGCTTCCCGGTCGCGTCCTTGGGCTGGAACTTTTCAAAGATCGCGCGGCGGGCGTCCTGGATCTGGTCGTCGCTTAGGCGCTGGGAGTTGATCTCCAGGGTTGCCGTGTCGCCGGAACCGACCACCTGGGTCAGCTCGGGGGTCACGCCGGTGGCATCCGTGAAGGTCTTTTCCACGTCGGAGACAGTGAGCTCGGCGGCGGGCATGTTGAGCTTGGTGCCGCCCTCGAAATCGATGCTCATGTCAAAGCCGCGCACCGCAATCGCGCCGATGCTAATGAGCACCAGCACCGCGGTGATGATGTACCACTGCTTGGTGCGGCCGATGAAATCAATGCCACCCTCGCCGGTGTAGAGCCGGTCGAAGAAGCCGGTCTTGTGTTCTGTGACGGTGGTCATTTACTTCTCCTCTTCGTCGGAGGTGATCCGGTGCGCGCCAGCGGCCTCATCCGGGTGCTGCACGCTGATCGGTTTACTCACGCTGCGGGCGATAACGCGCTCGTCGCCCTCCTTGTCCGGCGCAGGCTTCGCGCTTTCCGACGCCCCCCGCTCCGGATGGCTATAAGGCTTCAGGCTGCTCTCGGCACCGGCTCCGGTCGCGCCGGACGTCACGGTCGAGCTGGAGGAAGACACGACACCGGGGGTGTGTCCCTCCCGCAGCGCCCGCTTGTGCGCGGCCACCTGGTAGACCCGGCCCATACCGTTGACGGCGGGCTTGGCCCAGAAGGGCTTGCGGGCGGCCAGGATCATCAGCGGCGCGGTGATCAGGAAGGTGACCACGAGGTCAAACACGGTGGTCATACCCAGGGTAAAGGCGAAGCCCTTGACCTCACCGACGGCGAGCATGTAGATGATCACCGAGCCCAGCAGTGTGACCATGTTGCCGGTGACCACGGTGCGCTTGGCGCGATCCCAACCACGCCGCGACGCCGAACGGAAGGTGTGGCCTTCCCGGACCTCATCCTTGATGCGCTCATACATGACCACAAAGGAGTCCGCGGTAGCGCCCAAACCAATGATCAGACCGGCGATGCCAGACAGGTCCAGCGAGTAGTCAATCCACCGGCCCAGCAGCACCAGCGAGCCGTAGACCACCACGCCGGCGCAGAACAGCGTGAACAAGGAGATCAGACCGTAGAGCCGGTAGTAGGCGAACACGTAGACGGCGATGAGCGCCAGGCCCACCAGGCCGGCGATGAGGCCCGCCTTCAGCGAGGACGCGCCGAGGCTTGCCGGGATCGTCTTGGTCGTGCCGCCGGACTCGCCGTTCTCACCGGCGAAGGACAGCGGCAGGGCGCCGTACTTCAGGTTGTTGGCCAGCGTCTGCGCCTCGGTCTGGGTGAAGGCACCGGTGATCGAGGTACCAGAGCCCACCGGGGTGGGGCTCTGAATATTCGGCGCGGAGATCACCTGGGAGTCCAGGGTGATGGCCACCTGGCGGTTGAGGTATTCGTTGGTGAGCTTGGACCAGGTCTCGGAGCCGCCGCCGGTGGAAAACGCGAAGGTGATTTCCATCTGCCCGGTCTTGGAGTTGAGCCCGCCATTGATGGGTGAACCGGTATCAATGTTCGCGCCAGACAGGCGGGTGCCGTCCTTGCCGGCGTCACCTTCCAGCACCGGGGCGGGGGCCAGGATCATCGGCCGGTTCGGGGCGTCGCCGCGGCCGGAGACATCACAGGTCACCAGCGGCTTGGCCGGATCATCAGTGCCCTGGAGCGGATCAATCCCGCCTTCCTTGCACTCAGAGCCCACCAGGATGCTGGCGGCCAGCTGAGTGGTCGGGTCGGTGGACTGGCGGTCCTTGGCCAGCATCGCGGTCACCTCGCGGCGCCGCTCGCCTGCCTCCAGGGAGTTTGCCGGCTCCGGCTTCGGCGTCGCCGTAATCGCCGGCATCTTCAGCCGCGGAGTCTTGTCGTCCTGGATGGTCTTGTTGGACTGCTCCACAAAGGTCTTCAGGTCCTGTTCCACCTGTTCCTTTGGCAGCACGCCGAAGGTGACCCACCTATTGGCCATGTCACCGACCACGTCCATGAGCCTGCCCAAGTCCGGATTGCCCGGCTCGGCGACCGGCCGGAAGATGAGCTTGGAAGTCTGGCCCAAGGCGCGCGCCTGGGAGGCATCCTCGCCGGGGACCGTAATAACCAGGGTGTCACCGTCCGTGATCACGCTCGCACCGGTCACGCCCATGCCGTTGACACGGTTTTCCATGATCGTTCTGGCCTGTGCCAGCTGGTCCTGGGTGGGCTTTTGGCCCTGGGGCACCAGGGTGATGCGAGTTCCGCCTTGCAGGTCAATGCCCAACTTGGGGGTTGCTTCCCGGTTCCCGGTGAAGAAGACCAGCGAGTACATGGCGATGACAAGCAGCACAAAGATGCCCATCGCCTTCATCGGCCAGGAATGACTCTTGTTCCTCGAGCCCCGTGGTCTCAGGTGTGTTGACACAGGTGTCGTCTCCTCATTGGCGCGCGTGGCTGCCACGCCAGGCCAACACTGCCCCAGGCCGTCCATCCAACCGGGGACCGTGTGGCGACGCATTGCCACCTGGGCCGCCGCCCACGACTGCGGCTGCCACTTGTGATCGTTGTGGTTCCAATAATGTGCGTGCGCGACCTGCCGTGGGTCGCGCGACGGTTTTCAGGGCGCCAGGGGTAGCGGCACGCGCGGCTGGCGTGCCGGCGCACCCGGGGCTGTCCAAGCCAACATCGTACGGCATAGCCCCCGCGATGCGGTATGGGGTCCACCTTCCCGACGCCAAAAGGGCTAGCCAGCAGGCACTCTTGCCCACCCCATCGCGCGTGCCTGCGAGCCCAAACGCAAGGTAAGCCTACTAAGAGCTGGGCGCGTCGGGTTCGGCGGTTGCCTCATGAAAACCGATGGCCCCCTCCGGCGGTTCCAAGCCGATATGGCGCCATGCGGCGGCGGTAGCTACCCGTCCCCTGCCGGTGCGGGCGATCAGCCCCGCTCGCACTAGGTAGGGCTCGCAAACCTCCTCCACCGTTCCCGGTTCTTCGCCTACCGCGATGGCAAGCGTATTAACGCCCACTGGTCCGCCGCCGTGGCCGCGGATGAGGGCGTTGAGGACGGCGCGGTCCAGGCGGTCGAGCCCCTTGCGGTCCACGTCAAAGACCTCCAGGGCAGCGCGCGCGGAGGACACGTCGACGTGACCATCGGCATGGACCTCGGCATAGTCGCGGACGCGGCGCAGCAGCCGGTTGGCAATACGCGGCGTTCCGCGGGACCGTGACGCGATCTCCCGGGCGGCGTCAGCATCCACACCCACGCCCAGGATCGCTGCAGCCCGGGTGACCACCTGCGTGAGGTCCTCGACGTCGTAGAACTCCATTTGCGCAGTAAACCCGAAGCGATCGCGCAAAGGTCCAGTAAGCATCCCGGATCGGGTGGTGGCCCCCACCAACGTAAATGCCGGAAGTTCGAGGGGAATGGACGTGGCACCAGGGCCCTTGCCCACGATGACGTCGATGCGGAAATCCTCCATGGCCATGTAGAGCATTTCCTCGGCGGGCCGGGCAATGCGGTGGATCTCATCGATGAACAGGACGTCGCCTTCCATCAGATTGGACAGCATGGCGGCCAGGTCTCCTGCTCGCTCCAGCGCCGGGCCGGAAGTCATGCGCAGGCTGGTGCCCAACTCCTGGGCGATAATCATGGCCATGGTGGTCTTGCCCAGCCCCGGAGGCCCGCTGAGCAGCACGTGATCGGGCACTACCCCGCGGCTTTTGGCACCCTGAAGCACCAGGGAGAGCTGTTCGCGCACCTTCTTTTGGCCGATAAACTCATCCAGGCTGCGCGGGCGCAGGTTGCGCTCGGCGTCCTGCTCCCCGGTGCGCAGCTGGGGGGTGACGTCACTGGTCCCAGAAAACTGCCCCGACCCGCGGGGGGAAAAATCGAATTCTGTTTTCTCAATGTCTGACATGTCCGCCTAGCCCTTCTGCCCCAGCCGCGCGAGGGCCGCGCGCAAGGCACTGGAGGTATCCAGCGAGTCCGCCTCGGCGAGGACCGCATCGACGGCACCGGCTGCCTGCTTTTCCGTGAACCCCAGGCCCACCAGCGCTGCTGTGACCTGGATTCCCACGGCGGAATCCGTCGCCCCGCCCGGCGCAGCCGCCGGCTCATCCGTGGCGCCTCCCGCCTCATCGACGTAGCCCTGGACCTTGTCCTTGAGGTCGACGATCATGCGCTCGGCCATTCTTTTGCCCACCCCCGGGATGCGCTGCAACGCGCGCGCATCCGAGCTGGAGATGAATCCGGCCAGTTCGGCAGCGCTATAGACGGACTCGGCCGCAAGGGCCAGGCGCGGGCCCAGACCGGAGACCGTCTGTAATACCCCGAACATGGCCCGGGCGGCAGGGTCGATGAACCCATAGAGGGTCAAGGCGTCCTCGCGCACGACCATCGTGGTGAGCACCGTGGCTACTTCCCCGCGGCGCAGCGTGGCCAGCGTCGCGGGTGTGGCGGTGAAAAAATAGCCCACGCCGGCGCATTCGATGACCGCCCCGGAAAGTTCAATGGCGATGACGGGGCCGGTAAGAGAGGCGATCATGGGTGTCCTTTCGCAGCGACGACGCTCGATTGGGCCGTGGGCTGGGCCGGGGATGTGTGGGCTTGTGTGGCTTGCTGGGCGCGTTCGAGTAGCGGGGCGCGCCAGCAGTGGCAGACGGCAAGGGCGAGGGCGTCGGCAGCATCAGCGGGCTTGGGCGCGGCGCTGAGTCCAAGAATGCGGGTAATCATGGCCGTCATTTGCTTCTTATCCGCCCGGCCGTTACCGGAGATGGCCTTTTTTACTTCGCTGGGGGTGTACATGTAGACGGGAATGCCGCGTTGTGCCGCGGCGAGCACCAAAACGCCCACCGCGTGCGCGGTGTTCATGACGGTGGAGACGTTTCCGCGCTCGAAGACGCGCTCGATGGCTACGACGTCTGGATGATAATCGTCCATCCATTCGGCTACGGCGCGCGAGAGCCGCAGGAGCCTTTCGGTGAGCTCGGCGTGCGGCGGGGTGCGCGCTACTCCCACGGCGATGGGGATGACCCCCCTGCCGCGCCCCCCTTGAACTACGGAAAGCCCGCAGCGGGTGAGGCCAGGATCGATGCCCATGACGCGGACTTGTCCTGTTGCCGTCACAAACGCTCCTCGCTCTCCTTATGGGCCGTACCCCATATTCTTAGCACATAGTAGCGATGCACTAGCGGCGCCCCGCCCACCCGGGAAAAGCCGCGGGTGAAGGCGACGGCGCCGCTGCGGTGGTTAATCCTCGTCGAGCGCGGCGAGGACCTCGTCGGACAGGGACATGTTGGTGTAGACGTTTTGCACGTCGTCAGAGTCTTCCAGCGCGTCGATGAGGCGCAGGATCTTCTTGGCGTCGCCGGCCTCCAGGGGGGTTTCTAGGTTGGCGCGGAAGTCCTGCTCGGAATCCTCGACCTCAATATCGGCGCCAACCAGCGCCTCGCGCACCGCGGAGGTGTCCTCCGGAGCGCTGACGATCTCGAAGGTCTCGCCGAGGTCATTGACCTCCTCCGCACCGGCGTCAAGCACAGCCATGAGGACGTCATCCTCAGTAAGCTCGCCCTTCTTAATGAGCACCACGCCCTTGCGGTTGAACATGTAGGACACCGCGCCGGAATCCGCCATGTTGCCGCCGTTTTTGGTCATGGCGGTGCGCACCTCAGTGGCCGCGCGGTTCCGATTGTCGGTGAGGCATTCGATGAGCATGGCCACGCCGTTGGGGCCGTAGCCCTCGTACATGATGGTCTGCCAGTCCGCGCCGCCGGCTTCCTCGCCCGATCCGCGCTTGCGGGCGCGCTCAATGTTGTCATTGGGCACGGAGGCCTTCTTGGCCTTCTTAATCATGTCATCCAACGTGGGGTTGGCCGCCGGGTCTCCGCCGCCGGTGCGGGCAGCAACCTCGATGTTCTTAATCAGCTTGGCAAATTCCTTGCCGCGCTTCGCGTCATTGGCGGCCTTCTTATGCTTGGTGGTAGCCCACTTTGAGTGACCTGACATATCGCATGCCTTTCTTCATCGACGCCCCAGCGCGGCACTGGCCTGCACCCGGGCTTGTGCATCCGCGGCGCGCCCGCATGGTGGGCGCCGCCCTAGCAAAACTCGTGCTTCAGTCATGAACATGATGCGTGCCGCGCACCGCACGTACCCGCCGCGGGCCCAGGGGCACAGGTGCGGCGAGTGCTGCGGACACGACACTGCCGCTGCGGGGACGCAGCGGCACATCCAGCTGGGCCAAGTATACGCACCCCCGTCGCCCCACCCACGCAGGCGGCCCCGGCTGCGCGGTGCCGGTATCGCCGGGCGGGCAGGCAGGGCGCGCGCTCAGGGTGCGCTAGTTGTCCGCGGACGGGACGTGGACCTGCTCGAAATACTCCGGAAGTCGGGCCGTTCCGCCTAGCCGCAGGGCGCGTACCAGGGGGCGCGTGCGCAATGCGCGCGTGTCGGTGACGGCGTCATTGTAGAAGCGCCGGGCGAGCTCGACGCGTGTTGATGCGTCGACCAGCGCGCGTTGGGTGTCCTGGCGCTCGGGGGCGTCGCGAAGCGCCTCTTCTACCTGCACCTCCGCGACCGCGCGCGCGTCCAGGGTGGCATAACTCATCTCGATGGCCGCCGCACGGTTGGCCGCCTCCTGCGCTTCTGGGACCGTCGCAACAACCAGGTGCGCGCGGTGGTCGAGCGCGGCGCGCAGCGCTTGGAGCGCCGCCGCGGTGCGGATGTGGAGTCTGTTAAGCCGTTGTGCGGTGAAATAGGCCCACGCAGCGATGATGGTCACCAGCGCGGTGACCACGATAATGGCGATAGTTCCCATGGTAGCTGTCAGTTACCTCAATTCTGTCTCGGTGCTCCTTTGCGCGAGACGCACGGGGCTGTCTTCGCGCACCGTCTCATAGACGGCTTCAATTTCCGCCGACACCCGCTGCCAGTCGTAGCGCTGAGCGCGGCGTGCCGCGGCGTCGGATAGCGCTTCTCGACGCCGCCCGTCCGCGATAAGCTCCCCCAGCACCCGCGCCAAGTCAGCACTGTCCCCGTTTTTAAAGAGCACCCCCGCAGCTTCGGAACTAGCCACCGCGCACACGTCCGCAAAGGCCTCCAGATCGCTGGCAACAACAGCGCAATGCGCTGCCATCGCCTCGACGAGGACAATGCCAAAACTCTCCCCGCCGGTATTCGGCGCCACATACACGTCAGCCTGTGCCAACAGCCGCGCCTTCTCGTCGTCGCTGATCCGGCCCACGTGGCGGACCCGCACCCCGGCAGCCAGCTTCTCCCCTCGCCCGGTGAGGGTGGCCTGCACGGAGTCGGGCAGCTCGCCGGACCCGGCGATGGCAACCTCAACCGCACGGGAGCCGGTATCGAGCTGGCGCAACGCCTCCCAAAGAACGGTCAGCCCCTTGCGCGCCTCATTGACCCGGCCCAAGAAAACCACCCGCAGGGGATCATCCACCCCGCGCGGCTGATCCTTCATGGCCTCCACGGCGCGCTGGAAAATACGGGTATCAACCCCGTTGGGAATGAGCACTGGGTCGCCGCCCAAAGCCTCCACCTGCCACCGGCGCGCCATCTCCGATACCGCAATACCGCCCCGGATCTTTTCCAAGTACGGGCGCAACAGCGGCAACGCGGCACGCAGGGCGCGCGAGGAGGTCGTGGACGTGTGATAAGTGGCCACCAGCGCCCCCTCCGCCTGGATCAGCGCACTCATGGAAAAGCTCGGCGAATTGGGCTCGTGAATATGAAGGACATCAAACCTGCCCTGCTCAATGAACTCCCGCGTCCGACGCCGTACGTTCGGACCGATAGCGATACGAGCCACTGACCCGTTATAAGGAATAGGCACCGCAGCCCCGCCCCGCACCACAAACTCTGGCAGCGGGGTATCGGCGCAGGCAGGGCCCAGCACTTCTACCTCGTGCCCATGGCTGATAAGAACCCGTGCCAGGTCCAAGATGTGCGCCTGAACACCGCCGGGTTCATCAAAGGAATAAGGGCAAACGATGCCAATTCTCATCGGGTCGGGGATGATTTCCTCTCCGTGACATCTGCGGGCCATAACGGCTGAAGCATATGCCAATCGTGGGGGTGGCGCCGAATATTACGCTCAAAAATCTCTGCTACGGCCTGCTGCGTGGACGCAACCGAGCTGACCTGCACCCGCGGCGAGACACTCAAACCCCACCCGCGATGCGCAGTACCGGTGCCGGTAAACCAGCTGTGCACCACGTGCAGATGCGCTCCGGTCGCGGCCGCTAGTTCGACGGCCCCGGTGGGCATGGTGGTCTGCTCCCCGAAGAACTCCACGGGCACGCCGCGGCGCTTGAGGTCACGTTCTCCCACCAGGCACACCACCCCGCCGGACCGGGTCACTTCCGCCAATCGCGGCAGGACCGGGCCCTGGCCAGTCAGAGCAAGCACGTCAAAGCCCAGCGTGCGCCGATAGTCCACGAAAGCCTGGTAAAGGCTCTCCGGGCGCAGCCGCTCCGCCACGGTTGTAAATCGGGTGTAGCGCTGCGCCAGCAGCAGCCCCGCCATATCCCAATTGCCGGTATGGGGAAGCACAACCACCACTCCCCGCCTGCTGGCCAGCGACTCCTCCAGGTGCTCAAGCCCTTCGGTGCCGGCGACAAGCTGGTCGAGCAGCCCCGGCTGCCGCATCATGGTGGGCAGGCGGAAGGCCTCTTCCCAATAGCGCGCGTAGGAGCGCATGGAGTCGCGCACCAGCTGGCGGGTCACCCCGGCATCCCCAACCACGCGGGCGAGGTTGGCGCGCAGTTGCTCGCAACCGCGACCGTCATCGCTCACCCGATCGGCCGCCCATTGGAAGGCGCGCCGGGTCACCACTGGGGGCACCCCGCGCACCACCGCCCACCCAGCCCGGTAGCCCCAGGCACTGAGCGTTTCTTGGGCGCTCATCAATCGACCCTGCGGTCCGCTGCCGGCCGCTGCGGCGTTGCCCCTGCGGGGGCCGCCGAGGGCTGACCCGCCACCGGGGACCGGGCGGCCATCATCAGGCGCTGAATCACCGTGAACACAGAGCCCACGGCCAGCACCCACAGCGCCACGTCGATTGCCCAGGGGACTCCCAATCCTTGCAAGCCGATGCCGCCCAGCCCCACGATGAGGCGCTCGGGGCGTTCGACAAGACCACCAACCATAGTCAGCCCGCTGGCTTCACCGCGCGCCTTGACATAGGAGATGACCTGGGAGGACACCAAGACCACCAAGGCGGCGACGATGAGGCTGCGATGCGGCTGATAGGTATAGACCAGCCACCAGGTGATGGCAGCAAAAAGTGCGCCGTCGGTAATCCGGTCGCACGACGCATCCAGGGTGGCACCGAACTTGGTCCCACCCCCGCTCATTCGCGCCATGGTGCCATCGATCATGTCGCTGGCCGCGAAGATCCCAGTTAACACGGCCGCCGCCAGGAGGTGACCCGTGGGGATGAGGGTGACCGCCACCACGATGGTGGCCACCGCCCCCACCACGGTGATCACGTTGGGGGTCAGCCCGGTGCGCAGAACCGCCCGCGCAATCGGCTCGACCACCACGGCGGCGGGGCGTCGTCCGTGAACGCTAAGCATCACGGTCCTCCTTGATCGTCTCGGCCCATCCTTGTGCCAGCACCTCACGCGTTCGGCTGAGCACTTCCGGCAGCACCTTGGTTCCGGATAGGACCGTCATAAAATTCGCGTCCCCTGCCCACCGCGGCACCACGTGCATGTGCAGGTGATCCCGAATAGAGCCGCCGGAGGACTGCCCTAAGTTGAAGCCAACATTGACCCCCTGGGGGCGGGAGACCTTTTTCAGAGTGCGCACCGCCCGCTGAGCAAAGGCGAACAGCTCCGCGGATTCCGCGGCATCCAGTGCCTCAATATCGGCCACCTTGCGGTACGGAATCACCATCATGTGCCCGGCGTTGTAGGGGAACAGATTGAGCACACAATACACCAGCTCACCCCGAGCAACGATGAGCGAATCCTCATCCGAGTGCCGCGGCAGATCCACAAAGGGATCCGCCGGTCGCGCGTCGCCGCCCGGGCTCGCCGTGATGTAGTCCATGCGATAGGGAGCCCACAGGCGCTCCAGGCGGTCCGGCTCGCCCGCTCCCGTATCTACCCAAGCGTGGGGAGAATCAGCGTCGCTGTGCAAGGAGAGCCTCGCTCGGCTGATCATTGATGCGATCTGCCACCCATGCGCTGATGAGCTCCACCGCCTCATCCACCGGCACCCCATTGATCTGGGAGCCATCAAGGAACCGGAAGCTGACCGCGCCCGCGTCCACGTCGCGCCCACCAGCCAGCAGCATGAAGGGCACCTTGCCGGTGGTGTGGTTGCGAATCTTCTTTTGCATGCGATCGTCAGAGGTATCCACCTGAGCGCGGATGCCACGCTGGCGCAGCTTGTCTGCAACCATTTCCAGGTGCCCACAGAACTCATCAGCCACCGGGATTCCCATCACCTGGTGGGGTGCCAGCCAGGCCGGGAAGGCACCCGCGTAGTGCTCCAGCAGGACCCCGAAGAACCGCTCGATAGAGCCGAACAGGGCGCGGTGGATCATGATCGGACGCTTCTTCGAGCCATCCGGGGCGGTGTACTCCAACCCAAATCGCTCGGGGAGATTGAAGTCCAGCTGCACGGTCGACATCTGCCAGGTCCGGCCGATCGCGTCGCGCGCCTGTACGGAGATCTTCGGACCATAGAAGGCCGCTCCGGCGGGATCCGGGACCAACTCCAAACCGGAAGCGGTAGCAACGTCGCGCAGGATCGTCGTGGCCCGCTCCCAGACCTCATCACTGCCCACGTACTTGTTGGGGTCCTTGGTAGACAGCTCCAGGTAGAAGTCATCCAGGCCGTAGTCCTGAAGCAGGGAGATGATGAACTCCAGCACGCTGGTCAGCTCGGCCTCCAGCTGCTCCTCGGTGCAGTAGATGTGGGCATCATCCTGGGTAAAGCCGCGGGCGCGGGTCAGCCCGTGGATCACGCCGGATTTTTCATAGCGGTAGACGGTGCCGAACTCGAATAGCCGCAGCGGCAGCTCCCGGTAGGACCGACCCCGGGAGGCGAAGATGAGGTTGTGCATGGGGCAGTTCATGGGCTTGACGTAGTAGTCCTGGGCAGGTTTGGTCTCCTGGCCCTGCTCATCGACTTCCCCATCAAGCTGCATCGGGGGGAACATGCCATCGGAGTACCAGTCCAAGTGACCGGACTTTTTAAACAACTCGCCCTTGGTCACGTGGGGGGTGTTCACAAAGGAGTACCCGGCGGCGATGTGGCGACGGCGGGAATGCTCCTCCATCTCCAGGCGCACAATGCCGCCATCAGGGTGGAACACCGGGAACCCGGAGCCAATCTCATCGGGGAAGCTAAACAGGTCCAGCTCCTGACCCAGCCGGCGGTGATCGCGCTTTTCCGCCTCTTCGAGCATGGTCTGGTAGCTCTCCAGCGCCTCCTTGGACTCCCAGGCGGTGCCGTAGATGCGCTGCAAGCCGGCGTTGGACTGGTCACCGCGCCAATATGCCGCGGACGTGCGCGTCAGCGCGAACGCGGGAATATACCGGGTGGTGGGAACGTGGGGGCCGCGGCACAGGTCAAACCATTCCGTTTCACCGGTGCGCGGGTTGACATTGTCATAGGCGGTCAGCTCGCCCTCGCCGACCTCCGTGGCTTCGTCAGAATCCGGGGCCACGCTGCCCTTGTCTTCGATGAGCTCAAGCTTGTAGGGCTCAGCGGCCAAGGCCTGGCGGGCCTCGTCCTTGGATTCCCATACTCGGCGCTCGAAGCGCTGCCCGGACTTGATGATCTTTTTCATCCGCTTTTCCAGCGTGCGCAGATCTTCCGGCGTGAACGGCTCCGCAACGTCGAAGTCGTAGTAGAACCCGCCCTCAATGGCCGGCCCGATCCCCAGCTTGGTACCGGGGAATTCTGCCTGCACCGCCTGGGCAAGCACGTGCGCGCAGGAGTGGCGGATGACGCTGCGGCCGTCTTCAGTGTTGGCCGCAACGGCAGTGACCGTCTCCGCCTCGGTCGGGGTGTAGGACAGATCCCGAAGCACCCCGGCGGCATCCTTTACGCACACAATGGCCTCAGGCCCCTTGTTGGGCAGGTCATAGTCGCGCAAGGCGCGCCCGACGGGGGTACCTGCAGGTACCTCAAAGGCGGATAGTTTCTCGGCGGAGTTCACCATAGGTCTCCTGCGCTCCTTTGCGCTTGGGTGGGGACGGCGGCATACCGGGCCGCAATCACCCACGTGTGGTCGCACGACAATACTGTTCGCGGGCACGCGCGGCATGCACCCATGGCATGGCAGGACCGAGGTGCCGGAGCCACGCACAGATGCTGCCTGGTGCACGCACCCGACAGTCGTGCGTCGATCTTACTCGGTCCGACTAGCCTTCCAGCAGCCCGGCTCCCCAGTAGGCGTCCCGCCCGGGATCACTCGCGCTGACCCCCGGGGTGACAAAGTAGACCGCCGAGCCGATGTGGGTAATCCACTCATTGAGCCGATCGGCCTGATCCAGGCGCCGCTGAATGGGAATGAACTGACGCGTGGGATCCTTTTGGAAGCAGATGAAAATCTGCCCCGTGTTCGAGGTCGCCCCGGTGGCGGGGTCCGGCTGAATATCCCAGTTAAACGGGCGGCGCAGGATCCGCTGTTCCGGGTGGTCGGCAGGAGGGGTTGCCCGCGCCATGTGGCTGTTGGGGTCAATGAGGGTCAACCCGGAGGCGTCCGCGGCCTGGAAGTCCGCGGGGGTGAACTCATCCCCACCGGACAGCGGGGCGCCGTGGACGAGGTCACGGCCAACCACTACTTCACGGGAAGGCCGATCCAGGATCTCCCAGGTGTCCTGATTCATGAAAATGCGGCGCACCACCATGGCCGTGCCGCCGCGCGCCCAGGCGGGCCCCTGGTCGATCCACACCTGCTGGGCAAATTCCTCGTCGGTATGCGGGTTGACGGTGCCGTCCTTCTGCCCAAAGAGATTTCGCGCGGTCTGCCCACGGCCAACGCCGTCCGCGTGGAGGAATCCCTGCTGGAGCCACCCGGTGGTCACGTATTCCTTGCCGGACCGGATCATGTGGCGCATGGCGTGGGCCACCCCCAGGGGATCATCCCCACAGATCTGCAGCACCAGATCCGACTGACCCCACTGCGGATCGAGCTTGTCGTGGGCGAACGCCGGGATGGGGGCGAGCCAGGAGGGGCGCTGCTTGGTAAGCCCCGCGACGTCGAAAAGCCGCGGCCCAAAGCCACAGGTGATGGTCAAGTTTGCGGGGCTGGTGGTCAGCTCCGGTTCGAGGCTTCCCACCGGGGTGTTGCCCGTGCATAGCGCGCGCGCATCCTCGGTCCACAGTCGCATGAGGCGCTTGATGCCCGCACGGTCGACCCCCTCGTGGAAATTGAACGCCAAAAGGTTGACGTGTGCCTGGGACGGCGTTTGCACGCCCGCCTGGTGGACGCCGTCGAAGGGCACCTGCTGATCGGCAAGCCAGGCGTCATCGTGCTGGTCCTGGCCGTCATCGTGCTGGGGGCTCGCACACGCGCTCACCGCCATTCCTCCAACCCCCGTAGCCGCAGAGGCGGCAAGGAAACCACGCCGGGAAACGGTGTGGTGCTTCGCGGGTTCGATATGACGGTGGGTGCTCACGGGTACGAGTGTCCTTTCACAGCGGAGACGACGGATGTCGGGGGCTAAGTACGCCAGCTTTTAGTGCTGGTGCTCCGCGTGCTCGCCCTGATCCTTCATGTCATGCCCCTTCATGTCATGGCCATTCATGTCGTGGCCCTTCATGCCGTGATCACCGTGCTCGCCGGCCTTGTCCGCACCACCGTGATCCAGGTCCCCGTAGTTCTCCTCGCCAGCGGCGATGACACGCACCGGAACCTCCGGCACCTCCACCTCGCCGGCATCCGTGGTCAGGGTGAGGGTCACCGTGTCGCCGGAGGCCACCGGGTGCGCATAGCCCATGATCATCATGTGGTCGGCGCCCGGCGCAAGCTCATAAGTGCCGTTGGCGGGCACCACAAAGCCGCCGGGCTTTTCCTGCATGACGCCGTTGACAACCTCGTGCAGCTGGTAGGTAGCCGTACCCAGCGAGCTGGTCAGCCCCGTGATGCGGACGTCCTTATCCGTGTGGTTGACCAGGGTGCCAAAAACCGCGGTCATGTCATTGTCCGTGCCCTTAGCGCGTACGACGCCGCGCTCAAAGGTCACCATCGAATCGTTGTGCTCGCCTGCCGCGTTGCTCGTCGTCTTCGGTGCGGCCGCCGTGGGGTTGGCGGCAGGACTGGTGTTGGTGGACGGCTGCTCGTCGGGCGAGCAGGCGGCCAGGCCGGCACCCACCAGCACGGTCGCACACAAGACACCAAGCGCGGTGGAACCCTTACGTACATTCACAGACATTGTCAAAGCCCTTTTCTAGTGTTGTTCTTGCTGATTCTGACGCCGTTGCCGCCACACCCATCCGCCGGCAAGCGCTGCGACTACGGCCACCACGCCCGCGGCTACCGCAGCCACCGTCGCCGCCGTGGCGCCGGATTCCGACGCCCCCTCGGCGGACGGAGCAGCTGCCGAGTCGGCGGACTGCGCCGCGGCGGAGCCAGGCTCACCCGCAACGCTAAAGGTGGTCATACCGCGGGTCGCATGCCCGTCGGAGGACGTGATCTGAAAACCGATGGTGTAGTCGCCTGGCCCCGGGTTGAGATCCGTGGGGAGCTCAACGCTGACATCGCGCCCCCGCAAAGTCGGCTCACCCCGGAAGAGAATCTCCCCTCCTCCTGTCCGCGACACCGCCACGGTATTGAAGGTGTCACGCGGAATGCCGGAAAAGGTCAGAGTGATCTGGTGGGGAAACTGCGCAACGGTGGCCCCTACTCCGGGCTCGGCACTGATGACTACGTCATGTGCCTGGGCAAGAGGCGCCACGGTACTAAGCATAAATAAGCCCCCTGCCATGACACAGCCAAGCCGTGCACGTGTGCGCTGTGGCACGCTGTCTCACCTCACTTTTCTTCACGCCGGACAGCTGGCGCTTAGGTAGCAACCGGGAACATCCCGATGCTCGCATCTGCCATTGTCCACCGAGCGGGCCTATGAAGGCCAACCCGGGCGTGACCCCAGGCGAATTACCGGGCATGGCGCCATGCCCGGTACTGGAGTAGTCGACACAATCGGCCAAGTAGTTCCCCAGTTGCCAGGCGAGCGCACTCCCACCTGGGCACTAACGGTATGAGCCCCCTGCGGGCAGCAACGGTGCGCGCAGGCAAACGGCGTGCGCCTTTAGCCTTTAAGCCCTGCATCCCCCACCGGAAATGCAAAAAGACGGGAACACTAAGTGTTCCCGTCATGTGGTGGTCCCAGCTGGGATCGAACCAGCGACCTTTCCGGTGTGAACGGAACGCTCTTCCACTGAGCCATGGGACCGCATCCAAACCGTGCCGCGATCAAGCACTTCATGCGGCCGGTGGTGCGGGATTCAAGGTAGCACGGAGGCGCTCCCACCGCGAAATCCGCTGGTCTTTGCCCCGGCGAGGACCCGCATAGCCCCTTCGCAGGGCTTTCCCGGGTAGGGGCGGCGTCTCACCTTGCCGCGGCATCGAAGCACTACCGACGCACTAACGACGCCACCGCCACCCCCCGGCACGCCCGCAGCAGCAGTGCCGTCACACCCATTCCCGCCGCGCCCATGCCGGCCCGCACAGGGTCCTCGCGCCCCCGCCGTTCACCCCCGCGCTGGGGAGGAACCCAGGCGATTTGTACCGATTGGTGGAGTCAGGCTAAAGTTTGTCAACGCACAACGGCCTTGAGCTTTTTGCCTTATAGGCCAGGTGCGTGCGGATGTAGCGCAGTTGGTAGCGCATCACCTTGCCAAGGTGAGGGTCGCGAGTTCGAGTCTCGTCATCCGCTCCAGGTTATCGCCCTTGTTGGTGGTTTCCCCGGCGCGATTAGCTCAGCGGGAGAGCGCTTCCCTGACACGGAAGAGGTCACTGGTTCAATCCCAGTATCGCGCACGGATCATTCCGGTTGTTGCCGGGATTATCTTTTGCGGATGTAGCGCAGTTGGTAGCGCATCACCTTGCCAAGGTGAGGGTCGCGAGTTCGAGTCTCGTCATCCGCTCTGGCACTGAGTGCCCGAGGCGGTAACGCCACGGTGGAATGGCCGAGTGGTGAGGCAACGGTCTGCAAAACCGTGCACACGGGTTCGATTCCCGTTTCCACCTCCACGATTGTCGTGTCACACCAGGCACGGGCAATGCGAGCGCGTTTAGCTCAGCGGGAGAGCGCTTCCCTGACACGGAAGAGGTCACTGGTTCAATCCCAGTATCGCGCACGGATCATTCCGGTTGTTGCCGGGATTATCTTTTGCGGATGTAGCGCAGTTGGTAGCGCATCACCTTGCCAAGGTGAGGGTCGCGAGTTCGAGTCTCGTCATCCGCTCTCTGTTCTCCACCCCGTACGGCGTGTCCGTCCGGGGTGGAGTTGTTTGTAGGGTGGCAGGCATGTCTGTTGCATTTTGCGTTGATCCGACGGTGGCTGATCTCATCGGCCCGACCGCGCCGGTGGGCCACCCGGAGGTGCGCGCCGTGGCGATCATGGCGGCGACGGGGAGTGCGACTGTGCAGGGCCGCTCTGGCACGTTGGGCACGGCGCGAGATTCGGCCTTGCTTGCGGGTTTGCGTTCCTGGGCCGATGCCATTGTGGTCACGGGGGCGACCGTGCGTAACGAGTCTTATGGGCCGGTGGATGTGCCTGCCCAGGCCCGCCGCGAGCGGGTGGCGCGCGGGCAGCGGGAGCTTCCGGTGCTGTGCGTGGTCTCGCGGAAGCTGGAGTGGGCGAACCTGCCGGCGGGGGTGGTGGTGACGTCGGAGGAGGCGGCGGCGTCGATAAGCGCTGACCGCTTGCGTGCAGACGGGTGGGAGGTGCTGGCGGGGGGCAGCGATCCGATCGCCGCACTGCGGCCGAGCTACCCGCGCATCCTCGTCGAAGGCGGGCCGCACCTGTACGCGGACCTGTTGGCTCGGGAGCTTATCGACGTCTTCCACCTCACCGTCTCCCCTGCACTTCTGCCCAGCGTGGACACTCCCCTGGTCGCCGGCCACGAGCACAAGCCACCGGTGAATCCTGCGCCACGCTGGCGCCTCGATGGGCTCGCCGCCGACGCAGACGCAATGGTCTATGCGCGCTACCGGCGCCCAAACCCCGCCGGGTAACCGACGGGCACAGGGGCGGCAACGTTACCATGTGTGGGTGACCCACGCACCACACACATTGCGCCACCGCCTGTCCCAGACCTGGCAGGCACACGCCCCGCTGTGCTCGGCCGATTCCGGCTGGTCCACCCCCCGGCGCACCCGGATTGACCGCTACGCCAATCCGATAGCCTGGCCGCTTGCCGTATGGACCATCCTGGAGGTGGTGTGCGCCCAGGCCGTCATCGGGTCTCAGACGGATGACTTCACCACCGTCCACTCCGCGGCGCGCCGCATGCTTGAAGGTGTCCCGGTCTACTCCGAGAATTACCGCTTTGTGGACCCGCATTACCTGTACAACCCCGGGGCCACCGCCATCCTGGCCCCGCTTGGTCTTGCCGCAGACGTGCCTACCGCACGGATGATCTTCATCCTCCTCAATGCGGCGTGCATCATCGCAGCCCTTGGGATTCTGGTGCGGCTGTGCGGGTGGGCGTTGCGCAGCTGCGTCTACCCCACCGTGGTGCTGGCTGCCTTCCTGACGGAGTCGGTGCGCAATACGCTGATCTTTTCCAATATCAACGGCGTCCTACTTGCCCTGCTCGCCGGATTCCTCGTGCTCTTCCTCCACCACCGCGACTGGGCTGCCGGCATCCTCATCGGCTTGGCCATTGTGATCAAGCCACAATTCGCCCCGCTGCTGATCCTGCCCGCCATGCGCCTCCAGCTCAAGCCTGTCTTCGCCGGCGTGCTGGTGCCCGTGGGGCTCAATGTGGTGGCGTGGCCCCTCGTCCCCGGGGCAAGCGACTACCTGCACGTGGTCACCCCCTACCTTGGCCAGGTCCGCGACTACGCCAACGCCTCGCTCGCCGGGGTGGCCCAGTACTACGGTATGCCCGCCGCACTACATCTGCTCTTGTGGGCCAGCCTGGCCGGGTCCGTAGCCATCGGGATCATCGGGCTGGCGCGCTGGCGTGACACCGACCCCACCCTGTGGGCAATGACCTCCAGCGGCATCCTGCTCGTCGGCGTGTTTCTTCTGTCCTCGTTGGGCCAAAAGTACTATTCCATGTTCCTGTTCCCGCTGCTGCTCACGGCGCTGATGGGCCGATCGGTCGCACACTCCTGGATGGTCTGGGCCGCCGCCTGGCTCTTCCTCGCCCCGGTTGAACCAGTGTTTGAGAATCATTGGTACATATCACACGTGTTTAATTCACTGGCCGCACCCGTAGGCTGGGCAGGGCTGCTGCTTGCCAGCGCAGCCGTTATCCTCGGATGGTGGTGGGCGGATGCTGCCGGGCCTCACGTCACGCGGCCAGCCGCTGGGGTAGCTGCGGTGACTCCGGCGACTACAGCGACTGCGGGCTCTGCGAGCGCTGTGGGTTCTGCAGGCTCCATGGCAACCGGTGCCCCGAACTCGCCCACCCGCCCCCGCCGCACCACGTCAATCCAGAAAGGAAAGCGATGACCGACTTTCGTCTCATCAGCGATCAGGAATGGCGCCAGCGTTTAAGCGCTGAGGAATACCGCGTCCTGCGTCAGGCCGGAACGGAAGCCCCGTTTAGCGGAGAATACACAGACACCACCACGGCCGGAATCTACCGCTGCCGGGCGTGCAAGGCAGAGCTGTTTCGCTCCACTGAGAAATTCCCCTCCCATTGCGGATGGCCCGCGTTCTTCTCCCCCTTAGCCGGCGAGGCCGTCATCGAGCGCGAAGATCATTCGCTGGGGATGACGCGCACCGAGGTGATCTGCGCCAACTGCGGCTCCCACCTGGGTCACGTTTTCGCCGGTGAGGGCTATGACACCCCCACCGACCTACGCTATTGCATCAACTCCGTGTGCCTCGAGCTTTCCGCTGACGCACCGGATGGCGCCGAGGCGCCGGAAGCGACAAGCACTTCGGGCGCACCGGGCGCACCGGGCGCCTCGGCAGATTCGGGGTTGCCCCCGCAGCGCCGCGCTTAGGGCAGCGCGTTGAGCAGCGTCTGGGCATCCATGATGCGCCGGCCGCTGTAGAACGGAATCTCCTCGCGCACGTGCAGGCGCGCCTCCGTGTAACGCATGTCGTGCATGAGGTCGACGATGCGGCCCATGTCCGAGGCTTCGAAAGCGAGCATCCACTCATAGTCGCCGAGCGCGAAGGCGGTGGTGGTGTTGGCGCGCACGTCCTTGTAGCCGGCGGCTGCGCGGCCGTGCTCGGCCAGGATGCGTCGGCGATCGGTGGGATCTAGGACGTACCAGTCGTAGGAGCGGACGAAGGGGTAGACGGTCATCCATTCTTCCGGCTCCTCGCCCATGATGAAGGACGGCAGGTGTGCCTTGTTGAACTCGGAGGGGCGGTGCACGCCATTTCCGCACCACACCAACTCGCAGACCTGGCCCAGCACGGTGGTGCGGCGGAAATCGTTGAGCGCGGACTGCAGGTCCGAGAACTCAGGCGCGTGCCACCAGATAATAAGGTCCGAGTCCGCCTTGAACCCGGAGGCCAGGTAGACGCCGCGCACGGTGACGGTGCCGGCGGCGGCAAGGTCATCCAGGAACTTCTGGAATTGGGCGGCCACGTCCGTGCGGTCATCCGGCAGGGCTCCCTGCCCAATATGGAACACTGCGTACTGGGTGTACTGCTGATAGTTGTTGAGTTGATCGAGATCCATGTCTGCCATGACGGCGTCGATGTCCTTTCTGGCGAGTGGGAGGCGGTCTCCTCCGCCTCCGCGCGGCGCGGGATGCTGCCATCCCGCGCGGGGTAGTCAACCGGTGCCCGCGGGATGGAAGCACCCCGCCGGCACCGCGTCTCATCCATCATAAGTTTGAACGCACGGGGAGGGGAACCAAGGGTACCCACAGCGGGATGGGGGTTGTCACTTTGCTATGCCAAATATGCTCAGCTTCGGCGCGCCTTCACGCCACGCACAAAGCTAAAGATACGTTTGTGTGCGTGATCCATTCCGATTCGTCCACCACGGCTGCGTCCGCCTCCCGGCGCCGACGCAGCGACGAGGCGGCTGTGCCGGCTGAGTTCTCCGAGGCGGTCGAGTCCATGCACTCGGCGTATATCCGCCCGGAACTGAGCCTGGGAACGATCCGCCCGCCCCAGCGCCTCGCCCCCTTTAGCCACGCCATCGGCCTGGAGGTTGACCACCTACAACCTGAGCTACCTGACCAGATTCCCCCGGACTCGGACGGTGACGCCTTTGGCCGGCTGATCCTCCTGCACGATCCCAAGGCAGAGGACGCCTGGGAGGGATCCATGCGCCTGGTGGCCTACATTCAGGCAGACATGGATGATGAGGTTGCCGCCGATCCCCTCCTGCCGGAGGTGGCCTGGCAATGGCTCACTGAGGCGCTAGAAAAGGAATCGGCAGGCCTGACAAACCTGGGTGGCACCGTCACATCTACCACGTCTGTGCGCTACGGTGACATTGGCGGCCCGCCACGGGCCTATCAGCTTGAGATGCGCGCGTCCTGGACCGCCGATGGTAACGATCTGTCCCCCCACGTTGCTGCCTTTGCCCGCGTGCTGGCCAACGTGGCTGGCCTTCCGCCTGAGGGCGTGACCCAACTCGGGTCCTAGATTCTTCAGGCCATACGCTCAAGCCTGGGTTCATAAAGGAGGAACTCCTCTTCGCGATGGCACGCCGCACGCCCCACTCTTTGCAGTCCAGCGCACAGTCTGGCCCCCGCCCTGCCGCCGACCCTGCTTCGCCGACCCCGGCGACTCCCGCCGCAGAGGTACCCGTGTTGCAGCGGCCCGCCGGCGGCGTGCCGGACGTGGTGGATACCCCGTCGGGGTTTCGTCGGGCTGCCCGCGTGCTCGCCCGGGGGGCGGGTCCGTTTGCCATTGATACCGAGCGGGCCTCCGGCTTCCGCTTCGACGACCGCGCCTTTTTGATTCAGATCAAGCGCCGCGGCGCAGGCACCTTCCTGCTGGCCCCGGAGGGCTACCGCACGGAGCTCAATGCGGCCCTCGCCCCCGTGATCAACGGGCAGGATTGGGTCATTCACGCGGCCGCCTCTGATTTGCCGTCTTTGTCCTGGCTGGGCCTTCATCCGGGGACGCTGTTTGATACGGAGCTGGCGGGGCGCATCGCCGGCTATCCGCGCGTGAATTTGGCGGCGATGACGGAGGCCGTCCTTGGTGTCCGCCTGGAGAAGGGGCACGGGGCCGAGGATTGGTCTACTACTCCCCTGCCGCGCAGCTGGCTGGCGTATGCGGCACTGGACGTGGAGCTGCTTCTTGAGCTTGCCGAGGCGCTTGCAGAAGTACTCGATGAACAAGGCAAGCTCGACTGGGCGTCCCAGGAGTTTGCCAGCCTGGTGGAGCGGCATCGCGATGACGTTCCGCCGCTGCGCCATTGGCGCAATACCCGCGGGGTTTCCACCGTGGTGAGCACCCGCACCCTGGCCATCGTGCGCGAACTGTGGCAGGCGCGCGAGGCGATCGCGGTATATCAGGACCTCTCCCCGTCCGTGTTATTGCCGGACAAAATGATCCTGGCCATCGCCCACGCCGCCCCGCGCACCCCCCGGGAGATGCATGGGATTCCGGGCATGCGCGAGCGCTACCGCAGACACAGCTCGGTGTGGTTGCAGGCGGTGAAGAAGGGCAAGCGGGTTCCGGCCGACCGGTTGCCGCGCAAGGCCCCCAAGGTGCGGTCTTTGCCGGCGGTGTCCGCGTGGCCGCGGCGCAACAGGACGGGTGCGCGGGTGCTGGCCGCGGCGCAACAGGCGTTGGAGGAGTTTTCGCGTTCTCGGGGCATCCCGGTGGAAAACATCATCAAACCCGCTGTGCTGCGCGCAGCTATTTGGGCGGCGACCTATGACAAGGCGCGCACCATCGCCGATGTCGCTGAGCTCATCGCGTTTCTGGATGATCACGACGTGCGCGCGTGGCAGCGCGATATTGCGGTGTCACTCGTCGCGCCGCTGCTGTTTGCTTCTGCCGCCCGCTAGCTTAACCACTGGCTAATCGACGCCGCGATGGTTGCGGCATCCATCCCCATCTCCGCGAGCAGTTCCGAGCGCGAGGCGTGCTGGGGAAACTCGTCAGGAAAGGCGATGTGCCGGATAGGAACATCGCAGCCGGCGGCGCTGAGCGTTTCTGCAATCAGTGAGCCAATTCCGCCGCGGATGATCCCGTCTTCCACGGTGACCACCATGCGTGCGGTGCGGGCCAGCTCGACCACGCTGCCTGGCACGGGGCTGACCCAGCGTGGGTCGATGACGGCCGTAGGGGTGCCGGCGGTGTTGAGCTCCGCGGCGGCATCCATCGCTGCCTGGACGAGCGCCCCGACCCCGATGATGAGCACGGGCGCGGTTTCTTCGGTGTCGGCGGCAGCGGGTTCGACCATGATGTCTACTCCGTCGTCGGTTCGCCGCAGCGCCTGGGTGTCGGCGGGGCGGTCGCCCTTGGGGAAGCGCACCACGCTCGGGGCGTCGGCGATGCGCCAGCTTTCTTGCAGCAGCTCGCGCAGCTGGGCGCCGTCGCGGGGGGCGGCGACGTGCATGCCTGGCACCAGGGAGGTGATGGCAAGATCCCACACACCGTTGTGGCTGGGCCCGTCGGATCCGGTGATGCCCGAGCGGTCCAGGACGAGCGTGACGGGCAATTTGAGCAGCGCCACGTCCATGAGCATCTGGTCAAAGGCCCTATTGAGGAAGGTGGAGTAGAGCGCGACCACCGGGTGCAGGCCACCCAAGGCCAGACCTGCAGCCGAGGTCAGGGCGTGCTGTTCGGCGATTCCTACGTCAAAGAAGCGGTCCGGGTAGCGCTCCGCAAAGGGCGACAGTCCCGTCGGGCCCGCCATCGCTGCGGTGATGGCCACGATGTCTTCGCGCTCCTGGGCCACGTCGAGCAGTTCTTCGGAGAAGACGGACGTCCAGCTTGGGCCGGCCTGGCTGATGGCCTTTCCGGTGGTGGGGTCAATAACCCCCGTGGAGTGCATGAGGTCCACGGATTCGGTGGCTGCCGGGGCGAAACCGCGGCCCTTCTCGGTGACTACGTGCACGATGATCGGCCCGTCGAAGTCCCGCGCGTAGGTCAGGGAGTTTTCCAGCGCCCTGAGGTTGTGCCCGTTGACCGGGCCCACGTACTTCATCCCCAGTTCGGGGAACATCTCGGTGGGTAGCACCGAGGATTTCACGCCTTCTTTGAAGGCGTGCAGCGCCTCAAAGGTGCGTTCGCCTACCCAGCCCATGGATTTCAGGGTGGATTTACCCTGCTCCATGACTCTGTCATAGGTGTGCATCATGCGCAGGTCAGCAAGGTTGTTGGCAAAGCCGCCGATGGTCGGTGAATAGCTTCTGCCGTTGTCGTTGACCACGATGACCACGTTGCGGTGCGGGTCGGCGGCGATGTTGTTCAGCGCCTCCCAGCACATCCCGCCAGTCATGGCGCCATCGCCGACGATCGCCACGACGTTGCGGTCCCGCTGTCCCGACAGCACGAAGGACTTGGACAGGCCATCGGCGATAGACAGCGCGGCAGAGGCGTGCGAGGACTCCGTCCAGTCGTGCTCGCTTTCTGAGCGATCCGTGTACCCGGACAGCCCGCCACGCTTGCGCAGGGTATCAAACTTGTCCGCCCGGCCGGTCAGGATCTTATGCACGTAGGACTGGTGCGAGGTGTCAAAGATGAGCGGATCGTGCGGAGACGCAAAAACCCAGTGCAGGGCGACGGACAATTCCACCACACCCAGGTTGGGGCCCAGGTGCCCGCCGGTGGCCGAGACCTTGGAAATCAGGAATTGCCTGATCTCCTCACACAGCTGCTCACGCTGGGCAAACCCCAGAGCCTTGAGGTCGGCGGGTGAAGACACGTTGCGGAGAATACCCATGGACTTGTTTTACGACTCCTTCGCTTGCCGTGGCCCGTGGCACGCCGCCGCCCGCCTCGGGCGCGACCTGCCCGCCCAGGAGGCCCCGGGCGAGGAGGGCAACTTCCGCTAGATTCTACGCGGTTGCGCGCCTACTCAAGAACTACGGTCGGCCTCATTTATGCGCCGCGGTCGCCGCGGGGACGAGGAGTACCAGTACCTCAAAGTGGTGGGTGCCGGGGAAGGCGTCGATAAGCTGCATCTGTGCCACCGTCATCCCTTGAGCAGACCAATAGCCCAGGTCACGGGCCAGCGTCGCGGGATCGCAGCCGATGTGCACGACGGCCCGCGGGCGCGCCTGCGCCACCTGTGCGATCACGGCAGCGCCCGCGCCCGAGCGCGGCGGATCAAGAATCACGGCGTCCGGGCGCGGCAGCTGGGACACCGCCGCATCGACCCGCGCATTGACCATGGTCACGCCCTCCGGCCAGGAATGAGCCTGGCCAGAAGCCGCGGCAGAATAATCCACCGAATAGATCTGCGCGTCGGCGCCCAGCACGTCGCGCAACGTGGGAATGAACAAGCCGACGCCGCCGTAGAGATCCCAGCCGACGGGGCTGGCCTGGGTGTTTTCGCTGAAGTAGCGCTCGAGTCCCTGGCGCAGCAACCCGGCGACAGCCTCCGCGTAGGCGCCGGGTGCGGCAACATGGGCCTGCCAAAAGGCCGTCGCGGGGAAGCGGAACGTGGTCGCGCCCACCGTCTGGGTGACCGTCCCGCTGCCTTCGATCAGGCCGGTCGTCTTTTCCGTTCGCCGCCCTCGTGCAGCCGCGCGCGCCTCAAGCACATGCCGCTCGCCGGCATCATCCATGACGGCAATGACTTCCGCTCCCGGGGTAAAACGGCGCGCGTCCTCCCCCACGATCCCGCGCGCTAAGCCGGGCACCAATTGGCTGCACGCCACATCCGTGACCACCGCGGTGGACTGCGCCTTGCGCGTACCGGCTCTGCCCTGCTTATCGACGCCCAGCCGCGCACGCGAGCGCCACCCGCTCACCGGCTCCAGGGTGCGCAGCGTCGGCTCCGGCAGCCCCTCCAGCGCCCCGATGCGCCCGAGCTGGTCGCGCAAGATCCCAGCTTTGAGCTCCAGCTCCTTGTCCGGACGCACCGCAGAAAAGTCGCAGCACCCGGCACCGGCTGCGGCCGCAGGGCAGCGCTCCTCACCGCGGAGCTCCGAGGGCTGCTCAACGGCTACTGCCGTCGCCTCCCAGAAGCGCTTCTTCTTCTTGTGCACGGCGATGGTGACCACATCGCCGGGGAAGGCTCCTGCGACAAAGACCACGCGGGCGTCGATAAGCGCAATCCCTCTGCCGCCGTGGGCCATCCGCTCGATGCGAACCCCGGATATGGTCTCACGGGTATCAGTGGGAATCATCGGTATCTCCTTGTCGCCGCCCCTGCGGGAGGCCTTGCTGTGCTGGATGTTTGGGTGCCTGCTCGGCTTCTGGCTCGGCTTCTGGCTGGGCTTCTTGCTGAGCTTCTTCCGCGGGCGACGGCTGCGCGGCAACCAGCGCATCGGCGCGACGCACCAGAATCACCGTCACAACAGTCACCACCGCCGTCAGTGGCCACCCCATCAGAATCCTCGCCACCGCCAACTGGGTGGTGCCATCGTGGCCATAAAAGTAATGCTGCACCACAAAACGGGCGGCAAAAACAACGGCCCACCCCAGCGTCGCCCACGCATAACACCGCCGCGCAGCAGGGACTCCGCGCCAAGACATCGAGTCCCCATTAACGCCCTTCCAAATCACCCCGACAATTGGCCACCGCACCACCACGGACACCACACTCACGCAGGCGAAAAGCAGCGACATCCAGATCCCGTAGAGGAAATAGCCCTTGGCATCCCCCATCTTCCACGCAATTGCGGCACAAATGGCCACCCCAATGAAACCGGAAATTGCCGGTTGCACCGACTCCTTGCGCACCAGCCGCCACACGAACACCGCGGCGGCGACTCCCAAGGCGGCAAGCAGCGCTGGCACAAGACCCTTCCAAGCGTTGATAGGAACCAACACCAGCACCGGCAACGTGGAAGACACCAGCCCGGTCAGCCCTCCCATCTGTTCGAGCAGGGTCGGGTCGCTTACCTCGGTGTCTGCGGCGGCCGCCCCCTCGGGCGTTGCTGCTGGTGGCGTTCGAGGGGCATCACTGTGATCGGCGGGCAGGCCAGATGACGTCACGTCCGGATTCCTTTACTGGTGGGGCACGGGGCAACTATGAAAGGGCATGCGGCGGTGCCCCCTCGCCACGCTGCGTGGGCTTTAGTGCTCGTGCGAAGCAGAAGGGCTCGCGCCCTCTTGCACGACACTGGGTGTGCGTTAGCTTACAGCGCGGCCACCGCACGACCACCGCGCGGGAGAACTGGGCTGGAGCAAGCCAGCAGATGCACACCAGCTGACACAGGCCAAGCGGGGCCTGCGGGGCGCCGCAGCGTACTTAGGATGCCGAGGGGCCGATTTGCGGCTGCCCCGGCGCAGGCGCCTGCTCGGGCTGCTGTTGCTGCTGTTGCTGCTGGGCCGCGCGCTGCTGGAGCGCCTGATTAACCTGCTCGACCAGCTGCTGCGGCAACGTCACCGGCAGCGAATTGCCTGCAAGGATCGGGTCGTCCCCGCGATACACAAAGGTCCGGGCCACAAGCTGGCGGCCCTGCTCAGTCAGCTCATCAGCCATCTCCAGGGGGCCCGCCAGCGTGAAGCGCAACATCCATCGCGGCCCGTCCGCGCCGATCAGGCGAATGATTCCGGCGGTGCCGCGGGCAACAACCTCGCGGCCCCAAGGCCCATCTTCGATCTGCGGGTTCAGACCATCTTCGGTCATCTTCTCCATGATCTCGCTGACGGCCTGACGCCACTGCGCGGTCGAGGTGGGCGCAGCGAACGCCACCGGCGTGATGCGCCCGTAGCGGGTGACCACGTGGAGCATCCGCGGGCCCTCCTCCCCCATCTCCACCTGAATCTGGGATTCCTTGGGCAGGGGTAGCTTGAGCGAGCCTAGGTTGAGCACGCCGTTGGAAAAGTCAGAGAAGTCAAAGTCCTCGATGGCCACCTGGTCACCATCGAAGGGGCCAGTCGTGCCGTTGACGGCATCGTGGGTGACGGCAGGCTCTTCCTCTGCTCCGGGCTGTCCATCTTGTGCTGCGGACGCTGCCACGGCGGAGTCATTGTCCGCATAGCCGGTGTGGGCATTGTGCGCGCTATTGTCCGCGCTGCTGGAACCGTCCTGCTCGTATTCGTTTGGTGCAGCTACAGCCTCATCATTGCCGTCTGCCTTATCTTTCTTTCCAAATGGCCACAGTCCCATGGCACTCCACTCCCTTTCCTATCAGTACCGCCCTTCCCGCCCCGACTACTGCGGGGGGCGGGCGCCACCAACGTGCGGGGCACGGTGGCTTGCGGGTACGCCTGTTCGCTCACCCGCTGGGGCCCATGATTCACGGATGAACACGGTTGCGGGAAAAACGATACCCGCCAGCAGTCTTATTGCACACCTGTAGAGCCGTGACCGCCCTCACCGCGTTCGGTGCTATCTAACTGACTAACCTCACCGAAGGTGGCAAATTCCACTTTCTGGATAAGCAATTGCGCAATCCGGCTTCCGGCAGGCAACGTCACCGGCGTTTCCGGATCAAGGTTAATCAAACAGACCTTTATCTCGCCCCGATATCCGGCGTCGATTGTCCCCGGCGTGTTGACTATGCTCACGCCCTGGCGCGCAGCGAGGCCTGAGCGCGGATGGACCAGGCCAACTGTCCCCTCGGGCAAAGCCAGGGCGATTCCCGTGGGGACCAATACGCGCTGACCAGGCTCGAGGTGAACATCTTCTACACAGCGCAGATCGGCCCCAGCATCATCAGGGTGCGCGCGCTGCGGCAGCTGCGCCTTCGGATGCAGCAGCCGGACCGACACGTGCGGTGCCGCAACACCTGCCCCGGCGAAACCTGGTTCGGCTTCGGGGTCTGAAACGGCGGAGGCGGGTTGGTGATCATGTTCAAGGTTCACGGCGCCCACACTACGTCAGCACCGTGGAGTGCAGGAAGAATCCCACCTCAGCCCCGGGGATGTCCACGCCGAGTTGTCGCGTGCCGTAGACTTGGCCGATGTGGTTGAAAAAGGTTCTGTAGGCGGTGACGCCGCGCACGAGGCCCAGCCTTCCCAACCGTCACAGCCGCCCGCTGCGACGGTGCTCTACAGGGAACGCCAGTGGGTCCCGTTCTACTGGTGGATCCTGGCTTTCATGCTGGTGGCCCTGCTGACTGCCCAATTCGCCCACAACCGTTCCACGGTGTGGCTTATCGTCCCGGCGATCGGGCTGTCCATCCTTGCGGTGTGGTCTTTGCTGTGGCTGTCTTCCACGGTGGTGCAGGTCGAGCAAGACGCGGATGGGACACGCTGGCTGGTTACTAATAACGCGATGCTGCCTCACGATGCGATTGATCGCGCCTTGGCCGTGCCCGCTACCGCCAAGCGCAACGCCATGGGCCGGCAATTGGATCCGGCCGCGTTTGTCATTTCCCATGGTTGGGTGCCGGAGATGGTCATGTTGGTACTCAATGACCCGGAGGACCCTACCCCCTACTGGCTGGTGGCCTCGAGAAACCCCGATGCGCTTCTCGACGCCCTCGTGGGCACCGATCGCTAAAACCTGGCACGCCGCCACGGCGCCGGCGTGCCCTCAGGCCTCGACTACGCGCAGTCGAGGCAGATGACAGAACCGTCATCTTCAACGTGGGAAATGCGGTTCTTCCGCTGCACTAGGTAGCAGCTTGCACAAGTGAACTCATCCGACTGGCGTGGGATGACCGTCACGTTGAGCTCCTCGCCGGTGAGATCCACGCTCGGAGGCTCGAAGGAATCTACGATTTCTCCGTCTTCATCGATGGAGGAATTGTCAGTTTCCGCGGCTTTGAGGCCCTCCAGGGAATCCGTCTCGATGTCATCCTCAGTCCGCTGGCGCGGTGCGTCATAATCCGTGGCCATTGCTCTTCGCTCCTTCGACAACACTTCAGCTCCGGCACCGACCTATCAGTTCTGCCCACAATGACCTGCGGCGCAAGCGGTAACAGTGCTCTTGGTGGCGCATAGTAAACCACCGATAGTGCTGTGTCATATCCCCAGGTCACAACACATATTTTTAGCTCAGGTATAGCCCCGTTATTGCACGAAGATCCGCAGATGAGCGCACGCAATGGCGAACAGAAGCACAATCTCCCACAGCCGGCGATCCGCCCGCTTTGCCCAGGAGCACTGGTTGACCTCCGCAACCTTTGTACAATGCACAACTATGAGTAACTACGGGTTTGGAATCGACGTCGGAGGATCCGGGGTAAAAGGCGCCCGCGTAGACCTGGATACAGGAGAATTCGTGGATGAGCGCATCAAAATTGCCACCCCCAAGCCCGCAACTCCGGAGGCGGTCGCAGAGGTCACCGCGCGCATCATCGCCGAGGCCCAGTGGGACGGCCCGGTGGGCATTACCGTTCCGGCCATTGTCCGGGACCAAGTTGCTCGCAGCGCAGCCAACATTGATCCCGCCTGGATTGGCACGAACGTCGCCGAACTCTTCTCTGCGCACCTTCCCGGCCGAGAATTAACCGTCCTCAATGATGCGGACGCCGCGGGCTTGGCCGAGTCCCGCTACGGCGATCCCCGCGCAAACAGCGGTCCCGTGGTCTTCCTCACATTAGGTACCGGCATCGGTTCCGCGTTGCTCATCGATGGCACCCTCTACCCCAACTCGGAGCTGGGCCACCTCTACGTGGATGGGAAGGAGGCAGAACACTTGGCGTCCTCCGCGGTCAAGGAAAGAGAAGAACTGAGCTATAAAAAGTGGGCTAAGCGGGTAAGCACCGTGCTCAACCACTACGAGTTCATCTTCTCCCCGTCCTTGTTTATTGTTGGCGGAGGAATCTCTCGCAAGGCGGACAAGTGGATCCCCTTGCTGACCACGGAGACTGAGGTGGTGCCGGCCACTCTGCGCAATCGCGCCGGAATCGTCGGTGCGGCTCTGGCCATACAGGAAGAAATCCGGCCCTAACGGGCCCCGCAAATACCACAGTGACCGCGCAATACTCTATACTGGGCGGTCGGCATTGAGATACCGCAGACTTGCGCCGCGCCAGCTAGCCTGGCGGAGCACACGTCCGCGGTTGCTCGGCAGGAATGGTCCTTCGCCAGAAATCCCCATCGCAGGCGGGAATAATCACCCGCCTACTAGGTGTTTTCTAGGTCAGAGGAGGGCGCTGGCCTAGCCGGGCAACCCTCGCGGCGGGTGACACACCCGCCGCAGTCTCACTATCGGCTCACCGTGATCAATCAGGAGCCGAGCGGTACCAACCGAGCAACGTAAACACAAGGCGAAAGGGTGTACGTGGTAGCCACCGGTACTTCAGGAAGTTCAACAGCCCCCAACGGTGAAGAGTCCCCCGTGGCGGCGCCGAAGAAGACTGCCAAGAAGACCGCCCGGAAGTCGGCCCGCAAGGCCGCTCCGCGCACGGCGCAGCCCGCCGCGCAGGCCACCCCTGCAACCACTCCGGCCGAGCCCACCGAAGCAGCTCCGAAGAAGACCGCTAAGAAGTCCGCCCGGAAGACTGCCCGCAAGGCCGCCCCCCGCGTGGCCAAGACCGCAGCTGCCGCCACTGCCGCCGAGGCTGATAGCACGAGCGCAGCGTCAGAAGAGTCGGCGGCCACCCAGCCGGCAAAGAAGACGGCGGCCAAAAAGACCGCCCGCAAAACGGCGGCAAAGAAGACCACAGCTAAGAAAACTACCCGCCGTGCGGCGAGCACCACCCCGGCTGCCGAGGATTCCGCAAAGCAGGCTGAACCCGCAGCGGAGCAGGAGACCGCGGCCACGACGGGCGTCAAGAAGCGGACGGCGAAGAAGACCACCGCAAAGAAGACTGCCGCTAAAAAGACCGCCCGCAAGACCACTGCAAAAAAGACGACTACCAAGAAGACCACGGCCAAGAAGGCTGCCACGTCCACGCGCGGCCGCACGTCCGCTGCAGCTCAGGCCAAGGACGGCGCGGACGCGGCAACGACGGCAGATAAGGCGGAGACCACCGCACCCGAGATCCTCGACGACGAGTTCGCCGTAGCCGACAACGAGGACTTCGAGCCGGACGCAGACCTTGAGGATGACGAGAACTTCGCGGAGGATCCCGAGGACGAGGATCCGGACGCTGAGGCTGACGCCGACGTCGATGACACCGAATCCGACGAGGAAGAAGAAGACGACGGCGCCTCAGTCTGGGACGAGGACGAATCAGCGGCCCTGCGCCAAGCGCGCAAGGATGCTGAGCTGACGGCCTCCGCGGACTCTGTGCGCGCCTACCTCAAGCAGATCGGCAAGGTCGCCCTGCTCAACGCCGAGCAGGAAGTCTCCCTGGCCAAGCGCATCGAGGCCGGGCTCTACGCCACGTTCCGCATGGAGCAGATGGAGGCCGCGTTCGCCGGTGGCGACCGTGAAGCCAAGCTGACCCCTGCAGTCAAGCGGGATATGCGCGCCATCGCCCGCGATGGCCGCAAGGCCAAAAACCACCTGCTGGAGGCCAACCTCCGCTTGGTGGTCTCCCTGGCCAAGCGCTACACGGGCCGCGGGATGGCGTTCCTGGACCTCATCCAGGAAGGCAACCTGGGCCTGATCCGGGCGGTGGAGAAGTTCGACTACACCAAGGGCTATAAGTTCTCCACGTACGCCACCTGGTGGATCCGCCAGGCCATCACGCGCGCCATGGCAGACCAGGCAAGAACCATCCGCATTCCGGTTCACATGGTGGAGGTCATCAACAAACTGGGTCGAATCCAGCGGGAGCTGCTCCAGGACCTGGGCCGCGAGCCTACCCCGCAGGAGCTGGCCAAGGAGATGGACATCACCGAGGAGAAGGTGCTGGAAATCCAGCAGTACGCTCGGGAGCCCATCTCTTTGGATCAGACGATCGGCGATGAGGGCGATTCCCAGCTCGGCGACTTCATCGAGGACTCCGAGGCGGTTGTTGCTGTCGACGCCGTCTCCTTCACCCTCCTGCAGGACCAACTCCAAGATGTCCTGCAGACCCTCTCCGAGCGGGAGGCCGGCGTGGTGCGTCTGCGCTTTGGGCTTACCGACGGCATGCCCCGCACCCTCGACGAGATCGGCCAGGTCTATGGGGTCACGCGGGAACGCATCCGGCAGATCGAATCCAAGACGATGTCCAAGCTGCGCCACCCCTCACGCTCCCAGGTCCTCCGGGACTACCTGGACTAGCCTCCCCGCAGACGCTGACGGGGTTGGTCTAGGTCAACCCATACCGCACGCGGCCGCCCGCCTTCCTGAGACCAGTGAATGCGGCCGGCCGCGTGTCGTGCGTGCTCGCTCCTATTTACTTCGCGATCGCATCACTGATGCAGGACGCAACCTGATCATTGTCCGAGCCATAGCGATCGACGCACGCCATCAAGTCATCGCCGTGCTGTGCAAAGAAGATGATGGACATGATCATCAGGAACCCGGTGATGAGCGTTACCAGGATGGACAAGACCAGGCCCGTAATGGACATGCCCATGCGCCGACCCTCGCCCGCGATGCCGCGTGCCTTGACCACGGCGATGATGCCCACGATCACCCCGGCGATGGCCACCGGCAGCGCAAGCACGGAGGTGACCACCGCAATCGCCAGGACGGCGGCAACAATGCCCAGGCCTAGGGCCCACGGGGCGACCTTGTTCTTTTCCTGGTTGATCACCCAGCTGCTGTCAGCGCTCGGCGGCGCCGGGACCGGCTCCGGGAAGGAGGCATCCTGCGCGGGCACGGTGGGAGTGGCGGCTGCTTCTTGGGTCGGCGGCTCGGTGGGCTGCTGCGGAGTGTTGGGGTCCTGGGCATTGGTCATGGGTTGTCTACCTTCCTCGCGAGGGGTCTCCCCCACCGTGCGCGCAATCTCGCGCAGGCGGTGGCAACATAAAATTCCGCGTCAACCCTACCCTTAGTTGCCTGTCAGCGTTGGTATTACCACTTTCGCAGGTAGGCAATCCGGTCTTTGAGCTGCTCGGCTGAACACAAGGCGGTGGGTGGACCCCCACAGGCCTTGCGCGCCTCGTTGTGGATCGACCCGTGGGGTCGCCCGGTCCGCGCCGCGGTGATGGAGACGATGGCGTTGAGTTTCTTGCGCAGCTCGGGTAGCTCCTCGCTGGCCACGCGCTGGCGGGCGGCCTCGGCGCCGCGGGAATGCTGGGCGCGATCCCGGCGCGCCTGTTCCTCCTGTGCCTGCGCGGTGCGGGTGTCTAGTTGTTCTTGCTCGCGGCGGCGCAGTAGTGCGCGCATTTGCTCGGCGTCGAGAAGCCCAGGAAGACCCAGGTAGTCGGCCTCTTCATCGGAGCCGGAAAACGCCCCGGTGCCGTAGGTAGACCCGTCGTAGATGAGCGAGTCCAGCTCTGCCTCAGCGCCAAGGGACTGGTAGGACTGGGTCTCGTCGGGCTCGTCCTTGCGCCGATTGGCTTCTGCGAGGAGCGCGTCATCGAGCCCGTCGGAGGGCCGATCCGGTTTTCCTAGGACATGATCGCGGGAGCGCTCCAGCTTGGCGGCCAGATCAAGCAGCACCGGAACAGAGGGCAGGAATACGGAGGCGGTCTCTCCCGGACGCCGGGATCGCACGAAGCGGCCGATTGCCTGGGCAAAAAACAGTGGTGTGGAGGCGGAGGTGGCGTAGACGCCCACGGCGAGGCGGGGGACGTCGACACCCTCGGAGACCATGCGGACCGCAACCAGCCATTCATCGGTGCCCGCGGAAAACCGGTCGATGGCTTCGGAGGATCCCGCCTCATCCGAGAGCACCACGGTGACGGGGGTGGCGGACAGCCGGCTCAGTATTTTGGCGTACGCGCGGGCCGCCTTGGTATCGGAGGCGATCACCAGGCCCCCGGCATCCGGCATGGTGCGCCGCAGCTGTTGGAGCCGGGTGTGGGCCGCGCCGAGGACGGCGGGGATCCAATCGCCTCGCGGGTCCAGGGCGGTGCGCCACGCGCGGGCAGTTTGCTCGGCGTTGAGCGGCTCGCCGAGACGGGCGGCATATTCCTGCCCGGCGCTGTCGCGCCAGCGGGCCTCCCCGGAGTAGGCCAGGAACACCACGGGGCGCACGACCCCGTCGGCGAGGGCGTCCGCGTACCCGTAGGTGTGGTCCGCGCGGCTGACAAGGTGGCCCTCGCCGTCTTCTTCATAGCGCACGAAGGGGATGGCGCTGTCGTCGGAGCGGAAGGGCGTTCCGGTCAGGGCCAGGCGATGCTGGGCGTCTGAGTAGGCTTCGCGGATGCCGTCGCCCCAGCTCTTCGCATCACCACCGTGGTGAATCTCGTCGAGGATGATCAGGCTGCGGCGGGCGGTGGCCACGGCGCGGTGCTTATAGGGGTGGAGGGCTACCTGGGCATAGGTGACCACTACCCCGTTATAGGCGGCGTTGACGGCATCAGAGTTGCGGAACTGCGGGTTGAGCGAAATGCCCACCCGGGCCGCGGCGTGGGCCCACTGCACCTTGAGGTGCTCTGTGGGCACCACCACGATGATGCGATCGACGGTGCGCGCGGCGAGCAATTCGCTGGCGACGCGCAGCGCGAACGTGGTCTTTCCGGCGCCCGGGGTGGCCACCGCCAAGAAGTCGCGGGGCTTGGCGGCCAAGTATTTGGCTAGGGCGCGTGCCTGCCAGGCGCGCAGCGGGGCTTTCGTCCCGGCGTGGGCGCCGCCCGGGGTGACAGAAACCGCGGGGTTGTCTGCGCCGGGGCGCTGGGCTGGCGCTGGAATGTGTGCGCCGGGAGCAGGGGGTGCTCCCGGCGTGGACTCGGCGCCAAACAATCCTGGTTGGCCTATCGGCTGTGCTTGGTCGCGGCTCACTTCTTGCGCAGGCCCCTATACACGCGCTCGCAGTCTGGGCAGACCGGGGAACCGGGCTTTGCTTGCTTGGTCACCGGGAAGGTTTCACCGCACAGGGCTACCACCATGCGTCCACTGACCGCTGACTCTACGATCTGGTTCTTCTTGACGTAGTGGAAGAACCGGGGGGTGTCATCGTCTGTGGTTGTGGCTTCCCTGATGTCTGGGCGCTCGATGGTCTTGGTACCTGTTCTCACGTGACCCATCATGCCCCAGGGGGGTCCCTTCGGGCCAAGCCGGGCGGGGCTACCCTAGGGCTATGACCTCTCAGCCTGGACCGACACCTCCGGATCCGCGGTCTGCCGCGTCCGGGCGGGATCACGGCGGCGCGGCGCAGGACCAGCAGCAGGGGCAACAGCAGGGGCAACAGCAGGAGCAACAGTCCCCGCCGTCGCCGGAGGGCCCGGGGCAGCAGAGGGCGCAGAGGGCGCAGGGGGCGCAAGCGATCGTGCGGGACCGGTCGCTACGGTCCTGGCTGCGGCCGTTTCGGCGCGCTGAGTTGATCACGGATGCTCACCGCACCCCGTCGCAGAATCGCCGCCACCGCGAGCGGGTGTACGCCGTGATTCAGGGTATTCGCCTGCCGCTGATTGTGGTGTCTCTGGCCATTTACTCGCTGGCGCACAATCCGGGTCTGGCGGGTGCGCTGTTTTTTATTTCTATCCCCTTGCCGTGGATTGCGGTGGTGATTGCTAATGGGCGTGGGGAGCCTCGGGATCGCCGTGCGCCGCAGGTGTATAAGCCGGCTGTGGCGCGGGAGTTGTATGAACGCCAGACTCAGCTCAATGCCGCGCAGCGCAGGGAACTTGGCACAGGCTCGCCCGATGAGTAAGGCTTGTCCTTATGTCGCGTGCGCCTCATTCTGGATTATCTGATGCTGCCTTGCCTGGCCTCTCCGAGCTGCTTGCCCCACTGGTGCGCAGCGCGGAGAGCTATGGGCTGGGGCCGGGTGATCTTGAGGCCACGTTGGGCCCTTCATCCTGGGCTGCGTTCGTGCGGGGTGAGCCTGGCGGGGTTGACGTAAGCGGGCTGCCGGAGCCTGCGGCTGCTGTGCTCAGGCTGCTGTATCTCCACGAGCCGGTGGGGGTCAGCGCGGTGCGAGCGGTCCTCGGAGAGGCGATGGATCCGCTTATCGACGCCGCTGTTCTCCTGACCTCCGACTCCCCTGCTGCTAGCGTGCGCCTTGCCGTTGATGTGCGTCCGCATGTGCTCAATGGCACCGCCTCGTGGGTGGTCTCTGACCCGGACCCGACCGATAGTTCTTATGAGCCTGGGCCAGATCATGTGCCCGGGGTGGGCGCGGCCAGTGTGTCGCTGTCGCGGATTGTTTCTCCTTTCCCGGTGGGTTCTGTCTTGGATCTGGGCTGTGGTTCTGGCATCCAACTGCTCGCCCAGGCAGGCTGTGCCGCGTCTTTGACGGGTACGGATGTCAGTTCCCGCGCGCTGGGTTTTGCGCGCGCCAGTCTGGAGCTTTCTGGCGTGGAGGCGCAGCTGCTCACCGGTTCCTGGTTTGAGCCGGTCGCGGGGCGTACCTTCGACCGCATTGTGTCCAACCCGCCGTTTGTTATCGGCGCGGGCGATGATGATCACGTCTACCGTGCGGCCGGCCTTGAGCTGGATCAGGCGACGTCGTTGGTTGTCAGCGGCGCCCGGGAGCATCTGGCAGCCGGCGGGCAGGCGTTCATTTTGGGCTCGTGGGCCCATATCGCCGGCCAGCCGTGGCAGCAGCGCGTGGCGTCGTGGCTTCCGGATTCCGGGGTGTGCGCGTGGGTGGCCCAGCGCGATGTTGTCGATCCGGCTCATTACGTGGGCACGTGGTTGCGCGACGAAGGCCTCGACGTGCGTGATCCGCAGGTTCGTCGCCGCTCGCGGCGCTGGCTTGATTACCTGCGCGCCCGCGACGTGGAGGCTATTGGTTTTGGCTACATCGCGCTAAGTGCCCTCACCGATGAGCCCAGCGAGGTGGTTGCAGAGGACCTCCCGCAGCACATTGAGGACCCCTTAGGCCCGGAGCTTGCCGAATACTTCCACCGCGCGCGGTGGCTGCGCGCCGCAACCCCGGAGTCTATTGCCCACACTCGCTTTGGGGTGCGCGCGGGGCTGGCGCGGGAGACGGTGGAGCTTGCCGGAGACTTCGGTTTTGACCCCGTGGTCACCCGACTGACCCGCACGGACGGGCCGCGCTATAGCCACGACGTCGATACGCATCTGGCTGCGATCGTGGCGGGCCTGCACCCCCAAGGACTGCCGCTCAGCGATGTTGTTGACCTCTATTGCGCTGCCAATGATCTGGCCGCTGACGGCTTTCTCACGCAGTGCATTCCCCTGGTGGTGGACCTTGTTCGCCACGGACTTATCCTCCCAGAGGCGCTTATCGACGCCCCCGACTCACCCCAGTAGGAGCATTCATGAAAGCTGTACTCACCCGCGTGACGAGCGCACGCGTCACCGTTGGCGGCACGCTCGCCGGAGCGATCGCAGCCCCCGAAACCGGTGGGGTGCTCGCGCTCATCGGCGTCAGCCGCGACGACGACGACCGCGACTGCGAGGTCATGGCCCGCAAGATCGCCGAGCTGCGCCTCCTCGACGGCGAACGCAGTGCCACGGATCTCCAGGCCCCTATTTTGGCGGTCAGCCAGTTTACGCTGCTGGGACGCACCGCGAAGGGACGTCGCCCTTCCTGGTCACATGCCGCCTCCGGCGATCACGCCCGCGACCTCTTTGAGCGGGTAATTACCCTGCTCCGGGAGCGTGGACTGGACGTAGAGACGGGTATCTTCGGCGAGATGATGCAGGTAGAATCCATCAACGATGGACCATTCACCCTGCTAGTAGACACCCAGGACCCCTCGTCCTAGCCCCGAAAGGGGGTAGTGGAACTAATGAGGGATTCCTCGCGTTGAAGTGTGTACACGGCGATTTCGAGGAGGCTTACATGCAGCAGGCGTCAGCAGCTGACGTGGAAACGGAAGAGCAGGACCGCGTCGAGCATGACCGGGGCAGCCGCCGCAATCAGACAAATGACAATCCCTCCGCAGACCTCGTCCGGGTCTATCTCAACGGCATTGGAAAAACGGCGCTGCTCAGCGCCGAAGATGAGGTAGAACTCTCCCAGCAGATTGAGGTGGGGCTCTACGCAGAACATCTGCTAGAAACGGCATCGAAGACCCTCACCAGGGCCAAGAAGCGTGACCTGAAAATCCTGGCCCGCGAAGGCAAGAAGGCGCGAAGCCACCTCCTCGAGGCGAACCTGCGCCTCGTGGTCTCCCTGGCCAAGCGCTATACCGGCCGCGGCATGCCGCTTTTGGACCTCATCCAAGAGGGCAACCTGGGGCTTATCCGCGCCATGGAGAAGTTCGATTACGCCAAGGGCTTCAAGTTCTCCACCTACGCCACCTGGTGGATCAGGCAAGCAATCACCCGCGGAATGGCAGACCAGTCCCGCACCATCCGGCTGCCCGTCCACCTGGTCGAGCAAGTAAACAAGCTCTCCCGCATCAAGCGCGAGCTCTACCAGCACCTGGGCCGTGAGGCCACCAATGAAGAACTCGCGGATGAGTCCGGCATTGATGAGTCCAAGATCGAAATGCTGCTGCGCCAGTCGCGCGACCCCGTGAGCCTGGACATGCCCGTCGGGGCGGATGAAGAAGCCCCCCTGGGTGATTTCATCGAAGACGCCGAGGCCGCAGACGCAGAATCCGCGGTTGTCGCTTCCCTGCGCCACTCCGACATCAAATCCGTGCTGTCCACCCTCGAAGAGCGCGAGCAAGACGTCATCAGGCTGCGCTACGGGCTCGACGACGGAGTCCCCCGCACCCTTGACCAGATCGGCCGCCGATTCGGCCTGTCCCGCGAGCGGGTGCGCCAGATTGAACGCGAGGTCATGGCAAAGCTGCGCGAGGGAGATTTAGCCGATCGCCTCCGCGATTACGCTCAATAGAAGCACCATCGGAGCCAATGGGCACACCAAAAACTCGATTCGCATCCCATCTGCCGAGCTCATCGCCCATTCGGTGAACACCAGTGCCAACTTAGGTTAAACTAGTCGGGTGTGTACCCCGTGCGCCTGAGGCAGATTCCACCGCCCAGAGCTCATCCGGTTGTGCTGGCACAAATAATCAACAAAGAAAACCAATAGAGGGGTTAAGAAGACGTGAAGGACCTGGTAGATACTACAGAAATGTACCTGCGTACCATTTACGAGCTCGAAGAGGAAGGCATTATTCCCCTCCGAGCCCGCATCGTGGAACGCCTGGAGCAGTCCGGACCCACCGTCAGCCAGACCGTAGCCCGCATGGAGCGCGACGGCCTGCTGCACGTCCGCCCGGACCGCAGCCTGGAAATGACCAAGAAGGGCCGCGCCCGAGCAACCGCCGTCATGCGCAAGCACCGCCTGGCCGAGCGCCTGCTCACCGACGTCCTCAAGCTGGACATCAACCAGGTACACGACGAAGCCTGCCGCTGGGAACACGTCATGAGCGACGAGGTTGAGCGGCGCGTCATCGACGTCCTCAGCGATGCCACCGCCTCCCCCTTTGGCAACCCCATCCCGGGCCTGGACGCCCTGGGACTAGACGACGTCGCCGCAAACAATAGCGCCCAGGCAGAAGCTGGCGTGCGCGCCGTGGACCTGCCGCTGCAGGAGCACGTCAAGGCACGCCTCCTCCAGATTAATGAGATCCTGCAGGTCGACGCCCGGCAGTTCCGTGCCCTGTCTGACGCCGGCATGACCATCGGCGCCGAACTTGACGTCTTCAACGACCACGGCATGGTCACCCTGCGCCGCGAAGACCACGTTGTTGAGCTCGCCGACGACTACGGCCACGCCATCCGCGTCGAGCCACTGGACTAGCCCCGACGCCCCCCCTTTTTCAGGCTCCTCTTAGTTCTCTCCACTACCCTTCGGGCCGCGCCGTCACCGACGAGCGCGGCCCGAAGGCCATTGTTCCCCTTGTGCGAAAGGCCCCACCCCTCATGAAAATCTTGGTCACCGGCGGCGCAGGATACGTCGGCAGCGTCTGCTCGCAGGTACTTATCGAGTCCGGCCACGACGTCATCGTCCTGGACAACCTGTCCACCGGCAACCGCGACGCCGTCCCAGAAGAAGCCACCTTCATTCACGCAGACGTCTCCGACGAAGCCGAAGCCGTCCTGCGCAACCACCACTGCGACGCCGTCATCCACTTCGCCGCCCGCTCCCTGGTCGGAGAATCCATGGAGGTGCCCGAAGAATACTGGCAAGACAACCTGGTAACCACGCTGCGCCTCCTCGACGCCATGCGTGGCCAAGGAGTACACAACCTCGTCTTCTCCTCCACCGCAGCGACCTACGGCGAACCCGAGGCCGTGCCGATCACCGAAGACATGCCCACCCGTCCCACCAACACCTACGGTGCGACAAAACTGGCCATCGACTACGCCATCACCTCCTACGCCCAGGCCCACCAGCTCGGGGCCACCAGCCTGCGCTACTTCAACGTGGCCGGAGCGTACGGCTCGATCGGGGAAAACCGTGAAGTAGAAACTCACCTGATCCCACTCGTCCTTCAGGTCGCCCTGGGGCTGCGCGAGAAGATCTTCATCTACGGCACCGACTGGCCCACCCCCGATGGCACAGCCATCCGCGACTACATCCACATCCGCGACCTGGCCCAGGCGCATGTCCTTGCGCTGGAGAGCAATCAGCCCGGAACCCACCGAATCTTCAACCTCGGATCCGGGGAAGGCTTCTCCGTCCGACAAGTCATCGACACCGCCCGCGCCGTCACCGGCGCCCCCATCCCCGCAGAAGAGGCCCCCCGCCGCTCCGGCGACCCCGCCGTGCTCATCGCCTCCTCAGCCAAGGCACAACAGGAGCTCGGCTGGCAGCCCAGGTACACCGACCTGCCGACCATCGTCACAGATGCCTGGGAATTTACCCGTCACGCACAGCTGCACGCTCAGCGGTAGCCGGCACGCTCGTCATCGAAGAGGTGCTCGAACGTATCCAGCATGGCATCCACGAAGCCGTGGGAATACGCCTGCCACAGCAGCGTAATTAACCTGTGTTCAGGGCAGGCGAGGTAGCCCGCCGCCAGCGCCAGAGAGATCCTGCGCATGCGCCCCAGGCGCAGGTTGAGCACCACCCACGTTGCCAGGGCATTGGCCTTGGCATTGCCCTCGAGGTGGTGAGCCGCCCACAAAACCGTGTCCACGCATTGCTGCGGATTCTGCAACGCCGCATAAATGGTGATGTCGCGCGCGAGGGGGGCGTCGAGAAGCGCCGAAGCCTGGGCCAACAAATCCAGGTCCTCTTCTTGGCCAGCGGTGCCAAAAACGTCACGTGCCAAGGCAGCCACATCGGCGTAATCAAGATCGCCATCAGGTGTGCACAACCGCAGCGTAAGCTCAACGCTATCCCGGGTCCACTGCTGCTGCGCCCGCGCACACGCATCCCGGTCCATCAGGTCGTCCCGGTAGCCGAAAAACTCCAGGGCATCCTGGCGATCCAACTCCGGCAGACACCCCTGCGCCGCCATCTCATCCATCGTGTGCGATCGCACAATCGGTGCGATTGTTCCCTGCCGCCAACACCCCATGGGATCCTTCTGTGCACCCGCACCACCCGGGCACCAACACAGTTCATAGGGCTCATCCGTGACGATTCTCCGGGTAGTCCACACACCTGCAAGATGCGCACCACACGTTCGAGCCTCCTGCACCATCGAGCGCACCACACGGCGGCGACTGCCCACCGCGGCCTCAGGATCCACAATGAAAACAAAGATCAGATCTGGACCCTGCTGCGTCAACGCCCCCACAACCTCTGCGACGGTCTCCCGCCGCACAGCATCTGCAAGATCCATCCGCGCGGTCGCACCCAACGTGTAGTGCTTCCCACTGTCATGATTGAAGGCCATGACAAGGACGGAAGCATCCGGATAAAAGCCCAGGAGACCTGGGACTTCTGCAAGCAGTTGGCCCGGATTCACCAACGGTGTGTTGTGCTGTGTCATAACCCCACCGTGGCCGAGCAACCCCACCCATTCCAGCCCCATTGCCCCACGACAACCCCACGCTGTGGACAAGCCTTGCAAGCCTCCACAGGTACTACCACGCCTGCAAACCAGGGAACCAACAATCACCAGCGAGCACGCGGCTGATGATTTACCGTGGGGAATTACCCACGTTCTGGGACGTTGCATAGAGTAGAACCCTTACGCACCTGCACTGGCCCGCCCACAGGATTGAGCCAGGCAGTCGGCGTGAGAAAGCAAGGACAACCACCGAACGCGAAAGATTGGATTAGGCCAACAAGGAGGAATCATGCACGATAACCGTGACATGTACGAGCTGGAGTACCCCACCCCAGACATCGCGGGAGAAGGCGCCCCTGGACCTGTCCTCATTATCGCCCTCCAGGGATATGCCGACGCCGGACAAGCCGTTAGCGCCAGCTCAGATCACCTCTTAGCCGCCCTGGATAACCGCCTTGTCGCTTCCTTTAACACCGATGAACTCATTGATTTTCGCTCCCGGCGCCCCGTGGTGACCATGCGCGATCATGAAGTTACCGATATTGATGACATCACCCTAGACATGCGCGTTCTGCGCGACTCCGATCACCACAGTTTCCTCCTTTTATCCGGCCCCGAACCCGATTTACGGTGGGGAGCCTTTACCCATGCAGTAACCAACCTCGTGGACAAGTACAACGTCTCCCAGGTCATCTGCCTTTATGCCGCGCCCATGACCGTGCCGCACACGCGACCGCTCATGGTCTCTGCCCACGGAAATGCGCCAGATCACACCGGTCAACGCTTTCATTTCGATGGCAAGGTCATCCTGCCGGGATCTGCATCACTGACAATAGAAAAGGCCCTCAGCGACTCCGGGCACAACGTCGCCGGATTTACCGCACACGTGCCCCACTACGTGTCCTCCTCCCCCTACCCGGAAGCCACCTACCGCCTGCTCAGCTCAGTAGCCGACCAAGCAAACCTCAAGTTCCCGCTGCAAACGCTCGAACATGACCGCCAACGCATTGCCCAGCAACTCGCTGAACAGGTAGCCGACTCGCCAGAAATCCAACAGGTCGTCGCCGCACTGGAAATCCAATACGACGAAGAACTAGACAGCTACCGCAATACCCACCCGCGGGCCGTCATGCCCGGCGAAGAAGATCTTCCCTCCGGCGAAGAGCTGGGTGAGGAATTTGAGCGCTTCCTCGCTCAACTCGACGAGCCTTCCAACGAGAAGCCTTCCGACGACGAGCCTTCCGACGACGAGCCTTCCGACGAGGATGCCCCCGAGGAGGATGCCTCCCAGCCGCACGACCAGGAGGATCCCGGCGACTCTTCCGATGAAGGCAACAACCCTGACGCTTAAGTCTTGCCCCCGTGGGCTCCGCGTAGTGCGAGAGTCCACGGGTGCTTTTGACTACTCTGGTCAAGGTGATGCTTTCAGCCGTACTCCCCGACCTTGATGAGGTACCCGAGTCCCTCGTAGACGAGTCCATCTACCAGGCGTTCCTCTCTTGGACCCGCGAGCGCGGCATCTCGCTGTACCCCGCCCAGGAAGAAGCAAGCCTGGAGATTCTGACCGGAGAAAACGTCATACTGGCCACCCCCACCGGATCTGGGAAGTCCATGGTGGCCATTGCCGCGCACTTCATCGCCATGGCCAGGGGACAACGGAGTTTCTACACCGCCCCCATTAAGGCCCTGGTCAGTGAGAAATTCTTCGCCCTGTGCGGAGTCTTTGGCCCCGAGAATGTGGGCATGATGACCGGAGATGCGACAGTCAACGCCGGCGCCCCCATCATTTGTGCTACCGCAGAAATTGTGGCCAATATTGCCTTGCGCGATGGGTCCGAAGCAGACATCGACCAAGTAGTCATGGATGAGTTCCATTACTACTCCGACCCCGACCGCGGCTGGGCATGGCAAGTTCCGCTGCTCGAACTGCCGCACACCCAGTTCCTCCTCATGTCCGCCACCTTGGGGGATACCCGATTCCTCCAAGACGATCTCACCGAACGGACCGGCCGCAACACAGTCTTGGTGGGCACGGACGCCCAACGCCCAGTGCCCCTGGACTTTCACTACGTGTTCACCCCGGTCCATGAGACCGTGGAAGAACTGCTGAAAACCCAAAAGGCCCCCATCTACATTGTGCACTTCACCCAACGTGAAGCCGCAGAGCGCGCACAAGCCCTGACCTCCGTGCCCATGATCAACACCGAGGAGAAGGCGGCCATCGCCGCGGAGATCGGCTCCTTTAGGTTCAGTACCGCGTTTGGCAAAGATCTGTCTAAGCTGCTTCGCCGTGGAATTGGTGTTCACCATGCGGGGATGCTTCCCAAGTATCGGCGGCTGGTGGAAAGGCTTTCCCAAAAGGGACTTTTGAAAGTCATCTGCGGTACGGACACTCTCGGCGTGGGCATCAACGTGCCCATCCGCACCGTGCTGATGACGGGTCTAGCAAAGTTTGATGGCACACGCCAACGCATCTTAAAAACCAGGGAATTTCAGCAGATCGCCGGACGCGCCGGACGCGCTGGTTTTGATACCCAGGGCACCGTGGTCGTCGAGGCACCAGAACATGAAATTGAGAATTGGCGGCTGCGCGAACGCGCAGGATCGGACCCCAAGAAGCTGAAGAAGATTCGCAAGAAGCGCGCACGGGACGGAGAGATTTCCTGGAGCGAAAAGACCTTTGACCGCCTGACAACCGGTGAGCCCGAAGGCTTGAGCTCCCAGTTTTCCGTCTCCAACTCCATGGTCATCAACCTCATTGCCCGGCCCGGCGATGGCTATGCGCACTTTGAACATCTCCTACGCGGAAGCCACAACACCAGGGCTCAGCAGAATCGGGACATCCTCACCACCGTCGATTTGATTGACGGCCTGATCAATGCCGGAATCGTTGAACATCTACCCGACGGCACCCGCGATGACGAGGGCAGAGCCTACCGCCTTACCCAGGACATGCAGCGCGATTTTGCCCTCAACCAACCCCTGTCCCCCTTTGCCCTGGCTGCTTTGGAGTTATTGGATCCAGATTCGCCCACCTACGCACTGGACGTTATTAGCGTCTTTGAATCCATCCTGGATGACCCCGGCCAGGTGCTTCGCGCACAGCAATCCGCGGCACGCGGGGAGGAGATCGCCGCGCTCAAAGCCGAGGGCGTGGACTACGCAGACCGGATGAGCATCATCGAGGAGGTGACCTGGCCCCGCCCGCTGGAGGATCTCCTCGAGGATGCATTCGAGACGTTTTGTGCGTCTGCGCCCTGGGCTAAGGAATACGAGATCTCGCCAAAGTCAATCGTGCGCGACATGATCGAACACGCGATGACCTTTTCCGACTTCATTGCCACCTACGGCCTCGCCCGCTCAGAGGGCGTTGTGCTGCGCTATCTGACCAGCGCCTGGCGCACCCTCCGGCACACGCTTCCTCCCCTGTTTTCCAACGATGAGCTCGCCGATATCACCGAGTGGCTTGGGGAGCTCATCCGCCAGGTGGATTCATCCCTGGTTGAGGAATGGGCACAGCTCGGCGACCCGGACGCCCCCGTTGCCAAGGACGTTGTGGAGCGCGAGCTGGCCTTCGGCGTCGAAGACCCCACGGCTCTGACTGCCAATAGGCGCGCGTTTACCACGATGGTCCGCAACGCCATGTTCCGGCTCGTCGAGCTGTTTGCTTGGGAGAAGGAAGACCGCCTCGAGGAGCTAACCAGCTACCTCGAGGAAGCCCCCGATTTTGGGCAAGCCCTGGATGACTATTTCGACGAATACGATGATCTTGACACCTCGCCAGCTGCGCGTGGACCAGAGTATTTCCGGCTCGATTCCGCGCAGCAATCCACTCGGCGTTGGCCGGTTCGCCAGATCCTCAAGGATCCTGAAGACGACCACTCCTTCGCCTTTAATGCCGTGGTTGATCTCGACGCCTCCGATGAAGCCGGCGAGGTACGCTTCGCGGAGCTTAGGATCGAATCCCACTAGGCCACCGCTCCGGAGTACCCGGCTATCGGGCAACTGCTAACTGGGGAAAACGACGTGGCCCGCGACAAGGGGCCAACCTGTACCGGTACGTCGTCGAGCGTTTTCTGGGATCCTGCTTGCGGTTCCCACACCCCTGGGGAGTTTGGGTTTCTGATAGCTTTCCTGGGGTACGCGCTTTTCCGGAGACCTCTACCGGTGCCCTCGACGCCGGAGCCCTCGAGGTCTGCCCCAATGGTCTGGCAGCTGTGCCGGATCTGCTGGGTAAATATTCCCACCGATTCGCAAACACAGCACCACACCTGCCCTTAACTGGGAAAGTTGCTGGACGTGTGCAATAGCCCGCACGCTAGAGGGGCCCGCACACACGTACGTGCGGTACAGCAAGCAGTAGAGTAAGGGTAGTTGACCCATACTGGGGGTGGATTTATCCGGAGAGTGGCATATCAAAATAGCCAAAAGTAGATCTATGAGGGTACTTTCGTCTATCCTCGGCACTGTCGCCTTCTCCCCTGCCCGCAGACCGCCTTTTTGGGCGGACTCCGTGGCACCGTAGCCGTGCCTATCAGGCACGATCTGCCCGGGGAGGGGCCCATTTGCGCCGCGTCGGGCGCCGGATCCCCGCACCGCCGTTTCCAACTGCGGTGGGAAGGCGATCAGACGGACTAATCAACATCTACTTTTAAATAGGTTATAGTAATGGCCATGCATTCCAAGGAGTACCGCCCAACTCTTGCCCAGCTGCGCACCTTCGTCACCATTGCGGAGAACAAGCACTTCGGCACCGCTGCTGCAAAATTGGGGATCTCCCAGCCCTCGCTATCTCAGGCGCTCGTTGCCCTGGAAAACGGTTTGGGCATCCAGCTGATCGAACGCTCGACACGCAAGGTCATCATCACGCCCGTCGGCGCGCAACTGCTGCCTTACGCCAAGGCGACGCTCGACGCGGCCGAGGCCTTCTTTACTCATTCTCGCGGCATCCACGGCCAGCTCACCGGCCCACTGACCATTGGGATCATCCCCACGATAGCGCCCTACATCCTTCCTGAGTTGTTGCCGGCCCTGCGCACCCATTTCCCGCGCCTGGAGCCCCGGTTTGTCGAGGACCGTACCGAACCGCTGGTTTCCATGCTGCGCGATGGGCGCATCGACGTGGCAGTCATGGCGCTTCCGTCCGAGAGCAATGGCATGGTTGACCAGCCGCTCTATGACGAGCCCTTCGTCATCGTTGTGCCAGCCGATCATCCGCTGGCGGGACAATGCGACCTGGGCCTTGATGCTTTAGACGAGCTCAAGCTCCTGCTTCTTGACGACGGCCACTGCCTGCACAACCAGATCATCGAGCTGTGCCGCAAGGCGCATGTCAACACCAAGGACGCAGCCAGCGCCGTGACCAGAGCGTCGAGCCTGGCCACTGTGGTCCAGCTTGTCGACGCCGGCCTGGGCTCAACACTCGTCCCCGCCAGCGCGGTCTCCGTGGAGTGCACGAGGCCCGGCCTTGCCACTGCCACATTCGCCGAAGACGTGAGCGCTCACCGCAACGTAGGCCTGGTCTACCGCGGGTCAACCTCCCGCGCAGAGGAGTTCACCAAGATCGGCAAGATTGTTGCCCAGGCGTTTAGCGCGGCGATGAAGTCCTGCCCGCTGGCGTTGCCCACCACCATCCACGTCGGCTCCGATGCCGCCGCGGATTCTTCCGCCCAGCTGTAGTCAGTCCCGGTCCTGCACCCCCAGGCAGGACTTGGGTGGGCACAGGAGGGACGGGACTGAGATCCCGCCCCCCGAGGCCCTTAGTAGGCCGCCCCCGGGTTGTAGCTTGCAGGCCCGTTTCCGTAGGGACCGCCAGGGACGGGGATGGGGCCGCCGACGGCCTGCCGGTAGGCATGGGCGCGGATGAGGTAGTAGGCCGGCAGCAGGATCACCGCGCCAATCATGAAGGTCAACAGACAGCCGAAGAACAGCAGGAACGCGAGCAGGATCTCCCAGCCCACGATGCGCCAGTAGTTACGCTTGCCGGCCTCGAACGCGACCTTCAGCGATTCCCACACCCCGATGGTGCGGTCTGCTGCAACCCACGGCCAAAACAGGTACAGCGGTTGCGCGAACAGCAACAGCAGCAGGCACAGGAAGGCACCGATCAGAGCACCCCCAAGGGAAACCCCAGGCGACTGTGTTTGCACACCTACAATACCGAATCCAATGCCTGCCATTACGAGCAGAACCAGTCCCTCAAAGAGGCCCGAGAGGATTCGGGTAGCCAGGACATGCAGGTAGCGTATGTTGGTCCAGAACCCCTCGATACGCATGCGCTCCCGATCAACTTGGTAGAGCAAACCGGTAAATAGGAACGGCGCCAGCAAGGCCCACAGCAGGCTACTGCCCGTGCCATACCAATTTGATTCGGCCACTTGTCGGTTTGCACTCAATCCGCCAGGGCTCAAAAATTGCACTGCAACAATCAACAAAACCGGTACCACGATGAGAAGAATCGTGCCTAAAATCCAGATGTACCAGTTGCGGAACGTGGCCTTGAAGCCCCAGCTGAAGGCCGCAGGATAATCGATGACCCCATTTGTGGTGGTCATCAGTTGCCCGTCAGCGCCTTCATGGTTGGACCCTGCTCCGATGGTGGGGCCATAATTTCCGTAACTGGGGTAACCATAGGGTTGCCCGCTTCCCGCTCCCGGATATGGAGGAAGCCCCTCCCCCGAGTTTTCCTGCGAGGACCCTTCATTCGGGTAAGGATCATAAGGTGTAGACATCGTGCCCCTCTTTCTGTCTTGACTCCCACCAACATCTCTCGAACGTCTTCCACGATACTGACACTTAGTAGCGTCGGCCATCGCGGCCGACTAGGATCTGCCAGTTGCTATGACTTCACCTTCTGCCCCGTCGCGTTCTGATCTTGAATCCCTGCTTCAGGAAGTCTCGCTTATCGACGCCCGCTCGCTGCAACGTCGACTGCGCAAAGCCCGCACCCCGCAGGCACTCACGGCCATCGCCAAGGACATCGACCGCGCCCGCAGCCTTGTCGCGGCTCGCGACGGCGCGATCGGGGAGATCTCCTACCCTGATGAGCTTCCCGTTAGCGCCTACCGGGAGGAGATTGCGGACGCTATCCGGGACAACCAGGTGGTGATCATCGCCGGGGAAACCGGCTCCGGAAAGACGACGCAGATTCCCAAGATTTGCTTGGAATTGGGCCGCGGCAGACGGGGCCTCATCGGGCATACGCAACCGCGGCGCCTTGCTGCGCGCACTGTTGCCGAGCGTATTGCCCACGAGCTCGGGCAGCCCGTCGGGCAGACCGTGGGCTATGCCATTCGCTTCGATGACACGGTGGCGCGCCGCACAGCAGTCAAACTGATGACGGACGGTATCTTGCTCGCCGAGATGCAACACGATCGCTTCTTCAACGCGTATGACACCATCATTATCGATGAAGCCCACGAGCGCAGCCTGAACATCGATTTCCTCCTGGGGTACATCAAAAAGCTCCTCCCCCAACGCCCCGACCTGAAGGTTATTATCACTTCAGCCACCATTGACCCGGAGCGTTTTGCCCACCATTTCTGTTCCGCCGACGGAACCCCTGCACCCATCATCGAAGTGTCGGGGCGTACCTATCCCGTGGAAGTGCGTTATCGCCCCTTGGAGGAGGAACGCAACGGGAAAACCTATGCAGTTGATCCCCTCGATGGACTGACCGCTGCCCTCGAAGAACTCATGAAGGAAGGCCCAGGAGATATCCTGTGCTTCTTTCCTAGCGAGCGCGATATCCGCGACGCCATGGAGGTCATCGGTGCGAAAAAATGGCGCGGTGTAGAGGTCACACCGCTTTTTGGCCGACTATCAAATCAAGAACAGCACCGGGTGTTTTCTCCCCACCGCGGTCGCAGGATTGTTCTTGCCACCAATATCGCGGAGACCTCCTTGACGGTTCCGGGTATCCATTACGTCATTGACACAGGAACAGCCCGTATCTCCCGGTATTCCACGCGCACCAAGGTGCAACGCCTTCCCATCGAGGAGATCTCGCAGGCAAGCGCCAACCAGCGATCTGGGCGCTGCGGCCGCATCGCAGAAGGCATTGCCATCCGACTGTATTCCGAGGAGGATTTTCTCAGCCGCCCGGAGTTTACTGACCCCGAAATCCTGCGGACCAATCTGGCCAGCGTGATCCTGCGCATGGCTTCTTTGCGCCTGGGCGCTGTCGAGGACTTTCCCTTCGTCGAGGCTCCAGAACCACGAGCTGTCCGCGACGGCATCTCCCTGCTGCTCGAACTTGGTGCTATCACCCAGCGCCCCTCCAACGGTTTGCCGCGGCTAACGGCCATTGGGCGGGATCTGGCGCGCATTCCTGTCGACCCTCGACTGGCTCGCATGCTTGTCGAGGCCCATCGCCTCGGCTGCCTCGCCCCCACCATCGTCATCGTCGCCGCCTTGAGCCTGCAGGACATCCGTGAACGCCCGCTCGATTACCAAGCACAGGCCGACCAGCTACACGCTCGATTCAAAGACAAGCACTCTGACTTTTTGAGCTACCTCAAGCTGTGGGAATACCTGTCAACACAGCGCGCCGAGCTCTCCGGAAACGCCTATCGCAAAAAGCTGAAGAAAGAGTTCTTGCACTTCATGCGCTCACGCGAGTGGCAGGATCTGGTGCGCCAGCTGCGGGATGTGTGCAAGCAGCTGTCCTGGCAAATGGGTGCAGAGGATACCTCCCAGACCCATCCGGATTTGCTCCACCGCGCGCTACTGTCCGGGCTCCTCATGAATATCGGTGCCCGCGATGGCAACAAAAAGGAATACCGCGGCACCCGCGGCAGCCGCTTTGCCATATTCCCCGGTTCCAGCTTGGCTAAACGCCCACCCGAGTTTGTCATGGCCGCGGAGCTGGTGGAGACGTCCCGGCTGTGGGCCAGAGATGTGGCAGAAATTGACCCTTCGTGGGTGGAAAAGCTGGGCGGCGATGCCGTCAAATATCAATATTCTGAACCTTTTTGGTCCCGCTCCCAATCGGCGGTGTTGGTCCATCGGTCCGCGACCTATTATGGCGTGCCCATCATCTTTGACCGCACTATCGGGTATCAGAAGGTTGATCCTGAGGCGGCCCGGGATCTGTTCATCCGCCACGCGCTCGTCGATGGTGACTGGGATGCTCACCATAAGTTCCTGGAGCACAATGCCCAGGCACTGGACCAGGCCTCGCGTGTGGAAGATAAGGCGCGGCGCCGAGGAATCATTGCAGACGAGGACGCGCTGACCGAGTTTTATGATGCCCGCATTCCCCAGACGATTACCACCGCAGCTGCCTTCAACACGTGGTGGAAGAAGCAACGCCACCGCAATGCGGAGTTGTTGAACTTTGACCCGCAGGCCCTCATAGCTCCCTCAGAAACCGGGGTCGATGAGCACCAGTTCCCCGATTCCTGGCCCTATGGGGACTCGGCGCTGGATCTGCGCTACGTGTTTTCTCCTGGGGATCCCGCCGACGGCGTAAGCGTACTCATTCCAGTTCCTATGCTCGCCGATGTCTCCGAAAGCGAGTTTCACTGGCTCGTTCCTGGAATGCGTGAGGAACTGGTCACCGAACTGCTGCGCACCTTGCCCAAGGGGCTGCGCCGTTCCGTCGTTCCCGTCCCCGATTTTGCTGCCCGCATCACCCCGCTTCTTGATGTCAACCAGCCAGACATCACCGTGGCCCTGGCCAACGCACTGCGCGAAGCCGGGGTGGCGGGAATCGACGCTACCGACTTCCGCCCTGCAGCCGTGCCCCCGCACTTGCGCATGACCTATGCGGCGGTGGACAAGGCCGGCAAGATCATTGACTCTGACAAGGACCTAAGCGCCTTAAGGCAACGCCAGGCCCGCCACATTGCGTCCTCGGTGCACAAGCTGAGTACCGCGACCACGGAGGCGTCGGCAAGCGAATGGACAGCGGACACGCTGGGCACTATTGCCCAGGAGGTGACCACGGACGTCGATGGCCACCCGGTGACTGCTTATCCGGCGCTGGTGGTGTCGGGCGATAGCGTGGCCGTGCGGGTGATGCCTACCCGCGCGGCTGCCGACGCCGCGATGCTCACCGCGACGCTGACCCTCTTGCTCCAGCGCACAAAGCTGTCCGCGCCGCAGATGGTCAAGGGCCTACCGCTGCAACAACGAGTCAGCGTGGAAAACTATCCGCATGGTGGGGCCAGCGGCTTGGTCGAGGAAGTTCGGGTGGGTGCTGTGCGCGACGCCCTGGTACGCCACGGCGGCCCGGTGCGCGACCCCGACGCTTTCGCTGCCCTGGCTAAAACTGTGATCCCCGAGGTGGCGCCGCAGGTCAGGCGCGACATCGTCACGCTGGCACCGGCGCTGGCGCAGTATCACAAGCTGACTGCGGAGTTGGAGCAATGGGAGGGGCCGGCCATCGACGACATGAACCGGCAGCTGGAGTTTCTCCTTCCGCCCAAGGCAGTCATTGTCCACGGCATGGGACATTTGAAGCATCTGTCCAGGTACCTCACCGCGATGGAGATTCGGCTCCAAGATATGGCCAGCAACCCTGACCGTGACGCCCAACGTCAGGATGAAATCGCCGACGTTGAGCAAGCGCTCGATCAGGTGTTGGCGCGTAAAACCCCCGCGACGGCGAAGACCACGGCGGTTAAGGATATTCGCTGGATGATCCAGGAGCTGCGGGTGAGCCTTTTTGCCCAGCGGCTGGGTACAGCCAGGCCGGTGTCGCGCAAACGGGTGCTCAACGCCATCGACAAGGTGGCACGGCACCGCTAAGTCCGGTTAACGGCGATCAAGCCGGTGGAGAAGCCGGATCTCCTTTTCAAAGTCCGCGGCGGACTCGAAGGACTTGTACACGGAGGCGAAGCGCAGGTAAGCCACCTCATCGAGTTCCCGCAAAGGGTTAAGGATGGCCAGGCCGATGGCATTGGCTTTGATGTGCGAGCCATGATCGCGCCGGACGGCCTCCTCGACCTCTTGGGCCAGCCGCTTGAGAGCATCATCAGAGACATTCCTGCCCTGGCAGGCCCGGCGCACACCGGTGATGACTTTCTCCCTGCTGAAGGGCTCAGTCACGCCGCTCCGCTTGACCACCAGCAACACGGCTTTTTCGATGGTGGTGAATCGGGTCTTGCACTTGGAACACTCCCGGCGCCGTCGAATGGCAGACCCTGCGTCCACGACGCGTGAATCGATGACCTTCGAATGATCATGATGGCAAAAGGGGCAGTACACCAGTGCTACCTTTCCACGCGTCGCCGGGGGGAACACGTGCGTCACACGCGCCGCAGACCATCCTAGTCTTTGCCCACCCCTCCTATCGCTGCACTCCTACGGTGTATCCCATTCCCGCAGGTGACTCCGGCACGACATCGGATTCCCCACCGCTGATGACAACCGCGCCGATGGTCAGGGCGAGTCCGAAGAGCCCACCAACTACATAGGTGGTGATGCGATCTAGACGTTCTGCGCGACGCCCTCGCGGTCCTGTTCGTTCCACAAACGTACCGCCGACCGATCCTTCCCACCCCACCGGGGAAGCTAGCTCCTCCCACTGACTCGAACGTGACAGCGTTCGAACAGGGGCAGCCTTGCCGGTACGAACATGGCTACCGATCGGATCCCACACGGCGACCGCGCAATTCGAGACCGCGGGGCGAGCAGCCGTGATGTTACTGGTGGATACGGGGTTTAATGAGAGGGTCATAGGGGTACTCCTTTCACGAGAGTGGGCCACGTCCGTTACCGACACACAGAGACTAGCAACCTGCCGTGACACTCGAACACTAGGTTCGTACACGTTTGCGATTCATCGTTTCCCTGTTCGTTATAGCACTCATGGCGAAGGCGCGCTAGCGACACGCGGAAAAATCTCGAACACCCGTCCCAACACTGCGGGTGATCGTGTAGGGTTTGGGGCAAGAAGGGTTCCCACGATCCTGGGGAAAGATCACCACCGGGGCGCGGGGGCGCAGCACCGCAGCATGGTCTCCACAGCCTTGTGTCGGCTCGCCACCGATCGCCTCCCGGCCCCTCCCCGGAACCATGACACCCCGTTATTCAGTCCAACTAAGCAACCGTCAGCGAGACCGCGACTAGCCCCGACTAGTCCGCACCGAAGTCAAGGAGCACCACACATGGCACGCACGCCCCGGCAGAAGGCGAATAAGAAGTCGCCGCAGCCGACCTCTACCCCCAAGAATCCCGACCCCGCCAGCCTTTCGGACCGGCAGCGCCGAATCCTTGAGGTCATTCGGGACGCCGTAGTCCTGCGCGGCTATCCGCCGAGCATCCGTGAGATTGGGGATGCCGCAGGGCTGCAATCCACCTCCTCCGTGGCCTACCAGCTCAAGGAGCTGGAGAAGAAGGGATTTTTGCGCCGGGATCCCAACAAGCCCCGGGCCGTAGATGTGCGCCACTTGCCCGGAGACCCCAAGCGCGGTCCAAAGAGCTCTGCCCCGCAGGCTGACGTCCCCCCGGAGGCGGCAGCGACGTCCTATGTTCCCATCGTCGGCAACATCGCGGCAGGATCGCCGATTTTGGCCGAGCAAAACGTGGACGAATACTTCCCCCTGCCCACCGATGTTGTCGGCGGCGGTGAGCTGTACATGCTGCGCGTCTCCGGACAATCAATGCAGGATGCCGGAATTTTCGACGGCGATTGGATCGTCGTACGCGCACAACCCGTAGCAGAAGAAGGCGAATTTGTTGCCGCCTTGCTCGACGGAGAAGCCACGGTCAAGGAATTTCATAAGGACTCCACCGGAGTTTGGCTGCTTCCCCACAATGACGCCTATGACCCCATTCCCGGTAATGAAGCCGAGATCATGGGCAAAGTCGTCTCCGTGATGCGCAAACTCTAGACCACACCCCCGAGGATGAAGTCTCGCGCCGAAACCTCGACCCACATCTGCGATCCAGCACCGTTTACCGCCCCCGCTTGTGGTAGCCCTTTCGGTTGATCGGAACAGAAATCCCGATCAGGTACCGGACCGCAGAGTATCCCTGACCACTGATAACGGCCGTCTCGCCCCACAAAACGGGCATGACCACAATAAAAACAACATGGCCTAGCCGCGGCCATGTTGTTTTTTGTGGAATAATGGCAGGAAACTGGCGCGTCCTTGTTCCGGATACGCCCGACTGGAAAGGATCCCGAGCATGTACGCAGAGGAGCGGCGCCGACAGATCGCGTCGCAGACTGCCGTCGAGGGCCGCGTCAACGTCACGGAGCTTGCGAGCCGCTTCGAGGTCACCGCAGAAACCATCCGACGCGACCTGGCCGTCCTTGACCGAGAAGGACTGGTTCACCGGGTCCACGGTGGAGCCGTGGCCACGCAGTCTTTCCAAACTACGGAATTGTCCTTGGATGCCCGACTGCGTTCTGCGCCCAGCGCAAAGTCCGCCATCGCTCACGCGGCACTGGAATTTCTCCCCGACGCCAACGGCGGAATGTTCCTCGACGCCGGTACGACCGTCACGGCATTGTCCGATCTCATTGCAGAAAAGAGCCACTCCCACCAGTGGTCCATTGTTACTAATAGTCTGCCGATCGCATTAAATATGGCAAATAAGGGCTTCGGGGAAATTCAACTCCTGGGTGGCTCTGTTCGGGCCATTACCCAGGCGGTGGTTGGGGATACTGCACTGCGCACGCTGGCACTCATGCGCGCAGACGTGGCGTTCATCGGTACCAACGCGCTGACCCTGGACCACGGCTTGTCCACGGCAGACGCCCAGGAGGCTGCCATCAAGTCCGCGATGGTCACCAACGCGCGCAAGGTGGTAGTGCTGTGCGACTCCTCAAAGATCGGCAATGACTATCTAGTCAGCTTCGCCTCCATCGATGACCTGGATGTGGTCATCACCGACCGCAACGCCCCGCAGTCCTTCCTGCAGTCACTGCGTGAACGCGGCCTCGAGGTTGTGCTGGCCTAGGCGCAGCACGCCACTCACGCCACTGGCCGCGAGCATGCCCCCTGGCAAGCCCGTAGCTCCCGTAACTGAGAAGGCAGGCACCCAGGCACCCGCCCACGGCCACTCGAGCTGCTGACTGGCCCATCAGACGCCTCCCCGCACGGTCTTTGCACCGCCGGCGAGCCTTTCATCGGCCAACCCCGACACGCCCCCACCCAGACGTCGTGCACAACAAGCCCCACCGCGGTGGCAGAAACCGCCCGCGCTAGGGCAAAGACAACGCCCGGCCCCTTGAAAAGGGACCGGGCGCAGACGTGCGCCGGGCCGCACACGGCCCCACATCTGGTCTTAGTCTTGGGCGTCTCCGCGCAGGATGGTGCGCACGGCCTCGCGGGCCTCTGCGGCGCCCTCGGAGGACATGGCCGCCTCGGCGGCGCGTTCGCAGTCTTCCATGGTGACCTCGGCGAGCTGGGCGCCCACGCCGGCGACGGCGGTGGAGGCGGCGGACAGGGAGTTCACGCCCAGTCCGGCCAGGACGCAGGCCAGCAGCGGGTCGGCGGCAGCCTCGCCGCAGACGCCGACGGCGGTGTTGGTGTCGTGGCCGACCATGCAGGTGTGCTGGATCAGGCGCAGGACGGCGGGCTGCCACGGGTCGGTGAGGTATGCCAGCTGGGAGGACAGCCGGTCGGCGGCCATGGTGTATTGGGTGAGGTCGTTGGTGCCAATGGAGACGAAGTCCAGGTGGGGCATGATCTTGTCCGCCATGAGTGCTGCCGCGGGGACCTCGATCATCGCCCCGGCAGTCAGGCCACGTTCGGCGCACAGGGAGGCGAACCATTCGGCTTCCCGCGCGGTGGAGACCATCGGCGCCATGACCCAGGTCGGGGCGTCGTCCCCGCGACCTTCGGCCGCGGCGGCGATGGCGTCAAGCTGCCGGGTCAGCAGGGCCTCATTGTCCCGGGCGATGCGCAGGCCGCGCACGCCCAGGGCCGGGTTTTCTTCGGCGGACATGTTGGCGTAAGCGATGGGCTTGTCGGAGCCGGCGTCGAGGGTGCGCACCACGACCTTCGAGTTGGGGAACGCGGCGAAGACCTTGCCGTAGAGGGCTGCCTGCTCGTCGACGGAGGGCTCCTCGGTGGCGGACAGGAAGCTCATCTCCGTGCGATACAGGCCGATGCCTTCCGCCTGCGTGTGGGAGGCCAGCCGGGCCGCGTTGGCGTCTTGCACGTTGGCCAGGAGCTGGACGCGGTGGCCGTCTTTGGTTTGTGCGGGGCCGCGCCACTGCGCGATGGCTTCTGCGCGCTGTTGTGATTCGGCGACGAGGCGGCGGGACTCCTCCGGGTCAGCGTCCGTGGTGACGGTGCCCCGGGAGCCGTCGACAAGCACCATGGTGCCAGCGGCGAATTCGCGCACGCTCACGCCGGCGGCGACGATGCACGGCAGGTTGAGCTGGCGGGCGATAATGGCCGTGTGGCTGGTGGGCCCGCCCAGCTCGGTGACCAGGCCTTTGTAGTGGTTGGTGTCTAGCGCGGCGGTGTCTGCCGGGGAGAGGTCGTCGGCGAACAGGACGCCTTCGCCGTCGATGGCGGGCAGGCCGGGTTCTTCTTCACCACGCAGTTGTGCGATGACGCGGTCGCGGATGTCTTTGAGGTCCGTGGTGCGTTCGGCCATGACGCCGCCGGCGGCTTCGAACATGGCGACAAACTTGTTGGTGGCTTCCACCGTGGCAAATTCGGCGTTGGAGCCGGCTTTGACGTTTTTGCGCACGGCTTTGCGCCAGCCGCGGTCGCGGACCATGCCGGCGGTTGCCTGGAGTACCTCGGCGGCCTGGTCTTCGGCTTGGGCGCCGCGGTCTTCGAGGCGCTGGGCGACTACGTCGGCCGCCGCGACGAAGCGTTCGTACTCTGCGTCACGGGACTCTTCCGGAATAGCCTTATTTTCTGTGGGCAGTTCCGGACGTGGGTGTACCCACACGACCGGGGCATAGGCAATACCAGCGACAACACCGGTGCCAGTGACGGTGGTGATTTCAGAACCTGCAGTCATACGCACCACTGTAGCTAGTCGCGCATCACACTGCCACACATCCGATCCCACAAGTGGGCAAAAACACGGACACCAAACCCACCAAACGGGCTAAAATCGGTTGACAAACGGACAAAAGCAGACAAGACTCTAGACACAATCAGACATTGATCGTGACGTTGCTTACCCCGATTGCCATCGTGCGTCGCACGCCATCGCATCCTGCGCAGCCACAGCCCGCATGCCATGCAGCTAAAGCCCGCAGAACCGTGCAGGTGCCGTGCAGAATCCGTACAGAGACCACGCACACGCAGCGCAACCACCGGCAACGATGCGCCCAGCGACTGATTGCCACATGCTCGTCACGACAATCCGCCGATCTAGGTCAACGTAGGAGCCCGCACCAGTGATCCTGACCTTCACTCCCAACCCCAGCGTGGACGCCACGCTCAGCCTTGATCAGCCCTTGGCGCCCGGCCAGGTTCACCGCCTGCGCTCGGTGACCCGCGTCGCGGGAGGCAAGGGCATCAACGTGTCCCACGCGACCGCACTAGCCGGCCACCCCACTGTGGCCGTCTTTCCCGCCGCCGATCATGACCCCTTCCTGGCTTTGGCAGAAGAGGCGATGATTCCCACCCACCCGGTGACCATGGACGGTGTCATCCGTATGAACACCACGGTCACGGAGCCGGACGGCACGACCACTAAGCTCAACGGCCCCGGCCCCCACGTGAGCGCTGAGCTCCAGGCCACCCTCGAGCGCACGCTTATCGACGTCTCCACCCGCACCGACGCGCAGTGGATCGTCCTTGCCGGTTCCCTCCCGCCGGGACCAGACGCTCAGTGGTATGCCCACCTCGTCGCCCAGCTGCGCGCCCAGTGCCCCGCGCTGCGTATCGCGGTGGACACCTCGGACGCCCCGATGATTGAGCTGGGCCGCCACTTCGAGCACGCCGCCCCGCACCTGATCAAGCCCAACGGTTTGGAGCTTGGCCAGCTCGTCGGCGCCGACGGCCAGGGGTTGGAAGATGCCGCAGCAGCCGGAGATTTTCAGCCGGTGGTCGCCGCGGCGCGCACCGCGGTCGAGCGCGGAGTGGAAACCGTGTTGGTCACCCTCGGGGGTGCCGGCGCGGTGCTGGTGACTGCGGAGGGCGCCTGGAAGGCCACCCCGCCGCCCATCGAGGTGGTGTCCACGGTCGGCGCGGGCGATAGCTCCCTGACCGGCTACCTGCTGGCCCAGATCGCCGGTGCCGAGCCCGCGGAGCGGCTGCGCAACGCGGTCGCCTACGGCAGCGCCGCCACGGCGTTGCCGGGCACGACGCTGCCGCGCCCGGAACAATTGGATCACGCACGCACCACCGTCACCGCTTTGTCCTGACACAATTCCATCAGAAGTGTTTTTCATCCACCCGACACAGAAAGCCGAAAAGAGACCACAGACATGTCCCAGCCGATAATTACGACCGAGCTTGTTGGGCTCGACGTCGACTTCGGAGAGACCTCAACTCAGGTCATCGAGGCCCTCGCCGGCCTGGTCCACGCGGCCGGCCGCGCCGAGTCCGCCGAGGTTCTTGCCGCTGACGCCAAGGCCCGGGAGGCCAAGTCCGGCACCGGCGTCCCCGGTGGCGTGGCCATCCCCCACTGCCGTTCCGAGGCCGTTGCCACCCCGACCCTGGCGTTTGCCCGCCTGTCGCGTCCCGCGGATTTCTCCGGGCCTGATGGCGACGCCTCCCTGGTGTTCCTCATCGCCGCACCCGCCGGTGGCGGCAAGGCGCACCTGCAGATCCTGTCCAAGCTTGCCCGCGCGCTCGTGCGCAAGGACTTCCTCGAGGGGCTGCGCAACGCGCAGAGCCCGGAGGAAATCGTCCAGTTGGTCACTGACGTGGTCAACGCGCAGCCCAAGCGCAAGACGCCGGCGGCCCAGTCCAGCGCTGCTGGTGCGGCCGCAACCGCGGCCGGCGGCGCCACCGCCGCGGCGGGCGATGCCGCCGCGCAGGACAAGTCGGCTGAGCCCGCACAGCCTGTCACTCGCGTCGTGGCCATCACCGCCTGCCCCACCGGCATCGCCCACACCTACATGGCTGCCGACGCCCTGAGCCAGACCGCCGACGAGCGCTCCGACGTGGAGTTCCACGTGGAGACCCAGGGCTCGTCCGCGGTCACCCCGCTGGATCCGGCCATCATCGAGGCCGCCGATGCGGTCATCTTTGCCACCGACGTCGGGGTCAAGGACCGCGACCGCTTCGCCGGAAAGCCGGTCATCGAGTCCGGCGTCAAGCGCGCTATCAACGAACCTGGCGTCATGCTTGATGAGGCCATCGCTGCTGCGAAGAACCCCAACGCGCGGCGCGTCGCCGCCGGTGCGGGAAGCAGCAGCGCCGAATCTGGCGCGGAAACCGGTTCCGGCCTGGGCTGGGGCAAGCGCATCCAGCAGGCCGTGATGACGGGCGTGTCCTACATGGTTCCGTTCGTCGCCGCGGGTGGTCTGCTCATCGCTTTGGGCTTCCTCTTCGGCGGGTACGACGTGGCAAACGGTGCCACCGAGATCATCTCCAAGTACTCCCTGACCAACCTGCCGGGCCACATCGTTGACCTCGAGGCTGGCCCCACGGAGTTCAAGCACGCTGGTCTGGGCCTCTACCTGGGGGCGGTGCTCTTTGCCACCGGCAGCGCATCCATGGGATTCATCGTGGCTGCCCTGTCTGGCTACATTGCCTACGCGCTGGCTAACCGGCCGGGTATCGTGCCGGGCTTTGTCGGCGGCGCGATCTCCGTGCTGGTGGGCGCCGGCTTCATCGGCGGCCTGGCCACCGGCATCATCGCCGGTCTGGTAGCCATGTGGATCGGGTCCTGGAAGGTCCCGCGCTGGATCGGCTCCCTGATGCCGGTTGTCATCATCCCCCTGCTGGGCTCCCTGACGGTGGGCCTGGTGATGTTCCTCGCGCTGGGTCGCCCCCTGAGTGCCCTGATGGACGGCATGCAAAACGGGCTGGCCTCCATGTCCGGCTCTTCTGCGATCCTGCTGGGTGTCATCCTGGGCCTGATGATGTGCGCCGACCTGGGCGGGCCGATCAACAAGGCCGCCTACCTGTTCGCCACCGCCGGCCTGTCCGCGGGTACGGATGCCTCCATGCAGATCATGGCCGCCGTCATGGCCGCCGGTATGGTGCCCCCGATCGCGCTGTCCCTGGCCACCTTCATCCGGCGCAGCCTGTTTACCCCTGCCGAGCAGGAAAACGGCAAGTCCTCGTGGCTGCTGGGCCTGTCCTTCGTCTCTGAGGGCGCAATCCCCTTCGCCGCGGCTGACCCGCTGCGCGTGATCCCCTCGATGATGCTGGGCGGAGCCGCCACCGGTGCCGTCTCCATGGCCCTAGATGTAGCCTGTCGTGCCCCGCACGGCGGCATCTTCGTCCTGTTTGCCATCCAGCCTGCGTGGGGCTTCGTGGTTGCCATCGTGGTGGGCACGCTGGTGGCTACGGCCGCCGTGCTGGCCGCCAAGCAGTTCTGGCCCAATAAGACCATCGAACGCCAGGCTGCGCTGGCTGATGAGGCCGCCGCTGCGAAAGCCCGCGTAGCCGGGTAGTACTGAGTCTTCCCTCCTCGCGGGCCCTGCGATGGCGCGCGAAGAGGGTTCTCCCTAAAATTGGAAATGCACGCTTCGTGCCGGACTACTGACGTAGCCGGCCCCCGCCGGCGCCGCGCGAAGTGACCACAACCCCTACGCCTGGTTCCAGGCGTAGACACGAAAGGAACGACTTATGGCTTCCAAGACTGTGACCGTTGGCTCCGCCGTCGGACTGCACGCCCGCCCCGCCTCCATCATTGCCGACGCCGCCGGCGAATACGATGAGGACATCTTCCTCACCCTCGTCGGTTCCGAGGACGATGAGGAGACGGACGCCGCCTCCTCCCTGATGATCATGGCCCTGGGTGCTGAAAAGGGCGATGAGGTCACCGTGACCTCCGACAACGCCGAGGCCGTTGACGCGATCGCCGCGCTGATCGAAAAGGACCTCGACGCGGAGTAGTATTCTCCCGTCCGCTAGGACCGCGCACTCCCCGGGTAACCGGCACCGCCTACGGTGACCGCCCCGGGGAGCTTTTTTATCCCCCTCCCCCGAACCTCCCCCGAACCTCCCCCGAACTGCACGTGCCGCACGCGCAGCGCGTCCGGGACCTAGCCGTAATACTGAGCGCCCTGCCCTTCGCCCACGTGGGCGTACAGCCAGCGCAGCACCGGGTAGACCACGATGATGCCAGCCGAGCCCCAGGCAATACCCTCCAGCTGCACGGATCCCACCGTCAGCGTGAGGTTGCCGATGCCAGCAATGAGCGCCACGGCCGCGGCGCACAGGTTGACCGGGTTGTTAAAGTTCACCTTGTTGTCCTGCCAGATCCGGATGCCCAGCATGCCAATCAGGCCGTAGAGGACCAGCGTCGCCCCGCCGAGCACTCCGGCCGGGATGGTGAAAATCAGCGCCCCAAACTTGGGGATGAATGCCAGGGTGATGGCCGTGGCCGCCGCCACCCAATAGGCCGCCGTGGAATAGACCTTTGTCGCGGCCATGACGCCGATATTCTCTGCGTAGGTGGTGGTACCGGAGCCGCCGAACCCGCCGGCGACGGTGGTTGCCAGGCCATCTGCCATGAGTGCCGTGCCGGCCAGGTCATCAAGGTTGCGCCCCGTCATTTCGGAGACCGCCTTGACGTGACCCACATTCTCAGCGATCAGCACGATGATCACCGGAAGGGTAATCAGGATTGCCGAGGCCTCGAACTGCGGGGTGTGCAGTTGCGGCAGACCGATCCAAGGCGCCTGCGCGATCGTGTCCCCGGCGCCGTCGGCGAGGTTTCCCGTCGCGGCCGCAAACACCCACCCGATGATGACCCCGATGAGGATGCCCAGGCGGGCCACCATGCCGCGTCCCGCCACCGTGCACACCAGGATGCTGGCCAGCGTCACGCCCGCCACCAGGGGTTGCGTTTGCACGTTTGAGGCGGCCGTGGGCGCCAAGTTCAGGCCAATGAGTGCCACGATGGCGCCCGTGACGGCCGGAGGCATGACGGCGTCAAGAACCTTGCGCCCCGCTGCCTGAACTACCGCACCCACGGCAATCAGCGCCAGGCCGGCGACGACCACGCCGCCGATTTGCACGGGAATCCCCTGGCCCTGGGTGGCGGTCAGCGGGGCGATAAAGGCAAAAGAGCTGCCCAGGTAACTGGGCAGCCGATTGCGGGTGAGCAACAGGAAGAGGATGGTCCCCAACCCGGAAAACAACAGCGTGGTGTTGACCGGAAATCCGGTCAATGTGGGCACCAGGAGGGTAGCCCCAAACATGGCCACCACGTGCTGCATGCCTATGCCAATTGTGCGTGGCCAACTGAGTCTTTCCTCCGGGGCGACCACGGCCCCCGGAGCAATGCTTTTTCCGTCCCCGTGGACGGCCCAACCGATGGAGTTCACACTGTCTAGTATGCGGGTGGGCCCGGACCTTTCTTACACCGGGTCCGGTGAAGCGGCCTCCCGGAATTCGTCGAGCTCGGCCGCCAAACGCTGCGGGAGGCGGACGTCGAGAAGCGTTCCTGTTGCGGAATAGTCCTCCGCGAGCACGGTGCCGTGCTCATGCACGCGGGCCACCACGTCGCCCCTGGTGAAGGGGATATTTAGGCGCACCCTGGCGTCGAGGCTGTTGAGGAAGAGCTCGATGCGTCCGCCAAGCTCCGCGATGCCCTCGCCGGTGCGCGCGGAGACGAATACCACGTCGTCGAGGGCGTGGCGCAGCTCCGCAAGGATCAGCGGATCGGCAACATCGATCTTGTTGGCCACGATGATTTCCGGCGGGATGGTCCGCCCGGTATCGCGGGCGATGCCGGAGATGACCTCGTTGACCGCGGCGATCTGCTTGAGCGGGAAAGGATCGGAGCCGTCCACCACGTGGAGGACTAGATCCGCTTCGAGGACCTCCTCGAGCGTCGACTTGAAGGCCTCCACCAGCTGGGTGGGAAGGTGGCGCACAAAGCCGACGGTGTCCGTGAAGATCACGGCGCGGCCATCGGCAAGCTGGGTCTTGCGCGTGGTGGGGTCCAGGGTGGCAAAAAGCGCGTCCTCTACCAGCACACCTGCCCCCGTCAGCGCATTGATCAGCGACGACTTGCCCGCATTGGTATAGCCCGCGATGGCGATCTTGGGGGTCAGGGACTCATTCCGGCGCGCCCGCTTGACCTCCCGGGAGGTCTTCATCGCGGCCAACTCCCGGCGCAGCCTGGCCATGTCCGCCCGCAGCCGCCGACGATCCGCCTCGATCTTGGTCTCGCCGGGGCCACGCAGCCCCACACCCCCGTTTGATCCGGCGCGTCCACCGGCCTGCCGCGAAAGGTTGCCGCCCCAGCCGCGCACCCGAGTGATCAGGTATTCCATCTGCGCCAGGGAGACCTGCGCCTTGCCTTCCTTGGACTTTGCGTGCTGCGCGAAGATGTCCAGGATGAGCATGGTGCGGTCAATGACCTTGGTGTTCAGGGCGTTTTCTAGCGCCACCAGTTGGCCCGGGTTGAGCTCGCCGTCGCAGATGACGGTATCGGCGTCCGTGGCCTGCACGGTATCGCGCAGTTCCGCCACCTTGCCGGAACCGATGAAGGTGCCGGGGTCCGGCTTGTCGCGGCGCTGGTAGAGCATGTCAATGACCTCTGCCCCGGCGGTTTGCGCCAGCGCGGCGAGCTCATCCATGGTGGCCTCTACCTCCGCGGCCGTGCCCTGGGTCCACACGCCCACCAGGATGACGCGCTCGAGGCGCAGCTTGCGGTATTCCACCTCATAGCCGTCGGCCTGTTCCTCAGCATGGATGGAGGTACGCCCCGCGACGTGGCGCAACGCATTGCGTTCGCCAAGCTCGAGCTCACCAACGGTGGGCTCGTGGTCAGTGCTTATCGACGCCCCGCTACCCCGCGTGGGCTCATTATTCCGGAAGGCACGAGCCAACAGCTCATCATGGCTGTCATCAGACTCGCTCGGATCATAGTGGTGATCAACATTCATTACCCGCCATTGTGGCACGGGCGCGCCCCCGATGTCAGGCCACTACAGCACAGTGTTGCACCGCACAGAGTTTCCCCCCGGCGCCTGGGCTTATACAATCTGTGAACATGACTGCAGATCTCAAGAGCATCGGCCTGGATTTTCCGCGTTGGCAAGACGCCGTCGAGGCAGCCATTGCCTCCAACCGCCTCCAGGTCGCCGGCGAGGTCCGCGGCGGCCAGCTCATCCAGTTCGCCGACCGCTCCGGCGCCCAGATTCACATCCTCGCCGTCGAGCCCTATGCCACCTACGCCGGTTTTGAGTCCATCACCCAGACCTACGCCCACGTAGAAATGCTCACCGACGTGCTGGCGCTGTGTGAGATCATCGACCCCTTCGGCGCAGAAATCACCACCATCACCTGCAACCTCGCCCAGGGTCCGCTGCTGGCAGATCAACCCCGCCAGGACTATCAGCCCCTTGCTGTGACCGCACTGGCCATGCAGACCACCATCTACCCCAGCGCGGAAGACTTTGAAAACCGCACCGGCGAGGTCCTGGGCGTACTCATCTCCGAAGGCGCCCAGACCGTGGCCGCCGGAACCGGCGCCCACACCCCGGATGCCTCCGCACAGTTTTCCGCCCGGGTACTCGATGCGGAATACCGCACCAACGAGCTGACCGGTCAGCGCTTCATCCACGCCACCGTCGACGGCCCCTTCCCCTTCGACGTGTGCCTGCCGGACTCCCCCGAACTGCCCGCCAGGGACCAGGTCATTGCCGGCACGGCGCTGCTCACCGCCGCGATCAAGGCCCCCGTCGGTGGTGGCTGCGGCGGCTGCGGCGGATCCTGCGGTTGCGGCGGACATTAGGCGTGGACTGCGGACGTCATGGAGATGGCAACAATGACCAGATCGTGGAGCCCACAAGGCAATAGACCAGGGGCAAGCGCGTACGCCCTGCGCGCGGTGGTGGTGTTACTCGCCGCCGTCTTGGTCTACCTGCTACAGCTTCCCGGTCTAGTCATTGGCGTGATCCTGGTGATGGGGGTGTTCATGGCCACCCGCCCGGACCCCGAATCCCCGGAGTTGACCTCCCTGCGCACCTCCGTGCGCCTGTCAGCCGAAGACATCAAAGAAGTGGTCAACGCCTACGACACGTTCCTGTACTCCCCGGCCTCCGAACACGTCACGGACCGCACTGTCCAGCGCCCCGAATTGGCCAACCCCCATAGCTCGATCCCGGCCATCCAGAGCTTCCAATTCCACTACCACCACGCCTGCCGCTTCCTCAACCGACTCGAGCCCAGGCTACTCAACCCCCGCCGCAGCGCCCGGGAACTCGAACAACTCCTCGCCCTGACGGATGAGCGCGCAGCCACCCTGCGCACAGCCTGGTGGCATGCCCGCCAGGCCGCGCAGCGCCACAGCCCCAAGGGGACCGATAAGCGCTAGATGCTCAGCCGCCCGGTAGCGACGATGCGCGACGGGCCAGTGAGCGTGGTTGTCGTGGCCAAGACATCAACCACCACCTCACCACCGGGGACCCGCACGGTAACGCTGCCGGTCTCCTCGGCGGCGTCGGCAAGCGCCGCAGTAGCCGCGGCGACGGTGCCGGTGCCGCAGGACAGCGTCTCGCCGACACCGCGCTCCCACACCCGCATGTCCACCGCCCCATCGGACAGGGGCGTCACGATCTCCACATTCACCCCCTCCGGGAAAAACTCCGGATCAATGGTCGGTGCCTCCAGCGTCAGGTCTGCAAGATCCTGCGCACTCAAGCCGGGAATGACCGCCGCCAAATGCGGATTACCCGTGGAGATACCCAATCCCGCAAAGCTCAACTCGCCCATCTTCGCAGTAGAAACTCCCCGCACCTGCGCCGGGCCCATATCAATTCGCACCTGCGCCTCGCGCGGCGTCGCGCGAATAACAAGCACCTCGCGGGCACCCGCCCGCGTGCCGATGGTCCCTCCAGAAAAAGACTCCGGGGTATTGTCGCCTTCCTCCCGGCGCTGATACATGGCCAGCCAATGGGCAAACACCCGCAGCCCATTACCGCACATTTCCGCCACGGTGCCATCCGCATTGCGGTAATCCATGAACCAATCGGTGCGCTCTACACCGTCCGGAAGAGACGCAATTTCACCGGCATCAAGCAACGCGCCCGAACGCACAACGCGCAAGACACCGTCGGCCCCAATGCCCCGCCGCCGATCACACAGCGCAACAATATTTTCCTGGCTTAGGGAAAGCCGCGCGTCCGGATCCGGAATGATGACAAAATCGTTGCCGGTCCCGTGCCCCTTGGCAAAGAAAATGCCCTCCTCGCGCAGCCCATCAGCCAGCGCATCCTGCGGCCCCGACAAGGCCTCCGGGCGCGATCCCAACGGCTGGCTTGTCACCTCACCTGGAGCAACCGGATCGTGCGCCCCACACTGGCACGGCGAATCCGCCTGCACGAATGACTCATCACTGGACGTGTCGCTGAAATCATCTCTAGTCACGAAAGCCAGTCTATCGACTCCCCTACCGGGTCCGCCGCAGCCTCACACCACCTAATACGAGGATCCCGCCGGAACCACGAACGCTGCCGGCGCACATAACGCCGCGTACCCGCCTCCGTCGCCTCCACCGCCTGCGCCACGGACAATTCACCGCGAAGAACCTGCAGACACTGCGCATACCCAATCGCCCGGCCCGCAGTGGAATCCGCACGCAAACCATGATGGTCCACCAAACCGCGGACTTCATCGATGAACCCGCGCTCGAACATCTGCGCCGTGCGAGCAGCAATGCGCGGATTAAGCCACTGCGCATTTGTAGCCAGGCCGATAATTCGCGTCCCCCATCGCGGTGCAGCACCAATTACAGGCTGCGAAGCCTGATACGGCTTTCCCGTTAACTCAATGACTTCCAAGGCACGCACAGTGCGGCGCGGATCATTATCCTCAATGACCTGCGCCGCCGCTGGATCCTTCAGCGCCAATTCCGCATGCAACGCAGCAACACCGACCTCATCCAAACGCTGCTGCCAGCGGGCCCGCACCGCCGCATCAGTAGGCGGAAACCGCCAATTATCCAGCAACGACTGCACATACAGCATCGAGCCGCCCGCCAAAATGGGCGTCTTTCCCCGACGCAGAATATCTTCTACATCCGCGACAGCCGACTGCTGATACCGCGCGACAGAAGCCGGCTCCGTGACATCCAACGTATCGAGCTGATGGTGCACAATGCCCTCCCGCTCAGCCACCGACAACTTCGCAGTCCCAATATCCATTCCCCGATACAGCTGCATGGAATCCACATTGACCACCTCCCCGTCCCACCGATGAGCCAATGCCAAGGCCAGCGCAGACTTGCCCGACGCGGTAGGGCCCACCACCGCGATCGGCGTAATTGTCCCATCGACCCTATATGCCCCGGACATCATTGGCCTCCTTGTCGCTGCCCCGATTGCTGCTGCTCCGATTGCTGCTGCCCCAGCCAGGCCACATAGCGTGCCACCCCCTGGCTGACGTCTTCTTGCAGCAGGTGCGCACCAACTCCTGGATGGCGCCGGCGCCACTGGGCGATCTCCAGCCACAGCTCCGGCTCAACCACACCGGCATCAGCCAGCCAGGATGCAGTCACTGGCTGCGGGCATTGTGCACCCAACACCGCGCGGCACCACTGATGCGCGGCCGGTGCGTCCTCCCGCAAAGCCAAGGGCGCCCGCGGGGTCATCCCGGCCGAGCCGTCGATGACCACTACCGTCAGCACGTCCTGGACGGAGTCCTCCGCTGGACTGGGATCGCCTAGGTTTCCACGAACCTCGCGGACCTGCCGGTCTCCCACCACCGGCTCTAGCAGCCAGCGCGCCACCAGCTCTGGCAAATAGGCACCCGTGCTTACCGTCACGTCGGGGGCGCCCCAGGCTTTGAAGCTGCCCTCATGGCCGGTTCGCCACCGCTCATCGCGCGATCCCACAATATCGATGCGACACCGCCCATGCGCGGCAATAATCTCCCGGGCTGCACAAACCAGGCGCGTGGCGTTTTCGTCGACTGCGCGCGCTCCCAATTCCGGAATCAACGCAGGCGAACCCGGCACAACCAGAATTCCTCCGTTCACGGATCCCCAGCGTAATGCCAACAGATGACATACCCGCGAGGCGGGGTGGATCAGCAGCGTAAGCCACCACTTCTGCGTGTTCGAATCGCCCCCGACCCAGGGTAGGCGCACACAAACCCGGACAGTTGTTTACGCCATATCCAGGCAACCTGTAGATTGGTGAGAGTTAAAGCGCCCGTCTTCAGGTCGGTTCAATTTGTGCTATACCAAATACCCCGGAAGATGTGCGCCACCGATAGCAGCATCGTGATTGACTGGTCGCATCACTGAACGCCCCGAAGAACAATTGTGGAACGCCCCATCAGGTTCCACATTGAACCTAAGGCAGACACAGGGACAGCGGCGCTAGATGGTAAAGGACGTTGTACGAGTATGACCGACAAGCCCACCTCCGACCACACCGACTCCGCCCCGGCCGCCCCCACCCGCCGGGCCGTGCCCAACCCGGCCATGCTGGCCAAGAAGCGGCCCGCCGTCGCGCGTACTGGAGCCAACGCTGCACCCCTAGCGCCCCTTCCACCCAACGATCCATCCCAGTGGGGACGTGTCGATGAAGACGGCACCGTCTGGGTACGCACGGAAACCGGGGAGCGCCCCATCGGCCAGTGGCAAGCCGGAAGCCCGGATGAGGCCTTGGCACACTACGGGGCACGCTACGACGACCTCAGTACCGAGGTTGCCCTGCTCGAGTCCCGCCTGGCGGCACATCCTGACGACGCCCCGAAGATCCGGCACGCAGCCACCGAGCTGAAGGAAGGCCTTCCCGTGGCGGCAGTCATCGGGGATCTGTCTGTGCTGCGCACCCGACTGGACGCCATCATCGAGCGTGCCGACGACGCACACGAGGCGTTCCTGGCAGAACGCACCCGCCACCGCGAAGAGGCCACCGCCCGCAAGACCGCGCTGGCCGAGGAGGCCGAGCGACTGGCCAAGGCCGATGGCGAATGGAAGGCCACGGGAGATCGCTTCAAGGAGATCTTCGATGAGTGGCGCACCATCCACGGCGTAGACCGGAAGACCGACGACGCCCTGTGGAAGCGCTTCTCTCACTCCCGCGAGACGTTCAACCGCCGCCGCGGATCGCACTTCGCCGAACTCGACCGCAACCGCGCCGCGGTGAAGAAGCGGAAAGAAGAGCTCATCGAGCAGGCACAGGGACTCCAGGACTCCACGGATTGGGGCCCCACCGCACGCGAATTCAAAGCGCTGATGACGCAGTGGAAGGCCGCCGGGCGTGCCTCCCGCGACGTTGATGATCGCCTCTGGGAGAAGTTCCGGGCGGCACAAGATCACTTCTTTGACGCGCGGAACGCCGCACACCAGGCCCAAGAAGACGAGTATGTGGCTAACGCCCGCGCCAAGGACGAGCTTCTGGCGGAATACTCCCCGCTCATCGACCCGGAGACCAACCTGGATGCCGCACGCACCAAGCTTGCGGAACTCCAGGAGAAGTGGGATGAGATTGGGTTTGTCCCCCGCGGCCAGGTCAAGGCCTACGAGAACAAGATCGCGGAGTTGGAAAACAACGTCGCAGCGGCCGAGAAGGCCCAGTGGCGCCGCACCGACCCACAAGCCCAGGCCCGCGCCGCCCAGTTCACCGCCAAGGTGGAGGAGTTCACCCAGGCTGCCGAGGCCGCAGGAAAGCACAACAAGGCCACCCAGCTGCGCGAGCAAGCAGCCCAATGGCAGGAATGGGCTGACGCGGCACAAAGCGCCGTGGCTGACCGCTAGCAGCACCCTTTTACTGACCGGCCACGCCGGGAGCGCTGGCCGCACCCGGCGTGCCCCCGCCCCACGCCAGCCCGGTAACAGACTGCTGAGGACCACCCACACCTGTGATGACGCACCTTCGCTTCTTTGACCTCGGCGAACACCGGGATATTTCTGGCACCATCCAGCCAACAACGGCGCTGGAGGACTTCGTCTTCATGGCGAACTTGCAGGCCCAGGAGGCAACCGGGGACATGGCTGTCTCCGTCACCACGGGCGACGTGGTGACCACACTCGGAGAGGACAGCCACGTCCGCGTCGCGGCCATTCTTCAGAGCAATCAGGGCGTTGCCGGCACGAGCACATGCCCAGACCCGGAGCGTCTGCCCGCGGTCTACGACTCGACCGGCCCCGATCCGACCGCCGATATCGAGTGCACCGGCTACATCCACCTGTCCGCCCCGGTGGAAGAACACGATCATGCCCTGATCTGCGAGGTTGTCCCCGACGCCGATTTTCAGCCCGTCAGCGACCTCCTCGACGCCGATCATGCCGCTCGGATCACCGACTTCTGGTGTACTGCCCTTGATGCACTTATCGCCTACGGGCACCGTACCGGCCGCACTTACCTGCAAGTGTGGCGCCGCCGCCCACCCACCACCTCCTCCCATGGCGCTGATCCGGCTGCCTGCGCCTTGCGCCGCGCCGGTTTCGAACTCCACGGGCAGGAGGACCAATGGGTCATCCCCGGTGCTGCCGCGCCTGCACCGGCGCCCGCGGAAACGGCGCACGCAAGCGTGACGCGCACGGGAGCGGTTGATCTTCGGTGCTATTGGGATTTCGACTTCCCGGAGACAGTGACCAGCGGCATCCTTAAGCTCTACGAGCAAGCCGACACCGATAGTCCCCACGGACAATTAGTGCAGCGGCCCGCCCCCTGGACTCGCCAGCGTCTCTGGCGCGCCCGCACGCGCCTGCACCGGGCAGGGTGTACCGCCCTGACCGTGGTTGTACTCAAGGAGGGCACACCAGTAGCGATCAGTGAGGTCACCCTCGACTTTGCGGCGCTTGCCGACGCCGCCGGCGGCGCCATTGCCGTCGCCGAGCACACCGCAACCGTCGTCGATGCAGCCTGCCGCGGGCACGGCCTCGGCACAGCATGCACCGCCGCACTGGCGGCAGCCCTCGGGCCACGCTGGCGCATCTACAGTGCCAATGACCACCAGCATGAGGCCATGACCAGGATTAATGAGCTGGCCGGCGGTCAGCGTCTGTGCCGCCTGGAGGCCTGGGATCGCCGCCTCTAACGGGCGGCGGCACCGCACCGCCGGTTAGGAATCCTGCTGCTTGGCCGCGGTGGGCGCCTGTTCCTCGGCTTCAGCGCCGGACTCCGCGGGGCGCGTTAAGCGCTGGTGGCGGCGGGCTGCCTGCTCCCGGCGGTGATCTTCAAGCAAGGGATTATCGTCCCCGACGCTGCGCTGTTGGCGCACGAGCGCGGCGTTTTGCACGTAGGCGACGTCGTCAAGGTCGGTTGACTGGGCACGTTGCTGGGCGATCTGATCTTGCTCCGGCGAGCGTCGCAACGCGATCCGACAGTAGATCACCAGCCCCGCGATGACGGCGAGGATCAACAGGTACTCCCCCACGCCGGCGGCAATGTCCGCCTCCGCGCCAGGGCGGGTTTGCCGCAGCCACAAGGCCAGCACCGAGGCAAAAGTGCCCACGGTGCACAGCATCCATGCGATCTGTGCGAAGACGGTGCGCCGCGCCACCAACGTTGCGGTGGTAAATACGCCAACTCCTAGGAACGCCAGCCACGCCAGCACGTACTCGGTGAGCTTGACGTGGGCCTCGCTAGCCGCATCCGTCAGCGTGAGCACCTTCCAGCCAGCAACGCCGGTGACCTGGGGCGTGACCAGGGCGATGAGGTAGACAGCCAGGACGGCGCCCAGAGCCCACCGGTGGGCTCCTAAATCCAGGTGCCGGGCGGCAGCGCGCTCCTGCGCAGCCAGTTGCGCCGCGCTAGCAGTCACCGGTGGGGTGCCAACTTCCCTGTCAGGCTCCATGGGATACTTCTTCCTTCTTTATCCGCGCGCGGCGTCGGCCTCAGGGCTGTGGCTTCTTCCTGTCGAGCACGTATCGACGCCGCCTTTCATCGGTTCACCCTAGCCGCCCGGGCCCCCACGGGGCACATCCCCCGCCGCTAGCAGCACGCCCCCGCCGAGGCGCTTGCCGCCGGCCGGCCAATGCGGGGCAGCCCCAGACCCACCCCAACGGGTGCGGTGGTGGGCGTCTTCCCGGCCTGCCACATATCGCCGGCCTTGGTCGCCCGATGCGAGGCCACACCGGAATCGGCGATGAGGAAGAACGGCGAGGAATCCGTCACGGTCACTTGGACCACATCACCTGGGCGAATGTCTTCGCGCTGCACGCCCGCCGGGTCGAAGTGGACCAGGCGACCATCGCGGGCTCGACCCGACAGCCGGTGGGTCTCCCGGTTCTTCCGGCCCTGGTGGTCCTGCACGATCAGCTCCACGGTGGCGCCCACCAGCGCGGCGTTTTCTTCCGCGCTAATGCGGTCTTGCAGGGCGATGAGACGCTCATAGCGTTCCTGCACCACCTCCTTGGGCACCTGGTTGTCCATGGTGGCTGCCGGGGTTCCGGGGCGCGGAGAGTATTGGAATGTAAAGGCGGAGCTAAACCGCGCCCTTTCCACCACGTCGAGGGTGGCCTGGAAGTCTTCTTCCGTTTCTCCAGGGAATCCGACGATGATGTCGGTGGTGATCGCCGCGTGGGGGATCTTCGCGCGCACCTCATCGAGGATGGCCAGGAACTTCTTGGTCCGGTAGGACCGGCGCATGGCTTTGAGTACGGAGTCCGAACCTGATTGCAGCGGCATGTGCAACTGCGGGCACACATTCGGGGTCTCAGCCATCGCGTCGATGACATCCGAGGTGAACTCCGCGGGGTGCGGGCTGGTGAAGCGCAGCCGTTCCAGTCCGTCGATCTCACCGCAGGCGCGCAGCAGCTTGGAGAAGGCGAAACGGTCGCGCTCTAAAGCAGGATCTGCAAAGTGAACGCCGTAGGCGTTGACGTTTTGGCCCAGCAGGGTTACCTCGCTGACGCCTTGGTCAACCAGGGCGCGGACCTCTGCAAGGATGTCGCTGGGGCTGCGGTCGGCTTCCCGTCCACGCAGCGCCGGCACAATGCAAAAGGTGCAGGTGTTGTTGCATCCCACAGAGATGGACACCCAGCCCGCGTAGGCGGACTCCCGCTTGGCTGGCAGGACGGAGGGGAATTGCTCCAGCGCCTCAACGATTTCTACCTGGGCGGCATCATTGTGTGCGGCGCGTTGCAGCAGGGCCGGCAGGGAGCCGATGTTGTGCGTGCCAAAGACCACATCTACCCAGGGGGCTTTGTCCACCACGGTGGCTCGGTCTTTTTGGGCTAGGCACCCTCCGACGGCTATTTGCATGCCGGGGTGGTTGTCTTTGACGGATTTGAGCTGCCCGAGTGAGCCGTAGAGCCGGTTGTCGGCGTTTTCGCGCACTGCGCAGGTGTTATAGACCACCAGGTCCGGTTCTTCGTCGCTGCTGGCCTTCCGGTAGCCGGCGTCTTCGAGCAGCCCGGCCAGCCGTTCGGAGTCATGAACATTCATCTGGCAGCCGAATGTCCGGACTTCGTAGCTGCGCGGCGGCGCGGTGCGAGTTTCGACGTCTGTGGGAGAGGCAGTGCGTGTCACGCCGGGCATCTTAATCGGATGGGGGCGATCGCCCCAAAGAAATGTGCCCTTATCCTGCCTTCCTCGCCGTTAAGCATTATGCCTCTTGTTGCAGCTGTGCCACGCGCTCATCGAGTGCTTGGGTTGCCGCGGGAAGCGCCACGGATTCGCTGAAGCCGCGCCGCGCGAGCGCACCTGCAATGCGCCGGAGCGCTTTGGTGCGTTGCGCGTAGTCGGCGGGTGGTGTGGTCAAGGAGCGGGCTTTCTTAGCGGCTACCTCTGCTGCCAGGCGCTGTTCATCCTCATCATCGATGTCGGCGAGCACTTCGCGGCGCACCGTGGCACTGATGCCTTTCTTTTCGAGCTCCACATCCAGCATCCGGGTGGATTTTCCGCGCCGGTTTCTGCGTTGGCGGACCCATTCTTGAGCAAAGGTGCGGTCATCAATGAGTCGGGATTCTTCGAGTTGCGCAAGGACCTTGTCAATTACCGGTTCTGGGTAGTCGTGCTCGCGCAGGCGGGTGTGCAGTTCGTGCCGGGACCGCGCGCGGTGGTCGAGCAGCCGGAGTGCCCGTTGCCGCACGGCAGCCATGGCTGTCTCCTCCTGGGCGTCAAAGAGCCGCCCGGTCCCCTCCTGCCCGACTGCGGCGATGGCTTCCTGGAGCGCGCGCAGCTTGTGCGCGCGCTGGGCGTCCTCTGCTGTGGCAGGTCGGGCAGGCTGTGATGGGGACATGACCGGTGCGGGTCTCCTTGCGGGCGTGGCTGGTTGCAGGGGTGTTAGCTGGCGGGCGCTTCGGAGGGGTCGAAGTCATCCGCGGCCTCGTCATCATCGTCAAAGTCGACGTTGGGGACCATGTCCACCGGGTCATCGGACAGGGCGTCATCGGCGGGCTTGTCCGCCCCTTCGCCGATACCTAGGGCCGCGAGGATCTTCTGCTCGATCTCATCGGCCAGCTCCGGGTTTTCCTTGAGGTTATTGCGCACCTTTTCCTTGCCCTGGCCGAGTTGTTCGCCCTCGTAGGTAAACCAGGAGCCGGACTTCTTGATGATCTTTTCCTCAACACCCATATCGATGATGGAGGACTCCCGCGAGATTCCCTCGCCGTAGAGGATGTCAAACTCGGCGGTCTTAAAGGGCGGGGCGACCTTGTTCTTGACCACCTTGAGCTTGGTGCGGTTACCCACGTGGTCCTGGCCGTCCTTGATGGCCTGGATGCGGCGAATATCGCAGCGCACGGTGGCGTAGAACTTCAGCGCCTTGCCGCCGGTGGTGGTCTCCGGAGAGCCGAACATGACGCCGATCTTCTCGCGCAGCTGGTTGATAAAGATCGCTGTCGTGCCCGAGTTGTACAGCGGGCCGGTCATCTTGCGCAGGGCCTGGCTCATCAGCCGCGCCTGCAAGCCCACGTGGCTGTCTCCCATGTCGCCGTCGATTTCGGCCTTGGGGGTCAAGGCCGCAACGGAGTCAATGACCACGATGTCGATCGCGCCGGAGCGCACCAGCATATCGGTGATTTCCAGGGCCTGTTCGCCGGTATCCGGCTGGGATACCAGCAGCGCATCGGTGTCCACGCCAAGGGCGCGGGCGTATTCGGGGTCGAGGGCGTGTTCAGCGTCGATGAAGGCGGCAATACCTCCGGCGCGCTGTGCCTGGGCGATGGCATGGAGGGCCACGGTGGTCTTACCGGAAGATTCCGGACCGTAGATTTCTACGATGCGTCCGCGGGGGAAGCCTCCGACGCCCAAGGCGACGTCGATAGCCGTGTTACCTGAGGAGATCGCCTGAATTGGCGGGCGATTCTCATCGCCCAGGCGCATGATGGCGCCCTTGCCAAAGTCTTTTTCGATGTTGGCCAGGGCCATCTCCAACGCCTTAGAGCGGTCCCCTTCTGGGGCCCGCGTGGTCTTGGTGGTCTTCTTTTTTGCAGCCATGGGCGCGTGAAGCTTCCTTTCCGCGAATCAAGGATGTGTGGTCTAGTTCTGTCAGTTGCTGCCTGCCCCGGCCGGATGGTCGGGCCTATGGAGGGGCTTGACAGGGCCCCTGTCTGTCTTTGACTGTGCGCGGACCCGTTAAGGTTCCACGGAGCCTGTTGATCAGACCACGTCGTACCGTAGTACACCGCCGTGACGGCGCCGGTACCAACACCGCTCATCATACACACACCTGTTCTAATTCCACGTTCCGCGTCGATCTCCACCTCGCCCGTGAGCGCGCCGCCTTCCCCCAAGTGAACAGTGTTCAGGGTACAGTGATCCCATGCTGTCACCATCGACCTCCAACGCCGGGCCCGCCCGGGGCACCGCGGCTGGCTTCGCCTCCGTGCGCGACCTGGCCTACTGCGCCGTTTTCGCCGCCTTGATCATCGTGTTGGCGTTCGTATCCATTCCCGTCGGCGCCGCCGGGGTTCCCATCGTCGCGCAAAACGCCGCCATCATTCTCACCGGTTTGGTCCTCGGGCCGCGCCGCGGACTGATCACCGTGACTACCGTGCTCGCCTTGGGCCTCGTCTTGCCGGTGCTGGCCGGCGGACGCCACGTCATCGGCGCACTCGCCGGGCCGACAGTCGGCTACATCGTCGGCTACGTGGTCTGCGTCATCGTCGGCGGCGCCATCGCCTACCGTGCGCCCAGGTCCCGGGGGGTGGCCACCACGGTGCTCATCAGCGTGGCGGGAATATGCGCCCTGGCCACCCAGTATCTGTGCGGTGCTCTCGGCCTATGGGCTAGGGCTGGACTCTCTGCCATGCAGGCGCTGGCCGCGCAGGTGCCCTTTGTGCTTCCCGACGCCGCGAAGCTCATTGTTGTCATCCTCGTCGCCATCTCCGTTCGGGCGGCCTTCCCCCAGCTGCACCAGCGCTAATGGCCACCATCGAACTGCGCGAAGTCTCGGTTGACTTCGGCGCCGGGGTGGTCCTGGACAACATCAGCACCACGCTTACCCAACGCCGCGTGGGCATCATCGGATCCAACGGCTCCGGAAAGTCCACCTTTGCCCGATTGCTCAACGGGCTGACCCAGCCCACCTCTGGGCAGGTGCTCATTGATGGCTGCGACGTCTCGACCCACGGCAAACAGATCCGCCGGCGCGTGGGATTCATCTTTTCCGATGCAGACAACCAGATTGTCATGCCTACTGTCGTCGAGGATGTGGAGTTCTCCCTGCGTCGCAGCAAACTGCCTGCCGCCGAGCGACACACCCGCGCAATGCAGTGCCTGGAGCGCTTTGGACTCGCCGATCATGCGCAGGCCTCTCCGCACACCCTTTCGGGCGGCCAAAAGCAGCTGCTGGCACTGGCCGCCGTGACGGTCTGCGAACCGGACATCATCATTGCCGATGAACCAACCACGCTGCTGGACCTGCGCAATCGCATGCGCATGGCACAGCTTTTTTCCCGGCTCAGCCAGCAGCTGATCATTGTCAGCCACGACATGGATCTGGTGCGCACCACCGACCGCGTGTTGTGCATCGAATCCGGCGAAATTGTGGCTGACGGCGCCCCGGACCGCGTCATCGACGCCTACGCCGAACGCGTCACCGCCCACCCACCGCAGCTGCCATGAGACTGATTCCCACCGCGATACCGCTCGGCTATTACTACCCCAAGCACGGACCCTTGCATGGGGTACGCGTGCCGGTCAAACTCGCCGGAATCGTCCTTTTTGTCCTCGCCGGGGCACTCTTTATCACCAGCCCCATCGTGGCTGGCGGCTACGCACTCGTGGTTCTGGCTGCCTACATCCTCGCCCGCATCCCCCTATCCGTGGCGTGGAGCCAGTTGTGGCCAGCACTGCCGCTGCTGGTAGCGCTGAGCGCCTTTCAGTGGTGGCAGCGCGGCCCGGCCGTGGCCGCCACGCTGCTGTTGGTCCTCGGGGCGGCTCTCCTCGCCGCCTGCCTGCTGACCGTGACAACTACCATCGGCGAGCTCTTAGACGGCATCACCTCAGCCCTCGAACCCTTTCGCCGCTACGGCGTCCCCGTCGAGCGCATTGGGCTTTTGCTCAGCCTCACGCTGCGCCTGATCCCCCTCCAGCTCCAGGCCGTGACAACCGTCTTGGAGGCGCGCCGCGCCCGGGGCGCGGGCATGGGGCTGATGAGCTTTATCACTCCGGTCATCGTGCGCAGCCTGCGGCGCGCGGACGCCATCGCAGAGGCCCTGTGGGCCCGGGGTGCAGGCGATGACCCCCGCGATGATGAGTGATTGATTAGTTCTGGTTGCGCAGCTGCCGCATCTTTTCTGCAACGGCGTCCGACGGCGCGGCGGCCCGCTCGGAGCCATCCGTGATGGCCTCCGTGGCGCGGCCGGATTCCACGGCGGACTGCCCGCCGTTCATCTCTGCGCGAATCTGTTCGAGGCGCGAGTGCCCCGCCATCTGGATGCCGGCCTGCTGTACTTCGGCCATGCGCGCTTCCACGGAGTTTTCCGCCAGCTCAGCCTGGCCGAGGGCGTTGGCGTAGCGGCGCTCAATCTTCTCGCGCACCTGGTCCAGGTTGGGCGAGGAGCCGGCGGTCAGCGAGTTCATGGATTTCATGGACTCCGCGACCTTTTCTTGCATCTTGGCCTGCTCCAGCTGGCTGAGCAGCTTGGAGCGCTCGGCAACCTGTTCTTGCAGCTTGGCGGAGTTGCGCTCCACCGCGGCCTTGGCCTGCTCGGCCTGCTTGAGCGCCTGATCGTGGAGCTGCTTGGTGTCCTCGACGGACTGTTCGGCGGTAACCAGCTGGGCGGCGAACGCCTCGGCCGCGTTTTCATACTCCACGGCCTTCTTTTCATCGCCAGCCGCGCGCGCCTTATCGGCCAGGGCCAGGGCCTGCTTGGTATTGGCCTGGAGCTTTTCAATGTCCCCGAGGCGACGGTTGAGTTGCATCTCCAGCTGGCGCTGGTTACCGATGACCGCGGCGGCCTGCTGGGAGAGCTCCTGGTGCTGGCGCTGGGCCTGCTCCATGGCCTGCTGGATCTGGACCTTTGGGTCGGCGTTCTCCTCGATCTTGTTGTCAAAGAGCGCCATGAGGTACTTCCAGGCCTTGGTAAACGGATTAGCCATGAGTGTAAGAGCCTTCCTAACCTAAAAAAGTGTCACTGTCCGCCGGTGCTTTGTCCTGGATTGCGGACCGTCCTGTCCAAGATGGTACATCGACACCCGGCCATACTTCTGCTGGCTGGGGCGGGGAACAAAACCCGGCGGCGAAGAGTTGATCTACATGATGGTTACTCACACAGCTGTCTTAGACAAGCCCTCCGTTGTGCGCACCCCCGTGCGCCACCCTGAGCCCCTGCTGCGCCAGGCCCTCGGGGAGGCCCTGCGCGGTTTTCGCGCCGAGGCCCACGTCACGCTCCGCGAGCTAGCCGAGGCCTCCAACGTCTCCTTGAGCTACCTCTCCGAGCTTGAACGCGGCCGCAAAGAGGTCTCCTCCGAGGTGCTCGCTGCAATCTGTCACGCCCTGGGCGCCAGCGTTGCTGATGTCCTCATCGAGGCTGCCGGAACGATGGCGCTTCACGACGTCGCCGACGAACTCGCGCGCGCCCCGCGTACGGTCTAGCGGCTCATCCTCAGCTGCTCGCGCAGCACATCCAAGCCGCCGGCGACGGCCTGCTTTCGGATCGCCGCCCGCGAGCCACGTAGCAGTAGGTCGCCCGATTCAGCGGCCTGCTGCCCCGGCGCTGCACTGCCCAAGCGCCGCGCGACAGTGCCCCAGGGGCCTGCCACCGCGGCCCAGACCTCTCCTACTGGGTGACCATCCTGCGGCTGCGGCCCCGCTACCCCTGTCAGCGCCACCGCCCAATCCACGTTCAGCACCGAGCGCGCCCCCTGAGCCATCGCACGGGCGGTATCCGCACTGACCGGGCCCTGGGCGTCCAATACCGCCTGGTCGACTCCTGCCAACGCCGCCTTGAGGTCGGTGGCGTAGGTGACTAGCCCGCCGCGGAGCGCGGCGGAGGCCCCGGGGACGTCGGCAAGCGTGGCACACAACAGACCCGCAGTCAACGACTCACAGGTACCCACCGTCCAGCCGTGCTCGCGCAAGCAGGACAGGACGTCAGCGGCGGGCGCGATAGGCACGCTAGTTCTCCCGTCGTGCGTCCAGGATGTACTGCACCCCGGTGACCACGGTGACCACCACCGCCACCCACATCACAGCGTGCGTGGGGTACGTCATCCAGCCAGGCAGCGGGCAGAGGTATAGCGCCACGCCGAGGGTTTGCAGCACCGTCTTGAGCTTGCCGCCCTTGCTAGCCGGCACCACCTTGCCCCCGCGCAACAGCACCATCCGCCACACCGTGATGCCGAGTTCCCGGATGACGATGATCACCGTAATAACCACCGGCATCGCCCCCACGACGTTGAGGCACACCATGGCGGTGATCATCAGCGCCTTGTCTGCAATCGGGTCGGCGATCTTGCCAAAATCCGTGACCAAACCACGCTTGCGGGCGATATCCCCATCCAGCTTGTCCGTGGCCATGAGCACCGCAAACACCGCGAAAGCCGCCCACATCCAGCCGGTATGCGTATCATCCCCACGCACCACACACCACGCGAAAACCGGGATGAACAGCACGCGCAGGCACGTCAACACGTTAGGCAGGTTCCAATTGGACACCGGCGCCGGAGACGATTCGGGGGTTTTTGCGGTCGAGAATGCACTCACGCCCACCACAGTACCGCGAACACAGCCTTGCCAGTGCCCGCAAGCCCCCTCAGGCCCCGCACCACGCAGCCCTCTATCCTAGAAAGGGTGAACCATTTTGCTGTCTTTTACTCCTATGACCCCGCCGATCCCGCCATCGCCGAGACCCGACCCAAGCACCGGGAGTTTCTCCGCGAGCTCAAAGACGCCGGCCAGCTCGTCGGCTCAGGACCCTTCGACGATGCCACCGGCGGCGCGCTCATCGTGGTACGCCTCGCAGAACCCGCCGGCGTGGCAGAGGTAGAAACCCTCATGAACCACGACCCCTTCTGGGTCTCCGAACTGCTCACCGACCGACAAATCCGCCCCTGGAACCCCGTGCTCAACGTCTTTTCTGCCGCCGAATAGCCGCAGCCGCCAGCGCCCCCGGGCCCGCCGCGCAGCGGGCCAGCCTGCGGTCTACCCCAGGGACTTACCCGCGGGCTTCGCCCGCCTAATCGGCGGCACGCACGCGCGTATCAACACCACCTGCAGCCTGGTCCCGCTTGTTCTTCCACAGGGAGGCAAGCACCGTCACGGTAAGCACGACCACAATGACTATCAGTGACGCCTCTGTCCCCACCTCCGGTACTGGCACGGACTCGCCGCCGTTGATAAACGGCAGATGGTTGTTGTGCAGGGCATGGGCGATCAGCTTGAGCCCAATGAATCCCAGGATGACCGCAAGGCCGTAGGACAGGTAGACCAGCCGATCGAGCAGCCCATCCAGCAGGAAGTACAGCTGGCGCAACCCCAGAAGAGAAAAGGCGTTGGTGGTAAAGACCAGGTACGCCTCCTGGGTGATGCCATAGATTGCCGGGATGGAATCCAGGGCAAACATGACGTCGATGACGCCGATGGCCACCAGGGCAACCATCAGCGGGGTGAAGTGGTGGCGGCCCTTGCGGTGCGTGATCAGGTGATCGCCCTCCAGCTCAGGGGTGACCGGGATGACCTTACGAATAATCTTGATGGTGGCCATGTCCTGCGGGTCCGTCGGCGGGGCATCACGCAGCTCATCCACCAGCATCTTGCCCGCGGTAAACAGCAGGAACAGCCCGAACAGATAAAACACGTCCGACCACGCGTTAATGATTCCGGCGCCGAGCAAAATGAACAGCAGCCGGAACGCCAACGCCAGCACAATGCCGATCAGCAGCACCTTTTGCTGGTACTTGCGCGGAATCTGAAACGCCCCCATGATCAGGGCAAAGACAAAGAGATTGTCTACGGACAGCGCCTTTTCCGTGACGTATCCGGTGAAGTACTCAATGCCGTGGGTGTGATCCCACACCAGGTAGACCAGGCCGCCGAAGGCGAGCGCGATGCCAATGTAGAACGCCGACCACCAGGCTGATTCCTTGATGGACGGCTCGTGCGGGGTGCGCACGTGCGAGTAGAAGTCGAACACAAAAAATCCGAGGATCACCACGATGGTGACTCCCCAGACCCACAACGGCACAGTCATATTCTTTTTCAGTCCTCCGGTTGGTTGGCACATGGGCAAAACCGGAGGTCTCCCCCACTCACGGCCGGTGTTGGTGGGCCGCTGAGCCGACATGACCGGGGGCGCGCATGCTGGCGTGCCACCGTGCTGACGATCAATGTCGCGGGCGGGGTACTCCCCTCCACCCGCGCGCACGACAGCCGCGGGTGCTTTTCAGCCTACAGTAGGCCCCAGCGGGCAACCATGCGCGCCCCGCTGCGGCCGCGGCACCTGCGAACACCCGCTTAGTGCGTCTGCAAAAGCCTGGCGTCAAGCCTTGCCTGCGGGCCTTCTAAAACGCGGACTGGCTCGGGTTGGCCTGGGCGCGCACCACCGCCGTGGGTGCCTCTGAGGGGCCCGGTTGCGGGTCCTGGTCCTCCTGCGCGGCATCGGGTTGACCGAAGTCATCCTCCTTGGGCGCCTCCGCGGGGTCCGCACCCTTGATCATCCAGATGATGGTGTCGAGTTCTTCGGGCTTGACCAGCACCTCCCGCGCCTTGGAGCCCTCGGAGGGGCCAACCACGCCGCGCGTTTCCATCAGGTCCATCAGGCGACCAGCCTTGGCAAAGCCGATGCGCAGCTTGCGCTGGAGCATCGACGTGGAGCCCAGCTGTGAGGTGACCACCAGCTCGACGGCTTCGAGCAGGTCATCCATGTCCTTTCCGATGTCCTCGTCAATGTCCTTCTTGGAGTCCTGCGCCCGTTCCTCCGTCACACCTTCCGCGTAGTCCGGTTCTGCCTGCGCCTTGGCGGCGTCAACCACGCGCTGGATTTCCTCATCGGTGACAAACGCCCCTTGGAGGCGCTGCGGCTTGCCAGCACCCTGCGGGATGAACAGGGCATCGCCCATACCAATGAGCTTTTCTGCCCCCGACTGATCCAGGATCACCCGTGAGTCCGTCAGCGAGGAGGTGGCAAAGGCCAACCGCGAGGGCACGTTGGTCTTGATCAGGCCGGTAACCACGTCCACCGAGGGCCGCTGCGTAGCCAGCACCAGGTGGATGCCCGCTGCGCGGGCCTTCTGGGTGATTCGGACGATGGAGTCCTCGATTTCCTTCGGGGCCGTCATCATCAGGTCGGCCAGCTCGTCGACCACGCACACGATGAACGGATAGGGCCGGTAGACCCGCTCGGATCCGGCAGGAGCCTGAACCTGGCCTGCACGCACCTTCCTGTTGAAGTCTTTGATGTGGCGCACGCGCGCGGACTTCATGTCCAGGTAGCGCTGCTCCATCTCTTCGACGAGCCACTGAAGCGCCGCAGACGCCTTCTTCGGCTGGGTGATAATCGGGGTGATCAGGTGCGGAATGCCCTCATAGGGGGTCAATTCCACCATCTTGGGGTCGACGAGGATGAGCCGAACCTGCTCGGGGGTCGCCCTGGTGAGCAAGGAGACGAGCATGGAGTTCACAAACGCGGACTTACCGGAGCCCGTCGATCCCGCGACCAGCAGGTGCGGCATCTTTTGCACGGAGGCGGACACGAAGCGGCCCTCGATGTCCTTGCCCAGGCCAATGACCATGGGGTCCTGGTTGGCTTGCGTTTCCGCAGCGTTGAGCACGTCTGCCAGGCGCACGATCTCCCGGTCCGTGTTGGGGACCTCAATGCCCACTGCCGACTTGCCCGGGATGGGCGTGAGCAGCCGAACGTTGTCGGTTGCTGCCGCGTAGGCGAGGTTGGACTGGAGGTTGGTGATCTTGGACACCTTGACGCCGGGGCCCAGTTCCACCTCGTAGCGGGTGACTGTGGGCCCGCGGGAGAAGCCGGTGACGGCGGCGTCGATTTTAAACTCCGCGAAGACGTCGCTGATCGCCTCGATCATGCGGTCGTTCGCAGCCGAGCGCGTCTTCGGCGGGTCGCCGTCGATGAGCAGGTCGGTCGAGGGCAGGTCGTAGTCGGTTTCGGTCTCCTCGCCGGCACCAGCCGGGGAATGTTGCACCGGCTGTTCCTCGGCCGCGGGCGCAGGCGTGCGTGCGGGCTTGGGCGCGGCTGGCTTCTTCTTTTCCGCGCGCGCGGATGCGGGGCGGGCGGCACCAGAGCGCGCGAGGATGGCGGTGCGCATCGCCTCCCTGCTGCGCGCCACCGCATCATCGGGCGCGCCTGCTGGGGTGATGGCTGCGAACTCATCGGTGTCCGCCGCAGACGGTGCGGGGGGCTCCGGTGCGGAGGCGGGGGCGTCGAAAAGCCCGGGTTGGACGGGGGCATCGTCCTCGGGCAGCGGGTAGGCCTCCATGGGGGTGGGCTTCCTGCTTCTCGACGCCCCCTGCGCCGGCCGATGCGTCGTGGTTGCGCGCCGCTCCAGCTCGGTGTTCACGTGCGCGTAAGGGTCCTGAGACTCGTCGTCCTCCTCGTCTTCCCGGTCCGCGTGGATGCTCGACACGACGGCGTCAGAGAGGTAGTCCCACCCCTGGCGCACGGTAATCCCCGTCGCCATGAGCGCACCGTAGACGATGACCAACACGAGCAAGGGGCAGGCAAGCCAGGCGCTAAAGCCGCGCTCGAGGATGCCTCCCAGCACCGCGCCCAGGGCACCTCCTGCCTCACCGCGCTCACCCCAGGACTCCGGGGTGCCCGCCAGCACGTGGATCAGCCCAAGCATGGCCCAGACGATGATGCTCACGCCCACAGCCACGCGGTTGCGGGTCGCCGCGTGCGTCGCCCGGCCAATCATGAGCACCACGGCGAGGATCACCAGCGCAATGGGAGCAATGTATGCCCCGGCGCCGATGGTGACGTGCACGGCCGTGGCGATGCCCCGGCCCACCGGCCCCGCCACGTGGAACCACACGGACCCGGCCAGCACAACGGCCACGCCCAGCAGGATCAGGCCCAGCCCATCCGAGTGCTGGGAGACAAAATCCGTGCCCGACTGGCTACCTTCAGCCTGCTGCTCCGGCTGTTCTTTCTGCTGCTCTTCTGGCTGCTCGCGAGCGCGACGACGGCGCGCCGGACGCGGCTCGGCCGCCTGCGCTACCGGCGAATGATCTGCGTCTTCTGCGAGCTCGTCATGCCGGGGCGAGCGCCGAGTCACCTTGGCAAACCCGGAGGCGGTTGCCCCGAATAGGGAGCCGATGCCACTTCCCACTGCGCGCAGCGCGCTGCCGGTGCGTTCCTGAGAGGAACCCGCAGCCCGAAACGCCGAGGTAGCCGGGTAGACGGCCGTCTCCTGGGCGTTGAGCACCCGGGTATGCGCCGCCTTCGCCGCGCCCGAGCGCGCACGGGATGACCCCGCGGGGCGCGCGCTGGACGGTCGGTTCTTCCGGGAGGGGGAACTCGTGGCAGACATGGCAACTAGACTAGCGGCCCACCACCCCACAGATCACTTTCGCCACACTAGTTGCCACGGACACTCAGATAGCCGAGCGCACGACGGCGGACTCATCCCCCTCGATGCTCACCCGCACCGCATCGCGGCCAAAGGCCCACAGCAGCAGCTCACCGGCCTCCCCGGACACGCGCACCACGTCATCACCACGGCGCGCCACCCCGGTTGAACGCGCCGCCACAATAGGAACCCCCGCCGGCGGGCACAGCACCACCGAAGAGCGCGACTTGCGCAACAGCAACGGCGCCATCCGGGCCACCAGATCCTGCAGCTGGCGGGTGACCACCGCGCTGAACTCGCGCGACTCCGCCAAGGGCTCGCCGCGCATGACCCCGCCGCGGCGAACATCCTCATGGTGAACAAAATGCTCGGCAGCGTTCATCGCGCCGTCCACCAGCCGAACGGGATTGAAGCGGCCCGGGCCCGCCCCCCACTGGCGCACCACGTCTTCATAATCACGCGCCGCCTGCGTGCGCGTGACCGCCGCTAAGTGCCCGCGCGCAGGCGGCAGAAACATCCCGAGTGCGGCATCAGGGCGCGTCTCCCGCACGAGCAAGTGCACTGCGAGGTCCCGGGTGGTCCACCCCTCACACAGCGTGGGTGCGTCGGGCCCGAGGGCTAAAAAAAGATCGCGCAGCTTGCTGCGCTCAGCTCCGGAGAAAGACATGATCCCCAGCATAGGCCTCCCGGCCCACACTGGGGATCACCCGCGCTACGTGCTCACGCTACAGCGATTCACGTGCGGCCTTGACCGCATCATCGGGGATCGTCTGATCATGATCCGAGGTCATGGGGATGACCGTCGGCAGGATCATCGGCTCCCGACGCCACGTCTGCTCAACGAAGCGCGAGATCTTGCGGCGCACCTGCTGAACCATGCGGTAAGGATCATTCTCGCCTTCCGCGGCAAGATCATTCATGGTGGTCTCAGCCAGGGTCCGCACCTCCGGGACCATCGCGCGATCGTCCTCGGCGAAGCCCTTGGTCTGCACCGTCGGCGACTCCATGAGCCGGCCGGTCCGGTTGTCAATGACGGCAGTAATGGCGATGATGCCGCCCTCGCCCAACGAGGTCCGGTCCGCCAGCACGTCCGCATCCACGTCGCCCATGGTCACGCCATCGACGTAGAGGGTGCCCACCGGAATCTGGCCCACCACGCTGGCGCGACCATCAACCAGGTCCACCACCACGCCGTTTTGGGCCAGCACCGTGCGGTCCTCCGCCACCCCGGTAGAGATGGCCAGCTGCTTGTTAGCCCGCAGGTGGCGCCACTCGCCGTGCACCGGCATGGCGTTGCGGGGACGCGCAGCATTCCACAGGAACAGCAGTTCCCCGGCGTAGCCGTGCCCGGAGGTGTGCACCTTGGCATCACGCCCGGTAACCACCGTGGCGCCGATCTGGGCGAACATATTGATCACGCCGAAGACGGCCTCTTCATTGCCCGGCACCAGCGAGGAGGACAGGATGATCAGGTCGCCGTCACGGACGGTGATCTGGCGGTGCTCACGCCGCGCCATCCGCGACAGCGCGGCCATCGGCTCGCCCTGGGTACCGGTGGTGATGAGCAGCACCTTGTGCGGAGCCATCTTGGCGGCTTCCTCCATGGGGATGATGGTGCCGCGCGGGGCCTTGAGGTAGCCCATCTTTTCCGCGATCTCCATGTTGCGCAGCATCGAACGCCCGTTGAACGCCACCTTGCGGCCGGCGGCCACCGCGGCATCCACCGCGGCCTGCACGCGGTACACGTTGGAGGCGAAAGACGCCAAGATGACGCGCTGACGCGCCTCAGAGATCAGCCGCTTAAGGGTCGGGGCGATGTCTGCCTCCGAGCCGGACACCCCCGGGGTGGTGGCGTTGGTGGAGTCACACAGCATCAGGTCCACGCCCTCATCTCCAAAGCGCGACAGGGCCGGAAGGTCCGTCGGGCGCCCATCGGTGGGGGTCTGATCCAGCTTGATGTCGCCGGTGTGGATCACCAGGCCGGCGCCCGTCTTGATGGCCAGGCCCAGGCAGTCCGGAATGGAGTGCCCAACGTGCCAGAAGCGCAGGTTGAACGGGCCCCGATTCTCGTTGGAATCCTCATTGACCTCGATGAGCTTGGGCCGCTGGCGATGCTCCTTACACTTGGCCGCAATCAGCGCCAGGGTGAACCGCGAGCCCAGGATCGGGATATCCGGGCGCAGCTTGAGCAGCCACGGGATGGCACCGATGTGGTCCTCGTGGCCGTGGGTAATCACCAACGCGTCCACGCGATCCAGCTTGTCTTCGATGGGGCCAAAGTCCGGGAGGATCAGGTCCACGCCCGGCTCCCCCGAGGAGGGGAAGAGCACGCCGCAGTCGACGATGAGGATGCGGTTGTTGTACTCAAAGACCGTCATGTTGCGGCCGATTTCAGAAATTCCGCCGAGCGCATAGATGCGCAGGCCATTCTTCGGCGCCTTCGGCGGCTGTGGCAGGCGCTTGGTCAGGTCAGCACCCTGCATGGACTTGACCACGTTGCGCCGACTGTTGGCGTTTCCGCCATTCTTTCCCTGCTGGCCGCGGCCATTCTTGGAACGCGACCCTGACCCGCCGCGCTTATTGTTGCGCGAGCGGCGTGACGAGGCGGAGGAGGAAGAGTCCGAGCGTGCGGTCTCTGCGTCCTTCGCTCCCCCCGTGCGGGCGCCACCGGCAGCCGTCTCCGGGGCCTGAAAAACCGGCGCGGCCTCATCAGCGGACGCGGGTGTTCCGGCTTTGCGTGTGACCCTCCGGGAACGGTTACGGGTATCACTCATATTTATAGAACTCCAGCTTTCTGCATATCTTCACGGAGACGCTCCACCTGATCGGGCGTCGGTGCGACGACCGGCAGGCGAGGATCTCCCACATCTATGCCCTGCAGGCGCAGGGCAGCTTTAGCAAGGCTGGCCCCGCCCAGGCGGGCCTGGGCGGCAACCAGCGGGGTCAGCGTGGCGTTGATCTTCCTGGCACGAACCAGGTCGCCAGCGTCGAAGGCGTCATACATCTCGCGCAACTTACCTGCCGCGACGTGGCCGATGACGGAGATGAATCCGGACGCGCCCAGGGACAACCAGGGCAGGTTCAACGGATCATCGCCGGAGTACCAGGCAAGCCCGGTCTCTTCAATCAGCCTGGTCGCCGCCGCGAGATCACCCTTGGCGTCTTTGAGCGCCTTGATCGTGGGGAGCTGCGCCAAGCGCTCGATGGTCTCGGTGGCGATGGGAATCCCCGAACGCCCGGGGATGTCATACAGGCACACCGGGAGCGGCGTTGCCTGGGCAACCGCAGCAAAGTGCTGGTAGACGCCTTCTTGAGTCGGCTTCGAGTAATAGGGAGTGACCACCAAGAGCGCGTCCGCGCCTGCTTCGGCTAAAGCCTGGGCGTTTGCCACGGAGACTCGGGTGTCATAGGTTCCAGCGCCTGCGATGATCTTCGCGCGCTGGCCCACCTCCTGTTTTACTGCCGTGAGCAGGTCGACTTTCTCAGTCAACGTGGTCGTCGGAGACTCGCCGGTGGTTCCGGAAAGAACCAGCGCATCGCAGCCCTCGTCGACCAGGTGGCTGGCAAGGCGGCGCGCTGCGTCGAGGTCTAACTCCCCAGCGGAATCAAAGGGGGTGACCATGGCGACGCAGACGGTGCCGAAAAACTCGACTCCGGCTTTTGCAGTCAAACCTGTGCTCATGGCTAACCAGACTACCCGCCTAGCCCCCCGATGACCGCATTCACCGCACCACGCCGCGCGCGCTGCACAGGGCTAGGACGGATACGTCTGGCTACCGCCAGCTAGGTCCGCAAACGCGTCGGGCGCCTGCGCGCTCAGCCCGGCGAGGATCAGGCCGGCAAGCTCGCGCAGTTCTGCATCCGCGTGCCCGCCCAGCCAGGAGGCCAACAGCCGGCGCCAGGTGCGGAAGTTGGCGGTCACCACTAGCTGCGTAGCCCACGCCCCCGGGAGGACCGCCCGGGCCGCGGCCTGAGCCCGCAACGCGGAGACGACAGCATTGTGCTCACCGGGAGATTCCTGGGACGTCTCGCTCAGGGCGTCGAGAAGCTCCCCATAGGCAAACCGTGCGTCGGCGACGCAGCGCGAAAACAGCTCGTTGAGCTGCGGGTCGGCAGCAATCTGCGGCGGGACCACCACGGGCGCGGCGCCCACGTCACCATGCGCCGCGGAAAGCTCTGTAATGCTGAGCATCCGGTGGGTGTGCAGCTGCGCGGCCGCGAGCCCAGAGATACCCCGGATGAGCACCGTCGCGGTGGCGTGTTCAAACAGCCGCTCCGAGCCGACCTCGACCACATGGCGCACGTAGTCATGCGTGCTCGCCGTGCGTGGGTTGGGCCGGTGGAACGTCTGCGCGCGCGTGCGCCCGGCGAACTCAATGAGCGCCTCAGGCCCGCTGGCTGACTCATCCGGCGCCCACTGCACATCCGGAGGAAGAATGAACCGCGACACCGCCACGACATCCGCGCGCAGACTCACCTCACCGGGCACCTCGCCTTGGCCCACCACGCGGCAACTACTCCAACCCCAGGAAGGAATCCAGGCCCACCGTCAAGCCCTGGTGCGAGCCCACCTCCCGGACGCCAAGGAGCACCCCGGGCACAAAAGAACTGCGATCATAAGAGTCCTGCCGGATGATCAAGGTTTGGCCCATCGCCCCAAAAATGACCTCCTCATGCGCGTTCATGCCCTGCATGCGCACCGCGTGCACGGGAATACCGTCCACCACTGCCCCGCGGGCGCCATCGAGCTGCTGGTCCGTGGCATCCGGCGCCGCACCCAGGCCGGCCTCCTTGCGCGCCGCGGCAATGCCCTGGGCGGTGTGGATCGCCGTGCCCGACGGCGCATCCAGCTTGTTCGGGTGGTGGAACTCCACCACCTCGGCGGAATCAAAGAAGCGCGCGGCCTGGCGGGCAAAGTTCATGGTCAGCACCGCCGAGATGGCAAAGTTCGGTGCGATGAGCACGCCTACCTCCGGGTGCTCGCCACACCAGCTGCGTACCTGCTCCAGGCGCTGCTCATCAAACCCCGTCGTGCCCACCACCGCGTGAATGCCGTGAGAAATGCAAAACTCCAGGTTGCCCATCACCGCGGCGGGGACGGTGAAATCAATGACCACCTGGGCACCCGAATCAACCAGGACCGACAGGTCATCGTCCGCATCAACGCGGGCCACCAGTTCCAGGTCTTCCTCCTGCTCAACCGCCTGCACCATGGTCGATCCAACGCGGCCATGAGCTCCCAGCACTGCAACCTTAATGGTCATGTTCTCTCCTTCGCGCCCGATTACCCAGCCCGGACGCATTGTGCGTTTTTCCTAACCTGCACCAGTCTAAGCCCAGCCAGTACCATCGGGTCATGGATACCCGCCGCTACATACCAGTTGGTGTGCTGCTTGCCACGGCCCTCGCCGCCTGCTCTCCGCAGCCCACCCCGCTTGACGACGCCCCCTCCCCCACCGCCACCACGACCGTGTCCGCCGAGTCCTCCGCCGCCACCGCAACCGCAACCGAGCACGCCCAGGCGTCCGCCCCAGCCGCCCTCGCGCACGATGCTGACACCGCCACGGCCCCGCCCGCGCGCCCAACTGACCTCATCGGCCCCGGCGAGCGCAGTCACGACGAAGGCTCCGGCGCCCCGGATCTGACCGTCACGGACGTGCGCACCGGCTCCCACGGCGATTTCGACCGCGTGGTCATCGAGTTTGCCGGCACCGGCACCCCCGGCTGGTTCGCAGAAATGACCCCCAACCCCACCCAGCAGGCCTCGGGCCGGCCCATCGCCTACGAAGGCACCCAGGCCATCGTGCTAAGCGTGTACTTTGTGCCCTACAGCGGGGAAAACGGCGCGGAGATCCCGCAGCCCGGGCAAGCCGCCGGGCCCGCGGGACACATCACCGGGGTGCGTTTTGACTCCAACTTTGAGGCCAATTCCCAATACGTCGTCGGGTTAGACACAGCGCGCTCCTACCGGGTGACTACCGCGACCAACCCCACTCGGGTGATCGTGGACGTCTACCAGTAGGAGCGCGCTGCGAGCGGCGGTGTGGCTAGTCCTCGTCGCCGGAATCGTCGACCGGGACCAGCGAGATCTTGCCGCGGTTATCAATGTCGGCGATCTCCACCTCGATGGTGTCGCCGACGTTGATCACGTCCTCGACCTTCTCGATGCGCTTCTTGCCGCCCAGGTTGGAGATGTGGATGAGCCCATCGCGGCCCGGGGTCAGGGAGACGAACGCACCGAAGGCGACCGTCTTGACCACGGTGCCCAAGAACCGCTCGCCCACCTTAGGCAGCTGCGGGTTAGCAATGGCGTTGATCTTCTCAATCGCCGCGTCCGCCGCCTCACCGGTGGCTGCGGAGACATAGACGGTGCCGTCTTCCTCGATGGAGACGTCAGCGCCGGTCTCCTCCGTCAGGGCGTTGATGTTCTTGCCCTTCGGGCCGATCAGCTCGCCGATCTTGGACACCGGGATGTGCACCGTGGTGATCTTCGGCGCCAGCGGGTTCATGTCATCCGGGGTCTCAATGACCGTGGCCATCGTGTCCAGGATGGCCAGGCGAGCCTCGCGCGCCTGGTTGAGCGCGGCCGCCAGGACCTCCGAGGGGATCCCGTCCAGCTTGGTATCCAGCTGCAGCGCGGTGACAAAGTCCTCCGTGCCGGCCACCTTGAAGTCCATGTCGCCGAAGGCATCCTCGGCGCCCAGGATATCGGTGAGCGCAACGTACTCGGTCTTGCCGTCCACATCACCAGAGACCAGGCCCATAGCAATACCGGCCACCGGAGCCTTCAGCGGCACGCCGGCGTTGAGCAGCGACAACGTCGAGGCGCACACGGAGCCCATCGACGTCGAGCCGTTCGAGCCAAGGGCCTCAGAGACCTGGCGGATGGTGTAGGGGAAGTCCTCCCGGGAAGGGATCACCGGGCGCAGCGCGCGCTCGGCGAGCGCACCGTGGCCGATCTCGCGGCGCTTCGGCGAACCGACGCGGCCGGTCTCGCCGGTGGAATACGGCGGGAAGTTGTAGTGGTGGATGTAGCGCTTGGACTTCTGCGGAGACAGCGAGTCAATCTGCTGCTCCATCTTGAGCATATCCAGCGTGGTCACACCCAGAATCTGGGTCTCGCCGCGCTCGAACAGCGCCGAGCCGTGGGCACGCGGGATGAGCTCCACCTCTACCTCAAGGTGGCGGATGTCGGTGGTCTTGCGGCCATCGATGCGGTAGTGCTCGCTGAGGATCTTCTCACGCACCACCTTCTTCATCACGGCGTTGTAGGCCGCACGGATCTGCTTGGACGCCTCCGCGGGGCTTAAGTCATCGCGCCCGTCACCGCTGAAGCGATCCACCAGGGCGTCCTCAACAGAGACCATGTGCTCGTTGGTGGCGTCGTCGCGGTCCTGCTTGCCGGGAATGGTCATGAGCTGGCCGAGCTTCTTCACGGCCTTCTTCTCCACCGCGGAGTAGATCTCATCGGTGTAGGGCGGGAAGACGGGGAACTGCTTGGCGGAATCCGATCCTGCCCGCTCGGCCAGACCCTCCTGGGCGCGGCACAGCACGGCGATGAACGGCTTTGCGGCCTCCAGGCCTTCAGCCACGGTGGACTCGGTGGGCACGGGCGCGCCCTCGGCGATGCGCTCAACAACCTGGTCGCCGGCGCCGGCCTCCACCATCATGATGGCCACGTCTTCTTCCGCGTCGCGGCCCGAGCCGCGGGTGACAATGCGCCCGGCGACGACGATCTCAAAGATCGCCTGCTCGTGTTGTTCCACGGTGGGGAATGCCACCCACTGGCCTTTCGGGTGGTCCTCATCAGCCAGCAGCGCCATGCGCACGCCACCGACCGCGCCGGACACCGGCAGGCCGGAAATCTGCGTGGCGGCCGAAGCACCGTTGATGGCCACGACGTCGTAGAACTCCTCCGGAGACTGCGACATGACGGTGATGACTACCTGGACCTCATTGCGCAGACCCTTGACAAAGGTCGGGCGCAGGGGGCGGTCGATGAGGCGGCAGGCCAGGATCGCGTCCGTGGACGGGCGGCCTTCGCGGCGGAAGAAGGAGCCGGGGATGCGTCCCGCGGCGTACATGCGCTCTTCCACGTCAACGGTCAGCGGGAAGAAGTCCAGGTTCTCCCGCGGGCTGGATGACGCCGTGGTGGTCGCCAGCAGCATCGTGTCATCGTCCAAATAGGTGGTCACGGAGCCGTCGGCCTGTCGGGCCAGCTGGCCCGTTTCAAAACGAATCTCGCGGGTACCAAAGTCCCCGTTATCAATCGTGGCAATCGCCTCGGTGATATTGACGTCTTCATCAAACCCGAACTCAACAAACTTGTCCGCGTTTTTCACCGGGCTGGTCTTCCCCCTCCGAGCCCCACCGCTGTTATTTTTCTTGCTGTCATTGCGCCGTCTAGGCAACCTTGACCCTCCTTCGGGGTAATCAATCCGGCGATCGTCGCTGCCGCCGTGTCTGGGATATATGTCAACTCACCAGAGTCTAGCAGCCGATCCGCTATATACCACCCCGTTACGCGCAAACGCCCGGAGTCAGCCAAATAATGGCAACTCCGGGCGGGAGGGCAATCTCGGGACTTTCCATCCCGGGAAAGTAACGCCTAGCGGCGCAGCCCCAGACGCTTGATGAGGTCGCGGTAGCGATCAATGTTGGTCTGCGACAGGTAGTTGAGCAGACCGCGACGGCGGCCGACCATCAGCAGCAGGCCACGACGCGAGTGGTGGTCATGCTTGTGATCTTTCAGGTGCTCCGTCAGGTTGTTGATGCGCTCCGTCAGCAGCGCAACCTGGGCCTCCGGAGAGCCCGTGTCCGTCTCATGAAGGCCGTATTCCTTCAGGATTTCCTTCTTCTTCTCAGTGCTCAAAGCCATGGAAGATTCACCTCACAGTTATTTCAGTCCACATGAAAAGAACCGCCCCGCGGGGCGGCGGGCGCGACTACTGTGGACCGCAGTCGCTTCAACCTGGACCAGACCCTACCACAGGGCCCAATCCAGGTGAAAAATAGCTACTCCTGTGCGCTGGCGCGCCCCCACGCATCCGCGTAGAGATGACGGCGCACCACCAGGAACCACACCACCCCGGCCACGCTGATCGCGCCCAGGATGAGGAAGATGACGGAGAAGTGGGCCGCCTGGCCCGCACTCGCCCCCGTGACCGTCACCTGGGCGAAGGCAGAGCTGCTCATCAGCGCACCAAAGATGGCCACGCCGATAGACGGGGAGACGTTCATCGCCAGGTCATTGAGCCCCACCGCGCGGCCGGACTCTGACACGTCAACCGTCCCCACGACCGTGTCCACCACGGGCGAGTACATCATGGCCAAGCCGGCGAAGAAGAAGATGGCGCTCAACCCGATAGCCCAGATCCCTGACTCCAGCGTAAAGGCGGCGAGGAACGCGGACAGCGCCATCAGGATGCCCGCCAGGAGAATACCCGGGCCGCGCCCGATCCAGCCCACAATGCGCCCGGAGAGCATGCCCGTGGCCCCACCAACGAGGTTGGCCCACAGCAGCACGAAGGACATGGCCATGGTGTTGCGCCCATACAGCGCAGCCCCCACCGAGTTAAACAGCGGGTTCATAGCGTATTGGCCAAGGTAGAACACCAGGATCAGGGATACCGCCATGAGGTAGCGGCGGTTAGCAAAAAACGCGGGGCTGACAAATGGGTCCTTGGCTTTGGCAATGTAGGCGCCAAAGACCACCAAGAGGACAACGAACAGGCCCAGCAGCCACCACTTTTGGGTGCTAAAGAAGATCACCAGGCTGCCCACCATGAATCCCGCGATGACAAATCCGATGACGTCAATGCGTTGGGCGCGCCCGCGCACATCGGGCAAGTTAGCCAGCAGCGACGGGGCGAAGAAGAGGGACAACAGCGGGATGATGAACAACCAGGTCCAATTCACCCGGGACAGTTGGCCCGCCGCCACAATGCCCACCGCGGTAGAAAACTGGTAGGCCGCGGTGAACACGCCAAAGTAGATGACCTTCTTGGCCCCGGGGGCGTATTTGGTGGCCACCACCAGGTAGACGGAACCGGCGACTTGGCAGCCGGCGGTCTGGATTGCCCGGGCGATGATGACTAACCAGATGCTTGAGCCGCTGAGCAGCCCCAGCACGGAGCCGACCACAATGAGCACCAGGCCCACGAGCATGAGCCGGCGCAGGGACACAAAGTCGCCGAGGGAGCCATAGATGACGCAGGCGATGCCCAGGACAACGCCCGGAATGGCGGTAATCAGTGAGGCCTGCTCTGGGGCCCCCAGGTCTGCTCCGATGTCCGCAAAGACAAAGTTGAATGCCTGCAGACACAGGATTCCGAAGACAAAGATGAACACCAGCCCCGGCATGGCCTTGAGCACTTTGGTGGTGTCCACGGTGGTATCCGCCGCAGTCGGGGTCGGGGAAGACGTCATGGCGGTTGTCCTTTCTGTGTGAGTCACAGTGGTTGACCAAACGAGCCAACGCTCGGTGGGACTAATCGCGTGCTTCGAGCACTGAGCCGATCCGGGCCATGAATTCCTTTAAGAATCGATCCACGTCCACGCCCACGGCGGCGCGTGAGGTCTTGGTGGCCTCGCGCAGCCGCTTTTCATCCCCGATGGTGCGCCCGCGCGTCTCCCCTTCGGTGTCTACCTTGAGGTTGATGTCCAAGCAGGTGACCAGGGATGGATCCACCGCCACGCCCACGGCGAGCGGGTCGTGCAGGCCGCAGCCGCCCAGGTAGGGGGCAGTGGTCTCATAGGCCTTGATGTAGTAGTCCGTGATGTCCGCCATCGCCGTGGCGGCGGGGGTGCCCAGGGCGCGCCATACGGCGGTGTCCTGGTAGGTCAGCAGGGTCTGCAGGGTGACGTCCAGGCCGATCATAGTGAGGTCCTTGGCCTGGCGCAGCACGGTGTCGGCAGCTTCCGGATCCTGGTTGATGTTCGCCTCGGTCCAGGCGTTGACGTTGCCCGGCACGGTCAGCGCGCCGCCCATGATGACGATGTGCGCATTGTCCGCGAAGGTGGGGTCCTTGGCCATGGCCGCCGCAAGGTTGGTGCAGGGCCCCGTGGCCACGATGACCAGATCATCCCCGTGGGTGGCCACGGCGTCGATAAGAAAATCAACCGCACTGGTCTGCTCGAGACTGCGGGCAGACGCCGGGATATCCACATCCCCGATGCCGTTGTGGCCGTGGATGAACGCGGAGATCTCCAGCACCTCGAAGCCGTCGGTGGTGCTGGCGTGCGGCTCGCCGACGTAGACGGGCACCTCGGGGTGGCCCAGCAGGTCGAGCAGTGCTAGGTCATTGGCGGCGCCTTGTTCAATAAGAACGTTGCCGTAGGTGCACGTCACGCCGATGAGCTCGAGTTCCGGCGAGCCGAGGGCATACGCCAGGGCCAGGGCATCATCGACGCCAGTATCAAGGTCGAGGATGATCTTGCGAGTCATGAGGTTGTCAGACCTGCCTTCTTGGATGAGAAAGGGAACAAAATTGTGTGTCCCGGCAAGTCTATCCTGTCCGCAGTTGACCGCCCGCCGGCCTTATGCCCCGAGGATCTCGCGGGCTCGGGCAACATCGCGACCCATGGCTTCGAGCAGGTCATCGACCCCTTCGAACTTGACCATGGGGCGCAGGTGCTCAACAAATTCCACGGTGGCGGTGCGGCCATAAAGATCCGCGTCGCGCCCGATGATAAAGGACTCCACGCTGCGGGGATGGTCCCCAAAGGTGGGATTAGTGCCTACTGAAATGGCTGCAGGGTAAGCCTGCCGGGCGGCAATATCGCCGTCAATAGTGCAGTCCTCCACCACCGTGACCCAGCCCGCATACACGCCATCGACGGGCAGCGCGACGGATTCAGCAAAGTACTGGTTAGCGGTGGGATAGCCCAGCTGGGCGCCGCCGCGCCCCTGGCCGTGAACGATCTTGGCCGTCACCGAATAATTGCGGCCCAGCACCTGCGCCGCCCCGGAGACATCGCCTTGGGCCAACAGGTCGCGCACCAGGGAGGAGCACAGGGGCTGGCCGTCCTGGCGCAGCAGGTCCACGATGGTCACCGCGATCCCGTGGCGCGCGCCCAGCTCCCGCAGGGTGTGCGCGTTGGCCTCTCCCCCGCGCCCGAAGGTGAAGTTTTCTCCCACAAAGACGGCCGTGGCATGGAGGGTATCGGCCAGCAGCGAGGTGACGTAGAGCTCCGGGCTTAGGCCCGCCAGCTCGCGGGTGAAGTTGACCACCAGCACCGCGTCGATGCCCAACTCTTCGGCCAGGGCGCACCGCTGCTGCAGGGAGGTCAGCTGCGTGGGGGCTTGGCCGGGGAGGAACACGCTGATGGGGTGCGGGTCAAAGGTGACCATGACGCACCGGGCGCCCTGGTCTTGGGCGTGCGTCACCGCCGCGCGGATGAGGGCCTGATGGCCTTTGTGCACGCCGTCAAAAACTCCGATGGTGGCTACGCAACCCTGCATGTCGGAGGGGACTTCTGCTAGTCCATGCCAAATATCCACCCGTTTAGGCTAACGCATAGACTCCTTAAGCTATGACCGATCCCCTTTCCGGCTCCGGACTCGTCATCGTTGACAAGCCTTCGGGCATGACCTCCCACGACGTGGTGGGGCGCCTGCGCCGAGCGTTTGGCACCAAAAAGGTCGGCCACGCCGGCACCCTTGATCCCCTGGCCACCGGGGTGCTGGTGATGGGGATTGGCCGCGGCACCCGCTTTTTGGCGCACCTGGTGGCCACCACAAAGTCCTACGACGCGACCATGCGCCTGGGCGCCACCAGCACTACCGACGACGCCGAGGGCACCATCACCCCCACCGCCTCACCGCAGGCACTCTCTTTGCTTGACGACGCCGCCCTCGCCCGCGCCACCACCAGCCTCACCGGAGACATCATGCAGCGGCCCACCAGGGTCTCTGCCATCAAGATCGACGGCAAGCGCGCCCACCAGCGCGCCCGCGACGGCGAGGACTTTGACATCCCCGCCCGGCCTGTGACCGTCACCCGCTTTGACATCCTGGGCATTCGCCGCGCAGACGACCACATTGACCTCGATGTCTCCGTGGATTGCTCATCTGGCACCTACATCCGCGCGCTTGCCCGCGACCTCGGCGAGGCTTTAGGCGTCGGCGGGCACATCACCGCCTTGCGCCGCACCGCGGTGGGACCCTTCCATATTGACGATGCCCACCCGCTCGACCAGATCGAATCCACCCCCGAGCTCTCACTCACCCTCGATGAGGCCCTGCTGGCCTGCTACCCACGCCTGGACGTCACCGCGGAGGAATACCAGGCCCTCGCCCTGGGCAAGTGGCTAGAGCCCCGTGGGCTGGCAGGCACCCACGCCGCAGTCGGCCCCGACGGGCGCGTGGTGGCCTTGGTCGCAGAGGAAGGCAAGCGGTTGCGCACCGTCTTTGTCGCCCGGCCGGCCACGCTGGGGTAGAGGCACACCTGGGCGGCTTAAGGCTCTCCGCCAGCGCCTGCCAGCCGGTAAACGCCATCTCCATTGCGAATCGGAGCATCTGGGTCGTGCGTAGCCACGATGACCCGGTTGCGCGTGGCGTAGTCCTCAATGAGCTGCCAGATTCTTGCGCGTGTTGCAGCGTCGAGGCTGCTCGTCGGCTCATCCAACACGACTACCCCACCCGTAGATGCCAGCGCCCGGGCGATGGCAATGCGTTGGCGCTGGCCTCCCGACACTCCACCCCCCTCACCAGCAACGTCACGCAGGTGATCAGCCCCGCCGGCGCAGAAGGACGCGAGCCCAACTCTTCTTAGCAGTGTGTCCGCTGCCTCGCCGGAAACCGCGCGGCCAAAAACCACGTTGTCCTGAGCTGAGGCGTTGAGGAGTCCAGGTGATTGTTGGACGTACCCGGATGCATCGGGGATTGATACCGCGGAGGCATTGAGGCCCAGCAGGCCCTCCGCGAGGGTCGTTTTGCCCGACCCGCTTGGCCCGAGGATCCACAGCGGCCTGCCGGGGTGACGGTCAGCTAGTGCGACAACTGTTTCGATCTGTTCGCGTCCCGCAGGGGCTATCCCCTCCTGTTTCCGGTGCGGCGGGCGGATCTTCTTCTGCGCCTCGTCATGTTGGGCGATGGCGACCACCAATGAAGAGATGCCAAAGCCAACAGACTGCAGCGGACTAATTGCGGCAACCGCGATTCCTACAGTTGCGACAATCGCCCCGATCACCTGGGCATCTGCTACCGGCACGCGTGAGCTCACTGTAAAGACCAGGCAGCATAGCGTTGCAGCCAGCACACTGCCTTGCGCCACATACAGGCGCCTGGTTGCACAATAGGAATCTGCTGCTGCATGTTCAACGGTGCACCGATCCGCGCGATAGCGTGCGGTCAAAAACCCTTCGACCCCAAACGTCACCGCTTCTTTCCAAAGGGAGAGACAATTGCCAAGGACACCAAAGCTGCGCGTATTTTCCTTGAAGAATGCCGACTGCGCCTTGTGATGGGCGGTAATAAGTGGCGTGCTCGCCAGGCTGTAGGCGACTGCCGCTGCGAGCACGATCACCGCCTCCAGCCAGGAACTAGCCATGACCACTGCCCCCAACCCGGCCGCGAGGCGCAGACCGGCCGGAAGCACGGAAAGATAAAACCCCGACAGACACTCGCGATAGGCAGCGCCCTCGCTGTCGATGGCGAAGGAAATCTCGCCGTCGTCTAGTCGGTGGCGAATAGCCGGGTCAGCACGAATACTATCGCGAAGACTGCCGGCCATGACCTCTGATTGCAGACGCTGCTCAATAAATCCATAGAGCGGATAGATGAGATAAGTCAGGCACGAACCAGTTAGCCACAGCACCGAATACGCGATGGCCACGGCCACAGCCTCGCGCAGAAATTCTGCTCGATCCGATGCCTCCGTCATGGCACCTACGCCCTGCCCTAGGACATAGGGCGCCGCCACCGCGCTCGCTGAAGAACACACGATGGCAAGCACGACGGTGAGATTGCGCCACGGCGACACTCGCCAGCCAGCAGCAATGACCACGAGAAATTTGTTCATTTTTTCACCCCACTCCTGGTTGCGAATCCGCCAGGATCCCAGCCAGCATCAACGATTGTCTTTCCTCCCGCAGGAGGAACCTTGATCATCAGCACACACTCGATCACCCAGGGACTGCGGCGCACCGCTGCCCCTTTAAAGGAAAAAGACTTTCCTACCTGGTGTGGTTGCTGGAATTCGTCGGCATGGAAGCTCCTGGCTGCTTGACCGTGGGGTGCATGAAACGGGGCGTTGGCAAAACACTAACAGACAGCTGGGACCCCGCAATTTAGACGCGCAGGTAGCGCTGGGACGCCACCTCGGTGACCGCCGTGGCGGTGATGATGAACCCATCGGTGATCTGCCAGCGCCCGGAAATAAACGGCACCGGGGTGGGTCGGACCAGCAGGTAGGCCACAAAGGTACCGTCTGCGCGCAGGTCAACTTCCGCCTGCTCAAAGCCCAGCCACCGGCGCGTCAGCGGAAACCACGCCTTGTAGGCGGCCTCCTTGGCCGAAAAGAGCAGCCGGTCCGGGCAGTCCACGCCCCCGGCGCGGAGCTGGTCGAGCTGCGGTACTTCGCCGGTGCGTGCTATGGCCCCAAGCACACCTCCGGGCAGGGCCAGAGCTGGTTCGGCATCGATACCCAGTGAGCGCACCGCGCTGGTGGGGGCGGCCACCGCGGCGCGCAGGCCCTCGGTGTGGGTCATCGATCCGGTGAACCCCTCGGGCCACAGCGGCATCCCACGCTCGCCGCGCAGGATGGGGGCACGCGCATCTGCACCCAGCTGGGATAGTGCCTGGTGGGCACACCAGCGGGCATCGCCAAACTCTGATTTGCGCAGGTCCACCGAGCGCGAGACCAGGGTCTGCTCAAGGACGGGAAGCGCCCGGTAGTTGCTCAGGTCGTGGTCGTGGGGGTCAGTGACCACGTAGCAGAAGGCCGCCTGAGGGGGAAACAAATCGGCTTTCATCACGGCGTCCTACCCTGGCCTTCCACCAGCACCGGGTAGGGCCAGGGGTGCGTGGTCCTCCTGCGCCCCCACTCGCGCGGGTAGCCCAGGGAGACTTCGATGTGGTCCACACCGCGCACCCGAGTCACCCCGGGCATGTGCAGGTGACCGTAGACCACTGCGTGGGCTTGGTAGCGCTCTGCCCACCCGCGGGTGTGCTTAGTTCCACACCACAACGCCAGGTCGGGGTAGCGCAGCAGGCGCGTGGGCTCACGGACGAGCGGCCAGTGGTTAACCAGGATGGTCGGCCCCGTCACTGTGGATAGCCGCCGGATACTGTAGGCCAACCGTTCTTGGCACCATGCCCGCACGTCGACGAACGGGGCGATAGCGACGTCGTCGAAAAGCGCAAAATCCCGGGCACGCGCCTGCTCGAGGGCTTGTGCCACCGATAGCCCGGGGCCGCGGAAGGAGTAGTCATACAGGGTAAAAAGCCCCGCGACCGTCACCCCATCGAAGACCGGGAAGGGGTCCTCTGGGGTAAACACGCCCATGGAGCGACAGCCCGCGACCAAATCCGCGTATTTGTCTTTGCCCTTGTGGGCGTCCGTCGCCCGGCTAAACAGCTCGTGGTTGCCCGGCACCCACACCACCGTGTCAAAGCGGGCATGCAGGTCAGATAGCGTCTCTAAGACCCGTGAAGTCGACTCGGCGACATCTCCGGCGACGATGAGCCAGTCGCGCGGGGAGCTCGGCTCGATGGCGGCGATGCGCTCCCGGTTGGCGCGCACCGCGGCATGCAGGTCCGCCACAGCCCAGAGAGTCGCCGGCGTCGAGTCGTTCACGTCTTAGCCCTTTCTTGCCAGTCCAGCAGCACCGCTGCCACCATCATCCGTGACGGCCCAGCGCATAGACCAGAAACGCCACACCACTGCAACCAGCCGGATGGCCATAAACGCCACCAGCCCACACCACACGCCGGTCAGACCGCCGTCGAGAACGTAGGCCAACCAGACTCCGGGGACGAACCCGCACAGGGCCGCCACCACGGTGGCATTGCGCAAGAAGGCGGCATCCGATGCCCCCAGCAGCACCCCGTCAAGAGCGAAGACCACCCCGCCGAGAATCACCATGACGATCATCAGCCACCAGGGCCCGGACACAGCAGCAATCACCTGGTCATCGTTGGTAAGGACCCGCGGAATGAGGGTACGGCCGAGCACGAACACGCCCGCCAGCACCACCGCGAAAACCAGCGAGTACTGGGTCACCTTCACCCCAACCGTGCGCGCCCGCTGCACCGTCCCCGCCCCCAAGGCCGCACCGGTGAGCGCCTGGGCGGCAATGGCCAAGGAATCAAGCACCAGGCTGAGGAAGTTCCACAGCTGCAGCATGATCTGGTGGCCCGCCAGCGCCGCGGCACCGAAGCGGCCCGCCACCGCCGCAGCGGACAGGAACGCCACCTGGAAGGAAGCCGAGCGCACAATGAGATCGCGCCCCAACACCAATTGGGCCTTCATCACCGACCACCGCGGGGCCCAGTGTTCGGGACGCTCACGAACCAACGCGCCGACGAAACAACTCGCTGTGACCGCAACCCCCAGCACGTTGGCCCACGCCGAGCCCACAATCCCCCATGCCCCCACAAAAAGCGGCACTGCCACCGCGCCGGGAATCACCCCGGCGAGGGTAAAGACCAACGGCGTCCTGGTGTTTTGTACCCCGCGTAGCCAGCCGTTTCCGGCCATGACCACCAGCGTCAGCGGGATGGCAATCGCCGCAACGCGCATCCAGCGGGCGGCCTCAGCGGCGAGCTGGCTATCGCCGGACAGCCACGTGGCCAACGCCGGGGCGCCCGCGGCCACCACCGCCGCGAGCACCAGGCCCACGGCCACGGCAACCCAGGTCGCCTGCACGCCCTCGGCGACCGCGGCGGCGCGCTTGCCCTGCCCATATAGGCGGGCGGCCCTCGCCGTGGTGCCATAGGACAAAAACGTCAACTGGGTGGTCACCTGGGATTGGATGGCAGTGCCGGTGGCGAGAGCGGCAAGCTCAAAGCCCCCCAGGTGGCCGACCACCCCGGTGTCGAGCAATAAGTACAGCGGAGTGGCAGCCAGCACGCCCAGGGCGGGCAAGGCCAGGGAGAGGATCTGGCGCGCGCTGACCTCTTGGGTGTGACTCACCGGGTCGTGCCCCCCACCGCCTGGGGTGAAATGTCGCGTACGGCGGCGACCAGCTCATCAATAACCTCTTGGCGGGTGCCGGCGGTGGTATACGCGGCCGCAGGGCGGTGCCCTCCCCCACCTTGGCGGGCCGCCACCTGAGAAACGTCATACACCCGCGAGCGCAGCGAGACCGCCCACGTGCGTGCCGACGTCGCCTTAAACACCACTCCCAGGTCAGTCCCGGTCACCGAGTGGACAAAGTCCACCAGCGACTCCACGGCCGATGCGGAATGGCCCACCACGGTCTCATGGTCGGCCACCAGCACCGCGGCCGTCACCCCATCAATCTGGAGGACGCGCACCCCGGCGAGCACGCTGCCGATCATCGCCAAATCATAAGCGCTGACCTCATCGATCAAGTCCGTGGCAATCTGCCGGGCGTCAATGCCGCGATCAATCAGGTCCGCGGCGATGACATGCATGCGCGGCGAGCCCCAGCGGAAGCTCCCCGTATCCGTGACCAGGCCCGCGTACAGGCAATGGGCAACGGAAGTATCAATCTTCTCGCCGAGCTGGGCAAACAGGTCATAGAGGATCACCGTGGTGGACTCGGCGGCGGCATCCACGTGATTCCACCGGCCGAAGCCCTCGTTGGAGGCGTGGTGATCGATGACGATGAGCCGATCCGAATGTTCCTTCAGGTCCTCAGCAAAGGCGCCGGTTCGATTCAGCGAACCGCAATCCACGCACACGTAGAGGTCCGCGTCCATCAGGTGCGCCCCCACGGCTACGTCCCGGGCACCAGGAATGGTGTACAGATTCTCCGCGAACCGCTCCGTCTGCCCCACAAAACCGCGCGCCTCAATGCCCCGGCGGCGCAGCACCGTGACCAGTGCGGTGACCGCGCCGATCGCATCGGCATCCGGGCGCAGGTGCCCGATGACCGCGACGCGCTTTGCGTCCTGGAGTACGGAGGCGACGTCGGCAAGCCCCACCTGAGTACGGGCCTGGGCCACCTTAGGACTCCTCAACAACGCTGTCCTTGTATGGGTTAGCCTCACCCGCGGGAGTCGCCTGCTCCTTGAGCTTGGCCAGCTCCGCGTCGCGCGCGCGGGCCCGGGCCAGCACCTCCTCCATCTTCGCGGAGGTCTCCGGGACCGTATCAAGCTCAAAGGACAAGGTGGGGGTAAAGCGCACGCCGAGCTCATCGCCTACCAGCTTGCGCAGCTGGCCGCGCGCCCGCCCAAGGGCCTGCTCGGCGGCGTCAAGATCCGGCTCCTCACCGATCTGACGGCCGCGGACGGTGTAGAACACTGTGGCGTCATGCAGATCGCCGGTCACCCGGCAATCCGTGACGGTGATCAGCTCCACCCGTGGGTCTTTAACCTGCCGTTCCAGCGCGGTAGCAACAATGGTCTGGATGCGCTTGGCCATGCGTCCGGCACGTGCGTGATCAACCATGGTGGTCCTTCCTTCTGGTAGACAACAGGGGGTTGCCGCCCCGCGGTGTACGGGGCGCATTCATCCAAAAGAGTCTACCCTGTCGCACGCGCCGAGGCCCGCAGCGCCGAAACATGCACAAACCCCGCCGCCGCCCGCGCCTGTAAAGAGGCAGGGGCCGCGACGGGGATCGTGGCGGATGGTAGGACATCAGGCCGGAGACCCGGCTGGGAACCCGGCCTGACATCGGGCCGCTATCCGTTTAGGACTCGCGGGGCACCTCGACCATCTCGAAGGCCTGGATCTTGTCGCCCACGGAAATATCCGGGTAGGACAGGACCATGCCGCACTCGTAACCGGCGGAAACCTCGGTGGCATCGTCCTTGCCGCGCCGCAGCGAGGTGATGGAGGCGGAATCGGTGATGACGTTGCCGTCGCGCACCAGACGCACCTTGGCGTTGCGCCGCATCTTGCCGGACTCGACCATGCAGCCTGCGATGAGGCCCACTGCAGAGGCCTTGAACAGCTGGCGGATCTCCGCCTCGCCCAGGTCGCGCTCCTCGTAGACCGGCTTGAGCATGCCCTTGAGAGCAGACTCCACCTCGTCGATGGCCTGGTAGATCACCGTGTAGTAGCGGATGTCCACGCCTTCGGCGTTGGCTTCCTCGGTGGCCTTGCCTTCCGAGCGGACGTTGAACGCGATGATGATGGCGTCCGACGCCGCCGCGAGGGTGACGTTGGTCTGGGTGACCGCACCCACGCCGCGATCGATGATGTTGAGGCTGACCTCGTCGTCGATCTCGATCTTGAGCAGGGCGTCCTCCAGGGCTTCCACCGAACCGGCGTTGTCGCCCTTGAGGATGAGGTTGAGGGTGGAGCGCTCCTTGAGCACCTCGTCGAGGTCCTCCAGGGAGACGCGCTTGCGGTTGCGTGCCGCCTCCGCGCTGCGGCGCCGAGCATCACGCTGGTTAGCAATCTGACGCGCCACGCGGTCATCTTCCACAACCAGGAGGTTATCGCCAGCACCCGGCACGCCGTTGAGGCCTTGGACCTGCACGGGACGCGAGGGGCCGGCTTCTTCAACATCGTTGCCGTATTCGTCGACCATCCGGCGCACGCGGCCGTAGGTGTCGCCGGCGACGATGGAGTCGCCGACGTGCAGCGTGCCGCGCTGCACGATGACGCTGGCCACCGGGCCGCGGCCGCGGTCCAGGTGCGCTTCGATGGAAATACCCTGGGCATCCATGTTCGGGTTGGCCCGCAGGTCCAGCGCCGCGTCGGCGGTCAGCAGCACGGCCTCCAGCAGGGAGTCAATGTTTTGTCCCTGCTTGGCGGAGATGTCCACGAACATCGTGTCGCCGCCGTACTCCTCCGGGACCAGGCCGTATTCGGTGAGCTGGCCGCGGATCTTGTCGGGCTGCGCTTCCGGCTTATCGATCTTGTTGACCGCCACCACGATCGGCACGTCAGCCGCCTTCGCGTGGTTGATGGCCTCCACGGTCTGCGGCATGACGCCGTCATCGGCGGCGACAACCAGAATGGCAATATCGGTGGACTTGGCACCGCGGGCACGCATGGCGGTAAACGCCTCGTGGCCCGGGGTATCGATGAACGTGATGGCCCGGTCCGAGCCGTCAACGTTGACGGTCACCTGGTACGCACCGATGCCCTGCGTGATGCCGCCGGCCTCCCGGCCGCCCACGTTGGCGTGGCGAATGGTATCCAGCAGGCGGGTCTTGCCGTGGTCCACGTGGCCCATGACGGTCACCACCGGAGGCCGCTTGGCAAGGTCATCCTCGCCGCCTTCATCCTCACCGAACTGCAGGTCGAAGGACTCCAGCAGCTCACGGTCCTCATCCTCGGGGGAGACAACTTCAACCTTGTAGTTGATCTCCTCGCCGAGCAGCTTGAGGGTTTCTTCGCTTACCGACGCCGTCGCGGTCACCATCTCGCCCAAATTGAACAAGGCCTGCACCAGCGACGACGCATCCGTGCCGATCTTTTCAGCAAAATCAGACAGGGAGGCACCGCGGCGCAACCGCAGCACGGAGCCGCCGCCGTCAGGAAGGTGCACGCCGCCGACGACGTTCGGCGCCTTCATTGCCTCATACTCATTGCGCTTCTGCCGCTTGGACTTCCGGCCCCGACGCGGTGCGCCACCCGGACGCCCGAAGGCACCCGCGGTTCCGCCGCGACGACCGCCCCGGCCACCGCGGAATCCTCCGCCGCCGCCGGTGGTACCACCAGGACGACCATGGTGGGCCGAGCCACCGCGACCGCCCCGACTGCCGCTAGCAGACTTCGCCGGCATCTGCCCCGGGTTGGGGTGCGCCGGCATCATCGCGGGAGTCGGCGCCTTACCGGAACCGGAGCTACCACCCGGACGCGGTGCCGGACGCTGCCGGTCGCGGGACGGCTTGCCCTCGCCGCGCGGACCGGGGCGTGCAGCCCCACGGGTGCCGCCCGGACGCGGCGCGGGACGCTCCCCGCCGCCAGAAGAAAATGGGTTGTTGGCCACCCGGGGCGCGCGGCCACCGGGCTTGGGGCCCGGCTTGACGCCGGCACGCGGGCGCTCTCCACCCGGCTTCGGCGCAGCCTTCTGCGCGCCGTCACCGGGCTTGGGTGCGGGCTTGCCCGCCTTGGGGGCGCCGTCTCCCGGCTTCGGAGCACCGGGCTTCGGGCCCTGTCCAGCGGGGGCAGCGGGCTTAGCCCCAGGCTTCGGCGCCGGCTTGCCGGGCTGGGCAGGCGTCGGCTTTGCGGCCTGCTGGGGCGCTGCGGCCGGGGTCTTGGGGCCCGGCTTGGCCCCCGCGGGACCCGGCTTCGGGGCGGTACGCCCCGGCTTGGGTGCCGGACGGGTAGCCCCCGGCGTAGCAGACGGTGCCTGCTTGGCCGGCTGGGCCGGCGCAGGTTCTTTATCCTTCTCGTAGAAGGCGCGCATCTTCTTCACCACCGGGGGTTCGATGGTGGACGATGCAGTCTTAACAAACTCGCCTTGCTCCTTGAGCGTTGCGAGTAGTTCCTTACTTGTCACTCCGAGCTGCTTAGCCAGCTCGTGGACACGGAGTTTTCCGGGCACTGCTCTCCTCTGGTGTTAGTCCTGAGAGCCAGTGCCGGTGACCCGGCAGGGTTCTCAGGAACGGTTCTTGACGTTCATCGCTGATGCTTCATCGGGTGCTCATCAGTGTTCGGTCTTCCTTTTCCTTGTTGTTCGCGTTGCGCACAGGGTCCTTCGCTTCAAGGAATGCACGCACGCGACTCGTATCCACCGGGGCGGATACCTTCAGGGCGCGCGCTATGGCGCGCCTCTTCTCAGCCAGGTCGAGTGCGTCGAGCGTGGGCGTGATCCACGCGCCTCGCCCGGGGGCGCGACGACGTGGATCAGGCACAATCATGTGGGAATCAGCGGGATCCGCCGTCAACCTCAAAAGCTCAGCTTCGGGATGACGGGTCCGCGTGGCAATGCAGGTGCGCACTCGCGTGGTGCTTGTCGACGTCGCGGCGCGCTGCGCGCCAGCGGTGCGTTCGACCATGCGGTGCATCCATCTCCTGATCATTCCGGCGGAATTGTTAACCATCCCCCACGCGTATCGACGCGCCGGAACCACAGCCCCACTTTTCGGGGGCGGGCACGACGCGCTTGTCACACAGGGCCGCCGAACATGTTACGCGATCGCCCAAGATTTTTGTAGTTTGCACAGGCTGCCGCTGGCTCTAGCCGCAATGCGCCCGGGAATTGTGTGGGACACTTTGCTGTAACCCTGCACTCCGCGGCTGTAACCGTGCCCGATGGGGACCCTAAACGCGAAAAGCTATGCGCGTTGTCGATCCGGACCCCCTCACGTCTGCAGATCAACCCGCACCGAAGCAGCTGTGCGTTCCGCCGCCTTGAGTAGCAGCAACCCAGGCCGCCCGTGCTGAGGCAATTCCCGTGGCTCTGTATCAGTTGGGTCCTTCGCAGCATGTTGAGGCCATTACCCCGCAGGCGGAACTGAAGTGGATCACCGGGGATCACGTCCTTCTCGCATGGGGTGAGCAGCGTGCCCGGCAACATGCACCCACGCTAACTGGCACGATGGCCGCAAACTCCACGGAGAAGTGGATACACGTAGTGCGGTTACGTGTGGTTAAGAGCCAACGCTCCCATGACACATTCACAGTCGCTGATCTACATCGCTCATTGCGTTTAGCTAGGTAACAACGGACCCAAAACGCGAGACAAAACCATAAGCATCTGCTTCTGGTAGCCTACAATAGGCTACCGGTGGAGCGGTCCCAATTATCACGCCTGCAAACAAAAGGGCAGCACAGATGAAGCGCCCCCCCCCCCCCCCAAAGCTAAACGTCGTTGCAGACCATGGCCAGTACGTGGGACGACACCAGTATCCTCCTCGAAACCAAAGAACAGAAAGCACCCATGTTCGACCGAAAGAATGTCCCTCTCGTCCTACTTAGCTTGGTTTTGGCCATTACCACTCAGCACTGGGTACTCCTTGTAGCGATCATTGCAATCGGGGTCATCCCCCCGCTTTTCCGCGCCTACTGGGGTAATCGATAGCGATGAGACTGCGAGATTCACACGGAGCTCAGGATTCCCCACATGCACTACCCACCGCTGAGTCAGCCGCTCGACCTGCACGACCTACGCATCCCACCACCACGATCCGAAGCCTATGGCCACGCCACCCGCCCCGATCAGCAAGGCCACGAGCCTATCGTTAGCACCTTCACAAGCGTGCCCACCAATCACAGTTGCAGCTGCCACTGCACCTGCGCCGCCTCCAGTGCATTTTGAGCGTGTGAGCACCTCGGACAGCGCTCCTCGCCGACACACAGGGACTCATCGCCTACTCCGGAACGTACAGCGCATATTACTTCGTAGGCTGATCCGTCCCAGGATGTAACACCACACCCGATTCTGGGGATGACTCAAGTAAACGCCCGTCACTTCAAACGGAGATCCTTATGCGACGCTTGTCCCGCGCACTAGCAGCCACCGCCCTCCTCATCGCCACCACCAGCGCAACCGCCGCCAACGCACTTGAGGCCTCACCTGAGTTGCCCCCGGCAGACCGCCCCTACCACGAGGTCACCGACCAGCCCGTCTACTCGCCCTACGGCAAGACAGTCCACTGCCTGTTCACCCGCGACTACATCAGCCGCGGCACCTGCTACCAGCAGCGCCCAGACGGACAGTGGGTGCACATGGTCAACATGGATCCGGCGCTTGTCTACCCCGTGTGGGAGGACCCCGAGGCGCTCTTCGCCTCCCTGCCCCGCGAGGCGCAGCTCCAGCTCCGCAAGATCTACGGCATCGCTGGACTCGTTCTGAACCCGGGGACGGGCCCAGACATTCTGTTCAGCCCCGCCATCATCGAGCTCATAACGATGCCTGCTGAGGACTTCGCCTAGGAGGCCTTAAGCTCGGCGATTTCCCGCAATTCGCGCAACTTTCGAAGCAGATCACACACCGGCTCCTCACTCGTGTTCTAGCCACGTAGAAATCACCGCCTACGGAGGAGAGACCCATGGGGAGATTCCCTCGTACACTGACAGCCGTCGCAGGCAGTTTAACCATCACCACTAACAACGCAACAACCGCCAGCGCACTCAAAACCTCTGCTACACCCCCACAGTCGCCATACCCGTCCAGTTACCAGACTGTAGAAGCCCTGCAGATTTTGAGTCCCTACGGCAATCAAGCTTCATGCCGAGTAGACGGCAGGGCGCAATATACGGACTGCTTATAAGAACGGCCCCAAGGGGAGTAGGCCCGCCCTGTCGGACTACCTGGCCTTGGCGCTATTTGCCCGGCATGGGAGGATCCCGTCCTAAACCTGGAGCTTCTTGCATCACTCATTCTGCAGGGAGCTCCAGCGGGAAGCCTGAGTGCTGTGGCCTCTAATACAGCTAGCACGCGCATCAGACGCATCGCCCAAAGAAGCACTCAGGTTGGTTAGGCCCTCCCAACTGTTACAACGAACGCCCTCGTTGTTTGGGTGAATCACTCCGCGTCTGAATGGATATCGATTTTCCACCCGGTCAGCCGCGCAGCCAGGCGCGCGTTTTGGCCCTCGCGGCCAATGGCCAGGGACAGCTGGTAGTCCGGGACGATCACGCGCGCGGATTGTTCCTCCGCGTTGAGGATCTCCACGCGGACCACCTTAGAGGGAGCGAGGGCGTGCGCGATGAAGTCGGCTGGGTTCTCCGAATAATCGATCAGGTCGATCTTCTCGCCGCCGAGCTCATCCATGATGGTGCGCACCCGCTGGCCGCGCGGGCCAATGCACGCGCCCTTGGCGTTGATGCCGCGCACCTTCGGGGCCACGGCCACCTTGGAGCGGTGCCCGGCCTCCCGGGCGATGCCCACGATCTCCACGGCGCCGTCCGCGATCTCCGGGACTTCCAGCTCGAAGAGGCCGCGAACCAGCTCCGGGTGGGTGCGGGACAGGTTGATCTGGAGATTGCGCGGCCCGCGGTTGACCCCAACAACAAATGCCTTGACGCGGTCTCCGTGCTTGAGCTTTTCGCCAGGAATCTGCTCGGCGGGAAGCAGGATGCCGTCCTGGGGATCGTGCTCGGTGCCCAGTTCCACGACGACGATGCCGCGCTCATTGGCCCGCGCATCACGCTGCACAACGCCAGAGACCACGGTCTGCTCAAGATGCTGGTAGGCATCGAAAGCTACGCCGGTTTCCGCCTCACGCATCTTCTTGATGATGGAATCGCGCACCGCGGTGGCGCCGATGCGGCCAAAGTTATCCGGGGTGTCGTCGTAGTGGCTGAGTTCTTCGCCCTCCGGGCCGAACTCGGTGACGATCACGCGCACGGCACCAGTCTGCGGATCAATGTCCACCCGCGCCTTCTCCGTGGAGCCGCCCTCTTCAGCAGTGGCGGTATCCCCCTGGCTCGCGCCGACCCCCCGATAGGTGCGATACGCCGAAAGCAACGCCCCGGCGATGGTGTAAAGCAGGTCCTCGACCGGAATTCCGCGTTCGGATTCGATCGTGGCAAGCGCACCCATATCGATATTCACTTATCATCCTCCTGCCAAGCGATGGCGTTATCAAAGTCGGTTCTGGTGAGCTCCAGCTGCGCCTCCGGCGGCTGGGCGAACTCAATTTGTACCACTGCCTTGTAGGGCGAGTCCAAATCCAGGACCCGCACCTGCGGGGTCTTGCCCGTCGTTGAGACCAGGACCACCCGATCCGCCGCGGCAGACACATCCCCGATGCGCCACACCCCATCCACCTGCTGTCCCGCGATATCTGTGCCAGTAACGCGCACCAGTCGATGGCGTGCGCGCCGCCAGTGCCGCGGCGCGTTCAGTGGCGCATCCACCCCCCGGGAGGTGACCTCCAGGGTGTAGCCGGCGCCGAAGTTGAGCTCTCCGGCGGCCTCGGCGGCGTCGAAAAGCGTGGAAATCTCCTGCGATACCGCTTCCAAATGGTCTAAATCTGGCTGTTGATCAGCATCAACGGCCACTCGGACGAGGGACTTCTTCCCGGCGCGCGTGACCACTACGCCCTCTAGATCCCATCCATGGGGGCGGAGGACAACGTGCAGCCGATCTGTCAGCTCTTCGACGGTAGGGAATGCCATAGCCACTACCCTAGCGCCGCAGCCGGTAAGGTCTTGCCTGTGCCGTGGTTGTCTTCGCGTTCCCTGTCCCTGCGCCCCACTCGTCGCCGAGTGCTGGGTGCCTGCTGTGCCGTCGCCGTTGGCTTAAGCCTTGCCTCCTGCACTGTGGAGGAGACGTCACCAAAGGTCTCTGGGGCCATGGATAGGGTCTTTGGCCCACGTCCGGACTCCGCCGTGATGGCGCTGGCGCATCTGGCTCGTACGGATTCGCAGGCGGCACCGGATGGGTCTTTTGCTGCCCTCCGGGCTGCCCAAGCTGACAGCCTGGTTGCGGAAGCCGCGCGCCTGTGTGGAACCTTCCCCGATGGGCAGGCTCCGCAGTCCTGTGATCTCACACAGGAGCAGAACACAGAACAGGATGCGCAGGCCTCCGCGTCACCTGAGGCCGCCGACGCCGCCCGTCCGGATCAGGCCCTGCGTGTCACCGCCGATGCCCTCGTGCGCGTCCCCGAGCAGTCGCGTGGCCTTGTAGCCACCCAGGCAGTCGAGCTCGCCGGGTATCTCCTGGACACCGCCAAGAAGGAGCCGAGCGAGGATCCGCTGTCCGAATACACCTTTGGGCTGCTGGACAGCTCGCAGGCCACCGCCGTCCTCGACGCGGATTCAGCGGCGGTTGCGGATATGCTCAGCCGCGAATACGCCCTCGAATATGGCCTTACCCAGGCGCAGGCGTTCATCGATTCCTCCCAGGCCGGGGCGCTGCGCCGCACCGTGGCCGCGCACCTGGCCTGCATTGGCATGCTCAATGAGCTTTCGGCGCACGCAGGGAGCACCACGAGTGCCACTCCCACGCCGGTATCCCCCGCCCCCGGATACTTGTTTAGCGCGATCCCCGAACCCACTGACGCGCAGACTGCGGCAGCCTTTGTCTCTCAGGCCGCCGAGCAGACCGCTGCCGCGTGGACGGCCAGCGCGGCGGGCGCCCACAGCGCCGAGTGGGTCATCATTGCTGCCCTGAGCGCCGCGTATCTGCGCTAGCGCCCAGGCTCCGGCTACGCCTGCGGGTCTTTCCAGATCTTCCAGCCGCCGGAGATCAGCGGCAGCTGCAGGGGCAGGCGGCCCCAGCCGATGGCCTTGTGCCACCAGGTCTTCTTGTTCCAGTCGACGGCCATCTGGAAGTTCGCCGGCCACACCGCCACCATGAGTGCCGCGGTGGCCAAACCGCCGGCGCGGCGGGCCTTGTCCTGCGGTGCGGCCAGCAGCCCGGCGCACGCGAGTTCGCCCACGCCGGAGGCGTAGGTCCAGAAACGCGCCGATCCGGGGACCTGCTTGGGAACAATGCTGTCAAAGGGCTCCGGGCGGAGGAAGTGGAGCACGCCGGCCCCGCCGAGGAGGCCAATCAAAAACTTTCTCATGGTCCCCAAGCCTAGCCCCTGCGTCACTAGTGACCACCCGGGCGCAGGCTAGCTGCGGGACTGCGCCTCCTGGACCAGTTGGCGGACAGTGTCGTTGATCTCGCCGACCGGCACCTGTGAGGTCTTGCCGCCGCGCACGCGCAGCTCCACGTTGCCCTCGGCGAAGTTGCGGCCGAGCACCACGATGAACGGCATGCCCAGCAGCTCAGCGTCCTTGAACTTCACGCCCGGGCTGACCTTGGGGCGATCATCAAACAGGACGTCTAGTCCCGCCGCGCTGAGCTGATCGGCAACGTCACCGGCGGCCGCCACCGCTGCGGCGTCCTTGTTCGCGGCCACCACGTGCACCTGGTAGGGCGCCGCGGCCACGGGCCAGATCAGGCCCTTGTCATCGTGGTGCTGCTCGGCGAGCACACCCACCAGGCGGGACACCCCCACCCCGTAGGAGCCCATGGTGGGCACGGCGCGCTTACCGTTTTCGTCGAGGATCTGCACGTCGAAGGCCTCGGTGTACTTGCGGCCCAGCTGGAAGATGTGGCCGATCTCGATGCCGCGGGCCAGCGTGAGGGTGCCCTGCCCGTCGGGTGCCGGGTCGCCTTCCTTGATCTCGGCGACCTCGACGGTGCCATCGGGGGTGAAGTCCCGGCCGCAGACCATGCCGACGACGTGGTGGTTCTTCTCATCAGCGCCGGTGATCCAGGAGCTTCCTTCCACGACGCGGGGGTCGGCCAGGACCCGCACGCCGTTGGCTGCCAGCGCCTTCGGCCCCACGTAGCCCTTGACCAGGAAGGGGTTGTCCTTGAAGGTGTCCTCGTCGGCAAGGGCAACCTCCGCCGGCTCGAAGGAGGCCTCCAGGCGTTTGACGTCCGCCTCCCGGTCACCGGGAAGCAGAATGCCGGTCAGCTCGGGCTCGCCGCCTGGTTGGGTGACGGTGACCACGAGGCACTTGAGGGTATCGGACAGCTCGACCGGGCGGCCGTCGATAGTAATTCCCGCATCGCGGGCCCACGCCACCAGGGTGTCCATGGTGGAGGCATCTGGGGTCTCGTGCACCGTGGCCTCCGGTTGCCCCGCGATGGGCTGAGCCGCAGGCACCTGGGTGACCACTGCCTCGACATTGGCGGCGTAGTCGCCCTGCGTGGCGCGCACGAAGGTGTCCTCGCCGGTCTCGGCGTAGGCCAGGAACTCTTCGGAGGCGGATCCGCCCATCGCCCCGGAGGTGGCCGCGCAGATGGCGTAGTCCACCCCCAGGCGATCGAAGATGCGCTGGTAGGCGCCGCGGTGGCGCGCATAGGATTCGTCCAGCCCGGCGTCATCCATGTCGAAGGAGTAAGAGTCTTTCATCACAAACTCGCGGCCGCGCAGGATACCTGCGCGCGGGCGCTCCTCGTCGCGGTACTTGGTCTGCACCTGGTAGAGGGTGACCGGGAAATCCTTGTAGGAGGAGTAGAGGTCCTTGACCGCGGAGGTGAACATTTCCTCATGGGTGGGCCCCAGCAGCATGTCTGCGCCCTTGCGGTCTTTGAGTCGCAGCAGCGAGTCGCCGTATTCGGTCCAGCGGTGGGACACCTCGTAGGGCTCGCGCGGCAGCAGGGCCGGGAAGAGTAGCTCCTGGGCGCCGATGCCGTCCATCTCCTCGCGCACAACTGACTCGATGCGCCGCAGGGTGCGCAGGCCCAGCGGCAGCCAGGAGTACACGCCGGGGGCCACGCGGCGCACGTAGCCGGCTCTGACCAGCAGCTTGTGGCTAGGGACCTCAGCGTCGGCGGGATCCTCGCGCAGCGTGCGCAGAAACAGGGTGGAAAGGCGCGTAATCATGCCTTGAGACTCTACCCGCTAGGGTGTTGGCCATGCTGATTGTGCTGCCGCCTTCTGAGACGAAGCGTGCCGGCGGCACCGGGAGCCCGCTGGAGTTGGACCGACTCTCCTTTGCCAGCCTCAACCCGGTGCGCGCCCAGATTGCCAGGGACCTGTCCGCCCTGCCGGTGGACCGCGCTATAGAGGTGCTGAAGATCTCTGCGCGCCTGCGCGCTGAGGCGCAGGCCAACACCGAATTGTTCTCCTCGCCCACCATGCCCGCCATCGAGCGCTACACGGGGGTGCTTTTCGACGCCCTCGACGCCGCCTCGCTGCCCGCCGCAGCGCGGTCGCGCATCACCATCGGCTCCGCACTTTTTGGCGTGGTGGCAGCACACGACCTCATCCCCCACTATCGCCTGTCTGGCACCACCAAGCTGCCCCGCCCCGATGGCACGACACCCACCATGAAGGCGCGCTGGACGCCGCTGCTCACCGAGGCGTTGAGCGGCTGCGACGGCCTGATCGTGGACCTGCGCTCGGGGGCTTACCAGCAGCTTGGGCCCGTGCCCGGCGCGCTGACCGTCCGCGTGGAGTCCGTGCGCCCGGATGGCTCGCGCAAGGTGGTCAGCCACTTTAACAAGCGGTATAAGGGCCAGTTGGCGCGGGCCTTGGCGCTGGCTCCAACCCCGGCCGAGACTCCCGACGAGGTGGCCGCCATCGCCGAGCAGGCGGGGCTGACGGTGGAGCATTCCGGCCCAACGCAGCTGACCGTCGTCGTCGCCGGCGATCCTGCTTAGCGGATCGCGCGTCGCTGCACCGCCACCGCGCAGCCGATTGCCGCCAGCCCGAGGGTGATCACCAGGGTGATCGCCGCCTGGGTGGGGGTGTGGTCGATGACGGGCGGTATCCCCTCAAAGAGCACGTGGGTGTTTCCCATGGGCAGGTAGAGGCCAACAGTTTTCAGCCAGCCCTGGCCCATGTTGGCGATGAGCAGCTCGACGACGAAGACATCGGCAAGCAGGATTCCTGCCGCGGCCACCCCGCTGCCCAACGCCTGGGCAAACAGCGCCGCAAAGAGGCTAAAGAACGCCCAGCACGCCAGCGCCGTCCACAGGTAGTGGCTCTGCTCGGGGTTGTGAACGGTGCTCGTATCAAGGGGATGGCCCATCGCTGCCATGCCGAGCATGCCACACGCCATGCCCACCACGCCCGCGGCCATCATCCCCGCCGTGATGATCACCGCGCGCAGGCAGGCCTGGCCAATCCTGTTGTTATTGGACAGATAGAACCAGGAGGCTGACTTCGCCGAAATCTCCGCGGCGCCGGCTAGCGACGCCCCAAAGAACATGATGAGCATGGCAAAGTCCCCGCCCATGACCAGATAGCTCACGTCCGCCGGTCCGCTGAGCATCTCTGCCTTGGCCCCAAGGGTGGCCGTTGCCGCCACGGCCCCGACGATCAGCGCCATGGATATCCACATCGAGCGCAGCGAAAATACCTGACGTACTTGAGAAAGAAGAAGTGACATTGTTGTGCTCCTTGCACGATGAGTAAAACGTATCCGGGCGGTACTCAGACCGCGCCGAGTGCTAATTGATGCTGCGGCGGTGCAGGACCACCACGTGGACGGCGAGCACCACGCCAAGGATGATCCCCAGCCATGCCACCGGCCCGACGACCTGCTGCCAGGACGTCGCCTGGCAGGCCCGCGCCAGCGTGTGCCAGGGGAAATAGGCGGCTATTGTGTGCATCCACGGGGCGTCGAGGTTGTCCAGGTGCGGCTCGATGACCACCAGGTCGCCGATCACCAGCCCGATGGCCAGTGCCCGCCCCAGCACCGGTGCGAGCAGCGCCGCCAGCACCGCCCCGAGCAGCCACGTGCCGTACGGCAGTGCCGCCCAGGAGGCAAACGCCCCGGCGTCGGTGCTCAGCCGGCCACCTACGGCCACAACGCCACCGATGGCGAGCACCACGCCTAGCGTGGCTACCAGCAGCGCACCTAGGGTGATGATCCCGGCGCGAACCACACCGTGGCGCGCGCGGTGCGGGGAGGAAAGAGACTCCCACGACACCGATCGGTGGGCCCAGTCCGCCCCGGCCAGCAGACCCGCCGCGAAGACGATGGCCACCAAGGCAAAATCGGCGAAGATGAACAGGTCCGTGACATCGGCTTCTGCCCCCTGGGCGGTTTGCGCCACGTTGTTCCAACAGCCCCCGGCCAGCACGGCGAGGATGAGGACCGCAAACAACTTGGTTGTGCGCAGGCTCCAGACCAGCCGCGCCTGCGCGGTCATGGTGGGAATCATTTGGCCACGAACTCCACCGATTCGCCGGTGGCCTGGAAGAAGGCCTCCTCCAGGCTGTGCTCGCGGCGCGTGAGGTTAAACACCGCGATGCCCAGCTGGCTACACAGCGTGCCGACGTCCCTGGGGCTCATCGCGCCATCGACAACTACTCGTTCCTGCTCCCGGCGCGCCGCAATCCCGCGCTGCAGCAGCGCCGCCACCAGGGTCTCTGGGTCCGAGACCTCGGCCTCCACGCCCTCGTGGCCCGCGCCGGCCAGGAACTCGTCCAAGGTGCCTTCATGGATGAGGGCCCCTTTGCCGATGACCACCAGCCGGTCCGCCACGGCCTGCATCTCGCCGAGCAGGTGGGAGGAGACCAACACGGCCTTGCCCTCCTGGGCCAGCGAGTCGATCAATCCGCGCATCCACTGCACGCCGGCCGGGTCCAACCCATTGACGGGTTCGTCGAGCAGGACGTGGTCCGGGTCAGACAACAGGGCGCATGCCAGGCCGAAGCGCTGGCGCATACCCAGCGAGAAGGACCCCACTCGCTTGTGAGCGGCGTCTGCAATACCCACCTGCTCCAGCACCTGGGCCACCCGCTTGTCGGGGACGCCCTGCAAGTCTGCCATGGCCTTGATGTGATTCCACGCGGAGCGCCCCGGGTGGAACCAGGTGGCGTCGAGCAACGCCCCGGCGACCTGTGCCGGGCGAACGTGACGGCGCAGCGATTCGCCATCAAAGGTGGCGGTTCCGGCGTCCGCCGCCTCTAGGCCGAGGATCATGCGCATGGTGGTGGATTTGCCGGCGCCGTTGGGGCCCAAAAAGCCGGTGACCTGTCCGTTGGGAACGCTAAAGGAAAGGTCACGGACCGCGGGCCGCTTGCCGTACGTCTTGGAAAGGGAATCGATGATGAGCATGACCCCATCATCGCGGCCGAATCATTCCTGGTCATCGGCCTACGGGGTGATCTTTGGCCCTCAGCCCTGGGGATGAGACAACAGTTGGTCCTGAGTGACCAGGCCGCTGCGAAACGCCGTGAGTACCGCCTGCACCCGGTCCCGGCTGGCGGTCTTCATCAAGATGTGGCGCACGTGGGTCTTCACCGTGGCCATAGACACATATTCGCGGTCCGCAATCTCTTCATTATTCAGCCCCAACGCAATGAGGGTGAGAATCTCGCGCTCCCGAACCGTCAGCTCCTTGAGCACATCCACGCCCCCGCGCTGCATGCCGGGCTGATCCGGGGGCTGGCGCATGCGGTGGAGCACGCGAGCGGTGACCCGTGGGGCGAGGACCGCCTCACCGGAATGGACGACCCGGACGGCGTCGAGAAGCTCCTCTGGGCGCGCATCCTTGAGCAGGAAGCCGCTCGCACCGGCGTCGATAGCCCCGCTGACAAAGTCCTCATCATCAAAGGTGGTGAGCATGATCACGCGGACATGCTCATCGCGGGCCAACAACTCACGGGTAGCGCTAATGCCGTCCACCCGCGCCATCTGAACATCCATGAGCACCACGTCCACCGGACCCTGAGCCGGGACCTGGTCACCATCATCTACCTGCCACGAGACCGTCAGATCGTCCTGAGAACCCAGCAGCAGCGCAAAACCGGCACGTACCAGCGGCTGATCGTCCACAAGCCCAACGCGAATCACCACGCAACCTCCGCAATCACCACAAACTCATCCTCCGTGCGCTGTGTAGTCACACGCCCACCCCCGGCGCGCACCCGCTCGCGCATCCCCACCAAACCAAAACCAGAACCGTCCTGTCGAGCCGGCGGTGCCACGCCGTTGCGCGACTCAATGCGAATGGGGTTGCCCGACCCATCAATGTGAATCTGGCCCGAGCGCGCTGTGGCATAGCGCAGCATGTTGGTCAACAACTCCTGCAATGTGCGATACACCGTCAACTGCGTCAACTCCGGAAGCTGCCGCGGCACCGTATCCAACCCCGTGACCTCCACCACAAGACCGGCACGCTGCGCATCAGTGACCAAGGAGGCAAGCTCTGCCACCCCCGGAGCCGAATGCGTCTGACGCGGAGAATCCTCCCGCAGCACCGACAACAACCCCCGCATCTGCCCCAACGCCTGGCGCGAGGCCTCCGAAATCGTGGCCAACGCCTCCACCGCAACATCGGGATTCTTCGCCGCCGCAAACCGCGCACCATCCGCCACCGCAATGACCCCAGACAGCGAATGGGCCACAATGTCATGCATCTCGCGCGCAATGCGGGTGCGCTCCAACACCCCGGCCAGCTCCGCCTTCGCCCGCAAAGCCGCAAGATCTTCCCGACGCCGACGCATCGTGCGGCCCAACAGCCAAAAGAAGCCCATATCCAGCAGCGCGGCAACAAGCACCCCGGCAGAAAACTCCAACTCCAAATACTGCCGGGTCGCCGCAACCTGCAACCCCAACGCCGTAAGGACCCCCGCCACCATCCACGTGGCAAAAAACCTTCGCCACCGGGCGCTGCACCGAAACGCAACAGCCCACGCCGCCCAGGACACGCACAAAGGCGGAAGGGTATGGGTCCGCAGTGACGCATCGCACAAAGCAAGCGTCAGCGCCGCCCCAACAACAACCACCGAGCCCTGCGGAAAACGCTTGTTCAGCAGCACAGCCACCACGATGACCGGCACGGCCACCGCCGTCCACACCATCTCCACCGGCGAAGCAGCATCAACATTCGCAGATGTTGCCCCCACCGTGCACACCAGCGCGATAATGACCACCGCGCTGACCACCCACCACGGACCGACCCACCGTTGCATCCACGTCTGGGCCACACCACCGTCACGCGGCGCAGAAGTCGAGGATGAAGGCACGGACATGACCCCCAACACTACCGGCGCTGCGCACCGGTCACCTCATCCCCAGGGCTGAAAAAGACCTAAGCTCCCGGCAAGGTCAAACCGGCGACCTCGCCGATGACGATGACCGCAGGAGAACCCAGCTCTGCCTCGCGCATATCTGCTGCCACGCGCGCCACCGTCGAGCGCACCATCCGCTGTTGCGACAAGGAACCATCCTGAATAGCAGCCGCCGGCATATCCGGATCCAGCCCCGCGGCAATCAGCGTGTCCGCAATCGCCGCAATATGGCGCACCCCCATGATGATCGCCAGCGTGGCCCCACTGGCAGCCAACGCCGCCCAGTCGACCTTGCTGCGCGGATCCCCCGGGGGAACATGGCCTGAGACCACAGTAAAAGCGTGGACCACGCCACGCTGAGTCACCGGGACTTGCGCCAATCCGGGAACCGCCACCGCACTGGTCACACCGGGGACGACGTGGCATTCCACCCCCGCTGCGGCGCAGGCCACCCACTCCTCAAAACCGCGACCAAACACAAAGGGGTCCCCGCCCTTGAGGCGGACAACCCTGCGGCCTGCCCGAGCATGCTCGATGAGCAGCTCGTTGATGCGCTCCTGGCTCACCTGCTTGCCATAGGGCATCTTGGAGACATCAATGACCAGCTTGTCCGAAAGATCCACACACTGCTCAAGCTGGCTGCCCGGCCCCAGATGATCGGCCAGAATCACCTCCGCAGACTCTAAAGCCCGCAAGGCCCGTACCGTCATGAGGTCCCAGGCACCCGGCCCCCCGCCGACGAGAGTGACAGTCCCCCCGCCTGCCACCTGGTGTGCATCCCCGGGAGATTCGGGCAGCACAGCATCATCGTCACTGGGATTCGGCTGAGGGGCAATCACGCTTCTATCGTAGAGACCCCTCAACCTGAGGCACCAAACCTACAGCTCGACGGCGTTGTCCCCGTCAAGGCGCAGAGTCTTTTGCGTGCGCTCCCATATCTGCTGGAAACGCTCAGGATCGCCGGAGAGCTTCCGACCATAGGAGGGGATCATCTCATAGAGCTTGTCCGCCCAATCGATCATGTTCTCGCCGAAGCAGCGCTCCAGCAGCTCCACCATCGCCGCCGGAGCAATAGACGCTCCCGGGGAGGCACCCAACAGGCCAGCAATTGAGCCATCAGCGCTATTGACCACGGCGGTACCAAACTCCAGCGAACCGAAACGCGGCGCGGGAGCAGGCTGGATGACCTGCACGCGCTGGCCGGCAACCACCAGCTCCCAGTCCTTGCCGTCAGCCTCGGGCATGTACTCGCGCAAGGTATCCATCCGCTGGTCAAAGTTCTTGACCACCTCAGAGACCAGATACTTGGTCAGCCCAAACTCCTGGACCGCCACGCCCAAGTAGGACGGGATGTTATCCGGGCGAATCGACTTGAACAGGTCCAGGTACGAGCCCTGCTTGAGGAACTTCGGGCTCCAGCCGCCATAGGGGCCAAACAGCAGACCTCGCTTGCCGTCAATGACGCGGGTGTCCAAGTGCGGAACGGACATCGGCGGGGCCCCCACCCGCGCCTTTCCATACACCTTCGCCTGGTGCTGATTAATCAGTTCCTCATTGGTGCAGCGCAGCCACAGCCCAGAGATGGGGAAACCGGCAATGCCACGAACCTCAGAGACCCCAGCCTTGCGCAACAGATCCAGGGCGTAGCCGCCCGCCCCCACGAAGACGAACTTGGCGCGCACCGTGGTCAGATCCCCGGTATGCACGTTGCGGGAGGTGATCTTCCAGCCCGTGCCCTCCCGCTTGATGTTGCGCACCTCTGTGCCGTAGCGGATGACGGTGCCAGCCTGCTGAGCGGCATTAAGGAACTGGCGAGTTAAGGCGCCATAGTTGATATCCGTTCCGACGTTGGTCCAGGAGATGGCGACCTTTTCTGAGAAGTCCCTCCCCCGCCCCATCAGCGGCAGCTTTTCTGAGAACACCTCCGGGTCATCCGTAAACTGCATCCCCGGAAACAGCGCCTGCTTGCTCAACACGTCGAAGCGGCGCCGCAGGAAATCCACCTGCTCGTGGCCCTGCGCTAGGGACACGTGCGGGACGGGATTGATAAATTCCCGCGGGTTGGTCAGCACACCATTTTCTACCTGGTGGGACCAGAACTGGCGGGTTACCTGGAACTTCTCATTGATGCCAACGGCTTTAGAAATATCAATCTTGCCGTTTTTTTCCGGGGTGTAGTTTTGCTCACACAGCGCGGAGTGCCCCGTGCCGGCATTGTTCCATGGCGAGGAGGACTCCTCCGCTGGCGCGTCCAGGCGCTCGAGGATGAGCTGGCTCCATTCCGGCGCAAGCTCGCGCAGCATGGCACCCAGCGTGGCGCTCATGATTCCCGCGCCGATGAGTGCAACGTCGACCTCGTCAGTGATCTTCGTAGTATCAGGCACTTGTCGTCTTTTCCTTCTTTGTCTCACGCCGCGCACCCCCGGTGGGGGCCGGCGTTCCACTTCTCCAGGTTGCTGTCGGGCCCGATAGTTCGGGGTCACCCGTAAAAGAAACGCGGTGGCGTTCTCGCTGAGCGCAGCGTAGCGCGCCGTCTGGCGCGTTCAGCCACGCCGGGTCAAAGCACCGCCCATTACCGGCTTCCACAACCTTACGCTGTGGGCGTGCGCGCGACCGAGAGAAACCGGAAAAGGCCCGAAGATCCAACCAAAGAACGGACATCTGAAGACTACCCCCGCCTACCCCCGCTCCTGTCTGTGCTCTCGCCCTGCCCCACCCCAGCGACGCTAGGACCCGCGCATTGTCCCCTTAAACCCCCGTTTCACCCCCATCCCCCTTCAACCGTGCCCTGCACCGTCCAAAAGACGGCATATAAGCACCCGAAATGGCAGATTTTTGGCCCACCACACGCCCCGCACCGTCCGACTAGGCTTGGCAGCTATGCGCCGTTTTGAATTCTCATCGCTTGCTAGCGGCTCCCCGCAGAGGCCGTCCGGCACCTCTGCCAGCCACAACCCGGCGGCGCAATGGAGACCAGACCTGCTCGGCCCGGACTTTCAACACGCCATCATTGACCTAGGCACCGATCCAGAGGGCCAGGGCACGGTCCTGGCCACCGTGGTGCGCTACCTGCCCCACCCGAACTCCGCGCCACGCAGCTTCTTCCACCGGCCGGCTCTGCTGTGGGTGCACGGCCTTGATGACTACTTCTTCCACGAACACGTGGCCCGCTACTTTCACGAGCGCGGCTTCGCCTTCTACGCCGTCGATCTGCGCAAAAGCGGGCGTTCCCACCAGCCCGGGCAACGCTGGCATGACGCTCACTCCCTCGCGCGGTATTTCCCCGATCTCACCCGCGCCACCCGCATCATCGCCCACGACCACCCGAGCGTCATCCCGCTCGCCCACTCCACCGGGGGCCTTATTACGGCGCTGTGGCTCAACCACATCGCAGACAGTGACTCTGCGCTCTACGGACGCATCAGCGCCATGATCCTCAATAGCCCCTGGCTGGCCATGCAATTCCCGCCAACCATGACCCTGCTGGCACGCATCGGCGCCGCAACACTGGGACGAGTTGCCCCAAGCCTTCCGGTGCCCCAACCCCGGGCGGGCCGAACGACCTACGTCGATTCGATTCACCGAGATTTTCATGGGCAGTGGGACTTTGACCTTCGGCTCAAACCACGTGGCGGGCACACCCGCAGATTCGGATGGCTCCACGCGATTTTTGCCGGCCAGGATCACCTGCGCCTCCACTCCGATCTCACCTTGCCCATCCTGGTGTTAGTCTCCCACCAATCCTGGCTGGGCCAGGATTACGCCCCGACCGCCGACTCCTCCGATACGGTCCTTGATGTCTCCGCGATTCGCCGGCGCGCCCGCGTTTTGGGCAATGACGTCACGGTCCATACCGTTGATGGGGCGCGCCATGATGTGTTTTTGTCCATGCCGCTCGCCCTGGAGGATGCCTTTGGGGCAACCTACGAGTGGTTGACCGACCAGCAGCTCGCACCCGCCATCAGATAGCAACAAACTAGCCATCTAAGAAAGAAAGGCCGCGTCACCGTCCATGGGAGCTACCGCAGATAAGCACTATGACCTCATCATCCTTGGCACGGGCTCGGGAAACTCTATTCCCAGCCCGGAATGGGACGACAAGTCCATTGCCATCGTTGAGGAAGGAGTTTTCGGGGGAACCTGCCTCAACGTCGGGTGCATCCCCACCAAAATGTATGTGCTTGCCGCCGAGACCGCGCAGAGTGTCCGCGAGGGAGAGCGACTGGGTGTGCATGCGCACGTGGATCGGGTCGATTGGCCGGGGATCGTCGACCGCGTGTTTGCCCAGCGCATTGATCCCATCGCGGCTGGCGGCGAGAAGTACCGTCGCGGCCCGGAGACCCCCAATACCGATGTGTACGATGGGCACGCCGAATTTGTTGGTCCCCACACGCTGCGCACTGCCCAGGGTGGCCAGACCTGCACGATTTCCGGGGATAATATTGTCATCGCCGCCGGCTCGCGTCCCACTATCCCCCCGGTGATTGCTAATTCTGGGGTCACCTACCGCACCAACGAGGACATCATGCGGCTGCCGCGCCAGCCCAAGGACCTCATCATCGTCGGTGGCGGATTTATTGCCATGGAATTTGCCCACGTCTTTTCCGCGCTGGGTACCACTGTGACGGTGATTAACCGCTCCGACCGGTTGCTCAAGCACCTCGACGCGGAGATCTCCGAGCGCTTCACTCAGCTGGCGGCCGACCAATGGGACATCCGCTTCAACAGCTCGATTACGCAGCTAAGCAGCTCAGACGGACGCATCACGGCAACCGTGGAGGACTCCACGGGGGCGACCACGCAGGTGCACGCCGATGAGATCCTGGTGGCAACCGGACGCACGCCCAATGCCGATAGGCTCGGGCTGGAAGCGGCAGGGATCGCACTCGACGGTGACCGGGTGGGCGTCGATAAGTATGGGCGCACCACTGTTGCTGGAGTGTGGGCGCTGGGCGACGTCTCCTCCCCCTACATGCTCAAGCATGTAGCGAACGCGGAGGCCCGCACCATCGCGCACAACCTGCTCCACCCCGATCAGCTCCGCGAGCTTCCGCACGCACACGTGCCCTCCGCCGTGTTTACCCACCCGCAGATCGCCACCGTGGGGATGACCGAAAAGGAGGCGCGCGAGCAGGGCCACACGGTGACCACCAAGGTCCAGACCTTCGGCGATGTGGCCTACGGCTGGGGCCTGGAAGACACCACGGGCGTGGTCAAGCTCATCGCCGATCGGTCGACCCGCCGGCTACTCGGCGCCCACATCATAGGCCCGCAGGCCTCCACGCTCATCCAAGAAGCCATCACGATGATGGCCTTTGATATTCCCGTTCCCCAGGCAGCGCGCGGGCAATATTGGATTCATCCGGCGCTGCCCGAGGTCATTGAAAACGCGCTCCTCGGGCTCGACTTTGATGACTAAAGCAACCCGCCATCGGGGACGGTAAGAATTTCATTACCGTCCTCGGTGATCACAATGGTGTGCTCGAACTGTGCGGAGAATCCGCCATCGGTGTTTTGCACGGTCCAGCCGTCATCCCAAATCCGATAATCCAGCCCGCCGATATTGAGCATGGGTTCCACGGTCAACGTCATGCCGGGTTCCAGGACATCCCGGTAGGCATCAGAATCATAATGCAGCACCACCAGGCCGTTGTGGAACGTAGGCCCCACGCCGTGGCCGGTGAAGTCCGTGACCACCGAGTAGCCAAAGCGGTGCGCATAGGCCTCAATAACCCGCCCAATGACGTTGATTTCCCGGCCCGGTTTTGCCACCTTAATGCCCCGTAGCGTGGCCTCCCGGGTGCGCTCAACCAGCAGGCGATGCTCCTCCGAGACGTTGCCCGCCAAGAAGGTGGCATTTGTATCCCCATGCACACCATTCTTGAACGCCGTGACATCAATATTGACAATGTCCCCGTCCTGAATCACCGTGGTATCCGGAATACCATGGCACACAATCTCATTGAGGGACACGCAGCAGGACTTAGGGAAATGGCGGTAGCCCAGGGTGGAGGGGTACGCGCCATGATCACACATGTATTCATGGGCCACCCGGTCGACCTCATCGGTGGTGACTCCAGGGGCCACCGCGGCACCGGCCGCCGCGAGGGCGTTGGCCGCGATGGTGGAGGCCTCGCGCATGGCCTCAATGACCTCTGGGGTCTGGACAAAAGGCTCGCCGACGTTTTCTTGCACCTCGTCCTTCCACGCGTATTCGGGGCGCGCGATGGCGTCCGGAACGTGGCGGATCGGGGTGGGCTTGCCGGGGGTTAACAATGCTCGAGTGCCAGACATGGACTCCATCGTAGACTCAGCGGTGCAACACGAAATAGAACGGTGCCGCCACCACCGCGCATGCAGCCAGGGAAAGTCCCAAGCCCAGTCCCGTGCGCTTGATGCCATGCTGGATCACATCATTGGCCATAATCGCCGGCAACACGCAGTACACGATGTTTTCTGCGCCGCCCATCCGATGGCCCGTCGTGGCAACGATCACTGCCTCTAACACCACCACAGAGACAAAGGACAGCAGGCACAACACTAAGAAGCGGTCCTTGCCAAACAACGGCACCCGCCGCGCATAGGAGGTGTAAATCACGTACACCACAGCCGTCGCCGCAACCAGCATGAGCAGGTAAAACGGGTGGACGGTGGTAGCCACCAACAGTCCGGCGGTGATGTATCCGCCCGTGCGCAGCCGCAGGTCCTTGAGCATCCCGTCCTGAATCAGGATGGCCAGCAGCACCGACACCGCGGCGATGCCAAAGAACCACCCCTTCGAGCGATCCGAAACCCCAAACATGGCCCCGGACAGGGACAGCGGCAGCACCACGCTGGTCAGCCACGTCAGCGCCAGACCCACCGCCCCCGTCAGCGGAACCATCCACGCCAACGGCACCAGCGTGCGCGCAACCCCCTGCTTGATCAGGGAGTTGCACAGCATCCCCGGAACGATCACGCCGATCAGGGCGAACTCCACTCCGCCTATCGACGCCGTCCCCGCCAGCACCGACGAGCCCAGCACCCACAGCCCACCGCAGCCAACACCCACGGCAAGGCCGATGGAAAAAATTTGGCGCGGCCGGGGCAGCCAAATCTTCAAGATCACGTACTTGATGATCACCCAGGCCAACAGCGACACCGCGATGGTGAACACCACGTTCCAGGGCCGGTACAGCGAGGCTGCGAGGTAGCCCACCGCCAAAGATCCCCCGACAGAGACCTGCCGGCGATGGAAGTACAGATAGCTGACCAGCAGACCGACCAAGAAGGTCACGTGGAAGAGGTCAACAAGGAAATCATAGGAGCCGAAGGCTACGCGCGTCATCATGGTCGTGTCTGTCTCTCTGGCTGTAATTAGGCTCCGACGCGATCTAGCGAGGCCGCAACGGACGTGTCGTGGGTGAGCACATCGTCGATGTACGAGCGCATGGCGGTGACGTGATCGGTGTGGATGTTGACCATGCCGAACACGGCGACCTCATCATCACCAAAACCGTCGCGGGCGCGGTTGACCAGCTCCAGGCCGCTGGCCTGCTCGTCCAGGTCCGCGGTGGTAACAATCTCCTCCTCGGGGAAGCCCTCCTCCACCAGGCGCTGGTGCACCACCTCTTGGAGGTCTCCGTAGAGGACCACTCGGTCAATCTCATTGCGCAGGTCCTGGGAGACCAGGTCAATGAACATGGCGGCCCTATCGGTGCGGTCCGCCCGGTTGTTCAGCGCGACCACGCGCCGGCAATCCCGCGGCAGGCGCGATGCGGAGACGGAATCGAAGACGCGCACGGTGGACTCCCAGTCATTGACCGCGAACATCGGGACCCAGTACATGGTGTCGCCGTGATCCCCGGTGGCGTCATGGTCCTCGATGCGGGTCACCGACGTGGTTCCCGGGTCCGGGGCTGCCTTGAGCATGCCGCGCACGGCCGTGCGCGAATCGATGCCCAGCGCCTCGGCGACCGCCAGGGCCACCGCGATGTTTTCCTCGAACTGCTGGTAGGAGAACTTGTCTACCAGCGAGGCAGACAGTTCGGTCTCCTGGGCAACAATGAGCCTGCTGTGCCGGGCCTCGGCGTGTTGACGGATGATCTCCACCAGCTTCGGGTTGCGCTCACCGGTAATAACGATGCCCGAGTCCGGAACCGTGTTGCACAGGGATGCGGCGATTTCCTCGAGGGTGTCGCCCATGTCCTCCTGGTGATCGAGCCGAACGTTAGTAATCACCGTGATGGGAGAACGCAGGATCGTCTGCTGGCAGATGTCCTGATACTTCGGCTTGACCGCCATGCACTCAACAACCAGGGAATCGATGTCCCCATTGATCCACTCCTTGACAAAGCGGTACTGCTCGGCGATGTTCGCCGGGCCCGTGCGCCGGATGGGATGCTCCTGGGCGTCAGGGCCGATAACGCAGGCGTAGGTTCCGGTCGTCTTAGCAATGGCCGGGTGCCCCGCCTCCCGCATGATTCCGCCGATCATGCGGGTGACGGTGGACTTGCCGCGGATGCCGTTGACGTGAACGTTGTAGTGCAGCCGCCCCAGCCGCTGCCGGTGGGCACGCTCCTTGAGGTGAAAGCGGGTCATGGCCGTGGCAGCCGCGACGGTAGACAGGCTCAAAAAAGCAAACATGAAAAGTGTTCTCCTGGGGTCCAGGTCGAAGGTGAAAGAAGAAAAGCGAAGACGCACAGATGCACGCAGGGGTGCCACAGAGGTTTAGCCGCCGACCACCGCGCCTCCACGCCGGGCGTCTGCTCCGCCCGAGAGCCCATCGGCGTCGCTTTGGACGATCCCCGCGCCGCTATCTGCGGTGTCTACGGAGACCTCTTGTCCCCACTCCTCCAGGTTGGATTGCAGCAGGCCCTGATGCTGCAGATCGCGACCCCCGGAGGTGGGTCCGGTTTGCGATTCCGCGTAGACCTGGGTGCGGCCCGTTGCCCCAAAGTTGGGCATGGCGATCGCCGCGTCCGGGCTCAGCCCCCACCCGGCGATGGCCACGATGTTTTTCAGGTTGTAGGACGGGATCTTGCGCCCGCCGGGCGAGCCCAGCGCCGTCACCTTAGCCCCGGGGCCTTCCATGATCACGGGATTCATCAAGGTCTTGGGCCGGGTGGCGTCTTGCCGGGCGTTGGGCTGGCCCTCGTGGGCGTCTGCGGTGAAGTTGTCCAGCGAGTTGTTCAGGAAAAATCCGTCGACCATGATTCCGGAGCCAAAGTTGCGCTGCAGGGTCGTGGTCATAGAGGCGACGTTGCCGGACTTATCCATCACGGAGATCTGCGCGGTGCCTTCCTCCTCGAATTCCCGGTAGCCCTGGGCATCAAAGCCGTCAAGGACCGCGGGCGCAATGGATTCCTGCGCCCGGCCCTGGCCGATGTCCTCGCTGCGCGATTGCGCATAGGCGGAATCGGTGATGACCTGATCCACGTAGGCCGCCGCGCGCTCCGGGTTGACGCTAGGATCGCCCATCCAGGTGTTCGCGTCTGCAAACGCCACACGCTCCGCCTCGGAGATGAGGTGTGCGGCGGTGGAACGCGCCACGGGGGTATCGCCGTCGGTATAGGGTTCCAGGCGAGAGATGTCCAGCTTGTCCACGATGTTGAGGGTCTCTGCGGTGACCATCATGCCGGTGGCTGTGGATCCTGGCCCGCACACGTGTGCTCCCAGCGCCCTCGTGCACAGCGCCGGGGCCGCCTCGATGGGTTGCGCGGACTGCTCGGCCCAGGCTGCCGCCAGCTGCTGGGCGTAGTGCTTGCCATCGGATTGGTCCCGGATCTGCTTGTCAGCATCCGTCACGAACTCGGGGCTGAGCTGAGGTTGCGCGGCCCAGCGTTCCAGGAAGTCCGCGTACGGCTCGTTGTGCAGGATGTCTCCGGCATTGGGCCGTTTGCCGTCCTTGTTGCGCAGCACTGCCCCCGGCTGCCCCTTGCGGAAGGGCCGCTGGTTGGAGTTCATGGCCTGGGCAAGGCGGTCGCTTGCTTCAAACCCATCGCGACCGAGCCGCACTGCCGGGCCGACCAGCTCGCTCAACGGCTTGTGGCCGAGTTGTGCGTTCAGGCTGGCCAGCAGGCGCATGGTCTGCGGCACACCTACGCTGCGCAGGTTGGAGGAGGCATCGCCGGAGACGGAGCTGTCTTTGTCCAGGGTGTGGACCGTGGCGTCAAAGGAGCTGACCTTCCCGCTTGCGGCGTCGCGGTAGGTCACCAGCGCGCCGCCGCCCGGGCCGGAGGATTGCGGCTCCACTAATCCCAGCACCGCCTGGGCGGCGACCAGGCCGTCGGCGGCGGTGCCGCCCTGCGCCAGGACCGTGCAGGCAGCCTGGGTGGCCCGCGGATGCGTGGTGGCGGCCATGAAGCTGCCTTGGGGGCTGTGTGCACGCAGCTGCTCGGTCGCCGGGTGCTCTGGATCCCATACCGGCGCTGCGATGGAGCAGGCGGCGTCCAAGTCAGCGGCCTCGCCGGAGGGCCCCTGACGATCGGTCTGGCAGGAGGCGAGAGCGAGCGTGGAGCACGCGAGCGCCGCCAGGAGGCGACGGGTGCGGGTTGCTGCGGCGGGGCGGGCGGGCAGGCGCGACACGGTGTTGAAAGGATCCTCTAGTCGATGTTGGTTATTTCCACCATGAGCCTTGGATCCGGGGTCGCGAGGACTGCCTGAGCGGACTTCCTGACCCAAGGGACTCGCCACACGCTATCAAGATCACATTTCTACAACAACGTCCTTTTGATCCCCTCTTTTTGCTGGTCAGGGCCATAAGTATCCCGATTGGGGTATCAAAAGTAGATCGCCGGATACCCCCCTTAGGTCACGCACCCCTGTGACGTGGCATTCCGGTACAGCGCCCCTCCCGGGCCCCGTCCGCTCCCACGGCCCCGCATCCCATAAATTATGACGAAACTCACATCTAGGCCGCGCCATCCAGGCGGGCAAAGAAGTGATCGGTCATGGCCACTGCGGCCTCCGAGCCGCCGCCTTTGACCACCAGGGTGGCAAAGGCAAGATCGGTGCCCGGCTCCCCGTCGGGATTGGCGGGGCGGAATCCCACAAACCACGCGTGGGAGCCCTCGTTGAACTCCGCCTCGCCGGTCTTGCCGTAGACCTCGCCTTCTGCCTTCAGGGCCTGCGCGGTACCGGTGGTCACCACTGAACGCATCATCCGGTGCAGACCCGCGGTCAGCGACTCCGGCAGGCGGGGGCCTACCCCTTTGGCGTGGGTCTGCTTGCTGGCTACCAGCTGCGGGGTGGGCACCTGCCCCGTCGCGGCGGTTGCCGCCGCCAGGGCCATGCCGAAGGGGCTGACCAGGTCTAGGCCCTGGCCATAGCCGGCCTCGGTGCGGTCGAGCTCGCTATCGGCCTGGGGCACGGATCCGGTGAGCGTGTCTATGCCTGCAATATCAAAGTCGGCCCCGATGCCGAATTGGCTGGCCACCTCCTTGAGCCGGCCGGGACGCAGGTCTGTGGACAGCTGCGCGAAGCTGGTGTTGCAGGACCGCGCGAAGGCTTGCTCCAACGGGACGGTGCCCAAAGAAAACTCGTTGTAGTTGACCACGGTGCGGCCGAAAAGGTTCATGCGTCCGGGGCACGGCACCGGGGTGTCTGGGCCCACCTGCTCATCTTGCATGGCCGCGGCGGCGGTGATGATCTTGAACACCGAGCCCGGCGGGTACTGGCCGGACAGGGCCAAGTCTCCCTGGCGGTCTGCCGCGGCGGTCTGCGCCACGGCGAGGATCTGCCCGGTTGAGGGGCGCAGCGCCACCATCATCGCTTCATCGTCGCGCCTGGTATCCACCGCCTCCTGGGCGGCCTGCTGGACCTGGTAGTCGATGCTGACGTCGACGCGGGGGGCGGGCTGGGCGTCGTGGAAGTCGACGTCGGCAAGCGCCACGCCCTCCGGGTTGACCACGGAGACGCGCCAGCCGGCCGCGCCGTCGAGTTCGCTGTCGACCACCCCGCGCAGCCGCGCCATGATGTCCGGGGCGAAACCCGGCTTCGGGGTAAGCATGGTCGCCTCATCGTTGACGCTGACCCCGTCGAGGCCGGTGAGATCCGCGCGCACCATCTCCCCCACCGCCGCGGGCACGGTGGCCACCGAGTACGCCCCGCTAGCACCGCGCAGGGTGTGCTCCAGGTCGCGTGGGTTCACGGTAGCCACGCTGGGCTCTTGGGCGTGGGCATGCGCGAGGGCGTCGGCGATGCGCCGGGCCGCCACCTGCGGGTTGGCCTGCCCGGCCTGCACCACCACGCGGTGGACGGTACCTGGGGTGAGCAGCGCCACGCCGTCAGAGCTGACCACGCTGGCGCGCGTTGGGGTCACCGCACGCAGCTCCAGGTGCTGGTTCGCGCCCAGGCGCGGATGCACGCTGCTGGGTTGCCACCGCACCGTCCACGTCTCATCCTGCAGTGTCAGCAGCACGGAGGTGTCATAGGACAGTGTCCGGTCGCGCGGCAGCGCCCAGGTCATGTGGTAGCGGGCGGTGGCGCTATTGCCAGAGACCTCAACGTCGGGGTCATCGATGGTCAGGGATTCTGCCTGCAGTCCCGCGAAGGTGTCCTTCCAGATGGGGACGGCGCGGTCGGGGGCGTCGATTAGCGAACTGACCTTATCCCAATCCGCGCTGGCCACCGCCTCAAGAAAGTCCCGGGCCACGGGGCGCGCCGAGGCAGGCCGCGGGGTGCACGCCACTAATGACGCCGCCAGCACCAACACGCACACCACTGCAGCGCCCGCGCGGCGCACCAACCCTGAGGACGCAGCAGCCATGACTCGCACCTACTGCGTGATCTTCACGCTCGGGGAACCGCCCGCGGCCTGCGCCGCGGCCACCTCCTCCGGGTCCATGTCCTCAACGATGCGCATGGCTTCCTCGATGAGCGTCTCCACGATCTGGTCCTCGCTGACCGTCTTGATCACCTCACCCTTGACAAAGATCTGGCCCTTGCCGTTGCCGGAGGCCACGCCAAGATCCGCATCCCGGGCCTCGCCCGGACCATTGACCACGCAGCCCATCACCGCCACGCGCAGCGGCACATCAAGGCCCTCCAGGCCCGCTGTCACCCGCTCGGCCAGGGTGTAGACGTCAACCTGGGCACGCCCGCACGACGGGCACGACACGATGTCGAGCCCCCGCGGGCGCAGGTTCAGCGACTGCAGAATCTGGTCGCCGACCTTGACTTCTTCCTTCGGATCCGCAGACAGGGACACGCGGATGGTATCCCCAATCCCGGAGCCGAGCAGCCACCCGAAGGCCACCGCGGACTTGATGGTGCCCTGGAACGCCGGACCCGCCTCTGTCACGCCAAGGTGCAGCGGGTAGTCGGTCTTCGCCGCCAGCTGCCGGTACGCCTCAACCATGACCACCGGGTCATTGTGCTTGACGGAGATGGCAATGTCGCCGAAGCCGTGCTCCTCAAAAAGCCCGGCCTCCCACACCGCGGACTCCACCAACGCCTCCGGGGTGGCCTTGCCGTACTTTTCCAGCAGCCGCTTGTCCAAGGAGCCCGCGTTGACGCCGATGCGGATGGGGATGCCCGCCTCGCCGGCAGCCTTGGCTACCTCCTTGACCCGGCCGTCGAACTCCCGAATGTTGCCGGGGTTGACGCGCACGGCGGCGCAGCCAGCATCAATGGCCGCAAAAATATACTTGGGCTGAAAGTGGATGTCCGCGATCACCGGGATCGGGGACTTCTTGGCGATGGCCGGCAAAGCCTCCGCGTCCACGGTCTTGGGGCACGCCACGCGCACAATGTCACAGCCAGTGGCCGTGAGCTGGGCGATCTGTTGCAGCGTCGCATTGACATCGTGGGTGCGGGTAGTGGTCATGGACTGCACCGAAACTGGGTAGTCCGACCCCACTCCCACGTTGCCCACCATCAACTGCCGGGTCTTCCTGCGCGGCGCCAGGGTAGGCGGCGGGGCGTCAGGCATACCAAGTCCGATGGGAATCGTCACAGTCGTTGCTCCTCACGGGCAGCACCCGGGCGCGACACCATGCGGCATGCGTGCCCGCGGCTCCCGTCCTTGTGGGAAGTTCAGCAGGTCTTGCAGTAAAAACAATAAAACAGCAAAGCTCATGCCCGGGCCACAGGCGCGATACGCCAACCCAAGCACCCAGCATCATACACCGGGCCCACCGCCGCCCCAGGCCGCGCCAAGACCACCCCAGCCGACCCTGGCAGCGCCCTGACTCAACCCTCCTAGAACAATCGGACAGGGTTGACTACGTCCGCCACAATGAACACCACGCCGAGGGCGAGCAGCGTCGCTGCGATGGCGTACGTCACCGGCATAATCCGCGAATAATCCACCGGGCCCGCCGGCGCCAACCCACGCAGCCGCCGCCACCAGTTGCGCACCACCTCCACGCACACCACGGCTACATGGCCGCCATCGAAGGGCGGCAGCGGAATCAGGTTGAACACCGCCAAGAAGAAGTTCAGCCCCGCAAGCATCATCCAAAACATGGGCCACTGGTCGCGCTGGGCGAGCTCGCCGCCGACTCGAGCGGCACCGACCACACTCATCGGCGACTCCACGTCACGCTGCGCCCCAAAGATCGCGGCAGCCACCCCCGGGATGCGCGCCGGCAGGCCCACCAGCGCCTGGCCCGTCTGGCCCAGCACCGTCGCGCTGTAGCTTAAGGCCGCACCCACGCCCTCACCGGGGCCGTAGGTCACCACAGCATCCTTGGGCACCGCGGACGCAACCCCAATTGCGCCTACCGTTACTTGGCGGCCTTCCTCATCAACGCGCACCACGCGCGCCACCGGCACCGTCACCACCGCACGCTCGCCGGCGCGCTCCACGGTCAAGGCCACCGACTCATCCGGGTGCTCGCGCACCCGCTGGGCGAGCTCCACAAAGGAATCCACCGGCTCACCGTTGACCTTCAGAACCCGGTCATCTACCCGCAGCCCCGCCGCCGCAGCGGGCCCATTGCCCTGGCACGGCGCAAGCTCGCCATCAGCCTGCTGGTCTGCCACGCACGTCAGCTCGCCCACCGTCGCGGTGCGGTCCATATTCGGGTTAGGCAGGCCCGAGGACACCGCCAGCCCATAACAGATGACCACCCCGATGAGCAGATTCATTGCGATGCCGCCCAGCAGCACGATCACCCGCGCCCAGGCGGGCTTATTCACCATCGCGTGCGGTGCTTCCTCCGGGGTCAGCTCATCCTGCGCGGTCATCCCCGCGATGTCACAAAACCCGCCGAAGGGCAGCGCCGCCAGGCCGTACTCCGTGTGCCCGCGACGAAACGACCACACCCGGGGGCCGAAGCCGATGAAATAGCGGCGCACCCGCATCCCAAAAGCGCGCGCCGCCAGAAGGTGGCCCGCCTCGTGCAGGGCGATCGCCGCCGTAATCCCCACGGCAAATAACGCCACTCCGATGATGTAACTGCTCACAGTGTGCTGACTCTTTCCCTCTTCGCGTCGACACCGATGCCCACGAGATCAGGACAACCCGGCAATGATCGCATCGGCGGCTCGCCGCGCTGCGGCCTCCGATCCTAAAACATCAGCAACATCGCGCGGCGCACAGACTATCGACGCCGCCGAACCCACCACCTGCTCCACCACATCGACGATCTGTGGGAACCGGATCCTGCCGGCCAGAAACGCCGCAGCCGCCTGCTCATTCGCGGCGTTGTACACCGCCGGCCACGTCTTCCCTGCACTGATGACCTCACGGGCCAGATTCACCGCCGGGAAAGCAGCGTCATCGACGACGTCAAAGGTCCACGACTGCGCCTGCGAAAAGTCCAGCGCGGGCTGCGCGTGGGCCACCCGATCCGGCCACCCCAGCGCCAAGGCGATGGGCAGTTTCATCGACGGCGGAGAGGCCTGCGCGATGGTGGCACCATCGCAGAACGTGACCATCGAATGGACGATGGACTGCGGGTGCACCACGACGTCGATAAGCTCCGGATTGATCCCAAACAGCAGACTTGCCTCGATGAGCTCGAGGCCCTTATTTACCAGGGTCGCCGAATTGAGCGTATTCATCTGGCCCATCGACCAGGTGGGATGCGCCGCCGCCTGCTGCGGAGTCACCTCCCACATCCGGTCCCGATCCCAGCCCCGGAACGGCCCGCCTGAGGCCGTGAGCACCAGGCGCGCAACCTCGGACTCCCGGCCGCTGCGCAGGCACTGGGCCATCGCCGAGTGTTCCGAATCCACCGGGACCAGCTGCCCCGGCGCCGCCGCATCCAACACCAGCTGGCCCCCCGCAACCAAGGATTCCTTATTAGCCAACGCCAGCCGCGCGCCCGTGGCCAACGCCGCCAGCGTTGCCGCCAACCCCATCGAGCCCACCAGCGCATTGAGCACCACGTCCATCTCCCCGGCAGCGGCCTCAACCAGGTGCTGCGCCGCCTGCGGCCCACTGATCACGTCCCCGCCCAATGCCTGTGCAACCTGGCGCGCCGCCTCCGCGTCTGCCACCGCGACCCGCTGAGCCTGCACCCCCCACCGCTGCGCCTGAGCCACGATCGCCTGCGGATTCGCCCCGCCCGCCGCAATGCCGGCAAGGGAGAACAAATCCGGATTATCCGCCATAACCTCCAAAGCCTGCGTGCCAATGGAGCCTGTAGAACCGAGAAGAAGGATGCGCGTAGTCACCGCACCATTGTCACCCGGCACCCCGCCCCACAGCCACACCGCACCCACCTCAGCGCCCAGCAGGGCCCAACCAGACCCCGAAAGGGTTAACCAAAAGGTGGAGATTTGCCTGCCTAACCACCCATGATGGCAGTCTCCAGGGCCCCCATGTGGCACAATAAGGACTCATAAGGACGTCCCCGCAACCCCCGCCAGCATCCCGGCCCACCACACTGCACGGCCCGGCTCATCTGACGTGGACTTGAGCGGGGCACGCCACGCAATAAGAAAAATTCGTGGCACGAATACAACGTGTGAAGGAGAGTTAACGTGGCTGGTTCCCACCACATCGAGCCCGAGGTTTTCAACGGCGTATCCACCCTGGATGAGCCCTCCGCGGGCTGGGGCTGGCATCACCTGAGCTTCCGCGCGGTTCAGCTTGCCGGCTGGATCAGCGTCCTGTTCCTCCTGGCCTACAACTTTGGCAACCACAAGGGCCACGTTGAGACGATCTTCCTCATCGTCTTCGCCGTTGTCATCGCCCTTGGCCTGGTCCTGCTGGCGTTCCGCCCCAAGCTCAACCAGGTGCGCACCCTGTCCGCGTACAACAAGCCCATGGGACACCAGGAGCCGGAGTGGGCCTACCTGCAGGCCACCCTGCAAGGCCCCTACGCTAACCTCACCGACTCCCAGCTGCGCGCGCTGAACATTGACCCGGAGCGGGTGGCGCACCTGCGCGCCCTGCCGGAAGGCTCCCAGGCCTCCGACGTCAACGCTGCCACCACCTTCACCACCACGAGCTCCCGCACCGCCACCGCGGTCACCCGGGACTAATTCCCCGACTTTCCCGTTCGATCCCACCCCGGTTACGCGCCCGCGACGCGTACCGGGGTGGTTGTCATTGCACACCCCCCGGCGGCTAATTCACCCAGGAACGCACCCGCTGGAAAATCTCCGGCCAGCGGCGCTCCACCCTCCGGCCCGCCAGCGCGCTGACCACGAACCACAAGACCGCCGGAACCGCGACCACCAGCACGCCGCCGGCCCACATCGCCCAGGACGCCGACCCCGCGGCGCGGTAGCTGTAGAACAGGAGAGCTGCCCCGGGCGCCACCGGAATCCAGCTCACCAGCAGCACAATGAGCGTGGTGATAAACGCCGCGGAGGAAAATCCAGAGCGATCGCCCCACGGGCTGGTCCCCGGCCGCGAGGTGGGGAAAGGATTGACAACGGTGGCCACGAGGGAAAACGCCGCCGCAGAAAAGGCCAGGCCGAGCGCCGCGATGGCAAAAAGCGTGGCGGCGTGGTGGTCCTCGGCCACCACGATCAGTGCGACAAGATAGGCCACCACCAGCGCAAAGATGGGCACAGCCCACGCCAGGTGGCGCGCCCGCACCTGCGTCGCGCCGCGCACCCCGCTGATCATCACGCTCCACCCAGACGGGCCGTCATAGCCAAAGTCATTGGAGCACATCTGCAGCGCCAGGCACATCATGACCGCACCCAAATACATGTTGAACGGGGACATCATCACGCCTTGGACCAGCAGGATCACGCCCACCAGCGGGAAGACAATCACGCTAGCCATGATCCGGGAATCCCGGCGCAGGTAGCGCAGCGCCCGGGAGGCGATCACACCGGCAGGCGACCACCTCAGTCCGGGCACCATGATCGCCTGGCTGGCGGACTGGTGGCTGGCCTTCTCGCTTACCTGCGCCGGCCCGCCGGCCTGCTCCAGCGGCTCCGTGAACCGCGCGGAGACCTGACTGGCCCACAACCACACCACCACCCCCACGGTGCCCAGCGCGATGAGGCAATACAGCCCCATCAGCGCCCAGGAACCGGCCTTGGCCGCCCCGATCGCCGCCCCGGCCGCCCCGAGCGGGGTCCACCCCAACACGGTAGAGATCTGCCCAAAGTCAATTGCCTGGGCGTTGTTGATGACCATCGTGTACACCAGCAGCAGCACCATCACGCCCGCAGACACGATGGTGGTCAGCTTCTCCTTGCTGGTGCGGTTGCTCGCCCCAAACGCGCCGGTGAGCACCAGCCCCAGCCCGATGGTCACCGCGAAGGCCACGAGTAGCATCGGCCAGGCGATGATCGCCAGCGCCGGGTCTGCAACGGTGATGATGATCCCGGTGACCAGGGTGCACAGCGCCGCCAATAGGCCGCGGGTTTGCAGGATGTTTGCCAGGGCCAGCCCGGGAAGCAGCGCCCGCGGGCGGATGGGCAGGGTGGCAAATTGGGAGGCATCCAGTTGCGTCTCGCCGCTGGGCACCATGGCCGCGGCGATGAGGTAGGCGGTGGTACCCAGGCCAATAATCCCGCCGAGCAGCATGGGGTCCGCCTCGCCGCGCGCCGCCATGGCGATGAAAAAACTCATGGCCAGCAGCCCGCCAAGCCCATAGAGGGTAAATAGGCAGGCCATCAGGATGGTCGCGGGGTTCGCCCGCAGGGACCTGGCCCACAGCTTCCGGTGCAGGCTCAGCAGGATGCGCGTCACGCTCATTGCCCCTCCCCCGTTCCCAGCCAGGTCAGGGAACCTTCCGTGTAGGTGCTGCCGCCGACGAAGGCCACGAAGGCGTCGGAAAGCGATTGCCCCTGCCGCACCTCGGCGACGCTGCCCGCGGTGAGCACCCGCCCCTTATCGATGATGGCCACATGGCTACACAAGCCTTCCACCAGCTCCATCACGTGCGAGCTGACCACAACCGTTCCCCCGCTCGCGGCGAAGGCGCGCAGGATCTGCTGGATCGTGCGCCCCGATACCGGATCAACGGCCTCCAAAGGCTCATCGAGAATCAGCACCTCAGGATTGTGCAACAGCGCGCCGGCAAGCAGAATCTTCTTGGTCATGCCCGCCGAATAATCCACAATGCGTTTGCCCCGCGCCTCCTGCAAGCCCAAGGCCTCAAACAGTTCATCGCTCCGCTTATCGACGACCCCCGCTCCATGCCGCGCAGCCCGCCAAGGTAGCCCAAATACTCCGCCCCAGAAAGGCGATCAAACACGGGTAGACCATCAGCGAGCAAGCCCATCGAGCGCTTCATCGCCTGGCTATCAGACCACGTATGATGCCCGCCCACCCAGCTATCGCCCGCATCCGGGCGCAGCAGGCCAGTGACCATAGAAATCATGGTGGTCTTACCCGCGCCATTCGGTCCCACCACACCATAAATGGCCCCGCGCGGCACATCGATGTCTAGCCTGTCCACCGCCGGCGTGCCATTAAACGCCTTACACAGGTTGCGGGCTGCAAGGGCCTGGGAGGTGGGATCCGGGGACAAAGGAGGATGATGGGGCTGAAGCTGCATGGTTCCTTCCGGTAAAAAGGCGCGTACCTACACGCGCCAACAGGCCCCTCACTATACCGGAAAACAGCAGCTCAAGCGGAGATTTCGCGCTCTTCTGCCGCCAGCTGGCCACAGGCGGCGGCAATTTCTTGCCCCTTAGTATCGCGCACGGTGCACGTTACGCCCTGCGCAATAACGCGGCGCTGGAAATCGTCCTGGCGCTCCTTCGGAGACGCATCCCATTCTGATCCCGGGGTGGGATTAAGCGGAATCAAATTCACATGGACCTTTGAGCCCAACGCCTTATGCAACCGCTTTCCCAGCAGGTCCGCCCGCCACCCCTGATCATTTTTATCCCTGATCAAGGCATACTCGATAGACACACGGCGGTGCGAACGGTCCGCGTAATAGCGCGCCGCATCGAGCACCTCCTCGACGGACCACCGGTTATTCACCGGCACCAACGTATCGCGCAACTCATCGTCGGGGGTATGCAAAGACACCGCGAGCGTGACGGAGAGATCTTCATCAGCGAGCTTGCGAATCGCCGGCGCCAATCCAACCGTAGACACCGTGACATTGCGCGCAGAAATGCCAAACCCATCCGGGGCAGGCTGCGTAATCTGGCGCACCGCAGACACCACCCGCTTATAATTCGCCAGCGGCTCGCCCATACCCATAAACACCACGTTGGACAGCCGGCCGCCTTCGCGGTTCATCGTCGCAGCCGCCGCGCGCACCTGATCCACAATCTCTGCCGTGGACAGGTTCCGGTCCAAGCCGCCCTGACCGGTGGCACAAAACGGGCACGCCATGCCGCAGCCGGCCTGCGAGGAAATGCACAGCGTCGCCCGATCCGGGTAACGCATCAACACCGACTCCAGCAGCGTGCCGTCATGCAGCCGCCACAAGGTCTTGACCGTCTCGCCCTCATCCGTCGCAGACTGGTTCACCGGAACCATCAGCGGCGGAAACAGCGCCTGCGCGACCTCATCTCTCACCGCCGCCGGAAGATCCGTCATGGTCGAAGGATCAGCCTCAAAGCGGGCGTAATAATGCCGAGAGATTTGATTAGCGCGAAACTTGGGCAAGCCCAACTCCCCCAAAGCATCAATGCGAGCCTGCGCATCCAAGTCGGCGAAATGCTTGGGCGGCATGCCGCGCTTCGGCGCAGCAAATTGCAAACGAACGGGTTCAGCCATGATGCCTCCTCGCGCATCAATAAAACGGGAAACTCAACAAGGGCCAACGTGTGGACAGAACTGAGCTCGGGGGCTTGAATAGACAGCATGAACCAACCCACGCAGCCACGAAACAACCCGGCGGACGCGCAGCCGCCCAGCCACACCGCCTCCACCACACCTGCTGCACCGGCCCCAACAAAGCCGGCCCAGCCAGCACACGTACCCGCGACACACACAGGCACCGGTACGGGCACCACAAGCGCGAAAACTGCTCCCCAGCGCACCATCGCTGGCGCCACCTGGACCGCGCTCATCGTGGGCGCCGGGCTGCTCATTCTGCTCCTGATTTTCATCATGCAGAATCAGCAATCCGTTGACCTTAACCTTTTCGCGTGGCACTTTACTTTCCCAGCCGGAGTGGGATTCCTGCTCGCCGCCATCGTCGGGGCACTCATCATGGCGCTCGTCGGAGGGGTGCGGATGCTGGAACTGCGGCGTCACGCAAAACGGAACAACTGAGCTACCCTAGCGCCGCTGACCCGCATTCGTCCAACCGCAGCGGCGCTAACCGGCAAACCCGAGCAGCAGCCACGTGACCATGGCCGCCGGCAGGACGCCGTCAAGGCGGTCCATCATTCCCCCATGCCCTGGCAAGAGCGCGGACATATCTTTGATCTTCAGGTCGCGCTTAAATTGTGACTCCACCAGATCCCCGAGCGTGGCACACACCGCCAACAACGGGCCCAACACAGCCCCCACCAGCCACGAATGGTTGAGCAGGCAGCTCACACACACCGCCCCCACGATCGCGGCCGCCACCACAGAACCGGCAAAGCCCTCCCACGACTTCTTTGGGCTCACCCTAGGTGCCATGGGGTGCGAGCCAAAGAGCACCCCTGCGCAATAGCCCCCGGTATCGGAGGCCACCACGCACGCCATAAAAGTAATGATGAAGTAACTCGACGGCGCTCCGACCGAATCAAACTTGGAGATCAACGCCGCAAAGGCGCCGAAGACCGGAATCCAGGTGAGCACAAAGATGCTGACCCCGACGTCCCGGATAAAGTGTTCACTTCCCTCCGATTGAAACAATCGCAGGTACATGACAATCAATGCGACGGCCACGAAGCTCGACGCCAAACCGAAAACCCCAAAAGGCAAGGTGGACCAGACGATGGCCTGCCCACCGGCCAGCAGCGCCCATCGCGGGATGGTAAATCCGGCCTCACATAGCCGGGCAGTGACCTCCCAGGTGGCCAGGCCAATCACCACAGCCACCGCCGGGTACCACCCCACCGGCCCCAGGAACGCCGCAATAACCACCACGGCCGCCAATCCCACCCCAACAGCCACGGCGATAGGCAGATCCCGTCCCGGGTTGTTTTTCGGTCTTAGCGGCGCAGTCGCTGATGCGCGGTGGGGCTTGGCCACCATGAGCTCCTTTCCGTGGGGTGGATGGGGGGTCAGGTCCTCTTAAGGAAACACTCCCGCCCGATGCGCACGAGCATCCGACGGGAGTGCCATTGTGTGGAAGGTTAGACCTCCATGAGCTCTTCTTCCTTCTTTGACACGACCTCGTCGATCTGGCCGACGTAGTTCTGCGTGGTCTTGTCCAATTCCTTCTCCGCCGCCTGCACCTCATCCTCGCCGGCGTCGCCGTCCTTTTGCAGGCGCTTGAGCTGGTCCATGCCCTTGCGGCGAATGTTGCGGATGGCGATCTTGCCGTCCTCCCCCTTCGCCCGAGACACCTTGACCATCTCCTTGCGTCGCTCCTCCGTCAGCTGCGGAATAGTCACGCGCAGCACCTGGCCGTCATTGGTGGGGTTAACGCCCAGATCAGAGTTGCGGATGGCGTCCTCAATAGCCCCCATGATGGACAGCTCGTAGGGCTTGATCAACAGCATGCGCGGCTCCGGCACCGAGATCGAGGCCATCTGGGTGATCGGAGTGGGCACGCCGTAGTATTCCGCGACCACGCTGTTGAACATGGACGGGTTCGCCCGTCCCGTGCGAATGGTGGTCAAATCTTCACGGGTGTGCTCCACCGAGGCGGACATCCGCTCTTCACACTCCAACAAAATGTCATCGATCATGGGAATCCTTTAGGGCTCAGGGGCAACAGGTCACCGCGGGGCGCCCATCGGAGGCACCCCACCAACACACAATCTATCAAGACTGCACCAAAGTGCCGATATTCTCTCCCGCCACTGCGCGCGCAATGTTGCCGTTTTCTAGCAGGTTGAACACCAAGATGGGCATGTTGTTGTCCATGCACAGGCTAAAGGCCGTGGCGTCCGCGACCTTCAGGTTGCGCTCAATGACCTCACGCGGAGCGATGCGATCAAACAGTTCTGCCTCCGGGTTGACCCGCGGATCATCGGAGTAGACGCCGTCCACGGCCTTGGCCATCAGCAGGACCTCGCAGCCAATCTCCAGGGCCCGCTGCGCGGCGGTGGTGTCGGTGGAGAAATACGGCATACCCATGCCGGCACCGAAGATGACAACCCGGCCCTTCTCCAGGTGGCGCGATGCCCGCAACGGCAGGTAGGGCTCAGCAATCTGGGCCATGTTGATGGCCGTTTGCACGCGGCACTCCACGCCCTGCTGGTGCAGGAAATCCTGAAGGGCCAGGCAGTTCATGACCGTGCCCAGCATGCCCATGTAGTCCGAGCGTGCACGGTCCATCCCGCGCTGTTGCAGCTGCGCGCCGCGGAAGAAGTTGCCTCCGCCGATCACCACGGCCACTTCGGTTCCGCCGCGGGAGACGTCGGCGATTTGGCGGGCGACGTTTTCTACCACGTCCGGGTCAATGCCAACCTGACCGCCGCCAAACATCTCACCCCCGAGCTTGAGCATGACTCTTTTGTATCCTGTGCCGCGTGATTCCTGCTTGTTCGGCTGTGCGTCCGCGGTGTGGGTTCCCACTGGTTGACTCCTTTTAGTCACGGTCGGGTTCAAGGTGTGCCTCAGGCGGGTCGCATGCACGGGGGTGCACCCGCCTTCCGTGTCATCTTACAGGCGCGCCTCAGCACCTTTAAGACGCGACAACCGCCCCAGAGGGTTCTGGGGCGGTTGTGGGTGCGACGGGTGCGGCGGCGTTCACCGCGCGCGAGTCCCGGACGCTTTAGTGCTGGCCGACCTCGAAGCGGGCGAAGTCGGTGACGGTGATGCCGGCGGCGTCGGCAATCTGCTTGACGGTCTTCTTGGAGTCCGCAACGGACGGCTGCTCCAGGAGCACAACATCCTTGTAGAAGCCGCCCAGGCGGCCCTCAACGATCTTCGGGATGGCCTGCTCCGGCTTGCCCTCTTCGCGGGTGATCTGCTCGGCGATGGAGCGCTCCTTGTCCACGACCTCGGCGGGCACGGACTCGCGGGAGAGGTACTGCGCCTTCAGGGCAGCAACCTGCATGGCGATGGCGTGGGCTGCCTGCTCGGCCTCCTCGCCCTCACCGGTGTAGGCGACCAGCACGCCCACGGCCGGGGGCAGGTCGGCGGAACGCTGGTGCAGGTAGGTGGAGACGTGCTCGCCCTCGACGGTGACGGCGCGACGCAGCTCAAGCTTCTCACCGATCTTGGCGGACAGCTCCTGCAGCACGTCCGCGGCGGGGGTGCCGTCGACGTCGGCAGCGGCGAGCTCCTCAGCGGAGTTGGCCTTCACGGCAGCGGCGGCCTCGGCGATGCGGGCAGCAACGTCCTTGAACTCGGCGTTCTTGGCCACGAAGTCGGTCTCGGCGTTGACCTCAACCATGGTGTTGCCGGAGACGGCAATCAGGCCCTCTAGGGCGTTGCGCTCGGCGCGCTTGCCCACGTCCTTTGCGCCCTTGACGCGCAGGATCTCAACGGCCTTGTCAAAGTCACCCTCGGTTTCGTCCAGGGCCTTCTTGCAGTCGAGCATGCCCGAGCCGGTCAGCTCGCGCAGCTTCTTCACGTCAGCAGCAGTGTAATTCGCCATGCGGGGCGATCCTCCTTGAGATTTAGAACAGATTCGTTGATCCGCTTCCAGGATCGTAGTCGACTGCGGGAGCCGACGCCGACGCTGCAAGCGGCAAGCAATCATGGCTGCGGCCCCCGGCGTGCGTAACGACCGGGTCTATAGCGAGTCCGGAAGGTGTGCGCTCATCGGGGGCCGGCAGTGGATGCTTATTTATGCCTGGGCATCCTCGGCGGGGGTCTCCTGCGCGGGGGTCTCAGCCGCCTCCGGAGCCTCCGAAACCTCAGCCGCAGAAGCCTGGGCAGCCTTCTCGGCGTCCTGGGCTTCCTTCTCAGCGCTGTCGCCGGCAGCTTCCTTCGCGGCGGCGAGCTGGCGCTCCTCGCGGGCCTTCTTGCCCTCGATGACGGCCTCGCCGACAACGTGGGTCAGGATGGACACGGAGCGGATGGCGTCATCGTTGCCCGGAATCGGGTACGCAACATCATCAGGATCGCAGTTGGTATCAAGGATGCCAACGACGGGGATGTTGAGCTTGTGGGCCTCATGAACAGCGATGTGTTCCTTGTTGGTGTCCACGATCCACAGGGCGGAGGGCACCTTGCCCATCTCGGCGATACCGCTGAGCACGCGCTCCAGCTTGGTGCGCTCGCGGGTCAGCATGAGAACTTCCTTCTTGGTGCGGCCTGCGTAGCCGTCCTCAGCGGCCTCCATGGCCTGGAGTTCCTTCATGCGGGCCAGCCGCTTGGACACGGTCTGGAAGTTGGTGAGCATGCCGCCGAGCCAACGGTGGTTGACGTAGGGCATTCCCACGCGCTCGGCCTCATTCTTGATGGCCTCTTGCGCCTGCTTCTTGGTGCCCACGAAGAGGACGTTGCCACCGTGGGCGACGGTCTCCTTGATGAACTCGTAGGCCTCATCGATGAAGGTCAGCGTCTGCTGCAGGTCGATGATGTAGATGCCGTTGCGGTCGGTGAAGATGAAGCGACGCATCTTAGGGTTCCAGCGACGGGTCTGGTGCCCGAAGTGGACGCCGGCGTCGAGAAGCTCACGCATGGTTACAACTGCCATGGGGTGCTCCCTTCCTGTTCTCAGGTGGTTTCGGTTTCAATGTGCACAGGCTTTGTGTCCTTTTGTCCTCTGCCCTGGCGACGAGCAACCGGCACTAACACCCGAATTGGAAATACGGGACCTTGTCAGTGTCCGGGGCTGACCTGATCTCTCACGAAAGTGAGAAGTTGTGGCGAGTCAGCCACGCTGCGCCGCGCGTAGTCAGTGCGTTGACCTGTAGTTTTGGAGTCCTACCCCGAACAACAGACACACTGCTAGCAGGTAGTTTAGACGCCTTTAGCCCGCAGGTAAAGCCGGCCCCGACCACCTTTTCACAGGCTTGTCACATCAGCCTCATACGTACCGTTTTCCACAGACTTCTTCATTTGGATTCTGCCTCGCCACCACAATCCGCCCGGCCTGACCAACACTGACCAATCATGAACACCCACACCCCGGCACGCCACGACCACGAAACGCTTATCGACGCCGCGCCTCTCCCCGCCGGTTCGCACCCCCAGCGAGCCCGCACCACACGAACACCCGCGGCGTGTCTCGCAGCACTCTTCGCCGCTCTCCTGACCATCCTGTGCGCCGCGCCGCCACAAGCCAGCGCCGGCGCCTACCGCGACCCCATCACCGGCAACCCCCGACCCTCCATGGTCACGCGGGCTTTTGACCCTCCAGCCCAGGACTGGCTCCCCGGGCACCGCGGCGTCGACCTGTTTGCTGCCCCGGGCCAACCGATTACAGCGGCAGGTTCGGGAACGGTCAACTTCGCCGGAGTCATCGCCGGAACACCCACCGTCAGCATCGATCACCCCGACGGCATCCGCACGACTTACCAGCCGGTGCTCGCTCGAGTCCGGGCAGGTGACACGATCACGGTCGGCCAGGTCATCGGAATACTGTCTACCCCCACCGACGGCCATCCCGGCTTGAGTTGGGGCGCAAAGTGGGCCGAGCGCAAGGCTGACTACATTAACCCCTTGAGCCTGCTTGACAGCCCCGTCATTCGGCTCAAGCCCGTGGATGAGTCTGCTGATAGACCTGGCGCAAACGCGCCGCACTGACGTGGGTATAAATCTGCGTCGTCTGCATCGACGAGTGCCCCAACAACTCCTGCACCACGCGCAGATCAGCGCCGCCTTCCAGCAGATGAGTGGCCGCAGAGTGACGCAGCTCATGGGGCGAGACATGGCTCACCCCACCTTGACTGGCTGCAGCATCGACGATGCGGCGCACCTGGCGCTGATCAATGCGCGTACCGCTGCGTTGCCCGACAAAAAGCGCCCGCCCCCCCTGCGGCCCAGCAAGCTCTGAGCGCCGCTCCAGCCACGCCTCCACCGCGCTAGCCGCGGCCCGCCCAAACGGCACAACGCGCTCCTTGTTGCCTTTGCCCACCACCCGCAGCGTGCACCGCTGCTTATCGACGTCCCCGCAGTCCAGACCGCACAATTCCGCAACGCGCACACCGGTGGCGTACAACAATTCCACGATCGCCCGGTCCCGCACCGCCACGGCGGAATCGGGGTGCGCCTCGGGGTGCTCGACAACCCGGCGCGCTTGCTCCGCAGTCAACACCTCCGGCAGGTGACGGTGTCGTTTCGGCGCAACCAGCCGGGCGGCCTCATCGCGGTCAATATGGCCTTGGTCTACTGCCCAGGTGGAAAACGCGCGCACAGCCGCGATGCGCCGGGCCATCGTCGACCGGGCCCGCCCCGCCGCCACCGACTGTGCCAGCCACGAACGCAGGGCCGGCAGCCGGAAATGCGCGAAGTCGCCCACCACGGCGGCAAGGTCACGGAGGTCACTTTTGTACCCGCGCACGGTGGCTGGCGAGCGGCCAAGAACCAGGGATTGATACTCCCCAAAGTCCTCAATCGCTTCGATCAGTTGCGTGCCTGCCTGCGCCATGGCATCCACCGTAATGGACGCCCCGCCTAGCCAGCAGCGCGCTGCCACGCCGAACCGTGAAGTTCCACTACGCCGCGCTGGCGCAACTCCACCAGAACATGCATGACCAGGGCAATAGGCAGTCCCGCGGTGGCCGCAATTTCCTCGCCCGGGCTCCCACCCTCGCCTCGGACGGGCAGCGCATCAAATACGCGCAGCTCATTTCGGCTCAGCCCCTGGACAGTATCCGCACCAAACTGCAACTCGTATTGGTCCTCCGCCGTCACCGCGCCCACGGCGCTGAGCAGCCCGCGCACCTCATCGGCGCTACACACAAGTTGCGCCTGTCCTTTCATGATGCGCTGGTGGCACCCGAGGGAGCCTGGTCCCGTAATAGGGCCCGGTACGGCCATGGTCACCCGGCCCAAACCTTCCGCCCAGCTCAAGGTGTTCAGTGCGCCAGATCGCCAGGAGGCCTCGATGACCACTGTGCCCGCGGACAGTGCCGCCACCAACCTATTGCGGGTAAGAAAACGGTGCCGCTGTGGGGTCACCCCGGGTGGGTACTCGCTGACCACAGCCCCGCCGCCGGAGGCAATGCGCTCGCACAGCGTCCGATTGCGCGCGGGATAAAACCGGTCGATCCCGCACGCGCTGACAACGATGGTCGAGCCCCCGGCAGCCAGCGCTTGCTCATGTGCCACGCAATCAACCCCCAGTGCGCCTCCCGAAATGATGGTCCACTGGTGCGCAGCTAGCCCGCGGACGATGTGGCCGGTGGCTTGGGCCCCGTAGCTGGTCATCGCCCGGGTGCCCACAACGCTTACTGCCTGCGCGAGAAGCTCTGGCAGCACGCCGCCGCGCACCCACAGCGCATGGGGGGCCACCGCATCGGCCTGATGGCTGCGGATGTGCGGGCTGCACCCAGAGGCGGCAAAACCAAAGGCGTGGTCGAGCTGTTCGGCCGGCCACTGCTCATGGCCGGGATGAATCAGCTGGGCACCCACCGCGGCTGCCGCCTCCAGGTCGTGCTCAGCCCGATTGGTCCCCCGGCGCGACGCGGTCTGGCGGGCGAGGTCTCCTATCCAGTCCTCCTGGCCGGCCACGCCGCGGGCGATATCCACGGCGCTCGCTCCGCCGGCTAATAGTGCTGTCAGCTCCCGGGATGGTCCTTCTACGACTCTGGAAAGGTATGCCCAGGCGAGTTGCTCTTGTGTCCAGCTCATGCGGCCGCCTGGATCGTTGGGGTGCCGCGCAGGTCCAAGGCGGCGGCAACGTGATCAACATCCGGGATGTCACAGCCCGCCAAGTCGGCGAGCGTCCATGCGATCTTGAGGGTGCGATCAACGCCGCGTTGACTCATCTCTCCCCGGGCAAGGAAGGCACCGAGCATGGCCATGGCGGCCTCGGTGGCGGGAAACTCTCGCCGCAGCACAGTCCCCTCAACCTGCGCATTGGTGGTCACGTCGAGGCCCCTCTCGACCCACCGGGCCGTCGCCCGCTCGCGGGCCAGCGCGACTGCCTGAGCGATGTCTGCGGTGCTGGTGGCGTGGGCGTCGGAAAGCACCGACATCTTGCCGTGCGTGCTCACCATGATGTCTAAGCGATCGCGCAGCGGCCCGGAGAGGTTTTCTAGATATGTTCGCCGGGTCTGGGCGCTGCACCGACACTCGTGGGGCTCCTCGGCGCCGCACCGGCACGGGTTGGCCGCCAGCACGAGTTGGCAGCGGGCAGGGAACCGATACTCGCGGTGTGCCCGCACGATGCGGACGCTGTGCTGCTCGAGGGGGGTGCGTAGCCCGTCGAGGATGCGCGCGGGAATCTCGGAGACTTCGTCAAGAAACAGCACCCCACAGTGCGCCAGGCTAACGGCCCCGGGACGGGGTGTGCCGCTGCCTCCTCCCAGGAGTCCGGAGCGGGTGATGGAATGGTGCGGTGCGACGAAGGGCGCCCGCGTGATCGGTTCGGATCCATTGCCGGCGATGGAGTGGACAATCGTGGCCTCAATAACCTCATCGGGCCCCAGGGGCGGCAGCAGGCCAGCCATGCGCTGCGCGATCATGGACTTGCCCGATCCCGGCGGGCCGATCATGAGCAGATGGTGCCCGCCTGCCGCGGCCACCTGCGCGCCGAATTTCGCGTGATCCTGGCCTGCGACATCGCTGAAATCCCCGTAGTGCGGTGGCGCCCCAGAGGCCACGATGTTGCCCACTCGGGGCAACGGGCGGCCCTGAAACAGCCACTCGTGGGCCTGGCGCAGCGTGGCAACGCAGCGAACATCGATCCCGGTGGCCAATGCAGCCTCGGCCATCGTTTCCTCCGGGACAATGACCTGCGCAATCCCGCACTCCCGCGCGCGCAGAATCGCCGCGAGGACCCCGGGCACGGGTTTGATCGCCCCATCCAGTCCGATCTCCCCCACAACCAGGACGCCAGCCAGGCGGGCCGCAACCTCATCATCGTGAGCTTGGGCAGCAAGCACCGCGAGGGTAATCGCCAGATCAAAGTGCGAGCCGGCCTTGGGCATATCCGCCGGCGACAAGGAGATGATGACCTTGGTGCGCGGCCAGGCAATGCCGCAGTTGGCCGCCGCAGTTTTTATCCGCTCGCGCGATTCCCGCACGCTGGTATCTGCCAACCCCACAACGTGCAGCCCCGGCAGGCCAGGACCGATATTGGCCTCCACGCTGACCAGCTGCGCATGAATCCCATGGAGTGCTACGGACGATACGCGGGCGAGCTTCCTAATTGGCGGCATCGTCAACCCCCGGGTACCAGTCCGTGTCAAAGAGAAGATGTTCTTCTCCCCCGAGACCCTGATGCCGCCCGACGACGGTGAGCGCGAGGACGTCGAAACGCACCGGCACATACGCGGTCCCTCGCAGCCATTGTGCGGCGGCGCGGCGCATGCGCCCGAGTTTGCGCGCGGTGATGGCCTCCGCGGTTCCAAAGTCCGGCGTGGAGCGCGTCTTGACCTCCACGAAGACCACCGTTCCGTCATCTTCCTGACAAATCAGGTCAAGCTCCCCGCACGGATAGGCCACATTCATAGCCAGGATGTGTGCTCCCCGGTCCCGATAATAGGCGGCGGCAAAAGCCTCCCCCTGGCGACCCAGCTGGCGACGATGCCCGGCGCTGGGCGGCGCTGATGTAGACATGTTTCCCCCTTTTCCTGTGTGACGTGTGGCCCATCATCGCCCATCCGCGCCCCAGCGCGCCGGCCTGAGCCACCCCGCCCCCGATCCCCTGTGGATAGATCCCCCCTATCCACAGGTCCGTCCCCCGCACTCGCCTTACTCCGGCAGAATCATCTCCGGCTTGTCCAGCTCCTCAATGTTCACGTCCTTATAGGTAATAACGCGCACATAGCGCACGAAACGCGCCGGCCGATACATATCCCACACCCACGCATCAGACATCCGGACCTCATAATAAAGTTCCGTTTCGCCAGAATCGTGCGCAATGAGTTCCACCGCATTGGCCAAATAGAAACGCCGCTCCGTTTCTACAACATAAGAAAACTGACTAACGACGTCCCGGTATTCCCGGTACAGGGACAGCTCCGCGTCCGCCTCATAGTTGTCCAGATCTTCTGCACTCACCGAGCACCCCGTCCTTTCGAAGTAGTCACACTGTGGCCGTCCGCGGCCGCTTCCGCCTGCGCGAGCCACTGGCGGTGGGCCGACGCCACATTGGCATAAGTGTAGCGGTGAAAGGCGCTCGCCCCGTGGCGGCGCACCGCGTCCATATGGGCGGCCGTACCGTAGCCCTTATGCCGGGCAAACCCGTACTGCGGCAGGCATTCATCAAGGCGCACCATCATCTCATCGCGCGTGACTTTTGCCAGCACACTCGCAGCAGCAATGCAGCGTGCCGCCGCATCCCCACCGATGATGGGCAGATGGGGACGACCCAGACCGGGCACGCGCATGGCGTCCGTCAACACATACCCGCACGCGACATCCAAACGCGCGACGGCACGGCGCATCCCGCCCACATTTGCCCGCTGAATACCGTGAGCATCAATTTCGGCGGCGTCAATAATGACCACAGACCATGCCAGCGCAGTCTTTTTAATCACCGGGAAAAGGCGCTCGCGGGCCCGCGCGGTGAGCTTCTTCGAATCAGTAAGAGTAGCCAGCTCAGCCACCGGGCGATCTGGAAGAATGCACGCGGCAATAGCAATGGGGCCAGCGCACGCCCCTCGGCCGGCTTCATCCACGCCCGCCACGGGGCCCAAACCAGCCCGCGACAATGCCACTTCATAGGTGCGATGCTGAATCAGCTTGCGCACGACTCACGCTCGCCTTAGTGGTGCTGAATATCCGGGGAGCCGATGCCTCCAATGCGCCCCACAGGCCAAATCCGTGCCACGGCTTTACCGCGAATGTTTTCCACCGGGATGGTTCCCTGATACTCATCACCCATATGCTCAGGGGCCCGCGAATCTGCCGAGTTCGTCCGGTTATCACCCATGACAAACACGTTGCCGTCCGGCACCCGAACCGGGCCGAAATACTCGCCGCCGCATTGCACGGAGCCGGTATCAGTGTTCACCGGGATCTGCGGGGGATCGAGCACGTAATCCTGATCAATGGGGGAACCATCGACCATCACCGCCGGGTCCCCGGCCTGGCACGACACCGTCTGGCCACCCGTGGCAACGATCCGCTTGACCAGGTTATTTTCATCCGGGGCGACTAATCCGGCATACGCTCCCAGGTTCTCTAGCCCCCGCTTGATGGGGTTATCTGAGCGCTGGGAAACAAAGCTGCGGTTCCACGAGTCGGTCCCCTTAAAAACAACAACGTCTCCCGGTGCAGGATCGCTGAAGTAATAGCTGATCTTCTCCACCGCAATGCGGTCACCCTGGCACCCAGAACACCCGTGGAGAGTAGGTTCCATGGAGGCACTAGGAATAAGATAGACCCGCCCAATGAACGTTTGGATCACAAAGACGATGACAAACACCGTGATCAGGGTCAAGGGCAGCTCGATGTACCACGGGCGTGACGGGCGCGCAGCCTTCGCTGCCGAGTCATCCTGGGGGGTTTCTGCGGTGTCGTTCACGCCGTCCGACTCTAGCACCTTCCCCCGAGTACCCTGAGCGAACAGACGTCGCCCCGAGCGGGACGACTGACACATGCACGTATGACCTGGTTTCCCGCCAGATTTCCCCACTAAGGACCATTCCATTGACACATGATCGGCACCGCGGCACCCAGGCACCGCGCCGGGGCGCGTTTGTTTCCCTCCTGCGCATGCTTGGTTACCACAAGGGCGCACTCATCTTCGCGGTCCTCCTCAGCCTCATTGGTTCGGGCCTGGGGCTTGTCCAGCCGCTGGTGGTCAACCGCATGATCACGCAGTTTTCCCAAGGCGGTGGGCTGCCCCATGGCCTCATCGGGGCACTCATTGGGCTGCTCATTGTCTCCACCGCCGTCAGCGGCCTGGAAATCTACATCATGACCCGCACCGCCGAGGCGGCTGTCCTCGGATCCCGGAAACAACTGCTCGCCCGCATGCTGCGGCTTCCGATCGCCACCTATGACACCCACCGCACCGGCGATCTGGTCAGCCGGCTGGGATCAGATACCACGCTGGTGCGCACCGCCTTTACCGGCGGCCTGATCAGCGCCATCGGCGGGGTGGCCACCATGGCCGGCGCGATCGTGCTCATGGCGCTGATCGATATTGTCATGCTGCTGGTCGTGCTGGGAGTAGTAGTTGCCGCGATGGTGGCGGTAGTAGCGGCGTCGTCACGCATCCAAAAATCAACCAAAGCAGCCCAGAAAGCAGTCGGTGACCTGGGGGCGGGCATGGAACGCAGCCTGCTGGCCATCCGCACAATTCGGGCCGCCCACGCAGAAGACGCAGCCGAAGCTGAACTAGGAGACCAAGCACACCGGGCGTTTGTGCATGGCCGGCGCATCGCCGCCATCGAAGGCGTGCTCTACCCGGTCTCTGGGTTAGCCATGCAGGGCGCGTTCCTGGCTGTCCTGGGCGTTGGCGGCATGCGCGTCGCCGCCCAGACAATCACCGTTGCTGACCTGGTTTCCTTTGTCCTCTATCTATTCATGGTGGCAGGCCCGCTGACCACCATCTTTGGGGCCGTGACCACGGTGCGCTCCGCGATGGGCGCCATCGAGCGCATCGACCAAGTCATGGAACAAGACCCAGAAGACACCGACGGCCAACCCCTCCAGCCCGTCGCGCAGTCCGACGCCCTGGCCTTCGAGCATGTCACTTTCTCCTACCCCACCTCCGAGGGCCCCGTCCTTGAGGACGTAACCTTCCACGTCCCACCGGGAACCCGCACCGCCTTGGTCGGCCCATCCGGGTCCGGAAAATCTACCACCTTGGCGCTCATCGAGCGCTTCTACGATCCCGACTCGGGACGCATCATGCTCAACGGCCAAGACGCGTCCACGGTGGCGCGGCCCCAGCTGCGCGCCGCCATCGGCTACGTGGAGCAGGAGGCCGCCGTCCTCGCCGGCACGGTCGCCGACAACCTGCGCCTGGCCAACCCCAACGCCACCGACGAACAATGCTGGCAGGCCCTGCGCGACGTCAACATGGCCGAACGCTTCGTCCAAGAAAAAGGCCTTGAAACCACCCTCGGCGACCGCGGCATGACCCTGTCCGGGGGACAACGCCAGCGCCTCGCGCTCGCGCGCATGCTCCTCATGGACACTCCCCTGCTGCTCCTCGACGAACCCACCTCCGCCGTGGACTCCCACAACGAGCAGCTCATTCTCGACGCCGTGGCCGCAAGCTCGCGCGGGCGCACCACGATCACGGTGGCTCACCGGCTGTCCACGGTGACAGACTCTGACCAAATCATCGTCCTCGACGGCGGCCGGGTGGCGGCGACGGGCACCCATGAAGAACTCATGGCCACCAGCGAGCTCTACCGGCAGCTCGCCTCCCGCCAACTGTTGTCCTAAAACGCAACAACCGCCCGGCACATGGCCAGGCGGTTGTGAAAAGCGCGAGCGTACTAGCGACGTTCCTTGATGCGAGCAGCCTTACCGCGCAGGTTGCGCAGGTAGTACAGCTTCGCACGGCGCACGTCACCGCGACGGGTGACCTCGATGGAATCGATGTTGGGAGAGTGCACCGGGAAGGTACGCTCCACACCAATGCCGAAGGAGACCTTACGCACGGTGAAAGTCTCCCGGATGCCGGAGCCCTGGCGACGAATCACCACACCGGTAAACAGCTGGGTGCGCTCGTTGTTGCCCTCGATGACCTTGACGTTGACGCCAAGGGTATCGCCGGGACGGAAATCAGGAATATCGTCGCGCAGCTGCGCTGCATCGACCTTATCCAGGATGTTCATAACAAACAGTTCCTCACTTTTTCTGGATAGAGGACCCTGGCGGCACTTCCCTTACAAGGGCGCTCGGCCGGTTCGTATCCGCAACATGTCTCGCCGCTGCCACCGCAATCAGGTTCCCCCCCACCGCGAGGCAGACAACGTTTCCACATTCTTGCACGGCTCCCCCACCCTTTTCAAACCACCACGCCGCACCGACGCCGCCCCCTATACTCAACCATTGACATCCCCACGGGAGCCCGGGGCACCGGGCTGAGAAGGCGCTACCGCCGCGCCAAACCGTTCGAACCTGTCTGGTTAGTACCAGCGAAGGAAGCGAGGCCCACCCATGTCCACCACGGAGATTCACCCGCAACACTCCCCTGCCCCCATACGCCTGCGAACCCGCGCAGGCATCGAGTTGGAAGTACCAGAAACACGCGTCACCCTCACCGGGGAGCACCCTCCCGTATCCCGCTACCGCACCTGCGGACCAGCCAACCCCGAAGCCCAAGGCCTGCCCGCACTCCGCTCCACCTGGCACAACGCGGCGAGCGCCGGGTCACACCCCACCCAAATGGCGGCGGCCCGCGCCGGGCAGATCACCCCGGAAATGGAGTTCGTGGCCGCCCGCGAGCACTGTCCCGTAGAACTGGTGCGCAGCGAGGTTGCTGCCGGGCGGGCCATCATCCCGGCTAACCTGCGCCACCCCGAACTTGAGCCCATGATCATCGGGCGCCGGTTCCTCACCAAAATCAACGCCAATATTGGCAACTCCGCGGTGAGCTCCTCCATCAAAGAAGAGGTAGCCAAACTCCAGTGGGCGATCCGCTGGGGCGCGGACACGGTCATGGACTTGTCCACCGGCCCGGATATCCATGAGACCCGTGAATGGATCCTGCGCAACTCCCCGGTTCCTATTGGCACCGTGCCCATCTATCAGGCCTTGGAGAAGGTCAACGGGCGCGCAGAGGAGCTGTCCTGGCAGGTCATGGAGGAAACCATCATCGAGCAGTGCGAGCAGGGGGTCGATTACATGACCATCCATGCCGGGGTGCTGCGCGACTACATTCCCCTGACCGCCCACCGGGTGACGGGCATAGTCAGCCGCGGCGGCTCCATCGTGGCGGGGTGGTGCCTGGCTCACAACAAGGAGTCGTTCCTCTACGAGCACTTTGCCGATATGTGCGCGATCCTCAAGTCCTACGACGTCGCCTTTTCCTTGGGCGACGGGCTGCGCCCGGGGTGCCTGGCCGACGCGAATGATGCCGCACAATTCGCCGAGCTGGCCACCATCGGCGAGCTGACCCGCATCGCCTGGAACTTCGACGTTCAGGTCATGGTGGAGGGGCCCGGGCATGTGCCTTTAAACGACATCCCCATCAATAATGACTACGAACAAGCGTGGTGCCAGGATGCCCCGTTTTATACCCTCGGCCCCCTGGTCACGGACGTGGCTCCCGGCTATGACCACATCACCTCCGCCATCGGGGCGGCCACCATTGCCATGGGCGGCACCGCCATGCTGTGCTACGTCACTCCCAAGGAGCATCTGGGCCTGCCCAACCGGGATGACGTGAAAACCGGCGTGATCGCCTACAAAATCGCCGCCCACGCGGCAGACGTGGCCAAAGGCCACCCCGGGGCCCGGGAGTGGGACGACGCCATGAGCGCGGCGCGCTTCGATTTCCGCTGGCACGATCAATTCGCGTTGTCCCTCGACCCGCCCACAGCACAAGAGTTTCATGATGAAACGCTGCCGGCAGAACCCGCCAAGAAGGCGCACTTTTGTTCCATGTGCGGCCCGAAGTTTTGCTCGATGCGCATCAGCCAGGACATTCGGGAGGCCTACCCGGAGCACTTCTGCCCCACCGCGCTGGGCATGCCCTCCCTTCCGACGTCCTCCCTTCCGACGTCCTCCCTTCCGACGTCCTCCCTTCCGACCCTCCCACCAAAGGAATCACTGAAAGGATCGCGTGAATAACTCCCTCGACCTGCGCTGCTACCTGGTCACCTCCCGGCATCCTTCACGCAGCCACATCGCTGCCGTCGCGGCCGCCGCTGCACGTGGTGGCGCCGGGGTAGTTCAGGTGCGCAGCAAACCGACATCCGTGCGGGACCTTGCCGAGCTGGCACGCGCCGTCGCCCGCGCGGTTTTCCGTGAGGCCCCCAATACCCGCGTGCTCATCGATGACCGCACCGATGTCGCCGCCGCCCTCATGGCCGCTGGCGAACACGTCCACGGCGTCCATCTTGGCCAGGAGGATCTGCCCGTGGGCGATGCCCGGCGCGTCCTTGGCCCGCAGGCCATCATCGGCCTGACCACCGGCACGGCCGACCTGATCCGCGCGGCGAATACGCAGGCGCACCTCATTGACTATGTTGGCTGCGGACCGTTTCGCCCCACCCCCACCAAGGATTCCGGGCGGCCGCCCATCGGGGTGGAGGGCTACCCGCCGCTTGTCGCGCTGTCCCAGGTGCCGCTGGTGGCCATCGGTGATGTCACCCAAGCTGACGTGCCGGCCTTGGCCGCCACTGGTGTGGCGGGTGTCGCGCTGTGCAGGGAGTTGATGAATGCTGCCGACCCAGCGGGAACGGCGGCGTCGATAGTAAGGAGCTTTGCATGCATGCCATCGTGATCGGTGCCGGAATCATCGGTCTGACCACCGCTTTTGAGCTGACCGAGCGGGGGTGTTCCGTCAGCGTGGTTGACCCGGATCCGGTCAGCGCGGCGACTCATTTCGCCGGCGGCATGCTCGCCCCGGTCGCGGAGGTGCAGTATTGCCAGGATCCGCTCTACCCGCTCATGCTCAGCGCCGCCCGCGCGTGGCCCTCGCTACTCGAGCGCGTGGGCACGTTCACGGACAAGCCCCTGGGTTTCCGCGACGAGGGCACCCTCGTGGTCGCCGGCGATCGCGCGGATGCGCAGCACCTCAAAGAGTTGACCGCGCACCAGCAGGCGCACGGCATGCAGGTCGAGCGGATCACCGTGCGGCAGGCGCGCGACCTGGAGCCGGCCTTGAGCCCTGGCATCGCCGGTGCGGTGTCCATCCCCGGCGATCATCAGGTCGCCCCGCGGATCTTTGCCCAAGGACTCATCGATGCGTTGGCGCGGCGCGGGGTGGAGTTTGTGCTCACCGCCGCGCGCCACTTCGACTGCGACGACCAAGGCCGGGTGCACCACATTTCCGGCGATGATGAGACCGCGGAGGTCTGTGGGGATACCCAGATCGTGGTGTCGTGCGGATTGGGCGCGGCGGACATCTCCGGGTGGCAGGCCCGCCCCGCGCTGGCGTTGCGCCCGGTATATGGCGACATCCTCATCGTGCGGGCGCCGGGCCTCATCGACCGGGTCATCCGCGGCTTTGTGGAGGATCGGCCGGTCTACATCATTCCGCGCCCAGACGGGACGGTGGCCATCGGTGCGACCACGCGGGAAGACGAGCGTCCCGACACCCCGGTCGGCTGCGTGCGCGACCTGTTGGCCGACGCCTGCCGCATCGTCCCCGGGTTGGAGGAGGCCGGCATGGTCGAGTGGGGTACGGGCGCGCGTCCGGGCACCCCCGATGACCTTCCCTACCTGGGCCGGGTGAGCCCCAACATCGTGGTCTCTACCGGCTATTTCCGTCACGGGATTCTACTCAGCGCGCTGGGGGCGGCTGCCGGTGCGGACCTGGCAACGGGAGCCCGACCCGCCGACGCAGACCTCTTAACGGCCTGCGACCCCCTCCGCCACCAAGAAAGGACAAGGACCCAGTCATGATTGCTTATACGGTTAATGATCAGCCGCGCCACGACGCCGGCGGCACCATTGCGGACCTTCCAGAGCTGGCCTCACCCAGCGGGGTCGCCGTGGCCGTCAACGGGGCAGTCGTGCCGCGCTCGGAGTGGTCGCGGCCGATCAGCGACGGCGACGTCATCGACATCCTCACCGCGGTTCAGGGAGGCTAGTAGTGCTTACTATCGGCGAGATCACCCTAGAATCGCGGCTCATCATGGGCACGGGTGGCGCCACCTCCCACGAGCTGCTCGAACAAGCACTCGTGGCCTCAGGCACCCAGCTGACAACCGTGTCCATGCGCCGCCACAACCCCGCAGCCCAGGGCGAATCGGTCTTCTCCCTGCTGCGCCGGCTCGGCATCACCGCGCTGCCCAATACCGCGGGCTGTCGCACCGCCCGGGACGTGCTGCTCACCGCCCAGCTGGCGCGCGAGGCACTGGGCACCAACCTCATCAAGGCTGAAGTCATCGCGGATGAGCACACGTTGCTTCCCGACGTCGTCGAGCTCGTCGATGCGTGCGAGCGCCTCGTCGCCGACGGATTTAGCGTGCTCGCCTACACCTCGGACGATCCGATCGTGGCCCGGCGCCTGGAGGACGTCGGCGTCGACGCGGTCATGCCCCTGGGCGCGCCCATCGGCACCGGGCTGGGAATACTCAACCCCCACAACATCGAGCTCATCTGCTCCCGCGCCCACGTTCCCGTCCTCATCGATGCCGGGGTTGGCACCGCCTCCGACGCCGCGCTCGCTATGGAATTGGGCTGCTCCGGGGTGCTCGTTGCCAGCGCCATCAACCGCTGCCACGACCCGGCGCGCATGGCCCGCGCCATGGCCCATGCGGTGCGCGCCGGCTATGACGCCCGCGAGGCCGGGCGCATCCCCCGCCGCGAGCACGCCCAAGCGTCCTCCACCTTCACCGGACTAGCTACCTGGGCGCAGGAGGTGTTATGAACCACGAGGAACAGGTGCGCACGGCCCGCCACCTGGCACTGCCCGGATTCACCGCGGAGTCCCAGCGCCGTCTGCACCACTCCCACGTGCTCATCGTGGGCGCCGGAGGGCTCGGGTGCCCCATCATGCAATCTCTGGCGGCAGTGGGGGTGGGCACCATGACCATCATCGATGATGACACCGTCTCCTTGAGCAACCTGCACCGCCAGATCCTCTTCGGGGTCGCCGACTGCGGCCAACCAAAAGTCGATGTTGCTGCGCGGCGGCTGCGCGAGATCCAACCCTCCATCACCCTGCACTGCCGCAACGAGCGGCTCACCGAAGACAACGCGCTCGACCTGGTGCGCGGCGTCGACCTCGTCATCGACGGCTCTGACACGTTTGCCACGAAATACCTGTGCGCCGACGCCTGCGAAATCACCCATACACCGCTTGTGTGGGGCAGCGTGCTGCGCTACGTCGGCCAGGTCGCCTTCTGGGCCGACGGCATGAGCCTGCGCGACCTCTTCCCCGACCAGCCCGACGCCGCCTCCGTCCCCGACTGCGCCACCGCCGGCGTCCTCGGCGTGACCACCGCCGTCGTCGGATCACTCATGGCCACCGAGGCCACAAAATTCCTCGCCCACCTCGACGGGGTCATCCCCGGCAGAGTGCAGCTTTACGACGCCCTCGCGGCCACCCTCCGCCACGTCACCGTCACCGCAGACCCCCACCGCGACCGCGTCACCCACCTGGGCACCTACGCGCAAACATGCTCGATTCCCCGGGCACAGGAGCTCTTTGCCCTCGTCGAATCCGGAGAGGCCACGGCCGTAGACATTCGTGAAGACCACGAACGCCTCGCCGAAGACTTCGCCTGGACAACCCCCTCCCTCCACCTACCGCTATCCACGCTGACCCCCGCGGATCTCGCGCAGCTATCCGGCACCGCGGTGATCTACTGCGCCTCCGGGCAGCGCAGCGACCGCCTGGTAGCCGACTACCCCGACACCGCCGCAACACTGCTCAGCCTGCCCGGCGGGATTCGGGGAAACCCCACACTTCCTAGGAGGACTTAAACCCCGCATTCTTCAGCGCCGCGGCCAGCGAACCGTCCTTGCGGGGGCGGGACCGCTTGGCGGGGGCGTCGAGAAGCAAACTCAAAGAAATACGCTTGCGGGGCACATCAACATCGATGACGCGCACCTTCACCACATCACCGGAACGCACCACCTCATGCGGGTCGGAGACAAAACGGCGCGACATCTCCGAGACGTGAACCAAACCATCCTGGTGGACGCCCACATCCACAAACGCGCCGAACGCGGCAACATTGGACACCGTTCCCTCCACGATCATCCCCGCGGACAGGTCCGAAATCTTGTTCACCCCCTCCTTGAACGTCGCCGTGCGGAACTCCGGGCGCGGATCCCGGCCCGGCTTATCCAGCTCAGCAATAATGTCCGTCACCGTGGGAACGCCGAAAGTCTCATCGGCGAAATCAGCTGGGCGCAACCGCGACAACACCGCAGAATTGCCCACCAAGTCAGCCACCTTTAGGCCTTGGGCCTGCGCAATCCGCCGCACCAGCGGATACGCCTCCGGATGCACCGCAGACCCATCCAAGGGATCCGCCGCCCCAGGAATCCGCAAAAAGCCCGCAGCCTGCTCGAACGCCTTAGGGCCCAAACGCGGAACCTTGCCCAACTCCTTGCGGCTAGCAAACGCCCCATGCTCATTGCGGAACGCCACAATATTGTCAGCCACGGTGGCACTAATCCCCGCCACCCGCGCCAACAGCGGCGCCGACGCAGAATTCACGTCCACGCCCACCGCGTTGACCGCATCCTCCACCACCCCATCGAGTGTGCGCGCCAACGCCTGCTGATTGACATCATGCTGATACTGGCCCACGCCCAAGGCCTTCGGATCAATCTTGACCAGCTCAGCCAACGGGTCCTGCAACCTACGGGCAATAGAGACCGCACCCCGCAAAGACACATCCATCTGCGGAAACTCCCGCGCAGCAAGCTCGGAGGCGGAATAGACCGACGCGCCGGCCTCCGAAACCACAACCGGGACCGGGTGGCTGGCAACCTCCTGCGACACCTCACGGGCCAGGGCATCCGACTCCCGGGATGCGGTGCCATTGCCCACCGCGATCAGATCCACCCCATGCGTGGTGGCAAGACGCACCAACGTCTCCTTCGCCTGCCGCCACTGCTGCTGCGGCTGATGCGGATACACCACCACGGTATCGAGCACCTTGCCCGTGGCATCCACCACGGCACACTTCACGCCATTGCGGTAGCCAGGATCGAGGCCCAACACCGCCTTATGGCCCGCCGGGGCGGCCAACAAAATGTCGCGCAGATTCCGGGCGAAGACCACAAGGGCGTCCTTTTCTGCCCGCTCCTTGAGCCGCATCCGCGCGTCCAGGCCACTAGAGACACTCAGCTTTGTGCGCCACCCAAAACGCACGGCCTGAGCAAGCCACGGCGACGCTGCGGTGTCAAGCCCGCTGCGTTGCGCGATAAGACCCTCATAGAAGGCATCCTCGCCGGGATCCAAGCGCACCGTAAGAACGCCTTCGGCTTCCCCGCGCAACAGGGCGAGAATGCGGTGGCTAGGAAGCGAATCACACGACTCACTGAACTCAAAGTAGTCCGCATATTTCGCGCCCTCAGCCTTCTTGGACTCCTCCACCGCAGAGACCATGGTGCCGCGCTTAAACACCTCCTCCCGGACCTCCCCCACCAGATCCGCGTCCAGGCTCAGCTGCTCGACCAGAATCGCCCGCGCGCCATCAAGGACTGCCTTAGTGTCCTCATAGCCGGGGCACACATAGGCCGCGGCGGCGTCCTGGGGATCCTGCTGCGGCTGCGCGATGAGAGTATCTAGCAACGGCTCGATGCCCGCCTCCCGGGCCTTATCTGCCTTGGTGCGGCGCCGCTTCTTAAACGGCAAATACAGGTCCTCCAGGCGTGCCTTCGTCTCACAAGCGAGGATGAGGGCACGCAGATTCTCGCTGAGTGCCCCTTGCTCCTCAATGGCCTTGAGAATCGTCTCCTTGCGCTGCTCAAGGTCGCGGAGGTACTCCGCGCGCTCGGCCAGCGTGCGCAGTTGCGAGTCATCAAGGCCACCCGTGGCTTCCTTGCGGTAACGAGCGATAAAAGGCACCGTGTTGCCCTGATCGATCAGGTCCAAGGCAGCATCAACCTGGGGCTGCCCAACCCCCAATTCTCGGGCGATAGTCGCAGAGATCATTCCCGCGATTCTAGACTCCCTTCCCCTCGCCGCCGTGGAGGGCTTGGTAATAGGCCCTCCTGTGCTCCCGCGCATCCGTGAGGCTGACCCGCCACTGGCGCGGACGAGGCTGTGCCAGTGGCCCCGTGGGATCCGTGACCGTGGTGGTTCCATCCGGGAAGAACCAGTGGCAATTGCCCGTGTGTCCCATGAACATGCGCACATGATCAAACGTGACCATGTTGTGGTGATGCGGACACAGGCACGCCAAGTTCGACATGGTGGTCGCCCCGCCCAAACCGTGGTCAATGACATGATGAAGCTGCAAGTTGCGCGTCCGGGAGCAGTGCGGGTACCGGCAGGTCCCGTCGCGCAGGCGAACCGCCACCGCAACATCGCGCGGTGCATCATGACGCTGCGTGAGGATCTCCCCCACCCCATCAAGGCAGCGGTACCCATCGATCAGCGGCGCGAAGTAGGCCGCCTCCTGCCGGCTCAACTCCCCGGAACCCACCAGATAGGTGGCCTGCGAATCCGGATCAGGGGAAAAGAAGTTGAGCACACACCGCACGGTGGCCTGCTGCGTAAACAACTCCTCAAAAGCCTGCCCCATGCTGCACCGGCGCTGGGAAGACAACTGGGATAACGCCTCATAGATTGCTACCGCCGCCCCCTGGCTGACCACGGCTCGGATCTGTGTAGCCCCGCCCGGAACCGCCTCGAAGGCCACACTGGCGGCCACCCGCTTGAGCGGCTCAGGAGCCCGCGGGCCTTCCGCCTCGCGTACCAGCAGGCGGACCTTTCGGTACATTGCCTGCGGGGACGGAAGATGCTGATGCGCCCGGGTAGGGGTCACGTATTCCGCGATCTGCGAGTCAAGGGAGGCGATCGTCTCATTCGATTCACTGGCCAACGCCCGCCCGATGGCGCACACGCGCTCCATGCACAAGTGGTGCAGACTCTCCTGGAGAGCATCTACCTTGGGCAGGTGCGACAGGATCTCCACACTAAACACGTAGTCCTCGACCTTCGCCGGACGCATGCCTAGGTTTTCCGCCACGCTGTCACGCGTGACATCAAAGTCTTCCTCCTGCGCAAGAATCCACCGCAGCTTGTCTTTCCAGAAGGCAACCTGACGCTCATTGTTATCCATGAAGAACACGCAGTCTGGGTTGTCTGGGTTACAGGCCCGATAACCGGGCTCTACTACAGCTGCCACCACCATGAGCTACCCCCTTTTTTTCTCCCCGTCACCCTCACTTTTTCTTTCTTTCCCCACACCCTAGACCACCAACCCCAACCCCCTACCCTCCCATTCGAACACACCCCTTCCCCATTCGAACATCCGCAGGTAAACGGTAGTATTGCCACATGGACACCACCACCCGACTACGCGCCATGACCTTCGCCGACCTCTACGAGTGCTACCGCGCAAAAATCCTCCGCAAGGATCGCACCATCGACGAACTAGATGCGGTCTTGACCTGGTATTTCAACGACTCCCCCGACGTCTTGACGCACGCCCGCGACAGCGACATCACCCTCGGCGAACTGCTCGACACCGCGCAGACCACCCCGCATGCGCCCGAGATTCGTGGGGTCATATGTGGGGTCCGCGTCGAAGACATCTCCGATCCATTCCTGCGCGCGGTACGCCAGCTAGACAAGATCGTCGACGAGCTGGCCCGCGGCAAAAAGGTAGCTGCCATCCTGCGCGGCTAGATCACTGATCCTGCCAGCGCGTGGACCCGTACCACGGGGTATTGTCCGGCAACGCCCCCACCACCGCGGCAGTGACGGCATCACACTCGAGCTCGGAGGTGGCCACCACCTCCAGGCGGTACAACTCCATGCCCACCGGCGAAAACCCGTGCGTGGCCTCATACTCATTGGCCAGCATGTTGTCCGGCTGGCACGTCGATGCCTGCGCGTAGGCGTCCATGCGCTCCACGTCGAGGCCCGCACTGCTCAGGGCCGCGCGGGCATGCGGCAGGTGATCACGCCACTGCCGCGGGTCAAGGAGCACGGTCAGATTGGTCACATGACGGCGGCGGGCGGCAAGCGCCTGCCTTTCTGCGGCGGTGAGCTCGGCGGCGTCGAGAAGCTCCGGGCGTACCCGAGCCGTGCGCACGATTGCCTGCTGCCTGTGCCACCTGCGAATGCGCGCATGATCGCCGCTGGTCAGCGCCTCCGGAACGGAAAGTCCCCGCCACGTGCGCGGCTTGGTGTATGAGGGCCCTTCGAGCAGGCCATCGGAGAAGCTATCTTCTTCATGGCTGCGCCGGTTTCCCAGAACGCCCGGGATGAGGCGCACCACTGCCTCTGCGATGACGAGCACGGCGACCTCCCCGCCGATGAGCACATAATCCCCGATGGAGACCTCACGCACCCGATAGCGCGTTGCCGCATCCTCGAAGACGCGCTGGTCAATGCCCTCGTAACGCCCGCAGGCGAAAACGATGTGGGACTCCGTGGACCAGCGGCGCGCGTCCTCTTGCGTAAATGGGGTGCCGGCGGGGGTGGGAACCAGCAGGAGAGGAAGGGAGCGATCCTCCTGGTCGGGTTCGTAAGCGCACGCGTCCACGCCCGCGAGCTCATCATGGCGCGGGCCCCCGCGGTGCTGCTGCGAAGAGGACAGCTCCGTGCCAGGCGCGCTACCCGCCGCGACCGCGTCAAGGGCCGGCCCCCACACCGTGGGGGTCATCACCATTCCGGGGCCGCCACCGTAGGGAGAATCATCCACCGCCTGATGAACCCCCGGTGCCCAGTCCCGCAGGTCATGGACGCCCACGGAGAGAATCCCCTGCTCAATGGCCTTACCTAGAAGGGCATGGCGCAGCGGATCAAGATATTCGGGAAAGATAGTTATGACGTCTAAGCGCATGAGGTTACAGCTCCAACAGCCCTTCTGGAGGGGTGATCACACACGTTCCGGAATCAAGGTCAACGTCCGGGACAATGTCTTCCACAAAGGGGATGAGGACCTCCTTTCCGGAATTGATCGTCACCTCAAGGAGAAGCCGGCCTGGAACATGCGTCACCCCCGTGACCTCACCAATGTCGGCGCCGTCCTGGAGAACCCGCAGCCCCTCCAGGTCATGATCATAAAAGCCCTCATCATCCTCGCGCGGCGGGGCAAAAAAGGTCGTCGAACGCAGCGACTCCGCGGCCGTGCGATCCGCAATCTCCGCAAACGTGATAAGAAGTCTGCCCTGGTGCGGGCGCATCGCTGTGACCGTCAGTTCGCGTGTCCGACCCCCCTGCTTTCCCTGCACCACCGTGCCGGGGGCAAAACGCTGCTCGGGAACATCCGTGCGCGGCTCCACAACAACCTCGCCGCGAATCCCATGCGCCTTGACCACTCGCCCAATCATCAACTCCATGCAGCACAACTTAGCAGGCCAATTGGGAAGACTATTGTGGGGCAGGCAAGCACCTGCGCGATTCGAACGGAGAAACCATGCCAGCTACTCCCCACATCAATCCCCAAGGCGCCCCCATCGCCCCCACCGTGCTCCTGCCAGGAGACCCACTGCGCGCCAAATTTGTTGCGGAGAACTTTCTAGAGGACGTGGTCCAGTTCAATTCAGTGCGCAACATGCTGGGGTTTACCGGCACCTATCGGGGAACTCCCGTATCGGTCATGGGATCCGGCATGGGCATCCCCTCCATTAGTTTGTATGCCCACGAACTCATCGACGTCTTTGGGGCCACCACGCTGGTGCGCATCGGATCCTGCGGCGCCCTGCGCGCAGACATTTCGCTTCTCGACGTCGTTGTCGCCCAAGGTGCCTGCACCGACTCCCGGTTCATCGAGCAATACAATCTGCCCGGAACGTTTGCCCCTCTGGGTTCTTGGGACCTCCTCCAACGCGTCGCCGCCACCGCGGCAGCATCCGGTACCCCCGTGCGCGTGGGAAACATTGTCTCCTCAGACGTGTTCTACAACGATGACCCCACCGTCAACGAGCGCTGGGCGAATATGGGCGTACTCGCCGTAGAGATGGAATCCGCAGGACTCTACGCCGTCGCCGCCCGGGCCGGAGTGCAGGCGCTAGGGATGTTTAGCGTCTCCGACAACATCGTCACCGGGCAGTCATGTCCCCCCGAGGAACGCGAAACCGGGCTGAGCACCATGATTCGCCTGGCCCTCGATACCACCTGTTCCTAGACCAACCCACAACACCAACCCACAAGGAAGGATCCCCCATGGATATTCACCAGCCAGAAGCATTCGGCGCCGCACAACACCAGGCCACCCCCGGAATGACCATCACTGATGTCCTTGCCGACGCCCCCGCGATCAAGGAAGGCAGCCGCCCCGCGGTTACCCGCTTGATGCAGGGCGCGCGGGCGAATATCATCGCCTTCCACTTTGCTACCGGCCAAGAACTACCCGATCACCAGGCCGCCCACCCCGTGACCATTCAAGGACTTAGCGGCACGCTCACGCTGAACTGCGCCGGGCAGGACGTAGTCCTTGAGCCCGGGCGCGTCGTCCACCTGGCAGACCACGTGGTCCATGCGGTGACCTGCCAGGAGGGGCCAGCAGTGCTCCTGCTGACCATGCTCACCGGGCAGGACGCCTCCTAGTCCTTCTCCTAGTCCTTGAGCAGCTGGCCGTTTTCGTCATAGCGGTAGAAGCCCTCGCCGGACTCTGCGCCCGTGCGGCCCTTGGCCAGGTACTCCTCCTCGATGAGGGTGGCAAAGGAGCGCAGCTCCTCATCATTGGTCTCCTCAGCATTCTTGTGCGCAATGGCCGCCACGGTACGCAGCCCAATGGAGTCCAGAATGCGGAAGGGGCCGGCGGGCGCGCCGGTGGAGTTCTCCCAGTCTGCATCGATGTCTTCCGGGGACGCCACGCCGCGGACCACAAGGCGCTGCCCGGCCTCAAGGAACGGCACGAGCAGGGAGTTGAGCACGTAGCCCGGCTGCTCCTTATTGAGCGCCACGGGGATCATGCCCATCTCTGAGGCATAGTCCAGCACCGTCTGGAAGGCCTCGTCGGACGTCTTGGGCGTGCGCATGACCTCCGCCGTGCGGTAGCGCCAAATGTGATTGGCAAAGTGAAGGGCCAGGAACTTGTCCACCCGACCGGAGTCTTCCGCGAAGTCACTGGGCAGCAGCGTGGAGGTGTTGGTGGCAAAGATCGTATGCTCCGGGGCTGCCTTGCCTACCTTGGCCCAAATCTCCTTCTTAAGGTCCAGCCGCTCTGGCACGGCCTCGATGACCAGATCCGCCTGGGAGACTGCCTGCTCCAGATCCGACGACTGGGTGAGGCGGTCCCGCGCGGCGGCGACGGTGTCCTGCGTAGCATCCTCCAGGTCGCGGATGTAGGCCTCCCCGAGCTTGTCAAAGCGCTTCGTGGCAGCTGCTACGGCATCATCGTTGATGTCATAGGCCACGACCTGGAAACCGGCGTATGCCGACTGGAAGGCAATCTGTGCGCCCAGGACGCCCGAGCCGAGGACCGTCACATTGGTGATATCGGTCATGATGGATCTCTCCTTGAAGGTTGAGGGATTGGTGTACCTCACCCACCGTAGGGGCGGAAACGCAAAACCCGGCGGCCAGTGCCCCCATTTGGGGGCCCGGTCACCGGGTTGGGGCGGGTAAATGCCTAGGCGTCGGCGTCCTCAGAAGACTCGGCCTCGGCGGCCTCTGCCTCCTGCTTGGCAGCCAGCTCCGCGGCCTCCTTGGCCTCACGGGCCTCCTTGGCCTTGCGCTTCTTCTCCACCACGTCCTCGACGGAGGGGCCATTGTTGGCCTCAGACAGCGCGGCGTTGAACAGGTCGAGCTTGGAGGGCTTCTCCTCGGCCACCTTCAGGGTGCCTTCGGCGCCCTCGATGCCCTTGAACTTCTGCCAGTCACCGGTGACCTTGAGCAGGGCGAGAACCGGCTCGGTGGGCTGGGCGCCGACTCCGAGCCAGTACTGTGCGCGCTCAGAATCGATCTTGATGACGGACGGCTCCTGCTTGGGCTCGTAGGTGCCCAGGTTCTCAATCACCTTGCCATCGCGACGCGTGCGGGCATCCGCAACAACAACGCGGTAGTGGGGGGTGCGGATCTTGCCGAGCCGCTGCAGCTTAATCTTGACAGCCATGATGGCCTACCTTTCTGGTCACTGGGCAGTGCAGACACTCACAAAAAAGTGAGCCGGTTCAACCCAATTTGTTAACCCTGCGCGTGATCAGGCCGGTCGGACCGTAGTCGATGACGGCATAACGCAGGAACGTCGAACGTGCGCACGCCAATGCGCAACCACGCTAGCGTACGCCGAACACCGCCCCAACGGGAAATCGCCCCTACTTCTTCGGACCAAAGTCCAAGTTGTTGAGGTCAATATTTTCCATCCCCTTGGGCATAGGCATCGAGCCAAAGGGATTCGCCGGCATGCCCTTGCCCTCAAACTGGGAGGACAGCGCCTGTAGTTGTGCCATATCCGGCATGCCCGGCTGCTGGGAGGGCATCCGCTTGGGTGCCTTGCGCTTTCCCTTCTTCCCCTTGCGCCCCTTGGGCTTCTTCTTGGTGGCAGAGCGCTGGGAGCCCATCCCGAACTGACCCGCCATCTTGCCCATCATCTTCTTCGCCTCAAAGAAGCGCTCCACCAGCTGATTGACGTCAGAGACAGCCACGCCAGAGCCGGCGGCGATGCGCTTGCGGCGCGAGGCGTTGAGGATCTTCGGGTTTTCCCGCTCGGCGGGGGTCATGCCACGAATGATGGCCTGGATGCGGTCCAGCTGCTTTTCATCGATCATGTCCGCCATCTGGTTCATCTGCTTGCCGCCAGGCAGCATCTTGAGCAGATTGCCGATGGGCCCCATGCGCCGAATCATGAGCATCTGGTCGAGGAAGTCTTCGAGCGTGAGCTCCCCGGTGCCGATCTTGCGGGCGGTATCTTCCGCCTTTTGCTGATCGAGAACGCCCTCGGCCTGCTCGATGAGGCTGAGCATGTCGCCCATCCCCAGAATCCGGCTGGCCATCCGCTCCGGGTGGAAGACATCAAAATCCTCAAGCTTTTCGCCCGTGGAGGCGAAGAGGATCGGCTTTCCGGTGACCTCACGGATAGACAGCGCCGCACCGCCGCGCGCATCGCCATCAAGCTTGGTCAGGACCACGCCGCTGAAGTCCACGCCGTCGCGGAAGGCCTCCGCGGTGGTCACGGCATCCTGGCCGATCATCGAATCGATGACAAAGAGCACTTCATCGGGGTTGACGGCATCGCGGATGTTGCGCGCCTGAGTCATCAACTCCTGGTCGATGCCCAACCGGCCGGCGGTATCGACGATGACCACGTCGTGTTGGAGTCGACGCGCCTCCTCGATGCCGGCCTGCGCCACGGCCACCGGATCCCCGTGGGAGGTCCCCATCTCATGATCGGAGGAATCAATCGAGGTGCCCGGGTCCGGGGCGAAGGTAGGCACTCCGGCCCGCTCACCCACGATTTGCAGCTGCTGCACCGCACCAGGACGCTGCAGGTCACAGGCCACCAGCATCGGCGTATGCCCCTGCTTTTCCAGGTGGTGGGCCAGCTTGCCCGCCAGGGTGGTCTTACCGGCACCTTGCAGGCCGGCGAGCATGATCACCGTCGGAGGGTTCTTAGCTAAGTTCAGGCGCCGGGTCTGGCCGCCGAGGATGCCCGTGAGCTCCTCATTGACAATCTTGATGACCTGCTGGGCCGGGTTGAGCGCCGCGGACACCTCCGCGCCGTTAGCCCGCTCCTTGACGCGCTTGATAAACCCGCGCACCACCGGCAATGAGACGTCCGCTTCAAGCAACGCGAGGCGGATCTCCCGGGCGGTCGCATTGATGTCCGCCTCGGTGAGCTTGCCTTTGCCACGGATGCCATTGAGGGCGCCAGATAGGCGATCGGACAGTGACTCAAACACGTCAGGGTTCTCCCTTCAGGGGGGACATTTTCCAAAGACTCTATGGTAGCTGGAGACCCGCAGAAAGCCGCGAACGGTCCCCCAAGGCGGCGTCGATACGCCGCTCCACAGCCGCACGATCCACACCAGGATGCAACTGCGCCTGCACAATCATCGTGCCACCGGGGCTGTCCATCCGCATCCACTCGGTGTCTGGAAGGGCTGCCAGCAGCGCACCAAAGGCCGCGATGCGGTCCACCGTGCGCACCTCGACGACGGCCCCATTCCAGTAGGTTGCGGTCGCCTCCGGACGCACCGGTGGAAGGGCGGAATGCACCCCGGACTTGTAGGCCTGGATGAACGTTTCTGGCTCCACCTCATGTTCGACCGTGGGACGCACGATCAGCTCCGCATGCGCCTGGCCGTCGGCGTGGGTGGCAATGCGCGCCGAATCAATCGTGCACGCCTTCGCACTAATCACCGCCAGCACCGCAAGCACGTCCGCGCGCCGACGCCCCCGCCACCACACCCGAATGCCCGCAGCATCGGGAGCAACGCCCAGTGCGGTAGGCGCGTGGACCAGCGGTGGGCGCGGAGTCACCGACGTGAGCCGCGCCCGCCCCCGCCGAATGAGGACGTCACGCGCCCGCGCTAGCCGCGGACTGAAAACCCCCGGGCCCGTGGCCAGCGAATCCGCCTCCAGCAGCACGCCCAAAAGCTCCAGGGTCAGCACGTCATAATGGACAGCATCCAGCAGCTCATCAAGGGTTTCCTCCGCGGTAACGTCGCGGGAGGCGGCAAGCCGAGCGATCGTCGAATGCTCCGCGACAAGCGTTTGCACGCAACCACGATCGCGCAGGTTCAGGCCCAAACGCGCCGCCATGCGGGCAACCAGCTGGGCCCCGGTGATCTCATGGCGCGGCCGGCGGAACTTGCCCAAATCGTGGTAGAGCGCCGCCAAAAGCAGCAGGTCTGGGCGCGGGACCATCACCGTCGCCGCCGCGCAATTAGCCACGGTGGCCAGCAAATGATCATCGATCGTGCGAATGTGAGTGCGCTCCCGCGGCATCAACCCGCGAATCTTGCCCCACTCCGGGACGATGGGCTCCCACAGCCCATAGGCATCAAGCTGGCGCACAACCGGAGCGCAGTTCGTCGGCGAAGCCAAAAGCGCGAAGAAGTCCGCCGCGGCGAAGCGCGGAATGCGCTCCGGCAGCCGCGGACACTGCGTCAGCGTAGCCAGGGTGCGCTCCGCCACCGGAAGCCCCGCACGCGCCGCCGCCGCGCCCACCCGCAGCACCAAACCCGGGTCCTCCACATTGGCATTGCGCGCCAACACCACCTGGCCGGAGGATTCAACCACGTCGAGGGCCAACGGGCGGCGCACCGCCCGGTGCCCCGGGGAGCGCCGCGTCCCGATCATCGCCCGGGCCGTGGACAATCCCGCCCGCACCGCGGCATCGACGTCGCGCGCCGCCTCGGACAGCAGGGCCGACAGCTCATAGCGGTCCACAAAGCCCAGGTCTTCTGCCACGTCCGCCGCAAATTCCGGATCAAGGACATCACGGGGACGCCGCGCGTGGCGGTGCACGAGCGTGCGCGCGTTGAGCAGCAACTCCCGCTGGGTCTCCAGCCGGGGCGCATCGCACAGGTTGCCCAGGGCCACCGCCCGAATGAGCTCAATATCGCGCAGGCCGCCGCGCCCGTGCTTGAGATCCGGGTGAGTCATGGCCACCACCGATCCGCTTCGGCGCCACCGCGCAATCGCCACATCAATGACGTCCGGAAGCCGCCGCGGCAGCATCGCACGCCACGCCGCGACCACCTCCCGGCGCGTGCGCGCAACCAGATCCGCGTCGCCGGCTACCGCAGTCAGGTCCAGCAGTGCCAGCGCCGCGGTGACATCGGTGCCCACCATCGCCACATTGTCTGCCGGTGTGCGCACCGCATAGTCCAGGCGATACCCCGCCTGCCACACCCCTTGCCACAGCTTTTCGACGCCCCCCTCCTCCACCGTCGCACCCTCCGGACGGATGAGCACGAGATCAAGGTCCGAACGCTCGGTCAGCTCCCCCCGCGCCAAAGAGCCCGTGGCGGCGACAGCGCACCCGGGCGGGATGGGCAGGCTGGCAATAAGGTCGCGGGCCCGCGCACACGCCTCCCGGCGGATCTGTTGGGTCGCCGCGGCCCCGGGGCTACAAGGCGGACTCGTCACGCTCACCCGTGCGCACCCGCACCACATGTTCGATGGGGCTGACCCAAATCTTGCCGTCGCCAGCCTTGCCGGTGTAGGCGGCCTCCGTGATCGCATCGACCACCTCATCGAGCTGCGCATCAGCAATGAGGACCTCAATGCGCACCTTGGGCACAAACTCGGTGGCGTACTCCGCCCCCCGATACACCTCAGAGTGACCATTTTGCTGGCCAAAACCCTGAGTCTCTGTCACCGTCATGCCCCGCACCCCCACCTGTTCCAGGGCGGCCCGAACGTCTGGCAGCGTAAAGGGCTTAACCACGGCGGTGACAAGTTTCATCGGTGATGCCTCCAAAGAGAATCGACGGTGGTGACCTTCGCCCCACATCTTAGATGGGTTTTACAGCGCCTAGTGCTTCGTGCCCAACAACGCATCCACAAACCCCTCGACCTCGAAGGGAGCAAGGTCGTCTGCACCCTCGCCCAGGCCAACCAACTTGACGGGAACACCCAGCTCCTCCTGAACCTGGAAGACAATGCCTCCCTTGGCGGTGCCATCCAACTTGGTGAGCACCACGCCCGTGATATCCACCACATCGCGGAACGTCCGGGCCTGCATCAAACCGTTTTGGCCCACGGTGGCATCCAAGACGAGCAGCACCTCATCCACCTTGGCCTTCTTCTCTACAACCCGCTTGACCTTGCCCAGCTGATCCATCAGCCCAACCGACGTGTGCAGCCGCCCTGCGGTATCCACCAGCACCACATCGACCTGCTCCTCCACGCCGCGCGCGACGGCGTCGAAAGCCACCGAAGCCGGGTCCGCCCCCTCCTTGCCGCGCACCGTGTGTGCACCAACCCGACGCCCCCATGTTTCCAGCTGATCCGCCGCCGCGGCACGGAACGTATCCGCCGCGCCCAGCAGCACCGAGTGGCCCAGCGAAACCAGCACGCGGGCAAGCTTTCCCGTGGTGGTGGTCTTGCCCGTGCCGTTGACACCAACGACGAGGACAACAGCCGGCTTGCCCTCATACGGCATGGCCTTGATCGCCCGATCCATGTCCGGCTTGCACGCCTTGATCAAAGACTCACGCAGCATCGCACGCGCCTCCGCCTCACTGGAGACCCCGCGCTGCGCGATAGTGGTGCGCAGATCCTCTACCACCGCCATGGTTGTGGCCGTACCCAAATCGGCCATGACGAGCGTATCTTCGATCTCCTCCCAGGCGTCCTCGTCCAAATCCCCCGCAGACAGGATGCCCAGCACAGACTTGCCGATCATGTTCTGCGATCGGGCCAACCGCCCACGCAGCTTGCCAATACGCCCCGGCGCGGGAGCAATGTCATCAAGCTCCGGCTCGGGTTCTGGCGCTGGTTCTGGCGCTAGCTCCGGTGCTAGCTCTGGCTCCGGTTCTGGTTCTGCAACGGGCTGCGGCTCCGCAACGGGTTCCGGTTCTACAACTGGTTCCGGTTCCGGTGCTGTTACCGGTTCTGGCTCCGGCGCTACAGCTGGTTCTGGCTCCGCAACGGGCTCCGGTTCTGGCTCTACAACCGGCTCCGGCTCCGCTACTGGTTCCGGCTCCGGCTCCTGCTCCGACTGGGCAGCCTTAAGGTCCTGGTTGTCCAGGACAACCGGTTCCTTGACCGCCGGGGCGAAGTTGAATCCGCCCTTGGCCTGGTAGTTACCGGACTTTTCCTCCTGGGTGAGTTCTTTGGGGGCCTCCTGCTCCAGCGAATCGAAGCTGACCGACTTCTTCTCGCCGCGTTTGCGGCCCACCACGAGGAGGGCGATGAGCGCCACCACCACGAGGGCGAGCGCTATACCTACATAGATCCAGTACTCCGTAGTCATGGCGTCCATCGTGCCACGAAGGGTGCGGGGACGCGCCGACTAGTTCCGGTTCTTCAGCGCCGCGGATGCCGCCAACACCATCGCGTCGGCGGACAGGAGATCACCCGTAACCAGGTCAGGGACCAGATCCGCCAGTTGGGACCAGCCTGAGGCGGCCGCAGAAAGCGTCTTAGACTTCCCCATCAATCCGTGTGCGTGCATGCGCGCGGCGAGGGCAAAGACCAAAGAGACGACCGGGGCAAGGGCCCACGCGTTGGACTTATCTTCGGTGTTGACGCCGTCGATCTTGTCAAAGCGCACGCGAGCCGCAGAATAGAGTGCCCGGTTGGTTGAGCGCAGGGCGCGCAGCAACGACACCGCCGGCTTGATCAGGCCCTCCGTGGTCAACAACTCGTTGAGCTGGGTGCGCATGCGGAAGGTCTCAAAGACGGCCATAAGCCGTTGGCCGTCCTCCATCATCGGTCCGGGAACGATGTCGGTGCTGGCAAAGAACATGTCGATGAGCTGTTCCTGCTGCGCCGCATCCATGTGCGCGATGCGGACCGTGGAGCTGTCGATGCATGCAGAGTCGAGGGTCGAGTCCCGGCCCGTGAGGAGGGTATTAACCAGCGTCTTGCCGGCGATGTCCCCAACCTGGTCGAGAAGGTCGCGCGCCTTTGCGGTATCGGACTGGCCGCCGAGTACCCCGCTGAGCTGGCCCAACAGGATCATTGCGGTAATCCAGGGGCTATGGCGATCATCGTGGTGCTCATCCGCATCATCGAAGACGTGGTTGACCAGTCCGCTGGCGATCATGCGACCAGGCTGAAGATGCGCCGGCACCAGCGAGTCTGCCAGCCCGCGCAGCGCCGCGGTGGGGGCCGCCTGGAAGACTGCCCCGGCGACGTCGCGTTCGCGCTGTGTCGTGCCGCAGTGATCCCAGATGATCGGCAAAATGTCCCCACCCGTGGGCGGTTGTTCGCTGACTCCGGCCAGGAATGCGGACAGCTCCTTGAGCTCGTCTGGCTGATCGCGCAGGTAGCCCGGTTGGGTGGCAAGCAGCGCGCCGGCGCCGGGGCGGGTGGGGGCGCGCAGGATGGTGAAGGGATCCGCACTGTGCAGCTGGACGGTGAGGTCGCCGGCGTCGATAAGCTCTGGCGGAAGCGGAGTCCGCGGGGTGATGTGCGGCAGCACGCGAGCCCGGGCCCACGGGGCGGTCGCGGGCCACACCCAGGCGGCCAGGCTCCGGCCCTCCACCAGGTCCGGCAGGCACAGCGTTCCGTCCTCGATCAGCGCCTCCGTGGCGTGCGGGGTGGAGCTGATCAGCGCCAGCGTCACTGAGACGCGGTTGCCCGACTGCTCATCGGTCCATTCAAATTCGAGCCTGCCCTCGGGCATGACTGCGGCGGCTTGGGCGATGCTCGCCGCCGGTGCCGCATAGGTGAGCGCGTCCTCGGCGACCAGGTCAACGGTGCGCACCGGGGAGCCGTGCTGGTTGCGGATCGCCACCCGCGGACGCCCCAGCTGACCGGTGGCACGCACGCGGATCCGACCCGCCGGGTCCAGGTGGCGCGAACCCAAGAAGATGCGGCTAGTGCGCCACATCGGCGGGTAGGTAGTCAGCGGAAGCTCAAAGGACAATGCCGGGGGGACGAACCGGAGCGGAAGGGAATCGCCCTCCTGAGTTTCCACAACAAAATCCGTGCCGGCCTGGTCCGGGGTGACAACGATGCTGCGGGGGCTGACACTAAATTCCTTCGGGCCATGGCCCACCTCCAGGCGTGCTGGGGACAGGCCCCCTCCCGCCGGGATGCGCACGCTGTGGGAACCGCCGTCGATGGAGGTGTGCGCCACCATCGATTCCACGATGGCGTAGCGGTGCCGGAAGGACTCATTGCGCGGGCCGCGCAACCGGATGAGGTATTCGCCGACCCAGGGGGCGTCATAGGCCTCCGGATCGAAAACCTGAAACGCCCCACCACCGGCCGGAACCTCCAGCGGCTCGGGATCGGCGATCTCCTCGGTGGCCTCGCCCACCCCGGCGTAGGCGGAAATGGTCAGCTGCCAGATCTCGTCGCGCCCCGACAGCGTCGGCGGGAAATCCGCCACCAAGCTGGTGGCAAACACCGGCAGGTGGGCGGCCGTGCGCACATGCGCGATGGGTTGGCTGGGGTGGACAAAACGCACCCGCTGCCGCGGATCCACGCTGCGCAGCCGCATCATCGCCGACGGCGCCTGGCCCGGGCGCACCGCCTGCAGGGAGGCCGCCTCCGAGGCATCGATGAGCGCGCAGACCCAGCCCTGCCAGCCCTGCACTATCGACGTCTCCGCCACCGGGATCGCCGCCCCCGTCACCGCATCACGCAGCGACGTGTCCTCCGGGGTGAGCACATACAGGCGAGAGTGATGCAGCGAGGCCTTGTCCGAGAGGTTTTGCCCGTTAGCCGCGAAGATGAGCAGCGGATCCTCCGAATCCACCACCGGCACCACCCAGTTGATCCCATTGGTGGTATCCGTGACCGTAACCTCCGTCACCGGCTGCTCGACCGCCACGTCAAGCGCCTCCGCATACGTCGGCTCGCCCCACGGCCGATTCGTGCGGAACTCACGGGTGGTGCCAGCCATATTCACCCGCCACGACACCTCAGCATCCTGCGGATCACCCCCGAAGGCCGCCGCAACGCGCTGCTCAGGCAGCCGCACACACACGCGGTTGCGCTGCGCATCCAAAACCAGGCGGGGGCGCAGCTCCCGGTGGGCCACCCCCACCGACGTGCCCCGCTCCGGGGTGCCAATGGGCCGTTCACGCAGCTCCGCTACCACGGCGTCAGCCACCAGGCGGGGCAACGGCGCAAGCCCGAAGCGGTCCCGATCCACCCAGGAAGAGGGGTGCTCCCGCGAGAACTCCCGCAGCGCCACAATCCCGGTCACCAGATCGGTCAGCCGGCCCCCGCGTGCCGACGCCGCGGTCATGGCCAATCCATCCACCCCCGCCGCAAGGCTCGCCGCAATCTCGGCGACATCCGTTGCCGCCTCGACGCCACCCTGCTCCTCCAGCTGGTCACAATAGCCCAGCACACCGGCGACCTCAGCTCCAATAATCCCGGCGTGGTAGCCCAGCAGCTCCACCCCGCTCAAGCCCTCCGGCACCTCGAGGCCCGCCTGGGCGATCAGCGCATCACTGCGCGCGGAGACCTCAGCGACGAGGTCGTCGGTGGGGTTCAACCCCAAACCGGCGAGAAACTCCGCGAAAAAGTGCTCCGGGTCAATCAGCTGGGCCGCCCGCGCGATCAGCGTGGCAGAAGTCAGCGCCGGGGTCACGTCCAGCAGGGAAGACAATTGCGCCCCCGCGGCCAACTGCCGGGACAAGAAAATGCCAAAAAGGCGCTCCAGCCGCTCCAGGAAATCCCGCCCAAAACCGGTGTCAGGAAACCACGGGTGTCCCGCGAAGGCCTCGGCAAGCTCCAGCTCACTGTGGGAGGCCCACCCCAGGAGGGAGTCAGTCATATCAGCAAACGGCGTGGTCCGGGAATCGGAAGAATGGCCCATCAGAGTGTTCTTAACCCCTTGATACAGTCGTGAAGAAATACGCGGTGAATAAAGAAATGTACTTATTGCCTGTTATATCAGGACGCTCGGGGGTGCAGCACCCGGCGACATGCGCTGGCTGAGCACCCGGGTCACGCCATCGCCGCGCATGGTCACACCATAGAGGACGTTGGCCACATCCATGGTGGGTTTCTGGTGCGTAATCACAATGAGCTGGGAATCCTGACGCAACTGCTCAAACAGGTGAATGAGGCGACGCAGATTGACGTCATCCAACGCGGCCTCAACCTCATCCATCACGTAGAAGGGACTCGGCCGCGCCCGGAAAATGGCCACCAGCAGCGCCAGGGCGGTCAACGACTTCTCCCCGCCCGACAGCAAGGACAGGCGCTTGACGCGCTTGCCCGGCGGGCGCGCCTCCAACTCGATGCCCGTGGCCAAAAGGTCATCCGGCTCCGTGAGGACCAGCCGGCCCTCACCGCCCGGAAAGAGGGTAGAAAACACGCGCGGAAACTCCGCCTCCACGTCCCGCCACGCGTCAGTAAAAAGCTGCAGGATCTTCGCGTCCACGTCCTCGATGACGCCGCGCAAATCCTCCCGCGCCTGTTCCACATCGGCCAGCTGGGTGGACAAAAACTGGTAGCGCTCCTCTAACGCCTTGTATTCCTCCAAGGCCAGGGGGTTGACCTTGCCCAACGCCGACAGATCCCGGCGCGCCTGGGCCAGCCGCTTTTCCTCCGCGGCGCGATCAAAGTCTGGGCCCGGGGTGTAGTCCGCTAATAGGTCCGCAACGGACAGGCCCAGCTGCTCGTCGACCTTGGCTTCCGCCTCCTCCACGTGCACGCGGGCGCGCTCGAGGGCGACCTGCGCCTCGTGCGCCACCGTGGTGGCCCGATCAAGGTGTGTGCGCGCGGTGTGGACTTCGTCGCGCGCCTGGGACAGCACGCGGGCGACTTCTCGGCGCTGGGTGGTCAGGGAGTCGCGCTGCTCGGCCGCGTGTGCAATGCGCAGATCCACCCGGGCGGCCAGGTCATTGGCGCAGGACTCGACCACCCGGGCGAGCTCCCGCTGCCGGATCCTCCTGGCCCGGGCAGCCTCATGGGCCTGGCGGGCCTGCCGCTCCTGGGCGGCGCGGCGGGCAAGCCCCTGGGCGCGGGCGGTGGACTGTTGGGCACGATCCTGCGCCGAACGCAGGCTCAGCCGTGCCTCCACCTCCATCGCGCGGACCTGTTCGAGTGCGGCGACGGCGGAATCACGGGTCGCGGTGGACACCTCCGCGGGATCATCGCTGTCTTCTACCTGGGATAATTGCTCGCGCACGGCACGCAATTCCCGGCGCGCGCTGTCCAACTCTGCCAGGAGGGCGTCGCGCTCCTTTTCTGCCCGCTGCACGGCGGCATCATCGGCCTCACACTGGCGGGTCACCCGCTGCACCACCCGCTGGGCCTCCCCCACCCGCGCCTCATGGTCGCGGCGGGCCGCCGTGGCCTCCGCGAGGCTGACCTGCGCCTGATCCGCCGCCTGGCGGGCGCCTTCCAGCGTGCCCGCAGCCGCATCGACGGCCTCCTGGGCGGGCACGATGGCGGCCTCCGTCTGTGCGAGCCGCGCCTCCACCTCGACTGCCGACGGCGCCCCGCTGCCCACCACGGCCCAGCCCCGGCCGAACAGATCGCCGCGTGGAGTCACCGCCCGCAGGCGCGGGTCGTCCGCGACTAAACGGCGAGCATCCTGGGCATCTGGAACCACAACGACGTCGGCAAGCAGCGCGCTGATCGCCCCGCACACCGCAGCATCGGCGCTGACCTTGTCCACCAACCACTCCGCCCCCGCCGGCAGGCTGGCGTCCAGGTGCCACGGCGTCGGGTCCGCGGTGACGTCCACCAGCGCGGTACGCGCGACGTTGCCCTCGCGCAGCTGGGTGAGCACCCCCTCATCCATCGTGAGCGCCACCGCATCCGCGTGCGGGCCCAGCGCGCTAGCAAGGGCCACCTCCAGACCCGCGGGCACCCGCACGTGCGCCGACAACGGGCTAGTTTCTACCGCGACGACGTCCTCTAGGGACGGGCCCGCAACCGCCTGCCGCAGCGTATCCCGGCGCGCCTGCAACGAGTACAGCTCCCGCTCCCGCTCCCGCTGCTGGGTCTCCAACTCCTCCAGCCGACGGCGCGCCCCCTGCGCCTCCCTGTGGGCCTGCTCGCACGCACGCTCCACCTCCGCGCCGCCGGCGGCAGCATCCGCCACCGCATCCTGGGCCGCATCCGCCTCCGCGCGGGCGGCACCGGCCCGCTGCACCATCTGCTCGACCCGCTGCTGGGCGCGCTCCACCTGCACCGTGGCGGTCTGCTCGCGGGCCGCCAGGGACTCCTCCGTGGCAATCAGACGGACGAGCCCCTCCCGGCGGTGCGCCACAGCCTTGACCAACGCCGCATACTCTGCCTCTGCCTGCCGGAGCTGCTCGCTGCGCGCGGCGACCTCCTCAGAGACCGATTCCAGGCGCTCGGCAGCGATCTCACTTTCTTCCTCCAGCGCCGCGACCTCCTCCCAGGCGGCCTCCGCCTCCGCCTCCAGCTCGGCAGGATCCGGCCCCTGATAGCCCGCATCCTCCTGCGCCGCGCGCCCCCGCTCCTGGGCGATGCGCGCCGTCGCGGAGATGCGCTCCGCCAAGGTAGACAACCGAATCCACAGCTCATTTGCCTGGTCGACCAGCGGCGACAGCTCCGCATCCCGCGCACTGGCCGCATCATGACGCCCCTGCGCCTGCGCCACCTGCCCCTCCAGCTCCGTGCGTTGCGACGCCGCCCGCGCCTGCGCAGCAGACTTCGCCTCCAACGTCTCGCGCACCTGCACCACCCGCGCGCCAGCCAGCCGCAAGCGCGCATCCCGCAGCTCCGCCTGGACGCTAGCTGCGCGCCGCGCTGCCTGGGCCTGCCGGGCCAACGGCTTGAGCTGGCGGCCCAACTCATCGGTCACATCGCGCAGGCGATCCAGGTTCGCCTGCATACCTGTGAGCTTGCGCTGCGCCTTCTCCCGGCGCCGCCGGTGCTTGAGCACCCCCGCCGCCTCCTCGATGTAGGCGCGGCGCTCCTCCGGGCGCGACTCCAAAATGTCCGACAGCTTGCCTTGGCCGACGATGATGTGCATCTCCCGGCCAATGCCCGAATCTGACAACAACTCCTGGATGTCCATCAGCCGGGCCTTGGCGCCATTGATCTCATATTCGCTGGCGCCATCCCGAAACATCCGGCGCGTGACGGAGACCTCAGCGTAGTCGATGGGCAGCTTGCCATCCGAATTATCGATGGTCAGCGTCACCTCGGCGCGGCCCAAAGGCTTGCGATCCCCCGCCCCCGCAAAAATGACGTCCTGCATCTTCCCGCCGCGCAGGGTCTTCGCCCCCTGCTCCCCCATCACCCAGGCCAACGCGTCCACCACATTGGACTTACCCGAACCATTCGGGCCCACCACGGCGCAGATGCCGGGCTCAAATTTCAGCGTCGTGGCAGACGCAAAGGACTTAAAGCCCTTCAGCGTGAGGGATTTCAGGTGCATAGCACCAAGCAGTCTAACTCAACGCTCCACAAAGCCCACCACGCCGTCGCGGGGCTCGGACCACTGCTCAACAACCGCATCCACGTGGCCCGGGCGGCGCCCCGAATACTCCGGGCGCAAACAATCCAGCAGGGCGCGACACTGGTGCTCGCTGGCCTGCCCGACTACGCACACCCGGCCATCCACCAGGTTCGTAGCGCTGCCTGCCACCCCAAGCTCCAAGGCCCGACACCGCACCCACCAGCGAAAGCCCACGCCTTGCACATGGCCATGGACAAAGACCGTCAGACGAACCTGATCCACCGCGGCTCCTTACACAGTCTCATCGTGGGCTGGGGGCTGACCGTGCCACCGGTAATCCAGGGACTCATAGGCGGCATCGCGCTGCGTGATCGGATCCGACCCATCCCAGGTTTCCATCTGGTCCCACCCGCGCACGCTACGGGGCAGATCATCGCGGTGGAACACCGGGTTAAGCCCCGCCTTACGCTGCACCGAATAGTGGCGCAACACCACCACAGCCACCCCGGCAAGCGGCAGGATGGCCACCAAGTTGATCAGCGCCATTACGCCACTGAACACGTCAGCCAGGGCCCACACCAGCGGCACCGAGCCCACCGCGCCACCAAAGACACACAACGCCACCAGGACCCGGAAGCCGGTGAGCAGGCCGCGCTTGCGCGACAGGAAACCAATGTTGGACTCGCCGTAGTAGTAATTACCGATCACCGAGGAGTAGGCCAAGAACAAGATGATGACGGAAAGGAAGTGGATGCCCCACTGTCCCACCGAGCTGGCCAGGGCATTCTGCGTCAACGCCATGCCGCCCTCACTAGCCTCCAGATCGGGGTGGGCCAGCAGGATGATAAACGCCGTCATGGAGCACACCACGAGCGTGTCAAAGTACACGCCCAAGGTCTGGATGAGCCCCTGCTTGGCGGGGTGAGACACAGACGCCGTCGCCGCCGCATTAGGAACCGAACCCATGCCGGCCTCGTTGGAAAACAGCCCGCGGCGCACGCCCGTCATAATCACCGTGCCCAGCGTCGCCCCCGCAAAACCGCGCAGGTCAAAGGCGTGGGAAACGATATCGGCGAACATTCCCGGAACCTTGTCAAAGTTCAGCCCCACCACGATGAAAGCCAGGATGATGTAGAGCACCGCCATGACCGGGACCACCGTCTGGGTGACGTTGGCAATGCGCTGCACACCACCGAAAATGATCCCCGCCGTCACCACAGCCAGGATCGCGCCGATGATCGCCTTGGTGGTCAGCGAATCATGGCCCACGGAAGTCACCACAGCCGCCGAAATGGAGTTGGACTGCACCGCGTTGAACACAAACCCATAAGTGACGCAGATGATCACGGCAAAGGCCAGTGCCAGCGGGCGCCACCCCAACGCCTTGGTCATGTAGTAGGCCGGACCGCCGCGGTAGGAATCCTTATCCCGGATCTTATAAACCTGAGCCAGCGTGGACTCCACAAAGGACGTCGCGCCGCCGATGACGGCCAACGCCCACATCCAAAACACCGCGCCCGGCCCGCCGGTGGCCACCGCGATGGCCACCCCGGCGACGTTGCCCGTGCCCACGCGCGACGCGGCAGAGATGGTAAAGGCCTTGAACGCAGAGATGCCCTGCTGACCCTCCGAGATCTCAGAGGGCGTCTCTGTGACCGACTTGAACATATCCGGCAGGAACCGGATCTGCACCACCACGGTACGCACACAGAAGTACACGCCCGAGGCGGCCAAAATAACGGCAAAGAAACGCCAATAGACGTCCCCGAAGTCCTCAATGCCCTTGACCAAAGAATCCATGCGGGGAACTTTACCGCCTCTACCAGTCTCACCTAATAACGGTGCTGGCAAAAGGGACACAAGTGCGATCCCCTACCCATGAACTCCTCCCGCACGATGGGCCGTCCACACCGGTGACAGGGTTGCCCCTGGCGCCCATAGGCGTGCAGGCTCACCGCAAAGTAGCCTGATTGTCCGGTGACATCAACGTAAAGATCATCAAAAGACGTTCCCCCTGCGCAAGCGCCGCCTCCATGACCCCGCGCCCAGAATGCAGCAGGCCTTCCAGCCGCGAGCGGGACACCCGGCTGGCGCGCTGGCGCGGATGCAGCCGCGCCGCCCACGCCATCTCATCGGCATAAATATTGCCAATTCCGGACACAATCTCCTGGTTAAGCAGCAACCGCTTGAGCTCGACGTCGCGGGATTTCAGCTGTGCAGCAAGAGCGGGAACGTCAAGGAGTGGATCCAGCAGATCCCGGGCAATGTGCTCGATGGGCTGGGGAATGCACCCCCGGGTGGTCTCCACCATCCTGGCGGCACGCAGGTAACCAAAGGTGCGCTGATCGATGAAGCGCACCACGTGGCCGTTATCTAGGCTCATCCAGGCACGCAGGTGCGGGTGCGGAGCGGCGGTGGTCGCGGTGTCAACCAGGAGCTGCCCACTCATGCCCAGGTGGATGAGCAGGCAGGGCGCCGGGTCCGGGCCTGCGCATTCCAGCCAGGCGAACTTGCCGCGCCGGCGCACCGCGGTGATCGTCGCCCCCGTGATCGCGGCCTCAATCTCCGCAGCCCCGCCAGCGTTATGGCGCGCGGCACGCGGGTGGACAACGCGCACCGCGGTGATGGTCGCCCCGGTGACAAAAGGCTCCAGCCCCCGGCGCACCACCTCAACTTCAGGCAGCTCAGGCATGTTTTGCCAGCTTAGGCGTCCGCGGCGCGCACGGCGTGGACCGTTTCCGGGTTCCCCAAAGCCAGATACGCCTGGTGGGCTGCCTCCTGCTCGGCGAGCTTCTTGTTGTGCCCGGTCCCACGGCCCAGGTCGATGCCGGCGATGCTGATGTCCGCGGTGAAAACCAGATCATGCTCGGGGCCCGAGGAATGCGACCGGTAGGTCGCCGAGCTGATCCCGTAGGCGGACAGGCGCTCCTGGAGGGTGGTTTTCCAGTCCTGGTTTCGCCCCTCCGATGAGGCCGTGGCGATCTTGTGCGCGAACAGCCGCAAAACAACGTCCCGGGCAACGTCAAAGCCGTGCTCGAGGTAGACCGCGCCCAGGACGGCTTCGGTGGTATCGGCGAGGATGGACAGCTTGTCGCGCCCGTCGGTGGCCAACTCCCCCTTGCCCAGCAGGATGTAGGTGCCCAGGTTGATCTCCCGGGCAACGTCCGCGCAGCCGTACCGGGACACGATCCCGGCCCTCATCTTGGAGATGTCAGACTCCGGGCGCGCCGGGTACTTTTCAAACAGCGCCCCGGCGATGGACAGGCCCAGCACCGCGTCGCCGACGAACTCCAGGCGTTCATTGTTGGGAAGGTTGCCGTTTTCGTGGGCGAAGGATCGGTGGGTCAGCGCCAGGCGCAGCTGCTCATCGGGGATGGTGACGCCGAGGGTGCGCAGCAGGGGCTCATGGTCGACCGCCCCGTAGGCGGCGTCCCACGCCGCGTACCCGGTCAGGCGTGCCTTCTTCGGGTGGCTCATAAGAACTTCTCCAGTCCCGCCCAGCGGGGGTCTGCCAGGGTGTCTTCGTCGCGCCCAGACTCGCCGTCTGGCGCCGGGGCGGAGTCGGAGTCGTCGGCGCAGCCGTCCGGGCAGGTGGGGTTGAACGGCAGTGTCAGGCCGACCTCGTCGGTGACGGCCTGGAGAATATCCACGCGCCCGTCGGTGATCAGGGCGGCGTCGTCTGCGTCATCGGCGTCGTCGTCAGCGCTATCGGAGGTGATCAGGGAGGCGTCCGCGCTAAACACCTCGGTGATGTGGAAGCTCTCCTGCGGGGTCAGCGGCTGCAAGCAGCGCACGCATTGGCCTTCCAGGCGTGCAGAAACCTCCGCGTCGACCATGACGGCCTGGCCCAATGGGGTCAGGTGGGCGTCAACGGTCACGGGGGCGCCCTCCGGGATGGCGATCATGGCCGCGCCAATGCGGCGGGGGCTGGGCCCCTCATTGCGCCGATCTTCTGCGATGGCACCGGGGTGCGTGAGCCCCGTGACGTCGAATTCAAATGGTGAAGTCATATCGTCTGGACACTTTACCCGTCGATGCTAGGGCCGCGTTAGCGCTCCTCATAGCGGGGCGTGGTCCGCCCGGCGTAGCGGCCGTCACCCGGCTCGCGTGCCTCGCGTGGCTCCCTCGGCTCCCGCGGTGCACCCGCGGCGCCGGCACCGCGACGCAGCGCCGCCCGGTCGCGGGAGACGGTGCGCAGCACCCCGGAGAGGGATTCCTCAAACTCGGCGAGCTTGGAATCGACGTAGCGGTCGCACTCGCTGCGCAGTTGCTTGGAGTCTGCGTGGGCGGCGTCAACCACCCGGTGGGCTTCCTCATCAGCGCGGCGCACAACCTCGGATTCAGACACCAGGCGCTTTTGTTCTGCCAGGCCCTCATCGACACTGCGCTGGTAAGACTCGTTGCCGTCGGCGATGAGGCGTTCCGCCTCCGCTTGGGCGCGGCGCACGGTGTCGTCGGCCTCTTCGCGTGCCCTGCTGACAAGCTGCTGGGCATCGTCTTCGGCCCGGGCGACCATGGTGGTGGCACGCTGCTGGGCGTCGTTAAGCATCCCATCGGATTCGCTCTGGGCGGTATCGACGATCTCCGTGGCCTGTGCCTGCGCGTCCGCAACCACGTGCTGTGCCTGGTCTTGCGCGTTGCCAAGGATCTCATCCTGCTTATCTAGGACGTCTTGGGCATCGTCGATTTCTATGGGCAGCGCGTTGCGTAGGTCATCGAGCAGCGCGAGCATGTCATTGCGGGGGACCATGCAGTTGGAGGTCATGGGCACTCCGTAGGCTTGCTCTACGGTCTTGACCATCTCATCTAGGGCTTCGAATACGCGGTACATGCCCCCAATGCTACTTGCCTTCGGGCTTGCGCCCCGGGCGCGGCGGTTTCCCGGTATGTCTTGGCGGTGCGCCGCGGCGCGGTCGGGTCAGCGGGCTGTGCCAGCTCAGGCGGTGCGCCGCGGCGGGTGACTCCGGTTGCCATCATCTTTGCCGCACTCCTTTGGGGGTGCTAAGAATTGGGGTCGCCATAACCGTGCACTCTCCCAGAATTTCATAGGAGTACCCCATGAGTCACTCCCTGTCCGTTCGCGCCCTAGCCTGCCTGTTGGCCTGCGCCACCGTCACCGGCGCTCTCGCCTCCCCCGCCGCGGCCGCCCCACGCAAGATGCAGATGAGCTCGTCGACGTCCATCGACGCGGGCACGCGCAGCCGCTGCTCGATCACCCTGATCAGCGACACGCTCGCCTATTCGGCCGCGCACTGTTTCGCGTTCAAGGCCAAGGTGGGCGATCCCGTCACTCGCGCCCACCGAGTCATCGGGCACATCACTGCGGACGGCATGAGCCAGCCAGCGGGCAAGCGTATCGACGCCGTGCGCATCGCCCTTGACCCGGACGCCGTCACTGTCTTAAGCCCCCACGAGATCGGCGATTCGCTGGCCCTGCGCACAGGCGACATCGTGCATCGTACCGGGGTCTCCTCTTCGAGCGTTGGCCCCATGCTCGATGATGCCGCCAAGATCGTGCGCTACCGGGAAACCGGCGACATCGCCACCCGCTGCGTCGACGCGACCTCGCGCCCCGGCGATTCCGGCAGCGCGGTGCTGGACGCGCAAGAAAAGGTCGTGGGCATTCTTACCCACGGGCCCGGCGACCATGAGTACTGCTTCGCCCCCATCGATCTTGCTGAGGCGATGAGCTAAAAACCGCGAGCACCGACGCGACGGTGCGGCGGCGCTGCGTGTGCCGTCGCACCTGTTTTTTGCGGTGCACTGGGGCTGCGAAAGTGCGGCAGTTTCACGCCGGCAGCCGGAATTAAGCACGGGAAAAATGGGGGGAAAGTTACGCTAAGAAAACTACCCCTGTACAGGGGAAATGTGCGCCCAATGACCAGCACAATGGTGCCAACCAAATTTGCTGTACAGGATGTGTAACGCCGCCGATCCTTTTCACAATATGCCCGATGGTTCCCGCTGCAACATTATGGTTGCCGCCCGCTCAAGCATTGGAGGTCTAGACCCATGACCATGCAAAGCACTAGCGCCCTGCCCCGGCCCGTCGCTAGCGATGACAAGGATTTCTACCGGCGTGACCTCGCCGTGGTGGATCTATCCACGGACACCATTTTCTGGACGACCGCCCAGGTGGCGGCCTATTGCGGAATTTCGCGGCAAACGTTGAGCTCCTACGTTTCCCGTTCGCAGGCCCCCGCCCCCGTTGGCAAGTTCAACGGCCTGCCGCTGTGGGAGGCAGAGAGCATTAAAGTGTGGCACCACTCTCGCCCCTCACAGCGGCGGCTGCACCCCCAGCCTTAGTGCTGCTTAGATGATCCCCTGGGCCAGCATCGCGTCCGCGACCTTTTTAAAGCCCGCGATGTTGGCGCCCACCACGTAATCGTCTTCGCGGTCATATTCCTTTGCCGTGTTATCCATGGCACGGAAAATGTTGGACATAATCTTGTGCAGCCGCTCGTCGGTGTACTCAAAGGTCCACGAATCCCGCGAGGCGTTTTGCTGCATTTCCAGCGCTGAGGTGGCCACGCCGCCGGCATTGGCCGCCTTGCCCGGCGCGAAATGCACGCCCTTTTCCCCGCGGAATACCTCAATGGCCTCCGCGGTAGAGGGCATATTCGCGCCTTCTGCGACGTAGCGCACACCGTTGGAGATCAGCGTGCGGGCGTGATCGCCATCCAGTTCGTTTTGGGTGGCGCACGGCAACGCGACGTCGGCAGCGAGATCCCACACGGAGCCGTCCTCGTGGTAGGTCGCGCCGTCGATTTCCTTGGCGTAGTCAGACACGCGGCCGCGGCGGACTTCCTTGATGTCCTTGAGCGCGGCGACGTCGACACCCTTCGGCGTGGCAACCCAGCCGGAGGAGTCGGAGAAGCCCACAACGGTCGCGCCGAGTTCCTGGGCCTTTTCCATGGCGTAGATGGCCACGTTGCCGGACCCGGAGACGATGACCTTGGCGCCCTCGAAGGAGTCGCCGTGGGTCTTCATCATCTCTGAGGTCAGGTAGACGCAGCCGTAGCCGGTGGCCTCGGTGCGCACCAGGGAACCGCCCCAGTTCAGGCCCTTGCCGGTCAGGACTCCGGACTCGTGCTGGTTGGCCAGGCGGCGGTACTGGCCGAAGAGGAAGCCGATCTCGCGGCCGCCAACTCCGATGTCGCCGGCGGGAACGTCGCGGTACTCACCGATGTGGCGGTAGAGCTCGGTCATGAAGGACTGGCAGAAGCGCATGACTTCCTGCTCGGACTTGCCCTTGGGATCAAAGTCGGAGCCACCCTTGCCGCCGCCGATGGGCAGGCCGGTCAGGGAGTTCTTAAAGATCTGCTCGAAGCCCAGGAACTTGATGATGCCCAGGTTGACGGAGGGGTGGAAGCGCAGGCCGCCCTTGTAGGGGCCCAGTGCGGAGTTGAACTGGACGCGGAAGCCGCGGTTGACCTGGACGGTGCCTTCATCATCAACCCAGGGCACCCGGAAGATGAGCTGACGCTCGGGCTCGCACAGGCGCTGGATCAGGCCGTAGTCCGCGTAGTGGGGATCCTTCTCCAGGACAATCTTCAGCGAGTCCAGAACTTCCGCCACTGCCTGGTGGAATTCCGGCTCGCCGGCGTTGCGCTTGAGCAACTTTTCGTAGTAGCTGGATACCTGCTCATCGATGGACATGAGGATCCCTTCCTTAGGTGTCGGTGGTACCGCGCGCTCACGGCTTTTCGATTATTGCACAGGTATTGCGGTCCACGCACCTTTTTAGTCAACAAATTTCCCCCACACCCCTCCTGACCTGCGAAAAAATACCTGTCAGCCGCAAGGTGACAGCGATTGCAGCACAATGGAAAACGATGACTAGTACAAGCCCCCGGGTGGTAATCGCCCCCGACTCCTTCAAAGGCCACGCCGCCGCCGACGAGGCTGCCTCCTGGCTCGCCCAGGGCGTGCGCGAAACCCTGCCCCACGCCGACATCGCAGAGATGCCCATGGCCGACGGCGGCGAGGGCACCGCCCAGCTTTTCGACGGCGCCCCCATCACCCTGCCCACGACCGATGCCGCAGGCAGGCTCACCGAGGCCAGCTACACCTTCGATGCCGCCAACCAGACCGCCATCATCGATATCGCCGCCGCCTCTGGGCTGCCCGCCGTGGCCGACCACCCCGTCCCTATGACCGGCGACACCTACGGCACCGGCGTCCTCATTGCCGACGCCCACTCCCGCGGCGCCCACACCATCGTGCTGGGGCTCGGCGGTTCCGCCACCATCGACGGCGGGACCGGGATCCTCGCAGCCTTGGGCGCTACCGGGCTCGACCGCGACGGCCTGCCGGTGCGCCCCGGCGGCGGACACGTAGGGCGCATCGACAGCTTTGACACGAGCGCCCTGAACATCGCCGCCGCAGCCGCGAACTTTGTCCTGCTGACCGACGTCGACGCCCCCGCCACCGGACCGCACGGCGCCGCCGCGGTCTTCGGCCCCCAAAAGGGCGCGACCCCAGCGCAGGTGGAGCTTCTCGACGCCGCTCTCTCCCACCTGTGCACCACCTGCGACATCGACCCCACCACCCCCGGCTACGGCGCCGCCGGCGGCATAGCCATCGGGCTGACCTGGCTGAGTCGGCTCCTCCACGGCACCGACGAACACATTCGCCTCGCCCCCGGCGCCGAGGTCGTCGCCGCCAGCCACGGGCTGCCCGCCGCCCTGGAGGGTGCCGACCTTGCCATCACCGGCGAAGGTCGCCTGGATGATCAGTCCTTCCGCGGAAAGGTCGTGGGGACCGTGGCCGCGCAGTGCGGCCCACACACCCGCCTGGCGGTCGTCTGCGCCTTTGCGGACACGCGCCCACCCGGAGTGGACATCATCGAAGTCGATCGCGGCGCGGGCACCCGCGACCAACTCATCGATGCCGGCCGCCGGGCCGCTGAGGGCTACCTGCGCACCTCCACCCACCACGGGTAAGAGGCCGGAAGCTCGAAACGGTTTTCATCGAGCAGCGCCAGCGGATCGGCAGGCAGGTTCGCCTGGGGAGTCAGCAGGCGCGACAGGCCCATGGCCAACTCGTTGAGAGACCCCTGGGCGTCCACGATCTCCACGTCATAGCGGCGCATGTGCGCCCCCTGCTCCACCGACAGGCCCGGGGTGTGGCGCAACACCTCCTCAACATCGGCTGCGATGACAGGACGAGCGGACGTGCGCACCGCAGCGTGGCGCACACAACCGTGATCGACGAGGCGTCGACAAGCAGTAGCAAAAGCCCCATCGAGGGTGCAGGCGTTGGCGTCAGGAATGAGAACGTCAAACTGTATAGACGGCATGAGGATAGCCTAAAGCACCTCACCCCTTTCGCGCATTCTCTACAGTTGGAACCATGAACCATACGCCGCTGCTACTGACGTCAACTACCGCTGACCTGGGCTTCCAGCGCGCATTCTACGAAGACCTGCACGAACATCCGGACCTGTCCGGCCAAGAGCGGGCCACCGCGGCGCGCATCGAGGAACGCCTGGCCCACTACGACTGCGAGGTCCACACCCACATCGGCGGGTTCGGAATCGTCGCCATCTTCCGCAACGGGCCCGGGCCCGTGGTGCTCATGCGCGCGGACTTTGACGCCCTACCAGTCAAGGAAGACACCGGCGTGGACTTCGCCTCCACCCGCGTCCAGGCCCGCCCCGACGGCTCTACCGCCCCCGTCATGCACGCCTGCGGCCACGACATGCACACCACCGCGCTGATGGGCGTGTGTGCGACTCTCGACGCCGACCGCGACCGGTGGAACGGAACATTCATCGCGCTGTTCCAACCCTCGGAGGAAAACGGCGTCGGCGCGGACGCCATGATCGCCGACGGGCTCGCCTCCATCATCCCCAAGCCCGACGTCTGCTTCGGCCAGCACATCATGCCCGGGCGCGCCGGCGAGGTGCAGACGATGGCCGGCGGCCAACTCGCCGCCGCAGACTCCATCCGGATCACCATCCCCGGCGTCAGCGCCCACGGATCCATGCCCCACAAGGCGGTAGACCCCGTCTACGTCGCCGCCATGATCATCATCCGGCTCCAAGGAATAGTCGGCCGGAAAGTCGACCCCAACGAATTCGCCGTCATCACCGTCGGATCTGTGCGCGCCGGCGAGGTCAACAACATCATCCCCGAAAGCGCACAGCTGCAACTGAACTGCCGGTTCTACAACGACGCCGTGAAAAAGCGCGTCCTGGCGGCCATCCAGCGCGTGGTCAAGGCCGAATGCACCGCCTCCGGCTGCCCGGCGGCCCCCTCCTTCGAGTTCTTCTCCCACGCTGAGGTCACAGACAACTCCACCGAGGTCTTCGACCGCGTGCGCCCCATCTTTGACAAGGTCTTTGGCGCCAAGTCCGTCGAGGCGAAACGCTCCACCGTCTCCGAAGACTTCTCCCACATCCCCCGGGCGCTCGGCGTTCCCTACATGTTCTGGTTCATCGGGTGCACCCCCCACGACGTATGGGATAACGCCGTAGCCAACGGCACCGTTGACGAGGACGTCCCCGTCAACCACATGCCCACGTTCCTGCCCGACTACGAGCCCACCGTCGAGTCCGCCACCCGCGCCGGCGTCGCCGCCGCCCTGACCTACCTCGCCCGACAGCAATAGACAAACCCCCCACCGGTGAATGCTCACCGGGTGGGGGTTAAGGCGCAGGCGGGCACTGTCCGTCCCTGCGCTTCCTAGCGGTTGCCGTGGGCAGCCTCAACCAGATCATCGCCCAGCTGGTGGACGTGAATCATGTTGGTGTTGCCCTGGATTCCCGGAGGCGTACCGGCCACCACAACGACCATGTCATTGTTGGTGTACTCCTCCATCTTGAGCAGCGCGTCATTGACCTCGTTGAGCATCTCATCGGTGGTCTCCACCTCGGGGCACAAGAAGGGCTCCACACCCCAGGTCAGCGACAGCTGCGCGTGCACGTCCGAGTTCGGCGTGAACACCAGCAGCGGCAGGTGCGAGTGCAGGCGAGCGACGCGACGCGCCGTATCGCCGGAGGATGTAAACGCCACCAGCGCCTTGGAATTGAGCCGCTCGGCGATATCGCGCGCGGAGTAAGAGATCACGCCGCGCTTGGTGCGCGGAATGTGCGACAGCGGCGGCACGGTGCCACCCGACTCGGTCTTGCGCACGATGCGGGCCATGGTGCGTACAACGTTGTGCGGGTCCACGCCCACGGAGGTCTCACCGGAGAGCATGACGGCATCCGCGCCGTCGAGCACGGCGTTCGCCACGTCCGATGCCTCGGCGCGGGTAGGCCGCGAGTTGGTGATCATGGAGTCGAGCATCTGGGTGGCCACGATGACCGGCTTCGCGTTCTCGCGGGCGATCTGGATGGCCCGCTTCTGGAAGAGCGGAACCTGCTCCAGCGGAACCTCCACGCCAAGGTCACCACGGGCGATCATGATGCCGTCGAAGGCCAAAACGATGGACTCGAGGGCGTCCACGGCCTCAGGCTTTTCCAGCTTGGCGATCACCGGAACCCGGCGACCCTCCTCATCCATGACCTTGTGCACCAGGTCCACGTCCGCCGGGGAGCGCACGAAGGACAGCGCGATGAGATCCACGCCCAGCTGCAGCGCGAAACGCAGGTCCGCGATGTCCTTTTCAGACAGGGCCGGAACGGAAACATCCATGCCGGGCAGGGAGACACCCTTGTGGTCAGAGACCGGGCCCCCTTCGGTGACCTCGCAGACCACGTCATTGCCCTCAACCTTGAGGCAGACGAGCCCGACCTTGCCATCATCGACGAGCAGGCGGTCCCCCGCCTTCGCGTCCTTGGCCAACCCCTTGTAGGTGGTAGACACGCGGTCATGGGTGCCCTCGACGTCATCGGTGGTGATGCGCACGACCTCACCGTTGTCCCACTGGGCGGTGCCGTTCTCAAAGGTCCCTAGGCGAATCTTCGGGCCCTGAAGGTCAGCCAGGATGCCCACGGACTTGCCGGTCTGCTCCGCGGCCTCGCGGACCCAGGCGTAGTTCTGCGCGTGGTCCTCATGGCTGCCGTGCGAGAAGTTCATGCGAGCCACGTTCATGCCGTCTTCGACGAGGCGCCGGATGGCCTCATCGCTGGCGACTGCCGGCCCGAGCGTACATACGATCTTGGTTCTTCTATCCACGTGATCCAACCTACTTCGTTTTCGTTCCGATCTCCACGGTACACGACGCCTAGATGAATCCGAATACGCCCGGTTTTGTTGTTTTCCCTGGATAGTGCGGGCGGGAGTCCACAAAAAAACACCACACATGTGGGGGCACACAGCGTCGCAGCCGCGCGGGAGAGACCGCACCGCGGGCGTTAAGACTTAATCTACCTGCGAATCCACCCGCGTGCCGCGCCCAAACCGGGCCCGCAACCACACAAAGGTAGCAACGGCGCCAAGCCCCACCACCGCGGAGACAATCGTATTAATCCGCAGGCCAAAGACATGCGTGGCGGGATCATCGCGCATCAACTCCACAAAGAACCGGCCCAAGGTATAGCCCGCAACATACAGCGCGAAGACCTGACCGTGGCCCAGCTGCCACCGCCGATGCGCCCACAGCAACACCAGGCACACGGCCACGTTCCACAGCGCCTCATAGAGGAACGTCGGGTGCACCGTAGCCAGCACCTCACCCGTTGAATGACCGGTCAGCGGCGCCACACGACCAGACTCATTGACCCGCTGATAAATCTCCAGCGCCCACGGCACATCGGTGGGCCGCCCATAGAGCTCCTGGTTGAACCAATTGCCCAGACGCCCGATCGCCTGCGCAAGGATGACGCCGGGGGCGGCAGCATCCGCGAACGCACCAAGGGCGACCCCGCGGTAGCGCAGCAACAACCACACGCACAGCGTCCCCAGGGCCACCGCGCCCCAAATACCCAGTCCGCCGTTGGTAATTTTCACCGCGTCGATGGGGTGGGCGCCGGGGCCAAAGTACTTATCCCAGTCCGTGAGCACGTGGTAGGCACGCCCCCCGATAATCCCCGCCGGGATCGCCACAATCGCCGCATCCCACACCACCGCGGGGTCACCCCCCACAGCCCGGTAGCGGCGTTGGGTCATCCACAATGCCACCACAATGCCCGTGATGATGCACAGCGCGTAGGCACGAATCGGGATCGGGCCGAGGTACCACACTCCCTGGGGCGGGGAGGGAATTGTTGCCAGATAGTCAACTCTCACTCGACCCATTGTGCCCCACCCCCCTGTCAGGTGCGTTACCGCAACGTCGCAGCCTTGCGCGAGGGGCACGCGGGGTGCTGGCCCGCCGCACACAGGACCCGAAGACTGCGGCCCGGCTCCGCTGCTGCCATCACCGCATTGTGCACCACCACGGCATCCGCCCCGGCCGCGGCGTAGTCGATGACATCGCGGGAACTGCCCACCCCTGATAGCCCCACACAGATCACGGTCGCCGGCATCCCCGCGGCCACCTCCGCAAAACGGTCCGGTCCACTGGTGTGCGCCCCCGGCTCCTGCTTGCCGCGCGTATCCACCCCGATGACCGTGAACCCGGCGCGCAGCGCGCGGTCCGCCTCCTGCGGGCAGCGCACCTCCGCCAGCGCGACCATCTGTAAGGACTCCGCACGGTCGGCCAGCGCTGCCAGCCGGTAGTCATCGAGGTAGCGCACCTTGAGCGGGATGATGTCGGCGCCGTAGTACCGGGCCTCATGGACCTGGTAGGGGTCATAGATGATGCCCCGCGCCATGATCGGGACGCTGACCGCGGCGCGCACAAGGGCCATGTCCTCTAACGCCCCCGGGTGGCGGTGGGGCTCAATGTGGCAGGCAATGAGGTGTGCCCCGCCAGCCTCAAAGTCGTGGGCGACGTCCGTAATCGAGGACACTGGGTGGGCGACCTGCTTGATCTCGGGGATGACCCCACATCCCTCACGCAATAGGCCGGTGACCGCCGCCCGGGGCGGGTCGACGCTGGTGGACATCGCTTTGATAGCCCGAAAGTTCACCCGGGCTTCCCGCCGGGCGACGTCTAGGCGCACGCCGGAAGGAACCGTGTCAACCGCTGTGTGCCCAGCCATGGTTGCCTCCCGCTTGTACCGGTTGCCAGCGTGGCAGGTGCTGTCCATTCCTGCAGTTGATGGTATCCCCCCGGCCCACAGGACTGAAAATCAGCCGCGATTTTCATTCGGAGTTGGTCCCGGTTGCGTATCAGTCGGGTCAATATCCGCATCCAGGGCGTCCCACAACACCCGGCCTGATTCCTCCGACAATCCGGCTGCGCCGTGCTCGTCCTGCTCCGCCAGCTGCGCACGCACCTTGTGGGTGCGCTGTGCCGGGCGTTCGTAGCGGCGCGTCCGCGCACCGTCTGCTCCTGGGCGCACGACCAGCACTATTGCCGCGCACAGGGCCACGGCCGCCGCGAGCAAGACCAGTACCGGGCCGAGCGCGGCCACGTCCGTGGCGGTGATCTGGGACCATTCGGAGATGCTGACGGGGTGGTTGGCGCGCTGGCTGGTGGTCCCGTGGGTTAACAGGTCAAAAGCGCGCTGCGGATCTGCGCCAGAGATCAGGGTGGACACCGGGATCCAGGACACCAGCGCGGCGATGAGCGCGGCAAGCGCGCCGATGATGCGGCGGGCCAGCGACCGCACCACCAGGATGGCTACGGCTGCTGCCAGCAGGGCCAGCGCCCCTGCCCCGAGCCCGGGCGCCCAGCTCGCCCCGGTGATCGTCACGGAGGTGGGCCCGGACTTGTCATCGAATGCGCTGACGTCGATCCAGGTCATTCGGGAGGCGAGCCACCATACCGCGGCGCTGGCGAGGAGGATCGCCGCGGTGATGCGGGCCTTCATTGTTGCTCCTGCGCGAGGAGGACATCGGCGTCGAAGCAGGTGCGGTCCCCCGTGTGGCAGGCGCCGCCGGTCTGGTCGACGCGCAGCAAGATGGCGTCACCGTCGCAGTCGAGGCGCACTTCCCGCACGGCCTGGGTGTGCCCCGAGGTTGCGCCCTTGACCCAGTATTCCTGGCGGGAGCGTGACCAGTAGGTGGCCTTGCGGGTGGCTAGGGTGGCCGCCAGCGCGGCGGCGTCCATCCACGCCAGCATGAGGACGGCCCCGGTGGTGGCGTCCTGCGCGATTGCCGGGACGAGTCCCGCGTCGTTGAAGGCGACCCGGCTGGCGATCTCTGGGTCAAGTGTTGGGGTATTCATCAGCGCACCTCGTGGCCGGTGTCGGCGAGTTCTTTTTTCACCGCGGCGATGCTGACCTTGCCAAAGTGGAAGATGGAGGCTGCGAGCACGGCGTCAGCGCCGGCGTCGATAGCCGGGGGGAAGTCCGCCGCGGCACCGGCGCCACCGGAGGCGATGATGGGGACATCGACGGCGCGGCGCACTGCGGCGATCAGTTCGGTGTCAAAGCCGTCCTGGGTGCCATCGGCATCCATCGAGTTGACCAGGATCTCCCCGGCGCCCAGGCGAGCGCCTTGGCGCGCCCACTCGATGGCGTCGACGCCCGCGGACTTTCTCCCGCCGTGGGTGGTGACCTCAAAACCGGAGGGCTGGTCTGCGCTGCGGCGGGCATCCAGGGACAACACGATGCACTGGTTGCCAAAGGTCTGGGCAAGCTCGGCGAGCAGTTCCGGGCGCCGCAGCGCCGCGGTGTTGACGGCTACCTTGTCGGCGCCGGCACGCAGCAGCTGCCTGACGTCCTCCACACTGCGCACCCCGCCGCCGACGGTCAGGGGGATAAACACCTGGTCTGCTGTGCGCCGCACCACCTCAAGCATGGTGCCGCGGCCAGCCGCCGAGGCGGAGACATCCAGAAACGTCAGCTCATCAATGCCCGCGGCGTCGTAGGCCGCGGCGAGCTCGACGGGATCGCCGGCATCCTTAAGGTCTGCAAAGCGCACCCCCTTGACCACCCGGCCGTCATCCACGTCCAGGCACGCGATTACTCGTACGGCCAGTGTCATCGTCGGTCCTTTCCGGAGGTCTTGACCTCGGTTGTTGTCTGTCTGATGGCGTCCATGATCGCCGCGTGCGCGCTCCGCGTCCCGGCGACGACGCCCTCCGAGTCCGCTGTCCATTCTTCCCCATCGACCCCGGTGACTACTCCCCCAGCCGCCCGGATCAGCGCCACCCCCGCCGCGTTGTCCCACACGTGCGGGGACAGCGACACCGCGCCGCCGAAAATCCCCTGCGCCACAAACGCCAGGTCTACCCCCACAGAACCGGTGATTCGGGGGCGGAGATACGTTTCCGCCAGCCGGGCGAGGAGGCCCTGCCGGACCATGCTGGGGAAAGAAGAGTCATCGGGGGAGGCCACGGAGGAAAAGCCCACCTGCGCGGTGAGGTTCGAGGAATCCCGCAGCGGCGGCATGGGCGTGCCGTCGACGAGCAGCGGGCCCCCGGCGATGGCCGATAGCCGACGGTGCAGCACCGGCACGGCGGTCAGCCCCAGGACTGGTTGGGCGTCGATAAGCAAACTCACCAGGATCGCGCAGAGCGGATTGCCCGCCGCGAAATTTGCGGTGCCGTCGATAGGGTCAACCACCCACACCGGATCCGTCCCCAGCGTGCCGCCCGTCTCCTCCCCCAGCACCGGGATGCCGGTCGCCTCAGTCAGCCGCCGGCGCAGGAAGGCCTCAATGTCCAGGTCCGCCTTGGTGGCAAAGTCGCCGGGGGCCTTCAGCCACGCCGGGCGGGAGCCCACGCACGCCAGGAAGTGCGACTGTGTCTCGTCAAGGATCTCCTGGGCCCACTGGTGCAGCGCGGGCAGCTCGTGAGCTAGCCGCGGCATGATCCTCCTACGACCTGCAACGCCTCCGCGAGGGTAAAGCGCCCCTCGTAGAGGGCCTTGCCCACAATCGCCGAATCAATCCCCTCGCTGCTAAACGCCGACAGCGCCACCAGATCATCCAGGCAGGAAATCCCGCCGCTGGCGGTGACCAGGGCATCCGTCGCCGCAGAGACCTCGCGCAACAATTCCACGTTCGGCCCCGCCAGCGTGCCGTCCTTGGACACGTCCGTGACCACCACCCGTGAGACCCCCGCGGCATCCAAACGCTCCAGGATCTCCCAGAAGTCACCGCCATCATCGACCCACCCCTTGCCCATGGCGCGCCAGGACCCACCAATATTGCTGGCGGCCAGGTCCACCGCGACGCGATCGCCATGGCGGGCAATAACATCGGCGATCCACTCCGGATGAGCCAGCGCCGCGGTACCGATGTTCACCCGGCGCGCCCCCGTGGCCAGCGCCCGCTCTAAGGTGGCATCATCACGAATACCGCCGGTGAGCTCCACCTGCATAGACACCGTTGAGACGATTTGCTTGAGCAGCTCAAAGTTAGATCCCCGCCCGAAAGCGGCATCAAGATCCACCAGGTGAAGCCACTGCGCCCCCTGGTCCTGCCACTCCTGCGCCGCGGCCACCGGATCGCCGTAGGACTTCTCGGTCCCGGCAACGCCCTTTTCTAGCCGAACCGCCTGGCCGGAAACCACATCAACAGCAGGTAACACAGTAAGAGTCATGCTGCCCCAGTCTAGTCATCTCCGCGGCGGTCCACCGGCAGACCGCCTGGCGTGTGCCGGTTAGCTCGCGCTTTGCGACGCCACCCCTGCCGCACCCCGCCAGCACACCTCGCCGCCGCGACCCGCCGCCGCAACCCCCGCCCAAGCTGGCGCTAGAGGGTACCCATCCAGTTGGCCAGCACCTGCGCGCCGGCATCCCCGGACTTTTCCGGGTGGAACTGCGTGGCCCACAGCGCCGAGTTTTCCACCGCGGCCACGAAGCGATCGCCGCCGTGGCTGGACCAGGCGACCTGGGGGGCGCGGGTGAGCTCGTCGGTAGTCAGTTCCCAGTTGCGCACCCCATAGGAGTGCACAAAATAAAAGCGGGTGGACTCATCCAGGCCAGCGAACATGGGGCAATCGGCGGGTGCGTCCACTGTGTTCCACCCCATGTGCGGCAGCACATCCGCCTGGAGCGCTTCGACGGTGCCCGGCCATTGCCCGCATCCCGGCGTGCGCACGCCGTGTTCGGTGCCGTAGTCGAACATGACCTGGAGGCCCACGCAGATGCCCAATACCGGGCGTCCGCCGGCCAGGCGCTGCCCAATGATCCGCGGCCCGTGGATGGCGTTGAGGCCTTCCATGCACGCGCTAAAGGCCCCGACCCCCGGCACCACCAGGCCGTCTGCCTCCGTGGCTGCGTGCGGGTCAGAGGTGATGGTCACGCGCGCGCCAACACGCTCCAGGGCGCGCTGCACCGAACGAAGGTTGCCCGCGCCGTAGTCAAGAATTGCCACTGAGGAAGCCATGCCCGCCATCCTAACGGGTCCGTGGCTTAGTCTTGGCCTTCGTGGTCCTTCTTGGTGGGGTCAAGGCGTTCGATGCGCCCGCGGACCGTAGGACCCTGCTGTTGCGGCATGAGCAGCGAGTGGCGCACCTTGCGGGCCTGCAGCACCGCCGCGCGGGCCATGGGAATCTGGCGCAGCCGGGCGCGCGTGTTGGAGTATTCGGTGATCCGGTGGCGCCCCACGATGGCGTCGCCCACCGTGAGCACCAACCCCACCGCCACGAGGGCCGCCCCGACGGCGAAGGCCCCGGAGTACGCCAGCTGCGCCGCCACCGCGCCGAGGATGAAGGAGCCCAGCCCGGTGCCGGCATCGTAGGAGGCGTTCCAGATCGCCGAGGCGTCAGACACGCGGCTGCGCGGCAGGCGCAGGAACATGGTCAGCAGGGCCTCGTTTTGTACCAGGCCAAAGCCGCCACCGAAGGCGATCGCCGCGATGATGAGGTACCACACCGGCCACTCGTAGTAGAGCACCACGGCCATCAGCGCCACGCCCGCGCCGCCGAGAATCTGGCCGGGGATCATGGTCACCCCAGGCCGCCCGCGGCGATCCGCGATGATCCCGGAGGCGTAGCGCAGCGCCATGATGGCCCCGCCGACGATGGACAGCATCACGCCACCAATCACCGCCCCGGTGTGGGCATCAAGTTCCCGGACGGCGACCGGCAGGAACGACGAGACCGCCCCGAAGCTCATGGACAGGGACGTCACCGCCAGCGCCGGCACCGTGACCAGCTTCCACGTGGATACCGCCGGCAGGTGGTGGCGCTGTGCGGGGTCCTGCGGGGCGCTTGTCGATGCCTTGATCCGCGGGATGCGCAGGCACATCACCCCCGCAACCACTGCGACAACCGCCGCGGCGATGCACACCGAAGTAAAGCCCAGTGGGGTATCCAGCATTGCCATGCCCACCGGCAAGAACAGCATCTGGGCCAGCCCCACGAACACGCCCAACGTGCCGGAGGCTTTACCCAGCAGGCGCACCGGAACGAGCTCGGCGATCAGCGCGGATTCTGCCACCGTCAGCGCCCCAAAACCCACCCCGCGGATGGCTGAAAACAGCAATGCAGGCAGCGCCGACATACCCAGCAGGTAGCCCAGGGCGGGAACCCCGAGCGTGACCGCGGCGGCAACCATGACCGGGTTGTAGCCAAAGCGACGCAGCGCCCGCGGCGTGAGTACCTGGGTGACAACGGTGGCCACCATGAAAATGCCGGTGGTCGCGCCGGCGAGGGTGCGCGAGCCACCCTGATCAATGACCTGCGCGGGAATGACCGGCAGCAGCAGGGACCAGGCGCCGAAGGCACAGGCCACGGCAATGAGCGTGGGCACGTAGCCAGGGGCCTTCCACAAGCTTGTCACCTGCGGCTGATTCGCCTGGCTACCGCCCTGCTGCGTCACTTACGTCACTCCTCCTATAAGCCACACGATTGCTGCCACCAGCGCCAGCGTTGCTAACACTGCGGCCACCATTGTCAACAGCTTCGACCCATGCTGATAGGCCGACCACGTCGCCCCCACCAAAAGCCCCGCCACGGCGAAGAGTACATACACCTGCCAGGCGTTTGGGGAAGCAGCATCCTGGGCAACTGTAGCAACGGTGTCCATGCCTCTAGAGTGCCCCCTTCGTCGACGGAATGCCGTGCACCCTGGGGTCGTGTTCCACAGCCTGGCGCAGCGCCCGCGCCACTGCCTTGTACTCCGCCTCCGTGATGTGGTGAGGATCACGCCCACGGCGACACGTCAGGTGCAGAGTCGCACGCGCATGGAAGGCCAAGGTTTCAAAGAAGTGCCGGTTGATCACCGTGGCGTAGTGCCCGCCGATGATCTGGTGGACCATGTGATCCGGCTCCCCCTCGCCCACAAAATAAGGGCGGCCCGACAAGTCAATGACGGCCTCAACCAGTGTCTCATCCATGGGCAACAGTTGGGACCCAAAGCGCCGAATGCCCGCCTTGTCCCCCACCGCCTGATCGATGGCCTGGCCTAGGACGATGGCGGTGTCCTCCACGGTGTGGTGGGCATCAATGTCAATGTCTCCGCGGCAGGAGACCTCCAGGTCAAAGCTGCCGTGGACGCCAAAGGCCGTGAGCATGTGGTTAAAAAACGGCAGGCCGGTGTCAATGCGGGTGGTGCCCGAGCCGTCAAGATCGATGCTGACGGTGATGTCCGATTCGCTGGTTGTCCGGGTGACGGTGGCGCGTCGAGAGGCGGTCACAGGGTGGTCCTTTCATATTCTGCTGCGGCGGCGAGGAAGGCATCATTTTCCTCCGGCACACCGATGGTGGCGCGCAGGTATCCCGGCACGCCGACGTCGCGGACGAGCACGCCGCGGTCCAAGAAGAACTGCCACGCCTCATGCTGGTCCTTGAAATCCCCGAAGAAAACAAAGTTGGCCTCGCTGGGGCTGACCGAGAAGCCGGACTGGGCAAGGCCGGCGGCAACCCGCTCGCGCTCCTGGACCAGCGCCTCCACCGTGGCCAGCGTGTCTGCGGCGTGATCCAGCGCCACGATCGCGGCCACCTGAGACAGCGTGGACAGGTGATACGGCAGGCGCACCAACAAGGCCGCCTCCACGAAGGCGGAGGCCGCAACGAAGTAGCCCAGGCGCCCGCCAGCAAAATCAAACGCCTTGGACATGGTGCGGGAGACCACCAGGCTGGTGGGATACTGCGCAAGCAAGCTGACCGCCGAGGGGGCGGAGGAAAACTCCATGTAGGCCTCGTCGACGATGACGATTCCCGGCGCGGCCTGGACAATGCGCTCGATGTCCGCCAGGGGCGTGACATGGCCCGTCGGATTGTTGGGCGTGGTGATGAACACCACCTCCGGGCGGTGCTGCTCAATGGCCTCCAGGGCGGCGGGGACGTCAATCCTAAAGTCCGCGCTGCGGGGCACCGCCACGAACTCAGTATTGGTGGCCTGCGCCAGCAGCGGGTGCATGGAGTAGCTGGGCACAAAGCCCAACGCGGTGCGACCCGGCCCGGCGAAAGCCTGAAGGAGCTGCTGGAGGACCTCGTTGGAGCCGTTGGCCGCCCACACGTTGTCCACCCCCACGTGCACCCCGGTGCGCTCGGTGATGTAGGCGGCAAGCTTGGTGCGCAACGCGGTGGCATCGCGGTCGGGGTAGCGGTTGAGTTCGCCGGCGTGCGTGCGCACCGCGGCCACGAGGGCGTCGATAAGCGCAGGCGACGGCGGGTAGGGGTTTTCGTTGGTGTTGAGGCGGACGGGAACGTCCAACTGCGGGGCGCCGTAGGCGGAACTGGCCTTGAGCTCCGCGCGCAGCGGCAGGTCGGACAGGGCCGGTTGGGGAATGGTCATGGCGCTAATCCTCCTGGGCATTCTGGGTCCGGGCCCGCACGGCCTCTCCGTGCGCGGGCAGATCCTCCGCATCGGCCATCGCCACGATCGCATCAGCAACCTGCGCCAACGCCGCGCGGTCATAGTCGATGAGGTTGACCGGCCGCAGGAAGGTGTGCGTGGACAACCCCGGGTTAAAGCGCGCCGTCCCGGAGGTGGGCAGCACGTGGTTCGACCCCGCCACATAGTCGCCCAGCGGCACCGGCGCATACGGGCCAACAAAGATCGCGCCAGCATGCCGGATCGCCTCCGCATCCGCGCGCGCGTTGCGCGTGATCACCTCCAGGTGCTCAGCGGCATACGCATCCGCCACCTTCCGGGCAACCTCAATGGAATCGACCAGGACAATGCCCGACTGGCTGCCCTGCAACGCCTCCGCCACCCGCTCGTGGTTGCGGGTGACCTGATAGCGCTGCTCGATCTCCCGGTCCACGGCATCGGCCAGCTCCACGCTATCGGTGATCAGCACGCTGGCAGCCAGCGGATCATGCTCCGCCTGGCTAATCAGGTCATAAGCCACCCACACCGGATCGGCCGAAGAATCCGCCACGATAGCAATCTCCGTAGGACCGGCCTCCGCGTCCGTGCCCACAATCCCACGGACCAGGCGCTTGGCCGCCGTGACAAAAATATTGCCCGGGCCCGTGACCATGTCCACCGGCTCCAAACCGTGCTCATCATCGCCATAGGCCAGCAACGCCACCGCCTGCGCGCCGCCAACCGCCCAGACCTCATCGACGCCCAGCAGGCGCGCCGCGGCGAGGATCGTCGGGTGCGGCCAGCCATCGCACTCAGCCTGCGGCGGCGAGGCGATCACCAAAGACTCCACCCCCGCCTCCTGGGCCGGAACCACATTCATGATCACGCTCGACGGATACACCGCCTTGCCGCCCGGCACATACAACCCCACCCGCTCGACCGGCAAAAACACCTCAGTTACCGCAGCCCCGGGCGCCAAGGTCGTCGTGTGCGCAGCGGGGCGCTGATCGGCGTGCACCTTACGCACCCGCTCGATCATGACCTCCATCGCCGCCTTGACCTGCGGATCCAGCGCCTCCACGGCCGCAGAGATCACCGCCTCCGGAACGCGGATCGCCGGCGGAACAGCGCCGTCAAAACGCTGGGAAAACTCATTCGCCGCGGCCACACCCCCCTCGCGGACCTGCGCAATAATCGGCGCAACGGTATCGATCATGGAAGCCACATCCGTCCCGCCGCGCGGCAACACCCGACGCAACGAACTTGTGGTGGGTACCTGCCCAGTGAGGTCAATACGATTCAGCATGGCTCATCTACTCTTCTTGTGCTTTGGTGTATTTTTCTTGTCGCACCCCGCCAGCCGCCGCCGTGGCAGGCCGCAAGGCACCACGGTCAACGCCCGACATAGCGCGCATCGGTCGATGACAACAGAGACATGTATGCATCCGGTCAGCGTCATGCATGCATCCAGCGCGGCGGGACCGAACCGGCCCCCAGCGGGCAAACAGGCGGAAAATATGCCGTCACCCGCACAATAGCTGGTTTACCCATTGTAGCTATCGTCGGTGCAACCGCCGCATTGGCCAATCCTGGGCTCAGCTCTCGGGCTCGGCTCCTGGGTATTTTCGGCGCCTTGGGCGTCCTGGACGCGAGCCCGAGGTTCAGCGGGAACCGCCCCCTCCGGGGCCGCCCAGATGATTTTCGGGACATAGCCAGCGTCTTTCCAGATACCGCCACGTACGGTTGACCGCACACCGATTCAAGGCCATCATTGTCACCACTAGACCACCGGCTCGAGGGAGGACCACCGTGCACGCCTCCGCCAGCAATGCTCCCCGCCCAGTCACCCTGGCGCGCATCATTAGCGCGCTCGACTCGCTGGGGCATCGTCACCATGAGGGCGCCGATCGTGCCATCATTCCCGCGCTGCACCACCGCACCACCGTGTACCTGTGCGGGCCCTCAGGCGGCTTTCCCGTCCTGGTCATGGCCGTCACCCTGCGGCGCCGGTTGCCCATGTCTTACGCCACCCTCATCGCGGAATGTCTCAACGAATGGCACTGCTACCACTGCGATCCCGCGCTGAGCTTGTGGCTGAGCGACGACGCCTCTGTCGAGGTCACCGGCCACTCCAGCATCTCCATTGCCCCCGGCCTGACGGATGCACAACTGTCCACCGCCCTATCCGCCGGCATTGCCAACGCCACCCGGGCCGTGAGCTGGATTATTGAGCACCTACCCGAGCTTGCCGCCGACGGCGCCGACGCCATCGGCCCCGCCTCCTCTCCCGCCGCCCAAGCCCGCCTCCGCGCCGACCTCGACGCCCTGGGCGAACCACTGGCACACATCATCTCCGACCCCGCCGGGCCTGCGCGCATGCTCCACCCCAGCTCCCCGCGCCACACCGGGGCCGCCTACCAGGACCACCCGCGCGACGACGGCACCCTGGGCGCCAGCCCACACCCGCTGTCTGTTGAGCGGCTGCGCGAGGTCCTCCACGACGTCGGGGTGCGGCGCACCAGCGTCGAAGGCGCCACGATCACCGCCTGGATCAATGACATCCCCTTCAACTTCACGCTCGACCCCACCCCTCAACTACTCATTCGCGCCCGCTGGGATACCGAACTCGATCCCCGCACCCAGACCCTCAGGACGCTTTTGACCTGCTCAGACGCCTCGCGTTCCCCGTGGACTGCACGCACCTTTTGCACCATCGATGACCAACAGCTGCACCTCAATGCAGAACTGACCCTGCCCGCAGCAGCTGGCTATAACAACGCCCAACTAGTCCACCATCTCGCGCTATCCATGAGCACCGTGCTCGCCGCCATAGATACGGTGAGCACCCAGCTGTCGGGCACCTCCGCGGTGCACTGGCCCCGCTAAATCCCGGCCCCGTTACTCCTGGCCAGCGCCTATCCGCGGTCCACCAGGACGCAGCACCAATACGCCAGGGCTGCGCACAGCGCAGGAAACAGCGCCACAATGCCGCCTGGGCGCACCGCGGCAGGAAGCCGCACCTGCATGCCCTCATGCACCGAACCCCACTCCGGTACGGGCACCATCCACCCGGCCACCTGTTGGCCCACGGCGGCAAAGACAATGCTCGCGCCCGCCACCACCAGCGCTATCCACCACAGCATGGCCAGCCCGCGGCTGCGTTTCGAGCGGGCATACACCGCCACGGCAAGCAACATCCCCAGGCCCGCGCAGGAGACCACCAGCGCCACCCAGTAGGCGAACATGGTGTTTCCCGGCGCCCCAGACAGGGTGACCACCCCGCCGCCTGCCACCACCCCCACCAACGTGGGCCGAACGGCACCCCAGATCGCCCCGCCGAGAGCAAACACAACGAGCACGAGCGTCATCGTCCCGGCACCTGCGCCCACGAGTGCGCGCCGCCGTGACTGCTCGGCGCTGGCGGGTGCGGAGTCATCGCCGCGCGCCGAGTGATCAGGGATTAATCGCAAAATGTCCAGGCCCCGCCCTCACGCTCAAAGCGCTGCACCGCCGACTGCGGGCCTTCTTTGCCGCTGACCGTGACGGTGGCACTGGCCCGGTCGCCGTTGACCAGCACGTCTGTGACGTCAAGGACATCCGACTGGCCCTGCCCGGTGCCGGGGAAGGAATCCAGGGGCACGTCCGGAACCGAATCCAGGTTGAATGCTTCCCGCCCGCCGTTGGCGGCCAGCACCCGCTGGCAGGTGTGATCCGGCAGGTAGCCGATCTTGGAGCGCATCGTGTGTTGATCATTAAAGCCCATGACGAGGGTCCTAATCCCCGCCTCGTCCGCCGGGCTCGGGGGCACGCCGCCCTCAATGGGGAGCTTTCCTGTCACCCCTGGGCCGGAGTTGCCCAACACTTCCGCGTCATTTTCCACCTTGGGCGATCCCTCCGGGGCGGGCCCCTGATTGGGGGTAGCGCCCTGCTGCGGGTGCGCCGCGTCAGACGTGGGGGCGGCGCTGGCGGACTGCTGTGCTGAGGTGGGGGCTACCGCAGTGCTGCTGGGGCTGCCCGCTGCGCCGACGCTACTCGACGCCGCCGTGGTCCCCGCCTCCGAATCTGCAGCATCATCTGCATGTCCACCGCATCCACCAAGCAGTACTGCCACGGCTCCTGCGGCCACAGCAAGGACGGTCTTGGGCACAGATGCATTCGCCACTGGAAGAACCTCCAAATTGGTCGGCGTTTTCTTGAGCGGCCAGTCTACCGGCTCAAGTTCACGCCCAGACTATCGCCATTGCCCCCTGGCCCTGTTACCTGTGCGCCCGTATAAGGTGGGCGGGGTGCACCTGTCGCGCGAGAAGATCGTAGCCGCCGCCTTGCAGATCCTGGACCAGTATGGCCTGGCGGATCTGTCTATGCGGCGACTTGCCACCGGCCTTGGGGTCGCGCCGGGGGCCCTTTATTGGCACATTCCGAACAAGCAGCACCTCATCGAATTCATGGCGCAATCCATGCTTTCTTCCCTGCTCAACCCCCCTACACAGCCGCTGAGCCCCAACGAGTTTGCCCGCACGCTGCGTAACCTGGTGCTCGCCCACACTGACGGCGGCGAGGTCCTCGTCGCCGGGCTATCCATGCCGGGGTTGCGGGACCAACTGACCCAGCGTGCCCAGGACGTCATGCGCGCAGCGCACGCCCCCGCCCCGGCGCTTGCGGCGCAGGTGCTTATCGACGCCATCGTTGGGGCAGTATTAGTAGAACAATCACAGGTTCAGCTCGCGCAGCTGACCGGCCAGCCCACCGCCCAGGACGCTGCCGCGGGCGATGCCCAGCAGCGCGAGGATCACTTCTGCGCCAAGATCGCGGTGGTCCTCGCCGGCTGCGCTGGCCCCGAAGAAAGGACATAAGCCCCGTGATCCCGGCCCATGGCGCCACGCTTAGCTTCACCTCCAGCGAGGTCACCGTCACCTACGGTGCCCTCCTAGCTGCGCTTACCGGGCGCGCCAGCGATACGGTGCCGTTGCGCCACATCACCGGCATTGCCACGCAGCCGCCCACCGCATTAAGCGGCGGGTGGGTAGATATCGCGCGTGACGACGCCCCCGACCTGCGGGTGCGCTTCTCCCCGCGCGCCGACCGGGAGGCCGCAGCCTTTGCCGATGCGTTAAGCGCCGCCCAGCGCGGCGAGACTCCCCCGACGATCGCGCCGGTGATCGGCCTGGACTTTGTCGCCCTCGACGTGGAGACCGCCAACGCGGATAACGCGTCCATCTGCCAGATCGGGGTGGTGCGCTACCGCGATGGCATCGCCGAGGACTCCGCGTCCTGGCTGTGCCAACCGCCGCAGCCCGTCTCCTACTTCGATTCGGCCAACGTGGCCATCCACGGGATCCGCGCCGAAGACGTCGCGCAGGCCCCAAGCTGTGCCGAAGCCATCGCGCAGGCAGTCGAGTTTGTGGGCACCGATGTCTTTGTGGCCCACAACGCTCAGTTCGATGCCTCAGCCCTCTTCCGGGCAAGCCGCGCCAGTGACAGCCCCGTCCCACAGCTGCGCTTCGGCTGTTCCCTGGCGCTGAGCCGGAGAAGCGACCTGTCCTTGAAAAACCACAAACTTCCCACCGTGGCTGAAGAGCTGGGCATCACCCCGGGGCGCCATCATGACGCACACGCTGATGCCCAGGCCTGCGGGGACATCGTCGTCGCCTTGGCCCGGCGCGAAGGCTTTAGCGGCAGCATTGACGAGTTTTTTGCCGCACACCGCTTCAGCCTGGGGCGCCTCGAGGAGGATCGCGTCTACCCCGTCTTGTCCATTCGCAAGGGCGCGACCGGGGCCACCGGGTCGGCCGGGAAGGCTGGGAAGGCTGGCCGCGCCGCCGCTGGGTCCACCTCCGCCGCGCACGAAGGCGCCCAGGGCGAGCTGTTTAGCGCCGCGAAGAAACCCAGGCGCGACCCCTGGAAGGCGGTGGCAACGCCCGACACCGTGCCTGAGGCCAACCCTGATGCCGATCCCCACGGTCTGCTCTTTGACCAGCACGTCACCTTGTCCGGGGACTTCGAGCCCTATGACAAGGGGCAGCTGTGGGCGGGTATCGCCCAGCGCGGCGGGCACGTGGGAAAGAACGTGACCAAGAAGACCACAATCCTTGTTGCCGGCGCCTGGACGACCAAGACCTCCAAGCACAAAAGGGCCGAGGAGCTCATCGCCGCCGGGCAGCATATTGACATCTGGACCGCCGATGAGCTCATCGCCGCCCTGGGGCTAGAGGAACAACCCCCGTTTTAGGGCAATGGGAACCATTCGGTTCCGGCAGCAGTCCAGTGAGGTATGACAATTGCTCCCTGTGCGCCCACCGCGCTGCGCCCAGTGTTGGTTGCCCAGCGCCACCGCGATCCGGCCCACCACCATGTCACGTTGTCGCGCGGTGTTGCCGCGCGACTGACCCTCGACGGCACGCCCGTGGATGCCACGCATCTCCACCAGCTGGGGTTGACCATGCACCAGGCCTGGGATGCGGCCGCGTGCAACCTTGTGCGGCTGGCCCAGTTCCCCTTGGGGACCAGGTTTATGACGCGCCCGGCCAGCTGCCTTGATCCGGGATTGCGCGGAGCAGCACAGGTAGACACCCCCGGCGCTGACCCGACGGCCTGGCTGGCCCACCCCTATTCTTTTTCCGTGCTGCACAAGCATCTGACGAGTCTGTGCCGCGGTGTGGAGCCCGCCTACATCGTGGTGCGGCCCGGGGTGCTGTTGTGCAGCCCGCTGCCGGTGCGCACGACGGTGTTGGCCCGGTGTGCCACGCTGGCGGCTGAGGCTGGGGAGCTACCCAGCTTGGGTCCGCTGATCTACCGCCACGGCTTTGCATCGCTAGAGTAACCCGGCCCGGGCTCGGGCTAGACTGGTTGGCCAATATGAATGACAATCCCGTCGCCCAATTGGGCAATGACTATCACCGCTGGATCACCACTCACCCGCATGCCTCCGCGGACTTTGTCGCCGCCATCGAGGAGCTGCTCAGCGACGCCGGCGTCACCTACGATCGCATCGTCGCGCGCGTGAAAACCTGGCCGTCGCTCAAAGCCAAGGCCTACAAACGCGATGCCACGGGCTCCCCGGTCTACCCGGATCCCTGGCAAAACATCCATGACCTTGTGGGGGTTCGGGTGACCACCTACCATTCCACGGAGATTCCGGTGGCCATCGCGGTGCTGCGGCAATCCTTTAGCGTCGTCCGCTCCGTTGATAAGACCGCGGAGACGCGCATCGCCGGGAACTTTGGCTACGGATCCCACCACCTGGTGCTGCGCATCGAGCCGAATACGGAGGGCCTGGAGGACTACGCGGGCTTTGTCTTCGAGGTCCAGGTGCGCACGGTCCTCCAGCACGCGTGGGCTGAATTTGAGCACGACATTCGCTATAAGAGCGGCGCCACCCAGCTCGACCCGCGCGTGGACCGGGCGTTTACCCTCGCCGCGGGGCTCATCGAATTGGCGGATCAGCAGTTCGACCAGATTGCTACTTTGCAGGGCTCGCAGCAAGACACCAAGGAGGACGTGGAGCTGAGCGCGGAGATCCTTCCCGGGGTTTTGAGCATGCTCGTGGGCACGCGTTTTCCACGGTCCCGCTCTGACCACTACCGCTGGCTGTCTGAGCTGCTCGCCCGCAACGGGATTACCCATGTAGGCCAGCTGCGCGAGCTCCTCAATGAGGAGGACATTTCCGCGGTGAGTTCCGCAATGGCCTACCGCTATCAGCCCGGACAAGTGCGCATCATTGACGATCTTCTGCTGGCCCGCTTTGGGCGCGACCACATTGCCCGAACGGGCGATACGGGCAATCGCTCGGAACAGCGTCCCCGACGTTTGGAGCGCCGCCTGGCCGCGTTACGCGCTGCGGGAGTAAGCCCGCGTCCGAGCGTGTAGCATGGCCCCGCACCTGACATCTAGCACGAGGAGAAGTGCCCGTTGTTTTCTACCATCCTTGACCAATTGACCGACTTCATTCACGTGTGGGGGCTGGCAATCGCTGAGCAGATTGCCAACCTGTTGCACATCGAGGGTTAGTCACTCCGAGCGCCCCAGCAGCCTGTCGAGCTGCCGGCGCTCCTTTTTTGTCGGCCGCCCGGCACCGCGATCACGCACGGGGGCCGCGGCGTACATCTCCCGCGGGGGTGGCGGCGGAGTGTGGTCGAGGTAGCAGGTTTGTGCAATGGCAGCGCCCACGCGGCGGCGCACCGTGGCGGTGACCTCGACGTCCTTTTCGCGGTGGTGGGCCCACACCCGCACACGATCGCCGGGAACGACCTGTTGAGAAGGTTTAACCGCCATCCCATTGATTTTGATGTGCCCGGCGCGGCAGGCGTCCGCGGCTTCGGATCGGGTTTTCAGCAGGCGCACCGCCCACACCCAGGCGTCGATGCGCACCGGCTCGCTGCCGGGCAGGTTTGTCTGGGAAACCATGATGGGCGCCGCCTAGTAGGCGTCCTTGTGGTTGACAATGCGCTGGATACGCAGCCAGTTGTAGCCGCCCCCGACCACTGCGACGATGAGCCCGAGTACCAGCCAGACCAGCAGGTGGTGGCTCAGGAGCCCGAGGGCTAGTCCGCCGACCACCCCGACGCCGGCGGTGATTACGCCGTTGCGTGCCAATCGGCGGACCTCTTGTTTGCGTGCGACGATGGGATTGTTGGGCTGGGACTGGATGGTCATGGCCAACAGTCTAGCGTTCCACCCAGTCCTCGCCAGCGGCCTGCAGGCGGGCCTTCCCGCCCGTGATGGCCGCCAGCGCGGCGTCGAGTTGCGGCCTGCCTCCCGGGACGCACCCCAGGGTTGCGGTGACTTGCGCGGCGTAGGAGACGTCGAGAAGCGAGATGCCGCGTTGGCGCACTTCGGCGAGGTGGCGGCCCGCGTCGCTGTGGCTCAGCTCCACGGTGTAGATCTCCTGCCTGGCGCGCTCGACCTGCGCGACGAGCGGAAGGGTCTCGCCCACGGAATTGGAGTAGGCGTGCACGAGCCCGCCGGCGCCGAGCTTGATGCCGCCGAAGTAGCGCACCACCACCGCCGCGATGTCGAGCATGCCGGAGCCGCGAAGCTGTTCGAGCATGGGGCGCCCGGCGGTGCCGGAGGGCTCGCCGTCGTCGGAGGAGCGTTCGACGGGCTGGGCTGCGGGCACATGGTAGATGTAGGCGCTGCAATGGTGGCGTGCCGTCGGGTGCTGGGCGCGCACCTCGTCGAGGAACGCGCGGGCGGAGCGCTCATCGCTGACGCGGCGGATGTAGGTGAGGAAGCGGGATCGCTTGATCTCTAGCTCGTGGCTCCACGTGGTTCCGGCCTGGGGCAGCCGGTAGGCGGTGTCGCAGTCCATGGCGGGCCTGGGGCTAGATCAGGAATCCGTACTCGGGGGTGCCGGGGTGGAGCTGCTGGCAGTCGAAGTCGATGTCCTCCATGCGGGTGAGCAGGCCCTCGAGGTCCGCGGCGTTGCCAAGTTGGATGCCCACCAGGGCGGCGCCGGTCTCCCGGTCGTTGCGCTTGAGGTATTCAAAGCGGGTGATGTCATCGTTGGGGCCCAGCACATCGGAGACGAATGCGCGCAGCTGGCCTGGCTTTTGCATGAAGTTGACCAGGAAGTAGTGCTTGAGCCCCCGGTCGACCAGGGAGCGTTCCATGACCTCGTTGTAGCGCAGGACGTCATTGTTGCCCCCGGAGATGATGCACACGACGATCTCTCCGGGCCGGAAGGTGCGCTGACTCAGCGCGGTGACGGACAGCGCGCCCGCGGGTTCGGCAATGATCCCCTCGTTTTGGTACAGCTCGAGCATGGAGGTGCAGACGGCGCCTTCGGAGACACTCATCACGTCCAGGCGATCCTGGTTGCGCTCGACTACGGACCAGTTGACGTCACCGATGCGCTTGACCGACGCGCCATCAACAAACGGGTCAACGTGCTCGAGGGTGACCGGGCCGCCATGCTCCAGCGCCGCGGTCAGGGAGGCCGCACCACTCGGCTCCACGCCAATGACCTGCGTCGCCGGCGACATGTCCGCCACATAGCTTAAGACCCCGGACAGCAGGCCCGCGCCGCCGACGGGCACGATCACCGTATCCACCGCGCGCCCCAGCGCCGTGAGCTGGCTGATGACCTCTGCGGCCACGGTGCCCTGTCCCACGATCGTCGCCGCGGAGTTGAAGGGCTCCACCACCACGGCCCCACGCTCGGCGGCATCCGCGCGGGCGGCTGCGGCGGCGTCATCAAACGTTGCCCCGGTGACCACCAGGTCCACCATCTCACCGCCGTGGACAAGGATGCGGTCCCGCTTCTGCTGGGGCGTGGGTTCCGGCACGAAGATCCGCGCCTTAATCCCCAGCGCCTTGCACGCATAGGCCACGCCCTGCGCATGGTTGCCTGCCGACGCCGCGACGATCCCCGCCGCGCGCTCCTCCTGGTTGAGCTGGCTGACCGCGTTGAAGGCGCCGCGGATCTTGTAGGAGCGCACGTCCTGGAGGTCTTCGCGCTTGAGGTAGATCTCCGCCCCCGTCGCCTCAGACAGCCGCGGGCAATACTGCAGCGGCGTCTGTGCGATGGCAGTAGAAATTCGTGCCTGCGCCAGCTGGATGTCAGCGGCGCGAATGGCGCTGACCGCCGGCGTGAGCGGAGACACGGAACTACGGACGGAAGCGGAATCAGTCATGGGGATACATAGTAGTACTCTCCACGCTTCCCGCCTGCGCGCGCACCGGCCCTGCGCTTATCGACGCCCCATTTCCCACAGGGCGACCGTATCCGGTGCGGGTTTTCCTTCCCGCCCCTCTGCTAGTTACCCCACAATTGGGGTGAACCAAAGAATTTCTCCGCTGTACTTCTAGCCTTACCGGCTAATTGACTTATACAATGAGTGCACCACGTCACTTGAGTCCGCGCCGCCCACCTTTCTTCGGCGACAGCGAACCCACACACCGTTGGAAAGGACCGCACCACCATGACCGCACTGACCCGGCGCGCAACCCGCCGCACCCTTGCCGCCGCCATGACAGCCAGCATGATCCTCGCCGCCACGCCCGCGCTGGCCGAGGAACTGTCAGCACCCCTGCCCGTCGACCCCTACAGCATCGGACTTCCCACCGACCTGCCCAACCTGCCGCACAACATCGGCGTTCCCGCCTCCGAGGGATCCTCACAGCAGGGCGTCACCGGAGTCCTGCTCACCGCCCCCTACTCCCATGAGGCAGGCGCAATCCGGAAGGAATTCGGCGCACCCGGACCCCACCCCGTGGCCTACACCAACCAGATCCGCACCTGCTCCGACCTATTTTTCTCCCTCTACAACTTTGGCACCCACTTCGCGCAGGGAACCAACGCGCCCGTGCAGTGCTCCGGGACGTTCCCCTCAGGTCCGGAAAGCCCCTTCGGCTACCAGTTCGTCTACCCCGCTGACCTCAACGCCGCGGCCGGCCCCGCGCCGCTGGTGGTCATGAGCCCCGGCATCGGATCCGAGCCCGGCAACATCACCCCCCAGGCGTCCTTCTACGCCTCGCACGGCTACGTGGTGGCCATTGGCTACAACTTCACCAACTGGCTCGGTGGCCAGGTTGAGGCCGCGGCCGCCGGGGCCATTGAGGCCAACGCCAACCCGCAGCACCCCCTCCACGGGCTGATCGATACCTCCCAGACCATCCTGGTGGGACACTCCGCCGGCGGTGGATCCGTCATCCGCGTGGCCAACACCATCGAGCAGGCGGTCTCCCAGGCCGGCGCCGGCGACTTCAAGGTCGCCGGAGTGGTGGGCGTCAACCCCGGGCCGGCCGACTTTGGGCTCGCCTCCCCCGCCACCGACAAGCCGCTGTTGATCCTGGCGGCTGAAAACGAGTCCCTGGTCCCCCACCCGCTGTCGCGGCTCCTGTGGGACCGGGCCACCGGGCCGAAGTGGTGGTCAGTCATCGATGGCGCCTTCCACGGCACCTTCTTTGACCCCACCGACCGCAACGTCTACGGCTCCCTGATCATGGCGTTCGCGGAATACAACCGCACCCACTCGCCCCGGTCCACCGCCGTCTTTGAAGGCGACGGGCTGGCCAGCGACAGCGAGCTGCTGCGGGTGGAGCGCGCCAACGTCTAGGCGCTAGAACAGCTGCTTGCTGGCCAGGCGGGCGCCCTCCACCAGCGCCTCCAGCTTCGCCCACGCGATCTGGTGGTGCAGGCGTCCGCCCAGCCCACAGTCAGTAGAGGCGATCACGCGCTGCGGACCAACCAGCTCCGCGAAGGTGACAATGCGGTCCGCAATGACCTGCGGGTGCTCCACGGCGTTCATCGAGTGCGAGACCACGCCCGGGTAGATGACCGTGCCCTCCGGCAGGGCGTGATCGCGCCACACGCGCCACTCGTGGGCATGGCGTGGGGAGGCACCCTCGAAGGAGAAGCCGCCAACCTGCGCACGCAGGATCTCCTCAATAATCGCCTCGAAGGGCACATCCGTGGTGTGCGGGCCATGCCAGGAACCCCAGCAGATGTGCAGGCGGGTCTGTTCGCGGGGCAGGCCCTTGAGCGCAGAGTTAATCGCGTCGATGCGGATGCGCAGCCAGGCGCAATAGTCCTCGACGCTCGGCTCCGGGTTGATCTGATCCCACGCCTCAGCCAGGTCCGGGGCGTCAAGCTGCACGGTCAACCCCGCGTCCGTGATCGCCTTGTATTCGTGGTGGAGCGCGTCCGCGCAGGCCTGAACCACGGCGGTGTCGTCGTGGTAGTACTCGTCCTTGAGGCGGGCCGCGGCGCCGGGGGAAATCGCCGCGATGAAGCCGTTGCTCGGGCTGGAGCCGGCGTTGGTCAGGGCGTGCGTTAACAGCCGGGCATCCGTGGCCACCTCATCGCCGCCAATATAGGTAATCGGCCCGGTGAACTTGGGGTTGCCCACCTTGGCGCGGCCGGTGAAAATGCCGGAGTCCGGGTCCTCATAGGCCTCGGAGAACAGCTGGCGGTCGCGGCGGTCCTGGAAGGAGGTCAGGGCAATGTTGCCGGGGGTGGAGCGCACCACTTCCTGGTTGGCCCAGCGGTCCTCCTCGGTCATGGTCAGGCCGCCGAGGCGGGAGAAAATGTAGTTCCACCAGGCGCCGTAGTCCACCGCGCCGGAGGTCACGTGGCCGTATTCGCCCTCATTGACAATGTCAATGCCCAGGTCCACCTGGCGCTTGACCACCGCATCGACGCTGGCCTGGAGGATAGAGAAGAACTCCTCCTCGGCGATCTCCCCGGCTGCGCGGCGCAGGTTGGCCTCCAGCAGCTCAGGTGTACGCGGCAGGGAACCGACGTGGGTGGTCAGGATGTGATCGTTGGGCACTTGCTTCCTACTTTCTACTAGCGATGGACCTCCACCAGCATAGTAGACAGCACTGTTCATTTTGGCGCTTTTTATTCGTAGCCCCTCACCTGGGGTTATGCGCGCCCCGCCAGATCCCGAATCAGGGTATCCGCCAAAGCCTGGGACGACTGCGGATTCTGCCCCGTATACAGGTTGCCGTCCACCACCACGTGCGGCAGCAGCGGCAGCCCCTTGCGGTAGCTGATGCCCGCGGCCACCAGCTCATCTTCCAACAGCCAGCGCGCACGCCGGGAAAAGGGGTTGAGCAGCTCCTCGCGGTTAGACAGCCCCGTCATCTCACGGCCCGCAAAGACGTTGGAGCCATCGGACCTGCGTGCGGCCAGCACCGCGGCCGGGCCGTGGCAGATCAGCGCCAGGGCACGCCCAGAAATCAGCCGGTGGGCAAGCAGCGCCCCCGAGACATCGTCATAGGCCAGGTCCTCCATCGGGCCGTGACCCCCGGGGTAGAAGATGAGGTCAAAGTCATCGCTGCGGGAGGCGGCGTCGACAAGCGCCATCGGGCGCGCCAGCACATCGCGCATGCGTTCCAGCTGCGCGCGGATGTTCCGCAGCTTCCAGGGCGTCGCCGCGGTCACGCCCAGACTCGCCTGATCGATCGTGGGCTCCACCCCACCCGGGGTGGCCACCGTCACCGACCATCCCGCCGACTCCATCAGGCGAAAAGGAACAGCCACCTCTTCCGCCCACACGCCCGAGGGGTGAACCTCCCCTTCACGCAACGTCCACCGATCAGCTCCGGAAAGAACAAACAACGCCCGCAATTGCCCAGCCATGAGGTCTCCTTGAACACCGCGCCACCAACCGGAGCTCACGGCCCTGGGGGGCGGGCGTCGAGCGAACTTCAGTCACTCGCCTAGTGCCTTTCCGGCCCCCAGGGGCAGCGCCGGTCCATTTTTAGCCCAAAATACCCGTTCCCATGGTTGCTTTGAGATCCCCCATCAGGGACGCATCCCGGTTGACCCGCAGGTGCTCGCCCAGGACCACCAACGCGGAATCCTCGCCGCACACTAAGTTGAGGTAGACATCCGAATCCCCATGGTTAGCCAGCAGGACCTCCTTGAGGCGAGCGATTGTCTCCGGGGTGCACTGGTCGGTGCGCATAGTCAGGCGCAAGGGCAAGCCACTGGCGCTGCCGGGGCCCAAGTCCGGGACGCGCAAATCATCGCAAAACAGGCTCATCCGGTCATCGCGGATGGACACATGCGCCTTTGCCAAAATGATATTGTCTTCCACAATTTGCGCACTGACCAACGCATAGACCTTGTTAAACACAAGCAAATCGATGGAGGCACCATTGTGGTCTTCGACGGTGACAATTGCCCACGGTGACCCATCCTTCTTAGAGAACCTCCGGTCCACCCCGGAAATGATGCCTCCGATGGTCACCTCCTGGCCGTGGCGAGCCTCCCCGCCAAGCAGGGTGGTCAGCTGGGTATCCGTCTGCGCATCCAGGGCCTGCTCATAGCCGTCGAGGGGGTGGCCCGAGACGTACAGGCCCAGCATCTCCCGCTCGAGGGCCAACTTGTGCTTGCGGTCCCATTCCATATCCGGAACCTCAATGGCAAAGACGTTATCCACCGCCTCGTCGCCGTCCCCGGCCAATCCCGCAAAGAGGTCAAACTGGCCCTTATCCGCCGCCTTCTTGGTGGCAGTGACGGAATCCACCGCGTCTTCATGGATGAGCTGAAGGCCCTTGCGCGGGTGGTCCAAGGAATCGAATGCCCCCGCCATAATCAGCGATTCAGTAATCCGCTTCGAGCACGGCAGCAGGTCAATCTTTTCCAAATAGTCGCCAAAGTCCTTGAAATCACCCTTGGCTTCCCGGGTGGCCACGATGGAGTCCACCACTTCCTGGCCCACGTTGCGGATAGCACCCAGACCAAAGCGGATGTCCTCGCCGACGGCCATGAAGTCGTTGTATGAGGAGTTGACGTCTGGGGAGAGCACCCGAATGCCCAGGTGCCGGCAATCCGACAGGTAAATCGCGGACTTATCCTTCTTGTCCGCCACCGAGGACAACAGCGCGGCCATGTATTCCGGGGCGTAGTGGGCTTTGAGGTAGGCCGTCCAGAAGGACACCAGGCCGTAGCCGGCCGCGTGTGACTTGTTAAACGCGTAGGAGGCAAAGGGCTCGATGGTGCCCCACAGGGCGTCCACGGCGTCCTTGGAGTAGCCGTTGTCCTTCATGCCTCCGGCGAATTTCTCATACTGCTTGGCCAGCACCTCGGGCTTCTTCTTACCCATGGCCTTACGGAAGTTATCGGCTTCACCGGCGGTGTAGTTGGCCACCTTTTGGGAGATACGCATGATCTGCTCTTGGTAGACGATGAGGCCGTAGGTCTCATCAAGAATCTCGCGCAGCGGCTCTTCTAGCTCCGGGTGGATGGGGGTAATGGGCTTGCGGCCGTTTTTGCGGTCCGCGTAGTCCCAGTGGGCGTTCACGCCCATGGGGCCGGGTCGGTAGAGCGCCAGGGAGGCAACAATGTCCTTAAACCCGGTCGGTTGCATGCGCTTGAGCAGTTCTTGCATGCCGCCACTATCCAGCTGGAACACGCCCAGGGTGTCGCCGCGACCCAGCAGCTCGTAGACGGCTTCGTCCTCGGTGGACAGGGTCTCCAGGTGGACGTCTTCGCCCCGGTTGTGCTTGATGTTGTCAATCGCATCGCCGATGACGGTGAGGTTGCGCAGGCCCAGGAAGTCCATCTTCAGCAGGCCGATGGCCTCGCACGCCGGGTAGTCCCAGCCGGTGATCAGCGCGCCGTCGGCAGCGCGCTTCCACATGGGGATGTGCTCGAGCAGCGGGACCGACGCCATAATCACCGCGCAGGCGTGCACGCCGGCCTGGCGGACCACACCCTCAAGCCCGCGGGCGGTTTCATAGATCTGCTTGACGTCCGGGTCCGACTCAATGAGGCTACGCACCTCCCCGGCCTCCGCGTAGCGGGGGTGGGAGGAATCTGTGATGCCGGACAGCGGAATGTCCTTGGCCATGATGGCCGGCGGCAGGGCCTTGGTGATGCGGTCGGCGATTTGGTAGCCGGGCTGGCCGAACTGCACGCGGGCGGAGTCCTTGATGGCCTGCTTGGTTTTCACCGTGCCAAAGGTGATGACCTGCGCGATCTTGTCCTCTCCCCAGCGCTGGGCGGCGTAGCGGATCATCTCGCCGCGGCGGCGATCATCAAAGTCAATATCAATATCGGGGGCAGACGGGCGCTCGGGGTTCAAGAAGCGCTCGAAGAGCAGGTCATGCTCGATGGGATCAATGTTGGTAATGGTCAACGCGTAGGCCACCAGGGCACCGGCGGCGGAACCACGGCCCGGCCCAACACGAATGCCCACCTTTCGCGCGTGTTTGATCAGCTCCGCGACGATGAGGAAGTAGGAGGGGTAGCCCTTCATGTCAATGACGGAGATCTCATATTGGGCGCGGTCGAGGTATTCCTGTGGGACCGGCGAGTCCGGGAAACGCGCTTTGAGCCCCTCCATGACCTCATGGGTCAGCCAGGAGGTGGGGGTTTCGCCTTCCGGCACGTCGGCGATGGGCATCCGGTCATGGGGGTGTTCCTCCCACAGCTCGGAGTAGTCCCCTACCCGCTCGGCGATCCACAGGGTGTTATCGCACCCATCGGGCACCAGGTCATCCCACAGTTCGCGCATCTGGGCGGCGGACTTGATGTAGTAGCCGGTGCCGCCGAACTTGAAACGGTCCGGGTCGTGCAGGGTCTTGCCGGTTTGCACGCACAGCATGGCCTCGTGGGGCTTGGCCTGGCTTTCTAGGACGTAGTGGCAGTCATTGGTCACCAGGGGCGGCAGGTTGAGCTTTTGGCCGATTTCTAAAAGTTCGGAGCGCACCCGGGTTTCAATGTCCAGGCCGTGGTCCATCAGCTCGAGGAAGTAGTTGTCCTTGCCGTAGATGTCTTGCCACATGGCTGCCGCTTCGAGGGCCTTATCAAATTGCCCGAGCCGCAGGCGCGTTTGCACGTCGCCTGAGGGGCACCCGGTGGTGGCGATGACGCCGTCCGCGTGCTCGGCGACCAGGTCTGCGTCCATGCGTGGCCACTTGCCCAGCTGGCCTTCATAGGAGGCCATGGAGGACAGGAAGAACAGGTTGCGCAGGCCCGTGGCGTTTTCTGCCAGCATGGTCTGGTGCAGGTAGGCGCCGGAGGCGGAGACATCGTCTGACTTTTGGTAGGGCTCACCCCAGCGCACGCGGTTTTTGTTAAACCGCGACTCGGGTGCCATGTAGGCTTCGATGCCAATGATCGGCTTGATGCCGGAGGAGACCATTTTGCGGTAGAAGGCGTTGGAACCAAACATGTTGCCGTGGTCTGTGATGCCCACGGCGGGCATGTCTTGGCGCTGGACTTCCTCGGCAAGCATGTCCACCTTGGCCATGCCGTCGAGCATGGAGTACTCGGTGTGGTTGTGCAGGTGGACGAACGAGGACTTCTTGGCCATGGCCGACATTCTATCGGCCCGCGCAAGTCACCCCACTCGGCTTGTCACTGCCCTCATACGCAGCCAATAATCGGCTACGCCTGGCCGAGGCAGCCGACCAGCCACGCCACTGCGCGCTCCATCGCCGCCACCACCACTGGGGCCTGCGGCGCGACGTTGTCACAGTCGTGCACCCCGCCGGGGATGATGTCCAGTTCGACGGGCACCCCTGCGGCGGCCAGCTGTTGGGCGTAGGCGCGGTCTTCGGCGTAGAACAGGTCCGCATCACCAACCACAAGATAGGTCTGCGGCAGGCTCGGGTGGGCACGCAGTTCAGCTGTCATCACCGCAGGTGAGGTAGGACCCAGCAGTGCCTTCCAGGCATATTCATTGTCGCGGGCCGTCCACACGGGGTAGTCGGCGGTGGCGGTGGTGTGGGGGTCGAGCATGGGGTACCACAGCCACTGCGCGGCTGGCAGTGGCTGGCCGGTTGCAGCCAGGTGGTGGGTAGTTCGGGCGGCCAGGCCTGCGCCCGCGGATTGTCCGCCGATGATGATGCGCTGGGGCTCGACGCCAACGGCCTGGCAGGCGGCGTGGAGGGCCGCGACGGCGTCGTCGCGCTGGGCAGGATAGTGGTGCTGGGGGGCGAGCCGGTAGGACGCCGCGATGATGGGCACGCCCAGCCGGGCGGCGAGCATGCCGCACAGGGGATCGAGGCTAAAGGGGGACCCGGTGAGGTAGCCGCCGCCGTGAAAGAGCAGCACCGCAGCAGCAGCGTTCGCGGTGGTGGTCGAGTGGTGAATGCGCAGGTATCCGCCGGGGTAGGGGTGCATCTGGCAGGTAACGCCCGGGTGCGGGCGGGGCTGGGATTGGTGTGCTGCGAGCGCGGCAGCATCGGTGACATCGAGGTGCGGGGTGCGGGCCAGGGCGTCGATAAGCTGGGGGTGCACACGCGGGCTTGCCATGGGGGGTGCTTTCCAGAGCGGGAATGTGGGGTTACAGTCAATCGCTATGGTATTCGCCGTTGGCTGTTATGTGCTGTGGGGCTTGTTCCCCGCGTATTTTCCGTTGCTCAAGCCCGCCGATGGGTTGGAGATTTTGGCGCACCGGATTTTGTGGTCTGCGGTGGTCATGGTGGTGGTGCTCACGGTGACGCGCGGGTGGGCGCCGCTGCGGGCGGCGTCGGCACGCATGTGGGGGCTCATGGCGCTGTCGGGGCTGTTGGTGTCGGGCAATTGGCTGATCTATGTGCTGGCGATCAACGGTGGGCATGTGGCTGAGGCCGCGCTGGGATACTTTATTAATCCGCTGGTCAGCGTGGTGCTGGGGATCGTGTTCCTCAAAGAGCAGCTGCGCCGCGGCCAGCTCATCGCAGTGGGCATCGCCGGCGTTGCGGTCGGCTGGCTGACCATCGCGGGAGGCGCCCCGCCGATCATCGGGCTGGGGTTGGCACTGACCTTCGGCCTTTACGGGCTGCTAAAAAAGCGTATCGACGTCCCCGCTACCGCAGGGCTTGCCGCAGAAACGCTCTGCATGGCGCCCATTGCGGTGGTGTGGCTCGCCGTGACCACCGCCACCGGGGCGGCGACCTGGCACACCCACGGCGCCGGTCACGCCGCCTTGCTGCTCAGCAGCGGCGTGGTCACCGTGGTGCCCCTGCTGCTATTCGCCTATGGGGCTAAGGCCATCCCGCTGGCAACAATCGGGATGCTGCAGTACCTCACCCCCACCCTGCAGATGCTGTGGGCGGTGTTTGTGGTTCATGAGACCATCACCACCCAACGCTGGGTGGGTTTTGTGCTCATCTGGATTGCGGTGGGAGTCTTCCTTGCCGACACCCTGCGCGCCGCCCGCCACACCCGGCGCCACCAGCACCCGCACCCGGCGCAGCCGCTGGACGCGGCCTAGCCAACGGGCCTAGCCCCCTGGTCTAGCCAGCCGGTCTAGTCCAGGGGGCGCGCCTTAGTGATCGCCCTCAAAGGGCCACTGGGTGCCCACCTTGGTCACCGGGATGACCGGACGAATACCAAACTGCCCCCACGCACAATCCGGAGGCAGCACCTCCACCGCCGTCAGGTGCTTTTCTTCCCGCTGATTGAACTCGCGCAGCCGCTGGCCCGTATCGCGCACCACCACGGAGCTGATCTCGCCGGGCAGCTCCATGTCCGTGGGCGCCGTGGCGGTGGACTCCAGGCGTGCCGTCTGCCGGGCAAAGAGGTCCGCGCGCGTCGCCGGGGCCACCGGCTCCACCAGCGGGATGATGCGCAGGCCATCGACGACCACCGCGCTGACCCGCTCCAGAGAATCCAGCGCCTGGCCGGCCGCGGCGGGAGACATCGGCGCGGCGAACGTAACCAGCGCATAGGCGGGCTCGTTAGCCGGTGCCTGCGCCAGGGTTGCCGCCGCATGATCCTGATAGGAACGAATGTCCTGGTCTTGGGCCATGCCCACCGAATCACCGTTGAGGCGCTCCGGGCGGGAACCGGGATCAGCCAGCGAGGCCACCAAAACCAGGCCGATGAGCAGCACCACCACGCCCACGACAGGCAGCACGTGACGCCACCACGGCTGCTCTCCAGCAGCGGCGGGCTCGGGCGCGGCGGGTGCTGCCGCGGGTGCGGCGGCGGGTGCAGCGGCCCCCTGGGCTGCGGGCTCACTGCCCGGCAGGTCTTCTCGCTGTGGGTCCGTGTGGGTATCCGGCTGGGCGTCCCTCTGGGAGTCCGGGCGGTCCTGAGTCACTGATCAATCATCTCCAAGGCATGACGCAAATCATCGGGGTACGGGGCGGTGATTTCCATCCATCGGCCGTCGCCCGGATGGTGAAACCCCAGTCTTACCGCATGTAACCACTGGCGTACCAGGCCCAGCCGCTCCGAGAGCGCTGGGTCCGCACCGTACATGGGGTCGCCGCAGCAGGGGTGCTTGATGGCGGCCATGTGCACCCGAATCTGGTGGGTGCGCCCGGTTTCCAGGTGCACCTCAAGCAGGGTGGCCTCCCGGAACGCCTCAATGGTCTGGTAGTGCGTGACCGCCGGCTTTCCGCCGGTGGTTACTGCGAAGCGCCACCCTGCGGACGGGTGGCGCCCGATGGGCGCGTCGATGGTGCCGCTAAACGGGTCGGGGTGGCCTTGCACCAACGCATGGTAGGTCTTGTCCACGCTGCGTTCCTTGAAGGCGCGTTTGAGGGTGGAGTAGCCGCGCTCTGATGCGGCGACGACCATCACCCCGGAGGTCCCCACGTCCAGGCGCTGGACAATCCCCTTGCGCTCCGGGGGGCCCGAGGTGGAGATCCGGAAACCCGCCCCGGCTAGCCCGCCGACTACGGTCGGCCCCTCCCAGCCCACCGTCGGATGCGCCGCCACCCCGACGGGTTTGTTCACCGCGATGACGTCTTCATCCGCATACAGGATGTCCATGCCCTCGATTTGCTCTGCGCGTGGAGTCAGGTCCGGGCGCGGATCCGGCAGCGTCACCTCCAGCAGCGCCCCGTCCATCAGCCGTGCGGATTTGCCCACGGGATGGCCGTCAACAAGAACCGCCCCAGATTCCGCCAAGTCCGCCACTGCGGAACGCGAAATCCCCAAAAGTTTGGCCAGGGCAGCATCCACCCGCATGCCTGCCAGTCCCTCAGGCACCGGCAGCCTCTTACATTCGCCCATGAGCTTCCACCTCCTGGTTCATCGATCTATCGCGGATCCTCCACACTCGCCCGGCGCTCCGGCTGCGCACCCGGCCGCCTTCGCCTGCTGCGTCGCCGACCTGCGATCCTGTGCCGATCCTGCGCGGCTCCAGCGCGCTACTGCTCCGGGTGCTGCGCGGGATGGTCTCCCGGGCGGCTCCCAGGCTGGCCTCCAGGCTGCTCCTCAGCACGGGAGTCAGGACTATCCGTTGCCCGGGCGCGCACCTCTTGGAGCACCATTCCCACCAGAAACGCAATCACGCCCACAGTAATCGCAGCATCTGCGATATTAAACACCGCAAAACGCCCGATGGAGATGAAATCCACCACGTGGCCCAAGAAAAATTGCGGCGGGCGGGTCAGGCGGTCCACCAGGTTTCCGGCCGCTCCCCCGCCGATGAGCGCCAGTCCGGTGGCCGTCCACGGGTCCTTCACCCGGGGCGCATACACCATCACGCCGACCAGAAACGCCAGCTGGAAACAGGTAAAAAGCCAGGTAGATCCCTGCCCCATGGAGAAGGCGGCGCCGGGGTTAAACACCAACAGCAGGCGCGCCCAGTCCCCGACCACGGGCACTGGCACCCCGGGGGTGAGGTGGGCAACCACCGCGTGCTTGGCGGCCTGGTCAATCGCGGCCAGGGCCACGATGAGGGCAAACATGGCGGGCCAGTATCGGCGTGCGGGTTGGTTCACGCTTCCCTATCTTTCCCCATCGCCGACCGGGGTGGGGCAGGCGGCCCGGGAAAGTCCCGGTAGATTGTAGGCGTGAGCGAGTTGCCTACGCCCCCCATGCCCCGTTTTTCCGCCCGCGCTACCGGCCGCAGGTTTGCCGCGTTGACCGTGCCTGGCCGGCGCGGCCACGCCTGGCGCGTCCTTGCCTGCACGGTGGCATGCGTGCCCATCTGCGCGATGGGCGCCTGTTCTGTTCATACTTCGCAGTCGCAGAGCTCGTCGAGCGAGTCTTCTATTGCGGTGGAGCAGGCCGTGGCCATGCAGGTTGATGCCGCGAAGGTGACGGTGTCTCAGCCTGGTGCCCAGCCGCAGTCGGTTCTGGCTTTTTCTGCCCCGACGGGCGACGATGAGCCCGAGCCCCGAACGACCACCGTCACGGTGGGCAGCGGGTTGGACCAGCACGTCGCCGAGGCGGCCGCGGTCAAGGCTACTGCCCCGGATGCGCCGTCCGGCCCCGTGGAGCGGGTCACCCTGCCGCTGTCTACGCAGGTGGTGCAGCCAACTGATGAGGAGCGCGACGCCGCGGCCTCGGACCCGGCGCCGGAGCGTGCGGTAAAGATCCGGGTCGCCGACGGGGCGCCTGCTGCCGGCTTTGCCACCCGCTGGGTGCAGGCCCGCTCGGGGCAGGTTCAATCTGTCACCATGGCTGCACCGGTTGATGCGGCCGATAAGGATCGCTCGACAACAGAAAAGGCGCTGATGACGGTGCTGTCCATGCCGGTGATCTTCCCGGACCAGCCGATCGGGCCCGGGGCGACCTGGACGGTGGAGGCGCGGGTGACCGGGGAGTCGGCTTTGCTCCAGACCACGACCTTCACGCTCGTGGAGGCCCCGCGCGACGGCCAGGTGAAGGTCCAGGTCTCGGTTTCGCAGCGCCCGACCATCGGAGCGTTGGATATCGGTGCCGCGTTGGGCGATGAGAAGGCGGGCAGCCTGGAGGTGTTGTCTTCTTCTACCACCGGCGGCGGGGTGCTCACGGTGGATACGGCCGGCGGGGTTCCGGTCTCCGGTGCGGTGTCCTTTGTCACCCGTGTGGTCTATGGGCATGATGGCTCCCCGACGCGGGTGGTTCAGGATGCCGCAACGTCGCTGGAATACCACTCTTAACACGGGGCGTCAGGGCGCGGCCGCGGCGGGCACACTAGGGTGAAAAAGGTATGGGGCGGCCCGCGCCCCTGTGTGTTTCCCGCTGCCTAGGAAGATCTCTCATGCCTGCGCCCCATCATCTCAAGCTTGATCGGGTTAGCTTTTCTTACCCGGGCAAGCGCGTTCTTACTGACGTCAGCCTCACCGTGCCCGCCGGGGCGGTGGTGGGCTTGATCGGGGAAAACGGTTCCGGCAAGTCCACCTTGCTGGGGCTGATTGCCCGCGAGCATCGCCCGGATGCGGGGACGATCACCCGGCCGCCGGTCACGGGGTTTATCGCCCAGGAGACGGCGCTGCCGCACAGTGCTCCGGCACGGGAGCTTATCGACGCCGCCGTCGCCGAGCTGCGCGCAGTAGAGTCGCGCATCAGCGAGCTGTCCGCACTCATGGCGGCGGGCCAAGACGTCACCGCCGAGTTCGATGCGGCGTTGTCCTTTGCCACTGAGGCTGGGGTGTGGGAGCTGGATGCGCGCATCGCGGAGGTGCTTGCCGGGCTTTCGCTGGCCCACGTGTCGCTGTCTACCCCCTTGGGGCGCATGTCTGGGGGTCAGCGGCGTCGTTTTGCGCTCGCCACCGCGCTGCTGCGCCCGGCGGACGCGTTGGTGCTTGATGAGCCCACCAACCACCTCGATGACGCCGCCGTGGATTTCCTCTGCGAGCAGCTGCGCGACTTTTCCGGCCCCGTGTTGGTGGCCAGCCATGACCGCTATTTCCTGGACACCGTCGCCGATTCCGTGGTGGACTTGGACCCGGCCCTGACCGCGGAGGGCACGGCCACCGCCGAGGGCACCCCGCGCCAGGGCGCGGCGTTTGGGGGAGGTTTTTCGGACTACCTCAAGCAGCGCGCCCGCGCCCGGCAGCTGTGGAAGGAGCGCTTCAACGCCCAGGCCCAGCTGCGCGAGCGGCTGGAGTCGCGCGCCAGCCAGTCCAACGCGGACGTCTTTCACCATGACACCAGTAAGTCCGAGTCGAAGATTTCTACGAAGTTTTATGCGGATCGGGCTGCGAAGACGGTGGGCAACCGGGTGCGCTCCGCGCGGGCGCGCCTTGAGGAATTAGAGCGCGCAGCTCTACCGGCGCCGCCGGAGCCGCTGCGTTTCGCCGGGATTACTCCGCAGTCGGCGCTGGCAGCGCTGGGTGAGCCTGCCGTGCATCTGCGCGGGGTGGGGGTGCGCGGGCGGCTAGCCCCCGTGCATCTGAAGGTCCAGCCCGGCGAGCACGTTCTTATCGTGGGGCCCAACGGGGCCGGAAAGTCCACGCTCTTGGATGTTATTGAGGGACGCCTGGCACCGGATCAGGGCCAGGTGCGGGTGGCTGAGGATGTGCGCGTGGGCCGGTTGAGCCAGGACACAGTCTGGCCGGACCTTTCTTTAAGCGCCCGCCAGGTCGCCGGCAAGGCGGATCTGGTGGCGCTGGGGTTGCTCACGCCAGCGCAGGCAGACATGCCGCTGCGGGAGCTCTCCCTAGGCCAGCGCCAGCGTGTGGCGTTGGGTGCCCTGGTGGCCGCACCCCCTGACGTGCTCATCCTTGATGAGCCCACCAATCACCTTTCTTTGGCCCTCGCCGGGGAGCTCGAAGATGCGCTTGAGGATTTCCCCGGAACGGTGATCATGGCCACGCATGACAGGTGGATTCGCCGCCGCTGGACGCGACGGCGCAATTCGCGCGTGGTTCGCCTCGAACCCCTCTCCCCCGAGGGCCGCTGAGGCGCGCGCGAAGCGAGGTTTTCTTATTGTGCCGGGGCGTCATCCAGCGGCGCCGGGGCCGGGACAACCTCACCGACGGGAGGCAGATCCCCGGCCGGGGCGTTCTCGCCGCCTGCGGGCGGGACCGCAGCGCCGGGGGCACCTTCTGGGGCGCCCGGGGCCGGCTCTTCGGGGCCGCCTGCCGGGGCGGGAGCGGGCGGGACGATACCCGGCACCTCGGCGCACATCTGCGGCAGCTGGTCCGGAACAACCTGGGAGACCAGGGTACACGCCCAGTCCTTGGACAGCTTCCAGCGGTTGTCTTCGAAGACAAAGCGGACGTTATCGGCCTGCTGATCAGGCTGGTCGGGGCGGGTAAAGATGATGGTGGTGAGCACGGAGTTGGGCACCATGTCCGGCAGTACCGGGTCCACCACGTGGAAGTCTGCGCCAGATTCTTGCTTGGAGTGGGCCATGACCTCGAAGAGCTCGGGTGCGGTTTCGCCGCCCTGCACTGTGGCGAGCTTTTCCTCCAGGGGCCGGTTGGGGTCGGAGGCGATGGTCAAAATGTCATTAAGCTCCGCGGCGGCGGGCAGCGCGGCTGCGGCGGCTGCGGAGGTGGGCGCCTTCGAGTCCGCCGAGGAGGTGGCGGTCTCGGAGGAATCCGAGGAGCCATCCCCGGAGCAGGCAACCATGCCCAAGGCGAGGGCGGTGCTTGCAACGGCGGCTGCGGTGAATCTGGTCAGCTTCATGGTTCTCCTCATTTGTTCACCCAGTTCAAAGCGTGGGTTCGTAGCATTCATGACACGCCTAGCGTACCCGGATGATGTTACACGTGTTACTGATGTTGCTCATCCCGGGCTTTCGCCGCCACCTTCAACTCTGCGCATCCGCCGGGTGCTCCGCTGGGGGAACTTCGGCAGCACAATCGGCGTCCCGGGCCGCCAGCCAATCGGCCCAATCCAGGCTGTCGAGCGGGTCCGCCGCCACCAGGAGCGGATCTTTCTCGTCGAAGGTCAGCGTTCGCCCCGGCCCGGTTGATCGCGTTTCAAAGCGCACCGTGACCACGCCATGGCCGGCGCCCTGAATCCAGCCGTGGCCGTAGTCGGGATGCCACACATCCTGGGTAGCCTTCCTCGGCTCGGCGGCGTGCTCTGCGGGCGAGTGGGTGGTGGCTTCTACCACGGTCGGCTCTTCGTCGATGAGCGCACCCGAGACCCCGACCTCATAGTCCGCGTCGGCTGCCGGCGCCGGGCGTACCACGGCGTCGAGCTCTGGGAACAAGACATCCTGCCGGGCGGTCTCCAGTCCGGAAAAGCTCACGCCAACCAGCCGGATAGCGCCCACCTGCGCTGGGTAGCGCACCAGCTGGGCAGCCAGGGCCGACAGGGTGGCGGCATCGTCGGTGGCGTAGGGAAGCGTCGCCGAGCGCGATTCGATGTGAAAGTCTGCCATCCGCAGCTTCACGGAGACGGTGCGCGCCCCGCGGCCGTCGATAGTCAGGCGCCTGTGCGCATCCGCGGCCGCGCGCTCCAGTGCCGCATCCACCTGCGCGCGGGTGGTCAAATCCTGCGGGTAGGTGTGCTCCGCGGAGACCTGCTTGGCCTCCGCGCGGCGCTGCACCGGGCGATCATCGTGACCGCGCGCCAGCTCCCACAGCTGCACCCCCACCGTCGCCCCCAACAGCACCTCAACTTCCCGGCGCGTCAGCGCGGCCAAATCCCCGATTGTTTCCACCCCCGCCGAGCGCAGGCGCCCATGCGTGACCGGACCCACCCCCCACAACTTATTCACCGGCAGCGGGTGGAGCACCTCTAGCTGGCGGTCCGCGGGCAGCACAAACGTGCCATCCGGCTTGGCCTCCCCCGAGCCGATCTTTGCGTACTGCTTGCCGGAGCCTGCCCCCACGGACGCCGGCAGGCCCGTTTCTTTGCGGATCTGCGCGCGCAGCTCATCGGCCCACTGCCGGACCTCATCGACGCCGGCACCGAGCAGCTCGGCTGGCTCTACAAACGCCTCGTCGATGGAGAGCTGCTCAACCACCGGCGCGCACCGCTGCACCACCTCAAAGACGCGTTGCGACGCCGCCGCATACACCGGCCTGCGCGGGGCCACCACCACCGCCCCGTAGCCCACCAGCGCCATCGCGCGATGCGTGGGCATGGCAGAACGCGCCCCAAAACGCCGCGCCTCATAGGACGCCCCGGCGACGACTCCCCGCCCGGAGACGCCCGCCACCAGCACCGGGCGGCCCCGCAGGGTAGGTCGGGTCAACTGTTCGCAGGATGCGAAAAACGCATCCATGTCCACATGTAAGACCCAACGCTGCATACCCACCAGGGTATCTATCCGCGCGGCACCCGTCCCCACTGACCGGTGGCGTCACGCAGGAAGTCATAGCGCTGCCGGCCGGCTGCCACCTGCTCGGCGGCGGACGCATCCGGTTCGTGCACCAGCTCCTGCGCCCGCGCCCACACCGGCGGCTCATCCTTGCCCGACAGCGCCCAGGCGGCCTGCCGGGCCGCCCCCAGGGCCACGTATTCAGCTGGGGCCGGAACCGCCACCGGGACGCCGAAGATCTCCGCGGCCACCTGCTGCAACGCCCCCGCCCGGGCGGCGCCACCGATGAGCAGGATACGCGTGGTCTCCACGCCGGTAGCTGCCTCTAGTGCCGCGACGGCGTCGCGAAGCGAATGCACCACCCCTTCTACCGCCGCGCGCGCCACGTCCTCGCGGGAGGTCGCCGTGGTCAGCCCATTGAGCACCCCTTGTGCATCGGGGCGATTGGGGGTGCGCTCCCCATCAAAATAGGGCAACAGCGTCACCCCATGCGCCCCCGGAACCGACTGGAGCGCCAGCTCCGACAGGCCCGCATGATCCACGCCGAGCAGGCGCGCCGCAAAGTCGAGCACCCGTGCCCCGTTGAGCGTGCACGCCAGGGGCAGGTAGCCGCCCGTCGCATCACAAAAGCCGGCCACCAGGCCGGAGCCATCGTGCACCGGCTGCGCCACGGCGGCGCTGGCCACCCCCGAGGTGCCAATGGACACGCACACCTCGCCGGGGCGCAAGCCCAACCCCAGCGCGGCGGCCGCATTGTCACCGGTGCCCGCAGCCACCGCCACGCCACCACTGGTAGTGCCCACAACCTCGGCGGGCTCAGCGATGCGCGGCAGCGCAATGTCATGGCCCACAAACTGCGCCGCCAACTCCGGCAGGAAGGCGCGCTGCGTGGTGGAGTAATAGCCGGTCCCGGAGGCATCGCCGTGATCGGTGGTCAGCTCGTCTCGCCCGGTCAACTGCCAGGTCAGGTAGTCATGGGGCAGCGCAACCGACGCGGTCGCCTGCGCGTGGTCCGGCTCATTGTCGCGCAGCCACGCCAGCTTGCTGCCGGTAAAGGAAGCCACCATGACAGAGCCGATCTCCTGAGCGCAGGCCTGCGGGCCGCCCAGCTGCGCCACGATGTCCTGCGCCTGCGGGGCCGAGGACGTGTCATTCCACAGCATCGCCGGGCGCACCACCGCGCCGTCCCGGTCGAGGGCCACCATGCCGTGCTGCTGGCCGGCCACGGCGACGGCATCGGCACGCTCGATCAGGCCGGAACACACCTCATCCAGGGCATCGACCCAGGCCTGCGGGTCAACCTGGGTGCCGTCCGGATGACTTGCCCGAGCCTGCGTGACGACGGTGCCGGAGGAGGCGTCGACAAGCACCGCCTTGCACGACTGGGTGGAGGAATCAATACCAAGAACGAGGCTCACAATCACAGTCTCCTGACTAACAAAGGCTTCAAGAACACAAACGCTTACAACACAATGGGTCCGGCGACAGTAGGTTCCGGAGGAGCCTGCGCCGCCACGAGGTGAATACGCGCACCACTGGCCTGCAGCATCTTCGCCGCCGCCGGGGAGAGCTGGGAGTCCACCACAATGTCATCAAAATCCGCCAGCGCGGCCACCCGGTGAACGCCCAGCGCATCAAACTTCGATGAATCAAAAACCAACACCTTGCGCTGCCCCAAGGCAACACACGAACGCTTAGTCAACGCGGCATCCTCATCCGGGTGATACAACGCCCCACCACGCACGCTGGTAGTAGACACCACAGAGACATCCGCGCTCAGCGTGCGCATCTGCGCGCACGTGGACTGCCCCAAGAAAGAATCCGTGGCCGGCACATAACGCCCACCCAACCCAATGAGCGTCAAGTCCGGGTGACTGCGCCCCAGCTCAACAATCAACTCCAAAGAATGCGTAATCACCGCCCCCGGATCACGCCTGGCCAACCGATACCCCACCGCAGCCACCGTGGTGGAATCATCCAAAGCCACCACCTCGCCCGGATGCACCAACCCCAGCACCACCTCTGCCAGGTCCGCCTTGAGGGCCACGTTGGTCAACCGCCGCACAGCGACGTCACGCTCCGTCATCTGTGTGCCAATCGCCCGGGCCCCGCCGCGCACCCGCTCGATCAGACCCCGGTGCGCCAAGGCGTCAAGGTCCCGGTGAATAGTCATCGCGGAGACTTCCAGGTCCGCGGCGAGCTCATCAATGCGCACCGCACCCTCCTGGCCGACCCGCGCCACGATTGCCGCCTGGCGCGCCTCCGGCCCGGCGACGCGGCGCGGCGGGGTGGCCGGGGCGTGCGACGTCGCGGTTGGGTCTTGCGGTGTGGCTGGACCGTGCGGTGTGGCTGGGTCTTTTGCTGCGGGAGAGCCGTGCGGCGTGGCCGAATGCTGCGGCTCAGCGATGGGGCGGGCAGAACTAGACACGGGGATCACCTTTCAACCGGTGAGTGAGAAACACGGTGGGGGCTGGGTTTGGCGGAGATTCCGCGGCAAGCCGGTGGCAGCTGCGCGGCACGTCGGCGCTGTTCCGGCACTGTTCCGGCGGTGCCTCGACAGGATTGCGCGAGCACCTCCGCAACACACAACTCAACAACCACGTGTGAAATATAGCCCATTTTATAACACGCTGGTGTGACATGTGGCCATTGTCACCCCCGCGAGGAGGCTGAAAGATGGCTGCCCGGGCCCTCCACCCCACAGGCTCATCCCGCCCCACGCCCCTCCATACCCCCCGCATGGGGGTAATTCCCCACCCGGCGCGGCGGGTGGGGACCTGCACTTTTCCGCCGCCATGACCCAAAGCAACATTTTCTCACGCGAAACTGTTGACTTCTGTTAATTTCACGTTAGATCATGGACGCCATGCCCGTCTGGGCAAACACACCTGAGGACAGCTAACAGCGCCGCCACATGCTTGGCACTCCCCTGCTCGCAGCCACCTTGGCGTGTGCCCCTTGTCAGCTTCCTCCTGGAAACGAGGTTGTCACCCGTGTCCCAGCATTCCTTGACCGAGCGCCTCGGCATCCCCAGACCACTGATCTGGGGATTCGTGGGCCTGACGGTCTTCATGATCGGCGACGGCATTGAGACCAACATCCTGGAGCCTTTCCTTGAAGACGATCACGGCTTCAGCGTGGACCAGGCCGCCGCCGTGGTCACTGTCTACGGCATCGCCGTCGCCATCGCCGCCTTCTTCGCCGCCGCACTGTCTGACCTGTGGGGGCCGCGCAAAGTAATGATGCTCGGCGCCGCCGTGTGGGTCTGCTTTGAGGTCGGTTTCCTGGCCCTGGCGCTGACCTCCGATCAACGGTGGATGATCTTCTTGTTCTACGGCCTGCGGGGATTTGGCTACCCGTTCTTTGCCTACGGCTTCCTGGTGTGGATTACCGCCACGGCCTCGCCGCGCAACCTGGCCAGTGGCGTGGGCTGGTTCTACGTGGCCTTTTCTGCGGGCTTGCCCACGCTCGGCGCGCTGGTGGCCACCGTCTCCCTCAACCGCTTCCACCTGACCTATTACGAGACGCTGTGGTTGTCCCTGGTGGTGGTCTCCATCGGCGCACTCATCGCCTTTGTTGGGGTGCGCGAGCGCATCGGGCGCGGCCCGCTGGTGGAGGATTCCAGCGACGTCACCGCCACCCTCGCACGCGGTTTCAAGCTGCTGGCCACCGATCGGCGCGCCCGCTTTGTCACCTACATCCGCACCATCAACTCCATGCCCACCTACGCCATGGCGATCTTCTTCCCGCCCTACTTCGCGGAGGTCCTGCACTGGCCGCGCGCCTGGTTCCTCCTGCTGACCACGGTCATCTACGCGGTGAATCTGCCGTTCAACCCCATCTTTGGGCGCGTCGGCGACCGCTTCGGCTGGTGGCGCACGATGGTGTGGGCGGGCCCGGTGAGCTGCTTTTTCACGTTGGGTCTGGTCTATTTCACCCCAAAGATGGCCTTGGCCGCGGGGGCTTCAGACCACCTGGCCTACGGGCTGACCTTGATTGCCGGCGCACTGTTCGGCGTGGCACTGGCTGGATATGTGCCGCTTTCTCCCATCGCGGTGTCGCTGGATCCCACCCACCCGGGCGCGGCGATGTCTACCTACAACCTGGGTGTGGGGGCGGCCGTCGCGGCGGGTCCCCTGCTGGTCTACGTCTTCCATCCGCTGCTGGGGCCCACCGGGCTGATCCTGATCATGATGGGGCTTTTTGTCCTCGCCGGCATGATGTGCCTGGCATTCAAGGGTTTGCAGCCCGGCTTCGATGGGGTGCCGCCGCTGACCAACGAGCATGCCGAGGCCGCCCCGCAGGCTCTCAACCCCGACGCTGCCACGGCAGCATCTGCTTCCACACGTTCATCCTAAGGAGTGGTTTTCACCATGAGTTCTGTTCACCTGTCCACTGCCTCCCTGCCGGAGATCGCCCAGAAGGGTGAGGTGGCCGTACCCGCTTATGATCGCGCTGCGGTACGCGCCGGGATCGTCCACTTTGGTGTTGGCGGTTTCCACCGCGCCCACCAGGCGCGGTACCTCGACGAGCTGATGAATGCCGGCACGGCGTTGGACTTTGGCATCGTGGGCATGGGGGTCATGCCGTCGGATGCGCGCATGCGCGACGCCCTCAAGGCCCAGGATTGCCTGTATACGCTGGTAGAAAAGGCCCCGGACGGTACCGTCAATCCGCGCGTGATCGGCTCGATCATTGATTACGTCTTCGCACCGGACGATCCGGCTGCTGCTGTTGCGGTGCTTGCCGACGCCGCGATCCGCATCGTCTCCCTCACCGTCACCGAGGGCGGCTACAACTTCGATCACGTCAAGGGCGAGTTCAACCTGGACCAGGAGCACGTGGCCCATGACATCGCGGAGCTCAAGCAGGGCCGCGAGGACTCCTTGCGCACCTTCTTTGGGCTGATCACCGCCGCTCTCATGCGCCGGCGCGCCGCCGGCGATACCCCGTTTACGGTGATGAGCTGCGACAACATTCAGGGCAATGGCCACGTTGCCAGCGCCATGTTCCACGCCTTCGCCGAGGCGATCGACCCGCAGCTGGCGCAGTGGATCCGCGACGAGGTCCCCTTCCCCAACTCCATGGTGGACCGCATCACCCCGGAGACCACCGACGCGGACCGCGCGGACGTGGCCGATGCTTACGGCTATACCGATGAGTGGCCGGTGGTCTGCGAAGACTTCACCCAGTGGGTGTTGGAGGACAACTTTGTGGCCGGCCGCCCCGAATACGAGGACGCCGGCGTCCAGGTTGTCCAGGACGTGGTGCCTTACGAGCTGATGAAGCTGCGCCTGCTCAACGCCTCCCACCAGGGGCTGTGCTACTTCGGCTACCTGGCCGGGCACCGCCTGGTCCACGACGTGGTGCACGATAATCTTTTTGCGGACTTCCTGCTGGCCTACATGGAACAGGAGGCCACTCCCTCGCTGCGCCCGGTGCCCGGGGTGGACCTGGACGCCTACCGCCGCCAGCTGATTTCCCGGTTTGGCAATGAGGCTGTCAAGGACACCGTGGCGCGCCTGTGCGCGGAGTCTTCGGACCGGATTCCCAAGTGGCTGCTGCCGGTGATCCGGGAGAACATCGCTACGGGTCGCCCCGTGGAGCTCTCGGCTGCCATCGTGGCCAGCTGGGCGCGCTATGACGAGGGCGTCGATGAGCAGGGAGAGCCGATCACCATCGTCGACGCCTTGGCTGACCGCCTCCACGCCGCCGCCCAGCACAATCGGGAGGACATCCTGGCGTTTGTTCGGGATCGGGAGATCTTCGGCGACTTGGTCGATGAGCCCGCGTTTACCCAGCCCTACGAGGCGACGCTGCGCAGCCTCCACGAGGTCGGCTCCATTGCCACCCTGAACACGCTGCTGGGCCGCAGCTAGCGCTTAGGGCTGAATCGGCGTGTCGGCATCGCCCACAACCTCGTCGAAGGCTGTGGGCGGCGCGGAGCGCCGTACGGTCGCTTGTCCGCGCGTGCCGGCCCGCACCACCACCGCGGCGACCACCGCCGCGATTCCTCCTATTTCTGCTGCGCTGAGCCCCTGGTGCAACACCACCGCCCCGAGTACCGCAGCCGTCAGCGGCAGCAGCGCCAACAACACCGCGAAGTGCGCCGGTCCTGCCATGCGCAGGATGACCTGGTCAAGGCCGTAGGGAATGACCGCGGACAAGACGCCAAGCCCGAGCGCCACGCCCAGGATGCGCATGCCGTCGAGGTCCCCGGGGTGCTGGCCCGGCCAACCAGCAATAGCCAGCGGCAGCGTAGCTATTCCCGCCCACGTAAACCCCACGGCCATGGACGTAGTTGAGGTGGCGGCATCCCCGGATATGCGCGCGCCCACCACGATGTAGGTACCCCACATGGTGGCGGCGAGCAGCGCCAGGATCACGCCGCTAGCGCTGGCGGACCATTGCGCCCCGCTGAGGGCCACAACGCCCCCGGCGGCGCACACCACGGCCACCCATTCGCGCAGGGTGCGCGAGCCCACGGCGGCCACCACGATGGGCCCGGTGAACTCAATGGCCACCACGGTGCCCATGGGCAGGCGGGCAATGGCCTCGTAGAAGGCGGTGTTCATGGCCAGGGTCACTGCCCCATAGACGGCGGCCAGGGCGCCGGCGCGTCCCCAAAAATCCCGCAGGGCGGGCCTCAGGACCACCGTGAGAATCAGCCCGGCTGACCCCATGCGCAGCCAGGCCGCCAGCCAGGGCGGAAACTGTTCGAAAAGGCCCACCGCCAGGGCGGCACCGGCGTAGTTGGACAGCCCGGAGATCACCATCAGCCCGGGGGCCAACCAGATCAGCGCGCCGGGCGGCGCGGTGGAGGGAGAAGAAGAGCCAGCCATAGTTTGGCTTAGTCTAGCCTGGCGGCTACCTGATAGCGCCCGGCAGGACCGTGGGGGCTTTCGGGGGACGGCCGGTGATTCGGTCTAGTTCTACATAGCCTAGGCTAGCGTCCATGTTCGCTCTTGTGACGTTGCTGAGTCCTTCCGCGCAGCCTTCCGCGCGGGACCTGGGATTCTTGTTACACAAGCATCCGGACCGGGTGTATGAGCGCGCGCTCAGGTATGGCACGGCGAGGGTGTTTTTCCCGCGGGCTGACCATACGGAGTGCACGGCCGCGGTGTGGGTAGATGCGGATCCGGCGGCGTTGCACGCGATGGCCCGCCGCCGCGGGGCCACGGCGGAGCTGAGAGGCTACCTCAATGATCGGGCGTATGCTGCGTCTTCCCTACTGGCGGTGGCCGTGCGGGCCTGCCTGCATTCGGCGTTTATGGGCACGGCCGACGCCGCCCACCAGGCGCTGGCGGATTCGCCGCTGGAGTTGCGCCTGACGGTGGTGGGGGTGCGCGCGGAGGAGGCCACCATCCGTGAGCTGTGGGAGCCGTTGGGGTGGCGGGTCGAGGTCAGCGGCTCGCGGTATGCCTCCACTGTGGTGCTCACGGGCACGGCCCTACTGCGGACGGCGCTGCGCCAGCTCTACGTCCTTATCCCCGTGCTCGACGGGACGAAGCACTATTGGGTTGCGCAGCCGGAGGTGGACAAGGTGGTTGAGGCGGCTGCCGGTTGGTTGCCGGCCCACCCGGGTGCGCAGCGGATTCTTGCTGCCTCGCTGGCCCACCAGCCGGACCTGGTTGCTGCGGCGCGCGAGCGCTTAGGCATCGCCCCGCCCCCGCGCCGTGAGCCGCATCCGAGCCAGCAGCGCCTTAACGCCGTGGTGGCCCAGGTCTTGGCGCTGCGGCCGCGGGTAGTGGTGGACTTTGGCTGCGGGGAGGGCAAATTGATCCGGGAGCTTGTGCGCGAGCCCACCATCGCGCGGATCATTGGTGCGGATGCGTCGGCCCCGCAGCTTGAGCGCGCTGAGAAGCGACTAGCCCAGGCCCATCTGGGCGAGCGCCAGCTGCGGCGGGTGGAGTTGGTGCAGGCCGCCGCGCCGTATGCGGATGAGCGCCTGGCGGGCGCGGATGTGATGGTGGCTATGGAGGTCATCGAGCACATTGATCCGAGTCGCCTCCCCGAGTGGGAGCAGCTCATTTTTGGGCAGTCCAGCCCCGAATTCGTGGTGCTGACTACCCCGAATCGGGAGTTTAATGCCACGTTTTCTGATCTTTCCCCGGGGCAGCTGCGCCACGGCGATCATCGTTTCGAGTTTGACCGTGCCGGGTTTGCTCAGTGGACCCGCCGGGTGTGCGCCGAGTTTGGTTACGTGGTGGAATGCAGCGGCATCGGTCAGCCGCATGCCAGCTTCGGGCCGCCGACGTTTTTGGCAGTGTTTTCGCGCACGTTTTAAGGAGGGATTCTGGTGAGTATTCTGCGGATTCCGGACCCCAGCCTGGTGGTCCTCATCGGCGCGTCTGGCGCCGGAAAGTCGACTTTTGCGCGCACGCATTTTGGGCCCTTTGACACGGTTTCTTCTGACTTCTGCCGCGGGGTGGTGTCCAATGATCCCAATGATCAGGAGGCGACGGCGCAGGCTTTTGATCTGCTTTTCGACGTCGCCGCGCGCCGCCTCGATGCTGGACTGCTCACCGTGGTGGACGCGACGTCGATAAGCCCCGAAGACCGGTCGGCGCTGGTCACCCTGGCCAAGCGGCACCACCAGCTTCCGGTGGCCATTGTCCTCGACGTTGGCCTTGCGGAGCTGCGCCGCCGCCACGCTGCACGCGCCGACCGTGATTTTCCCGCCAGCGTCATCGACCGCCAGCACCGAACGTTGCAGCGGGGGCTGGCGCACCTGCGCAAGGAGGGCTTTCGCGGGGTGCACGTGCTGCACGGGCCGGAGGAGATTACCCAGGTGCGCATCGAGCGCACCCCGCTGCGCAGCGACCGGCGCGACGAGCACGGCCCCTTTGACATCATCGGCGACGTCCACGGCTGCCTCGACGAACTGCGCAGCCTCCTCGACGCGCTGGGCTACCGGATCGATCCCACCGGCCACGACGCCGCCCACCCCGAAGGACGCCGGGCGGTATTCGTCGGCGACCTCGTCGACCGCGGGCCGGACTCGCTGGGGGTGCTGCGGCTTGTGCTGGGCATGGTGCACGCCGGACACGCCCTCGCCGTGCCCGGCAACCATGACGCCAAGCTGGTGCGCGCACTCGGCGGGGCGAACGTCACCCGCAACCACGGCCTCGACGCCACCATGCGCCAGCTAGAAACCCAGGCCAGCCACTCGGAGCGCGAGGACATCCGCACCAGCCTTGACCAGCTGGTCGCCCACCTGGTCCTCGACGACGGCGCCCTGGTCATCGCCCACGCCGGGCTGCCCGAACACCTGCACAACAAGGCCAGCGGCGCGGTGCGCGAACACGCCCTCTACGGGGCAACCACCGGCGAGGTCGACCGCTACGGGCTGCCCGTGCGCGAAGACTGGGCCGCCGACTACCGCGGGCGCGCCGCCGTGATCTACGGCCACACGCCCGTCGCCGACGCACGCTGGGTCAACAACACCTTGTGCATTGATACCGGCTGCGTCTTCGGCGGCAGCCTCACCGCCCTGCGCTACCCCGAACGCGAGATCGTGCAGGTCCCCGCCCGGCGCACCTACGCCGACCCCGTGCGCCCCCTGGCCAACCCCGACGCGCGCGCCACCGACCTGCGCATCAGCGACGTCACCGGTCCCCTGCGCCTGAACACTCCGCGGGCCGGGCGCATCACCATCTCCGCCCAGCGCACCGCCGCCGCACTGGAAACCCTCAGCCGCTTCGCACTGCCCCCACACCTGCTGCCCTACCTGCCACCCACCATGGCACCCGCCCCCACCGCAACCCAGGACGGGTTCCTGGAACACCCCGCCCCCGCACTGGCCTACTACGCCGACCGCGGACTGGAGGTGGTGTGCCAGGAAAAACACATGGGCTCCCGAGCCGTGGCCTACCTCCACACCGACCCGCAGCGCTGCTACCTGTACACCCGCACCGGACGGGCCTTCTTTGACCAGCCAGACATCCCCCAGGCCCTCGGCGCCGCCGCCACCGACCTGCTGCGCGCACTGGACAGCGAATGGGTCCTCCTCGACGGCGAAATCCTGCCCTGGAACCTCAAAGCACAAGGCCTCATAGACACCCTCTACGCTCCCCTATCCGCCGCAGGCCACGCCGACCTATCCGCCGCCGCCCAAGCCCTGACGCACGCCCGCCGCCGCGGCGTACCCGTACCCGACCTGGACACCACGCTGGCCACCCGCCTGGACAACCTGTCCCGCTTCGACCACACCTGGCGCACCTACGTCACCGACCCCAGCAACATCCGCTTCGCCCCCTTCCAAATCCTGGCCAGCGCCGGACACACCCACCACCACCGCCCCCACAGCTGGCACCTCGAGCACATCCAGTTGCTTTGCGACGCCCCCGGCAACCTCTACCACCCCACCCAACACCGCCACGCCAACCCCCACGACCCAGAGGCAGTCACCGCCATCACCGACTGGTGGCTCAAACTCACCGCCGCCGGGGCCGAAGGAATAGTGATCAAACCCGAAACCAACGCGCACGCCCCGGCCGGTACCCAACCAGGGCTGAAAGTCCGCGGGCGCGACTACCTGCGCATGATCTACGGCCCGGACTACCTCGACCCCGCACGCCTCACAGCGCTGCGCAACCGCAACCTTGCCCCCAAGCGCACCGCCGCGCTGCGCGAATACGCCCTAGGCCTCGACGGCCTGGACAAGTGGGTGGCGCACGCCCCATTCTACCAGGTCCACCAGCGGGCGCTGGCCGTCCTGGCGCTCGAATCAGAAGGGTTGGATCCGCGGTTGTAGAGGCGGGGGTGCGGTGGTAGGCGCAGGCCTTAAGCGCACGTTCTGTGAGGGGCTGTTGTGGTACCTGCTCGGCGGTGTGGGGCTGGTGGTGTGTAGCCGGTGGTGTGTAGCCGGCCCTGCGCAGGTCGGCGCTATGTGGCTGGTGTTGATGGTTAGATGCTGCGGGCCAGATGCTGGGGCTAGGCCCGCGAGGCGAGCAATCTCCCTTTGGTTAATCCCCCATTCGGTCTGCTGGGGTGGTGGGTTGAGGAACATCATCTGATCGAAGTCGGCATTACTATTTGGAAGCGTTATACGTACGAATCATGGTGAACGTCTCCTTGGAAAGGAAGAATACAGTCACGGCAGCTAGGGCGTAAGTGACAGGAGCGGGAGCTTCACACGCCGAAGACATGATGGTAAGAATTGCCGGGATGATCTCCATAGAATTTCCCCTTCTAAATTAATACTGCTTTGGTTGGTTTACTTTCTACTTTTCAACACGATTCTACATTGATGAAGGTTGTGGTTCCTTCGTCTTGGACTTGAGATTATTCAACGAAGATATATTCTCCCTTCGCGAGGCAGCCCACAGAGAGTCGTACTAGTTCCTGTTTTGGCCACATGGTGTAAACAGATAATTAAGGTAGATAACTGATTTCAGTAAATGATCCATCATCCCACCACACCGGCCCCAGCCCTGCTGGCGAAAGAGAGCTATGGGGACTCGGCATACGGCAAAAATTTGGAGCTCATCCCTGCTTACGCGGGGAAAACCACCGCATGGACGTGTTTGCGGATTCCAGTTCCGGCTCATCCCTGCTTACGCGGGGAAAACCTGTTCCTGAACCTGATCCGCCTGCACGGCAACGGCTCATCCCTGCTTACGCGGGGAAAACCGCAAGGCGATCAGCGAGGATAGGGTGTAGGCCGGCTCATCCCTGCTTACGCGGGGAAAACCACGGGCAGGTCAAGACTAAGGAAGTCGATCTCGGCTCATCCCTGCTTACGCGGGGAAAACGTGATCCGCCCGTCGGTGATCGCCTGGACACGCGGCTCATCCCTGCTTACGCGGGGAAAACGCAGGTGGTCCCGCATTCGTGGCATACGAGCCCGGCTCATCCCTGCTTACGCGGGGAAAACTCGCAGAGACGATGCCCGACGAAATCATCGCAGCGCGGCTCATCCCTGCTTACGCGGGGAAAACGTCGTCGCACGCGCGGGCTGCTACGCACAGAGCGGCTCATCCCTGCTTACGCGGGGAAAACAACGCCCTGAAAGCCGAGGGGCCCGCGATGGGGGGCTCATCCCTGCTTACGCGGGGAAAACTTGCACGAATGTCTCAGTCGCCGTTTGTGGGGCGGCTCATCCCTGCTTACGCGGGGAAAACCCAGGTAGGCGGTGATGGTCAGCGGGGTGGTCAGGCTCATCCCTGCTTACGCGGGGAAAACCCGACGACGGGCTATGTGCCCGACGGCACGCAGGGCTCATCCCTGCTTACGCGGGGAAAACGTACCCATGCCGAACGCCATCAGTGCGGTCGTCGGCTCATCCCTGCTTACGCGGGGAAAACGTACCCATGCCGAACGCCATCAGTGCGGTCGTCGGCTCATCCCTGCTTACGCGGGGAAAACCGTTGTGTCGCCTACTGGTGCCGGGGCGCGCGCGGCTCATCCCTGCTTACGCGGGGAAAACGTGATTATGGCCGTCATCCGTGGCGTGATTGACGGCTCATCCCTGCTTACGCGGGGAAAACTGGCAGACGTCTTGGGCTTTGTCGCCCGCCTTAGGCTCATCCCTGCTTACGCGGGGAAAACTAGCGTCTCCCTATTCCACCCATCACCGGTGTAGGCTCATCCCTGCTTACGCGGGGAAAACATGCTGCGCATCACCAGCTGGCCGTTCTTATTGGGCTCATCCCTGCTTACGCGGGGAAAACCGCGCTTCCTCAATTACAGCACCGATTTTGTTCGGCTCATCCCTGCTTACGCGGGGAAAACCCAGCGTGCCAAGGAGCTGGAAGGCCCGGCCGCGGCTCATCCCTGCTTACGCGGGGAAAACCCCGTTACGGGTCAGGCCCAGCAGGCGGGCGGCGGCTCATCCCTGCTTACGCGGGGAAAACTATCTCACTATGCTGGGTGTCGACCCCGAGAAAGGCTCAACCCTGCTTACGCGGGGAAAACAGCGCCACGCGCGCCAGCATCCGCACCTGAGCAGGCTCATCCCTGCTTACGCGGGGAAAACCCCGGGGGATAGCTACTGTGCGGTGCTCGTGGGGGCTCATCCCTGCTTACGCGGGGAAAACGTCACCCCCTACCGGTACAACCGCAGGTGACACGGCTCATCCCTGCTTACGCGGGGAAAACGTGCGTATTGTCTCCCATGCCAATGACAAGGGCGGCTCATCCCTGCTTACGCGGGGAAAACATCTTTGGGTGATCGTAGAAGCCGTCGTCAACCGGCTCATCCCTGCTTACGCGGGGAAAACCGCAATTGGGCGTGCCCTTGCCGCCGCGAATTAGGCTCATCCCTGCTTACGCGGGGAAAACCTATGATGCGCGTATTGCCCCGCCGGATACTGAGGCTCATCCCTGCTTACGCGGGGAAAACAAACGCCTTTTGCTTCCGGTCTTCGATACTGCCGGCTCATCCCTGCTTACGCGGGGAAAACATACCCGGCTTTTTTGAGCCGTCCGGTTGTGACGGCTCATCCCTGCTTACGCGGGGAAAACAAGAGGAAGGCCGGTCCAAGAATGACAAATTGAGGCTCATCCCTGCTTACGCGGGGAAAACGCGGTAAATCCCTCGACCGAATTGACCCACTCAGGCTCATCCCTGCTTACGCGGGGAAAACGGACTGGATGAGGTGGAGAAAGCACGGCGCGTGGGCTCATCCCTGCTTACGCGGGGAAAACTGTCCCCCGAGATCCACAAGAAGGGCCAGGACAGGCTCATCCCTGCTTACGCGGGGAAAACCGTTGGCGTTCTTGCGCAGCGACTCCAACTTAGGGCTCATCCCTGCTTACGCGGGGAAAACTACCTGGATGTACTGTCCGGTGTGGTCTACGAGGGCTCATCCCTGCTTACGCGGGGAAAACGATTCCACCACAGTGGCATAGGCCGGGCGGTACGGCTCATCCCTGCTTACGCGGGGAAAACTACCTGGTCCTTGTTGAGCTTGACGACCGGGAACGGCTCATCCCTGCTTACGCGGGGAAAACTTTGCTTGAGCACCACCCATGTGGCGCTTGATCGGCTCATCCCTGCTTACGCGGGGAAAACCACGTCCAGCAGGAACCCGATCACCGGGGAGTCGGCTCATCCCTGCTTACGCGGGGAAAACTAAATGGCATATCCGCCCGCATGACTTCGACAAGGCTCATCCCTGCTTACGCGGGGAAAACGATCGTCAGGATGCCCGACACGATGGCAGAGTCGGCTCATCCCTGCTTACGCGGGGAAAACGCAGCCCAGCGCATGCAACAGGCACAAGCAGAGGGCTCATCCCTGCTTACGCGGGGAAAACTCGGGTCGTGGGTGAGGATGGTGACGAAATTGGGGCTCATCCCTGCTTACGCGGGGAAAACGGACAATACGACCCGAATAAGGGCATCGAAGACGGCTCATCCCTGCTTACGCGGGGAAAACCTGGTGCCGTGGGCGGTTTTTTGGGTGGTGGTCGGCTCATCCCTGCTTACGCGGGGAAAACGCGCCCCGAGTTTGTCGATTACATCGCCAGGGAGGCTCATCCCTGCTTACGCGGGGAAAACCCGGTAAGCGCCCTCATATGAATTCCGGGCGACGGCTCATCCCTGCTTACGCGGGGAAAACTTGATCCGCCGATTCATCCCACAATGCCTGCAAGGCTCATCCCTGCTTACGCGGGGAAAACCGAATAACGTATACATGGCCAACGGGTTCCGCGGGCTCATCCCTGCTTACGCGGGGAAAACGGGATGCAGTGACCGCCGCATGGAATGGGGCACGGCTCATCCCTGCTTACGCGGGGAAAACGATGAATAAGCCATGGTCAATCAGCCATTCGTCGGCTCATCCCTGCTTACGCGGGGAAAACCAATTCCGCCCTTCCCTAGGAATTGCCATGCGCGGCTCATCCCTGCTTACGCGGGGAAAACTACCGCTGTTGGTTAGTGATGGTGCCGAAACGGGGCTCATCCCTGCTTACGCGGGGAAAACCACATAGATTGTCTGATCATCGACCGGGGCGTAGGCTCATCCCTGCTTACGCGGGGAAAACCCGCGTGACCTGTCCGCCATGACCCTAGACGGGGGCTCATCCCTGCTTACGCGGGGAAAACTAGAGCATCTGCTCCGGAATCCGCTCATACAGCGGCTCATCCCTGCTTACGCGGGGAAAACGGCCTTATCGCCCGCTGTCGTCGCCCGGTCCGCGGCTCATCCCTGCTTACGCGGGGAAAACTGATGACGATATTCGCGTGGAAGTCGCGCGGAAGGCTCATCCCTGCTTACGCGGGGAAAACTGTAGCCCGTTTCTTTTGTCTGGACTGAACCACGGCTCATCCCTGCTTACGCGGGGAAAACACCGCGTCGATCAGGGCCCCCTGGGTCAACGACGGCTCATCCCTGCTTACGCGGGGAAAACACCTGGTCCTTGTTGAGCTTGACGACCGGGAACGGCTCATCCCTGCTTACGCGGGGAAAACTTTGCTTGAGCACCACCCATGTGGCGCTTGATCGGCTCATCCCTGCTTACGCGGGGAAAACCACGTCCAGCAGGAACCCGATCACCGGGGAGTCGGCTCATCCCTGCTTACGCGGGGAAAACTTCAGCGCGCCACCGAGCGTGACGGCAACGTCCGGCTCATCCCTGCTTACGCGGGGAAAACGGCTCGCGGTCCGACGAACAGCTGGGACAAGCAGGCTCATCCCTGCTTACGCGGGGAAAACAGATTGCGCCGACCCATTGGCCGCGACCGTTGCGGCTCATCCCTGCTTACGCGGGGAAAACCGGTATTTTAGAGGCAGTAGGGTCAGCATCCTAGGCTCATCCCTGCTTACGCGGGGAAAACCGGCTCATCGACGGCGGCAAGCGGCTCGGCCGCGGCTCATCCCTGCTTACGCGGGGAAAACAAATCCAGCATTACCCGAATGCTCTTCAGCCTCGGCTCATCCCTGCTTACGCGGGGAAAACAAATACAGGGGAATAGGAAAACTTTGCTCGTCCGGCTCATCCCTGCTTACGCGGGGAAAACAGCAGAGTCCAAAAACAGCAGCTCCCGAGTGTCGGCTCATCCCTGCTTACGCGGGGAAAACCGTATTCGGTTGTGGGTACCGCCCCGGCGGGACGGCTCATCCCTGCTTACGCGGGGAAAACGTCAATTAGCGGCTTATCGTCCGGCCCGGCTGCGGCTCATCCCTGCTTACGCGGGGAAAACCGTTTCTGCTGGTAGTTGGATTAACTTGTGACAGGCTCATCCCTGCTTACGCGGGGAAAACACTTCTTTCTAGGGGACCGTATTGGGGCGGAAAGGCTCATCCCTGCTTACGCGGGGAAAACAAGGGGATCCGCAACCGTGGCCGGGGGCGGGCCGGCTCATCCCTGCTTACGCGGGGAAAACCTGGATATGTCCTGCCAGCTGACCGAGATTAAAGGCTCATCCCTGCTTACGCGGGGAAAACGCATTCTTTGCAGATGTGCGAGAATGGGAGTCAGGCTCATCCCTGCTTACGCGGGGAAAACTCGATGCGCAGGTCATCGAGGGCAAGGTCGTCCGGCTCATCCCTGCTTACGCGGGGAAAACGAGGTACATCCGGGCGATTCTGTGGTGCTTTTCGGCTCATCCCTGCTTACGCGGGGAAAACGCCAAGAGGTGACGGTGGAGCACACGACGCATAGGCTCATCCCTGCTTACGCGGGGAAAACGACGTCGGCGAGCGTGTGTGGGCAGCCCTATACGGCTCATCCCTGCTTACGCGGGGAAAACGCCATCGACACTGCTCTGCACACCCCTGCCAGCGGCTCATCCCTGCTTACGCGGGGAAAACCCATCACGCACCTGCTCACCAAACCGCTGGATCGGCTCATCCCTGCTTACGCGGGGAAAACCAACCCGCCTATACAGGAAACCTGATGTTACCCGGCTCATCCCTGCTTACGCGGGGAAAACTTTTGAGTAGCACCACCCATGTGGCGCTTGACCGGCTCATCCCTGCTTACGCGGGGAAAACTGAATTCGGGCCATTTTGCGTTCGTGACGGGCCGGCTCATCCCTGCTTACGCGGGGAAAACGTAGTCCAGCAGCTCGCGGGCGGCAGGCCGTTCGGCTCATCCCTGCTTACGCGGGGAAAACTCGTAGAATTTGTTGAGTTTGTCGTAGTATTCCGGCTCATCCCTGCTTACGCGGGGAAAACAGCAGGTTGGACAGTAGCCGGAATTCCGTTCCCGGCTCATCCCTGCTTACGCGGGGAAAACGAATTGTGTGAGGCCGAAATTAGGCAACATACAGGCTCATCCCTGCTTACGCGGGGAAAACGTACCCCGGCGTCTTCTGATGATTGGCCCATTAGGCTCATCCCTGCTTACGCGGGGAAAACGTCACCTGGGACGTCGACGAAGGCGAACAAATTGGCTCATCCCTGCTTACGCGGGGAAAACTATAAGCTCAAGACTGACGTCAAGGCGGCGGAAGGCTCATCCCTGCTTACGCGGGGAAAACATGCCACTGCTCGGCTACGAGGAATGGCGAAAGGGCTCATCCCTGCTTACGCGGGGAAAACCACCCCAACCGCAGCGAAGATGCCGTCAACGCGGGCTCATCCCTGCTTACGCGGGGAAAACCGCTGGAAGACGCCTGCACTGTCTATGCGCCGAGGCTCATCCCTGCTTACGCGGGGAAAACCACTCGTGGAAATTCGTCGAGCACTCGGAGAAAGGCTCATCCCTGCTTACGCGGGGAAAACTCCCCCGGTCTGGAAGCTACAACATTAAGGACCGGCTCATCCCTGCTTACGCGGGGAAAACGGTCACGATGGTTGACCCGTCGGACATTTACGCGGCTCATCCCTGCTTACGCGGGGAAAACCTGGCATGGGCTCCGGCGTGAGCTTCGACCAGAGGCTCATCCCTGCTTACGCGGGGAAAACGCGTGGAGCACCCTGGTAGCCAACGATGAGCGCGGCTCATCCCTGCTTACGCGGGGAAAACTCGGCGATGATGCCGACTTTAAGTATGGCTGTCGGCTCATCCCTGCTTACGCGGGGAAAACGATCAAATTTTGCCGGTCAATGCTAAAGCCAAGTGGCTCATCCCTGCTTACGCGGGGAAAACGCCCCTTAGCAGCGAGCCTCGCATTGATGTCGCGGCTCATCCCTGCTTACGCGGGGAAAACATAAATGACCCCGTGAGATAGCACCAGCGACCAGGCTCATCCCTGCTTACGCGGGGAAAACGACCCCGGGTTTGTTGGGGTGGTCAATGCCGCGGGCTCATCCCTGCTTACGCGGGGAAAACGATCTTTTCGCGGCTCAGTCATCGCGCAACCCCGGCTCATCCCTGCTTACGCGGGGAAAACACCTCCTGCGCCACATCGGACGCAGCCTTATTCGGCTCATCCCTGCTTACGCGGGGAAAACAGGACCGTAAAGTCGCGGAAATTCAAACGTCACGGCTCATCCCTGCTTACGCGGGGAAAACTGGATATTGACCACTGCCTAGTGGGCGGGGAGCGGCTCATCCCTGCTTACGCGGGGAAAACCGAGTCGGCTTTTGCGGCTAGCCATTATTTGGAGGCTCATCCCTGCTTACGCGGGGAAAACGATTAGGCCGCCTGATTTGACGAATTCGGTCCAGGCTCATCCCTGCTTACGCGGGGAAAACAATGAGTAGCTGCGGGTCGGATCGACCCAGCTCGGCTCATCCCTGCTTACGCGGGGAAAACTACCTGAGTATATGGCAAATAGCCGGTGGGCACGGCTCATCCCTGCTTACGCGGGGAAAACTTCTGGGGTGAAAAACCGGATCCGCATCCCCGCGGCTCATCCCTGCTTACGCGGGGAAAACCAGTGGGTGGGTTGTCGCGGGAGAAGATCGCCAGGCTCATCCCTGCTTACGCGGGGAAAACGACCCCGGGTTTGTTGGGGTGGTCAATGCCGCGGGCTCATCCCTGCTTACGCGGGGAAAACCCGATAGGACCCATACGCACACGTCGTCTGAGAGGCTCATCCCTGCTTACGCGGGGAAAACCGACAGAACGCCTCCGCTGGAGGCCTGCCATTCGGCTCATCCCTGCTTACGCGGGGAAAACTTCGCGCCGATGACCATGGCATCCCAGGCGGGCGGCTCATCCCTGCTTACGCGGGGAAAACCCGAAGTGTCCGTATCGGGGGCGGGGCTGCACGGGCTCATCCCTGCTTACGCGGGGAAAACGCCAGGAGGTGACGGTGGAGCACACGACGCATAGGCTCATCCCTGCTTACGCGGGGAAAACAAGGGCGCGCCCCGGGCGATGATGGTTGCACAAGGCTCATCCCTGCTTACGCGGGGAAAACGCCATGTACCAAATTGATTCACTCCCCCTCATATGGCTCATCCCTGCTTACGCGGGGAAAACAGGTGCGCACCGGCGCGAAGGATACTGGGGACAGGCTCATCCCTGCTTACGCGGGGAAAACGCCTCCGATGTGGCGCAGGAGGTCTCGAAGCGGGGCTCATCCCTGCTTACGCGGGGAAAACTATGTCTCCAGGGTGAAAGTCCGATCCACGCGAGGCTCATCCCTGCTTACGCGGGGAAAACCCGGTACAACCGCAGGTGACACTTTCCAGACCAGGCTCATCCCTGCTTACGCGGGGAAAACGTGACGCCGGCGTTTGACGTGTTTGCTCAGGCGGGCTCATCCCTGCTTACGCGGGGAAAACCCATACCTTTCCGATGTTCCGGCATGGAAATTCGGCTCATCCCTGCTTACGCGGGGAAAACGCCGGGGATACGCTTTAGGTATTCGAGGTTTTCGGCTCATCCCTGCTTACGCGGGGAAAACATCCAATTCCGCCAGGTAGCGTCCCAGTCGGCCGGCTCATCCCTGCTTACGCGGGGAAAACAATGAGTAGCTGCGGGTCGGATCGACCCAGCTCGGCTCATCCCTGCTTACGCGGGGAAAACTACCTGAGTATATGGCAAATAGCCGGTGGGCACGGCTCATCCCTGCTTACGCGGGGAAAACTTCTGGGGTGAAAAACCGGATCCGCATCCCCGCGGCTCATCCCTGCTTACGCGGGGAAAACCAGTGGGTGGGTTGTCGCGGGAGAAGATCGCCAGGCTCATCCCTGCTTACGCGGGGAAAACGACCCCGGGTTTGTTGGGGTGGTCAATGCCGCGGGCTCATCCCTGCTTACGCGGGGAAAACGATCTTTTCGCGGCTCAGTCATCGCGCAACCCCGGCTCATCCCTGCTTACGCGGGGAAAACACCTCCTGCGCCACATCGGACGCAGCCTTATTCGGCTCATCCCTGCTTACGCGGGGAAAACAGGACCGTAAAGTCGCGGAAATTCAAACGTCACGGCTCATCCCTGCTTACGCGGGGAAAACTGGATATTGACCACTGCCTAGTGGGCGGGGAGCGGCTCATCCCTGCTTACGCGGGGAAAACTACCTGAGTATATGGCAAATAGCCGGTGGGCACGGCTCATCCCTGCTTACGCGGGGAAAACTTTTCAATATCCTGGAAAATGGTGCCATTCATCGGCTCATCCCTGCTTACGCGGGGAAAACACTCGGCGACCAGCGCCGATGCAGAGCCTCACCCCAGTTTAGATATAACTTGCTTCCAGCTCCAGTCCCGTCGGCGGCCCTCAACTGGTACGTGATCGAGGGCAAGAGAGCTCAGTCGAGGACGTGTTCGTCTTCTAGGTCCTCGACATAAGCACCCGGCGAACTCAGGATCGGTTGCGCTGCCGCCTCGCGTTTCTGGCAATGCTCCACCCGGTTCGCTGCCCATACTTTGGGCCCTGGCGATCCTTCTGCGGGCGCATCATCAGTGTCAGTCCATCAAAGTCGGTGGGGACCCAGTCATGCCTGTGGGTGCGGTATTCCATTCCTTGCTCGTTGTTTGTACTCCAAATGAGTAGCGCTCTACCGTCTTTGCAAAGTTCGGTTGTTCGCTCCCAGATTTCTTCGCGTACTCGAGCGCTTGGGTCCCCAACAAAGACCCCAGGGGTGATTTCCATGACCCACTTTGTTAGGTCACCGCGTAATCCTGCGGGACAGGCGGTCACAACGAGGACCATCACGATGTAGCCCCATCCCAGTGATCCGAGTCTGCTCCCCAATTGACCCCGGCCGCGATCACTTCGAGTTCGCTCCAGAGATAGAGTTTCGCGTCCATGGTGAGCAGTTCTTCAGGGATCCTCATCAGTTTCTGAAGGTCAGCTACCATTCTGGGGAGTAGTTTTTGGTCCACTATTCGGTCTCTCACCAGTCGGCGCACTGCTGTGCCGGGCGTTCCGTGGGCGCCAGTGGCCGCATCAAATGCAGCGGGAATGCTCACTTCGGCTTTGTATAAGTCAGCAATGTCGTAGACGAGGCTTCGGTCTTTTCCTGTGTGGACTATTCCCAATGAGGGAATGAAGCCCAGGCCCACAATCACCGCATGGGTGATGCCGTAGAGTGCAGCTGAACCGGCAGTCAAGGCCTGGTTTGTGGGATCGGAGGAATCAAAATCATCCGGATCATAGGATCGCCTATTCCAATAGACCCCTACCCTGTCGGCTTCCTTTTGGTAGATCTTTTTCATCCGTGCGCCTTCACGGCCACGGAGCTGCGCCATGGTCAGCCGGGATACGTCTTCTCCGGGGAAGCGCATGGCGTACATCTCCCGCGCGCATGCCAGGCGTTTGCGCTGGTTGGTCACAATTTCTGCTTGGGCCAGCGCCATGCGGGAGGATTGTGCTGGGGAGCGGCCGTGGGCGTAGTAGCGCACGCCCTTCTCCCCTACCCAGACGGCGCTGGTGCCGCTATCGCCAAGCAGGGACATCCCGGAGTGGGTGATGCGGGTGCCCGGCCCCAGCAGTAGTACCGCTAGTTGGGTCGCTGGCACGTGTGCCGTGCCGCGCTGATCTGTGATGGTCAGGGCATTTCCTTCACGATGCACGGTGGCCCGTTCAACGTAAAGGAAAGAGAGCCTGTCGCTCATTGTTGCCAATGAGCGCCTACTTAACGGTACTTGGCTGGGGTTGGTCATCTTCTTACCTTCGGGACAGTGTCAGCAGGCCACATCCGTAGCCGCGGCCTCGTCCGAGGCCGTGGGTCAGGGTGTGACGCAACTGTTCGGCGTCGGTGACTTCGAGGACTCCGTGGAAGCGGGCGGTGACCAGGCGAACCCGGTTCCTTGCTCCCGCGTGGCCACGGTAGAAGTCCAGCCCGCCGCGGCCTACCACTTGCGCAGCTTCCTCGCTGATCTGGAATCCGGCGTGCGGGGCTTTGGCGTAGAGCCACTCCAGCTGGTGTGGGGCTGAGACATGCGCCCGTATCTTTCCGCGCTTCCCAGCACCCTGGGACTCTGAATAGGTGGGATTTGCCACCAAATCAAAGCGCCACTGTTGGCCCTTGCGCAGGGAATCCAGCAAGCGGGTGTAGTCCGCGATCTGCGGCGGGCGGGTGTCCCAGCCGGAGTCTTCCATGTCTTGGACCACGGTAGGCTTTTCTGGGCCCACAACGTAGAGGGTGTGGTGATGCTCGCTGGCATCCACCCGCCACAGGACACGGGAGGCTGATTCATCTAGATCCGGGGGGAACATTGCGCGCACGGTGGCGTGCATTTTCTGCGGATCCAGCAGCAGCTTTCGGGCTGTGCGCCGGTTGGGGTTGAGCAGGAATTTGCTAAAGGTGGTCATGCTCCCAACACCGCCTCCATAATCCCGTCTTCATGTCCCCACTGGCTGTTGTCCACCGATACGTAGTCGCTGAGTACTACTCCGCGCCACCCGTACTGGCGGTGCTGTTGGGAAAAGGAGATGGGTACATCCTGACGTTGCACGGCTCCCGGCTCGCCGGGAAGAGCGTCCCGGTAGATGGGTAATGAGACGTGCTTGCCGCGCTCTTGCTTGTGCGCCTGCGTGGCGTACCAGGTCGTCTGGTGCTGGAGTGCGGTCACCGCGTCGGTGTCCTCGATTCCCAGCACCAGGTTGACTGGCGCGGGGCAGGATCGCCGCCCGAGGTACAGGGGGAACGCGGGGCGTCGCAAAGCATCCGCAATGCCCTCCAGCAGTTGCCTGCTTGGGCTTTCCACCGCGGCAACGAAGGCGGCATCGGACAGGTAGTAGCGGGTGATCAACGACGCCGCTTTGTCGGGATGAGTCAGCCACTGCTGGGCGGTCTGGTAGTCACGCAACAGGTTTCCGGGCTGGTCAACCCGGACCGCGAGGCGCAGCGCGGCCAGATCCTCTACGGGATCTGTGCGGCGCCGGCCCTGAGCTGCGGCGATGAGTCCCACGATCCCAGACTTGGACGGCGTGGCAGCGGTGGCTCGGGTGTTGTAGCGCGACTCGTCTCCCCAGGACTGCATGGGCCCCTTGAGTAGGAGCAACAGGGAGGCAACCATCTAGTTCACCTCGAGCGCGTCGCGCACCGCCGAGCCGATCTGCGCGAAGGTGACGGATTGTGCCAGGCCGTCGAAAGGCTCCGCCAGATCGCCCAGGGCGAGGACAAACGCCGCCTTGGGAACAAACCCATAGACCTTTTCGACGTCCCGTTCCTCCTGCGCCAGCGCCTCCGCTGCCGCGCGGCGCCGTCCCCGATCATCGCCCTCCTTAACCGGCGTTTCAAAAGCATTGACCAGGGAGATCGAGCGGGTATCGCGCACCGTCACATACACCAACTCCGGCAGGGTGTTGTTGGCAAAGGTGTTTTGCTTGCCGGTGGGCATGGACTGGATGAAGGCGTTGATGAAGTGCTCGCTGGCGTTCGCCGCAGCCTCCATGGAGCCGAGGTTGTCCGCCAGGGCTTCCACGTTGACGGTGGCAAAGCGGTACATGGTCGAGGCGATCATCTGCACGGTGCCGATCATTCCGGCGCCGGTTTCCTCCACACTGGCGGCCAGATCATCCACGGCGGTGAAATAATCCACCTCTGGCGTCTCTGCATGCACAGAGATCTCGTGAGCGACCTGAACGGAGGCGTCAACGTTGTAGGCGGCATCATCGGCGACCATGCGGCCGAACATGGCGATGTCCACGGAGTGCTCGGTGTCGAACAGTTCCTTGGCGCGCTTCGGACCGATCTTTTCACCGTCTGCGTTCACGATAGCCGCCACCGCATTGTCAATCTGACGCGGGCTCAAGAACAGCAGGTACCCGGTCTCCGGGAAGATCTCCTTCTTCTCATCAGGATCCGCGTCCTGGTTCTTCGGGGCCTTCGGGGTGGACACCTTGATCTTTGCATCCTTGAACAACTGCTCCACCCGGGCGGTCACCTCAGCAGGATCCCACTCTGGCTTTTCGGCGCGGACCTTGGTGATGATCTGACCGGGGATGCGCTTGCTGCGGGTGCCCACCAGCTGGGAATCCACATTCTCCTGGAAGTACCGGCGAATGGCTCGCTTGGCGGCCTGGGAGGAGATGCGCTGCCGGGGCACGCCACCGAAGTTGGCGGTCTTGGGAGCACCGGTGTCATCCCGGTTGATCAGGCTGGGCGGGAAGGTTTGCAGGGCGTGAATGTCGATGACAAGACTCATGGTTAGTTGTTTCCCTTCTGGGTTGAGGTGGTGGGGTAGATGGCGCCGAAGGCAAATTCTCGGCCCCAGGTAGTCAGTACGTCTCTGTTGCGGTCGGCATAGGCAAGATTGCGCAGATCCACAGCGAGTTTCCCGTAGTCAAAGGAGATTTTCTCGCCGCGCAACAGGGTGATCATGGAGCGCAGGTGGATGCGCTGCACTCGCTCATCGCGGCTGAGCTGCAGAGCATCAAAGCGCGGTTTGATGGAATCTGATTCCAGGCGTGCCGTGAGAACACCACACGCACGCGCGAAGGATCGCTCCTCCGTGTGCGCCGGGGTGGTCGCCCCCTGCATGTGCAGGGCAAACATGGTCAGGGCCTGGAAGGCGGCGTGCTCTGAGGGCGAGGGCGCATCCCCCTTGCCCAGCGCGCGTTCTTCCAAACGCGGGCACAGCGTCATGAGCACGTCCTCGATGGCTAACGGACTCATGGCCAGACTCCCGCTGAGGTGGCTGCGCAGTCGTGCCAAAGCATGCCGGGCGGAGGCCTCCTCCACCCGCTTCGTCGGGTTGAGAAGGTTGTTTTGCAGCCTCTCGGCAGTCTTCGCGACTGCGACCTGAAGCGGGGCTACTCGTGGTTCGTGATCGCACTCCCAAGTCTTTGGAGAGGTCATTTCTGCTCCTTTTCTTTCTTCTTAGGCGCCGTCAGCGGCAAATCCTGGTTGAGCTTGCGCTCCAGAAGACTGCGCGCGGTGGCGCTGGTGACAAAGCGTCCCTTGGTGTCCTCGGCGTTCTGGAACACCTGCCGGCCGATCATCGCCTTGGGGCCGGCACCGCGCTGGAGGATGTCCGCGTGCTCCTTGATCGCCCGGCGCACCACGTGCTGCCAACCCTCAGCAGATTTTTCGACATTCTCCGGGGTGATGCGGGCAAGCCAGCGGAGAAAAATCGGCTCTAGTTCATGGAGGGCGCGGTCCGTTGCGCTGGACCCGAAGGCGTACTCTCCTCCCGCGGCAACCAGGAGGTTGCCAGCAAAAGAGCCCAGGCTGACGGCTGCGTCCACGGTGGCGCGGGCGGCGTCGGAAATGTCTTCCCGGATGTCCTCGGCGGATTGCGCAAGAAGATGCAGCGGAATGCCCAGCGTGCCATCGACGGTGCTGGTGATGATGGCAGACTGCGGACCGTACTCCACAGACACGATCTGTGTATTAAGCACCTCCGGCACGCCGGGTCCCTTGTCATAGTCCGCCAGCGTGTTGAAGATGTCCGGCCTTTTCGGCGGCTGGTCCTTCTTACCGGGGACAACGAATGCGTCCGATTCGCAGGCCAGCATGGCGTCGAGGGACCGCCAGGTGGTGCGCTCCGCGTCGTAGGGTCGCGGGTAGTAGATCGTCTCGGTGGCAGTCGATTTGTTCTTGCTCCACCGGTACGGCGTCATGGGGTCTGCCATGACGTTGGCCCCGGCCGCCGCAATTTTGTCCCCATTGGAGACCAGGACCTGGTCCACCAGTCCTTCTTCATTGCGGTACAGGCGGATGCGTCGGGTCTGCCAGGTGGCTAGGTCGGCCGGGCCTTGGGGAGTGATCGGCTCGCTGGGCTGGTTATAGATGCGCTCCGCAGCGGAGTCGACGCTGCGCTCCCACACCGGCTTATCGGTCGGGTGTTTCAGGCATTCCCGGGTGGTGTTGAGCAGCATAGTGTGCAGCAGGTTCTCGCCATGGACCACCGTGCCGCCGGTCATGCCGGTCCACCCGGTGCCGATGGGATAGCCCCTGCCGCCCTTGACGCGGTCATCGCCAACCGCCCCGGACTTGATGCCGGAGTAGTCAAAAGCATGGCAGTGGATGACCCAGCGTGCGGCCTCGGCCGGGGTGATGGTTTCCCGTCCGGCGCCGCTGCGCATGGTGAAAAAGCGACCTTCTGCCTCGGGCACGATGCGCCGAATCTCCGACACCTTGCCGCTTTGCGTGTGCAGGTCTGCAACCTGCATGAACGGGGCGGTGGGGTCGAAGAGGTTAAAGCGATCCTCGTAGGCGTTGAGGTAGTCCAGGACTTGCTCGTCGCGGCCGGTGGCGCTCAGCTGGTTGTATACGCGGGTGAACCACTCGTCCATGTGGAACGTGGAGCCGCCAATATCCGTGTAATCCGGCTGGTGGGCTCGCCAGAAGATGGCCAGCAGCACGCGCAGCACGGCGTAGTCCTGTGTGGGGGAATCGCCCACGATCCGCGCGGCGGTGACGCTGCCGTCAAAGATGTCTCTGATGGACGCGGTGACGGTGGCGCCTTGGGCATCATGGCAGTTGATCCATGGTTCGTCCAGCAGGCTAAAGCGTGTCATCTCCTCCTCCTTTCTTGTGGGGGTGGGTGGGGTTGTCATGGGGTGTTGCTTTCTATTTCGAGGCCTACGTCATCCGTGTAACGCAGGGGGGTCTTGCCAAGTGTGATGCGGTATTCATCATCGAGCCGCAGGGCCACTTGACCTCGTAGTTTGGGATCTTGGCGCCACCCGACGGGGGTGGCTTGCTCCAACAATGTGATCACCTCCTCAAAGTTCCTTTTTGTCACCCGCAGCGGTAGGCGCACCGTGCTGGTGGCCAGGCGGAAGGCCACTGAGTCGCTCAGCTGCGCGTCATCGGCGATGTCGAGTTCCCCGCCCGGCCAGCCCAGCGGCTGGTAGCCGGTGGGGGTGTCCATGATGGGGATGACCTCCACCGCGGGCTCGATGTCGCGCACCTGGGCCTGGCCGCGGCGTTCCTCCTGTTCGGCGTTGTGGTCTTTCTGCATCATCGCGTACAACTCGGCCAGGGTTTCGCCCTCGCGGGGCCCGGGCATGCGGAACGTGCCCGCCCGGGCGCGCGCCTGCTCCTTAGCCACCCGGCTGGCCACCTCAGCTTCCTGCCACGCCTCCCGCCAGGCCTCCGGGATGTCTGGGTGCTCGCTATAGGCGCGGCGCACCAGGTCTTCGATGTCGTCGGGGCGGCGGAAGGTCTCTGGCAGGATGGCCAGGCTGGCCAGCAGGATGGCGGGGTCATAGATGGCGGCGGTGCCAAAGTCCCAGTCGGGCGCCGCGGTGTGGCCGTCATAGTTGCGGATGCCGCGGATAAGCGTGCGCGGGTGGCGCAGGTTGGCCGGGCGGTCAGCTTCCGGACGCTGGTGGCGGTGCATGCGCCCCATGCGTTGGATGAGCAGGTCCATGGGTGCCATATCTGTGACCAGCAGGTCCACGTCAATGTCCAGGGACTGCTCTGCCACCTGGGTGGCTACCACGATGCGCCGCCACGGCCGCACGTCTGCTCCCGTACCGCCGCGGTGGGCCTGTGGGCCCAGGGCGCGACGCAGGGCGTCTTCGCGTTCGGCGCGCTGCCAGGCCATAAAGCCGGCGTGGTGGAGTTCCACCTCGCCTGGGAAGAGGTCCGCCAGGTGCCGGTAGGCTTCCTGGGCGCGAGCGATGGTGTTGCAGATGATCAGCACGCAGCCGCCATCCTCGGCGACGGCCGCGGTGACGTGACGGGACAGCTCGGGGAGGGGGTCGTCGATAAGCTCAATGGCAATGGCCGCGTCGGTGGGGCGCGGGGTGACGGGGAGCTGCTTGACGCCGTCGCGCGTGACGCAGGTGATCAGCGGGTAGCCGGTGGCGTCAGTGCCGCAGTCGCCGGTGTGGCCGGGCAGCTCGCGGTCATAGGCTTGCGCGAAGGCACGGCGCTGGGCTGGGGGTAGGGTGGCGCTGAGCACGATGACGCTGGCGCCGTAGCGGGCCAGCCACCCCAGCAGGGCCTTTATGTATTCAGAGGTGTACGCATCATACGCATGCAGCTCATCTAATACGATCACCTTGCCGGCCAGAGCCAGGTGGCGCAGCATCGCGTGGCGCTGCTGGAGGCAGGCCATGAGCGCCTGGTCGATGGTGCCCACCACAAAGTCCGCGAGCAGCCCCTTCTTGCGCCCGGACAGCCACTGGCTGGCCACCACCGCGCCGTCTTCGCTGGGCATGTCCGGCCCGATGTTGCTGTGGCGCAGCTGGCCATAATCCTTATTCAGGGCGCTCTTCGAGTGCGCGAGGTACAGCGAGGACACCTCACCGCTAGCCGTATTGACGCGCGCCCACTCCAGCGCCCGCACGAACAGCCCGTTCGCCGTGGCCATGGTGGGCAGGCACAGCATCACCCCCTGCGCGCCCGTGCGCTGGGCAATCACCTGCGCCGCGGACAGCGCCGCCTCGGTCTTCCCTTCGCCCGTGGGGGCCTCGATGATCATCAGCGTTTGCCCGCTTATCGACGCCGCCGCCCGCACCGCAGCCTCCTGCACCGGGCGCGCACTGCGCCCCCCAGTCCAGCGGAAGGAGGCACGCAGCAACGCATCCGGGTCTGCAATCTCCTCCGCGGAAAGCTCCCGCGGCTGCCAGGGCCCGGGCAGGTCCACCCGCGCCATCCCCGCGGCCACCCGACGCTCCTGATCCGGATCCACCTCAAGGGGAAAAGCATCCTGATTAGAAGCAATCCAGTCCGCCATGATGACCAGGCCGGTGAGCACCTGCTGAACGTCGGCGGAGACGGCGTCGCGAGTCAGCCGCGGCAACACCTGCGCCACGCCACACATCTCCTCCATGGCGTCCAGGAGCTCATCATGGACTGCCACCCACTGCGCGGGATAGCGCCTGAAAATCCGGTTAATTTTGTCGCGCTGTTCCTCCGATACCGGAATGCCGTGGTGGGCGCCGGCAATGGTGGCCAGGTAGCGCGCGACGCGTTCCGGCACCGCACGGTCGGGCTTACACAGCCAGCGCTCGAGAATGCCCAGGGAGGCCATGGGGTGATACAGCGTGAAGTTAGGAAGCTCCCGTTCGCCGACCACAGGCAGCCCCGCGGCGACGGCATCATCGATAAGGTAGGAGTATTCAGCCCCCTTTTCCACCTTGATCAAAAATGAGATTGACGCCTTGCCCGCGTCGTGCACGCCACACATAAAGGCGACTAACCCCTGCGCCTCCCCCGCCGTAACACCCAGGCGAGAACACAGATATGCCTGAAGAGAGTCCGATACCCACCCTTCCCATAGCGCAACCCCCACACAGGCGGAATCCACCATGTGCTGGGGCAACCGCAAGTCCCCCTCCCCCGTCTTTGAGGTTTTGGCCCACACGGACCGTGCGGCCGGACCCAGACGGTCTACCCAGCCCGTGGCCGCGGCGGCAAAGGTCCGTGCGCGAGGGCCCAGGACCGTGGCGCTATGCGATGTCATCGTCGACCCCTTTCAGCAGGTCAACACGGCCTAGCTTACCAGCTTTTCTACACCTTGTTACATCTTTAGAAATTGCTCTCGCGCCAAACCATCCCCACCAAGGGGCTATACTTAGCAAGAGCAGGCTTGATATAAGAAAGCAACAAGTCTCATTCGTTTTAGAATGTGACGCATTGCATATCCCCGCCAAGGCAGGGATGAGCCCATGTAACAAGGTGCATCAAGCCCATCCCCGCGTAAGCGGGGTTTTTTCTTCCCCCTCTCCCCCACTCCCCAGCGCCCCCGTCACGTCGCAGGGTGCAGACTATGCGCACACCCCCGCGATGTGAAGGTCCAGTTCACAGGCCCACCCCTGCACCTGCTGCCCCGCCGGGTCCCAGCGATGCCGGGCCGACGGGGCGTCGATAAGCGTGGAGCCGCTAGACGCGCGCGACGGTGGCGCGCACCCCCGGCACCACCTCGTGGTCGCCCGGCTGGGGCTGGGTCTCCTCGCGGACCTCAAAGGAGGTGGCCAGAACCTCGGCCGCGATGGCCTCCGCGTGGCGGTGGGCCCACTCGGCCTTGTCCGCCGGGACGCTGAGCACCACGCTGATGCGGTCGGTGACCTCAAAATCCTCGGCCTTGCGGGCGTCCTGGAGGCCGCGCACCACGTCGGCGGCCCAGCCCTCGGCCTCCAGCTCCTCGGTGAGCTGCATGTCCAGCACCACCAGGCCGTCGAGGCCGTCGACACGCGCGGTGGAATCCGGGTCCTCGGCGACCAGGCGCTCGGTGAACTCGTCGGCACGCAGCTCAATGCCATCCGCAACCACGGTGTCGCCGACGCGTTCGTAGTTGCCCGCCTTGACCGCCTTGATGGCCTTCTGCACATCGCCACCCAGGCGCGGGCCCGCCACCTTGGCGTTGACCACCACGTCAAACCGGCCAACGGAGTCGACGTCGCTGGTCAGCACCACCTTTTTCACGTTTACCTCATCGCCGATGATGTCCACAAAAGGCTCCAGACGCTGCGCCTGCGGCACCGCCACGGTCAGCGTGGGCAACGGCAAACGGTTGCGCAGCTTGTGGGACTTGCGCACTGACGACGCCGCCGAGCACACCGCCCGCACCGCATCCATCGCCGCCACCAGCTCCGGATCAGCCGGGAAATCCTGCGCATGCGGGTAATCGGTCAGGTGCACCGACCGCCCGCCAGTCAGCCCGCGCCAGATGACCTCGCTGATGTAGGGCAACAACGGGGCGGCTACGCGGGTGAGCGTCTCCAGCACCGTGTACAGCGTGTTAAACGCATCCTGGTCACCCGCGGCAGACTCGCCGGCATCGCCAGCCCAGAAACGCTCCCGGGACCGGCGCACATACCAGTTGGTCAACGCGTCGCAGAACCAGCGCACCTGGTCACAGGCCGCAGACACATCAGTATCATCCAGCGCCTGGCCCACGCCCGCCACCAGATCATGCAGCTTGGCCAAGATGTAGCGATCCAGCACATCCGTCGAATCCACTGACCACGTGGCCTCCTGCGACGAATACAGCTGCAAGAAGCTGTACGCGTTCCACATGGGCAGCAGCGCCTGGCGCACACCCTCGCGGATGCCCTGCTCCGTGACAATCAGGTTGCCGCCGCGCAGGATCGGCGAGCTCATGAGGAACCACCGCATGGCGTCAGAGCCGTCGCGGTCAAAGACCTCATTGACGTTGGGGTAATTGCCCTTGGACTTGGACATCTTCAGGCCATCATTGCCCAGCACGATGCCGTGGGCGACCACCTTTTTAAAGGCCGGGCGGTCAAACAGGGCCGTCGACAGCACGTGAAGCAGGTAGAACCAGCCGCGCGACTGGCCGATGTACTCCACGATGAAGTCCGCCGGCGAATGGGACTCGAACCACTCCTTGTTTTCAAAGGGGTAGTGGAACTGCGCAAACGGCATGGAACCAGAATCGAACCACACGTCCAACACGTCCGGGACGCGGCGCATGGTGGACTTTCCTGTGGGATCATCCGGGTTCGGGCGGGTCAGCTCATCGATGTAGGGCCGGTGCAGCGAGGTCGGCCGCACCCCAAAGTCACGCTCCAGCTCGTCGAGCGAACCGTAGACGTCAACGCGGGGGTAGTCATCATTGTCAGACACCCACACCGGGATCGGGGAGCCCCAGTACCGGGACCGCGAGATGTTCCAATCGCGCGCGCCCTCGAGCCACTTGCCAAACTGGCCGTCGCGCACGTGCTCCGGCATCCACTCGATCTGCTCATGGTTGAGCTCCACCATGCGATCGCGGAACTTAGTCACCGCCACAAACCAGCTGGGCAGGGCCATGTAGATCAGCGGCTCACCGGAGCGCCACGAGTGCGGATACGAGTGCTCGATGGTCTGCTGGCGCAGCACCCGGCCCGCGGCCTTCAGGTCCTTGATGATCGGCTTGTTCGCGTCGAAGACCAGCAGGCCCTCATACTCGGGCACCAGCGAGGTGAACTTGCCATCCATATCCACCGGGATGACCACCTCGATGCCCTCAGCATTGCAGGTATTCATGTCGTCTTCACCAAAGGCAGGGGCCTGGTGGACGATGCCGGTGCCGTCCTCAGTGGTGACGTAATCAGCGCCCAGGATGCGGAAAGCACCCTGCTCCGCCCGGTCCGCAAAGTAGTCAAAGACGGGCTTGTAGGTCAGCCCCACCAGGTCCGCCCCGCGGAACGTGCCCAGCACCTGCGCAGACTCGCCGAACTCCTTGGCATAAGCGCCCTGAAGGTCCGCGGCCACCAGCAGCGTGGCGCCCACAAAGCCCGCGGCACCGTCCTCGCCCACGCGCACCAGCACGTAGTCCACCGCGGGGTTGACCGCCAGCGCCAGGTTAGAAGGCAGCGTCCACGGGGTGGTCGTCCACGCGATCGCGGCGGCACTGCCCAACTCCGGATGCTCCGCCAGCGTCTGCTCGCCGGGGGTACCCGGGGCCGCGCCCGTGATGGGCATGGTCACCGTCAAGGTGGGGTCCTGGCGCATCTTGTAGGAGTCATCCAGGCGGGTCTCCTGGTTCGACAGCGGGGTGTGCTCGGCCCACGAGTACGGCAGCACGCGGAAGCCCTGGTAGATCAGGCCCTTGTCATAGAGCTGCTTGAAGGCCCAGATGACGGACTCCATGTAGCCCAGGTTCATCGTCTTGTAGCCGTTATCAAAGTCCACCCAGCGGGCCTGGCGGGTGACGTATTCTTTCCACTCCTCGGTGTAGCGCAACACCGATTCCGCGCAGTACTCGTTGAACTTGGCCAGGCCCATGTCCTCGATCTGGCCCTTGTCCTTGATGCCCAGCTGCTTTTCCGCCTCCAGCTCGGCGGGCAGGCCGTGGGTGTCCCACCCGAAAACGCGCGGGACGTGGTAGCCCCGCATCGTTTTAAAGCGCGGCACGATGTCCTTGACGTAGCCGGTCAGCAGGTGGCCGTAGTGCGGCAGCCCGTTGGCAAAGGGCGGGCCATCATAGAACACGTATTCCGGGGCACCCGCGCGCTGGCGCAGGGACTCCTGGAACGTGTCATCTTCAGCCCAGTAGCCTAAAACCTGGTGTTCCATGTCCGGGAACTTCGCCGAACCCCCGGTCATGTCTACCTTGGGGTAGACCTTGCCCACCCCGTGTGATTCGTGGTGTTGATCCATCCGTGCACGCCTTCCTTTACTCACTCGCTGGTGCGTGCAGGGACGCGGCCGTCTTGCCGCGCGGTACCACCCTGCTTGCCCCGGCCTACCTGACGGTGTGCCTGGGCCACTTCATTGGTGGGTAAAGGAGGTCTCGTCCCCTTGTGACGTCCGGTTCTACTGGGCGCGCGGGCCGTGCTGGTGCGGCGCGCTGTTCTTCCGAAAGCTCCCCGGTGATAGCCGGATCAACACAATGCCCGATATCCTACTCCCCTGGTGGGCCTAGAGCCAGTCATCCCCGGTGGAATCGTCTGCTTCGTCAGTGCGGTCCATCTCGCCCGCCCGGGGTGCCTCCCCGTGGTGCTCGTGTGCGCCGCCGGCGGGCTGATCGCGGCGGTGCTTGATCACGGCGTCAAGAAGCAGCGCCACGATCCCCGCCACCACTAAGGGGAACAGGATCAATAACAGGAAAGTATCCCGCAGCACTATCAGGGCTACCAACACGAAGGCGGCGAGCACCGCCAAAACCATGGCAGCAACGAGCATCACGGCGCTCCTTTGTTTGTGATCCACACCCCGCGCCGAGCGCGCGGGATCGTCCTCACAGCGATGGACGCCCAACAATCTAACACACCCCCGCGCCAGGCCTTTAGGCCTTCTGGCGCGGGGGTGTGCAAGTACAGCGTGCAGCTGCCTGGTAGCAGGCCTGGCTGTTAGTTGCCCTTCAGGCTGGAGTGCGGCGCGGAGGTGGTCCGTGTCTCCAGCTCTTCGAGCTGGCTCTCCAGGAGGGTCTTCAGGCGGGTGCGGTATTCGCGCTCGAAGGTACGCAGTTCCGCAATGCGCGCCTCCAGGGCGGTCTGCTGCTGCTTGACGGTGGACATGATCTCGGAGTGCTTGCGCTCCGCCTCCTGCTGGAGTGCGGCGGCCTTTTCTTCGGCCTGCTTGACCTGCGCGTCGGCGCGGGTGCGGGCGTCGGTGAGCGTGCGCTCGGACTGGCGCTCCGCCTCGGAGACGAGGCTGCGGGCCTTGCGGTCTGCCTCAGACAGCTGGCTTTCTGCCGCCTGGCGGGCCTCGGAGAGCATGGACTTGGATTCCATCTGCGCCTCGGACGTCAGGCGATCGGCCATCTCCTGGGCCAGGCCCAGGACCTTGGCGGCCTGCATGTGAGTCTCAGCGGAGGCCTCGGCGGCGGAGGCGTGGCTGGCCGCACCCATGGAGCTGGCGCTGGCGCGCTCATTGGCCTCACGGCGGGCCTTGTCTGCCTCCATGCGGGCGGAGCGGGCCTCAGACTCTGCCTGCTGTGCGGCCTGCTTGGCCTCAGACAGGCGCAGCTCGTACTCGCTGCGCAGCTGGTCTTCGATCTCCCGGCGCAGCGCCGACTCATCAGCCTGCTTGATGTGGGTGACAGAACCGACACCGGCACCGGAGGCCTTGAGCTCTTCGACGCGCTGGTGTAGGTCGTCGTTTTCCTCCTGCAGCTGAGCCAGGGTGTCCTCGACGAGGTCCAGGAACTGATCAACCTCGTCCTCGTTGTACCCCCGCTTACCGATCGGCGGCTTACTGAATGCGACATTATGCACGTCAGCTGGAGTCAGCGGCATTGGGTTTCCCTTCGAGTTCGATCGCCCCGACGGGGCTCTAGCGCAGGCGAGGGTGCCCGCGTTGCGATTCCTTGTACTTCTATTACTTAACGCATGCCAGTGTAGCGCGTTGAACACTGGCTCTGCGTCAAGCCCTCAGATAATTCTCTAGTTCTTGTTCAGGCAACTGCCACACCACAGCATACGTTGTTGGCACGCCACAAGCACCCCATCAGTTCCATTATTTCCCCACTTTCCCCCCGCAACAGGCGCCTCAACAGGCCGCAGATCGGACAAATCTGCAGGTCACAGTAGTATTACGGCGACCGCCATGCGCAGCAACATGCACAGCAAAAACACAACAATCACGGACATATCCAAGGCTACTGCCCCCAAGTTGAGGGGCGGAATGACCCTCCGCGCAAGCTTCACCGGAGGATCAGTCACCACGAAAAATGCCTCCGCAATAACCATGAACCACCGCGGGGCGGTGAACTGGCGGGAGAAAGACTGGATCATCTCAATGAGGATGCGCACGATGAGCGCGAGCTCAAAAAGACGGATCAAGACAAGTAGACCAAGTCCGAGAGTATTCACGATCACCCACCCTATCCGAGGCACGGTCACCGCTCATGGAGGCCCACATGCCGCGTGCCGACGCCCCGCGGGGCGCCGTCAGCCACTAGGCGCGCCGCGCCGCGTCCTCCAGGTCCACGGTGGACACCGCGGCCCCGGCAGGAACCAACGCGAAGACGCGAGAGTCCAGCTTCTTCATCTCCCCACGTAGGGCGAAGCATAGGCCGGAGGCGAAGTCGATGACCCGCTTGGCCTCAGAAAACTCCATGTCATTCATGTCAAAGACCACGGCGTCCCCATCGCGGAAGGGCTCGCCCACGCTGGCCGCCCGGGTGTAGGAGGTCAGCCGCACCGCCACCACGCGCGGGGCATAGCTGGAACCAGTCCGCGGCGCGGCGGGGCTGTAGCCCGCCTCCGGCTCTCCGTAGCGTCCGGCGCCAGCGGCGTAGCTGCGGTCTTCGCGGTAGGTGTCATAGTCATCAGCAACCTCACGCGGGGCGCGATATGCCGGCTGATAGGCGGCCGAGCCGTGCGCGCCATAGGTGGACTCTTCTGCGTAGTACGCGGCCTCCGAATCCATCTCAGGATCAAGGGGCGCAAGTCCAAAGAATTCCTTAGCGTTCTTAATGATCGACATCGGTGTTATTCCCCTTCGCGTGGCGCTTAGTACGTGTGTGGTCATTGTGGCGCAATGCGTACCGCGCGGCCTGTGAATTGGTTTACGTATTATCGCGCTCAGGCTATCGGCCGCGGACCCATGATTGCGGTTCCGACACGCACAATGTCAGTTCCGGCTGCAATTGCTTCATCCAAGTCCGCTGTCATTCCCGCGGACATCTGTAGTGGTGTGCCCAGGGTGAGACTCAGGGCGTCGATACGCTGCCGAAGTTCGCTAAAAACTACTTCCGGTTGGGCACCCAATGGGGGCACACACATCAGCCCGCGCAGCGCGAGTCCCTCCGCGGCCAGGATCGCCTGCGCAACCGCCTCCACATCGCCGGTAGCCGCTCCCCCACGAGCCGGATCCCCATCCGCACTGACCTGCACAAAACAGTCAAGGATGGCGCCTTGCGCACGCTGCCCATCCGCCCACGCGCGCTGCACCCCGCGATCCAGCGCGGCGGCGAGCTTGACCGAATCCACCGAATGCACCGCCTGCGCCCACCGCGCCACCGAATTGGCCTTTTTGGTTTGCACCTGGCCGATCATCACGAATCCCATATCCGGAAGCTCGGCGGCCTTCGCGCGCGCCTCCTGCTCCCGGTTCTCCGCCACCTGGCGCACCCCCAGCTGGCCGAGCACGGCCACATCCGCCACGGGGTGGAACTTGGTCACCGGCAGCAGGGTCACGCTGCCTGCCGGGCGGCCTGCGGCCTCCTCCGCCTGCCGGATGCGCTGGCGCACCGCCGCTAAATTGTCCGCCAACTCCTGGCGCCGCGATCCATGCTGAGCCATGCCACAAGCCTCCTAACGCTCTCCGTGCTGTCCGGGCTGTTCGGTCTGTCCGGGCGCACCGTCCAGCCACACCACACCGGCCTGGCGCCCCGTCACGCCCTCCCGGCGATAAGAAAAGAAATCCGAATCGGTGACCGTATCGCGCGGATCCACGTCGACGGCCTGCACACCCAGGCTAGACAATTGGCGCTCCAGCCCGGCGCGCACGTCCAGCCCCCACGTGCCCCGCTGGGTGCGGCACAGGGATCCGGGAAGGTGCGCCTCGACGTCGCGAGCCATCGCCTCCGGAACCTCGTAGGATTGCCCGCCGGCGGCTGGGCCCAGCAGCGCGTGCATGCGCTCCGGTTGGGCCCCCAGCTGGACCATGGTGGCCACGGCGGCTGCGACGATGCCGTTGCGCGCCCCCATGCGCCCGGCGTGGACCGCGGCGATGACGCCGGCGGCTTGGTCAGACAGCAGCACGGGCACGCAGTCGGCAACCAGGACGCACAGTGCCAGTCCCGGCTGCGTGGTCACCAGGGCGTCGGTGGCCTCCACGGGGGTTGCTGTGGGTTCGTGCACCACGGTGACGGTGGCGGAGTGAATCTGCTCCATCCACACCAAAGCCCCCGGATCGAGCCCTACGGCCCCCGCTAATCGACGCCGATTCGCCGCAACGTCCGCGGCATCGTCGCCCACGTGGGCCCCCAGATTGAAGGACCCATACGGCGCGGCCGACACGCCTCCCGCGCGGGTGGTCATCACCTTGCGCGCGCGGAGTGTGTCGGCCGGAGAAGTGCGCGAGTTCACCTGGCGCAGATTACCGCAGGAAGTCCGGCACATCCAGCTCGTCTTCGCCGGACGGGGCGGGACGCGAGGAGCTGCCGTGGGTGAACAGCCCGGAGTCCGTTCCGGTGCGCGTCGGAGTGGCGCGGCGATCCAGGCGGTGGCGGGCCTGATCCGCGGCGCGGTCCTCGTCCTCACCGAACAGGGAGCTGCGGTGGGTGTCCGGCGCCGGGGTGGGGTGCGACTGTGCGGCCTCCTGGGTGGCGTGCGAGCCGGTGTCCTGGCTGTCCTCCACGCTGGAGATCGCGTTGCTGGCGGCGTCGAAGCCGGTGGCGATGATGGTCACTCGGACCTCGTCGCCTAGGTTGTCGTCGATGATGGTGCCGAAGATGATGTTGGCGTTATCGTCCGCCTTCTCTTCGACCATGGAGGATGCCTCATAGACTTCCTGGAGCCCCAGGTCCGAACCACCGGCCACGGAAAGTAGTACCCCGTGGGCGCCTTCCATGGTGGACTCCAGCAGCGGGGAGTTGATGGCCTGCTGTGCGGCCTCCATGACGCGATTGTCGCCGCGGGCAGAGCCCACGCCCATGAGGGCGGAGCCGGCATCGTGCATGACAGAGCGCACGTCGGCGAAGTCCACGTTGATCATGCCCGGGGTGGTAATCAGGTTGGTGATGCCCTGCACGCCGTTGTGCAGCACCTCATCGGCCGCGCGGAAGGCTTCCATCATCGACAGGGAGGCGTCGCCAAGCTGGAGGAGGCGATCGTTAGGAATCACTATCAGGGTGTCACACACCGCGCGCAGTTCCTCGATGCCATCGAGGGCCTGGCGGGTGCGGCGCTTGCCCTCAAACTTAAACGGACGCGTGACTACCCCTATGGTCAACGCACCCATCTTCTTAGCGATACCCGCGACCACCGGCGCCGCGCCGGTGCCCGTGCCGCCGCCCTCACCGGCGGTGACAAAGACCATATCGGCGCCCTTGAGCGACTCTTCAATCTCGTTTTTATGGTCCTCCGCCGAGGCGCGCCCGACCTCCGGGTTGGCCCCGGCGCCCAGGCCACGAGTCGCCTCGCGCCCGATATCGAGCTTGACGTCCGCGTCAGAGAACATCAGGGCCTGGGAGTCGGTGTTCACGGCAATGAACTCCACCCCCTTGAGCCCTTCTTCGATCATCCGGTTGACGGCGTTGACGCCGCCTCCGCCAACACCGACGACCTTGATAACGGCGAGGTAATTATTCGGGGAGGTCATGGGTGGTGGTCTCGCCTTTCAGTCTGGAAATTAAGCATAAAAGTGTGTCATGGTGCGCTCCCCCCTTAGTCGGCGGGTGCGCGCGTCGGCGGCGGCTGCGCTGCACGGTTGTGGCCGAGACGCCGCGCGCCTTCGAAGGTGTCTCCATCATGTGCGATAAGCCCGCGCAGTTGGCGGACATTTTTTGGCGGCGTGTCGCCTGTCTCAACCACTACTTGAGGGTTCGCGCCTGGCCCGCCCTCAGCGCACGGTGACCAAGGCGGGATTAGACACGTCCCAGTGCGCGCCCTCGCGGCCCAGGATGGCGTGCACTGCCCGGGCCTTGTCGTGGGAGTTTTGTGCCGTGCCCCAAAAGATGGTGCGCCCGTCAGTCAGGACCAATTCCAGCTGCTCAGAATCCGGCCCCGCAATCCGGGCGACCTGCCCCCTGACGGGCTCCTCCAGGCTCGCGGCCACCTGGGCCATCGCCTCCAGGCCTGCGGCGTCTTCCGACGCCTTGCCGGTTGCCTCGATGACCCCCGGGGCCGGATCCGCACGCACGAACCCAATGCCCTGGCTGTCTACGAGCACGGGCTGGCCGGGGCCCTCCCGATGGAACAACACGACGGTGCGTTCCTCAAGCTCAATGGCCACGGTCCCAGGAAGGGACCGCGACACCGTCGCGGAGGCCACCCACGGCACCGCGGCCACCGCACGGGCAGCCGCTGCCTCATCCACGCGCACCAGGTTCATGCCCGTGACCACGCCGCTGGCGTTTTCCACGTCCTCGACGCTGACTTGCCGGTTGCCGGACACGGTAATCTCCGATACCCGCAGCACCGGCCACATCCACACCACCCCGGCCGCCAGTGCGAGCACGACGATAAGCGCCCCCGCACCCACGGCCAGGCGGCGCGGCCAGCGGCGGCGCGGAAGTACCGCGTGCGCATCGCTCGGCTGCGCGGCGGCGGTGTCCTGGGCGGCGGAGGGGTCGCGGCGTCGAGACGTGTTGGTCCGAACGTCGTGCTCCTGCGGGTGCTCCCCGTGCGTGTTGTAGTCCATAGCCGCCTCGTCCCTCGTGCGCACTTACCGTGCGCTCAACAACTCCACAATCCGCGGACCCAGCGTGGTCACGGATCCTGCCCCCACGGTCAACACCAGGTCGCCCGGCTTCGCCGCCTGCGCCGCAGCCTGGGCGGCACGGTCGAAGTCCGGCTCCACGATGACCGTCGTGGCGTCGACGCCATCGGCAATGAGCTGGGAGCTCACGCCCGGGATGGGCTCTTCGCGCGCGCCGTAGACCTCGAGCAGAATCACCGTATCGGCGGCCGAGAGGGCAGCCGCGAACTCGGCGGCAAACTCCCGGGTGCGCGAGTAGAGGTGCGGCTGGAAGACAACCACAAGGTTGCCCTCGCCTGCCGCCGCCAGCCGGCCGCGCGCGGCGGCCAACACCGCCGTGACCTCCGTGGGATGGTGGGCGTAGTCATCATAAACGTGCACTCCCCCGGCCTGGCCTTTCGGTTCGAAGCGGCGCCGCACCCCGCCGAAGGAGGACAGGCCGGCGGCCAAGGCCTCCGGTTGGCCGCCCACGAGCACCCCGGCGAGCAACGCCGCGGTGGCGTTGAGCACCATGTGCATGCCCGGCACGGTCATGGAGACGGACACCTCGGTGGTGTGCTGCTCGCCGCGCAGCTCAATGGTGGCCCGCGACTCGTGCGCCGAGTGGTCAACATCGACTACCTGCGCCACGCAGGGCACGTCCGGGTGGGCCGCGGCCGCCTCAGCGGTGCCATAGCCGGCCACGGCGATGCCGCGGTCCAGGGCCCGCCGCGCAAGCTGGGCGGCGTGGGTGTCATCGAGGCAGGCCACCACGTGCCCGCCGGGGACGATGCGCTCGAGGAACTGGTCAAAGACCGCAAAATAGGCCTCTGGCGAACCGAAGAAGTCCAGGTGGTCCGGCTCGATGTTGGTGACCACGGCGACCGTCGGCGCGTAGCTGAGCAGGGAGGCGTCCGACTCGTCGGCCTCGGCCAAGAAAACATCGCCGGTGCCGTGGTGGGCACCCAGGCCCGTGGCGGTGAGCTGGCCGCCAATGGCAAAACTGGGATCCAGTCCGGCGGCCTGCATGGCCACCACCGCCATGGACGTCGTGGAGGTTTTGCCGTGCGTGCCCGCGATGAGCACCTGGCGGTAGCCCTCCATGAGCTGGGCCAGCAGGTCAGAGCGCCGGATGACCGGGATTCCGGCCTGCCGGGCGGCCACCAGCTCGGGGTTATCGGCGGGGATGGCGGCAAAGGAGATGACCACCACCTCCGGCAGCTGGCCGGACAGGCTCAGGTGGGCGGCATCGTGGCCCACGGCCACGTGGGCGCCGGCGGCACGCAGGTCATCGAGCACCGTCGATTCCGCACGGTCGCTGCCTGAGACCACGGCGCCGCGGTCCAGGAGGATGCGCGCCAGCCCGGACATGCCGGCGCCGCCAATGCCCACAAAATGGACGCGATCGAGGCTCATTTGTGCGTGTCCTTTCCCCGTCGGCGGGCAACCCCGGCGACAATGCGTTGCGCGATCACGTCGGCGACGTCCGTCGCGGCCTCGCGCACGGCGGCCGCCCGCATCTGCTGGTAGGCGCCATGATCAGAAAGAGTGCTGTCCACCTCGGCGACAAAGCGGTCCGCGTCGAGGTCACCATCTGCGAGGATGCGCGCGGCGCCGGCGGCCACCGCGTCGCGGGCGTTGAGGCCCTGCTCCCCGTTTCCGTGCGGCAGGGGTACGTAAATCGCCGGCAGCCCGGCCGCGGTCACCTCCGCCACCGTCATCGCGCCCGAGCGGCACACGATGAGGTCAGCAACGGCATAGGCGGCCTGCATGTCCTCGATGAACGGCACCGCCGTGTAGTGCTCGTGGGGTTGCGGCTGGTCATTCTTCTTGCCGTACGCGTGCAGCACCTGCAGCCCGGAGTCAACCAGCCTGTCCACCGCGCCGGCCAGGGCCGCGTTCAGGCTGGCCGCACCCTGGCTGCCGCCGGTGACAAAGACCGTGGACCGATCCGGATCCAGGTTCCACTGCTCGCGGCCGCGCTGGGCAGCCTCCCCGGCGCGATCGCCAGTCAGGCCGCGGCGGATGGGCACGCCCACCACCTCGCCGGGGATTCCAGATCCTTCCACCGCGTTCAAGCCGGTTCCGCCCAGGCGGATCCCCAGCTTGTTGGCCATCCCCGCCCTGGAGTTAGCCTCATGGACCCAGAAAGGAATTCTCAACGACGACGCCGCCAAGTAGGCAGGTGCAGACACGTACCCACCGAAACCGATGACCGCGTCCGCGCCCACATCCTTGAGCACGGCACGCGTCGCGCGCACCGCCGCACCCACCTTTCCGGGCAGCGCCAGCAGCGCGGGCGTGGGCTTGCGCGGCACAGGTACCGGGGGGATCATCCGCAAGTCCACCCCCCGCGCCGGAACCAAGTCTTTTTCTAATCCGCGAGGGGTACCCAGGGCGGTCACGCGTGCCGCATGATTGGCCTGGAGTGCCTCAGCTACCGCGAGGGCAGGCTCGATGTGGCCTGCCGTGCCGCCGCCGGCGACGACCACGCTGATGGGGTCGTGCGCACCCGGCGCATCCTGGTGAGGTTGGGACATCAACGAAAATACTTTCCTTGGAATCTAACTCAATGGGTCAGGGACAACAGACAACACTAGTAGTGCCGCGGCCGCCGCCCCGGCGGGTAGGGCACCGAGGTCGCACCCCGCGCGGCGCGCTGTGGTGCGGAAGGGGAGGCGTCGATACGCGAGGCACGTGCCCCAGCGGCAGGCGCCTCGGTGGCTGGGCTGGGCTCCGCGATGAGGAAAAGGCGATCAAACAACGGGCGCCCATACGACTGCATAGCGGACACCGCCTCCGGCTCATGCCGAGCGATGTTGGCCAGCAACCCCATGGACGTCAGCGTAATAATCGCCGAAGTGCCGCCCGCTGAAATCATGGGCAACTGGATACCGGTCACCGGCAGCAGCCCCACCACGTAGCCAATATTGATAAACGCCTGGGAGATCACCGCCGCAGTCAGCGTCGCTGCTAGAAGGCTTTGGTAGCGATCCTGCGCGCGCAGCGCCGTGCGTAGGCCAAAGAAGCCCAGCACCCCGAACAAGGCGATGACGATCACCCCGCCCCACAGCCCTAGCTCCTCGCCGATGATGGCAAAGATGAAGTCATTGTGGGCCTCCGGAAGATAGAACCACTTCGCCCGGGACTGCCCCAGGCCCACGCCGGTCAGGGAGCCATCGGCAAGCGACAAAAACCCCTGGTAGGACTGGAAGGCCTTATCGCGCGTGTCATCAAAATGGCCGATCAGCGCGTCAAAATACACGTGGAACCGGTAGGAGCGGAAGCCGCCACCAACCAGCACCCACAGCATCCCCACAAAGCCAATGACCACCGCCGCGGCAATCCACGTACGGTGCACGCCCGCGAAAAACAGCGCAAAGCCCACGACGATGGCAAAAGACACCGCCATGCCCAAATCCCCCTCCGCCATGATGAGGATGAGCAGCACCGTCGCCACCGCCGCATACACCGTATACGGGGTGCGCAAACCCGACCCCTGGATGCGCCGATTAGCCAGAAAATCCGCGCCCACAATAGCGATGGCCACCTTGGCCACCTCCGAGGGCTGCAACCGCAGCGGGCCCAGCGCAATCCACGACTGCGAACCCACCTCCGCGCGGCCGGTACCAATCCCCGGAATGAGCACCGCCACCAGCAAAACAACCGCAAGGCCCACCACCCACCAGGCAACCTTGCGCACCGCCACCGGCGGAATCTTCAAACACGCCCACATCATCACCAGGCCGCCGCCAACCATCGCGGTCTGCCGCGCGGCCGAACCCCACACCGAGGAGCCCTCAATGATCGACCACGTCATGGAGCTCGACATCACCATCACCAGGCCCAGTCCGGTCAGGGCGAATACGGCCAGGCGGATCATGAAGTAATCCAACAGCGGGCGGCCGTCCATCCAGGCGCCCGCGCTGCGGATCGCCCGCCCCAGTGCCGACGAGCGGCGCTGCCCACCAGCCACGGCAGCGCCGGGCTGCGCGGCACGCGGGGGCTGACCTGCCGGTCCCGCCGCGCGGGCCGAGGTGGGACGGCCCGGCTGGCGGGCCTGGCGGGGCTGGCGGTCCTGCCGGTCCTGCCGGGGCTGGCGCGGCTGGCCAGGCTGCCGCGGCTGGCGGGCTTGACGCGACGACAGCGGGGTGCGAGGGGCCCGACGGGGCCGCTGTTGTTGCCGGTCACTCATCGATGCTGGCCTCCTCCATGAATTCTGCCCCGGGGCACCCCGGGGATGCGGCATAGGATGCCCCGCCGAGTCTAGGCGGTCCCCGCCGCAATCCCCGACTCCGACTCACGAGCGGCCGACACCCGCCTACAAGGAGCCACCCCGGCGCCCCTAGCGGGACGAGCTACCCGCCACCTCCCGCGCCGCGGCAGCGAAGATATCCCCGCGCTGCCCCATCCCCGAATACATGTCTAACGACGCCCCCGCCGGGGCCAACAGCACCGTATCGCCCGGGCGGGCAGCGCTCGCCGCGGCAGCCACCGCCTGCTCCATGGCCGCGACCGGATCAGTCGAATCAACAACCACCACGGGCACCTGGGGTGCATACTCCGTCAGGGCGGCAACAACCAGGTTGCGGTCAACCCCCATGACCACCGCCGCACGCAACCGCTGCGCGTGCGAACGCACCAGCTCATCCACGCTGGCGCCCTTGAGCTGGCCGCCAGCGATCCACACCACGTTATCGACGCCCGTCAGCGCCGCATCAGCGGCATGGGGATTGGTGGCCTTGGAGTTATCCACCCAGGACACCCCGCCCGCGCGGTGGACCTCCTGGCCCCGGTGTCCGGCAACCTGGAACTGCCCCAGTGCCGTGGCGATCGCCGCAGGGGCAACGCCTTGCGAAAGCGCCATCGCGGATGCCGCGGCGGCATCGAGAATCCCCGCCCGCCCGGCGGGATTGATCCCTTCCACCGGGGCGAGAATCTCCTCGTGCCCGTCGGCGTTGTACACCAGGTGGTCATCGACCACGCCGACGTCTCCCGCCGCCGGGCGGGCTGCGCTGAAACCGATGACCCGCTGGTTCGGGGCCACCGGGGTGGCGTTCACGCGGGCATCGTCACGCGCAAGGACCACCACGGGGCCCCGCAACGCGCGCTGCTTATCGGCCGCGTAGTTGGCAAAACTACCGTGCCAATCCAGGTGATCATCGGCCAGGTTGAGCACCACACCCGCTGCCGGCACCAGGCGGGGCGCCCAATGCAGCTGGAAGCTCGACAGCTCCGCCACGAGCACATCCACCCGCGGCGTCGCCCGCAGCGCATCCGCAACCGCCACCCCGATATTGCCTACCGCGCTTGCCGCACGGCCATCCGCCACCAGCATCGCTGCCAGCATCGCCGTGGTGGTGGTCTTACCGTTGGTACCGGTGACCACCAGCCAGGTGCGCGGCGCGCCGAACACGCCCGCAGCATCTAGGCGCCACGCCAGCTCCACATCGCCGATGACCTCGAGGCCGCGGGCGGCGGCGTCGACAAGCAGCGGGGTATCCGGCCGCCACCCCGGGGAGGTGACCACCAGATCACCATCGCGCAGCGCCAATCGCGCCTGCTCCACACCACACGTGGCCACGTCCGGCACCTCTGCGCGCAGCGCGGCGATGGCATCCGGGTTATCCTCCGCGACCACCACCTGCGCGCCAAGATCAACCAGCAGGCGGGTCACGCCGCGACCAGACACCCCAGCCCCGGCGACCAAGATCCGGCCGCGTAATTCCTGCGGCAGCTCGTCCGGCAGCTCCCGCCGCAGCGCCTCCGGCTGCCCGTCGCCGTGGGACATCAGCGCGCCCCCAATCCGGTAGCCGAGGACAGCAACTGGCCCACGCTGTCATCGCCGGTGGCAGCCAGCCACTCGCCGTAGAACAGGGACACCCCCAGGCTCACCGCCACCGCGGCGATGATCCAGAAGCGAATCACCACCGTGATCTCATCCCAGCCGGAATGCTCAAAGTGGTGGTGGAACGGCGCCATCTTGAAAAAGCGCTTGCCCGTCGTCCGGAACACCGCCACCTGGATCACCACAGAGGACACCTCCAGAACAAACAGTGCGCCGATGATGATCATGAGCAGCTCCGTGCGCGAAGCCAAGGACAAGCCCGCAACCAGGCCGCCCAAGGCAAGGGAGCCGGTATCGCCCATGAAAATCTTTGCCGGTGCGGCATTCCACCACAAGAACCCCACGCAAGCACCCAGGCCGGCAGCCGCGATGATGGACAAGTCCAGCGGATCCCGGACCGAATAGCACCCGGCAACAACAGACTCATCACAGGAGTTGCGGTACTGCCAGAACGTCAACAGGGTATACGCGCCCATCACCAGAGCAGTGGTGCCCGCGGCCAGGCCGTCCAAGCCATCCGTCAGGTTGACCGCGTTGGACCACGCGGCGATGAGGAACACGATGAACACGATGAACACCGCGGTGCCCACGCCGCCGCCGAGGGCCAGGTCCACGGTGGGGATATCCCGAATGAAGGAAAGCATGGACGACCCCGGGGTCAGCCCCTCAGAGTTTTTGAACCGCAGCAGCAAGAAGCCGAAGATGATGGCCACCGCCAGCTGCCCCGTCAGCTTGGCGGTCTTATTCAACCCCAGGTTGCGGTTCTTAAACAGCTTGATGGAGTCATCAGCAAACCCCAGGCCGCCCAGGCCCAGGGTCAAGCCCAGCACCAGCAGGCCAGAAGCGGTAAAGCCCTGCTTGCCGGTAGCCAGACCGATGAGCGCCGTCGCACAATAGGCCACCGTGATCGCCAGCATGATGGCAATGCCGCCCATGGTGGGCGTCCCGCGCTTTCTCAGGTGGGAACGGGGACCATCCTCACGGATTTCTTGACCAATGCCCTCCGCGCTAAACCAGCGGATGAGCACCGGGGTGGTCAAGATAGAGACCGTGAAAGCGATAAGTCCTGAGATAAGAATCTGAGTCACGGCCTAGCATCCTTCGCTGTCAAAATGTGTATCACTATCGGTGGAGTCTGTGGGGGTTGCGCCGGGGGCGCCACCTAGGGTTTCGGGGGCGTCGGCAAGCAGCAGCTCTGCCACGCGCCACAACGCCGCCGCGTTTGAGGCCTTCACCAGCACCACGTCATGTGGCCTGGCCACGGCGCGCACCGCGGCAGCCGCCGCAGCCGGGCCCTGGCGCTGATCCTGCGCCCCCTCGCCCGGGTCCACCCGCGTGGTGGGCACCCCGGCCTGCTCTGCTCCGCGCGCCAGGGCATCAATGGCCGGCGAGGAGCCATACGCAATCAGGTGGGCGATGCCCCGCTGCGCCAGGCTGGCGCCAAGCTCCTGGTGGGCGGCCTCGGAGCCCTCGCCCAGCTCGCCCATTTCGCCCAACACGGCTATCGCCCGGGCGCCGGGGTGAGCAGCCGCGGCGGACTGTGCCGCCGTGAGCCCAGCGGCCATGGAGTCTGGGTTCGCGTTGTAAGAATCATTGATGATCGTCAGCCCGGTGGCTGAGGTGCGCACGTCCATGCGATGGGCAGACACCCCGCGGCTGTGGCTCAGCGCCGCCGCCACGGCATCGATGCTCAAGCCCGCGGCCAGCCCCAGTGCCGCCGCCGCCAACGCATTGGCCACCTGATGGGCGCCGAAGACCTGAAGGTCCACGTGCGCCGTCTGGTGGGATGCGGAATCTGCCAGCTGGGCGTGAAGGTCAAAGCTGGCGCGGGTCAGCTCGTCGAGCTGGCACCCGCTCGCCCACACCTGGGCGCCCGGAGCACCCTCGGCGCTAAAGAAGGTAATTGCCGCCGAGGTGCGCGCAGCCATCCCCGCGACCAGTGGATCATCCGCGTTGAGCACCGCAACCCCGCCGTCGGCGGCAGACGGCAGCGCCTCAACGAGCTCGCCCTTTGCCTGGGCGATGGTCTCCCGGGACCCAAACTCACCCAGATGCGCGGTCCCCACATTGAGCACCGCACCCAGGCGCGGCGGGGCGATGCGGGCCAGGGCGGCAACGTGGCCTACCCCACGGGCAGACAGCTCCGCGACGAGGAAGCGGGTGGATTCGGTGCACCGCAGGGCGGTGTAGGGGTGTCCGATCTCATTGTTGAACGACCCCGGCGGGGCCACCGTCGGGCCGGCGGCCTCCAGCACGGAGGCGGTGAGATCCTTGGTAGACGTCTTCCCGGCAGACCCGGTCACGCCGATGACGGTGAGCCCCTGCTCAGCCACCAGGGTGGTCACCACATGGTGGGCAAGGGCGGACATCGCCCCAATCACGCGGGCGGCCGAGCCATCCGTGTCATGGGCAAGCGCATAAGCCTGCGTCGAAGGCGCCTCAGCAGACGCCTCAGCAGGAGCCTCAGCAGACGAGGCTGCCGGGGGGACCACGATGGCGGGTACGCCGACGGGTCGAGCGGCCAGGACTGCGACGGCGCCAGCGTCGATGGCCTGGCGGGCGAACTCATGCCCGTCGACCTTTTCGCCGGCGAGCGCAACGAAGAGCCCGCCGGGGGTAACGGCGCGCGAGTCAAACTCGACGCTACCGGTGACCCGCGCGGTGGGGTCGGTGACGTCGGCGAGGGTACCGCCGACGACGGCGGCGATCTGTTCCAGAGTCAGGGCTATCATGTCGGTCCTTTAAGTTACCTTCCCGGGCGCTAGTCGCGCGCGCCGGGCTTGCCCTCCAGGCGGGCACGCAGCGCTGCACGCACCTCTTCACGGTCATCAAAGGGGTGCGTGACCCCTTTGACCAGCTGCCCCGTTTCATGCCCTTTGCCTGCAACGACGACGGCGTCGCCGGGCTGCGCCCAGGCGATGAGCGCCGCGATCGCGCGCGCCCGATCAGCCTCTTCTTGGACCTGTGCACCACTGTTCGCAGCCGCCTCGCGGGCGCCTTCGAGCAAGCTCTGGCGGATCGGGGCGGGGTCCTCGTCACGCGGATTGTCATCGGTGATGATGACAAGATCCGCCCGCTGTGCCGCCGCGCGTCCCATGATCGGGCGCTTCGAATGATCCCTGTTTCCGCCGGCGCCCACCACGATGCCCACTCGCCCAGAAACCTGGGAGCGCAAGGTATCCAGCACCTCCGCAACGGCGGCCGGCTTGTGCGCGTAGTCCACCACGGCGATGAAGTCTTGGCCGGCGTCAACGCGCTCCATGCGCCCCGGTACCGCAACCTGCGACAACCCGTGAGCGCAGCGCTCGGCGTTGACCCCGGCGGCGTCGGCAAGCGCAATGGCCAACCCTGCGTTGGCCACATTGAATCTGCCGGGAAGCGGCAGGTGCACCGGGATCGGGCCGGCGGCGCCGGGCAGTCCAGAGAGCACAAAGTCCTGGGAGCCGTCCGCACGCACGGTCACCTCGGTGGCGGTCACGGTCGCCTGCTGGCCGTCGGTAGCCACGGTCACCGCGGTGCCCGCACGCTCGGCCATCCGCTGGCCCCACTCATCATCAATGCACACCACCGCCGTGGCGGCCGCCAGCGGCGAAGCGGGATCAAACAGCCGCGCCTTGGTGTCAAAGTAGTCCTGCATCGTCGGATGGAAGTCCAGGTGATCCTGGGACAGGTTGGTAAACCCGGCGACCGCAAAGTCCGTGCCCGCGACCCTGCCCAGGGCAAGTGCGTGCGAGGAAACCTCCATGACCACATGAGTGACGCCGGCGTCGCGCATGCGGGCAAACAGCTCCTGAAGCTTCGGCGCCTCCGGAGTGGTCAGGGAGGTGGGAACCGCGGTGCCATCAATGCGCGTGCCCGTGGTCCCAATCAGCCCCACCTTGTGCCCGGCAGCCATCAGGCCGGCCTCCACCAGATAGCTGGTGGTGGTCTTCCCGGAGGTCCCAGTAATACCAATAACCACCATGTCCCGGGACGGATAGCCGTAAATCAGCGCCGCCACCGGGCCCATCGCCGCGCGCACATCCGGCACCACCACCACGGGCCGCGTCTCCCCCGCCTCAGCAAGGATCTGCGCGCCCTGCTCATCAGTGAGCACCGCACTCGCGCGTGCCGACGCCGCGTAGGTCGCCCCATGCACGCGCGTTCCCGGTACCGCAGCAAATAAGGCCCCCTCCGCCACCTCAGCGGAGTTCAGGCCCATCGACGTGATGTGTATATCAGCCTCATGCACCACCGTGGCATGGGCACACTTAATGATCTCAGCCAGTCTCACACCCATCGGTGTGTCTCCTTTGTCATCTTTATCATCGACGATTCCACACTAGTTTTTACCCGGGCCGCCACCGGCGACGCGCTCGAGCGGCCCCGATGGTAACGCGGCGGCGCGTGCGCGCCCCCACGCTCACCCCAGAGCATCAATTGACCTGCAACGTGAGCATCCCCTCTACCGGAGCGGACAAGGCCACGTTATCCCGATCCAACAGCCAGGAGGCAACATCCTTGAACAACGGGGCTGCGGACTGCCCGCCGGCCCCGTTGGGGCCCACCCCCCGCTGCGGAGCATCCACCATGATGGCGATGACATAGCGCGGATTGTCCGCCGGGGCGATGCCGGCGAAGGTGATCCAGAAGCTGCTCATGGAATAGGCACCCGTATCCGGGTCGACCTTCTGGGCCGTACCCGTCTTCCCGGAGGTCTGGTACCCCGGAATGGCCGCGCCCGGGCCGGTACCCTGCTGAACCCCCGTGGGGTCCGCCTGGGTGACCGCCCGAAACATGTTAACCACCGTGCGCGCAGCATCAGGGCTGAGCACCTGCGTCTGCGCCGGAGGATCCTGGGCGACCTCCTTGCCGTCCGGCCCGGTGACCTTCTTGATGATCCGCGGCTCGATGCGCTCCCCACTATTGGCCAGGGTCTGATACACGCTGGCCATCTGCAAGGTCGTCCACGACATGCCCTGCCCGATGGGCAGGTTGGCAAAGGTACCGCCCGACCACTGCTCGTGGGTGGGCAACAAACCGTAGGACTCGTTGGGCAGCTCCACCCCGGTGGGCCGGCCAATGCCAAACCGGTCCAAGTAGTCCGCGAACTTATCCTCGCCCAGGCGCTGGGCCAGCATCAGCGTGCCTACGTTGGAGGACTTGCCAAAAATGCCCGTGGTGGTGAAGTCCACATCCCCGTGCTCCCACGCATCCTTGACCGTCACCCCCGCCATAGAGATCGCCCCCGGCACCCGGTGCACCTCATCCGGGGTGGTCAGGCCCTCTTGAATCGCCGCCGACGCGGTGATCACCTTAGCCACCGAACCCGGCTCGTAGGGCGCGCTGATGGACGTATTGTCAAAGTCCTTACCCCGCTTGAGCTGGGCCTCAATGTTGCCATTGGGGTCGATCGTCCCGGTATTGGCCATCGCCAACACCTCCGCAGTCCGCGCATCAAGGACCACCGCCTCCGCGTGGCGTGCCCCCGAATTCGACTTGGCCTGCTCAAGCTTCTGCTGGAGGTAGGTTTGCAAGTCCACGTCCACCGTCAACTCAACGTTGGCACCATCCACCGCAGCAACCTGGTCGCGCAACGTGCCCGGGATGATCTGGCCGCCCGTAGACACGTCCTCCGTCTGCCGTCCATTGATCCCCGACAGCAGTGCGTCAGCGGAGGCCTCCAGACCGAACTGGCCCTGCCCATCCATAGAGACCTTGCCCACCAGGTTCTCCCCCACCGCACCATTGGGGTACTGGCGGATATCCTGATGGTCCGCCGCCACCCCGTGGAACGTCGCCGCAATATCGGCGGCTACATCCGGATCCACGTTGCGCACCAACACCTCATAGTTGGAATCGGCGTGCAGCTTGGCGGCAATGTCCTTGGAATTGACCTCGTCTGTCGACGCCCCGGCCTTAGCGATCATCTCCGGGATCCGCTTAGCCATGTCCTTCAGGGTGTCTTCCACCCGGTCATCCAGCCGCTCGGAGCGCTCCTGCTCGCCCAGGCCCGCCAACGAGCCGTCCGTGCGGGCATCAAGGTCCTTCTGCTCCTTCAGCTCCGAGCGCAGCACCTTCGGCGAGACAGTCAAAGACCGCGCCTGCATGGTAAAGGCCATCTGACGCCCCGTCCGGTCAACCACCTCACCCCGACGCGCCGGCTCCACGTACACCCGAGCCCGCTGCTCCTGCGCCCGCGCCGCTAGATCCGGACCCCACACCACCTGCACCCACGCTAACCGGCCGCCAAGAACCACGGCGATAGCAACGATCACAGCGGTAACCAGGCGCACCCTGTTGGTCATGAGCACACGCTGCGTCAGCCGCGGCGCCCCCTCACGCCCAGCCGCGCCGCCCGGACGAAAACTCGCGCCAAACCCGGCTTCAGCGCCCGCACGTTCCCCCCGCATCCGATCCCCCGGGTCCCCAGCATCGCGGGGTCCCCGGCGCCCCGGCCGCCCGGTACTGCGATCGTGTGAGAAAGTCACTGAAAGAACCTGCCACCTTCCATCACCACTGTGTACCCGGGCCATGACGCCCAGGTTGACAGCACACCGGATATCGCGCGAATAAAGAGCTGTTTACAGGACGCTAACCCTACCCGGTGCACGCACCACGGGCGCGAAACCCACCGGGGACGCGTGTCGATCACCAAGCCGCGCGCAGCCACCTGACCGCGCGCCCACACGATGCGCCGCACACGTTTCTAGCCAATATACGGCGGCGGGACCGCGCCCGCCCCGCCCGGCGCCGCCGGAGCAGGAACCCCAGAAGGCGCCCCTGCGGCCGGTGCGGCAGGCCGCTGACCCGCCGCAGGCACCCGCGCCTGGCCCTGCGGAACCTGCACCAGGTTGTTGCCCAGCTCCTTAGTCTTATCCGGGTTGCTCGAGGCGCGATGCCCCTTATCGGAGGAATCGTTGATGTTGAGCAACGCCGTCGACTCTTCGCCCGCGGGGCGGGCCTCTTCAACCTGCCCATCCGGAGCCACCGCCAAAATGCCGGGCTGCTGGGGCACAACCATCCCGCGATCAGTGGCTTGCTGAGCCAGGTGAGCCGCCGAGCGCTGGACTTCCAAGTCCCGCTTCAGGGTCTCTAGCTGGTTATCTAGCTGGTTTTCCTGGGACTTCAAGTTCTGCAGCTCGAAGGTTTGCTGCGTGGACATGCCCGACAGGGTCATCGCGACGACCACACCCACCAGCAGCAGCACAAAGGACACCGCGCTGATGCGCATGACCCGGCTGACCTTCTTGGTCTGCACGGTACGGCGCCCCCGCACGGACACCACCTGGCGGGATCCCAGCCGACCGCCCTCCGGCTTGGGCACAATCCGGCGCACCGGGTTGCGCGGCAGGCGGCGGCCCGGCGCAGCCGGAGCTGTGCTGATCCGCGACCGCGAATCACGGTAGCCAGGCTCCCGGTATCCGGGCTCGTGGTACCCGGACTCCCGGTACCCCGGGTGCAGCGCGACATCCCGGTAGTCCTCCACGACCTCGGTGGCCACACCACGGCGCTCGTTTCGACGCCCTGCATTGAGGTCACGACGAGACTGCGGCGCGGTGCGTTGTGCGTCACGCGTCGGAGCGAAGCTCGCGGTCATGATTGTCCTCCATCAGTAGTCTCATCAGCGGAAAGGGAATGCCCATACAGGTCTGTGTGCGGATCGGCCAGGATCTTCTCAACCGCCCGCACGCGTACCGACGCCGAGCGCGGGTTGCGGGATACCTCGGCCTCATCGGCTTTCATAGCCCCGCGAGTCAGGGCACGGAAATGCGCTTGAGTACCGGGTAAGTCCACCGGCAACCCGGGCGGGGTGGTGTTCGCGCACAGCCGCGCGAATGCCTTTTTGACTAGCTTGTCCTCCTGGGACTGGTAAGACATGAAGACCACACGGCCGCCGACGCCCAAGGCGGCAGTCACGGCGGGCAGGGCCGCGCTAATGGAATCAAGCTCCCGGTTGACTTCCACGCGCAGCGCCTGGAACGTCCGCTTTGCCGGATGGCCACCCGTGCGCCGCGTGGCCGCGGGAATAGTGGCGTAGAGCAGTTCAACCAGGCGCCCAGAGGTGCTAAAAGGTTCGCGTTCGCGCTCCCGGATGACCGCCGAGGCGATCTTGCCGGCGAAGCGCTCATCGCCATAAGTCTTCAGCACACGCGCCAACTCGCCGTGCGAATAAGTGTTCAAGACATCCGCCGCGGTCAGCCCGGAGGATTGATCCATCCGCATGTCAAGCGGGGCATCGACCTTGTAGGCGAAGCCGCGCTCCGGCTGATCCAGCTGCATCGATGACACGCCGAGGTCAAACAAGGCGCCAGCAAGTCCGCGGTCGCGCGCGACGTCGAAGGCGCGGCCCTCGCCGTCACGCAGGGCCTCTGGAAGCTCATCAAAACGCGCGTTGACGGGGAAAAAACGCGGCCCGTAGGGCCGCAATCTCCGCGTCGCATCAGCCAAGGCTTGACCATCCCGGTCAAAGCCGATGACCATCGCCTCAGGGAACGTGCGCAGGAGATGTTCACTGTGGCCACCTGCGCCCAGGGTTGCATCCATGATGACGGCCTGTGCGCCTGCCGCCGTGATGGCGGGGGCGAGCAGCTCGGTGACTTCATCGCGCAGCACCGGAACGTGCCCGTAGTTGTCCTGCACGCCACGGTCGTGGGGCGAGTCTGTCAGTGTCATGTGGATCCTCCTCCCCGTCTTCGCAGTAGGTACCGGTTGCGGCTGGTGTCAGTGTCGGCGTCGATGCTGTGTCATCAGAGCGGATAGAGCCCCGCCCGGGATCACTCGGTCTGATGTCGGGGAAGTACACCAGAACGTTGAACCCGGGCAGAGTCCTACGCGCTCTGCACCTGGTGCACACCCCATGCGGGATGTGCGTTGCGATATTTAGAGAAGGCCACCCAGGATCTCGTCCGCGTCCGCGGCCGAGAAGGCCTCCTCGGTCTCCTTTTGGTATGCGGCCCAGGACTCTGCATCCCATATTTCAAGGAAGTCCACCGACCCGATGACCACGCATTCCTTGCTCAGGCCTGCGTAGTTGCGGTGTGCAGCAGACAAGGTGATCCGGCCGTGACCGTCCGGACGCTGCTCATCAGCGCTCGCGGCAAGGTTGCGGATAAACGCACGGGCCTCGGGGTTAGTCCTAGACACGGCAGCAGCCTTGCGCGCTCGGGCGGCAAACTCTTCACGCGGATAGACCGCAAGGCTGTGGTCTTGCCCCTTAGTGATCATGAGGCCACCAGCAAGTTCCTCGCGAAACTTAGCGGGAAGAGTCAATCGCCCTTTGTCATCGAGCTTCGGGGTGTAGGTGCCCAGGAACATTCCGAGGAGCACCTCCCTTCGGCTTTTCTGACTCCGACGAGCTTTCCTGTCATACGGGATTGCTGAGGCGTCTACGCACTGCTGGGGTCTAGCGGCACGCTGTTGGGCTTGCCTTCGGCTGCACCACTGCGCAGACACTCCATCAACCGCATGGCCCCACTTTACCCCACTTTCCCCCACCAACAACAGCCTCGTCTGTCACTTCTCCACCGCAACATCTATTTACACAGGTCACGCAAGCAAAATTTGGTGGGAGATTTTCCCGTAACCCCAGCACGCGCCATTAACTTCAGTCACATTGGCCACATACGCAACAGGGACACCTAGGCTTTATTTGCTCAACGTGCGCCTCTAAAGCAGCGCTAGAAAACAGTATTCACTCCACTTCCCCTGCGTCCACGCTGCAGCCTTGTCAGTCCTGGGCGCACGGCAAGAGACCAGGACTGCATAGTCCCTAGAGAGCCAGCCATCCCTCGCCATCCCGCGGGTGGGGCAAAGTGGGGAATATTCTTGAGGGCCACGCCACCAGCCCCCCGCACCACTTCCCCACCGCCCAGGGCCGGCCACCAGGACGCCGAGCGCCCAACAAAAAACCCGCGCGTTTCGCGCGGGTTGACACTAGCTAGTGGGCTACGAGCAACTAGCCCTCGAAGCGGCGACGGAAATTGTCTTCCATCCGTTGGCTTACTGAAGATCCCCCGGAGCTACGCGTTGCCGCCTTGCTCTTCCGTGTTGGCGCAGCGGCACCCGCACCCGCGTCGGATCCGCCCTTGAGCATCCACACGCCGGCACCGAACATGACGATGAAGCCGGCGATGCTCAGTGCAATAAACCACAGCGTGTGCTGGGACAGCGCAACACCGCCAATCAGCATGACCAGCCCAAGGACAATGAGCGAGATTCCTCGCAGCGTCACGCCCGAACCGTAGGATCCGGAGTGCCCGGAGACAGTGCGCTGAACCTGCGCGCTGAACCGGGGATCTTCAGCTAGGAGGGACTGCTCAATTTCTCGAAGGGCCCTTTGCTCCTGCTCAGAAAGTGACACTTTGCCTCCCATTCCTGGACGTCCCTGCCTTGATAGTGCCGGGTTTCTACATACTGCCAACGGCGGTGCGCGGCGGGGAGTTCCCGGCACGCATCTTCATTGTCCATCACCGGCCGCTCGGGCGTCATGAGCCCGGCGGTGCGAACTACCCCTTGACTATCCCCTACCTTGGCATATTTCGCAGCAACAGGGATAACGCAGCGCGGCAGGCCAACCGAAATCAGGGGTGAACTAGGCGGCCTCGAGGAACTGCTCGCCGCGCTGGGCCCGAAACTCCAAGAAATCATCGACGTGCTGAAGAAACTCCTGGATGATTCCACGCTCCGGCGTTGGGCTAAGCCCTGACAGAACCCGGGAGCGCATGCTCGAATAGGCCTTGAGCCGCTCAGCCCACTGGGCTTCCTCCGGGCCGACGAGTTCTAGCTGAGCCCACACCCCGCGCGGGAGCCGCTTCCGGGATCCCACAGGGGATTCTGCAACAATGGCCCCGGCGCAGCGCAGTGCGCAGCGGTACCCATATTCCAGGGCGTCCGCGACGTTGCCGCCATCAAGAGCCCGCTGTGTCTGCGCGCGCAGCATCCGCGCCTTATCCCCCCGCGAGAGGAAGCGCGCCCCCCGAAACGCCCGCGAGGTTGTTGCTGAGATGATCTCCGACACGATTCCTACACTCCTTTCTCTGGGCAGATACCCACGTCGCGGTTGTTGCCCACACCATAAGACTGGCCTGGGACGCGGGCCGTTCCCTGCCTTCATTATATCGCACACAGTTTCTAATTTCGAGTGCTACGCTGGACTTTTTCCCTCTGCCTGACAAATTGATTGGGCTTTTGCACACCAGGACCGGGCGCGCATGGTTGCATGGTGAACATGTCCGTGGTTTTGCGTACCCTCACCCCCGTAGAGTTCTGCGCTCTTGCGCCCGAACTCGTAGACATTTACCTCACCGCGATGCGATATCCGGCATCCCTCCACGCCACCCGGGTGGGCGTGTGGCGCAATGAGAGCCAATACCAGGGATTTCGTGGGGTCATTGCCACCGATGAAGACTTCATCGTCGGGCTGGGTTACGGATTCAGCGGTACGGATGCCACGTGGTGGCACCAGCAGGTCCGGCGTGGATTGCAAGCAGATTCCGCAGCAGACCCAAACATTTTGCGCAATTACTTTGAGGTCGCTGAGTTGCACGTTCATCCCGACTATCAGGGCCGCGGCGTGGGCACAGGTCTGCTCCATGAGCTGTGTTCTCAGGCGCACCACCCCCGCGCCTTGCTGTCCACCCCGGAGGTGGCCGGGGAAGACAACCACGCTTTCCACCTGTACCGGCACGTGGGGTTTAGCGACGTCCTGCGCGACTTCTACTTCGACGGTGACGGCCGGCCCTTTGCCGTCTTGGGCGCACAGCTTCCACTCAAACGCAACGACGAACCTTCCGGTAGGTAATCTTTAGCCCAGAAGGCGCATCCGACCTAGTGCGTCGTTTTCCCCGGCTAGAAGGGCACTGATACGCGTGGTACTTCCCATTGCCTCCCCCCTCGACTTTGAGGCCATTCCCACGGCCGTCACTGAGATCCTGGCCGACTACATCGATGGCCGCTGGGCGGAGATCGAACGTATCGGCGCACCCGTCGTGGCCGCGGTTTCGGAGCTGCGTACTTTTGTGCTCGGCGGGGGCAAACGTATCCGCCCGCTGTACGGGTGGGCGGGGTTCGTGGGCGCAGGCGGCGTAGACCGGGGCGAGAATCTCCACGCGGTCCTCACCGCTGTGTCCTCGCTGGAGCTGATTCAGGCGTGCGCCCTCATCCACGATGACATTATCGACGCCTCCGATACCCGCAGGAACGCACCAACGGTGCACCGGGGCGTCGAAAAGCGGCATGCCCAGCGCGGCTGGCGCGGTGACTCTGCCCACTTTGGCACCTCCGTGGCCACCTTGGTCGGAGACCTGGCGCTGGCCTGGGCCGATGACATGGTTCTAGACCTGCGGCTTTCGCAACAGGCCCGGCTCCGACTGCTTGAGCCGTGGCGGGCGATGCGCACCGAGGTCATCGGCGGGCAGCTGCTCGATATTGCGCTCGAGGCCACCGGCAGCGAGGATATCGCGCTGGCCAACAACGTCAACCGCTACAAAACCGCCGCGTACACCATCGAGCGGCCCCTCCACCTCGGGGCTGCCATCGCCGGCGCCGACGCGACGACGATCAGCGCATTCCGCGGCTACGGCCGCGACATCGGCGTGGCCTTCCAGCTGCGCGATGACCTGCTGGGGGTTTTCGGGGACCCGGAGGTGACCGGCAAGCCCGCGGGCGATGACCTGCGAGAAGGCAAACGCACCGTCCTGCTGGCGCTCGCGCTCAAGGACCTTGATCACCGCGACCCACACGCCGCGGCCCGCCTGCGCGCGGGAATCGGCGCGACCCAGGGGCCTGCGCACATCGCGGAGCTGACCAGCATCATCGCCGAAAGCTCGGCCCCGCAGCACGTGGAACAGCGCATCGCCACCCTCGTCGAGTCCGGACTGGAGCACCTGACCAACGGCGCCCACATCAGCGCAGAGACTACCGAGCTGCTGCGCGCATTGGCTATCCGCTCGACGTCGCGGAAGAAGTAGCCCATGCCCACGTCCCCCCAGGCAGACCGCTCCCCTCAGGCAGATAGCTCCCCCCAGGCAGACCGCTCCTCCCAGGCAGACCAGTCCCGCCCGCTCGCCCGGCCGGTCGCCGCCACCCGCACCGCGGACAAGCCCCCGGCCCGCCGTTTCATCGACCGCATGGCTTCCCGCCTGCCCGCCCCGCTGGGGTTGGGGATCTGGGCCACCGTGCTCATCACCGTGGCCTCCTTCGGCGCCGGGGCGATTCGCAGCCGCGGCGGCGTGTTGCGCCACCTGGGGCTGGACTTCCTTGCCTATGGGCACGGCTCCGGGATGGCTACGGTGGTGCTGTGGGTGGGTATTTTCTTGCTCATCGGCGCCTGGACATCGCTGGGTCACGAGGTCCTGACCTCCGCATACCCGGCCACCACCTCGTCGCCGCAGCCGCAGGCCGCATCGGAAGCGAGCGCTGGTGCAGCCCCCGCGAACCTGACCCGGCGCGTCTACCGCTGCCTGGTGTGGTGGATCGTCCCGCTGATCGGCGCGGCCCCGCTGCTCTCCCGCGACGTCTACTCCTACCTGATGCAAGGGGCGATGGTCCGCGACGGCTTCGACCCCTACACCCAGGGCGCGGCGATCAACCCCGGCCCGATGCTGCTGGAGGTCTCCCACGACTGGCGCAACACCACCACCCCCTATGGGCCTTTGCATCTGTGGTTGGGCCAGGGCATCACCCGGATTGTTGGTGACAACATCACCGTCGGCGTCATCTTGTACAAGCTGGTGTCCATCATCGGGTTTGCCGCCATCGCCTGGGCGATCCCTCGCCTTGCTACCCATCTGGGCGGCAACCCGGCAGTCGCGTTGTGGCTCGGGGTGGCCAATCCGGTGATGATCCTCCACCTGGTCGGCGGGATGCACAATGAGTCAATCATGGTTGGCCTGGTCAGCGTGGGGCTTGTGGCCGCTTGTCGACGCCACCTCCTCACCGCAGTCGCCCTCGTCGCCGTAGCAGTCTCCCTCAAGGCCACCGCCGCTATCGCCTTGCCGTTCATCGTCTGGATGGCCACCAACCGGTGGTCTCACCGCACACCCGATGGCGCAACGCCCACGCTTCGCCGGCGCATCGTCTGCTTCCTCGGCGCCGGGGCGCTGACCACGATCCTTGCCACCGTGGTGGTGGCCTTGGTGACGTGGATGTCCGCCTCATCCTGGGGGTGGCTGGCGGAGATCTCCGGCAACTCTAAGATCATCAACCCCCTGGCCCTGCCTTCGCTGTTGGCCGGGATGGCCACGGATTTCCTCCTGCTGTTCAACCCGGACTGGACCTTCAACGTGCCGCTTGTCATCCTGCGCCGCGCGTCCATGGTGGCCATGCTTGTGGGCTTGGTTGCGGTGTGGTGGCTGGCCCGGAAGTCGGATCGGGACGCTATTCGCGGCGTCGCCGCCGCCTACGCAGTGGCTTTTGTGTTTAACTCCGTGACGCTGCCCTGGTACTACGCCAGTCTGATTAGCCTCGTCGCGGTGACTGCGCTGCCGCGCTCGTGGGTCCAATGGGCTGCGGGGCTGTCCGTGGTCATCGCCCTGGCCTTTGCCGGGTCCGGCAACCACCAGCTCTACAACGCCGCGTGGATGGCCGGCGCAACGCTGGCGGCGTGGGCATGCGCCGCGGTGATGGGCGCTGGGGCGGCTTCATCGGGTAGGCCGACCGCTGAAGCGGCCGAAGCCTCCGGGCCCTCTAAAGCCACTGAAGCCGCTGGGGCGACCGCAGAAACCGCTGCGCAGTAGGGCGTGCACTCGCTCCTGCGGTGGCCACCCCACGGCCGCCGCGCTGCCGCTCGCCCCGGGCCGTTGCATCCTGAGCGGCGAGATGCGTGCCCAGCTCGATGCCTGACCGGCTAGAAGGCCATGGCCTGCGCGCGGCGCATGACTTCGCGGGCAAGGTGGCCGTGCAGGGCGTCGATAGGCCGTCCCGGGAGGGAATCGTCCGGCGTGAACAGATACTCGAGGATTTCCCGATCGTTGTAGCCGCCATCTGACAACAAGGCGATGACCCCCGGCACGAAGCGATTGACCGTGTTCTTCTCCCCCAGGAACGCCTCCGGGACCACGCGCACCCCCGCGTTGCGCACGGCGATGAGTTTGTGGTCATTGAGCAGGTCCATCACGCGGGTTACTACGACGCCTAAGCGCTCGGCCACCTCCGCGAGCGGCAGGAGCTTTTCTGCGGGATCGAGGCCGACATGCCCGGAGCCATCCTCAGTTGCGTAGTGCGGCGCGTTTGCTGATTGTTGATCACTCACGTCTGCCCAGTCTAGATGGCGCTACCCCCACCGGCGCCGGGGTGCCCCTGATGGCCTGCACAGGGTGCTATCCCCCATACTGGGTGACATGATTCAGCTTCAGGTCGGCGATGTCCTTGAGGGACGCTACCGCATTGATCATCCCATCGCGCGCGGCGGGATGTCCACGGTCTACCGCTGCGTCGACTTAAGGCTAGGCCGCGCCGTGGCCGCCAAGGTCATGGATGAGCGCTATGTGGCAGACCCGGTGTTTGCGCGTCGTTTCCGCCGGGAAGCACGCGCCATGGCGCAGCTGTCCCACCCCAACCTCGTGGGGGTTTATGATTTCGCCGACCACGACGACATCATGTTCCTCATCATGGAACTGATCACCGGCGGCACGCTGCGCGAGCTGCTGGCAGAGCGCGGACCCATGCCCCCGCACGCCGCGGCGGCCGTCATGGTGCCCATGCTCACGGGCCTTGCCGCGGCGCATGACCGCGGACTGATCCACCGCGACATCAAGCCGGACAACGTGCTGATCAATTCCGATCACGCCGTCAAGCTCGCCGACTTTGGGCTGGTGCGCTCGACCACCTCCCCCGGCCGCTCCACCCAACAGATCATCGGCACCGTGGGGTACCTGTCCCCAGAGCAGGTCAACGGAGCAGAGATCACCCCGGCCAGCGACGTCTACTCCGCAGGGGTGGTCCTCTTCGAACTGCTCACCGGCACCACCCCCTTCCCCGGAGGCACGGATCTGGAACGCGCTTATCGACGCCTCGATCAGCCCGTCCCCGCGCCCTCAGAACTCATCAACGGTGTGCCCCCCGTCTTCGACGACCTGGTCACCGACGCCACCTCCATCGACCCGGCCTACCGCTTCGCCGACGCCACAGAATTCCTCACCGCAACCACCCAGGCCGCCGCCGAACTGCGCCTGCCCGCATTCCGCGTGCCCGTGCCCCGCAACTCTGCTGCCAACCGCGCCGCAGCCATCCCCACCGACACCACCGGCCTGCCCGAAGCCCTCGCCGCCACCGGAATCATCACCGCCGAGCGCGGAAGCGAGGCCGTCACCGAATTCCTCGACGGCACCGACCCCGACGCCCACACCCAGCTCGTACCGGTACCGGCTCCCGTGCCCGCCCCGGCACCGGCCCCTCCTGCGGCCCCCACCGCACTGGACTTTGCCGCGCCGGATTATTCCGCACCGGAGCCCAACCCGCCCAGCGAGCTCGCCCCCGCCGGGCCGCCAGAACCGGCTCCCCCAGCCCGGCGCGCGCCACACCCCCCGGTGTGGTCCAATCGCAGCGCCGTCACCCTCACCGCCTGGATCCTGGTGGTGGCCAGCGTCATCGCCGCCGTGGCCATTGGGGGCTGGTGGTTGGGCTCCGGCCGCTACGGCGACATCCCCCAGGTATTAGGCATGGACACCTCCCAGGCCACCGCCGCAGTCATCGCCGCAGGTTTTACCCCAACTACCACCACCCGCTATGACAACGCCACCCCCAAAGAACACGTAGCCGGAATCGAACCAGCCGAGCGCGCCGTACGCGGATCGACCGTAGAAATCCAGGTCTCCCTTGGCCGTCCCGTTGTCCCCGAGCCGTCTCTTGCCGAAAACGCGGACACGTACCTGGGGCGCCTCCGCGAGGCCAGCCTGGAGCCACAACTCACACCGCGCGAGTTTTCCGATGCCGTACCCGCTGACCACGTCCTGTCCACAGATCCCGCGGCCGGCACCACCGTGGATGTTGGCGCACGCATCGCCGTCACGGTCTCCGACGGGCCCGCCCCCAGCCCCGTTCCGGATGTTTCTGGCCTGCCCATCGAGGACGCCCGCGCCATCCTCAGCGCCGCCGGTTTTACCCCGGCCTCCGGCCCCGCGGTCTTTGACCCGCACCAACGCGCCGGACGAGTATCCACCACCGACCCGCGGCCCGGCCAGCCCCTGGCCCACGGCAAGACCGTAACCCTGGTCGCCTCTACTGCCATAGAGGTCCCCGACGTCTCCGGAGCAACCGCAGATGACGCCCGCTCCCGGCTCGGCGCCGCCGGGCTGACCAGCACCACCCAGGACCGCGACCCCCAAGCCACCGGACCAGCCGACCAGGTCATCCGCACCACCCCCGGCGCAGGCTCCCTGGTCGACCCCGCTGCGCCGAACGTCACCATTATCCTGCCCGGCAAAGTGCGCTCCCCCGCGCTGGTGGGATCCACCGTGGGCCACGCGCGCCAGGAGGCCCGCGCACAAGGTTTTGAGCTTGATGCGGACTCCGCCCCCGACTCCGCTCGCATCTGGGCCCAGTCCACGCTGCCCGGGATTGCCTACTCCTACGGGACCACCATCAACGTAAAAACGCTGCGCTAGGCCACCGAGTGCGGTGGTCCAGCGCAGCGGGAAGGCTGGCGCGCCGGGCGCCAGCGAGAGGCAGCTAGCGGCTGTTAGCGGCGCAGCATCTCGGCGACCAGGAAGGCCAACTCGAGCGACTGCTGGGTGTTCAGCCGCGGGTCCACCGCGGACTCGTAGCGGCCCGGCAGATCCACGTCCGTAATATCCTCCGCGCCGCCGAGGCACTCCGTGACGTCCTCGCCCGTCAGCTCAATGTGCAGGCCACCCGGGTGGGTGCCAAGGGCACGGTGGACCTCGAAGAAGCCCTGCACCTCGTCGATGATCTTGTCAAAGTGTCGGGTCTTATACCCGTTGGACGCCGTGAAGGTGTTGCCGTGCATCGGATCGCACTGCCACACAACCTTGTGACCGGCGTCCTCCACCGCGCGGACAACGCCCGGCAGCACGTCGCGGACCTTGTCATAGCCCATCCGGGACACGAAGGTCAGCCGGCCCGGCTCCCTGTTGGGGTCCAACTTCTCCGCATAGGCCACCGCTTCCTTGGGGGTCACGGACGGGCCGATCTTCAAGCCAACTGGGTTAGCGATCATCGCCGCGAAGTTGATGTGGAATCCATCCAGGTCGCGGGTCCGCTCGCCGATCCACAGCTGGTGGGCCGATAGATCGTAGATCTTCGTCTCATCGCGCTCATCCTTGGCCAGGCGCAGCATGGCGCGCTCGTAGTCGACCAGGAGCGCCTCGTGGGAGCAGTACAGGGTCGCCGAGTGCAGCGTAGCGTCATCGACCTGGCAGGCCTGCATGAACTTCAGGCCGCGCTCGATTTCCTTGGCCAACGCCTCATAGCGCGCGCCCGCAGACGAGTTGGCCACGAACTGCCGGTTCCACTCGGTGATGCGGTAGAGATCCGCGGTTCCCGAGGCCGTCAGCGCGCGCACCATGTTCATCGCCGCGGACGCGTTAGCGTACGCGCGGATCATGCGCGCAGGGTCATGACGGCGGGCCTCCGGGGTGGGCTCGACGCCGTTGACAATGTCGCCCCGGTAATTAAGCAAGCCATTCTCGTCGGTATCGCTACTGCGCGGCTTGGCGTACTGTCCCGCGATGCGGGCAAGCTTGACCACCGGGGTGGACGCGCCATATGTCAGCACAACCGCCATTTGCAGCAAGGTCTTCACGTTGGCCTTGATGTGCGGCTCCGTGTTGGACTCAAATGTCTCGGCGCAGTCGCCTCCTTGGAGCAGGAAAGCGCGCCCCAAGGCGACGTCGGCAAGCTCTGCTTTGAGCGCCGCGATCTCCGGTGCAACGACCACCGGGGGGACGGATTCTAGGATCTTGCGAACATTGTCCGCCGCCGCGCGATCCCAGGTCGGCTGCTGCTGCGCCTCGCGCGCAAGCACATCCTCCCAGATCTCGCGGATGCCTTCTGGCAGGGGCGGCAAGTCCGGCAGGGCTTCTTTGGGAATATCTACGGTCCAACTCACGGACCTATTTAATCACACGAACCAAGATTAACGGGAAGTTTTTTCTGGAGCCGCAATATTATGCGGCATGGCGGCCGAGCCGAGCCGCTGGGCACAAATCTGGAATTTGCGTAAGTTATGGCGCGCATCCACCAACGCGTCATGGACACCCTCCGGGGCGCGCGGCAAACGGGGGCGCCCCGCAAGTTCCCACAGTTGCTTCAATTCGCGGGTATAACGCGGCATTTCTCGCGGCAACCCGGCCATATCCCCCCATAATTGTGCGATGACCACGTGGTCATAGGCGCCCACCCACGCCCACAATTCCGGCTTGGTCGGAGCACCATCGGCCGTTGTGGTGACAAAGCTGAGGATCTCCTCACGGATCTGACGCCGCGACTTCCACACAGGAGAGTCCGGGGAAGGCAATTTATCCAATACGTTTTCCCGAACCCAGGTATTCGCCGCATCCGCATCAAATTCAGCGGAAACCGCATAATATTCGCGGCCATCTTCCGCAACGATGCCCACCGAGACCAGATCGATTGTCCGACCGTCCTCGATGAACTCCGTATCGTAAAAAAACCGCACCTGCGGACGCCTTCCCTTTCATTGGGTCCTGCCGGTACCCGCCGCGGCAGCAGCCGCCGGGGCCCACAACAGTGTCTCGCAATGTCTTGCCTTGCTTCGCGCTGCCGTGCACAGCCTTGCGCTAACTTGCACAGTCTTGCACTGTCCTGCACTGTGCAGCCTAGCGCGCTCCGGCGCCTCATAGGGCCAAAACGCCTACCGCTACCCCCGGGCAACTTATAGTAATGCAGTGCCCCAACGTGTGTTGACCCATTCCCCCCGGCGCGCAGCCACCGCATTAGGCGGCCTGCTCGCCGTCATCGGACTATCCGCAGCGTGCCTAAATATGCGGGGAATTTCCCACGCAGAGGTGCATTGGGGACCATTCATCGACTACCGGGTCTACCAAGCCGGGGCCGCAGCGTGGGCGCACGGGGAGGACCTCTACGACCGCTACTTCGACATCGGCGTGATGGACCTCCCGTTTACCTATCCCCCTTTTGCCGCCCTGGTTTTTCAGCCTTTCACGCTGCTTCCCCTCCTGCCCGGCGCGCTCCTGCTCACCGCAGTCAGCGTGGCCCTGCTCTGGTACGTCATTTCCCGTTGCGTTGAGGCCGCCACCGCGCATCTGCCTGGTCTTCCCGCGATAGCCCCCGGGTGGGTGTTCGTGGCCGTGGGGGTCAGTCTGGTTTGTGAGCCGGTGCGCCAAACCCTCTATTACGGCCAGATCAATATTGTGCTCATGGGGCTAGTCGTCGCCGATCTCCTCGGGGGGCGGTCCGACACGAGGTCTGGAAGCCAACCTGGCACCCAGCCTGCTTCCCGGCGGCGCTGGCTGCCCCAGGGCGTCCTCATCGGCGTTGCCGCCGCCATCAAGCTCACCCCCGCGGTGTTTGTCTTGTACCTGCTGGTACGCCGCCGCTGGAGCGGGGCCGGGTGGGCCGTGGGAACGGCACTGGGGTGCACCGGGCTTGCGGCTGCGCTGCGCCCGAGCCTGTCGGTTCATTACTGGTCTGCAACGCTGCGCGAAACGGATCGCATTGGGGACCCAGGCTACGCCAGCAACCAGTCCATTCAGGGATTCCTGGCGCGCGCGGGAATGCCTGAAAACACGCAGTCCGCGGTGTGGATGTGTGCCTGCGTGGTGGCCGTTGCTGGCATCGCCTGGGCGGTGCACCGGGTCAGCGCGCAGCCCGGCGGCGCCCCGGCTGGCGTGATGTTGACGTCTTTTATCGCGCTGCTGTGTTCGCCGGTGTCTTGGTCCCATCACTGGGTGTGGTGGGTCCCCTTAAGCGTGCTCACGGCCTTAAGCGCACTCCACGCCCCCGATCGGCGTGACCGCCTGACCGCAGGGTGTCTTGCCGCTGTCACCGCGGCGACCGCGATCATTGGCGCCCACGGGTGGCTTCCCTACGGTGAGGGGCGGGAGGAGTCCTGGGCGCTGTGGCAGTGGCTGCCGGGCAATTCTTACCTGATTCTCGCCGTGTGCATCATCGTGGTCGCGGCGTGGCGCCCCAGCGTCTATACGGTGGCCAGCCCCCGCGTCTGATCCCCCTGGAAGGACCGGCTACTGCGCCGCCCTGCTATTCGGCACCCGGGTTTTCGCTATCAGACTTGTGCACAGTCTTGCGCACGGGCAGCGGCGCAAACAGCACGGCCACCAGGGCGAGCACCATGACGATGGCAAACCACGTGGCCTCCAACCCGAGGGCTGCCGCGACAACATAAGCGACAATCACGGCGAGTGTTGCCACGATCCGAAACACCAACAGCTGCTTGTTGTTCACCGAACTTCCACCTTCCGCTTGTTCTTCACGGTCTTGTATAACCACGTGCCGTCTGACTGAGCTTATCGACGCCGCCGGCGCCAGGCCCGCTCATCCCGTCCCACAACCTACGCTGCCGCCCGACGTCGCTGTTCCCAGCTGCCCCTGGTCTTGAGCACCCCCCGCACGCTGTTGCCGAGTGCCGCGTTGCGCACCGCGTCCCGCCCCCGCGTGGGCCGCGCTTCCACGCTCCCGGCGCGCCGCCGCCGTCTTCCACCACGAGGCTAGGCCCACGATCTGTGGTGGGTGCACTGTCCACCCCACAATCGGCACCCGTTGAATAAGCCACATCACTACCCCACCGCTGAGCGCGCAGACCATCGCTAACGCGATCCACACGCCGGGCCGATCCACTATCCGCTCGGCTTCCGGGTGGAGTTCACGGCCACCCGATAGGGACATGGGTAGCCGGTAGAGCAACGTCAGCGCCAGCGGATGGCCCAAGTAGATGGGAAGCGTATTGCGGCCCAAAAACTGCAAGGCCCGCGATAGGTACGGCACGCGGGCCACGCCTACTGCCGCCAGCACTGCCACCGGCAGCATCAAGACCTGGCCGCCGCCGCGCACGAGGGTCCACAGGTCGTTGGGCTCGATGGTGGCGGTAGGGTCCCACGGCCACAACCGCCACGGCATATCGCTCATGCCGCGTTCAACCAGGAGGTACCACACCGCGTAGCACCCAAAGCCGGCGACGTAGGCGCACGTGGATCCCACGATCGCCCCCGGGGTAAAGCCCCGTCCCGCAAAGCCGCGCACGGATTGTGACCAGCGCAGGCCCACGATAAAAATGGGCAAATACATAATGAATTTACCCACCGTGTCCACCTGCGCATTCAGGGGCAAAAGGAGGATGGGGCTCAGCGATATCAGCAGCGCCGCCCAGCGTGGCAGCCGCCGCGTCAACCACGCGATGAGGTTAAAGGCCACCAGCACGTAAAGGAACCAATACATGTTGAGGGCCTGCGCAATGAGCACCACATAGTGCCACACCCCGGGCAGCTCATAGTCCGGCCATATCGAGCGCTCATACTCGGCGGCAAAGATCTCCACCGGCGCCCACACCACGTAGGGAACCACAAAGAACCACAGCCGCCGCGAGAACAGATCCCACAGGCTATAGCGCAGAATCTTGGTGGAGAACATGCCACTGACCAGGAAGAACAGGGGCATTCTCAGGGGGTCAAGCAGGTGGTTGACCTGGGCGATGAAGGAATCTGTCCCATACGGAACCACCAGGCTGACATGGAGGACCACCACTCCCAAGATGGACACGCCTTTGGCCACGTCCGGCCAGGCCAACCGCGGGGATGCTGGAGAAGCGGCGGTCGGGGCCGGCGTGGCGCCGGGCAGAAGTGGAGTAGCTACCATGATCGGAAGGAAACGGGTACCCCTTTGGTATTCATCAGCATTCGGTTGACTTTCTCCGCTCACGTTACAGGCAGAAAGCCAGCGATTGCTAAGAATCCCCCACCAGGCGCACGGCCACACGCACGTGCACCTGGCCCCGTAAGTCCGAAGCGGCTAGCCGCGCATCTTTTCTGGGCGGGTTTCCAGCTCGCCGCCGGGCTCTGTTCCCTGCGGGTAGCCTTCGGCTTGCTCCAGGGACTTCTTCACGCCCGTGGCATATGCATCTACGTAGGGGTAGCCGGTCAAGGCGGACAGGGTGTGCATGAGGTGGTCGGTCAGTGCCCGGGCTGCCTCCGGGGTGGCGGGGTCATAGCCGTGCTCGTGGGCCCATTGCACCGGGTGGATCGGCTCACCGACGACCATGCGCACGGTATGGGGGCGCGGGATCCAGCTGCCGATGGGGTTGGCCTTCCGCGAGCCGATCATGCCCACGGGAACGATGTCATGGCCGGAGGCCAGGCCCAGCCGAGCAACGCCCGTGTGGCCACGGTAGATGCGCCCATCGGGAGAGCGGGTGCCTTCGGGGTAGATGCCAAACAGATCACCGCGCGCAAACACCTCATTGGCTGCGCGGGCGACATCATCTGCAGCGTGCTCAGAGCCGCGGTCTACCGGCACCTGCCCCACGGCGGTGAAGAACCACTTTTGCAGCCGGCCCACCACACCGGGGGTGGTGAAGTACTCGGACTTGGCCGGGAAGGTTATTTGGCGCGGGCACATCAGCGGGAAGTAGAAGGAGTCCATGACCGCTTGGTGGGTGGATGCCAGGATGGCGGGCCCGTGGGCGGGGATGTTGTCCAGGCCTGTGATCTGCGGGCGGTTCCAGACCCGCAGTGCGGGGCCGAACAGAATGTTCTTAAACGTCCAGTACCACTTGTTGTGCATTGCGTTGTCCTTAAAATCCTGTTCGTGGTGGTCACCCGGGCAGGGCGCATCCTGGCCGCTGGCCGCGCCCGCGCACCGTCCCCGCGGCAGCAGTTAGCGTGCGGGGGTGGTGGCATCCTGCGTGAAGATGCAGGTGTGCGGCTACGGTTCCTCTGCAACGAGGGAGCGCGCCAAATCAGCCACTCCGATCATACCTGCCGCTGCCCCTAGCTCAGCAGTCTCCACCCGTGCGAGCGGGCGGTAGCCGGTGCCCACAATCTGGGAGGCGAATTGCTCGGTGGCTGCCGGCAGGTAGAGATCGGAGTCGTTGGATACCCCGCCGCCGAGCACAATGAGTTCGGGGTCGAGGATGTCCGCCACGATGGACAGCCCCTGGCCGAGCCAGGCAGCAAATTCGTCGACGATGGCCACTCCCGCGGCGTCCCCGCGCCGCGCGGCATCCATGATCAGCGGGCCGTTGACGGCGGTGGGGTCACGGCGGACTTTGGCGGCCAGCTCCGAGCCTAGGAATCTGCGGCTGTGCACCAGTTCCACCGCGGAATCGAGCAGCGCGGTGCCAGAGCAGTAGCGTTCCAGGCATCCGAGTTTTCCGCACGGGCAGGCGCGCCCGCCGGGCACAACGGTCAGGTGCCCAAATTCGGGCGCCGTGCCGTAGGCGCCGCGGAAGATCTCCCCGCCAGTCATCAGCGTCGCCCCGATGCCGGTTCCTACCGCGAACAGCACCCAAGTGTCTACCCCCCGCGCCGCGCCGAAACGGTATTCACCCCATGCGGCGGAGTTGGCGTCGTGTTCCAGGCGCACCGGCAGCCCCAGCCGGTCCTGCAGCATCTTGCGCACGGGTGCGTCGCGCCACGGTAGGTGGGGGGCAAATCGCACGCGTTCGCACTCCGCATCGAGGAACCCCGCCACGGCCACGCCGACGGCGGCGATCTGGTGATCGGCACGCAGCTCTGCGACCAGCTGTTCGATTCCGGCTTCCATGCCTGCCGGGGTTTTTGGCGAGGGCAGCGAGCGCGTCTCAATGATGCAGCCTGCCGCATCGACAACGCTGGCCCGCATGTTTGTTCCCCCAATGTCAAAGCCAACCGTCAGCGCGCGCGAGTGCTCGGTCATAGCTTGGGGGCCTCCATCTGGCAGCGGGCAAATATCGCTTGATTATAGGCCACGGCCTGAGCTACCCCAGCATTGCTCGGAATCGTTGACCCATGCGCTGCCATCCCCAGTGCTTTTCGACGCCCCTGCGCCCCGCCGCCCCCATCCGTGCGCGCCGCTGCGGGTCACCCAACAACCGATCGAGGTGGCGCACAAGTTGCGCGACGTCATACCCGTTGACCACCACTCCCGCATCCGGAGCCACCGTCTCCGGGGCTCCACCCGAGCGCCCCGCGATCACCGGCACCCCACTAGCCTGGGCCTCCAAGTAGACGATGCCCAGGCCTTCAACATCCATGCCCGCCCACCGGGTACGTGCCGGCATGGCCACCACATCCGCGCTTGCCACGATGCCCCGCATGGTGGGTTCATCGACGCAACCGCAGAAGCGCACGCTGTCCCCCAGTGGGGCCGCCAGGCGCCGCAGCGTGGACTCGTAGCTGCCCGTGCCGGCCAACACCAGGGTGAGGCCGGGATGGCGCTCCCGCAACCGCGCTACGGCGGCGATGAGTTGATCTTGTCCCTTGCGGGGCACTAAACGCGACACACACGCCACAATCGGCCCCGAGCCGAGGCCGTGGGCGTTGCGGAATTCCGCCCGCTCGTGCGCGCTGAAGGGGCGAAAGGCGTCCACGTCCACTCCTGAGGGCATCCACTCATAGCGCGGATGCTCACCGAAGGCGCCCCGCAGGCGCTGCAGGGTGTAGGTGGAAATGTAGGTGATCACGTCCACGTGGTTGCCAATCCAGCGCAGCGCCTGGCGCCCCCCGGGCAAGTGCGCCCACCCGATTTCGTGGCCGTGGGTGGAGGCGAGGATGCACCGCGCGCCCGCGGCCCGGGCCGCCCCCGCCAGCAGTGCCAAAGGAGCGCAGGCACCAAACCACACCGTGTCTATCCCGTGGGTGCGGATGAGCTGCTGCATAGCCCGCGCCACCGCCGGGGTGGGAAGCATTAGCCCGTGTGGCCACCGCACCACCTCATAGGCAGCCTGCTCGTCCCAGCGAGCTACCCCCTCACCCCGGGTGGAGGCGAAGACCACCAGCGATTCTGGATCCAGCTGCGCACAGTAGTCGCGCACGTACGATTCGATCCCGCCGATATGCGGCGGGAAATCGTTGGTCACCACCAGGGTCTTAGCCATGCCCCCACCTTAATGGGCGGGCGCAGCGACCTAGAAACGCGCAGCGCCAGACACCGGCATCGAATTGACGGAGACAACCTGGACGGGGATGCCGTAATCCGCGGCGTGCACGATCTGCCCATCCCCGATGTACATGCCCACGTGGGAGCCGCCGTAGTAGCCCACCACGTCGCCGGGCTGAAGCTGATCCATGGACACCGGGGTGCCGCCGGACAGCTGGGCTTGGGACGTCCGCGGGATGCTCATCCCCTGCTTGCCGTAGGCCCAGTAAATCAGGCCGGAACAGTCAAAGGCGTCCGGGCCCGTAGCGCCCCAGGAGTACGGGGCACCAACCTTGCTGAGCGCAGCCTCCACCGCGTTCATGCTGGCTTCGGAGGATCCCGCGCTGATGGCAGAGGCCATGTTCTCGCGCAGGGTGTTGGTCACCCGCTCGACATCGATAGCCACCGGGTTGTTCTTGTTTTCCCAGCGCTGACGCTCCTCCTCATTGAGGGCGTCCACGCGTTCCTTGATGCCCTGGACCTGCTTGTCCAGGTTGTCCTTCTCCTGGCGCAGCTTCTCCAGGCTTTCTTCCAACTTGGAGTGCTCAAAACGCGCGGTGGCCGTCTGCCGGAACGCCGCGTCTTGCTTCTCTGCGGCATCCTGCGTCGCGGCGGTCAGTTGGCGAATCGCCTCGTCCTTATTGCGCGACAGGGTGCCCAGGTAGGCGGCGCGGTCAATGGCGCTCTGGGGGTCGGTTGCCCCCAGCGTGGTGATCTCGCGGTTGAGGTTAGACAGCCGGTAGCGCGAGCCGGCCAGGTGGTCGAGCTGCTCGCGAGCGGTCTTTTCTTGCGCCAACGCCTCTTGTGCTTGCTGCGCGGCCTCTTCCGCGCCCTTTTGAATGGCGTCAACTTCCTCAGAGCTGCGGTTGACGTCGTCTTCTAGTTGCTTAACTTCCTCGTTCTTGGCTGCGGCCTCGCGGGAGACCTCCCCCATGTCCTTGATCAGATCATCAAGCTCATCCGCCCCGGCAAATGGGGCGAGTCCTGCAACCAACAGGACGGAGGTACCAGTTACAACAACACGGCGCAGGTGGTGAGGCGCGCCGGAAAGAAGGTGAGACACGAGGCAGGCTCCGTTACTAAAAAGTGACGTTCGACGAGAATCAACAATAGCCGCATCGGGCACTTTGGTCTAGTGCCACAACGACGTGTGACCAGTGGTGTTAATGTGACAAACCCCCGCCCACCCCCGCTGTGCGCGGAGGTCGTGGGACGGGGGCGTCGAAAAGCGTGTTCTTAGAAGCGAACCGCGGAGTGGAACGGCATGTAGTCCAGCGGACGCTCGCCGACGGGGGTGCCGGAATTCAGGGCGTCAATGATCATCCCGTTGCCAATGTAGATACCCACGTGGCTGGCGCCGCCATAGAAGGCGACGATGTCACCGGGCTGGAGATCGTTGTAAGAAACCTGGGTGCCGGAGGAAGCCTGAGCCTGCGAAGTGCGCGGGATGGACTTGCCCACCTGGGAGTAGACCCAGGAGGTGAAACCGGAGCAGTCGAAGGCGTTCGGGCCCGCGGCGCCGTAGACGTAGGGCGAACCGATCTTGGTGCGCGCGATGTTGACAATCTGCTGGCCAACAGAGGAGACCGCGGCCGGGGCCGAGGGGGACGTCGAGCCGGAGGGGTTGATCGCGGCGGCGGCCGGGGCGAAGGAGGCAGAACCCTGATCAGCCACATTGAGCAGCTGGTTCCCACCGGGCACGGCATTGAGGAAACCAACGCCGGGGATCGCGTCAACGCCCGGAACCTGCACCGAGAGGTCCGTCTGCGGGACATTGATGGTGGCGGCGTGAGCGGCGGTCGGGGCCAGAACGGTGGCTCCCACGGCGAGGGCAGAAGCGGCGGCGATACGACGAGAAGTCTTGCTCTCCTGCCGACGGTGCGTAGTCACGAATGAATCTCCAAATCTTCCTGTTTGTTGCCTACCGGGTTAGCTGTCGGGTTGGGAATCGGAATCTCCCCCTCCCGCTCCTCACTGTGTGGCGTCGCCCTTACGGGCTGCCGCTCACCGTGGTCTCACGGAAGGCTCACCCCAGAAGTTGTTCTGGGTCCCCGGCTCGCTGTCACACACTGACTGCTTAGTAGAAAGAAACGGTGTTCCTGCCTACCAACCATGAGTGTCAGTGTCGATAGCGACTCGGCGTCTTTATCGGTTCATGTTCTTGCTCCCGGGACGATGCCCCGCTTGCGAAGTCTCGATTAGGTTACGAAACGGCAACGATCGTTGTCCAACTCGACGCGCCGAGAGGCATCGTTATCAAGCCGTTACCAAAAGGTTGCAGAAAATTTGCAAAACCGGCACCCCCGCCCACACCCGCCGCGCCAGCGCTGCTTACACCCGACATTTCTGCGCCTGACCTGGACCTTTGCGCGGCTCCTAGGTGAGCCCCCAAGGGCTCCCCCGCGGCCGAAACCAAGGGTAGCCTCCGCGTCAGAAAAGAAAATTGTGTCCTTGGTCACACGTCCATGATAACGGTCCCATAAACCCCTCTAGTCACACCATCAACAGCTTTTCGACGCCCTCGTACCGCCCCTCACCCGACCTTCAGGTAGTGCAGGAGCACCACTACCGAACCCACCGAATCGCCCTAGACCACAACACCGCTTGCGCTCGTTCGGCCATAAAGGTCTAGGTGCTAACTTCCGGCTCATCCGAAGGTTCACACCTACCGCGCTACTCCCCTAGCCGCGAGAGCACCGGACGGGCTGCCAGTTCTGCTGGTGGTCCGGGTCTCCGCTACCCCAAGACAGCGCGGTAGGGCCATTTGCGAGCCTGAGAGGCCCGTACAGGGGTCTCTCGCGCTCCCGTGGCGCCGCTTGGTTGCCCGTGAGCGCTAGTAGCATGCTCGGGCCTGTCGCGGGCGGGCGAACGCCTGCGTTGACACCACCGTCTGGGCTGTTGTCACCACAACCACGCGCACCTCTATATAGGGGAGACAAAAAACAAGCCCGATCCCCCACCCGCGAGCGCGGCAGGTGGGGGATCGGGCTTTTATGGGGCGCGCTATGGGCGCCTGGCCGGCCCCGAAGGGCCGCGCCGGGGAGGGACAGGACTTAGTCCTTCTTCTCCTCATCATCACGACGGTGTGCCTCGTTGAGGTTGGCCAGCGTCTGGGCCTCTTCCTCATGGTTGGCGTGCCGGATGGAGCGCTTCTTGCGCTGGATGTCCTCCGGGTCCGGCTTGAGCAGGCCGTAGGACTCCGAGTCGGCGAAGCCAAGCCGGTTCATCTGCTTGGGCACCTTGGCGCCCGCGTAGGGCAGCGGGACCGGGTGGCCGTGCTCGTCCACCGGGCCGAGCGGCTGGTGGATTTCGATGAACGCACCGTTGGCCATCTGCTTGATCACACCGGTCTCGATGCCGTGCTCCAGCACCTCACGGTCGGAGCGCTGCAGGCCGATGCAGATCCGGTAGGTCAGGAAGTAGGCCACCGGGGGCAGGATGATCAGGCCGATGCGGCCAACCCAGGTCATCGCGTTCAGCGAGATCTGGAAGAAGTGGGCAATGATGTCGTTTCCGCCGGAGAGCGTGAGCAGGACGAAGAAGGTCAGGCCCATGGCGCCCAGTGCGGAACGCACCGGCACGTCGCGGGGACGCTGCAGCAGGTTGTGGTGCGCGTCATCGCCAGTGATCTTCTTCTCGATGAACGGGTAGGCGAACAGGAGCACAACCATCAGGCCAGCCAGGAGCGCCACCCAGAACACACCGGGGATGGTGTAGCCGAAGATGTAGAGCTCCCATGCGGGCATGACACGCGCGGCACCGTCTGTCCACAGCATGTAAATGTCAGGCTGCGAACCCGCGGAGACCTGCGAGGGGTTGTAGGGCCCCAGCGTCCAGATGGCGTTGATGGTGGTCAGGCCAGCCATCAGTGCCAGCACCGCGGCGGTCATCAGGCCGAAGCCGATCGCCTTGATGGCGAAGACGGGCATGATGCGCACGCCGACCACGTTGTTCTCCGTGCGACCGGCACCCGGGAACTGGGTGTGCTTCTGGTACCAGACCAGCGCCAGGTGTGCGGCAATCAGGCCGAGCAGGATGCCCGGGATGATGAGCACGTGGGCGATGTAGAAGCGGTCGAGCATGAGGTCCGACGGGAAGTCGCCGCCGAAGATCATCCAGTGCAGCCAGGTGCCGATGATCGGCAAGCCGACGATGATGGCGGACATAATCCGCAGGCCCACGCCGGAGAGCAGGTCGTCGGGCAGGGAGTAGCCCAGGAAGCCCTCGGCCATACCCAGCACGACGAGCGTGCAGCCGATGATCCAGTTGGCCTCACGGGGGCGTCGGAAAGCACCCGTGAAGAAGATGCGCAGCATGTGCGCAACCATGGAGAACATGAACATCAGCGCGGCCCAGTGGTGCATCTGGCGCACGAACAGGCCGCCGCGCACCTCGAAGGAGATGTTCAGCGCGGATTCATAGGCGCGCGACATTTCCACACCGTTAAGCGGTAGGTACGCGCCGTCGTAGATCACCTTGGTGATCGACGGGTCGAAGAACAGGGTGAGGTACACGCCGGTGAGCAGCAGGATGATGAAGCTGTACAGTGCCAGCTCGCCCAGCATGAATGACCAGTGGGTCGGGAAGACCTTGTTGATCTGGGTCCGGATCATGCCGGAAGCGGTGTACCGGGAATCGATGTTGTCGCCGATCTCGGCGAGTTTGTTACTCATTATGACTTACGCTCCCAGAATGCCGGGCCAAGCGGTTCAACGAAGTTGTCCTTGGCAATGAGGTAGCCTTCTTCATCCACCGTAATCGGCAGCTGCGGCAGAGCGCGGGCGGCCGGCCCGAAGATGGGCTTGCCGTATTGCAGCGCGTCGAACTGCGACTGGTGGCAGGGGCAGAGAATACGGTTGGTCTGCGCCTCATACAGTGAGGTGGGGCAGCCAATGTGCGTGCAGATCTTGGAGTAGGCGTAGTAATCGCCGTAGTGGAAGTCCTCCTGGCCTTGGCGCTCGGTCACGCGCTTGGCATCCGAGTTACGCAGCCGGATGAGCATGACCGCGTTGCGCGGGCCGTGGATGGAGTGCATGTGCTTCTCGTAGACGTCGCGCTTGGGATCGTAAAGATCACCATCGTTGACGTCTTCCGCCGCGAGCGGGAACACGGTCTCCATGGCCGCAGCGTCCAGATCTTCCGGACGCATGCGCACCAGGCGGGACACGCCCTCGGTGGTGTGGTGCGAACCGGTAGCCGTGGTGTGCGGCTGCGCTACCGCGCCGGTATCCCGGCCGAGGTAGAGCTTGACGCCCTTTTCGTGCAGGGTCCAGCCGGAGGTCCACAGGGTGCCGTCGCCGGCGTAGGTCAGCTCCCCGCGCTTCCACGGGTTCTTGATCATGCCGCCGAGCGGCGCGACCACGACAAGACCGGTGACTACAGCACCCAGGCCGAGTAGGCCTTGCAGGGCTTTGCGACGCCCCAGGGTGGAGGTGGTCCACGCATCGTTGAGCAGTGCGGTCAGCGTGCGACGATCCACCTCATCGGAGGGACCGTCGTGCCGGGTCTGCACGGAGATCTCTTCGGGGATGATCTTCTTCACGTACTGGATGATGAAGACCGCCAGCGAAAGGATGCACAGGCCCGCGGTGATGCCGAGCAGCGGCGTGTAGAAGGTGTAGAGCCACAGGCCCTTGTCACCGTGACCCTTGTAGTGCCAGGGCCAGAACAGGTAAGTGGCCAGGAAGCCCAGGCCGGCAACGATGCCGAGCGTCAGCCAGATACCCAAGCCGATCCCGGCGCGCTTCTCGGACGGGTCACCCGCGACGGGGAAGCGCTCCTTGCGGTAAGCAACCGTCACGCCATCGAGCTCGGTGCCCAGACGCGCGAGGTCATCATTGCTCATCGAGCGGAGTTCCTGCTCGGTGTAGGTGTGTGTTTCGTGGTTACTCATGAGCGCGTTCCAATCCAAGCTGCAGCGGCAATGAGAGCAACGAGGCCGACAGCCCACATGAAGAAGCCCTCAGAGACCGGGCCCAACCCGCCGAGGCTCCAGCCACCGGGGCTGGGGGTTTCCTTGGCGGACTTAATGTAAGCAATGATGTCCTTCTTCTCGTCGGCCGAAAGCTGGCGGTCGGAGAACTTGGGCATATTCTGCGGGCCGGTGAGCATGGCCTGGTAGATCTCCTGCTCATTGGCAGGGTTCAGGCCGGGCGCGTACTTACCGGAGGAAAGGGCTCCGCCTCGCCCGGTGAAGTTGTGGCAGGAGGCGCAGTTCAGACGGAACAGCTCGGAGCCACGGGCCACATCGGCCGGGTCGATCTTGCCGTCGAAGTTTGCGCCACGCAGGGCGTCCATGGCGATGGAGCCGTCTTCGTTACGCACGAGCTCCGGGCCGCCACCGTTGGCGGCGACGAAGGCTGCCATTGCCAGGGCCTGCTGCTCGGTGTAGCGGGGCTTCTTGCGCTCCGCCTGGGCGTCATTAGACATCATGGGCATACGGCCCGAGTGCACCTGGAAGTACACAGAGCCTTCGCCGACACCAATCAGCGAGGGGCCGCGGGCCTTGATGCCCTGCAGGTTCGCACCGTGGCAGGTGACACAGGCGACGTCGTAAATATCCTTGCCCTCTTGGATCAGGGCTTGATCGTCACGGCTAGCAGTCGCGGTCTGTGCATCGGGAGTCAGTGCGCTGGCAAGCACGCCCGCGCCGGTAAGGCCGAGGGTGAGCGCGAGGGCGCCACCGGCGGTCCGACGCATCTTGCGCCGGTTCCTCACCTTGGTACCCGAGGCGGACGCCGGAGCCGGCCGCTCGGTGTTCTGAGTGTTTTTCATCATTTCCCTTATGAGCTGTGATTCGTGGAGGTCTATCCCGCAGCCGAGGGGTTCGAGCAGCCAACTGCAGTGAGGTTGGCCGCGCAAGCCCGGCTACTGGATCACGTACACGATGAAGAACAGGCCGATCCACACGACGTCGACGAAGTGCCAGTAGTAAGACACCACCATCGCCGCGGTCGCCTGGGCGGGCGTGAACTTGGACTTCGCCACACGAAGCAGCACAATCACGAAGGCCAACACGCCCGCTAGGACGTGGGCCGCGTGGAAGCCGGTCGTGATGAAGAAGACGGACGCGAACACGCTGTGCTGGATGGTCACACCCTCCATGATCAGGTTCGCGTACTCGTATCCCTGAAGGACCAAGAACACCGCTCCGAGCAGGATCGTGATCACATACCACTTCCTGAGCCCGTAGACGTCACCCCTTTCTGCTGCGAAGACGCCGAACTGCGAGGTCACGGACGAGGAGACCAGGATGACGGTAATGAGAGTGGCGTACCACACGGTGAGGTGCTCACTCTGCTCCGCCCAGTCGCCTGCCTGACCATTCGCACGCGAGGTGAAATACATCGCGAAGAGTCCAGCGAAGAACATCAATTCCTGCGACAGGAACACAATGGTGCCCACACTGACCATGTTGGGTCGGTTCAGTGCGGGAACACGCTGTGGTGCTGCCGTAGCTGGGTTTGAAATTGCGCTCGTCACGCCTTCAAGTATGAACTGTCAGCAAAACGAAGTCACTTCATAGGCGGTGTGGAGTTCCCGTCCTGAAGTTTCAGCCGGCTGTCAGGTCCTGGCCACCTAGCGCGGAAAACTTTTCTCTGACTTCCGGGAACTTTCCGGTCACGCCAAACGACGAGCATCGCCGCAGGTCAGGGGCCCGCCTTCGACACCGTCCCGCTAATCGAGCCCGGAGCAGTCGCTTGAGGCTCCGTTTGAGGGCTTCCGGAGCCCCCTCCGCAGCAGATTTGAGAGTGATCCTTATCACACTTTAGGACCCGGCCGAGGCCCCCCTCCTCCAACTTTCGGCTAACCCCCGCCGATCAATCTTAGGGTTGAGATTCGCCCTATCCTTCGTCCTAGAGACACACAACTTATTCTTTTTCCAGGTCACCGCAATTTTTTTACCACCCCCAATGCAGCTTCCGCTTTAATGCACAATTACCCCCGGAGAACAAAATCAACAACACCCCGAGCGATTGCTCGGGGTGTTTCGATGGCGCGGTCTTGCCGGACAGGAACTCGGCGTCCGCGCCGTCACGTGCACTACCCTGCCGGTCGCTTATGACCGGCTGAGTACGTGCGTGACTGCTAGTGCTTTTCCTTGGGCAGGCCGTACTGCAGGTTCATCATGGTGCCCGTGTAGATCAGCAGCACGGCACCAACGGCGATGAGGTAGTAGTGCAGGTAGATCACGCCCAGGCCCAGGACCAGGATGGCCATGGACATGGCGAAGGGCCAGATGGAGTTGGGGCTAAAGAAGCCCAGCACGCCGGCCTTATCAGAGACCTCCGCTTCCTCCCAGTCTTCTGGGAGAATATCCGTGCGGCGCTCGGTGAAGTGGAAGTAGCCGCCGAGCATGATCGCCAGGCCAGTGGAGAGGATAAGGCAGACAATGCCCACCCACTCAGCACCGAAGAGGTAACCGTCATCCTGCACGTAGATGGTGGCGAAGATGTAGATCACTGCCATGAGCGCCAGGAAGGCGGTCAGGCCGTACATGATTTTTGCTGATGCTTTCATGTTGTTACTCCTCGCACCTAGCGGTTCTGGTTGTGATCGTGGAAGTTGTCACCGGTGGGGGTGGCCCGATCGGTGTTGAACGGGTGCGTCGACGTGGCGTAGGGAGCCTCACCGATGGAAGCCAGCGCCTCAGAGTTCGGCGCCTTGGGGTTGGCGGAACGGAAGGCCATGTACTGAGCGAACTTCTCCGGCGTGACCACACGCAGCTCGAAGTTCATCATCGCGTGGTAGGTACCGCACATCTCAGCGCAGCGACCAACAAAGGCACCAGTTTCGGTGATCTTCTCGATTTGGAAGGCCCGCTGCTGCTGGTTGGCCTCCGGGTGCGCGTACACGTCGCGCTTGAACAGGAACTCCGGCACCCAGAAGGCGTGCGACACGTCACCGGATGCGAGGCGGAACTCGATGGGAGTCTCGCTCGGCAGCACCAGAACCGGGACCTCTTCGGTGGTACCGAGGGTCTCAATCATGTTGTAGTGCAGGTAGGAGTTGTCCCGTTGGGAGCGCCCGTGAATGGGGTTGTCTCCGGAGGGATCGACCTTGGAGGCCTCGGCCAGAGCCTGGCGCTCCTTATCAACGCCTTCGTACTTCTGTCCGTTGGGCATGAACTGCCCGTCGACCTCTGCGTAGCCGAACTTCCAGTTCCACTGGAAGCCGGTCACGTCGACGGCGACCTTCGGGTCCTTATCCAGCGCGGTGATGCGCTGCTGCGCCTGAACGGTGAAGAAGAAGATGACCATGACGATGACAATCGGCATGGTGGTCAACACCAGCTCGAGCGGAATGTTGTACTGCAGCTGCTTGGGAAACTCGCCCTTGCCCTGCTTTTCTGCACGCTTGGCGCCCCACCGGAAGATCGCCGTGAGGAACAAGCCCCACATGATCAAGCCGATGGTCCAGGCGGCAACCCAGACCCATACCCAGAAATGACCCAGGGCGTGGGCCTCGGGGGTAATACCCTGCGGCCATCCCATACGCAGAAGCCGGTCAACGGCCTCCGGGGGAGCAACGTTGCAGCCGGACAGGGCTGCCCCGGCGGCCACCAGAGCACCGCCCAGGCCTGCTACCCGTCCGAGGCCCTGCTTCTTTCGCTGATCCACGTGTGTCTGCCTTTCCTGTCCACACAAGTGCCTAAAACACTGCGGTTCTTTCCTAAAGAGCACGATAGTCCATGTCAGGGCTGAAACCATCCTGAACCGGTGTGAGGCTTTTGCCAGACTCGCGCAATCAATTCAAGGAAAGTGCAGGCCAGGACGGTAGTGGGGGGTTAATGGCAGCTCCCAGCAGGGACGCATATTGCAGTACTCCACCCCCTTATCAATCGAAAGTTGTCACCCGTTCGGGGAAATACGAAAGGTGTGCGTAGCAATGACCGCCGTTCCAGCCGGGGAATCGTGCACTCCGCTCCCCCACGTGATTACCCTCCGCAGGGCGGGCTGCACCACTGGGGGCACAAGGCCCTAGACTGTCCCAAGGCCAGTGCGCTTCCCCGCGCGACGGGTACGCCCGTCTTGGTCTGGCCGCCGCCCAGCTCACCTTCGGGGCACGTCTCGCCGGCATGCTGGGAGGGCGCGCATCTTTTACGTCTTAATCACTCACACCCAAGGAGAAGAGTCAGCAAATGTGTGGACTGCTTGGCTTCCTGTCTAGTAACGGCACCGCCCGGGATTTCTCCGGAGCCGTGGAACAGGCGTTGGTTTGCCAGCGTCACCGCGGCCCCGATGACTCTGAGTCACTTGCTACCGAGGACATCGTCCTGGGCTTCAATCGGCTGTCCATCGTTGACCTTGAGCATTCTCACCAGCCGCTGCGGTGGGGCCCGGAGGACAACCCGGAGCGCTACCTGCTGACCTTCAACGGTGAGATCTATAACTACATCGAGCTGCGCGAAGAACTCCAGGCGGCCGGCTATACCTTCCGCACGACGGGGGATTCAGAGACCATCGTGGTGGGCTTCCACCACTGGGGCGAGCAGGTTGTTGAGCACCTGCGGGGCATGTTCGCCTTTGGCATCTGGGATACCCAGGACAAGTCGCTGTTTATCGCCCGCGATCAGTTCGGCATCAAGCCACTGTTCGTCGCCTCCACCGACGCAGGCTTTGTCTTCTCCTCTGAGAAGAAGTCGATCCTGGACATGGCTCAGCCGCTGGGTCTGGATCTGGAGCTTTCCCGCCGCGCTATTGAGCACTACATCGACCTGCAGTATGTCCCGGAGCCGGAGACGCTGCACGCAGGCATTGGCAGGCTGGAGTCTGGCTGCACCGCCACGTTGACCCCCGGCGGAAAGTTCCAGCAGAAGCGCTACTTCCGCCCCCAGTTCCGCACCACCCCGGTGCAGCAGGGCAAGGAGCAGGAGCTCTTTGACCGGATTGCGCGCGTCCTGGAAGACAGCGTGGAAAAGCACATGCGTGCCGATGTCACCGTGGGCTCCTTCCTCTCCGGCGGCATCGACTCAACGGCGATCGCCGCGCTGGCCAAGCGCCACAACCCGAAGCTGTTGACCTTTACCACCGGGTTCGAGCGTGAGGGCTATTCGGAAGTTGACGTCGCCGCGGAGTCTGCCGCTGCCATTGGCACGGAGCACATCGTCAAGATCGTCTCTCCCGAGGAGTACGCCGAGGCCGTCCCGCGGATCATGTGGTACCTGGACGATCCGGTGGCGGATCCCTCGTTGGTGCCGCTCTACTTCGTCGCGGCGGAGGCCCGCAAGCACGTCAAGGTGGTGCTTTCTGGCGAGGGGGCAGACGAGCTGTTCGGTGGCTACACGATTTATAAGGAGCCGCTGTCCCTCGCGCCCTTTGAAAAGATCCCGTCTCCCCTGCGCAAGGGCCTGCGCCACTTAGGTGCCCTGCTGCCCGACGGCATGAAGGGCAAGTCCCTGTTGGACCGCGGGACCCAGACCATGGAGGAGCGCTATTACGGAAACGCGCGATCCTTCAACTTCGAGCAGATGTCCCGGGTAGCTCCCTGGGTCCGCCCCGAGTGGGACCACAAGGAGGTCACCGCGCCGATCTATGCGGAATCGACGCACATGGATCCGGTGGCCCGGATGCAGCACCTGGACCTGTTCACGTGGATGCGCGGCGACATCCTGGTCAAGGCGGACAAGATCAACATGGCCAACTCCCTGGAGCTGCGTGTTCCGTTCCTGGACAAGGAAGTCTTTGCAGTAGCGGAGTCCATCCCCCACGATTTCAAGGTCTCGCACGGAACCACCAAGTACGCCCTGCGCAAGGCGCTGGAACAGATCGTTCCAGCGCATGTGCTCCACCGCCGCAAGCTTGGCTTCCCGGTGCCCATGCGGCATTGGCTGGCCGGCGATGAGCTCTACGGGTGGGCGCAGGATCAGATCACCGCGTCGCAGACAGAGGACATCTTTAATAAGTCCGCCGTGTTGGAGATGCTCAAGGAGCACCGTGACGGGGTGTCCGATCACTCGCGGCGCCTGTGGACCGTGCTGGCGTTCATGATTTGGCACGGCATCTTCGTGGAGGATCGCATTCATCCCACGATCGAGCACCGCGATTACCCGGTGGACATTTAGCCGCCGGCCCGCCACCCGCCGCCCCGCCCCGCGTACAACGCGGGGAAAAGGTCACAGGCCCTAGTGACACAACAGACCCCCTGGGAGGTCTCGAGTCCCGCCGGATAGACCGGCAGGTCAGACTCGAACCCTCCAGGGGGTCTGTGCGAACCCTGTTTAGTTAAAGGAGTCGCCGCAGGCGCAGGATCCCGTGGCGTTGGGGTTATCGATGGTAAAGCCCTGCTGCTCGATGGTGTCGGCGAAGTCGATGGTCGCGCCCATCAGGTAGGGAACGGACATCTTGTCCACCACCAGGCGGACACCGCCAAACTCGTCGGTCTTGTCGCCGTCGAGGGTGCGGTCGTCAAAGTAGAGCTGGTAGCGCAAGCCCGCGCAGCCGCCGGGCTGGACTGCGATGCGCAGGGCGAGGTCGTCGCGACCCTCCTGATCGAGGAGCGCCTTGGCTTTGGCGGCGGCGGCGTCGGAAAGCGTGACGCCGGTTGCTGTAGACGGTGCGGTCATGGTCTGGTTTCTCCTAGACAGGTTCGACTGTGACAGTGGTAGCGGAATGACGCGCTGTGCGCTTCCGGGTCCCCGTATCGCCGACCACCCTACCCTTGCAGGCGATGGGGGTGCAGCCGGGGGACTCTATGTGAGTGGTACAACGCGGGAGCCTGCCCGCAGATTCCCTCGCCTTCTAGCGCCCGGCGCGCAGGGCGGCAGTGCGCACTGCACGCGTGTAGCAAGGCTCGCAGGCAATGGTGCACGGTGAGATTGTAGAGTCATATCCGTGAAACTTCCTTGGCGATCCTCCCAGAACTCCTCCGACCCTGCCGCAGAGTCTGCCGGGGCCACCGCCGTATCCGCGTCGGGCGGCTCCACGCGCGGCGGCGACCGCACCAACGGCAACAGCACCGCGGCGGCGGACAAGCCACTACCCAAGGGCTACACCCCGCCCAAGGGTCGGCCCACCCCTACCCGCCGCGAGCAGGAATTAGAGCGCGGCGTCATCCGGGGCGCAGCCATGGCTCCTACGACTCCGGCACAGCAGCGCGAGAAGCGCAAGGAGCTCAAGGCTTCCATGAGCAAGCAGGAGTGGAAGGACTACAAGCGCAAGGAGCGCGAGCGCTCGCGGGAGCGGCAGCGCGAGACGCAGGCGGCCATCGATCGTGGCGATGAGCGCTTCTTGCTTGCCCGGGACCGCGGCGCCGAGCGCGCGTTTGCCCGAGATTGGGTGGATGCGCGGCGCTTCGCACTGAACTGGGTCATGCCCTTCGCGCTGTTTTTGCTGGTGGTCATGGTGCTCAGCAATGTCAGCCCGGCTTTTGCCGGCGCGGTCTCGCTGGCGTCCCTGGTGGTCATCGCGATCTTCTTCGTGGAAGGGGTTACCCTGGGTATTCGGCTTAATCGGGCGACGCGGAAGAAGTTCCCGGACTCCTCCCAGACGGGATTTGGGCTCGGCTTCTACGGCTTTTCTCGGGCCACCCAGCCGCGCAAGTGGCGCTCCCCGCGCGCTCGCGTGAACATCGGCGATCCGGTGAATTAATCCCGGCGCCACTGTCATGATTCAAGGAGGGTCCATGGACGCAGGCGACGTCGCTGAGCTTTTCGGCCCGGTCGAGGCGGTGGATATTCAGTCGCGTAGCGAGGCCGTGCGCCTGCTGAACACCCCCACTTCTCCGGTGAGCCCGCTGCGCCGCGAGCAGCTGGGCAGGCTTGCCGACGTCCTCGGCTTCCTCGCCGCGACCCAGGCCACCGTCTCCCCTTCCCCACTGCGCGACCCCAGAGTCCTGGCCGTCCATGCACCGGCGGGTTACTCCGAGGCTTCAGCCGCAGACGTGGAGGGGGGTGCTGACCCACTGGCCGCCTTCATCGCAGGAAGCGAAGCGACCGTACAGCCGGTCCCCCTCACCGAGGGGCCGGAGCAGACAACCTGGGCCGTTGCAGCCGGGATTGCCGCGGTTGATTCCGCCGTGGACTCGGGGTGCGATCTGATCATTCCCACGGTGTCCCCCCTGTGCGTCGATGAGGCCGACGCCCTCACCCTGTTTGGGGCGTTGACCCGGACGGAGCCTGTAGCCCTGGTGGGCTTCGCGCACAATGATGCAACCCGCTGGCGCGCGGACGTCGCCCGGGTGCGCGACGGTATGTTCCGCGCGCGCGATCTGAGCAGCGAGCCTTTAGAAGCGCTGCTGGCCTGCGCCCCCGCCGCACTCCAATGCCTGGTGGGCATCATCGCGCAGGCGGCGGTGCGCCGCACGCCGGTGATCATCGACGGCCTGGTGGAGGCGGCCGCAGCCTGGTGCGCAGAGGCACTCGCGCAGGGCACCCGCCACTGGTTGCTGGCCGGCGTGCTCACGCCGCAACCGGCGCACAGACTCGTGCTGGCGCGCCTGGGCATCAAGGCCCTTTACGCCATGAATCTGCCGCTGGGGGGTGGCTGCGGGGCGCTGACCACCCTGGGCATGGTGCAGGCCACCGCCCGCCTTGCCGCACCCACCCCCGCGGACGAAGAACCCGCAGACGACGAACCCGCGGATCCCTCCTAGTTTCGCGCTAGTCCTGCTCGGTCGGCGCAGCCGTGGACCCCTGGGCCTGGACCAGCGGGTAGCTCCACCCGTGGACGTCGTCAGCCTCACCGCGCTGGATGGCGGTGAGCGCTTCGCGCAGCTTGAGGGTGACCGGGCCGGGCTTGTTGTCGCCGACGGTGAATTCGCCGTGGGCGGTACGCACGGTGCCCACGGGGGTCAACACGGCGGCGGTGCCGCAGGCCAGTGCCTCCGACATCGTGCCGGTGGTGGCGTCTTGTTCCCATTCCTGCTTGGAGATCTTGCGCTCCTCGGTGTGGTAGCCCAGGTCGCGGGCGACCTGGAGCAGGGAGTCGCGGGTGACTCCGGGCAGCAGGGAGCCGGACAGCTCAGGTGTGACCACCGTGACGCCCTGGGGGGAGTCTTCGGAGCCGTAGATGAACATGAGGTTCATGCCGCCCATTTCCTCGATGTAGGTGTGCTCGCGGGCGTCGAGCCAGACCACCTGGTCACAGCCCTTGTCTGCGGCCTGCGCCTGGGCCAGCAGGGAGGCGGCGTAGTTGCCGGCGAACTTCGCGGCACCCGTGCCACCCGGGGCGGCGCGCACGTAGTCCTCGCACAGCCAGACACTCACCGGGGAGATGCCGCCGGTGAAGTAGGCGCCGGAGGGTGAGGCGATGAGCAGGAACGTGTAGCTATTGGAGGGGTGCACCCCGAGCGTGGCCTCGGTGGCAAACATGAAGGGACGCAGGTAGAGGGACTCTTCCCCACCGGGCGCGGGGACCCAGTCTTGGTCCACGTCCACGAGCACCCGGACGGCCTCTAGGAAGTCTTCGGCGGGCAGCTCTGGCATGGCCATGCGGTGCGCGGAGCGCTGCATGCGGGCGGCGTTTTGCTCCGGTCGGAAGGTGGCAATGGTGCCGTCCGGAAGCCGGTAGGCCTTGATGCCTTCGAAGATCGCCTGCCCGTAGTGCAGCACGCTGGCCGCCGGGGAGAGCTCGATGGTGCCAAAGGGAACCACGCGGGCGTCGTGCCACCCGGACTCCTTATCCCAGTCAATGCGGACCATGTGGTCGGTGAATTGTTGTCCGAAGGCCGGGTTGGCCAGGATGGCCTCCCGCTCGGCGTCGGGGGTGGGGTGGGCGGAACGCTCAATGGTGAACTTAAGTGTTGTCATAGAGATCCAAGGTACACCTGACGAAGAGCCTCTATGCTGGGTTTCCGGCGCTTCCTTGCCATGGAAGCACGTGCAGTCTCTGCGCCGCCGTTATGTGTGGCGCTGAAAGGTGATGGTTTTGTCCCAACATTCAACCGCTCTTTATTCTGACGTTTTAGCAGCCAGTGGTGCTCGCGCCACGGCCACAGTTGCCACGAGCATCCCGCCGGAAACGCAGGTGCTCATCGTGGGTGTCTTCGCCGGCGCTGACGGCCTGGAGCTGCCGATCCCTCCCGCTGGTGGGCTGTCTGAGGCGCAGGTGCGTTGGCTTCTCGACGCCCTGTCTGCCGTCCGCTTCAGCGCGACCCTCGGCGCCACCACGCATGTGGCCATCGGCACTGACCCCGCCCCGGACTACACGGTCCTTGCCGTGGGATTGGGCGACCCCGAGCAGCTCGACGACGAGGCCCTGCGGCGTGCCAGCGGTGCGGCGTTGCGCCAGCTGGGCGAGGTAGACAGCGTAGCTACCGCCCTTGGCCACTACGGGCTAGCACCCGCCATTGAGGGCGCGATCCTGGGTGCCTATGACTACCCCGGGTTGCGCGCCGATAAGCACGCACGCCCGATCCAGGTGTGGGTGCTCGCCTCGGATGATTCCGCAGACACCCAAGAAACGGCAGCGGCTGCGGTCGCTGGGGCTGAGGCCGTGTGCTTTACCCGCGACCTGGTCAACACCCCCTCCAACCTGCTCTATCCGGAAAACTATGCCCAGATCCTGGCCACGGTTGCCCAGCGCGCCGGCGTGGACTGCGAGGTCTTAGGCCCAGACGAGCTGGACAGCCAGGGCTTCGGCGGCGTTGTGGCCGTAGGCCAGGGCTCCGCACACCCGCCCCGGGTGGTGCGCCTGTCCTGGAAGCCGCAGGACGCGCAGGGGTCGACCGTGGCGCTGGTGGGCAAGGGCATCACCTTTGATACCGGCGGAATCTCCCTCAAGCGCGCCGCCAAGATGGAGGACATGATCTCTGACATGGGCGGTTCCGCCGCCGCGGCCGCCACCGTCTTTGCCGCCGCGGCACGCGGGCTCAAGGTTGCTGTGACCGCCACGCTGCCGCTGGCAGAAAACATGCCCTCCGGGTCTGCCACCCGGCCTGGAGATGTGATCACCCACTACGGTGGCACGACCTCTGAGGTGATTAACACCGACGCCGAGGGCCGCCTGGTGCTCGCCGACGCCCTGGCCCGCGCCAGCGAGGATGAGCCGGACTTCCTGCTGGATACGGCCACCCTGACCGGCGCCCAGATCGTCGCGCTGGGCGACCGCACCGCCGGGGTGATGGGAACTGAGCGGCTGCGCGACGAGGTCGCCCGCTTGGGCCGCGAGGTGGGAGAAAACGCGTGGGCGATGCCGCTGGTAGAGGAGCACCTGACCACGGTGGTATCCCCGATCGCGGACATCCGCAACTCGCCGAATTCCCGGTCCGGCGGCATGCTCTATGCCGGCACCTACTTGTCTAAGTTCGTCGCCGAGGGCATCGAGTGGGCGCACGTGGACATCGCTGGCCCCTCCTGGAATGAGGGATCGGCCTATGGGTACACCCCGAAGCGCGCCTCCGGGGTGCCGGTGCGCACCTTCCTGGCCTTCCTGGAAAAGGTCGCCGCAGGCGAGTTCACCGCCGAGGACTAGGCCGGGGGCTCATCAGGCAGCTCGCCGCGTTCAAATTGGGCGCGGCGGCGCTGGTGTTTTTCCCGGTTTCGCAGCAACCGCTCGCGCTCGATACGGTTGCGCATCCGCTGGGGGTAGCCGGTCTCTTCGACGTCATAGACGGGGCAGGCGATGAGCTTGGCTACCGCGTCGATGCCTTTAGGCCCGCCGATGGGTCGCCGGGTGAACTCCCCCGCGGCGTCGACAAGCACAACAGACATCTCATTGACAAAGGTCTCCGGCTCCACATACGCCTCCAAGCCGTGGCGTCCTGCGGCCCACCGGGTCAGAGCCCGTGCGTCCTCATCGCGCAGGGTCTGCCCCGGGGCTCGGGGCGGGCGGGGGCCCTGCTTTTTGCTGCGGCGGCGAAACAATGAGAACACGGCATACCATCGTAGTGGCCTACACCCTGATCGGACACTAGCCGCATACTGGGCTTGAAGCTTTGGGGTGTGCTTGAGCCCACCAATCTCACCCCCACCAGGTACGGTTAGGGTACTAGCTTCCACCAACCGACTTTTCGAGGAGTCTGACACAATGGCGTTCTCTGTAGAGATGCCCGAACTGGGCGAATCCGTCACCGAAGGCACGATTACCCAGTGGCTGAAATCCGTCGGAGATACCGTCTCAGCAGACGAACCACTCCTGGAGGTATCTACCGACAAGGTAGATACTGAGGTTCCCTCGCCAGCTAGCGGTGTGCTCTTGGAAATCAAGGCGCAGGAAGATGACACCGTCGACGTCGGCGAAGTCATTGCCATCATCGGTGAGGAGGGCGAGGCCCCCGCCGAGGACAAGGCCGAAGACACGCCGGACAAGGCCGACAGTAAGCAGGAGGCGCCCGCCGAGTCACAGGAGGATTCCGAGCCTGCTGCCTCGCACAAGGAGGAAGCAGCGGAGTCGAACAGCAACGCGCAGGCCACCGATGTGGCCATGCCGGAGCTGGGCGAGTCTGTCACCGAAGGCACCATTACCCAGTGGCTGAAGTCCGTCGGCGATACCGTCGCCGCAGATGAACCCCTCCTGGAAGTCTCCACCGACAAGGTGGACACCGAAGTCCCCTCCCCGGTGGCCGGAACCCTGCTAGAGATCCTCGCCCAGGAAGATGACACCGTCGACGTCGGCGAGGTCATCGCCCGCATCGGCGACAAGTCCGCAGCCACGGGCGGCTCCGACAAGCCGGACACCACTCCGGCCGACGAGCCCAAGGAAGAACCCAAGGAAGAGCCGAAGGCCAAGGAAGAGCCCAAGGAGGCTGCCCCTGAAGAGTCCCAGGCCAGCAGCGAGCCCGCCGGAGAGGCCACCGATGTGGCCATGCCGGAGCTGGGCGAGTCTGTCACCGAAGGCACCATTACCCAGTGGCTGAAGTCCGTCGGCGATACCGTCGCCGCAGACGAACCCCTCCTGGAAGTCTCCACCGACAAGGTGGACACCGAAGTCCCCTCCCCGGTGGCCGGAACCCTGCTAGAGATCCTCGCCCAGGAAGATGACACCGTCGACGTCGGCGAGGTCATCGCCCGCATCGGCGACAAGTCCGCAGCCACGGGCGGCTCCGACAAGCCGGACACCACCCCGGCCGACGAGCCCAAGGAAGAACCCAAGGAAGAGCCGAAGGCCAAGGAAGAGCCCAAGGAAGAGCCCACCCCGAAGGCCGAGGAAGACCGCGAGGTCCCCTCCGAGGAGGCCACCACGGAGGCGGAGTCCAAGGAGGACAACGCAACGGTCGAGAAAGCGAAGAAGCCGGCTAAGTCCGCGTCGGCGGGCTCCGGTTCCGGCAAGCTGCCCTATGTCACCCCGCTGGTGCGCAAGCTCGCCGAGAAGCACGGCGTGGACCTGACCACGATTGAGGGCACTGGCGTGGGCGGGCGCATCCGCAAGCAGGACGTGCTCGCGGCAGCCGAGGGTGCGGCAACGAAGAAGCAGGAGGGCGCCCCGGCGGCGTCGCACAGCGCGAAGACCTCCGGCCCGTCGACGAAGTCGGTGGACCCGGAGAAGGCGAAGCTGCGCGGCACCACCCAGAAGGCCAACCGGATCCGGCAGATCACCGCCAAGAAGACCGTGGAAGCCCTGCAGACCTCCGCGCAGCTGACCCAGCTGCACGAGGTGGACATGACCCGCGTGGCGGAGCTGCGCAAGGCCAACAAGCCGGCGTTCCAGGACAAGCACGGCGTCAACCTGACCTACCTGCCGTTCTTTGCCAAGGCCGTGGTGGAGGCGCTGGTGTCTCACCCGAATGTCAACGCGTCCTACAACGCGGAGACCAAGGAGATCACCTACCACCCGGGTGTGAACCTGGCGATCGCGGTGGATACCCCCAACGGGTTGCTCACCCCGGTCATCCACGACGCGCAGGACAAGTCCCTGCCGGAGTTGGCCAAGGAGATTGTGGATCTGGCCGACCGCGCCCGCAACAGCAAGCTCAAGCCCAACGATCTTGCCGGCGGCACGTTTACCATCACCAACATTGGTTCCGAGGGTGCGCTGTCTGACACGCCGATCCTCACGCCGCCGCAGGCCGGCATCATGGGCACCGGCGCCATTGTTAAGCGCCCGGTGGTGGTCTCTGATGACGGCATCGACTCCATTGCCATCCGGCAAATGGTCTTCCTGCCGCTGACCTACGATCACCAGCTCGTCGACGGCGCTGACGCTGGTCGTTTCATGACCACGGTCCGCGACCGCCTGGAAAAGGCCGACTTCGAAGGCGACCTCGAGCTCTAGGCCCTGCCCCTGCCGCACACCCCCGCCCCGGGTACTAACGCCCGGTGAGCGGGGGTGTGCCGCATTTCAGCACCCCCGGCCAGGCGGGTTGTCCATATACTTTGAGGCGTCCCATGTCCCCTCGATGAATACACAAGGAGCCCGACGCTTCGATGAAACTGACCACCGTCAGCGACCGTTCTTCCTACATCGCACGCCACATCGGACCCAACCCCGCCGAGCAGGAAACCATGCTCGCCGCCGTGGGGTATGACAGCCTGGAATCGCTTATCGACGCCGCGATGCCCGCCGCCATCCGGGACAGCGACGTCCCGGACCTTGTTGGACTACACGCACCCTTAAGCGAGGACCAGGCCCAGGAGCGTCTCCGGGCACTGGCAGAAAAGAACGTCGTCACCAAGTCCTTCTACGGCCAGGGCTACTACGACACCCTCACCCCGCCGGTCATCCGGCGCGGCCTGTTGGAAGACCCCGCCTGGTACACCGCCTACACCCCCTACCAGCCGGAAATCTCCCAGGGCCGCCTGGAAGCGCTGCTGAACTTCCAGACGATGGTCAGCCAGCTCACCGGCCTGCCGGTAGCCAACGCCTCCCTGCTCGATGAGGCCTCCGCCGTGGCGGAAGCCGTGGGTCTGATGTCCCGGGCCAAGAAGAAGGGCCGCCGCATCCTGCTCGACGCGCGCCTGCACCCGCAGGTGCTGGCCGTGGCCACCGAGCGGGCCCGCACCCTCGAGCTTGAGGTGGAAGTCACCGCGCTAAGTGGGGCGCTGGTGGGCGAAGACTACGTGGGTGTGGTCATCGCCTACCCGGGCACCGAGGGCGACCTCATCGATCCGAGCGACATCATCGCAGACATGCACACCCGCGGCGGCCTGGCCGCCGTGGCCTGTGACCTCCTGGCGCTGCAACTGCTCGCCTCTCCCGGGGACCTGGGGGCAGACATTGCCATCGGCTCCTCCCAGCGCTTTGGCGTGCCCCTGTTCTTCGGCGGCCCGCACGCGGCCTTCATGGCGGTCACGGACAAGATCAAGCGTCAGATGCCAGGCCGGCTGGTGGGCGTGTCTAAGGACGCGGAAGGCTACCCGGCCTACCGGCTGGCACTCCAGACCCGTGAGCAGCACATTCGCCGCGAGCGCGCCACCTCCAACATCTGCACCGCGCAGGCCCTGCTGGCGGAGGTGGCCTCCATGTACGCGGTGTATCACGGGCCGGAAGGGCTGAAGAAGATTGCCTCGCGCGTCCACGGGCTGGCCGCAGACTTTGCCGCCCGGGTCGCCGACGCCCCGGAGGCCACGGTAAACCATGAGGCGTTCTTTGACACCGTCGCGGTGAACACGCACGGCCGGGCGGCCGAGATCGTCGACCAGGCCCACCAGGCGGGCTACCTGCTGCGCCACATCGGGCAGGACACGGTCTGCGTCTCCTTTGGGGAGTCCGCCACGCCTGCTGACGTGCGCGCGCTCGCCGCGATCTTCGGCGCGCCGGACACCGGCGACACTGCCGCCGACGCCGCCGCACCGGCCTCGGCGCTGCCCGCCGAGCTGGTGCGCACCACCCCCACGCTGACCCATGAGATCTTCTCCACCATCCACTCCGAAACCCAGATGATGCGCTACCTGCGCGGCCTGTCGGACAAGGATCTGGCCCTCGACCGCACCATGATTCCGCTGGGTTCCTGCACGATGAAGCTCAACCCCACCGCGGGCATGGAGCCGATCAGCTGGCCCGAGTTTGCCAACATCCACCCCTTCGCCCCCGAGTCAGATACCGCCGGCTGGCGCGAGCTCATCGGCGAGCTGGAAGACTGGCTGGCCCAGCTGACCGGATACGCCAAGGTCAGCGTCCAACCCAACGCCGGATCCATGGGTGAACTGGCCGGGCTGCTGGCCATCCGGCGCTATCACGTCTCCCGCGGCGATCACGGCCGGGACATCTGCCTGATTCCTCAGTCAGCACACGGCACCAACGCCGCATCAGCCGCACTGGCTAACCTGCGAGTAGTGGTGGTTGCCACCGCCCAGGACGGCTCCATTGACCTGGATGATCTGCGCGCCAAGCTCGACGAGCACGGCAACCACATCGCGGCAATCATGATCACCTACCCGTCGACCCACGGCGTTTTCGAGGACACCGTCGCCCAGGTCTGCCACGACGTCCACGCCGTGGGCGGCCAGGTCTACATCGACGGCGCGAACATGAACGCCCTGGCTGGCATCGCGCGGCCCGGCGAGTTCGGCGGCGATGTCAGCCACCTGAATCTGCACAAGACCTTCACCATTCCCCACGGTGGCGGCGGACCCGGCGTGGGCCCCATTGGGGTGGCCGCGCACCTGGTGGACTTCCTGCCCACCGACGCCAACAGCGTCGATCCCGTGGCCCCCGCCGCAACTGACACTGGGGTTCCCGTCGCCGCGTCACGCTACGGATCCGCCGGGGTGCTGCCCATCTCCTGGGCCTACATTGCTATGTCCGGCACCACGGGTCTGGCCGCGGCCACCGCCCACGCCATCCTGGGCGCCAACTACCTGGCCGCACAGCTGCGCGAGGACTTCCCCGTGCTCTACTCCGGTGATGCCGGGCTCGTCGCCCACGAGTGCATCCTGGACCTGCGCGCGCTTACCGACGCCTCCGGGGTCACCGCAGCCGACGTGTGCAAGCGCCTCATCGACTACGGCTTCCACGCCCCGACCCTGGCCTTCCCCGTCGCCGGCACCCTGATGGTTGAGCCCACCGAATCCGAGGATCTGGCGGAGCTCGACCGCTTCATCGCCGCCATGCGCGCCATCCGCCGCGAAATCCAGCAAGTCATCGACGGCAAGGTGGACTGCCAGGACAGCGTGCTCCACCACGCTCCCTTCACCGCGCACAGCGTCTCTGCCACCGAGTGGCCCTACCCCTTCAGTCGTGAGGAGGCCGCCTGGCCGCTGGCGGAGTTGCCCCGCACCAAGTACTTCCCGCCGGTGCGCCGCATCGATGAGGCCTATGGTGACCGCCACTTGGTGTGCTCCTGCCCGCCCCCGGAAGCCTTCGAAGATCCCTCCCTGGCCTAGCACGCCCCATCACTGTCCCCGCAAAAAGGAGAATCCCCCCGATGTCAGCAGAGCTGAGAAACTCCCCCCTTCACGCCCAGCACGAAGAACTCGGCGCCAGCTTTACCCCCTTTGGCGCCTGGAACATGCCGTTGAAATACGGCCGGGAGTTGGAAGAACACCGCGCCGTGCGCGAAGCCGCCGGCTTGTTTGACCTGTCCCACATGGGTGAAGTCCGTGTCACCGGCCCGGACGCCGCCGCGTTCCTGGACTATTGCCTGGTGTCCACGCTGTCTGCCATGAAGGTGGGCAAGGCCAAGTACTCCATGATGGTGCGACCCGACGGCGGCATCCTCGACGACCTGATCACCTACCGGCTGGGCGAGGAAGAGTTCCTGGTCATCCCCAACGCCTCGAACACCGAGAAGATTGTCTCCGCCTTCCAGGAGCGTGCGCAGGGATTTGACGTCACCCTCCGCGACGAATCAACCGAGACCGCGCTCATTGCTTTGCAGGGCCCGCGCGCCGAGGAGATCCTTCTGCGCGTGGTAGCGCCCGGCGAAGATACCGCCACCACCGTCACCGAGCTGGGCTACTACGCCGCCGTGCCGCTGCCGGTGGCCGGCATCGCTGACGTGATGCTGGCGCGCACCGGCTATACCGGAGAAGACGGCTTTGAGCTCTACACCGCCAACGCGAATGCCGCGGAGCTGTGGCAGGCGCTGCTGGACGCTGGCGCGGATCTTGGGCTCATTCCCGCCGGCCTGGCCGCGCGGGATTCCCTGCGCCTAGAGGCCGCGATGCCGCTCTACGGCAACGAGCTCAGCGAGGACCTCACGCCCGTTGATGCCGGCATGGCCATGATGGTGTCTGCGAAGAAGGCTGGCGACTGGGTGGGCCGCGAGGCGCTGCTGGAGGCCAAGAACACCCCGCCTGCGCGGGTGCTCGTGGGCTTAAGCTCGAGCGGCAAGCGAGCCGCACGGGCGGGGGCGTCGATAGTCACCGAGACCGATCAGGTCGTCGGCGAGGTGACCTCCGGACAGCCCTCCCCCACCCTGGGCCACCCCATCGCCCTGGCCTACCTTGACCGCGAGCTGGCCACCCCCGGCACAAAGGTGGAGGTAGACATTCGCGGCAAGCGCTACCCCTTCGAGGTTGTCAGCACGCCGTTCTACTCCCGGAAACGCTAGCCCCTTTTCGCCCCCACTCCCGGCGGGATTGTGCCCGCATGCGTGGGGGCGGACCGGTACACTAAAGACGCTTGGCCATCGCTGTGCCAACCCGTTTTTCCCCATACCTTTAGGAAGGCCCGCTCACCATGTCTGAAGCTGCTCTCCCCCAGGATTTCTCCTACTCCGACGATCACGAGTGGATTAACACTCCCGTCGAAGATGCCGTGGGCGCCACCGTGCGCGTGGGCATTACCTCCGTGGCCACCGATCGCCTCGGCGAGGTAGTCTTCGCCGAGCTGCCGGAGGTGGGCGACTCCATCACCGCCGGGGAGCCCTGCGGCGAGGTGGAATCAACCAAGTCCGTCTCCGATCTCTTCGCCCCAGTCACCGGCACCGTCACCGCCATCAATGAGGCCCTCGAGGACGACTACGCCGTGATCAACAGCGATCCCTTCGGCGAAGGCTGGCTCTACGAAGTCGAGGTCACCGAGGTCGGGGAGCTGACCGACGCCGCCGGTTACGCCGAGGCCAACGGCCTCTAAGCCCACGACCGCGGAAAGGACCTCCCCTCCCGCTGCCCTTACCCCCTCCGCCTGCCCGCCCCGCCGGCCATCACCGCACCAGATGGCCCCGCGAGGCGGGCAGGAGACTCACGAGGCCTGCTCGACCTGGCGACAGTGAACACGAAGGGGCGTCAGGGTAGCGTAAGAATTATCATGAACGCGCCCCGTGACCCCTTCTTCCCGGCTGATCTGTCCATCCGGGACTCCTCCAGCGCCCCCCACGTGCGCAACCTTGGCACCGTTGACTACCAACAGGCGTGGGACTACCAGGCTGAGCTGGCGGCTTCGCGCCACCGCGAAGACATCCCCGACCAGATCCTGGTCCTTGAGCACCCGAACACCTACACGGCAGGAAAGCGCACCCAACCCTCCGACCGCCCCGATAACGGGCTGCCTGTCATTGACGTCGATCGCGGCGGGCGAATCACGTGGCACGGGCCCGGACAGCTGGTGGTCTACCCCATTATCAAGCTGGCTGACCCCGTTGACGTGGTGGACTACGTTCGCCGCCTCGAAGAAGCCATCATCCAGGCCGTGCGCGCCGTGGGCGTGACCACTGCTGGGCGCATCGACGGCCGCTCCGGCGTGTGGGTGCCCGACGATGGCACCCGCCCCGACCGCAAGGTTGCGGCGCTGGGCATCCGCATCACCCGCGGCGTAACCATGCACGGACTTGCACTCAACTGTTGCAACAGCCTGGAATACTACGACCACATTGTTCCCTGCGGCATCGCCGACGCCGGCGTGACCACCCTCAGCGAGGAACTAGGCCGCCCGGTCTCCGTCACAGAGATGACTGCCCCGCTGGTAGAGGCGCTTATCGACGCCCTCGAAGGCAGGCTCATCGTCGCCGACCACACCTTCGGGCAGGCCCCCGACCCCACCAAAGGTCTCCCCCGAAACAGGTGATGATCTTTAGGCCGCACCCGGCAAACGGGTAGGGTGGCAGGCGTGACTATTGCACCCGAAGGACGCAAGCTGCTCCGCATTGAAAAGCGGAACGCCCAAACTCCCATCGAGCACAAGCCGCGCTGGATCCGCAACCAGGTCAAAAACGGGCCTGAGTACCAGGACATGAAGCGGCGCGTCTCCGGCGCCTCCTTACACACCGTGTGCCAAGAGGCCGGGTGCCCCAACATTCACGAGTGCTGGGAATCACGCGAAGCCACCTTCCTCATCGGCGGCGCAAACTGCTCCCGGCGCTGCGACTTCTGCATGATCAACTCCGCCCGGCCCGAGCCCCTCGACCGCCAGGAGCCCCTGCGCGTAGCCCAGTCCGTCCGCGAGATGGGGCTGAACTACTCCACCATCACCGGGGTCACCCGCGATGACCTTGAGGATGAAGGCGCCTGGCTCTACGCCGAAGTGGTCCGCCAAATCCACCGCCTCAACCCCAACACCGGAGTAGAAAACCTGGTCCCGGACTTCTCCGGCAAGCCAGACCTGCTCGCAGAGGTCTTTGAGTCCCGCCCCGAGGTCTTTGCCCACAACGTGGAAACCGTGCCGCGGATCTTCCGGCGCATCCGCCCGGCCTTCCGCTATGACCGCTCCCTCGACGTCATCCGGCAGGCCCGCGACTTTGGGCTGATCACCAAGTCCAACCTCATCCTGGGGATGGGAGAAACGCGCGAAGAAATCATGGACGCGCTCAGCGACCTCCACAGCGCAGGCTGTGACATCATCACCATCACCCAGTACCTGCGCCCCGGCCCCATGTACCACCCCATTGACCGCTGGGTTCGCCCGGAAGAGTTCGTGGAGTACGCGGACTACGCCACCGAGCTTGGCTTCGGCGCCGTCATGTCCGGCCCCTTGGTGCGCTCCTCCTACCGCGCCGGCAAACTCTATTCCCAGGCCATGGCCGCCCGCGGCCTGGAGCTTCCCGCCAACCTGGCACACCTGGCGCGTACCGCCCAGGGCACCACCGCGCAGGAAGCCTCCACGCTGCTGCACAAGTACGGCCCCTCCCAGGAGACTCCGGTGAGCACCGCCGCGGTGGCAGGCCTGTCTGCCGCCGCCGCTGCCAGTGCCGCGGCGCGCTAGGGACTGCGCCATGCTTCGGCCTGCGCCACGCTAGGGCCTGCGGCGCAAGGCAGAGACAGTTGTAGCCCGCGCCGCCCCATCCCCTATTGTGGAGGTCATGGCTGACCAAAATAAGGCGGCAGCCAAGGCCGCCAAGAAGGAACAACGCGCAGCCAAGCGCACGCAACGTAAGCAAAACTACAAGCAGGTGTGGCAGGCCTTTAATATCCAGCGTAAGCAGGATAAGGCCTTAGTCCCCCTCATGCTTGCCGCCGTGGTGGGCCTGGCCTTGGTCTTCTTCCTCATCGGCTTGCTCTTCCGCGGGCAGTGGTTCATGCTCATCCTGGGCATTGGCCTGGGCCTGGTGCTGGCCATGTGGATTTTTAGTCGCCGCATCGAATCGACCATGTATGACAAGGCGGCCGATACCCCCGGCGCCGCCGGCTGGGCGCTAGAAAACATGCGCAATACGGTCGGCGTGGTGTGGTTTACCAAGACCGCGGTTGCCGCAACCACCCACATGGACGCCGTGCACCGAGTCATCGGCGTGCCGGGGATCATCCTTGTTGGTGAAGGCCACCGACACCGCGTGCGCCCACTGATGGAGCAGCAGAAGAAGCGGCTCAACCGCCTGGTCGGTGGGGTGCCGATTTATGAGATCTACGCCGGCGACGGCGACGATGAAGTGCCGCTGAAGAAGCTGCAGCGCGAGCTGCTCAAGCTGCCGCGCAACTACAAGAAGGATGACGTCTACCCCATCAACGCCCGTGTGGAGGCCATGGACGCCTCCGGGCCTGGCGCTGGCCAAGCGGGTTTGCCCAAGGGCCCGATCCCCAAGGGCGCGAAGATGTCCGGTATGAACCGGCGGGCGCGCCGCACCGCCGAGCGTTCTAAGAAGAACTAGCCCCGGATGACTGTGGTGCCGGTGGCGCGGTCATGCATGCCGCGGCCATCGGCGTCGACGAGGGCTGCGGGGAAGATCAGGCACGTCAGGGCGGTGCGTGCCAGCGCGCGGACGAAGCCGACGCGGGAGCCGGGGGCGTCGACACGCGCAACACCCATTCCTAACACCGCCTGCCCGGGGGTACGGGCGAAGATCCATCCGCTGATGGTGCCCATGAGGAAGAAAAATAGGTAGGCCATCGTGGGGACGTTGCCCAGCGCAGTGGTGAACATGCCGACGAATCCCGCCACAATGTAGGCAACCGTCCAGTCGATGAATACCCCCACCGCGCGCCGCATCACCGTGGCCAAGGAACCTGGACCACTACGCGGTAAACCCAACCCTTGGCCGGGGTAAAAGCCGGCTTCATCGTCAGAGAATTGAGACGGGATGAGGGGACCGTCGAGCCATGTGCGCTTCGGTTGTGCCATGCGCTCCAATGTAGCCGAACCCGCAGGCAGTCCCCCACCTTGGCCCGGGATTGGTCCGCGATTGGCCCAGGGAAGAAAACTTCTAACAGATTGAACGATAGAAATCCGGCGAAGGACGTATACTAGGCTGCGTCCATCGCGGCGCACCGGTGCGGGCGACCAAATCTCACCCGCGTCCCGTCGGCGTGCCGCTCGACCCCAACTGTCAGACTCACGCGACGAGCCAAGGAGCGACTGTGGCCTTCACCTCCCAAGAGGAACTGCTGAAATTCATCAAGGATGAGGAGGTGGAATTCGTCGACGTTCGATTCACCGACGTCCCCGGCATCGAGCAGCACTTCACCATCCCCGCCTCCGCATTCGATGAAGAGGCAATGGAAGAGGGATTAGCCTTCGACGGCTCCTCCATCCGCGGGTTTACCACCATCGACGAGTCGGACATGAACCTGCTGCCCGACATCGCCACCGCAAGCCTGGATCCCTTCCGATCCACTAAAACCCTCAACGTTAAGTTCTTTGTCCACGACCCCTTCACCCGCGAACCCTTCTCCCGCGATCCTCGCAATGTGGCCCGCAAGGCTGAGGAGTACCTGACCTCCACCGGGATCGCCGATACCTGCAGCTTTGGCCTAGAAGCCGAGTTTTATCTCTTTGATTCCGTGCGCTACGCGGCAGAAACCAACCACTCCTTCTTCGAGGTGGATTCGGACGAAGGCTGGTGGAACCGTGGCGAGGTCACCAACCTCGACGGCTCCGCGAACACCGGCTACAAGAACCGCCTCAAGGGCGGCTACTTCCCCGTCCCGCCCTACGACCAGACCATGGAACTGCGCGATGAGATGGCACGCATCCTCGCCGACTCCGGCTTTGAAATCGAGCGCTTCCACCACGAGGTAGGCACCGGCGGCCAGCAGGAAATCAACTACAAGTTCAACACCCTGCTCCACGCCGCAGACGACCTGCAATCGTTCAAGTACATCATCAAGAACACCGCCGCCCGCGCCGGCAAGACCGCCACCTTCATGCCCAAGCCGCTCGCCGGCGACAACGGCTCCGGCATGCACGCCCACCAGTCCCTGTGGAAGGACGGCAAGCCGCTGTTCCACGATGAGTCCGGCTACGCAGGGCTTTCCGACGTCGCCCGCTACTACATCGGCGGCATCCTCCACCACGCAGGCGCGGTCCTGGCGTTTACCAACCCCACCTTGAACTCCTACCACCGCCTGGTCCCCGGCTTTGAGGCCCCCATCAACCTGGTGTACTCCCAGCGCAACCGCTCTGCCGCCGTGCGCATCCCGATCACCGGGTCCAACCCCAAGGCCAAGCGCATCGAGTTCCGTGCCCCGGACCCCTCGGGCAACCCCTACCTGGGACTGTCTGCGATGATGCTCGCCGGTCTGGATGGCGTGAAGAACCGCATCGAGCCGCACGCACCGGTGGACAAGGATCTCTACGAACTGCCCCCGGAGGAAGCCAAGTCCATCCCCCAGGCCCCGACCTCACTGGAGGCCTCGCTCAAGGCGCTGGAGGAAGACAACGAATTCCTCACCGAAGGCAACGTCTTTACCGAGGACCTGGTGGACACCTACATCCAGTACAAGTACGACAACGAAATCTCCCCCGCGCGGCTGCGTCCTACGCCGCTGGAGTTCGAGATGTACTTCGACTGCTAAACATAAGAGTTTGTCTGCGACGCGCCCGCGCGGCGCGCTCTAGGCACACGCTCGGCATGCCGTGACCCTGTGGAAGTCCACCGGATCACACTCGTGGACACTGCCCGGACATGCCACGCCCTCGCCTCGCCAGCTTCTGGCGGGGCGATTGTCGTCTGTACCCCATGCCCGGACCACCGGCCTACTGGCGGCTCCCGCGCGGCGCTCCTCATCACGGCAAGCGGCTCCGCAGCCGCCAATGCCATGGAAGCCTCCCCCGGCAGACCGCCCCTACCACGAGATCACGGATCAGCTCGTCTACTCCCCCATCGCAAGATGGTGCGCTGCCTGTTCACCCGCGAGTACATCGGCCGCCTCACCTGCTACCAGCAGCGCCCAGATGGGCAGTGGGTGCACATGGTCGACTTGAACCCGGCCTTTGCTGATTCTGGGGCGGCGTGGCCGCCACCAGGTCCCGCGACATTTACTACCAGTACAGCCCACTGCTGACCCATCCGGTAACAGGCTGCGGGCTAGTTCAGCAGGTCAAAAGCCCCGTTGCGCCAATCCTGCACAAAGAGGCGGTGATCCGCACGCACCTGGGCGGCCGTTTCTGCGACGAAGTCGGCGACGTCGCTGCCAAAGACTCGGGCGCTGCCTGCGGTGGTGACGCGGCGGGCGAGGGTCTGGCCGGGGGCGTCGAGAAGCCCTGCGGCGCGGACGTGGAGCCGGGCGAGCGTCGCCCCGCACAGCTTGGCGTACTTCTTTAATCCGGTGAGGTCGAAGTCAGTGATGTCAATGTTGACCTTCTGGGGGCCGCGCTCGCGGATCAAGAAGCTCACGCCGGCGATCTCCGCATGACCATACAGCGGATCAGCGTTGGGGACGAAGGCCGCGAAGGCTTCTGCGATGCGCTGCGCCGGCGCCGGCGCGCCCGCCATCGCGTGATCGGCCCGCCCCCATTCCGGCGCCAGCCCATCAAGGGCCGAGTGCCGCGACATTTTTAGCTCGATGATCACGGGCACGTCCCCAAAGCCGGAAACGAGGACCCACAAACGAGCCAAACCGCGCGACGCGGTGCCAGAACCCGATCTCACGGCTACGTCCAGAACATCAAAGAACCCGGTTGGAAGGTCTAGGTCACGGTCGGCGACACGATTCCGGTACGGACCGAGCAGGGTGTGGATCGTCGGCGCGAGGGCGGGTCGCCGATGGATCCGTTCGGTCTCCCGGAACCGCCCTGCGGCGCTATCAACATGCTTGCTCAGGAATTTACCGCGACTACGCTGCGCCTTGGCAAAAGAGTTGCGCAGCACCTTAGGCGCATTATCGGCCCGGATGCGCACCTGCGCGGCTTCAGGATCACGCGCGCACAGGCCCATGGTATCCAAATAGCTCTCACTGAATTTGCGGGCAATCTTCGCTTCCTTTTTTGCCCCGGCACCCAGCTGCCCGGCGGCCAAGGCAAATCCCACGGCACCCCGTTGGAGGTCCCAGGTAAAGGGCGCCGCCCAGGCCTCATCCATATCGTTGAGGTCGAAAAGGGGCTGGCCATCTCCACCCGGCAAAATGCCAAAGTTCTCCGGGTGGACGTCTCCCACGGTGGGGGCAAAAGGAAGATGCGCATCCGTTCCCGCAATATCGCGGTAATACAACAATGCTGTGCCACGAAAAAATGTGAATGGGTCCTGGGCAAGCGCCCGCAGCTTATCGCTGACCGCACTGGGAACCAGCCGCATGCGCAGCAGGTGATCCTCGATCACGGTGTCGCGGATGTGCAGCTTGCGCTGGGCGGGCGACAGGAGCGTGGGCGGCACCGTGACCTCCCCGCGCGCGGTGTCCTGGGCAAACTGGCGAAACGCGTGCCGACGCCGCCGGTGCGCCGGCACCACCGCCCGTCGGCTACTGGGCAGTCCAAGCTCCACCACCGATTCCAAAAGCTCGGCAGCATCACGCGAAGGCACCTGAGATTCAGACATGCCTCCAGCATGCCAGCCCTAGTGACCCGCGGGCCGCTTGTGGTACCCCATCCTGGGCTGAAAACCGCGTGGGTGGCGCAACTGGGCCACCGCGTCCGCGCACAGCAGCCGGAATCGCGGCGCCATCTCCGGCAGCTGGGACAATTCAAACCAGCCCACATCCGTGGACTCGTCATCGCCGACGACGGGATCATAGTTATCCCCGCTGACGCGAAGCCGCAGGGCGGTGTCCATGAAGCTGCATTCGTCCCCATTGGGGTAGACCACCGGCCCCACTGCCCCGACCCCCAGGAGGGCCTGCGCGACGGTTTCTAAGCCGGTTTCCTCCCGGACTTCCCGCACCGCGGCCTCGTCAGCCTGCTCGCCGGGGTCAACAATCCCCGTCACCGGGGTCCACTTCCCCGAATCCGCCCTGCGCACCAGGAGCACCTGCGGGGTTGCCCACGCAGGTGCGTCCGGCGCGATATCCCTGACCACAATCGCGGTGACTCCCGGCACCCACAAAGGGGCGTGCCCAATGGTGCGCCGCAGCTCAACGATGAAATCAGGGGTAGCCATTGACCTAGCTTTCTGTCTGCGACTGCCCAACTCCCTGACGTTCACGCCAGGACTCGAGCCAGTCACTGAATTTGAAACCCTCCTGGCCGGAGGTAGGAGCCTCAAGCGGCGGCGGGGTGACTACCTCCGCAGCCTGGTGCCCCGACTGTACAGGCTGCGGCGCCTGAGGTGCCTGAGGCGCCTGGGGGGCCTGGGCAGCGGTCTGTGCAGGCTGCTGCGGCTGTGCAGGCTGAACTCGCTGGGCCGGCTGCGGCGGCTGAGAAATCCGCTGAGCCTGCGGCAGCTGTTGCAGCAACTGGGACTGCTGCTGCGGCAGCCGCGTTGCGGGGCCCTGAGCTGCGGGGACCTGTGCAGCGGGTGCTGGCGCTGGCGGCGCCGTGGTCACAGCCGGGCGCGGTTGCGTTCCCGGCGCCTGGCCTTGCCCCTGCTGGGAGGTCGGCTGCGGCAGCTGCGCTTCCGGCGGGGTCATGCTCGGACGGGCCACGCCCTGCGCCACCTGGGCGGGGGGCTGCGTCTGGGGGCCCGGAACGCTGCGCGGCGGCGCCGAAACGGGCCGCGGGGTGGCGTACCGCTGGGCTTGAGCACTATCAGGGCTGGCCTGCGGGTGCCCCGCCGGCGCAGAAGGCGCATGTTGGGCGGGAGCACCCGGCACTACCGGCATGCCTTCCAGGCCGCGGGGGCGCGGAGGCTGCGAAATAGGTCGGGCAGGTGCCCCAGGCGCCCGTCCCGGTACGGGCGACTGCGCGGCTGATTGCGGCGCTGGCTGGCCCATGGGCTGCGGGGCGAAGGTCTGGCCGGCCTCGTAATACGGCGTGGCCTGGTCGCCGATAGGCGCGGCCGCGTACCCCTCCTCTGGCGCCGGGGTCATAGCCTCCTGCCAGCCGGTGGGCGGCGCTGCCTCAGCGTGCGCCGCCGTGTTCTTGTGGCGCTGGGCGGCCACGGATGCTTGGTAATAGGCCGGACGCGATGACGGCGTGCCAGCGGACGGGTACCGCTGGGGCTCGTGGCGTTCGTCCTGCTCCAGGGAAGGCTCGCCCTTAAGGGTGCGCGACTCCTGGTCCGCGGGCGCTGCTGGCGTCCGGGGCGTCGGCTCCGGGCGCTCCACACGCGTGGCGGTGTCCGGGGTCGACGCAAAGTCGGACGCGTCATCGCTTGTGTCTGTGCTGGTGGTTCGGGACGCTGACTCCGGGGGCGCCACCCGGTCAGCGTCCGCGCCTAGTCGCACGGACTGGGATAGGGACTCGCGGCGAGACCGCGGCTGCGGGTCCGGTGAGGATAGCGCCGATAGCTCGGGCTCCTCAGATAGTCGTGACGAGCGCGATGCCGATGCGGAATTCTCCTCAGCGGCGTCGCCCCGCCGCGCCCTTCAATGTCCGAGGGCGCCGATTCGGCGATTGACTACCGCGCGCAGCATCGCCAAGTTGGTGCTTCGCCGAGAAGTAGCAACAAAGAGGAATTCAGACTCGCTCAACGGGCGGATGAGATGAAGCTGATCCGAAAGGGTCAGCAGCATATCTTCCAGCTGCGAATCCAGATTCAGCGCATAAATTGCCTTGAGCTTGGACTTAAGTACCTCTGAGTCGAATGCGGAGGCGACTTCAAGGTCAAAATCTGTAGACCGAGAAACCGTGGCCAGAGTCATGCCCGTATCCAGATCAACCACGGAGGCGCCGATCAGGTTATCCAGATCGCCCGCGATCGAATTGAGCATGTTCTTCAAATCATCTTGGCTCGACATCGACAGTGAACCTTTCTCATGCGTTGTTGCCGGCACCCTTGGTTTATGGGCACACCCGCAATCTCGAACCGGGTGGTGTGGCCCATTGTTTCGAGATATGTGACATTGTCCTACGCGATGATAGTCGAGATGCCAGCGCCCTGTCATCGGCAGTCTTTGCCAGCCGCTAGGGGCGCCGCAAAGGCCCAATGGTCTTACTCAGAATCACTGCGCACCGCGAAGCCGCGCATGCATGCGGTTGCCCACACTAGCGCATGATCTCGCAGCACAGCATAGAATCTGATAAAGGTACGGGTGTTGAGGTTTGCCGTGTCAGGACGTGGCAGGGCGCCTCAACACATTGCCGTTTACCCTGCCCATCTACTTTCAATCCAGGAGAACTACATGCCGCCTCGCGGCCGCAGACATGCGAAGACGCACGTGGCACCCGTGGCGCGCACTGGACATGACACCGTTTTTGTGGGATCCCCCAGCGACGCCGAGCTCATCTTCATCGGGCCGGTCGGAGTGGGAAAGACTACAGCGGTCGTGTCCGTGTCCGTCACTGAGCCCATCTCGGCGGAGGCTGCCCTTACACGCCCGCGCCATGCCGTTGGATTCCTCGCGGAGCTAGAGTCCAAAGTCACCACCACCGTGGGCATTGACTACGGCATGGTTCGGCTTCCCGACGGCCGCGTCATCGGGCTCTTCGGAACCGCCGGCCAAGAGCGCTTCCGCTGGTCGCGAGGCCCCCTATTCAACCCCACCGCGCGGATTGTCATCTGGGTCAATGGCGCGGATGGCAACCTAGAGCTCCAGGTCCTCCGGTGGATTGCCCGCGGCGGCGGACGCCCGCGCGCCCATCAGATGACCATCGCCATCAACTTCGCGCATGCACATGACACGGAAGAAGTCCGTGCGGTGCTGCGCAAACATCGCTACCCTGATATTCCAGTCAAAGCCGTCGATCCCCGGCGAGCGGACCAGGTCATGGACCTGATCAGCGCTGCCGTGGGCTATTCTTCCCCGGAGGTCAAAACCGATGAGTAGTCGCCGGTTTTCCGATGCTCAGCTTTCCGACCGTCCCGACCCGCGCGACCAGCTGCGCTCGTCTAACCTCGGCTCCGAAGGCCTAGCGGCCACCATCTTGCCCGTCCTGGCAGAGCTATATGAAGACGTGGACAACACCAAGGCACTCGTAGTGGGCACCGGCGACGGGCTCCACGTGTGCTCCATCGGCCTCGATTCTGCTGAGACTGGCGCCCAGCTCGCGGCGCTGAACTCCTCCCTCGCCGGCGTCTCCGGGGCGCAGGCCCAGATGCTCGGGCACGCCCATGAGGAGGGCGCTGAGACCATCGTGGCCATGACGCTTCCCAGCGATGTCCTGGTGGTGTGCACCGTGCCCTACCCGGACCTGAACAACCTGCTGCTGGCGGTCTCCGTCACGGACTCGCAGTTGGGCATGGTCATTCACCTCACGCGCAAGGCCGCCCAGAAGATCTCCGCGCTCCTCAAGGTCGAAGAGCCGGACTGGGACGATGAGTCGCGCGGGCGCCACTACCGCTAGCTACTAGGCGCGTCCGCCCCCTCCTCCCCGCCGGCTCCCCCGCTTTCCGCGGAGGCAGCGGAAGGATCCTCGGCGGCAGCATCCTTGGCCCGTTGCGCAGCCTGTTCGCGCAGTTTGCGGGCAAACGCCTCCGGGTCAAAGTCATCAAAGTACTCCGGCCCGGCCAGTCTTTCTTGCGGCATGGTTATGCAACTCCTTGGTCATCGGCGTGGGCAATGAACTGCTTGACCGCGTCAACGTCATTGGGAAGATCGGTCACGTGGCGGCCCGCCTCCATGATGTGGGCAAAGCGCTGCGGAACCGGCGGCTCCTGCCCGATCGCCTCCACGATGGTGTCCGCGAACTTCACCGGCAGCGCCGTCTCCAGGCAGACAATGGGGCTGGACACCTCCGCGGCGAGCTGGCGTGCCACGTGCACCCCGTCGGCGGTGTGCGGGTCAATGAGCACCCCGCAGTCCTGCCAGGTGGCCTTGATGGCTGCGAGGCGATCGGCGTGGGTGGAGCGGCCGGAGCAGAACCCGTAGTCGGCCGAAATCTGGCCAAACAGCGGGTCCTCGCCCAGCTCGAAGCCGCCCTGGGGCACCTGCGTGCCAAACAGGTCCTGCACGCGTGCGGAATCCCGCTGCGTCAGGTCAAAGATGAAGCGCTCGAAATTGGAGGCGCGGGAGATATCCATCGAGGGCGATGAGGTGGCCTGCGTTTCTGCAGAAGAACGCACCCGGTAGTTTCCGGTACGGAAGAATTCATCCAGGACGTCATTCTCATTTGTGGCCACGATGAGCTTGTCTATGGGAAGCCCCATCTGGCGGGCAATGTGGCCGGCGCAGATATCCCCAAAATTCCCGGTGGGAACGCAGAAACTCACGGTCTCATCTGCGCGCTCGGTCACGTTAAGCCAACTGGTGATGTAGTAGACCACCTGAGCCAGCAATCGCGCCCAGTTAATGGAATTGACCGCACCAATGGCATGTTCGGCCTTAAATTCTGCGTCTGCACTGACCGCCTTGACTACGTCCTGGCAGTCATCAAACACGCCGTCTAAGGCAATATTGAAAATGTTGGCATCGTCCAGACCAAACATTTGGGCCTGCTGGAAGGGGGTCATCCGGCCGGCCGGGGTGAGCATGAACACTCGGATTCCGTCGCGGCCGCGCATCGCATATTCCGCAGACGATCCGGTATCGCCGGAGGTGGCGCCCAGGATATTGAGCCGCGCGCCGCGGCGGGCCAGCTCGTACTCAAAGAGCTCGCCGAGCAGCTGCATGGCCATGTCCTTGAACGCGGCCGTGGGCCCCAAGGACAGGTGTGCAAGGTACAGGCGGTCATCCAGCCGGCTAACGGGGACGATCTGCGGGTCAGAAAATGCCGGCGTGGAGTAGGCCCGCTGCGCCATGCGCTCTAGGTCCGCAACGGGGATGTCGTCGACGTACATGGCAAGCACCTGCGCCGCGACAGCTGCGTAGCCCCGCTCCCGCAGCAGCGTGCGCCAGGAGTCGAGGAGGGGGGCGTCGATAAGCGGATAGCTCTCCGGCATGTAGAGCCCACCGTCCGGGGCCAAGCCGCCGAGCAAAATGTCAGTAAAAGAATGCGGTGTGCGGGAATCATCGCGGGTAGAGATATATTTCACCCCGGCCATACTACCTGGGACCGGCCCGCGTCGCGGGGAAGAGGGCACCGCACCCAGGTCACCGCACAATCGGGGTTAAGGTACCAGGTGTGACTGCACCGACTACTCCGCGCGACCCCCGCACCCACCTGACCCGCAAAGGGCTCTTTGTCTGGGCCGTGTCCATCCTTATTTATCTGGTGGCCATTGTCGGAAGAACCTCCTTTGGTGTGGCTGCGGTCGATGCGATTGATCGTTTCTCAGTAGACGGCGCCCACATTGCCCTGTTTACTTCCGTGCAAATTGGTGTCTACGCCGTGGCGCAAATCCCCACGGGTATGGCCATCGACCGTTTTGGACCCCGCCGCCTGCTGGTTATCGGTGCGCTGATCATGGCGATTGGCCAAGCCACGCTGGCGCTGACAACCTCCTACCCCATCGCGCTGATCGCCCGCGTCTTCATCGGGGCGGGTGATGCCACGGCGTTCCTGTCCGCCATGCGCATTTTGCCCTTCTGGTTCCCGCTGCGCCACGCCCCCATCTTTGCCCAGCTCACCGGCGCTATCGGGCAGCTCGGCCAGATCATCTCCGCGATTCCTTTCCTGGCGCTGCTGCACGCGCGCGGCTGGACGGTGGCATTCCTCTCTCTGGGCGCCGCGGGTGTCCTGGTGGCCATCGCCGGCTGGGTGGCGGTCGCCGACAGCCCCCACGGTGCTGCGTCCGCTGAGCCTGCGCCCACCGCTTCTCGACGCCGCGGTGCCGGCCGCGCCGCACTCGCCTACGTCCTGCGCAGCCCCGTGTGCTGGTATGGATTCTTCATCCACTGGTCTTCCATGGTCATGCAATTTACCTTCACCCTGCTGTGGGGGCTGCCGCTGATGACCCTGGGCATGGGGCTCAGCCCGCACACCGCCGGACTGGTGCTGACCGTCAATACCGCGGTGCTCATCACCGCCAGCCCCCTGCACGGCATGCTCTCCTCCCGGCTCGGGCTGCGGCGCGACGTCCTCGTGTTCACCCTCACCGCGGCCCTCACCCTCGTGTGGGTCGGCGTCCTGCTGCCCACCCACCCCTGGGGCGCGTGGGCGGTGATCGTGCTCAACATCATCCTGGCCATCACCGTGCCCGCCTCGAACTATGCCTTCGACTACGTGCGCGAAGGCCTCGATCGCAGCATCGTGGCCACCGGCACCGGGCTAGCCAACATGGGCGGGTTTACCGCCGCCATGATCTCCGCCCAGGTCATCGGCTGGCTGCTCGACCACCTCAGCGGCCCCCGCCTCTTCGAGTGGCAAGACTTCCGCATCGCCCTGTGGACGGTGGTTGTGGTGTGGGCCTGCGGGATGATCGGCATGGCGCTGCTGCGCGGGCCGGCCACCCGGCGCGTGCGCGAGCGGCTGCGCCTGGCCTCAACCCCCGTCACGGCTGACCGCGACGACTCCGAGCTTGGCGCAACCGCGCCCGGCGATGCTGCCGAGTAAGGCTGGAACACAACCCAGGAGAGCCTGGTGCTAGTAGGGCCTAGTAGGCCGAGTCGCCGGGTAGCTCCCCGATGAGCACCTCGGCTGCGGAGTCAGGATCGACTGCGTACGGATCACCAGCCGCACCACCGTGATCGAGCGAATCCCGCCCATACGGTGCCGCGGCAGAAGGATCCGACACCTCTTCCTGGGGAGCAAGGTCGAGCGGTGGGTAATCCCGTCCCATCCCCAAGGACTCGGACAACTGCCGGAAGTGCTCGACGCTGTTTTCAAAGTTGCGCGCCTGCTGCTGATGGAGCTCTTCGAGCGTCATCGTGCCGTGGGTTGACGCGGGGGGACGGGTCATCCACATCACGGTACCTGCCGTAACCGCCACCATCACTGCGGCGCATACAACAGAGACAGTGGCTGCCTGCTTAGTGTTTCTGTGGATCTTTACGTGCAATTTCACGCTGACGGTGACCTCCCTTCCGTGAGAAACTACCGTCTACGCTAACGCGTCGATGTGTCTGCCACGTTTTAACAACCTGGAATGATGATGGGAACTGCCCTAGCGCGTGGGGTCTTGACGCCCAGTAAGAATGTCAATAACGCTACGAACTGCAGCTTCCCCTACACCACCCATGGGGTTGTTTCCCGCCCCACCGAAGCCATCCCCCCTACTCGCCGGGCGCGCACCCCCCGAATGTGCCCCCGACTGCGCCGGCCCGCCTGACCGCGCAGAATCGGCACCGGCACGCGCAGCATCAGTCTCTCCGGCATGCCCTGCTGGTAATTCCAGGGTGAGGTTCGAATCCACCAGGCGCAGCCGCGTCTGTGCAGGCGCGCCTGCGGCCCGGGCCGCGGCCACTAGGGACTCAACGTCCGCGAGGGTGGCTGAGGTGCAGTCCAAGGAGAGGGTCAGGCTCATCACTGGTGTCCTTACATGCGACGGTTAGCTTAGGTCTGGTGACCCACCAGTGACGCCGCAATGACCGCTGGATGATACGGCTGCGACGCTACCGGTTGTGTGCGGCAAGATCCGCAAACACATCCATGTTGGCGTGGAAGGCCCAGCGGGCTTCGGCCAACAGGCGGTCGCGTTCCTCATCGCTGAGGGTCAGCTCGTTGAGATGATCGCGGTAGCTGTCCTTGTAAGGCTTGAGCTTACCCACCTGAGAGAAATCATAGAAAGTGAGCGCATCTGCCGGGATGTCATAGTGGCGCTGCATCATCCGGGCGATGACCTGACCACCGGAAAGATCTCCCAGGTAGCGCACGTAGTGGTGGGCAAGCAGGGCGATCTCATCGCCCGCTGCGGCAATATCGTGCAAGCGGTCGACATAACGCTGCGTGGCCGGCAATGCGGCCAGGGTTTCCTTCCATTGCGCCGAGCCGTGAAGGACGGTGAGGTCATGGTCAAGGCGGTCAGCGCGATCCAGGCGCGGGTCAACTATCCGTCCCGCGCGGGGGCCATCCGCAACGGCGTGCGCCGCCTGCTCGAGCGCGGTGTAGAACAGCCAGGACTGCTCCTGGTAGGCGATAAACTCCGGGGCGCCGAGGCCACCGCCGATCAGTTGTGTCATAAATGCGCTGTGTTCGGCGTCCTCGTGAGCCTGCGCCGTGGCGGTTTTCAACTGGGTGGACAGGGGCTGTGCATCGATGGCGGCGGTCATGGCGCACGTCCTTTCCGGCGCTGCGGCGCGCCTGGTGGATGTTCCAAATTTTTCAGGGCGGCCACCGGCATCACCACAGCCGGCGCCCGCGGTCTTTGCGGTATGCCCCGGCTCGGGTGCGATCACCGCAGGTACGGCAACCCTGCACGATGACGCTGACAGCCCAACATTCGCCTTACACGTTAGCCACGCCTGACCTTATTGGACATCAAACAATCGATGGATTTTGGCCACACAATATGCCCATCGCAAGCCCCGCCCTCTGGGGGCTAGCGCAGTCAGCCATTGAGCTGACAGGGCCGGAATCGTGGCCGGTCAAGGCCCCGCCAACGGCAATCGCCAGCGCCTCGCCGCAGTCGCAGACACAGGCGCAGACACAGGCGCAGGCGCAGGCGGATCGATCACCGCTTATAGTTCCCCGGTGCGCTCCCCCCAGAAGACCTCATCGATGACCTTGCGTGCCCGCCTGGTGCTGCGCAGGTAGTCCTCCAAAAACTCCTGGTACTGGTCGGGCGCCCAGCCCGCGGCCGCCGCGACCTGGGCAAGTTGCGGCCCTGGCTGGGGCAGCTGATCGGTGCGCCGACCGCGCACCAGCACCAGGGCGTTGCGGGCCCGCGTGGCTGTCAGCCAGGCGTGGCGCAAGACTTCCACGTCATGGTCGGGCAACAGCCCTGCCTCCCCGATGGCGGCCAGCGCCTCCAGGGTGGAAGGCGTGTGCAGCTGCGCATGGGTGTGGCTGTGCTGCATCTGGAGCAGCTGGACGGTCCACTCCACGTCCGTGAGCGCACCACGGCCCAGCTTGGTGTGGGTGGTGCGGTCGGCGCCCCGGGGCAGGCGCTCGGAATCGACGCGTGCCTTCATCCGGCGAACCTCCCGGATAGTGGCCGCGGAGGCCCCGCCTTCCGGGTAGCGCAGCGGCTCTATGGCCGCGAGGAATTCTTCGCCAACACCACGATCACCGGCGATGACTTCGGCGCGCAGCAGGGCCTGGGCCTCCCACACCTCTCCCCAGCGCCGGTAGTAGGCGTCGTAGGATTCGACGGTGCGCACCACGGGCCCGCTGCGCCCCTCCGGGCGCAACCCCAGATCCACGTCCAGCGGTGGGTCACCCGAGGGCTTGGCCAGCCGGGTGCGCATGGAGTCGCACACTCCGATGGCCCATTTGACGGCGTCGTCTTCGCTGACGCCGGGTTCGGGGCGGGCGACAAACATGACGTCGGCGTCGGACCCGTAGCCCAGCTCCGCACCGCCGAGTCGCCCCATGCCGATCACGGCGATGCGGGCGGGCGCGTGGCCTGCCCGGGGCCGCTGCTCGGCGGCCGGATCGGCGCCATCAGTACCGTCGGCGCCGTCCGCACCATCGGCCGCACCGGAAGCACCGGAAGAATCGGAAGCACCATCCCCATCAGCATCGGCGGAGTCAGCCGCCTCGGGGCCAGGCCCACCGGGCTGCGCGGCCGCCAAGCTCGCGCGAATCTCAGCGTTCAAGGCCGCATCCAGCACCGCATTCCACACCGTAGAAAGACCGTGGCACACGGCGGGCACATCCATCAGGCCGAGCAGGTCCGCGGAGGCAATCCGCGCGAGCTCCTTGCGCCGCAACGATCGGGCCACGGAGATGGCCTTGTCCGGGTCGTGGTGCCGCCCCGCCGCGGTGACGAGGGAACGCGAAACGGTGTCGGGGGCGACGTCGAGAAGCTTCGGGCCGGTAGCCCCGTCGCCGAGGAGCTTGACAAAGTCCGGGGTGGCAATGATCAGCTCGGCGGTATACGGGGACGTGCCCAGGATGGACATGAGCCGCTGGCCCACCACCTCCTCATCGCGCAGCAGGCGCAAAAACCAGCTGCGGTCATAGGCCGCCTCGGACAGCTTGCGGTAGTTGAGCAGCCCCGCGTCCGGATCAGCCGTTGCAGACAACCACTCCATCAGCGTGGGCAGCAACATCGCCTGAATCTTCGACTTGCGGCTAGACCCCGCAGCCAGCGCCGCCAAATGCTCGAAGGCGCGATCCGGGAACTTATACCCGAGTGCCGCCAATTGCAGCTTCGCCGCCTGCGGCGACAACCGCAGCGTATCCACACTCATGGAGACCACAGAGCGCAGCAGCGGACGGTAGAACAGGCGCGAATGCAGCTGCGAGATCAGCCGACGGGCCTTGCGCACCGCATCTTTGAGCTTATCGACGCCCCCGCGCCCCTCCCCCGCAGCAAACCCCGCCGCAGCAGCAAGCCGCGCCATCGCCGCATCATCCTGCGCCGCCGGAAGGAGGTGCGTTCGGCGCATCCGGTGCAGCTGCTGGCGGTGTTCAAGTAGCCGCAGAAACTCATAGGCCTCGATCAGCCCCCGGCCGTCCTCACGCCCCACGATGCCGGCATTAACCAGCGCCGCGAGCGCATCGACCGTGCCGGCCACACGCAGCGATTCATCCGCACGGCCGTGGACCAACTGCAACAGCTGGACTGCGAACTCCACATCGCGTAGGCCGCCCCGGCCCAGCTTCAGCTCACGATCCCGCACGTCCTCCGGAACCGTGTCCAACACCCTGCTGCGCATCGCCTGGACATCTTCTACAAAAGACTCCCGCTCGCCGGCCGTCCACACCATCGGCTCAAGCTGCTCCAGATACGCCTGCGCCAGCTGCCCGTCGCCCGCCATGAAACGCGCCTTCAACAGCGCCTGAAACTCCCACGTCTGGGCCCACCGCTTGTAGTAAGCAACGTGGGAGTCCACGGTGCGCACCAATGCTCCCGAGCGCCCCTCAGGTCGCAGGTTGGCGTCCACCTCGAAGAAGGCCTCTGAGCCAATGCGAGCACACTCCCCCGCCAGGCGGGTTGCCTTGGCGGAGGCTGGCTCCGCCACAAAGATGACGTCAATATCCGAAATGTAGTTCAGCTCGCGGGCGCCGCATTTGCCCATGGCGATGATGGCCAGGCGTGCATCCGGCTGGCGGTCACCATAAACCGTGCGCACTGCCACTGCGAGGGCGGCCGTCAATGCGGCATCGGCCAGCTCAGACAGCAGTCCTGTGACCGTCTCAAAAGGCACCGGATCTAAGCCTCGGTGGCGCTTCGTCGTCGGGTACGTGCCCGCCAGATCCCACGCCGCAATGCGCATGATCAGGCTGCGATAGGTCAGCGACAGCGCGGACACGGCCTCCCGGCCGGTCTCCTCAGCGCGATACATCCCGGCCGTAGCGGCGACGTCTGCCTCGGGGCCAACCCGGTCATCTGTGCCTTCTGTGCCTTCTGCGCCTTTCGCTCCTTCTGTGTCGGCGGTATAGGCGGTATCGGCGGTGTCGATCCGCGTCGCGTGCACGCTATCAAGCAGCGCCGCACGCATCTCCGCGCCCGTGGGCAGCCCGGCGCGCAGCGTCTCCCACAAGTGCGGATGTGCCACTAGGTGGTCCGCCAGTGCCGTTGACCCGCCGAGCAGCGCGAAGAGCCGCACCCGCAGGCCTTCGTCTTCTGCCAGGGCCGCCAGGAACTCGCTGTGGGCGTTGGCCTGTGGTGTCGCCGAACCCGCAGGGGGCGCTGCGGCGGGGGTGGGGGCGGCGTCGCTAAGCGGTGTGGTGTCCTCCTGCAGCGCGTGGACCAGGCGCACCAAAGAGTTGAGTGCGCCGTCGGGGTCCGCGCAGCCGGCGAGTGCCCAGGCGACGTCCGCGTGCGCGTCATCGTCCCACCCCAAAAACGCCAGGTCTTCGGCGGCGTGGGGGCTAGACAATCCCAGTACCGCCGGGGTGGGGCGGCCGTCCCTGCGTTGCGCGGCACTCATGGTTGCGGTGGCCTTTCTCTCGGTTGGCGGAGGGCGTGTGGTGAAGGGGTGATGGCGCTAGAAGTCCAGGATCGAGCGCAACTCCCAGCCGGTGATCTGGCGCTGATAGTCCTGCCACTCCCGCCACTTGCTGCGCAAGAAGAACTCGTAGACATGCTCGCCGAGGATTTCTGCCATCAACTCGGAGTCTTCGAATTTGCGCAATGCCTGGTCCAGGCTGGTGGGCAGGTCAACATAGCCCATCGCCCGGCGCTCGCGGCGCGACAGCTGTGAGATGTTGTCCTCTGCGGGATCGGCCAGCTCATAGCCCTCTCTGATCCCCTTGAGGCCGGCGCCCAGAAGCACCGCGTAGGCCAGGTAGGGGTTACACCCGGAATCGACGCTGCGGACCTCAACCCTGCGGGAATCCGCCTTGGTCAACCGGTAGGTGGGCACGCGCACCATCGCCGAGCGGTTGGACACACCCCACGTGGCTGCGGTGGGGGCCTCATCGCCGAACAGGATGCGCTTATACGAGTTGGCCCACTGGTTGGTCACCGCGCTGATTTCCGGGGCGTGATGCAAGATTCCGGCGATGAACTGCTTGGCGGTGCGCGACAGCGAGTACTCATCGTCCGGGTCGTGGAACGCGTTGGTGTCCCCCTCAAACAGGGACATGTGGGTGTGCATGGCGGACCCTGCCCACGCCTCGAAGGGTTTGGGCATGAAGGTGGCAAAGACGCCATTGCGTAGCGCCACCTGCTTCATCAGGTACCTGAAGGTCATGATGTTGTCTGCCATGGTCATGGCCTCGGCGTGGCGTAGATCGATTTCCTGCTGGCCGGGGGCGGTTTCATGGTGGGAGAACTCGGTGGCAATGCCCATGGCTTCCAGGGCGATCATCGCTTGGCGGCGGAACTTAGGCGCGGTGTTGTGGGTGGCCTGGTCGAAGTAGCCGCCGTTGTCCGTGGCCTTGGGGCGCGGGTCCTCGCCTTCGCCGGCGGCGTTGGTAAACAGGTAAAACTCAATTTCCGGGGAGACCATGCAGGTGAATCCGTCATCGGCTGCGGCCTGAACCTGGCGGCGCAGCACCTGCCGGGGGTCCGCCCAGGACGGCTGCCCATCGGGCATGGCGATGTCGCAGAACATTCGTGCCGCCGGCACCGCGCCGTCCTCCTCGTCGAAGGGCAAAACCTGGAAAGTGGACGGGTCGGGCAGCGCGATGGTGTCTGCCTCCGAGATGCGCGAGAAGCCCTCAATGGCTGAGCCGTCAAAGCCCACCCCCTCCTCGAAGGCGCTTTCCAGCTCCGACGGTGACATCATCACGGACTTGAGGTAGCCGAGGATATCGGTAAACCACAGTCGAATAAACGGGATCTCACGTTCCTCGACGGTGCGCAAGACGAATTCCTGTTGGCTGTTCATGGCTTCCCACTCTAGCCATCCAGCCCTCACCCCCACCCGCCATGAGGGGCACTTTTGTTCGATACAAAACAGTTCTCACGCAGCTAATCCGCGTAACATTTCGAACACTTGGGGGTGGCGGTTGGGGCGCGCTTGCTGTGCTGGACTCAGTTCCTCAGACCACGGCCCCCGGCATCCCCGGCGCGCCACACCACCACGAAAGGCCCGTTCGCCCCTCATGCACTACTCCTCCTGGCAATCCCCCACCCCTCCGCCACCTGTCGACCCCGCCTGCGCCTCCTGGCTCGACCTGCTCGCACGCCTGATCATCGTCGCGGCCTATCGCGGATGGGCACCGTCCGATCTGCTCCACCTGCTGGGCCCAAGCGCCGACGCGACACTGCGGTGGGCAAGCGCCACGCACGTCCTGCGCGCCGAGGTCACCCTGCCCACGCAGCACCACTGGCACGACTTCCTGTACACCTCGCCTGCGCCATCGCGCCGCTTAGGCGCGGCCACCATGCAGCGCTGGTGCCGCAAGCTCAGCTCCTGCACCACGCTTGCCGACGCCGCCGCCCCCACACCGCACGCACCGATCACCGCCCGCGCCTCCCGCGAACACCAACGCATCGCAGCCCTGCTAGCGAAGGCGCAGTCCACGACCTTTTCCCCGGAGGCCCAGGCCTTGACCCGCAAGGCCCAGCAATTGCGCGAAAAGCTACGCCAACAGCCTGCTGGCGACGCCACGTGTGCCAGCACGTCTGCGGTGGTGGTCCGGCGGGTGTATGTGAAGGCCCCGTGGGTGCGGCATCAATTCGCGTTGCTCGATAGCATCGCCCGCCACAACTGTTGCGCGGTGGTTCTCCTGCACCGCAGCGGCATCATCAGCGCTTTTGGCCACCCGGAGGACCTAGACTTCACCCTCACGCTTTTCCGGGTACTCAACGGCTACCGTGACACCCTCATGCGCGCTGCGCCGCGCACCACCTCCACGTCCGCGGCTACGACCGCCTTCCGGCGCGCCTTCAACCTCGGATTCTGCGCTCGCATCAGCGCGGAGCTCGACGAGGTGATCAGCCACCTGCGATCCCCAGGCCTGGACCCACACGCCTCCTGGCACCACCACGGTGCTGCCGTCGCGCTGGACAGAAACCGGGCTACGGCAGCGGCGGTGGCCGCGTACTTCCCGGATCTGACGCGTGTCAGCGTGCGCTCGCGCGCCACAACTGACCTGTTTGGCTTCTTCCACGGCACGCAAGCCGCCGCGGAGTATCACGAAAGCGTCATAGGAAAAAAGGCAGGTCAAGTAGCCCGCGCCGAGTCCATCGCGGCGGTAGAGTAGGCGGCACATCTGGCGCAGAAACGTGCACAATGACCGCAGCCTACCGCCGCGGGGACGGGATAGCCATGCGCCATGGACACCGGATATCCCATTTGAGGAGGATCACAGAAAACCACTATGGGCGCTCACCGATTTATTGAGGTCGAATCCACATACGCCGTCAATCCCGCCGTGCCCGTCCCGGACCTGAGCTTGGTCATGGGCGTACACACGGTCTCCCAGCCGCGCACGCTCCGGCTATCCGCCGTGTACTTCGACACAGAGGACTACCGCTTGACGCGCTCCCACATCACGCTGCGCCGCCGCACTGGAGGCACCGATGATGGATGGCACCTCAAACTACCCGGCAGCGGCGCAGGCCGCATGGAAATCGGCGCACCGCTGAGCGAAGAAGTAGCCGAAGACATCGCCCCTGAGCAGCTGCGCGAGCAGGTGCGGGCGATCACCCGCGATCGTCCCCTGCGCCCTATCGCCCAGGTGGACAACACCCGCGATGAGTCCGAACTCCGCGCAGAGGACGGCAGCCTCATCGCCCACTTCTGCGATGACCACGTCACCGCCTGGCCCTTACATCCAACGACGAAACACTCCGCGCACCGCGTCGGATCACGCCAGTGGCGGGAGTGGGAGATTGAGTTAGGATCCGCCGTGGCCGGAACCGCGCTGGGAAACCAGGTCCTCGAATCCGCTGATGACGTGGTCATCGCGGCTGGGGCAACTGACTCCGCCTCCCCCTCCAAACTGCTCATCGCCGTCGAGGAGGAGTTGGACGACGCCCCCACGCCACCGCAGCCCCTGGTGTTCCGGAAATACGATGAGCGCGACGAGGCCTTCGCCGGGCTGCTGACCACGCTGATCGCGGCGCGCGACCGGATCATCGCGCATGATTCCGGGGCCCGCCGGCATGACCCACACGCCCTGACGGCCATGCTCACCGCAACCCGAGACCTGACCCGGGTCATCGACATGTTTGCTGAGCTTTTCGCCCTGGAGCGCTGGGACGAACACCTGGAATCCGCGCGCGCCCTGTCCGCGGAGTTTGCCCAACTGGCACGGGTGCTTGAATACACGGCAAGCAGCCACGCTATCGCCGAGCGCACCACCGAGTTGGTCGCCGAGATTGCCCCCTCCCTGCATACCGATCCGGGCATTGACCGACTGCGCGCGGAAACCGAGTCTCGGCTGCAGCGCGCCCACTCTCGGCTCCACAAGGCCCTCAACTCGCCCCGATACTTCACCGCGCTGAACAACCTGGACGAGTTCCTGGCCGACCCGCCCATCCCCGGGCGCCTGGAACGCCGAAAAGCGACCGCGATCATCGTCCGCGCCGTCAAGCGCTCCTACATGGAGGTGAAAAACCAGCGCGGCAGCATCGATGCGTTCGTTGCGCCCGAGGCCACCGAACGCGACCACCGCCAGGTGCTAGTCGCCCTGCTGCGCTCCGTAGACACGCTGCGCACGGTAGCCGCCGTGGCCGTGGACTTCACCCCCTATGACGCGGCCCGGCTGGCCAAAGAGGCCGAGAAGATGGTTGCCGCGCTCTCCCAGGCACACACGGCGCTTGCCGTGTGCGACCTCATGCGCAACCGTGCCCGCAGCGCCCGCCGCCGCGGCGAAGACACCTTCGTCTACGGGGTGCTTTACCAGGCAGAACGCCACCACGCTCGGCACCTGCTCCACGTCATCACCCACCGCGCCAAGGCGGTGAGGGCCCGGTACAAGAAGTTCAAGGCCTCCATTACCGCTTAGCGCAGGTAGACCTGCGCCTGGGCCGTGGACTAGGACTCCCAGGCCTCATCTTGGTCATCAAATTCCTTGTTGCGCTGGGCGGCCGTCTCTAACGCGGCGGCTGCCTCTTCGCGCGTGTTGTAGGGGCCCATCCGGTCCTCAAAGCCGGTCGCCGGGCCCTGCGTTACCTCGCCGGTGGAAGGCTGGAAATACCACTTGTCATCGCTGCTGGTCATGCTAGGCGCTGTCCTTTCTCCACGTCCTCATCTTTGGTCCACCACCGCGCCGCCACACACGGGCGCACCCGAGGTTGCGGCACCGGCAGTGCGGCCCAGCCTACCGCCGCTAGTTAAAGTGGATGTGCCAAGGAATACACTCCGTGCCCGCACCCAGCCAGATTAAGGATTCTCCCTCATGCGTTTCGCTGAGCCTGCATCATCTCCTGCACACGACCGCGTGCGCACCAGGCACCAGCAGCTCACCGGCCTGTCCCCCACGCATGTTGCCGTCGGGCCCGCACCCACCACCTTGGCTGGGCACTGCACCGACGTCTACGGCGGGATGACCATCACGGCGCTGACTGAACCCGGTGTGGCGGTCGCCGCGAGCGCCCGCACGGACGGTGTGATCAGTGTGCGAGAGTTTCAGTCTGACGGCACGGAAGTGACGCACGGCACCACCGAGCTGAGCCACCTTGATTCCATTCATGCTCCCGTGGGCAGCGCCGGCGCCCCTTTTGAGTCGGCGCATCGGAGGTCCCCTCATCCGCTGGATAGCCTGCCTCATCACGCCGCCCGGGCCACCCATCTTGGCGGCCTGATCTGGAGCATGATTCACCGCCAGATGCTCAGCAGGGACACCCAGGGCATGGACATCACCGTGGAAATGGATGTCTTGCCCACCTCCGGCGCCGGCTATGTGGAGGCTATCGACGCCGCGCTGAGCGTGGCGCTGCATTGCGACGCCGCCGGCGACGGGCTAAGCGACGCCCCCATCCGCGCGCGCCTGGCCGACATCTGCTGGCAGTCAGCCCGGCATTTCGGGACCAGCCCGGTGAGTCGATCCCGCATCGTCGCGGCCCTGCGCGGCAGCGCCGAAGGCTTGACCGTCATCGACTTTGCCGACGGCGCCGTCACCAGCGCCCCCACGCTGATCGGCGGGCCCCTCGAACTCCTGGAGCTCGCCAGCACGCCGACCGCCGCGGCCGGGGCGTGCGCAGACACCGTATCCACCGCGCTGCTGCGCGCCCAACACGAGTTTGCTGAGCAGGCCGCCCAGGCCTTTGGGGTAGAAACTGTGCGCCTCTTGCCCGACGCCCACCATCGGGTGGTTGATTGGTTGGAAGCGGTGTGCGAGTCCCGCGGCCCGGACGGCATCCCCTCCCCCTCCCACGCCCACGCATGGATGTCCTATTGGGAGGCACAGACGCGGCTGAGCGCCCAGGCGGCATCCGCCTTGCGTTCCTTGGATCACACGCGGGCGCTGCCCATGATTACCAGTGCGTCCCGGGCGTGCGCACAGCTGTATGGGGCGCGCGATGAAGGGTTAACACGTGCCTGCCGCGACGCGGGGGCGGTGGCCGCATGGTTGACGTGCCGGCCCGCAGAAGGCACCGTCTTGGCCTTGGTCCCTGGCGGGCAGGTCGATGATTATGTGCGTCAGCTCGACCGCGAGAATCCCGGAATGTTTGCCCAGGTTCGCCGGCTGCACCCCGCGGGTCCGGCGCGGTGTGTGCAGCATTCCTCCCACTAGGGGCCCACTAGGGGCGGCGGGAAACACAAGGGGCGAACGAGCCAGCCTATAAGCCGGATTCTGTCCGGCCCGTCTCCGGGCCGGGGTGACCATCCATCTGGGTCGACCATCACTGGCCGCCTCACGCAGCTACCTGTCGGCGTGAAAAAGGGCGAGCAGCCCTTGCTTCGCCAACTCCCGGCCCCACGTGTCCGCCGCACGCGGCGACGGTTCACGGGGGCCTCGTTGCCTTGCTCCCGGTGGGGTTTACCTGGCCGGGCCAGTCACCTGACCCGCCGGTGCGCTCTTACCGCACCCTTTCACCCTTACCCCCAGGACCGGGCCGAAGCCCGCTGCCTGGAGGCGGTTTACTTTCTGTTGCACGTGCCCGCGGGTTGCCCCGGGTTGCCGTTAGCAATCACCGTGCTCTGTGGAGTCCGGACTTTCCTCGACGCCGCGCCTGGCCGCCCCGAAATGGGGGCGCCGGTTCGCGTGCCGCGGTCACCCGGCCGACTCGTTCGCGGTTGTTCACAGTACCCCGGCGGTGTCGGGGAGGCGTAATCAGCGCAGCGGTGGCACGAGGTTGACCGTGCGCACCAGGCCGCCTCCGGGGCCGGCGAACTGGACCCGGCTGATGGAGCCGAGGTCTAAAAAGAGGTGGTGGAAGCAGCCGGCGTCGCCGGCGAGCCCCTGGCGGATGAAGGACTTGATGGGGTTAACGTGGCTGACAAGGACCACCGTTTTCCCCGCGTATTCGCGCATGAGGTCGCGGCGCAGCCCGGTGACCCTGCGGTGTAGTGCGCTTAAGGATTCTCCCCCGGGCGGCGCCACGGTGCTGGAGGATCCGGACACCCAGGTGGTGTGCGTGGCCGGGTCGGCGGCGCGGGCCTCGGCGGGGGTGAGCCCATCCCAGGTGCCAAAGTCCAGCTCGATGAGCCGTTGTTCGGTGCGAACGGGCAGGCCGGTGGCGTGGCTGACGGCGTCGGCGGTGCTGCGCGCGCGGCGCAGCGGTGAGGAAATCAGGGCGTCGATAGTGTCGGTGCGGGCGATCAGCTCGGCGGCGGCGCGCGCTTGGTCGCGGCCGAGCTCCGTCAGCTCGGGGTCGGACTGCCCGCTGTAGCGGCCCTGTTCGGAGTAGCTGGTCTGTCCGTGGCGCAGCAGGATGAAGGTGCTGGTGGGATCCTCGGTGGTCATCCAGCGGGCGGGGTCATTGTTGTCCTTGGCCGGACTGTCCGGACTGTCCGAGCTAGCCGAACTAGCCGTGCTCTCCGAACTAGTCGAGGCCGGCGGGGTTGATTCTTCTAACTCGACCGGCCCGCGCGGGTGGCCGCTTCGGGCGGCATCCATGGCAATGTTGGCCAGTTCATCGGCGGCGGCGTTGCGGGCACGCGGCACCCAGGAGAAGGTCACGGAGCTAAAGCCGCGGACAAGTTCGGCTGCCTGGGCGGCGAGCTTCTTCATGTCCGGGTGCTTGACCTTCCAGCGCCCGGACATTTGCTCCACCACAAGTTTGGAATCCATGTTGACGGCCACCTCAGTAGCACCCAGCTCGCGGGCGGCTTCGAGCCCGTTGATCAGCCCTTGGTATTCGGCAACGTTGTTGGTGGCGCTGCGGGAGACCACGTAGGCGATCCGGCGCAGCACGGTGCCGGTGTCTGCGTCATAGACCAGGGTCCCGGAGCCGGCGATGCCGGGGTTTCCGCGGGAGCCGCCGTCTGCTTCGATGCGTACGCGCCGTGACTGTGCCATGCTCTTAGGCCGCCTTTCGCACCAGGTAGGATCCGCAGTTCGGGCAGGTGGGCAGCTCGTCGGCCGGGGCGTTGGCGATGCGCGAGCGGTCGGCGACCGGCAGGATCATGTAGCACCCGGAGCAGGAGCGCCCGTTGAACAGCGCTGCGCCGACGCCGTTTTCCTCCCGCACGGCCTCAAACTCTTCTACGACCGCGGCGGGCAGCGCTGCGGTCAGGGTGGCGCGCCGGGTGTCGGGGTCGGTAGCTTCGCCGGCTGAGGCGGCGGCGTCGCGGGCGCGGGTGGCGGCGGCGATGCGCCGGTCGAGCTCGTCGAGGCGGGCGCCGTGCGACTCCGCGTTGGTGCGCAGCGCGTGGATCTCATTGTGGGCCTCCATCAGCTCACCCATGAGGTCGGCGATGCGGGAGCGCGCCGAGTAGCGGTCATGCTCAAGGTCGCGGCGACGGCTGGGATCCGTCTCTGCGCTCAAGGAGGCCTCATCATCGCGTTGCCGGGCCCGTAGTTTGCGCTCGTCTTCCTGGATGCGCAGAATCTCGGTCTCCATGTCGTCGACCGCCATGCGTGCGCTGGCCGCGGCGGTGGCGAGGCGGCTGCGCTCGGCACGCAGCTCGTCGAGGTGGGTTTGTTCCGGGGTGGGCTGGTCAGCGCCCTCGCGGTAGGTGGCCGCCAGTTCGAGGAGCAGGTGCTGGTTGTTAGAGGCAAGTTTCATGGGTGGTGTGGCCTTTCTACGCGTGATCCTGGGCGTGATCCTGGGCGTGGGCGGATAGCGTCCACGGGTCGGTGCGAATATCAATGATGTGGCAGTCCAGGCCGCTGGCCTCAGTGATGATGCCGGCGGCCTGCGTGGTCCAGGGAAACTCGCTCGCCCAGTGAGCGGTATCAATGACAGCTGGCCCCCCGGCGCGCAGGTACTCGTCGACGGGGTGGTGGCGCAGGTCAGAGGTGACATACGCGTCTACCCCGAGGCCGCGCACGGTATCAAGGAGGCTATCGCCGGACCCGGAGCACACGGCAACGGTAGAGATGCGGCGGTCTGGATCGCCGGCGGCGCGCACCCCCCACACGGTCTGGGGCAGGGCGTCGGCGACGCGCTGGGTGAACTCGCGCAGGGTCAGTTCACGGTCCAGGGTGCCCACCCGCCCCAGCCCGCACGCAGACTCCGGGGCGGCGCCATCGGCCATCGGGCAGATATCAAAGGCCGGTTCCTCGTAGGGGTGGGCGGCGCGCAGCGCGGCGACGAGCTCCTGGCGTATCGACGCCCCCGCGACGAACTCCACGCGCACCTCCGCACCGTTGTGTACCGTGCCCACCGTGCCTTCGGTGGGCTCAGCGCCGGCAAGCGGGCGGAACTGCCCGGTTCCGGTGACCCGCCAGCTGCAGTGATCGTACGCGCCGACGGTGCCGGCACCGGCGTCGAAAAGCGCCTGCTGCACCTGGTCTACATGGCTGGAAGGAACATAGACCCCCCACTTATCCAAAGCCTGCGGCTCCGCCGGGACGATGGGCGCGCCAGGGGTAATCCCAAGCAGCTCAGCGAGGTGATCGTTGACCCCAGGGCGAGCGCAGTCGGCGTTGGTATGGGCCGCCATGAGCGCCACCCCGCCCCGAATCAACGTGTGCAGCACCCGCCCCTTCGGGTCATCGGCCGCGACCGTGGACGTTCCCTTCAACAACAGCGGGTGGTGCACCAGCAAAAACTGCGCGCCACAATCCACCGCTGCCTGCGCGACCTGCTCAGTGCAGTCAAGCGCCAGGGCAACCTTGGTCACCGGTGCTGCCGGATCGCCGCAGATCAAGCCCACCTTGTCCCACGATTCCGCCAAGTGCGGCGGGTAGGCCTCCTCGACGATGCGGCGCACATCGGCGACGGTGATCGGGGCTGAAGCGGGACTCATAAGGCAGCGGGTCTCCTCGGTAGAACGTGTAGCGGCATACGGCCAGGACCTCCCAGTGTAGTTTCGCCCCCAGCACACCCCGGCGCGCCCCGCCGCGGCCACCAGCCATGCAGCCGCGCGACACCCCGGCAGGCACAATAGGCACAGACATACCATCGTTGCCAGCGCCGCACACCCCGGAAGGAGCCTCCCCCATGGGCCACACCAGCCCCTCGCCCGCCTCCCCTGCTTCGCCTGCCTCGGCCGCCTCGCCCGATGATCGCCTCCACCTGACCGTCGTGTGCACAGGCAACATCTGCCGCTCCCCCATGGGAGAAGCCCTCCTCAACACCGCAATCACCGCCGCAGGCCTCGACGCCGAAGTCCGCGTCACCTCCTGCGGGATGGGCGGATGGCACGTCGGCCAACACGCAGACCACCGGGCCCGCGCCGAACTGACCCGCCACGGCATCGATGCCTCCGCACTGCGCGCCAGCCAATTCGGGCCCGACGACGCCGCCGCCGACCTCCTCCTAGCCATGGACCACGGCCACCAACGCCAACTACGCCACGCCGGCGTCGACCCGGAGCGCATCGCCCTCTTTCGCAGCTTCGACCCACACGCCCCCGCACACGCAGAAGTCGCAGACCCCTACTACGACGGCCCAGAAGAATTCGCCCGCACCTACCAACAACTCCACGACGCCATCCCCGGCATCCTCGACTGGATCCAGGCACAGCTAGCCGGCCGCCGCCGCTGAGTAGGGTAGAAAAGGTGAATACGACCACCCAGCCCCACGCCCGCCCCGCCCGCGGTGTGCGCATGGCACGCACCTTCATCAAACCTGGGTGGGTCATCGCCGTCATAGCCATCCTCGGGTTTTCCTACCTCGCCTTCACCCTCCTCGCCCCCTGGCAACTAGGCAAAGACCACGACATCACGCAACGCAACGAGCGTATCGACGCCGCCGCACGCACCGCCCCCGTCCCCGTCACCGACATCTTTGACACCCACGGGGCCATCACCCCCGAAAACGAATGGCGCCAAGTCCGCCTCACCGGCCACTACCTCCCCGAAGCCGAAAGCGTCCTCCGCATGCGCCCCGTCGACGGAGGACCAGCCATCCAAGCCCTCACCCCCTTCACCACAACCACCGGCACCACCTACCTAATCAACCGCGGCTACGTATCCACCCGCGGCGCCGAAGTCCCCGACTTTGCCGCCCCACCCAGCGGCCAAGTCACCATCGAAGGCGTCGCCCGCCAAAACGAGGCAACCCCCGACCGCGAACCCTTCACCGAAAACGGCCGACTCCAGGTCTACGGCATCAACACCGACTACATCGGACAAGCCGCCCACGTCACCCTCGCCCACGACTTCATCCAGCTCACCGACTCCCAACCCGGCGTACTCAAGGCCATGCCGATCCCCAAACTCGACCGCGGATCCCACCTGTCCTACGGCCTCCAATGGATCGCCTTCGGCATCATGGCCCCCCTCGGCCTGGGCTACTTTATCTGGGCCGAAATGCGCGAACGCCGCCGCGTAGACGCGGAAACCGCCGAGCTCGACGCCACCGAGGCGGCTAGCACGGGGGCTGATGCAGCTGATGCTGGGGCGGCTGGGGCGGCAGGGGCGGCCGGGGCGGCTCCGAAGAAAAACAAGGCCGCGCTGCGCCAAATGCTTTGGGACGACCAAGACCTCTCCCAACCACCCACGAGCATCCTGCCCAACCGCACACGCACCCACGAACACTCCCGACGCCTAGCCGACCGCTACGGCGGATCCCGGCGCAACGACTACGCCAAGTTCGCCCGGCGAGACGAAGAACGCTTCTAGCGCCACGCCCCCGGTCCCCTCTGAGCGCTCCGCCTTTCGCAGGGCGCCGCCGCGCCCTCCTCTTGTAGCTCTGCGCCGCGCCCTCCTCCTTGTGCCGTGCCCCGCCACGGCCCTACTTGCAGCCCTGCCTCGCGCCCCCACTTGCAGCCCTGCCCCGCGCACCCACTTGCAACGTGTGACTGGTGGGATTAACAGAGTGCACAAATCACCCCCGAAACAGCGGTTTTTTACCCCCAAAAACGCACCGTGTAAACCACACCAGTCACACAGTGCAAAAGAGGTCCGGCGCAAAAGGGATCCGGGACAAAAGGGGTCCGGGGCAAAAGGGGCGGGAAGACCGAAGCACCAAGGGGGCCCAGAACACCATCAAGGCATAACGAAAGGGCGGCTTCCCAATAGGAAAACCGCCCTTGTTCTCGCGCTACAGATGGTGCGCCCTGACGGGCTCGAACCGCCGACCTGCTGGGTGTAAACCAGCTGCTCTTCCAGCTGAGCTAAAGGCGCATAGCAAACTAGACTCCCCGGTCATGCGGGGCACCCGAGCTAGCCGGGTCATGGTATCACGAACGCGGAAGCCTACCTAGTCGGAGGCCTACTTGCGGGTATGACCGCGCTGCACGAGGCAGGAGCCCTGCCAATTGCCCAAGCGTTCTGCCTTGGTTTGCACCAGGCCGGCCAGTTGCGCGGACTCAGCGATGATTCCGGGCTCGACGGTGCCTACCTGCCCGGTGCCGGGAGTGAGCAACCAGATGCTGCCGTCGTCGGAGAGGGGACGGACGGCGTCGACAAGCCCATCGACGAGGTCCCCGTCCTCGTCGCGCCACCACAGCAGGACAACGTCGCAGACCTCATCGGTGTCCTCATCGAGCAGCTCCTCCCCCAGGAAGTCCTCGATTGCTTCGGATATTGCCGAGTCGCAGTCGTCGTCCCAGCCTAATTCCTGCACAATGTCGTCGTGCTTGATGCACAGTCGCTGAACAAAATCCTGGGCGCTGCCGTCTTTGGCACCCGGAGCTTCGACCACTGTGATGTTCCTCCAAGTCTCATGTCACTAGGTTGTCCCAGCGTTGCTTCTACTAACCCCACGTTTCAGACCTATGCCCGATCCGTAAGATTGCCTGAAGCTTACAGAACCCTCGACAACTTTGCGGCTTAGTTACGCTGAGTGACCGTTTTTTAGCAGAATACAGCCCCCGACGCACAGGCGGTAGGTCACACACCGAAAAGCCCCCTGCACAACCTCTCACACCCAACCTGAGACAACGCTGGCACCACCGTGGCGGGGAGCGGACAACAACGCAGCCGCGCGACAATACAGTGGGCTCATCGCGCTGTTCGCCCGCCACGCGCACCAGCGCAGCCGTTTGCGCGATCCGCGGTGCGACGCCGACTCAAATCGCCGCCGACAACTATGCTCGAAGCCACGGCCACGAGGCCCGACCCCTGGCGGGCATCGCCACGGGCGGGACCCAACGAACCCCGGGGCCAACCGCACCTGCAAGGAAGCGTGCTGCGTCGCAGCACCTTCGAATCACCGCGGGGAGCACGCGGCCCTGCCCGTCCACCAGGACACCAACACCAAGAGGAGACAATCTGACTATGGCCCAAGGCAAACTCGGCGGAAGCCCGTCCGACGACACCAACTTCGCCATCATCCGCGACGGCGTCGCCTCCTACCTCAATGATGCGGACCCCGAGGAGACCCGCGAGTGGATGGACTCCCTCGACGGGCTCCTCGCCGATTCCAGCCCAGAGCGCGCCCGGTACCTTATGCTGCGCCTCCTCGAACGCGCCTCGGCCAAGCGGGTCCCCCTGCCGCCGATGCTGTCCACCGACTTTGTCAACACCATCCCCACCTCCGCGGAACCCGAGTTCCCCGGCGACGAAGAAGTGGAAAAGCGCTACCGCCGCTGGATCCGGTGGAACGCGGCCATCATGGTCCACCGCGCCCAACGCCCCGGAATTGGAGTCGGCGGGCACATTTCTACCTACGCCGGCGCAGCCCCGCTCTATGAAGTCGGCTTCAACCACTTCTTCAAGGGCAAGGATCACCCCGGTGGGGGCGACCAGATCTTCTTCCAGGGCCACGCCTCCCCCGGCATGTATGCCCGCGCCTTCCTCGAAGGCCGCCTCACCGAGGACGACCTCGACGGGTTCCGCCAAGAAGTCTCCCGCCCCCAAGGCGGGCTGCCGTCCTACCCGCACCCGCACGGCATGCCCGAGTTCTGGGAGTTTCCCACTGTCTCCATGGGCTTGGGCCCCATGGATGCCATCTACCAGGCTCGTTTCAACCGCTACCTGCATAATCGCGGCATCAAGGACACCTCCCAGCAGCACGTGTGGGCGTTCCTTGGCGACGGCGAAATGGACGAGCCGGAGTCCCGCGGCCTGCTGCAACTGGCGGCCCTGAACAACCTGGACAACTTGACCTTTGTGGTCAACTGCAACCTGCAACGCCTGGACGGGCCGGTGCGCGGCAACACCCAGATCATCCAGGAACTGGAGTCCTTCTTCCGCGGCGCCGGTTGGTCCGTGATCAAGGTCGTCTGGGGCCGCGAATGGGACGACCTGCTGGAAAAGGACAAAGACGGCGCGCTGGTCGAGCTGATGAACTCCACCCCAGACGGGGATTATCAGACTTTCAAGGCTAACGACGGCGCCTACGTGCGCGAGCACTTCTTCGGCCGCGACCCGCGCACCCTCAAGCTCGTTGAAGACATGACCGATGAGGAAATCTGGGCCCTGCGCCGAGGTGGCCACGACTACCGCAAGATCTACGCCGCCTACCAGCGCGCGCTGGCCACCAAGGACCGCCCCACCGTCATCCTCGCCCACACCATCAAGGGCTACGGGCTGGGCCACAACTTTGAGGGCCGTAACGCCACCCACCAGATGAAGAAGCTCACGCTGGAAGACCTCAAGCTCTTCCGCGACAAGCAGGGCATTCCCATCAGCGACGAGGCCTTAGAAAAGGACCCCTACCTGCCGCCCTACTTCCACCCCGGCGAAGACTCCCCCGAGATCGCCTACATGCTCGAGCGCCGCCGCGAGCTCGGCGGATTCCTGCCCGAACGCCGCACCACCTACGACCCGATCCACGTGCCGGATCTGGACAAGCTGCGCTCCATCCGAAAGGGCTCCGGCAAGCAGCAGGTAGCCACCACCATGGCCGTGGTGCGCACCTTTAAAGAGCTCATGCGCGACGCCGATATTAAGGACCGCCTGGTGCCCATCATCCCCGATGAGGCCCGCACCTTTGGCATGGACTCCTGGTTCCCCACCCTGAAGATCTACAACTCGCACGGCCAAAACTACGTGCCGGTGGACCATGACCTCATGCTGTCCTACCGCGAGGCCACCGACGGCCAGATCCTCCACGAGGGCATCAATGAGGCCGGCTCCGTCGCCTCCTTCATCGCCGCCGGAACCTCCTATGCCACCCAGGGCGTGGCCATGATCCCGCTGTACATCTTCTACTCGATGTTCGGCTTCCAGCGCACCGGCGACTCCATCTGGGCCGCCGGCGACCAGATGGCCCGCGGCTTCCTGCTCGGCGCCACCGCCGGGCGCACCACGCTGACCGGCGAAGGTCTCCAGCACATGGATGGCCACTCCCAGGTGCTGGCATCCACCAACCCCGCGGTGGTCTCCTACGACCCGGCGTTTGCCTTCGAACTGGCCCACATCATTCGCGAGGGCATCGACCGCATGTACGGGCCCGAGCGCGGCGAGAACGTCATGTACTACCTGACGATCTACAACGAGCCCGTCCACCAGCCCGCCGAGCCAGAAAACCTGGACGTCGAGGGCCTGCACAAGGGCATCTACCTCTACGACGAGGGCAGCGAGGGCACCCACGAGGCGTCCATCCTGGCCTCCGGAATCGGCATGCAGGCTGCGCTGAAGGCCCAAGAGATCCTGGCCGAGCAATTCGACGTGCGGGCCGCCATCTTCTCCGTCACCTCCTGGGTGGAACTGGCGCGCGAAGGCGCGGCGCTGGCCAAGCAGGAGCTGCGCAACCCCAGCGATTCGCCGCAGGAAGCGTTTGCCACCACGCAGCTGAAGAAGGCCTCCGGGCCCTACGTGGCGGTCTCTGACTTTGCTACGGACCTGCAAGAGCAGATCCGCCAGTACGTGCCGGGGCGCTACACCGTCCTGGGTGCAGATGGCTTCGGCTTCTCCGATACGCGCCCGGCCGCACGCCGGTACTTCAACATCGACGCCGAATCCGTGGTGGTTGCCGTGCTCACGGGCCTGGCCCGCGACGGCAAGATCGACATCGAGGTTGCCCAGCGTGCCGCGAAGGACTTCAAGCTGGATGACCCCACCGCCGTCTAGGAGGACGGGACGCTAGCACCCTGCGGCGTCCCCCGCCCCACCCCACCCGCTCCGCTGCCGATAGCGGTACCAGCGGTAGTTCCTGCCACCCCCACCCCGGGCTATGCGCCCTGGGGCTTGGGGGTGGCAGCGTGCGTTCTAGGCGATGGCGGCAAGCAGCCCGTCAATCGCCTTATTGACAATCCCCGGCGACTCCAGAATCACCATGTGCCCGGCCCCGTGGGCGGTCATCTGCCAGGCCCGCGGCCAGACCTCATGGATCCGGGTGGCTTGAGACATCGGAGTGACGTCATCTTTATCCCCGACGATGATGTAGCCGGGGATGTCTGCCAGGTAGGGGCCCACTTCCAGTTCATTGTGCTTTTGCAGGTCATCAAAGAATCCCACATAGGTCTCTAGCGGCGTCTCATGGATCATGGCCGCGTGGAACTCAATGAGCTTGTAGTTGGTGGGGCGCCGGAAGACGGCGACGGCCAGCCCCGGGGCAATCACGGAGGTGACCGCATCGCGGAACTTGTCTGCCTCCTCGGGGGCAATCTCTGCGGCCTCATAGACCTTCTCTGCAACCGGGGAAGCCAGAATCTGCGGCACTCCCTGGGCCGACAGCTCCTCGATGGACGTGGAGATGACAATGAGCCCGGCGATGCGCGACCTGATGTCGCTCGGCGCGCGGCGAATGACGTTGAAAGCCGCCAATCCGCCAAGAGAGTGGCCCACCAGGATGAGCGGGCCGGAGGGAGCCGCCGCGTGGATGACCTCCATGACGTCATCGGCTTCCCCATCGACGGTGCACTTGTCCGGGGACACTTTCCCGGTCTGCCCGTGACCACGCAGGTCTACAAGCAGGCCCCGCACGGTGGGCTGATGCTCCTTGAGGTAGTCCGCCTGGAGGAAATAGGCCTCCGCTGCGAGGGTGAAACCGTGAATGAAAACCACGGTCGCGGTGGGGTTGGTATCGCACCCGGTGACGTAGTAGTGGACGTCCACGCCGTCCGAATTCACCTTGCCGGTGCGCACCACATCGGTAAGGCCGGGCTTGCGGTTATGCGAATGCAAAGCCCCGCGTTCGAGGGCAATTCGGCGCCTCCCGCCGGGGGTCAGGCGGCGAATCCAGCTGCGTACCAGCGCGGTGGCGGAAGAGACAAGGTCGCTCATCGCTACAATCTTACATACGCCCTGCACAACGCCAGCTCATTTGAAAGGGAGTGCCGCGCCCATGGGAAATCTTGCCGCGCAGCTTGCCGCTAAGTTCAATACTCCAACGCCTCAGGAGGAGCAGAACACCGTTGCGGCGGGTGGTTCTACCCTGGCGCAGCTGGCGGCGCTGATAGAACAGACCACCGGCATTGAGGCCAAGACCGTCACCGCAGAGACTGATCTGCGGGACGTGCATCGGGTCAATTCGCTTGCACTAGTAGAACTGGTGGTCAAGGCGGAGGAGCATTTTGGGGTGCGCATTGAGGGCTCAGCGGCCCAACAGCTGCGCTACGCGGGGGATTTTGTGCGGTTTATTGAGCAGCACCAGGACTGACTGTCCCTGCCGGGGCGAACAAGGCACAATGGTGGCATGTGTGCGAACATTTCCTACCTTTCTGACATGGATGGCGTCCTGATCAAGGAAGGTGACATGATCCCCGGTGCTGATGCGTTCTTGCAGGCCCTGGCTGATCACGATGTCAATTTCATGGTCCTGACCAACAATTCCATCCATACTCCTCGGGACTTGTCCGCACGGCTGCGCGCCACGGGCCTGCACGTTCCCCCGGAGCGCATTTGGACCTCTGCCACGGCGACCGCCCACTTCCTTCAGTCTCAGGAGCCGGATGGGCGTGCCTATGTGTTGGGCGAGTCCGGCCTGACCACCGGGCTGCACGAGGCCGGCTGGATCCTCACTGACACGGACCCGGAGTTTGTGGTCTTGGGCGAGACCCGGACCTATTCCTTCGAGGCAATCACCAAGGCCATCAACCTCATCCGCGACGGTGCCCGGTTTATTTGCACCAACCCGGATGTCACCGGGCCGGCCCCGCTTGGGGTGCTGCCGGCGACCGGCTCGGTGGCCGCGTTGATCACTGCCGCCACCGGTCAAGAGCCCTACTACGTGGGCAAGCCGAATCCGGTGATGATGCGCTCTGCCCTCAACACCATTGGGGCGCACTCCGAGTCCACGGTGATGATCGGCGACCGGATGGACACTGACGTCAAGTCTGGCCTGGAGGCCGGCATGCGGACCATTTTGGTGCGTTCGGGAATCTCGGACGACGCCTCCGTGGGCCGCTACCCCTTCCGCCCCACGCGCATCATCGACTCTGTGGCGGACCTTATTGATTCCTGGGACGACCCCTTTGGGGACGGTTCCTTTGCTGAGGAAGAGTAGACCGGCGAACGTCGTTAAGTAATTGAGCGAGGTACGCCTTTCCTGTGTAAACTCTGGTTGGTATCAACAGGAAGGACCTTGATCATGGGTAAGGGAGTTAGCGGCGCCATCATGTCCCTGCTGGGCGCCAAACCCACCACATTGCGCGTCACCGGAACTGAGCAGATCACCGACCGCTACCTGCGCATTCACTGCGTCGGCCCGGATTTGGTCTCCGCGGAACACACCCACCCCGCCGACTACCTGCGCGGATGGTTCCCGGATCCGAACAATCCGAACAAGCAGTACCAGCGCGGGTACACCATCCGCAACGTGGACCTTAACCAGGGCACCTTTGACCTCGACTTTGTGCTCCACGAACCGGCCGGCCCCGCATCCACCTGGGCCAAAAACTGCGCCCCGGGCGATGAGCTGGAAGCCACCTACTACAACACCAACCCCTTCGTCTTGCCGGATCCGCTGCCCAAGGGAGTAGTCCTTTTCGCCGATCTCGCCGGCTATCCGGCGGTCTATGACATCGCCGACCACCTGGTGTCTACCCCCGAAACCGCGGATCTGCCGGTGGAGATCCACATGATCCGCCACCACGCCACCGACGAGGACATGCCGCTTCCCGACGCCCCCCACCTCACCGTCACCTGGCACGACTACGTCAGCGACGGCACCGCCGCCCTCGCCGCGGCACAAGACACCCGGTACCGGGGCTGGTATGTGTGGATCAGCGCCGATACCCGCTCAACGCTGAAATGCCGGTCAGCCGCCAAGCGCGAACTCCAGGCCGACAAGGAGCATCTCCACGCCCATGCGTACTGGTCTCCCGGTAAACAGATGGGCACCTCCCGCGAGAATTAACACTCCCCTCCGCCCACCCACTGGCGGCTGCGGCACCGGTTAACCAAAGTTTTTTGGCCCGCCGCGGCTGCCTTTTTGCGCTGGTCGAGGGGTAAAAGCAGGCCCATCACGCACCGTGGAAAAAGCATATGCGACGGCACGAATGCACTAAGGCCGCTAGCCTCGTGGTGACAGGCTGTAAATCAGTTGTTGATCAATCGTGGATCCATTGTGTGTCCATTGTGGATCCATTGTGGACCGACAGTCGATCACCGTTAGGTATTTGTACAGAGAGGACACAATATGGCAACCCGTCGCCAGGATGTCTACCAAAAGACCTTCCCCACCGACGCTCGCGGGAACCGCTACGTGCTCAATGACATGGGCAAGTACATCGAGAACATTCCCGTCGCCCCCGAAGATATTGCACAACGCAAGGCCTACTTTGTCGGTGCGGGCATTGGCAACCTCATCGCCGCCGGATTCCTCATCCGCGACGGCCAGCTCCCCCCGGAGAACATCACCTTCCTGGAGGCGGGGCGCGCCAACGGCGGTAGCTTCGACGGCGCCGGCAACAACGAGGACGGCTTTATCACCCGCGGCGGACGCGAAATGGGCCAACACTTCGAGTGCTTCTGGGACATCATGAAGGACGTCCCGGCGATCGAAATGGACGCCCCACACACGGTGCTCGACGAGTTCCGACTGACCAACGAATCTGACCCCAACCTGTCCAACTGCCGCATCATCCGCGATCGCGCCCAGGTGCGCCTGAAGAACCCGGAGATGGGGCTGTCCAAGCGCAGCCAGCTCGAAGTGGTCAAGCTGTTCCTCGCCCGCGAGGAAGACACCTACGGCAAGACCATTGAAGACTGGTTCGGCGAGGACTTCATGAAGTCCAATTTCTACACCCTCTGGGCCTCCATGTTCGCCTTCCAGGACTACCAGTCGCTCACTGAGATGAAGCGCTACATGCACCGCTTCGTGCAGTACCTACCCGGCTTCCCGGACATGTCCTGCCTGCGCTTTTCCAAGTACAACCAGTACACCTCCTTCATCGAGCCGCTGGAGAAGAAGCTGCGCGATCAGGGCGTGAACTTCCGCGGCGGCGTGCTGGTGACAGACCTCGACGTGGAGTACCGCTCCGGCGCCAAGAACACCCCCGGCGCGACCTTCGCTGTCACCGCGATCAAGGCGACCGTCGATGGTAAGGAAGAGATCATCAACGTCGATGACCGCGACCTGGTCATTGTCACCAACGGCTCGCTCACGGACTGCTCCGGCTACGGCGACATGAACACCGTGCCCCCCTTCCACAAGGACAAGCTGGGCGATAGCTTCGCGCTGTGGAAGAACATCGCCGCGAAGATCCCCGGCGCGGGACGCCCCGAGGTCTTTTGCAGCGACCCGGACAAGACCGTCTGGGAGTCCATCAGCTTCAACTTCTTCGGCGGCTATGACAACCCCTTCAACGCCAAGCTGCGGGAGCTGTCTACCAACGATGTCTTCTCCGGTAAGACTGTTACCGGCGGCGTGATCACCGCCCAGGATTCACCCTGGTTGGCCAGCATCACGGTCAACAGGCAGCCGCAGTTCCCGGGGCAGGAAGACGGCCTGTGTGTCGCCTGGGCTTATGGCCTGCACCCCTGGGAGAAGGGAACGGTGACGGGCAAGCCGATGCTGGAGTGCACCGGCGAGGAGATTCTCCGCGAGTTCTGCTACCACTTTGGCATCGCGGATTCTGACGTTGCCACCGTCATTGCCAAGTCCAAGGTGCGCCTGGCAACCATGCCGTACATCACCTCCCAGTTCCAGCCCCGCACCGCTGGCGATCGCCCCTGGCCTGTGCCGGATGGCTCCCTGAACCTCGGGTTTACCGGCCAGTTCGTGGAGACCCCCGACGACTGCGTGTTCACCACGGAAGGGTCCGCACGCACCGGCCAGATGGCCGTCTACGGCCTGCTCAAGCTGGACCGTGACATCCCGCCGATCTACCCCGTCCAATATGACATCCGGGCCCTGCTGCACTCCGCCAAGGCACTGGGTGACGGCCACCTGCCGGGCGAGAAGCTGCTGCGGCGTCTGCTGCGCAACACCTACTACGAGAATTTGCTTCCCCAGTAGGGTTCCCGTCGGGTAACCGCCCGCACCCCGGGGTCTTCGCGAGCCCGGGGGCTACTAGCCCGCCCACCCCGCCTGCGGATCCGGCCACCAGTGCCGGTCATCGGGCGGGGTGGGCGCGTTAAGGCTGGCTGTTTGCGCCCGGGCGCCGGGCCCCTCCCTGAGTGCCTGGGCAAATCGGGCCAGCTGCTCGCTCGGTGCGCAAATGATCTGCCGGCACCCCACTGTTTCACGCCCCTCGCGCCTCCAGCGGGTGCACCAGGACGCTTCTAGGGGGTCGGCCCCGGGTAGTACCCATTGGCACTGCTCGTCTAGGTAATCAAGCATGAGGCTTTCGACGTCGCGGCGCGCGCCGTTCGGCAGGCCGCTGATACACAGCACAGCCATGCGGGCCCCGGGTGGGGCCCAGGGGCCGGTGGGCAGGTCCGTGGTGTCCGGGCGGGGGTGGGTGGCGGTGATGGGGGAAGACATGGGTAATCAGGCTCCTTGGTCAGGGCGCGGTCGCCAGGCTCGGCGAACACTCGCGGCGTTTGTCTTCCCCTACAAACGCAGCTGACTTCATTGCTTCGACGCCATCGGTGGGCGTCGGCGACACCCGCGATTGTGCCCGTCGCGCCCGCAGCCCGCTAACCTTCAACCACCACTTGACACCCCCGTTTAATAAAGTTCAACTTAAGGGTTAGCTTCGCTTGTCGACGCCCCACCCCCGCTCACCGCCTCCCAGACCTGCTGGTTTAGCGGTGCCCACGCCTCGCGCGCCCAGGGCCCAAACTCCCGATCCGTCAGCGCCACCATCGCAGCCCCGGACCCCGGATCCAGCCACAGGTACGTCCCGCTCATACCAAAATGGCCAACCGTCTCCGCGGGCATAGCAGGCCCCGTCCAATGCGGATCCTTGTTCCCCCGGATTTCAAACCCCAGCCCCCACGGGCAGGGCTTGTGCATGCCGTAGCCGGGGACCACTCCCCGTAGCTGCGGCCACTGCACACTCCACGCCTCAGCCAGCGTCGAGGAATCCAGCAGCCGCGGCTCCCGTAGTTCCCCCACAAACGCGGCCATGTCTGCGCCAGTCGAGCGCGCCCCATGCCCCGCCGAACCATAAAGCTGTGTATTCCCCATCCCCAGTGGCTCAGTCACCGCCTCGTGGAGGTACTGCGCGAACCCCATCCCCGTAGCCTGTTCCACTTGGGTGGCCAGGGCCTCAAAACCGGCCGAGGAATACACGCGCCGCTGCCCCACCGGACGCACCGGGTCGCCGTGGGCAAAGCCCAACCCTGACGCGTGAGCCAGCAAATGGCGCACCGTTGACCCCTGCGGGCCAGCAGGCTGATCAAGCTCAATAGCGCCCTCTTCCACCGCGATGAGCACCGCGTACGCCGCCAGCAGCTTGGTCACCGACGCCAACTCAAAAACCCGGTCCGTCTCCCCCGCCTGCCAGGTACCACCAGGTGCCATCACCACCGCACCGAAGTGGTCTACCGGCCAATCAGCTAAGGGATCAAGCACGCTCATGCCCACCGATCCTAGCGCCTGCCCATCAGCCGCAGCAGGAACCGCTTGGTGTCTTCTGCGATCTCATCAACACTTTTGCCCAGCTTGTTTACCACCACCGCCGCGCGCGTGGGCGGCGGCACCACCCGGCGAGCGACCCTCCGGCCACCCTGTTTGACGGTCTGTCCCGCCCGCGCCCCCAGCCTGCGCCCCTTCGCCTCCGCACGGCGGGCCAACTCTCGGGCCTGCGCCGCCGTCATATTCACCGGCGCCCATTCCGAATTCACCGGCCAGACCCACCCCCGCCAATAGGACACGAGCGCCAGAACAATGCCGGGGATCGGGGAGACGATCATGCCCAGCTCAATCATGTCAGCCTGGTGGAAGCCCACCATGCACGTAGCGCTGATCAACGCCGGAACCGCATACAGCGGGCCGCCGCCAAAAATGCCCGGCACCTGCCCGGCCACCACATCCCGGATCATTCCCCCACCGACCGCGGTAATTACCCCCATAAACACCGCGGAAAGCAGCGGCATGTCATACGTCAATGCCTTGACCGCGCCGGTGACCGCCCACACGCCGAGCACCACCGAGTCTGCGTTTGTTTTGAAAATCTCCCACGCCTTGCCCCGGAAATTAATCACCACCGCCGCGATGGCCCCCACGAATGCCAGGCCTAGGTAGGTGGGGTCGGCGATTGCCGCCGCCGTGCCCTTTTGCATGAGCACGTCGCGCACCATACCTCCGCCGAGCGCGGAAAACAGTGCCAAGAATAAAAAGCCGATGATGTCAAAGTGGCGTTGTCGGGCAATCGTGCCGCCGATGATGCCATTGAGCATCACCCCCGTGAGGTCAAACACCCGATAGAGCTGCTCGATGGATGGGTCAACGCCGAACATGCCCGCCAGTTTAGCTAACGCCCGGGCTTGCCCACGCAGCTGCCAGATTCAACCGTTGCCACGACCCGCCGCGGCCGGTCTCATCCAGGGGGTATCCCGATGCCCCACTCGTCGCTGCGAGCAGGGCCACCCGGGATCCCACCGTATAACCGGCACTGTCCGGGAAGCGGGAAGACAGCAACACCTCAGCACCAACCGGCACGTCAGGAGCTTCATCGCGCGCCCCTATGGCCCAAAAGCCGTAAGTGAGGGCGTGGGTATAGCGGGCAACCGCCGTCGCATCATCGGCGTAGGCCTCGCCGCGGCGCGCGCACTCGACCAGGGATGCTGAGCACCGCCATTCCAGTTCTGTGCGCAGCTGGGTGGCGGCGGCGTCGATAAGCGCACGAAACTCCGGATCATTCAGGCGATCGGCGGCCGCCGCCAGGCCGACCATGCGCCCGCCAATAACGTCCAGTGGATAATGCACGCCCAGGGCAATTCGATTGTCGCCTACCTCGGCTGCACGAGCGAGCATTTGTGCCCCAAATTCCGGAATCATATAGGCCAGCACCGCGCCTTTCCAGGCCGCCTGCGCCGTATGTCCGGAGGGGAAAGACGGCGTGGTGGAATACTCATCATCTGCACCCTCACGATGCACGCGAACAATGCGATCGGGTGCGACGACAAAGAGACGCGGGTAATTAAACCAGTATTTTTCTGCCCCAGTAGAAGAGGCAATACCACCGCCGCGCGCCACCACCCCGGATAAAAGCTGTTCTACCTGTGGCAGGCGGTGTTGCGCCAAAGCCTGGCGAAAGTGCCCGGAAAGCTCAGTTCCCCAGGCATCGGACATTGTGACAAGCAAGTCATCATGGTCATCGGCCAACGCTCGCTGAACCCGAATAGGGTCTTTCACGGCCGAGTTATTAAGGGTGACCGCCTGCTCTAGATTATCCGCCAGCACCTCCGGATGATCCTGGCGCAGCCGCTCAAAGCCGGAGACTATGGGGTAATAGAAGGGCCCCCGCGCGGGCAGGTCTGACAGATACCAGCGCGCGATCTGGTCAGGGGCAAAAGGCTGCGGGTTGGGCGCGTGGCGGTGTGGTGTTGTGGCGGCGGGCGGCAGCGGGGAACCGGAGTCCGGCACCATTGCGGCCGCAGGGGTGGTGGCCGCACCGCCCACCGCGATGCTCACGGCGCAGACAACACTGATGATTCGAGAAATAGTCACGCCCTCGAGTATGAAAAACGCAGGTGTCTGCGCGGCCAACTCCGCGCTACCGCCCGGTGAACATTAGCGGCGCTGCCTCCGGCGCGGCGGGGAGGACCCGCTGCGCGGCAACAATTAGCGGTACAGCTCGGTGCCGATGATCTTGCCGATCTCAATGCTGCCATTGATGGAGGGGTGGTTGCCAAGGTTCGTCGGCACCGCAGGATCCTGCGAGCCAACCACCCACCGATCCTGCGGCTGCTTGGCGCAGGTGCCATGCCCGCGAGTGAGCTCCAGGGTGTCAATAAAGCGCAGCCCGTTGGCTTCGGCTGCGTGCCGGCCTGCGTTGCGCAGGTGCTGTTGGACCGCTTCGGCGCCCGGGACCACCGTCGGGGTGGGCTGATCGGGGATCATGGCGACCATGCAGATGCGGTCATTGTCGGCGATCTCCGGGTACCCGGCGATGACCACTTCAGCCCCCGGAGCCGCCTGCGCCACCTGCATCTTGATGTTGGCGTACACCCCTTGCATCATGCTCGGAGCAATAGCCTGCGCGTTCGCCATGGAGCTGGCCACATCAAGCCAGTTGAAGGCATCGAGGCCGCCATACATGATGACTACCTTCTCGGTGCCGGGCCCAATGTTTCCTGCCAGGATCGACTCCGCGACGACGGCCGGCAGCTCACCGAGCGGCACCATCCCGCCGGTTCCATTGCAGGACCAATCCGCAAGGGTCTTGCCCGCGGTCTGCGCCGCAGAGTGCGGCCAGTTACGGGTGTCCTTCTTGCAGGTGGGCTTGATCTGGTAGCCCTTCTCCGTGTGCGCACCATTGCCCGGGACCATGGGCCCGATGGCGCTGAAGGAATCCCCAAACGTCACCATCTGCTGAGCCCCCGCCGGCGGGGTCCCCCACACACCGGGCAGGACCGAGCCCAGGGAAAAGGTGGGCTGTGCGATCGCCGGGGCGGCCAGGGCCCCGCATGCCACCATGGCGCTGGCGGCGACGGCCAGGGCTCGTTGCATAAATGGTTTTTTACTCATTCGGTGCATTTTACGCTCACCGCAGCATTCATGCGACCGGGGGTGGAAACGCTACCCCTTCCCTATAAGTGTGCATAGTGCTTATCGACGCCCCCGCCCTCCCACACACCACTGCCCTCACCGCACAGCGAGGCGCCCAACGACGCATGCCCGGCCCCTCACCAATGCCAGTACCTACCACCTTAAAGAGGGCATGGTCTTTGCCTCCGAGAACAGCACTGTGCGCCGTCCACACTTCCGGGTTGCCCGACTGGGAATGCCACCAGGCAAATCACGCCCCCTTCAGCAATTCAGGCCAGGTGCGCGGGCACAGTCTTCGCACAGACTGTACCGTTCTCGCCCCCTTTCTTACCTGGAGAAGAGGAATGATCCCCACCAAGAAGGTGGGCCGGACGGACTAGATCCGACTTGGCATATGGCCCAAAAAGATCCCCATCACCGGACGGATATGACACAATCGTATCGCCCTAACACACACTCACACAGTGACACTAAGCACAAGCCTAAGTCTCCACTTACCGAAAGCCAACATGGACAGCGCACCCCTCATCCAACAAGAATTTTCCCACTACGTTTCAGAGCGCTCGTTTTGGCTATCCGCCACGAGTAAAGGGGAAACGGTAATCGTCACGGTCACCGACAACTCGTCGTATCAAAACGCACCAGAGTTTCCGGTTGAGTTATCCCAAGAAGAATGGGACATCTATTACAGGCGTGTGTCCAAGATAGACAAGTATCCCTTCTCCATGATGAAGATACATCTGGAGGAAGCGATTGCGTCTGCGCTCAATCAAAATATGCGTAACGTAACGATTGTGTATGACGGCTGTTTTGCGCCGAAAGGCACGTACTACACCCCTCCACAGACTTAAAGCTCAACCGTGATTTCCCCACGCCGTGGCCCCTCCGAGGGGCACGTGCGCACCCTCACAGCAGGGCGAGCAACAAGGGACTGCCAGGTGCCCGCTGACACGGCACGCTCCATCATGTTTTCCACAGGGCCCCACGGGAGGCTCTGCCCGATCTTCCTACCTTGCACTCGCCCATACCTTCCACGGCGAGCGTCCTTGTGGGGCCAGTGGGGCTCGAACCCACGACCAACGGATTATGAGTCCGTAGCTCTAACCGACTGAGCTATAGCCCCGTGTGTACCCGGCGGTTCGACCGCGGGCCGTCCATGAGTATATCCGATCTACCACGCCGCCAAACATGCCACCTACGGGCCACCCCTACGGGCGCATTGTGCTGGGGATTTGCTCACTTCCGGAGCTGCTGGCTATAGTTGGACACCGTTGCACAGCACGCCGGATGATCACGGCGTTGCCCGCAACATGATCCTCCATAGCTCAGTTGGCAGAGCATTCGACTGTTAATCGAAGGGTCACTGGTTCGAGCCCAGTTGGAGGAGCTTTCCCCGCCGCTACGCATCCTGGATGCGCCGCGGCGGGCTTTTTGTTTGTGCGGCCCCGCACTGAAAGGACCTGCTCGGCCGCCGCAGGGCGGCGCTCGGCCTGCCGGACGTTGATGCTCCACTTTCTGCCCGGCTAGACTATCTGCGACTCTCCTCACGCCCCACCCATGTGCAAAGGAATTGCCTCTATGATCCAGTTCGTTGTTGGCGCCGCGGCAGGCTACGTCTTTGGCACCAAGGCCGGGCGGAAGCGTTTTGATCAGATCAAGCGCGGCTATACAGCGGCGGTGAATTCGCCGGTGGCCAAGAACGCGGTCCGTGCCGGGCGCAAGGCGTTGGCGGACAGGCTTGACCCGCAGCCTCGGATGCGCGAGGTGAAAAACCTGCGGGGCAAGCGCGGCGGCAAAGCGGGCGAGAATCAGGCGCCCGCCCCACAGATTTTTGAGCCCGATGAGGACTAGCGTGCCTGGTTGCCAAACGCCCGGGCGTTGAGCTGACGGCGTTCCTGTTCGAGGGCCACGAGGTCGGAGAACAGGGCGTTGTAGGCCATTTCATCATCGGAGGGGCGCATCCGCTCCAGGCGTCCTTTGAGTTGGGCAATCTGGTTTCCCACGCGGGCTTCTTGGAGCCGGGAGAGCACGGAATCGACGTAACCGGGCAGTTCTTCCTGGGCAACGTGGATGTCTTCCACGGCGAGCTCAGAGACCACAGATTTGCCGGTGAGGTCGTGCATCTGGTCGCCAATGCGCGCGATCCACTCCACTCCGTCGCTGGCCTGCTGGCATCCTCCGGCTGCTGTCATGGCGGCGCGTACGGCCCGGTAGGCGGGGTGGGTGTATACGTCAACGCCCAGACCGTCGAAGTAGGAGCCGGCTAGTTGCGGGTACTGGAGCGCGAGCTTAAGCGCCTCGCGCTGGGGCCAGAGTTCGGGGCTGCGGGGATCGGGAAGGCTGAGCGCCGGCGTGCTGGCAGCCGGTGCAGAGGAGCCGGATGCGAAGCGGCGCGCTCGCTTGGGGCTTGCTGGGGTTCGGGGTGAGCGGACTTCCTTAGCCACGGCGCGGACCACTTCGTCGGGGTCTGACCAGCCGATCCATCCGGATAGCAGGCGGGCGTATTGGTTGCGCAGCGTCTCGTCTTTGATGCTGGCAACAATGGGCACGCCGCGCCGCAGCGCCTGGAGGCGGCCTTCGACGGTATCGATGCTGAATTCGCGCAGCACGGATTGGAGAACGAACTCGACGATCGGGATGCGCGAGGCAACCAGATCCCGCACGGCGACATCCCCGCGGGCAAGACGCAGGTCGCAGGGGTCCATGCCGTCGGGGGCGACGGCGACGAAGGACTGCCCGGTGAATTTCTGGTTGCCGTCAAAGGCGCGCATGGCGGCCTTCTGCCCGGCGTCGTCTCCGTCGAAGGTGTAGATGATCTCACCGCGGAAGAAGCTGTCATCGAGCATGAGGCGGCGCAGGATTTGCAGGTGTTCTTCGCCGAAAGCCGTGCCACAGGCGGCCACGGCGGTGGGCACGCCGGCGGCGTGCATGGCCATGACGTCTGTGTAGCCTTCGACAATCACCGCTTGGTGGCCCGCGGCGATGTCCTTCTTGGCCTGGTCCAGCCCGAAGAGCACCTTGGACTTGTGGTACAGCAGCGTGTCCGGGGTGTTCATGTATTTGCCCAGTTTGTCATCGTCGAAGAGTTTGCGGGCACCGAATCCGATGACGTCTCCGGACATGTTTTTAATCGGCCACAGGAGGCGGCGGTGGAAGCGGTCGATGGGCCCGCGCCGGCCCATCGTCGATAAGCCTGCGGCCTCTAGCTCGGCGAAGTCGAAGCCTGCGGAGAGCAGCTTCTTGGTCATGGTGTCCCAGCCGGCGGGGGCATATCCGCATTCAAATTCGTAGATTTGCCCCTGAGAGAATCCGCGGTTAAGCAGAAACTCACGGGCGGTTTCCGCCTCGGGTGTTTCTAACTGGGCACGGTAGAAGGCGTGGGCTGCTTTATTTGCCGCGATGAGCCGCTGACGGGTGCCGGGTTCCTCGCGCCGGCCGGGCCCGCCGCCTTGGTAGTTGATGTGGTAGCCAATTTTGGCGGCGCAGTATTCCACGGCCTCCGGGAAGGTGATGTGCTCCATCTCCATGAGGAAGCTGTAGACGTCCCCGCCTTTGCCGGTGGAAAAGCAGTGGTAGTAGCCCCTGTTGGGGCGCACGTGGAAGGACGGCGTCTTTTCGTCCTTAAAGGGACTCAGGCCCTTAAGCGAGTCTGATCCGCCCGGTTTGAGCGCCACGTAGTCCCCCACGATCTCCTCGATGGGAGTACGTTCGCGGATCGCTTGGACGTCACTGTCCGGAATCCTTCCCTTTGCCATGTCTATCAAGATACCCACGGGCCGTGCCATGATGGTCCCCATGGGTTCACAGCAGCACTCCGGCGGGGGCGACGGCACCAATACTGGTAGCACTACCGGCACCAATACCAGCGGCAACACCAGCGGCGGTGGCCGCGGGCGGTCATCGCGTTCGGTGTGGTCGGCTCTCCTTGGCGTGGTGGCGGTGGCGGTGGCCGCCTGGTTCGGCTGGGACCTCACCGGCGGAAGCGGCGACACGACTGCCACCAGCGCCGCGCCCAGTAGCGCGCACAGCAACGACACCGCGTCTTCGCAGTCCACTTCCTCGAAGTCCCGGGGTGACTCACCGCGCGCTGATGCCTCCCTCGGCGCCACACCCGGCGGCGAGCATGCTCAGGGCACCTGCCCGCTGGCGCAACTCCCGCCGCAGGCCGCGCAGGTTGCCAAGGCCATCGTCAACGGCGGCCCGTTTGCGCACCCCAACAATGATGGGACTCGGTTTGGCAATTATGAGTCCGCGCTGCCACGCCAGGGCCGTGACTACTATCGTGAATACACGGTGGATACCCCGGGTGCTGGGCACCGCGGTGCGCGGCGCATTGTCACCGGCGGGTCCAACCCCACGCAGCCGGAAGTGTGGTATTACACCGCGGACCACTACGAGTCTTTTTGCGAAATTCCCGACGCCCCCTAACCCCGCCACCCGCGCCCCGTCGCCCGCCCCGACGAACATCCACCGTTTATCCCCCTGACCTGCCACTTTCTTCCCGCTGACTAGCCCCCGCCACTGTCTGCTTACAGCGACAGAGTAAGGTGGGATTCATTAACCATTTGCCACGCCTGATTCCGCTGAATGCGTTCATGAGTCTGCTCCCGGCGTGCCTGATTAGTGCGCTTTGCTCGCACCTTGACGTTTGGCCATGAAACACAACCGAATCCTTATTACTGCACCCGTAACCACCCGGGCTGAGTTCTTTTCTGAACTTGCCCACGCAACCTATGAGCCGGGTCGGCAAGCGCCGCGCACCCTCGACGGGATGGCGGACCTGCTTAAGGAGTTTCAGGTGCGCACCATCATTTGTGCGAACTGGTCACTTCCGGCTGCCGACGCCGCCGCCATCCGCAGGGTCCTCTCCGACCTTTCCGTCGCCCTCAAGCGCTAAACCCCCAGCGCCGCCACCGCCCCCAGCCCACTCCCACCCCACCACATCCGCCCGCCGAAACACCGCCGCCGTGAGCCACGCCACTGTCGCACGACCCGCTGGCGTGGCTGGTAACTAGTAGCGGTCAATAATGTCCACGCAGCTGCGGGCGATGCGCTCTAGGCGCGACTCCGTCATCGACGCTATCTGGTCGATGATGACGCGCTGGCGCTCCACATCCGTGGGCGCAGCCAGCCACCATTGGGCAAACAGCGGGTCGAGGGCCCCGGGGGCTCCGGCGGAGAGGTAGTCAAAGACACGCAGGATGCGGTCGCGCTGCCAGTCCTGGCGGGCCAGGTGGGTGGCCTCATCCATGACGTAGAGCACGGCGATGGTTTTCAGCAGGGTGACCTCCGCGCGGATGCCGTCCGGCACGGCAAGGTCACCGTGGGTGCGCCCCACGGTGGCGCCGTGTGCCGCGTGTTCGGTGGCCTCCACGGTGGCACCCACGTAGCGTCCGACGAGCTCGGAGGTCAGCCGCTTGAGCGCGACCAGGTCGCGCAGGGAGCCGGAGAAGTCGCAGGCGTGGGCGACGACGTCGAGCTGCCGCAGTCGGCCGGCGGCGTCGATAAGCTCATCGGGGTCTCCGCCGAAGGCCTGCGCTCCCTTTTGTGCCAGGTGGGCAAGCTCAACAAGGTCCCACAGGACGGTGAGGTTGACGCGTCGGGAAAGGATGGCATCTTCCACGTCGTGGACGCAGTAGGCGATGTCATCGGCCCAGTCCATGGCCTGGGCTTCCATGCTGGGGCGGGCATCCTCATGCCCGCGGCGAATCCACTCCAGCAGCGCGGCGTCTTCGTCATAGCACCCGTATTTGCGGTTGTGGGTGCCGTCTGGGTTGGTGCGGGTGCGGGGGTATTTGCAGGCCGCGTCGAGGGCGGCGCGGGTGAGGTTGAGGCCTACTGACTGCCCGTCGGCGTCCAGGACCTTGGGCTCCAGGCGGGTGAGGATGCGCAGGGTTTGGGCGTTGCCTTCAAAGCCGCCGCAGTCTGCCGCGGCCTCGTTGAGCGCTACTTCCCCGTTGTGGCCGTAGGGCGGGTGCCCGATGTCATGGGTCAGCCCGGCAAGTTCGGTCAGGTCCGGGTCGAGCCCCAGTCCGCTGCCGATGCCGCGCGCAATTTGGGCGACTTCCAGCGAGTGGGTCAGCCGCGTGCGGGGCGTGTCGCCGTCGCGCGGGCCCACCACCTGGGTTTTATCGGCTAGCCGGCGCAGTGCCGCCGAGTGCAGCACGCGGGCGCGGTCACGGGAGAAGGCGCTGCGGTGGTCGGTGCGGGGGTCAGAAAGCGCCGCCTGTTTGGGGGGTTCGTTGACCAGGCGTTGGGTGTCGGCGGCGGTGTACGGGTAGGTCACTGGGGTTGGTCCTGTGGTGGGGTCTGGTCGTCTTGGCGGCGCAGGTAGTCGATGCGGGCGCGTCGGGATGGGCGCACGGTGGCTGCGACTTGTCTGAGCACCGCTTCCAGCCTAGTGGCCGCCGGCCAGCCGACCGCCCGCGCCACGTCTACTACCAGCAGGCCGCCGCATTCGTGCAGCAGCGTCAGCCACCACGCCTTGCGGGGGAAGGTGCTGGGGCACCAGGGGGTGGGATACAGCGCCGCGGCCAGGCCCAGCTGGGTGCACAGGGCGGCGGTCCGCGCGCAGTGGTTGGGGTCTGTGACGATGGCGACGGGGCCGTCGATAGCCTGCGCGAGCGCCTCGAGCGATCCGCGCGTGTCATTGCCCTCCGGCAGGGCGGTAATTGCCCGCTTATCGACGCCCCGTCGCGCCAACCAGCGCTGCCCCACCGCGGCCTCCGTCCACTGGTCGCCCGGCAGCCGCGAGCCCAAGGTCACCACGGCGGCGCCGCTGCGCTGATGCAGGTGGGCCGCCCAGCGCAGCCGCGCGGCGAACTGCCGGGATGCCCGGCCGTTGTACTGGGCGGTTCCTAGCACGGCAATGGTCGGCTCCGTGTTGCGGCGGCGGGCGGGCGCGGGGATGGTGGCGGCGGCAAGCACCCGCAGGGGGTAGCTGGCGGCGGCGCTGAAGGCGACTGCGGCAAGCAGTGCCGGTATGGGTCTCATGGCCGTCTAGTTTGCCAGGGGCGGCGCAGTACTGGGGGCTCGGTTATCGTAGGAAGCCATGAAGCAGTCTTGGTCTTCTTCGCGCAGGCACAGCCACAGTCCTATTGGTATGAGGGTCCTCGCCAGCCTCGGCGCTGGTGCCGCGGTGCTTCTTTCTGCGCCGCTGTCTACCGCCGCCCCGAGTGTGCAGGTTATCGCCGAGCCGCCTGAGCAAACCCCGCAAAGCGTCATCGATACCGCCGGGGTGCTCACCGACGCTCAGGTTACGCAGTTTCAGCAGCGCATCGCCGATATTGAACAAAGCCAGCACCGCTCCATGAAGATCATCTTTGTGCGCAGCTTCGACGGCAAGTCCGCCGCGGCGTGGACCAGCGCGTTTATGACCCGCAACGGTGGCAATAACCTCGCGGTGCTCGCCGTGGCGGTCAAGGACCGCCAGATGGGTGTGCGCACCGGCGACCAGTGGTCTGGGGCGGAGCAATCCCTGCACAAGGCCGCTGCGGGCCCGCTGAACAAGCTGGACTTTGCCGGGGCTGCTGACGCGTTTTTGTCTGAAGCAGAGTCCACCGATGAGATCTCCGGCGAGTCCGTCGCCTGGCTCGGCGGCGGCGCCGTGGCCGTGGTGGCCGCCGGCGGCGGACTGTGGGGGTGGGCGCGCCACAAGCGCCGCAAGGATGAGGCCAACCTCCTCGATGACGCCCGGCGCATCGACCCCACCGATGAGCAGTCCCTGGCTCAGCTTCCCACCTCCGCGCTCGAGGAGCTTGCCCGCGACGCCATCGTGGCCACCGACGAGTCCATCCGGCGCGGCTCCGAGGAACTGGACCTGGCCACCAGCGAGTTTGGCACCGAGCGCACCCGGCCGTTTACCAAGGCCCTCTCCTCCGCCCAAGACACCATGCGCAAGGCCTACGTCCTCCAGGACCGGCTCTATGACGCCATCCCGGAAACGGAGCCGGAGAAGCGCTCCATGTTCCTGGAGATCATTACCTCCTGTGGGCGCGCCCAGCAGGTGCTCAATGAGCAGTCTGAGTCCTTTACCTCCATGCGCGACCTGCTAATCAACGCGGACTCCAGCATTGACGCCGTGACTCGCCGCACTGTTGATCTGCGCGCCCGGCTGCCCCAGGCCACGCAGACTCTAGAGGCGCTCAAGCAGCGTTATGACGCCTCCGTGGTGGCCAGCATCGCCGATAACCCCGAGCTGGCCACCGCCAGCCTTGATGAGGCCGAGACCCACCTGTCCGCCGCCCTCGAGCTCAAGCAGCGCCCCGCGGGGCAACAAGGCGGCCTGGTCGAAGAAATCCGTCAGGCCGAACGCGCGGTGGAGGTGGCAGACAGCGCCCTGTCCGCAGTCGAGCACGCCGATGACAACATCGCCGCCGCCCGCGAACAGATCGACGCCCTCATGGCGGAAATCGACCAGGAAATCTCCGAGGCCGAGGACCTGCGCAGCCACGGCACCGCAGCCGGCGCGCCCGCAAACTGGCAAGAACTGACTGCGGTAGTGGAAACCGCGCGCGCTGCCTTAGAGTCCGCCCGGGCGACCCACACCACCGACCCCCTGGGAGCGTTTACCCAGCTCACCGACGTGGACGCGCAACTCGACGCCCAGCTCGACACCGTGCGCGATACCACCGCCCAACAGGACCGCCTGCTGGCGATGTATGACAAGCAGTTCTCCGCCGCCCGCAACAACATCCAGGCAGCCGAAGACCTCATTGCCTCGCGCGGCCAGATCATCGGCGCCCGGGCCCGCACCTACCTGTCCGAGGCCAAAGAGCTGGCCAACCGCGCCCATCAGCTCCATGACTCCGACCTGCGCCAGGCTATCGACGCCGCCCACCAGTCCGCCCAGCGCGCGCAGCTGGCCGCCAAGCAGGCACAGCGCGACATCGACGAATACCGCAGGCGCACCATGCGCAACAACAGCGGCGGCGGCAGTGGGCTGCTCACCGGGATGATGCTGGGCTCCATCCTCAGCTCCGGCGGCGGCTTCGGCGGCGGAGGAGGATTCGGAGGCGGCTTCGGCGGAGGCGGCGGCGGTTTCAGCGGCGGCAGCTTCGGCGGCGGAGGCGGGGGCGGCGGCTTTAGCGGCGGCAGCTTCTAAATCCTGGGGCGGCGCACCGGCGCATCCACCAGCACGCAGCCCCAGGACAAAAAGGCGGCGTCGAGCAAACGGGGGTGCTCCGCGATGAACTCGACGCGCCCACTAATCAGCGGGCGCACGTGGGCGACCTCCCGGCCCTGCCCGTCACGCACCACTCGTTGCGTGCGCCACAAGCTCGTGCGCACCAGGGTGTAGTCCCTATCGGCGCACCGCGCCCGCAGCTGCGCCACCGTCAGGCCATCCTGCGCGATGGTGAGCACCTGGCCGCTCGAGGTGGTGGCGCGCGCCCAAAAGCGCGTCATCGGAGCGGCAGCCGAATGCTCGATGAGAATGCGCTCATCGCCAATGTGGAGGACATCCGAGCGCACGCTTGCCAGGACCTCCCCTGAGGGGGCGTCGATAAGCTCATTGCCCTCCCAGACCCACGTGCTCGCGCTCATAGTAGAAATGCCAGGATGGCCACCAGCGACGCGGCGACGAGCATGATGGTCAGCACCATCGACGACATCCCCAGCCGCCGCTCCAAAATGATGCGGGCAAACCAGCTCAAGGCGGCAACATCCGCGCGCCCCAAGCCCAGCTGCGCGCCGTCGGGCGTCAGCTCCACGATCGCCCGGCGCACCCCATTGTTTCCTCCGGAAAACTGAGCCACTACCGCACCGGTGGAATCCTCCACAACCCAGTCGGTGCGGTGCTCATTGAGCAGCGTGACCTCGCGGTCACCCAGGGACACCGAGATGCGCTTATCGCGGGCGACGTTGCCCGCGGCGACATACAACGGCTGGCCGTCGCAGCTAATCACCGCGTCCTCCGTGGTCACGGACAGCGCCCAGACGTGGTCATCCACGGTGGCCCGCTCGACGCCAAACTCACCCAGCACCTCCGGACCGGACTCCACGTACAGGGCAGTGGTCGAGCCGCGCTTGCCCCAGGAGGTATAAGCGGCGCGAAACGGGGGAGAAACGACGTCCATGGGGACTCCTAACAGCCAATCAGGCGCTGAGCAAGGTAGGTGTGCAGCTCATCAAGTGCCACGCGCTCCTGAGCCATCGTGTCACGCTCGCGCACCGTCACGGCACCATCTTCCAGCGTGTCAAAATCGACCGTCACGCAGAACGGGGTGCCGATCTCATCCTGGCGACGATACCGGCGGCCAATCGCGCCGGAGGTGTCATAGTCAATGTTCCAATAGGCGCGCAGAGACTCCGCAACCTCCTGGGCCTTCTGGGCCAGCGGCTCCTTCTTAGACAGGGGCAGCACCGCGACCTTGACCGGAGAGAGCCGGTAGTCGAGCTTGAGCACCACGCGCTTGTCCACACCGCCCTTGGCATTGGGCGCCTCATCCTCGGTGTAGGCGTCCACCAGGAAGGCCATCATGGAACGGCCCAGGCCCGCCGCCGGCTCGATGCAATAGGGAATCCAGCGCTGGCCGGTTTGCTGGTCAAAGAAGCTCAAGTCCTCCCCGGAGCCCTCCGAGTGGACCCGCAGGTCATAGTCCGTGCGATTAGCAACGCCTTCGAGTTCGCCCCACTTGGAGCCCGGGAAGCCGAAGGCATATTCCACATCGACGGTGCGCTTGGAGTAATGGGACAGCTTTTCTGCTGGATGCTCATAAAGGCGCAGATTCTCCGGATCGATGCCCAGGTCTACGTACCAGTTGTAGCGATCGTCGATCCAATACTGGTGCCACTGCTCATCCTCCCCGGGTTTGACAAAGAACTCCATCTCCATCTGCTCAAACTCACGGGTGCGGAAGATGAAGTTGCCCGGGGTGATCTCATTGCGGAAGGACTTACCAATATTGGCGATGCCAAACGGGGGCTTCATCCGCGCGGAGGTCATCACGTTCTTGAAGTTGATGAAGATCCCCTGCGCGGTCTCGGGGCGCAGGTAGTGCAGGCCTTCTTCATCATCAACCGGGCCCAGGAACGTCTTGAGCAGGCCAGAAAACGCCTTCGGCTCGGTCCAGTTACCCGGCTGGCCGGTCTCCGGGTCGTTGACATCCGCCAGCCCGTTGACCGGCGGGTGGCCGTGCTTTTCCTCGTAGGCCTCCAGCAGGTGGTCGGCGCGATAGCGCTTGTGGGTGTGCAGCGATTCGACTAGGGGGTCAGTAAAGACCTCCACGTGGCCAGACGACACCCACACCTGGCGCGGCTGGATGACCGAGGTATCCACGCCCACCACATCCGGGCGGGACGTGACCATGTGGCGCCACCACTGGCGCTTGATGTTCTCCTTGAGCTCTACGCCCAGGGGGCCGTAGTCCCAGGCAGAGCGCGTGCCGCCATAGATTTCGCCGGCCGGATAGACCAGACCGCGCCGCTTACACAGGTTGACCACTGTGTCGATGACGGATTGCTGAGCCGTGGGGGCCATAGGAATCGATTCTCTCCTTGAGATATGACGAAAACGGGGGATCGTGTTGACGGTACTGCATCACGCGCACAAACACCCTCACCTGAGCGCCTGGCAACCCACAAAGGGGGTACCCGGCGCGCTCCGGCCGAATCGCTCCAGCATTTACAGCAAACGCAATGGGGTGGTCTACCCCTCTGGGAGGTGCATCGTGGATAACAGTTCTACAACATTCTATCCACACTCGCCGCGATCTTGAGCACAGCCCCTCTTGGGCAACGCACCCGCTCCCCCGCAACCATGCGCACCTCAGTGTGCATCACCATTGTGGCTGCATAACCCGGCTTATTTGGTCCTAGCGCCGGCACAATCGGCGTATGGAGTCAACAACTCGAGCATTAGATGCGCCTGGAGATTCCAGCATCATAAGGCTGGCAACATCTGTAATCAATGACAGTTCTCCAACACAAATAACCTCCTATCCCCCGTATTTGGTCTATACTAGTGCAGGTTGTTCCCCACTAAGCAGCGACGAATAGAGTCCCATGGCTACCACACAAGACAAGAGCCCCTCCGAGATTGAGTCACGGCGCACTGCCGCACTCTTCGGAGCACTTGATTCAGAACTACGAATCCGAATCATCGAACTGCTCAACAATGGCGATCATTTTGTCCACGAACTGGTTCGGGCGTTAGGAAAGTCCCAACCATTGATCAGCCAGCACCTCAAAGTGCTCAAACGCAGTGGCATCGTAGAATCTGAGCGGCACGGACGCGAGGTGATCTACCGACTAGTTCACCCCACCGTCATCCAGCTCATAGACCAAGCGCGCGCCCTCATTGCGGCCATTCACCAGCTACCCAGCGAAGGGCCCGGCCCCGAACCTGGGCTTGCGCCGCAGCACAATGCCCACGCCTCCCCGGTGATTTCCTTAGACACGCAACGTAGCAGCACACCAACCCACCCCAACCAGCACGGCCCGCTCGCCGAAGACGCCGGCGACGCCATGGCCGGGCGCCCCGCAGCATTGACGCTGAGCACCAGCAACGATCACGCGGACAACCCCTCTCCCCTGCGCACCCGCAATGCCCCAGGACAGGGCCTCTAAACGGCCCTCAGCGCCCGCCACCCCACCCCGGCATGCCTGCCGCCATCGGTGGCTATTCGCAGCTCACGGGTCCGCGACCCGGAGCGCACGGCAGGGCACCATCCTGTGTGCCCAGCCCGGCGGGTTGCCTGCATAGTTGCCCACCGACTGCAACCCACCCCTACAATGGGCCGGAAGCGTCGACGCGCCCCCGCGGTGGCCGGCCACTCGCACACGTGGTCCTGCGCTACCCCGAAACGCGCGCATCTCCGCCGACGAGAAAGGTTGCCCATCATGACACCGGTTACCCCGGATCTTCCTAAGTTTGGCGCTCGCAATACCAAGCAGCGCGCCGCCGTCATTGACGTCCTGCTAGACCTGGACACCTTCTCTTCTGCCAAGACCATCCACGACGAGCTGGAGGAGCGCGGCCACAAGGTTGGCCTGACCACCGTCTATCGCACGCTCCAAGGCCTCGCAGACGTGGAGGCAGTAGACGTATTGACCATGTCTTCCGGGCAGACGCTCTACCGGCACTGCATCACCGATGATCACCATCACCACCTGGTGTGCTCCCGCTGCGGAAAGACCGAAGAAATTGATGGCGGGCCCGTGGAAGCCTGGGCGCGCAGCGTGGCAGACGCCCACGGCTACACCCTGACCGGCCATGACGCAGAGATCTACGGCCTCTGCCCGGCGTGCCAAGGCACGGATCGCGGCGAGGACAAATAGGCGCCCCCACGGCGAGCCGCCCTGAGGTAGCTAGCCGACGATCGCCCCGAAAGCGCGGCCCAGAGCCCACGTCACCCCCGCGGCGCCCAGGCCGATGGCAAGCTGGCGCACAGCGCGCACCAGCGGCGGCTTTCCGGACAGCACGCCGGTTAAGCCCCCGGTAAACATCAGCGCCAGGGAGACCAGCACCACCGCAACGATGGCCCCCACGGTGGTGCCCGCCCCGAAGAGGAATGGCAGCACCGGCACCAGCGCGCCGGAGGCAAAGCACAGGAAGCTCGACAGCGCCGCGGTCCACGGGTTAGACGTGCCGGCCGCGGCGGCAGCGTCCCAGCCGCCGAGCCCGTCGGTGGCGGCCTCCGCGGCGCCGGCGGCGTCGATACGCTCAAATGCCTCGCGGGCGCGCTGCTCCGCTGCGGCGCGATCCATGCCGCGGGCCCGGTAGACCAGCGCCAGCTCATTGGCATCTACGTCCAGCTCGGAGACCACCGCGTAGGTCTTGGGGTGGGGCGTAGAGGCCTCTAAAAGCTCGGTCTGGGAGCGCACGGAGATGTATTCTCCGGCGGCCATGGACAGTGCCCCGGACAGCAGGCCGCTGACCCCGGTGAGCAGCACGACGTTGCTGCTCATCCCCGAGCCGAGCACACCCAGCACAAGCGCAAGGTTGGACACCAGGCCATCGTTGGCGCCGAACACCGCCGCCCGAAAATCGCCGGACATGGACTCGCGCCCGCGGCTGGCCAGCCCGCGCACCACCTCGGCGTGGATGCGCTCATCGGCGGCGATCTGCGCGGAGGCGTCCTCATCGGTCACATACGGGGTTCGGGTTTCCGCGGTCTGCATCATGGCCAGGACAAAGACGGAACCGAAGCGCCGGGCGAGCAGCCCCATAAAGCGGGTAGCCAGGGAGGGCTGCCGGGGCATGCCCACGTATTCGCCCAGCTTGTCGTGCCAATAGGACTCGTGGCGCGTTTCTGCCTCTGCCAGGCGCAGCAGGATTTCGCGCTCCTCGCCGGTCTTGTTGTGGGCCAGTTCCCGGTAGACGGCGGCCTCCGCGCGCTCGTTGGCTAGGTAGCGCCGCCACCGCTTGACCTGTGACCGGGTCGGTTGGTTGGCTGCGCCAGGCTGCGAGCTGTGTGGCTGGCCATCTGGAGAGCCGCCCGGCTGGGCGCCGGGATGGTCGTGGTCGTTCACGCGCGTCCTTTCCGCGAAAAGGTGGACCGGGGGGCAAACGCATCTGACTCTACCCGGCAGGCGGCCACCTGGGAAGACCCCGCTGCGGGCTCACGGTGGGCACAGGCCAGCACCCATGAGAAACCACCAGGAACGATGCGCACCTGCGCGGCACCGCCTGGCGCGGGCCCCTGCGCCGCAGCTAGCGCGTGCCCCCGAAGCGGCGATCCCGGCGGGCGTATTCCTCGACCGCGCGGAACAGGTCCTCGGCCGTGTAGTCCGGGAAGAGCTTGTCCTGGAAGACCAGCTCCGCGTAGGCCGACTGCCACAAAAGGAAGTTGGAGGTGCGCTTCTCCCCGGAGGGGCGCAAGAACAGGTCCACGTCCGGCATGTCCGGGTCATACATCGCCGCTGCGAGGTGGCCCTCAGTGATCTGGTCCGGGCGCAGCGTGCCGTGGGCTACCTGCTGCGCCAGCGCGCGCGTGGCGTCGAGGATTTCGGCGCGGCCGCCGTAGTTGACGCACATGACCAGCGTCATGGCGGTGTTGTTGCGGGTCAGTTCTTCGGCCGCCTCAAGCTCGCGGATAACGGAGCGCCACAACCTGGGGCGCCGCCCCGCCCAGCGGATGCGCACGTTCTTGGAGTGCAGGATGTCACGCTCCCGGCGCAACACGTCCCGGGAAAAGCCCATGAGGAAGCGGACCTCGTCTGCGCTGCGCCGCCAGTTTTCGGTGGAAAACGCATAGGCGGACAGGTAGGGCACCCCCATGGCCAGGCACGCATCGACGGCCTCCATGAGGACGGCTTCGCCGCGCTTGTGGCCCTCGGTGCGGTTCATGCCGCGCTGCTGAGCCCAGCGGCCGTTGCCGTCCATGACCAGGGCGATGTGCCGGGGCAGGAACTCGGCGGGAATATCCGGAGGCGTCAGGGTGTTATCCACCCCACCATTGTGCCACCTTTAGCCGCGGCTAAACACGTCAAAGGCGCGGACGGTGCGTTCGAGGTGCCAGCGTACGTGTGCCGCGGTGAGGCGGTGGGCGGCGTCGAGAAGCGAGGGCCCCGCCGCGCTGGTGGCGATCAGCTCCCGCGCCGCGTCGAGGCTGTCCTGGGCCAGCAGCCACATCAGGTGCAGGACCTGCGGATCTACCTCCGCCGCGCCCGGGGGCCGGCAGTGCACGCACACGGCGCCGCCCGCACCGGGATGAAACGCATGGTGGGGTCCGCGGGCGCCGCAGGAGGCGCAGTTAAACAGGCTCAGCGCCCAGCCCGCATGCCCCATGGCCTGGAGCAGAAAAGCGATGAGCACCAGGTCCGGATCCGGGGCCCGCTGGAGGCGAGCCAGGGTGGTGCACACGGCGGTGTACAGGTAGGGGTCCGCCCCGGTTTCTGCCGGCGCTATCCGCTCCGCCGATTCGAGCACGGCGCAGGCCGCCGCGTAGGTTTCATAGCGCTCAATGATCCCGGAGCCAAAGTAGGTGACGGTATCCGCCGCGGTGATGGTGGCCAGGTTGCGCCCGGCATACAGGTTGACGTCCAGGTCGACGAAGAGCTGGACGCGGGAGCCAAAGCGGGACCGGGCCCGGCGCACCCCCTTGGCCACAGCCCGGACGATCCCGTGGTCGCGGGTCAGCAGGACAACAATGCGGTCCGCCTCAGCGAAATCATAGGTGCGCAGGACCAGCGCGCGATCCCGGAAGCTCTCGCGGCGGGCCACGGTGCTAGAAGCCGAGCCTTCCCAGCGCCTTGGGGTCAGACTGCCAGTTGCGCAGCACCTTGATGCGCAGGTCAAGGTAGACATTGGTGTCCAGCAGGTCAATGATCTGCCGGCGGGCCTGGTGGATGATCCGACCCATGCGCTGCCCGCCGTGGCCAATGATGATGCTCTTTTGCCCCGGACGCTCCACGTAGATGATGGCGTGCACGTCCGTGACGCCCTCGCGCTCCCGATCCGGCAGGATCTCATCGACTTCCACCGCCACGGAGTGCGGTAGCTCATCTTTAAGCCCGGACAGCGCGGCCTCGCGGATGAGTTCGGCGATGCGGGTGGGCGTGTCATCATCGGTGATGTGGTCATCCGGGTAGAACTTGGGCCCCTCCGGGAGCAGCCCGGTGAGCACATCCGCCAGCACATCGACCTGGGTGCCGTCCGCCGCGCTGACCGGCACAACCTCACTATCTGGCCCCAACAGCTCCGCCAGCGCCACCAGCTGCGCGCCCACCTGATCCTTGCTCACCTTGTCCAGCTTGGTCACAATCCCCACGATGGGCGTCCGCGGGGCGATGGAGCGCACGTTGTCTAGAATCCACCGGTCGCCCGGCCCGATCGCCTCATCGGCCGGGATGGTCAACCCGATGACATCCACGTCAGCATAGGTATCCTTGACCACCGCGTTGAGCCGCTCGCCCAGCAGGGTGCGCGGGCGGTGCAGCCCCGGCGTATCCACGACGATGAGCTGGCCATCAGGGCGGTGCACGATGCCGCGGATCGGGTGGCGGGTCGTCTCCGGCTGGTTGGCCGTAATGGCGATCTTCTGCCCCACCAGGGCGTTAGTCAGCGTGGACTTGCCGGTGTTGGGCCGGCCCACAAAGCTAACAAAACCAGAGCGGAACCCCTGCGGGGTATCAGTGGAATTCACCCCTCACACTCTACCCGGCACCTCATACGCTTTTCGACGCCCCACCTCCCGCACCGAGGCCCCCACCCGCACCGTCCGCCCCGCGCCTGGGCGCGCCTGCGGGTGCTGGCCGCGGGGGTGCTGGCTGCGGCGGCTACAGCGCGCGGGCGCTAAATTGCCTGCGCGGCTGGGCGTAGTAGTCCTGCGCCGCCACCAGCTCCAACTCCGGGGAATCTGCACGGTAGGTGGCCTCAAGCAAATCAAAGACGCTCGACGCGGTGGCCTCCAGAGCATCGCGCAGACTCGCGCCGGAGACCAGGTGGCCGGTAAACAACGCCGCAGTCACATCGCCGGAGCCGTTGCGCTTGAACGGCAGGTAGGGCGTTTGGACCAGAAGGGCCTGCGAGTCATCGGCGGCAAGCATCTCGATCGTCCCCTCCGGGCGATCCGGACGCTCCACGGAGGTCACCAGCACCGTGCGCGGCCCCATGGCCTGGGCCAGCTCGACGGCGCGCAGCGTGGAGCTCAAGTCATCGGGGGCGGTTCCGGTAAGAAAACCCAGCTCAAACTGGTTGGGGGTGATCACGTCGGCGACCGGCACCACGGTGTCGCGCAGCAGCGGCGGGATGGAATCGTCCACGTGGCAGCCGGACTTGGCGTTGCCCATCACCGGATCGCAGGCATAGATGGCCTGCGGGTTTGCCGCCTTGACGCGGGCGACGGCATCGACGATGACCGCCGCGATGTCCGCCCCGCCCTGATACCCGGACAGCACGGCGTCTACCTGCTCAAATGCTCCGCGCTCTTCTACCCCCTGGATGATCTGCGCCACGTCTGCGGCCGGGATGTTCGGCCCGCGCCATGCCCCGTAGCCGGTGTGGTTGGAGTAGTTGACCGTGTACACCGGCCAGACTTCATGCCCGGCGCGCTGGAGGGGGAATGTGGCCGCGGAGTTGCCCACGTGCCCATAGGCCACGGCAGATTGGATCGAAAGGATAGTCACGGTGTCCATCATGAACCAGCCGCGGGCACTCAAGCAAGGACGGCCCTTCCCAGGAGAACGCACGCATATGCGCCGCCGGCCCCGATCCCGGAGACGCGTGCCTCAAGGGCGCGGTATGGCCGTGCCGCATTGACACTATTGCGCTCCCGAAAAGACGGGGCACTAAAACCTTTTATCAGCCCTAATCTGGCCGCGATCCCGCCGTGAATAACACGAATATTCTCACCATAATTCATGCGGAATATGTTTTTAGCAATCCACATTTTCGTAGCATCGCATAGGTAATAACGCTATAGTACGGCTGTACTATTCACATTAAAAAGCCGCAGGACGCCCAGAAGGTCTAGGCGGCCTGCGGCGTGGAGTCTTGCTTAGTCTTCCTCCGGCTCCGGCTCCGCCACATCGACGATCACGTGGCGCACCGCCACGCGTCCGCGCCGATCATGCCCGCCCTCTGCCCGCAGGTGCAGGGACTCAATATCCACCTCAGAGCCCGGCAGCGGCACCCGGCCCTTGGCGTAGGCAATCAACCCCGCCACGGTGTCTACCTGATCGGTGACGTCGTCGCTGAGCTCCAGCTTCTCGCCCAGATAGTCCTCGATCGCATCGCCTAGGTCCTCCAAAGAGGTCCGGGCAACCACTCGGAACCGGCGCTGCCCCAGGAACTCCACCGGGGCCTCCTCGCCGACGTCATACTCGTCGGCGATCTCCCCCACGATCTCTTCGAGGACGTCTTCCATGGAGATCATGCCCGCGATCGCGCCGTACTCATCGACGAGGATGGCCACGTGGTTGTGGCTGCGCTGCATGTCATGAAGCACCGCATCAAGCGGCTTGGAGTCCGGCACGAACTCCGCCTCGCGCATCACCTGGGCCACGCGCACCGAGCGTCCCCCGTCCGGCATGTGATAGGTCTGTGCCACCAGATCCTTGAGGTAGACCACCCCCACTACGTCATCAATATTCTCCCCCATCACCGGGATACGGGAGTGCCCCGAGCGCACGCACAGGCTCGTCGCCTGGCCCGCGGTCTTGTCAGCCTCAATCCAGATCATCTCTGGGCGCGGCACCATGACCTGGCGCGCCGTGGTCGAGGCCAGATCGAAGATGTTCTGGATCATGCGCCGCTCTTGCAGCTCCACCACGCCATGTTCTTGCGCGATGTCCACCATCTCCCGCAGCTCCACCTCCGTGGCATAGGGCCCGGAGCGGAAGCCCTGACCCGGGGCCAGCACGTTGCCCACGCGGATGAGCAGCCGGGACAGCGGGCCGAGGATCTTATTGATCACCCCCAGCACCAACGCGCTGCGCAGCCCCACGCTATAGGGGTTGCGCCGCCCGATCGTGCGGGCGAAGACCCCCACCACCACGAACACCAGAACGGAGACCACGATGATCGCCGCGGCAAACGCCCACGATGGCTGCGCGATCAGGGACATGGCCACGGCTGTGGCAAACACCGCGGCGGTGGCTTGCAAAACGTGCTGAAGCAGCACCAGTACCGTCACGTGATCCGCCCGGCGCTCCAGCACGGCCAACAGCCGCGTCGCCCCCGGGCGCTCCTGCGCCGCAAGCTGCTCCACCCGCGCCCGGGAGATGCTGGACACGGCCGATTCTGTGGTCCCCAGCGCACCGGCGACCACCAGTGCGGCAAGAACAATGAGGACCTGGACGGCGGTGGTCACTGCTGCTCCGGCTGGCCAAGCGCGGGGATCCCACCCCCGGGAACCTCCTTATCCAGCGCGGCGCGCTCCGCAGCGCTGGGGAAGGCCTTCGCCCCGGACGGCTTGGGCTGGTAGCTGCGGCCCCGCGCCGCGGCGTCGTCGTACCAGTCCGCCAACAGCTCATTTTGCAGCGCAAACATCTCCCGCTCCTGCGCGGCGGTGGCATGGTCATAACCCAACAAATGCAGGCAGCCGTGGACGGTGAGCAGGGCGAGCTCGTGGGCGAGGTCATGGCCAGCCGCATCTGCCTGCCGCTTGGCAAACTCAGGGCACAGCACAATATCACCAAGCATCGCGGGGCCGGGGTCGGCGGCGTCCGGCCGCCCGCCCGGGGTACCCGGCGTGAGCTCATCCATGGGGAAGCTCATCACGTCGGTGGGACCCTCCAGGTCCATCCAGCGCACGTGCAGGTCCGCGATGGTCGCCTGATCCACGATGTGGAGGGAGGCCTCGGCCGCCGGATGGATGTCCATCCGTGCCAGGGCGTAGGAGGCGACGTCGATAAGCATCTCCTCGTTGACCCCCGGGTAGCCGGACTCGTTGAACACCTCGATAGACACTAGCCACGCTCCTTTTTCGCCTGGGCGGCGCCGAAGGCATCATAGGCCTCCACAATGCGCCCCACGAGCGCATGGCGCACCACATCGGCGCTGCTCAATTCCGCAAAATGCACATCTGGTACCCCGCGCAAGATCTGGCGGACCTGCCGCAGGCCCGAACGGGCCCCGCCGGGAAGATCAATCTGCGTGATATCCCCGGTGACCACCATCTTGGACCCGAACCCCAGGCGGGTGAGGAACATCTTCATCTGCTCGGCGGTGGTGTTTTGCGCCTCGTCGAGGATGACAAAAGAATTGCTCAGCGTCCGCCCCCGCATGTAAGCCAGCGGGGCGACCTCGATAATCCCGGCCTTCATGAGCTTAGGAATGGACTCCGGCTCCACCATGTCACGCAACGCGTCATGCAGCGGGCGCAGATACGGGTCAATCTTCTCGCCCAACGTGCCGGGCAAGAATCCCAGCTTCTCCCCGGCCTCCACCGCGGGGCGGGTCAAAATGATCCGGGAGACCTCCTTGGCCTGCAACGCCTGGACGGCCTTGGCCATCGCCAGGTACGTCTTCCCGGAGCCCGCCGGGCCGATGCCAAAGACCACCGTGTTGGCGTCAATGGCATCCACGTAGGCCGACTGTCCGGCCGTCTTGGGGCGGATCACCTTCCCCCGGCGCGCAACAATGCTGCTGCTTAAGATATGCGCCGCAGATTCCGGGGCCTCCGCGGTGACAATATCAACGGTGTGGGCCACCGCATCGGGGGTGAGCACCTGGCCCCACCGCGCGGCGGACTCAAGCTCCGCGAGCGCTCTCTTTGCGCGCTGGACCTCATGGCCGGGGCCGATGAGGCGGACCTGGTTGCCGCGGGCAAAAAAGTCACAATCAATGCGGTTGGCCAGGACCTTGATGTGCGCGTCGGTCACCCCGAGCACCTGGTGCGCCACGGACTGATCAAGGTCCACCGTCGCAGAGACTACCGGTGTCGCCGCCTTGGAAACTGTCACGGGCTCCTACCCGCCTACCTTTCTTTGTGTTCATGTACCCGGGACACACCCGGAACAACCCCCGGGACGTCCCCGGGCTTGTCAGCCCTGGCCGGACGCTGCCGAGCAGCCAGGGAAAACCCCTGCCAACCGCAGGTAATCCTCTGGTTCGGGATCCTACCAGCGGCCGGTGGTCACGCCGATGGCCGCAAGTGCCACCATCGCCGCGGTGGCGGTGCGCAACACCTCCGGTCCCAGGCGCACGCACTGCGCCCCGGCCGCAACCAACTCCGCCGCCTCCTGCGCGCCAATGCCGCCCTCCGGGCCAACGAGGAGAAAAATCTGGCGCGCCGCGCTCAGGTCCACCTGCGCGAAACGCCGGGTGGCCACCTGCGGATCCTCATGCAGCAGCAAAGCCACCGTCGTGGGGGATCCGGCAGCATCCGCGCCGACCCCCGCATCCCGTAACAGCCGCGCCACCCCGGCGGTATCCAGAACCTCTCCGATGTGCGGTACCCGGGCGCGCCGCGCCTGCTTGGCCGCCGCCACCGCCGCGGCCTGCCACTTCGCCCGCCCCTTGTCCTGCTTGGGGCCGGACCACTTGGCCACGCACCGGTGCGCCTGCCACGGGATGATCTCATCTGCCCCGCCCTGGCAGGCCAGGTCGACGGCCAGCTCGGAGCGCTCCGCCTTGGGAAGGGCCTGAATCACCGTGACGGTGGGCGTCGGGGGCTCCTCGACGGTGCGGTGCTCGACCACGCCGAAGAGGCGATCCTTGCCCTCGGTGGCGGTGACGCGCACGCGCGCGCGGGTGCCGGCGGCGTCGATAAGCTCAATGTGCTCGCCGGCGCGCACGCGCTTGACGGTGACGGCGTGGCGTGCCTCCGGGCCGGACAGTTCCGCCTGCTCGCCCAGGGCGGGCAGCGGCGGCGGGGCGAGGAAAACCGGCAGGGACATTAGCGCCGGAACCTGTTGCGCAGCCGGTCAAAGATGGACTCCCCGCCCGACTCCGATACCACCCCGGATTCCTCGTGGCGGTGATCCCGGATCTTGGTCAGCAGATCGCGGGTGCGCTGGTCCATGTCCGTGGGCACCAGCACGTCAACGTCGGCGATGAGATCGCCGTGGCCTTCCGCACGCAACTTGGGCATGCCGGCGCCGGACACCCGCAGGTGGCTGCCCGGCTGGGTGCCCGGATCCACGTTTAACTCCAGGGTCTGCCCGGCCAGGGATTCCATGGTCACCGTGGTGCCTAAGGCGGCATCGACCATGGGTACGCGGACCGTGCAGCGCAGGTCAGAGCCCTCGCGCTCAAAAATCGGGTGGGCCTTGACCGCCACCTCCACGTAGAGGTCCCCGGCCGGCCCGCCGCCGTGGCCCACCTCGCCGGCACCGCTCATGCGGATGCGCATGCCATCCGCAATGCCCGCGGGGATGGTCACGGTGAGATCGTGGCGCTTGCGCACCCTGCCTTCGCCATCGCACCGGCTGCACGGGTCCGTAATAATCTCCCCGAAGCCGCTGCACCGCGGGCAGGGGCGCGAGGTCATGACATTGCCCAGGAAGGAGCGCTGCACCTCCTGGACCTCACCGGAGCCGTGACACTGCGTGCACGTCACCGGCGCGGACTTGGACTCCGAGCCCGAACCCTGACAGTGCTCGCACAACACGGCGGTGTCCACCGTCGCCTCATATTCCACGCCGTTATACGCATCCTCCAGGCTGATGGCCGCCTTGAGCACCGCATCATTGCCCGGCTGCACGCGGGAACGCGGACCGCGGCCTCCACCGGCACCGCCGAAGAAGGCCTCAAAGATATCGCCCAGGTTCGACCCGCCGAAGCCACCAAAGCCACCAAAGCCATCCGCGCCGCCACCGGCACCGGGCTGCGCCAGCGGGTCACCCCCCATATCCACGATGCGCCGCTTCTGTGGATCCGTGAGCACCTCCTGGGCCTGGGAGATCTCCCGAAACTTCTCCGCGGCCTCCGCAGAGGGGTTGACATCCGGATGGTACTTGCGAGCCAGCCTGCGATAGGCCTTCTTAATCTCCTGCTCGGAGGCGGACTGGTCCACCCCTAGGATGCCGTAATAATCACGAGCCACAGTAGAAAGCGTCTCCCTCTAGCAGTTGTGCAGTCACGTCCACCGCACCAACGCCGGGCGCCAGAAACACGCCCGGGCAACGAATGGGTCACAAAGTTGACATAGTCTAGCGCCTCAGGATGCTGTCAGGCTATTCCCCGCCGAGCACCCGGCTGACATAAGAAGCAACGGCGGACACCTTAGAAATTGTTCCCGTGTAATCCATGTACGTGGGGCCCACCACGCCCAACCCGCCAAGGGAGGCCCCATCAGCGCCGTAGGCCGTAGTCACCACCGCGGCGGAGTGGAACTGCTCATTCTCATTTTCCTCGCCGATCAGCACGTTGACGTTGCCCAGGTCCGGCACCGCCGAGAGCAGCCGCAGCACCGTGACCTGTTCCTCCAGGGCGTCGAGCACCATGGGCAGGTTCTCCGGCAGGTCATAGGCAATCCGGGTGAGGTTCGAGGTGCCCGCCAGGATGAGCCGGTCGCTGGGTTGTTCCACCAGGGTTTCAATAAGCACCGTGGAGGCGCGCACCACCAGGGAGCGCATCTCCGGGCTGGAGGTAACCACGAGGTCCGCGAGCGCCGCAGAGGCCTCCGTGACCGTGCGCCCCACCAGCGCGGCGTTGAGCAGGTCCCGCAGCCGGGCAACCTGCTCATCGTCGACCAGCTCGCCGAGCTCCACGTTGCGCTGGTCCACCCGGCCGGTATCAGTAATCAGCACGAGCAGCAGTCGCACCGGGGACAGCGGCACCACCTCACAGTGCTTGACCCGGGACACCGTCAGGTTGGGCAGCTGCACCATCGCAGCCTGGCGGGTGAGCTGGCTGAGCAGCTGCACCGCCCGGCGCAACACGTCCTCTAAGTCCACGCCCTTTTCCAGGAAGGACAAAATAGCGCGGCGTTCCGGCATGGACAGCGGCTTGATGTCATGGATGGCATCAACAAAACTGCGGTAGCCCTTTTCGGTGGGAATCCGCCCCGAGCTAGCGTGCTGCTGCTGGATGTAGCCCTCCGACTCCAGCACCGCCATGTCATTGCGGATGGTCGCCGAGGACACGTCAAGCTTGTGGCGCTCCAGCAGCGCCTTGGAGCCCACCGGTTCCTGTGAGGCGATGTAGTCAGCGACGATGGCGCGCAGCACCTTGGCGCGCCGCTGTGCAGTCGATCCAGCCATGGCGAAGAGTCAGGCACCTCCCTAAACAAATGGCCACGTGAACTTCCCTATTCTTCTGCAACCAGGATATCTGTGATGATGCCATCGGCAAGCAGCCGACCGGCATCCGTCACCGCCACCCGGGGGGTTCCCCGCTTATCGACGCCCCGGTGCAGCAGCCCGCGCGCCACGTAACGGCCCACCACCTCCCGTCCCCCACCACGGATCCAGGACTCCGGGATCCCCTCCTTGAGCCGCAGGCCCAGCATGACCGCCTCGGTGTGGCGGTCCGCGGCAGAAAGCACTTCCGAATCCTTGATCGGCCACTGCCCCGCCGCCACGGCGCGCGCATAGGTCGCCGGGTGCTTGACGTTGAAAAAGCGTTCATCGCCCAGGTGCGAATGCGCACCCGGGCCCGCGCCCCACCAGTTGCCATCCACCCAGTAGATCTCATTGTGCCGGCAGGCACCGCCAGGGCGCGCCCAGTTGGATACCTCGTACCAGTCCATGCCTGCAGCGGCCAGGGCGGCGTCGATAAGCTCGAAGCGGCGCGCCAGCACATCCTCATCCGGGGCTGGAAGCTGGCCGGTGCGCACCTTCCGGGCCATGCGTGTGCCGTCTTCAACGATGAGCGAATACGCGGAGACGTGATCCACCCCTGTCTCCAGGATCGCCTCTACCGTGGCCGCCACATCCGCATCGCGCTCCCCCGGCGTGCCGTAGATCATATCCAGGTTGACGTGTTTGAACCCGGCAGCCAGGGCCTCGCGCGCCGCCGCGAGCGCGCGCCCCGGCGTGTGGCGGCGCTCCAGTACCGCCAGCACGTGCGGGGCCACCGACTGGAGGCCCAGCGACACCCGGGTAAAGCCGTAGTCGCGCAGCCGGGCAAAAAACTCCGGCGAGGTGGACTCCGGGTTAGACTCCGTGGTCACCTCCGCACCCGGGGCCAGGCCAAAGGAATCCCGCACCGCAGAAAGCAACTTGCCCAAACCATCCGCCCCCAGCAGCGACGGCGTCCCGCCGCCCACAAACACCGTATCCGCCGGGCGCAGCATCCCCCACTGCGCGCACGTCCGCGCCGCCTGCTCCAACTCCTGGCACAGCGCCTCAAGGTAGGACTCCGGGGACGCAGCGCCCCCGAGCTCGCCGGGAGTGTAGGTATTAAAGTCGCAGTACCCGCAGCGCGCGGCACAAAACGGGACGTGGACGTACACGCCAAAAGGCGCCGCGAGCAGTGCGCGGCGCTGGGAATCAGTAGGGCCCGTGCGCAGGATCTGCGGCACGGCCGGGGCAGCATCAGTGTGAAGGGACATAACTATTGTGTCCCAGGCTAGCTTGCCGCCCCCGAATCAGCCGAACGGCGGGCCTTAATCCGCGCGATCACCCCGTCGATCCACGCGCGCTCCCCCAAAAATGCCGGCGGGCGGGATCCCCGCATCGCCCGCGCATACGCCGGGTGCGCCTGCGCGACCGATACCAGCCATGCGCGGGCGGTCGTCGCCGCGTCCTCGCCCAGGGCGCGCACCTGGTGCGGCAAGGCCACAGACTCCAGGTCCGTGGCGCACGCGTCCGTCTGTTGCAGAATCCACGCCGCATATGCTGTCAGCCGCTCCCGCACGGCCTGGGTGCGCCCCTCGAGCGCCCCGGCCAGTTCGGCGACGATGATCGGCGAATCTTCGAGTGGGTAGGCCGCCTCAAGCTCGGCACAGTCCAGCGGCCGGGGGCGCGGCAGCGGTGCGGTGGTGTGCGTGCGGGCGCTGAGCACCCCGGCGCGCACCCCCGTGGTCAGCGCCTGGCGCAGGCCCAGCAACTCCCCTAAGGCGACGCGGGCGTCCACCCGGGCGTCATCAATGATGTCTGCCAGCTCGGTGAGGCAATCCTCGACGAGCTCGGCGTCATAATCGGCGATGGCCTCTTCGAGGTTGTCTAGGTAGGTGGCTACTTCATCGCCAATGTCATAGAGCTCCTGAGTAAGCTCCCTGTGGCGCAGCTCAGCGGCGATGCGATGCATATGCGTGTGCTGCTCCCTTCCCTGCCGAGAACCTGTGGCGCGCGCACACAAGCGCTGTGGCCACGCTGACGATGAACCATGAAGGCCAGTGCGGCCCCAACAGCCATCGACTCTAGGACACCGGTGAGCAGGTCCGGCGGCGGCGCGCCGCGCGGGGGTAGCTAGCGGCGGTAAATCTTGTCAATCTCCTCCGAATACCGCTGGGTGACCACGTTGCGCTTGACCTTCAGCGTCGGGGTCAGCTCGTTTTCCTCCTCCGTGAGGTCCCGGTCCAGGATGTAGAACTTCTTAATCGCCTCCGCATGCGACACGGTGGTATTGGCGTTGTTGACGGCATCCTGAATTTCGGCGCGCAGCACCGGATCCGTAGCCAGCTCCTTGATCGGGGTGGAGTCCGGGATGTTGCGGTCCTGGCGCCAGCGGGAGAGCACATCATCATCCAAGGTGATCAGCACGGCGATGAAGGGCTTGCCGTCGCCGACGACCAGCGCCTGGCTGATCAGCGGGTAGGAGCGCAAAATGTCTTCCAGGGGCGCCGGGGAGACGTTCTTGCCACCGGCGGTGACAATGAGGTCCTTCTTGCGTCCGGTAATGGTGATGTGCCCGGACTCATCGATCTCCCCAAGGTCCCCGGTGTTATACCAGCCGTCTTGGTCGATGGACTCTGCGGTCGCTTCCTCGTTCTTCCAATACCCCTTGAAGGTGCACGCCCCGGCCAGCAGGATCTCTCCGTCCTCATTGACCTTGGCGGACATGCCGCCCACCGGCTTGCCCACGGTGCCGATCTTCTGGTCTTCAAAGTCGACCGCGGCAGCCGCACAGGTCTCTGTGAGCCCGTAGCCCTCATACACCGGCACGCCGAGGCCGCGGAAGAAGTGGGACAGGTCATGGCTAATCGGAGAGCCGCCGCTGATGCAATAGGACACGTGCCCGCCGATGGCCTCCTTGATCTTGGAGTACACCAGGCGGTCATAGACCTTGCGCTGCATGCGCAGGGCACGGCCGGGGCCTTCCGTGGTATCCATCGCCTTGGAGTATTCGATGGCCGTGCGCTCGGCCGCCTCAAAGACGGCCTTCTTCAGCGGCCCGGACTCCGCCGCGTTTGCGGCCGCCGCGTTGCGCACCTTTTCAAAAATGCGCGGGACCCCTAACAGCAGGTTCGGGCGGGAGCGCTGCAGCTCCACGGTCAGGGTGCGCGTATCGCCCCAGTGGGACTGCGTCATGCCGTTGATGGTGCACGCCAGGGATACCGCGCGGGCCAGCACGTGGGCCAAGGGCAGGTACGTCAGCACCCGGCGTCCCGGGGCCGCGATCTGGCCGATGGGGTGGGACAGCAGGGCGCGCACCTGGGACAGCCAGTTGCCGTGCGTGAGCATGCAGCCCTTGGGCCGGCCCGTGGTGCCGGAGGTGTAGACGATGGAGGCCAGGTCATCCAGGTGCACGCCGTAGGTGCGGGTGGTCACCTCGGTGGTGGGCACGTCGCGCCCCTCGAACTTGAGGGTATCGATGGCCGCGGAGTTGATCTCCAGGATGCGGCGCAGTTGGGAGGGCGAGCCCTTGAGCGCGGGCTCCCCGCCGTCTTGGAGGACCAGGTGCTTCATCAGCTCGGTGTGGTCCTTGGATTCCGTGATGGCAAACACGGCGCCGGAGTCCTCGATCATCCACTGCACCTGGGAGGGCGAGGATGACGGGTAGATCGGCACCGAGACCGCGCCGGCGGCCCAGATGGCAAAGTCCAGCAGGCTCCACTCGTAGCGGGTGCCCGACAGCAGGGCGATGCGATCCCCGGGCTTGACGCCGGCGGCGACGAATCCCTTGGCTACCTCGAAGACCTCATCAAGGAATTCTTGGGCGGTGACGTTGACCCACTCAAAGTTGGCGGGGCGGGTAAATAGAACTCCCCACGGGCGGGTCTTAACGTGATCGATCAGCGCCGTCACGCAGCTTTCGCCCTCGTGGATGGCGTATTCGGCGGGGGTGGTGTACTCCTGCACTGGGCTGATTCACGCTCCTCAAATCTGGTGTTGCGATTGTGTCAAGGCCCCGCCCCGGATGCGGTCACGCTCAGGTGACATCCGGGTTGTTGGGGCTCGCCCACGGGGAGTGCACCACTAAACCTACTCCCGTTGGACTTTGGGTCGTGCGGCAAGGGGATGCGCCGGCCCGCAGACCGTGCGTGGTGCCCTTGACCACCCGCTCTTTACTTTCCCGTACAAAAGTATCAGATGCGTTGTCACCAGTCCTGCATTATCCCCACACCTAGGTCCCCGCACCCCCCTGCCACGGCGCCCCCCACCAGCCACGCATGAGCGCGGGCGAGATTCGCTTAGCGACGCCCCTCCTCCCGCACCCCAACCGGCCCCGGCACGGTTGCAGTGCCCGCGTGCAGCATCCGCAGGTCCGCACGCTAGGGCTGGCGCCAACTCACGTGCCGCGCTAGAGCACAGAGATCAGCCACGCGATGATGACGATGGCAATGAGGAACCACAGCGCCTGGGTCACCCGCGACGTGGGATACGCCCGCTTACCCTTAGGCAACGCATGGTCTTGCTTGCGCAACTGCTCCGGATTGGGCATGCTTTCACAAATCCTTCCTGGTGGTCTTCCCGGCCACCCTACCGCGCAGGCTAGTACCTGCACGATCGTCTCCCCCCGCACGCGGTGCGCCGCCGGCCACGCCGTAGACCAGGCGAATGCGCTGGGCCACAAAGTCCACGCAGCGCAGCACCACAATCGCCGCCACGGCGGCCAGCGGCAGGGTGACCACCAGCACCACCGCAACCTGGACCGCCAAGGGTGCCGAGGCGAGCGTCTGGGCAGTCCAGTCATAGACCGCGGTGAAAAAACCACTCATAGTGCCGCCCAGCATATCGCCCCCGCGCGGCCCCAGCACCGCGCGGCGCTAGGCCTTCGTCCCAGACAGGCCCCGGCGCTCCAGCAGCGGGGCAACATCCCGGCTCCGGCCGCGCAGCTGCGAGAACGCCTCGTCATAGTCGCGCGAGGCGCCGCGGGAGAGCACCAGCTCGCGGAAGCGCTGGCCGGCCTGCCGCGCCGCCTCCGCCGTGGCCTGCGGCCCCGCCGCGCCGACCTGTCGGAACCATTCGAATCCGTCAGCGTCGAGCACTTCTGCCCACAGGTAGGAGTAGTAGCCCGCGGAGTACCCGCCGGCGAAAATGTGATTGAAGTAGGTGGATCGGTAGCGCGGGGCCACCTCGGGGACATCGATTCCCGCCTCCGCGAGTGCGGATTGCTCAAAGCTCTCGATGATCGCCCGCGCGTCCTCAGCCCTGCCGGCGTCCACCGCCGCGAGGATGCGGCTGCTGATCTCCTCGGCGCGCTGCGGGGAGAGGCTGTGCCAGGCCAGATCAATAATGGCGGCACCCAGGTACTCGGTGGTGGCAAAACCCTGGCCCCACTGCCGGGCGCGACCCACGGCGTCGAGCAGGCGCTGCGGGATGGCCTCCCCGGTTTCAACATGGCGGGCGTAGTCGCGCACCACCGCGGGGTCCAGCGCCCAGTTCTCATTGATTTGGGAGGGGAATTCCACCCAGTCGCGCGGCACATTCGTCCCGGAGAACCGGGGGTAGACCACATCGGAGAGCAGCCCGTGGAGCGCGTGGCCAAACTCGTGGAAGACGGTGGTCACCTCATCGAGGCTGAGCAGCGGCTGGGCATCAGGATCGGTCGGCGGGGTGATGGACATGACGTTGACCACCACCGGCTTGGTTCCCAGCAGCCGGGACTGATCGCAGAAACTGGACATCCAGGCCCCGCCCCGCTTGGATTCGCGGGCAAAGTAGTCCGTCAGCAGCAGCCCAATGCCGGTGCCGTCTTCTTCAGCCACCTCCCACACCTGCACGCCGGGGGCATAGCCGTGCAGGTCATTGCGCTCGGTCACGGTGATGCCGTAGAGCCGGCGCGCGGCGGCGAAGACCCCGTCGCGCAGGACGCGATCGAGCGGGAAGTACTGGGACAATTCCTCGGCGTCGACGGCGTAGTCCTGCAAGGCAACCTGCGCCTGCCAGTAGGGCCAGTCGGCCGGGTCCACGGTCTCCTCGGCGCTGGCGGCGACCTCACTGATCAGCTTGTATTCTGCCGCGGCGTTGGCTGAGGCCGCGGGCGCGAGATCGGTGAGCAGCTTCCTGGCGGCTGCGGCGGTCCCGGCGGTCTCTTCGGCGATGACCAGGTCGGCGTGGGTGCCATAGCCAAGGATCGCAGCCTTGCGCGCCCGCAAAGCCACCGACTCCGCCACCACTGCCGCGTTGGAGGCCTCACCACGGGCCTGCGAGGCGGCGTAGAGCGCCGCGCGGGTGTCTTTTCGGGTCAGTTTTTCCTGGGCGGCCTGCACCGTCGGCAGCTCGAGGTGGAGCAGGTAGCCTTCGGTGCCGGTGCGGGCGGCGTCGTCGCGGGCGGCGTCGATACGCGCCTGACTCAGGCCAGCAAGCTGGTCGGCGGATTCGACGCGCACGGCCAGCGCGCGGGTATCGGCGAGCAGGTTGCGCCCAAACTCCTCCGACAAGACGGCCAGGCGGGCGTTGATGCGCGACAGCTCGGCCTTGGCGGTGTCATCTAACTGGGCGCCGTGGCGGCGGAAAGTTCTCAGCAGGTGCTCGTGCAACCGCTGGGACTCCTCATCCGCGGGCACGCTGACCTGCCTGACCCGCTCGAAAAGGGCGGCGTCGTGGTAGATGGCGTCATCGTGGGCGGACAGCTCAGGAACAATCTCTTCAGCAATAGCGTCGAGCGCCGGGGAGGAATCCGTGCCCTGAAGGTTAAAGAACACCGCCGCCACGGCCTCCAACGCGCGCCCGGAGCGCTCCATTTCTACCACCGTGTTATCCCAGGTGGGCGGCTGTTCCTGAGCAAGGATGGCGGCTATCTGCTCGCGGTGAGCGGCCATGGCCTGGCGGAATGCCGGGAGGAAGTGCTCGTCACGGATCTCCTGGAAGCGCGGCAGCCCATAGTCAAGCGTGGAGGGCTCCAGCAGCGGGTTGGGGGCGGGCGTGGACGTAGGTGCAGTGGTGCTCATGGGCCACATCGTAGCCGCGGGGCCAGGACCCGCACCGCAGAATTGCTACAGTCCCAGTCATGAACTCTCACCCGCGCACAGCGACCGTGACCGCCGCCTACGGCAGCTACCGCGGGCTGATCACCGACGGCTGTGCCGTGTACCACTCGCTGCCCTATTGCACGATCACCGCCCCGTTCGCCGAGGCCACGGCCCTGCCACTGCGCGCCGATGCCGACGCCGCCACAGACGCCCCCACTGGCACCACCGCCGACGCCGCTGCCGAAACGCAAGCCGACGTGCACGACGCCACCGAGCCGCACCCGCAGGACGTGGCGCTGACGGTCACCACCCCCGCCGACGCCGCCTTCGGCGATGACCTGCCCGTTCTGGTTTACATCCACGGCGGCGGATACGATTCCGGCAGCCACCATGACCCCCGCACCCAGGCCACCGGGCTGTGCGCACGCCACCGCGTGGTGGTGGTCACCGTGGGCTACCGCACCGGGCTCGCCGGTTTCGCCCACTTTCATGATGACGAACCCCAGCACTTCCGGGGCATCAACGACTGCCAGCTCGCCCTGGACTGGATCCAGCGCAGCATCGAAAGCTTCGGCGGCGACCCCACCAACGTCACCCTTTCTGGGCAGTCCGCCGGCGGGGGCATCGCCTTGTGGCTCACCCGGCGCGACCACTACCGCGGCGCCTTCCGCAGGGTGCTCGCCCTGTCGCCGGCCTACCCGCGCCAGCCCTTCGAGGAACGCAAGGCCACGTTGCGCCGCGTGACAGGAATTGCTATCACCCGGCGCTACCTGGAGAAAGCCGCCGAGCGCAAGCCTGGCGCCCTAGAGCGCGGCTACCGGCGCTTCGCCCGCTGCTACCCCACCGACATGGCGCTAGGCCCGCACCCGTTTGCGCCCGAGGAGCTTGCCGAAATCCCCATTGTGGTGACCTCCATGCGCGAGGAGTTCCACGACCATCCCACCGCCCGGTGGCTCGATGACCACAGGCTGGGTCGCCTCGCCGTGCGCCTGCTGGCCCGGCGCCTTGGGGTAGAAATCCCGGCAGCTTCCTACCTGGCGTTTCCCCCCAGCGTCCACCCGCGGCGGGAGTTCTGCCAGCTCTGCGGCGACTCCACCGTGCGCCGCTGGGTCTCCCGGACCGGCGACAAAGCCCCTGGTCCCGTCTGGGCGATCGAGTTTCAGGGCACCGCCGCCGACCCGGCGACCCACTGCGATGACCTCCCGCTGATCTTTAGCACCACTCCGGACGCGACGAGCACGGCGTTTTCCCGCATCCTCGTGCCCTTCCTGCGCGGTACGGACCCCTCCTGGCCGCGCTATCTGTCCGAAGGCACCCGGAAGGTCCTCGGTTTTTCGCTTATCGACGCCGCGACAACACTACTCGACGATCCCCTGCGCGCCGTGCGGGTCTCCTTCCGCTCCCCGTTCCCCAGCATCAGCCCGCTCAGCCGCTAGCCGGCGCGGCGCGCCCGGCACCTAGGCGTTGCGGCTACTGCGGCGCTCCAGCTCCGCGCGCAACTGCGGGTGCGCCAACTCCTGGGTAAACCACGGCGAGAATACAAAGGGGGTCGCCTCCGTGGCGGTGATGACCTCCGCGCACGGCGCCCACGCATAAGAATCCACCTCAGCCGGCTGCGGCGCCACGTCTACCCCCGGGGCCAGGCTGGCCACGTAGACCGGGCAGACCTCATTTTCCACAATCCCGGAGGAATCCACCGCCCGGTAGGAAAAGTCCGGGATCTGCTGGGAGATGTCCACCAAGTCCGCCGGGTCAATGCCCAGCTCCTGGCTGCCCCGGCGGCGGATGGCATCCTCAAAAGACTCCCCCGGGCCCGGATGGCCGCAGAAGCTATTGGTCCACACCCCCGGCCACGTCTTCTTGCTCAGCGCCCGGCGCGTGAGCAGCAGCTGGCCATCCCCGTTGAGTAGGAAGACAGAAAAAGCCAGGTGCAGCGGCGTATCGCCGGTGTGTACCTGGGACTTTTCTGCCGTGCCGATGGGATTGGCGGCGGCATCAAGCAGCACAACGAGTTCCGGGGAGGCGGCAGGCTCAGGCGAAGTCATGGGCCTCACTCTACGGGGCCTGCGCCCGGCCCGTCTAACGGTTCAGGTTGCCCTTGAAGATGACGTTGCCGATCTTGAACTGGGCGTCCCACAGATTGCCGGGCGCAACGTCAAAGGCGTAGCGCAGGTTGGTAGTGGCACCAACCCCCAGCGGGCGGTCCAAGCCATCCTGGCCGGCGACGCCAGCAGCCTCTGCGTCGAGGCGATTGACCTGGGTGCCGTCATTGAGCGTGAGGGTGGGGTCCCCGATGGCGTCGGCAGGCAAGGGCACGTCATTGAGGTTGTGCACGGCCAGCGTAATCACGGCGCCACCGGCGTTGCTGCCCACCGTGCCCTGCAGCTTCCACCGGACGTTGAGTCCCGTGTCACCGACGAACTCGGTGAAATCCTCCACGGTGGTGGGCTCGACGTCCTTCGGCTGGAAGGCCGCGGCCTCAGAAGTAGTCACCTCAATCGAGCCGCCCGGGCCCGTGGCAGTGTCATCCGCGTCGGAGGAACAAGACACCACCAATGCGGCGGCGCAGGTCAACCCGACAATAAGGGCACTACCTTTCGTGACGGTGACGGTGCTCATCGCTGCCTTCCTTTGGGGTCATGATGTAGGGGCGCACTCGCGCCGACGGTGCCACAGAGTAGTCCGGAACCTTGTGCCCACGCGCGTTCGCAGTCCGATTGTAGCCGTGCGTGTGGTGCCACGGATAACCCACAGATAGCCTCGGGTGACAAGGCCCCATGAACCCGGCTACGGTGCTCAGCCACCATCCCTGATCCCATGCAGCCCGCATCGTGATGAAAGCGTGAAAACCCACCCGTGAATTCCCTGTCCAAGATCCTGCGATCCACCGCCTCACTGTGGCCCTATTACCTCGGAGTTATCTTTACCTCCGTTGTCACAGCGCTGCTCGCATTGGCCTCCCCGCTGATGTTTAAAAAGGCCACGGATACCATCGTTGCCGCGGTGACCGGAGATCTTGCCACGCCGGATGCGGTTCGCCGCATCGTGATCTTAGGGCTCATTCTTTTCGCCGCCGACCTGGGCCATACCCTCATGACCAACATTGGCGGCTATATCGGTGACGTCATGGGATCCCGGATGCGCCAAATTCTGTCCACCAGGTACTTTGCCAAGCTGCTTATTCTTCCGCAGAGCTACTTTGACAACCAGGTCACCGGGGCGATCATCGCCCGCCTCGACCGTTCGATTTCCTCCGTCACCCAATTTCTTCAGTCCTTTTCCAACAACTTCTTTCCCATGCTGGTCACGGTGGCCGCGGTATTGGCCATCTCCGCGTGGTATTACTGGCCCCTTGCGCTGCTGCTAGCCGCGCTGTTTCCCCTGTACCTGTGGCTCACCGCCCTGACCAGCCGCCGGTGGCAGCGCTACGAGGGCACCAAGAATGCACTGCTGGATAGCTCCGGGGGCCGCTTTGCGGAAGTGATCGGCCAGATTAAAGTCACCCGCTCCTTTGTCGCCGAGGCCCGCGAGCTGGACACCTTTGGGCACCAATACGGCCGCATGGTGGCGGTCACGCGGAAACAGTCGGGGTTTTGGCACCGGATGGACACGCTGCGCGGCGCGGCACTCAACCTCATCTTCTTGGCCATCTACCTGCTCCTTTTCTGGCGCACCCTGGCCGGCCACTTCAGCCTCGGCGACATGGTGATGCTGCTCCAGCTGGTCAACATGGCCAAGCAACCGGTGTTTATGGCCTCCTGGATCATCGATACCGCCCAGCGCGCCATCGCCGGATCCCGGGATTATTTTGCGGTGATGGCCGCCCCGGAGGAGGACACGGCCAACCGGCAACTGGTCGCGGCAACGCACGCCTCTGGAGTCCCGGACCTTTCCGTCGCCTCGCCCGCTCCCCTGCACCCGCAGCCTGACAGCCCGGTGATCAGCTTCGACGATGTGTCCTTTTCCTACGAAGAGGGAAAGCAGGTACTTTCCCACATGACCTTCGCCGTTGAACGCGGGCACCGGGTGGCCCTGGTGGGCGAATCCGGCGGCGGGAAATCCACGGTGGTCAACCTGCTTTTGGGGCTCTATCGCCCCGATTCGGGCACGCTCACGGTATGCGGAGAAGACGTGGAGACGCTCGGCAGCGAGCGCCTGCGCGCCTCGGTGGGAGTGGTCTTCCAGGAGCCACAATTGTTTTCTGGAACCATCCGCAGCAATATCGCCTACGGCTTGCCTGACGCCACGGATGCGCAAATAGAAGACGTGGCCCGGCGCGCCAACGCCCACGGTTTTATTACCTCCTTCCCGCAGGGGTATGACACGGTCATTGGGGAACGCGGGCTGCGACTATCCGGAGGCCAAAAGCAACGCATTGCCATCGCGCGCGCCATGCTCAAAGACGCCCCCATACTCATCCTCGATGAGGCCACCTCAGCGCTGGATAACCGCTCTGAGCGTGCCGTGCAGGTGGGATTAGATCAACTCATGGCAGACCGCACCACGCTCATGATTGCCCACCGGCTTTCCACAATCGCGTCCGTGGATACCATCATCACCCTGGACCAGGGGCGCATTGATGAAATTGGTTCGCCGGCCCAGCTGGCACAATCGGGCGGAATTTATTCACAATTGCTCGCCCTGACGGCCTCCTCCTCCGCCGCGGACCGCAAACGGCTGGCTGCCTTCGGTTTCCACGAGCCTTCGGCGGGGGGAGGGGGCGTCGATAAGCATGACGAGCACGGCGGTGACGAGGACGAGTAGCAGCGCCCCCCGGCTGCGGCGCAGGGACATGGTTAGGCTTAATGCCATGCATGTCCCACAGCTTGAAGAACTGAAAAACCGCCGCACCCGCAAGTGGACCGTCTACCCAGACGACGTCCTGCCCGCGTGGATCGCCGAGTCTGACTTTGCCACCTGCCCAGCTGTCAAACAGAACATCCTGGAGCGCTGCCAGGCGGAATCCTTCGGCTACACCCCGGCCGGAGATGATCTGGCCCAGGCAACGGCGGAGTTTTATACCCAGCGCTACGACTGGAACGTCCAGGCCACCCATGTGGTCGCGGTTCCTGACGTGGTGCGTGGACTGACCCTCGCGGTGGCGCACTTCACCCGCCCGGACTCCCCCGTGGTGGTTCCGGTGCCGGCCTACCCGCCGTTTTTGTCCATTCCGCAGGTGGCCGGGCGCAAGCGGATCGACGTTGCCGCCGACGCCGCCGGCGGGCTCAACCTCGGCGAAGTGGAAGCGGCATTTGCCGCCGGGGCGGGCTCTATCCTGCTGTGCTCCCCGCACAACCCCCTGGGCTATACCTTCGATACCGCCACCCTCATCGAGCTGACGGATCTTGCCGCCCGCTATGACGCGCGGGTGCTCGTCGATGAGATCCACGCCCCCCTGGTGCTAGACGGCCAGCACGTGTGCGCCGCCGGGGTCTCCGGGGTGGCCGCCGCGGTGTGCATCACCGTCACCGCGACGTCGAAGGCGTGGAATATCGCGGGGCTGAAATGCGCGCAGATGATCTTTAGCAATGATGAGGACTTAGAGATCTGGAATCGCCTCAACCCGGTGATCAAGGATGGCGTGGGCACGCTGGGGGTCTTTGCCGCGCAAGCCTGCTACCGGGAGGGCCTGGAGTTCCTCGACCAGGAGGTTGCCACCCTGCGGGGAAACAGGGACTATCTGGTCTCCGCGCTACCGGAGGCAGTCCCCGGGCTGCGGGTGACCAACCCGCAGGCCACGTACCTGATGTGGCTGGATTTCCGGGACACGGCGGTGGCTGCCGATCCCGCGGGGTTGCTTGTCACCCACGGCAAGGTGGCCCTCAATGATGGGCGCACGTTTGGTGCCGGCGGGCAGGGGCATGCCCGGCTGAATTTTGCTACCTCCCGGCAGCTGTTGGAGGAGATTGTGGAGCGGATTGCCACTGGCGTGCGCGCCGTCTAAAGGGCGAAGTTGTATGCTGTTGCACACCTCACCGTGCGGCTTGAGCCATGCGGTTCACAGGGGGCTGCAACACTCTGCAAAACTATCACCCAATAGGGGTTGATTGAGGGTTCCCTTTTCCCGTAAGGTGAGACAGACTGATTAGCTGGTGGGAATTTTGCCGCTCATTCGGGTGCGCGCTTCGGCGTCCCGCCCGGAACTGACCGGCACCCACCAACGACCGTCACCACCACCTATCCGTACGCCCCGGAAAAGAGACCACCGACGATGAGCACACCCGCACCCCAGAAAGCCGGCTCCCCCGCCGCACGCGGCCCCGCCAGACCCGCCCTGCTGCTCATGGTGACAGCCTTCATGCTGTTTTCCATGTTCTTTGGCGCCGGAAACCTGATCTTCCCCGCCTACCTGGGCGTTGAGGCTGGCACCTCCTTCGTCCCCGCGATCATCGGATTCTTGGGCACGGGCGTTGCCCTTCCGGTCTTGGCCATCATCGCGATCGCTATCTCGGGCAATGACGTCGGCGAGCTCGCCCGGCGCGCAGGCCGCATCTTCGGTGTCGCCTTCCCCATCCTGGCCTACCTGTCCATCGGCGCGTTCTACGCGCTGCCGCGGACCGGCGCGGTGAGCTACTCCACCGCCATCCAGCCGATCACCGGATCCGATTCCATCGTGTGGTCCGGCCTGTTTAACCTGGTGTTCTTCGGCGTGGCGCTGCTGCTGGCTTACAACCCCGGTTCCATTATCAACCACCTGGGCAAGTGGCTGACTCCGGCGCTGCTGATCCTGCTGGTGGTGCTGGTGGCCATCGCGCTGTTTACCTTCGATGGCACGGCGGGTGCCCCGGTGGAGAAGTATCAGACCCTGCCTGCCGCCACCGGCCTGGTGGAGGGATACCTGACCATGGACTCCATCGCAGCGCTGGCGTTTGGCATTGTGGTCATCTCCTCGCTGCGCTACAAGGGAGTGCCGGAGGGCCCGCGCCTGGTGCGCGGCACGATCTGGGCCGGCGTCGGCGCCGGCATCTTGCTGGCGCTGATTTATGTGGGCCTGGGCGCGATCGGCCACACCATCCCCAACGCCTCCCAGTACGCGGACGGTGCCACCCTGCTTGCCGACGCCGCCAAGCTCACCATGAGCACTCCCGGACAGGTGGTCTTTGGGCTCATCGTCCTGCTGGCGTGCATGACCACTGCCGTGGGCCTGATCGCCGCTACTAGCGAGTTCTTCCACCTGCTGCTGCCGGGGATTAGCTACCACGCCTGGGCCATCGTCTTTTCGCTGATGTCCTTCGGCATGGCCACCATGGGCCTGAACACGGTGCTGTCTGTGGCCGCCCCGATCATCGGCTTTATCTACCCGCCGGCGATCACCCTGATCTTCCTCACCCTGGTCGAGCCGGCGGTGCGTCGCCGCATCCACCTGGTGTGGACCTACTACCTGGGCATCTGGGTCGCCGTGGCGTGGTCGGCCGTGTCCACCCTGGTGGGGCTGGGCATCACGCAGCTCGAGCCGCTGGTGGCCTGGGCCCCGTTGCACGCCCAGCAGATGGACTGGGTGCTGCCCACGGTCATTGCCATCATCGTTGGCGTCATCCTTGACCGCACGGTGCCCCGCCGGGCTGATTGGATCGCCGACTCCCCGGTTGGCGCCCCCATGGAGGAGACCGCCACCGCCGCCGCCACATCCGCCTAGTCAGGGGCTGAGAGGGGGAATGAGGCCGCCTGGCCGTGTGTTGTGCTTGGTAGGTGCCCGATGTAGATGGGCCCGCCGGAAGGCACGCACACGGACGAGGTGGTCTTTTTTATGCCCGGAACAGCTGATCTGCCGCTGTCACTGATCGACTTTTGCACCATCTACGAGGGGGAGCGCCCCGGGGACTCCATGGCGCGCTCGGTGCGCCTGGCCCAGCGTGCGGAAGCCTTAGGTTATTCGCGCATCTGGTACGCCGAGCACCACAACATGCCCACCATTACCTCGTCGGCCCCCGCGGTGCTTATCTCCCACATCGGGGCGCACACCTCGACCATCCGCCTGGGCGCAGGCGGGGTGATGCTGCCCAACCACTCCCCGTATACCGTCGCCGAGCAGTTTGGCATGCTCGCTGAGTTGTACCCGGGGCGCATTGATCTTGGGGTGGGCCGCGCCCCGGGCACGGACATGAACACGCTGGGGCGCGCCCTGCGCCGGGACCCGCGCGCGGCGGACCGTTTCCCCCAGGACGTCGCCGAGCTGGCAGGCTACCTGGGAGACTCCTCCCCCATTCCTGGCGTGCGCGCGGTTCCGGGCGCCGGCACTCATGTGCCCATCTACATCCTGGGCTCGTCTATGTTCGGTGCCACCCTGGCCGCCAAGCTTGGTCTGCCCTACTCCTTTGCCTCCCACTTCGCGCCCACGCATCTGCAAGCCGCAACCACGTATTACCGGGAACACTTCCAGCCCTCAGAAACGCTGTCCAAGCCCTACATCATCGCCGCGGTCAATGTCACCGCTGCGCAGACTCAGGCTGACGCCGTCGAGCAGTTTGAACAGGTCAAGCGCAACCGCGTGCGCTCACTGGCCACCCGGGGCGGCACCCCGATTGCCGATGACCAACTCGACGCCCTGGTCGATTCCCCCACCGGCCGCCAGATCACAGACATGCTGCGCTACACCGCACTGGGAACCGGGCAACAGGTCCGCGACTACCTCCAGCAGTTTGCGCACAATGCCCAGGCAGACGAGCTGATGATCTCCCTGCAAGCCCCCACCGGCGCACAAGCTGACACCGCCATGGACATCCTCGCCCAGTCCTGGGACATGGCCGGCTAGCTGCTGTGAGCGGGGGCGTTGCACTCCCCAAAAGATAAAGAACCCATAGCGCTTTAGCGGCGAGCCCCGCAAACTCAGGACAGTGCCCATGCCCGTTTCGTCCCAACCCCCGCAAAGCGGATAGCCCCCCCCACATTCTTAGTAATACGATAAAAAGTCAGCGGGAGTTGGGCGGACAAATCAGGTGCGATCAGCAGCATCCCAACCATTCTGGGCGAGTGGGACACCTCCAGTATCCCCACCTTAAAAATGGTTGATTCTGGCACCACACCAGCCCGCACTCCTTGAAATGGAATGAAGAATCGGCTATCTGCTCCGCCAGCACCAAGCGCAGTCGCGCTAGGCGAACACGACAGCGCTACACGGGTTGCATTTGGCAGTTGCCCCCAGCGCATGTACATCGCACCTTCAAGAACCCCCAAAAAAGGGTGCATTCTTGTTCACACCAAATAAGGTAGCTTGCCTACGAAACCCTAGAAAATGGGGAATTCAAGGGGAAACGGATCCTAGAGAAGCACCCTTGCCGTCGCGCGAAAGGCTAACAGCCTCTACGTGACTGGTGAATTGCCTGGGAACTCTCTCCTCATCTAAAGCTAGATCACGCCACAACCGAGACACACTAGCCCCCTCGCTCGCCGGCTCAGCAACGTCCAAGGCCACGCATGAAAGGCTATACACACCCCATTCAGATTCGTCAAATGGGCAATCTCCAAAGTCTCGCATATCCCTACGGAAGTCTTGCATCAAGACTTCGCGAGTAACCTGATCACTTCCCGCCCTAATTTCGTCAGACACATAGAGAACATCGGTAACCTTCCGAGCTTTCTCTACCCTTTTTAGATACTGGGCATGAAAGCCCTCAAGGTCCGATTCCCGCGCAAGGAAATAGGTAGTAAAAAGGAGGACATTATCTTTCATTCTAGACAGGCTCCCCATTTACAGTGAAGGCCCCGGAGTCCCTATACTTCGCCTGAGCATAGCAGTGTCTCTTGTGTACATCATTTCCAAACTTGCCTACATACGCATCAGCATCGGCCTTAGCCTTTTTAACATCCCTGGGATGGTTGCCATACACCAATCCTACAATGGGGTTTCCTGATGCGTTTTTTACTACTTGGCACTTCACCGTATACGTGCCACGTTCGTTTTTTACATCTGCAGCGAAAGCTGGCGCTACTCCGACACATACCAGCGGCAACGCAACGACGACGGAAGCTACTCTCCGGAAGAGGCTAGTCGTATCAATTGACATTGTTTGCACTGCTACCTTCCCGGTTTCACGATCACTCCACGTGACTTTTCCATGATAACCGGAGCTATCGTCTTGCTAACGCCGCTCCCACCGACGATCAAGCCAACACTCCATGGAAATCCTCGCCCAATCGTGAGACATGGCCGGCTAGCTGCTGTGAGCGGGGGCGTCGCATTGCTCAAAGGAAAAGGAATTGCGCCCGATCCAGCTTTGGTCCACGCTTACCCGGGCCCACTGCCCCGGCGCCATGCACTCGCTACTGGCCTGTCCGTGCCCAGACACGCTCGCGCGATGCCACTGCGTGTCATGTTTGTACCCAGCCCACGCGCGCCCGGCGTTGGCACCGTAGTCACGGGCTTGGCCGGGCTCAGCTTCAGAGGTGGCCGGCGTGTTGCCTATGACATGAGTAGCTAAGAGAGCCAACCACACGGCAGCGGCGACAAGCACCGCCACCACGGCGATGATGACCCATCGAGCGGTCTTCCTCGGTTGCGCGGTCGCTGCTGCTGATGCGGTTTCAGAGTTTGGGTTCACAGTCATGATCAGTGCCTTTCTTCGGGTGGTGTGGTGCAAAAGGTAGAAACGTCAAGCACGGTGTCGCAGTGGTCTACCACCCAGGGGTCGTGGGTGGCAATGACCGCGGTCGCCCCGGCGCGCGCCCTTAAGCGCACGAGTTCGAGGACGCGGGAGGCGTTGTGCCGATCCAGTGCGGCGGTGGGTTCGTCGGCCAAGATCGCCGAGGGGTCACGCAGAAGCAGCCGGGCAAGAGCTACGCGCTGCTGCTGACCTCCGGACAGCGCATGGACCACGGAGTTCTCCCGGCCTTCGAGTCCGACGTCGCGCAGCACGGCGGCGATGTCTCGGTTCCGGGCTGCGCGGGAGCGGAACGCAGGCATGGCCACTCGGAGGTTGTCTGCCACGGACTCATTGTCAATGAGGGCGAAGTCCTGGAACAGATAGCCCACGTGGTTCCACCGGAATTTCCGCCGCCCCCGGGCGCGCAGGCGGCTCAGCGCCACACCGTCAACGCTGACCTGGCCGGAGTCGGGGACATCGATGCCGCCGAGGCAATTGAGGAGTGTGGACTTGCCGCACCCAGACGGCCCTACGAGAGCGGTCAACTGGCCGTGTGGAAACTCGGCGCTGACGCCACTCCACACGGTGTCGCCGCCAAAGGATTTGGCCAGGTTGGTCACGGTAATCATCGGTAGTCCTTTCGCAGTGCGTGGCGCGCCATGACGGTGGCGGCCGCGCAGATGGCGGCCACGACAATGGCACAGGTGGCAACCACTGCCGACGTGGGCACCTGGAGGGCATCCAGGAGGCTTTGGGTAGCACCCCCACGAAATTCTGGCTGTTGGAAGTGGCGCCAAGCAGCCCCCTTGTGCCAGAAGTACGCCGCCAGGCAGCCAAGGACCACCACGTCGGCGGGCAGGCAACGCACGTAGACGGCCAGGGGGTTTCTTCCCACCACGTGCACAGCGCGCAGCCTTTGGGCGCGCAACAAAGCCTGCATCATCCCGGAGACGGCCCCGTAGATCAGCGCCATGAGTCCAGCGAGGCCGGCACCAACGGCGCAGACCATGGTCTGGGTGGCAATCCGGCGGTGGCTGGCGGCCCAGCGGTCAGCGGCCGGGCGGGCCTCGGCGATAAACGAGCTCAGCTCTGGGTCCTGGCGCAGGTAGCCAACCGGTTCGGCGCCGACGAACCCCACCGCGCCCTGGGTGATCAGCGCCACCACGTTGCGATCGCTCAGCCCCCAGGCATCGTCAGGGACCACCACCACGAGGGGCTCTGCGATCACCAACGGGTCCACGTAGTCCATTTCTGGGTTAGCCCTTAAGGTCAGCGCTTGGTAGTGCTGTGGGCCTGCAACCACGGTGCACGCACGTGCGGCGCACACCGGAGAAAATGCGGCGGCTGCGGCAGGATCCTCCAACGCCCGGGCACTCGGCCCACCGGGCGGAATGATGAGCAGCGGGCGGGTGGGATCGGCGCTGTCTACCTGGGCGGCCACCGCCGGGTCGAGGAGCTGACGCGCCGCGCTGCGGCTATAAGTCATGCGTTCCTGGCCTTGTGTGGCCGGGTCGAGGGCGCTGTCTGCGTAGTCGAAGAGCAGCGCGCGGCCCTGGGCGCCGAGTTCTTGGGTGCGCGCGGCAAGCAGCTGGGTGGTGGGGTTTCCCGGTTCCAGGTCCCGCGCGGCGCTCAGTGCAATGGTGACAATGTCTTCGTGCCCACTCCAGGCGGCCCCTTCTGCGTCCTGGCGTTGATACTCATGGAGGGCGTTGACTCCGGTGATCATGAATGAGCCCACAGCAATAGCGCACCCGGCGCGCAGGAGCACATCCATGGCTATTAGCGGTGTTGCCGGCAGCCGGCCTTTGAGCGCTGCGACCAGGTTCCCGCAGCGCAGGGCGGCGATGGTCAGGCCGTGCACGGCGAGGGCGAGCACCAGATAGGCCGTGAGCACCGCGGCGAAGGTGGGGGCCAGCGCCGCCACCCGCTGGGGTTCTGTAGCCACACCCAGTACGCACCCGGCCAAGACGATGAGTGCGATGGGCCGCCACGCGGTCGCGCCGTGGGCTACGCGCAGCTGCCGGACCAGCACGCGCACCATATTGTGGCCGACCAGGCGCGTGACGGCCTCTGCCTGTGCGCTTAAGACCACGCCAAAGAAGATCAGCGCGGCAACAACAACCACGCTGAGCAGGATCACCCCATGAATGTGGGGTTGCTCAGGAAGTATTGGACTTTCTGCGCAGGGAAGGAACGATGGGTGACCCCGTGGGCGTCGAGAAGCGCGACGATCTCCGCCTGCATCTGCCCATCGCCCGAGAAGTAGTACAGCGCCCTGGAGTCTGCTTCTGGGTAGTCAGCGAGGGGGTGCACCGTGACCGCCCCGTAGCGGCTGAGCGCCGGGTAACCGTGGGCGAGCCACCGGTGTCCCTGCCCGGAGTCTGCCAGGTAGACATCGCGCCCGTGGGTCCCGGAGAGCTCGGTGTAGAACAGGGCGTGGTGGCGCTCAGCGGTGGCCGCAAGCTCAGCGCGCAGGCCGGCGTCATCGCCGTTCGTTGGGGTAGTTAGCGTTTGGACGTTTCCGGTGGTGCCGTGCAGGATTTCCGCTTCGACGCTGGCGTGGCCCCAGTAGGTAACAAGCAGGGCGCTCAAGACAAGGACGAGCGCCCCGCCGCGCAGGAGGACCCAGCCCCCGCTGCGCGGGTGCCGCGGGGCGGCACGCAAAAACGTGTGTGTGTTTCATCCGGTCTCATCCGGTCGTGGACAACAGACGAAAGTGCAGTTAAGCCCAACCTTATGACACGAGCGCCGTCAATGCCGCCCCACACTCCCGCTTATAGGTGATATTTATGCTCCGTTTCTGCGTTCCCCGCCCACTGCTACCCTAAAACCCATGAACGTGTGGCCCTGCGCTCGGCAGGATTCCGCTGCCGCGCCGGGGCACATGCCTCAAGGCGCACGCCCGGCGCAGCCCCGCCCAGCGCGCCCCCACCCGGCGCGATCCCTATCAGCACTGGCAGCACTATCTTTAGCGGCGGCGCTCGCGGTGAGCGGGTGCGCGGCGGGGTCGACGGGGGCGTCGATAAGCGGGGAGACCACCGTGGCGCCCGCGGAGGCGGGAGTTCGGCTGGCGGTGACGGGCGCGCCGGCGTCGCTGGATTTCACCACCACCTCCGGGGTGGCCATTCCCAAGGCGGTGATGGGCAATGTCTATGAGACGCTGGTGCGCATTGATGCGCAGGGGCAGATTCAGCCCTGGCTGGCCACCAGCTGGGACACCAGCGCCGACGCCACCACCTATACCTTTCACCTGCGCGAGGGGGTGCGCTTTAGCAACGGGGACCCTTTCGATGCGGCCTCGGCGAAGTTCTCCCTCGACAGGGTGCGCTCCCAGGCGTGGACCAATGGGCTCAAAGCCCAGCTGGATGTCATCGACCACGTCACCGTGCTCGACCCGCACACGCTGCGCGTCCAGCTCACGCAGCGCTCCACCACGTGGCTGTGGTCGCTGGGCACCCTCGTGGGCGCGATGATGACCCCCGGCGGCATCGATGACCTGGCCAGCAACCCGGTGGGCACCGGGCCTTTTACTGTGCAACGCTGGGTGCCGGGCCGCGCCCTGGTCTACCGCGCTAACCCCACTTATTGGGGCACTGCCCCGGGCAGCCCCACCGTCACGGTGCGCTATTTTCCGGACGGCGTGTCCGCCACCAATGCCCTAGAGTCCGGCGATGTGGATGTGGTGTGGGGGATCCAGTCCCCGGAGCTGCTGGATAAGTTGCGCGCCAAGGACACGCACACGGTGCAGGTGGGCACTACCAACGGCGAGTTTTTGCTCACCATGAATCACCGCCGGGCTCCTTTTTCTGATGTGCGCGTGCGCCGCGCCGTCATGCACGCCGTGGACCGCCAGGCGATCATCGATACGGTGTGGTCCGGCTACGGCGTGGATACCGGCGGAGTACCGGTCCCGCCCAGCGACCCCTGGTACTCCCCGTCCACCCGCTACCCCTTCGACCCGCAGCGCGCCCGCGACCTGCTAGAAGAGGCCGGCTTTGCCACCGATGGCACCGACGCCCGCCTGGCGGTGACCATCACCGTGCCCTCCCTGCCCTACGCCCAAGACGCCGCGGAGCTCATCTTTTCTCAGCTGCGCGATGTGGGCTTCCAGGTCCGCCTGGCCTCCGCGGAGTTCCCGGCGGTCTGGCTCGCCCAGGTGCTCAAGGGCCATGACTATGACATGTCCTTAATCTCCCACGATGAGCCGCGCGACATTCCCACCATCTTTGGCAACCCGGACTACTACCTGGGCTATGACTCGCCGCGCACCCGCGCCTTGCTTGCCGACGCCGCCTCCGGCACCGCCGAGCACGCCCCGCAGGCGATGGCACGGGCAGTCGATTCCATCATGGATGACGCCGCGGCGGACACCCTGATGAACGTGGCCAACATCGTGGTCTCCGACCCCCACATCGCTGGCATCGACCCCAACATGGTCACCGATTCCCTACCGCTGCCGGCGCTGCACCGCCGTACCGATACCCCGCCCACGGCACACGAGGAGGCACGCTCATGACCCGCGGACTCGCGCGGGTGGCCGCCCGCTTCCTGGTGCTACTGACCGCCGCCAGCGTGGTCATCTTTGTGCTACTGCGCGCCATTCCCGGCAACCCGGCGGAAGTGGCCCTAGGGGTCAGCGCCACCCCAGACAACGTCGCGGCACTATCAGCACAGCTGGGGCTCGACCGGCCCCTGCTGGTGCAATACGGCGAATGGATCGGCGGGCTACTGCGCGGCGACTGCGGGACGTCTCTGACCACCGGCCAGCCGATCACCCCCGTACTCGTCGACCGCGCCCAGGTCTCCGCCATCCTGTGCGGCACCGCCATGGCGGCCTCCCTGCTCATTGCGGTGCCGCTGGGCATCCTCGCTGCCGGGGCAACCCGCAGGCTGGGCGGGGGCGGGTCCCCTGGTTATCCCGGCTCTCCCGGCTCTCCCGGCTGGCTGGCCAGCGCGATCAGTGCCACCTCGCACGTGGGCATTGCCGTCCCCAGCTTCCTGGTGGGCGTGGGCCTGGTGGCTTTGTTTGCGGTACACCTGGGCTGGCTTCCGGCCAACGGGTGGGTGCCGCCCCAGGTGGATTTTGGGGCTTTCATCCGCCGGCTCATCCTCCCGGTGGCGGCGCTCACGGCCGTGCAGGCGGCGATTCTCACCCGCTATGTGCGCTCGGAGATCGTGGAGGTGACCAGCCAGGATTTCCTGCGCACGGCCCTGGCGGTGGGGCATTCGCCGGCCGGGGCACTGCGCCGCCACGGGCTGCGCAACGCGGCCATTCCGGTGCTCACCGTCACGGGCTTGCAGCTGGCATCGCTGTTGGTCGGCGCGGTGGTCATTGAGCGCGTCTTCGTGCTGCCCGGGTTGGGCACCATGCTGCTCGAGGCGGTCTCCGGCCGGGATCTGCTCACCGTCCAGGCGGTGGTCATGGTGCTGGTGGTGGCCACGCTTGCGGTCAACCTGGTCGTTGATGTGGTCACCACAATCATTGATCCGCGGCTGCGCACGCGCCGCCAAGGAGGGCGCTGATGAGCACGCTGCACATGCCGGCCTGGGTGCGCCGGATGCCGGCGTCCGGATGGGCCGGGGCTCTCATTGTTGCCATGGTCATCGCCGCTGCCGCAGTATCACTGGTGTGGACGCCGGCCGATCCTTTGCATGCTGAGCCCGCCGCCCGCCTGGCCGGCCCCAGCCTGGAGCATGTGTTGGGCACGGATCGCTTCGGCCGCGACGTCGCCTCCCGGATCATGGCGGGTTCGCGCATCACGCTGTTTGTGGGCTTAGTCTCGGTGGGCGTGTCTGCCCTGGTTGGGGTGCCGCTGGGTTTGTGGGCGGGGCTGCGTCGTGGCTGGGCGGAGCGCCTGGCCATGCGGGGTGCGGACCTGCTCATGGCCTTTCCTGCCTTGTTGCTGGCCATCGTGTCTACGGCGGTGTGTGGGGCGTCGACAGCCGCGGCGATGCTGGCCATTGGGGTCGCCGGGATTCCGGGGTTCGTGCGCGTCACCCGGGCGGCGGCTGCGCGCGTGGCCACGCAGGACTATATTGCCGCGGCGCGCCTGTGCGGTCACGGCTGGGCGCGCATTGCCGCACGCCACGTGCTGCCCAATATCGCCTCGACGATCATCGTGCAGGCCTCCGTAGGCTTCGCCCTGGCCGTGCTTGCCGAGGCCGGCCTGAGCTTCTTAGGCCTGGGTACCCCGCCGCCGGATCCCTCCTGGGGGCGCATGCTGCAGGCGGCGCAGGCCTCGCTGAGCTCCGCCCCACAGCTGGCCCTGTGGCCAGGCTTGGCCATCGCGGTGACAGTAATGGGCTTTAACCTGCTCGGCGACGGCTTGCGCGACGCCTTCGACCCAAAGGGGGTGCGCCCATGAGCACAGATGCGCTTCTCGACGTCGCCGGGCTGACCATCGGCGACATTGTCACCGACGTCAACTTCCGCATCGCCCCCGGCCAAAGGGTGGCGCTCATCGGCGAGTCCGGATCCGGCAAGACGCAATGCGCCCTGGCCCTGATGGGCCTGACCCCACTGCCGGTAAGCGGTCACGCCCACCTGGGTGAGATTGACCTGGTCCACGCCCGGCCGGCGACCATGCAGAAGATCCGCGGTGCGCGTATCTCCATGGTCTTCCAGGAGCCCATGACCGCACTAGACCCGCTCATGCGCGCCGGGGCACAGATCGCCGAGGCGCTCATGATCCACCGCCCTGAGCTGCGCCGCGGGCCAGTCCGGGCAGGGGCGGGCGCAGCCTCAGACTCTGTTGCGGGCCGCGTGGAACAGCTCCTCGCCGATGTGGGCCTGTCCCCCGAGCACGCCCGCGCCTACCCCCACCAGCTCTCCGGCGGGCAGCGCCAGCGCGTGTGCATAGCCATGGCATTGGCCAATGAGCCGGACCTGCTCATCTGCGATGAGCCGACCACCGCCCTCGACGCCACGGTCCAGGCGCACATCTTGGACACCATCGTCGCCGCCAGTCAGCGCACCGGCACGGCCTTGCTGTTTATCACCCACGACCTAGCGTTGGTAGCCCGCACGTGCAGCCACGTGTTGGTCATGCAACGCGGGCGCATCGTCGAGCGCGGGCAGACCGACCGGGTGCTGCGCGCCCCGGAACATCCCTATACCCGCACGCTGCTGGCCGCCGCGCGCCCGGGCCGAACGGCACCCGATGCGGCTGCGGGAAGTGGAGATACCCACGCCCCGGATGCCATCGCTGTAAATTCTGTGGGCCGTTCTTTTGGCGCCGGGCGCGCCCCGGCCTTGGACCAGGTCAGCCTGCGAGTGCCTGCCGGCGGGCGGCTGGGGATCGTCGGCGAATCCGGCTCCGGCAAGTCCACGCTGCTGCGCATCATCGCCGGGCTGGATCAGCCCACCGCCGGCACCGTCTCAGTCAACGGCACGGTGCAGATGGTCTTCCAGGATCCGGCATCCTCGCTGGATCCGCGCATGAGTGTGGGCCGCTCGGTGACAGAGGGCATGCGCCTGCGCGGGGCAGCGCGGCGGAAGGCAGCGCGCGACCTACTGGCCCAGGTGGGCATTGACCCTGAGGCGGCGACGCGCTACCCGCATGAGTTTTCCGGCGGGCAGCGCCAGCGCATCTCCATTGCCCGTGCCCTGGCCAGCAACCCGGACATCATCCTTGCCGATGAAGCCGTCTCCGCCCTCGATGTCACCGTGCGCGCGCAAATCTTGCAGCTCCTCGACCAGGTGGTCGCCCGCGATCACCGCACCCTGGTGTTTGTCTCCCACGACCTATCCGTGGTCCGCCAGTGCTGCACCCACGTGGCGGTCCTGCGCCGCGGGCGCCTGGTCGAGTCCGGCACGGTCGCCCAGGTATGGGACGATCCGCAGCACCCATACACCCAAGAACTCCTCGCGGCAGTCCCCCAGCTGCCCTGTACGATGACCGAAGATGGTCCCGAATAGAAAGAAGGCCCCGCATGGCCGGCGGACTCGCCGCATTGCTTGACGACGTCGCACTCATCGCACGCAAAGCTGCCATCCAGCTTGACGACGTCGCCGCCGCAGCCGGGCGCACCTCCACCAAGGCCGTGGCCGTAGTCGTCGACGACGCCGCCGTCACCCCGGGTTTTGTTTCCGACCTCTCCCCCGCCCGCGAACTGCCCGTGATCTGGAAGATCACCAAGGGCTCGCTGGTGAACAAGCTGCTGATCATCCTGCCCATCGCGCTCCTGCTGTCCTGGGCCGCCCCCTGGGCGCTCACCCCCATCCTCATGGTCGGCGGAGCCTACCTGTCCTATGAGGGCGCAGAAAAAATCTGGGAGTACTGCACCGGACATGGCCACGGCGAAGAGCGCGACGCCGAAGACCAACAAAGCGAAAAATCACTGGTCTCCTCGGCCATCCGCACCGATCTCATCCTGTCCGCAGAAATCATGGTGCTCTCCCTCAACGAGGTGACGAACCAGCCTTTCCTTATGCGCACCGCCATTTTGGTCCTGGTGGGCATCCTGCTGACCTTCGGCGTCTACGGCGTGGTCGGCGCGCTGATCAAGATGGATGACATTGGCCTGGCACTCAAAAAAGGTCGCACGGGCATCCTGGCCACCATCGGCCACGGCATGATCGCTGGCATGCCCATCGTGCTATCCGTCCTGTCCGTGGTGGGCACCGCCGCGATGCTGTGGGTTGGCGGCCACATCCTGCTCAACGGCGTCAGCGAACTGGGCTGGCACGGCCCCTTTGACCTGGTCCACCACCTGGCCCACAGGGTCGAGGATGTATGGGGTGGACCCGTGTGGGCGTGGCTGGTAGAAACCGCCTGCTCCGCGGTGGTCGGATTCCTGGTGGGCTCCGTCATCCTCGGAGTTGTCACCGCGGTGGCCCGGCTACGCCACCGCGGTGCTGACTCGGCAGCATCCGCGGGCTAGGACGCACCCGGACGCTTCGCGGAATCCGGCGCGTCGATGCGCCGCGCCAAGCCTTCCAGCCCTCGGGCGGTGAGTTGGCGAGCGCGGCGTCGATAGTGATCAAAGGCCTCGCGCACCCCCGCCGACTCTTCCACCTGCCAGTCCTGGGCCTGCACGCCCCGATGCGCAACGAACTCATCGATGTGGTCCACCAATTGAGCGCGCACATCATCGAGACGACGCCGACCCCACACATCCCAGCCCTGCGCGGCAGAAACCACGGTCACCTCTGCGACTACCTGGCGCAACAGCTCAGCTAGGCGGGCGTCCTGCGCCACCGCCTCGGCCAGGATGTCCTGGGCACTCGTAGCCACCTGCTCTGCAACCTCCGGTTCCGTATCCAGCACCCGCTCCAGGCGCAGCCGTTGATAAAGGGCCAGCGTTTCTTCCGCAACCACCAGCAGCCGCAGGTGATCCACCAGCCGGCCCGGGCCCACCAGCTGCTCGATTTCCGCCGCCCGCTGCGACGGCCGCGCCCGCGCATCAAGCCCGCGCACACTGATCAACAGGTAGCGGCGCAGTTTTTCCACCCCAACCTCGAAGTCCACCCCCAAGGGAGCCACCGCTTCCCAATCCGCCGTGGGCAAGCGATGACCTGCCTCTACCTGTGCAACCAGACGCCGCAGTGAGGCGTTTCGGGCATAAATATCGCCCAACCGGTCCGCCTCGATGCGGCGCAGCAGCTCATCAGCACGCCCCGTCAACCCCTCGAGGCTCTCGCGCACCTGGCCCAAGGACTCTGCCACCACCATGCTCAGCGCTTGCGCAACAACCACGTGTGGGCTCAGCCCGGCGACCAGGGCGCCCGCACCCGACGTAGCAACCCCTGCGCTGGCTACCCCGGCCGCGCCCGCACCCCGATGTCGCGGTACCACTACCGCTGACAGGGCGCCAGCGGCGTCGGCAAGCTGAGGAACGAGTTCCCCCAAACGCTGGCGTGTACGCCCCGCGGGGAGAGTCACCGGTGTTCCCCCGCTATCCGAGCCGGCCCCGTCCTGCCATTCCCGCAACACATCAGGTGCGCCAATGGTCAGCACCGCCGTGGCGGTGGGGATTGTGACAACTGCGTCGCGCTTATTCATGAAACCCATTGTTCCACCAGGCACCCACGACCGCGCTACCCAATACCGGGGGTAGAAAAGCCTAGCCACGCCTCAGTATGGTTATGCTTAAGTGGTTTACAGAAAGTGAGGAGCCTGACACATCATGGCAAAAATCCCCCGCCAAGTTCCCAATCCGCAGGAGATCTTCGAACTGCTCAAGTTCAAGACCCCGGATTTCAACCCCAAGCGCGCCCGCCTGGCCAAGGCCCAAACCATCGAAGACCTGCGCCGCATTGCCAAACGGCGCACCCCCGCCGCCGCCTTTGACTACACCGACGGCGCCGCCGACTATGAGGTCTCCATGGATCGCTCCCGGCAGGCGTTCAAGGACGTGGAGTTCCACCCCTCCATCCTCAATGACGTCTCTCACCTGGACACCAGCTGCCAGGTCTTCGGCGGGCCCTCCGCGCTGCCCTTCGGCATCGCCCCCACTGGCTTTACCCGCCTGATGCAGACCGAAGGCGAACTGGCCGGTGCCGCAGCCGCCGGACGTGCCGGCATCCCCTTCGCACTGTCCACCCTGGGCACCACCTCCATCGAGGACGTGAAGAAGGCCAACCCCACCGGCCGCAACATGTTCCAGCTCTACGTGATGAAGGACCGCTCCATCTCCTACGGGCTGGTCGAGCGCGCCGCCGCCGCAGGCTTTGACACCCTGTTCTTCACTGTCGACGCCCCCATCGCCGGCAACCGCCTGCGCGATGCCCGCAACGGCTTTTCCATCCCGCCGCAGATCTCCCTGGGCACCGTGCTCAACGCCATCCCGCGGCCCTGGTGGTGGTGGGACTTCCTGACCACCCCGCAGCTCGAGTTCGCCTCACTGACCAGCACCGGAGGCACCGTCGGCGAACTGCTCGACTCCGCCATGGACCCCAGCATCCAGTTCGCCGACCTGGATGAAATCCGCGCCATGTGGCCCGGCAAACTGGTGGTCAAGGGCGTGCAAAACGTCGCTGACTCCAAGAAGCTGGCGGACCTGGGCGTGGACGGCATCATCCTGTCCAACCATGGTGGGCGCCAACTCGACCGCGCCCCCGTGCCCTTCCACCTGCTGCCCGAGGTGGTCCGCGAGGTGGGCAAGGACATCGACGTGGCCATGGACACCGGCATCATGCACGGCGCGGACATCGTCGCCGCGCTGGCCATGGGCGCGAAGTTCACCTTCGTGGGCCGTGCCTACCTCTACGGCCTCATGGCCGGTGGCGAAGCCGGCGTGGACCGCATGATTGAGATCCTGTCCAGCCAGATCCGCCGCACCATGAAGCTGCTCCAGGTAGCCAACGTGGAGGAGCTGGGCCCCGAGCACGTCACCCAGCTGACGCGCCTGGCGCCCAAGACCGCCACCGACCCGGCCAGCTTGAGTGCTGAAGAGGTGCGCAGCTAGCAGGTTGGGCGAGGCCCGAAGAGTCGTGCCCCGCCACCTCTAGCGCGACGTATCCTGGGATCCTCATTCCTCCTGGCGAGGATCCCAGGATTTTCTATTTCCTCCCGTAATACCAGCGCAGCGCCAGGAACCATGCGGCGATCAAAAGCGACAGAATAATGAAGGTCTTGACGTCGCGGGTAAAAACGCCAATAGCGATCAACGCGGCAACGGAAAGCGCAATATCCCTCAGCCGTAAATTCATAGTTCCCCACTGTAACTCGCCTTCCTCTCTGCGGGCGAGGTTTGCGGTTCCCACCGCCCTCCCCTACGGGCCCGCTTTTACCGCCACCGTGCGCTACCCTTGATGTGCACTCCCCGCGGAAAGAAAGGCCCCAAGCAGCATGAACAACAATGTGGTGGTAGTTGGTTCCATCAATGCGGACCTCACTGTCCGGGTGGCCCGCCACCCCAATCCCGGAGAGACGCTCATGGGCTCCGGGGGCACGATCTCCGCCGGTGGTAAGGGCGCCAACCAGGCCGTCGCGGCGGCGCTGCAGGGCGCGAACGTCACCATGGTTGGCGCGGTCGGCTCGGATGCCTATGCCGCCCCCGCCACCGAGCATCTCCACACCGCGGGCGTGTCCATGGACCACGTCGCCGAGGTAGATGAGACCACGGGCCTTGCGGTGATTACGGTCTCCGACGACGGCGAGAACACCATCATCGTGGTTCCGGGGGCCAATGCGACCGTGACCGCCGACTACGTCTCCGAACACGCGGCGCCGATCCGGGAGGCCGGCGTGGTGCTCCTCCAGGGCGAGATCCCAGCCGACGGGTTCGCCCGCGCGGTAGCGTTGGCGTCCGGCCGGGTGGTGGTCAACCTCGCCCCGGTGGTCCCGGTGGATCGCGATGCCCTGCTGCGCGCCGACCCGCTCATGGCCAACGAGCACGAGGCCGCGCTTGTTCTCGAACAGCTCGGCGCCCCGCTGCCCGCCGACGGAGAGGACCCGTCCGCCATGGCGCAGGCGCTTATCGACGCCGGCTTCCCCAGCGTGGTGCTCACCCTCGGCGCCCGCGGCGCAATGGTGGCCACGGCCGAGGGCACCACCCCCATTCCCACGCCGCGCGTCCAGCCGGTGGACACCACCGGCGCGGGCGATGCGTTCGCGGGTGCGTTTGTCGCCCGGCTCACCGCGGGAGATTCGCTTATCGACGCCGCCCACCACGCCGCCCGCGTCGGCGCCTACTCCACGACCTACCGCGGCGCGCAGGCGTCCTACCCGGCCGCCGACGTACCGCTGCCAGAGGTGTCCTAAAAACTCGCGTTATCATTATCAATTCAGTCGAAATGCCAAATATTCGCCAGCGACACAGCATAGGATAAAACCAGTTGTATATCTATGAAGGCAGGATATTCCCCAGCAGTTATAATTAATTAAATGCTCCAGTGGTGGCTCTTCACATTTCGCGTGGATTGAGCGCAGATTGTAACCCTCCTGAACGAAACAGCGACCGCAGGCAATAGTGTTCTATGTTACACAAGCTTCGGGCAACTTTCCACGGCAGTCGAGTCTGACACATTTAGATCCGACCGGCCTGTTGGGCGTCCCAAGATCAAAGAACACCGGGACCGTCCTCGCACCGAAGGTGCATGTCCACCTCCACCCGGCGAAGTTCGACTAAGCCCCTTGGGCGGGCCTTTACACACAGTGCCGACCAACTCAACCATTAAGGCCCTGCAGCGTTCTGAGGTAGCTTGAGGCTGCTTCGGTTGAATAGACAGGAAGAATAGGCATCATACCAAAGTGTTTGAGCACTCAGCAGAAGATCGTGCGATCCGGCTGGCAGAGGATCAGACGGTAGCACGGAAGGCTTCTTTGCAAGCAGCGTGCCAGACAATAGCACCGAAGCTGGATGATCCATGGTACACCGAACGTTAGTGCGTGTGGGCCGCCCGCAGGGTGGCAATTCAGTCAAGCGTAGTGAGCAAAAGTCATCGCAGAGAACGCGTGACTGAGCCGTAATGTTCGAAAACTACGAGATACCACCGGGATATTGAAATCCGCCTCCGCCTTTTGAACCACAACTCGAGCCGCAACGTCGGAAATGATCAAGTTCAGCGAAAATTACAATAATCGTTTCACATTCGAAGCCATCTGCGGACGCAAACTCCGAGCGTGAAGCTAGTTTCATCTCCTCATGCAGCTACCTTAACGCTAAGAAACGTGTAGAATCCCATCAAAGACAATTTAACCGACGGAATTTGCCAGAAGTCATCAAAGTCACTCCCACTACCTAATCTATCTACGTAAACCGTAGTATTTGGCACCCTCTAAGTCGTGAATATGTCAGTTGGGCCGAGATAAGAACCGCTAGGCCGACAGTAGTCGCAGGCGTGAAACATAGAATTAAACGTCTCGGGGCGGTTACCAAACGACCAGCCCGCGAAAGTCATTGAAAACGCGTGAGTCGTGATTCTCATCCCAACGCACCATGTAAATTTTGAGTCGATGAAATCACCTGTGTTTAAATCACCCACAGGGTCGTATGTGTGCCGGTTGCTAGAAATTCTACTTTTAGAACCCGCTCATGAGTGTGCAAGCCGCCAGGTCCCTATCCCAACATCAATCAGCGTGGCATACCCAGACCTGTTGATCCACGTGGTAAAGGCCACGTTTATATGCGAGGAAGTTCGAAAAGGGGCGTATTATCTGGAATATGGCTCAATGCGCGCCCACCAGCGTCGATGCCTTCTTCCCGGTCTAAACGAACCCATAAACCCCTGTGCAAGCAGGCTAACCGGGTCTTGTTAATAATCAAGTCAGACGGGTCGCGATAAGGACGGTGGCCTTTATTTATTTACCTGGTATTGGTAGCATTGGCCCCAACCGTTACAAAACCAGTGCAGTACCCAACGGTAAAGATGCCGTAACGGTACGTGCAGACGCATTTTAGTCCGAAGGATCCAGCGCACCCACTCGATGTTTATGCGGGTGAATCGCGCGAAACTGAACTAGAGAATTCTCTACTAGCTGACAACCGGTACGATCTGTGTGATTGCGTATCATGTGGTTCCAGTAGTTGCGCCTTCCACCCCCCGCCAGCCGGGGAAGTGGTAGGCGAAATCTTCCGGGCTTATTTACAGGACCGTTGTTTCGCGTTCACCGCGGTAGTTGTTATCATCAGCTCCAACATCGTCGGTGCCACATGGTGTCGTTGACGAGCTTGCAGGTCCGTATTTAGAGTAGGGGCTTCTCCGATGCATGGAGAGTTCACAACTGTAGTTTCGTGCTGGACAGGGGGCCTGCATGTTGTGCAAGACCGTGACAGCATCAACCCGCCTCAGGCGCTCCCCAACACCAAAGGCCGATAATCAAGTCGTCGGTCGAACCTCCAGTCACTCCCCAAGTGACAGCCAGCAGCCATCTACACGGCCGCACCCTAGGAATTCAGCTTACAGCACCCAAGAGTTCTTGCTGGCGTCCAGCGGCCCTTTGGCGCAACCCAACATGTAACGTCTCATTCAAAAGACACCCACTAAATGGTTCCATCAAACAAGCTGATCTGGAGACCATAAACCCGGGAGCAGCCATAGCCGAAATACTTATAACCAGACTCTATTTTGCCGGGCTATTCACTCCTATATTTGGCAGTTATAGAGGAGAGCCTCAATTTAACCCTTAATTCGATACCCTTTTTTTAAAACTTTGTTAACTTTTATCGGCAAGCCCGTTACCGTTGTTGGTGTCCCGGGCTAACTCCTAGGCTCGGGGCAGGTCGCTGGCGCCGGCATGGCTATGTTGCCCTGTCTGTTCGAATGATCCGGGGAGTGATGTCACCGGGGTACCAGGACGCGACTTGACGGCCAATAGGGACGTGGCTCCCGGCATTTTTTGCCGTAAAACGTCTCATCGCAGGCGTGGGTTTCCGCTAACCGCGTCTTGGCTTTGCGATCGTTTATTCCTGCTATTCTCAAAAAGGCCCAAAGGATGGCTCATGTACGAGACCACCCACATCGACGCGTTCCTCGGCTTAGCGGTTGGCAAAACCGGACACCACGGTTGCGCCCTGTCTGCCGATGGCACACAGCGGTACCTCAACAAACCAAACTACTTCCACAAGACGAGCAACGCCTACGAGCGCTTGTCACACAGCTGCGACAACACGGCCGTGTTCTCATCGTTGACGCTCAACCAAACACCATCGGGGCACTACCCGTTGTGGTCGCCCGTGATTGCAACTGTGCCGTCGGCTACCTTCGGTCTGGCCATACGCACAGCAGCCGATCTGCATCCCTGTAAGGCAAAAATCGACATACAAGATGCCTTCATCATCGCAGATACAGCCCGAGTCTTGCCAAGCACGTTACCCGAAGTTGATCACGACAACGAAACCCTGTCTGCATTGAAAGTTCTCCCCGGCTACGACGACGATATCGCCCGCGATTGCGCCCGCTCGATTAACCGTCTACGCAGCGCTGTCCTGCAGATCCATCCCGCACTCGAAAGGGTCTTTTCCGGTGATGTAACTCAGCGCTGCGCAACACGTGACCTGCTAGAACACTACGGCGGTCCAACAAATAATAGGCCGGGTAAGGAAAGCCCCGGGTGCGATCTTGGATCAACAAGCGCTCCCGCAGTGACTAGAGTCCACTGGTTGATCGGATTTTCCAGGTTCTTGCCGAACAGACGGTGGTGGTACCCGGTACGCACGCGATCGAGAAAACGATCCCGATGCTGGCAGCCAACATCATATCTTTCAAGCAACAACGTAAGGAAATATCCAACGAGGTAGAAAGGATGCTCGATGCCTTCCCTCTTTTTCGAAATCTTGATGTCCATGCCAGGGATCGGCATCAAGATTGCGGCGAGGATCCTCATGTGTGTTGGCGATTGCTCAGGTTTTAAAGACGCGACCCGCCGGGCTTCTTATGCAGGCGTTGCACCGATCACAAGGCGATCTGGAACCTCGATTCATAGCGAATCGCCATCTAGGTCGGGCAACAGGCAGCTAAAGAACGCCTTTTTAAGGTCAGCCTGGATCGCCTCACATTGCCACGAAGCATCGAGGCAGTATTACCAGCGAAAACGTGAGGGAGGAAAACGCCATAACGCAGCCGCCATGTGCCTGGCATGCCGCCGATGCAACATCATCTACGCAATGCTCACGAGAAGAGAGTTCTTCCGAGAAATCCCGCCCACAAAAACGCCCCAGCAGCGTAAAACCCCTAGCCCCCACAGGCGTCCAGGCCGAGTCCCAGACGCCTGTTAGGCATGTTCGAAACCCTGAGGTTCACCCTCTCACCGCGGTACCTGACCGCGATGTACCCAACGACTTGACACCCCGATAGGGGCCCCCGAATTAACGAAGTAACCATCAGACCGGCCCGAGCACAACCTTCGTTCATCTTCAACTATTGCGTGTCTGGTTTTTTCTTTGCAACCTTGGGGAATGGGATCAAAAAAAGTAAAGCAATGTTGGCTACAATTAATAAAACGAGCGGATAATCCCCATTTATCAAACTGGACAACTCGGGAAACATGCCCATTGAACTCAAGGAAATAACATTCAGGATGAAAGAGGTATAGACGCGTGGCTGCCGCTTGTTAAAATCAACGGAAAGTGGAATTATGGGGAAAATTGTCAGAACGATGAGGAATGTAGCATCTATCCCGGTTACCCAGCCATGGAAAAAAATCATAAGTCCTAAATAGACGACTACTGACAAGGTATTCAGGATAGATGCTCGCATTTAACAATCCACTCGGTAGGGGAAGACTACATTGATTCCATCGGCTGGCCCAAGAGCACGAATAGCTAGGCACTTGCCATCGGTGAAAGCTGGACCAGCGACGGCGGCCGCGTCAAGGGCTGCGCGACAAAACACTCCTGCAGCCTTTGCTGCTGGATGCGGAAGCTTGCTAATGTACGCCCGACATGCTGCCATACCTGCACTCATCACTGCCCAATCCTTGGGGCTGATTACCAAATCTTGGCCCACTTTTTTCCCGTTGTGGCGAACGTCCCGTATTTGGGGGTCCGCGACGATATAATCACCATCAAACCCAGTAGCCTCGACCGTCTGCACTAGGGTATTTCCTTGCGTAGTGAAGTACGTCGGCACATCCACTCCCGACTCCGTACGAGCCCAGGGGGCGAGAATTAGAGCCTCCGGTTCTCCGCTTGCAGCATCTCGAACGAGCACCCTTTCACCGCTGATTATTTCAAGCTTTTTACCATCGAAAGAGAACTTCGAAGAAAATACATCTCCACCCTCTTTTCCGAATAGGATGGTTGACTTTTCAGCATCTCCGTAGGTGAGAAAGTCGACCTCGTCGTCACTTTGCCAGTCGACCTCGGTACCGCTGTCAAGGCTGATAGAGTCCACGTTATACCCCGAAACGCCCTCACGTTGTGCCACGCGTGCGATCCGATCAGCTGCGTCACCGGTATTGGCCACCGCAGATGCCTCTAGGGGCGAGAAGAATACGGATAGGGCAACGAAAAGCGCCATCACTTCTGATGAATGTGCATCGCGAGTCTCCTTTCACTTCTCTACGTACGATGCACCTCCGTATGCTACCGGCTGTGGTCAGACGATGCAGAGGATAGCAAGCCGCACCCCCACATGGGGGTGCGGCTCCCCTCTGGGGTATTCGCTGATCAGCGGGTTTAGCACGGGCAGTCATCTTTATGAGCAACCTTCCGCCAGGACATCACTCTCATCGATTTCTAAGATTCTCGACCCTTCGTGTTGGAGAGTGCATGAGGCTGGTTGGTGGCACCACGGTCTTGCACAACATGCAAGTCCTTTGCTCAACACAGGAGTTCAATTGTACTTCTTCCGTCCATCGAAACAAATCCCTAACCTGAACACAGATCTACAGGCTTGGCAGGAGGCAGGAAGTTTCACGGCAGGCTCAGCCTGGCACATCAGGTGCTACCGCCAATTATACCGTAAAAGCTCTGCCCACACTGTTCAAGTCTGCTTCCCGACGGGTATGTCGCATGGAAAAGCGAGAACTGACTTGGCTATTATTGGTACCGGGCGACACGGATTAATTCCCTCCAAGATATATACAAAGGACTTTCCTGACGAAGTGGTGCGCGTCGATCTTGCCAGAAGTCTGAGCATTTCTTTGAATTCGGCAGCTCAAAGATTCGGGTTTAATATAGCCGCGTTTGAAAAATGAATGCGTAAAGAACGGATCGGCCGTGGTAAATTGAAAATATCAGCCGGAGGCTGCCGAAGCCTTGCGTGAACTGGGACGGTGGTACCTTCTGCGGCAGGAAAACGGGATGCCACGGCCTTCAGCAACGTACTTGTCGAAGGACAATTTGCCGCCGAAGGGGTTTTTCCGCTCGTCAAAAAGCTTGCGCCAGAAGATCTCTGCGCAATGAGTCTAGACGCATCGCAGTTAGCTGGTGTCCCTGCCTTCACTCCCAAGATCCACAAGGCCCGCAGCCTGTAGCCCTGCAAGAGGACTACAGTTGAATCGCTGCAATGGAGGCAGAACAGTTAATCCCTGCCAAACCTGAATCATATCAATTGCGACGAGAGGAAGCCTATCTGTTACAACGTTAGAATTGCCAAAGGAACTCACATCACAGCTGGCACACTAAAAGACCGGCCCGGACAGTTCCATACACTCAATAGAATACTTAAGTCCCGACGCAAATATAGTCTATTTTAGAACCTTTAATCCCTCATTAGACTTAGCCCTCGGGGTTACAATCTTGGCTGAAAACACCCTATTACTCCGTGAACCGAAAAGATCTTGACACCGCCCCCCTTCTGCTCATGCAGACCCAGACGACAGTCACCGCGTAAAGTCAGAAGACCCGCAAATGTTCGGCAACGGCCGCCTTAACGAGTCGCAAATCTATTTGGTGGCTTATTTGTGCCATCCCCTACCCCTACATAGAAGTAGAAACCTAACCTTAACAACTAAGAATTAAAAAGAAACTGGAAGACCGGAACAGATACACGGCCATTACCCTTTTCAAAAAAACCAACTCAACCCTATAAATCATCGATATATACACCGCAGGAGGATATTCGTTCTACCAGCTTAAGATATTCAGCATTTCTTTCTAGTATGCAAGATAAAGACTACCTGTATTTCCATTCATCAATCAAGCTAGAAATGCTAACAACCCGCAAGTGGCCATTTTATTGCTTTGAGTAATTACCAGACCTGCGATGAACTATCCCGCAAGGATCCCCGCGCAAAGTATCCGCCGTTCTCCGCCCGCGGCTCTTTCGGATCCCCTCTTCACTACCCCAGCGCCGCCACCGCGTCGACCACCAGGTCCCAGAACTTCCCGTGATCGAGGGTGGTGGCGGCCTTGGTGTGGCAGTCGGCGGGGGCGGGTGCGCGGAAATCGGCAACCGTCATGCCCACGGTGAGTTCGCCGCGCAGTTCGACGTCGAGGGGCACCGGCACGGTCTGCACGACGTCCGGGTCGATGAGGTAGGCGACGGTGCAGGGGTCGTGGACGGGCGGGTCGTCGAAGCCTTGGGCTTCGCGGTAGGACTCGCGGAAGTAGCCGAACAGGCCTACCACAAAGTCGCCTGCCTGGCTGCCCAGGGCGGCGAAGCGCTGCTCGACCTCCGCGGTGGCCAGCGCTTGGTGGGTGAGATCCAGGCCGACCATGACCACGGGCCAGGGCTCGTTGAACACGATGTGCGCGGCTTCTGGGTCGACGATGATGTTGAACTCGGCGGCCGCGGACCAGTTGCCGGTGTGGTAGCCGCCGCCCATGAGCACGACCTCGCGGACGCGCTCGACGATGCGGGGTTCCTTGCGCGCCGCGAGTGCGATGTTGGTCAACGGCCCGGTGGGAACCAGGGTGACGGTGCCGGGCTCGCGGCTCATGACCTGCTCGATGATGAAGTCCACGGCGTGGTCCTCGGCTACGGGCACGGTGGGTTCGGGAAGTTCAAAGCCCTCGATTTCCATGCCGGTTTCGCCGTGGATGGATTCGGCTACCTCTACCTCGCGCACCAGGGGGCGGGTGCATCCGGCATGCAGGGGCACACCGTTAAGCCCGGCGATGGTCATGACGATCTGCGCGTTGCGGGTGACCTTGGCAAGCGTTTGGTTGCCGCCCACGGTGGTTACGCCGATCAGGTCGATCGCGGGGTTGCCGGCGGCGAGCAGGATGGCCACGGCGTCATCGTGGCCGGGGTCGCAGTCGAGGATGATGCTGCGGGGTTGGGTATCAGTACTCATGGTTCTAGCTTTCTGCAGGGGTGTTCGCACCGACGGTGTCGGTGAGCGCCTCGGGGCGCGGGATGAGGGTGGACATGACCAGGGCGCATGCCAGGATGATCATGCCGGTGATGATGCCGCCGCGGTAGCCGGTGGCGGAGTACACGGCGAAGAGCACCGCGAAGGACAGCCCGGCGCCGAGGTTGAAGGCGCCGGCGTTCATACCGGGCAGGTAGCCGGGGTTCGCCGCCGGGGAGAGCACAATGCCCAACCCGTTGAGCATGATGTTAGAAATGCCCGCGTAGGTGATACCGACGAGCAGGGAGATGACTAGCAGGGAGACCTTCGTCGGCGAGCCGACGACCCACAGGCCCACAGCCAGTCCGATGACGGTGCCCACCAGGCCGATCTGGAGGACTAGCTTGTAGCCGATGCGCGCGGCCAGCGCCCCGGAGATCGGCCCCATGACCAGGCCCACGAGCGCGTAGGGGGTGAGGGTGACCCAGGAGATGGCGTCCGCGCCGATGCCCGCGCCCACCTGGCTATCTTGCCCAAGGTTGGGAATCAGGCCGTTCGTCACGGCGAACACGCCGGTCATGGTCAACAGCGTGGTGCCCAGCAGCGCCCAGGTGCGCCGCTGGACCAGGTAGTCCACGCTGACCAGCGGGTGGGCGACGGTCTTTTCCACCCGCCAGAACACGGCAAAGGATGCCGCGCCGACGGCCAGCAGCACCACCACGAACAACCAGTTGGCCTCGGCGATCTTGCCGGCCTCGTTGAAGGCGGTCAGCAGCGCGGCCAGCGCCACCACCAGCGGGGCCACGCCCTTCCAGTCCATGGGCGGGGTCTGCGGGGCGGTGGTTTCCTTGGTGCCCACGTGCACCACGACGGTGGCCACGGCGGCGAATGCGGCGATGACCCAGAAGATGGAGCGGAAGCCCAGGTGATCGGCCAGCCAACCGCCGGCGAGGGCATCCACGCCCGCGATGCCGCCGTTGACGGAGGTGATCACGCCCATGAGCACGGCATACTGGCTATCGCGGGGCACCTGGACGCGCAGCATGATCAGCGCCATGGGCACGGTGGGCCCGGCCACGCCCTGGATGATGCGGGCGATGGCCAGCACGGTGACGTTGGGGGCCAGGGCGGCCAGCACGCAGCCCAGGGCCAGGACGGCCATCATGCCGGTGAGCACGCGGCGCCGGCCGATGAGGTCGCCCCAGCGCGGCAGGAACAGGGAGAAAAGCGCGGCAGCGGTAAAGAACGCGGTCTGCGTCAGCCCGATGTGCGCGGTGGTGGCGTCTAGTTCGCGCTCCATGGTGGCCAGCGCCGGGGAGAGCATGGAAGCGTTGAGCTGGAAGGCCAGGACGGCCACCATGAGGGTGGTCACGAGGGCCGCGGCGGCCCCGGGGCGCAGGGCGGTATCGGGGCCTAGATCGGGTTCCGCGGCGGCGGGGGAAGTGTTCACGGCAACAGACATCCTTGGGTCTTGTCGAAGGTCCGCGCGCCAGCGCATCAAGTGACTCCCCGGCGCGCGCAGCTTAGCTGGAGTAAATGCGCGGGAGCAGGCGGGCATCCACCAGGTGTTCGTCGGTGACCTCGAAAACTGCGACGAGGTGGTCAAACTCCCGGGCCTCTGCCGGTGTCAGTCCCACGGGACTGCCGTTGTTCTAGGTCTCCATGAGCACTTACTCTAGCCCATTGGGCGACGCGCTCAAGGCCATCTACCCTTATGCCTCGCGCTACATTAGTATCACCTATATGGATGACCTTTCACAACTTTTGGACGATGCCGCCATCGACCTGCATGGTCGGGCCGGCACGTGGCGCGAGGCGCTGACCCGCGCCGGCGAGCTGCTTGAGCAGGCCGGAGCCGCCAGCGCCGACTACACCGCGGAGATGATCGCGTCGGTGGAACAGCACGGCCCGTACATTGTCATCGCCCCCGGCTTCGCCTTCGCCCACGCCCGGCCCAGCCCAGCGGTCAACCGCACGGCCCTATCCTGGCTGCGGCTCGAGGAGCCGGTGGTCTTTGGGCACCCGGACAATGACCCGGTTGACCTGGTGGTGGGGCTGTGCGCCACCGATGACAAGGCGCACACCCGGGCGCTGGCGCAGCTGTCCAAACTGCTCGCCTCCCGGCGCTCGCTTCTCGACGCCGCCGCCACCCCCGCGCAGCTGCGCGCAGCGCTCGAGCCGAAGGCGGCGCGCACCGCTGCGGGTGCGGGCAAGGGGGCGAAACAGGGGGCGTCGACAAGCGGTGGCGAGGACCACCGCCTGATCCTGACGGTGTGTGGCAACGGGCTAGGCACCTCCCTATTTTTGAAGAACACGCTCGAATCCGTGCTCGACGAGTGGGGGTGGGCGCCGTTTATCTCTGTGGAGGCGACCGACACGATCTCCGCGAAGGGGCGCGCGTCCCAGGCAGATTGCATCCTGACCTCCGGTGAGATTGCGCGCACCCTCGGCGAGGTGGGTGTGCCTGTGGCGGTGATCGCCAACTTCACCTCGCGGGCCGAAATTGATAGCGCCCTGCGCGGCCTCTACGACCTTGATGCCCTCAACCCCAACGATCAGCAGGAGCACGCCTAACCCATGGATGCTGTCAGTTCCTTCCTCCAGTTCCTTGTCAACGACCTCTTGTCCGTGCCTGCGTTCCTCATCGGCATCATCACCGCCGTGGGGCTGTCCGCGATGGGTCGCCACGCCGGCGACGTCATCGGCGGCGCCCTGAAAGCCACCCTGGGATTCCTGCTCATCGGAGCCGGCGCCGGGCTGGTCACCGCCTCCCTCGAACCGCTCGGCGTGATGATCCAAGGGGCCACCGGCGCCCACGGCGTGGTGCCCACCAATGAGGCGATTGCGGGCATCGCGCAGGACAAATACGGCTCCCAGGTGGCCTGGCTGATGATCCTGGGCTTTGCCATCTCCCTGGTGCTCGCCCGCCTGACGCGACTGTCCTACGTCTTTTTGACCGGACACCACGTGCTGTTCATGGCCACCATGCTCACCATCATCCTGGCCACCGCGGGCTTCAACTCCTGGCTGACCGTCGGGCTGGGTGCGGCACTACTGGGCATCCTCATGGTCTCCCTGCCTGCCATCGCCCACCCATTTACCCGCAAGATCACCGGCGATGACTCCGTGGCCATCGGCCACTTTGGCACGCTTGGTTACGTCGCCTCCGGGGCGGTAGGCGCGCTGGTCGGGCGCAAGTCCCGCTCCACCGAAGAACTCTCCTTGCCCTCCGGGCTGCGCTTCCTGCGCGACTCCATGGTGGCCACCGCGCTGTCCATGGCGCTGATGTATGTGATTCTGGCCATCATCTTCGTCGTGCGCGCCGGCACGCAGGAGGCCTACGGAGCCTTTGACAACGGCGCCACCGGGCTGGGCAACTACCTCATGCAATCGGTGACCCAGGGCCTGCAATTCGGCGTGGCCGTGGCCGTCATCCTCTTCGGCGTGCGCACCATTCTGGGCGAACTCGTCCCCGCCTTCCAGGGCATCGCCGCCAAGGTCGTGCCCGGCGCGATCCCGGCTCTCGACGCCCCGATCGTCTTCCCCTACGCGCAAAACGCGGTGCTCATCGGGTTCATCTCCTCCTTTACCGGCGGGCTCATCGGCCTGGCGTTGCTCAGCGTCTGGCTCCAGCCGGCCTTCGGCGCCGCGCTCATCCTGCCCGGCCTGGTGCCCCACTTCTTCACCGGCGGTGCCGCCGGCGTGTTTGGCAACGCCACCGGCGGGCGCCGCGGGGCCGTGCTCGGCGCGGCCACCAACGGGCTGATCATCACCCTGCTGCCGGCCTTCCTCATCAACGCGCTGGGTGCCTTCGCCGGAGAGAACACCACCTTCGGCGATGCCGATTTCGGCTGGATGGGCCTGCTGGTCAGCGCCGCAGCCTCCGCCCCCGGCTGGGTTGGCCCCGCCGCCGTAGCAGTGGTGGGCCTGGCCGTGCTCGGCCTGGGCCTGCTGTGCCAGCACCGCCTGGTTGATACCCCCTGGGATCCCGCACCCGGGCGCGGGGCAACCTTCGGCGCGGGCGCGGCTGCTGGTGCCGGTGCTGGAGCGGCACAGGATGCGACGGAGGGCGCGAACAAGCAGCACAACCACCCGCGGATTACGCCCCCGCGCGGGGCTCCGGTACCGCCGCCCGCGACGCAGCTGGCAGGCGACGCCGGCGCATAATCGCAGCATAAATCGCCCCGGTGATGTTGTGCACCACCGCCGCCACCGCGCCGGGCAGGGCCGCCTCCGGGGCGAAAAAACGAGCAGACATCCCGCTGGCCAGCCCGGCTGACTGGGTGCCAATCTCCGTGGCCAGGGTGCGCACCACCGGCTCATCAAGGCGGCAGATCCGGCCAGTAAGAAAGCCCAACACGTAGCCGCCCACGTTGTGGATGACCACCGCCACAATGACAATGGCACCCACGTCCAACAGCCGCGCCGCGTTGGCACCCACCGTGCCAAACACCACCCCGCCGATACCCAGGATGGACACCACCGGCAACACCGGCAGGATACGATCCACCCACTTCCCGGCCAGCCAGCGCACCACCACCCCACCAATGACCGGCGCCAGGACCGTCTGCACCAAAGACAGCGCCATGGCCGGACCATCCACATCCGTGCGCGTGCCGTGCAGCACCAGCATGAGCATGGGGGTGGCAATCGGAGAAATCAGCGTAGACACGCTGGTCATGGCCACAGAGACCGCCACGTCCCCACGCGCAAGAAACGCGATCACGTTAGAGGACGTCCCGCCCGGCACCGAGCCCAACATGAGCAGCCCCACCGCCAGCGCCGGATTGAGCCGCAACGCCCACGCCACCACCACCGCCAGCAGCGGCATGATGACAAACTGCGCAATCACCCCGATGATCACCGGCGTGGGCCGGCGGGCAATGAGCGCAAAGTCCGGCAGCGTCAGCGTCAGCCCCATGGAAAACATGATGAGGATGAGAAACTCCGTGATATGGCCGGTCAGCGGCACAAACGGCGCCGGGAAGAGCAAGGCGATGACCGTACCCGCCAGGATGAACACCGGGAAGGCGGTGATGACCAGGCGCGAGGAACGGTCAGTCTCCAGGGCGGGATCGAGGTTCGTTTGGGTCACGTCTGGTGCTCTTTTCCTTCTCTTGAGGTCTCTCGGTCTTTCGGCTCGGCTGCGCGGGGGTGGTGCCCGTGTGTGCGTGCGGATGCGCGGGCGTGGTGCTTGCGCAGGCGGTGCGCGGTGCAGTACTCCAGAGACTAGCGCGTCACGTCTCATATTGTGGGACTTTGGTGTCATTAGTTGGAATGTTGTGGGTGCTACCTCACCGCTTCCTCACCGCTTCCTCACCGCTTCCTCGCCGCTTCCTTGGCGCCCGCACGGCCGCGTACCCTGTTTTCTCATGACCGCCACCCCAGATTCCGGTGCCCCAGCTACCCCGACGACCCCAGACAGCACGGACACGCCTGCCACCGTCGCCTCCGGTGCGCTGACCATGTCCACCCACGGAGCGCATGTCTTAAGCGCCGACTCCCCCTTCGGTCCCCTGCTCTTCTTGTCTTCGGCCGCCACCCTCGATGGCTCTGCCCCCATCCGCGGCGGCGTGCCCGTCATCGCCCCCTGGTTTGGCACGCTCACCGGCCAGGAGCCCTCCCACGGTTGGGCGCGGCGCCGCGACTGGGCGCTGCGTCCCACCGCCGATGGCATCGAGGCGACCACCGTGTGGCGCGGCATCAGCCTCACCCTGACTGCACAGACTTACGGCAGCGGCTTCGCCCTGGCACTCGACGCAGAAAACAAGGGGCCCACCGCGCGCACCGTTCAGCTTGCCCTGCACCCCTACTTCGCAGTCTCCGACGTCACCGCCATCCGCGTGGAGCACCCCGGCGGCACCACCACCTTCGATGGTTCGCTTATCGACGCCACCCATCCCCACCCCTTCGACCCCGATACGGGAAACTTCGACGCACCCGCCGCCCGCATCATCGACCCCGGCATGGGCCGCTACCTCACCGTTTATGGCACCGGCACCGACCACACCGTGGTGTGGAATCCGGGGGCCCAGGCCGACCAGACCATCGCCGACTTGAGGCCTGGGCAGTGGCGCGACTTCGTGTGCGTGGAGCCGGCCCGCCTGGGCACCTCGGCGCGCGGATTTACCCTAGCCCCAGGCGCATCGGCCACCTTAGGCATGCTGGTGCAGGCCCATGACATCGCCTCGCTGAACCGGATGCGCCGCTAGCCGCCCCATCGCCGGGGATGGCAGACATTTTTTTTCCCGGCATACTGGCTGCCATGAGCACTCAACCCCGACTCCCCCGTTTTGAGGCCATCCTCGCGGTCATCGGGCTGGTTGTGCTGGGCATCGGCCTTGTCAGCCATACCCCCATGATGAGCGTGATTGGCATAGTCACCGCGGTACTATGCGGCCTGGCCGCCCTCATCGCCTACCCGCTGTCCCGGCTCTCCTCCACGGCGAATGCCGTGGCGCTCGCCGTGGGCGTAGCTCTGTGTGGCTGGGGCATCTGGTACTCCTTCGAATACCCCAACGAACCCGAGTTTTTCTCGCCCTTCTCGCTGGTGTTCGTGGCAGGACCGGTGGCTATTGCCTGCCTGCTTAACCTCGCCCACGCGGCGCTGCGCCGCGGCTCAGCCCACCGCGACGGGTGAATCCGCACCCTTGCGCACAGTGATGGACCACCCGGCATCCCCGCGCCGGGAGAAGTCAATGACCTCATGGCCGTCCGTGGCCGCCCAGCGCGGGATCGCCTCGGTGGCCTGGGTGCAGTCAAAGTCAATGACCAGCTCCTCGCCCGGGCGCAAGCCTGCCATGACGTCCTTGGCCTCAATGAGCGGGAAGGGGCACACCGCGCCGACGGAATCCAAGGCGTAGCGCCCCTGCCCCAGCGCACGTGCTTTGCCGGAGGGGTCCGTCGCCTGAGCGCGATCTCGCTGGTCCGGCTCCGCGGCGGGCTTGACCGCCAGGCGCACCGCCCCGGTGGCTACCGGGATGCGCAGCTGCGGGGCCGCGTCCGGGGCCGCCAACACGTGGTCTTCCGCCGAGGTGTGCTGCTCGGCGGATGCGGGCACATCCACCGCGCGCTGCGGGCGCAGCCACACCCGGGCCGCGGCACCCACGCCCAGCGCCATGAACAGCAGCGCCACCCAACCCTGATAGCTAAACAGCGAGGTCTGCACCATGCCGTTGCCCACCGTGCAGCCGCCAGCCCACGCCGCGCCGATGCCCATGAGCACCCCGCCGACCGCGCTGCGCTGGATGGTGCGCGCATCCGGGACACGGACGCGGAACTCCCCCGTAGCCCGCGCGGCAAGGAAAGAACCCACGAGAATCCCCACCACGAGCATCACGCCCCAGTCCACGCGCGCACCATCGCCGGTAATCACCGCGTTGACCAGGTTGGATGACGGGGTGGTAATCCCCAGGCCATCGTTGCGGCCGGTGGCTGCCGACAGCGGCCAGGCCACCACGCCCAGCAGGCCCACCAGCGCACCGGCGGTATAGACGTGCAGGGGCCGTGACCACCGGCGGGCACCGGGGGCGGGTGCGGGGGTGGGCAGGGAGGCGTCGATACGCAAGAAACGCGCGGCCAGCAGGACCGTGACCACGGTGAGCCCCAGGGCGAACCACCAGGGGCTCACCCCCAGCGTGGCGGGCAGCGTGGTGGCCTCCACCGTCTGGGATCGCAGCCACGAATTCAGCGGGTGCAGCGCGCCGGTTTTCATCGCGGCGGCGCTGAGCGCATAGGCCACCAGCGCCACCCAGGAACCCACCAGGCCCTCGCCGGCGCGATACCACGTGCCGGACGCGCAGCCCCCGGCCAGCACGATGCCCACGCCAAAGACGAAGCCGCCGACGATCACCGCCGCGGGCGCGAAATTATCCACCTCCGGGGTAATCACCCCGGCACTAGTCAGCGCAGCAATGCCCACCGCGTGGACGGCGATGACGATGAGCAGCGCGACGAAGGTACGCCAGGAGCGTTGCAAGAAAATGTCGCGCAGCATGCCGGTCACGCAGAAGCGTCCGCGCTGCATGACGGCGCCGAGTACGGCGCCAAGCGTCAGGCCAGTAAGGATCATGGGGCAGCTCTCTTTGCTGTTTCGGTTGCGGTTGAGTGCACATCGGTGCCGCTCGGGGGTGGGCGCCGCCAACGCCGACTAGACGGCAGGCGTCCTCCCCGCGAGGAACTTTCCGCAACCCTAGCGCTAAACAGACCTACTTGTCTACCCTTTTTAGACCGCTAGGTTTGCTCTGGGTCTCCAGCGCCTTCTTCCGCTTGCTCTTTTGCACCCTCTTCTGCACCCTCTTCTGCACCCTCGACCGCCTGTGTGTACCACTCAGTCAAGGCCGGATCCTCCGAGGCGAACTCCGCGCCCGCACCCTCCTGAGCGGCCACAGTATCGGTGCCAAAAACAAAGTCATCGCCGTGGGCATCAATGCCGCGCGCCACACCCTTGGCAATCGCCGCGCGCGCATACGTGCGCCGGATCATGTACGGATCCGTACGCAAATCCTTTGCCCAGCACACCATCGCACCGAGCAGAATCACCACGAAGGGCACCGCGCAGGTCACCATCACCGCCTGCAACCCACTGAGCGCATCCTGGCCGCCGGCCAACAGCAGGAACAAGGAGATCAGCCCCAGGCTCACACCCCACACCACGCTCACCGGGGTGGCCGGCACCGGGCGGCCGGACTGGGACATCGAGCCCATGACCACCGTCGCGCTATCTGCGGCCGTGACAAAGAAGATCACCACCGCCACCAGGGTGAGCACCTGGGTCACCGGCGCCCACGGCAGCGCGCCCAACAGATCAAACATCACGTTCTCGCCGGAATCCTTAATCTCCAAGCCCACCCCGGAGAGCACCTGAGAAATCGCCGTGCCGCCGAAGATGACATACCACGCCAGGCTGATCAGGCCCGGGCCCAGAATCACCACCACCGTGTATTCACGAATGGTGCGCCCCCGCGAGATCTTGGCAATGAACATCCCCACAAAAGGCGACCAGGACAACCACCACGCCCAATACATGGTGGTCCACGAGGTCATGAACTCCCGTGCGTCCTCCCCCTGCGAGCCGGACACGCTCAACATCGCCGGAACCCGGCCCACAAAATCCACCAAAGAGGTAGGAATCAGGTCCAGCAAGAACACCGTGGGCCCACACACCAGCGTAAAGGTGGCCAGGATGATCACCAGCGCCATATTCGCATTGGACAACAGCCGAATGCCCTTTTTCACGCCCGTGACCGCAGAGAGAATAAACAACGCCGTCAGAACCGAGATCGCGCCGATGATAAACCCATTGCCCGCCACCGACCAGCCGGTGACAATCTGCGTGCCGGCCTGAATCTGCAGCGCACCAATACCCAGCGAGGTGGCCGTGCCAAACAGGGTGACCAGCAGCGCAAAAATATCAATGACACGACCCACCAGCCGGTGCGGACCGTTAGGAAAAACCGGCTCAAACAATGCCGAGATCAGCGGCAAGCGCCCGCGCCGAAACGCCCCATAGGCAATCGCGCCGCCCACAAACGCGTAGATCCCCCAGGTGAAAAACGTTTGGTGCAACAGCGCCTGGGAGATCGCCGGCAGCACGTTATCGCGCTGGCCGGCCGTGCCATGCGAGGCCGGAGGCGTGTGCAGGAAGTGGGTCATCGGCTCCATCGGCCCATAAAAGATCAACCCAATGCCCAGGCCGGCGGCAAAGAGCATGGAAATCCATGAGCCCCGGGAATACTCCGGCTCCTCCCCATCCGCGCCGAGGCGAATATTGCCCGTCGGCCCGCAGGCCACGACCACCATAAAGCCCATCAACGCAATGACCATGGTGGTAAACAGCCAGCCGCAGTTGGTGGTCACCCACTCCCGCATGCCGGTACCCACCTCCGCCAGGTTCTCCGGGGCGATTACCGCCCAGGCCAGCACCGCCACGGTGACCACCAGGGCGGCAGCGAAGACCACCTTGTTGGTGCGAAACTGCGCACCCGTCTGTTCCACCCCGATTCCCGGAATGAGCCCCGGATGGATGGGCTGGTGAGTACCCTCATGGACGAGGCGCCGGCCCCGTCTGATCGTGGTGGCCGCCCACTGGGAAGTTCGGGGCTGCCTGTGGTCATCGTCCTGCTGCGTCATGCCAGGTCCTTTCCTGGGACTGTCGTGGCGGGAATTCCGCCGGGGTTGTGTCTGCGTCCTGCAACGCGGGTAGGCTTGCCCATTCATCGCTAGCCGCGCGGCAGTCCGCCCCGGCTTCCTAGCCTAGGTGGAAGGTTCAGCCCGCTCCCTCATTCGCCCTTCCCCACTTCCTGATCTCCTCCCGCTTTTAGCTTTTTGCAAAGGACCTCATGCCTGACCAGCCCGCCAGCCCACCTCCCCCGCAGCGTCCCGGATCCACCCGGCTGCGGTTCTTACAGTCCTCCCCCACGCTCTACCCGGACGGTCTGCACCCCGGTTTGGTGCCGGGAATTAGCGTGGATGAACAGCGCAATAAATTTGGGCTCAACCGGTGGGTCTTTGGATTTACGGCCGCGGTCATCGTGGCGTTTATCGCCTGGGGTGTCAGCGCCCCGGACTCCGTGTCTTCCGTATCCAGTGCGGGTTTTGAGTGGGCGATGACGAACGCGGCGTGGCTGTTTAATATGGTCATGCTCGCCGGGGTTGGGGTGACGCTATTTTTGGCGTGCTCACGCTATGGGCGAATCACGTTGGGCAAGGACGGCGAGCGCCCGGAGTTTTCTCGATTTTCGTGGATCGCCATGATGTTTGGCGCGGGCATTGGTGTGGGTATTTTCTTCTTTGGCCCTTCCGAGCCGCTGAGCCATTACACCTCCCCGCCGCCGCATACTGTTGCCGCACGTACCCCGGAGGCTGTTCATCAGGCGATGGCGCAGTCGCATTTCCATTGGGGGCTGTTCGCCTGGGGATTGTATGCGGTGGTCGGCGCCGCGCTGGCTTATTCTTCCTACCGCCGCGGCCGGGTATCGCTGTTTAGTTCCGCCTTCCGCAGCATTGTGGGCCCACGTTCGGCAGGCAGGGCAGGTTCGCTTATCGACGCCCTCGCCATCATCGCCACCGTCTTCGGCACCGCCGCCACGCTCGGCCTGTCCGCCATCCAGATCGGCCGCGGCATCGAGATCATTCGGGGTGCCGGCCCGCTGACAAACGGGGCAATCATAGTCCTGATGGCGGTGTTGACCTGTGGTTTTATTATCTCCGCGGTCTCTGGGGTCTCTCGGGGTGTGCGCTATCTTTCAGCGTTGAACATCACGCTGACCCTCGGGCTGGTGCTCTTCGTCTTTGTCACCGGGCCCACGCTTTATTTGCTCAACCTTTTGCCCTCAGGCCTGCTGACCTACGCAGATCAGCTGCTAGCCATGGCCGGAAAGTCCCTGTCCTGGGGGACGGATACGGTGGACTTCCAGGCCACCTGGACCGCGTTTTATTGGGCGTGGTGGATCTCCTGGACGCCGTTTGTGGGGATGTTCTTGGCCCGCATTTCTCGAGGGCGGACATTGCGGGAATTTGCCCTGGCCACCATGGCCGTGCCCAGCTTCATTCTCGCGGTGGCGTTTACGTTCTTCGGCGGAACCGCCATTACTTTAAGCCAGGGCGAGCACCCGGCGGTCAGCGCTACAGCCACCCCCGAGCATGTTCTTTTTGCCATGTTTGATGCGCTGCCGCTGCATGCCATCACACCGGTGTTGTTGATTTTTGTGCTGGCCGTGTTCTTTATTACGTCTGCCGATTCTGCTTCTGTGGTGATGGGAACGCTGTCTACCCGGGGAAACCCTGCGCCGCCAAAGACGATCGTGGTCTTTTGGGGGCTGTGCATGATGGGTATTGCAGTGGTCATGCTGCTGTCTGGCGGCGAGAATGCGCTGTCTGGTTTGCAGTCACTGACCATTTTGAGCGCCCTGCCCTTTTCCGTAGTACTGCTGGTGCTCATGGTCGCGCTGGTCAAGGATCTGCGCACCGACCCGGCGGCGATTCGCCGCGAGTACGCCCGCAGCGCGATCAATAAGGCGGTCTACCGGGGCATTGAGCGCCACGGCGATGACTTTGAGATCAGCGTGCGCCGCGCGGCCGAAGGAGAGGGCGCCGGGGCGGAGTTTGATTCCACCGCGCCCCGGGTGACCTCCTGGTATGAACGCACCGATGAGGACGGCAATCGGGTGGAGTATGACTACTCCACCGACACCTGGGCGGACGGCTGGCAGCCTCCCGCGGCTGGGGATGACTCGCCGGAGGACACCGGCACCGGCACCGGCACCGATGCGCCGGGCTCCCCGAGCTCCCCGAACGCTCCTGAGCCTCCCCAGCCGGCGTAGCGGACTACTCCAGTCCCTTGCCCGAGGGAGAGACCAGGATCTTCACGGCGGTCTCGTTGCGGTTGATCAGGGTGTCAAAGCCCTCATCAACAAGCCCGTCGAGGCCGATCTTGGCGGTGATGAACGGGCGCAGGTCCACCTTCCCTGATTCCACCAGGGCGATGGTCGCCGGGTGGGAGTTGACGTAGCCGATGGTGCCGCGGACATCCAGCTCGCGCATGACCAGCTTGTGCATGTCAAAGTCACTGCGCTTGCCCCAGATGGACACGATGACAATCACGCCGTGGGGGCGGACTGCATCCATGAGGGTATCCAGGACGGCCTGCACGGAGGTGCACTCGAAGGCAACATCTGCGCCCTTTTCGTCGGTCAGCTCCATGACCTTGGCGGCCACGTCGACCTCGGTGGGATCCAGCGCAACGTCGGCGACCCCGGCGTCGAGAGCCTTCTGGCGGCGCAGCGGAGAGATCTCCGTGATGATGACCCGTGCGCCCAGGGCCTTGAGCACCGCGGCGGTCAGCAGCCCGATGGGGCCGGCACCACCGATGACTGCGGTGGTCCCTGCGGCGTTGTCCTCGTTGAGGCCTGCACGCTCCACGGCGTGGTAGCCCACGGACAGCGGCTCGATCAGCGCGGCCTGGTCCAGCGGCACGGAGGGGTCGATCTTGTGCACCCAGCGGCGGGCCACCACGATGTTTTCGCCCAGTCCACCGCCGCCACCGCCAAGGCCAATGAAGTTCATGTCCTTGGACAGGTGGTAGGTCATGTTTTCAGCGCTGGTGTCCACGTCATCGTGGATGAGGTAGGGCTCCACCACCACGTGGTCGCCGACGGACAGGTCATCGACGCCCTCGCCGAGCTCGGCGACAACGCCAGAGAACTCGTGGCCCAGGGTCACCGGCGCGGTCTCCCCGGAGATGGGGTGCGCCTCGGTGGCGGTGGGACAGAAGATGGGGCCTTCGAGATATTCGTGGAGGTCGGTGCCGCAGATGCCGCACCAGGCGACGTCCACGCGCACGGTTCCGGGCTTGATCGGCTGAGCGTCAATATCCTCGATTCGAATATCGCCGCGATCATAAAAACGGGCTGCTCTCATAGCATTGTCCTTTCCGTTTCCGTTTCCATTACCCAACACTAACCAGTGTAATGAATATTGAAAGAAACGGTAGGGCCAACATTGAGCACCCAAAAAATGTTGTATTTCCGCCCACTTTTGGGGCTAAAAAGAACGCGCGGGGTGGGAATTCTCAGAGGATTCCGCACCCCGCACGCCACTCGCGCAATTGGCTGCGCAGCGCTACTTCTTGGCCTTGCCGCCCTGCTCGAAGAGGAGATCCAAGCAGGTCACGGCCAGTCGGGCGGCCGAGATGGAAGCAAACAGCGCCGCCACCTGACCCTGGTCACTGCGCGGCAGCAACAGGCCAACCTCTTCAGTATTTTGGGCCCGAACAATCCAAATGCTGGTTTCTACATCTGGGCTGACCTCCGGGTCGCCGGCAAACACCACCCATTCCCGGCCCGGGTGGTGCGGATCTTGTTGCACACGGTCAAAGTCCGCCTGCCCCACAACGGTTTTATATTCCGCAGCAACTAAACGATCCAGCGCCTGCGAAAGCGGGCCGACGTGATCGTGCGAGAAGAACGCCAGACTGTCATGCTGAGACCCGTCATAGACGTCCAGGCTGTATTCGCCCGCCTCGCCGGGCTGGGCGGGGAAGATGGCGAGCTCCTTGGAATCGGTCAGCGCCCAGGAGCGCACGGGCTTGACTTTGCCCTCCGCGCCGTCCTTGTGCGCAGGCTGCGCCGGCTGTTCGCCCACCGCCTGCTGCTGTTGGGCTTGCCGCGCCTTTTCTTCCTCCTCGCGCTGCCTGCGGGCCTTGCTTGCCGACGCCGCCCGCAGCACCTCCGCAGGCTCCACCACCTGGGCGGGAATCACCGTCGCGGACGACTCGTCTGGTGCGGGAGCTTCAGCAGGTGCGGAGGTTTCAGCAGGTGCGGGGGCTTCAGCGTGGTCAGAAGCCTCAACCGGTGCGGATTCGACCTCATCGCGGGAAACCGCAGTGGCGCCAGTACTCGGCGCGGGCGCTGCCGCGGAGCCCTCTGGAGCGTCGGTGGCCCCGGCGGTTTCGGTGGAGGCTGTGGCCTCACCGGCCTGGCCGAGCTCGGGGCCCGCGGCGGGAACGTCCGGCTGTGCAGCCTCGGGGGCGTCGCTAGCGGCAGGCGCGGCGGGCGCTGGGGGCGTTGAAGGGGCCTGCGGTGCGGGGCCGGCGGCGGCGTCGATAAGCCGCTGCGCCTGCGCATCGGTGAGGGCGTAGCGGGTGATCAGCTCCTCGACTCGCGCCTGGGCGAGGCTACGATAGTCCTCCCCCACGTTGGCCGCCCGGGCGACGTTATCGGCCACCAGGTCAAGGTTTTCGCCGGCGCGCCCGCGGGCGAGGGCGTACTCCGCGCCACGCAGGTAAGCGTTGATGCGGTTGTGCACCCCCACCTGGTCAACATGCTCACGCCAGTCCGGCGCTTGGGCGCGCGGGAAACCGTAGTTGGCGTCGGCTGTGTCCGCCTCCATGAGCATGGCCCACTTGAGGCGATCCAGCTTCGCCGAGGGGGCCGCGGCGGCCGCGTAGGCGTCCAGGAAGGCGCGGGCCTCGGTGTGGGTGTCCTCCCCGGTGCGGGCGCCGACGTCGAGAAGCAGCGCGTAGTGGCCCCCGGAGGGGTAATCGTTAAACAATCGGGTGGCAAAGTCGAGAGTTTGGTCCCGCATGCCCAGCCCCAGCATGTGATCGGCAATCCAATGCGGATCGAATTCCTGGTGGCTCGACGATTGCAAGCCCATGCGATTATGGGGCGTCCAGTTGCTGGCGATGAACGCAAAAATCTCGCGCGCACGATCATCCAGCATCGCCGACTCACAACGCAACAGGGCCTGCTGATACTTACCCTGATCCTGAAGAATATCCACCTCAGCAGCGGCATCGTCGAGCGCCTTGGCCACCTCTAGTCGCAGCGTGGTGTCCTTGAGTAGTCGAGCATTGCGCTCCACCCGGGCCAGCGCGGCGCCATCTAAAAAGTCCAGGTGATCCGCAATGCGCACCGACCCCAAACGCGGACTATCTGCCTTCATGCCCACCAGCCAATCCGCAATCTCCGCGGGCTGCTGGGGATACGTGCGGCACACATCCACGTGCAGCGTCGAGGCCTCAATAAGGAAGCGCGAAAACAGCGGCCGGAAAGTAAAGGCCTGCCCGTCAGTCGCGTTCACCGCGCTCATCAGCGCCCGCAACCGGGGACCAAGATCACAATTACGCCCCGCGTGATGAGCCGACGCAAGCAGATCAAAAGCCTTAATAATCAGCGCATCCGCGCCCGGCTGTTCCTCATACACCCCCGCCACGGCCGCATCCACCGCCTGCGAAACCAGCGCATCTACCGCACTATCAGAACCCAACACCAGCATGACGTCGCGCTCCACCCCACCCCGGGACTCCGGGTTTTGGTGGGTCTGGAGGAAACGCACCGCCTCGACCAATTGGGAACGCGAAGCATCAGCTACCGCCTGGTCAGCGGCGCGACGCAGGTATTGCTCCTGTTCATCAGAATCACCATCCCCGCGGTGGCCCCCCGAACCTCCCGCGGCGACGTGGCCGGAATCCACGGCCTCGCCTTCTACAAGGTCAAAAAGGTCATCCGGGTTTTCCTGACCGGGTGCGGCAGATGTTGTGCCTGCGGCCTGCTCCGAAGCTAAATGCATGCCAGTTATTCTAGCCTGACTTCATCCGCACCCGTGGTGGGCGGTCCCCACCACAATCAGCTTTGGTCTAGTTGGCTGTAATCCCCACTGCGGCGCCCATGCCCACGCGACTTCCCGCTCACTATCGCGATACGCCTGTGCGCGCCTTCAGCCGGACTTCAGTCGGCCGGTGGCCGGACTTCAGTTATTGTTCACACGGCCGACGGCCGGTCTGCGAGCGGTCTGCGGCCGCTGGTCAGTTGGTGGTCAGCTCGTAAGCAGTTTTCGGTTGCCCCGTGACTAGCCTTCATCCGTGGACAACGCCGCCACAAAGGCCTCCTGCGGCACGTTGACCGAGCCGATGGACTTCATGCGCTTCTTGCCTTCCTTCTGCTTTTCCAGCAGCTTGCGCTTGCGGGAAATATCGCCGCCGTAGCACTTGGACAGCACGTCCTTGCGCAGCGCCTTGATGTTTTCGCGCGAGATGATCTTTGACCCAATGGCCGCCTGCACAGGAACCTCAAACTGCTGGCGAGGGATGATCTGCTTGAGCTTCTTGGTCATCTTGTTGCCATAGAACTGCGCGTTGTCGCGGTGCACGATGGCGCTAAACGCATCCACCGGCTCGCCCTGGAGCAAGATGTCCACCTTGACCAGGTCCGCTTCCTGCTCGCCAGCCTCCTCATAGTTCAGTGAGGCGTAGCCCTTGGTGCGGGACTTGAGCATGTCAAAGAAGTCAAAAATGATCTCGCCGAGTGGCATGACATAGCGCAGCTCAACCCGATCCTCGGACAGGTAGTCCATGTTTTTCATCTGCCCGCGCCGCGATTGGCATAGCTCCATAGTTGGGCCAACAAAATCCGCGGGGACGATGATGGTCATGTCCACGATGGGCTCGTAGATCTCTCGCATCTTGCCGCCCGGCCAGTCCGCCGGGTTGTGCACCAGATGCTCCGAGCCGTCTTCCGCGATGACGCGATAGGTCACCGACGGGGCGGTGGAAATGAGATCAAGGTCAAACTCGCGTTCTAGGCGGGCGCGGGTGATCTCCATGTGCAGCAGGCCCAAGAATCCGCAGCGGAACCCAAAGCCCAGGGCCACCGAGGTCTCCGGCTCGAAGGTCAGCGAGGCGTCATTGAGCTGGAGCTTATCCAGCGCGTCGCGCAGTGCGGGGAAGTCCTGCTGGGAGATGGGAAACAGGCCCGAGTAGACCATGGGCGCCGGGTCCTCATAGCCCTGCAGGGGTTCTTCCGCCCCCTTGGCCGCCCAGGTGACCGTATCGCCCACCTTGGTCTCACGCACGTCCTTCACGCCCGTGATCAGGTAGCCCACCTCGCCGGGGCCCAACCCCTCACACTTCTTTGGGGTGGGTGAGACGATGCCAATTTCTAACAACTCATGGACCGCGCCGGTAGACATCATGCGCACCTTCTGGCGCGGGGTGAGCCGCCCGTCGACCATGCGGATGTAGGTGACCACCCCGCGGTAGGTGTCATACACGGAGTCAAAGATCATGGCACGCGCCGGCGCATCCGCGCTGGCGTCCTCTGCCTGCGGGGCGGGGATCAGCTCGCAGACGCGATCGAGCAGCTCGGACACGCCCTCGCCGGTCTTGCCGGAAACGCGCAGCACGTCGCCAGGCTCGCAGCCGATGATGTTGGCGATCTCAGCGGAGTACTTCTCCGGGTCCGCCGCAGGCAGGTCAATCTTGTTGAGGACGGGGATGATCTCTAGATCTTTATCCATCGCCATGTAGAGGTTGGCCAGCGTTTGTGCCTCGATGCCTTGGGCGGCGTCGACAAGCAAAATAGCACCCTCGCACGCGGCGAGCGCCCGGGAGACCTCGTAGGTGAAGTCCACGTGGCCGGGGGTATCAATCATCTGCAAAACCAGCTGCTCGCCGGCGCACGCCCCCGAACGCGGCACCCACGGCAAGCGCACGTTCTGCGCCTTGATAGTGATGCCGCGCTCGCGCTCAATATCCATATTGTCCAGGTATTGGTCGCGCATGTCGCGCGCGTCCACCACGTTAGAAAGCTGCAGAATCCGGTCGGCCAACGTGGATTTGCCGTGGTCGATGTGTGCGATGATGCAGAAATTGCGGATCCGCGTGGGGTCCGTAAACGTGGTCTCAGCAAAATTGCCGGGCATAAATGGAGCGATCCCTTCGATCAAAGTGACCGTACTGACTCTACCCAACCCGGCGGTATATCCTAACCAGTAGCAGCACCGAGCAGCACCGTTGCTGAGAAGACTATGCCGTATCTATCCCGTTCTATCCCGTCAAGATGCTGGATTGACCTGACGCAACCATGACCTCCTCACCGGAATCCTCCACCCCGGGCCCGCACCGCGGGGTGTTTCGCACGCTTATCGACGCCGCGTCACGCCTGCTCCCCGGCCACTCCGCCCCGCCCCTGCAAGCAGGACTCGACCGCATCAACTCCCGGCTCGGATTCGGCGACGACCCCGACGAGCCCACCGCACAACACCAGCCCACCGACATCACCGTGGCCAATACCGCCGACCACGCCCGCGGCCTGTACTACGCCCCCGACATGGACGGCCAGCCCGAACCCGGCGAAGTGGTGTGGGTCTGGGCACCCTCCGACGGCGCGGAGGCGACCCTGCGCAACCGCGCCATCCTGGTCGTTGGCCACAACCCCTACACCGTCCTCGGCCTACTGATCTCCCCCAACCCAGAGCACGCAGACGATGACATGTGGCTCGACATCGGCGCCGGCGAATGGGACGAGGCCGGCCGCGACTGCTGGGTGCGCCTCGACCGCGTCCTGGAGGTCTCCCACCTGGACATCCGCCGCCAAGGAGCGTTCTTTCCGCAGCGACGTTTCGAGCGCGTGGCCGCCAAGCTGCGCGACAACTTTGGCTGGACCTGACCTGAGCCGGCGCTGCTGACCTGAGCTGGCGGTGCTGTGTGCTGACGCTGCTGTGTGCTGGCGTGGCTAGCTTGAGCCGGCGCTGTTGACATGAGCTCGCGGTGCTCGGATGCGCTGCTGGCATGCGTTGGTTCTTGGGGCGGTTGGAAGCGAGCGCCGATTGCTGGTAACGTATCCGCAGTTGTCTGCATAACGGCCGCGCTGGACTCGGCGGTCAGGACCTTGGGTCCGCAAGATTCGGCGCCCAGCATGCTGCTGGAGCGTACCCGGGATGCAGGCGCAGTAATCGAGTAGTTTCATCGACACCAAGAGGTAAGAAGACTTTTCATGGCTAATATCAAGTCTCAGAAAAAGCGCGTGCTGACCAACGAGAAGCGCCGTCAGCGCAACCAGGCCGTGCGTTCCCGCGTGCGCACGGAGATCCGCAAGTTCCGTGAGATCGCCGCCACCGGCGACAAGGACGCCGCCGAGGCTCAGCTGCGCCTGGCCTCCAAGACCCTGGACAAGGCTGTGAGCAAGGGCGTCTACCACCGCAACAATGCGGCCAACAAGAAGTCCAAGATGGCCCTGGTGTTCAACAAGCTCAGCTAGGACCCTTCGGCTCCTTTGGGCGCGAGACTCTGCGCGCCTGACTTACCGCCCCACCGGTGATTTCACCGGCTCGGGGCGGTTTTGTTTGCTTGGGGCCTGTGCTGGAACCCCAGAACTAGCCTGCGCGAATGGCGCAGACTAGTTATCGTGCTCCGGGGTTTGACTCGGCCACGGTGCTACCGGGTCTAGTCGCGTACCCACGCCCCGATCACGCCGGGCACCACCGGCTCCGGGTCACCCAACAGCGCCTTCAAATTACCCTTACGCTCAACCTTGCTGGTCACCGCCTTAACCGGGCCGCGCTTCTTATTCTGCGCACCAGGGTTTGCCGCGCCCATCATCGGAACCATCCCACGACCAGCACTCGCGCTTCTCGACGCCCCCACTCCCGCAGCCCCTGCGATTCCCTGCGGGGTGCCGGGGCCACCACCTAAAGCGCTGCCCGCGAAAGAACCACCGGAGCCAGGCATCCCTGCCCGCAGGCCAGCACCAAGACCAGCACCACCCAGCCCGGCACCACCCAGCCCGGCGCCCATTCCGGCACCACCGGGTAGGCCTACCTGCCCGGCCCCAAACACCGAACCAGCCCCCGGCGACATCGCACCACCACCAACCCCCGGCGTGCGGTGCACCGGATACCCACCAGCACCCGCAAGACCTGCGGCCATCGGCCCCATCGGGGCGAGCGGTACTCCTGTTGAGGACGCATGCGTGCCCACCTGGTGAGCACCAATTCCCCCACCACTGCTGCCGACTACTCGTGGAGCGCCACCAGTTTGGCCCTGCTGGTTTGCACCACCCATACCGGCTAGCGGGGAAGTTGCAGTCCCGCCTGGGTGTGCCTGGGGACCGGGCGCGCTGCCGAGTTGTGTGCCGGCCTGGCGAACTGCGTGCTCGCCGCCGGCCCCGACTGCGTTAGCTGCCTGCTGTGCTGCTTGGCCGGCTTGGTGTGCTGTTTGGCCTGCTTGTTGGGTCAGGCCTTGTGCGCCGTGTGTTGCTTGCGTTGCTGCTGATTCTGCCCCAGCGGCCGTGGTTGTTGCCGAGTTCGCGCCGATGCGCTCGGCATGCTGAAGATTATTGTGCACTTCCTCAAACCGCGCCTGCGGATTCTCGGAGACATACCTGGCCGTATCAACCAACCGATCTAAGGCTTTTTGACCAGCCGGTACCAACTCTGCCGGATCATAGGTTTTCTTCGCCCCTGGGATTGCGCTCATATCCAACCCCAACAAAGCACCGACATTTATGTGAGAATCGAGGTCCATCAAGTTATTCACCGGAGGTATCGCCGCAGCCAGCATCGGCGTAAATGCGCCAGGGAAGGACTGCAAAAAGGAGGCTTCAGCTTGCAAGCGAAGCTCTACGTCCGGAATGGCATTAATCGCGCTGGCGGCAGATTGCACGGCTGAGGCACCTGCCGAGTGCGCAGCAACAAGACCTTCGGTGGCGCTACCTACCAATGCAGCATTGGTGGCAAAGGCACGTCCGTTATTAGCTACCTGGGCAATATGAGCAGCTGCCTTGGTAAACACCAGCCCGTGGTTGTGGGCTGACAGGCTGATAGCAACGCTTGCTAGCCCTGCGGCAACCTTGCCAATCTCTGCGGCCATCTGTGCCCAGGTTGCTGCTGATTGTGTGGCCTGGTGCACCTGCGTGGCAGCAAAGCTAGCGGACAGCTGGGCCAGGGATGTTGCCGGGGCGACGAGAGGTGGAGTGAACACGAAGGGCTCGATGGTCTTCGGAGGTCGTGGCGGGAAGACCACTCCGGTGTGTTGAGCGAGGTGGCCAGCAGCCCTATCTGCATGGGCAAGCGCCTGGGCGACCAGGTGATCCTGTCCGGTTAGGGCATCGATGCTGGCTTTCAGTGCTTGGTTCAGCCAGCGCACTTGCGCGGCGTAACCGGTCAACACGCGCAGGGCAGATCCGGGTGCCCCTTTAAGGATCGCTCCGTGGTTGATACCGAGCTGGTCGAGACCAGAGACGGTAGAAAACGAACCATTGATCGTGGCGGTCAGTGACCTTTGAGATGCACGGAAGGCTCCACGATGGTGCAAACGTATTTCTTGACCGCACTTTGCCGAGGCCGTGAGGCTCACGTCAATTTCCATTATTCCCCCTTGAGATATTTGATGAGTGCTGAGTGCTTTTCTATCAGGATCCGGCAGGCCCCTTGTTTATCTTGTTCCCCTTCACTTTCAAAGTCTAGAGTCCATCGCCCCCTGCTCGTCATCACACTTGTGACACACTCAGATGGTGGACTGTCCGGGTATGTCAAGATGTCGATATCTACCCCAAAAGCGCTCGTAGCTGGCTCAATCACAATGCCACCTTTTGGCGCATCCCGATCTTGGAGTGTATTGACAGTAATTCCAAATACATGGAAATTTGGATGCCCGGGTTCCTCGCTATATAAGCATCCGTGATCACCGCCAATAGAGGAGGCCTGACCCTGTATCTCCCCCATTCCCAGCTCTCGATACACCTCGGCCGGGATCTCCTCGCAAGGCTTGAACAGCTGAAAGTCCGGAGCGTTGGCGTCGAAAGGACCAAACTCGATGGGCGCCGTTAGCCCTGCGGGCATCGTAGTTTGCCGGGTTTGCCTCGACGTATCGGTGGCCTGAGGTGCGGGGGTTTGGTCTGGCTGGGCCAGTTGGTCCGGCTGACCTGTGCAGCCAGCACACATCATGCCGCCAGCTATGAGGCCAAGTGTGATGAGGTGGGTAGGTTTCATGGGCGCCTCCTGGAAAGGACGTCTACTGGATCCGTTCCTTCATTTGACTGCCCTGGCCCATAAGCGGTTCCCGGACCTATCGCCCGGGGGGTGATTCGACACCCCCACACCTAGCTCCCCGGCCAGCCACCCGGCCCCACAAACCGCCGCAGCATTCGAACATGTCGTCACCTGCCGCGGAAACTAAATTCTGACCTGCGGAAACGCACCGGCCAAAAAATCCGTGCAGACATCAGACAACCTAGTGGCCGTAGTATCACACCTTAGGTCCAAGACAGCACCCCCGCGCACAGCGGCACCCGCCAACACCCCCACACCTAACTCCCCAGCCAGCCACCCGCCCCCACAAACCGCCGCAGCATTCGAACATGTCGTCACCTGCCGCGGAAACTAAATTCTGACCTGCGGAAACGCACCGGCCAAAAAATCCGTGCAGACATCAGACAACCTAGCGGCCGCCGCGGCACACATTAACGCGAACGCAGCAGCAGCAGCACCACCACACCCAGTCGCTCACAACACTGTCATCGCACCCCGGACCAGGAGCACGCTGCCAAAGATCATGAAGATTGACCCGGAGACAATGTCTATCCACGGCCCGGCGCGCAGCAGCCGTCGGCGCACCGCCTTGGTGGAAATGATCAGCGCCATGCAGATGAAGTAGATCAGCGACGTCCCGCACAGCGCCGCGATCATGACCAACGATTCCGCCACGGAAGGGTGTGCTGGCATGGCTGGGGCCACGATGGCCGCCAGGAAGAGCACAATTTTGGGGTTGGACAGGTTCGTGGCCAGGGCTAGGCGTGCGCTGCGCCAGGGGCTGCCTAGGGCTTGGGTTGCGGCGAATTCGTCATGCACGGGCAGGCGCCGGGCGCGCAGTCCGCCGCTGGTCATGGCGCGTCCCATGAGGAAGAGGAACAGTCCGCCGCACAGTTCGATGAGGCCCACCAGGGCCGGATAGCGCGTCAGTAGTGCGGCGGCGCCGAATACCGTGAGGCTGACCCACATGATCACCCCGAGGTGGAGCGCGAACACCGCGGTTAACGCGTGCCGGCGCGACTTGGTGGCAAGGCGGGTGACCAGCAGGACGTCAGGCCCGGGCGAGGCCGCTCCGATGAGGTTGAGGACGACAACGGAGAGGATCGCTCCTACGTTCATTGCAGGCGACCCACCAGATCTTCCCGGCCGAACATGCGGGCGGTGTCCAGGGCTGTGGGGGTTCCTGCCAGGGGGTCTGCACCGGCGGCGATCAGGGCGTCTACTACCGCGTCTTCACGCTTGAATATTGCTCCGGCCAGCGGTGACTGGCCGCGATCGTTGAGCGTGTTGGGGTCTGCCCCCAGTTCCACCAGCCCGGTGACCAGGTCTGCGTGGCCGGCGTAGGCGGCCAGCATGAGGAAGGTGTTGCCTTCCTGGTTTTTCAGGTCCACCGGCACTCCTGCTCGGATGTAGTCGAGAAGCGTGGGTTCGCCGCTGCGGGCGAGGTCAAAGAGGCGACCGGCGAACTGGGCAACGTCGTCGGGGGTTTGTCCGGTTGGCTGGGCCCCGTTCGGATCAGGCTGGATGCCGTTCGGATCAGCCTGGGCGCCGTTCGGGTCACCCTGGTGGGGAGTGCTCATGGTCTACAGATCATAAGGCAGCGGGGGTGGGCCCCCTCCCAGGTGGGTAAGCCCGTGGTCTAGCCGGCGAGTTCCGCGATGCGGGACACGGCGGATTCCACGGCGAATTCTGGTTGGCCGCCTTGGCCTTTGACGGTCGCGTCCAGGTCTGCCATGAGGATGACGGCGCGGGAGACGGCGTCTGTGTTCCAGCGGCGGGCTACTTTAGCGGTCTTTTCTATGACGAAGGGGTGGGCGCCGAGGGTGGCGGCGAGCCCGCGGGCGTCGATACGCCCTGTGGTGGAGTACAGCCGCGCGATCATGCCTACTTTGGAGCTGAGCGCGCCTGCAATGGCTACGGGGCTCATGCCGAGTTGGAGTGCCCGGCGCGTGGCGGCCAGGGCTCGGGAGCGTTGGCCGCCGACGGCCCAGTCGGCGATGTCGAAACTGGAGATTTCGGCTACCCCTGAGTAGTAGGCGCGCACGGTGGCCACTGTGACTTCCCCGTCCGCATCGGAGCAGAGTTGCGCCACGGCGGAGGCGAGTTCGCGCAGGTCAGAGCCGACTCCTTCGAGGAGCGCATGGACAACATCGGGGGTGACTTTGTGTCCGTGGCTGCGAAATTCCTGCGTGACCCAGCCGGGCAGTTCGCGTTGGCGGACTTCGTCGGCGTGGTGGACGTGTGCCATCTTGGTCAGCTTGGTTGCCAGTGCCTTTTGGCGCCCGCCCCCAGTGTGCTCGATGATCAGGGTGATGCCGGGGCCGGGGTCGCGGACCAGGCCGACCAGCAGTTCGGCCGGTTCCTTGCCCGCGGATTCGGCGTGCTGGAGGACTACCACGCGTTCGTCGGCAAACAGGGAGGGTGAGACGAGTTCCAGCAGTTCGCCGCTGGTGATTTCTCCGGCGTTCATCGTGGTCACCGTCGCCCCAGGGATGGCGCCGACGATCTGTTCGCGGGTGCGCTGCCGCACGAACTCCTCCGGCCCCACGATGAGGTGCACCTGCTCGTTCATGCCCACCATCGTGCCACGCGCGGGGCTAGAACCGACCGTCGGCTGCCCGCTGCGTGCCATCGCGCAGGATCTCCACGGGGCCGTCGCGGGCGGGAAAGACCACGGGCACCCCCTGCGGCGTGACCGTCGGGCGGCGCGCGGGAGCGCCGCTGGCATCGCGCACCACCACCAGTTGCGTGCCGGGTGGAACATCGAGGGCGTCGTCACGCTTATCGACGACCACCGTGGTCAACGTCCCCATATCCACTGCCGGTGCCCGCAGGGGCTGCGGGACTCCCACCACGGTGACCACCGCAGCGCAGGCCAGCACGGCGCAGGTCAGCCGGACTCTGCCCGTCGCCCAGCCATAGCCCACCCAGCCGTACGCCACTAGGACGGCCACCGGGCCCACCCCCAGGCTCGCACCGGGCAGCGCAGCCAGGTGCACCGCCACCTGGCCGATCCACCACGTGCACGGCGAAATCAGCCGCACCAGTGCCACCGCGATGGGCGGGCTGACGCATCCGACCACCACGGCGATCAGCCCCACCACCGTCACCGGCGGAACCATCGCTGCCACGGCGACGTTGGCTACCACGGAGACCACCGGAACCTTGCCTGCCATCGCTGCGATGAGCGGTGCGGTGACCACGTCTGCCGCCACGGCGACCGCCACGGCACGGACCACCACGTCTGGCACCTGCCAGCGCGCCACGCACGCCAGCTGCCCGTAGATGGCGGGAAACAGCGCCACGATTCCTGCCGTTGCCCCCACCGACAGCGCAAACCCCCACTGGCAGGCCAGCTGCGAATCCCAGCCCACCAACGCCACCACCGCCAGGCACAACCCATGGATCGGCGGCACGCGGCTGGAACCCACCACGGCAAGAACCCCCACGGTGCCCGTCACGGCCGCGCGCAGCACCGACGCCTCCGGGCCCACCACCGTGCAAAAGACCAGCAGGAGACCCAGCGCACAGGCGGCCTGCACCCGCGGGCCCAGCGTCAGCCACCGACACAGCACTATCGCGCAGCTGCACACGATGGTCACGTTCGCCCCAGAGACCGCAGACAGGTGGCTTAGGCCCGTATCCAGGCATGCCTGGTGCAGCTGGGCGTCCTCCAGGGAGGTATCCCCCACCACCATGCCGGGGACCAAGCCGCGGGAATGCCCGGAAACAGCCTGGGTGACCACATCCCGGAACTGGCTGCGAATGTCAGCTACCTGGCCCGCCCACCCCGAAGGCGGCTGCGCCACCACGCTGTGGGCCCGGCCGCTAAAGGCGTTGACCCCTGCCTCTGCCACCGGCTGCCACCGGGCCCGCACCACCACCTGTGTGCCGGCGGGAAAATCTGCCTCCTGCGGGCTTATCACCCGCAGCGTCCCAGGGCGACCGGCCACCCGCAGCACCAGGAGCCAGGGGTGCTCCGGCGAATTGATCTGCACCGCCGCCCGCTCCAGCGCGCCGCGAACCTCCACCGGGGGTTCTATCGACCCGGCGCGCACCCGCGCCTGCGCGATGATCCCCACCACCGCGGGCACCACCCCAAGGATGACGGCCTGGCCGGGTTGGCGCAGCCACGCTGCCACCGCCACCAGGATTGCCACGGCGAGGACGGACAGCGCCACTACCCAGTGGTGCCGGCTGACTACCGCGGCACAGATCAGCCATGCGGCCGCCGCGACGGGCACCAGGCGCAGCTCGTTCACAGGCTCACCTGGCTGCTGATCGCCTCAAACTTGGCTGGGCCTATGCCGCGGACCTCTTTGAGCTGGGCGACATCGCTAAACCCGCCGATCTTGTCGCGGTAGTCCACGATCGCCGTGGCGGTGACCTTGCCCACCCCGTCAAGGGCCATGAGTTCTTCAACGCTTGCGGAGTTGAGCGAGACCATGCCCCCTGCCCCACCGCCGGGGGCGGATCCGACCGCAGGGGCCGGGGCGGCGACGGCCTGCCCGGGCGCTGGGACGGCGAGCTGTTCGCCGTCGGAAAGCTTGCGCGCCAGGTTCAGCGTGTCAACCTGGGCGCCGGGATGCGGGCGGGCGTGGTCGAGGGCATCGGCAACCCGGGCGCCCGGGGCGAGCGTGACCAGCCCGGGGTGTTCGACATCGCCGATGACTGCCACGACCAGCTCGTTGGGGTGTTCCTGCGTGGGCTCTGCGGGCATGCTCGCCTGGGCGGCGGCCAGCTGTGCCGGCAGGGTGGCATCCATGTCGTCGGCTGGGCGGGCGACAACCCACCAGCCGCCTAGCGCAACAACGGCCAGCGCGCCTGCGGCAATGCCCTGCCGCGCCGAGATGTGCCAGCGCTGCGGCGGGTAGGTGACCTCCATGAGGTCTTCTTCCCCCGTGGGTCGAGTCAGCTCCTTGAGCCTGTCCACAACGTCCATGCCCGCGCAGACTAGCCCGCCCACGCCGGAGCGCACCCCGGACAAGAGCGCGCTGCGAAGCCCGGCTGTGGATAACCCTTATTCGTCCACAGTCACCGCACCCGGCCAGTGCGCCGCGGTTGCCTCCGGCACCACGGACACACCAATGGCCCCCGGGCCCGAATGGGCGGCCAGCGCCTCGGTGAGGGAACCCGTCAGAACCGTCGAACCCGCGGGAACAACCGCCTCAAGCATGGCGGCAAGCCGGTGGGTAGCCTCGCGCGCCTCATACTCCTGGAGGGCCACCACCCCGGGCCGATCGCCCAAAAATGCGCTCACCAGGTCCGTCAGCCGCGTAAAGGCCTTGGATTGGGTGCGGGTTTTGGTGGCAAGCTCCACCTTGCCGCGGCTAATCGCCATGATCGGTTTGGTAGCCAGCGCCGTGGACACCACCGCCGTGGCCGCGGACATGCGCCCGGAGCGGCGCAGCTCATCAAGGCGGTGCAGGTAGAGCCAGGTGGCGCTGCGATCCAGCACGTCAACCGCCGCGTGGTAGCAGGCGTCCAGGTCTGCGCCCGCGCGGGCCTGCTCGGCTGCGGCGACGGCCGCCAGCCCTACTGCCGCGCCGACGGTGGGGGTGTCAACGACGCGCACGGTGGCGTCGAAAAGCGCTGCGGCCTGCACCGCGGCGGACCAGGTTTGGGAGAGCTCCTTGGGCACGTGGAGCGCCACCACCCCGGCGTCGCCGCCGCGCTCGAGCTGCCGGGCGTAGGCGGCGCACAGTTCCAGGGCGCTCAGGCCGGCCGTGGTCGTGCCCGTGGTGTGCACGTCCAGCACGGTGATGTCCCAGTGCCGCGCCACCTGCGGCGGCAGGTTGGCCGCGGAGTCCACCACGATGCGCACGCTCATGACCGTCAGCTCCCCGCTCCCACGTTCCAGCCGGCCAGGTACCACTGGGCCTGCGGGTCCTCCGGGTCAATGCGTGCGTCTGTGACAGAGTCTGCTTCGGCACTGCCATGTTCGTAGGGGCGGCGGGCCACCAGCTGCGACCAGCGCGTGTTTCCCAGCCCCCCGAGCAGCGGGTATTGCTCCGTGGCCAGCCCCAGCAGGTTGCTCGTCAGCGCGGAGATGGTGCCCCCGTGGGCGACCAACAGCACGGGGCGCTCATCCCACTGCGGGTAGGAGGCCATCAGTTCATCGACAACCGGGCGGGCCCGGCGCGCAACCTCTAGGCGGGACTCACCGCCCGGCGGGGCCCAGGTGGCGTCGTGGCGCCAGTAGGCCCGCGCCCCCGGGTGATCGCCGTCGACCTCCACGTGGGTACGTCCCTGCCAGGCACCGAGGTGGGTTTCGCGCAGGCGCGCATCAACACGCGCAACACCCACGCCGACCTGTTCGGCGATGAGCTGGGCGGTGTCTGCCGCACGCTTGAGGTCGGAGGAGATGATCAGCCCAATGTTGGCGTCCGCCAGGCTGCGGCCGGCCGCGATGGCCTGGTCGCGGCCGCGTTCGGAGAGATCTGTGTCAAGCTGGCCCTGCATCCGGCGGGTGGCGTTGTAGGTGGTCTCGCCGTGCCGGATCATCAACAATTGCCGGGTCATGGGTGGTGCCTTTAGAACTGCTCGTCGTCTTCGGGTCCGGCCTGCGCCAGCGGGATGTCTTCCAGGGAGGTCACCGTGCGCACGTCAACCTCGCTGGCCCAGCTGCCCGGGCGCTCCGGGGCGGGAATGCCCTCAATGTCCACCAGCGGGCAGTCCCGGTAGAGGCGATCCAGGCCATAAAACTCGCGCTCGGCGGCGCGCTGAATGTGCACCACCACGGCGCCGTAATCGAGCAGCACCCAGCGGTTTTCCCGGTTGCCCTCGCGGCGCAGCGGCTCATACCCGTGCTCGGAGAGCTGGTCTTCTACCTCCTCGACGATGGCGCGCACCTGGCGCTCATTGTCGGCAGAGGCGATGACAAAGCAATCGCTAATGGCCATGACATTAGCGACGTCGATGACCGCAATGTTGTCAGCCTGCTTCTCATCGGCGGCACGCGCCGCGATGGTGGCAAGTTCTAGGGAAGAATCGGTAACAGTCACTCAAGTCCTTTGCGTGTTCACCCCGGAAGTCCGTGAGTGCAGGAACCGGGAAGAGTCGTATCCACCGGCTATATTTCCACGCCTGGGCCCCTATTTGCCACTTGGGTCGCGCGTTCAGTCACCGGCTGGGCTGCCGTAGAGGCCGCGCTTGGCAATGTATTGCACCACCCCGTCGGGCACCAGGTACCACACCGGCTGCCCGCGCTGGGCCCGCCTGCGGCAATCGGTCGATGAGATCGCCATGGCGGGGACGTCGATAAGCGAGACCCGCTCCCGGTGCACCTCCGGAACCAAATCCTGGCTGAGCTCATAGCCGGGCCGGGTCACCCCGATAAAATGTGCGAGGTCAAACATGGCTTCCCAATCGCGCCAGGTGACAATGGTGGCCAGCGCGTCCGCACCGATGATAAAGAACAACTCCGCGTCCGGAAACTGGGCGTGAATATCACGCAGCGTGTCAATGGTATAGGTAGGCCCGGGGCGGTCAATGTCCACCCGGCTGACACTAAAGCGTGGGTTGGAGGCCGTGGCCACCACCGTCATCAGGTAGCGATCCTCCGCCGCAGACACCTGACGATCCGCCTTCTGCCAGGGCTGACCCGTGGGCACGAAGATCACGCTGTCTAAGTGGAACCGCCACGCGACCTCGCTGGCGGCAACCAGGTGCCCGTGGTGAATGGGGTCAAAGGTCCCGCCCATAATTCCGATGCGCAGCCGGCCATCGGCAAGACTGTGCGCGGCATTGACCACTGCGGGATTATCGTGAGACAACTCAACCATGACGTGTGCGGGTCCCTTGTGCGGTAGAAGGTGCGCAGAAATAGCGAAAAAGCAGTTTTCCCGATTCTAGAACCCCGCTAATTCAGCAACACCACCCGGCACCGGGACTGCCACCCCAGGCACCGGGGAATTGATCACCTGCATCGCCGACGGGGTGACCTTGAGATACACCTCGTGGAAGCGCTGCCCGCCCAGGTATCCAGCAAGAAAAGCGGCAAGTTCGGGGTCGGTGCTGGCGGCCGCGCGGGTGGCCTCCGGGACCTCAAACGCCGCCGCGTAGTTGCGCGGTACCGCCTGAACAAGCCCGGCCGGGCGCGCCCCAAACTCGCCATCACCGGGCAGCGCCCGCATACTCAGCGGCGTGCCCATCCTCCCGTCGATCGTGTGCAGGACCAGCGGATAGGCCCGTCCACCCACCGTGAGCGTGACGTCGCGCCGCGGGGATGCGTAGGCAAAGTGCTCCACGCTTATCGACGCCCCCGGGGCCACCTCTCCTGCAAAGTTGAACTCCGATGGCGCCGCGAGCGTGTCTTCAGAACGATCGCGCGGTGAGTTTTCCAACTCCCTGCCGCGCACGGGTTGGTCCGTCACGCTAAACGCCCACGCGGGATCCCCGAGCGCTTTATGCCAATAGCCGGTGCGACCGGCAGCGTCTATTCCTTCCACGCTCAATTCCCGGTTGCTTGAGCCCGGCGCGGTGGAATGCACAGAAATCCGATCGGTGATCCGTCCCGGGATTTTGGGCTGGTGGTGCCAGTCATCGGCGGGAAGCCCGATGGGGGCGGTATTCGGATCCAGCCGGTGGCGTGCGGCGTCGGCGGCCTCCGGCCGCGGGTCATCGCCCCAGACGTAGCGGAACTGGGCGGGATCCGAGCCGTTGACGTCAAAGTCACTTAAACGGGTGTACATGTCCCCGTACTTGTTGGTCACCACGACCACCGATCCCGACGCGGAGACCGACTGCGCCTGGAAGCGCGAGTTCAGCGGCATGCCCACCTCATAGGAGTAATCGCGCGCCAGCCAGGGGTCGAGCATGTACAGCCGCGAGCCGTCCTCACTGAGCGCAAGAACCTGGGTGACCTTGGCCAAGGACACCGGCTGGTGCTTGCCATCCGGGGTGTCATAGGTCAGGTCGGTATGGTTTCCGATGAGACTCAACACCCACCGTCCCGGCTGCGTGGTGGGAGACTGAAGCCCCTTTCCCAACCACACCGGCCCGCCCCAGGCGCGTATCCACCCCCAACGATTCGGGCTGGATAGCAGGTTGGACAGCGTGTACATCCAGCCTGCCTCATCCAGGGCGACCAGGGCGTCATCGTTCAGCGAGATCCCCACAATGTGCCCGGCAAGGCAGTCCGGGGTGGGTAGCTCACGCCACTGCTCCACCACCGCGGCATCCTGCGCCGGGCGGGGGCGCACAAACAGCCGACCGGCATGCAGCGCGACGTCGATGAGATCGTTGAAGCCTTGCGTGTTATCCCGCAGGTCTACCCGCTGGGGAAGAAATTGGGCAGGGCCGACCACCGGCAGCTCGTCCCAGCCCGCGCGCCCGTAATCCGGGGCGACCAAGCCCAGCGGGAATTGGCCGTTACCTTTGCGTACATCCCCCAGCTGGGGCACACAGGGTGCCGGGCCACTCGATGCGGGCACAACAGGCTGTGGGGAATCCGGTGCCGCAGCCGCGGAAGCGGCGGCACTCGTCGCGGCGGCGGTGAGCGCAACCGCAAGCAGGGTTGCTGGCATTGTTCGCCAGTGGCGTGGGGTACGGGGCGAGCGGTTCATGGCATCTCCTTGCTGGTGTGGCGGCGCCAAGGCGAAACGCTGCTAGCCTTGTCCTTCCGCCTGCCCGACGACCTCGCCCACCCACCTGCGGAAGGTGTCGGTGGCGGCTAAGACGGCGGCGTCGTTAGTCGTTGGGGCGTCGTGCAGGAAGTACAGCGCGTGGGTGCCGCCACCTCCGGCCAGCGCCTTGGCGGCGGAATCGGGGCCGGCGTCGCAGACAAAGTCATCGCGCAGGCAGTAGTTGAGGCGCCGCTGCGTGGGCAGCGCAGTGGTGGTCAGGGAGTTGGTTGCAGTCAGCCCCAGCAGGCCGATGCCGAATTGCGGGTCGCCGACCAAGGAGGGGTCGCCGGGGGCGAGCAGCGGGTTGCCGATGTAGAGGGCACCGTAGAGTCTGCCGGTGCGCGCGGCGGTATCGCGCTCGCGGGCCTGCAAGATCGCCGCGCCCTGGGAGTAGCCCAGGAAGATGTAGTTCGGGTGGCATCCGGTGGTGGATTCGTAGCCGTCCATCACGGTGCTCACGCCCGCGGTGCCGCGAACAATCGAGCTGACAAAACCGCTGGTGGCATTCCACACGATGGTCGAAGCCGGGGTGTGTTCCAGCAGGGCTGCGATGCGCCGGGCGGTTTCCAGCGGGGTCATATCCTCGCCGACCTCCGCGATGCGCGGCACGTGGAGGTCCGCCGGGTAGACGCTGGCGTCCAGGCCGATGACCTGCACGTTCTTCATCAGCGACTCGCCGGTGGCGGCGCGGTGGCGGGCCTCAGCAAGCTGGAAGAAGGCCCGCAGGTTTTCTTCCTCATAGCCGTTGGATACCCAGGGGGCGTCGGTGCTGTAGCGGGTGGGGGCGAGGTTTTCGTTTTGTTCGGAGCCGCGGGCGGCCACCACGGCGACGGCCGGACAGGTGGCGCTGGTTGGTTGTGCTTGCGGTTGCGCTTGGGCGGTGGTGGCTGGCAGGGGTGTAAGCAGGACTGCTGCTAGGGTCGCGGCGAGTGCTCGAGTGCCGGTGCGCAGTGTTCGGCGTGCCCGCGACGGTTCCCGCAATAGTGCCCGCGACTGTGCCCGCGACGGAGCTTGCGATTGTCTGCGCGCTGGTGTCCGCGAGTTTCTCATAGCCACGCGTCCTCTCGTGTGGGGCAGGTGTTCCTATGAATATTAAAGTAACGCCCTGAGACCTTGGTTGCATAGAAAGGCAGACCATGAAAAACCCTTTGCTTCCGGCGCTGGCTGCGGTCATCGCCATCGGGGCGCTGTTGAGCGCGTGCACGTTGCCTACCCGCCAGGAGCCCCAACCCCCGATGCGCTCCGGGCATGTGGTGGTGCTGGCCACGGGCGGCACCATCGCGTCGACGCACGTTGACGGGGCGGTGATCCCCACCGTGTCCGGCCCGGAGCTGGTGGATGCGATTCGAGATCGCATCGGCGAGAAGGTCAAGGTGGAGGTGCAGCAGGTTGCGGAGCTGGATTCCTCCGCCATGACGTTCAAGGACACGGACACCATCCTGACGGCCATCGGCAAGGCACTGGACCGCAAGGACGTTGATGCGGTGGTGGTCACCCACGGTACGGATTCCATGGAGGAGTCTGCCGTGGCCGCCGATGCGTTCCTGTCCGATACCCGCCCGGTGGTCTTCACCGGCGCGATGCGCGCCTTCGACGATGAGGACCCCGACGGCCCGGCCAACCTGTCCGACGCCATCAACGCGAGCCTGGACCCGGCCAACCGCGGCAAGGGCGCCTTCATCAGCTTCGGCGGGCGCCTGATCCCCGCCCGCGGCGCCTACAAGGCCCACACCACCGAAGCCGATGGCTTTGCCTCCAACCAGCCGGCCGACGCAACCCGCCCGGATGCGGTGCCCTACGCACCGCTGGCACCCATCGATGTGCAGATCATCTCCGCGTTCCCGGGGGCACCGCGCACGCTTATCGACGCCGCGATCAGCCGCGGCGCGCGCGGCCTGATCATCGAAGGCATGGGCGCCGGCAACGTCGGCGAGGAGATGTCCCAGGCCATCACCGACGCCCTGGACCGCGACGTGGCCGTGGTGATGAGCACCCGCGTGCCCACCGGCTCAGTGGAAGGCACCTATGGCGGCGCCGGCGGCGGGGCAACCCTGGCCGCCCGCGGCGTCATCTCCTCCGGATGGTTCCGCGCCCCGCAGGCCCGGGTGCTGCTGGCCGCAGCCCTGGCCAGCCACACCGATCCGGCCGTCCTGCTGGAGACGGCCGCGCCCCAAATGTAGGCCCGCGCGGCGGGCTAGGGGCGCACCTGGCCGTCGCCCTCCAAAATCCACTTGGTGCTGGTCAGCTCCGGCAGGGCCATGGGGCCGCGGGCGTGAAGCTTCTGGGTAGAAATGCCGATCTCCGCGCCCATGCCGTAGACCTCGCCGTCCGTGAAGGCCGTCGAGGCGTTGATGTTCACCGCGGCGGAGTCCACAGCCGCGGCAAAGCGCTGTGTTACCGCGTAATCGCGCGCGGCAATCGCCTCCGTGTGCCCGGACGACCAGCGCGCAATGTGGGCGATGGCGCCCTCCACGCCGTCGACAAAACCCGCGGCAATATCCATGCTTAAGTACTCCTCGGCCCAGTCCTCCTCCGTGGCCGGGACCACGCCGTCGACGCCCCGGTCCTCCCACTGCGATACCTGGCCGTGAATGGTGACCCCCGCTTCGCGCAGGGCGGTGGCCACGGTGCGGACGGAGGCGTCGGAAAGTGCAGAATCCAGCAGGACCGTCTCGGTGGCATTACACACCGAGGGCCGCCGCGTCTTGCCGTTGATCAGCAGCGCGACCGCCTGCTCCAGATCCGCCGAGGCATCGATGTAGAGGTGACAATTGCCCGTGCCCGTCTCAATGGCCGGCACGCTCGCCCCCTCCACCACCGCGTTAATCAGGCGTGCCGAGCCACGCGGAATAACCACATCCACCAGCCCGCGCGCCGTGATGAGCGCCTGCACCGAATCATGGGTCTGGCTGGGCAGCAGGCTCACCAGATCGGCGGGCAGACCGGCATCCACGAGCACGCCGCGCAGCACCTCCACCAGGGCCTCGTTGGTGTGACGTGCCGACTTCGACCCCCGCAACAACGCAACGTTGCCGGACTTCAGCGCCAAACCAAAGGCATCAACCGTCACGTTCGGGCGGGCCTCATAGACCATCCCCATCACCCCCAACGGCACCCGCACCTGGCGCATGCGGATGCCATTGGCCAGCACCCGACCTGCCACCACCTGGCCCACCGGATCCTCCAGGCCGGCGACCTGGCGCAGCCCATCCGCAATACCCCGCAGCCGGGTGGCGTCCAGGCGCAGCCGATCAATCAGCCCCGCATCCATCCCGGCGCGCTGGCCTGCCGCCACGTCGGCGTCGTTGGCTTTCAGCACCGCGTCCGTCGCGTCCTCGAGTGCCTGGGCCGCGGCAGCCAGGACAGCGTTTTTAGTGGCGCTGCTCAAGCCCGCGGCGATGGGGGCCACCGCGCGGGCGGCACGGGCAAGCCGCAGCACCTGCTGGGGCTCGTCACTCAACGTCGGGTCCGGGGTGTGGGCGGGCAACTCAGTCATGGCCGCTTAGTCTAGCCGCAGCTACCTGCGCGTGTGGCCGCTATCACGCGGAAGGCGGCTGCGGAGGTTACGGCCGGTCCGGGTCGCGGGGTGTCTGCACGGTGGGCTGGTCGGGCCGACTGGACTGGCTGGACTGGCCGGACCGACTGCGGCGGTTGCGGCGCACGGCACCGACGCCCAGCCCCACGCCCACCACGATGGGAACCCACAGCTTGGGGTGGTCCGCCATCCACACCAGCCATTCCGGCAGGTCAACATGGGGAAGGCTGATGTGCGGCCAGGGGATGTCCGGCCACGGAATGTCCGGCCAATCAATGTGCGGCCACGGGATATTCGGCCAGTTGATGTGCGGCCAGGGAATCATCGCCAGCAGCTTCCCCAGCATCTTCATCAGGTACGACGCCGCAGGGCCCAGCACCACGAGCACCAGCAGCGCCCACCCCGCCTTGCTCAGGCCGGCGCCCATCGGCAGTGCCCACCGCTTCCACGGCGACTGCTCCATTGCCTGGTACCGCCGCGCCGCCCGACTCCCCGGCGGCGGGGTCAGCGTCATCCACCCCTGGCCCGCCGCCGGACGCAGGTGGATCTCTGTCACCCAGGCATCCAGCGGCCCGGTGACAAGACGGATCGCCGGGCCGCGGGTGCGCCCATAACTGCCGGTTTGGTTGGGCTCCAGCTCGCCGGGTTGGCTTAGCTCCAGCATCCCAGCGGAGATCCCGGGCGCGCGGGCTATGGGAACCCCGGCGCGGGTGACCAGCACCGCCTTGTCGGTTGATTGGTCTACCTGGTCTAGGAACGCGCGCACCCGCGCCCGCAGGCCCCGTGGCGCACTGGACGCGGTAGTGGCGGGCACGGCGGTGGCGGAGGCGGCGTCGCTACGCATGGGCCCGCATTCGTCCTGGGCCTGCGGTTCCGAGGCCGCATCTGTGTCGGTGTCTGTGTCGGTGTCTGGCTGTGCTTTCTTCTTTTTGTCCGGCTGCGGGAAATCGGGATCCCAGGCTTTCAGCTGGTCGGGGGTGCCCAGGTGGACCGCAATTGGTCCATACTCTGGGGTGGGCAGCGTCCAGGTTTCCACTGCGTCCCCTGGCAAGGAGCTCATGGCGTCAGTCATGGTGGTTTCATGGTAGCGCTGCATGCTCCGGCGAACCTATAGTGGCGCGCATGTCACAGCCTGCCCCCACTCCCCGGCGCATGCGCGTGCGTCACCTGCAGGAGTTCGCCGATACCGGCACCCCGATTACGGCGCTGACCTGCTACGATGCGCTGACCGCTGAGCTTTTCGACGCCGCCGGCATCGACCTGCTGCTCGTCGGGGACTCCGCCGCCAACGTCGTCTTCGGCCGGCCCACCACCTTAAGCGCCACGGTCGCGGAGATGACCACCCTGGGTCGCGCCGTCGCCAGTGCTGCACGCCGCGCGCTCGTGGTGGTGGACCTGCCCTTCGGCTCCTACGAGGTCAGCGAGGAGCAGGCCACCGCCACCGCCATCGCGGTGATGAAGGACACCGGCGCGGACGCCATCAAGCTCGAAGGCGGGACCACCCGCGCTGGCGCGATTCGGCGCATCGTCGACGCTGGCGTGCCCGTGATTGCCCACGTGGGCTACACCCCGCAGTCCGAGCACGCGCTCGGCGGGCACGTCATCCAAGGCCGCGGCAGCGCCGCACAGCGCGTGCGTGCCGACGCCCTCGCCGTCCAGACCGCAGGCGCCTGCGCGGTGGTCCTCGAGATGGTGCCAGCACAGCTGGCCGCCGACCTCACCGCAGAGCTGACCATCCCCACCATCGGAATCGGCGCGGGCGCGCAGACCAACGGGCAGATCCTGGTGTGGCAAGACGCCCTCGGGCTCACGCAGCGCACCCCGCGATTCGTCCGCCACTTCGCCGACCTGCGCGCCACCATCTCCCAGGGCGTTGCCGCCTACCGTGACGCCGTGCACGCGGGCACCTTCCCCGCCGCCAGCGAGTCCTACACTGAGCAGTCATGACCACCGTATGCACCACCATCGCGCAGCTCCATGACGCCCTGCGCGATACCCCCGCAGGCTCTCGCGCGCTCGTGCCCACCATGGGGGCCTTGCATTCCGGCCACGCCAGCCTCATCGACCAGGCCCGCGCGTCGCACAGCACCGTGGTGGCCAGCGTCTTTGTCAACCCACTGCAGTTTGCCGACTGCGGCCAATGCGACGACTACCTGGCCTACCCCCGCGACCTCGACGCCGACGTCGCCCTGTTGCGCGACCACGGCGTGGACATCGTCTTTGCCCCCAGCGTCGATGAGATGTACCCGCACGGCCAACCCCAGGCGTGGGTGCGCACCGGCAAGCTGGGCACCCAACTCGAAGGCGCCAGCCGACCCGGACACTTCGACGGCGTGGCCACCGTGGTGGCCAAACTCTTCCACCTGGTCCGCCCCACCCACGCCTACTTTGGGCGCAAGGACGCCCAACAGGTGGCGGTAATCCAGGCCATGGTCAGCGACCTCAACTTTGCCGTGGAGATCGTCGCCGTGCCCATCATCCGCGCCGCCGATGGGCTGGCAGAATCCTCCCGCAATCGCCGGCTCAGCGAGGTCAACCGGCGCGCCGCTCTTGCCCTGCCGCGGGCGCTCGCAGAACTGGCTGCGGCCGGACCTGACGGGCTGGACGCTGCGCGCGAGCACCTCGCCACAGCCCCAGGCCTGACCCTGGACTACCTCGAGGTCGTCGACCCGCGCACCTTCCAGCCCACCGACACCACCCCGGCACTGGCCGTGGTCGCCGCCCAAGTAGGCCCGGTGCGCCTGATAGACAACCGCGAGATCTAGCGCTGCGTCTCCCGCGGCACCACCACCGGCCGGCCGGTGCGCGGGTCCGTAAACAGGTCACAGTTCATCTCATAGACGTCCGCCACCAGCTGTGCGGTGACCACCTCATCGACCGGTCCCTGGGCCACAATCTGGCCCTTCTTCATCATGATCAGATCCGTGGCGTACCGGAACGCCAGCGTCAGCTCGTGCAACACCGCCACCACCGTGCGGCCCTCCCGCTGGAGATCCCGCGCCAAGTTGAGCACCTCTACCTGATGGGCGATGTCCAGGTACGTCGTCGGCTCATCGAGCAGGATGATCGGGGTGTCCTGCGCCAGTGCCAGGGCGATCCACACCCGTTGGCGCTGCCCGCCGGACAGTTCGGCGACCTGCATATCGGCAAGCTCGGTGACGTTGGCGCGCGCCATCGCGTGATCCACGGCCTGTTGGTCCGCCTTGGTCCACTGCCTAAACATCCCCTGGTGCGGGTAGCGGCCCCGGGCCACCAGGTCTGCCACCCGGATGCCCTCCGGGGCGATCGGCGACTGCGGCAGCAGGGCCAGCCTGCGGGCCACCTCGCGGGTGGGCAGGGCGGTGATGGGGGTGGCGTCGAGAAGCACCCGCCCCCGGGAGGTGTCCAACATGCGTGCCAGCGCACGCAGCAGTGTGGACTTGCCGCACGCATTCGGCCCGACGATGACTGTGAAGCTGCCGGTGGGGATCTGCGTGGTCAGCCCAGAGATGATCGTGCGATCGCCGTAACCAACATCAATATCTTCGGCGCACAGGCGCGACTGACTCATCGATTCTTCCTCCACTCCCTGGCCAACAGCCAGATCAAATACGCGCCACCCAGCACACCCGTAACCACACCCACCGGCAACTGCGTGGGTGCGACAATGCGCTGCGCAATAACATCCGAAGCCAACACCAACAACGCACCCATCAGGCCCGCCACCAGCATGCCGCTGCCCGAAGGCCGCGCTACCCGCTTAGCCAACTGCGGAGCGGCCAGGGCCACAAAGCCGATCGGCCCCGTGGCGGCGACGGCCACCGCCACCAACAACACGCCCACGGCGATCAGCGCCAGCCGGTACTTGGCCACCGCCACGCCCAACCCCGTGGCCAGATCCTCACCAGTAGTCATCACCGACAGCGGGCGGGAACACGCCAAGCCGATCGGGATGAGCACCACCAGCGCCGCGCCGATGACGGCCGTCTGCGGCCACGTGGTGGCGTTGAAAGAACCCGCCAGCCACACCGCCGCAGCCTGCGCAGACGACAGGCTCGCGCGCACCACCAGCAGCGAATTAATACCCTGAGCGATAAAGGACACGCCCAGTCCGATGAGAACAAAGCGAATGCCCGACGCCTTGGCGCCGCCCGACAGCCACAGCACCAGCGCGCCGGTGACAAAGCCGCCCAGCGCCGCGCCCGCCGCGACGGCCACCGGGCCGCCATCAAAGACAATGATCTGCAGGATCGCGCCCGTGGCCGCGCCGGTGGTAAAGCCGGTGATATCCGGGCTGCCCAGGGGGTTGGCCGTCAACGACTGGAAAATGCAGCCCGAAATGCCGAGCGCCGCGCCTACCAGCACCGCCAACACCACACGGGGGGCGCGCATGCGCTGGACAAAGAAGCCGGCTAGCGGGTCATCGCCCGTGCCAAAAACGGCGCGCACCACCCCGGCAGGACTAATCGGGTAGTCCCCCAGCGTCATCGCCCAGACTGCGATCACCGCGATGGCGGCGACCATGGCTAGTGCCACCGTCAGCGTCCGCGCGGAAACCACAGTTCCCCAGGGTCCTGCCGACAGGCGGATGGACCTTGGTGTGCGCCGCTGGCCGTGCGAGCGCGACGCGCTTGGGGTGCCTGATTCCGCGGGCATAGGCGCGGGTGCTGGGGCCGTGGGTGTTGCGGGTGTGGGGGCAGTCGAGTTGGTCTGACTCATTTACAACGCCTCGATTCTGCGCAGCCGAATAATGGCAATGAACACCGGGCCACCCAAAATGGCGGTAATGATGCCGGTCTGCACCTCAGCCGGCGCGATGATCAGCCGGGCGGCAATGTCCGCCACCAGCATGACCACCGGGGCGGCCACCGCCGACAGCGGCACCACCCACCGCTGATCCGGCCCACAGATAGCGCGTGCCAGGTAGGGCACCCCCAACCCGATGAACATGATGGGGCCCACCGCCGCCGTGGCAGCCCCGGCCAGCAGGGTGACGGCCACCATCACCTGTACGCGCAGGCGGTTGACCTTCACTCCTAAGGCGGCTCCGGCCTCATCGCCTAGGGCCAGGGCGTTGAGCCCGGGGGCGCTGGCAAAAGCCACCAGCAGGCCCAACACAATGAAGCCAACCACGGCGGTGATAATCGGCCAGCCGCGCCCCTCTACGGAACCGGCGGCCCAGAGGCGAAACTCGTTGAAGGCGTCCTGGTTGGACAGGATGACCATTTGCACCAGGGCGGAAATGGCCATGGAGATGGCCACGCCGGCCAGCGCCAGGCGCGCCGGTGTTGCCATTCTGCCGGCCGCCCCACCGAGCACGTACACGGCCACGGAGGCTGCTGCCGCGCCCGCGAAGGCGAACCACAGGTAGAACCAGATGGAGGTCACCCCCGCCACCGCAACGGCGGTGACCACGGCTATCGACGCCCCCGCGTTGACGCCCAGCACACCAGGATCGGCTAGCGGGTTGCGGGTGAGCGACTGCATGAGCGCGCCCGCCACGCCGAGCGCCATGCCCACCAGGATCACCAGAATGGTCCGGGGGATGCGCTGGTCGCGCACCACTGTGGACTCGAAGGAGCCGTCGGCGTGAAGGAGCACCTCCCACACCCGGGAGGCGTCGATGGATTTAGAGCCAAGGAACAGGGATGCTGCGGCGAGGAGCAGGACAAGGATAATCCCCCCGGCGACGCCGAGGAGATTCTTCGAGGTGCGCTGATGGGTCATTATTTCCCGCGGTAGGTCCCAGACTCCCAGCCCGATTCGGGCACCTCAAGATAGTCGGTTTGCGGTTGCGGGTCGCCGGCAGCCCCGGTGGAGGGGTACACCGGCACCTCGTCCGGGTCGATCGCGGGGGCGAAGTCCTGGTCCGGGCTCGCCGGCGGGAACGTTGGCGTTGCATCCTGTGCGCCCTGTGCCCCGTGTGCGCCCGCCGCGCCGAGTGCCGTGGATCCGGCGCCTGCGGCCGTTCCTGCCGTGGCGGCGTTAACGCCAGTGGCCGGGGCCGAAGACGTAGTCTCGCCAGCGCCCACTGCCTGCGCGCCCGCGGAGCCTTGGGGGCCTGCCGGGCCAGTCGGGGGAACCGGGGTGCCGCCGTTTCCGGGGCCGTCGTCTGGGTTATCGCCCAGGCCGTCATCATTGTTGTTGTTCGGCTTGGGGCCCGCGCCGCGCGCAAGGGCGCTGGCAGTCGGGATGCCTTGCATGAGGTTGAGGCGCTTGTGCTCCACGTAGAGGTAGGCGGCGATTCCGCCGAGGCCCACCAGCAGGATTGCTCCGCCGACGAGGATGCCCACCAGCGGTGCGTGATCCTTTTCCTCGCTGGCCATGGCGTAATCCTCATCGGCAGCGGCGCCGGTTGCACCCTTCTTGGAGTTGCCGGGCTTGCGGTTGCCGGTGGCAACCTTGTTGGAGTTCTTGGAGTCCTTGGACTTAGAGTTCGAGGGGTTGGCCTTGGAGTTGCCAGGCTGGCGCTCACCGGGCTTGGTGGCAATGCCTGCCGAGCGACCGGAGCCGCTAGATCCGCCAGATTCACCGTCGTCGGAGGAGCTGGATCCGCCGCCACCCTGGGTGACCACGCGGCGGCGGGTCACGCCGCCTTCGCCGTCGTCGGAGTCATCGATGATCTCTTCGGAGTAGTCGTCGCCGCTGTCGCTGTCGCCAGCGGCCCGGCCTCCCCCGCCGCCTGAGCCGCCGATAACGGTGAAGTCAGAATCACCGCGGGCGGTGTAGCCGATGGAGCCCTCCCCGCCAGGTGCCGGTGCGGACGCCAGGAAGCGCAGCCAGTGGTCGCCCTCGGCGATGTCGCAAGGCAGCTCGAAGGAGCCGGAGGCGCTGCCGGAGTCATCGATTTGCTGGCGGGCAACCACGCCGGTGCCCTGCTGGGACTCATCACCCATGCCGTGGCCGTCGTCGATTTTGACGCTGACGGTCTCGCCTGCGGGGAAACCGTTAACGGTGAAGCTCAGCGTGTCGCAGGCCTCAAGTTCCTTCGGCGAGACGGACGCGGAGGTTCCTGCGGTATCGGTGGTGGCCGCACCACTCGGCGGAAGGGCGAGCGCGCTCGCGGCATTGGCGGCAATGAGGCCGGAAACCCCGAGCACTGCGAGCGGGGCGCGTAGCCGGGTGCGCCAGGTAGACAGGGTGGTAGAAGGGGTGGTCATCGGCGTTCCTTGTTGTCGATTCGGTTCTTGCGTAGGAACATGCCGATGATGGCAAGCTCCACAACCGCCAGGGCGGCAATGATGAGGATCCAGTCAGTCCCACTCATCAGCGGCGGGCTAAAGGAGGCGGGCTGGGCGTCATCTTCTTGGATGTTCTGCTCCAGGGCGCTGGTCTTGGAGGTGAGCTGGATGTCTGCCCAGCCCAGCATCTTTCCGTCCTCTCCGATGAAGGCGAACTTGTGCTTGCCGGAGGGCAGTCCGGCGGCGTCGATAGTCAGCTTTTTGTCATCGTCGAGCTGGACCCATCCCAGGCCGAGCGGCTTCGGGTCATAGGTATACACAAAGACCCAGTCGCCCGGCTGCCCGTCCTTGATGGTCGCGGTGAGCACGCTGCCCTTGGCGGACGCGGTCACGGAACCACGGTTGGAGTTGTTTAAGTCCGTGGCCTTCTTCACCGGGGACTTGGGGTCCTTGGTGGGCTTCTTCTTGCCCGAAGCGCTCGCCTTGGAGGTGTTCTTCGACGAACTTGACCCGGACTTGCTGGAGGTTTTCTCCGAGGTCACCGAGGTTGTCTTGCCCTTCTTGGTGCGGGTGACCTTGGTGGTGCCGTCTGCGCCGCCCAGGGTGACGTATTCGACGACCTCGCGGTTGGCCTTGCGCCCGGAACTGCGCTTAGTGGCTGCCTTCTTGTTGGAGTCCTGGGACTTGTTCTGCCCGCCGGACTGTTCCCCGGAAGCGCCATCGGTGTTCTTAGCGGGCTTTTCCTTCTTGGGCACATCCAGCCAGGCCCATCCGATGAGCTTGCCCACCTCGGAGGGGTTGCCGTTTTGGGCGACGATCTTCAGCTTGCCCGACGGCAGGTTGACGCCTTCCAGCGGCGCGGTGACCACGCCGTTGTCATCCGCCTGGAACCATTCCGACCAGGGGTTACGCGGCGATCCGTCCTCCTTGTAGGCGCTGAGGTAGACCCAGTCGCCCTTGGAGGCGTTGGGGATGGTGACCTTCAGCTCGGTGTCGGACTTTTCCACGCTCACGCCGTTGGCCCCGGCATCGGTGAGGTCCTTGTCATAGCTCAGCGGATCAGGATCCCCGTTGGGGGCGTAGTCACCAATGATGAAGGTCGCGGCGTCATGCTCCTTGTCATTCTTGGGAGCAGGGCGCGTGCGGCTCACGTCGCCCTCCTTGAGGGACCCGCTGAGCATGCGAATCTTGTGCGCGCCTTGGGACAGCGGCGGGTTAGACCCATTCTCCCCGGAGTCGGTGCCGTCCGGGAGCACCATCTTGTATTCCCAGTCACCGGTCTTGGGGTCCGCCTCCACGATGCCCCACACCTGGTCGTTGCTGTTGATGTGGGTGTTCAGGCGAGCGATCTTGCCTTCATCAATCTTGAAGGCAATCTTGGATCCGCCGTTCGCCCCGTCCTTGGTGCACCAGCCCTTGCCCTTGATGGTCAGGGTGCCGTCCGGGTTGGGGTAGCGCGCCACTTCGAAGGTGGACGGATCTTCCGAGGGCACGCACTTATCCGAGTCTTCGCTTGTCGACGCCCCCTGATCGCCCTTTCCAGCATCCTCACCGTCCGTGGTGGTTGCCCCACCCTGGCTGGGCTGGGATTCGGAGTCACCGGTGGACTGGTTCTGCGAGGTCGTCGTGGTGCTCGCTGCAACCTCACCGCTGGGCTTCGACGGCTTGCTGCCGGACGTGGTGCCTCCGGTGGTGCCGGAGGTGGAATCGGGTGTGGCGGGGGCGTCGGGACGCGATGCGCCGTGCCCGCCGGACGAGGGCGTGTCTGCGGTAGCCGGGGAGCCGTCCTCACCGATATTGACCTCGACGTGGACGTTGCCTTCCGCATCCGTTGCTTGTGCAATGCCCGCCGCGGAGGCTGCGGCCAGCGCCACGCCGACGGTGAGCGCCGCAACGCCGTACAGCGTCCTTTGTGTCATAGGAAGCAACTTCTTTCGTGGGGTGCTCAAGGGAATCAGACCAACCAGGATTGAATGTCGTCAAGGATTTTGTTCATCATGATGGGCCCGCCGGTTGACGTCCACACGGAGCCGTCGATAGGCATGATGTGGGCGTCGCGGTAGGCCTTCAGGTCAGTAAACCCGGGGACCTCCTCGGCCTGGGAGACTGCCTGCGCGGAGGCCTCCTCATCCGAATTGCCGCCGGCATCTGGGTTATTCACGGAAGACCCACCGAGGGAGCCGAAGAACATGTAATCGGCGTCGATGTCTTCCAGGTTCTCATTGGACACCGGGTCCGAGTGCCCCTGGCCGTTGCGATCCTGCTTCTCCGGGCGCTTCAGGCCCACGTCGTTGAGGGCGCGGCCAGCGGGAAGCTCCTTGAGAATCAGTGACGCCGAATTGCCCTGCCAGCGCACGATGGAGAAGGTCTTGTCCTTGTATTCGCCGAGCTTGTCCGACAGGTCCTTCGCCCGGGCGTCATAGTCCGAGATAACCTTGGCTGCCTCATCCTGCTTATTCACGGCATCGCCAACGAACGTGAGGTTCTTCTTCCAGTCCCCACCGGCATAACCGGTAAACACCACCGGCGCAATGGCGCGCAGCGCCTCCATGACCGGCGGGTTGTTGTTCACCGACGTGCCGTCCACCACGATGAGATCCGGCTTGGCCGCCCCGATGGCCTCAAAGTTCGGCTGCCCAATACTGCCGACGATCTCCAAGCCCTTTCCCTGCTCGCGCAGGTATCCGGGAAGCTCTTTTTGGCCGCGACCCGCCGTGACCCCCACCGGCTTGATGCCAAGGGCGAGCAGGCCGTCGACCGTGGGCTCCGACAGCCCGATGATGCGCTTCGGGTTTTCCGGAACCTCAACCGTAGTGTCCTGGGCGTCGACCACCGTGCGCATGGGGCCGGTGCTACCGCTGCCTGCGTTATCACCGCACGCAGTCAGCCCAGTGGTACTGAGCATTGCGGCAGCTCCAACGGCGGCTAGTCGAAGGAAGGTACGGCGAGAAAACACAGGATGATCCAATCAGGGTTGAGGGTCAAGGAGAAACCAGGTACCGACTGCCACGGCCGTAGCACGCAGTCCTGGCCCCTCCCACGAGGGGCCTGGCCCGTGGTCGGGCCGGCTCCTCGTAGCAAAAGCAGGTGCGCTGATGGTTTAGCGCATGAAGATGGTGATGATCTGGATGACCGGGGCGACGTTGACGTTGATGTTCACGCCACGAGCCGCAGCCTCAAAGGCCTTCAGGCCGGAGCACACAGCGTTGGCAAGACCCTGCTGTGCCTTCACGGCGATGGGGCCGAAGACCTCGGCAGCTTGCTTGGCGGCAGCCAGGGCACCGGTGACAACCGCGGCCGGTTCCGGCAGGTTCTCCACCTTGAAGTCACCGTCAACCTTGATATTGACGGGCAGGGAGGAGCCTTCGGCCTGCTCAGCGGGCTTGGTCTCCTCGGCGGGCTTGCCTTCGTCGGAGGGCTTGCCCTCGTCAGCAGGCTTGGTGTCCTCGGTCGGCTTTGCCTCGTCAGAAGGCTTGGCTTCGTCAGAGGCCTCGGCCTCGTCGGAGGGCTTGGCCTCATCGGTGGGCTTAGCTTCATCAGAAGGCTTGGCCTCATCGGTGGGCTTGGTGTTGTCCGCCGGGACATCAACGGGCTTGGGCGACTCCGCGGTGGCGTTGACGGCCTCCTTGGCTACCTCGAAGGTGGCAAACAGGGAAGCCAACTCGCCCTGGTCACCGCCGGCGAGCATGCGCACCCAGTGGGTGCCTTCAGAAATGTCTTCCGGAAGACGGATGGTGCCGGAGAAGGCGCCGTCAGCGTCCGGCAGGTTTTCCTTCTTGTTGAAGGTGACGGTTCCGCCGGAGGCTTCGCCGGAGCCACCTTCTTGCGCATCAGGGAACTTCAGGTTGCCGTCATCCAGCTTGAAGGACAGGAAGCCGCCCTCCGGACGCTGGGCTAGGCCCACACCGGAGACCTTGAGCAGGCCGCCCGGGGCGACAGTGCCATTGGCCGCGAGCGTGCCCTTGCCGGAGCCGGGGCGGGGGTTGACAGAGTTGGACGCAGCCGGAGCCGCGGTGGCAACGGGCACAGTGATGACTGCGGCGCCCGTGGAAACGATGGTGGTGGCCGCGAGGGCGGCGACCAGCCGACGAGCTTTCATGCTCATGGTGACAATCCTTTGATCGATACTCCTGCCCCGCGTGGCGGAGCAGATGCTAATGAAGCCTGTGGCCCCACGGTGCCATGCACCAGTGAGGCTGAGACTCATAGCGTGGGTGGAGCTAGAAGCGGAAGATGGAACGCGTCAGGCGCAGCAACCAGTCGAAGTGAAGGACCGTGTTGATATTGGCCTGCCACGCAAAGCTTAGCGAACGATTGATCGCGTCGAAGGCTCCCTTGAAGAATCCGGTGAAGTTCACCGCCAAAGCAGGCAGCGCGGGCAGTGCCGGCGCAGACGAACCGGTGTCCGGCTTGCTCGGCTTTTCCGGCTTGTTGTCCGGCTTGGCATCCTCGGAAGGCTTCGCTTCATCGGACGGCTTTGCTTCGTCAGAGGGCTTCGCCTCATCGGACGGCTTTGCTTCGTCAGAGGGCTTCGCCTCATCGGACGGCTTTGCTTCGTCAGAGGGCTTCGCCTCATCGGACGGCTTTGCCTCATCGGTGGAGTCCTGCTCGGCCGGGGTGATCTTGACCACCCGGTTGACCTGCTTGCCGTCCTTTTCCTCGTTGAACTTGTTCACCGCGTACACGTTGCCGCGACCATCGGCCGCAACGTGGTTGGCGTTGCTGCCAACGACGTCGAGGTTGGCCACGCGCTCCTGGGTGTCAGCGTTGAACACGGAGACCGTGCCGCCACCGCGGTTGATCACGTAGACCAGGTTGTTCACCGGGTCGTAGGCGGCGTTGAGGGCACCGGCACCGGTGTCCTTAACTGCAACGGTCTTCTTCTGGTCAACGTTGTAGACGGCGACCTTGGAGGAGTCCTGGGAAGTGACCCACAGGTTGTGGTTCTTGGTGTCAAAGGCGACGCCAGCTGCGCTGGGGATGTCCTTCTCCGGGAGCTGGTATTCCGTGATGGCATTGCCGTTGCGGGTTTCAACCTTGACGGCCTTGCCGGAGCTGCGGGAGACGGCGTAGAGGTCGCCGGTCGCAGCGTCGAGGTCCAGCGACATGACGTTGTCCATACCGGCGGGCAGCTTGATGGTGCCTTCCTTGGACTTGGTGTTGCCGTCGAAGACCTCGATGCTGAAGGCGTCACCGCTGGGGATGGACACGTAGGCCTTGTGGGTCTTCGGGTCAACCTTGACGTCGCGCGGGTGGTTGGCCACGTCCTTGTCAAACTGGTGGACCAGGGAGAGGTCCTTGGTGCTGTAGATGGCCACCGAGTTGGAGCGGGTGTTGGTCACCCACACGTAGCCCAGCTCGTCATCAACGTCGATGCCGTAGACGGCGTGGGCGATGTTGTCGCCGTCCTTCTCGGGCATGATTTCCTTCTGGATGCCCAGGGTGTCAGCGTCCAGCTTGAACAGGCTGGACTCCTTGATCGGCGGGCGTCCCACCGAGCGGGTGACAAACAGCGCGTTTTCCTTGGCGGAGTACGCGGACTGGTACAGGCCAGCATCCAGGTAGCCGATGGTGGTCTTGAAGTGGTCGACGTTGTCCGTGGCATTGTTCGGGGTGACCTTGGATGCCGTGGGGTAGGTCTTGTCGCCTGCGGTGACCTCGATGGGGGTGCCCACCTCAGCGGACTCCGGGATGGAGACCTTGAGGGTGGCGGTGCCGGACTCGTCAGCCTTGACGGCCTCGGCGGCCCAGTTTTCGCCGTTGGCGCCGACCTTGGACACCTCGGTGCCGGCGGGCAGGTTGCCAATCTTGGCGGTGACGGTGGAGCCCTTGGAGGTTTCCGGCAGGTCCTTGTCGTTGGTGAAGGTCGCAGACGGCTTCGGGGAGAGCGTGAACTCTGCGGAGGCGTCGCCGTCGGTGACGGTGACGGTGACGTCAGAGCCAGCCAGGGCGGAGCCTGCCGGGGCAACCAGGGTGCCGGCGTAGGCGCCCTTGTCATCGGACTTCACGGAGTCAACGCTGGCGCGGCCCTGACGGAACTTGGCGGCGGTGTCGCCGACCTTGGCGGTCAGATCCTTGGTGGCACCGAAGCCGGTGGCGCTGACGGGAACGGAGACCTCGCCGGTGGGGGCCGTGGTGGCGTCTCCGGTGGCTTCGACGGCTGCGGCGGTTGCGCCCGGCTTGTCTTCAGCCGTGGGCTCCTCAGCCGGTTCATCGCCGACGGTGAACCACTCGTATTTGGTCAGAGTGGGGCCGCCATCGCCCCCGGAGAGGATACGGATCCAGTGCTTGCCCTCCGTGATGTCATTCGGCAGGCGCAGCTTGGCGGTGAAGTTGCCGTCCTCGCCCGGCAAGTTGTCTTCCGCAACATAAGCCGTGTCGCCATCAACGCTGCTGATGTCAGCGCCGTCCTGGTTTTCCGGGGGTGCGATCTTGCCGTCGTCAATCTTGAGGGCCAAGAAGCCGCCGTTGTCGGGGCGCTTGTCAAAGCCAACACCCTTGACAGTGACTAGGCCGCCGGGTTCAACATTGGTGGTCTCTACCGAGAATTTGCCGTTACCTGCACCGTTGGGTTCGCCCTTGGGGGCATCTGCCTTGGGCTTAGCGGTCGTGGTTTCGGCTGCGGGGCTGTCAGCAGCAAAAGCCGGGGCGACGACAGTCGTCCCGCTAGATAGCAAAGTGGCTGTGACCAGCGCGGCAATGGCGCGCTTGCCATGGAAGCGAGAATTCATAGGGTGGGAGCTCATTTCCTTCGAGGAACAGGTGGCTGGGTGTTCAGTCGACGGTGACCCGGGTGACCGGAGATGTCCTCACAGGCGTCAGACGCTCAGTCGATTTCCTCATAGCGTTATCAGACCGAGATCAGTCCGTTACATGAACGCCTTTAAAGGTATGCTAAATCCCCTGAAAACTCCAAGGTTAGCCTGACCCCTTTCCCACATTCACCTGTCAACGCTAGATTTACGCACGTCAAACCCATACTAAAGGCAGTCCACATAACGTCATAGGTTCACCCCTTTCGGGGTCAACCCTCGCTGTACGGACTTAGTACGCACGCTCCACGTCAACCTCGGTGAGCATTTTTTCCCCGGCGGCGAATAATTCCGCATTGCGCACCACCAGTCCCCCCAGCTCCGCGCGCATCACGGGACGCGTGTTCGCGGTATGCGGGGTGATCAGGCAATTGTCCAGCTCCCACAGGGGGTGGCCGTCGGGCAGCGGTTCCGGTTCCGTCACGTCCAGGCCGGCGCCGGCGATCTGGCCGCTGCGCAAGGCGTCGACCAAGGCGTCGGTGTCCACCAAACCGCCGCGCCCGGCGTTGATCAGGTAGGAATCCGGCCGCATGCGCTTCAAAACCTGCGCGTCGACCAGGTGGCGGGTTTCGCCCGTCAGGGGCGCAAGCAGGACCACAAAGTCCGCTTCAGACCACTGCTCGTCGAGTTGAGAAAACGGCAAGGTGGTGTGCGCTCCCGGCACGGGGCGGCCGGAGCGGTTGACAGCGATGATGCGGCAGCCGAAGGGTTCGAGCATGGCAATGAGTCGGCGTGCAATGCCGCCTGCTCCGACGATGAGCACCGTGGAATCCCGGTAGACAAAGCGCGTCTCGCGCTGGGCGAGCGGCTCGGTTTTCCACGTCGCCGCCTTGGTCACCAGCTTGTATAGGTGGCTGGCGCCAATCATGAGCCCCAGGGTGCTTTCTGCCACCGAGTCCGCGTACAGCCCTCCTGCGTTGGCCCAGCGCACCCGCGCATCGAGCTTGCCCGCCTGCCAGAGGGCGTCCATTCCCGCGTAGGCGGTGTGGATGAACTCCAGGTTCTCGGGCAGCTCTGGCAGGTCATCTGGCCCGCCGTTGAACACTAGGAATTGGGCCTGATCCAGGTCGGAGACCTCCTCGTGTCCTGCATCAACGAGGGTGGTGGTCACTTGTTCCCAGGGCTTGGGCAGCATCATAAATCTCATGGTGTCCACCCTAGCCAACGCCGTCGGGCGCTTTCAGGCCGTTGGTTTTATGCCCGAGAGGCGAAGTGGGATAGGTAGTCGGCGTGGACGACGGGCTTGCGCAGGTTTTCGGGTAGGTCCTCACTGCGTCGGCCGATCATCCGGCGCAGCTGCGCGGCATCCACGCTGACTTCGCCGCGGCCGACGATCTGCCCGTAGGGGTCAACGATGTCCACGATCTCGCCGGCGTGGAACTCGCCTTCTACCTCCGTGATTCCCACCGCTAAGAGCGAGGCTCCCCCGGTGGTCACCGCGGCTACCGCGCCAGCATCCAGGCGCAGCGTCCCGCCGCTGTCTGCGGCATGCAGTGCCCAGAACTTCCACGCGCTCAGGCGCTGTCCTTGGGGGTGGAAGATGGTGCCCACGCTGGCGTCTCCGGTTGCGCGGGCAACCTCAGCGGCGCTGGCCAGCAGCACGGGGATGCCACCCCGGCACCCTAAGCGTGCCGCCGCGACTTTCGACGCCATCCCTCCCGTGCCTACCGCTCCCCCGTCACCGGCGGTCACGCCGGCAAGGTCGCGCCCGGAGCGGACCTCGGGGACCATCCGTGCGCCGGCCTCGCGGGGGTCGCGGTCGTAGAGGCCGGGGACGTCGGAAAGCAAGATGAGCGCCTGCGCGCCGGTGAGATTGGCCACGATGGCGGCCAGGCGGTCATTGTCGCCGAAGCGCATCTCCGAGGTAGCCACCGTGTCATTTTCATTAACGATGGGCACCGCACCCAGGTATTCCAGGCGCTCCAGCGTGGCCTGGGCGTTGCGGGCGCGGTCGCGCCGGCCCGCGTCAGAGGCGGTGAGCAGCACCTGAGCCGCCGTGATGCCATAGCGGTTGAAGGAAGCCCCCCACTGCTGGGCCAGGTGCACCTGGCCCACCGCGGCGGCGGCCTGCCGGGTGGCCAGATCTCCCGGCCGGCTGGCCAAACCCAGGGGGGCGAGCCCCGCGGCCACCGCGCCGGAGGAGACCACGATGACCTGGCTGCCTTGCCGACGCCGCTCAACCACGGCATCAACAATCGCATCAATCTTCGCCGGATCCACCGCGGCATTATCGGCCGAGGTCAGCGAGGAGGAGCCGATCTTGACCACCACGCGACGCGCACTGGCAACCCGGGCACGGACCTGTTCTTGCGTAGGAATTCCACCCATCGTCGCGCCCTATCCTTGCCAGCGTTCGCGCTCGGAGGGACCCTCATCGTCATAGTGGTATTCGTCGATGAGCCCGCGGCGCGCCTGCGAGGCGCGCTTGCGTTCTGCCGCCGAGGCGCGGTGCGTGCGCTCCAGGCGCGGATCGGTGCCCCGGGCGGTCATGGTCAGATCGACATCCGTGCCCGCCGCCGTCAGCGGCTCCCACTCGAAGCTCACCCCGCCGATGGTCACCGTGGCGCCCTCCCGGGCACCGGCCTTAAACAGTGCATCTTCCACCCCGGCGCGGGCGAGCCGGTCGGCGAGGTAGCCCACCGCTTCATCGTTATCAAAGTCGGTTTGCAGGATCCAGCGCTCCGGCTTGCGGCCCAGGACCAGGTAGGCCCCCGGCTCTGCGGGGTCGTCGATCACCTCAAAATCACCGCGCGGCGCATCCACCGCACGCGGCCGAATGACCGTGTGCTCCTGGTCGTAGGAGTCCTGGCGCGGGCGGGACGCCCGGTCGCGCTGCACGATCTCGAGCAGCTTGTAGGTCAGCGGAGCCAACCCCTTGCGTGCCACCGCGGAGATGATGAACACCGGCCACCCGAAGTGCTCTTCCAGGTCGGCCTTGACAAACTGCGCCAGCTCCTCGGCCTCGGGCACGTCTGCCTTGTTGAGCACGATGATCCGCGGGCGCGCCATCAGGTCGCCCAGGCCGGTGTCCTCATCCAGGGCGGACTGGTACTGGGCGAGCTCATGTTCTAGCGCCTCAATGTCCGACTGCGGGTCACGGCCCGGATCCAGCGACGCCGTGTCCACCACATGGACCAGCACCGCGGTGCGCTCAATGTGACGTAGGAAATCCAGGCCCAGGCCCTTGCCCTGCGAGGCACCCGGGATCAAGCCCGGCACATCGGCGATGGTAAACGTCTGATGATCCACCTCTACCACCCCGAGGTTGGGCTGAAGGGTGGTAAAGGGGTAATCCGCAATCTTTGGCTTCGCGGCAGACAGCACGGAAACCAGCGAGGATTTGCCCGCGGAGGGAAAGCCCACCAGGCCCACATCCGCCACTGACTTCAGCTCCAGGGTGAGGTCCTTTTCCTCGCCAGGTTCCCCCTTGAGGGCAAAGCCCGGCGCCTTGCGGGAGCGGGAGGCCAACGCGGCGTTGCCCAATCCGCCGAATCCACCCGTGGCGGCAACAAACCGGGTTCCGGGTGTGACCAGGTCTGCGAGCGTCTGGCCGTCCTCGTCCAGCACAACGGTGCCTACGGGCACCTCCAGGACAAGGTCCTCGCCGCGGGCTCCGTTGCGGTGATCGCCGGCCCCGTTGGCCCCCCGTCCGGCTTTGAGGTGCGGGCGAAAATGCAGATCGAGCAGGGTGTGCACCTGGGTGGAGACCTCCAGGACGATGTCTCCCCCGTGGCCGCCGTTGCCGCCGTCCGGGCCGCCGAGCGGCTTGAACTTCTCCCGGTGCACCGATGCGGCGCCGTGCCCGCCGTCGCCGGCGGACAGGTGCAAAACAACTCGATCAACAAAGCGGGCCATAGTTTTCTTCTTCTCCTGGATCCTGTCCTGGATTGGGCGGGCCCTGACGGGACCCACAAGGGGTGTGGGACAAGGCTGGTGCCCCCAACACTACGGGCTTGGTAGCCCCCACGGGCCACTGCGCGGGCATTTGCCTGTGCGTGAGTGCCAAAACCCCGCACGCACCAGCTGGCAATCAGGGTGCGCGCGGGGTTGTGGAAAAGCTACGCGGTTGAGGTGTTACGCGGTTGCGGCAACCTCTTCGGCCGGGGCCTCGGTCTGCGCGGCGGTGTTCTCAACGATGTTGACCATGCGGCGATTGCGCTTGATGGTGAACTTCACTGCGCCTTCCTTGAGGGCGAACAGCGTGTCGTCCCCACCGCGGCCAACGTTCTCACCGGGGTGGAACTTGGTGCCACGCTGCCGGACCAGAATCTCGCCGGCGTTGACCTGCTGGCCACCGAAACGCTTGACGCCCAGGCGCTTCGCGTTGGAATCACGACCGTTGCTGGAGCTAGATGCACCCTTCTTGTGTGCCATTGGTATTTCCCTCCTTCGTGGAAAATTCTCTCAGAGCCTGTAAGCGGCCGTTACTTGATGCCGTTGATCTTCAGAACGGTCAGCTTCTGGCGGTGGCCCTGGCGGGTCTTGTAACCGGTCTTGTTCTTGTACTTCAGGATCTTGATCTTCGGGCCCTTGGTCTGCTCGACGATCTCGGCCTGAACCTTGATCTCCGCAAGGTCAGAGGCCTTGGACTTAACATCTGCGCCATCGACGAGCAGAACCGGGGTGAGAGCAACGGCCGATCCCGGCTCTCCCTCGATCTTCTCGACCTTGACGAGGTCACCTTCGGCAACCTTGTACTGCTTGCCGCCGGTCTTGACGATCGCGTACATAGGAGGGCTACCCCTTATCTGGATTCTCGACTCAGGCCACACAAACGGCCCGATTGGACTGGTACTGAAACTTTGGGAGCGTTCCGGGGCGCGCGCATGCTTGTACACGCATGCCTCAAACAGCCCCAAAACAGCGACTGTCAAAGACTACCGTGCACCCCCGGGCGAACACAAACCACCGCCGCCGCACCGCGCGCCGCGCCCCCTCGTTTCGGGGGCGGACGCCCGAGCGAGCGCGGCTAGGATCGGGTGGCCCGGCGGCGGCCACGCCGGCGCGGTGCGGCAGCCTCCTGCTGCGCGCCGGCGCTCTTCTTTTCCGGCTGCGCCTCCTGCTTCGGGGGGTCTTGGCGCCGCTGCTGCTGCGCCTCCTGCGGCCGCACTCCGCGCACGGCCCGCCTCCGCGGCCGCCGGTGCGCGGCGCGCTCCCGGTCGGCAGAGGCGATGGCTACGCGGCGTGCCGGCTGCTCCTCGGGGACCTCTGCCCGCTCCGAGCGGTCGGCGTACTGGTCATAGCCGCCGGCTGCCTTCGACCGCCTGCCGGTGCTCCGAGACGCGGTGCTGTCCTGGGCGCTGCGACGTCGCCGCGAGCGCGCGGGGCGCTCGGAGGGGGCGTCGTCACGCGAACTGTGCTCCTGCTCGCTTGCGGGCTGCGCGAAGTCGGAGCGGCGCGGGCGATGATCGGAGGTGGAGTTGCCGCGGGTGCGGCGCTTGCGGCGCGGGGAGGCCTCGAAACGTGCCAGTGCTTCCTCATAGGTATCCGCACCGGCGGCGGGCACATAGTCTGCGCCCGAGGGCTCGTCCGGGTCCTGGATGCTGGCAGAATCCACCGCTTCCGCGGCGATGCGCTCGACCTCGCTGAGCTGCTCGGTCTTCTCGGTCGCGTGCCGACGCCGCGCGCCCGCGCTATCCCCGCGGGTGGCACGCCGCCTGCGGCCACGCCCGGTGGTGGCGGGCTCGTGAGCCTGGTCCCGCTCCTCCCCCGCGGCCGAGTCCTGCGCGTGCTGGTCCTGCTCGGTGTCGTGCTGTCCGGCCTGCTCCCGCGCGGCGGCGGTTTGCACGCGGCGGCGGCGCCGGCGGCGCGCACTCGCGGACTCTTGTTCCTCCGCAACATGCTGCTGCGGGTGGGCATCCTCGCCGGACGTCGGGTCCTCAATGACCACCGCTGCGGCGAGCTTTTCTAGCTCCTCGTCGCTGCTGGGGGCCGTCCCGGCGCGGCGGCTGTGCTTCGGCGCGGGGTGGGAGTCCTTGGCTTCCCGCTTGGTGGAGGAGGCGCCGCCACGGCCGCGGCGCGGCTCGGCCTCCACCGGCTCTTCCACCGGGTCGGTGTGGATGATAATGCCGCGGCCGCCGCACGCCTCGCAGGGCGTGGAGAACGTCTCCAGCAGCCCGGTGCCCAGCCGCTTGCGCGTCAGCTGCACCAGGCCCAGGGAGGTGACCTCAGAGACCTGGTGGCGGGTGCGATCCCGGCTCAGCGCCTCGGTCAGGCGGCGCAGCACCAGGTCCTGGTTTTCCGGCAGCACCATGTCGATGAAGTCGATGACAATCATCCCGCCGATGTCGCGCAGGCGCAGCTGGCGGACGATCTCCTCGGCGGCCTCAAGGTTGTTGCGGGTGACGGTTTCTTCCAGGTTGCCGCCGGAGCCGGTGAACTTGCCGGTGTTGACGTCGATGACGGTCATCGCCTCGGTGCGATCAATAACCAGCGAGCCGCCCGACGGCAGCCAGACCATCCGCGACAGGGCCTTATCCAGCTGCTCATCCACCCGGTAGCGCGCGAAGGCGTCCTGGCCATCATGGGCGTCGCGGTCGAAGTGCACCAGGCGATCGGCCAGGTCTGGGGCGACGGAGCGCACGTAGGCGTCCACGGTGTTCCAGGCGCGCCGCCCGTCCACGATGAGGTTGGTGAAGTCCTCGTTGAACAGGTCACGCACGACCTTGACCAGCACTTCCGGCTCTTCGTACAGGGTCCGAGGCTTGGCGCCCTTGGACTTCTTTTCCTTGTCGGCGCGCTCCTGGATGTCTTCCCACAGGTCGTGGAGCCGGTGGACGTCGGTAGCAATGGCTTCCTCGGAGGCGCCCTCGGCGGCGGTGCGGATGATCGCCCCGCTCTTGTTCGGCACCACCTTCTTCAGGATGTCCTTGAGCCGCTTGCGCTCCGGGACCGGCAGCTTGCGCGAAATGCCCGCGCTGCGTCCCCCCGGCACGTACACCAGGTAGCGTCCGGCGAGCGAAATCTGGGTGGTCAGGCGGGCACCCTTGTGCCCGATGGGATCCTTGGTCACCTGCACCAACACCTGGTCGCCCGAGTGCAGGGCGCGTTCGATCTTGCGCTCGCGCCCGGCGGCACCGGCGGCCTTCCAATCGACTTCGCCGGCGTAGAGCACACCGTTGCGCCCCTTGCCGATGTCAATGAACGCCGCCTCCATGCTCGGCAGCACGTTTTGCACGCGCCCAAGATAAATGTTGCCAATCAGCGAGGTCTGGGCATCCGAGGTGACAAAGTGCTCCACCAGCAGGTCATCTTCCAGCACGGCCACCTGGGTGACCATCCCGGGATGATCCGTGCGCTCGCGCTCGCGCACCACCATGGTGCGGGTCACGGATTCCCGGCGCGCCAGGAACTCGGCCTGACTGATCAGGTGCCGATTCTTCCGGTCCTCCTCACGCCGCTCCGTGCGCCGGCGCCGCTGCGCCTCCAGCCGAGTCGAGCCGCGCAGCGCGGTGGGCTCCTGCGGCAGGTCCTGCGCCGGGGTGTCCTGCTCTTCCTCGGCGGGCTCGTCGGCGTCGGGTTGGGCGTCCTGAGTGCTTATCGACGCCTCCGCGCCACCGCGTCCGCGGCCCGCTCCCCGCCGACCACGGCGCCGGGCACGCCGACCGCCCGCGGACTCCGCGTCCTCAGCATCATCCGTCGCCGCTGCGGCGTCATCAGACGGCGCGGCCTGAGCGGACCGTTGTGCCTTCTTCGTCTTCGCCGGGCGAGCGGAGTCTTGTTCTTCCTGCTCGTGGGGAGGCAGGAAGAGCGGGGCGGGCGCGCTCGTCGAGGCGCCGGCCTGCTCGGACGGCTCAGTCTCCTGCGCCTCGGGGGCGTCAGTGTCCTGGTTGTCCTGGTTGTCCTGGTTGTCGTGGTTGTCCTGCTGGGCAAGGTCCTGCGCGAGCTGCGCGTCGACCTTCTGCTCGATCTGGGCGATCTCATTATCCACGTTGGCGCGCACGCGACGGCGCACCGATTCGGTGGCCTGATCCGAGGCCGTCTCCGCGGCGTCATCCGCCGGCTTCTCGGCGGCCGCATCCTCCTTCGGGGAGGCAGGCGAGGCCTGTTCCTGGCCCGACTTCTCGGGCCCGGACTTCCGGGTGGCCCGGCGCCGCTTGGTGCGTCGCTGCGGGGTGGCATCGGCGGTGGCAGAATCGCTCTGCGCCGCGGCCGGGGTTTCCGGGGCAGCCTGCGGTTCCTCAGGCTCGGAGGTTGTCTTCGCGGGCGCCTTCTTAGCGGCGGTCTTCTTCGCAGTAGCCTTCTTGGCCGTAGCCTTCTTTGCCGAGGTCTTCTTGGCGGTGGTCTTCTTCGCGGCCGCCTGCTCGGCTGCCGGGGCCTGCTCGTTCGCCTGGTCCGTAGCCGGCGTGGTGTCCTGCGGGCTCTGCTCAGCGTTATCCGGGGTGTGCTCCACCGGCTTCTTGGCGGCGGTCTTCTTTGCCGGCGCCTTCTTTGCCGTCGCCTTCTTGGCCGTTGCCTTTTTCGCAGTGGCCTTCTTTGCTGCGGTTTTCTTTGCAGTGGTCTTCTTCTTGGCCGGGGTCTGCTGCGGTGCTTCCTCCGACGCCGCCTCCTTGGCTGCGTCGGGCTGTGCCTGCTGCGTTTCCTGTGCCCCCTGTCCATCCGCGGCGCTGAGGAAATCCAGAAGCTGCTGGGATTCTGCGATGCTGAGCGTGGACTGCGCCACCTTCTTCCACCCCAACTCCGCGGCCGCTCCAATGAGCTCCTTGGAGGTCACCCCCATCCCCTTGGCCAGCAGGTGCAGTCTCATCTTTGGCACGAGCTGGTCCCGATCAAACGAGTCCGCGGCCTCCTTCAAGGCCGTTGATGCAGTTGTTTTGGCTGGTGTAGCCACGTATTTGGCTCCTTACAAGGTCTTTGTCCTGCGGACGTGCTGGTCCTCCGGGCGCCGATGCCAGTAATCCCCCACACTCATCTGCTGGTGAGGGTGCTCGTCGCCGCGCAGAGGAACCCCCGCCGCCCGTGCGGCGGTGCGCGCAGTCAATTCAATTGTGTTTCCTGCCATTGTGGCACACAAAAGGCGCCGCGCTGGTATCTGCGCGGCGCCGTCATCCACAAAAGTGGTGTGCGCGTGGGCTAGAGGTTGGGGAACCAGATGGCAATCTCGCGATCGGCGGACTCGACGGAGTCCGAACCGTGCACCACGTTCTCCGACACGGACAGCCCGAAGTCGCCCCGGATGGTGCCCGGGGTGGCCTTGGACACCGGATCGGTGCCGCCGGCGAGCTGACGCCACGCCTCCACGGCGCGCTCGCCTTCCACCACGCCGGCGATCAGCGGGGCGGAGGTGATGAAGTCCACCAGCTCACCAAAGAAGGGCTTGTCGGTGTGCTCGGCGTAGTGCTTTTCCGCGGTGGCGCGGTCGGCCACCCGCAGGTCCAGAGCGACCAGGCGCAGGCCCTTGGCCTCAATACGGGAGATGACTTCCCCGACGAGTCCGCGTGAGACTCCGTCCGGCTTGATCAAAATGAGAGTGCGTTCAGTCATGGGCGACACTTTAACTCACAGCATCCGGCAGCGCTGAGTTGTGCTGCCGGGCCAGCAGCTAGCACTGGTGAAGCTGATCGCGTGCGGCCGTGACCATCGCGCCGGTCTGGGGCCCGAAGGCCAGGGCGTCCGTATCCGGCAGGGTGAGCACCCTGCGGTGCTTGCCGGCCTCGGTCAGGCTGACCCCGGGTTTGGCCAGCAGGCCATCAACACCGCCGATGGACTCCAGGCCCTTGGTCATCATGATGATGACGTCCGGGTTGAGCTGGGTAAACGCCTCCGCGGTGGCAGGCACCCGGTCATGGATGCCGGCGTCGCGGGCGACGTCGACGCCACCGAGGGCGTCGATAAGCCCGCCGGTGGAATCGCCGAGGATGAAGAAGACCGGCCCGCGGGCCAGGACAAAGACCATGCGCGGTGCCGGGTCCCCGCTGGGGCCGGAGGGCACCTCCGGCATCGCTGCGGCTAGCTTCTCACCCTGGGAGTCCAGGCCAACGGCGTGGGCAACCGCCCGGACGTCTTGGCCCATCGTGGCAACTGTGCGGCTCAGCGGCACCTCCACCACGCGCACCCCAGCGGCGGCGATCGTGTCTAGTGAACCCATGGTGCCGTCGTGGATGACAATGTCCGGGCGCAGGGCCAGCAGCGCCTCAGTGTTGACCTCGTGGCCGTGCTGGGTGACCAGCGGCCGGTCCGCTAGCTGCGGCTCGCCGGAGGACACCGTCCGGCCGACCACGTTATCGGCGGCACCTAAGCCGATGAGGATCTTGGTGAGCGTCGCCGTGTGGTCGAGCGCAACGATGCGCTGGTGGTAGTCCGGGCCCACCTCCGCTGCTGGGGTGACGGGCGGGACGTCGGTGACGGCGGCGGGGGCGTCGATAAGCGGGCACGACTGCGTGGTCGCTTCGGTCGATTCTTGCGGCGCTTGGGTGCAGCCGCTGAGGGCAAGGAGTGCGCACGCGGACAGTGCCGCGGCGCGTCGCATTACTGACATCATTTTTCAACAATAACAGTAGTGCACCCTCATCTACAGATGCTGCGTGGTCAACAGGCCCCGCTTCATCCGCGCAATCAGCGAGGAACGCAGGTGCAACACGTACCACCACACCACCGCAAACACCAGGGCCACCACCCCCATGGAGTAGTGAATAAAGAACCCACCCAGCGCCGCGACCTGCAAAATCATGGTAAGCGGCAGGGCCCACGGGCGCGACTGAAGGAAAGACAACACCAGCATGCACGTGGCCAGCACGGTGACATAGACCCAGTTGAAGGTGGTCCAATGGGCGCCATCGTCAATGCGCGCCAGCACCGTGAGCACCAGGTAGAAGGTGATCGCCTCCATCGACAGCGTGGCAGCCATCACCCCCACGAGCCCCCGCATGGGGTCCTTGACGGGCTTGTGGCCCGCCCCCAGCGGGCCCATCTCCGGGGTATCGCCAACGGGCGCGGACTGATCGGTCATTGCGGTTCCTTTCCCAGCACGGTACGGGCATCACCTGCGGTGACCACCGATCCGGTAATCACCACGCCAGCCCCGGATTGCACATCAGCTTCCTCCGCCAACTCCACCGCCAGCTCAATCGCGCCGGGCAGGTCGGCGGCGACGTGGACGCGCTCATCGCCGAAGATGTCCTGGGCGCGGCGCTCCAAGTCCTCCACCGCGAGCGCGCGCGGCGAGGAATTGCGGGTGCACACCACCTCGTGCACGCACGGCTCCAGGGCGCGCAGGATGCCGTCGGTATCCTTATCCCCCAGCGTGGCCACCACGGCGATGAGACGCTGGAAGTTGAAGTCATGGTCCAAGGCCTGCGCCAGCGCGCGTGCCCCGTGCGGGTTGTGCGCGGCATCCAGGAAAATCGCCGGGGCCGAGCGCACCCGCTCCAGCCTGCCCGGCGAGGTCACGGCAGCAAACCCGGCGCGCACCGTGTCCTGGTCCAGCTGGCGCGACGCCCCTGCGCCAAAGAACGCCTCCACCGCGGCCAGCGCCACCGCCGCGTTGGCCGCCTGGTGGGGCCCGGACAGCGGCAGGAAGATGTCCTCATACACCCCGCCGAGGCCCTGGATGGTCAGCTGTTGGCCACCGACGGCGACCTGCGAGGTGACACTGAACTCCGCGCCCGCGCGGGCCACCGCGGTATCCGCAGCAACCGCCGCGCGCAGCAGCACCTCCATGGCTTCCGGCTCCTGCTGGCCGATGATCGCCACCGCACCCGGCTTGATCACGCCGGCCTTTTCGCCGGCGATCTCTGTCAGCGTCTCCCCGAGCATGCCGGTGTGATCCAACCCAATGGGGGTGACCACGCTGACCTGCGGGTCAATGACATTGGTGGCATCCCACGTCCCGCCCATGCCGACTTCAATGACCGCCACCTCGACGGGGGCGTCCGCGAAGGCGGCGTAGGCCATGGCGGTGATGACCTCAAAGGTCGACATGGGGCCGAAGCGCTCATCCACCATCGCTATGTAGGGGGCGATGTCCGCATACACGTCCGCAAAGTCTTCCGGATGGATGGGCGCGCCGTCGATGGCGATGCGCTCCGTGATCGTTTGCAGGTGCGGGCTGGTGGTGCGCCCGGTGCGCCGATGAAACGCCCGCAGCAACGACTCGATCATTCGCACCGTGGAGGTCTTGCCGTTGGTGCCGGCCACGTGGATCGTGGGGTAGGCGCGCTGCGGCTGGCCGAGCAGGTCCATGAGCGCCTCGATGCGCTCGCGCGACGGGTCGATCGTGGTCTCCGGCCAGCGCGCCTCCAGCTCGGCTTGGACCTGCGCCAACCGGGTGAGGTCCCGCGCGGTGACCGGGCGGGCGATGCCCTGCGCGTCATCGTCTTCCTGCTTATCGACGTCCCTGTGCTCACCGAAGTCAGCACCAATCGGCAGCACCAACCCGGCGTCATCCAGGTGCACGTGCGGGCCGGGAGTAGGGCCCTCGGGGCTGTCCTGCGTCACTGTCCCAGCGCCTCCAACCGGGCGTTGAGCCGCTGGGCTTCCTCCCGGGCGACCTGCTGGCGGGTGCGGATCTTGTCCACCACCGCCTGCGGGGCCTTTTCCACGAACGCCGGGTTGTCCAGCTTCTTGGCGGTGGTCTCCAGCTCCTTGTTCGCGGCGGCAAGGTCCTTTTCCAGGCGCTTGCGCTCGGCGGCCTTGTCCACCGTCCCGGAGGTATCCAGCGCCACCTCCACGGTGGCCTGGGACAGGCGCACCTCAATGCTCGCCGACGGGGTAAACCCATCCTCCGGCGCCGTGGCCCGGGCCATCGCGCGGACCATCTGCTCCTGGCCCGCCAGGTCCGCTGCGGCGAAGTCAATGCGCGCCGGCACCTTCTGGGAAGGCTTGACCCCCTGGTCGGAGCGGAAGCGACGCAGCTCGGTGATCAGCTTTTCCGCGTCGGCGATGCGCCGGGCGGCAACCTCATCGGCGGCCACGCCGCCGGTGGTGTCCTCCGCGGTGGGCCACGGCGCCACCACCACGGACTCCTGCTCCGTCAGCGCGGTCCACAGCACCTCGGTGACAAAGGGCATGGCCGGGTGCAGCATCCGCAGCACCACATCGAGGACCCGGCCGAGCACCAGCGGGGTGGCCGGGCCGGTCTGGGTCTTGGCAATCTCCAGGTACCAGTCGCAGAACTCGCCCCAGGTGAACTGGTAGAGCTCCTCATTGGCCTTGGCAAACTGGTAGTCCTCAAAGTAGGCGTCCACGCTGGTGCGCACCTGCTCCAGGCGGTCCAGGATCCACCGATCCGCGTCGGTGAGCTCCGCACGGTCGGGCAGCTCGCCCACGCGCGCACCCTTCATCAGAGCAAAGCGCGCCGCGTTGAACAGCTTGGTGGCAAAGTTGCGGGAGCTGTGTGCGTGATCCTCGCCCACCGGCAGGTCCACGCCGGGGTTGGCACCGCGGGCGAGGGTAAAGCGCAGGGCGTCCGCACCGAAGCGCTCCACCCAGTCCATGGGGTCAATGCCGTTGCCCAGGGACTTAGACATCTTGCGGCCCCGCTCGTCGCGCACCAGGCCGTGCAGGAACAGGTCGTGGAAGGGCACGGTGCCTTCCAGCTCCGGGGTGATCCGGGCGGCGAAGGTGCCAAACATCATCATTCGCGCCACCCAGAAGAACAAGATGTCATAGGCGGTGACCAGCACCGAGGTGGGATAAAAGCGCTCCAGCTCCGGGGTCTTGTCCGGCCAGCCCATCGTGGAAAACGGCCACAGGGCGGAGCTAAACCAGGTGTCCAGGACGTCCGGATCCTGGGTGTAGCCGGCCGGGGGCTGCTCATCCGGGCCCACGCACACGACCTCATCATTCGGGCCGTACCACACGGGGATGCGGTGACCCCACCACAGCTGCCGGGAGATGCACCAGTCATGCATGTCATCCACCCAGTCGAAGTAGCGCGGCTCAAGGGACCGCGGGTGGACCTTGGTGCGGCCCTCGCGGATGGCGTCGCCGGCGTCCTTGGCCAGCTGGTCCACCTTGACCCACCACTGCAACGACAGGCGCGGCTCGATGGGCTCCCCGGAGCGCTCCGAGTGGCCCACCGAGTGCACGTAGGGGCGCACCTCCTTGACAATGCGCCCCTGCTGCGCCAGCGCATCCCGGATCGCGCCCCGGGCTTCCTCGCGGGTCAGCCCGTCGAATTGGGTCCCCGTCCCGGCGATGTGGCCGGTCTCATCGATGACGGTGGGCATGTCCAAGTTGTGGCGCAGGCCCATCGCGTAGTCGTTGGGGTCATGCGCCGGGGTGATCTTGACCGCGCCGGTGCCAAACTCCGGGTCAACATAGTCATCCGCGATGACGGTGAGCGTGAGATCGTCGCGGAAGGGGTGCGCCAGCGTGGTGCCCACCATGTCCGCATAGCGCTCGTCGTCGGGGTGGACGGCGATGGCGACGTCGCCAAGCATCGTCTCAATACGAGTGGTAGCCACAACCATGTGCGGCTCATCATCGTTGAGGGAGCCGTAGCGGAAGCTGACCAGCTCGCCCTCCACGTCCTTGTACACGACCTCAATGTCAGAGACCGCGGTACGCAGCACCGGGGACCAATTGACCAGGCGGTTGGCGCGGTAGATCATCCCGCGATCAAACAGCTCTTTAAAGATCGTCTGCACCGCGCGCGACAGGCCCGCATCCAGCGTAAAACGCTCGCGGGACCAATCCACCGAATCACCGATGGCCCGCATCTGGCTCAAGATGCGGCCCCCGTACTTTTCCTTCCACTCCCAGACCCGCTGGGTAAACTCCTCGCGCCCATAGGAGTAGCGGTCGCGCCCCTCGGTCTCCTGGAGCATGGCCTCCACCTTGGACTGCGTGGCAATGCCCGCGTGGTCCATGCCGGGTAGCCACAGCACCTCATAGCCCTGCATCCGCTTGCGCCGCGCCAGACCGTCCATGAGGGTGTGGTCCAAGGCGTGACCCATGTGCAGCTGCCCCGTCACATTCGGCGGGGGCAGCACGATGGAAAACGGCGGCTTGCTGCTTGCGGGGTCCGCGGTGAAGTAGCCGCGGTCCACCCACCGCTGGTAGATGTCCGCCTCCATGGCGTGGGGATCCCAGGAGGCTGGCAGCTTATCGGCGCGATTTGAGTCAGTCACGCCGACCATCTTAGCGGCCGCTTAAAACAGCAGATGCGCCACCGCCTCCCGTTCCGCGCGCAGCTCCTCAACGTTCTCGCGCAGGCGCTTGCGCTGGAATTCGTTGAGCTCAAGGCCCTGGACAACCTGCCACTCGCCATCCTTGGCGATGGCTGGCATGCCCACCACCAGGCCCGGCTCCACACCGTAGGATCCATCCGAGAACACCGCGGTGGTCACCCACGATTGCCCCGAGGTCTCTGTGCCGCGCACCCAGTCACGCATGTGATCCACCGCGGCCGAGGCTGCCGACGCCGCCGAGGACTGCCCGCGCACATCAATAATCTCGGCGCCGCGCTGCGCCACCCGGGGGATGAACTCCTTGACGTACCAGTCATGCTCCACGTCCACGGGAGCACCATTGACGGTGACATAGCTCAAGTCCGGGAACTGGGTGGCGGAGTGGTTGCCCCACACCACCATCTTGTCCAGGTCAGTCGACTGGCATTCCAGGTGGGTGGCCAGCTGGCTCAAGGCCCGGTTGTGGTCCAGGCGCATCATGGCGGTAAAGCGCTCGTTGGGGATGTCCAACGCGGACTGCGCCGCGATGAGCGCGTTGGTGTTGGCCGGGTTGCCCACCACCAGCACCTTGACGTCCTGGGCGGCGTGATCGTTGATGGCCCGGCCCTGCGGGCCGAAAATGCCGCCGTTGGCCTCCAGCAGGTCCGCACGCTCCATGCCCTTGGACCGCGGGCGCGCGCCCACCAGGAACGCCGCGGAGACGCCCTCGAAGGCCTCCGTGGGGTCATCGGTCACGGTGACGCTGCGCAGCAGGCCGAAGGCGGAATCGCTCAGCTCCATGGCCACGCCTTCTGCGGCGCGGACGGCCTGGGGCAATTCCAGCAGCTGCAATTCGACGGGCTGGTCCGGGCCGTAGACCTCGCCCGCGGCGATGCGCCACAGCAGGGAGTAGGAGATCGATCCGGCGGCTCCGGTGACGGCAACTTTCTTTGGCACGGCCATCAGTGGTCAGTCCTTTCTTGGGCTCCCCAGGCAGGGAGGACGTGGGTTATCCCGTCAACGCTACCCGTCATAGCCGCCCGAGCTAAACCGGCGCTCATTACCCCCGAATGTCGCATATCCTGGGCCTTCACCTTCCGTTTTTACCCCCGTGGGGAGGCCGAAACCACAGTTGCAAGCGCGGGGCCGTACTCTAGTCACAGATAACCACGGTATGAAAGGACAAGGTTTTCCGGCATGGCTAAGGATGGCCCCGTGCCCGAGGAATTTGACCGCTCGGAACAGGCTCAGGTGAAGAAACAAGTCATCACCGTTGCGCTGAAGCGTTTCTCACGAAAGCCGTACAGCGACGCCAAACTCGAATCCATAGCGCGCAACAGTGGTGTACCCAAGTCCGCCATACTCAAGCACTTCGGCGATAAAAAGAACCTCTACCACTCCACCTTGGCCGAGGCCGTGCGCAGGTTACAGCCCCCCGCAGAGGCCCTGACCATTGACTCTGCCATTCCCGTCGATGGCGTGCGGCAGGTTGTAGAGGCGATTTTCCAGCGCTTCGTTGATGAGCCTGACTGCCTGCGCATGGTGCAAATGGAAAACCTCCAACGCGTACTCAAACTGCCGGAACTCGCACCCCTCATCAATCAGTCTGAAGTTATACTTCAGTTAGATAAACTATTGATGGTCGGTCAGGATGCGGGCGCATTCCGCCCGGGAATCTCCGCCTATGACGTCTACTTCCTCATCACGTCCATCGCGTCATTCCGCGTAACCGGGCGGGAGATGACCATCAACCTGTTTGATATTGACCTGACCGACCGCTCAAATACCCCCGGCATGCGCCGGATGGTGGTGGACACGGTGCTGGCATTCCTTACTTCCAACATCCCGGACAGCTCCCACCAGAGCTATCTCACGGGGTTCAAGGAAGACGCAGACCCCATCTACCAGGCTTAGGGGAAGCCAAACACCGCGCCACCCCTCCCCTCCCCCGCCCCGGTCTCCTCGGCCTCGGGGCGGGGCGCCATCCTGCTAGGCGGACTTCTCCGCGCTGTGGTCCGCGGTGATGACGTCCACGTCTGCTTCCCCGCGCGCGGCTGCGGCGGTGACCACCACGCGCGCGGCATCCTCCCGATCCGGAATATCGAACATCACGGGCACGAGCAGCTCTTCCATGATGGCGCGCAATCCGCGCGCACCGGTTCCCCGCTCGCTGGCTTTATCCGCAATGGCGTCAAGCGCACCGGCGGTAAATTCCAGCTCCACGTCATCCATTTCAAAGAGCCGCTGATACTGCTTGACCAGTGAATTCTTGGGCTCGGTGAGAACCTTGACCAAGGAGGCGCGGTCAAGATTATCCACGGTGGCCACAACGGGAAGACGCCCAATGAACTCCGGGATCAGGCCAAACTTGACCAGGTCCTCCGGCTGCACCTGGGTGAGCAGATCCGTGGAATCGCGCTGCGCCACGGATTCAATTTCCGCGCCGAAGCCCAGGCCCTTTTTGCCCACGCGGTCGCTGATGACCTTCTCCAGGCCGTCGAAAGCGCCGGCCACGATGAACAGCACGTTCGAGGTATCTAACTGGATGAATTCCTGGTTGGGGTGCTTGCGCCCGCCCTGCGGCGGAATGGACGCGGTGGTTCCCTCCAGGATTTTCAGCAGCGCCTGCTGCACCCCTTCCCCGGAGACGTCGCGCGTAATCGAGGGGTTGTCCGACTTCCGGGAGATCTTGTCTACCTCGTCGACGTAGATGATGCCGCGCTGGGCGCGCTGGACGTCAAAGTCCGCCGCCTGGAGGAGCTTGAGCAGGATGTTCTCCACGTCCTCGCCCACGTAGCCAGCTTCGGTCAGGGAGGTGGCGTCGGCGATGGCGAAGGGGACGTCGAGAAGCCGGGCGAGGGTTTGCGCCAGGTAGGTTTTCCCGGATCCGGTGGGCCCCAAGATCAGGATGTTGGATTTGGCAATCTCCACCGCGTCATCTTTTTTGAGCAGCGGCGACTGCTCGGCCTCCCGGATGCGCTTGTAGTGGTTGTACACCGCGACGGCGAGCACCCGTTTGGCCTTGTCCTGGCCGATGACGTAGCCGTCTAAGAATGCTGCGATCTCGGAGGGCTTGGGCAGCGAGGACTTCTCCTCCTCGCGCTGGGCCTCGGCGGCCCCGATCTCCTCTTCGATGATCTCGTTGCATAGCTCAATGCACTCGTCACAGATGTAGACCCCACCCCCGGCGATCAGCTTCTTCACTTGCTTTTGACTCTTACCGCAAAAGGAACACTTCAGCAGATCGGCGCTTTCGTGCATGTGTGCCATGGCCTGGTTGATCGCTCACTTCCGGTCGACTTGTCAAGGAACGCTTCCCCACAGCATAGCCGTTTGCGCACGCCACCCCGATACTGCTGGTCAGCGCGTCACATTGTGGGGACAAAGAGGAGACGAAAGGACCGTTTGCCCCACCAAAATGGTCACCTTTGGAGCCTGCTGGGAGCTACCTTCGCACCAACTTTGGGGGTAGTCACAGTTTTTTTGCCACCCCCAGCGCACTACAGGGGCTATGCTGATCGAAGTCGGGCCGCCCGTCGGCCCTCGTTGTTTGTTTCACCCTATTCTTCCGCCACCGCGTGTGACGGGAAAGGAACTTGCACCATTATGCTCAACACCGTGCTTGCCAGCCTGCTTGCCGCCGCGAGCCTGCTGCTTCCCGGCGATCACATTCCGGACATCGCCGCTGGTGGGTCTTCTACCCTGGCCACCGAGGCCGCCCCCGCCGCGCAGGAACCCAGCTCCAACGCAGACGCAGCCGCTGAGGCCGAGCGCCCTGATTTCATCCCCGGCGGGCAATCCGCCGTGCGCAGAGAGATTTTCCTGCAAAACCAGAAGGTGGGCCACGAACTGGTCACCGTCGAGTTTGTCAATGATCACCGCGCGATTGTCACCCAGACCGCAGAGTTTGATGGCTCCCGCGCCGATCTTGACGGCCAGCGCGCCATCCTGGATGCCCTGAAGCTCAACGGTTTCGATGAGGTCATCCTCCTCGATCACCCCACCACCCACCCGTCGCAGGAAAAGTAGCGCCCCGCTCATAGCGCACACTACCTGCCTCCCGGCGCGACAACGCTGGGAGTTTTTACCCCCGCACCACCCGGCATTGTCCGCGGCGGCCGCGGGGGTAATCTATACCGCAGCATGGCAACTCTCCCTGACGTTTCCCTCCCGGATTGCAGTGTCTATGACCTGCTCTTTTCCCAACTGCGCGACCGACATGCCCTGGCGTTGACGGACCCTTCCGGCAGCGTGACCTATGGCGAACTGCGCGCCCGGATTAACGCCTACGCGGCGCTGATTTCCCCCCGCCCTGGGGAGGTTATTGGCCTGCAGATGGCCAATTCCATCGACTTTGCGGTGGCCTTCCACGCCATTGTGCGCGGCGGTGGCACCGTGGCGGCACTCAACCCGCTGCTCACGGACGCGGAGACCGCGCAGCTGGAGGCACTGGCCGGGGTGCGCCGCACCATCACCGCGCTGCCGCCGCTGGCCAGCCCTCCTGATGCGCGTATCGACGCCCCGCCCGCCGACATCGCCGTCATCGCCTTCTCCTCCGGGACTACTGGACTGCCCAAGGCGGTGGCGCTGTCGCGGGAGAACATCGTGGCCAACATTGTGCAGACCACCACGGGCCTGCGGGCCAATCGGATGGATCCGACGTGGACGGCGCTGGCCCCGCTGCCGTTTTCCCACATTTATGGCATGAACGTCCTGCTCAATAGCTCGCTGTATAACGGCAATCACGTGGTGACCATGCCGCGCTTTGAGCTGGGCGAATTCCTGCGCCTCCACGAGGTCCATCAGGTGGCCTGGACCTACATCGCCCCGCCGATCGCCACCGCGTTGGCTTCCAGCCCGCTGGTGGAGGACTATGATCTGTCGAGCTTGCAGGTGGTGCTCTCGGGGGCTGCCAGCCTGGATGCGGAGCTGGCCCGGGCGGTCGAGCGCCGCCTGGGGGTGGACGTCATCCAGGGCTATGGCATGACGGAGACCTCGCCGGTGACCCACATGATGGTGCGCGGGGATGCTATGTCCTTAGGAAGGGCGATGCCGCACACGCAGATCAAGATTGTGGACGCCCAGGGGCGCACGGTCACCGAGCCGGGCCGGGCCGGGCAGATGTGGGTCAAGGGCCCGCAGGTGATGCGCGGCTACCTCGGCCACCCGGATCCCACCGATGGTGAGGGCTGGCTGGCCACCGGCGACCTGGTGGAGCTGGGCGAGGACGGTGCTCCCCGACTGGTGGATCGCATCAAGGAGATCATCAATTACAAGGGCTACCAGGTCGCCCCCGCCGAGCTGGAGGCCGTGCTGCTGGCGCACCCGGACATTATCGACGCCGCCGTCACCGCCGTCAGCAGCGCCCCGTACGGCTTTGTGGTGCCCCGCCCCGGCGCGCACCTGGATCCGGCCGCGGTGATCGGCTGGGTGGCCCAGCGGGTTGCCCCTTATAAGAAGCTGCGCGGCCTGGAGATGGTGGGCCGGATTCCGCGTTCGGCGGCCGGCAAGATCCTGCGCCGGGAGCTAGCGCCCTCCCGTTAGGTCGGGGGCGCCCGTGCCCGTCGGCGCCGCGGCTACCACGATGTGCGCCAAGGTGCGCAGGCTGCGGGCCAGGGCGTCTTCGCTGCGGGCAGCACCGATGCCCACCACCACCCCGGCCTCGGTGCGGGCGCGCTGCGCGGCGGCGGTGTACCAGTAGTCTTCCAGTGCGGCCACGCCCAGGCCGGCCCGGCGCGCGGCGGCGGCAACCCGCTGCTCTGCGGCAGCATCTGGCAGCGCCACCACGGCGTTGAGCCCACCATCCATGGGGAGCACCCGCACGCCGGGGGCTGGCGCGCAGGCGGGGGTGAGGATGCTGTGGAGGAGGTGGCGGCGGCGTCGATAAGCGCGCCGCATCCGGGCGATGTGGGTGCGCAGCCCGCCGTCTTCGAGGAAGGTGGCCACGGCGTCTTGGACGATCCCGGAGACCGGGGTGCCGCTCGCCGCGGCCGCCAGCACGTCGGCGCGCAGGGGATGGGGGACGATGACAAACCCCAGGCCCAGCCCCGGGGTGAGGCTCTTGGCAAAAGAGCCCACGGTCACCACCACCCCGGCGCTATCCATGCTGGCCAGGGCGGGCACCGGGTCGCCGACGTAGCGCAGCTCAGAGTCGAAGTCATCCTCGATGACCCACACCCCGGCACGCGCCGCCCACTGCAACAGCGCCACCCGCCGGGCCGCGGTCATCGCCCCGCCCATGGGGTACTGGTGGCAGGGCGTGACCAGCACGGCATCGAGGTTGCCGCCCTCTGCTTCGCGGGCGGCCAGGGCGGCAAGGCTCATGCCGTCGGCGTCCACCGGCACCGGCACCGCCGTGTGGCCCGCGCGCTGCGGGACCTGGCGCAGCGAGGGGTAGCCGGGATCTTCTACCGCCACGCGCAGCGGCCGGCCCGCCCGCGCGGCCAAGGCCTGGAGGACCAGCGCCAGCCCGCTGCGCGCCCCGCCCGTGATCACCGCCGCGCGATCAGCATCGGGGACGGATCGACTCCAGCGCACATGCTCGGTGACCTGCGCGATCAACCGCGGGTCGCCCGCTGGCGGCGCGCCCAGGGACGGCTGGGCTGCCGCCTGCCGCCAGGCCCGCCGCCACGCGGTAGAGGCCAGCGGACCGGTGTCGGGAATCCCGGGGCGCAGCGCACCGCCAGCCGTGCCGCGCGGTCGCGGGGCCACGGTGGCGGCGGGGGGTGGGCAAGGGGCGTCGAGAAGCAGCGTGGTGCGCACCTGGGGGTTGACGCGGGTGCCGGCGGGGGTGGCCACCAGCCAACCTTCGCCCACGAGTTGCTCGTAGGCGGCGACCACGCTGCCGCGCGAGACACCGCTGTGCGCGGCCAGCTGCCGGGTGGATGGTACGCGCTCGCCGGGGCGCAGCGTGCCGGCGATGATGCGTCCGCGCAGGTCGCGCACGATGGCACCCGGCTTGCCCGGTGGTACAAAATTTTGGTCCATAACTGGCCTTCATAATAAACCACCCCCGCGCGCACACTGGTGGCCATGACTGAATCGATCGACTCGACTGAACCCACAGCGGCAACCGGAGCCACAGGCTCACCGCTGGTCAAACGAGGCCTGGCAGACATGCTCAAAGGCGGCGTCATCATGGACGTGGTCACCGCGGACCAAGCCCGCATCGCCCAGGACGCCGGGGCGGTGGCCGTCATGGCACTTGAGCGCGTCCCCGCGGACATCCGCGCCCAGGGCGGGGTGGCGCGCATGTCCGACCCGGATCTCATCGAGGAGATCATTGACGCCGTGTCCATCCCCGTGATGGCCAAGGCGCGCATCGGGCACTTCGTGGAGGCCCAGATCCTCCAGGAGCTCAAAGTGGACTACATCGACGAATCCGAGGTCCTCTCCCCCGCCGACTACACCCACCACATCAACAAGCAACCCTTCACCGTGCCGTTTGTCTGCGGGGCAACCAACCTCGGCGAGGCCCTGCGCCGCATCGCCGAGGGCGCCGCCATGATCCGCTCCAAGGGCGAGGCCGGCACCGGCGACGTCTCCGAGGCCACCCGGCACATCCGCACCATCACCGACGAGATCGCTGAACTGCGCGCCCTGGCCGACCGTCCCGAGGAGCTCTACGTCCGCGCCAAGGAGCTGGCCGCGCCCTATGACCTGGTGGCCGAGGTCGCCCGCACCGGGCACCTGCCCGTGGTGCTGTTTACCGCCGGGGGCATTGCCACCCCCGCCGACGCCGCGATGATGATGCAGCTTGGCGCCGACGGCGTCTTCGTGGGCTCCGGCATCTTCACATCCGGCGACCCCGTCGCCCGCGCCGCGGCGATAGTCAAGGCCACCGCCGCCTACGATGACCCGGCGGCCATCGCCGCCGCATCCCGCGGGTTGGGCGAGGCCATGGTGGGCATCAACGTCGCCGACCTGCCCGCCCCGCATCGGCTCGCGGAGCGCGGATGGTAGGCGCCGCCCCGCTCGTCGGCGTGCTCGCGCTGCAAGGCGCGGTCCCCGAACACGCCCGCCTGTTGCGCGCCGTCGGCGCCGACGTTCGCCTGGTGCGCCGCCCGGACGACCTGCACGGACTGGCGGGACTGGTGCTGCCTGGGGGAGAATCCACCACCATCTCCCGGCTGCTGGACATCTTCGCGCTGCGCGAAGCGCTTATCGACGCCCTGCGCGCCGGCCTACCCACCCTGGGGACGTGCGCGGGGCTCATCCTCCTGTCCGCCGCCGTGGAAGGAGCGAAAGTCCCGGGATTGCGGCCCCTAGGGGTCCTCGACGTGGACGTGCGCCGCAACGCCTTTGGGCCCCAGGTGGACTCCGCCGCCGTCACCCTGCCGTGGGGCAGCCCGGCCACCACGGTGACCGGCGCGCTGATCCGCGCCCCGGAGATCGTCCGGGTAGGCCCGGGCGTGGAGATCACCTCAGCCTGGCGCGACGCCACGGGGCGCAGCCACGTCGTCGGCGTGCGCAGCACGACCATCACGGGGGTGTCCTTCCACCCGGAGCTGACCGGGGAGACCTCCCTGCACGCCGAGCTTGTCGCCCGGGCGCGGGCCTAGGATTGGCAAATATGAACAGACACCGCCACACCAGGGCGGCCCGAATGGCCGCCGCTGCTGGATGCCTTGTCCTGCTCAGCGGGTGCGGGGTCCCCTCGCCACTCGAGGCCGTGGTCAAGGACGTCACGGCGCATTTCGACGGCGACGATGAGGCAGCCGGACAGGACGCGCCCGCCAGCGCGGAGCCCGACCACGGCGAGTCACTCCACGCCGAGGCACCCCACAGCGAGTCCTCCCGCAGCGAGTCACCCCGCAGCGAGTCACTGCACTCAAGCGCCAACCCACGGGATCCCCAGCCGAACCCAACCCTGGGGCCCCGGGTTTCCGGCCCCAAGCTCACAGATTTGCTCACGGACCAGGACCGTTGCGGATCCCTCGACGCACAGACAGCCATTCGTCGTGCGGTAGACACGCTGGGCGATCCGCTCCCCGACAGCCCTGGCAGAGGCGTGTGGGCACCTGAGCACGCCAGCGACAACTACGATCCCTGCGCCGAGCTTTCCTTCGTGGTCATCGGTATAGAACTGGCGACGGCGTCCTCGCCCTATCACATCTTGCTGTTCCACCACGGCGAATACCTGGGCACCGCCACCGCACAGGCCTACGCGTTCAGCCCACGTATCACCAACTACGATGGCTCCAGCATCGACGTGGAATACCGCTACCTGTTAGGCCGGGAGGCATCGGTAGCAGCCCAGGGCCGGGCGTACGCCACCTTCCGGTGGGACCCCGCCCAGAACAAGGTGATCATGAGCGGCGAGGTGCCCCCGCCTCCGGGAGGCTAGGGGCACGACCTCGGGGACGGGGGGCGTCGGCAAGCGAACTCCCCCTATGCCTGCCCGCGCAGCGCCGCAAAGAACGCGCCCAGGCCCGCGGTGTCCTCCAACGAGTAGATGCCGGCGACATATTGGTCGGGGCGCACCACCACCACGGCTCCGTCGCGAGAGATACCACGCAGGTCAAAGATGTCCTCGCCGGGCAGGGTGGCAAACACGTTTTCCATGTCGCGCAGGGCCCAGGTGCCCTTCTTGGGGAAGAACACCTCCGGAACCTTCTCAATGGCCACATCCGGGTGGTACTGCTGATAGATGATCTTGGCATCAAACCAGGCATCCTCCTCCTGCGTTGCCGGCGGAGTCGCCTGCCGCGGGGAGTCCGGGGAGGTCTCATACCACGTGGCCCACCGGGTTGCCGGGGAATCCTGCCCCGGCTCGGCGCCGTCAGCGAAGACGTAGATGCGCCACCGGCCGTCCGCCTTGTGCAGGTGGCCCAAGTGGTGGAAGGTGGCGTCACACACCCGGCGCACCCGCGCCGACTTAAACCGGCGCCCCACCGGGAATCCGTGGGCCAACTCCTGGTTGTGGGGCTGCGCCGTGGCCAAGGAGGGGGCGTATTCAGTGAGGAAGCCCGCGGCGAACTCCTCGCTTTTGACGTAAAAGCGCTCGATGTCTGCCGGGTCAGTGACCTCATCGACCGGCTGGGCCATCATGGTGGACCACTCGCGGTCAAAGTTGATCAGGTTCTCCGCGGTCACGCAGCGCTCATCATGGTAGGTGTAGAGCAGGTCCGGGGTGGCCCGCCCGTCGAGCACGTGGCCGAGCTTCCAGGCGATATTCCACCCGTCCTGGATGGACACGTTCATCCCCTGCCCCGCCTTTGCGGAGTGCGTGTGGCAGGCATCGCCGGTGATAAACACCCGCGGGCGCGGCCCCTTGTGCTCTCCGGTGCGCCGCCCGGCCACGGAGGAGTCGCAGAACCCATCGGACAGCCGGTGGCCGACCTCGTAGATGGAGCTCCAGGCCACGTGCTTGACGTCGAGCGTGTAGGGCGCCAGGATCTCATTGGCCTTGGCAATGACCTCCTCAATGGGGGTGGTGCGCACCTGGTGGTGGTCATCTTCCGGGACCACGCCCAGGTCCACGTAGATGCGCGCCAGGTACCCGCCCTCGCGGGGGATGTGCAGGATGGATCCGGCCTTGGAGTGGATGGCGCATTTGATGCGCCAGTCCGGGAAGTCCGTGTGGGCCAGCACGTCCATGACTCCCCAGGCGTGGTTGGCGGCCTTGCCTTCCAGCCTGCCGCCGATGGCCGCGCGCACCTTGGAGCGCGCGCCGTCGCAGCCGATGACGTACTTGGCTTTGACCTCGCGTTCGTGGCCGCACCAGGCGGAAGCCGTGTCCGTGCAGCGCAGCCGGACGGTGACGGGGTACTCGCAGGCCTCGCGGTCCTCGGCGATGGTCAGGTCCACAAACTCCCAGCCGTAGTCCGGGGTCAGTCGGGACGGCGACCAGCGGGCAAAGCGGGCGAAGTAGTCCAGCACGCGGGCCTGGTTGACAATGATGTGTGGGAACTCGGAGATGCCGTGTTCATCGTCGATGGGCCGCCCGCCGCGCACGATGTGGTTGGGGTTGTCCGGGTCGGGGTTCCAGAAGACCATCTCGGTGATGTGGTAGGCCTCCTCCATGATTTCATTGGCGAACTCGAAGGCTTGGAAGGTCTCCACGGAGCGCTTCTGAATGCCGTCTGCCTGCCCGGCGACCAGGCGGTGCGCCCGGCGCTCGATGATACGGGTGTGCACGTTGGGGAAGGAGGACAGTGCCGCGGCGGCGATCATGCCTGCGGGGCCGGTGCCGACGATGAGCACATCCATCTCGTCGGGAAGCTCGGTGGGGCGATGGGTGCCTATGCCCGCGGCGGGCTGCTGCTTGGGGTTCTGGGAGATGTAGCCGTACTGGTGGATTTGCATGGGTGTCTCCTTGTGGTGAATGTGGGGGTCGGCGGGTGGTGCTGGGCGACCCTAGGATTCGGGGGTGGCTGCGGGGGTACTTGACGGAGCAACCGTATACGATCCCGGCGAGGCGTCAGCGTCCTCCTGCGAGCGCCGCCCGCCGATCCGGAGGGGACTGCGACGCTGCTCGTGCTCATGATCAGGCCCCAGGGGGATGCGGGTGCGGTCGCGCAGCAAGAGCACACACAGCAGGCCAACCAGGGTCATCACCAGCAGATAGGTAGTAATCGACACGGTGGTTCCGGTGGTTTGGAACAGCCAATCCGCAATCATCGGAGCGAACGCGCCACCGAGGATCGACCCGATGGCATAGGTCACAGAAACTCCGGTTGCGCGTATCGACGCCGGAAACAGCTCCGTATACATCGCCGACTGCTGGCCGTAGGTGAACCCAAGGCCGATGGCCAGGCAGGCCAGCGCCAGGCCCAACATGTGCACGCTACCGGTGTTGACCAGCGGGAAGAGGGCAACAACGCCCAGCCCCTGGAGAAGGAAGCCCAAGATATACGTGGCGCGACGGCCCATCTTGTCCGACGCCCAGCCGGCAGCAGCGGTGGCCACCATCCACACCACGGCAGACACCGTCACCGCGCTTAAGACCTCCTGGCGGCTCAGGCCGATCGGCCCGTCCGGATCCGTAGCGTACTTCTGGATGTAGCCGCCGGTGGTCATGTACCCCACCGTTCCATTGCCCGCGAAGACCAAAGCCGCCACGACCACCGTGGGCAGGAAGAAGCGAAACAGCGTCACGATGGGAGACTTCTTCTCCTCCTGCTCGGCGCGCTGCTGGATTTCGGCGAACACCGGCGACTCATCCACCCCCACCCGAATGATGTAAGCCACCACAACAAGCAGGAAGGACGCCAAGAACGGCACGCGCCAGCCCCATTGCAAGAACGCATCACCCGGGGCGATCACGCTCATGATGGTCAGCGCCGCCGAGGACAGCAGCAGGCCCGCCGGCACCCCCATCTGCGGGCCAGCACCGAACAACCCGCGCTGGTGCGCCGGCGCGTGCTCCACCGCCATGAGCACCGCGCCACCCCACTCGCCACCAGCGGAAATGCCCTGGATGATGCGCAGGGCAAACAGCAAGATGGGCGACCACACGCCGATGGTCTGGTAGGTGGGCAACACGCCGATCAGCGTGGTAGCCGAGCCCATGCCAAAAAGGGTGATCAGCAGGACAAAGCGGCGCCCATACCGGTCGCCTAAGTGGCCGGCCAGGAATGCGCCCAAGGGGCGGAACAGGAAGGACAAGCCCACCGACAGGTAGGCCACCAACGACGAGGCATTCGGGCCCAAGCCCGCGAACATCATCTGGCGAAACACCAGGCCCGCGGTCGCCGCGTATAGGAAGTAGTCATACCACTCGATGGCGGTGCCGACGGTGGTGGCAACCACTACTCGACGCCGCTCGGACAGCGATGTTCCGGTCGCTGCGGGTGGCGCTATCGACGCTGCTGAAGTCATGATTTCTCCTCCTTCGGCCCATGCTCACAACCAGTTGAGCGCGAGCGATGGGAAGCTACGACCTCGGTCAGGCCACCAGGTGGCACGGGGTGCTACTGGGTACGACTAGGTGCCGCTAGGTGCGACTGGTGCCACCAGTGCCACTGGCTGGCGCCGCCTTCGGCGGTGAGCCGGTGGCATGTGGGGCCTGGCCGGAGTCTGCGTTGAGTTTTCCCAACCCCAAGGTGTGTGGGCACACATCCATGAGTGGCTGTGAGGCTAACCACTTGCGGGGTTGCAGGCGATCATATACGATCGCGCTCAGATTGCGAGCCAAACCCCAAAGGAGCTTCAATGACTACCCCCGTTTCACCACCCCCGACTCCCCCCGCCGCGGAGCTCGGGCACCGCAATGGGGCCCCGGTCAACCCCGGGAAGATCATCGCCGTGCACACCGCCTTTGAATCCCGCGCCGCCCAACGCGGCCGGCGGCCCGCCCACCCCTCCTACTTCCTCAAAGCCCCCAGCTCCGTCGTGGGAACCGATGCACAGGTCGAACGCCCAGAAGGCACCAGCCTGCTCGCCTTTGAGGGAGAAATCGCCCTGGTCATCGGCGCCCCGGCCCACCGCATCTCCGCGGACACCGCCTGGGAGCACGTCGGCTGGGTCACCGCCAGCAATGACCTGGGGATATACGATTACCGCGCGCAGGACAAAGGCTCGAACATTCGCAGCAAGTCGCGCGACGGCTACACACCGCTGGGCCCCACGCTCATCCCCGCTGCCGGTATAGACCCCACCCGGCTGCGGCTGCGCACCTGGGTCAATGGCGAGCTGGTTCAGCAATCCGGGACCAGCGAGGCCGATCTCATCTTCCCGCTGAGCCAATTCGTCGCCGACCTCTCCCAGCACATGACGCTGGAGACCGGGGACGTCATCCTCACCGGCACCCCCGCAGGTTCTACGGTCATCCAACCCGGCGACACCGTCGAGGTAGAGGTGGACGTCCCCGACGCCCCCCAGGCCACCAGCAGCGGGCGGCTGCGCACGCAGATTATCTCCGGACCCGGCGACTTCGATCCAGCAGTGGGCATGCTGCCGTCCATCGATGACAAGCAGCGCGTCGATGCCTACGGCGACCGGGTAAGCGCCGGCCTGCCCGCCGACCCCCGGGCGCTGCCGCCCCGCCTGCGCGCCCTGCTGGAGGCCTGCCCGGTGGCGGGCCTGTCCGCGCAGCTGCGCGCCCGGGGCTTAAACAACGTCTCCATCGAGGGCGTCCACGCCCTGGGCGGCCACAACCGGATCGTGGGAGTTGCCGCCACCCTGCGCTTCCTGCCCAACAGGGAGGACCTGTTTTCCTCCCACGGCGGTGGCTACAACGTGCAAAAGCAGGCTTTCGACGCCCTGCGTCCCGGCGAGGTGCTGGTCATCGAGGCTCGCGGGGAGTCCGGATCCGGCACGCTCGGCGACATCCTGGCGTTGCGCGCCGCGCACCAGGGCGCGGCCGGCATCATCACCGACGGCGGAGTGCGCGATGCCGCAGAGGTGGCAAGCATCCCGCTGCCGGTGTTTAGCCGCAGCACCCACCCGGCGGTGCTCGGGCGCAAGCATGTGCCCTGGGACCGCGACGTCCCCATCGCCTGCGGCAACGCCACCGTCATTCCCGGCGACATCATCGTGGGCGATAGCGACGGGGTGATTGTCATCCCCCGCGACATCGCCGAGGAGGTAGTCACCGCCGCCCTGCGCAAGGAACACCAAGACGCCTGGGTGGCCGAGCGCGTCGCCGAAGGCCACGGCCTCGACGGCCTCTTCCCGCCCAGCGGGCACTGGAAGCAGGACTACCAGGACTATGTCGCGGCCCACCCCGTGGAAGCGCTGAACGCACCAGACCAAGACGCAAAGGATTCCGATGCCGCGCAATGAGACCAAGACCCAGCGGGCCTACAACTACCTGCGGGGCAAGATCCTTGACCACTCCTACGCACCCGGCCACCGCCTGGTGTTGAGCACCATCGCGGAGACCCTTGACGTCTCTGTCATCCCGGTGCGTGAGGCCATCCGCCAGCTTGAGGCGGAAAACCTGGTCAGCTTCGAGCGCAACGTCGGCGCCAAGGTCACCATGGTCGAGTCCAACGAGTACTTCGACGTCATGGAGACCGTCGCGCTGCTGGAGTCCCGCGCCACGGCGCTGGCTGCCCCGTTGATCCGCGACACCGACATCTCCACGGCCCGGGAGCTCAACGAGAAGATGGAGCGCGCGCTCAGCGATGAAGACGGCTTCGAGCCGGCCACGTTTACCCAGCTGAACAAGAAGTTCCACGAGACCCTCTTTTTGCCCTGCCCCAACGAGCGCCTCATCGACCTGATCTACGCGGAGTGGCAGCGCCTGGACTACCTGCGCGAGTCCATCTTTTCCTTCATCCCCGAGCGCGCCCGCGAATCAGTAGTTGAACACGAGATGCTGCTGCGCCTGATCGAGGGCCACTGCGACGCCGCCTGGATTGAGTCCTACGCCCGCGATCACCGGCTGCGCACCTCCGCCACCTTCGCGGACCAAACAGGCGGCCACGATCACCGCACACCGCGCCGCCCCCAGCGCAACCGCCAGAGTTCCCGCCTGCACGAGCCCGGGTAATCCCCGCCCCGTTGCACCCCTCCCCCCCTGCCCTACTCGACACGAAAGGAACACCTCCATGCCACACTCAGCACGTCCGGAGAATCTTCCTGAGAAGCTGCGCCACTACATCGGCGGCCAGTACGTTGACTCCGTCGATGGCTCCACCTTCGAGGTCATCGACCCCGTGAGCAACGAGCCCTACATCGAGGCCGCCTCAGGAAAGCCGGCGGATATCGACGCCGCCGTCGCCGCAGCCAAGCAGGCCTTCGACCACGGCCCCTGGCCCACCCTGCTGCCGCGGGAGCGCGCCCAGGTCCTCTACGCCATCGCCGACCAGATTGAACAGCGCGAACCCGAACTCGCCGCCATGGAGTCCTTCGACTCCGGCCTGCCGATCAGCCAGGCCAAGGGTCAGGCCCGCCGCGCCGCCGAGAACTTCCGCTTCTTCGCCGACCTCATCGTCGCCCAGGCCGATGATGCGTTCAAGGTTCCGGGCCGCCAGATCAACTACGTCAACCGCAAGCCCATCGGCGTCGCCGGCCTGATCACCCCGTGGAACACCCCGTTCATGTTGGAGTCCTGGAAGCTGGCTCCCGCGCTGGCCACCGGCAACACCGTGGTGCTCAAGCCGGCCGAATTCACCCCGCTGTCCGCATCCCTGTGGCCGGAGATCTTCTCCGCTGCGGGCCTGCCCGACGGCGTGTTCAACATGGTCAACGGCTTCGGCGAGGAAGGCTACGCCGGCGATAGCCTGGTCAAGCACCCTGATGTGCCACTGATTTCATTTACCGGAGAGTCGCGCACGGGGCAGATCATCTTTGCCAACGCCGCGCCCTTCCTCAAGGGCCTGTCCATGGAGCTGGGCGGCAAGTCCCCAGCCATTGTCTTCGATGACGCGGATCTGGATACGGCTATCGACGCCACCATCTTCGGCGTCTTCTCCCTCAACGGCGAGCGCTGCACGGCGGGCTCGCGCATCCTGGTCCAGCGCGGCATCTATGACGAGTTCGTCGAGCGCTACGCCGCGCAGGCCAGCCGGGTCAAGGTGGGCCTGCCCGCCGACCCGGACACCGAGGTCGGCGCCCTGGTCCACCCGGAGCACTATGAGAAGGTCTGCTCCTACATTGAGATCGGCAAGAAGGAAGCACGCCTGGTCGCCGGCGGGGAGCGCCCCGCAGAGTTTCCCACCGGAAACTTCATCTCGCCCACCGTCTTCGTGGACGTCGATCCCTCCGCGCGCATCTTCCAGGAGGAGATCTTTGGCCCGGTGGTAGCCATTACGCCCTTTGACACGGAGGAAGAAGCCCTCGAGCTGGCCAACAACACCAAGTACGGCCTGGCCGCCTATGTGTGGACCTCCGACCTGCGCCGCGCCCACAACTTCGCCCAGGCGGTCGATGCCGGCATGGTCTGGCTCAACTCCAACAACGTCCGTGACCTGCGCACCCCGTTTGGCGGTGTGAAGGCCTCCGGGCTGGGCAATGAGGGCGGCTACCGCTCCATTGAGTTCTACACCGACCAGCAAGCAGTCCACATCAACCTAGGCGAGGTCCACAACCCCGTCTTTGGAAAGCAGTAATTCACGCCCCTTCTTTTCCCCCTCACCTGTCCCAAGGAGATCTGCCATGTCCACCCCCACCCACCTGCCTGCTTCTCGTACGTGCCCGGAAGGCGCCCCTGACATTCTGCGCTGCGCGTACATGGAAATTGTGGTCACTGACTTGAAAAAGTCACGTGAGTTTTACGTCGACGTCCTCGGCCTGGTTGTCACCGAGGAGGACGACAAAGAGATCTACCTGCGCTCCCTGGAGGAGTTCATCCACCACAACATTGTGTTGCGGGAAGGCCCGGAGGCCGCGATCGGCGTCTTTGGCTACCGGGTCCGCGGACCGGAAGATGTGGACCTTGCAGAAGAGTTCTACCGCTCCCGCGGCTGCCGCGTGGAGCGGCGCAAGGACGGCTTTGTCAAGGGCATCGGCGATTCGGTGCGCGTGATGGACCCGCTGGGCTTCCCCGTGGAGTACTTCTACGACGTCGAGCACGTTGAGCGCTTGGCCTGGCACTACGAGCTCTACTCGCCCGGCGCGCTGGTGCGCCTGGATCACTTCAACCAGGTCACCCCGGATGTTCCCACGGCCTGCCGGTTCATGGAGGACTTGGGTTTCCGGATCACGGAGACCATCACTGATTCGGAGGGCACCGAGTATGCCGCCTGGGTGCGGCGCAAGCCCACCGTCCATGACACGGCCATGACCGGTGGGGATGGCCCCCGGATGCACCACATCGCCTTTGCCACCCACGAAAAGCACAACATCTTGTCCATCTGCGACAAGCTGGGCGCGCTGCGGCTGTCTGACCGCATCGAGCGTGGGCCTGGACGCCACGGCGTGTCCAACGCGTTCTACCTGTACCTGCGCGACCCGGATGGCCACCGTGTGGAGATCTACACTCAGGACTACTACACGGGCGACCCGGATAACCCGGTGGTCAACTGGGACGTGCATGACAATCAGCGCCGGGACTGGTGGGGAACGCCCATCGTGCCGTCCTGGTACACGGATGCTTCCCGGGTCTTGGACCTGGACGGCAACCTTGTCCCGCTGGTGACTCGCACTGATGCCTCCGAGTTGGAGGAGACCATCGGCGCGGATGGTTTCTCCTACACCCGGCGTGAGGAAGGCACCGCCTCGATGCCGGCGTGGAAGCTGGGCGAATTCAAGCTGGGCAACCAGCTCTAGCCGGCGCCCCCACGCTGGCCCGGAAAAGTTTCTTGCAAGGCAAAGGAAGGAAGACTGGCCCTCATGCTTGATAAGCAGACACTGGTGGCCATCGCCGACGCGTTGCGCCAGGCGGAGGCTGACCGCTCCATGATTCCCCGGCTGACAGCCGAGTACCCCGATATGACCGTGGAGGACTCTTATGCGGTCCAAAACGTGTGGAGGCAGCGCGGTATTGCCGCCGGGCGCCGCCTGGTGGGGCGCAAGATTGGGTTGACCTCCAAGGTGATGCAGGAGGCGACGGGGATCACCGAGCCGGACTATGGCGCCATCTTCGCGGACATGGTCTACGACAACGGTGCGGTTATTGAGCATGGGCAGTTTTCCAACGTGCGCATTGAGGTGGAGCTGGCCTTCATCCTGGGCGCCGATCTTTCCGGGCCGAACGTCAGCATTTTTGATGTGTTGCGCGCCACCGAGTACGTGGTGCCCGCCTTGGAGATCTTGTCCTCTCGCATTGAGATGGAGGGGCGCACCATCGTGGACACCATCGCCGACAATGCGGCTATGGGGGCGATGGTCTATGGCGGCAATCCGGTGCGCCCGGACGCGGTGGATCTGCGCTGGGTGTCTGCGCTGCTCTACCGCAATGAGCAGCTGGAGGACACCGGCGTGGCCGCAGCGATTCTCAACCATCCGGCACGCGGGGTGGCCTGGCTGGCCAATAAGCTCGCCGAGCACGGCGATACGCTGCACGCTGGGGACATCATCTTGGCCGGGTCCTTTACCAAGCCCATGTGGGTGAACAAGGGGGATTCGGTGCACGCAGACTTTGGTTCTTTGGGGGCGATCACGTGCCGCTTCCAGTGAGCCTTCCCCCCACTTTCGCATCCGCGCTTGCCGGCCCGGATCCGCTCATCGGCCTGTGGGCGAGTGCGGGCAGCGCGGCGACCGCGGAGATCGTCGCGGCGGCAGCGGATTGGGTGCTTATCGACGCCGAGCACTCCCCCTACGACCTCTCCACGGTCACCGACCTGCTGCGCGCGGTGAGCGCCTACCCTGCCATCCCGGTGGTGCGGGTGCCCACGTGTGACACGGTGGTGATCAAGCGCTTCTTGGACCTGGGCGCCCAAAACCTCATGGTCCCGATGGTCCACTCGCCGAGCATTGCCCAAGAGGCGGTCGCGGCCATGCACTACCCCCCGCGTGGCGTGCGCGGGGTGGGCTCCGCGCTCGCGCGGTCCTCGCGGTGGAACGCCGTGCCGGACTACCTGGCCCGGGCGAGCGAGACGCTCAGCCTCACCGTTCAGATCGAATCACCGGAGGCCGTCGCCGCGGCCGCGGACATCGCCCGAGTCGACAGCGTAGATGCGGTGTTCATCGGCCCCTCCGACCTGGCCGCCACGATGGGCCACCTGGGCAACCCACAGCATCCCGACGTCCGCGCCGCGGTAGCCCAGGCCATCGCCGCCGTGCGTGCCACGGGCACCCCGGTGGGGGTCAACTCCTTTGACCTCGCCGCGGCCCGCGGTTACCTGGAGGCCGGCGCTACATTTGTCAATATCGGTGCAGATGTCCAGCTGCTTGCGCAGGCTGTGCGCGCCGCAGTGTCGCAGTTCTAAAGAAAGGTACACACACTCATGTCTGCCAACGTGGAAAAGCTCTTAAGCTCCGTGCCTACCGGACTGCTCATCGGCGGGCGGTGGCGGGGGGCGTCGACAAGCGAAACCTTCCCCGTGCACAACCCGGCCACCGGTGAGGTGCTCGCCGAGGTGGCCGCTGCCAGCAGCGACGACGCCCGCGCGGCCCTCGACGCCGCCGTGGCCGCCCAAGACCAGTGGGCGGCGACCGCCCCGCAGGAGCGCGCCGACATCCTGCGCCGCGCCTATGACCTCATCGGGGAACGCAGCGAGGAATTTGCCACCCTGATGACCCTGGAGATGGGCAAGCCGATTGCCGAGGCCCGCGGCGAGGTCACCTACGGCGCGAACTACCTGCGCTGGTTCAGCGAGGAAACCGTGCGCACCTACGGGCGCTACAGCCCCAACCCCGAGGGCACCCAAACCATGATCACCCGCCGCAAGCCCGTGGGCCCCTGTCTGCTGATCACCCCCTGGAACTTCCCGCTGGCCATGGGCGCACGCAAGGTCGCCCCGGCGCTGGCCGCCGGCTGCACAGTAGTACTCAAGCCGGCAAAACTCACCCCCCTGACCACCGCCCTGTTCGCCGCGATCCTCCAGGAGGCCGGCGTGCCAGCCGGGGTGGTCAACGTGGTCCCCTCCGCCCACGCCGCGGCCATCTCCGAGCCACTGCTTGCCGACGCCCGCCTGCGCAAGGTCTCCTTCACCGGATCCACCGCAGTGGGGCGCACCCTGCTCACGCAGGCCGCCGACAACATCCTGCGCACCTCCATGGAACTCGGTGGCAACGCGCCCTTCATCGTCTTCGCGGACGCCGACATCCCCGCCGCCGCCGACGGCGCCATGGCCGCCAAGATGCGCAACATCGGCGAGGCCTGCACCGCCGCCAACCGCATCTTGGTCCACCAGGACGTCGCCGAGGAATTCACCGCCGAACTTGCCCGCCGCTTTGCCGAGCTCACGATAGGAAACGGCCTGGATGAAACCGTCACCGTCGGCCCCCTGATCCAGCCCAGCGCCGTCGACCACCTCACCGAGCTGGTCGAAGACGCCACCGCCCATGGCGGAGAAATCGTCTGCGGCGGAAGCCCCCTCGAGCGCGACGGCTACTTCTTTGCCCCCACCATCATCACCGGCGCGGATACCTCCGCGCGCGTGTTCACCGAAGAGATCTTTGGTCCCCTGGCGCCCATCTTCACCTTCTCTGACGAACAAGAGGCCTACGCCCTGGCAAACGACACCGAATACGGCCTGGCCTCCTACGTATTTACCGCCGACTACGCCACCGCCATGCGCGCCGCCGACGCCCTGGAATTCGGGCTCGTCGGCTGGAACGCCGGCGCGATCTCCAACGCGGCCGCACCGTTTGGCGGGGTCAAGCACTCCGGCATGGGGCGCGAAGGCAGCGTCGAAGGCATCGAAGAATACACGGAGGTCCAGTACATCGCGGTGCCGCGCTAAGCGTTATGCCTCGCAAGGTTGTCAACGCTGCTTGCCCGGGCACACCCGAAACTGCCTTCGCTGGCCTCCGCTCACGCACCGCCGCCCCCGCCGGGCGCCTGCTTCCGGTTCAACTCATCAACAACGACGGATAGGGCGGCTCGTCTCCGCCCGCCACGGCGCTAGCACTGAGCTGTGCCCCACCCGTAGACTCAGCTGCACCTGCACCACAGGAAAGGAGTAGTCATGCCAGCATCGACACCAGATCACAACGAGTCTCATGCGGATACCCCATCATCGAGCGGGGACAAGCAGCATTCACCAGAGCACATCCAGCTTGCCCAGCAGGTCATGGACAAGATCCGCCAGGCCCAGGAGAGCGGAACCACCCTGCCCTCGTTTTTTGCGGTGCCTCGGACCAAAGATGAGACAGCCAAGAACGAAGACTCGGCGGACAGCGAGTAGGTATCTGGAGTCCTCCCCGGGCTCCCAAACCAAGCCGCGGCGTAGGCGGCGCGGCGCCACTTTCCGTCAGATGCGCCGCGCCGACTAAATCAGAACCCCTGGGCGATGCGGTGGTACACCGAGTTCCAGCGCAGGGAGTCCTCGAATCCCTCCACCGTGGAGTCCTCATCAATGACGGCCAGCTCCACGCCCGCGATGCGCGCAAAGTCCCGCCACGTCTGCACATCAATCGCCGTAGACAGCACCGTGTGGTGGGCCGCACCCGCAGCCAGCCAGCACGCCGCAGAGGTATGGAAGTCCGGCGCCGGCTCCCACACGGCACGCGCAACCGGCAGCTTGGGAAGCGGCGCATCCGGCTCCACCACGTTGACCACGTTGGCCGTCAGGCGGAAACGATCCCGCAGGTCAGACCACGCGACCACAACACCGGGGCCCGGATCCGTATCAAAGACCAGGCGCACAGGGTCAAGGCGGTTACCAATGCCCAGCGGGTGGATCTCCATCCGCGGCCGCGCACTGGTCAGCGACGGGCAGACCTCCAACATGTGCGCGCCCAGGATCTTCTCCTGGCCCGGCACCATGTTGTAGCAGTAGTCCTCCATCAGGCTCGCCCCGCCGTCCAGGCCGTAGCCCATGACCTTGGCAATGCGGATGAGCAGGCCCGTCTTCCAGTCGCCCTCCGCGCCGAAACCATAGCCGTCTGCCATGAGGCGCTGCACGGCCAGGCCGGGCAGCTGTTCTAGGGCTCCTAAGTCCTCAAAGCTATCCGTAAACGCCTGGGCACCAACCTCTTCCAAGAACCCACGCAGGGCGGCCTCCTGGCGGGCCGCGTAGCGCAGCGCATCGTGCTGCGCCCCTCCTGCCCGCAGTTCGGGGACGACGTCGTAAAGCTCCTCGTACTCGTCGATGAGGCGATCGATCTCGGAGTCGGCGACGGCGTCGATAGCCGCGGCGAGGTCGTTGACGGCCCACGTGTTGACTGAGGTGCCAAAGACGATCTCAGCCTCGGTCTTATCGCCCTCGGTGACGGCAACATTGCGCATGTTATCGCCAAAACGCACCAGGTTGAGGTGCTGTGCCTCATCCCAGCCGGCGGCGGCGCGCGCCCACGTGCCAATGCGCTTGGTCACGCGCTCTTCCTTGCTGTGGCCCACCACCGTCACCCGCGGGATGCCCATCCGGGTGAGGATGTATCCGAACTCCCGGTCGCCGTGGGCCGCCTGGTTGAGGTTCATGAAGTCCATGTCGATGGTCGCCCACGGCAGCTGCGCCTCATCCTGGGTGTGCAGGTGCAACAGCGGCTTGCGCAGCGCGTCCAGGCCCCGGATCCACATCTTCGCCGGGGAGAACGTGTGCATCCAGGCGATCACGCCGATGACTTCCTTGCGGGCGCCTGCCTCCACGAGGGTATCGGCAATAGCATCCGAATCCGTCAGCGTGGGCTTCCACACCACGGGCACGGGGATATTGCCCGCATCATTGAGGTTGCTCACCACCGCCTGCGACTGCTCGGCCACCTGACGCAGCGTTTCTTCTCCGTAGAGATGCTGCGAGCCGGTGAGAAACCAGATTTCCTTTCCCTCAAAGGGATTCTTCATAGCCATGATGTTCGGCTCCTTATCTTGAGTGTGTATCCCGCCGTGTTGGGGGCGGTCTTATTGCCCGTAGACGTTTTGGTAGCGGTCATACAGGTGGTCGATTTTGTCCTGCGGAATGGGGCTAAGCTCGCCGAGTTGGCGGGCAAGATGCATGGCCTTGGCCACCTCTTCGACCATCACGGCGGCCTTGACGGCCGCCCGGCCCGTGGCGCCTATGGTGAATGGCCCGTGGTTTTTCATCAGCACGGCAGGCGAAGGCGAATCGCGCAGCGTATCCACGATCCCGCGCCCGATGGAGTCATCCCCGATGATGGCAAACGGGCCCACCGGCACCGGGCCCCCAAACTCGTCCGCCATCATGGTCAACCCGCAGGGGATGTCCTCGCCGCGGGCAGCCCACGCGCACGCATACGTCGAATGGGTGTGGACCACTCCGCCTACGTGAGGCATGTGCTCATAGACGTAGGCGTGGGCGGCGGTATCCGAACTCGGCTTGCCCTGCCCGTCGATGAGCCGGCCCTTGACGTCACAGACCACCATGGACTCGGGCGTCAGCTCGTCATAGCTGACCCCGGAGGGTTTGATCACCAAAAGATCCTTATCCGAGGCCACCCCGCTCGGATCCACGACCACGCGCTCAGAGACGTTTCCGGCCGTCCATACCACCAGCCCCCAGCGCGGCAACTCCGCGTGCAACGCGGCCACCCGGGCGCGGGTGTCTGCCACGGCACGGCGCACCTCCGCCGAATACTCGTGCAAAGACTGCACAGACTGCTGACTAACCACTCGAATTCAACTCCACTTCTTCACATCTTTAGGAAGGACTCCCAGCGCCGCCGGGTGCGGGCGCACTAGTCCCCCAACAACTCCACCGCCACGCGCTGAATGCCCAGGCCGGCCTCATAGCGAGCCAAGAACTGTTCAAACCCCTCCACCGCGGCGGGACGGGGCTCCACCACCTCCGGGGTGGCGTTGGCAAAAATCTGCTTATCCAGGAAGTCCGGGAGGCTTAAGCCCGCCTCCGCGTCCAGGTAGCGCGCCAGGATGGCAATGCCCCAGGCGCCACCCTCCGCCGCCGATTCCGCCACCCCCACGGGCGTATTCAGGGCCGCCGACAACAACCGCTGGCCCACGCCCTTGGTGCGGAAAAGCCCACCGTGGGCAAAGAGGACGTCAATATCCGTGCCCTCCTCTCGCAGGATGCGCATGCCCAGCTCCAAGGTGGCAAAGGCGGCATAGACCTGGGCGCGCAGGAAGTTGGACACGCTCAGCGTGGAGGTCGGACCCCGGACGATCAAGGGACGGCCCTGATCCAACCCGGTGATGGGCTCCCCGGACAGGTAGTTGTAGGCAAGCAGGCCGCCGGCGTCTTCATCCCCGGCCAGGGCCTCGGTGAGCAGCACCTGGTAGACGTCATCCATATTGGCAATCTGGCTGTGGCCAAAAGCCACGGCCACCTGGGCGAACAGCTCCATCCAGGCGGACAGCTCATTGGTGCCGTTGTTGCAGTGGACCATGGCCACAGGCGAGCCGTCCGGGGTGGCTACCGGGTCAATCTCTGCGTGAACGGCCCGGGAGATCTCGTCTTGGACCACCATGGCAAAAATGCTGGTGCCCACGGAGACGTTTCCGGTGCGCGGACGCACCGCATTGGTGGCCACCATGCCCGTTCCGGCATCGCCTTCCGGCGGGCAGCACTGGATCCCGGGGCGCAAGGCCCCGGTGGGATCGATCAAGCGTGCGCCCTCGGCCGTGAGGGTGCCTGCCGGCTCGCCGGCGCTCAAGACCTCGGGCAACAGCTCGCGCAGCGGGGCGATCCGGGGGCCGGGACGATCGGCCACCAGGGCGTCGAAAGCAGACACCATGGTTGCGTCATAGTCGCCGGTGGCGGTGTCGATGGGGAACATGCCCACGGCATCGCCCACGCCTAAGACCTTGCGGCCCGTCAGCTTCCAGTGGACATAGCCGGCCAGGGTGGTAAAGAACGCCACATCGGCCACGTGCTGTTCGCTATCGAGGATCGCCTGGTAGAGGTGCGCGATAGACCAGCGCAGGGGGATGTTACGGCTAAACAGCGCGGTGAGTTCCTCCGCGGCCGGGCCGGTGTAGGTATCCCGCCACGTCCGAAACGGGACGAGCTGCTCGTCGCGGTCATCAAAGGCCAGGTAGCCGTGCATCATCGCGGACACCCCCAGGGCGCGGAAGCGCGGTTCGATGGTGTGCTCCGCGAGGGCGTGGGCGAGCTGGCTATAGGCCTGCTGAAGGCCCTTCCACACGTCGTCGAGAGGGTAGCTCCAGTGTCCGTCGACCAGGGTGTTTTCCCATTCCGAGGCGCCGGTTGCCACGGTGGTTCCGGAGGCATCCACGGCGCAGGCCTTGATCCGGGTGGAGCCGAGTTCTATGCCGAGGTATAGCGCATCGCTTGGTATGAGGGTGGGGGTTCCTGTGGAGGTCATGCCAGGGCTGTCCTTTCGCTCGAATGTGAACGCTCATTTGGCTTATCCATGGACTTTTTAGGGGTATAGCTGCAACGCTAGCATCTCCGGTCACATTCCTCTCCTTAAATGTGATCGCTCACATCCAGCGGTGAAGCCCGGAGCACCCACCGGGGAAGCGCCCGCACGCCCCCACGCCAGCCGCATGTACCTGAAAGCCTTAGGCTTGACCTTGCCCTTTGCCCGCCACCCCCAAGCCACTAGAAGGCAGCGTGACCATGCCTCGCCGAGACCACAGCCCCACAGGACCTTCCCCCCACTCGGGGGCATCCTCCTCCAGCGAGACCACCGAGACAGCCGAGGCCACCGAGACCACCAGCGCTCCAAGGACCGCTAGCCACAACCCCACCATGGCCGAGGTCGCCGCCGAGGCTGGGGTCTCCCACCAAACCGTCTCTCGGGTGATCAACGAGTCCCCTGGGGTACGCCCGCAAACCAAGCAGCGGGTGCAGGCAGCCATAGACAAGCTGGGGTACCGCAGGAATCTCGCCGCCCGGGCGCTGGTCACGCGCCAATCCGGGCTCATTGGGGTCATCGCTGTCGGCTCTTTTCAGTACGGGCCGACCAGCACGCTGGCCTCACTGGAGCGCGCCGCGCGGGAGAACTCCTACCTCACGCTGATTGCCACCATCGCCGAGACAAGCCACGAGCAATTTCGCACGGCCCTCAACGAGTTTTTGGAGCGCTCCGTCGAGGCCATCGTGGTCATTGCCTCGCGGGAGTCCCTGGTCTGGTTCGCCGGCGCGCTGAACCTGGCCGTCCCGTTGATCGTGCTGGGCCCGCGCCCCGCCGACCTAGAGGGGCTGACCTGCCTGAGCGTGTCCCAGGCGGGCGGCGCACGCCTGGCGGTCTCCCATCTGCTGGAGCTGGGGCACCGGGACATCACGCTGCTAACCGGCCCGAGCAATTGGGTGGATGCGCAGCGCCGCCTCCAGGGTGCGCTCAGCGAGTGCGAGGCCCACGGGGTGCAGCCGCGCATCGCCTCGGGCGACTGGAATCCGGCTTCTGGCTACGAGGCGGGCATGCGGGTGGCCGACTTGCCTCCCGCCGCCCGGCCGACGGCCGTGTTCTGCGCCAATGACCACATGGCGCTGGGCTTTTTGGCGGCCTGCCACACTCAAGGCATTCGGGTGCCGGAGGACATCTCGGTGGTCGGGTTTGACGATATCCCCGGCGTGGCCTACTACACCCCCGGCCTGACCACGGTGCACCAGGACTTTTCGGAGCTCGGCTCCCGGGCCATCGGTGCCGCGCTGGAGATGATCGCGGGGCGCACGCCGGTCACGGAACCGGTGCCTGCGACGCTGGTGATTCGCGGATCCACGGCCCCACCGCGGCAGTAGGGGCGAAGCGGGGGCACGGGGGCGTCGCCAAGCGGGATGCATGCGCAGCGCTACCCCTCAAAGGGGGTATTTTTTTCGCTTTTCGACGCCCCCTTCCGCCCGCGACCGAGCGCCCGGAGCTGCACCTTTGCCACTCCAGGGTTTAAAAGTGATCCCGATCACTAATTGTTAGCGCTCTCATTTGGATAACATCAATCCTCATACCATGTATGAACACGTTGTTAGCGCTCATTAGTTGGGGTACCGCACGGTACGCCCCTCGACCTGACCCTAGGAGGCCTTCATGAGCACTGCCCCCCAGCCCACCGAAAAGTCGATCCCCCGCGGCTTTATTTACTTCTTCGGTGCCTTCGGCGGGATCCTTTTCGGCTACGACATCGGAGTGATGACCGGCGCCCTGCCCTTCCTCCAACATGACTGGAACCTCCAGGACAACGCCGCCACCATCGGATGGATCACCTCCTCCCTCATGCTGGGAGCCGTGCTCGGCGGCGCGCTATCCGGCCAGCTCTCCGACCGCTTTGGCCGCCGAAAGATGATCCTGGTCGCCGCGATTATCTTCGCCCTCGGATCCATCCTCTGCGGCATCTCCCCCACCAACGGCACCCTCTACCTCATCGCCGTGCGCATCCTGCTCGGCCTGGCCGTCGGCGCAGCCAGCGCGCTCGTGCCCGCCTACATGTCAGAAATGGCGCCCGCAGAACTGCGCGGACGGCTCTCCGGACTCAACCAAACGATGATCGTCTCCGGCATGCTGCTCAGCTACATCATGGCCTGGTTCCTGCGCCACCTGCCGCACACCTGGGCCTGGCGCTCCATGCTGGCCCTGGCCGCCGTTCCTGCCGTCATCCTGTTCCTCGGCGTGCTCAAGCTGCCCGAATCCCCGCGATTCCTGGTGAAAAACGGCAACCACGACCAAGCCCGCCAGGTGCTCAGCTACATCCGCGCACCCGAAGACATCGACGCGGAGCTGGCAGAAATTCAGCGCAACGCCGAAATCGAGCAACAAGCCAACGCCAGCACCTCCTGGTCAACGCTGCTGTCGAGCCGCTACCGCTACCTGGTCATCGCCGGCGTGGGCGTCGCCGCCTTCCAACAATTCCAGGGCGCCAACGCGATCTTCTACTACATTCCCCTCATCGTGGAAAGCGCCACGGGCACCGCGGCGTCCGACGCCCTGATGTGGCCCATCATTCAGGGCGCGATTCTGGTGATCGGCTCGCTGGTCTTCCTGGTCATCGCAGACAAGTTCAACCGCAAGACCCTGCTCATGATGGGCGGATCCGTCATGGCGGCATCCTTCCTGCTGCCGGCAATTATCAACCTGTTTACGGACAACGCCAACCCCATGCTCATCGTGGTGTTCCTGTCGCTCTACGTGGCGTTCTACTCCTTTACCTGGGCACCGCTGACCTGGGTGCTCGTCGGAGAGATCTTCCCGCTGCTGGTACGCGGACGCGCCAGCGGCCTGGCCAGCTCCTTTAACTGGATTGGCTCCTTTGCCATCGGCCTGCTCTTCCCCATCATGACCGCCTCCATGCCCCAAGACATGGTCTTTGCCATCTTTGGCCTGATCTGCATCGCTGGCGTGATCTTTGTGGCCACCCGGGTGCCGGAAACTCGCGGTCACTCGCTCGAGGAGATCGAGGAAGCCCACGCGGGTGTGCAGCCCGCAGTGCAGTAGCCCGGCGCGGCGCGACCTGCGGTGCGGTGGGGATCCTCTCCCCCCGCCCCGCACCGGTGCTGCCTAGCCGGTGTGACCCCCTGATGGAAGTTGTCCACAGCCAGGTGCGAAACCTACCCACACCTTGTCATGGACTTGCTAGACTCCTGGCATGCTTCTTGCACGATGCTTACAACAAGCTGTAGGGCTGGGCATCGTGGCACTACTAACCGGGGGAATGCTCACTTCATGCACCGCGTATGTCCCCGCGTTTTCTGCCGCGAACTGCCCGGAGATTGAGCTTCCCGAGGGCACCCCAGCCGGTGATCGCGCCTCCTGGAACATGAACAGGCACGGCCTGGCCACCGAGTTGCAGCGCTGCCTGACTGATGCGGATGCGCGTGGGTTTCTTGCCGATGCCCACGGCGGCGCACTTCCCCCAGCCGAAGACGTCGGGGTGCCCCACCCCACGCTAGGCACCCCCACTGCCCCCAACGATCTTCCCGCCACTCCGCCTTCCCCGCCCGCGCCGAGCAGGCCAGAGCGAGCCCAGCCGCCGCGCAACCAGAACCAGGAGCCGAAGGCTCCCGCGCGCCCAGAAGTGATCAAAGACCGGAAGATCTACCGCAACAGTGAGGACTTTACGTTCCTCAACGACATGGGCCGCGTGGCCCCCGGGGCAAAGTACCAAACCGAGCGCGGCATGTGCTCCTTCGGCTGGGCCGTCGCCTACGCCTCCAGTCCCTCGCGGAGGTTCAACCTCACAGCGGGCCACTGCGGTGAGATCGGAGAAAAGATCTACATCCCCTCCACCGACGGGCAGTTCTACAACGTTGGGGAGTTCGTGTGGAAGCGCCTCGACGGGTCTGGAAAAACCGTAGGACCAGGCCCGGACTACGGGCTCATTGAGATCTACCCCGACTATTATCGCTACGTCGACGGCACTCCCCCAGTCACCTTGGGTGGTCAACCACTACGCCTCAAGGGGTGGAAGTCCGCACAGTGGCTGGCCGCCGAAAAGCCCTATATTTGCAGGCTGGGCTGGCGCTCGGGGCTCTCGTGCGGCAACTACCAGGCCATGCTCAACTCCATGACCCTGACGTTTGATGCCATTCAGGATCATGGCGATTCCGGCGGCGCCATCTGGGCGATGGACCCGGCCGACCCCACCAACACAACCGTCTTTGCCGTCGGGGTCGCCAGTTGGATGCGCAATGATGATGCCACCACCGCCGGCGCGAAGGTCATCGAGCCGGTGATGGAGTCCCAGGGTCTGACCATTATCCAGTAGTGCGCGCGGGCCGCTGGGCCGCTCCGATTCACCACCCCGGTGGAGCCGGCTGCCCCAACTCAGTAGTGTCAAGGATTATGCGCAAAGACCTTGTTGCCCAGGGAATTGACCGGATACTTGCCCAGATCGCGGACGGCACGTGGGCGGAGGGCGCTGCGCTGCCCCCGGAGTCCCAGCTGGCCGAGTATCTGGATGTCTCTCGGCCCACCATGCGTGAGGTGGTGCGCTCCCTGGCGGATCGGGGTGTGCTGGATGTGGTGCACGGGCGCGGCACCTTCGTCCAGCCGATTGACCGGTGGACGTCGATGGAAACGGTCATCCGCACGCTGTCTGCCACCACCAGCCAACGCCAGATGGGCCGGTGGCTGGTGCAGGTTCGGCGGATGATTGAGGTGGGCTCTACCGGCCTGGCGGCGCAGAATGCCACGGCGGAGGATTGTGCGCGGATGCGCGCTTCCTTGGAGGATTTCACGGCTGCCGACGCCGCCGGGGACGTCGCCCGCGCCGCCGCCGCGGACATGGAGTTCCACAGCAGGGTCATCGCGGCGACGGGAAACCCGCTGCTCAACGTGGCCATCGCACCGTTGGCTGAGGCGCTGACCCGCTCGCGGGAGGCCACCAGCTCTATTCCGGAGGTGCGCGCTCGGGCGTTGCATCACCACCAGACGATCGCCGCGGCGATTGCCGCGGGCGACCCCACGCGGGCCAAGAATGCCATGCGCGCCCACATGGAGCAGACCGCCCGGGATATTGAGTCCTTCCTGCCTGAATAGCAAGAGGTGGCGTGGCGGGGGTGACAAGCGGGGGCGTCGCTAAGCGTGAACATGCTATGGTTGCCCCAATGACACCAGACCTCTGAGGTCTAAGGAATTGGAGAGTTTCTATGGCACGCCCACGCACCCTCGACGAACTGCTGGAAGGCCACGCCCCAGCGCCCACCATCACCGCAGCCGAGGTCGCGCAGGCCCACCGCGACAGCAACGGGCCCACGCTCATCGTCCTCGACGATGACCCCACCGGCACCCAATCCGTGGCCGACCTCCCGGTGATCACCTCCTGGGACACCGCCGACCTGCGCTGGGCGCTCGACCAAGGCGCCCCCGCCATCTACGTGATGACCAACTCCCGCTCGCTCGCCCCGGACGACGCCGCCCGCGTCAACCGGGAGGTCGTGGCCGCCGCCACCGCCGCAGCGCAGGAGACCGGCACGGCGCTGGCCTTCGTGTCCCGCTCCGATTCCACCCTGCGCGGCCACTTCCCCCTCGAACCCGACGTCCTGGCCGAGGCCAGCCCCACCCCCATTGACGGGGTCATCATCGTGCCCGCCTTCGGGGATGCCGGGCGCATCACCATCGATGCTATCCACTACGCCGGCAGTCAGGCGGACGGGTTCATCCCCGTGGGCGAATCCGAGTTCGCCCGTGACTCCACCTTCGGATACACCTCTTCTGACCTGCGCGAATGGGTGGCCGAAAAGACCCACGGCGCGGTGCCCATCACCCGCGTGGCACACGTCGACCTGGATACCCTGCGCACGGACACTCAGGCCACCACCGCCATCCTGGCACAGGCCACCGACCGGCAGCCCATCGTGTGTGACATCGTCACCGAGGAGGACCTACGCGCCCTGGCGCTGGCCGTCATCGCCGCCGAAGAGCAAGGCAAGCATTTCATCTACCGGGTCGGCCCGCCATTCGTCCGCGCGCGCATCGGGCAGGAGCCCCCGGCCGTGGTCACGGCACCTCCGGCTTCGGCGGAACCGCCGGCATCGCAGGCACCGCAGGCTCAGGCTGATGCCCCCGCCGAATCCGCTCGCCCGGCAACTCGCGGCGGGCTGGTCGTCGTGGGATCGCACGTGCCCACCACCACCCGCCAGCTTTCCCACCTGGTAGACACCGCCCAGCCGCTGACCGTGGAGATCAACGCCCGGCGCGTGCTCGACGGCGAGCCCGGCTATCTGGACACGCTTGCCCAGCAGGTCTGCGCCGGGCTGGAGCAGACCACGGTGGTGCTGCACACCTCCCGCGAGCTCATCGAGGGCAGCGACGAACAAGACTCGCTGCGCATCGCCCGCGACATTTCCGCGGCGGTGGTGGGCGTGGTCAACCGCACCGTGCACACGGTCGCTCCGCGGTTTGTCATTGCCAAGGGCGGGATCACCTCCTCTGATGTGGCCTCCAAGGGCTTGGAGATGACCCGCGCGCGGGTCATCGGCCCGATGGAGCCCGGGATCATCTCCATGTGGCAGGCCCTCGATGGGCCCGCCGCCGGGGTGCCCTACATCGTGTTTGCCGGCAACGTGGGCACGGATGAGTCCCTGGCCCACGTGGTCAGCGTGCTGTCCTAATACCCCCTTCCCCCACCTTCTTCCTACTGTCAAGGAGTTTCCTCATGTCCCCCACTGATCAAGCAGTACCCACCACGATCACCGTCATCGGGTTAGGCGCCATGGGCCTGCCCATGGCCACCAACCTGGCCACCCGCTTTTCCGTGCGCGGCGTGGACATTGCTGAAGATCGCCTGGAGCTGGGCCGCTCCGCGGGCTTAAGCGTGTACACCTCCGCCACGGAGGCAGTCGCGGGCGCGGACGTGGTGCTGTTGGCGGTCCGTGACCAGGCTCAGCTGACCGAGGTGCTCTTTGGCACCACCGGAATTGTGGAGCACATGTCCCCCGGCTCCGCCATCATCTTGACCTCCACCGTGGGCATGGGTGCGGTGGAGGCCGTGGCCCCCGCGCTTTCGGAGGCTGGCATTCGGCTTATCGACGCCCCCATCTCCGGCGGTCCCGCCCGCGCCGGCGCCGGCGACCTGTTGGTCACCGTTGGGGCAACCCAGGAGGACTTTGACCACCTGGCCCCAGTGCTGGAGACCATGAGCTCCACGCTGGTGCATGTGGGTAACGCCCCGGGCAAGGGCCAGGCGCTGAAAACCGTCAACCAATTGCTGTGCGGCATCCACATCGCCGCCGGCGCGGAGGCGCTGGCCCTGGCCGACCGCCTGGGCCTGGACCAGAAGACGGCCCTGGATGCCCTCATGGCGGGGGCTGCTGCCTCCTTCATGCTGGGTGATCGCGGTCCGCGCATGCTTGAGGCCTATGACGAGCCGGGTGCAGAAGTAAAGTCCCGCCTGGACATCTTTGTCAAGGACATGGGCATTGTCACGGATGCGGCCCACGCTGCGGGTATGCCGGTGCCGATCGCCGCCGCCGCGGAGCAAACCTATGCCGCGGGCCTAGTCCGCGGCTGGGGTGCCGATGATGATTCCTCCATCATCCGCGTCAACGCCCCCACCCGTGCGGAGAACGCTTCATGACGGGTATGGCGCTATTAGGGGTGGGCATCGCGGCGGTTGCCCTCCTCCTCGCGCTGGTCATCTGGGTGCGGCTGCCTGCCTTCGTGGCGCTGATCTTGGTCTCCGTCATCACCGCCATCGTCGCAGGTATCCCCCTGGCTGATGCCACCGGAACGGTCACTAAGGGCATTGGCAACACCTTAAGCTCCGTGCTGGTGGTGGTTGGCCTCGGCGCGATGCTGGGCCGGATGATCGAGGCGTCCGGCGGGGCGGACTCGCTGGCCACCTATTTCACGCTGAAGTTGGGCAAGAAGCGCGTGGTTGCGGCGGTGACCATCGCCGCGTTCATCCTGGGCATCCCGGTGTTCTTTGACGTCGGCTTTATCATCCTGGCGCCGATCATCTTCGCCTTCGCGCGCGTGGTGGGCCTCAACCCGCTGAAGATCGGCCTGCCGGTCGCCGGCATCATGCTCACCGTCCACGTGGTCACCCCGCCGCACCCCGGCCCGGTGGCCGCCGCGGGCCTGCTCGATGCTGACCTTGGCCTGGTCTTAGCATTCTCGCTGCCGCTGGCCGCCCTTGCCGGTGTGGCCGGCTACTGGCTGGCCCGCCTCATCCGGGTAGACACTGTCACCTTGCTGGACTCACCAGCCACGGAGGCACCGCCGGTCTCCGATACGGTGCCGCCGCGCCCGGGCATTGTCATGGGGCTGATCTTGCTGCCCATCGCCCAGATCATGGTGGGCACCGTGGGCTCGTTGCTTCTCGACGACCACCCCATCATCACCTTCTTAGGCTCCGCACCCATCGCGCTCCTCACCGCCGTACTCGTGGCCTTTGTGGTCCTGGGCCGCGACCAAGGCTGGGACCTGACCCGCCGCTCGACGATCCTGGATTCGGCGTTGCCAGACGTTGCCGTGATCATCTTTGTCACCGGCGCCGGCGGTGGCTTTGCCAACGTGCTGGTAGAAAGCGGCATCGGCCAGGTGGTCTCCGACATGCTCATCGCCACCGCCATGCCCCTGATCCTGTTGGCCTACGTGCTCTCCTTGCTGCTGCGCGCAGCCCAAGGATCCGCCACCGTAGCCATCCTGACCACCGCAGGTCTGCTGCTCACCCCGATTACCGACGCCGCCCTATCCAACACCCAGACAGCCCTACTGGCCTGCGCCATCGGTTTCGGCGCCCTGGGCTTAAGCCACATCAACGACTCCGGCTTCTGGATTGTCACCCGCTACCTGGGCCTATCCGTTAAGGACGGCCTGCGCACCTGGACAGTCTTGTCCACCGGATTCTCCGTGGCAGGCTTCGCCCTGACCTGGGCGGCGTACGCGCTGGTGTAACGGTAGACAACTGCACACGTCGGCCTCGGGCACCTCACCATCGGGTGTCCGGGGCCAACCTATTCTCCACTGCGCTGCTCCCCCACTTTGGGGGAAGATGAGATTAATAATTCCTGTCTTCCCTGCACAAGGTCTTGTGAGGCTCCCCCCCCCCCCCGCAGCTAAGGTTGAACTTAATCACGCGGAGTTTCCGCGGCCAGTACGGATGGCCGTATCAGTTCACAGCCGTCCCCCTCCCCTGCCCGCTGCGCCCCGCACTCATCAGCTACCCGGAGGTGACCCATGAACACCACCCAAAAGAACATCCTTGCGTGCCTCTTCGCCGCGATCGCAGCACTCCTCTTAGGCGTCACTCTTGGGCACTCAGTTGCCTGGGCAGCCACTATCGGGTGGCTCCTGGCCCTGGCTTTCTTCATCGGCGCCGCTGCCTTCTGGGCCAAAGGCACGCAGCACAAGCAGCACCAGTAGCCACACCCCGGTAGGCTCACACCGCCGCGGCGCGCCTTAACATGACTTACGGCCCCGCCCTGCACTCACACTCGTGAGGTAGGGCGGGGCCATCATTGTGCCAGCTTAGCTCGGCGTTTTAGCCGTTGAGCTTACGGTAGTCAAAGACCTGATCGATGATGCCGTACTCCACCGCGTCGGCGGCGGTGAGGATCTTATCGCGGTCAGTATCGGTGCGGATCTGCTCCGGGGTGCGCCCGGTGTGGCGCGCCAGGGTTTCATCCATCTGGCGGCGCATGCGCTCGATCTCCGCGGCCTGGATCTCCAGGTCAGAGACCTGGCCCTGGGTGCCCTGGGTGGCGGGCTGGTGGATGAGCACCCGGGCGTTGGGCAGGGCTGCGCGCTTGCCCTTGGTGCCCGCTGCCAGCAGCACGGCCGCGGCGGAGGCAGCCTGGCCCAGGCACACGGTCTGCACGTCCGGGCGGACGTACTGCATCGTGTCGTAGATCGCGGTCATCGCGGTGAAGGAGCCGCCCGGGGAGTTGATGTACATGGTGATGTCCCGGTCCGGGTCGAGGCCCTCAAGGACCAGCAGCTGGGCCATGATGTCATTGGCGGAGGTGTCATCGACCTGGGTGCCCAGGAAGATGATGCGCTCTTCGAAGAGCTTGGCGTACGGGTTGGTTTCCTTGGTGCCGTAGGCGGACTGCTCGATGAAGGAGGGCAGCACGTAGCGTGCAGAGGGCATCTGGAAGGCGTTGGTCATGGTTTATTCAGTGCTCCTTAGTTTCCCACGCTCGTCTGAACGGTCTCAATAACATGATCAACCAGGCCGTAGTCGCGTGCTTGCTCGGCGGTGAACCAGCGGTCGCGGTCGGAGTCCCGGGTGATCTGCTCGTAGGTTTGGCCGGAGTGCTCGGCGATGAGCTGGGCCATTTCCTTCTTGGTCAGGGCGAACTGTTCGGCCTGGATGGCAATATCGGCCGCGGTGCCGCCCACGCCGGCTGACGGCTGGTGCATGAGGATGCGCGCGTGCGGCAGGGCGAAGCGCTTGCCGGGGGTGCCTGCGGTGAGCAGGAATTGGCCCATGGAGGCGGCCAGGCCCATGCCGTAGGTGGCCACGTCGCACGGGGAGTACTTCATCGTGTCATAAATCGCCATACCCGCGGTCACGGAGCCGCCCGGGGAGTTGATGTACAGCGAGATGTCCCGGGTGGGGTCCTCGGCGGACAGCAGAAGAATCTGGGCGCACAGCTTGTTAGCAATCTCATCGTTGACCTCGCTGCCGAGGAAGATGATGCGCTCGCGCAAGAGGCGCTCAAATACTGAGTCGCTCAAGTTGAGGCCGTTGTGGTCGCTCATAGTTGTATCTCCTTGTGCACGTGTAACCGGACTGGTGTTTCTTCACGGATCGCCTCACCCAGGCTACCCATCGCGGTGCCTAAGGGCCCGCTTTTTCGCTGTCAGCGTAGGGCGCCGAAAAGGCCCAGGCGAATGCGCCCGGGCCTTCCTGTGGCAAGAGGTAATTTTAGTCCTCCGCGGACTCCGTCACGGAGTCGCCGTCAACCTCAATGGTGTCCTCGTTGCCGGCCGCAGTGGGATCTTCCTCCTCGCCGAAGTACTCGGCGGGGTCGACCTTGTTGCCGTCTTCGTCGGTGACGGCAACGCGGCAGATGGCGGCGGCCAGGGCCTTGCCGCGGCGCACGTCAGAGAACAGGTTAGCAATCTGGCCGGACTGGCTGATCTGCTGGACGAACTGGTTGGGGTCCATGCCGTAGGACTGCGCGGTGAACATGATGTGGTCCGTCAGCTCCTGCTGGCTGACCTCGGGGGACTCCTGCTCGGCAAGCGCGTCGAGGAAGAGCTGGGTGCGCACGGCCTCTTCGGCGTTGGAGCGCTGCTCGGCGTCGAACTCCTCGCGGGTGGTGCCCTGGGCTTCCAGCACGGAGTTGAAGGCGGCCTCGTCGTGGGCGATCTGGCCCATGAGCTGGTGCAGCTGGGCGTGGACCTGCTCGTCGACAACGCCTTCGGGCAGCGGGAAGGAGGCGTCGGCCAGCGCCTTCTTCAGTACCTCGTCGCGGATGGCGGTGGCCTGCTCGGCCTTCTTGGACTCCTCGACCTGGGTCTTGGTGGACTCGCGCAGCTCATCAACCGTGTCGAACTCGGAGGCCATCTGCACGAACTCTTCGTCGAGCTCCGGCAGGACGCGCTCCTTGGTCTGCTGAACGTGCACGGCGATGGTGGCTTCCTCGCCCTTGTGCTCGCCGCCCTGGATCTCGGCGACGAACTCGGCGTCCTCGCCGGTCTTCAGGCCCTTGATGGCCTTGTCCAGGCCGTCGATGAGGTCCTTGCTGCCCACCTCGTAGGACAGTCCCTCGGTGGTGGCCTCGTCGATGACCTCGCCGTCGATGGTGGCGGTGAGGTCAATGACGGCGAAGTCGCCCTTCTTGAGCTTGCGCTCGGTGTTCTTCAGCTCGCCGAAGCGGGCGCGCAGCTTGTCAATCTCTGCGTCAACGTCGCCGTCTTCGACCTTGAGGGCCGGCACGGTCACGGCGTAATCAGCAAAGTCGGGGACGGTGATCTCCGGGCGCACGTCCACCTCTGCGGTGAACTCCACGTAGTCCTTGTCCTCGATCTTGGTCACGTCCACCTCGGGCTGGCCCAAGGGGGTGATCTCTTCTTGCTCTAATGCCGCCTGGTAGCGCGAGGGCAGCATGTCATTGACTACCTGCTCCAGGATGGGACCGCGACCGAAGCGGGCGTCGATAAGCTGACGGGGAGCCTTGCCCCTGCGGAAGCCGGGGATGGAGACCTGCTGCGCAATGGCTGCGTAGGCCTGATCGATCTCGCTGCTCAGCTCGTCGAACGGAACGTTGACGGTGAGCTTGACGCGGGTGTCGCTCAGCTTCTCGACGGAACTCTTCACGAGTCACTCTCCTGGATAAATGTGTGGTGAAAATAAGGTACGTCGGGGCGACAGGATTTGAACCTGCGACCCCCTGCTCCCAAAGCAGGTGCGCTACCAAGCTGCGCCACGCCCCGTACGGTGGGCTAGCTTACCGATGCCCCTTTGATCGCGCTGACACCGGGGTACAAAAAGCCCCCCTGGCCGGCTGACCAGGGGGGTTGAACGTGGAGGGAACGACGGGAATCGAACCCGCGTCTTCAGCTTGGAAGGCTGAGGTATTAGCCACTATACGACGTTCCCACGATGGCTGCGGCGCGCCCCGCCTTGGAGAAACGGCAGCGCAACAACCGCGCACCATGCTAGCCCAGCGCCCCGGCAAGCACCAAACTTTGCCCCACCCGGAACCATGCACACGCGCTCCCCGTTGAGTAGGGCAGATACCCGGATGACCCACAGAAAGGCACCATGGACCACTTCTCAACCCTGCTCATCATCGCGCTGGTCGTCGGCGGATTGTTTGTGGTCAACTCCAACCGCAACCGCCAGTCCGGCCAAGCCCGCGCCGCCTCGCTCGCCGACGCCCAGGCAGACGCCCGCCGCTGGATCGACCGGCTAGGAAACCAGGTGCTCACCCTCTCCGGATCCGACACCGCCTCCACACAAGCGCTTGCCGACGCCTCCGAGCGCTACACCGCAGCCTCTGCCGCGATCTCCGACGCCACCACCGTCAAGCAAGCCATGCTGGCCCGCGAATCCGCCCTGGAAGGCATGCACTACGTCCAGGCTGCACGCGAAATCATGGGACTTCCCGACGGCCCCGAACTGCCCCCGCTGGAAGGGCAGCGCCAGGCCGGCCGCGTCACCGAAACCCGCACCATCGAACAAGACGGCCAAACCGTCACCGCCTCACCTACCGCCAGCGCCGAAACCCCCAACTACTACCCCGGCGGACGTATCGCCGGGCGCCCCGTGCCCGCCGGCTGGTACTCCACCCCCTGGTGGGCACCCGCCCTGGCCACCGGCGTGTGGACCGCCGGCTCCATGATGATGTTCTCCGCCCTGTTTAGCGGCATGGCCGGCATCGGCGCCGGCGTGGCCCACGCCGCCGAATACGGCGACACCCCGGACAACTTCGATTCCGGCGATGCAGGCGACATGGGCGACTCGGGCGACATGGGCGATGCCGCTGGTGGCGACTTCGGCGGGGATATGGGCGACTTCGGCGGGGATGCCTTCGGCGATTTCGGTGGCGGGGACTTTGGAGGAGGCGACTTCGGCGGCGGATTCGACTTCGGCGGATTCGACTTCTAGTCGCCCCGCACACCCGCACTGATCGCACCGCGCGCAGGTCAGGGGGCGTCGACAAGCGGGACAGTACCCGGTAGGCGGCGCCTGCGCGCGCGGCCGGGTATGAACGAAGGTATGCGCACTGCAGACCTCATCGAACTCCACGACGGCCACCACATCCCCCAGCTGGGGGTGGGCACCTACAAGATCGACCCCGGCATCACCGAAAGGGTGGTCACCGAGGCGTTCGCCGCTGGCGTGCGCCACGTGGACACCGCCGCCTACTACAACAACGAGACCCAGGTAGGCCACGCCATCGCCCGCTCCGGGGTGCCGCGCGAGGACATCTTTGTCACCACCAAACTCTGGAACGACCGCCACGGCGACCCCGCCGACGCGCTGCGCGAATCCCTAGACAAGCTGGGGCTTGAGCGCGTCAACCTCTACCTCATCCACTGGCCCTGCCCCGAGCAAGGCCGCTACCTCGACGCCTGGGAAAAGCTCATCGAGCTGCGCGAGGCCGGACTGACCGACTCCATCGGCGTATCCAACTTCGAGCCCGACCACCTCCAGCGCATCATCGACGCCACCGGCCAGACCCCCGTGGTCAACCAAATCGAGCTCAACCCCCTGCGCCAGCGCCGCGAACTCGTCGCCGACTGCCGCGCCCGCGGCATCGCCATCGAAGCCTGGGCCCCACTCGGGCAGGGCAGCCACACGCTTATCGACGCCCCCGCCGTCACCGCAGCAGCCCACGCTCACCGCGTCTCAGCCGCGCAGGTGCTCATCCGCTGGCACCTCCAGCACGGCAACATCATCTTCCCCGGCTCCAGCAACGGCCAGCATCTCAAAGACAACGCCAACGTCTTCGGTTTTGCGCTGTCAGACAAGGAAATGGCGGCCCTGGATGCCCTGGACGGGCAGGCCGCCTAAACCCCCGATCCGCCCCGTCCCGTGTTTACGCCTCCGCCTCCGGGCGGCTGACGGACGGGGCGATTCCGGTGCGCTCATAGTTGGACAGGATGTCAATGCGGCGCTGGTGACGCTCCGCCTTGGACCACGGCTGCTCCACAAACGCATCCACGATGGCCAGCGCCTCATCCACCGAGTGCATCCGTCCACCTAAACCAATGAGCTGGGCGTTATTGTGCTCGCGGGCCAGGCGCGCGGTCTCCTCCGACCACGCCAACGCACAGCGCGCCCCCTTGACCTTGTTGGCGGCCATCTGCTCGCCATTGCCCGATCCGCCCATCACGATGCCCAGCGACCCCGGGTCATTGACCGTACGGCTGGCAGCCTCAATGCAAAATGCCGGGTAATCATCCTCCGGATCCAACTCGAAAGCTCCGCAGTCAATAACCTCATGGCCCGCCTTGGTCAAATGGTCCACTACGGCGCTTTTCAGCTCAAATCCTGCATGGTCAGCTCCAACATAAACTCGCATGTCACCGATGATAGACGAGCAGGTCCATTGCCGCCGGACTACCAGCGCGCTGCCAGGCCCGTTCGATGGATTCGAACAAGAAACGGCAGCCGCGTCCCACCCGTTTCCTAGGGTCTGGAATGTATCCACCGCCCGGTGGATCCCCACCACCCCGCATGGTGCATGACGCGCCTTTACGGGGTTCGCCCGAAAGGATGCAGTCTCCATGTCCCAGCCCAACCAGCCCAACCAGCCTGACGGTTCCGTGCCTGGCGCTCCCGGGGCTCCCGGCGCTCCCGCACAACAGGTTGTCTACGTAGAAAAACCCAAGAAGCCCTTTTATAAGCGGCTCGGGTGCATGATCCCGCTCGGCCTGGTTGCCGTGGTGGTCATCGCCGTGGCCGTCAACGGCGGCTCCAAGGATTCCACCCCGTCCACCACCGCAGGCAACAAGTCCGACTCAGGCGCCTCCGAGCCGGCCGCAATCGGCGATACCGTGCACATGAAGAAGGCCGACGTCACCTTAAGCGGCGTGCGCGAGCAGACCGACCCGCTGGGTGGCAACCAAATCTGCGCGGACGTCTCCTTTGTCAACACCAGCGACAAGGACAAGCTCACCCTCAACGGCCTGACCGACTGGGAGGCCCAAGATCCCAACGGGGTCAGCCGCTCGCTGGCCCTGGGTGGATCCGACTACGATGCCGTTGACATCGCCCCTGGCGGATCGAAGGATGGCGTGGTGTGCTTCGACAGCGACGGCCTGTCCGGCGACTACACCTTTACATTCAAGGAAGGCCTGAGCTTCAGCAACGATTCCGCCCAGTGGAAGGCCAGCCTCTAACATCGCGCTCACAGCTCCGTTCATAGGAATGACATCGCGCACGATTATGACCAGCACTAGCGCACAATAAAACCGGCGCGATATGTCATCTTCCCCAATCTGAGTTATCGTGAGAGCTAGGCCAATTGGCCCCTTTCCCATGACTCCTACAGAAAGGACGCCTATGAAGATTTCCCAGAAGGTTGCTGTGACTGTCTCCGGCGCCGCTCTCGCCCTGACCGCTATGACCGCCCCGGCTTTCGCCTACCCGGTCAACAACGGCACCGCAGAAATCCCCGACACCGCCCCGGTGGCCGAGGAGAAGCCCGCACTGGTGATCGGAGAGGTGCCCGACACCGCCCCGACCGCCGAAGAGAAGCCCGCGCTGGTTATCGGTGAGGTCCCGGCTACTGCCCCGACCGCACCGGAGAAGCCGGCTAAGCTTACCCCGCAGGAGCAGGCGGACCTGTCCGCCAAGCGCCTGGACAACGCCCAGAAGGGTGTTGCCACCGCCAACCAGATCGTGGACACCCTGGGCAAGCTCGGAGGCCTGTTCGGTCTGACCTCCGGCAAGTAAGCCACAGCCACACGGCTGCTGTCTTTCACAGCCACCCGCCACCCCCGGCGCCTGGATCACCTCCAGGGCCGGGGGTGACGCATATCTCAAGCCCCATGAACAAGCTCAACCGTAACGCTGTTTGTCTTTACACCGATGCATGGATTGTCTCCCCCTCTGCCTGCCGAAATGAGGCCCGCCTTGCGCCCCTTCGTTGCCATCGACTTTGAAACCGCCAATGAGACGCGCCGCTCAGCATGCGCCATCGGCCTGGCCCGCTTTGATGAAACCGGCCAGCTCACCGCCACGGCAACGAGCCTCATCCGCCCCCACCAGGACGTCTTCTACTTCAACCCCATCAACACCTGGGTCCATGGCCTGACCAGCAACGACGTTGCAGACGCCCCCGAATGGAACGCAATGGCGCAAGAGGTCCGCGAGTTCATCGGCGACGCCCCACTCGTGGCCCACAACATGGGTTTTGATGGCAGCGTTCTCAACCACCTCACCGAGCTCTACGGCACGGACCCGCTACCCAATCGGCGGCTATGCACGCTGCGCCTGGCCCGGCGCCTGTTGGCCGAACAGCTAGACCGCAAATCACTGGACAACGTCTATGACTACTACTTCCCCGGCGAGACCTTCGTCCACCATGAGGCCTCCGCGGATGCTGAGGCCGCCGGACGCATCTTTGCCCGCATGCAAGACGAGCACGGCTACGAGGAATTAGAGCTCCTGTGTCCCCCGACCCGCGCCCGGAGTCGAGGCATCGGCGGATCCGCGGCACATCGCAGCGCCACCCTGGCCACCGCGGCAGAACTCATCGACCAGATCGGCGCCACCGGTACTCCCCTGGCAGGACATCGCGTGGTTTTCACCGGGACCCTCCAGCGCGCCACCCGCGCGACCGCACAGGAGGTGGTCACCGCCTGCGGCGGGCAGGCCGATAAAACCCTCACTCGCAAAACCACCATGCTGGTGGTGGGGATCCCCAACCCACAATCGTGGCGAGAAGGCCAGCCAGGCTCCAGCAAGATGGTCAAGGCCGCCGCCCTTCGGGAAAAAGGCTCCCCCATCATGGTGGTCTCTGAAGAAGAGTTCTTCGCCCAGCTGGCTGACTAAGCACCAGCCCACCACTGGGGCTGGGAGTAAAAGTGCAGGGCCTCGGGAGGCGCGCGCCTGAACAGACGATCTTCCGTGGAAAAGCTCTCGCCGGCACACTACCTCCCCCTAGTCCGAATTCCGGTCACCCGAGGGGACTAAACCTCCCCGAAGCGAGAGACACTGATGCTGCGGTACCAAGGGCCGCCCTTTTGTCACCCCTAAATAAGGCTCACCATAAGACACTCATTCAATCTGCAAATCCGGTTTGGGTTTTGTTGCGTCAAGGTTCTCTGTACCTGTTCACTTCAAGCGATGCCCACCTGGACTGATACCCATCCCACCGAGATCACGCTCAACAGCATCGGCGGATCCGTGACCATAGGAGTGAGGCAGGATTCTTGGTCTCCGACGCCCGCACCCACAGGGCATCGCCACCACCCCGCCCCACTGTCGTGTACCGAATTTTATAGGGTCCACGAATCGTTAAGAAAAGCACTCATTTTGGTTTAGTCGCTCTCAAACGCCCTTACCTTGCAGATACCTGAAATTTGCCACGAAACCCATCGCAAGAAGGATGCTAGTTGGCTACTATTATTCGCAGGCCTCGGGCACAGTGCACGCCACACTTACACAAGCCACTCCCCCTTAATTTAGGAACGCCCGAGGTCACCACATACCTCCTAGGCAAATGGTTCCCACCCAATGCCTAAATGCTCCCCTACCCGAGAGGCTAATCCATATGAGCAAGACCCCTGAGACAAAAGCTGATTCCGGCACCAAAAAACCTGTTTTCCAACGCCCCTGGTTTCAACTCCTCGTAGCCGTCATTGTCGTCGTCGCTATAGCTGGAGCATGCGGGGGCAATGGTGACAAAGACTCCACATCGAGCAACACGACCTCGCAAAGCGACTCGAAAGAACAAAAGCAAGATCGGAAGAACGCCGAGCGTGAGGCGAAGGAGCAGCAGCGAAAAGAACAAAAAGCTGCTCAAGAGGCTGAAGATGCAGAAAAAGGCAAGCTAGCCGACAGTTGGTACAAAACGCAGATGGGCCTTTCTGATGACGCCAGCTGGATGAGCATGCTTGATCGCGGTCCAGAAGTCTCCAAGTACGCATCTATCCAAAGCATCACGATTGGTCACGGTAGCAACGTGGTTGTGGAAGCTCAGCTCGACCGCAAGACAGAGGAAGACGTAGCCAAGAGTATGGCCGAGACGATGGCCGGTCTTTTGCGCAACGTTCGAGAAAAGCCGGAATGGAGCAAGGATGTTTCTTTTGTGATCATCGAAGATGGCACAAATACGCACATGGCACAGGTCCGTATCTAACACCCCTCGGCACCCCTGACGTGGAATCACCGTCAGGGGTAATCCAATCACCACCTAGGGCTACACCCATTAAGATCACAGCTCACCGAAGCACCAGAACTACGCGTTTGCTGCACCGTAGGTGGCGCGGGGATATTGTGGGGACATCGCCGAATTTGAGCCTGGTTCACGGGCCTCAAAACTGCGTTTGGCCAGGTAGAACCACCTTTTACACCTGCGGATCCTCGGTGCGGGTGCGCTTGAGCTCGAAGAAGTAGGGGTAGTCGGACAGGGCGACGGCGGCGTCGAAAAGCGATCCTGCCTCCTCGCCGGTGGGAACGCGGGTGATCACGGGGCCAAAGAACGCGGTATCGCCCAGCTTGATCACGGGGGTGCCTACCTCGTCGCCCACGGCGTCCATGGCGCCCTGGTGGAAGGCGCGCAGGGCGTCGTCCCAGTCCTCGGTTTCGGCAACAGCGGCGTATTCGGGCAGGCCCACCTGCTCCAGGGCGTCGGCGATGACCTGCTTGTAGGCCCCGTAGCCGCCCTTGGCGGACTCGCCGCCGGGATGGACGATGGTGCCCATGGCGGTGTAGAGCTCATCGACCTTGTCGGGGTGTTCGGTCTTGACCGCAGCGAACACGCGTGCCGGGCCCCAGTTGGCCTTCATCTTGCCCATGTAGGCGGGGTCGAGGTCGCGGCCTTCGTTGAGCACGGACAGGGACATGGGTACCCAGTCGACCGTGATGTCGCGGACCTTTTCTACCTCCTTGATCCAGCGGGAGGTTTGCCAGCAAAACGGGCAGGAGACGTCGAACCAGAAGGTGACGGCTTGCGTGGACATATGCGGTGACTCCTTTGTTTTGAGGGTGCTGGGTGGACACTTCTGTGAACAACACTCCCACCATAAATTGGGGTGGTGCGTCGTCCTTGCCCACCTTAGACGCAGTTGTCTCCCCTTGGCCGGGCGTGCGCGGCTACCGTAGATAACCATGACGTCTACCAATCTCACCCGTACGGAAGCCGTCGCGCGCGCGGCGCTGATCACCGTCGAGCACTATGACATTTCCCTTGACTTAAGCGATAACTGTGGGGCGTCTGACTCCCCGCACCGCACCGCGACCTTCCCCTCCACCACAACGGTGACCTTCACCGCGCGCGAGGCCGGAGACACGTTCATTGACCTGCGCGCCACCGCCCTCGAGTCGGCCACGTTGGATGGTACGGACATCACCCCGGCCGGCGACTACGACGAGGAGCATGGCCTGGCGCTGACCGGCCTGACGGCGGGAACCCACGAGCTGACGGTGACCGCCCAGTGCGTCTATTCGCGCTCTGGCCAGGGCCTGCACCGTTTTGTGGACCCCGCCGACGATGAGACCTACCTGTACACCCAGTTTGAAACCGCGGACGCCAAGCGCATGTTCGCCTGCTTTGACCAGCCGGACATGAAGGCCACCTACGCGCTGAGCATCACGGTCCCGGAGCACTGGACGGTCATTTCCAACGCCGCCCAACAGGTCAGCGAGCCGGAAAACGGCACCCGCACGCACACCTCCACCATTGACTACCAGCTGTCCACCTACCTGGTGGCCGTGTGCGCGGGGCCCTACCACGAGGTGCGCGACCAGTGGGACGGCGAGCTGACCCACCACCCGGAGACGCCGGAGGATCAGCCCACTGAGCTCTCGGTCCCGCTGGGCTTGTACTGCCGGCAGTCGCTGGCCCAGTACTTGGACTCAGACCGGCTATTCACGGAGACCAAGCAGGGCTTTGACTTCTACCACCGCAACTTTGGCGTGGCCTACCCCTTTAACAAGTATGACCAGGTCTTCTGCCCCGAGTACAACATGGGCGCCATGGAGAATGCCGGGTGTGTGACCATTCGGGATGAGTACGTCTTTTCCTCCAAGGCCACGCACTATCGCTATGAGCGGCGCGCGGATACGGTGCTCCACGAGCTGGCCCACATGTGGTTCGGGGACTTGGTGACCATGCGCTGGTGGGATGACTTGTGGCTCAATGAGTCCTTTGCCACCTGGTCGGCGGCGATCTCCCAGGCGGAGGAGACGGCTTATGACACCGCGTGGGTGACCTTTGCCAACGTGGAGAAGGCGTGGGCCTACCAGCAGGATCAGCTGCCATCGACGCACCCGGTGTCCACGGATGCCTCCGATCTGGAGACGGTGGAGCAGAACTTTGATGGCATCACCTATGCCAAGGGCGCGAGCGTGCTCAAGCAGCTGCAGGCCTATGTGGGTCGGGAGAATTTCTTTGCCGGGGTGCGCCGCCACTTTGCCGCCCACCGCTGGTCCAACGCCACGTTCGAGGATCTGCTTAAGGCCCTGGAGGCCGCTTCCGGCCGGGACCTGTCTGATTGGGCCGGCCAGTGGCTCAAGACCACGGGTATTTCGCAGCTGTCCCCGGATTTTGCGGTCACCGACGGCCACTACTCGTCCTTTGCGGTCACCCAGGGCGGCGACGTTCGCACGCACCGCATTGCGGTGGGCTTGTATTCGCTTAGCGACGCCGCCGTCACCCGCACCCAGCGCGTCGAACTGGATGTCACGGGCCCGCGCACCGAGGTGCCCGAGCTGGTGGGCGCCCCGGCCGCGGACCTGGTGTTGGTCAACGACGATGATCTGACCTACTGCCTGATGGGCCTGGATGAGGCCTCCAAGGATTTCCTGCTGGCACACATCGCCGAGATCTCTGACCCCATGGCGCGCACGCTGTGCTGGTCTGCGGCCTGGGAGATGACCCGGGCGGGCCAGCTTCCCGCCCGTGAGTTCGTGGCCTTGGTGGCCCGGGGCGCGCAGGCGGAAACGCAGCTGGCCGTGCTGGAGAAGATTCTGGCGCAAGCCGCCACGGCGGTGTCGCGCTATGCGGATCCGCAGTGGGCGCACACGACCGGGCGCGACCTGCTGGCGAACGCCCTGTTGGATGGTGCCCAGAATGCCGAGCCGGAGGCCGCGCTCATCTTCGCGCGCCAGCTCGCCGCAGTGGAGCTCAACGACGCCGCCGCCGAGTTCCTGACCGGCCAGCTCGACGGCACGGACAGCGACAATGAGCAGCGCTGGCTCGCGCTGACCGCCCTGGTCTCCCACGGGTATGTGGGTGCCGATGAGGTGGACGGGCGCATCGCCACCCTGCGCGAGCAGGACCCCTCGTCGACCGGCGCGCAGTCCGCGCTGCGAGTCCAAGCTGCCCGCCCGGATGCGCAGGCCAAGCGCCAGGCCTTCGACGCCGCGGTGGGCACCGAGCTGTCCAACCTGGAATCCCGCTTTACCTTGGAGGGCCTGACTTGGCCGGGATCGGACGAGCTGCTGGCAGAGTTCAACGAGGAGTTCTTCGCGGTGGTCACCCGGGTGTGGAACGACCAGGTCTCCGAGATCGCCCAGCGCACCATCAACGCGCTCTACCCCTACTGGGATGTCTCCGAGGAAGGCCTGGAGCGTGCTGAGCGCTTCTTAGCATCCACGCCCTCCGCCGGTCTGGCGCGTCTGATTGTGGAAAACAAGGACCGGGTGGCGCGCGCGCTGCGGCTGCGTGCCATCGACGCGCAGGCGAGCTAGCGTGCCCGCCTAGACCTCGGTGATGACCTGCATTTTCACGACGTCGGAACGCAATACCGACTCGTCGTAGGCCACCGGGGTCTTGTCCTTGTTAAACATCTGGGTGTGGATGCGCAGCAAGGGCACGTTGCGCGGCACCGCGAGCTGGTTTTGCTCCACCTCCGTGGCCACGCTGGGGGTCAGCGTGTCCGACTTGCGCACCGGGGTCAGATGGGGGGTAGCCGCCAGGATCTCCGGCAGCGGGGCGGACAGTTCGCCCTTGCCCAGCCCCTCAGAGACCTCCTCCGGCAGGTAGATGTTCTCCACCATCAGGGGGTGCCGTCGACGTACCGGATGCGGGTTACCGCCCCGACCGTCTGCCCCGGCTCCACGCCAAGGCCCTGGGCCACGCGCGCGGAGGCCTCCACGGGGCTGTGGGACAAGATCTTGGTGTTGAGCGCGAAGCCGAGCTTTTCTAGCTGCGCGGCGATGCCAGACAGGCACGTCAGCTCCACCAGCGGGGCCAGCCCGCGGATGAAGGTACCCCCGGCGCGCCCGCGGCGCCGGTCGATCAGCCCTTCGAGTTGGAGAATGTCTAGCGCATGACGCACCGTCATTCGTGCAACTCCAAAGGTATCTACGAGGCTGCGCTCATTAGGCAGCCGTTCGCCTTCCCGGTAGTCGCCGCGCTCGATCCATTTTCTCAACTCGTCCGCGATCACGACGTACGCGGGACTCTTTCTCGGCATTCGCTCAAGCACCCGTCTCATCATACTAATTCATGTAAATTTCTGCATATAGCAAGCAAAAGGCCACCATGAGGCCACTTGGGTACCGCCCGCAGCCGCCGGTGGAATCCATTACAAGATGCTACTGGAAGTGTTCCACATTTGAGAACGCGCCACTGCAACTACAGCACGCAACTTGAGAAAAATCCCTTGTCGCCGGGCCTGTTCACCCAATTACGGGGGTAGCTGAGGGGATTCGCTCCAGGATATTTTCCGCAGAAATTAAACACATGGGTACGCCTACGCCCGGAAGAGTGGTCCCGCCTGAATAAAAAAGATTGCGCACGCGCCGCGACGCGTTCGAACCGCGTAAAAATGCAGACTGCCGCAACGTGTGCGCCGGGCCAATCGCACCGGCCTGCCACGCGTGATAACGCTCATGAAAATCCCCCGGCCCGCGCACCGACCGCACCACCACGCGCCGCGCCAGGTCGGGCACCCCGATGCGCCGCCCAAGCTGGTCCACCACCGCCTGAGCAACCTGCTCGGTGGCCCCATATCCCGGGTCCGCCGGCACCGGAACCAAGACGAACAAGTTTTCGTATCCCGCCGGCGCAACCGTGGGATCCGTCGCTGAAGGCCTACACACGTAGATCGACTGGGAATACCGCGGCCACGCTCCGGAGTAGACCGCATCAAAATCCGGGCGCCAATCCTCACTCAACAGCAGGTTGTGGTGGCTCAACTGGTTGAGGCTGCCGCGCACCCCCAGCATGACCAACACCGTCGACGGGCCCGGGTCTCGCCGCGCCCACCACCGCTCCGGGTAGCTGCGCGCAGCCCGCGGCAGCAGCGCCGTCTCCGTGTGGTGAAGGTCAGCGGCGGAGACCACATAGTCCGCAGGCACGTAGCCCGCGCTGGTGTGCAGGCCCCGGGCGCGCGATCCCGCGACGTCAATGCCGGTGACTTCACAGTCCGTGAGCACCCGCACCCCATGCTGGGTGGCCAAGCGGGCGATCGATTCCACCACCGCATAGAAGCCGCCGGTGGGATAGAACACCCCCTGGGTTAAGTCCGTGTGGCTCATCAGGTGGTAGAGGGACGGAATGGCCTCCGGGCGCGAGGAGAGGAACACCGCCGGGTATTCCAGGATCTTGCGCAGCACGGGGTGGCGGGTAACCGCGGCCGCTTTGGTAGATAGCGGCCGGGTGAGCAGGCTGGCCAGGCGAGGCAGGTGGCCGGCGATCTCGGGGACAAGGAAGTCCCGGGGCCGGGTGAAGGTGGTGTAGAGGAAGTGGCGCAGCGCCAGGTTGTAGGTCAGCGCGGCGCTGTCCAAGTAGGCGTGCAGGCGCGCGCCGGATCCGGGGTCGATGGACTCGAAGAGTTCTTCAGCATGCCCGGTGCGCACGGACAGCGCCGGCGCCGCGGGCGAGTTGCCGCTGAAGATCTGGTACGCCGGGTCCAGCCTGGTCAGCCCGAATTCCTGTTGGGGGGTGGTGCCAAAGTGCGCGAAGTAGTGCTCGAAGGCTTCCGGCATGAGATACCAGCTGGGCCCGGTGTCGAAGCGGAAGCCGTCGATGCTCAAGGTGCCCATGCGGCCGCCGAGCTCGGAGCCGCGTTCGCACACGGTGACCTGGTGGCCGTGGCGGGCGAGCAGCGCTGCGGTGGCTATGCCGGCGATCCCGCCGCCGATGACACTGACGCTGCTCATGGTGTGCTCCTTTGGGTGCGGGGGTGGCCATCTTGGCGGCCGGTGGCCTCGGCGGCCTCAGCGGCCCGGGCGGCCTCAGTGACTGTAGTGGCCTGGTCGTGAATGTCACCGATGAGTTCGCGGACCAGGACGCGGGCTTTCGCCGGCCCGGGTACGCGGACTCGCCGGGCGGTGACGGCGGCGGGTGGGGTGGCGTCAAGGCGGTTGACGAGTTCTTCGTAGAGCCCGGTGGCCACGCGCACCCCCAGGCGCGCCCCGGTGGGCAGGCGCCGGGCGGCCTGCCGGGCCAACGCGAGGTCCGCGCGCACGCTGGCTACCAGGGCGTCCTTGTCTGCGTGGGTCAGCGCGGCGGGCAGGTAGTCCCGGCCGAGGCGGGTGGCGTCATCGGCCTTGTCGCGCAGGAAGTTGACCTGCTGGAACGCCGCCCCCAGGCGGCGGGCGCCGCGGGTAAGTTCGGGGTCGGCGACGGGGTGCCCAAAGAAGATGGTCAGGCACATCAGGCCGATGACTTCCGCGGAGCCGTAGATGTAGCCGTCGAGGGAGGTGGCGGTGTGGCGGGTCTGGGTCAGGTCGGTGCGCATGGAGGCAAAGAAGGCGTCCATGTGGGCGGGGTCGAGTTGGCAGCGCCGCGCCATGCGCGCGTAGGCGTGGAGGACCGGGTCGGTGTGGAAGGTGCGCTGCGGGGCGTTGAGGACGGCCTGTTGGTAGGCGCGCAGTTCGGTTTCTGGGTCTGCCAGGTGCGCTTGGGCGGCGCCGTCGACGATCTCATCGGCGATGCGCACCACGGCGTACAGGGCGCAGATGTCCTGGCGGATTCGGCGCCCGAGCAGCCTGGTGGCCAGGGAGAAGCTGGTGGAGTATTCGGCGATGACGGCCGCCGCCGCCCGCCTACTCATCCGGTCAAAGACCGTCTTCTCGCTCGCCTGCACCCTCCCAGATTAGCGCCTGTGCTTGAAATAGCGGCCTTCGCCTAGGCTGAGCATCAGTCGGTTTGCCCAGTTGAAAAACGCCACTGCGTTGATGACGTCCACGATCGCGTGGTCATCCAGGCCGCTCGCGCGCAGCGCACTGATTTCTGCGTCCCCGAAGGTGGCTGGCACGGCGGTCAGCGCGAGCGCTGCGCGGCGGATCTCCTCCCATCCGGCGGTCTCCAGGTGGGTGTGGGGGCCTTCTTCTAAGAGCTTATCGACGTCCCCCGCGTCACCGCCTTCTTCTACCGTGCGCGCCGAGTGCACCGACGCGCAGTAGGGGCAGCCGTTGCTGCGGGAGGTCACCGTGGCGGCCAGTTCCCGCTCCGCGCGGCCCAGTCCGCCGTCGGTGTTGTAGAAGATATCCATGTCTACCTTGGTGCGCGCCGCCAGGGCCGCAGGGTCGCGGGCGAGCATGCGGAAGTAGGGCATGTCGGCGCGCTCGGGTTTGATCAGGGCGGCGGTTTGTTCCGGGGTGAGATCCGCCTTGCGCACCGGGTCTACCCAGGGGTTCCACGCCATGGGTTGGCGCAGGAATTGCGGCGGTGTCGGGGAGCCGGGGTAGGTGACGGCCTGGGGGAAGGCGGCGCTGGGGGCGCCGGCGAGCGCGCGCAGGCCGTGGACGACGCGCTGCTGGAAGCTGAGGAAGCCGACGAGCTGGCCCAGGCTGACTATGCCTTCGGAGCTCCAGCCGGCCTGTGTCAGCGCCGCTATGTGATCCTTGGTGGTGCGGGCGGGGGCGTGGACGAGCAGGCGCACCCAGTCCAGGGCGGGATCGAGGCGGGCGGGGTCAGCCTGCACCTGTGCTGCCCGGTCGAGGTAGAAGGGGTCCGGGAAAACCTCGGCGGCGACGACGGCACGCTCGGCCAGGCTGAACTCGGCTGTGGTGGGGGCGCTTGGGTCGGGTGCCACGAGGGCGTCATAGGCTGCCTGCGCGTTGGCGCGGGCGGCGGGTCGGGCCGCGCGCAGGTCGGCGACCTGCGGGTTGGCCACGAGGGTATCGATGATGTCAACGGTCATGGGGGCTGCCTTCGGGGTTGGGGTCACGGGGCTACAGGCCCAGGTTGAGGGTGCCGGCGCGGTAGTTGCGCCCCGGGATGGCCTCAATGAGAGCCTGCGTGTAGGGGTGTTCGGAGTGGTCAAAGACCTGTGCGGTGGTGCCGTCTTCAATGATCTTGCCGCGTCGCATCACGGAGACGGAGTCGGCGATGTGGCGCACCACTGCCAGGTCGTGGGAGATAAACACGTAGGTCAGGCCGAGCTCCTGCTGGAGGCGTTCGAGCAGTTCCAGGATTTGGGCCTGCACGGTCACGTCGAGCGCGGAGACTGCCTCGTCGAGGATGACAAGCTCCGGCTCGACGATCATCGCCCGGGCGATGGCCACGCGTTGCAGCTGCCCGCCGGACAGTTGCTTCGGGCGCCGGCTGCCCAGGGCGGGGTCAAGGGCCACCAGCTCGAGGAACTCGGCAACCTTGGCGGCCCGGCGCGCCCTGGACAGGCGGGTGAGGTTGCTCAGCGGCTCGGCGATACTGGCTGCGATGCTGCGGCGCGGGTCCAGGGAGGAGTAGGGGTTTTGGTAGACCAGTTGGACGTGGCGGCGCAGGTCGCGCTCGCCGGCGCGCACCGGCTGCCCGGCCAGGGTGATCGTGCCTTCCGTGGGGGCGCGCAGCCCGGCCAGCGCCCGGCCTGTGGTGGTCTTCCCGGAACCGGACTCCCCCACGATGGCGTGGGTGTGGCCGCGCTGCACGGTCAGGTCTACGCCGTCGACGGCGGTAAATTCGCCGAAGCGTTGGGTCAGTCCGCTGACCTTGAGCAGGGGTTCTTCCTGCGCGGGTGGGGCGGTGCGGGGGCGCACGGGGGTGGAGAGGGAGGGGGCGTCGGCAAGCAGTTGGCGCGAGTAGGAGTCCTTCGGGTCGGTGAGCACCGCGGTGGCGAGTCCTGATTCGCGCACGTGCCCGCGGCGCATGACCACCACGTGATCAGCGCGGTCGCCGGCAACGGCCAGGTCATGGGTGATTAGCAGCACGCCCAGGTCGAGCTCGGCGCGCATCTCGTCGAGGAGGTCCAGGATGGTCTTTTGCACGGTCACATCCAGCGCGGAGGTGGGCTCATCGGCGATGAGCAGTTCCGGGCGTGGCGCGACGGCGGCGGCGATGAGCGCGCGCTGGCGCATCCCGCCGGACAGCTCGTGGGGGTACTGGTGGAAGCGGCGCTCGGGATCGTCAATGCCCACCCGTTCGAGCAGGTCCAGGGCTTGCCGACGCCGCTGCTGCGGCGTGCCTACGCGGTGGATGCTCAGCGCCTCTTCCACCGCGGAGCCGACCGTGCGCACGGGGTTGAAGGAGTTGTTGGTGTCCTGCGGGATGAACCCGACGCGCCGCCCGCGCACGGTGCGCCACCGCCGCCGCGACAGGGTGGTCAGTTCCTCGCCGTCGAGGCGGATGGACCCGGAGGTCACCCGGGCGCCGGCCGGCAGCAGCCCGATGGCCGCCAGGGCGGTGGTGGACTTTCCGGACCCGGACTCCCCCACGATGGCGGTGACTTCCCCGGGCCGGACCGCTAGGTCAATGCCCTGGACGGCCGGCTGGGTGCCGTAGGAAACGTGGAGGTCAGTAATGGTTAAGCCGCGATGTGTGGCCATGGGTGTGTCACGCCTCCTTCCGGATCAGGGTGCTTAAGTGATTGACGGCCACGACCACGGCGATGATGACCACGCCCGGGGCGACGGTCAGCCACCAGGCGGTGGCGATGTAATCGCGGGAGTCTGCGATGAGCAGCCCCCACTCCGGGGTCGGCGGCGGGGCGCCGTAGCCCAAGAATCCGAGGGTGGCCAGCTGGAGGATCGCCGAGCCGAATTGCACGGCCGCCAGGCCGAGGACCGGCGATAAGGAGTTGGGCAACACGTGGCGGGTGAGCACTCCCCAGCGGGTGCCGCCGGAGCCGTAGGCGGCCTCCACATAGTCGCTGGCCGCCACGCGCAGGACCTCGGAGCGCGCCAGGCGGGCGAAGGTAGCCACGCTGGATACGCCGACGGCCAGGGCGGCGTTGAGGGTACCAAAGCCCAGCAGAATGATCACGGACAGGCTCAGCAGGAGCGCCGGGACGGACAGCAGCACGTCCACCACCCGCATGGCTACCGCATCCACCCAGCCGCGCTGCGTGCCGGCAACCACGCCGATGAGCGTGCCCACGGTCATTCCTACTGCCACGGCTATCGACGCCCCCACCAGCGACGCCCGCGATCCGTGCACCACCCGAGCAAACAGGTCCCGGCCCACCGAGTCGGTGCCAAAGGGGTGATCCCAGCTGGGGGCGGCCAGCGGGGTGAAGGTCCCGCTGATGGGGTCGGCGGCGGTGAGCAGTCGGGGCGCGAGGGCGGCCAGGACCACCACCGCCAGCACGCCGCACGCCAGGATGGTTCCGGGGCGTAGCCACGCCCCCGTCGGGCGGCGGGTCATTGCCCGCGGCACCACGATGTCTGCGGTAGTCATCAGTGCACCTTCCTGCGCAGTCGCGCATCGAGCAAGGGGTAGGCCACGTCAACGATGAGGTTGATGAGCACATAGGTTGTGGCGGTGATCAGCACCACGGCCAGCAGGACCGGGGTATCCCGGTTAGCCACCGCGTCCACCGTGAGCTGGCCCAGCCCCTGGCGGGCGAACACGGCTTCTGTGACCACGGCCCCGCCGACGAGTTCGCCGAACAGCAGGCCCGCCATGGTCACCGCGGGCAGGGCGGCGATGCGGGCCACGTGGCGGGCCAGCACCCACCACTGCGACGCGCCGCGGGCCCGCACCACCCGCACGAAGGGCTCCCCGCGCGCCTGTTCCAGCGCGCGCACCAGCACCTGTGCCAGGGGTGCGGCGATGGGGATGGACAGCGTGAGCGCCGGGAGCACCAACGCCTGGGCGGAGGTGGGCTCAATGACCGGGATCCAGCCCAGCTGGAAGGAGACGACCTGAATGATGATGATGCCGATCCAGAAGCTGGGCACGGACACCATCAGGGAGGGCAGCGCACCGGCGCCCTTGACAAACCAGGCGGCCGCGGCGATGAGCGCGGCCAGCACCACCGCCAGCACGAACGCGACGGCAGCCAGCACCAGGGTCCCCGGCAGGGCCTGGGCGATCATAGAGGTCACCGACGCGCCCGTACGCACCGAATAGCCAAAGTCGCCGCTGAGAAAACCAGCCAGGGAGCTGAAATACTGGCGCCAGAGCGGCTCATCTGCCCCATAGGAATCCCGGATAGCGGTGAGCTCTTCGAGCGACAGCGCCAGATCCGGGCTGGCGTAGCGGGCCAGCACCCCGTCCGAGGGCAGTGCAGACAGCAGGAAGAAGGCCAGCGTGTAGGTGGCCAGCAGGACAACGAGCGCCTGGAGCAGCCGGCGGACAATCGCGGAAATACTCACGTTAGTTCCCTGCCTTTCCCCGCTGGCGGTCCTGATCAGCCCCGTGGTCAATGTGCACCCCGTAGAAGCTGGGTCGCCCGATCGACTCCGCGGCGAAGCCGCGAATGTAGGGGGCGACGCCGTAGACCACGGGCTCTTCAAAGAGGGGAAGCACGTAGGCGTGTGCCGTGAGGTAGTCCTGCACGTCCCCGGCGCGCTCGGCGGCGTGGTGGGGGTCGGCAGAGACGGCGTCGAGAAGCTTTTCTAGCTCCGGGTCGCCCAGGCTGTCGGTGGCGGAGTCATAGTTGAGCAGCTGGTTGCGGGTGGTGGAAAAGTACAGGGACTTAATCACCTCGGGGTCGGCGCGGCCGACCATGGTGTGGCGGACCTGAATCTTGTTGATGTCCAGCGAGTCCGCGTTTTGGGTGGCGTTATCTCCGGGATTGAGGTGCAGCTCAACGCCTACCCGGGCCAGCTGTTCTTGCACCTTGGTGATCACCTCGCGCGAGCGCGGCTGCGGCAGGGCCTCGTTGACCGTCAGGGAGAGCCGTTTGCCCTCGCGTTGCAGCACGCCGTCGGGCCCGCGTGACCAGCCGGCTTGGGCGAAGAGCTCCTCGGCGGCGTCCGGGTCGAAGCGGTAGGCCTGCGGGTCCTGGGCGCGGTGCCCGAGCGCGGTGCGCGCCATGGGGGCGTCGGCAAGCCGATAGGACGAGGAGAACAGGGTGCGCATGATCTCTTCGCGGTCGATCGCCAGGAAGAGGGCCCGGCGCGTGCGCTCGTCAGACAGCAGCGGGTGGCGGAAGCGCAGGGCCAGCTGGTTGTTCATCCCGTTGGTGCCGTGGGCCAGGATGGTCAGGCCGCGCTTGCGCACCAGCGCCTCCTCGGGTGCCTCGATTTGCCGGGCGATGTCCGCTTGTCCGGAGACGAGTCCGCCGACGCGCACCGACTCTTCCCCGGCGAGCACGTAGCGAACCTCATCAATATCCGCGCGCCCGTGGTGGGGGTGCGCCGGCGGGCCCCAGTGATAGTCCGTGCGGGCGGAGAGCACCAGCCGGGAGCCCTGCTGCTCCTCGGTGATGACGAAGGGCCCCGACCCGATGATCTGCGTGGCGTTGCCGGGCGCAAAGCCCTCCGTCCCGCGCGCGAGGGTGGCATCGGAGAGCAGGCCCGCGTTAAAGGAGCTGGTGGCCTGGGCGAAGCCGGGCGCGGGGGCGTGGAAGTGGAACCGCACCGTGTGGGGGCCAAGCACCTCCCCACCGGCGTAGTGGGAGATCTGCTCAGAGGAGGTCAGCTTGCGCTTCTTGTCGCCCTTGGCAAAAAGATCAAAGTTGGCCACCACGTTGGCGGCGGTCAGGGGTGTGCCGTCGGAGTAGGTGACATCGTCGCGCAGCTGGAAGGTGTACTCGGTGGCATCCGCGTTGACCTGGGGCAGCGAGGTGGCAATCCACGGGGAGAGCTCCAGGGTTTCCGGATCCTGGTAGAGCAGCCGATCGGTGATGTTGTTGACCACCGCACCGTTGGGGTAAAACCCGGCGGCCGGCGGGTAGAGCGTGTTAAAGAACAGCGGCTCTAGGTAGGTCACGGTCCGGGGCGCGTGGCCGGCCGGGGCGATAGCGTCGCCGTGGTGGGCGGGCGCGCAGCTGGCCAGGGTTAGGCTCAGGGTTGTTAGCACCGCCGCGGTGTCGCGCATCAGCTGGCGGCTGCTCCTGCGGCTGCGGCCGTGGCTGTGGCTGCGCCTGCTGGTGGCGCGGGGGCGCTCACTGACGCCGCGGCGGCGCCAGGGTAGGCGGCGTCCGTGGGCGGAGAAACGCATGGGGGTGTCCTTCTTCCTTCAGCTACTACACCGATAGCGCTGGAACGCTGGAATGGGCATGTGACCGGGGTGAATCCCGGGCACGCGCAATGGCTCCCAAACGTAGCACAAGAATGAACAGCTCTGTTTTTTGGGGGTAGACAGATCTGTTTATTCGCCACGGTATACCCTGGCACTATGACCACACCAGCCATCGCCATCGTGGGCGCCGGACCCCGCGGGATTTCCCTTATCGAGCGCATCGCCGCGTATCACCCCACCACGGACATCACCATCCACCTCATCGATGACTCCCAGATCGGCGCCGGGCGCATCTGGCTCACGGACCAAACCCGCACCCTGTGCATGAACACCCTGGCCGGGGCGGTAACCCTGTTTACCGAACCCGGCTCCACCGTCGGCGCCCCCGTCCTTCAAGGGCCCACCCAATACGAATGGATCCAGCTGCTCAAGGGCTCCACCGACGGCGTCGACGGGCCCATCAGCCCAGCCAAGATCGCCACCTTCCGCGCCCATCCGCCAGCCGCCTCGCTGGCACAGGACTTTGCCGCGGAGCTGGCCGATACCCGGCCGGAGTCCCACCCCACCCGCGCCCTCTACGGCGCCTACCTGGCCTGGGTCTATGACGTCGCCCGGGCCCAACTGCCCGAGACCGTCACCCTCGTCGAGCACCACGCGCGGGTCACCGCCCTGCGCCCCGCAGCCGATGCTGCTGGTGCTGCTACTGGGGATGCTGCTAGTGATGCTGCTGCGGGCGCTCCCGGCGCGGACATCCTTGAGCTTTCCGACGGCACCACCGTGCGCGCCGACGCCACCGTCCTGGCCATCGGCTGGCAGCGCCCCGGACCCACCCCCGCCGAGCAGGACCTCGCCGCCGCGATCGCCGCCGCCGACACACCCCTGACCTGGGTGCGCCCGGATAATCCCATCGAGCAGGACCTCAGCCAGATCGCCGGCGGCCAAGAGGTCCTGGTGCGCGGTTTCGGCATGGGCTTTTTTGATGCGATGGCACTGCTGACCATCGAGCGCGGCGGACGCTTTGAGCCGGACCCGCAGGCCCGCTCTGGGCTGGTCTACCACCCCAGCGGCGCCGAACCCCACCTGACGGTCAGCTCCCACCGCGGCTACCCCTACCTGCCCAAATCGGATTATGGCGGGCTGCCGCCGCGGGCGGAGCTAACCCACCTGCGCGCCGCCATCGAACGGCTGACCGGCGCTGAGCAGATCGACTTCACCGCCGAGGTGTGGCCGGCCATCGTGCGCGACGCCTACGCCGCCTACTACCGCGTCGCGGGCCAACCGGACAAGGCCGATGCCGTCGCGGAGGCGACCGTCACCGAGTTGCTGGCCAATACTGACCTGCCCATCGCCACCCTCCTCGACCCACTCGCCGGCCTGCACGGCTCCCCCGCCGAGGTCACCGATGCCATCGGCGAGTCCCTGGCCCGGGACATCGCCGCGGCCGCCGCGGGCGCATCTTGCCCCGTCAAGGCCGGTCTGTGGTCCATCAGCGCCTCCCGCAAACCCGTGTCCATCCTCGGCTCGCCCGGGCGCTACACCGCCGACTCCCGAGCGGCCTTAAGCGCCTTTATGGCGCTAGGCCAGATGGTCGGCTCCGGTCCGCCGCTGTTCCGCAGCCGCCAGCTCCTCGCGCTTATCGACGCCCACCTGGTCACCGTCCTCGGCTCCGGCACCTCCGTCACCGTCACCGACGGCGCCTTTGAGATGCGCACCGACTCCGCCACCGAGCCCGCCCGCGGCACCGTCCTCATCGACGCTTGGATGCACCAGCCGGACATCCGCCGCCCCGAAGACCCCCTGGCCCGCAGCCTGGAGGGCCGCTGGCGGCCATTCCAGGCCACCGGATCCCCCGAGGTTGACGAGCCCACCCGGGCGCTGATCACCCCCGCTGGCACCCCGGATCCCCGCGTCCACCTGGTGGGCATTCCCACCTACGGCCAACTGCCGGACACCACCATCTCCCCCATGCCCGGCACCGACCCGCTCATGCTCCAGGAGACGGACAAGACCGCCCGCCACCTCCTAGAGACCGTCGCAGCCCGCTAGGCCACCGCGGCTAGCTCACCCGCCGGCCTGCGATGTAGGTCCGCCACGACAACGGCATGCCCGGGCGGTAGGCCAGGTCCACCGCGTGCGGGGTATCCAGGACGTGCAGGTCCGCCGCGGCCCCCACCACCAAGGTGCCCTTGGCCGGGCGCCCCTGCGGGTCTCGGCCCTGCCCCACATCGTGGCGCAGCAGGGCCCGAGCCCCACCGGCAGTAGCCGCGGCGATGGCCTCATCCGGGGTCAAATACTGCTGCAACACCGCCGTGCCCACGCAGAAGTTCATCGCCGAGGTGTAGCTGGTTCCGGGGTTGAGATTGGAGGCGATGGCCACCGTGGCCCCGGCATCGAGAAGCCGCCGCGCCGGGGCCAGCGGCTCCCGGGTGGACAGATCGCAGGCAGGCAGCACCGTGGCCACGGTCGACGAGCCCGCCAGGGCCTCCACATCCGCGTCGCTGAGGTAGTTAACGTGGTCCACGCTCGCCGCGCCGAGCTCCACGGCCAAGCCCACCCCGGGGCCTTCCCCCAGCTGATTGCCGTGAACCCGCGGCACCAAACCAGCCTTCACCCCGGCGCCCAGCACCCGGCGCGACTGCTCCTCATCAAAGGCACCGCGCTCACAAAACACGTCCACAAACGTGCAGTGCGGCGCCACTGCGTCAAGCATCGGCCCGCAGACCTCATCCACGTACTCCTGCGCGTCCCGGCCCGGGGGCACCAGGTGGGCGCCCAGGAAGGTGACGTCATCAACGTAGTCGGCAGCCAGCTGGGCGGCTAAGGCCTCTGACTCCACATCCAACCCGTAGCCGGTCTTGGTCTCTAGCGTCGTGGTCCCCCCGGCGCGCGCCGCCGCCACCCGCCCGGCCACCAGCTCCCCCAGGCGCTCACGCCCCGCCGCCCGCGTGGCCTCCATGGTCACCGCGATACCCCCGGCCGCATAACTGCCGCCACTCAAGCGGGCCTCAAACTCCTCCGAGCGATCGCCATCAAAGACCATGTGCGTGTGCGAATCCACCCACCCGGGCAACACCGCCCGGCCACCCAGGTCCACCTGCTCATCCGCGTCCGGGGCCTGGCTGGCCGCACCCACCCACGCGACGGTGCCGGTGGTGGTATCGGCGATGAGGGCGGCGTCGATAAGCGTGCCCGCCTCCGAGACGGTGCGCAATTCACTAATGCCAGTGAACAATGTTGCGGCCATGAGCTTGTGAAACCTTTCTGTGGAGAATTACCAGGACGTAAATAGGGCGGCGGCAAGGACGGCCAAGGGAATGGTCAACACGATGCGCTGGAACCACATGACCACCATGTGCCAGATTTTCAGGGGGATCTCCGTGCCCAGCACCGCCGGGATCATCGAAGAAAAGAAGAAGATCTGGGAGATGGACACAACCGCGATGATAAACCGAAGCGCCTCGCTCGTGGCGGCCGTAACCAGCGTTGCTGGAAGGAATAGCTCGGCCAAACCGATGGCCATGGCCTCCGACGCCAGAGTTGGGTCAGGCACCCGGAATAGCACGTTAAAGGGCCAAAATACCCAACCCAACCATTCAAAAACCGGGGTGTACAGGGCCAAAGACAGCCCAATGAACCCCACGGACATGATGCCGGGAAGGATCTGCATGGTCATCACGATTCCGTCGCGCAGGTTGTACCACAGCACCTTGGCCAGCGAAGGGCAGCGAGCCAGCACCTCATCGGCCTGCTCCCACGCCCGCGCCACGCGGTGGCTGGTCACCTTTTCTTCAGGACGCGGGTGGGCGCCCTCAAAATATTCGTCAGGAATACGGCTCAGCGGTGGAACATGAACCAAAATCGCGCTGACCACAAAAGTGATAATAAAAGTGGCACCGAAATAGGGTCCCCACAACGGCATCAGCCCAAGCGTACGGGCGATCACCACCATAAACGTCACCGAAGCGGTGGAAAAACACCCGGCAATAATCGCAGCCTCGCGCGCGGTATACCCGCCCGCCTTATACACGCGGTTAGTAATAAGCAGCCCCAGGGAATAACTGCCCACAAAGGAGGCCACCGCATCCACCGCCGCACGTCCCGGGACGCGATACGTGGGGCGCATAATCCCCTGCACAAACACGCCGATGAACTCCATGAGCCCAAAGCCCACCAGCATGGCCAAGAAGATCGAGCCCACCGGAACCAACACGCCCACCGGGATGACTAGGTGATCATAAAGAAAGGGGCCAAGGTCCTCGCGGTGCACCCAGGCAGGGCCGATATGAAACACCAACGCCGTGGCCACCACCAGGCCAAAGACGTTGAGCGCGGCAAACACACCGCGCGCAAGGGAGGTTTTCCAACGCCCGGTCACCAGCGGATAGACAGCCCCGGCGAGGATGATGGCGTAGGCCACGAAGCGGTTGGCGTCACCCAACCAATCATCAATGGCCCCCACAACATGGTCCAACAAGATGGTGGTCTTTCCCCGGAAGGGAAACGGGATAAAGAAGGCAAAGATCCCAATGCCGCTGTAAAGGAAGAAGCGCCACCGGTCGGGGCGCCCCGAACGCGTAGCCTGCTCCGCTTTCGTGCTCATCGCCGGTCTCCTTCCGCTGCCGCGGCGCCCGCCGCCCACCGGGCAAGCAGGTCTGCCACCTCACCATTGTGTTGACCCAGCCGCGGGGCGGGCCGCGGTGGGCACGAACCACGCAACCGCAGCGGAGACGCCAAGGTAGAAAACCCATCGGGCTCTACCGCGACCACCCCGCGCTCCTGGGCAAGCGGGCCGCGCAAAGCCTGGCGGACGTCACAGACCGGGGAGGCCGGCACCCCGTGCTCAGATAGCATCGCCACGGCTTCCTCCACGGTGTAGGCCGCCAGCGCTTCTTCAAAAAGTTCCCGCACGTCTTCCCGGTGGGCCACCCGGGCGTCATTGGTGGAAAAGCGCGGATCCTGCGCCATCCACTCCAAGCCCAGGGCGTGCGTCAGGCGCGCAAAGAGGGTCTCATTGGTCACCGCGATGACCACCTGGCCATCGCTGGCGCCGTAGGTGGAAAACGGCACCGTCATGGCGTGATCATTTCCCACCGCCTGCGGGGTGGTATCCCCGTGCAGCTCGCGCATTCCCACGGACTCCAGCAGGGACACCAGGGCGTCAAACATCGCCAGATCAATATGCTGTCCGCGGCCGGAGGTGTCCCTTTCCCGCAGCGCAGCCAGGGTGGCAATCGCCGCGTACAGCCCAGGGATGAGATCCCCGATGCTGATGCCCACCCGCGTCGGCGGACCCCCTGGGTGTCCTGTGACGGACATGATCCCACTCATTGCCTGGGCGACCAGGTCATAGGCCGGGGCCGAAGCCATGGTGCCGGTCTGCCCAAAGCCGCTGATGCTGGTGATAATCAGCCGCGGATTGCGTGCCACAAGCTCGTCTGGCGCCAGGCCAAGGCGTGCCATGACTCCTGGCCGGAAGTTCTCCACCACCACGTCGGCGTGGTCAATGAGCGCACGGCAGGTGTCCCTGTCGGCTGGGTCTTTCAGGTCTAGGCTCAGCCCCAGCTTGGAGCGGTTAAACAGCCGGTAGTAACTCGATTCACCGTCGACGTACGGGCCGTATTGGCGGGAATCATCGCCCCACGGGGTTTCTACTTTGACTACCTCCGCGCCCAGGTCCGCCAATATCGTCGCGCAGAAGGGGCCGGCTAGGACTCGGGATAAGTCCACGACGCGAACCCCGGACAGTGCTCCGGCGTGGGCCTGGACGCGTTCCGGCTCGCCTTCCTGCGTTCCTGGGCGCGGGGGTGTTGCGGGAGAAGTGGCGTTCATCATCGCCGTCCTTTCTGCCTCCCGCGTGCCGAACGCGCGGCGAGGCGGATCGTGCCTTGGGTGTTTACACGAAGGCTGATTCCCCAGTCAGGGAGCGGCCAACAATGAGCTGGTTGATGTCATAGGTGCCCTCGTAGGTGTAGAGGGCTTCTGCGTCGCAGAAGATCTTGGCCATGTGGTGATCGGTGAGCATCCCGTTGCCGCCCATCAGCTCGCGGCCCAGGGCGACGGTCTCACGCGCCAGGCGGGTCGCCTGCGCCTTGGCCAGGGAGGCATGCTCGTTGTGGTCCTCCCCGCGGTCTTGGAGGCGACCCAGTGCGACCAGCATGGATTCAGAGGCAATGAGGTTGGCCTGCATGGTGGCAAGCTTGGACTGGATGAGCTGGAAGGACCCCAGCTTGCGCCCGAACTGTTCGCGGCTATCCGCATAGGCCACGGCGGCATCTAATGCGGCCATTTGCAGGCCCACGGCCTGCCATCCCACTACTGCGCGGGCTGCTTTGAACACCCGGTTGAGGTCCTTGAAGGTGTTGGCGTTAGCCAGCTTGTAGTCGTCGGGGACAAAAAGATTGTCCAGATAGATGTCCGCGTTTTGCACCGCCCGAATGGCAATGCGACCGGTCATCAACTCGGCGCGGTAGCCTTCCCATCCGGTTTCTACCAAAAAGCCCTTGACCTGGTCATCGTCCTCATCGCGGGCGTAGATGATGGCGTAGTCGGAGATCGTGGCGTTGCCAATCCAGGTCTTGTGCCCGTTGAGCACCCATCCGCCGTCGACTTTTCGCGCGGTGGTGCGCATCCCGCGGGCCACGTCGGATCCGGCCTCTGGTTCCGTGATGGCAAGGACGCCGAACTTTTTCACCGCGTAGCAGTCGGGCAGGAAGCGGTCGCGCTGCTCGTCTGATCCCAGCAGTTCGATGGAGCCGGTGAACAGCCCGTCATGGCCGGAGAAGAAGGTTCCCACCGAGCCGTCTGCCCGGTGCAGCTCGGCGGTGACCAGGCCGGCGAGCAGTCGGCTGCGGCCCTGGTGGCGAACCAGGCTGATGATGTCCAGCTTTCCGATTGCGGGCAACAAGTGGGAGGGAAATTCCCACTTGTTCCAGTACTCGGCGGCGTGGGGTTTGACCTCCTGTTGTGCCCATTCGCGCACGGTGTGCAGGATCTTCAGCTCTGCGTCCGGCAGGTCCTTTTCAAATCCGTAGAAGTCTCCGTTGGGGTAGCGTCCGGCCATGATTGTTCTCCTTTCTAGCGGGACGAGGGTGTAAAAGACCCACGGCTGCCTTGAGGGCCGTAGTGGCGCCGGGGTCAGGCACCCGTGGGGTTGGTGAGGAAAAAGGGGGTGGGGTGGGGCTAGCTCTCCCGGGAGTGGAACTCCATGGGCACGCGCACGCCGCGTTCGCGGGCGACCTCGGCGGCGCGGTCATAGCCGGCGTCGAAGTGGCGGATGACGCCCATGGCGGGGTCATTGGACAGCACGCGGGCGAGCTTTTGTTCTGCCAGGTCGGTGCCGTCGGCGACGGTGACCTGCCCGGCGTGGATGGAACGGCCAATACCCACGCCGCCGCCGTGGTGGATGGATACCCAGGTGGCGCCGGATGAGGTGTTGACCAGGGCGTTGAGCAGCGGCCAGTCGGCGATGGCGTCGGAGCCGTCGATCATGGCTTCGGTCTCCCGGTAGGGGGAGGCCACCGAGCCGGAGTCCAGGTGGTCGCGGCCGATGACAATCGGCGCGGAGACCTTGCCGTCGCGGACCAGGTCGTTGAAGATCTTGCCGGCCTTGTCGCGTTCGCCGTAGCCCAGCCAGCAGATGCGGGCGGGCAGGCCTTCGAACTCCACGTATTCTTCGGCGGCGTCGAGCCAGCGGTGGAGGTGTTCGTTGTCCGGGAAGGCCTCCTTGAGGGCCTGGTCGGTGACGCGGATGTCCTCCGGGTCGCCGGACAGGGCCGCCCAGCGGAAGGGTCCTAAGCCCTCACAGAACAGGGGGCGGATGTAGGCGGGGACAAAGCCGGGGAATTCGAAGGCGCGGGCGTAGCCGGCGTGGCGGGCTTCGTCGCGGATGGAGTTTCCGTAGTCGAAGACCTCGGCGCCCTCGTCCTGGAATTCCACCATGGCTTGGACCTGGGCGGCCATGGATTCGCGGGCCTTCTTGGTGAAGGTATCCGGGTCCTGCTGGGCTTCGCGCTGCCAGTCGGCCACCGGGATTTCCACGGGCAGGTAGCTCAAGGGGTCGTGGGCGGAGGTTTGGTCGGTGACCACGTCCACGGTGATCTCCCCGGCGCGCTGGCGGCGCAGCAGTTCGGGGAAGACCTCGGCGGCATTGGCCACGATGCCGATGGAGACGGCCTCCTTGTTGTCCTTGGCTTCCTTGGCGCGGGCGACGGCCTCGTCGAGGTCGGTGTAGATCTCGTCGAGGTAGCGCTTGGCTTGGCGGCGGCGCAGGCGGTGTTCGTCAACATCGGCGATCAGGCAGGTGCCGCCATTGAGGGTGACGGCTAGTGGCTGGGCGCCGCCCATGCCGCCGCAGCCCCCGGTGAGGGTGAGCGTTCCGGCCAGGGTGCCGCCGAAGCGCTTGGTGGCCACGGCGGCAAACGTTTCAAAGGTGCCTTGTAGGATGCCCTGGGTGGCAATGTAGATCCAGGATCCGGCGGTCATCTGGCCGTACATGATCAGGCCTTCTGCCTCCAGCTTGCGGAACTCCGGCCACGTGGCCCAGTCCCCGACCAGGTTGGAGTTGGCAATGAGCACGCGCGGCGCCCACGGGTTGGTGCGCAGGACGCCGACGGGCTTGCCGGACTGCACCAGCAGCGTCTCATCGTCTTCGAGGTCTTTAAGCGTTGCGACGATCGCGTCAAAGGCCTCCCAGCTTCGTGCGGCTCGTCCGGTGCCGCCGTAGACCACGAGGTCTTCGGGGCGTTCGGCAACCTCGGGGTCGAGGTTGTTCATGAGCATGCGCATGGGGGCTTCTGTTTGCCAGGACTTGGCGGTGATCTCGGTGCCGCGGGGGGCGCGTACGGTGCGCGGGGCGGAGTGCTCAGACACAGGCTTCCTGCTTTCTTTTTCGCTGGCTGGGACGGTGGGTGCGGCCACGGCGCCGGATGTGCTGTGCCACGCCTCGGGATTGCCCTGCACTGTAAGCCCAGTCACAGAGGGTGGGCTAGGCCCTCCCCCACCCAGGTGTCCGGGATACCGGACTGCCCTGGCCGCAGGGGTTTCCCACGGCCTTGTTGGTACGGCAACCGCTATCCTGGGCCACGCGACCTCACCGCAAAGGAGTCCCCCATGTCCACCACCCCAGCAGACACCACGGGGCTTGCCCTCGCCATCGCGTGCATTGGCTTAGGCGGCGCGCTCACCGTCCTGGCTGTTCCCGGTTTCTTTTCCGGTCACGTCCATGTCGCGCTGCTCGGGGCTGGGCTGATCATCCTCGCCAGCGGCATAGTCTTGATGCGCCGCGCCAAGCGCGCAACCCCCAAGCAGTGATCCCCCCGAGAAGGCCCCCAGTTACTGCAGCGGGCCAACCGCCTCTTCGACCGCGGCGCGCAGCTTGCCTGTGACCACCAGCTCAAGGGCGGCGGCGATTTCCGGGGCTAAGAAACGGTCCGGGCCCGCCGGCGGAACCTGCGCGCGCAGCGCGGCAATGGCCGCCCCCGTCCCCGGCGCGGGCTGCCCCTCGCGCAGCTCAATCGCGCGCGCGGCGGTGAGCACCTCGATGGCCAGTACCCGGGAGAGCCCGTCGATGGCGCGCCGCAGCTTGCGCGCCGCCGACCAGCCCATGGACACGTGGTCCTCCTGCATGGCTGAGGACGGGATGGAGTCCACGCTAGCCGGGACGGCCAGGCGCTTGAGCTCGGAAACGATGCCCGCCTGGGTGTATTGGGCGATCATGTGCCCGGAGTCCACGCCGGGGTCATCGGCCAAGAAGGCGTTGAGGCCGCGGTTGCGCGCCGGGTCTAAGAAGCGGTCGGTGCGCCGCTCAGAGATGCTGGCCAGGTCCGCGGTGACGATGCTCAAGAAGTCCAGCACATAGGCGATGGGCGCGCCGTGGAAGTTTCCGTTGGAGGTCACCCGGCCATCAAGGGCCACCACGGGGTTGTCTACCGCGGCGGCCAGCTCGCGCTCGCAGACCTGGCGGGCGTGGGCCACGGTGTCTCGGCAACCGCCGGCTACCTGGGGCGCGCAGCGCACCGAGTAGGCATCTTGCACGCTGACCTGGGCGAATTCGGCTGCCGCGGCGTCGAGGATGGCGGACCCGGCGGCGATGGTGCGCACGTTGGCGGCGGCGGCCGCCTGGCCTGGGTGGGGCCGCAGCTCTTGGAGGTCTGCGTCGAAGACGGTCAGCGTTCCCAGCAGGCCTTCCACGGTCATGGACACGGCGATGTCCGCCACCCCGAGCAGGGCTTCTAAGTCCGTGATGGCCAGGCACAGCTGCCCGGTCATGCCGTCGGTGCCGTTGATCAGCGCCAGGCCCTCTTTTTCCTCCAGCACCAGCGGGGTGATGCCGGCGTCCTCCAGCAGCTCGGGCACGGGGCGGCGGGTGCCGGAGGCGTCCCGGGCTTCGCCCGCGCCCTGGAGCACCAGCGCGCAGTGTGCCAGGGGGGCGAGGTCCCCGGAGCAGCCCAGCGAGCCGTATTCGTAGACGATGGGCGTGATCCCTGCGTTGAGCAGCGCCGCGTAGGTGGTGGCCACGACGGGGCGCACGCCGGTGCGCCCGGTGCACAGGGTGGCCAGGCGCAGCAGCATGAGGGCGCGGACGACCTCGCGTTCGACCTCTGGCCCAGATCCGGCGGCGTGGGAGGCGACCAGGCTGCGTTGGAGTTGGGCGCGCATCTGGGTGGGGATATGCCGGCTGGCCAGGGCCCCAAATCCGGTGGAGATCCCGTAGACGGGGGTGGGGTTGTTGGCGAGTTCTTCGACGCGCGCGCGGGTGCGGGCGACCTCGGCCAGCGCCGATTCTGCGATGGTGATCGGCGCGTTGTGGCGGGCGACGGCGACGACGTCGGCAATGCTCAGCGGATGGGCGCCGACGGTGACGGTGGTCTGGCTCATGGTGTACCTCTCCTGTGCTGGTTGGGAGAATGTGGTGGAATGAGCGTCAGCCTAGCGGCGTTGCGTAGACCTTGTGGGACAAGTGCGCGGCGGCGGACGTCAGCGCCACCAGCAGTTCCGCGCGTTCCTGCGCTTCGAGGCGGTCGACGGGAAAGGTCACGGCCATGGCCGCGGCGGGGCGGCCCACGTGGTCACGCACCGCCACCGCCAGGCTTTGTTGCCCCCGGGAGACCTCCTCGACCTCGGCGGCGTAGCCGTCGGCGCGGATGCGGGTGAGCTGGGCGCGCAGCTGTGCCCACTGGGAGCCGCGCACCCCGGCAGTGGCGCAGATGGCTTTGGCGGCGGCGTCGTCAAGCATGGCCAGCATGACTCGCCCGGAGGCGGTGCGATGCGCGTGCAGGCGCACCCCCACCTGCGTGACCAGGGCGTGGGCACCGGCGGCGCGCACCTCGCACAGGTAGACGATCTCTTCCCCGGACAGCCGCGACAGGTGCCCCGAGCCTCCCGCCTGCTCCGCCAGACGCCGCAGGTGCCGCTCCCCCAGGCGCACGAGGGGCTGCTGGGTGGCGTAGGCCGCGGACATGGAATAGGCCGCCATGCCCAGCCCGTAGGTCTGCGCCTCAGCCAGGTGCACGACGAACCCGGCGCGCTCCAACTCCCCTAAAAGGTCATAGGTGGTGGAGCGGGGCAGGCCTAGCTCGGTGCGAATGCGCGCGGCGGACACCGGCACGTCGATGGCGGAGAGCAGCGTCAGGATGCGCAGCGTGTTGCGCGCGGCAGGTACCGGCCCCATGGCAACCAGTATGCCGCTACCGTGGCAGCCATGGTCAACGATTGCCTGCACACCCCCTTCAATCCTGATTTGTGGTCTGGCCGCAGCGACGGACCCGGCCCGCTCCACGCCCGCTGGCACAGCGTCATCGGCCCCGTCGCCGACACCCCCGGCATCGCTGTGCTGGGATTCGCCTCCGACGAAGGCGTGGCGCGCAACGGCGGGCGCGTCGGCGCAGCCCAAGGCCCTGCGGCACTGCGCGGGGCGTTGTCCAGCCTGGCCATCCACGACGATCGCCCGCGTTACGACGCCGGAACCATCACCACCCGCGGCACCGACCTGGAGAGCGCACAACAGGCCGTCACCGACACCGTGGCACAGCTGGTCACCGCCGGCCACACCGTGGTGTGCCTGGGCGGCGGCCACGAGACCGCCTGGGCCACCCACCGCGGGCTGCACGCGGCCACCGATGGCCGGTCCTGCGCAATTATCAACCTGGACGCCCACTTTGACCTGCGCGAGGCCCCCCGGGCCACCTCCGGCACCCCGTTCCTCCAGATCGCTGGCCTGCGCGGCGCCGACTTTGACTACCACGTGCTGGGCATCTCTCGGCCCAATAACACCGCGGTGCTTTTTGAGACCGCCGCGGCTTTGGGCGTGCACACCGTCACCGACGAGGAGTTGCTGGAGTTATCGCCCAGCGCCGCCGGCGAGCTGGTCACCCAGGCCGCAGCGCACGCCGATGTGGTGCACTTAAGCATTGACCTCGACGGCCTGCCCGCCGCGGTGGCCCCCGGGGTATCGGCGCCGGCGGGGCTGGGCGTGTCGCTGACCCACTACCGGGCGATGGCGCGCGCCGCCGCGGCGAGCGGAAAGTTGGCCCTGGTTGACGTCGTGGAGCTCAACCCGCTTTTCGACGTCGATGCCCGCACCGCACGCGTGGCCGCCCGGCTCATCGACGACATCATCACCGCCCTGCCCGCATAGTCACCCCTGCAGCTAGCCGAGCGCGGCAAGCGCCTGCCGGATGTCCGCAACCAGGTCCGCTTCATCTTCGATCCCCACCGAAATGCGCACCAGGTCGGCGGGCACCTCCAGCGCGGACCCCGAGGCAGACAGGTGCGTCATCGCCGCCGGCAACTCCAGCAAGGATTCCACCCCGCCCAGCGACTCAGCCAGGCAAAACAGCCGCGTGGACTCACAGAACGTGCGCGCGGCGGCAGGTCCTCCGGCAAAACGCACCGAGACCATCCCCCCAAAATCGCGCATCTGGGCACGCGCAACCTCATGGCCCGGATGGTCCTCCAACCCGGGGTAGAACACCTGGCTGACCGCCGGGCTGGCCGCCAGCTCGCGCGCCACGGCGGCGGCGTTGGCGCAGTGGCGGTCCATCCGCACAGCCAGAGTCTTGATTCCCCGGTAGGTCAGGTAGGCATCAAACGGGCTGGACACCGCCCCTACACCCCCCTGCAAGAACAGCACCTGGGCGTCAAAGTCCGCATCGCTGCTGACCACCATTCCTCCCACAACGTCGGAGTGCCCGCCCAGGTACTTGGTACACGAGTGCACCACCACGTCCGCCCCCAGCTCTAGCGGCCGCTGCAGGTAGGGGGTGGCAAAGGTGTTGTCCACCACGATCGTGGGCGCCTGCTGCCCCGCGGCGGCAGCCCGCACGGCCGCGGAGACCGACGGGATGTCCGTGATGGACAGCAGCGGGTTGGTGGGCGTTTCCAGCCACACCACCCGCGTGGTGGGCCGCACGGCGGCCGCCACCTGGGCGGGGTCGGTGGTGTCTACCACCGTGTACTCCACGCCCCAGTCCTTAAAGAACGTATCGATGAGCCGGAAGGTACCCCCGTAGGCGTCCGTGCCCATGATCAGGTGCTCGCCCGGGTGGAGCAGCACCCGCAACACCGTATCCGTGGCCGCCATCCCGGAGGCAAAGGCCCGGCCGAACTGCCCGCCCTCCAGGGCCGCCACGGCCTGTTCGCAGGCGGCGACGGTGGGGTTGCCCACCCGGGTGTATTCGTACCCACCGCGCAGGCTGGCCACCGCGTCCTGGGCGAACGTGGTGGAGGCGTAGATGGGGACGTTGATCGCCCCGGTCTGGCCATCCGGGTGGTAGCCGGCGTGGATGGAGTTCGTGGAAAACCCGCGGCGTGCGGGGTCAGTGTCCGGGTTGGCGGCGGCCTGCGCCTGGGCGGCAATGCGGGCTTGGGTTCCAGCGTCGGCGCGCTCGGTGGTGCTCATGGGCGAAAAGGCCTCCTGGGTCGCAGGGTCAACAGTTCCCCCCACACTAGACCATGCTGTCCACTACTGCCAGACGCCTTAGAGCAACAGGTGCGCGATGGGGGTAGCAATCACGATGGTCAACACCACGCGCTCAAACCAGATGACCACCAGCTGCCAGATCTTCAGCGGAATCTCCGTGGCCAAGATGCACGGCACCAGCGCGGAGAAGAAGATGATCGCGCTGACCGCCACCACGGCGATGACAAAGCGCAGCACCACGGAATCAGCGTCAGCCACCACCGTGGCCGGCAACAGCATCTCCGCGATGCCCATCGCCGCGGCCTTGCCCGCCAGCAGAGGTTCCGGCAGCCGCACCAGCCAGGCGAACGGATAAAACAGGTAGCCCACCCACTCAAAAACCGGGGTGAAGGTGGCAAGCAGCAGCCCGCCCAGCCCAATGGCCATGATCGACGGCGTGATCGCCGCGGACATGCGCACGCCATCGATGAAGTTCTCCTTGACCGCATGTACCAGGCCCGGCGACTGCGCCAGCGTGCGCTTGGCCTCCGCCCATGCGGCAGCCCAGCGGTTGCCGGTGACCTTCTCTTCCGGATCCGGGGTGGACCCCGGGTAGTGGTCATCAGGAAACAGGCTCAGCGGCGGGATCCACACCGTAATTGCCGTAACCGCAAAGGTCACCACCAGGGACACCACAAAGTACAGCCCCCAGACGTGCATGATGCCCGCCGTCTTGGCCACGATGACCATGAATGCCGCGGAGACGGTAGAAAACCCGGTAGCAATGATCGCCGCCTCCCGGGTGGTGTAGCGCCCCTGCTTGTACACGCGATCCGTGATGAGCAGGCCGAGCGAGTAGCTGCCCACGAAGGAGGCGACGGCGTCGATAGCCGAACGCCCCGGGGTGCGCCACACCGGGCGCATGACCGGCTGCATGAGCACACCCACAAACTCCAGCAGGCCGTAGGAGACGATCAGCGCCAAGAACGCCGAGCCCACCGGCACGATCAGGCCCACCGGGATGGCGATCTTGTTCCACAGGAAAGGCACCAGGTCCTCCCTGCCCAACACCCCGGGCAGCACCCCGGTGACCTGGGCGAGGGCCACCAGCAAACCGATGGAGTTGACCAGCACAAAGGAGGCTGACAGCAGGCTGTTGCGCCAGCGTGCGCCCATGATAGAGCGGTAGGTTCCGTAGGCAACGAGCGCCAGGATTAGCCACCCGCACGCCGGGCCCAGCAGCTGCCTGATGATGGTGACCATGTGGTCGAGGGGGATGGAGGATTTGCCCTGGTAGGTCACGGGCAGGAAGAACACGGCCGCGCCGATGGCGCTGTAGACAAAGAACTCCCATAGGCGGGGTTTTCTGGTTCGACTCATGGGTCTGCGCACCTCGTTGTTGGGGGTGTGGTGGATTCCGGGCCCGCACCGCCAGCCCGGTTAGCACCACAGCTTAGGACGCTTTGGCGTCACACGTCGGCCACGCCGGTGCCTCCGCGGCCGGGCGCCACCCCGCGACAGCACCCCTACCAGCCACTAGACCTTTAGACAGCACTATTACGGTATTTACCCGTGGAGATGCAGCACACGGCCTGGTAACACAATTCATAGTTTGAGCACAAAACTATGGTCCTTTTCGCCTTCCATCACGCCATCATGGAACGCTAGAGTGAGTCATGTGATTTCAGAAATGTTCACAGCGATTCCACATACGCTGCCCATACTGTCCCATCACCTCGCTACTCCTACCCTGCTCGCCGAGGACGCCCTCGACACGGTAGGGAAAACCAGCTCCAAGTGGACGCACGGAATTACCGATTGGTTCCAAAGCGACGCCGCCAAAACATGGCTGATCTTCAAACCCCTCCAGATCATTGCCATCATCATCGCCGTCCTCATCGTCAGAGGCGTGCTCAATAGGCTCATCGATAAAGGCGTGGACAAACACGCCCAAAGCTCCAACGCCAAGGCCGAGGCCCTCGCCCGAGCCAACCTCAAGGAGGGCGAGTCCCTGCCCGCCCGCGTCATCGCCGCCACCAAGGCCCAGCAGCAGCGCCGCCAGGCGCGCATGAAGACCCTCGCCGGCGTGGCCAAGTCCGCCGTCGCCGTCGTCGTCTGGGCCTTCGGCATCCTCAACATCCTCAAGGCCATCGGCATGGATGTTGGACCCCTGGTCGCCTCCGCAGGCGTCATCGGCGTCGCCCTCGGTTTTGGCGCCCAATCCCTGGTCAAGGACTTCCTGGCCGGCATCTGCATGCTCCTGGAAGACCAGTTTGGCGTCGGCGATGAGGTCAACCTGGCCACCGGCATCACCGGCACCGTCGAAGAACTCTCCCTGCGGCTGACCACCGTGCGCGACGTCGACGGCGTCCTGTGGTACGTCCGCAACGGCGAGATCCTGCGCGTGGGCAACTCCACCGACCAGTTCTCCGTGGCCCGCCTGGAGATCCCCGTGGCGCACTCCGCCGACTACGACGAAGCCGCCACCGTCATCCGGGAGGCCGCCGCCGCAGCCTGCCACGACGAGGCCATCGCCTCCTACGTCATCAACGAGCCCATCTTCAAGGGCATCTCCGACTTTGGCATTGACCACATCGTCTACCGGGTAGTCATCAACACCATCCCCGGCAAGCACTGGGACGTCAACCGCTACGTCAAGGCCCGCATCATCGCCGCCATGCGCACCAACGGCATCCCCGTGCCCTACCCCTACGGCATCGGCGGCTCCGCCCCGACCTCCACCACGGCGCTGGCCTCCGAGGAAGCCGGCGAAGGGCTAAGCTAGCCGCTTCACACCACCCCCCTACGCCCCGCCCCCAGCCCGCCGCGTCGCCGGCGCCCTGGGGCGGGGCATCTGCTTTAGCCCACCAGCAAAGAGAACCGCTCGGAGTGGTAGACGGTGCCAAAGGGGGCGTCGATACGCACCCACCGTCCAGTTGTAGAAACCCGCAGGTGACGGGGGATGTCCAACGGCGCCGCAAAACTGGGAATCAGCCCCAGGGACACGCAGGTAAAGATCATGCGCATGGGGATCGCCGCATGCACATGCCCGTCGGCGGAATCCACCTCCACCACCGTCTGGTTAAGCAAACTGGCCGGCGGGCCCAGCGGTCCGGAAAACTGGCGCGCCAACGCCTGGCCCTTATCCGCCAACTCCCGCGCGACACTCACCGGCACCTCATCGACCAGCTGAAAGCCGCCAACCGGCGGCAGCGCCCCCGGCCAGCTCGGATCCCGCGGGGCGCCCAACTGGAGGGTCATCGGCGACGGCGTCGCACTATTGAGCAAAGACAGCTGGGAATACAGCACCTGGGCGCTCACCACCGCGCCATCGCGGCCCGCACGCCCCTCCACGCGCCGCGACGCCACCACCCCAAACGGCGTGGTCACGTACACCTCCACCGAGTCCCCACGCTGGCGCAGGCGCGCCATCGCGGAAGCATCCAGCCCGCAGGCCCGGGCAACCAAGGCCTCCAAACCCGAGCCGCCACCCGTGACCCGCAGGGTCTCCTGCTCACTCATCGAGCTGCGCCGGGGCCGGGCCTGCGGTGAGCACCTTGAGCTCCTGCTGGGTAATCGCCCGCGGCGTCGACGTCTCTACATCCACCGCCACCTGCACACACCGCACCACACACGCGATGCGCCCCTGGGCATCCTTAATCTCTTGCACCGTGGTCAGCGAGGACCGCCCAATATCATCCACCCGCGTTTCCACCAGAACCTTATTCGTGGCATCCGGGATGACCGGCTTGAGATAATCCACGTCCAAATGGCGCACAAAAAAGGCGGGAACCTCCTGGCCAAATCGCCCAAACTCATCGAGCGCAAAACGCAGCCGCGCCTCCTGGGCAACCTCCACATATTGGGCATTGTTCATATGCCCAAACCGGTCAAAATCAGACCACCGCAGCGGCACCAACATGCGGTGCACCGCCGCCGAAGCGGGAATATCCACGATACGTCACTCGCCTTTCATCTTCTGGACCACCCACCAACCGCCGATAGGCGTCCCGATACTCGCCACCATAGTGACCCCTGCCACGCTAGCCGCGGACGGGCCGCTTGTCGACGCCGCGGGTGTCCTACACCCCACCAAACACCGCAACCCCGACCACAACCGCACTACACACCGCCACCACCGCGGTCACCGGAACAAACACCCGCACAAAGCGCCCGCCCCACGCCCCATACTGCATCGCCGCCAACTTCACATCAACCATCGGGCCGACCACCATAAACACCAACTGCGCCGTCGGAGAAACCAGGGTAAAAGACGCCGCAATAAACGCGTCCGCCTCAGAACACAACGCCAATACCACCGCTAACACCGCCATGAGTACACACCCACCCCACGGGGAGTCCCCCACCGCACTCAACCAGGACCCCGGAACCGCCACCTTAATAAGTGCCACGCACAATGCCCCCATGCACAAATAGCCACCGGCATTCATCAGATCATGCACTGCCACGGCGCGAAATGCTTCCCAGCGCTGCGCCACCGATAGTCGCGGCGCTGCGCTGTGATCGACTCCCGGCGCAGCACAGCACCCCGAAGCACCCGCGTCTTCCTCCCCCGGAAAGGGATTGCCGATGATCACCCACAGCCACCCCACCGCCACGGCAGCGCCCACCGAGGCCGCCAGACGCGCCCACACCATCGCCGGCTGGCCGGAAAAAGCCACCGCCGTAGAGACCAACACCACCGGATTAATCGCCGGGCTGGCCAGCATGAACGCCACCACCCCGGCAGCGGGGACTCCCCGGCGCGCCAACGTCTGCGCCACCGGAACCGCACCGCACTCACACCCCGGCAAGAAAAACCCGCCCCCCACAAACACCGGCACCGCCACAAACGGCGAGCGCGGCGTCACCCGACGAATAGCGGCCTCCGGGGCGAAGGCGCTAATCGCCCCGGACACGCAGACCCCCAACACCAAAAAGGGCAACGCCTGGAACACCACCGCGATTGCGATGGCCGCCCACGACTGGGCTAGCCCATGGAGCGGCACCACAGGACCGTGTGCCACGCCCAGCGCCACCGCCGCGACAGCCACCCCCAACCCCACGCTGGGGGCCAGCCACCACGGCGCCGCCGCGCGCCGGACTGCTGGCATACTCGGCGCGCTCATAGGTACGGCCTTTCCGGCCGCGGCACCGCCACCGCCTGCTCGACGACCACCGCGGGCACACCGCTTATCGACGCCCCCACGTCCACCGTCCCCGTAACCTCCCACCACTGATCCTCCCGGGCCTCCACCGGGGCGCCAACCAGGCGCGCACTATAGGCCAGGGCATCCGCCGCGCAGCAATAGATCTTGTACCGGTACAGCTGATCAAGCCGCCCCTCCCCAGCGGCGCTAAAACCCACCAGCCGCACCCGAACTCCATCCAATTCCTGGGCATCGCCAAAGTTGAGCCGATCCGCCAGCTCCTCCAGGCTGATCTCCACACCGGTGCCAGCAGCCTCCTCGGCGGGCAGCGGCGGGAACGCGGCCCGCGCGGAAGGATCGCCGCCGGCCCGATGCAGCCGCGCTGCCTGCCCGGCACCCTGGTGCGCCAGCGTTCCCCCGACCGACTGCGCACCCAGCATGGCCGATCCCAACGGCTCCGGCAGGCTCAGCAGCACCAACGCCACCGGCACCAGCAACAACCAGGAGGTCGCCCGCATGGGGCTCGCAGCATCGAGCACTCCCGATCCACCCCGACGCGCCGCACGCTGCGCCGCGCGCTGTTGCCGAGCCACCACGGTCAAGGACCAACCGCCCAAGCCCACCAGGAACGCCCCGGCAACACACACCCACGGGCTAAACGCCGGCTGCACATAGCGCTGCACTCGCCCAGTGACCGCAAGGGTGATCAGAATGGCGCCCAAGACCGTCAGAATGCTCGCCGCGGTGGCGTTGCCCGCACCTGTGGGATCAAGGCGATGCTGGTGGCCCGTGTGGCCTGTCGCGTGCCCGCTCACGGCTCTTCAGGTTACCGCTACGCACCTTCTGCACGCGTGATCCCTCCGGGGGGTGGCCGGCCCCAGGCCAGGATCACGCGGCGCGCCACGAACGGCCGAAGCCCCCGCCCTCAAGGTTCGGGGCGGGGGCTGGACGTTATGAGCTAGCGGGAGAGCTTTCGGTGCGTCACACGCGAGGGCTTGGCGGCCTCTGCGCCCAGGCGCTCGACCTTGTTCTTCTCATAGTCTTCGAAGTTGCCCTCGAACCAGAACCACTGGCCTTCGGCCACATTGCCTTCCCAGGCCAGGATGTGGGTACAGGTGCGGTCCAGGAACCAGCGGTCGTGGGAGATGACCACGGCACAGCCGGGGAACTTGGTCAGGGCGTTTTCCAGGGAGCCCAGGGTTTCCACGTCCAGGTCGTTGGTGGGCTCGTCAAGCAGGATCAGGTTGCCGCCCTGCTTAAGTGTCAGCGCCAGGTTGAGGCGGTTGCGCTCGCCGCCGGAGAGCACCTTGGAGGGCTTTTGCTGATCCGGCCCCTTGAACCCGAAGGCGGACAGGTAGGCGCGGGAGGGCATCTCATTTTGGCCGACCTTGATAAAGTCCAGCCCGTCCGAGACAACCTGCCAGACGGTCTGCTCCGGGTCGATGTTTTCCCGGTTCTGGTCCACGTAGGACAGCTTGACGGTCTCGCCGACCTCGACGGTGCCGGAGTCCGGCTGCTCCAGGCCCACGATGGTCTTAAACAGCGTGGTCTTACCCACGCCGTTGGGGCCGATCACGCCCACGATGCCGTTGCGCGGCAGCGTGAAGGTGAGGTCCTTGATGAGCACGCGGCCGTCAAAGCCCTTTTCAAGGTCCTTGACCTCAACGACCTTGTTGCCCAGGCGCGGCGGGGTGGGGATCTGGATTTCTTCGAAGTCGAGCTTCTGGTACTTCTCCGCCTCCGCGGCCATCTCCTCATAGCGCTCCAGGCGGGCCTTGTTCTTGGCCTGCCGGGCCTTGGCCCCGGAGCGCACCCAGGCGAGCTCGTCCTTGAGTCGCTTGCGCAGCTTGGCGTCCTTCTTGCCGGCAACCTCCAGGCGCTTGGCCTTGGTCTCCAGGTAGGTGGAGTAGTTGCCCTCGTAGGGGTAGAGCTGACCGCGGTCGACCTCACAGATCCAGCCGGCGACGTGGTCCAGGAAGTAGCGGTCGTGGGTCACGGCCAGCACGGCGCCCTTGTAGTTTTGCAGGTGGCGTTCCAGCCACTGCACGGACTCGGCGTCGAGGTGGTTGGTGGGCTCGTCAAGCAGCAGCAAGTCGGGCTCAGAAAGCAGGAGCTTGGCCAGCGCTACGCGGCGGCGCTCACCACCGGAAAGATGCGTGACGGGCTCGTCTCCGGGCGGGCAGCGCAGCGCCTCCATGGCCTGCTCGATCTTGGAGTCCACCTCCCAGGCGTCCGCGTGATCCAGCTCCTCTTGGAGCTTGCCCATTTCTTCCATGAGCTCATCGGTGTAGTTGGTGGCCATCTCCTCTGCGATGGCCTCGAAGCGCTGCTTCTTTTCAAAGATGTCGCCCAGGCCTTCTTCGACGTTCTGGCGCACCGTCTTGTCCTCATTGAGCGGCGGCTCCTGGAGCAGGATGCCCACGGTGGCGCCCGGGTCAAGGAAGGCCTCGCCGTTGGAGGGCTGGTCCAGTCCGGCCATGATCTTGAGGATCGAAGATTTTCCGGCGCCGTTAGGGCCCACCACGCCGATCTTGGCGCCCGGATAAAAGGCCATGGTGACGTTGTCCAAAATGACCTTGTCACCAACGGCCTTGCGTACGTTTTTCATCGTGTAGATGAACTCGCCCATGGTTCCCCTTGTGTCGTCGAGCTAGCAATCAATCACTACGAGGGTACCCCACGGGCCCAATACTCACGCCGCGACCGGGTCCGGCTCCGGATGAGGCTCCGGGGAGCGCGGCACCTGGGGCAGTTTATCGGCGGGTCCACCGTCAGATTCTGCCGGTGCGGGCTGGTCTTCCTCGCGCGGCGGGACCACGAATTCGTCCTTAGGGCGCGTCCACAGGTCCTTGTCTATGAACTGCTCGTCCGGCTCCAGGGCGGCATAGGCCTGGCCGGTGTCGGTGACCCAGGGGGTCACCCGGCAGCGCCGGGTGGACACGTGAACCCGGTTCATATCCACCCCCACCACGCGGGCGCGCAGCATGATCTTGGAGCGATTATCCCCCGTCTCGCGGTCCTGCCACGTGCTGGTGACCAGGTGCCCGGAGACGATGACGGGCATGCCCTTGAGCAGCGACGTCCGGCAGTTGTAGGCCAAATCCCCCCAGGCTTCCACATCGATGAACAGTTCGTCGGTCTTCTCCCATACATCGTTGGTCCCGGCACCGCGGGTGCGCCGATCCGCGGCCATGCGCAGGCGGCAGACCAGCGCCCCGGATGGGGTGCGCGTGAGCTGCGGCATGTGGGTGAGGTTGCCGGACAGACAAATTGGTGAGTTGGCCATGGTGGTTGTCCCCCTTGTGGTAGTTGGTGGCCAGGATGCGGAAGCGCGACGCGTGTAGCGCAACCACCTGCCACCTTGCCGCGGTGTGCTGCCGCGGGGCCGGGGGCGTCGATAAGCAATAGCAACCCCTGTGGACAACCCCTATTTGTCCACAGAACCGTCCTCGCCGAACTCGCGGGTGTAGTAGTCCGCGGAGTAATACGGTGCGGCGGACTCCTGCCCCGAACTCATGCGGGCGAGCATCTGGTTGTAGGCCTCCATTTCGGCATCGCCATCGTCTTCAGCCTGCTTGTCATAGGCACGCTCAGTGCGCTGATCATCCTGGCGCCACTGATAAAACAGCACGCCAAAGACCACCAGCAGCGGAAAGCCACCGGACGCCCAGGCGATGCCGCCGCCCACGCGCTGATCCGCCAGCAGGTCCGGATCCCACGGCAGCAACAAGGACTGGTAGAAGTCCTGGGCGATCACCGTGGTCAGCTGCATGAGGTACACGCCAAAGTAGAGGTGGAAAGGCATGGACAGCAACAGCCACCACAGCCGCACCGTGGGCTTGCGACGGTTGGGTACCGGGTCAGAGCCAATCATGTCCCAAAAATAGATGTAGCCGGACAGCAAGAACAGCACATTCATGCCCACATGCCCGCCGTGCTCAGAGACGAGCATCGGATAAAACGGCGTGAGATACAGCAGGTAGAAGATGGTGACAAACTGCACCGTGTTGACCCCCGGGTGGGTGAGCACCCCGATGATGCGGGACTGGCACAGCGCCTGCGTCCACTCGCGCAGGCCGGGTTGGCCGGGCGGACCAGGCTCGGTGGCCTCCATGATCAGGGTCAGCGGGTTGCCCAGCACCAGAAACACCGGGATGACCATGGTCAGGCCCATGTGCACCACCATGTGCATGGAAAACAGGGCCATCATGTTCATGCCCATGCCGGAGCTCATCATGAGCCCCAGGCTGATGCAGCCGGCCATGAACCACGCCGTACGCACCCACGGCCAGCGCTGCCCACGAGCGCGCAAGCGCAGCACCCCACGCAGGTAGCACGCCGCCATGATCACAGCCAGCGAACTAAACAGGATGTCAAAGCGCCACATCGTCCACACGTTCCAGAACGTGGGCGGCTGGTGCAGATCAAAGCCGATCTTGATAGCCATGGCAGACAGGTTCGGGTCCCGCGGCGGAGGCGGAGGCGTGCGCCCCATGGTGATGGCAACGCCCGTCACCGCCGCCATGACCAGCACCTCGACCACCGCAACCCGGTAGAACGGGCGCGGATTTCCCGGCTCTCGCTCCAGCTGTGGGATGGTCCACTGCCGGTGCACAAAACCCAGCAGCGCCAACACCACCACGCCCACCGTCTTGGCCACGATGATGCGCCCATAGGTGGTGGTCAGCCAGTCCTGCCACTCGATCCTGATCACCGCATTAATTAGGCCACTAGCCGCCATGACCACCACGCACACCAGCGCCAACGCCGAGTAGCGCCGCACCGCCACCGCCATGCCCGGGCCCAGCCGCCGGCAATGCGCGATCAAGGCGATCAGCCCACCGATCCACAACACCAGGAAGATGACATGCCACAGGTACGAGTTGGTGCCGTAATCATGGTCGCCACCCGCCGCCGAGTGGCCCTGCATCCCCAGCGGCACCACCGCAAGAAGCGAACCCAACAGCAACACCGGCTGGCCCGCCCACCGCCGCGAGACCAAACCCCCCACGCCCGTCACCGCCGCGATCATGGCCACCCACATCCACGCCAGCGCCGCCGGCACCTGATCCAGCGCCAGCGCCCACGCGCTCGGCTGGAGAGTACCGGACAACGGGGTGCCGGAGACGTCGGAAAGCGTCAGCGGGATAAGCACCGTGGCACAGCCCGCCAACACTAACGACGCCCACGCGCCCGTCCGCCCCGCCACGTGCCCATCCACCGTCAGCGGCGCATCACGCAACGACACCTCGCTACCGTCGCCCACCCGCGGAGAGATGAGGAACCCCGCCGCCAGGAAAGACCCAGCCGCCACCGAAGCAGCAATCCACGCCGCCGCGCGCACAAACGGCAAGCCCGCCGTAGTCAACGGACCCGGATCCGGGATACCCAACGCCGCCAGGGACGCCGACAAAAACCCCCACGAAATGCTCGCCGCGACCACCCCGGCAACCACACCGAACACCGCATACAGCCACCAGCTGCCGTGCGCCCTGCGGGTGGTAGTGCTCGTCTTGGTGCCTGCACCGACGCTTATCGACGCCCCCCGCTCACCCCGCGCACGCTCCTCACCGCCGGAACGCCCTGCGGACACAGCCTCACCCACTTCACCCGGAGTTTTCATGACCACAACCCTACTGCTGACGCCCCCGCTCACCCATACGGGTAGGCACGACAACGGTCATGCGGGCCCACCCTATGGGCCCCACCCCATACACCGGGTACCGCGCTTAGGGCACGTTATAGGCAAACGCCGTCAATGCGCTAAAGTTCTTCCCTGGCAGGTGGTTACACGCCAGGCAACCGTGGTTGACTGGCTGCGCGCCTCGGGCATCACCCGCGGGCGTGCTCCTTGTGACCGCTGCCAAGCCCCCATAGCTCAGTGGATTAGAGCATCCGGTTTCTACCCGGCTGGTCGCGGGTTCGAGTCCTGCTGGGGGCGCTTTTTCTTGCGGTGGGTGAGGTGTGGGTTGGGATGACCCCCGATTGATTCTGAACTGCTCCCCCTTAGTTGGACTGCGAAAACAGACATCCACTATAGGGAGCAGTTCATGAGAGCACGAAGCACACTTACCGAGCATCAACAAGCGCACTTAGTCAAGCTGTTCGAACAAGGAGTTGGGCATTCGGCAGCAACTACCAGGCTGGGTGTTGGAAGATCCGCTGTCAAAACGCTTCATCATCGATGGCTGCTCCATGGCTAGCTATCCCTCGTGGATAAGCCAACCAAGCCGCCCAATGCCTTCGAGTGCCTCGCCCCCGGAGCGACCCGGCGGTTGGGTCCACCGACGCACGGCACGGTCTCCGGTTTTCTTCACCCGAACTCCCCGCACCCGCCGGTAGTCGACACCGGGGCGACCCCCGATCCGTGGTGGGAGCGCGGCGACATTGAGGGGGATCACCCCTCGAGTCGCCCGGCGTGCAAACTGGGACGCTTTCCCTTCAGCGGACCGGGACGCAGCGCGCCTTGCTCTACCAGCCGCCAATTCACAGCGGCTCGCCGCACGGGGTGATCATGCTTTTCGACGATCACACGTGGTTGCACCGGCTCCGCCTGGCCGAGGTGCTCAACAAGGCGATCGCCACAGGCGAGCTTCCACCGGTAGCGGTGGGGCTTGCCACCAAATCAGTAGCCAACAGGAAGTACCCCCTCAGCGCCAACGCTGTTTTCTTACGCGATATTGCCGGTAGCGTGCTGCCCTGGTCGCGGCGGGAATTCGGGGCGGAGCGCGGCACAGGGCGGGTATGGGTTAGGCCACCTCGATCATAGCGGACCAATCCCCTGGGAGGGCTGGCAGCGGCCTACGCGGCGGCGGTGACCCCCGGGGTATTCGACCACATCATCGCGCAATCGCCTGCCACCTGGTTCCAACCCGGAAGTAGCGGCGTGCACGTCGGCGTCGACGGGCAGCTCATCGCCCACGCCCGGGCTTTCATCTCGAGATCGACATACAGGAGCGGCTCTCGGCCGCGCGGGTGCACATGCTCGACGGGGCCCTCGGCTGGCCGCGGGAGAGCAGCGGCCTGCGGCTCACCATTCCCGGCGGCGGGCACGACTGGGCGAGCTGGCGGGTGAGGCCCACCGAGCATCTACACCGTTGCCTGCTGCCAGGTGGCGCGTCCGAGTCGTGCACCGACGGCGACGCCCGCGAGGATGAGCGCGCTAATCGTCACAGCCGCGGCCGCCGGACTGATCGCTAATGCCGCAGCCACCACGGCCACGCCCCAGGCGGAGGCCAGGCCGCGGTGGATCATGAGCATCGAGGTGGCCTCGTCAGTGTCGTCCTCGCCCATCCCGTAGAACGCGGCCGTTTGGGCGAGCAGCACCCCCTGTGAGAGGCACATCGAAAACGCTGCCATGGCCAGCATGGAAACCCACAACGGCCCACCGATCGAGAGAGTCAGCACGGCGACCACCACCGCGCACGCCGCCACCGCTCCGGCGGCCGCGACGTTCCACGCCCCCAGGCGGGAGGCCAGGGCGGCAACGCATTGGCCGCCAACGAGCAGCCCCACGGTCTCCGGGAACATGAGCAGGCCGATCTGCTGCGGAGTGGAACCGTATGCGGCCGCGTTGAGCGGCACCACGAAGAGGAACCCGGCCAGTCCGGCCGAGGCCAGCGCGATGAACCAGCTCGCCGGGCCGAAGGCAGGGGCACGCCACATGGTGACATCCACGTCGCCGGTGGCCAGCGCTCTGCGCCCGGCAACCACGCCGACGACGGCGAGCGCGCACCCAGCCACCAGGTGGGCGAGGCGTAGGGACTGACCGGGGTTGATCCCGGCGACGAAGAGCGGACCGGCGGAGACCACCGCGGCGCAAGCCACGCAGCCGGTGAGCAGTCCGGCCCAACCCCGCTCCAGTTTGTTCACCGGCTGCGGGTGGAGCACGAACATCGCGGCAGCCGCGGTACAGAGGACAACGGGGATGATTACGGCGAACACCCAGCGCCAGCCCACGTGCCCCGCGATAAACCCGCCGGCCACCGGGCCAAGCATCGGCGCGATGGTCAGCGGCACCAGCGTGATCTGCGCGATGCGCAGGCGTTGCGCGCCGGTGGCCCCGCGGTAGACCATCGCCAGGCCCACCGGCACGAGCACCCCGGAGGCCACGCCCTGGACCACCCTTCCCGCTACCAGCCAGCCGAGGCTCTGCGCGCTGGCGGAAAGGGCGAGCCCGGCGGTAAAGCCACCCAGGCACCACACGAACACCCGCTGGGCACTGAAGGTGGACGCGCAGCGCCCGGCAGCGGGTAATACCACCGCCGAGGCGATGAGGAATGCCCACTCCACGGCGCTCAAGGCCACCCCGTGCACGCCGAAGTCCTCGGCTATCAGCGGCAGCGCCGGGTTTATCACGGTGGAGTCAAAGCCGTTGGCCGCCATGGCCAGCAAATACACGATGATCTTGCCCATCGCCTAGCCTCGCTCCCCCGCCGCGCGCGCGTTCTCGAGGATGGCCTGGGCGACCACCGCGCCAATGGCGGCGATGGGCCCGGGGCGCGTCATCTCCCGGTGCGTGCAGTCCACGTCGATGATGCGCATGGGCTTGTCCAGGTAGGCGTCCCACTCGTGTGGGTCATGATCTGGGCCGATCCCGGCGCGCGCAGCGCGGAAGAAGTACACCTCGCCGCCGTAGCTTTCGTGCGCGTATTCGCGCAGGATGCGGGCGGTGTTGCGGTAGGTGGCCACGATCGCGCGAAGCGTAGCGATGTCCAACCCAGCCATCGGCGAGTGACGGCGGGTAAGGATGCCCGCCATGGCTTCGAAGGTGGGTTCCTCCCCACCAAATTCGTCGTCGTCGAGGCCGGCCATGGCGAGCACCGCGGACAGGGCGTCCTCCAGCGGCGGCTCTTCAACCCCAGCCTCAGCCTCGGAGGGGTAGGCATCGAGCAGCGCAACCACGCCCGCTTCCTTCCCGAGCCGGGCCGCCATGACGTGGGCCACCATGCCGCCCAACGACCAGCCCACGATGTGGTACGGGCCCGTGGGGGCGACGGACTTGATCTGGGCGATGTAATCATCGGCTATCTCGGCCAGCGAGCCCGGCTGGTCATCCGGGTTCAACACTCCGCGTGCTTGCAGGCCCCACACCGGTAACTCGTCTGGCAGCTGCCGCGGGAGCCCCGAGTAACACCAGGACAGGCCCCCAGCCGGGTGGATCGCCACGACCACGCCGAGGTCGGTTGCTGGACAGCGGCGCAGTGGCAGGAGCACCTGCAGATCCACCGCGACGGAGACCTCCCCGCCCAAGGCTTGGGCGAGTAGCTCCGGAGTGGGGTTCGCCATCACGGTCCCCACCCGCAGCTCATGGCCGGTGAGCTCGCCGATCAACCCGGTGAGCCCCACGGCGAGCAGCGAGTGGCCGCCGAGGTCGAAGAAGGAATCCTCGGCAGAGACGGACTCCAGGCCCAGCACCTCGGTGAAGGCCTCGGCGATAGCGGACTCGAGCGGCCCCTCAGGGGCGCGGCCAGCAGAGGCCTTGATGTCCGGGGCGGGCAGCGCCGCGGTGTCAAGCTTACCGTTGACGGTCAGCGGCACCTCGGGGATCGCCACCACCGCACCCGGGGCCATCTGCACGGGTAAGGCATCGGCGATGGCGTGGCGCAGGGCGATCGGGTCGGCGGTGGCTGGGTCGGGGCCCACGACGTAGGCCACGATGCGCTCGTCGAGCACGCGCGCGTGAGCCCAGCGGACCTCGTCGACCGCCGCCACGGCGGCCAATTCCACCTCGCCGAGTTCGATGCGGAAGCCGCGCAGCTGGACCTGCCGGTCGCTGCGCCCGCGGAATTCCAGGACGTGGTCACGGCGGCGACGCACCGCGAGATCCCCCGAGCGGTACATGCGCCCGGCTGTCACCCCGGTTCCATCAGGCACGAAGCGTTGGGCGCTGAGCTCCTCGCGGCCCAGGTACCCCGCGGCGAGACCAGCGCCTGACACGTGGATCTCGCCCACCACTCCCTCGGGGACCGGGTGTCCATAGGCGTCGAGCAAGTACAGACCGAGGTCCGAGATGGGCTCGCCCACGGCGCTACCGCCCGCGGCCAACAGCGCAGCATCGAGAAGCTGATAAGTGACGTGCACCGTGGTCTCGGTGATGCCGTACATGTTGACCACCTCCGGGCTACCGGCGGGGTGGATACCGAACCAAGCGCTCACCACGTTGGGGTCCATGGCCTCGCCGCCGAGGATCACCGTACGCAGGCTCAGCGCCGAAGGGCTTTCCGCCTCGGCCAAGGTGAGCTGAGCGAAAGCCGAAGGGGTGAGGTTGAGCACCGTGACGCCCTGGTCAGCAAGCAACCCGGCAAACTCCTGCGGAGAACGCGCGGTATCAGCGCCGACCAGCACGAGCCGCCCGCCATAGAGTAGGGCCCCGTAGAGCTCCCACACCGCGAAGTCGAATGCGAAGGAGTGGAAGGCCGTCCACACGTCGTGCTGCCCGAAATTGAAATGCTCCTCGGTGGCGGCAAACAGACGCGGCACGTTGGACTGCGGGATCACCACGCCTTTGGGACGACCGGTGGAACCCGAGGTAAAGATCACGTACGCCGGGTCCTCCTCGGTCGGTACGGTCCGCGGCGCGGGGCAGTGTGCTGCTCCGGGGGCGGGCGCGTCGGCGCGGAAGCCGACTCCCACGTCACGGCCGTCAAGATCGACAAATGACACAGGAGCTCGCTCCGCCTCTGCCGATCCGCGGTCCCCCACGATCGCATCGACGAGCCCGGAGTGGGCGGCGAGGACTCTGCGGGAGCCGATGACCATAGCCGCGACGTCCGCGTCGTCAAATGTGGAGCGCAGGCGGGCCGTCGGGTAAGCCGGGTCGAGCGGGACGTAGCAGGCCCCGGCGCGCACGACACCGATGATCGCGCGAACCTGGGCATAGCCGCGCTCAGCGAGCACCGCTACGCGGTCCCCGGCACCGATGCCCCGGGCGTTGAGCGCGGCCGCGAGCCCAGCAGTGTCGGCGTCCAGCTGGCGGTAGGTGTACTGCGCGCCGGCCCCGGTGGCGTCCGTGATGGCCACGCGATCCGGGTAGCTCACCAGGGCTCGCTCCACGGCGGCGTGCAGGGTGCCGACGCCCGGGAAGTCAGCGCGGGGCGCCGTGACGGCGGTGCGCTCCCCAGGGGCACCCAGGGGGTGCGTCCCGATGCGCGCTGACGGATTCTCGGCGGCGCGCTCGAGGATCCCGCTCAGCCAGTCGGCGAAGGTGCTCACTGTCTCCGCGCGCCAGAGGTCGCTGGCGTACTCGAAGCGCAGGGCGATGGTCGCATCGGCGCAGTGGATGATCTCCACGGTGAGGTCGAACTTGGCGGTACCGGTGCCGCACACGCGGGCGATCACTGGGCGGCCGAGGCCCAGGTCGATCTGGAGATCGGGGGCGTCCTGGGAGACGAGCAGAACCTGGAAAAGCGGGTGCACGCCCTGGGTGCGCTGGGGGCCGACCGCGGCGACGACGTCGTCGAGACAGTTATGCGCGTGATTGAGCCACTCCCCGCGGGTGCGGGCGATGACCTCGGCGAAGGTGGGGTTGCCCTCCAGACTCGTGCGGGTGACGACCGTGGTTGCGAGGCAGGCGACTGCGGAGCCATCTACGCGGTTGGCGTAGACCGTGCCGATGGGGATGTCCTCGCCGCCGCCGCAACGGTGCAACAAGGTGGCCAGCGCGGCGTGGATGACGGCGAAGGGGGTGGACCCGGTGCGGCGGGCCAGCCCCACAACGGCGGCGCTGGCCTCGCCGCCGAGGTCAAGCACGTATTCCCCGCCGCGCCCGTCCCGGGTGGCAGGCCGCGGGTAGTCGCACGGCAGCGTGATCTCCGTGGGCAGCCCTGCGAGGTACTCGCGCCAGAAATCAAGGTCCGTGCCAGTCGTCGGCGCCGGGGCTGGCAGGGGGTCGGCGCCGCCCAATGCGGGGAACGCTTCCCCGGCGGCGGATGGGCCTGTAGCGGCGTAGGCGCGCGCGAAGGTGTCCAGCACGCGTGGGAGCGCGCCACCGTCGATGGCAGTGTGGTGGAAGGTGAGCACCGTGGCGCCCCGCCCCTCGTAGTGGGCGCGCACGGGTAGCTCGGAGGTGACGTCGATGGGCGCCGGGTCGGCGAAGTCGGTGATCCGCACCGCGTCGTTTATCTCCGCGGCGGAGAACTCGCGGACGGTGGGCGTGCCGTCGTCGGCCGCGGGCAGGCAGCGGCGTAGCACACGGTGAGCAGCGATCGTCGCGGACAGCGCTGGACGGAGGCGCTCAATGGGCAGGTGGCAGTCGAGGACCACCGGGATGTTGTAGGTGTGGCTCGGCCCGTGAAGCTGCTCGACGAGCCACAGCGAGCGGGCCGAGTCGGTGATCTCCACCCCACGCGCGCGGGTCGCCCCTGTGGATCCAACGGATGCGATGGGCTCACCGTAGTAAATGGTCTCGGTCTTCTCGATCAGCTCCGCCAGTTCCGCCACGGTGGGATTGTCGAGGATGTCCTTGAGCCCCGGGGCACCAGGCAGGGTGGTGCCGAGGGAGACGGCGGCGAGCGAGTGGCCGCCGAGCGCGAAGAAATCGGCCCCCGGGTCATCCGGCGGGGTGTCCAAGCCCAGGACCTGCGCGAAGCCGAGCGCCACGTGGCGCTCGGCCGGGGTGAGCGGCCGCGCCGAGCTGCGCGCCGCGCCGCCGGCCATGGGCGCGGGGAGCCGCGCGGAGTCCACCTTCCCGCGTTCGGTCAGCGGCAGAGCGGCGATGGGGACGATGACGCTAGGGACGAAGGCAGCGGGGAGCTCGGAGCGCAGCCGGTTGCGGGCCGCCACCGCGTCAAAGGCCGCGTGGTTGTCGGTGACGGCGTAGCCCACCAACCGCTCGCCGGCCCCGTCGTCACGGATGATCGCGGCGGCGTTTGTCACCCCGGGCAGGCGGGTGAGCGCGGCCTCGACTTCGGCGGGCTCGATGCGTACGCCGCGCAGGGATAGCTGGGAGTCGGTGCGCCCGATGTACGTCAATGCGCCGGAGGCATCGGCACGCACGAGGTCGCCGGTGCGGTACCAGCCGCCGGCGAAAGCCTCAGCGGTGGCGGCGGGTTGGCCGAGGTAGCCGGTTGCCAGGGACGAGCCGCGGACGTGCAACTCCCCAGGCACCCCGGCGGGCAGGGCGCGCCCGTAACGGTCGGCCACTCGACCCTCCTGGCCGGGCAAGACCCGGCCGATCGAGGGCGCGGGGTATTCCGCGACCCACGCCAGCGTGGTATCCACGGTGTTCTCGGTGGGACCGTAGGCGTTGGCGGCGGTAAGGGGCAGATCGCGCAGGGTATCCCACAGCCCCTGGGGGCAGCTGTCACCACCCACGTACGCGCCGCGCAGCGCGGGCAGGGCGCCGCCGGCCAGTACGCGCTCAAGCACCGCCGGGGAGATGTCCACGAACTCTGTTTCCCGCGCAGCAAGAAAGGCCCGCAACTCTGTGGGGGTAGCGATCGTATCTTCGGCGGCGATGTCCAGTGGGCAGCCCAGCAGGTACATGGCCAAGGGGCTGAAGGAGGAATCGAAACTGCACGGGTGCACGTGGGCCACCCGCGGGCGACCGAGAGGGCGCAGGTGCACGTCGCGGACCGTGGAGATGTAATTGGCGATCGCCGATCGCGGGATCACCACGCCTTTGGGCTTCCCCGTTGAGCCGGAGGTGAAAAGCACGTAGGCGGGCGCCTCAGTGGGAACCGCGGCCGGGACCCTGGAGGTGAGAACTTCATGATTTTCGTCGATCGTGGCGAGGAACGCCTCGTCAATCATCGCGGCCGGGTCCGCCTGAGCGAGCACCTCCGCGCGGCGCGCTGCAGGCCACGCCGCGTCGACGGGGACGAACGCCGCGCCCACCCGCCACACGGCGAGCGGGGCAAGGACGGACCAGGTACCGCGGGGCAGCGCGATGGCCACGCGGTCCCCCACGCCCACGCCGACCCGCTCGAGCGCGGCGCTAAGCCTGTCCACCCGTTCGCCTGCCTGCCGCGGATCCAGCCGGGCGTCGGGCCCGGCCAACCATTCCCCCGCACCCGCCAGCGCGCACACATCCCCAAGGTCCGCCGGCCGCAGTACGGGGCCGCCGTAAAGTTCCACCCCGCCGAGGGCCAGGCGGTCTAGGCCGTCTGCGGGTTCTTCAGGTTCGCCGATGTCGCGCGCCTCCGCGGCCACGAGCCCCTCCCACGCGTGGGCAAAGATGGTGGCCCACCCGCGGCGGGTTTCCTCCTCGACGAGCCCCTCGGGGGTGAGCAGCGTGGCGGCGTACCCACCGCCAGCCGCGGGGCGCACGTCCACCACCGCGCCATCGGTGGGGCCGTCGTGCAGCGGGGCCGCCTTCGCCGTGGCCTCCCCCAGCCGATACGAGTGATTGAAGGGCACGAGATTCACCGCCACGTCCACGAGCGCCTCGTGGGAGGCGAGGCCCGCCTGGGCTCGGATGCTCTCGTGGCGCACCGCCTGCCGGGCAGAGGCCTGCGTCCACGCGACCTTGGCTTGGGCGGCCAGGTCCGCGAGGCCCTTCCCTGCAACGGGGGTCGCGTCGACGACCACCGGGGTGAGGTTTTGAGTGGTGGCTGCCACCGTCGGGCGCAGCGAGCCCTGCCGATTCATCACGTGCATTCCCACCACGGCGGCGCGGCGCTGCCGACCGGTCGCGCTGCTGAGCACTGCGGCTGCGGCGATCAGCAGCGCGGGGTCGGGAACCGCGATCCGCGCGGGGATGGGCATGGAGTCGGAGCGCACGGCCCCGCCCACGAGCAGAGGTTCGGCAGGCGGCGGGACGTCCCGCGGGCCTGGCTGCGCCTCGGGACCGTCGGCAATCGCCTTAAGGTAGGCGGCAACGTCTCCCTCACTCGGCTGCGCGTCGAGGGGGTACTCGGCCGGATCAGCCCCGCCTATCAGCGCTCTGTACACCCGCGCGATGTTCGCGGCGATGAGGCTGAAGGCGTAGCCATCCAGGCCCAGGTGGTGGGCCCGCAGCAGCCAGCGGTAGGATTCCGCTCCGGAGCGCTCCACGATCGCGTGGGACACACACCCCGCGTACGGATCAGCGGGAGTCGCCAGTACCGCCTCGACGTCAACGGAATCCACAACGCGCACCTGAGGCGGCGGTGCGTCGAAAAGCTGACGCGGCGGATTCGCCCCCACCAGGCGCAGGCGCGTGGCCGGGGTCACCGCCAGCACGTGCTGGGCGGCGTGCACGAACGCCTCCTCGTCAAGCGCGCCGGTGATCGTGGTGATCTCGGCGACGGCGTACGAGGTTGCGTCGTCATACATCTGCTCCGAAAGCCAGATTCCCTCCTGAGCGACGGAGAGCGGATACCCCACTCCGGCACCGGACGCGGGCACCTCCTCCTTATCCGGGGCGGATCTCGGCGGGAACTCGGGCGTGCTGGGGCGGGTGTCCAACGGTTTCTTCATGAACTTTCGATATTCCTGTGGCGTCGGCATAGTCTGCGCCGTGCTATGGACGCAACGGAGGCGGCCGTGTGAGGGGGAATCTCACGCAGCCGCCTTCGGAGGGGCGGTGCTGCTCAGGGGTGGTACGGTGCGGGTTCTTGAACCGCAGCGCGGAGTCCTACTTGCTGAAGGTCTTCTCGATGGAGTCGAGGAACATCAACGCGGAGTAGTAGTCCAGGCGGAAAGTCTCCCCGGGGGTGGAGTAGATCTTGCCGCTCTTGGCCTGCTCAGAGGAGGTGATAGCCGGGTTCTTCTCGATCTGCTCGCGCACGGCCGGGTCGGCGCCCACAGCGATCCAGATGCCGCCCGGCAGGCCCTTCTGCAGGTTCTCGTTGGACAGCTCGACGATGTCGCCGCGCTTGCCCATTGTCTCGGAGCCCTTGACCTCCTCGGGAATCTGGGCGATCGTGAAGCCGAGCTCCTTGAGGATCTGGGTCTGCGGAGCCTCCTGCGTCAGCGCCGCGGCACCGGATCCATCACCGAATACCATCACCGGGGAGACTTCCTCGTCCGGTACCGTGATCTTGCCCTTGACCTCCTTGAGGCGGTCCTCAAACTTCTTCACGGCCTCCTCGTGAGCCTTCTCGGTGCCGGTGGCCACGGCGATCATCTCGGAGACCTCGGTCCAGTCGGCGTCAGAGTAGTCCACCACCACGACCGGCGCGACCTTGCGTAGCTCCTCGACATGGTCAAACACGGAGTCACCCGAGGTCTTCGCAACGACGATCAGGTCGGGGTTGTAGTCCACGACTTTTTCGATCTTTGGCTCCTGGTTTTCCCAGAGCTTTTCCACCTTGGCCTTCTTGGCGGCCTCGGACCACTGGCTGAAGAAGCCCTGGTCGTCTGAGAACTCCGGAGAGTTCGCCATGGTGGCGCCGGAGGCCACGACTGGGGCACCCAGGGAGAGCAAGGTGCCCGTCAGCGTGGTGGCAGTAGAGACGATGCGCTCGGGCTTCTTCTCCAGGGTGACCTCGCCGTCATCGGTCGCAACCGTGCGCGGCCAGGTACCCTCCTTGGCCTTGTCGGAGTCCTTGGAATCGGACTCCTTATCCTTTTCTTTGGCCGTGGTTGCAGCAGCTGTTGCCGCGGGAGAATCGCCCTTCGCGGAATCGGAGGTGGCATCGCCAGAGCCGCAAGCGGCCAGGGTGGCGCCCAGGCCAAAGGCGAGGGCAGCCGCGTTGATGCGATGGCGGATGGAGAGGGTCATGCGTGTGCCTTTCTTCAAATAAGCGAGCGATGGTGAGGGGAATCAGCTCCGCCATAAGGGGGTTAGCTCCCTTCGGCGGCCCACCGCCTTTAACCGACGGGTAGGGTTCCGGAACGCAGGGTGCGCCCGCGGGGGATGACCAGGGGGGATCCGGTGACCGGATCGGGCATCACCAGGGCGTCCAGACCGAAAACCTCGCGCATCGTCGCCTCGGTGATCACCTCCTCCGGGGTGCCGGAGGCCAGGATCTCCCCCGACTTCATGGCGATCAGGTGCGTGCCAAAGCGCGCGGCCTGGTTGAGGTCATGGAGCACAGCCACGACGGTGCGCCCCTGGGCGGTGTAGAGATCCTTGCACAGCTCCAGCAGTTCCATCTGATGGGCCAGGTCAAGGAAGGTGGTGGGCTCATCGAGAAGCACCGTCTCAGTGTCCTGGGCTAGCACCATGGCCAGCCAGACGCGTTGACGCTGCCCCCCGGAGAGCTCATCGATGCCGGCGTCCGCCAGGTCGGTGACCCGAGTCAACTCCATGGCCCGGATCACCGCCTCATGGTCCGCCTTCGACCATTGGTTGAAAATACCCTGGTGGGGCGAGCGGCCCCGGGCCACCAGGTCGCGCACGATCATGCGCTCGGGCACCACGGCCGCCTGCGGCAGCAGCCCGAGCCGCCGGGCGAGCTGGCGGGTTTTCGTGCGGTGCACGTCCTTCCCGTCGAGCAGCACCGACCCGCCGAGGGGCGCCTGGATGCGCGCGATGGTGCGCAGCAGCGTGGACTTGCCGCACGCGTTCGGCCCGATGATCACCGTGAACCCGTGCGCGGGGATGTCCACCGTCACAGAGTCGGAGATAGCTTTCTCCCCGTAGCCGGTGGACAGCTCCTCGGCGCGGATGCGCGTGCTTCCGGCGAGGGGCTTGCTGCTTGTCGACGCCACCCTGAATTGCTTGGTACCCATAGTTCTAGATCTCCGCCTTTCGGGTTTGGTACACCAAAAGCCCCATGAAGTAGATGCCGCCGAGCCCGGCGGTGACGGTGCCCACCGGCAGGCCCTCGAAGAGGGTCTGGCTGATCGCGTCCGCGACGAGCAGCATGACCGCGCCCATCGCCCCAGAGGCCACGAGCGGCACGGTAGGTGCGCCGGTAATCAGCCGGGTGATGTGCGGGGCGGCCAGGGCGATAAACGCGATCGGACCTGCGGCCACGGTGGCCAACGCCACTGCGGCGGTGGCGAGGACGACGAGCAGCCCCTGGGTGCGGCCGACGGAGGTGCCGAGGCCGATAGCGATCTCCGGGCCGAGCGCGAGCGTGCTCATCGCCCGCGAGCAGGCCATCAGCGCAACGACGATGACCAGCGTACCGAGGGTGGCGTAGCGGGCCATGGACCACTCGGCGCCTTCCAGCGAGCCTGTCACGGCGCGCAGCCCGCCGTAGGCCTCGAGCTTATGGGCGCGCAACATGAGGTAGCGGTTGACGGAACCGAGCATGGCGGCAATCGCGATGCCGGCGAGTACGAGTCGGTTGCCGGAGAACCCGCCACCGGTGGTTAGCGCGAAGATAATCGCGCCGGTGGCCACCCCGCCGATAAGCGCCGCAGTGGACACGGAAACCAGGGAGCCGGGGAAGACCATGACAGCGAGCAGGATGCCGGTCTGGGCACCGGTGGAAAAGCCGATGATATCGGGGCTGCACAGGGGGTTGCGGGTGATGGTTTGGAACACTGCCCCGGACACGCCCAGGCACACGCCGACCGCGGCGCCGATGACGATGCGCGGCACCCGCCACTCCACCACGACGAGCCGGGCGCTGCGGGTACCTTGACCGCGCAGGACCTCTAAGACCTGCGGGTAGCCCACGCTGCTCGAGCCGTTGCCCAGCGTGTACACGCCAGCGGCCAAACAAGCGGCCACGAGCACGCCAAGCACCCAGAGCACACGGCGGTCAAGCAGCACTGAAAAGCGCCCGAGGGCCACCCGCCAGGTTCCCGGCGGCGTCGGCACGCTGGCTTCGCGCCCGTCGGGGTGGGCCTTGCGCGCGGGGGCTTCTTGCTTGTCGACGCCGCCTGGCAGATTTGTGGCCTGGTTGATGCTCATTTCCGGGCCCTCCGCATCGCGTAGACCATGTACAGCAAGACGGGCGCGCCGACGAACGCGGTGAGCAGACCTACAGCGATCTCGGCCGGCCGGGCGATGACCCGACCGAGGATATCGGCGCTGAGCACCACGCACGGCCCGATGAACGCGGAGAACAGCACGATCCATCCGCGGTGCGGGCCCATGACGAAGGCGGCGAACAGCGGGACCATGAGCCCCACGAATCCAATAGGCCCCGCGATCGCGGTGGCGGAAGCACACAGCAGCGTCAGCGCGACCAGCGAAAGCGTGCGCACGCGCACGACGTTGGTTCCCAGCGCGGCGGCGACGTCGTCGCCGAGCGCGATATTGGTTAGCCCCCCGGCACAGCCGGCCACGATGGTTAGCCCAAGCACAACCGGGATAATGACCACCCATAGCGGCATGTCCAGCCGGGTCAGGGCCCCAACATCCCAGTAGCGGAAGGCGTCAAAGGCCATTGGCTTGCTCATGAGCAGCCCGGCGATGAATCCGCCGGCCGCTGCGGAAATCGCCGCCCCAGCGAGCACCAGGCGCACCGGGGACGCGCCCCGCCCACTACTCGTGCCCACGATGTAGACCGCCACTGTGGCCAGGCAGGCGCCGACGGCGGCAAGGATGAGCTGCTCGGCGGGGCCCGTAAGCCCGAAAAACGCCGCGCCCACAACGATGGCCAAAGACGCCCCGGAGTTCACTCCGAGCAGCCCCGGGTCCGCCAGGGGGTTGCTAGTGATAGCCTGCATCACCGCGCCGGCCACGGCCAGGGCCACCCCGACAACAAGCCCCACGGCGGTGCGGGTGGCCCGCAGGCCGTTGACGCTGTAGCTCTCCCCTGTGCCGTCCGGATGGCGCAAGAGTTGCCATACCTGCCCAGCGGGGATATCCGAGGACCCGATGAGGAAGGATCCAACGACGCACGCGGCGAGCAGGATCACCGCCCCGATCGTCCACCCCAGGCGGGCAGAAGGTCTCATGTACGCTCCCTGGACAGCTGTGGTTGGATGGGCTCGACAAAGCGAAAGCTAACGCGCACCTAAGTTAGCACCGGCTGAACTCTCATTGCGAACGCCGGGGGTAGGAAAAGTTCAACCCCGCCCACCTACGCACTGACAATCTTCCAGATCAATCAGCGCCCCATAAGTGCGCACACTGCCGCCCCACCCACACCGCGACGCCTTTAGCATCCAGCAATTATCGTTGCCCACCGAGTTTGTCCCCCAACGCGCGAAGGACGCACCCCCAATGACGACCGACCATGGCCCAGAGTTCCTGCCCCCCATTCCCACCCGCCTGCCCATCCCCAAAGACCTCGACCCCACCGACGACGCGGCGCTGACCGCGATCTACCACCGTCCGCGCGTCGACCCGGCAGCCGGCCAGGGGCCAGACACCGCAAACATCATCGCCCTCACCGTTGCTCGCCCGGCGCGCACCCCGCACGAGCGGGCGCTGCTCTACCTCGACGCGCTCACGCACATGAACCGCGAGAACGCGGACCAATTCCTCCTCGAGCGCCGAGGCGCTTGGCACCTGGGCACCTTCGTCGTGCCCGCCGGGCTCATCACCGGCGCGGGTCTCATGCTTCTCGAGGTCGGCACGCCCGGGGCAAGCGCCCCCGACAAGCTCGACGGCCTGGGCCAGGACCGCACCCGTTGGCGCACGGCGCTGCGCTCCGCGGTCCCGCTGGTCCCCGAGGCGCTCCCCGAAGGCGCCCTCAGTGAACTCATCGCAGCGGTCCCCGGAGATATCAGCGCCGTCCATCCCCGTGGGCGGGTCGTCCACCAATCCCGATGGCACTCCCCCAACCTCGGCGTGGACATTCGTGCGTGGCTCGCGCCCGCCGCGCGAACCAGCGCGTACACGCTGCTGCTCACCGACGGCGGAGAGTACTTCGGCTCCACACCGATCATGCCCGCACTCGACGCGAGCAGCGCCCCGCCCACCGATGTGCTGGCCTTCGGCCCCGCCGAGCGCGAGGCCCGCGAGGCCGTCCTCGGCACCGATAAACTCGCGCTGTTCATCGACAAGGAGCTCCTGCCCTGGGCGCGCACCGTGCATCCCATCACGGGCGAGCTCGTCATCGCTGGCGGCTCACTTGGCGGGCTGGCCGCCGCGCGTCTCGTACGCACCCGCCCCGACCTAGTCCCCAACGCCATCGTGCAGTCCGCCGCCTTCTGGTGGCCCGACTATACCTTCGCCGAGCTTGAGGCCTGGAAGCGAAAGGCACAGGGGGACGAGACGGGAACTAACGCGGCCGACGCCTCTGCATTCCGCGTGTTTGCGGAGGTCGGCGCCTACGAGGGGTTCCTGCGCAAAGAGAACCGCAAGTTTGCCGCGCTGCTGCCCGCCACCACCGCCTTCCACCACACGCGGGAGTACCCCGGCGGGCACGATTACGTTTGTTGGCGGGCCGGCATCATTGACGGCCTACAGTGGTTGGCGGACACCCACAGCGCAGCTCGCGACACACAGCAAGAAAAGTAGGTTCACCCCACCAGGCAGCCGCACCGGCGCAGCGGAAAGACGCGCAGACCGACGAAGCCGACATCCCCGACCGCTATAACCAGATCGTCTGGATCAACCTGGAGTTGACCGGCCTGAGTATCCACAGCTACACCGTAGTGGAGATCGCCGCGCTGGTCACCGACGCAGAGCTGAACGCTACCTGGCGGTATTACTAGTCTCATCAGCACCTGCCACACCGTCCCCAACCAGACACGCGGCAAGGCCAAGGTGATCCAGATCATTAACCCCCAACGCACATGTGTGCCTGAAGGGTTGGATGAACTACTGCAGTTGGCTCGTACCCATCATCGTTGGCGCGAAGACCTCCTGGCGTTATTTGCCATCGCAGCACCTAACGGTCCGGTCGAAAAACTCAACGGCAAAGGTAAAATCGTGTCGGGAGTTGCCCTAGGATTCCAGCACCTAAGCCACTACATCGAGCGATCCTTCCTCCACAACGGAAGATTGCAATCAGGCATTTTTGCACTCTAATATGCGAAAGCTTGTAAATCCATCACTTAACTTATTTGACACCCTTCAGCCCACCCTCAACACCCTTTGGGAGCAAGGGGTCATTGTCGCCACAAAGTGGTCCACGTCCATTTTCGGAAACACCGATCTTGACACCTTGCACTCAAAAGTCTTCAAAGAATGTTCTTCTTTTTGCCCAATAGCTCTCCACAATGCGCCGATCCGAAAGACGGGCATCCAGTCATTTCGTCCATTGTGGATGTACCGTAACTCTTCCAATTCATAAACCGACGCCCCGTGCCGGCAGGTCATACTTGTTTTCGAATATAATATTCGAGCAACCCATTCCGACTTAAAGGTGCAGCGCCATAAAAACCATAATCCCGCCACAAAATTACTAACGCATACAACCAGATGTACACTCAGCTTAGCGTCACGGTGAGCAACCCCCTCCTGCACAAATCCGAAGAGCGCCGAGGCGATGGCGAAGAAAAGTACCGCAATCAACACCCTCCCAAAACCGCGATATTCTTGAGTTTGCCCTCCGCGCGGGCTTTTTTGCTTAACAAAATACAACGTCATCTCGGGCAACGCTGTCACCCAAAATAACACTAGCGTCGCTAGGGACGATGAGATTACTCCGATTGGGTATATGATCCCGTAATCAAGCCCGGATAAAGCTAGGGAAATTGAAGCCATAACCACGGGTGGCGTCCCAAGTACAAAAAAGGGAAGTAGAAACGCTAGCTTCATTTTTCTAGCCATCTTTAACGACTCGATTCCATGCATATTGGGCTGTTGTGGTTACTATTATTCCGGCACCCGCACCGGCGATCGCTGGCAACAAAACGGCTGCGACGGGCAGGGCACAGGGACTAACAGTGCAATTCCTGCCGCAGCTTCTGCCCTGCGAGTCCACCCGCAGTGTTCGTGACCACTGCCTCCGTAGGGTCCATACCTTCTTGAATATCAAGATACGCACCCGCAGCAGCCGCACCAGCACCCGTCGCCCTACCAGTCCACTTAGCTGTCTTGACAGCACTCTTCGACACCTCAGACACACCACGACCAGCACGCGCCTCAGCATCCGCAGACGCACGCACGGCACCCCAACCCGCACCGTCAACCGCACTGGCCATACCTAACCCAAGATCAGCATTCCCCCACGACGGGCCCTTCACCTCGCCTGTCTTGCCGTATTGATCTGGCTCCACGAACTCATCCTCAGCACCAATAACAGGATAACCCCGCTCATCCCACTCCAACTCACGCACATCAGCCAACCGATGGCCATCCTGATGCACACATTAACACCGTTAAAAATCACGCCACGGACAAAAGGTGCAACTTCAACAGTTAATGAACGCTTGGAAATGTACAGTCTAGCGCCTCATTTTAAATAGAATCTCCCACTTTCCCTCTATTTCAAACTCAAGCCTCTCCCGTATATCGATAACGTAACGGCCCGAACATCAACTTATGCCTTATCCCGCAGCTACCGATCAGAAAGCCGAAGCTTTGACCAGTTATTTCAAACCGGTTTTCCGCTCGATAAATGGCACCCTATTGCCGGGAATTAAGCGCCTTCATTGTGGCCACAAATTGCTCTAAGTCCAATGTGGGAAATAATGTTCTCGATACCTGCAATTCCGGGCTTTTGCGCTTTGTCCCTCATTACCGGCTCCATGTATCGGTTTCCATACGCCACCAATACGCACATTAGGCATCCAATCATCCCTGTAGTCCAGAATATAATTTAATTTCACCATTTCATAGTCTATCTCCCCATGTCGGTAAATCATAGTCGCGTTATTATATGACATCCTCGTCGCCCAGCCAGACTTAAAAGTGCAGTACCATGCAAACCAAACCGCGACTGCAAAATCGCAAATGCATATAACCACATAGCCCCCAAGTTTTGATTCATGCTTTGCCTGCGCCTCCCGTATAAATCCGATCATCATCAGGCCGCCAGAGAACAAAATGAAGCTGACTAATACATAACCATACCCACGATAATGCACTGTTTGCCCCTCTTCGGGTCCGTCCTTCTTAAGTAACGAAAAGGCAATTTCTGGCAACACGGCAGTCCAGAACAGAACTAAGGTTCCAAGAAAAGTGGAAATTACGCCTATAGGATAAACTATTCCGTATTCAATGCCTGATAAACCAAACCAGACCGAAGCCGCAATTATGACCGGCGTGCTAATGATTCCGATAGTGAGGGCAATGATACGCTTCGCTTTTCTAGTCATCATTGACTGCTCGATTCCATAGCAACTGCCCCAACTTTGTTGCGCCTACTCCGATAACCACCCCAGCAGCAACTGGCGCTAGAACAGCTGTCACGGGCGCGGTAGCCGGAATAAAGGCGGCAAGTGCCGCTGCGGCTCCTGCTCCTGCCAGTCCACCAGCAGTGTTGGTAACCACTGCCTCCGTGGGATCCATACCTTCTTGAATATCAAGATACGCACCCGCCGCAGCACCACCAGCACCCGTCGTCCTACCAGCCCACTTAGCTGTCTTGACGCCACTCTTCGACACCTCAGACACACCACGACCAGCCTGAGCCTCAGCATCCGCAGACGCACGCACAGCACCCCAACCCGCACCATCAACTGCACTGGTTATGCCTAACCGTGTTAGATAGCGGGAGTTTACGCCAGAGGCCTGCACGAGGTGAACCTTCATAAAATCGGTCTTTCAGTCAAAGGTTCTACCCCCGTGCAAAGCTGACGACTGTCTGGACCACACGATTTTCATATTCATTCAAGAGTGTCACGCTCCGATGCTGCGCTCAAAGCTCTTTGATCCGGCGGCATGGACAATATTTTGTACGCGTGACCTAATAGCGCGGGTGGAATGAACATAGCATTGAGCATAAATGATTCCAGTCTGCGTTTTTTCCCCTTGAAAGAAAAATAAAAGTAATTTTCGTCATCGTAGTCACAATCTATATGGATTGTCCTAACGCCCCTAAAAGTCCCCATCTCAACTTTATCAATTGGGCCGCATTGCTTAAGCTTCCTTCCTCCCCTAATCTCCAGAACCCCTGGCCTAACCAGTATGTATACGGATCGAAACTCTGGTAAGAAGATTAAACGGAAAATAAACGATACAACTGGAGGGAATAGTATTATCGATGCAATACGCATGCCAAGAAACAGTTCAGCCAACACTTCATTGGTTAAATTGAACCATGCTATTATGCATAAGGCTTCAAGGGGGATTGATATCGAATAGAAGAAGACTTCATACCGCGACCTGCATACTATCCGCTCCTCCGTAGCGCTAACCGCTGTTACTATGCAAGTAGGTAACCAGGATGGCTTGTACCTTAACGCCACCACAATTAGCGAGTTTACGAGAACCTGTAAGCATAGGATACAAAGGAGGAGATTAACTACTGCGTTCATCATTTCCATGCACTTTGAATTCCTTTAGTAGTGGCAACTCCCACAGCAGCTGAACTTATTGCGATTATTGCGAGAGCTGGCGCACCTACGGGGACAGAGGTTGCCGCCAATCCCATTATCGCAAGACTACCTGCAGCATAAGAGGCTGCTCCTCCTGCGGCGTTTGAAACCACAGCTTTCGTTGGGTCCATACCACCCTGAATATCCGACGCTGTCGTCGCAGCAACCGTCGCACCAGAAGACGCAGCCCCACCAACCCGAGCCGCTTTACCCAAGGCGGCCGCGTCTGCAGCACGACCACCCTCCTTCGCTGCAACCCGCTCCGCATTAGAGAAATTGAAATTATTCCCCGCATCCGCAGCAGCCACACCCACATCCTTAGCAGTCAAACCACCAAAATCCTGCCCACCAAGCTCACCAGTTTCGGCGTACTGGTCTGCGTCTACGAACTCATCCTCGGCACGAATATCAGGATAACCCTGCTCATCCCACCCCAACTCACGCACATCAGCCAACCGATTGCCATCCTGATGCACCCAATGCTGCTCACCATCATCACCATCCACACCAAATACCTTGGTGCCATCAGGCAGCCTGTACACCGGAGTGTCCACCCCATCAACCTGGGCCATCCCATTGATCCACCGGCCCTGATCATCCGTGAACACACCATCATGGATGTCCTGGCTAGCCGTCGCATTCTCCCACGGCACACCACCTTCACCCCTAGGTGGTGCAGGCACCCAGGAGTCCTCATCAACCTCAATACCTGTCGGGGAGCCATCCTCATTCCACCCCACATCCCCCACCACAGCCTGGCCACGCGAATCATCATCTAGCGTCCAGTCACTAGTCCCCTCACCCCGATTCGGGTGATCCACCAGATGCACCCCAGGAGCAACCTCAAAGGACCGCTGATCCTTCTCCTCGTTATAGTGGCCCTTGTTCTCAGTGCCCTGAGACGGATCCTCAAAATAACCGTCACCTCTGTTCCTCGGCCGGTAGTCAACATTATTGCCCTGGGCAGTGGGAGTCCTATTAGCCCAGTCTTTGCGATCCTGCTGCGGCAACGGCGTTTCCATCTCATCAATCGTATCGATGTTAATCGGGTTGCCATCCTTATCCCACTGCAGGGAAGCAACCGGAGTCGACTTCGTCATATCAGCAGAATCCTGCGTCCAATCACTACGCCCAGAACCATCATTACGCGGATGCTCACTCATCGTCCGGAATCCGCAAAAGTTCAAACACAGTGCCTATTTTGTTAGCAGGAATGAATAGTGGGTTTAGCATGAAAGAGTCTAACAAACGCTTTTTCCCCCGAAAGGAGAAATAGAAGAAATTTTCCTCGACAAATTTGCCTCCTATATGTATTGTCTCAGCGCCCATAAACTCTCCCATTTTAACATTATCTATAGGGCCAAGTTGTTTAAGCTTCCTACCTCCCGTGATTTCTAATTTTCCCGGCCCGATCAAAATATAAAGGTTACGAAACTGTTTTAAGAAGATCGTCCGATAAATATACACCAATACCGGAGGCAATAGGATGACCGAACCAATACGCATTAGTACCACCAGCTCGGCCAATACCGCGTTTGACAAATCAATCCAAGATATAAGACACAGCATTTCAAGATTGGTGGTTAACAAATATAGTAAGGCTTCGTATCGCGAACGGCATACCACCTGATCCTCCGCAACACTCACAGTTGCCACAACGCAAGAAGGTATCCATGAAGGCTTGTACTTTACCGCAAGCACAAGTAGCGAGTTTAGGAAGAACTGTAAGCATAGGGCCCAAAGAAGGATGCTAACTATGGCGTTCATCATTTCCAAGCCCTTTGTATTCCTTTAGTAGTGGCTACACCTACAGCTGCAGAACCAATAGCGATTAGCCCGAGAGCTCGAGCACCAACAGGAACCGCGAAGAACGCTAGTCCGGCTACAGCGAGACTAGTCGTGGCATATGATGCTGCTCCTCCTGCGGCGTTTGAAACCACAGCTTTCGTTGGGTCCATACCACCCTGAATATCCGACGCTGTCGTCGCAGCAACCGTCGCACCAGAAGACGCAGCCCCACCAACCCGAGCCGCTTTACCCAAGGCGGCCGCGTCTGCAGCACGACCACCCTCCTTCGCTGCAACCCGCTCCGCATTAGAGAAATTGAAATTATTCCCCGCATCCGCAGCAGCCACACCCACATCCTTAGCAGTCAAACCACCAAAATCCTGCCCACCGAGCTCACCAGTTTTGGCGTACTGGTCTGCGTCCACGAACTCATCCTCGGCAGGAATATCAGGATAACCCTGCTCATCCCACCCCAACTCACGCACATCAGCCAACCGATCGCCATCCTGATGCACCCAATGCCGCCTACCATCATCACCATCCACTCCAAAAATCACGGTGTCATCAGGCACCTGTACACCGGAGTATCCACCCCATCAGCCCCGCCAACCCATTAAACCAATCGTCCTAACCTACAGCACTACATTTTGGGGTCCCCCCTACCTTCCGGAGGAGAGCGAGCAGACATTAATGCACTCAAAATTGCAAAATCCAGTTAATGCATCACCTAAGGAGTTTAACGACCACATTGTCCAGCCTCAACCCCATTAGGAAGCAAAGAGGTCATTGTCTCCACAAAGTGGTCCACGTCCATTTTCGGAAACAACGATCTTGACACCTTGTACTCAAATGTCTGCAAGGAATAGCTTCCCGTTTCCCCCATAGCTCTCCACAATGCGCCGATCCGAACGACAGGCATCCAGTTATTTCGTCCATCGTGGATGTATCTCAAGTCGGCTATTTCGTAATATTTAGCGCCATAACGGCAACTCATACCTTGGTCTGAATATGACATTTTCGCCACCCACCCTGACCGGAATGTACAGTACCAGACATACCATAGCCCGAGTCCTAAGCTAACGAGGCACATGAACAGATAAACGCCCAGTTTGGACCCATGCTCACCTAAGGCTTCACGGGTAAATCCCGTCATCATCAAAAATCCAGTAAGAAAGAGTATCACAACCAAAATGTTGTTATAACTCTTGTATTGCTGGACTTTGTTTCCCTCTGGTCTTCTTCTTCTGACTAATACAAAAGATAATTCGGGTATAGCCGTAATCCAGTAAAGCGCCAGGACCGAATAGAAGAATGATACAACTCCAATCGGATAAATAACGCCATACCTCAAGCCCGATAGGCCGAATTGTACCGTGACGACCGCGAGTATTGGCGTACAAATAATGAGAAGTAGTGCCATTATTTCTGCCTTCATCTTCCTACTCATGGTCCACCACTCTATTCCAAATATATTGACCTCCTTTGGCCGCGCCTAAGGCTACTAAAGCTCCAAATACAGCCGGTGCTACAACAACCGCTACGGGTGCAGTGGCTGGAATCGCGGCAGCAAGGGCCGCTGCGGCTCCTGCTCCTGCCAGTCCACCTGCAGTATTCGTGACCACTGCCTCCGTAGGGTCCATACCATCTTGAATATCAAGATACGCACCCGCCGCAGCACCTCCAGCACCCGTCGTCCTACCAGCCCACTTAGCTGTCTTGACAGCACTCTTCGACACCTCAGACACACCACGACCAGCACGCGCCTCAGCATCCGCCGAAGCCCGCACAGCACCCCAACCCGCACCATCCACCGCACTGGCTATGCCTAGTCCAAGATCAGAGTTCCCCCACGACGGACCCTTTACCTCACCCTTGTGTCCATACTGGTCTGCGTCTACGAACTCATCCTCGGCACGAATATCAGGATAACCCTGCTCATCCCACCCCAACTCACGCACATCAGCCAACCGATTGCCATCCTGATGCACCCAATGCTGCTCACCATCATCACCATCCACACCAAATACCTTGGTGCCATCAGGCAGCCTGTACACCGGAGTGTCCACCCCATCAACCTGGGCCATCCCATTGATCCACCGGCCCTGATCATCCGTGAACACACCATCATGGATGTCCTGGCTAGCCGTCGCATTCTCCCACGGCACACCACCTTCACCCCTAGGTGGTGCAGGCACCCAGGAGTCCTCATCAACCTCAATACCTGTCGGGGAGCCATCCTCATTCCACCCCACATCCCCCACCACAGCCTGGCCACGCGAATCATCATCTAACGTCCAGTCACTAGTCCCCTCACCCCGATTCGGGTGATCCACCAGATGCACCCCAGGAGCAACCTCAAAGGACCGCTGATCCTTCTCCTCGTTATAGTGGCCCTTGTTCTCAGTGCCCTGAGACGGATCCTCAAAATAACCGTCACCTCTGTTCCTCGGCCGGTAGTCAACATTATTGCCCTGGGCAGTGGGAGTCCTATTAGCCCAGTCTTTGCGATCCTGCTGCGGCAACGGCGTTTCCATCTCATCAATCGTATCGATGTTAATCGGGTTGCCATCCTTATCCCACTGCAGGGAAGCAACCGGAGTCGACTTCGTCATATCAGCAGAATCCTGCGTCCAATCACTACGCCCAGAACCATCATTACGCGGATGCTCTGTCAGACTATTCCCATCAGGTAGAGGGAAGCTGCGCTGCCCGGTAACAGGATTGACCTCCATGTTCGGGTTATCAGCAGGATGATGAGACGGCACACCCGGATACTTGACCTGGTCATCCCGACCAGATCCACCAGACTTATCCTGCTGATCAGTCCTGTCTTGCTTGCCAGCCTTGTCCTTGTTGTCAGACTTATCCCGATTACTCGGCTTGTCCTGCTTACCCGGCTCCTGCTTCGCGGGCCTCTCCTGCTTGGCGGGCTTGTCCTGCTTGTCCTGATTACCTGGCTCCTGCTTGGCAGCCTTGTCCTTGTTGTCAGACTTATCCCGATTACTCGGCTTATCCTGCTTACCCGGCTCCTGCTTCGCGGGCGGGATCGGCCGGTCCTTGTTGTCAGCCTTATCCCGGTTAGCCGACTTGTCCCGCTTGTCAGCCTTGTCCTGCTTACCCGGCTCCTGCTTCGCGGGCTTGTCTTGTTTGTCCTGCTTGGCCGGCTTGTCCTGCTTGGCCGGCTTGTCCTGCTTACCCGGCTCCTGCTTAGGCTTGCTATCCCCACCGACGTCTTTTCGGTCTGGATCAGCAATCACCGGAAACACCGTCTCATGGCCCGGATCCACATGCTGGACCAACCGACCATCAGGATCAACCGTGTAATAGGTTTCCACCGGCCGACCCAAAGCGTCATACGCCCACGGCGCATCCACCTGGGATACCACCCGCCCGGAAGCATCCACCACATCAACACCCCCATCGCCTCGTTGCACCACCTGCCCGCCTTCAGGAACATCCACATCAAAAACATGCTCCCGCGGCGAATCAGGACCAGCCAACAACACCAACGACTGCTCATGGGTCGCACTCCACGGAATATCAACACGAGCAACACCGCGACGCCGCCGTGCCACCACAGCCCCCACACCACCAGCAACACCGCCCAAAACCCCCAACAACCCCACACCAGGACCACCAGTACCAGTGCTTCCGGCAGTGCTGTCGTCAGGCCTATTTACTTGACCTACCAGCCCACCAGACCCACCAGGGTTACGCCCACCAGCCCCGGAGTCCCCAGAACCATCGACAGAGTTTTTATGCTCACCCGCGGTGTCATGCTGTGGGCCACCAACAATCACACGACCGACCACACTCGGATCAAACCCACCCACATGGCCATGGCCAGAATCATCCACAGTAACGATATCCCCAGTCGCCCGGCCAGCATCATCAACAACAACCACCCGACCATCACCGGCACGACCCACCCGCACAGCAGCAGCCTCCTGGCCACCACCACGAGCAGGAGCCTGCTGATCAAGGTCGACAATCCAGGTTTCATCCACCGGAGCGACATCCACCCGCGGTTCCATCCCCCTACCACCGGTAGGACCATGTTGGGATTTACCAGCCGGCGGCCCAGGATGGTGCTCACGCGCCCCCGACAACCTCATATCATCACCATAGGCATTCGGCCGCTCCCCGAACCCATCCCAGGTGTGCGTCTCACGCGGCTGCGGCTCTTCCCACCGGTGGGTACGCTGATGGCCCGACCATTCCAAATCCTCACCACCGTGACCAGCAGGTGGCACCGGCTGGTTATCACCTGCAGGTTGCCCGGAAGGGGCAGGCACACCGACACATACATACGGCGGCCACGCCCCGGGAGGGGGAGTCTGGCCTGGGTGTGTGGCCTGCCAACTAGCAGCCATCGCCGCGTTGTACTGCTCGGTTTCGCGCTGGCAGCGCTCCTGCGGGGTTTCTTGGGCACCACCAACCCCTGCACCCATACCGATACCGGCAAGGCCACACGCAACGCCGACCACACTGACACCTATTAGCCGCACGTAGACCCGTGCCATAACAACCACCACAACCCTTTTACCTACAAAGACTTCTTTTGCCAGCGGCCCCACACAAAGGACGGGCCGCACCCCACCGGTGTATGTGTAACCCCCTTAATGGCGGGTTAGTTTGGTCCACAACGAGATAAAACTGCCCACCATCACCGCAGCGGCAATGATCATCGAGATCATGTAGAAAAACATGCCCGGCACATAGCCCACCCGGCCAATCAGCCAGGATAAATCCTGTGAGGCGGCGATAAGACCCACCGTGGCGACAAGTCCTGCCACCACACCGATCAGGTTGATCCACCATGCCACCCCAGGCCGGTCTGTTGTGCTAGCTGCCGGTTCCAGGGCTACCGGGGATAGTCCATGCTGACCCATCTGTCACACCTACCTGTTGACGCGTCGTTGAAGTCGATCAGCGGATCCTGCGCGGGTCGCCATACACATTGACTACATCCACACTCGTCGGGCTGGTGGTAGAAATCCGCACATAGGAGCGCACACTAACCGGGCCGGCACACCCATTGATCTGAATATGCGCCCCATCAAACCCACCAGCGCTGCGCTTAAAGTGCCCATCAATACCCCGGGACACCAGCGCCACATTACTTACCTTGCCCGGATCAAGATGACCACTAACCCGCGGGGAGATCTCTGCTTTGCCTTCCACCCCGCCTGCGGCTTTAGCCGTAGCATCCGCCCCAGCTTCGGCCTTAGCTGTTGCATCTGCTCCTGTTTCACCTTTAGCTTTCGCGTCCGCCCCTAGTGTGGCGTTGCCTTGCGGGAGTGTCACTGTGACTTCTGGGCCTGCCTGGCCGCCAAGGTTGACACTCGGGCCGCCTTCAACACCAACCTCACCATGCGGGCCGCCTTCAACACCCACATCACCATGCGGGGCTACCCCTAAGGTGGCGGCGATGTCGTAGTCGACTCCTTGGGAGATATCGACCCCGCAGCCAACCTGGTAGCCGGCCTCGAAGAAACCACCGGTCAGTTCTGGTTCGCCCTGCCCATCAATCCATACCCGTGCTGACAGGGTGCCAAAAGCCTCCCCGGTGGTTGCTGCCCCATCAAGTGGGGGGTTGATGTGGAGGGTTTCTTGTTCTTTAAGCGCGTGGAGTACCCACCCGTCGGCGGTGGTGCGTTCAAGGTAGCGATCCGGCAGTGGGGTATCCCCACCGGTGGCAGGTGCCGGCCAGGGCAGGTCGCCGGTAAGGGGCGTTGCGCTAGCTAGCCCGCCGGTCAGGGTTATCACGCTGATGAGGGTTGCAGTCCAGGCGAGGGTGGTGCGTTGTGGGGTGTGCATGCACTTTTCCTTTCGTGTGTTTTGCCCGCTGGTGCATTATTTGCTGTGCCGTGTGGGGCGTGTGTGACTGTTGTGGCGATGCTAACTCGCAGGCTGCAGTACCTGCAGGGGTGTCTGCGGGTTGGTGGTGGCGTGTTGTGGGTGGTGGTGTTTTTCCTGGCCGTATGGTTTATATGTAGCGGGTATCGGGCATGCCAACTGTGGTGCGCACCCCACATGTAGGGGGGTTGGTCGCCGTTTGGGCCGGGGTGGGCACGTGTTTATTACTGTGACGTGGGTGGTATTTTTATTCATCACCCACCGGCCATGAGTAACCTGCACCTATTGCTGTACATCACCGGATTGGATTGTGGTTGTGCATGTCGGTTCGGGTGGGGTGCTTTGGTCTATCTACGGCCGAGAGTATCGCGTGTGACAGGAATCACAGTCATGGAGGAGTCCTAACCCTACCCCCGTTCTACCCCCGCCCGTCCGACCCTTTTCGCGTACACTGGGCGCTCATCACATACATCCCGCGTCGCTCGGCCACCCCGGTCCGCCGACGCTAGGAGGGACCGCTACGCGCCCATGATTGAGTTTGAGAACGTCTCTAAGACGTACCCCAGCGGGGCCGTTGCCGTGGCGGATGTCAATCTGACCATTCCTGCTCATCACACCACGGTGTTGGTGGGCTCGTCCGGCTGCGGCAAGACCACGCTGCTGCGGATGATCAACCGCATGGTGGATCCGAGCACGGGGCGGGTGCTCATTGATGGCCAAGATGTGGCGGACACGGATCCCGTCGCCCTGCGCCGCAGCATCGGTTACGTACTGCAAAGCGGGGGCCTGTTGCCACACCACACGGTGCTGGACAACGTGACTACGGTGCTGCGATTGCAGGGGGCGCGGCGCGGGGGCGTCGAAAAGCGGGGCAAGGAGTTGCTGGATACGGTGGGTCTGGATCCGGCGATGGGGTCCCGCTATCCCGCACAGTTGTCCGGTGGGCAGCGCCAACGAGTGGGGGTGGCGCGGGCCTTGGCGGCTGATCCTGCGATTTTGTTGATGGATGAGCCTTTTGCTGCGGTGGATCCAATCGTGCGCGCGGAGCTGCAGGCGGAGGTCGCGCGCCTCCAGGGAGAGTTGCACAAGACCATTGTTTTTGTCACCCATGACATTGATGAGGCCCTGCTGTTGGGCGAGCGCGTCATCATTTTGAGCAAAGGCGCGAACGTGGAACAGGAAGGCGCCCCGGAGGAACTGCTGGCCAACCCGGCGACCCCGTTTGTGGCCAACTTCCTGGGCGTGACCGATGGTCGGCGCCGCTTCCACCCGCAGCGCCTATCCGACCCGCAGGCGCCCACCTTGCTCATCGACGGCCAAGGCCGCACCCGTGGAGTACTGGAGGAACGCCCGTGACGTGGTTGCGCCACAACTGGATGCTCCTGCTGGAGTTAAGCGGCGAGCACCTGCGCCAGGCGCTCCTTCCCATCGTTGCGGGGCTGGCGCTCGCACTGCCGCTGGGATGGGCGGCCCACAGGTTTCACCGGATCCGCGGGCCGCTGCTGGCGGGGGTGTCCGTGGCGTACGTGGTTCCTTCCCTCGCCGTATTTGCCGTCCTGCCCCCGCTGCTGGGCATCAGTTTCCTGTCCGAGGCGAACCTGCTCATCGCCCTGACGGTCTACGCGGTGGCCACCTTGACGCGCTATGTGGCCGATGGGCTGGCGGCTGTAGATCCCGCGGCGCGCTCGGCGGCTGATGCGGTGGGGTTTAGCCCCCGGCAGCGCCTGCTGAGCGTGGAGTTGCCGCTGGCAGGACCGGTGATTCTGGCGGGCCTGCGCGTCACGGCTATGTCTACGATCTCCCTGACCACGGTGGGCGCGCTGATCGGTACCCGCAACATTGGCTACCTGCTCACCGATGGCTACCAGCGGCAGATCACCGCCGAGGTGGTGGCGGGCATCGTGGCCGTCATGATCATCGCCCTGGTGGTCGACCAGGCGTTGGCGTGGGCGGGCCGCGTGGCCATGCCCTGGCAAGCGCAGGCGCAGGCGCAGGCGGTGGCGAAATGACGCTGACTGGTGCAGCCTGGCAGTGGCTGACCTCCCCCGACAGCCGCGGCACCACCCTGCCGCTGAGCCAGGCGATAGCCACCCACCTGGGTTTGAGCGTGGCTGCCGTGGCGCTCGCCGCCTTGATCGCCGTGCCGCTGGGTTACCTCATCGGGCATACGGGGCGGGGGCGCAACCTGGCCACCGCGCTCTCGGGCGCGGGACGGGCGGTGCCCTCCTTCGGGCTGATCCTGGCACTGGTGCTCATCTTCGGGGTGGAACACAAGTTGGCCGCCATCCTCGCCTCCTTGGTGGTGCTGGCCGTCCCTCCCCTGCTCGCCGGGGCGTACACCGGGGTGGAATCCGTCGACCCCATCACCGTCGATGCGGCCCGGGCGGTGGGCATGCGGGAGGGCCAAATCCTGGCGAAAGTTGAGGCCCCGCTCGGATTGCCGCTGCTTGTCAGCGGAATCCGCACGGCAATGTTGCAGGTGATAGCCACGGTGAGCATCGCCGGCTATGTGGGCGCGTGGGGCTTGGGCTTTTACATCATCCAGGGCATTGCGCTGCGTGACTTCGGCCAGATCTTAGGATCCGCGGCGGTCATCATCGTGCTCGCCGTGGGCGTCGACGCACTGCTGGCGGCCGCACAGCGGTTAGCCGAGCGCACAACAGCAAAGAAGGTGCACGCATGAGGTCCCTCATCAGCCTGCGCAGGACTCTGCGCGGCGCTATCAGTACGCTGTTGTGCCTGCTCATGCTGGGTGTTTCCGGCTGCGGAAACTCTACTGATCCGCTGTCTGGCTCCCGGCCCACGGATGGCTCGGTGGTTGTGGGCTCCCAGGCCTACTACTCCAACGAGATCATCGCCGAGATTTATGCGCAGGCCCTCGAGCACGCCGGGTGGACAGTCACACGCCGCATGGGCATCGGGCAGCGCGACGCCTACATGCCGGCGCTGCGCAGCGGGGAACTCACCGTCTTCCCGGAATACACCGGCAACCTGCTGCAATACTTCCGCCCGGAGACCACGGCACGCGCGAGCGCAGACGTCGCCGCGGCGCTTATCGACGCCCTCCCCGCCGGCCTGAGCGTACTCGAACCGGCCGCAGCCGCCGACCAAGACACCTACACCGTCACCGCACAGTTCGCCGCCGACCACCAGCTGCGCACCCTCAGCGACCTGTCCCGCGTGCCCGGCACGCTGCGCCTCGGGGGGCCGGCCGAACTCGAACACCGCCCCTACGGGCCCGCCGGGCTCGAGTCCACCTACGGGGTGCACGCGCAGTTCCACCCCACCGGGGACACCACGATGCAGGACCTGCTCGCCGGCACCATAGACGTGGCCAACGTGTTTAGCGCAGATCCGCGCATTGCCACCCACGGCCTGGTCACCCTGGCCGATGACCGGCACCTGTTCCTGGCCTCCCAGGTGGTGCCCCTGGTTGACAGCCAGCGCGCCGCCGAACTTGCCCCCATACTCAACGCGGTCAGCCGCGAACTAACCACCGCGGACTTACGCGAGCTCAACGTGGCCTCCACCGAAGAGCAGCGCGGCGCCGGGCAGATCGCCCGGCGCTGGCTGGAGGCCCACCCCCGGGCGCTCCAGGGCTAGCGCCCGAACGGGCCTTAAGCCTCGGCCTTTTCGTCCGACTCGCCGGGCTCCAACTGGCCGGCCAGGTGCGCCCGGGCAACCGCCACGTGGAGGGCCACGCCGGTGACCAGGGCATCATCAACCACATAGAAGGACGGGTTGTGGTTGGGCACCATCCCGCGCCCGCCCTCGGCGGGGACCGGGTTTCCGGCGTCGTCGAAGGCGACTTCCTGGACGCCCAGGAGGGCGTAGACGCCGCCGAAGCGGTTCATGAACACCGACATGTCGTCATAGCCCAAGCTCAGCGGCACCTCCGCCACCTGGGCCTGGCCGTCACCCGACGTGCCGAGCGCCTCAAGCACCTGCTCAAAGAGCGGCACGCAGGCCTCCATCCATTCCGGGGAGTTGATCACCGGCGGGACCTGCTGGGCAAACTCCACCTCGGCGCTGCACCCATAGGCCGCAGCCACCCCGTCGACCAGGCGCTCGATGAGCCCGTTGACGTGGTCCATGACCACGTCGTCGACGCAGCGCGCGGTGCCCGTCAGGCGGACCTGGCCGCCCACGATGTTGAACCGGCCGGTGTCCTCCACGTGTCCGATGCTCACCGTGAACGGGTTTTTGGCATCAACCTGCCGGTAAATCTGCCCGATGGCGGTGATGATCTCCGCGGCGGCAGGCAGCGGATCCACGCCTTCCCAGGGGGTCGAGCCATGGACCTGGCGGCCCTTGATGGTGATGGAAATGAGCTCCGATGCGGCGTTTTGCACCCCGGTGGAATAGCAGATCCACCCCGCGGGGGCGGGCACCACGTGCATACCAAAGGCCATCGTTGGTTGCGGGTCTAGGTCGTCGAAGAGGTCTTCGGCGATCATCGTTGCCGCGCCGCCTTCTTCATCGACGGGCGCGCCCTCTTCTGCCGGCTGGAACACCAGCACCACGTCTCCCGGCAGGTCCGCGCGGGCATCCGCCAGGACGCGCGCCGCGCCCAGCAGCATCGCGGTGTGGGCATCATGCCCGCAGGCGTGCGCCACTGGGAAGGGGCCTCCGGGGTAGTCCTTATCCACCTCTTCGGAGCGGAACTCCAGGTCCGTGTCCTCCTTGACGGGCAGCGCATCAATATCTGCGCGCAGCAGCACCGAGCGGCGCGGCGCATCAGACTCCCCGTCCCCGTCCGCCCCGCCGCGAATGATGGCCACCACGCCGTGTCCGGAGACGTCCGTGGTGATCGAATCCACCCCGAATTCTTCCAGCTTATCCGCGATAAACGCCGCCGTCTTTTCTTCCCGGTTGGATAGCTCCGGGTACTGGTGCAGGTGATGGCGCCAGGAAATCACATCCTCAGCAACCTGTTCACACGCCGTCACCAGTTCGGCCGACAGCCCGCCGTTGTGCTCCATGTCATCCACGCTCCTTGCACGAGAGGTCGTTGATCTTGCCTATACCTTCGACCGTACGCGCCTGCGCGATGACACTAGGTGCTGGCGTCCTCCCCGCCCAGGCGGGCGACGTGCAAGGCCAGGTAGGAGCGCTCGTCGGCGGTCAGCTCCACGCCGAGGCGCAACTGGAGGATCTCGGCGAGGCGGGCGGCGCAGGCCACGGCGCGCGGTCGGGTGAGCGCGAGGGCGTCGGCAAGCATCCCCATGCCTTCGTCGAGTTGTTCGCCGCGGGCGGCACGCGCAAAGAAGTAGCGCATGTGGGTGATAAACCGGGCGGCAGACAGGTCGGCGCGATCCACCTGGATGTCCAGGGCCTGCTCGATGACATCAAAGAGCTGGGAAAACACCCCCGTCATGGCGTAGGTCACCCGCAGGTCCCCCGCCGCAAAACCGGCATTGACCAGGTGCAAGGCAATGGCCACCGCCTCCGCGTCCGCCAGGTGTGTGCCCGCGGGCAGCCATGCGTTGGTGTAGGTGAGCATCTGGGTGGCCACGGCCAGCTCCCGCGGATAGAGGTGGCGCACCTCGGAAGCCAGGGGGTGGTCGAGGGGCTGCGCGCTCGGGTTCGTCGCCGCGGCCCGGCGCACGGCCATGTGGAGGTGATCGGCGAGGGCAAAAACCGCCCCGGCGCCGAGGCGGACGCCCAGTTGCGTATCGGCGGCGGCCTGCTCGGCCAGTTCGGCGGCAAGCTCAAGGTAGTCTGCCGGCACCGCGGCGGCCATGGCGGCCAGGTGGTCACTGTCACGCCCGGGGTCGGGCACGAAGGTGCGCACCACCCGCGTGTGGTCTACCTCATCGCCGGGGCGGGCCTGAAAGCCCAGGCCGCGGCCGGTGAGCACCACCTCCGTGGGCTCGCCCGTGGCCCCGGCGTTATCGCGCGCGGCTAAGACCACGTTGTTGTTAAAAACCCGCAGAATCCGCACGCCTGGATATTCTAGTCGGCCGTGGGCGCGCTCAAGTGCTGCCCGTTGGTCTCAATGACGCGGCGATACCAGTCGAAGGAGTCCTTGCGGTAGCGCTCCAGGCTGCCGGTGCCGTCATCATTGCGGTCAACGTAGATGAAGCCGTAGCGCTTGGACATCTGCGCCGTGGAGGCGGAGACCAGGTCGATGGGGCCCCAGGTGGTATAGCCCCAGCATTCCACGCCGTCTTCGATGGCCTTGCCCACCTGGTAGAGGTGGTCATTGAGGTAGTCGATGCGGTAGGAGTCATGGACCGTGTGCCCGCCCGGTGCGCTGGCATCTTCCACCAGTTCGTCGACGGCGCCCAGGCCGTTTTCCACGATGAACAGCGGCTTGTTCCAGCGGTCCCAGTAGTTGTTCATGATGATGCGCAGGCCCACCGGGTCGATCTGCCAGCCCCACTCGGAGGCCTTCAGGGTGGGGTTGGGCACCCCGCCCATGATGTTGCCCTCTCCCGCGATGGCCTTGTCCGGGTCGGCGGTGGCGCAGGAGGACATGTAGTAGGAGAAGGAGACAAAGTCCACGGTGTGCTCTGCCAGGGTCTGCGCGTCGCCCTCGGCGAAGTCGAGCTCGAAGCCCTGCTCGGCGAAGAAGCGCAGCGCGGAGTTGGGGTAGGTGCCGCGGGCGTGGACGTCAGCGAAGATGAGGTCTTGTTGCATCTCCCACTGGGCCTGGCGGGCGTCTGCCGGGTCGGGAGTCAGCGGGTAGCGGGGGTTGGCAATGACCATGCAGCCGACCTTGATGCCCGGGTCGATCTCGTGGGCGATGGCGGTGGCCTGCGCGGAGGCCACCAGCTCGTGGTGGATGGCCTGGTAGAGGTCCTTGTTGGGGATCTCCTCGCGCGGGGCTTCGATGGCTCCGGCCAGGAAGGGCTGGTGGAGCACGGCGTTGATCTCATTGAACGTCAGCCAGTACTTCACCCGGTGGCCGTAGCGCTCCAGGACGGTGCGCGCGTAGCGGGTGAAGTGGTCCACCATCTCCCGATTGCGCCACCCGCCGAGGCTGCGGGCGAGGTGCAGCGGCGTTTCGTAGTGGCTCAGCGTGATCAACGGCTCGATGCCGTGGGCTTCCAGCTCATCGAGGACGGCGTCGTAGAAGGCCAGGCCGGCCTCGTTGGGCTGGTCTTCATCGCCGCGCGGGAAGATGCGCGACCAGGCGATGGAGAAGCGGAACACCTTGAAGCCCATCTCCGCGAACAGGGCGATGTCTTCGCGGTAGCGATGGTAGAAGTCGATGGCCTCCTGCTTGAGGTTGTCCGGCGTGGGCCCCGGCGTCGGCGCGGTGGTAATGCCGTGCGGCATGACGTCCTGGATGGACAGGCCCTTGCCGTCCTGGTCGAACGCGCCCTCGATCTGGTTCGCGGCGGTCGCTCCGCCCCACAGGAATCCTTCTGGGAACTGCATTGCGTGTACTCCTTTACGCTCTTTGTACTCGTTTACTTTTCGACGTCCACCGCAGCCGCACCCGCGGCCACCTCACCGTCGGCCACGGGGATGACCTGCGACATCGCGGCGGTGTTGGTGACCACCATGATGGTGGTGGCGGGATGCCCAGCGGCAGCAATCGCCTGAAGGTCCACCCGGCACAGCACGTCCCCGGCGGCCACGCGATCCCCGCGGGCTACGGCCAGGGCGAAGCCCTCGCCCTTCATGGCCACGGTGCCCAAACCGACGTGGATGAGCACCTCCACGCCGTCGTCGGTGCGCAGGCCCACCGCGTGGCCGGACTTCGGCGCCGCGATGATCTGGCCCGCCACCGGGGCAACAACGGTGCCGTCGGCCGGCTCGATGGCCAGCCCCTGGCCCATGGCGGCGGAGGCGAAGACCTTGTCTGGCACGTCGGCCAGGGCTACGACGGTGCCGGCCACCGGGGCGCCCAGCGTGACCTGGGAGCCGGCGCCAGCGGCAGTCTCCGTGGTCGCCGTGGTCGCCGTGGTCGCCGTGGTCGCCGGGGCCGCGGGGGCTGTCGCTGCGGCAGGGGTGGCGTCGCTCAGCGGCGCATCGGCGGGGGCGGCATCCGCACGCTCCGCGTGGCGCAGCGTCACCAGCGTGCCCACGAAGGCGATGACCATACCCACCCCCGTGCCGATGAGCAGCATGGTCACCCCACCGAACTCCAGGTAGGCCGGCAGCGCCAGCACGCTGGGGAAGACGAAGGAGTTGCCCGCAGCCCCACCCAGGGTGGCGATGGTTCCGCCCACCGCGCCGCCGGCGATGCCCATGGCAAAGGGGTACTTCAGCGGCAGGTTCACACCGTAGATCGCCGGCTCCGTCACACCCGCAAGGATGCCGGACAGCGCTGCCGGTCCGGCCAGCTTGCGCCGCTGCGCGTTGCGCGAAGCCACCATGACCGCCAGCGTCGCGGCCCCTTGGGCCAGCACCGCCACCAGAATCGGGGTGTACATCTGCTCCTGGCCGGCGGTTGCCAGATCGTTGAGGAAGATCGGGACGAATCCCCAGTGCAGACCAAACATGACAAACACCTGCCACAGGCCGCCCAGCAGGGCGCCCGCCAGCCACGGCGCGGCAACAAACAGGGACTTCACGCCATCTGCCACCACCCCGGAGAACCAGGTCGTTGCCGGACCGATGGTAAACAGCACCACCGGAACCATGATGACCACCACAAACAGCGGGGTCAGGAAGTTACGCACCGCGCTGGGCAGCACCTTATCCAAGCCGCGCTGGAGGTAGCCCGCCACCCACACGGCCAGGATCGCCGGGATGACGGAGGAGGCGTAGCTCATCGCGGGGAAAGCCATCCGGAAGGCCTGCGCGCCTTCCGTGGCGGCCAGTTGCACGATCGTGGGGTGCAGCAGCGGGGCCACCACCGCCATGGCGGTGAATTGGTTGACCCCAAAACGCCGCGCGGCCGTGATGGCCAGGAACAGCGGCAGGAAGTAGAACACGCCATCCACCGCGGCGCTTAGGACGATCGCGGTACCGGACTCCGCGTCCAGCCAGCCGAACTGCAGGGCCATCTGCACGAAGGCCTTGCCAATGGCCACGCCAGCCAGCACCGAGACCACCGGGTTAAACAGCGCGGAGATCATGGTGATGAAGCGGTTGAACAGGTTGGTCTTCTCGCCCTCATCGGCGGAGCCCGTGCCGCCGTGGGGGGAGTCACCATCATCCTGCGACGCATGGGCCGCCATTCCCGGCTCGGCGGTCACCGCGGCGAAGGCGAGCGGAACATCGTTGCCGATGACCACCTGATGCTGCCCGCCAGCGCGCAGCGCGGCGATGACGCCCTCGACGCCCTCCACCGCGGCCATGTCCGCCTTGGAAGAATCCTTGAGCACAAAGCGCAGGCGGGTGGCGCAGTGCGTGACGGTTCGGATGTTGTCAGCTCCCCCGAGGGCGGCGATCACCGCGCTGGCTAGCGGCGCATATCCCGCCGACGTTGCCGTTGTCATGATAGAAGGGGTGTCCTTTCAGCCCGGGTGACCCTTAAGACGCAAAAAGACCTGGAGATCACCGGCGGCATGCGAGCGGATACTCGCACCCTTTCCGGGTGTTCTCCAGGTCTTGCCCCCGTCTGCCTCGGCTGGTGCCGGTGCGGGGTCACAATCCTTTTGGTAATCCCATTCTTACCCACGTGGGGCGCTCAGCGCAAGCCCCCACGCCACGGCAGGTTTCGCGGGCCCCGAGTATGCGGTCCACATACTCAGGCCTGCTCCGTGCTCTGCGCGAAGCCTACTTCTGGGACTCGATCTGCTGGATCAGCGCCAGCGGGGCGATCCGGCCAATGGTGTCAGCGTGGGCCTGGGCGGTAGCCACACCCTGCTCCACGGTGCCCTGGGCGTTCTTGACCGCAGCCGTCACGGCCTGCGGGTTCGGTGCCGCCTGGGCCACCGCAGCGACATCCCCAGCCAGCTGCTGGCCGGCAGCTACCGCATCCGTGTGCGCCGCGGTGACCGCGGTGTTGAGGTCTGCAACATAGTCCGGGGCCGGGGGCAGGTTCTCCTCCGCCCAGGCCTCGATGACCTGGTGGTCATCGGTCAGCGTCCGCATGTCATCGGCCTGCTCCGTGCCTTCCGGCAACTGGAAACGCTCATTGACCTGGCCGTCGGGGATGCCGTAGGCCTGCTCCAGCGCAACGTCAATGGGCTGCGCCCGCTGCAGCGGGCCAATCCCCATGGAGGTCACGCCCAGGGCTTCCCCGGTCTGGGGGTCAAAGTTCACTCCGCCCGAGTCACCGTGGTCATAGCCCAGGCCCACGGACCAGATGCCGTTGGACGTGCGGAACAGCTGAATGCCGCACGAGCGCCCAGTGGTGGAGCCATCCTTGCAGATCGGCTCACCGGCGTTGTCTACAGAGACCTCCCAGATGGCCAGATCCGGGTAATCACGAATACCGGTCAGGATCACCGGCTGGCCGTGAGACACCCCAAACTGGTCCTTCGAGTCGGCGGCACGCGAGGTGGTCACGTCATCGCGCAGGGCCACGGTGCCCCAGTCCGGCGCGTCGAGGGCATCGCGGATCTCCTCATGGGCAGGACGCTCCTGGAAGGTCGGCTCATACGCCGGCACGCCCTGGTCCGCCACACCGATGAGCTTGTCCCCATCGCGGGTGGGCACGTAGACCTCCGGGCCCGGGTTGGGCTTAGTAATGCCAATAACGCAGTGCGCGGCCGTCACCATCACCCGCTTGGTGGACCCGTCAGGCAGGGTCACCGTCCCCGGCACGCCTTGTGAGCAGGACCCACGCAGCAGCTCCGGGGGAACCTGCACCGGAACATTGGCGGGCTGTTCACCAGGCATGCGCATCGGCGCTCCTGGTGCAACCTCGGCAGCGCCGGCAACGGCGGGCAGCAGCATCGTCGCTGCCGCAGCAGCAGCGATGATGGCCCCACAACGGGTACGGATGGTCATGTCAGATGGCCTCTCAAGGACGACAAAGGGGGAAGTCTCCCAGGAACGCCCCACAGCATCCCCGGGGTGGTCCCATCGTACGGCAGCGCACACCCCGCGGCAGGAGACTCAGCCCCGCGGGGGTAGCGCGGGTAGCATGAACGCGACGTCGATACGCAGTGACAACGCAAAGGACCAGTCATGACCGCCACCCTGCCGCACCCCTCCACACGCGCCACCGCACTGATCACCGGAGCCAGCCAGGGCATCGGGGAAGCCATCGCCCGGCAGCTCGCCTCCTTTGGCCACAACCTCATCCTGGTCGCCCGCCGCGGCGACGTCCTGCGCACCCTCGCCGATGAGCTTATCGACGCCCACGGCATCACCGCGCAGCCCTTCCCCTGCGACCTCGCCCGCCCCGAGGAAGTCACCCGACTCATCGAGCACATCGCCGACAAAGAGATCAACATCCTGATCAACTCCGCCGGAATAGCCAGCTTTGGCCCCTTCTTACAGCAGGACTGGGATTATGAAACCACCCAGTTCCACCTCAACGCCACCGCCGTCTTCCGCCTCACCCACGCCGTGGTGGGCCCCATGGTCGCCCGCGGCACCGGGGCGATCTGCAACGTAGGCTCCGCCGCCGGAAACGTGCCCATCCCCAACAACGCCACCTACGTGTTCACCAAGGCTGGCGTCAACGCCTTTACCGAGGCCCTGCACTACGAACTCAAGGGCACCGGCGTGCACTGCACCCTGCTCGCCCCCGGCCCGGTACGCGAGGACACCATTGCAGAACAAGACAAAACCATCGTGGACAAAGTGGTCCCCGACTTCCTGTGGACCACCTACACCTCCTGTGCCACCGAAACCCTCGACGCACTGGCCGCCAACAAGCGCCGCGTCGTCCCCGGCCCCTTGGGCAAGGCCATGAACACCATCTCCACCTACGCGCCCACCGGGTTGCTGGCACCGCTGATGGGCAAGTTCTACGCGAAGATGGGTTAAGCCTGACCGGTATCCTTGATGGGCTGGAATGGCTGTGCCGCCCTACAGTGGAGGCAGCCGAAATGGAAGGACAGCAAGGACACCTATGACTGAATCCACAGCGCCCGCCGAGCACACCGAGCCCGCAGAGTCCGCAGACCCCGCACCCGCCGTGGCCCCCAAGAACGATCGTCTGGTCTGGATCGACCTGGAGATGACCGGGCTCGACCCAGCCCGGCACACCATCGTTGAGGTGGCAGCCTTGGTCACGGATGCGCAGCTCAACATCCTCGACCCGGGCGTGGACCTGGTGGTGCACGCCAGCGAGGAACAGCTGGAGCAGATGGATGATTTTGTGCGCAACATGCATGAAACCAACGGACTGCTCGCGGAGATTCGTGCCTCCCAGACCACTCTTGCGCAGGCTGAGGAGGCGGTGCTGGAGCTCGTCGATAAGTATTGCGATCCCGAGCACCCGGCCCCGCTGGCGGGCAACTCGATTGCCACGGATCGCTCCTTCATTCGGGCGGAGATGCCGCGGCTGGACGCGGCGCTGCACTATCGCATGATCGACGTCTCCTCTATTAAGGAGCTCACCCGGCGCTGGTACCCGCGCGTGTACTACCACCAGCCAGACAAGGGCATGGCCCACCGCGCGCTGGCGGACATCGTGGAGTCCATCCGCGAGCTGGACTACTACCGGCGCGCGGCATTCGTAGCCCAACCCGGCCCCACCTCCGAGGAAGCCACCGCCGCCCAAGAGGAAGCTACCGCCGCCTACCAGCAGTTTTTGTAAATCTTCGCGCGTGGGTTAAGGTAATTCTCGCTGTTTGATACAGCAGATGGTGGATGTAGTTCAGCTGGTAGAGCACCAGGTTGTGATCCTGGGTGTCGCGGGTTCGAGCCCCGTCATCCACCCCGAAGAAACCCCCTCACCGCGGGGCAGCGGCGAGGGGGTTTTCTTGTGCCCGCAGCAGGTACGCGGCCGCAGCCTGGCGCTGCGGCGCACCCCTAGTTAAACGCCGCGAAACGCAGCACAAGCAGCAGGACGATCGGCCAGGCGGCAGCAGACACCACCGAGGCCACGCCCAGCGCCCACTTGCGGGAGGCACAGGCCACGGCGAGCCCGAAGGCGCCTATGAGTACGCACAGGCCAAAATAGGTGGTTTGCATCCAGTCAGGCATGTCGCCGCCGACGAACGGGGCGCACACCCACGGCACAATGAGGGCAAGCCAGGCTGGAATTGTCAGGCGAGACAGGTGAACAGACATGGGGTCTCCTGAAGCGATAGGGACGGTGGTGCCGGACACCATCAAGTAAATGCAGCGCTTCCTTTGTTTACAAGGGTTGTGCCGATTTTGTGACATATTTGTGCCCTCCACGTGACACCCCACCGCCCTGCCTCGCGCCGCCTACCCGGGGCAGTAAATATCTAGATCCACACACGAATCCGCGTGGGAGACCACCCACGGATCATGAGTGGCAATAATCACGCACGCCCCAGCCAGGGCATACTCGCTTAGAATGCCCACCACCATCTCCGCGTTCTTCATGTCCAACGCGCCGGTGGGCTCGTCGGCCAGCACCACCTCCACGTCGCGCACCAGAATCCTGGCCAGGGCCACCCGCTGCTTCTCCGCCCCGTTGAGCTCATGGATGCGCTCCCCACCGCGACCGGCCAAGCCCACGTGCTCCAAGGCGCCGTCGATAAGCCGATCAGACGCCCGCCGGCTCAGCTTTCCCCCGTGCACGAAAGCAACATTCGCCCGCACAGTGTCAAAATCCATGAGCGCATAGTCCTGAAACAAAAACCCCACCGACGCGCGCCGCCGCTGCCGCCGCTCGCGTGCCGACGCCGCATTCAAATCCACCGAATCATAGCTGACCTGCCCCGCAGACAACCGATCCGTCAAGCCCACGCACCGCAGCAGCGTCGACTTACCCGCTCCCGACGCCCCCACAACCGCGTGCAGCGCCCCTTTACGGAACTCACAATTCAGCCCCGACCACACATCCCGACGCCCCACCCGCTTGCGGGCCGCCGTCACCTTAATATCAACCACAATTGCTCCCTCAATCACTCAATCACGCCACAACACCTACTGGCCCACCGCCGCAACACACACGCCGGCCACCACGCTCGCCGCTAGCACCCACGCCCCCTCAGCACACAACAGCCACCGAAACCTCCAATCCCAGCTCAGACCAAAGGAATAGCCCACCCGCAGCGCCGGATCACACACCCGAGAAACCACCGCAGCACAGGCCATCGCCAACGCCAACACCCCCACGATGGACGACACCGCACACAACAGCCCCACCCGCACCACAATGCCGTCCACGCGATGCTGATCCAGCCACACATCCCCCACGCTGCGCGGCTGGAACACCGCCCCATCCACCCCCGGCAGAGCCACAAATTCACGCGCCGTGGACTCATTGGCAAAAAGGATCGTGCCCGCCGCCAAACTATCCAGCGTCTCCACCGCATGCACCGGCCGGAAATCATCCGGAACAATCACCACCACCGGGTGCTCCAACACCACACCACGGTGCTGCTCCCCCGTATCCACCAGCGGATTAAACACTTGAAAATGAAAATGCGTTGCGACGGTCGCCACCACGCACCCCGCCTGCGCACACAAGTCCCGGCCCGGGAACACCTGGCGGCCGAGCTCCGCCACCGCGCGCGGAGGCTCCGGCACAGTGCCTTCCGCGGTGCTCGGTTGCGCGGCATCGGGGTCATACTCCTGTTCGCCGTTCGGGCTGGCGTCCTGCTCTGCGGGCTGGACGGCGGGTTGCTCGGCCGGTTGCTCGGCGGGCTCCGCGGCAGGTTCTTCTGCGAGCTCGTCTGCGGGTTGCTCGGCGGGTTGCTCTGCCTCGTGGTAGACCTCACGCGCGGCGGCCTCATCACCGCCATGACGTGCGCCCTGACCCGTAGGTTCGCTGTGCGAATTTTCGGCACGGTCTTCTTGCTCCTCCGGGGGCGCGGCCAGCACAATGCCCACATCAGTTGGCAGCTGGCGGATCCGCTCCTGGGCGGCGGCCGACAAAAAGGTGCCCGCAGCCGTGCGGTTCATAGCCACCACCTGGGCGCCTTTGGCGGATTCGAAGAGATGAAACTCCACGGCCTTTCCAGAGGCCAGCGCCGCGGCTGTGGCATCGGCAATCTGCTGGGCGCGCTCCTCGTCGCCCTGCCACAGGTCTGCCAGCGAGGTCGCACCCGCAGCATCAGCACCGCCAGCTAGCGGGCGAAGGGCCCCGCCCTGAGCACGGACCAGCCCGCTGACGTGGCCCAAATCCACGATCATCGATTGCTGGCGGGCAAACTGCTGCGCCGCGTGCCCGCACGAGACCGCAGAGACGATCATCAACGCGCAGACGGCGCAGCGCACCGCGTAGCTGGAGCCGAGGTCCATAAACGGGCGCACGCGCCACCCCCACGGCGGCACGGTCCCCAGCCACGACACCGCCGCCACCGCCCCCGCCCACGTGGCGGCACACACCAGGCCTACCAGCGCCACAAACTGGGCGCTATAGCGCAGCACGGAAATCGCCCCATCAAAGGAGGTATAGCCTGCCAGCGCAAAGCCGGCCACGATGACACCCGCGCGCAGCACCCGCACTAGCGGGCTCAGTGCAACCACTGCGTCGTGCTTGCACAGCGTCACCACCGACTCCCCGTGCAGGCGATCCACGATGTAGCGCCGCCTATTGAGCAGCACTGCCAGCAGAATCAGGCCGGCCGAGGTGACCGTGACCACGCCCAAGCCCAGCGGCACCGGGGTCGCCCCGATGAGATCATGCTCAAGGCCCTCATAGTGTTCGGAGGCCACCCCATAGCGCGACGCAATATCGGCGAGCTGAGAGTTGAAACGCTGCCCGCCCGCGTTGCCAAAGACCTGCCGGATCTCATGGCCCGGCAGGTCAGATAGCGGCACCACCTTGATGGCCCGCTCATGGGAGTAGGACTGGTACCCGCTTTCCAGCCACCGCCGCCCCGCACCGCCGCGGCCCACATAGAAGGTGCGCGTTCCAAACTCCGTGCGGTCCACCACCGTGGTGGTGTCTGTTTCCACGGACAGCCGGTCAATGTCATCGAGGAGCGCTTGTGCGCGCTCTGGGGAGATCCCGGTGGTTAAGCGAGTGGCCGCAGAGATGCTGCGCGCGTAGTTCGCGTCCACCAGCATGGTGGTTTGAACCGCAAGGAAGCCCGTTGCCAACAGGGCAAACAATAAAGCCGCACGAATGATCGTGTAGGGCGTTATCAAACGTGTCACCTAGTATCCCGCCCTGTTGTCCCTTCGGGGGGTGGGCCCTACCGGTCCACCGTCACCATAAATCCGCTGCGCGGGCTTCCACCCCCTGTGCGTTGGATAAGGGGTGGTGGAAACGCCGCGCGTCCTGCCTGTGCGTCAACGCCTGGTGCGTCGCGCGCTCGAAGCTTCAGCCCAAGGCTCAAGCCCTGAACACGGTTTTTCTAACTGCCAGATAGGGCAGCTAGGACTACGGGGGCAGATAGGGCGGTCAGGCAGCGGCGCGTATGGGATGCGGCTAAGGACGCGGGGCACAACAGGGGTGCGGCGCTGCTGTTCATGAAACGGCCCTTCCGGACAGCGAGGTGACTAGCACGGGGTGTGACTAGCACAGTTTCGGTCAGACTAATGCCCCCAGGCACCGGCGGCAATGCCTAGGAGGCACGGTTTCCGTCATGTCTGGGACTACAGTGATGGGACGGGGTAGGCGCGCATGCGCGGGCAACGCTGAGCAACAGGATGCGGACACCGCCGCTAGTTGCTCTGCGCGTTGCCTTCCTTCCATTCCTTCCACGGGATGTTCCAGTCCCCTAGCCCGTCCCATCCGGAGAAGTCACCGCCAATGGTGTTTTTCACCTTGACAATGTCCCCGCGCTTGACGGTCTGCTGGAACCACTGGGCGGCATCTGTGGTGACGTTGATGCAGCCGTGGGAGGTGTTGGTGTTGCCCTGTGCCCACACGGACCAGGGTGCCGCGTGGACGTAGATCCCGGAGTAGGACATCTGGGTGGCAAACTGCACGGTGGTTTTGTAGCCGCCCTTATCGTGGGCGAGGCCGAAGGTCTCTGAGTCCATGACCAGGGACTCGTTGCGGTCGCCGATGATGTAGGTGCCGTTGGGCGTGGGCCACTGGGACGAGCCCATAGAGATGGGGATGGAGCGCAGTTCCTCGCCGTTTTTGTACACGGTCATGGTCTTGGTGGCGTCATCGGCCACAGCGATGACCTCATCGCCGATGCTAAACGACGCCGCGTTGGACGAGTCACCATAGATTCCCCCGCCCAAGGGCTGGCCGTAGATGTTGGCCTCCACGCTGACCTTGGTGCCGGGCTTCCAGAACTTCTCCGGCCGCCAGCGCACCTCATAGTTGTTCAGCCAGTAGAAGGCGCCGGTGACCTTGGGCTCGGTCTTGATCTTGATGGTCTGCTCGGCCTTCTTGCGGTCCTCGATGGGATAGCCGAAGCGGAAGGCGATGGTTTGGCCCACGCCGACCTCGGCGCCGTCGAGAGGCGCAATGCTCACGGCGGCCACGCCGTCGGGCTCCACGGTGGAAAACTCGACAGTGGTGGACTCCCCGTTGGCGTCAAAAGCCTCGACCGTGTAGGTCCGGTAGTAGCCTAGGTCCTCCGTGGTGCGCCAGGAGCTGTGGTCCTCGGAGTATTCCCCCTCGACCTGTTTGCCGTCCTCGTTGGTCATGACGACCTTGCGTAGCGTCTCATCCTGGGACTCCACGCTGACGCGCGAGGAGGGATCCACCTTGCGCGCGCCATCCTTGACGGAGACCACCGGCGCCGGATTTTCCTCTTCCACCTGCGCCGCATGGGCGGCCTCAGAGCCCGTATCGCGCCCAATGGTGCACGATGAAACTGCCCCCGCCACCGCAATGGCCATCGCGGACATTACCGCCATTACTGCCACGGACTTCCTCCGCGACAACCGAGCAACAAACGCCACTGCCACTACTTTTAACCTCAAATCGCCACGATCAATGCTTCGGTTGCGTTGGCCGGCCAGGTTGGGCAGCCCCAGCAACCGTGCTCGGCTCAGCCTACTTGCCTTCCCCGCGAAGAGGGAAGCAACCGCCGGGCAGTCAACCAACCGTGACCGAATCGATATACAACCCCACATATCTCCCATCCGCCTGGGCGTTGGGCTTCTCGCGCGGAGCGCAAAACCGGTGTGTGACCTGGCGATTTTGTAAGTTTATTGGCGGGGAAGTAAAGTGATTCTCCGTTGCGGCGCCCACGGTGCTCGCAACAGAGACAACGCCGCTTGCCCGTTGCGGGCGGACGCCGTTTGCGCCATTAGCTCAATTGGTAGAGCAACTGACTCTTAATCAGTGGGTTCGGGGTTCGAGTCCCTGATGGCGCACCATCTCACCCCCGTTGAGTCCCAGCTCAGCGGGGTTTTTCGTATTCTAGCAGCCGTGCGCCACGCCGCGGGCCACCCTCCACGCCCACCCCCGTTCGGGGGGAATTGAGTGATCTGCGCCACGCGAGCCCCCTACTGAGCAGTAGCGCTGCAGCTGTTCCTATAATGGCCTTCCATGACGATTGGCCGTGATGCCACGACTCGCCCAGGAAAGGTGACCATCTACGATGTCGCTGACCTGGCCGGAGTCTCTCCCTCGACGGTTTCACGCGCGCTGAGTAAGCCGGGGCGGGTTAGCTACGCCACCGCTGAAAAGGTGCGTACGGCAGCAGCAGAATTGGGCTACAAGTCTAGGCTAGCCACGCTGCACGCGGCAGATGGCCTAGATCAGGCACCTACGGGCAACATCGCCATCGTCGTTGCAGATCTGCTCAATCCTTTTTTTCTGGAAATCGTCCGCGGGGCGGAGCACGCTGCCCGCGCCCAGGGCATCCAGGTGGTCATTGCCAACGTTGAGGAGCACGAGGAACGCTCCCGCAAGGCCGTCGAAGCGCTGACGCGGCACGTTGATGGCGTGATGCTGGCGTCCTCGCGGCTGGCCAACCAGGACATTGAGAAGGTGGCACGCACCATGCCGGCGGTGGTGATCAACCGGCCGGTTCCGGGTGTGCCCAGCGTCCTGGTGGATAACTACGAGGGCGTAATCAAAGCAGCCATCCACCTGGAGCAGCAGGGGGCACGCTCGATTACCTATCTGGCCGGTCCGGATCGCTCCTGGGCGGACGCTACCCGCTGGCGCGGGCTTCTCGACGCCGTCGGCTCACCGTCGGCCCCCCTCGGCGCGGCGGCAGCCACGTTCACCCGCTCCACGCAGATCCCCGCCGATCAGGCCCGCCGGCTCGCGCGGATGAACGTGCGCATGCACCGGGTCGTCGAGCCGACGGCGCTGGGCGGGCGCCGGGCGTTTCAGCGCTGGTGCCGGGAGCGCACCGACGCGGTGTTGTGCTTCAACGACCTGGTGGCGGTGGGCTTTATCCAGCAGGCCCGCGCCCACGGGATGCGGGTGCCCGAGGATGTGGCCGTCATCGGCTTTGATAACACGGAGGTGACCACCATAGTGACTCCCTCGCTGACCACCGTGGCCGCTCCGCTGCGTGCGGTGGGTCGGGTGGCGGCAGCCAACCTCATCGCGCTGATCATGGGCGTCAAGGAGCCGCCGGCGCGGCCGCGGGTGCTGCCCACGCGGTTGATTGTGCGGGAGTCTTCCGTGCGCGCGCTACGCTAGCGGGGGGCGGCGCGGGGCGGGGCGTCGATAAGCGGGGCGGCTCGGGGGGAGATTGTGGTCACACCATTTGATTAACACGGCAAGTTTCGGGGGAAATTTTTGGCAACTTATTGCTCTGTGACCTAGTCGAACTTTTCAATGGTGATATGAGTTCATCACACGCAGCACACCCCGACCGGCTGCTGCCAGCCGACCCCGGCACCCGCGACATCGCGCGCCGCCTGCTGGCCAGCGTGGAAGACCTACCCATCATCTCCCCCCACGGCCACCTCGACCCCGCAATGTTTAGCAGCAACGCGGCCTTCCCCAACCCCACCGCCCTGCTCATCAGCCCCGACCACTACCTCACCCGAGTCCTGCACTCGGCTGGCGTGGACCTCGCTGACCTCGGCGTCGGCGGCCACGACTGCGACCCCCGCGCCGCCTGGCGGATCTTCTGCCACCACTGGGACCTCTACGCGGGCACCGCCTCCGGGTACTGGCTAGAGCAAGAATTTGAACACGTCTTTGGCATCAACCCGGACCGACTATCGGTGCGCAGCGATGAAGAAGCAGACGCCATCTATGACGAACTCACCGACCTGCTCGCCCAGCCGGACTTCCGGCCCCGCGAACTCGCCGAACGCTTCGGCCTCGAGGTCCTGGCCACCACCGACGATCCCCTCGACGACCTGGCCATCCACCGCGAACTCGCCGAAGACACCACCTTTAGCCCCCGCATCCTGCCCACCTTCCGGCCCGACGCCTACACCAAGGCCTACCTGCCGGACTTCGCCGCCAATGTCACCCGGCTGATCGACACCGCCGGCGACGGCGCCACCGGATACGCCGGCTACCTCAAGGCCCTGGCCAACCGCCGCCAGTACTTCATCGACCACGGCGCCGTCTCCTCCGACCACGGCACCCACAACGCGGACTCCACCCCGCTGGACCCCGCCGACGCCCAAGCCATCCTGGACAAGGCACTGCGCGGCGAAGCCACCCGCGCCGAAGCCGCCGCCTTTGAAGCCAACATGACCTACCGCTTCGCGGAGATGGCCCAAGACGACCACCTAGTCATGACCATCCACCCCGGGGTCTACCGCAACCACTCCACCAGCGCATTTGATGCCTTCGGGGCGGATACCGGCCACGACATCCCCTTCCGGATGGACTACACCAACGGCCTGCAGCCCCTGCTCAGCGCCTTCGGCGAAAACCCCGACTTCCACTTCGTCATGTTCACCATCGACGAGACGGTCTTCTCCCGCGAACTGGCCCCCCTGGCCGGCTACTACCCGGCCGCCTACCTCGGCGCGCCCTGGTGGTTCATCGACGAAATCGACGCCATGAACCGCTTCCGCCAGGCCAGCACCGGCACCGCCGGCTTCAGCCGCTACTCCGGATTCATCGATGACACGCGCGCCTACTGCTCCATCCCGGCGCGCCACAACACCTCCCGGCGCGTGGAGGCCAACTACCTCGCCCGGCTCGTCGCCGAGCACCGCATCACCGAAGACCGCGCCGCAGACATCATCGTCGACCTGATCGACGCCTCTCCCCGAAGGGTGTTCAAGCTATGACCTCCGCAACCCCCACCCCGCTCAACCGCAGCACCGCACCCTGCCCGCCCGCCCCGCCCGTGCGGCTCGTCCACCTCGGGCTCGGCGCCTTCCACCGCGCCCACCAGGTGTGGTACACCCAAAACGCAGAAGACCCCGCCGGCGACCCGCAATGGGGATACGCTTCCTTCACCGGGCTGGGGCCCGAGCTGGCTGAAGCGCTCGCCCCCCAAGACGGCCTGTACACCCTGGTAGAGCGTTCCGGCAGCGGCGACACCCCGCAGCTGATCTGGTCCCTGGTGGACCCCCGGCCAGCCACCGATACGGCCCGGCTGTGCGAACTGCTTGCCAATCCTGACGTCGCCGTGGTCACCCTCACCGTCACCGAAGCCGGCTACCACCTCACCGCCGCGGGCGAGTTAGACACTGACGACGCCGAGGTCGCCGCGGACATCGCCGCCCTGCGCGGCAGCACCGCCTCCGACGCCGAGGTTGACCTGGTCACCGCCGCCGGGCGCGTCCTGGTGGGCCTGCGCGCCCGCAAAGCGGCACTGGAAGGGGGCGTCGATAAGCAATCCGGAATCGCCGTGATGAGCTGCGATAACATCTCCGCCAACGGGGAAACCACCCGCGCATCCGTGCTGGGCATGGCCCGCGCCGTGGACCCCGAACTGGCCGCCTGGGTCGAAGACCACGTGACGTTCCCCTCCACCTCCATCGACCGCATCACCCCGGCCACCACCGATGAACTCATCGCCGACGTCGCCGAGGAAACCGGCTTTGCCGACGCCGCCCCAGTAGTCACCGAACCCTTCGCCTCCTGGGTCATCTGCGGCGACTTCCCCGCCGGGCGCCCCGACTGGGAAAAGGCCGGCGCACAATTCGTCGACGACATCGACGCCTTCGAACGCCGCAAGCTGTGGCTGCTCAACGGCTCCCACTCGCTCATGGCCTACTACGGGCAACTGCGCGGCCACGACACCGTGGACCAAGCGATCTCCGACCCGCAGATCCGGCAGCGCGTCGAAGCCCTCTGGGACGCCGCCGCCGAACACCTCACCGCACCCGAACTGGCCGTACCCGACTACCGGGCCAGCCTGATCGAGCGCTTTGAAAACCCGCGCATCCGGCACTCTCTGGTGCAGATCGGCACCGACGGGGCCACCAAGCAGCGCATGCGCGCCGCAGCGATCCTGCACGCCGAACGCGCCGCCGGCCGCAGCGGACAAGCCGCCGCATTCTCGCTTGCCGCGTGGATCACCTACCTGCTCGGAGTCAACGAGCGCGGCGAAGAGATCCGCGACACCCGCGCCGCCGACCTGGCCGCAGCCTGCACCAGCGACACCCCCGTCGCCGCGCTGGTGGGTGTCCTCGACGAGGAGCTTGCCGCCGACACCGCGGCGGTGGAGCTCATCGCCGGGCTCGTCGAGGAGCTGCGCGCCGAGGCGTCCTAGCTGCCTGCGGTATCCGGCATCCGCCCCTGCCCCCCTGCCCCCTGCCCCGCATTTCTTCCTACTTCCAAGGAGTAATCCTCATGTTTTCTCAACTGGCCCCGGTGGAATCATCCACCCGCGAACACCGCATCCTGGACGGCACCTGGCGCTTCCTGGTCGACTGGGACAATGACGGCGAAGAGCGCCGCCTGTTCGCCGACACCCTGCCCGGCACCACGGAGATCGCCGTGCCCGCCAGCGTCAATGACCAATTCGCCTCCACGAAGGTGCGCAACCACGTGGGCTACTGGTGGTACCAGACCACCGTGCGCGTGCCCCGCGGCTGGGACGGCCAGCAGATCGTGGTGCGCTTTGGGTCGGTGACCCACCACGCCAGCGTGTGGGCCAATGACGCCCACGTGGGCGATTTCAAGGGCGGCTACATGCCGTGCGAGTTTGACGTCACCGAGCACGTCACCGCGGGCGAGCAGTTCCGCCTGACCGTGCGCGTGGACAACCGGCTGGACAACACCTGCATCCCCCCGGGACAGGTCGTTGAGCTTGCCGATGGGCGTCGGCAGCAAAACTACCTGCACGACTTCTACAACTACTCCGGCCTGCACCGCTCGGTGGTGCTCTACGCCCGCCCGGCGCGCCGCGTCGATGACGTGACCATCACCACCGACATCGACGGCACCACCGGCATCGTCTCCTGGGACATCAGCCAGGCCGGCGGGCCTGAAGCCGATGCCGCCGCAGCGCAGGTGCGCGTGGAAATCCTCGACCAGCCCACCGGCACCGTCGTGGCCACCGCCGACGGAGCCACCGGCACCTGCCGCATCGACGACGCCGTCATCTGGACCCCCGGCATCGGCGGGATGTACGACATGCGCATCACGCTTCTCGACGCCGCCGGCGCCACCATCGACGAATACCTCCAGCCCTTTGGCATCCGCACCGTGGAAGTGCGCGGCACCGAGTTCCTCATCAACGGCACGCCCTTCTACTTCACCGGTTTTGGCATGCACGAGGACCACGAGACCCTGGGCAAGGGCCACAGCAACGCCCACATGATCCAGGACACCGAGCTGTTGGCCTGGATCGGCGCAAACTCCCTGCGCACCAGCCACTACCCCTACTCCGAAGAGTTCATGGACCACTGCGACCGCCACGGCATCGTAGTCATCGACGAGACCCCCGCGGTGGGCCTGAACTGGAAGATGGGCGGCGGCATCATCGACTCCGACGGCGGCGAAACCTTTGAAAAGGGCCACGTTGACGATCAGACCCAAGCCCAGCACAAGCTGGAAATCGAGCGCCTGATCGCCCGCGATAAGAACCGCCCCAGCGTAGTCCTGTGGTCCATTGCCAACGAGCCCGACACCGCCTCCGACGGCGCCCGCGAATACTTCGAGCCGCTGGCCCAACTGGCCCGCGACTGCGACCCGACCCGCCCCGTCGGCTACGTCAACGTCATGTTCGCGCCCTACGACAAGTGCCAGATCTCTGACCTGTTCGACGTGCTCATGATCAACCGCTACTACGGCTGGTACCTCATGCCCGGCGACATGACCTCCGCGGCGCAGGCACTGTCCGCAGAGCTCAAGGGCTGGTCCGAGAAGTACAACCTGCCCATCATCGTCACCGAGTACGGCGCCGATACCGTCGCCGGCCTGCACTCCATCTATGACCAGCCCTTCACCGAGGACTACCAGGTCACCTACCTGGCAGAGACCTCCCGGTGCTTCGACGAGTGCCCCGCCGTCATCGGCGAGCAGATGTGGAACTTCGCGGACTTCCAGACCAAAGCCGGCTTCGCGCGCGTCGACGGCAACAAGAAGGGCGCCTTCACCCGCGACCGCCGCCCCAAGGCCGCCGCGCGCTGGCTCAAGGAGCGCTGGACGTCCATGGACGCCGCCGCCTACGGCCGCCGTAGCCCCGAGCTGCCCTAGTACCCGCTAGGTCAGCGCTAGCCCCTTCTCCCCTGCGCCTAGGGGCTAGTCTCCCCGTCCCGTTTCCTTAACCAGGAGCCACCGTGACCACCACTACCAGCGCATCCGCCTCCCCGCGCCTGAACGCGGGCAAGATGCCCTCCCACCGCGTCTTGTCCTATGCCCTAGGCGATGCGGCCAACAACCTCTCCTTCATGATGACCTCCATGTTCCTGCTGGTCTACATGACGGAGATCGCCGGAATTAGCGCCGCCACCGCCGGCGCGATCTATGGCATCACCAAATTCTGGGCGGGAGCCTCTGACCTCATCGCAGGCCAGACGGTGGATCGCTTTGATACCCGGTGGGGGCGGCTGCGCCCCTGGGTGCTGTTCGGATCCCTGCCGCTGGCAGTGTGCTTTGTGCTGCTGTTTAGCGTCCCGGCGGGCTTAAGCCCGGCGCTGACCGTGGCCTGGGTGTTCCTCTTCGACGCCCTGTTCCAGCTGGGCTACTCCTTTGTCAACATCCCCTACGGCTCGCTGGCCGCCTCGATGACACAGGACCCGGTGGACCGCTCCAAGCTCGCCGGCGCGCGCGCCATTGCGGGTGCGGTCACGGGCGTGGCGTTGAGCTTTGCCATCGCGCCGCAGTTCCGGGACACCGCCGTCGACGGCATCCGGCTGAAGTTCACCCTGACCTGCGCGGGCCTGGCCCTATTGGCCGTGGTGTTCTACCTGATCTGCTTCCTCAACTCTCGGGAGACCGTGCAGCGCCCGGAGGGCAAGATCTCCTTCCGCGCCACGTTCCGGATGCTGCGCAGCAACCGGCCGCTGCTCATGCTGTGCCTGGCTGCCTTCTTCCTGCTGGGCGCCATGTTCACCATGAACGCGGTGAGCATGTACTACGCCACCTATGTGCTGGGCAGCGCGTCCTACTACGTGTGGCTGATGCTCGCGCAGACGGTCGGCGGCGTGCTGGCCGCGTCCCTGACCGCCATGGTCACGGCGCGGTTGGGCAAGCGCAATGGCTACATGACCTTTGGCATGTGCGCCGTCATCGCCTATGTGGGCATCTTCTTCATCCCGGCGGGCAACCTGCCCATCGCCATTGCGGTGTGGTTCCTGTTCGGCATGGGCTCGGGCGGCACCAACGCCTTGATGTTCTCCATGCAGGCGGACACCGTGGACTACGGCGAGTGGCGCTCGGGCATCCGGTCTGAGGGCGGGTCCTATTCCATCCTTTCCTTCATCCGCAAGGTGGGCCAGGGCGTCGGCGGCTGGGCCGGGGCGGCAATCATCAGCATGTTTGGCTACGTGGCCAAGGCGCCCGTGCAAACCGACCACGCGCTTTTGGGCATCCGTATTGCCACGGGGCTAGTGCCGGCGGCGCTGGGCGGCTGCGCTGTGCTGGTGGCCATCGGCTACAACCTCACCGCGTCAGTGCACGCGCGGGCGGTCGCGGAGCTTCACGAGCGGCGCACCCAGGACGCGGTGGCACAGACCAAGGGCGTGGACACCGAGCGGGTGCGGGTCACCGCGCAGGGCAACCGCAACACGCTGCTGTCTCGCCTGGACCAGCCGCACCCGCCGATTGTCACGCTGTTCGGCCTGCGCGGTTCGGGCGCCACGGACATCGGCCCGGCGCTGGCGCAGCGGCTCGGCGTGCCCTACATCCCGCAGGCGTTTAGCTCCGATGAGCTTGTCGACGCCCCCGACATCGCCGGCACCGCGGTGCTCACCGACTCCGGCTTCGACCGGTGGTTGCGCCGAATGTCCCTGTCCTCTACGGACTCGGACCTGGCCAACGCCTCGAACCTGACGGCCAACCGCAAGATGGCCAATGAGAACACCCTCAACGTGCTCCAGTCCGTCGACGGCGGCGCGGTCATCATGGGCCGCAACAGCGCCCTGGTGCTGGGCCGGGTGGTCGGTGCGCTGCACGTGCGCATCGTCTCACCGCTGAAGAAGCGCGTGGAACGCGTCGAAGAGCTCACCGGTCTGCCGCGTGATGCCGCACGCGAACAGTGCTACACCGAGGACCGCCTGCGTGCAGAAATGGCCCGGTCCCTCTACCAATGGAACCCCAACGACGACGAGTACTACGACCTAGTGCTCAATTCCGGATCCCTGTCCGCCGAGCAGATCGTGGACATCATCGCGGAGACCTACAAGGACAAATACCCGGCGTACACGTCGGAGAAGATGCGCGCGGAGGCCGCACAATGACCACTACAACAACCCCCACGCACGGCGTAGGCAACCTGGCGCTCAAGCGCGTCATCGGCTACGGCTTCGGCGACGCGGGCTGCAACATCGCTTTCCAAATGACCGGCCTATTCCTGCTGGTCTACTACACGGACGTGGTGGGGCTTGATCCTCGCCACTCCTCCATGATCTTCATCTTCATCAAGGTCTGGGACGCTTTTGCGGATATCTTTGCCGGCCGGCTGGTGGACTCCACCATGACCAAGTGGGGCAAGTTCCGCCCCTTCCTGCTGTGGTACTCGGTGCCGCTGCTGGCCTCCAACCTGCTGTGCTTCTGGATCCCGGTCACTGACTACACCATGAAGGTGATCTGGGCGACCGTGTCCTACGCGTTGCTCGGCCTGCTCTACTCCCTGGTCAACATCCCGTTCGGCTCCCTGGCCGGGGCGATGAGCCAGGACCCCCAGGACCGTTCACGGATGTCCGCCGCCCGCATGGTCGGCTCCGGATTTACCATCCTGGTACTCGGCGTCTTGCTGGCCCCGCAGATCAAGGCCGCGGCCAACCTGCAGCGGACCTTCCTGTTCACCGCGATCGTCTTCCTGGTGGTAGGCACGGTGTTCTTTGCCATCACGTTTATCACCGCGAAGGAGCGCGTGGTCCGGGAGGTCGAGCGGGTCTCCCTGCGCGACACCTTGGACACGGTGCGCCGCAACGGCCCGCTGCTGCGGCTGTGCGCCTCCTCCTTCTTCTACCTCACCGGCCAAAACGTGGTCTCCGCGATGGGCATCTACATTGGCCTGGACCTGCTGGGCCAGTTCACGGACGGCAACTGGGCCCCCACCGTGGTCACCATCATCACCACCGGCGCGGTGCTCTACATGGGCCCCTTCGGCCCGGCGATCACCCGCTACCTGGGCAAGAAGCGCGGCTTTATCATCGCCGCCCTGTTCACGGTGGCCGGGATGATCATCTTCTGGCTGGGCACCTCGCACCTGGCCAACCTGTGGCTGGCGCTGGTGGGCCTGTTCATCGCGGGTGCGGGCATGGCTGTGCTCAACACCATGACCTGGGCCCTGGAGGCGGACACCGTGGAGTACGGGGAACTGCAGACCGGCATCCGCACCGAGGGCGCCACGTATGCGGCGTTCTCCTTCACCCGCAAGGTGGGCCAGGGCGTCGGTATGGCGCTGGCAGGCGCGGTGCTGTCCCTGGCCGGGTATGTCGCCCGTGACGGCGGCGGGCACATGACGCAGGCCAATGAGGTGCTGGCGTCCATGGGCCTGTGGCTGGCGATCTTCGCGGGCGGCTGCTTCTTGGCGGCCTGCTTGATCATGATGTCCTACCCGCTGACGGAGGAGCGTTTCCAGGAGGTCATGGCGGCGATCGCGGAGAAGCGGGCCAAGTTCGGTTCGATCTCGGGCCACGCCGATTCCTTGGAGGCGCCCACGTCCACCCCCACCCCCTAGTATTGGTACTATCAAACCGGTGGGGCGGGATCGCCCCACCACGCACACTTTTCAGGAGAGTCTCACAATGAGCAGCACAATCACCAAGGCAGAAGTATTCGTCTTCTCCACCTCCCGCAACTTTGTCACCCTGCAAATCACTACTGACGACGGCGTCGTCGGCGTGGGCGACGCCACCCTCAACGGCCGCGAACTCGCCGTCGCCGCCTACCTCAAGGAGCACGTCTGCCAGCTGCTGGTTGGCCGCGACGCCAAGAACATCGAAGACACCTGGCAGTTCCTCTACCGCTCCTGCTACTGGCGCCGCGGTCCGGTAACCATGGCCGCCATCGCCGCGGTGGACATGGCCCTGTGGGACATCCTGGGCAAGATGGCCAACATGCCGGTCTACCAGCTGCTCGGCGGGGCCTGCCGCACCGGCGCCCGCGCCTACGGCCACGCCTCCGGCACCGACCTGGAGAGCCTGTTCGATTCCATCCGCTACGAGATGGACCTGGGCTACACCATGATCCGCGTGCAAACCTCCGTGCCGGGCATCGACAAGCTCTACGGCGTTGCCGCCCAGGAGCAGTCCTCCGGCCAGCGCTATGACTTCGAGCCGGCCAACCGGGGCGACTGGCCGGTCGAGGAAGACTGGGATTCCGCCGCCTACATGCGCCACGTGCCCGGCGTCTTTGAGGCCGTGCGCAACGAGTTCGGACCGGAGCTGCCGCTGCTGCACGACGGCCACAACCGCCTGACCCCCCGCGAGGCGGCCCGCTTTGCCAAGGACCTTGAGCCCTACGACCTGTTCTGGCTCGAAGATGTCACCCTCGGCGAGAACCAGGAGAACCTGCGCATCATCCGCGAGCACTCCACCACGCCGCTGGCCATCGGCGAGGTATTCAACTCGGTCTATGACATCAAGGACCTCATTGACAACCAGCTCATCGACTACGTGCGCTGCGCCACCACGCACTTCGGCGGCATCTCGCCGCTGAAGAAGGTCATGGCCCAGGCCGAGCCGTACCAGATCAAGTCCGGCTTCCACGGCCCCACGGACGTCTCCCCCATCGGCTTCGCTGCCGAGCTGCACCTGGACATCAGCATCCACAACTACGGCGCCCAGGAGTACATGACGCACTCCAAGGAGACCCTGGAGGTCTTTGAGACGTCCATGACCTTTGAAAACGGCCTGCTGCACCCGGGCAATAACCCGGGCCTGGGCGTGACCTTCCACCCGGAGATCGCGGAAAAGTTCCCCTACGAGCAGGCCTACCTGCCCTACAACCGCCTGGCAGACGGCACCGTACACAACTGGTAAGAGGAGTGCTACAGCACGTGACACAGTCAACATCCGCACCCCGCGTGGTGGTCATGGGTGTTTCCGGTGCGGGCAAGACCACCATCGGAACCCTCCTGGCCGAGCGCCTCGGCGTGAGCTATCGCGATGGTGATGATCTCCACCCCCAGGCCAACATCGACAAGATGGCCTCCGGCCAGCCGCTCAATGATGAGGACCGGTGGCCCTGGCTCAAAGAGGTTGGCCAGTGGTTAGCCCAGGCCCATGACGGCGGGGTCATCGGTTGCAGCGCCCTCAAGCGCAGCTACCGGGACCTCATCCGGCAGGCCTGCCCCGACGTGGAGTTCGTCCACGTCCACGGCGACGTCGACGTGCTGGCCTCCCGGATGGACCAGCGCGAGGGGCACTTCATGCCCTCCAGCCTGCTCGAGTCCCAGCTGGCTACCCTCGAGCCGCTCGGCAGCGACGAGGCGGGCGCGGTGTTTGACATCGCCGCCCCCGCGGACGCTGTGGCGGATAAAGCAGCTGCGTGGGTGGCCTCCCGCGCCTAAGATAATGGGGCATGACCAGTCTTATCGTCGTTGACGTTCAGAATGATTTTTGCCCCGGAGGCGCGCTTGCCACCGCCGACGGCGACCGGGTGGCCGCCGGCCTGGCGCAGCTGCTCGCCGGCCCCCACCCCTACCGCCACCTCATAGCCACCCAGGATTGGCACATTGATCCCGGCTCTCACTTCAGTGAGCAGCCGGATTTTGTTGATTCTTGGCCCGTCCACTGCCGGGCAGACTCCGCGGGCGCCCAGTTCCACCCCGCGCTCGCCGACGCCGCCTTCGACGCCGTGTTCCGCAAGGGCCAATACACCGCCGCCTACAGCGGTTTTGAGGGCACGGAGGCCACCGGCCTGTCCTTGGAGCGCTGGCTGCGCGATCAGGACGTCACGCGTATCGACGTCGCCGGCATAGCCACCGACTTCTGCGTCCGCGCCACCGTCCTCGACGCCCTGTCAGCCGGCTTCGAGGTGCGCGTGCTCACCGACTTAGTCTCCGCCGTTGCCCCGGACTCAGGGGCGCGGGCACTCGAAGAGATGCAGGCTGCCGGCGCGCAGCTGGTCTAGCCTTTCGGCCATGGTGCTCAGCATCGCGGTCGCCGACTCAAAGGTGCCGTCCTCGGCTTTGGCCAGCACCGCGATACCCACCGGCGCGCACTGCGCCCCACGGTCGATATAGCCCAGCTGGCGCACCAGGTAGGCGCCGGACTCATCCGGGCCCCACCCGCCCTTGAAGCGGGCCTCGGGCAGCCGACCCAGCCCCCACGACTGCTCGGGCACGATGGCGCCCATCGCCGCAGTCACTGGGCCGGAGCCATCAAGCTGCGGCAGCACGGAGGCAAAACGCGCCTGCTGTGCCACCGACCACTGCGTCTGGCCGAAGGCGGAAAACGGGGGGCGGACGGTGCGGGTTTGGGCGCTCGGTTGGGGGCCGGGGGCGTCGGCAAGCACCGCGGTGGTGGCGCGGCCCGCCTGCTCGGGGGTGCCCAGGGCGGACCACAGTGCCGCGGCGGCGTCATTATCAGAAGCGGTGATCGCCCGCCGGACGGTCGCAGCATCGCCCACCCCGGCGCGCAGGGCGGCGATGGCCACCGGGACCTTCATGGTCGACCACCCCGGGGCGGGATCCTGAAACCCCGCCGCGAGCTCCTGGCCTGGGGAAAAGACCGCCACCCCGGCGGTTCCGGGCAGCCCCGCAACCACCTCATCCAGGGAAGAAACGGGCGCCGCCGACGGATGGGGCGCCGGCACCGTGGGCGCCGGGACGGCAGACGGGTGCGACGAATCCGCCGGCGCGGAGCCGGGACGATCAATAGTGCAGCCGCCCACGGCAACCGCGCAGCCAACGGCCAGCAGGCCCAAGACGATTCGGCGACACACCATCATGCGATGTACACGTTGGCGTTGTCGCCGCCGGTGCAATGCACGTAGCCGCCCCGATCCGCACAATGCATGGAGTAATACAAGCTGGTCACCGGGCTGAACACCACCACGTCACGCTCCAGCTGCCGATCCTGCAAGTAGGCCCGCACCCACTCATCGCGCACCGCCAACGCAAAATCATCGCTGGTGGGACCGGACTTGTACACGTTGTTAAAGTCCCCAGTCGGCTGCTGGGAACGCGCGGCATCATTGACCGGCTCCGCATCCCCCGGTAGCTGCGCCCGCGGGCGCGCCTCCTGCTGCGGGGTCGTCTGCTGCGACGTGCCAGACACCGTCGTGGTTGCGCTGACGGTCGTCTCCGGGGCAGCCGCCGGGTGGGGCTGCTCGTGGTTATGCGAATAGAGCCACGTGCCCGCGGCCACGCCCACGGCGATGGCAGCGGCAGCAGCAGAGCCAATGATGACAGCTACGTTGCGATCCACGGCAGTAGCCTAGTCAGACTAGTCCCGGCCCGCCAGCAAACGCTGCAGCTCCTTGATATCGTTGCCACGCTTGCGGCTGCGCAGCACCCCCACCACGATCAAGCCGGCAAGAATAGCCCCGCTGACCAGCAGAATCTTCTGCGCCTCCGGGTCCTTCAGACGCGCGGTCGCCTGCCGCTTGGCATCATCAACCAAGTTCTTCGGCTTGCTGCGATCCGCCAGCTGGTCCAGCGTGCTGGCCAGCTGACTGCGGGTGCGCTCGATGTCGCGCTGAATATCTTCAATGCTGCGTGCCACGTGTCTTCTCCCAGTAGTTAGATTTTTGGCTACAGATACCTCCCGCATAGTCTAGCCCCCATCCGATACCCCCGGTTAGAGTGGGCGACATGACTTCCCCTCGACTCTCTCCCGGCGACCCCGCCCCAGCATTTTCGCTTCCCGACGCCCACGGCACCACCGTCAGCCTGTCCGACTACTCCGGGCGCCACGTCATCGTCTACTTCTACCCCCGCGCCAACACCCCCGGATGCACCACCGAGGCGTGCGACTTCCGCGACAGCCTCACCCAACTGAACGGACTCGGCGATGGCGACGGCGTCGCCGTGATCGGCATCTCCCCCGACAGCCCCGAAGCCCTCGCCCGCTTCGCCGCGGACCACGACCTGACCTTCCCCCTCCTGTCCGACCCGGACAAAACCACCCTCAGCGCCTGGGGCGCCTTCGGGGAAAAGAAAAACTACGGCAAGACCGTCCACGGAGTCATCCGCTCCACGTTCCTCGTCGCCCCCGACGGCACCATCGCCCAAGCCTGGTACAACGTCAAGGCCACCGGGCACGTGGCCCGGATCCTGCGCGACATTGAGCTCTAGCGCACCGCGAACACCCAAGTGCGCTAGCGGGGGGCGGCCACCGCTAGCGCCATAGGCTGCTCTGCTAGCGCACCGGCTCTGCGACAGTGACGATGTTGTCGGCATAGCCCAACTGGCCGCCCACAAACTCACCACCGCAAGTAATGAGCACCAGCTTGTTCTCTCCGGTGGTGTTGTTGACCACCTCGGGCCAGTCGGCACCCTTGGTCACGTGTACCGGCGCCTCAGTGACCCGGAACTGCCGATCCTCCCCGTTCACATTCACGGTGAACTCCTCACCGACCTTCATATCCACGAAGCGGCGGGCAAAACCATCACCCTGCCCCGCAAAGTTGACGTGCCCGGTAATTACTGAAGAGCCCACGTCACCCTCATCGCCAGGCACCGCAGACGCCGAATACCAGCCCAGCTTGGAAATATCCTGCGGCGGCAGCAACGCACCCTGGTCCGTCAGCTGCACCAAATCCACCGGGGCGGTCTGCCCACCAGCGGTCATGGACATGCTCTGCACCCCGTCGTGCTCCCCGGGGGCGGCCTCCATCTCATGCTCCTGCGCCCCGGAATCATCCACGGCCGGGACACTCGTCTCCGCCGCCGAGCCCGCCTGCGAATCATTATCAGACCCGCAGGACACAAAGCCCCACACCGCCAACGCCACAACCACCACGAGCCCCAGAATTGCCGCGATGAGCGTACGCCGATTCAACGCCCGCTGATCACCGCCAACCGGCACGCTCGACGAACCTTCATCTAGACCATCACCAAATTCAGACATGCCCTAAAAGATACCTGGGCCGCCACCCCCACGCAGCCGCCACTCCCCACCAACGACCCCCCGCGCCCACCTTTTATATAAGGCCCCAAGAATCCGTGCGTGACCAGGGCGTTGCCCCAGCCGCGCTGCGCCCTTCGCAGCCCGCTTCCCGACGCCCCCTGCCCGCACCGACCTCCCCTCGGGGCGCCCTCCCGTCCCCGGGCCCCTGCGGCGCTCCTGCCCCGCCCCGGGGCCCCTCCCGACACCGTGTGACTGGTGTGACGGGGCAAGTGCGCAAATCACCCCCGAAACGGCCCCTTTTCACCCCCGAAAACGCACTCTGTAAACCTCACCAGTCACACGCTGCAAAGCGGGGCACCGCAGAGCCCCCTCCCGCACCACACGCTGCAAAGCGGGGCACCGCAAGGCCGCCGCACCGCCCACCCCGACCGGGGCACCGTCCTCCCTCGCAACGCCCCTGCCCGTCGGGACCTCTCCCGACACCGTGTGACTGGTGTGACAGGGCAAGTGCGCAAATCACCCCCGAAACGGCGCCTTTTCACCCCCGAAACCGCACTCTGTAAACCACACCAGTCACACGCTGCAAAGCGGCAGCACCCCAGCCCCCTCCCCCACCACACGGCCCAAAGCGGCAGCACCCCAGCCCCCTCCCCCACCACACACAAAAAGGGCGGGGCACACAGCCAGCCCGCCGTGCACCCCGCCCTCGGGACCCTTGCCCGCTACCGCAGGAGGTCTTCGTTGATATACGCCGAGGTGAATTCCTCGTTAACCACCGTGGCGCCGGCCCCGTCGAGGACGCGCAGCGTGTAGCCGTCGACCAGGATGGTGTTGGGGTTGGCGGGGACGCGGAAGTATCCGTGGTCGGGGTTAGCGGTGGACATGTCTACGTCGGCTTCAAAGCCCATGCCGTCGCGCAGTCCGCGGTAGTAGTAGCGCCCGTTGTCGGGGTTTTCGCAGATGACTAGGTCGGTGCGTGGGCTTTTTCCGGCGAAGACCCAGGTGTCTATGGAGTTGCATTGGGCGTCTGGGGTTCCTTCCCAGCCGGAGTGGTTGAGGAAGAGCGGGTAGCCGGCGGATTTGCTGACCAAGGGGGGTGCGTCTGGGCTGGTGTGGGTGCGGGGAGTGGGGGTGGGGGTGGGGGACTTATCGCAGCGCACGACTTTCTTGCGAACTTGCTCGGGCACGCCGTCTCGGTCCATCTGTGCGGTGTCCATGCAGCCCCATCCGGTGTCGGTGACTCCGTGGCGGCTGTATTCTTGCCACGCTCCGTCGACGAGGTGGTAGATGCGAATGTCTCCGGAGTAGGCAAGGCCGCTTTGCATCCAGGCGCCGTCGCAGTACATGACTAGGTTGAGCTTTTCTGTGCCCGGGGAGCGGTGTAGGTAGTCCAGCGAGCAGACGTCGGCTTGCGCCTGGGCAGGTGGTTGTTCGCTTTGCGACGCCGCGGGGCTCGCCGTCGGTGCCGATTGTTCGGTTGTCTCCACCGGGGCGGCGGTGGGTTCGGGGTCTTTATGGAGCACCCAGTACCAGGAGGCGGCGATGAGGGCGGCGACCACGATGATTCCAATGACCGCGGCGACCACCCCTGTCCAGTTTTTGCGCTGGGGTTCGGGTTCGACCTGCTGGCCCCATCCTGGACTGCCGCTGTCTTGGCCCTGTCCGGGGCCATTGTGCTCAACCCAAAAATCGGAATCTGACATCGCTACTCTCCTGACGGTCTGTCACAAAGTCTCGGCGCACACCGGCGCTTTATAGCTTCCCATTATGCAACCCTCAGCATGGATGCGCAGGGCCGCGATCACGCTCGGCGTGGCGGCGGCACCGCCGACTCCCGGCACAAAGGCCTTGGCCGCGATTGTCCAATTGCCTTAGCGCGCCGGAGTTGCCAATGCAGATAACCCGATGGCTCGGTCCACAGCACCGCTGTGCCACGCATCGCTATACAACAAAAACGGACACCATCGGGCGAGAAACCGACACCCGCAATTGCCATGAAACTACCCCCGCTACCCCCACCGGATTGGGGGCCACATTCGCCGCTTATACACCGGCCCCAAACAACTGCACTACCGGCACTATCTTTCTGCCTCTTGCGCCTTCGACAGGTTTGCAAAGGCTTCTTATCCCACCTCAGCGCTATGGTTTAGCACAATTGCTTCGCCACACCAGTCATGGGACTCGCGTGCGCCCGATCACACTAGCGAACCAGCACGACCGCGCCCACAACTCGGGAGTGGACCTTAATTTCTCCCCTGTTTGCCCACATCACACACTCACAACCCACACGGCGACCCTCGGCGCCGCCCTACCGTCGATGATCGCGGACACACACCGCAGTACCCAGACGCCACAATGGAATTAGTTTCGCAATATAAAATTTGTATCTAGGTATAAATAAACAACTCTTGCGAGTTAGGCCAATAGTACTTCCACTTCCCCTACCTGCGGGAACAGGCCACCGAATTGCACCGCGGTGTACTAAACACTGCCGACTCCCCTAAACCCCCATCTACGCCCGGAAGGACCCCGCCCCCACGGGGAACTCTCCGAGCTAAAAAACCAGTGCGCCCGGGGGGACTTGAACCCCCACGTCCGTCGGACACTGGAACCTAAATCCAGCGCGTCTGCCTATTCCGCCACGGGCGCGCAACAATGATTCAGTATAGTGCACTGCCTTCAGGCGGGTACTCTAGGACGGGTGAGTAAGAAGGAAAGTCAACGCCGCCAGCACAAACGTGCGCGGTTCACCCACGTCCTCCTGCTCGCAGCCATGGTGGCCGTGAGCATCGCTTTGGCGTGGTGGCAATGGACCCGTTACAAGTCCGGAACCGGAACATTCCAAAACTTGGGATATGCCCTACAGTGGCCGCTCATCGGCGGCTTCTTTGTCTTCGCGTATCGCAAGTACCTAGAGTATGAGAACCTCATGATCGACGCGGAAAACTCGGCGGACGATCCGGACTTCCTCTTCGAACTCGACCAGAAGAAATTCGACGCCGCCGACGCACCGCGGGAGATTGACGCAGACTTCCTGCCGCAGCGCCCCCAGGTAGACATCGAAGAGTTCAACGCGCTCAACACCCCACGCAGGGGCGACACTGACGTGGCAGGCTTGGATGGCAACCCCCGAACCCCCAGAAAGGACACCTAGATTCCGCAATGACTTCCCCTGATCAGCCCACCACCCCCGTGCGGGTCCACCCCGAGCGCCAGCGCCGCGTCCGCCAGGCGCTGACCATCTTCACCATTGCGGCCTGGGTGACCGGCACGCTCTTGCTGTGCCTGTGCGTGCGCATGGTGTGCCAATACCTGCTGCACATGGAGCTGCCCGAGTGGGCAGGGCTCATCGCCAAGATCCACGGCTGGGCGTATATCTGCTTCTTGGCCGCCACGCTCAACCTTGGGCTCAAGGCGCGATGGGAGCCGGCGCGGTGGATCACCACCGCAATTTCCGGCGTTGTTCCCTTCTTGTCCTTCTTTGTCGAGCACTGGCGCCGCCGTGAGGTGACAAAGAAGTTCCAGCTGAACTAGGCCCCGTCGCGCTGCGCGAGCTCTTTGATACGCACCGCCAACTGGCTGAGTGCCTTACCCCGGTGGGAAAGGGAATCCTTTTCCTCCGGGGTTAGTTGTGCCGCGGTGCGGCGGGTGCCGGAGTGGCCGTCTTCCTCGTTGGGGACGAACAGCGGGTCATACCCGAATCCGCCCTCGCCGGCGGGCTCGCGCAGGATGCGGCCCGCCCACTGGCCGGTGGCCAGGGTCTCTTCCCCGTCCGGGGTAACCAGTGCGCACACGGAGACGAAGGCGGCCTGGCGGCGCGAGTCGGGGACGCTGGCCAGCTGGCTGAGCAGCAGGGCGTTGTTGGCGGCGTCGTCGCCGTGGGTGCCTGACCAGCGTGCGGAGAGCACCCCGGGCATGCCGCCGAGTTCCTCGACGGTTAGGCCGGAGTCGTCGGCAACCGTGGCTAGCCCGGTGTGCGCGACTCCCGCGCGCGCCTTGATCAGGGCGTTGTCGGCGAAGGTGCGGCCGGTTTCCTCGGGCTCGGGGTAGGCCGGGACGTCGGCGAGGCGGAGGAGTTCCACCCCGGCGACGTCGTGAGCATCGAGGATGCGCTGGAGTTCGACGAGCTTCTTGGGGTTGTTGGAGGCGACGAGGAGTTTCATGAGGCGGACTCCAGGGCGTCGCGCTGGAGGGCGATGAGGTCCTGGCAGCCCGCCTGCGCGAGGTCGAGGAGTTCGCCGAGCTGGGCGCGGTCGAAGGTGCCCTCCTCACCGGTTCCCTGGATTTCCACGAAGCGGCCTGCTGCGGTCATGACCACGTTCATGTCTACCTCGGCGCGGGAGTCTTCCTCGTAGGGAAGGTCGAGCACCGCGGTGCCGTCGACGATGCCCACGGAGACCGCGGCCACTGGGTCGCGCAGGGGGGAGCCGGGCACGACGCCGCGTGCGTGCAGTACCCCGATGGCGTCGGCAAGCGCAACATAGGCACCGGTGATCGACGCCGTGCGGGTGCCACCATCGGCCTGGAGGACATCGCAGTCAATGTTGATGGTGTTTTCGCCGAGTTCGCGCAGGTCCACTGCGGCGCGCAGGCTGCGCCCGATGAGCCGGGAGATCTCATGGGTACGCCCCTTGACCTTCCCGCGCATGGATTCCCGCGGCATCCGCTCCGAGGGGGCGGCGGGCAGCATCGCGTACTCCGCGGTGAGCCACCCCTCCCCCGAATCGCGTTTGAAGCGCGGCACCCCCTCGGCGATGGACGCCGTGCACAGCACCCGGGTCTGCCCGAACTCCACGAGCACGCTGCCCGCCGGGTTGGTGGTGAAATTGCGGGTGATGCGCACCGGGCGCAACTGGTCAACGGCCCTGCCGTCTGCACGAGACAAAGAACTCATAGCGCCCCAGGCTACCCGCGCCGCCGGTTGCGTTTCATCCCGGCGACAAATCCCCCGCCCCGGGCGGCCTAACCCGTGGTGTAGGTTGCCCCCGGCGCCCCAAATTCCACGGGGCCGTCAAATTCCCGGCGCGCCGCCGCCACCGCGTCTTCCGGATCCTCCCAGGGTGGAACGTGCACGATGACCAGCCGGCCTACCCCGGCCAGGCGGGCTGCCGTGCCGGCCTCCGCCCCACACAGGTGCATGTCTGGGGCTTTGCCCTGACTGGTGGCACCCCAGTTGGCCTCGCAGAGGAAAACGTCCGCGCCGGCAGCTGCGGTGACCAGGTTGGGCGTCCAGCCGGAGTCGCCGGAGTAGACCACGCAGGCGCCGGTGTCGCGCTCAACGATGCGCAGGGAGTACGCCTCCACGGGGTGGACGGCGCGGTAGGGGGTGATGCTCAGGGCGTCGAGATGGTGGGTGCGGCCGTCCTCCCAGGCGGTGAACTCGAAGGTGTCGGAGCAGTCGTCGATGCCGTCGGGTTGGTCGTCGGCGCTGAGGCGGCCCAGGTGGACCGGCGCGGGTCCGGGGCCGAGCAGCTGGGAGCGGGTTCGGGCCGCGTGGGTGGGGTGAAAGCGGCGCCACACCATCAGCGAGGGGAAGTCGAGGCAGTGGTCGGCATGGAGGTGGGACAGGGCAACGTGGCAGGTCGCCGGGTCTGTCAGCGTCTGCAATCGCGCGAGGGCGCCGGGGCCTAGGTCCATGATCAGTCCGGGCATGCCTCCGGCCTCCAGGAGGTAGCCGGAGGCCGGGTTGTCCGGGGATCCCAAGCTGCCGGAGCTGCCGAGGATGGTCACCTTCATGTCCACTACCCTGCCACGAAGGCGCCGCTAAGGGGGAATTGTGCCGGTCTAGGCTTCCCGCGGCGGCACGTCTGCGGGGGCTTCGCCGTAGTCCAGCTCGGTGGCGCCGGGGCCCAGGAAGCGGCTGGCCAAGCGCTCAAAAAGGGCCGGGTCGCCGGTGGTTTCAAAGTGGCGGGTGGGCGGTTGGTCGGGGTCGTGCTGGGCGAGCAGATCCCGGCGCGCCAGCGCGGTGAAGACGTCCTTGGTGGCTTCCTCGGCGGAGGAGACCAGGGTGACGGAATCCCCCATGGCCATCTGGATGACTCCGGCGAGGTGAGGGTAGTGGGTGCAGCCGAGGACCAGGGTGTCTACTCCGGCGCGGCGGAGGGGTTCGAGGTAGCCGCGAGCGACGCCGAGGACCTCCGCGCCGGTGGTTTCTCCCCTTTCGACGAATTCGACGAAGCGGGGGCAGGCGGCGGCGAAGATCTCCACGCTGGGGTTGACGGAGAAGAGGTCCTGGTAGGCCCCGGAGTTGATGGTGCCGATGGTGCCGATGACCCCGATGCGCCCGTTGCGGGTAGTGGCCACCGCGCGGCGCACCGCGGGGTGGATGACCTCGATGACGGGGACGCTGTAGCGTTCGCGCGCGTCATGGAGGAAGGATGCGGAGGCGGTGTTGCAGGCAATCACGATCATCTTGCAGCCGCGTGCCACCAGCGAATCGGCGATGCGGGTGGCGTGTTCGCGGACCCGGGCGATGGGTAGCGGGCCGTAGGGGCCGTTGGCGGTGTCGCCGATATAAAGGATCGATTCATCGGGCAGCTGATCCATCATGGTGCGCGCGACGGTCAGCCCGCCCAGTCCGGAATCGAACACACCGATCGGCGCCGTGTGCGCCCTGTCTTCTGCACTCACGAGGCCCCATCCTACGCGTCGGCATACCGCGTGCCGACGCCGCGACCCTACCGCCCCGCAGGCCCCTCCGGCAGGCGGGGGGTGTTCATGGCCCGGACGATCTTGCCCATCACCCGGTTGAGGTCGGCCACATCGTCCGCGTCGAGTTGGTCGAAGACCAACCGCCGGACCGTTGCCACGTGTGTGGGCGCCGCGGCGCGCACAAAGTCCCAGCCCGCCTGCGTCAATTCCACGTTGGTGGAGCGCCCGTCGGCCGGGTCCGGGCAGCGCAGCACGTAGCCCGTCTTTTCCAGCCGGGTGATCACCCGGGACAGGTGGGACAGCGTCATGTCCGACAGCTCCGCCAGGCTTGACATGCGCAGCCGCCGCCCCGGCGACATGGAGATCTGCGCCAACGCGAAGTAGTCATAGTGGCTGATGCCAAAGTCCTGGCGCAGCTGGGCGTCGAGCCGCGAGGGCAGCCAACTATGGAAGGACCAGACCTTCAACCAGGCCTGCATCTCGGTGGTGGTTAGCCAGCGGGTGCCGTCCCCTGACGGGGTGGAGGCGTCATCAATTTCGGCGGTCATCCTTTTAGAGCCTTACTGTGTGTGTGCTTGTCTACGTGCTGGTGCTTGTGATCGTGCCGGCTTCCGGGACACATCATCTGACGTAATAATCATGCCAGCTAATACCCCACCAATCGCCCCAAAAAGGTGGCTCTCCCACGACACCCCGGCCTGGAGCGGCAGCACCCCCCAGATCCACCCGGAGTAGGCCATTCCTAAGATGACGCCCAGCCCCAGCTGTCCGAGCGAACGGTTGAACACACCACGCACCAACAGGTAGGCCAGCCAGCCGTAGACCAGCCCGGAGGCGCCGATGTGGTTAGACCCCACGCCGCCAAAGACCCAGGTCCCCAGCCCGGCCACCACCACGGTGATGGCGGTGACTTCCCAGAAGGCCCGCGGCCCGGACAGCCCGATGAGGAACGCGAACACCGCCCCGGGCACCGTGTTGGCCACGATGTGCGCCAGGTTGGCGTGCAGGACCGGCGCGGCGAGCACGCCGGTCAGCCCGGACAGGTCCAGCGGATGGACCCCAAAGGCGTTGAGCGCACCGCCGAAGACGATGACGTTGACCAGGAAGACGGCCCAGATGACCAGCACGTATCCCACCGCGCACCGCAGGCCCGTGCCCAGGTGGGAGCGCGCCTGCGCGCGCCAGGATTGCGGCTGGGCAAGCGGCTGGGGGTGGTGCGGGGGCGGGGCAAAGGTCATCGGGCAGCGGGGTCCTTCTGTGTCGATGCGGGCGCGGTCGATGTGGGCGCGGGGGCGGGCTGGGCCAGAATCTCGCTCCAGGCGGTCATCCCCAGTCCCGGGCTGGCGGACATGACGGCGTCAGCGATAGCGCTTTCTACCGCGGTGGCGGCTGCGGCGCACAGGCCAGCCAGCTTCGCAGTATCCACCGGGGTGGCACCGGGTTCGGCGGTGGACAGGGCAAAGAGCGTATCGCCATCCATGGGCAGGTGTGCCGGGCGGATGGCCCGCGCGATGCCGTCGTGGCCGCACAGCGCCAGCCGGCGGGCCTGCCCCGGGGTCAGCGCGGCGTCGGTAGCCACCACCCCGATGGTGGTGTTGAGGCTGGCATCCGGCGCGTGCAGCTGGGCGAAGGCGTGCGGGTCAACCGCCGGGTAGTCGCCGTGAGCCCACAGCCGCCCGGTGCGCGGGTCCACGACCTCGCCGACCGGGTTAGCCACCACGAGCGCGCCAACCGTGACCTCGCCGACCTGCACCGTCGCCTGGCCCACGCCGCCGCGCAGCCGCCCGGCGCTGGCCCCACAGCCCGCACCGACGCTTCCCGACGCCGCCGTGGTCCCGCACGCGCGCACCGCCGCCACGCCGTCATGGGCGCAGGGGTAGTGGTCGCGCGCGCCGACCATGAGGTCAAAGATCACCGCAGCCGGCACGATGGGCACGCGCACCTGGCCTGCCACGTCAAAGCCCACCCCTTGGGCGGCCAGCTCGCGCATGGCGCCGTCGGCGGCCGCCAGGCCAAAGGCCGAGCCGCCGCACAGCGCTATCGCGTGGACGCGCTCGACCGTATTGTGCGCCGCCAGCAGATCAGTTTCGCGGGTGCCGGGCCCGCCGCCGCGCACATCCACCGCGGCGACGGCGCCGTGGGGGCTGACAGGGCGGATGACGGTCACCCCGGTATCGGTGAGGCTGGCGTGACCAACGGTGATGCCGGGGACGTCGGAAAGCATTTACTCGCCCACCGTCCCCATCATCGCGGTGAGCAGGGAATCCTGGTTGAACGCCAACCATTCCACCAGCGTGTGCGTGTCCGGGTGATCCCCCGCGGACAGGTACAGCCGCAGGTCATTGAGCGCGGCAACCCACGCCTGGGCCTGGGCCTCATCCAGGGTCACCGCGACGGAGCCATCCGGCCCCAACGCCTGGGTGACCACCTGAAGGTTCTCCAGCTTCGCGCGGGTGATGTCATTTTCGTGGAAGGAGCGCAGCAGCGCGTTATCGCCCTCGAACTCCTCATCGCCGGGGCGAACAAAGTCCGGCAGCAGGCGCGCCAGGGACGGGTCCTCCGGGGCCTCCTTGTGGCCGCTGGACAGCCCGGTCATCTCCGCGAGCTCATCGCGGGGAGCCGACCGCACCCGGGCGATCAAGGCCTCCGCAACCGTGGCCGCCAGGTTGCCCAACACCTCGCGCTCCATGGGGTCAAAGACCGTGGAATAGCGGGTGGGGCGCATCAGCCCCTTCTTCTTGCGCCAATCCTCCATGTTTACAATCGCCTACCCTGCCTGCTGCATCGTCGCCCACAGGCCCGCAACCTGGAGCTTTTTCACGTCGCCTTCAACCTTGTCCCGCTCGCCCGAGGACACCACGGCCTTGCCTTCCGTATGCACCTGCATCATCAGTTCGGTGGCCCGCTTGCGGTCATAGCCCAGCACCGTCTGGAAGACATAGGTGACGTAACTCATCAGGTTGACGGGATCGTCCCACACCACGCACACCCACGGAATGTTCTCCGCGGTGGCCACATCGACGTCGATAGCCTCATCGAGCTCGGGGGTGGCCATGGGCGCCATCGGCGAGGACAGGCGCACGAGGAAATCCGGGCAAGTCATGTCTCACAGCCTAGTCAACGCGGCGCCGCGGGGCGTTAGAGTGGTGGACGTGAAACACACCGACCCCGCACCCACGCAGCGCTCCACCGCACTGCTCACCGACAAATACGAGCTCACCATGCTGCAAGCCGCCCTGCGCGACGGCACCGCCAGCCGCCGCAGCACCTTTGAGGTCTTTGGCCGCAAGCTGCCCAACGAGCGCCGCTACGGGGTTGTCGCCGGCACCCCGCGCGTGCTGGCCGCCGTAGAGGACTTCCGCTTCACCGACGCCCAGCTGGACACCCTCGACTTCCTCGACGAGGCGACCTTAGAATTCCTGCGCGACTTCCGCTTTAGCGGGCACATTGACGGCTACCGGGAAGGCGAACTCTATTTCCCCTACTCCCCGATCCTCACCGTGCGCGGCTCCTTTGCCGAATGCGTCATCTTAGAGACGGTCATCCTGTCCATCATGAACGCCGACTCGGCCGTGGCGTCCGCCGCCGCCCGCATGGTCACCGCCGCCGACGGCCGACCCATCATCGAGATGGGCTCGCGGCGCACCCACGAATACGCCGCAGTCACCGCCTCCCGGGCGGCATACCTCGCCGGCTTTAGCGCCACCTCCAACCTCGAGGCCGCCTTCCGCTACGGCATCCCCGCCTCCGGAACCTCCGCCCACTCCTGGACCCTCCTGCACACCAACCCCGACGGCACCCCCGACGAAGCAGAGGCCGCCGCCTTCCGCGCCCAGGTCGACGCCCTTGGCCCCGAGACCACGCTGCTGGTAGACACCTACGACATCGCCCGCGGCGTGGCCACCGCCATCGAGGTGGCCGGCACCCAGCTCGGCGGGGTGCGCATTGACTCCGGCGACCTGGGCATGATGACCCGGCAGGTGCGCCGCCAGCTCGACGAACTCGGCGCCTACAACACCAAGATCGTGGTCTCCTCCGACCTGGACGAATTCACCATCGCCGGCCTGCGCGGCGACCCAGTGGATTCCTTCGGCGTAGGCACCTCCGTGGTCACCGGCTCCGGCGCCCCCACCCCCGGCATGGTGTACAAGCTCGTGGAGGTCGACGGCGTGCCCGTGGCCAAGCGCTCCCGGGGCAAGGCCACCGTGGGCGGGGCCAAACGCGCCCTGCGCACCTTCCGCGCCACCGGCACCGCCGTCGAGGAGATCGTGGTGCCCTTCGGCTCCGCCGACCCGGACCTGGGCACCCTGGACTCCCACGCGCTGACCATCCCGCTCATGCGCGACGGCGCGACCGTGGCGGACCTGCCGGACCTGGAGGCCTCGCGGGCGCACCTGGCGCAGCAGTTGGTCACCCTGCCGTGGGAGGGCCTGGCGCTCTCGCGCGACGAGCCGGCGATTGGGACCCGCTTCGTGGGCTTCCCGGACCGACTCGCGGGACACTAGGAGGCGCGAGGGGACACGAGGAGAGACGAGGTGTCCCGCCCCAGTAGGTCGCGCGCATAGGACGCCTGTGTGCGCACGGCTCACCGCCGCTGTGAAGCCAGACACAACCGGGAACTACGTCCGGGGGTAATTTGCGGGCAACCGGAAGTTGGGAATCTCAAAACACGGGAAACCAGGCCCCCGCGCGCCCGACTACTGCGGCATGAACACTTCGAGCGCGCGCACGCGCACCGGTGGGCTACGCCCCACCCTCTACCGCATGCACAGCTGGGCCGGCGTCCTCGTCGCCCCCTTCCTGGTGGCCGCCGCCCTTACCGGCCTGGCCTACTCCTTTGGCCCCGTGGCCGAGGAGGTCTACTACCACCACGAACTGACCGCCTCCGAGGGCACCCACCACCCCGTCTCCAGCGCCATCGCCGCCGCGCGCGCCGTCCACCCCGACCTGCCGCTGGCCGGCGCCGTCGTCTCCGACAAGGCCGAAGACTCCGTGCGCGTCCTGTTCAAGGACGAGTCGCTGCCCGGCCCCAGTTTCAAGCGCGCCGTCTTTGTTGACCCCGTCACCGACGAAATCCTGGGCGACATGCCCCAATACGCCTCCTTCCACTCCCTGCCGCTGCGCACCTTCATCGACGAAGGCCACGCCAACCTGTGGCTCGGAGAGCCCGGCCGCTTCTACTCGGAGATGGCCGCCTCCTGGCTCGGCGCCCTGACCATCACCGGGCTGTTCCTGCTGTTCAACAAGTGGCGCCGATCGATGAGCACCAAGAACGCGCCACGGCGCTGGCACTCCCTGATCGGCCTGGTGTGCGTCCCCGGCTTCCTGGTCCTCACACTCACCGGCCTGACCTGGTCTAAAACCGCGGGCAAGGCCATCGCCTGGATCCGCACCGAACTGTCCTGGCGCCCGCCGGTTCCTGCTGCCGGGCCGCCCGTTGACGGCCCCGGGCTTGCCGGCGACGCCGGGGTGGATACCGCCATCGCCGTCGCCCGCTCCCACGGACTGACCGGAGTCTTTGATGTCTTGGCCCCCAAGGGCGGAGACGTGTGGAAGATCACAGAATCCGCAGCCCAGCCGTGGGTCTTTTCCTACGATGCCATCTCCGTCAACGGTGCCGACGGCTCCGTGGTGGGAACCGTGCCTTTCTCCGACTGGCCCCTGGCCGCCCAGCTGACCGAATGGCTCATCCGCGCCCACGTGGGAACCCTCTTTGGCCTGCTCAACCAGATCATCCTGGCCGCCACCGCGGCGGGCATCCTCGCCGCGATCGTGCTCGGCTACATCATCTGGTACCGCCGCGGGCGCACCGGAAAGTTCGGGCGCCTGCCCGCCCCGCGCAGCTGGCAAACCGTGCCGCGCGGCTGGCTCATCGTCTTTTTGATCATCATGGCCATCTACGCCGTCGCGGCCCCCTATTTCGGCCTCAGCCTGCTGATATTCCTGGCTATCGACGCCGCCTGGCGCCGCGCTAAACTGGGCACCCATGCCCGCAGTGCCGCCCACGCCTAAGCTTCTCGACGCCGCCGTCGCCGCCCTCGGCGGCAGTGCGCGCGTCGGCCAAGAAAAGATGGCGCACGCGGTGACCCGGGCCTTAGACTCCGGGCGCCACCTGGCCGTCCAAGCCGGCACCGGCACCGGAAAGTCCCTGGCCTACCTGGTGCCGGCGCTGCGCCACGCCCAGGCCACCGACACTACAGTCGTCGTCTCCACCGCCACCATCGCTCTGCAACGCCAACTCGTTGAACGCGACCTGCCGCGCCTGGCCGAGGCCCTGGAAGACGAGCTGCCCCACCGGCCGACCTTTGCCATCCAGAAGGGCCGATCCAACTACCTGTGCCTGCACAAGATCTCCGCCGGGGAGCCCACCGCAGACCTCCTCGACGACGCGGAGCTCACCGCCACCGGCAAGCAGGTGCGCCGCCTGCACGACTGGGCCGAACAGACCACCACCGGGGACCGCGACAGCCTAGAAACCGGCGTCTCCGATACCGTGTGGCGCCAGGTGTCTGTCACCTCCGCCGAATGCATCGGCGCGGGCCGCTGCCCCCACGGGGCCGACTGCTTCGCCGAACTAGCCCGGCAGGCCGCCCGGGACGTCGACGTGGTGGTAACCAACCACGCCCTGCTGGCCATCGACGCCCTCACCGACTCCGCGGTGCTTCCCGAACACGACGCCGTGATCATCGACGAAGCCCACGAGCTCGACGCCCGCATCACCTCCGTATCCACCGCCCAGCTGACCCCCACCAGCCTGCGCCTGGTCTCGCGCCGCATGGCCGCACTGGGCGCCTCCCCCGATACCTTTGACACCGCGGTAGCCACCTGGGAGGAGCGCCTGCCCCTGCTGGACCAAGGCCGCTGGCGCGCCACCGATGAGGACACCCACGGCCTGCTGGTGGGCCTGCGTGACGAACTCTGGGCCGGCCACCTATCCGTCACCTCCGGCGGCTCCCCCGACGATGACGTAGACACCAAGGCCGAACGCGCCAACCTGGCCAACCACATGGTCGACCTCTACGACACCGCCGTGCGCATCCTCGCCGTCCTCGACGCCGACGCCGAACAGACCCCCGACGACGTCGTTTGGCTCACCGAGGCCGCCCTGTCCGTCGCCCCGCTGTCCGTCGCCGGGCTGCTCGCCGGGCACCTGTTCGCCCAGAACACCGCCGTGTTGACCTCAGCGACCTTAAGCGTAGGCGGCAACTTCGATGCCCTGGCCGCCTCCTGGGGCCTGCCATCCGGGACCTGGGACGGCCTGGACGTGGGCACGCCCTTCGACCCGGCACGCGCCGGGATCCTCTACATCGCCCGCCACCTACCCGCCCCATCGCGCGAAGGGCCCAGCCCCGCGGCCCTCGACGAGATGGCCGAGCTGATCACCGCCGCCGGCGGGCGCACCCTGGCGCTTTTTGCCTCCCGACGCGCCGCCCAACAGGCCGCCACCGCCCTGCGCGCCCGGCTGCCCTTTGACATCCTGGTCCAGGGGGAAGACTCCACCGGTGTGCTCGTGGAACGTTTTGCCCGCAACGAAAACACCTGCCTCTTTGGCACCCTGACCTTGTGGCAGGGAGTGGACGTCCCGGGCCGCTCGCTCAGCTTGGTCATCATTGACAAGATCCCCTTCCCCCGCCCCGATGACCCCCTGCTCCAGGCCCGCAAGGAGGCTGCCGACGCCGCCGGGCGCAACGGATTCATGAGCGTTGCCGCCACCCACGCCGCCCTCCTGCTCGCCCAGGGCGCCGGCCGGCTGCTGCGCTCCACCACCGACCGCGGCGTGGTGGCCATCCTCGACCCCCGCCTGCTGACCAAACGCTACGGGTCCTTCCTGCGCGCCAGCCTGCCCCCGCTGTGGCCCACCAGCAACCCCACGACCGTGCGCGAAGCCCTGCGCAGGCTGGTCGCCGCCCGCTAAAATGTCCCAACCATGGACATCCTGCGCGACGCCGACCTGACCCTGCGCCCCCTGTCCCCACAGGACGCCGCAGCCCTGACCAAGGCCTGCTTAGACCCCACCACCGCGCGCTTTACCGAGGTGCCCGCCAACTACACCCAGGAGATGGCCGAGCAGTTCATCGCCGCCGACCCCGGCTTCCCGCGCTGGGCCCTCGACGTCGAGGGCACCTTCTGCGGCGTCATCGAAGCCCGCTACACCACCGGCAGCACACCTGGCGTGGACCTGGGCTACCACACCGCCCCCTGGGCACGCCGCCGCGGACTCATGCGGCGCGCAGTGACGCTGGTCACCGCCTGGGCGCACGACAACGGCTACCCGGTGGTCACGCTGCGCACCCGGGCCGACAACGCCGGCAGCCGTGCCGTTGCCCGCTCCTGCGGGTTTGTTCTAGAGCACATCTCCGGGATGACCGTCAGCTACCGGCACCGCAGCGCTTAGCCCAAGCAGCGGGATGAGCGCGTCAAGGCGCGGCACATCCAGGCACACATCGGCGACCTCCCGCAGCGCTGGCTTGCCGCACAGCGCCACCCCCAGGTCCGCGGCGGCAACCATCGCGCAGTCATTGGCGCCATCGCCAACTGCCACCGTCGCGTCCGCCCCGAAATCCTGAGCCAGCCGCGCTAAGAAGCGGGCCTTTTCCTGCTTATCGACGACCCCTCCCCTCACCCGCCCCGTCAACGTACCGTCCACCACCTCTAGGGTGTTGGCGGCCACGGCGTCGAGGCGCAACTGCGCGGCCAAGGGCTTAAGAACCTGAATGAAGCCCCCGGAGACCACGCCAACCACGTGCCCGTCCGCGTGCAGGGCGGCGATGAGCTCCTGGGCCCCTGTAGTCAGCTCCAGGCCGGCGGCAACCTCATCGATGATGCCGGCATCAAGCCCGGCGAGGGTGGCCACCCGGGCCCGCAGAGAGTCTGCAAAGTCGAGCTCGCCCTCCATGGCCCGGCGGGTCACCTCCGCGACTTCTTCACGCTTGCCGGCGCGGTCTGCCAGCATCTCAATGACCTCCCCGGTAATCAGCGTGGAGTCACAGTCGAGGCACACCGCCAGGCGGCGCGCCTGGGTCAGGCGGGCGTCGATCGCCAGGACCTGCGCGCCGTCGGTGACCTGGCGCGCCCATTCGGCCGCGGCGTCGATGCCCTGCGGGGCGGGGACGTGGGTGCAAACGGCGGGGAAGGGGGCGTCGATAAGCGTCCACGAGGAATCGGGCGGGGTGGATGTCAGCGCGACGATGTGGGCGTCCATGGGGGCCTTTCTGGGGTGGTGTGGGTAGCGCAAACCCCCGCCCCGGTCCCCTGGTGTGGGGAGGATGGGCGGGGGTGTGGCAGGAGGAAAGATCTGATTAGTGGTTGCCCACGTGAGCCTCGCGACGCATGCGCTCCACCATGTGCGGGTAGTGCAGCTCGAAGGCCGGACGCTCGGAGCGGATCCGCGGCAGGGACACGAAGTTGTGACGCGGGGGCGGGCAGGAGGTGGCCCACTCCAGCGAGTTTCCGTAGCCCCACGGATCATCAACGGTGACAACCTCGCCGTAGCGCCAGGAACGGAACACGTTCCAGATGAACGGCAGCACCGAGATGCCCAGCACCACGCAGAAGACGGTGGAGATCTGGTTGAACAGCGTGAAGCCGTCCGTATCCAGGTAGTCCGCGTAGCGGCGCGGCATGCCCATGTTGCCCAGCCAGTGCTGGATGAGGAAGGTGCCGTGGAAGCCCACGAAGGTCAGCCAGAAGTGCACCTTGCCCAGGCGCTCGTCGAGCATGCGGCCCGTCATCTTGGGGAACCAGAAATAGATACCCGCGAAGGAAGCGAAGACCAGCGTGCCGAACAGCGTGTAGTGGAAGTGCGCGATGAGGAAGTAGGACTCAGACAGCTGGAAGTCCAGCGGCGGGGAGGCCAGCATGATGCCGGTCAGACCACCGAAGAGGAACGTGGCCAGGAAGCCCACCGCGAAGACCATCGGGGTCTCCCAGGTGATGTGCCCCTTCCACATGGTGCCGGTCCAGTTGAAGAACTTCACGCCCGTAGGAACGGAGATGAGGAACGTCATGAAGGAGAAGAACGGCAGCAGGATCGCGCCCGTGGGGTACAGGTGGTGCGCCCACACGGCCATGGACAGGCCACCGATGGACAGGGTGGCAAAGATCAGGCCCACGTAGCCGAACATCGGCTTGCGGCTAAACACCGGGATGATCTCGGAGACGATGCCAAAGAACGGCAAGGCCAGGACGTAGACCTCCGGGTGGCCGAAGAACCAGAACAGGTGCTGCCACAGGATGGAACCGCCGTTGCCCGGGTCATAGATGTGCCCGCCGAGCTTGCGGTCGTAGAGGATGCCCAGCGCCGCGGCCAGCAGCGGCGGGAAGATGAGCAGCACGATCAGGGACGCAACGAACACGTTCCAGGTGAAGATCGGCATACGGAACATGGTCATGCCCGGAGCGCGCAAGCACAGGATCGAGGTCATCATATTGATGGCCGAGGCGACCGTGCCCACGCCGGTGGCACCGACGCCGACGATCCAGAAGTCCGCGCCCACACCCGGGGTGTGGATGGCATCGGACAGCGGCGAGTACATGGTCCAGCCGAAGTCGGCGGCGCCGCCGGGGGTGAGGAAGCCGCACAGCATGGCGACGATGCCCACCTGGGTAATCCAGAAGCCGAAGGCGTTCAGGCGCGGGAAGGCCACATCCGGGGCGCCGATCTGGAGCGGCATCACATAGTTGGCAAAACCCCAGACGATGGGGGTACCAAAGGCCAGCAGCATGATGGTTCCGTGCATGGTGAACAGCTGGTTGAACTGCTCATTGGACAGGAACTGCAGGCCCGGGGTGGTCAGCTCCGCACGCAACAGCAGCGCCATGAGTCCACCGACGAAGAACCAGATCATGGACATCGTGATATACGCGACGCCCAGCTCCTTGTGGTCGGTGGTGGTCAGCAGCGTCCACAGCCTTGATCCCTTGCGGCTGGGCGCGGTTGGTGCGGGACGAACGGGCTCAACATAATTGTCGAGCCGTGGCGTCACAGCAGTCATACGATCCTCCTGACTATAGGAAACCCTCGGGAACACAGGGTTATCCAAGTTTTCTACCGCCTCATGATAAATCAAGCGCAACAGCATTATCCACCCGTCTGAGCTGCCACGGAGTAGTCCAAAGTACTGAATAACACTGGACAAAACCCGACAATCGGACCCCAGAGGGCGCATTCTCCCTGCACCAGGCCCACCCGCGAGCACATGGAGTGTGACTTGTTACACACTTTGCGGTCGGCTGGCGGCGGCCACCAGCACCGCGTTACACCCAAAACCACCCCCGTAGTGGCTCAAACTTAGGGATGAGCAGGCCACAACGAGGGTGGAAGGTGTGTCACCAGCAGCGCGCTAGTACAGGCTAGAAGTCCCAGTCATCATCGGTGGTGTTCTCTGCCTTACCAATGACATACGAGGAACCAGACCCGGAGAAGAAGTCATGGTTTTCATCCGCATTCGGCGACAGCGCTGACAAGATCGCAGGCGACACGCGCGTCTCATCCGCGGGGAACAGCGCCTCATAGCCCAAGTTATTCAGCGCCTTATTGGCGTTATAGCGCAGGAAGCGCTTGACGTCCTCGGTCCAGCCGACCGCATCATAGAGGTCCTCGGTGTATTGGATCTCATTGTCATAGAGGTCCAGCAGCAGGTCGAAGGTGTACTCCTTGAGCTCGTCGCGGCGGGCCTGGTCGGCCTGCTTGAGCGCCTGCTGATACTTGTAGCCGATGTAGTAGCCGTGCACGGCCTCATCCCGGATGATCAGGCGGATGATGTCCGCGGTGTTGGTCAGCTTGGCGTGGCTGGACCAGTACATGGGTAGATAGAACCCGGAGTAGAACAGGAAGGACTCCAGCAGCGTGGAGGCCACCTTGCGCTTGAGCGGGTCATCGCCCTCGTAGTAGGCCAGCACGATCTTGGCCTTGCGCTGAAGGTTCTCGTTTTCTTCTGACCATCGGAACGCGTCGTTGATCTCCGGGGTGGAGGCGAGCGTCATAAAGATATTGGAGTAGCTCTTGGCGTGGACGGACTCCATGAAGGCGATGTTGGTGAGCACCGCTTCCTCGTGGAGGGTGGTGGCGTCCGGAAGCAAGGACACCGCGCCCACGGTGCCCTGGATGGTGTCCAGCAGCGTCAGGCCGGTGAACACGCGCATGGTCGTCTGCTGCTCCAGGGCAGTCAGCGTCTTCCAGCTCTTGATGTCATTGGACACCGGGATCTTTTCCGGCAGCCAGAAGTTGCCGGTGAGCCGGTCCCAGACCTCCAGGTCCTTTTCATCTGGGATTGTGTTCCAGTTGATCGCCTCCACGGGACCGGTATGGGCGGCCAGGTAGCCGTCATAGCCCTCGTGGAGTTCCTCGTGCCCTGACTGTCCGGACATCGCTTCGTGCCTCCCAGCGTGATGATCAAAAAATATGTGGTAGCGGGCGGCCTGCGGCGCCACGCTGCATCCGGCGCGGGATGGCGCGCGGGTGGTGGGCGTGCGCGGCACGGCCGCAACCCCTCCCGCCTACTCTAGTGGAGTCCTTGCGCTAGTTCGCCCGGGGCGCCCACAGGGGCCGTAGGTACTGCCTAACCTCAGGTGACAGGCCCTCTCAGCTGCTACTACGCTCGGGCCCATGGCTATCAATGACAAGTTGGCAAAGGCATTCAATGAGCAGGTGACCATGGAGATCGAGGCCTCCTTGATCTACCTTCAGCTCTCCTACGCGCTCGATGATCTGGGCCTGGTGGGCATGCGCGATTGGATGAAGCATCAGCACGACGAGGAGCTGGAGCACGCGCACCGCTTCGCCCAGCACCTCCTCGACCGCGATTTCCTGCCGCAGATTCAGGACATCCCGGCCCCGAAGCTGTCCATCTCCACCGCCAAGGAAGCCTTCGAGGCCTCCCTGGAGCATGAGAAGAAGGTCTCCGCCTCCATCCGCAACCTGGCCGCCCTCCAGGCCGAGGTGCAGGATTGGGATTCCCGCCCGCTCATCGACTGGTTCCTCGACGAGCAGATCGAAGAAGAGGCCACCGTCTCCGAGATCCTGGATCGCATTGCCCTAGCAGGCAAGGACGGATCCTCCATCCTGCGTATCGACGCCGAGCTGGGTCAACGCGACGCGTAACTCGCCACGGCGGGCACGTCGGACAGGGGCACCATCCGGTGCCCCTTTTTTGCGTTATGGTCTTATCAGTAGCTTTGATAAGTTTTTTCCCGTTCCCGCGCGCGTGTCCCCCACCGCGCACCGCGCAGCCAAGCACCCCACTTGCCCGCGCCAGCCCCATACACAGGAAGTGTCGGCTATGCCCCGATCCACCCCCTCGCCCACCACTCCCCTGCTGGAGAAGGTCCTCGATGCCCTCGGCGGCGAAATAGTCTCCGGCCTCTTCGAGGAAGGTGACGTTTTTACCCTCCAAGAGATCAGTGACCGCTTTGATATCTCCCGCACTGTCGCCCGCGAGGTCATGCGCGCCCTGGAACTGATGGGCCTTGTGGCCTCCTCCCGGCGCGTCGGCCTCAAGGTCCAGCCGCCGAGCAACTGGTCCGTGCTCAACCCCCACATCATCGAGTGGCGGCTGCGCTCGGAGGCCACCCGCGACGCTCAGATGCGCTCACTGTTCCAGCTGCGCGCCGCCATCGAGCCTGCCGCCGCCCGCTACGCGGCCCGCAACGCCTCCGAGGATCACCGCCTCCACCTGGGCGAATTGGCCGAGGAGCTGCTGACCTTAGGCCAAGAAGGCCAGGGGGATTCCCCGGCCTTCCTCGCCGCGGACTTGGAGTTCCACAGCCTGATCCTCAAGGCCTCCGGCAATGAGATGTTCGCCGCCCTAGCCCCCAGCCTGGGCGCCGTGATGAGCGGACGCACGGCGCTGGGCCTCCAGCCCGCCGCGCCGAACGAGGCCGCGCTGCGCGACCACCTGGAGCTGGCCCAGGCGATCGTCACCGGCGACGCCGCCACCGCAGAGGCGCGGTGCCGGTCCATCGTCGCCGAGGCCGACCACGCCCTGCGCTAGCCCGCCGCGGCCTTAGAGCATGCAGCTCACGCAGCCGTCTACCTCTGTTCCGGAGAGCGCAACCTGGCGCAGGCGGATGTAGTAGAGGGTCTTGATGCCCTTGCGCCAGGCGTAGATCTGCGCCCGGTTGATGTCGCGCGTGGTCGCGGTGTCCTTGAAGAACAGCGTCAGCGACAGCCCCTGGTCCACGTAGCGGGTAGCCACCGCGTAGGTGTCAATGATCTTTTCGTAGCCAATCTCATAGGCATCCCGGAAGTAGTCCAGGTTGTCATTGTCCATGTGCGGCGCCGGGTAGTACACCCGCCCGATCTTGCCTTCCTTGCGGATCTCAATCTTGGAGGCAATCGGGTGGATCGACGAGGTGGAGTTGTTGATGTAGGAGATGGACCCCGTCGGCGGCACGGCCTGGAGGTAGCGGTTGTAGATGCCATCTGCCATGACATCCCGCTTGAGCTCCTCCCAGTCCTGCGCTGTGGGAACGTGGACCGAGGAGGCGTCGAAAAGCTCCTTGACCTTGTCCGTCTTGGGGGCGAACTCGGCGGGATCGAAGCGATCAAAGTAGCTGCCGTCCGCGTAGTCCGAGTCCTCGAAGCCACCGAAGGTGGTGCCGCGCTCCTTCGCAATCGCGTGGGAGGCGCGCAGGGCCGCGTAGAGCACCGCCGCGAAGTAGGCGTTGGTAAAGTCCAGGCCCTCCTCCGAGCCGTAGTGGATGTACTCCCGGCCCAGGTAGCCGTGCAGGTTCATCTGCCCCAGGCCGATGGCGTGGGCGGAGGCGTTTCCCTGGCGGATCGACGGCACCGAATCGATGCTCGTCTGCTCTGACACCGCCGTCAGGCCCCGCACCGCGGTCTCAATGGTCTGCGCGAAGTCCGGCGAATCCATGGTCAGCGCGATGTTCAAGGAACCCAGGTTGCAGGAGATGTCATCGCCGATGGTCTTGTAGGTCAGGTCCTCGTGGTACGTCGAGGGCGAGTTGACCTGCAAAATCTCCGAGCACAGGTTGGACATGTTGACCCGGCCCGCGATCGGGTTGGCCGCGTTGGCGGTGTCTTCGAACAGGATGTAGGGGTAGCCGGACTCGAACTGAATCTCTGCGAGGGTCTGGAAGAACTGGCGCGCGTTGATCTTGGTCTTGCGAATGCGCGGATCCTCCACCATCTCCTCGTAGTGCTCGGTAATAGACAGGTCGGCGAAGGCCTTCCCGTAGACGCGCTCGACGTCATAAGGGGAAAACAGGTACATGTCATCGTTGCGCTTGGCCAGCTCGAACGTGATATCCGGGATGACTACACCGAGCGAGAGAGTCTTAATACGGATCTTCTCATCCGCGTTCTCCCGCTTGGTATCCAGGAAGGACAAGATGTCCGGGTGGTGGGCGCTCAGATAGACCGCCCCGGCCCCCTGGCGGGCGCCTAGCTGGTTGGCGTAGGAGAACGAGTCTTCCAGCAGCTTCATCACGGGGATGACGCCGGAAGACTGGTTTTCAATGTGCTTAATGGGGGCGCCGGCCTCGCGCAGGTTGCTCAGCAGCAGGGCCACGCCGCCGCCGCGCTTGGACAGCTGGAGGGCGGAGTTGATGGCCCGCCCGATGGACTCCATGTTGTCCTCGATGCGCACCAGGAAGCAGGACACGGGCTCGCCGCGCTGCGCCTTGCCCTCGTTGAGGAAGGTCGGCGTGGCGGGCTGGAAGCGGCCGGCCATGATCTCATCGACGAGGTGTTCGGCAAGGCGTTCATCTCCGTCTGCCAGCGCCAGGGAGACCATGGCTACGCGGTCTTCAAAACGCTCCAGGTAGCGGCGCCCGTCGAAGGTCTTCAGCGTGTAGGAGGTGTAGTACTTGTACGCGCCCAGGAAGGTGCTGAACCGGAATTTTACCGCGTAGGCACGCTTGTACAGGCTTTTAATAAACTCGAAATCATACTTGTCCAGCACGGACTTATCGTAGTAATCATTATCTACCAGGTAGTCGAGCTTTTCGCGCAGGTTGTGGAAAAACACGGTGTTCTGGTTGACATGCTGGAGGAAGAATTGGTTGGCGGCCTCATGGTCTTTCTCAAACTGAATGCGACCATCCGCATCATAGAGATTCAGCAGCGCGTTGAGGGCGTGGTAGTCCAGCTGTTCGTTGGGGGCTACCGGTTCTGCTACGTTTTTTCCCAGCTCAGGCACGGTGGGGTCAACCCTTTCTTCTGCGGTGGTGTCCGGCCCACGGCGGTGACCGCGGGCCGGTGTGGCGTGGTATGAAATTGTGGGTTTAGCTTGCCAGTCCCAGGTCTTCGGCGTTTTCTAGCAGGCCGGCGCGCAGTATTTCTACGTCCTCTGCGGTACCAAGCAGTTCAAATCTGTAGACGTAGGGGACGTTGCATTTGGCGGAGATGACGTCGCCGGCTTTCCCAAAATCGGTGCCAAAGTTGGTGTTTCCGCTGGAGACAACCGCCCGGATGAGGGATCGGTTGTGCTTGTTGTTGAGGAAGCGGATGACCTGTGAGGGCACCGGCCGGGAGTTTTGGTGGGTGATGGATGCCCCGCCGCCATAGGTGGGGCAGATCAGGACGTAGGGCTCGTTGACTATGAGTTCCGGGTCGCTGCGACGCAGTGGGATGCGCTGTGCGGGCAGGCCGAGCTTCTCAACAAAGCGGCGGGTGTTTTCCGTTGCGGAGGAGAAGTACACAACCAGCACTTCTGCTCACTTCCCTTCAAAAATGACACAACTTAGACGGCTGCCGCGGCTCAACGAATGGTCTCATCGCGTTGGAACCGCGGCTTCATTCCTCGCGGCCGGGCCGGGTTGTGGCCGGCCAGGCCGGGGGCGTGTGAGGAGGAAAGCGGGCGCGCTCGGCGCCCCTTGGGGTTTAGGCTACCCGCGCACTGAGCGAGCGGATGCGCTCCGGGCGGAAGCCGGACCAGTGGTCGCCGTCCACCTCGACGACCGGGGCCTGCAGGTAGCCCAGCGCGAGGACGTACTCCCGGGCCTCTTCATCCATGGAGATATCCACCAGGGTGTAGTCCAGGCCGGCGCGGTCGAGCGCCTTCTTTGTAGCGTTGCACTGCATGCAGGCCGGCTTGGTGTACACGGTGATGGCCATGGTGGACTACCCCTTTGGATCAGGCTTGGACGGTGATGTCGCCCTCGCGGCGACATCAACGACACTATACTTTGTGGTGGTTTTAAGCAAGGGCCACTACATATGGTAGTTACATCGATGAAACTCCCAGCTGGGGGATTCTTCCACCCCCACATGTTGACCCCGGGGGATCACACCCCTGTCATTCCACCTGGGACTTCCGGCGAGCCAGTGAGAAAGTTCACAACGCCCCGCAAAGGTGAGCACTCCAGTCACACCGGCGCGCAAGGCCACCCGCACCGCCCCGGGACGCGCAAAACCCCCGCCTCTCAACTCCCACACGGGGGAAGAGACGGGGGCACATGCGGGCCCGCGCGGGCCACAGCCAGTGTTTAGCCCTGGCGTGCCTTGAAGCGCGGATCCTTCTTGTTGATCACGTAGACCTTACCGCGGCGACGCACAACCTGGGCGCCCGGCTTGTTCTTCAGCGACCGAAGCGACTTGCGGACCTTCATCGGGCGCTCCTTTCTGTATGCGCTGCTATGGTAGCGGACCATCAATGAAACCGCCGGAACCGGCGGCCATGACACGAAGAGACATAATAGAACAGTTCAGCCGCGATGTTCAAACCACCGCTAATTTCGCGGTTCATCCTGCGGCTCATATCGCTGCATGAACTCCCGCGTGACGTCGTCTAGCGTACGCCCCGTGGTCTCCGGGACCAGCCGCAGCACAAAGATCACGGCCACCACCCCGGCGCCGGCGAAGCCGATGAACGTTGCCGGTCCGCCCACCGCCTGGACAACGGGCAGGAAGAATTGCGCGACGGCCCAGTTGACCACCCAGAGCGCCAGTCCGGCAAGTCCCATCCCGAGTCCGCGCACGGCGCCGGGGACCAGCTCAGAAATGAGCAGCCAGGTGGCCAGGGAGACGGCGGCCTGCTGGAAGGCCATGAACAGGGCCATTGCCCCCAGGGCGGCCAGGGCGGCCGCCCTGCTGTTCTGTGCGGCGTGATACCCCGCCGCCAGGGCGAGCAGGGAGACGACGTTGCCGGCCAGGCCCACGATGAGCAGGCGGCGGCGCCCGACGCGGTCGACGATGCGCAGCCCTACCGCACAGGCGGCCACGCTGACCACGCCGATGACTATGGAGGTGTAGACGGAGTCCTGGGCGGGCAGGCCCACCTTGTTCATCATTGTCGGCGCAAAGTAGATCACGGAGTTGACCCCCGTGACCTGCTGAATCACGCCCAGCCCCACGGCAACGCCCGTGGCCGCGGCCAGGCCCGGGTGGGCGCGCAGCTGCGCCCACTCGCTGCCGGAGCGGCGCTGCTTCACGGCGGGTTGCGGGACCTCGAGACCCAAGCGGGCGGCCACGGCTGCCGCGCGGTCCATCCGCCCGCGGGTGGCGTACCAGGCGGGGGTGTCTGGCAGGAAGACCATTCCCAGGGCCAGCACCAGGCCGGGCACCGCGGCGAGCCCGAGCATGAGCCGCCAGTTTTCGGTGTGCGCCAGGCTTGAGTTGACCAGGTAGGCGGACAGTTGGCCCACCACGATCATGAGGGTGTTCAGGGAGACCAGCCGGCCGCGCACCCGCGGCGGGACCATTTCGGCAATGTACATCGGCGCGATGATGGAGACGCCGCCCACGGCGAGACCAAGCAGGGTGCGTGCCGCCGCCATGGATCCCACCGAGCCCGCGGCCGCGCACCACAGCGAGCCCACCACAAAGACCACGCCGCCGCCGAGCAGGGCCATCCGGCGGCCCACGGCCTCTGCCACGGCGCCACCGCCGAGTGCCCCCACGGCCGCCCCGGCGAGCAGCATGGAGGTCACCAGCCCCTCCTGGCTGGGGCTGAGCCCAAAGTCCGGGGCGAGGAAGAGCAACGCGCCGGACATCACGCCGGTGTCATAGCCAAAGAGGAGGCCGCCAAAGGCAGCGACCAGCGCTACAGTGGCCACATAGTGTCTGGATGAACGCATCCGCTTATTGTCCCACCTTTGGAAAGGACCGTGCATGCCAGCCCGCACCCAACAGGACATCATCGCCGCCCTGGGCACTCTTCCGCGTATCGACGCCCCCGCTCAGACGCAGGCACGCATCGACTTCCTCGCGGACTATCTGCGCGCCACCGGCGCGCGCGGCCTGGTGCTGGGCATCTCCGGCGGCCAGGATTCCACCCTGGCCGGGCGCCTGGCGCAGCTGGCCTGCCAGGAGGTTGACGGCGCCGAGTTTTGGGCGGTGCGCCTACCCCACGGCGTTCAGGCTGACGAGGCGGACGCCCAGGTGGCCCTGGAGTTCATCCGCCCCGACCACTGCGTCACCGTCAATATCGCCGAGCCCACCGCCGCCATGGGCGCGGCCGTGGCCGCCGCGCTGGGCCGCGAACGGCTGGGCGACTTCAACCTGGGCAACGTCAAGGCCCGCCAGCGCATGATCGCCCAATACGCCATCGCCGGGGAGCTGGGCCTGCTGGTGGTGGGCACCGACCACGCCGCGGAGAACGTCACCGGCTTTTTTACCAAGTTCGGCGACGGCGCAGCCGACGTGCTCCCCCTGGCCGGGCTGAATAAGCGCCAGGGCGCCGAACTCTTGCAGCACCTGGGGGCCCCGGAGTCCACGTGGACGAAGGTCCCCACTGCGGACCTGGAGGACGACCGCCCGGCGCTACCCGATGAGCAGGCCCTCGGCGTCACCTACCGGGAGATTGATGATTTCCTGGAGGGGCGGGACGTCGATAAGCAGGCGCGCGAACGCATCGAGCAACTCTGGGCGCGCGGGCAACACAAGCGCCACCTGCCGCCCGGACCCGCCGATACCTGGTGGCGCTAGCCCAGTAACTCCAGCGTGCGCTCGGCGGCGCGAGCCAGGTCCGGCACGTAGCCGGGCCCGTGGGTCAGGGCGTGGACTGCCAGCGGGTGAAGCTGATGGAGGGGGATCTGCGCGCGCCAGCCGTCCGGCAGCGTGGCCACCGACTCATAGCCCGCGAAAATGTCCGGGAGGAATGGCGCACCAAAAAGGTCGAGCATGGCCAGGTCCGTCACGGGGTGGCCGCCGTGGGCGGCGGGATCAATAAACACCGGACCCGAGGCAGAAAACAGCAGGTTACCGGCCCATAGGTCCCCATGAATCCGCGCCGGGGCCACGCCCCAGTCCCCCACCGCCTCGATCGCCGCGCAGGCCCGCTCCACCAGGGATGCCACCGCCTGCGGCAGTTGGGCGCGGCGCGCAAAGGGCAGCACCCGCTGCTGCGCGTAGAACCGCCCCCACGCGGCATCCGGGCGGCAGGCCTGCTCCTGCGTGCCAATGAAGTACGGCCCGTCCCAGCCCGGCGGCGGCGCACCGAACGCCGCAGCGCCCGCACGGTGTATCCGCGCCAGCTGGACGCCCGCCTGCCGCGCCGCCTGCGCCGTCGGCGCCACCGTATCCACCCGGGCGAGGGTGAGCCGGGTATCCGTGACGTCCACGACCTCCACCACGGCGGTGCTTGCGGCGCGCAGCCACGCCAGTCCCGCGGCCTCGGCACGCGCAGCACCCGCCTGGGCAGGGCACTTGATTACCCGGTCGCCGGAAAATGTCACGCCCACTAGAACCGCTCCGGCTCCTCGCCGAGACGGAAGCGGCGCCCCGAGATCGCCTCAATATCCACGCGCACGTAGTTGTACTTCAGCGTGGGCACCAGGGGCTTGAGCGGCAGCGCGTCGGCGTGGGCGTACTCGCTGGCAGAATCGACCTTCACCGCCGAGCCGCGGACCACCACCGACCAGGCCGTCGCATTGTCCTGATCAACAAAGTCCGTCTCTAGCAGCACGTCCGAGTTCAGGCTCAGGGTAAACAGCTTCGCACCCTCCGCTGTGCGGAAGTACACCGCGCGCGAACCGTCGACGACGTAGTTGATGGGGAAGATGTCCACCTCGCTGGCGCGGCGCACGACCAGCCGGCCGAAACTCTCCCCAGCCAGCAGCTCCAGGGACTCCTCCTCGCTGAGAACGGTCACGGGGTTTTCTGGATCATAGTTGCTCATGCCTCTATTATTCACTTCTTTGCCACAAGGGGGCAGGCTGCGTGCGGTAGCCGCTATGCAGCGTCCCACTGGCCCCCTCCCCCCGCGCCCCCTGCTCCCACCGTTCCCCATCGACACCCGTTCCCCATCGTCACCCGTTCCCCATCGTCACCCCGCCGTGCCCCGGAGACGAAAAACTCCCCGGCGCCAAGCGCCGGGGAGATGAAGTGGAGCTAACGGGATTCGAACCCGTGACCCCCACACTGCCAGTGTGGTGCGCTACCAGCTGCGCCATAGCCCCAGAGAAAAGAATGTCGCGGCCGTGCCGCGGCAACGCAGATAAATGTACATCAAGGCCGGGAACCAGGACAAATTGCCTGGTCACCGGCCCTGTGTTGGCCTCAGAAAGGCGCTTACTGTGCGGCGGTGGTGGCCGCGGCGCTGGCCTCAGCCGACGCGGCTTCGCCTGCGGCGCTGGCTGATGCCTCGCTGGCCTTCGCCTCCTCGGCGGCCTCTTCCTTCGGGTCGGTGTAGATGTCGGTCTTGCCGTCGATGACCTTGGAGATCCAGTCCATGCCGGTCTTCTTCAGGTCGAGCTTCTTGTCGCCCACGTACAGCGTCGGGGAGGAAATCTTGGAGCCAAGCGCCTTCATCTTGTCGCCGTTGGCCTTGTAGACCTTCTGGGCGTCCGGCAGGTACTTGGTGTCCTTGATGTCTTGCTGGACCTCCTCGCTGGCGCCGAGGTCAGCGGCAAGCTTGGCGTAGTCTTCCGGCGAGAACTTGTGGTAGACGTCCGCCTGCTTCTGGAAGAGCATGTCGCGGTAGTTCCAGAACAGCGAGGCGTCCCCGGACTGCGCGACGGCCAGCAGCGCGGCAAGCGACTGGTGGGAGGCCTTGGTCTGCGCTTCCTTGGGGTCTACGCCGTCGGTCTCATCCATGAAGGCCAGGGAGCGGATGTGCAAGGCTAGCTTGCCGTCGTTGAGGGCGTTGAGCATGTCATCGTGGTCGGTGTCATGCAGCTGCGCGCAGTGGGTGCAGGAGTAGTCCTCATACAGGTCCACCACGGGCGTGTTGGGCTTGAGGTTATCGGCGGCCAGCACGAAGGCGTTGTCCTGTTGGGTCATGGTGAACTTGGCATCGTCGATGGCCCGCTCTTCGGGCTTGTTGCTCATCATGAAGTAGGCGATCACCGCGGCGATGGCCACCAGGATGGCGATGACGGCGATCATGAATCCACGGCTTTGCTGTCCGGGGTTGGAAACGGGTTTTGAGCTAGCCACTGTCTTCCTTACTCTCTTTGACCTTGTGGGCGTTATCCACTTCAGTGCGCAAGCATAACTGACCCTTCCGGGTGGTGGGAATTTCCCCGAGCTGCACGCACTCCGTTAGGCCACCCCCACATTGGGGTATCCGGGCAAGTTTTCCCAGATTTTTCTTCGCCTTCCCGTGACACACCTCCCCCTGAACGGGTAGCTTCCTGCCATGGACTCCATTGAAAAACTCACCGACTTCTTGGCCTCCATCACCGCGGTGGTGTGGGGCCCGTTCCTGCTCATCCCGCTGCTTCTGGGCACCGGGCTGTACCTGACCATCCGCCTAGGCGGATTGCAGTTCCGCGCCCTGATCCGCGGCCTCAAGCACGTGTTTACCAGCGAAGACCACGCTGACATCAACGGCGATATTTCCAATTACCAGGCGCTGACTACCGCCCTGGCGGCCACGGTGGGGGTGGGCAACATCGTGGGCGTGGCCACGGCCTTGAGCATCGGCGGGCCCGGTTCGCTGCTGTGGATCTGGATCACCGGACTGGTGGGAATGGCCTCGAAGTACACGGAAGCCTATTTGGGGGTGCGCTTCCGGGAGACGGACGTCCACGGCGAGCAGTCCGGTGGCCCGCAGGTCTACCTGCGCCGGGGCATTCCCGGCCCGGTGGGCAAGGTGTTGGCCCTGGCGTTTACTATCTTTGCCGTCATCGCGTCCTTTGGCATTGGCAACCTGACGCAGGGCAACGCCGTGGCTACCGGGATGAAGGAGACCTTTGGTATCGATCCGGTGCTCACGGGGCTGATCCTGTTCATCGGTGTGGGCGCGGTGCTGCTCGGCGGGATTCAGTCCATCGGGCGGATTACGGCCGGCTTCGTGCCCATGATGATCGTGGTCTATGTGGTCGCCGGCATCGTGGTGCTCATCATGAACATCTCCCAGGTGCCCGCGGCCTTCGGCGAGATCTTCTCCGCGGCGTTTACTGGCTCGTCTGCCGTCGGTGGCTTTGCTGGGGCGGGCATCATTGTTGCGGTGCAGATGGGTGTTGCCCGCGGCATCTTCTCCAACGAGTCCGGCATGGGCTCGGCCGCTATCGCGGCTGCTGCCGCGCGCACCACGCACCCGGTGCGCCAGGGCTTGGTGTCCATGACGCAGACGTTTATTGACACGATCATCGTCGTGTCCATCACTGGGCTGTGCATCGTCACCACGGGCGTGTGGGATCGGGGCCGCGACCAGGCAGGGTCCATGACGTCCGAGGCGTTTGCCACGGGCTTGCCGGGCCACTGGGGCGGCACGATTGTCTCCCTGTCCGTCATCTTCTTCGCGTTCTCCACGATCCTGGGCTGGTCCTACTATGGCGAGCGCTGCATCGTCGCGCTGCTGGGGCACAAAGCCTCCATGCCCTACCGGATGGTCTTTACGCTCATCGTCTTTGTGGGCGCCACCACGCAGCTGACGCTGGCGTGGACGTTCTCTGACCTTGCCAATGGTCTGATGGCGCTGCCCAACCTGGTGGGGCTGATCATCCTGGCGGGCCTGGTTGCGCGGGAGACGCGCAGCTACCTGACGTTCGATCCCAAGCTGTCTGCCTCGGCTGATGAGGTGCGCGGCCACATTGCGGCCACCGGCATGGATTGGAAGTAACAGGCCGGTACTAGTATGCGAAAGCATGCTTCGCGATTGTCTGCTCGCCGGCCTCGGCGCCGCGCTGGGATCCCTGGCCCGCTGGGGACTCGGCGAGGTCATCGCGCAGGCCGATCTGCTGCTCCTGGCCATCAACATCGCGGGCTCTGCGGCGATGGGCTGGGCGCGCCCGGGGGTGTTCTGGGGCAAGGGAGTCCTCGGGGGGGTTACCAGCTTCTCCGCCTTCGCCCTCGTGCTTAGCGACGCCCCCCTCCCCCACGCCTGCGCCTATGGTTGCGCAACCATCGTCGGCGCCGTGGGCGCCTGGGTCCTCGGCGACGTGTGCCGGCAGCGGGTTCAGGCATGATCGCGGCGTGCTGCGCCGTGGCCGGCGGCGGGATGATCGGCGGGAGCGCGCGCTTTGTCCTGGCGCAGCGCCCGGGCGGGGTGTGGGGGACGTGGCTGGCCAACTCGCTGGCCTGCCTGGTCTTGGGCGTTGTCACCGCCGCCGGCGCGGCGGGCGCGCTGGTGGTGCTGGCCGCCGGCACGGGGTTCGCCGGCGCGCTGTCGACCTGGTCGACGCTGGCCGCCGAGCTGGGCGCGCGCGTGCGGGCGCGGCGCTGGGCAAGCGCCGCGGGCTACCTTGCCGCAACAGTTGCTGCGGGGGTGAGCCTCGCGGGCGTCGGAAAGCTGTGTGGCCAGCTATTCTTCTGAGATCGCGTCGAGGGCGGGGGTGGCCGCGGCGCGGCGCGCAGGCCACAGGGCCGCAAGCACGCCCACCACGCCGGAGCCGAGCAGCATGAGCACCAGCTGGCCGTAGGGCACGGAGATGGTGGCCAGGCCGTTGCCCGCGAGGACCTTGAGGAAGGCCCAGCCCAGCACCAGGCCCAGGATCATTCCGGAGATCGCGCCGAAGATGGCCAGCTGTACCGCCTCCAGGGTGATCATGGTGCGGATGTGGCTGCGCTGCGCACCCACGGCCCGCAGCATGCCGATCTCGCGGCGCCGTTCGATGACGTTGAGCGTCAAGGTATTGACGATGCCCAGCACCGCGATGATCACCGCCAGCGCCAGCAGCCCGTAGAGAACGTTGAGCATCTGGTCGACCAGCTGGGCGGACTCGCCGGCGACATCGTCAGCGTCGCTGACCTTGACCACCAGGTAGTCCTTGACCGCGTCCTCAAGGTTTTCGCGCAAGGTGTCATGGGTGACGTAGCCGTCCGCCAGCACCCCGATGCTCAGCAGCTGGAGGGCGGTCTGCGGGATGACGTCCTTGGCGCTGGTCTTTGACACCACCATCGGCCCAAGCACCGAGTTGCCCGGCTCATAGGTGCCCACCAACTCAACATCGGCCTTGCGGGTGGACACCGCGGAACTGAGCTCCACCTCGTCGCCGACGGACCAGCCGTTCGCTGCGGCGAAGTCTGCGTCTGCAATAAAGCCCCGGGAATCCAGATCCAGGCTGCCCTCAATGGTCTTCGCCCCCGTGGCGGCCACCAGGTCGCCTTCTGCCACCTGGGTCAAAGCCATGCCAAAGCCGATGCCCGAACGGCCATCAACCTGCACCGGGCCCATGTAGAACTCCACCACGGAGCCCACCCCGTCGACCTCCTTGACGGTATCTACCGTCTCAGCGGGCAGCGGGAACGACCCATTGGTGGGACCGGAGAGATGGAAATCGGCGGCCACCTCCCGCTCGATGAGGTCCGAGACGGAATCCTTCATCGTCGCGCCCAACATCCCAATAGAGGTCACCAGCGCCACCCCCAAAGTCAGAGCAAACGCGGTGGTGGCGCTGCGGCGCGGGTTGCGCTCCGAATTGGTGGCGGCCAGCTTGCCGGCCTGCCCGAAGGGCTTACCCAGCAGGCGACCCAGCGCCGGCACCACCGGCAGGGTCAGCGCGGGGCTCGCCAGGAAATAGCCCACGATCACCAGCACGGCGCCCAGCCCCACGAGGCTGGCACGCACCCCGGTGCCCGCGGTCAGGGCCACGCCGATGATCAGGGCAAACAGCCCGGCCACCGCCACGGCCGCACCGACGATGGTGCGGGTGTGCAGCGAGGTGGCTGACGACGTCTCCGTCGTGCGCATCGCCTCAACCGGGCGCACCGCCCCGGCCCGGCGAGCCGGCATCCACGCCGACAGCACCGTAACCACGGTTCCCAGCACCAACGGGAAGATCACGGCTGTGGGACTCAGTCCCAGGCCCCCGCCCGGCAGGTCCAAACCGCGGGCCCCCAGGACGGCCTTGATCACAGCCACCAGCCCCACGCCGACGACGATGCCCACCAGAGAGCCGATCACCCCGATGATCGCCGCCTCAAGAACCACCGAGCGGGTAATCTGCCCGCGCGAGGCGCCCAAGGCGCGCAGCAGCGCGAACTCCCGCGTGCGCTGGGCGACGATCATAGAGAAGGTGTTGGCAATCAAGAACGTGCCCACCAACAGCGCCACCAGGCCAAAGGCCACCAGGAAGTAATTGACAAAGCTCAGCGCCGTCTTGATCGACTGGGAGGTCTCCTTGGCCAGATTGTCGCCGGTATCCGCGGTGACATCCGAATACACGGAACTGACGTGTTCCATCAGCTCGTCCGGCGACACCCCGTCGGCGGCCTTGAGCAGCACCTGGCTGACGTAGTTGCCGTCGGTGAACTCATCCAGATAGGCGCTTTCATCCATCCGCAGTCCTGCCACGGAACCGGTATCCATGGCCATCTCATAGATGCCCACCACCGTCACATCGTGACGATCCTGCGGGTCAACCATGATGATGCTATCGCCCACGTTGATGTCGAGAGCTCGGGCCACCTTCTCATTGAGCAGCACCTCATCCGAGCCCGTCGGGTTGCTGCCCTCCACAAGCTTCTCCGGCTCCCGGACAGTATCGCGCTCGGTGTACCACGGCGACAGGTTTGCCGAACCCCGGAAATCAAACGCCTCCCCCTTACTATTGCCCATCACCACCGGGGTGGAGGACTGAACATTGACCTTGTCCACCTTCGGATCGGACATGATCACGGTCCGCGTCGTGCCCGACACCCCCGGCTGGCCCTGCCCCGCAGACACCACCACATCCACCCCGTCATAGGTGGTGGCCACGGCCTGATCGAAACTATTGGACAGGGTCTTAGTGAACATGAACGACCCGGCAATAAACGCCGTGCCCAGCACCACCGCAACAACAGTCAGCGCAAGCCGCAGCTTATGCGCAACTACATTGCGTAGGCCCACCTTCTGGAGGGCGCGATCCTTCGTCTGCATTCGCCGTCCCGCCTAGCGCTCGATGCCGCTCATCGCGGCCAAAATCTGATCCATGCTGGGCGTGCGCAGCTCATTGACGATCATCCCGTCAGCCAGGAACACCACCCGGTCCGCGTACGACGCCGCCCGCGCATCATGGGTAACGATCACCACGGTCTGCCCATCCTGATCCACCGAAGTGCGCAAAATGTTCATCACCTCGGCCGAAGAATTGGAATCCAAATTGCCGGTCGGCTCATCGCCGAAAATAATCTCCGGGCGCGACACCAACGCGCGCGCACACGCCACGCGCTGCTGCTGGCCGCCAGACAACTCCGCGGGGCGGTGATCCAGGCGATCAGCCAAGCCCAAACGCTGGGTAATCTGCTCAAACCACGCCTGATCAACCTCAGTGCCCGCAATATCCAGCGGCAACGTAATATTCTCCGCCGCCGTCAAAGTAGGAACGAGGTTAAACGACTGGAAAATGAATCCCAGCCGCTCCCGCCGCAGCGCCGTCATCTCCTTATCGCCAAGCTTGGACAAATCCGTCTCCCCGATAAACACCGACCCCGACGTCGCCGAATCCAGCCCCGCCATGCAGTGCATGAGAGTCGACTTACCCGACCCCGACGGGCCCATGATGGCGGTAAACTGCCCGCGCGCGAAGTCCACATCGACGCCCCCCAGTGCCACAACCGCAGTATCGCCCTGCCCGTAGCGCTTGTACAGCGCCCGAGCATAGGCGGCCGCCTGCCCATGAGGTTGCTTATCGACGCCCCCACCGCTCACCGCAGGTGCAGCCGGTCCGGGTGCAGCGGGCGCGGGTGTTGGCGCCGGTTGCTGCGCAGCAGGAGCAAGCGCAGCCGCCTGTGGAGCCGGAGCCGACGCAGGTTGTTGGGCCGCAGGGGCCTTCTTCTTGGTCTGCGGGATGCCACCCAGGCTCTCTGTACGTGCTGCCGGTTGCGGTGCCTGCTGGGGAGCAGCTTGTTGTGGGGCGGCTTGCTGTGGGGCGGTTTGCTGGGGTGCTGCCTGTTGGGGAACTCTTTGTTGCGGCGTTGCTGGTTGCTGAGGCACAGGGGCCTGCGGGGCGGGACGCTGAGGAGCTGGAGCCTGCTGCACCGGGGCCTGGGGTGCCGGGGCGGCGGGCTTGTGCACGGCGGGCCAAGACGTCGATGGTGCTGCCTGCTGGTTCGAGGATGGCTGATTTGCGGGGACCTGCGGCGGGCGCACTTGCACTTGCGGCCACACGACTTTCTCAGGCTGCTTGGGCTGAGGCGCAGCGTTTGCCGGTACGGATGGGGATTTCTCCGGGTTGGGTTCAGCGGAGGGGGCCGTTGGGTGTTGCGGCCATACCGGGGTATGCGCTGACATTCCGGATAGGTTGCCGTCTGTTCCTGAGCCGGGGCGCGCCTGATTCATATCGGGCAATCTCCTGTCGCCGTTGAATTCTTAAGCTTTGTGTACTGACGAATCTACCGGTTAAGGCTGACCTGCGGTAGTACGGGGGCCGAGAAAATATATCTGGGTATGCGAAAGTGGTCTGTGTGTAACACCAGGGCACAACACCCCGGCCCACACACAGACCACAAACACAAACATTAAGTTAAAGGTCGGCAGCAACCTACTCTCCCACACCCTCCCGAGTGCAGTACCATCAGCGTGAAACGGGCTTAGCTTCCGGGTTCGAAAAGGGACCGGGCGTGACCCCGCCACCATCAACCACCGACACAACCAAAAAACAACCAACCAGCACAAGCCAACAAGCCATGCCAGACACTGCACAGTGGACGCAAACACCCATAATACTCTTGCACAACAACAACGATTGTTGTGTTACTCGGCGAATTAGTACCAGTCACCTCCACCACTTACATGGCTTCCAGATCTAGCCTATCAACCCCGTCATCTACAGGACACCTCAAACGAAACCTCATCTCAAAACAGGCTTCCCGCTTAGATGCTTTCAGCGGTTATCCCTCCCGTACGTAGCCAACCAGCCCTACCCTTGGCAGAATAACTGGCACACCAGAGGTACGTCCGTCCCGGTCCTCTCGTACTAGGGACAGCCTTTCTCAAGTTTCAACGCGCGCGGCGGATAGAGACCGAACTGTCTCACGACGTTCTAAACCCAGCTCGCGTGCCGCTTTAATGGGCGAACAGCCCAACCCTTGGGACCTACTCCAGCCCCAGGATGCGACGAGCCGACATCGAGGTGCCAAACCATCCCGTCGATATGGACTCTTGGGGAAGATCAGCCTGTTATCCCCGGGGTACCTTTTATCCGTTGAGCGACACCACATCCACAAGTAGGTGCCGGATCACTAGTCCCGACTTTCGTCCCTGCTCGAGCCGTCACTCTCACAGTCAAGCTCCCTTATACACTTACACTCAACACTTGATTGCCAACCAAGCTGAGGGAACCTTTGGGCGCCTCCGTTACCATTTAGGAGGCAACCGCCCCAGTTAAACTACCCACCAGGCACTGTCCCCAACCCAGATCATGGGCCAAGGTTAAGATGCCCGATCCGACCAGAGTGGTATTTCACTTGCCGACTCCACACCAACTAGCGTCAATGCTTCAACGTCTCCCACCTATACTACACAAATCGAACCAAACACCAATACCAAGCTATAGTGAAGGTCCCGGGGTCTTTTCGTCCTGCCGCGCGTAACGAGCATCTTTACTCGTACTGCAATTTCACCGGGCCTGTGGTTGAGACAGCAGGGAAGTCGTTACGCCATTCGTGCAGGTCGGAACTTACCCGACAAGGAATTTCGCTACCTTAGGATGGTTATAGTTACCACCGCCGTTTACTGGGGCTTAAATTCTCCGCTTCGACCCACAAGGGATCTAACAGGTCCTCTTAACCTTCCAGCACCGGGCAGGCGTCAGTCCGTATACATCAACTTCAACGTTTTCGCACGGACCTGTGTTTTTAATAAACAGTCGCTTCCCTCTATCCTCTGCGCCCACACACAGCACAACCACCGCACAGGATGATGCACCACACATGGGCCCCCTTCTCCCGAAGTTACGGGGGCAATTTGCCGAATTCCTTAACCACAGTTCACCCGAACGCCTTAGTATACTCTACTCGACTACCTGTGTCGGTTTAGGGTACGGGCCGTACATGCACTCGCTAGAGGCTTTTCTCGACAGCACAGGATCACTGACATCACCCTCAAAAAAGGCTACGCATCACGCCTCAGGTTTAACATGGCACGGATTTACCTACACCACACCCTACACGCTTACACCACAATCCAATAAGTGGCCCAGCTACCCTACTGCGTCACCCCATCACTTGGCTACTACCAGATCAGGCCCTGCGCACCACCACCAACAACACACACCCAAAAAGGGCATGCGACAAAGCCAGTGACAGCAGGCAGTTAGTATCCCTGATTCACCATGGACGCACACACACGGGTACGGGAATATCAACCCGTTAACCATCGACTACGCCTGTCGGCCTCGCCTTAGGCCCCGACTCACCCTGGGAAGACGAACTTGACCCAGGAACCCTTAGTCATACGGCGGGTAAGATTCTCACTTACCACTCGTTACTCATGCCTGCATTCTCACTCGCACACACTCCACACCACGCTCACACGGACGCTTCAACACATGCACGACGCTCCCCTACCCAACAAGCCAAAAGACTTGCTGCCGCGGCTTCGGCGGTGTACTTCAGCCCCACTACATTGTCGGCGCAGAACCACTCGACCAGTGAGCTATTACGCACTCTTTCAAGGATGGCTGCTTCTAAGCCAACCTCCTGGCTGTCTTCGCGATCCCACATCCTTTTCCACTTAGTACACCCTTAGGGGCCTTAGCCGGCGATCTGGGCTGTTTCCCTCTCGACCAATGGAGCTTATCCCCCACAGTCTCACTGCCATGCACCACTTAACCGGCATTCGGAGTTTGGCTGATGTTGCTAAGATGATAGTCCCGCTCAACCAACCAGTAGCTCTACCTCCGGCAAGCTAACACAACGCTGCACCTAAATGCATTTCGGGGAGAACCAGCTATCACGGAGTTTGATTAGCCTTTCACCCCTACCCACAACTCATCCCCTCAGTTTTCAACCTAAGTGGGTTCGCGCCTCCACGACGTCTTACCATCGCTTCACACTGGCCATGGGTAGATCACCCCGCTTCGGGTCCAGAACATGCCACTAAAAACACCCAATTAGGATTCGCTTTCGCTACGACTACCCCACACGGGTTAACCTCGCGACATGCCGCTGACTCGCAGGCTCATTCTTCAAAAGGCACGCCATCACCCCACAGTCAAGGCTCTGACGGATTGTCAACACACGGTTTCAGGTACTATTTCACTCCCCTCCCGGGGTACTTTTCACCATTCCCTCACGGTACTCAATCCGCTATCGGTCACACTGAGTATTCAGGCTTACCGGGTGGTCCCGGCAGATTCACAGCAGATTCCACGAGCCCGCTGCTACTCGGGTAAACACATTAGCGCCACACATGATGATTCACGTACAGGACTCTCACCTACTCCGGCAGGCCATTCCAAACCACTTCCGCTTCACCACGCACAAAAACGCCGACAGGCTGACAGACCCATCACACATGCACCCACAACCCCACACACGCAAACCCTGCCAAGTATCACACGCATGCAGTTTAGCCATTCGTCCGCGTTCGTTCGCCACTACTAACGGAATCACTATTGTTTTCTTCTCCTACGGGTACTGAGATGTTTCACTTCCCCGCGTAACCCCCACAACCACTATGAATTCATGGAAGGGTGACCACCAACAACGATGGCCGGGTTTCCCCATTCGGACATCCTCGGATCAACGCTTAGTTGCCAACTCCCCGAGGCTTAACGCAGACTCACACGTCCTTCATCGGCTCAGTATGCCAAGGCATCCACCGTGTGCCTTAAAAAACACAACAAACAATTTACACAAGAATAAAGATGCTCGCGTCCACTATACAGTTCTCACACAACCCATCAACCTGCAACCAACCACCACGAAAACACGGCAGCCAGCCTACTGGCCGATCAACGACACCACACACAACAAGCATGCCATGCCAGACACCCAACAACGCACCAACATACAACACGATTTTGCCATCACCATCCCACAGACGTGGCATGCGATCCACCCAGAAAACAAAATAAATAAACAAAACTCCTTAGAAAGGAGGTGATCCAGCCGCACCTTCCGGTACGGCTACCTTGTTACGACTTCGTCCCAATCGCCGATCCCACCTTCGACCACTCCCCCCAGAAAACTGGTTGGGCCATGGGCTTCGGGTGTTACCAACTTTCATGACGTGACGGGCGGTGTGTACAAGGCCCGGGAACGTATTCACCGCAGCGTTGCTGATCTGCGATTACTAGCGACTCCGACTTCATGGGGTCGAGTTGCAGACCCCAATCCGAACTAAGGCCGGCTTTAAAAGGATTAGCTCCACCTCACGGTCTCGCAACCTACTGTACCGACCATTGTAGCATGTGTGAAGCCCTGGGCATAAGGGGCATGATGATTTGACGTCATCCCCACCTTCCTCCGAGTTAACCCCGGCAGTCTCTCATGAGTCCCCACCACAACGTGCTGGCAACATAAGACAAGGGTTGCGCTCGTTGCGGGACTTAACCCAACATCTCACGACACGAGCTGACGACAACCATGCACCACCTGTACACCGACCACAAAGGGAAGACACATCTCTGCGCCGATCCAGTGCATGTCAAACCCAGGTAAGGTTCTTCGCGTTGCATCGAATTAATCCACATGCTCCGCCGCTTGTGCGGGCCCCCGTCAATTCCTTTGAGTTTTAGCCTTGCGGCCGTACTCCCCAGGCGGGGCGCTTAATGCGTTAGCTACGGCACGAAAGTCGTGGAAGACCCTCACACCTAGCGCCCACCGTTTACGGCATGGACTACCAGGGTATCTAATCCTGTTCGCTACCCATGCTTTCGCTCCTCAGCGTCAGTAACTGCCCAGTAACCTGCCTTCGCCATCGGTGTTCCTCCTGATATCTGCGCATTCCACCGCTACACCAGGAATTCCAGTTACCCCTACAGTACTCAAGTTATGCCCGTATCGCCTGCACGCCCGGAGTTAAGCCCCGGAATTTCACAGACGACGCGACAAACCACCTACGAGCTCTTTACGCCCAGTAAATCCGGACAACGCTCGCACCCTACGTATTACCGCGGCTGCTGGCACGTAGTTAGCCGGTGCTTCTTCTCACGGTACCGTCACAAAAAGCTTCGTCCCATGCGAAAGGAGTTTACAACCCGAAGGCCGTCATCCCCCACGCGGCGTCGCTGCATCAGGCTTGCGCCCATTGTGCAATATTCCCCACTGCTGCCTCCCGTAGGAGTCTGGGCCGTATCTCAGTCCCAATGTGGCCGTCCACCCTCTCAGGCCGGCTACCCGTCGCCGCCTTGGTAGGCCATTACCCCACCAACAAGCTGATAGGCCGCGAGCTCATCCCTGACCGCAAAAGCTTTCCACCACCGACACTAAACGATGGTCCTATCCGGTATTAGACCCAGTTTCCCAGGCTTATCCCAAAGTCAAGGGCAGATCACCCACGTGTTACTCACCCGTTCGCCACTCGAGTACCCCCTGCAAGCAGGAGGCCTTTCCGTTCGACTTGCATGTGTTAAGCACGCCGCCAGCGTTCGTCCTGAGCCAGGATCAAACTCTCCACAAAAGGCTCGTGAAAAGCCAAAACCTAGCAAAAAAGAAAAACTGACAAGAAAAATAATCAAAACAACAATCATCACTGCCAGCCAACAACAACCACCACAACCAAATTGTGGCACTTATTTAACGTGGCCGTTACACCACGCTGGCACACACCAACCAACCCCACCCATACAAAGCAGAGCCAGCTGAAACAATGACAACAAAATCAAAAAAGTACATTGGTACGCTATTGAGTTCTCACACAACACACCCACAACCCTCCACACACCAGCACAACCAGGATGAAAGGAGAAGGAGTAATGATGGCCAGCGTCTTGTTTTCCTATCGCCACACTCACCAGCTACTGGCGGGGGCGCTGTCGGTCGCGCTGACTCGAACTAATCTACACACACCCCACCAACAACACAACCCCCCAGCTCACACCACATTTTCCCACCACCACAGCGCGCCATCAGACACCACCAGGCGACACCACGCAGCGATGTCACCCGGACACCGCTGCACTACTGGCCGTGGCCGTGGATGCGCTGCACGTTGGCGCCAAGCGCCTGGAGGTTTTCCACAAAGTTGGGGTAACCCCGGTCGATGTGGTGGACGTCGTGGACGGTGGTCTGCCCCTCGGCCACCAGGGCGGCGAGCACCAAGCCGGCCCCGGCGCGGATGTCTGAGGACCACACCTCTGTTGAAGAGAGTTGTTCTATCCCACGCAGCACCACGTGGTGCCCGTCCACGGTGGCGTCCGCACCGAGGCGCAGCATCTCATCAACGAACCGGAAGCGCGCCTCAAAGACGTTTTCCGTAATCACCGACGTGCCGTCGGCCACCGCGGAGATGCCAATGGCCATCGGCTGGAGATCCGTGGGGAAGCCAGGGAAGGGCAAGGTCTGGTAGTCCACGGCCGCAGGCCGGTGGTCCATGCGCACCCGGAAGCCGGTTTCATAGGACTCCACGTCCGCGCCCGCTACCTTGAGCTTTTCCAGCGGCAGGTGCAGGTGGCGCGGGGAGATCCCGCCCACGGTGATGTCCCCTTGGGTCATCGCCGCGGCGTAGGCCCAGGTGCCGGCGACGATGCGGTCGCCGATCACTTCGTGTTCGGTGGGATGGAGCCGCTCGACGCCGTCGATGGTGATGGTGGAGGTGCCCGCGCCGTCGATACGCGCCCCCATGGACACCAGCATGGCGCACAGGTCGGAGATCTCCGGTTCCCGCGCGGCGTTGTCCAGCACCGTGCGACCACTGGCGAGCACGGCCGCGGTGAGGATATTTTCCGTCGCCCCCACCGAGGGGAAGTCCAGCTTGATGTGTGCGCCGACGAGCTGCTCAGCCTCCGCGACAACCGCCCCGTGCTGGATGCGGGTCACGGCCCCCAACTGCTCCAGGCCCGACTGGTGCATGTCCAGCGGGCGCGATCCGATGGCGTCACCGCCGGGTAGCGCCACCACGGCGCGCCGGCACCGGGCTGTCAGCGGCCCCAGCACACACACGGAGGCGCGGAACTGGCGCACGGCATCGAAGGAGGCATCGCTCGACGGCTGCGCGGGCGTGGTGATGTGCACGACGGGGCCGTCGATAAGCACCTCGCACCCCAGCCCCTCCAGAACGTCCCGCATGAGCGGAACGTCCAGGATTTCCGGGCAATTGCGCAGCGTGGTGGTCCCCTCCGCCAACAGCGCCGCCGCCATCAGCTTTAACACGCTGTTCTTGGCGCCGCTGACTCTGACCGAGCCGACCAGCCGCGCCCCTCCAGTTACGATGAAACGATCCTTCACGGGTTCCCAGACTAGCCGGTCCCCGCACATACCGCCCGGCTCAGGGCAACGCCCCAATCCGCCGCGCCGCGTTGACCGCCTCATAGCGGGTATGGGCACCCAGCTTGCGCATGACCGAGCGCAGGTAGCTCTTGACCGTCTCCGCGCCGATGCCCATCTCCTCCGCCGCTTCCAGGTTGGTGTGCCCCAAGGCCACGCACGAGAGCACATCCAGCTCACGGGTGGACAGCTTGGTGGACTGTTTGACGTGGACGGGCGTGACCATCTGGTCGCACAGGGCCTCCAGGTCCCGGCGCACCTCCTCGTCTTCGACCCGGTTGGTCAGCATCCGCAGTTTCGAATGGGTGGACCGCACCTGCTCCCACTCCGCGCCCGACAGCGCCCTGCCCGGCTTGAGCACCGCGGGGGCCGGGGCGCCCGCAGCGAGCCGCAGTGCGGCGTTGACGGCCAGGTCCTGCTCCAGGGTTCGGGCGGTCATGGTGACCTCCTCGATGACCTTGTCGCCCAGGCGCACCGGCGAGTGGACGCCCACGTAGAGCACGCCGCGGATGTCCCTGCGCACGATCACCGGCACGGCGACCAGGGAGTAGAGACCTTCGTCCTGGATGTAGCTGTCATTTTCGTGGGAGATCACGGACGCGCGGGTGTAGTCGCTAACTCCCACGGGGCGGCGGGTGGTGACCACGCGGCCCCCCACGCCTACCCCCGGCTCGATGATCAAGTTGTGCAGGGCGGGGGTACGTAGCCCCACCCATTGGGTGATCTGGAGCCGATTCCCGGGCAACATGGCTGCGAAGAGCGTCACCGGGATGCCGGTGGCGGTTTTTAGTGAAGTCAGTGCTTGGTGCACTACCTCTTCGTCGTCCTTGATGCGCTGGGGTTCCACATCGCCCTCCTCGCGTGCATCGTCGGGATGCACAGTAATTGTCCTGTTAACCTGGGGTGATAGGCAAGCGGGGGTGATCGAATCACTCCCCGCACTCATTTTTGCCCGAAATAACGGTCGAAATTATAACCCCTGGACCGGGGGTAGAGGAAAGTTTCCCCAGCGCCCCCGGCCTGGGAAAGCAGTCCGAGCCCGCCTGCACACACGTAGAAAACGGGGGTAGGAGCCGCGAACCCTTCGCGTGAGCGCGCCCGAGTATGCCCGGATCCGCTGCTCACACTACCCCCGGATTGATTAAGTGTGGAAACCTTTCAATACACATTGATGACTTTGAGTGATTCCCGTCACACCTACCCCCGGTGGTAATAGACCGCTCAGTTCGCTGTTTCAGACTGGACTGTCTAGTCGGAGCGTGTATCATGGCCCCCACACGGCGCAGCGCCCGGCACAACACCTGCCCCGCGGAACCGTTAGCTGCGAGAGTGCCCACTCCGGAAGCGGCACTAGTACCAAAACACAGAAAGGTTGTCTGTCTCCCATGGCAAAGATTTACCAAGACATCACCGAGACCATCGGCCGCACCCCGCTCGTCCGACTCAACCGGCTCACCGCCGACCTCGACGCGGAGATCCTGGTCAAGGTCGAGTCCTTTAACCCGGCCAACAGCGTTAAGGACCGCATCGGCAAGGCCATCATCGAGGCCGCCGAGGCCGCGGGCGAACTCAAGCCCGGCGGCACCATCGTCGAGGCGACCTCCGGCAACACCGGCATCGCCCTGGCCATGGTCGGCGCCGCCAAGGGCTACCACGTGGTCCTGACCATGCCGGAGACCATGTCCACCGAGCGCCGGGTCATGCTGCGCGCCTACGGCGCCGAGATCGTGCTCACCCCCGGGGCCGCCGGCATGCAGGGCGCGGTGGACAAGGCCGATGAAATCGTCGCCGAGCGCGAGGGCGCCATCCTGGCCAAGCAGTTCTCCAACCCCGCCAACCCGCGCATCCACCGCGAGACCACCGCCGAGGAGATCTGGGAGGACACCGACGGCAACGTGGACATCTTCGTCGCCGGCTTCGGCACCGGCGGCACCGTCTCCGGCGTCGGCGAGGTACTCAAGGAGCGCAAGCCCGACGTCCAGGTCTACGCCGTCGAGCCCTCCGCCTCCCCGCTGCTGACCGCAGGCAAGGCCGGCCCCCACAAGATCCAGGGCATCGGCGCCAACTTCATCCCCGAGGTCCTTGACCGCAAGATCCTCGACGACGTGCTCACCGTGGACAACGACGCCGCCGTCGAATGGGCCCGCAAGCTCGGCGAGGCCGAGGGCATCCTCGGCGGCATCTCCTCCGGCGCCAACATCAAGGCCGCCCTGGACCTGGCCGCCAAGCCGGAAAACAAGGGCAAGACCATCGTCACCGTGGTCACCGACTTCGGCGAGCGCTACGTCTCCACCGTCCTCTACGAAGACATCCGCGACTAACCCACCGCCCCCAAGGCCCCGCGTTGCGACGCCCCCAGCGTCACCGCGGGGCCTTAAAACTACTCTCCCCCACCCCCCGTGACTGATAGGATGAATGCCCATGCGCACAGTGTCCACAGTGGTGTCCATGATCGCCATGATTCGGGAGGACCTGGCCAACGCCAAGGAACATGACCCCGCAGCGCGTGGCAACGTTGAAAACGCGCTCGTCTACTCCGGGCTTCACGCCATCTGGTCACACCGCATCGCCCACCGCCTGTGGATCCGCGGGGCCAAGGGGCCAGCACGCATCCTCGCCCAATTCACCCGCTTTCTCACCGGCATTGAGATCCACCCCGGGGCGACCATCGGGCGGCGCTTCTTCATCGACCACGGCATGGGCGTGGTCATCGGGGAGACCACAGAAATCGGCGACGGCGTCATGCTCTACCACGGCGTCACCCTCGGCGGGCAGGTGCTCACCCAGACCAAGCGCCACCCCACCCTGTGCGACAACGTCACCGTAGGCACCGGGGCGAAGGTCCTTGGACCCATCACCATCGGCGAAGGCTCCGCCATCGGCGCCAACGCCGTGGTGACCAAGGACGTGCCCGCACAGCACATCGCCGTGGGCATCCCCGCCACCTACCGGCCGCGCGGCTCCCACGAGCGCGTCAAACTGGTCGACCCTGACTTTTACGTCATCTAGCCGCCCCGTACCACCTGCCCGCTTAGGCCAGCAGTGCGGAGAACTCTGGGTGCTTGTCCACGAAACCCGCCACGGCTGGGCAGGTGGGGCGCACGCGCCAACCCTCCTCGCGCGCGTACTCCAGGGCCCCACTGATCAGCGGGCCGGATAACCCCTTGCCGCGAAATTCCTCGGCGACCACCGTGTGGCGGAAATCCGCCACCCCAGAGTGGTCCAGAACATAGTCCAGGTGGCCCGCCGCAGTGCCATTGACCTGAAGGACAAAACGCTGCAGCTCAGGCTCGTGCGTCACAGAAGTCTTCATGTGCGCCCACCGTACGCGAAAAACCGGCCCGGGTGATGGTACTCATCACATCCGGGCCGGTTTGTGTCGGTTGTGGCCAGAGCCAGGATCGAACTGGCGACCTTCCACTTTTCAGGCGGACGCTCTACCGACTGAGCTATCTGGCCGAGAATGTCACGCAACAATGAGGACATTCTTGCGACCCTGACGGGACTTGAACCCGCGACCTCCGCCGTGACAGGGCGGCGCGCTAACCAACTGCGCCACAGGGCCTAACGTGATGCAAGGAGACCCGCTGGGGTGCCCTGTGCACGAGAAGATACTCTACACAGAAGCTTCCAAAGCTTTCAAATCCGCAGCTTAAGCATGAAAAAAGCGCCGGATCGCTCTCACGATCCGGCGCTGTGTGTGGCGACCCTGACGGGACTTGAACCCGCGACCTCCGCCGTGACAGGGCGGCGCGCTAACCAACTGCGCCACAGGGCCTTGCCATCAAGATGTGCCCCTTGCGGGCCACATCTAGTACCCCCAACGGGATTCGAACCCGTGTCGCCGCCGTGAAAGGGCGGTGTCCTAGGCCTCTAGACGATGGGGGCAATCATGATGTCCGCGCCATCGGCGCGGCCCCCTGCAATATACGTGACGGTGCCCACGACACCAAAATTGGACCCACTAGGATGGGCCCATGAGCTCGCCCAAGGACCCCTGCTGCCCGGAGACCACCCCCGGATACTCCCCCGCAGCCAGCAGCTACATCACCCGGCTCAAGCGCATCGAGGGTCAGGTCCGCGGCCTCCAGCGCATGATCGAAGCGGACGAATACTGCATCGACGTGGTCACCCAAATCAGCGCCGCCGCCGGGGCGTTGAACTCCGTGGCCGTCGCGCTCATGGAGGACCACCTGCACCATTGTGTCGCGCAGGCCGTGCGCGCCGGCTCCGACCAAGGCGACGAAAAGATCGCGGAAGCCATGCGGGCGATCTCGCGGATGGTCAAGGGCTAGTCGTCGGCTGCGGGCTCGAGCTTCTTATCAAAGTTGATGTAGACGCCGAAGGCCCAGTCCTTATCGGTGAGCATTCGGGCGGCCACCAGGCCTGCGCCGATGGCAATCACCGTCATCATCGCCGTCGCCGCGTGGGAGACGGCATCATCCATCAGCCCCTCGTTGAGGGCGTGAATGGCCCGAAACATGGCAGGCCCCGGGATCATGATCACCGCGGCTGGCACCGTGGACGTCACCCGCGGAATATGTGCGGTGGTTACCGCTACCGCCCCCAAGCCACCGATGATCAGCCCGCCGATGAAGGCCGCCATATAGGGGCTTAAACCCGCCTCCACGAGTGCCAGCCGCGCCACGTTCGCCGTGGTGCCCACCAGGGAGGCAACGAGCACCATCCTGCGCGAGGAGTTAAACAGGAACGCAAAGCCGGCGATCCCGGCAAAACTGGCCACCGCTGCCAGCGGGTACCACTGCCACCACGCCATGGGATCAGCAACAACCGGTGCCGGATTCATCCCCGTCACCCAACTGATCATCCCCACCGAGAAGGTCGCGGTGATGATGATCGTCAGCGCGTAGGTCAGCCGTGAGATACCGGCATCCATGTCAAAGCGCGATAGGTCAATCATCGCCGAAAATAGCGGGAAACCCGGCACGAGGAACAGCACCGCCGCCACGAATCCGACGTTGAGCCGCTCCGGATCCACCACCCCCGTCAGCCCCAGCACCTGGATGATCAGGTAGTACACCAGGCAGGCGACCACCCCGCCGGCGGCAACCCCGCCGAGCTGGCGGACCTTGTGCTTGCCCATCCACCCGCGCACCGACTGCCCCGCGCACGCGGACAGCGCAACAAGGACCACCTCGGGCGTCGCAAAGCGATTAAGCACCGCAAAACTCGCGCACGCCACCCCCGCAGCCACCGCGCGAAACCAGTGCGGCCATCGCTTGACGACGCCCCGGTCAATCTCATCGAGGTACCCATTCAGCTCATCAACAGTAATGCGCCGCTGCAGGCCATGGGTGAGGTTTTCCAGGGCCTCAATGCGCGAGGCATCCACGTCCGGACTGTCCTGGTTAGCCACAATCGTGCGAAATTGTTCGCCGCGATGAAAAGTACACGTAATCGTGGTCACGGAAATGACCGCATCCATATTGTCAAAACCCAGCGCCCGCGCCGCGCGCTTCATTCCCCGAATCACCCGATAACCGCCCGCGCCCGCACCCATGAGCAGCATGCCCAGCCGCAATACCGCATCAGCTTCCAGGCCCATCTTGAACTGAGTATCTTGCGCCACGTGCCCGCACTCCTTTTGTCATCGGGTCGGCTACCTCGACGAGTCCTAAGGTAGTCGCAGCGGAGCATGAAGGCTGGCATCACCCTGGCCACCTGCACATATGCCGGCCTCACACGGTGATCAGCCCCTTGTCCAGCAGGAGCGAACGCACAGGAGCCTCCGCCCCAAAGATGTACGCGCGCGCCAGCGCATCATGAAACGCTTCCGCCAATTCGGGATCATTGTCCCGATGCGGAACCATCAACAGCTGCCCCGTGCCCGCATGAATCAGTATGTGATTGGCGGCCATAAGCGCCGTGCGCTTATTCCCATCACCAAACGGTTGCGCCGCACTTATTCGAATAAACGCCGTCAGCGCCGCATCAACGGCGGATGGCTGCGCACACATCTCGGGCACCAGCCCCTCCACATCATCGTCTGTCATCGCGGCTGGCTCGTGGCGCCCATACCGGGTGTTCACCCCAATTCCTTGCCCCGCTTGCCGCAATGCGCCGGGAACAAGCGCTGCGCTTCGCGTCATGCTCGCATTAATGCCGCGGACTATCTCAGCCGAAAGCGGCAGCTCACTAGCTTTAAGAAGATACGCCGCCGCAGCACTAAGGTCCTGCAGCACAGCCAGGTCAGCGCGGCTGACCACGTCGGAGGCATCCCCGATGGTCAGGAACTTCACCGCGCCGGCACGCCCCGTACGCACACCTTCAAAGACCACTGCCGCGGAATACAGGACCGGGACGAGATCGAGCACCGAGACCATGAATCTCCACCCACTTTCTTACAGTTCGCCCACACCGGCGAGTTCTCCCCGGACACATAGACTGAAGAAACGAATCCAACAATTGTGTAAGTAAACGGCAATTATCCAAGAGCGCTGGGCCGACTATATCTCCGCGCACTCCAATTTGCTCCACGCCAAAGCGGAGGGAGACCGGATCATCATTGGAATGAATAATTCCTTATCTGAGCGCGACGTCAATGGACTACCGACTATCACACAGTGGCGCGCATAGGCGATGCACCATTGTCCGTCCCGTGGCTACACCGTGAAGAAGCGATCTCCCGGGCACTGACCACCAATATCATCCATATCAATTGTGTACGATGGATGCTTCACGGCAACCAGCACGCACTACCCCCACAGACATGACGTATCTCTCACTTTCCTGGGATGAAGAATTCCGAAGAGATCATGATTAACGCCGTAGAAGACGGCACAGTGGTTTTTCCGCACTTCCAGGCGGCCTGGTATGGGCTGCCCCCAGGTGAGACACGCACCTTCACCGTTCCAGACGAGGTGCGCGGGCATAGCCTCCACGCCGACTTCTGGGTGCACATCGACGATCGTCACGAGCAGCAGGACTGGCCCAGCCCGACCGAATAAGGCCGGGAATGTGGCCGCAGGCAAGGGATGACTTGAACACAAGAAAACCCTCATTAACCTGGGGGTTTTAGTGGTGGGCCCCGTGGGGATCGAACCCACGACCTGCGGATTAAAAGTCCGTAGCTCTACCAACTGAGCTAGAGGCCCAACAGCGCGCCGCGCCAGGCGGCACGCTCCCGGCTATTTTAGCCTGTGCCGGTGCCAGGTCAAGATTGGGGTCACTTCAGGCGCATGGTGCCGTTTTCTGCCAGGTTGAGGTGGAAGGAGAAGGCTGTGCCCAGGTCGTGGGGGGTCTGGGCGTAGGGGCCCTTGCCAGCGCGTTCCACGTATTCTTCCAGCTGCGCGCGGTAGTCCGGGTGGGCGATGGAGATCATCTTGGCTACGCGGTCGCGGGGGGCCAGGCCACGCAGGTCGGCGTAGCCGTATTCGGTGATGACCACCATGACGTCGTGTTCGGTGTGGTCGATGTGGGAGGCGAAGGGCACGATGGCGGAGATGGCGCCGTCCTTGGCTACGGAGGGGGAGATGAAGGAGGAGATGTAGCCGTTGCGGGTGAAGTCGCCGGAGCCACCGATGCCGTTCATGACGCGCGATCCGGAGACGTTGGTGGAGTTGATGTTGCCGTAGATGTCGGCTTCGATCATGCCGTTGGTGGCGATCAGTCCAACGCGCCGGATGACCTCAGGGTGGTTGGAGATCTGCTGGGGGCGCAGGATGATGGAGTCGCGGTAGCGGGCGGCTTCGGCGTTCATCTTCTCTGCGTATTCGGGCGACAGGGAGAAGGAGGTGGCGGAGGCGACGGTCATCTTGCCGGCGTCGATGAGGTCGACCATGCCGTCTTGAATGACCTCGGTGTAGGCCTGGATGTTTTCAAACTTGGAGTCCAGCAGTCCGGCCATGACTGCGTTGGGGACGTTGCCCACGCCGGATTGCATGACGTAGTGGTCATAGCTCAGGCGCCCGGCGGCGACTTCGCCTTCGAGGAAGTCCAGGAAGTTGCCGGCGATGCGCTGGGAGATTTCATCGGCGGGCTTGAAGGGGGCGTTGCGGTCGGGGTCGTCGGTCTCCACCACGGCGACGATCTTGGCGGGGTCGACCTCGATGTAGGTGGTGCCAATGCGGTCGCCGGGCGCGGTGATGGGAATGGGGGTGCGGTTGGGCAGTGCGGGGATGTGGTAGATGTCGTGCATGCCCTCCAGGTCGAGGGACTGCCAGGAGTTGACCTCCACGATGACCTTGTCCGCGGCGTTGATGAACTCCACGTTGTTGCCCACTGCGGAGGAGGGCACGATGTGGCCGTCTTCGGTGATGCGCACGGCCTCGACGATGGCGACGTCGAAGTTGCCAAAGAATCCCTGCTCGACGTACATGCCCAGGTGGGACAGGTGGATGTCCGCGTACTTGATGTCGCCGCTGTTGATCTTGGCGCGCATGGTGGGGTCGGACTGGTAGGGGGTGCGGAAGCGGACGGCGTCGGCTTCAGCAAGCACGCCGTCGCAGTCGGGCGCGGTGGAGGCGCCGGTGAAGACGTCGATGCGGAATTCCTCACCCCGGCCGTGGGCCTCCTTGGCGCGGCGCGCGATGGCGGAGGGCAGCTCCTTGGGGTAGCCGGCGCCAGTGAATCCGGACATGCCCACTTTGTCGCCGTTGTTGATGAAGGCGGCAGCGTCGTCGGCAGTCATGACCTTGGAACGCAGCTCGGCGTGAGCAATTCTTTCAGACATGGCAGGTACTCCTGGTTCTTCGTCGACTGGTGTGATCTACATCTCCGCAGTGGGAGAAGTGGGCACCAGAGTAGCCGAACATGGAGCCGTTTGCAGGATGCTTTCCGCGCCAAATGTGGGAATTTACCCCCACGGCACTCCCCCGCGCCGTGGCATGCACAATAAGAGGCGTGACTGTGCGCATCGGTAGCTTGACCCTGGCCTCCCCCGTCATCCTGGCCCCTATGGCCGGGGTGACCAACGTGGCCTTTCGCATGCTGTGCCGGGAGATTGAGCAGCGGCACACGGGGACGGTCTCTGGGCTGTATGTCTGCGAGATGATTACCGCCCGCGCCCTGGTGGAGCGCAATGAGAAGACCCTGCGGATGACCACCTTTGATCCGTCCGAGTCGCCGCGCAGCCTGCAGTTGTATACCACCGATCCGGCGTACACCTATGACGCGGTGAAGATGATTGTGGACAACAACATGGCCGACCATGTGGATATGAATTTCGGCTGCCCCATGCCCAAGGTCACCCGCCGTGGTGGCGGGGCCGCGCTGCCCTATAAGCGCCGCCTGTACGGCAATATTGTGGCCGCCGCGGTGCGCGCCACCGCGGGCACGGATATTCCTATTACGGTGAAGTTTCGCATCGGTATTGATGAGGAGCATCACACGCATGTCGACGCCGCCCGCATCGCCGCCGCGGAGGGTGCCGCGGCGGTCACGCTGCACGCCCGCACCGCCGCGCAGCGCTATTCCGGTTCTGCCCGCTGGGAGGAGATTGCTCGCCTGGTTGAGCACATGGATGGCACGGGGGTGCCGGTGCTGGGCAACGGGGACATCTTCGCCGCCTCTGATGCTGCGGCCATGATGGCGGCCACGGGCTGTGCGGGCGTGCAGGTGGGCCGGGGGTGCCTGGGCCGGCCGTGGCTATTTGCGGAGCTCTCGGCGCACCTGCGCGGCCAGCCCATCCCGCAAGAACCGACTCTGGGACAGGTGTGCGGGGTCATCGAGCGCCACGCGCAGCTGTTGGCCGAATATGAGGGCGAGCAGCACGCGTGCCGGGACATCCGCAAGCACATCGGCTGGTATTTGCGCGGCTTTCCCGTGGGTGGCCAGACGCGCCGCGAGCTGTCCCAGGTGACCTCGCTGGATCAGCTGCACGAGCGGCTGGCCCCGTGGGCGGAGTCGATGGAGCGGGCAGCCGCACCGGATGATGCGCGCGGGCGGCAGGGATCGGCGTCGACAATCGCGCTGCCGGATGGCTGGCTGGATGATCCGGAGGATCCCACCGTCCCGGTCGGCGCGGACATTGAAAACAGTGGCGGCTAACCTGCGGATATAGTGGTTTCATGCGCACAGCTTTTAGGGAACGTTTGGACGCCTTCGCCGCGGACGTGGTCGCGCTGTGCACCCTGGTCGAAGAGGTCCTGGCGCTGTCGACCCGGGCGCTGCTGCAGTCCTCTTTGCAGGCCGCGGAGGACGCCATGTCCCGGGAGCAGCAGGTACCTGCCGTGGTGCGCCGCTGCGAGGAGCGCGCCGTCAAACTGCTGGCTTTGGAGGGGCCGGTGGCCCGCGACCTGCGCCAGGTGGTGGCCTCTATCTACATCGTGGAGGACTTAGAGCGCATGGCCAGCCTGACGGTCCACGTGGCTAACGCCGCCCGGCGCCGCCACCCGGAGCCGGTGCTTTCTGCTGAGTTGCACCCGGCGTTTGATTCCTTGGCGCAGTTGGCTGCGGGGATGGCGGCCACGACTCGGACGCTGTTGACGCACCCGGATCCGCAGGCCGCGCAGGCGCTGGAGCGCGACGATGATGCCGTTGATCGCCTCCACGAGGCCATCATGACGGCGGTGACGCGCGCGGACTGGCCGGGCACTTCCCAGGAGGCTGTGGACGCCGCCTTGGTGGCGCGCTACTTCGAGCGCTTTGCGGACCACTGCGTCAACGTGGGTACGCGGGTGATCTACCTGGCCACCGGCGAGTACCGGGACTAGCCGAAGCGCCCGGCGATGTAGTCCTCGGTCTCCTTGCGGGTGGGGTTTTCAAAGATGGTGCGGGTGGGGCCCACCTCGACGAGCTGGCCGGGCTTGCCGGTGGCCTCCAGGGAGAAGAAGGCCGTCTGGTCGGACACGCGGGCGGCCTGCTGCATGTTGTGGGTGACAATGACGATGGTGAAGTCCTCCTTCAGCTCATGAATGAGGTCTTCGACGGCCAGGGTGGAAATGGGGTCCAGGGCCGAGCAGGGCTCGTCCATGAGCAGCACTTCGGGCTCCACGGCGATGGCGCGCGCGATGCACAGGCGCTGCTGCTGGCCGCCGGACAGCCCGCCGCCGGGCTTGTCCAGCCGGTCCTTGACCTCCTCCCACAGGTTCGCGCCGCGCAGGGACTTCTCCGCGACCTCGCGTAGGCGCTTTTTGTTTTTCACCCCCGCCAGCTTCAGGCCGGCCACCACGTTGTCTTCGATGGACATGGTGGGAAAGGGGTTGGCCTTTTGAAAGACCATCCCGATGGTGGTGCGCACGGACACCGCGTCGACCTTCGGGCCGTAGATGTCCTGGCCGTCGAGGAGGATGGAGCCGGTCACGCGGGTGTTCGGGGTGACCTCGTGCATGCGGTTGATCGCGCGCAGCACGGTGGACTTGCCGCAGCCGGACGGCCCGATGAAGGCGGTGACGGACTGGGCGGGCACGGAGAGGCTGACGTCCTGGACGGCGTGGAAGTCCCCGTAGAAGATGTTGACGTCTTGAAGCTCAAGCTTGGACATAGAAAAGTGCTCCTCCTTGGGGGCTAGTTCTTCACGGAGAATCGTGCGGAGATGAAGCGGGCGGCAATGTTGAGTACGGCGATGATGACCACGAGGGTCAGTGCCGCGCCCCACAGCTTGTCCAGCACGGCCGGGGCGGTGCCCGCCTTGTACATGTCCACCATCATCAGGGGCAGGGAGGACTGGGGCCCGTGCAGCGGGTCCCAGTTGATCGCCGGGGTGGAGCCCACCAGGATGAGCACGGGGGCGGATTCTCCCATGACTCGCGCGATGGCGAGCATGATGCCGGTGATGATCCCGGACAGCGCGGTGGGCAGCACCACGCGCAGGATGGTCACCCACTTGGGCACGCCGAGCGCCAGGGAAGCCTCCCGCAGTTCCTGGGGCACCACCCGCAGCATCTCCTCGGTGTTGCGCACGATCACCGGCACCATGAGCAGCACCAGCGCCAGCGAGACGGCCATGCCGGAGCGCTGGAAGCCGAACAGGACGATCCACAGGGAGTAGACGAACAGGGCGGCGACGATGGACGGCACGCCGGTAAGGATGTCCACCATGAAGGTGGTCAGCCGTCCCAGCCGCCCGCCGCGGGAGTATTCCACCAGGTAGACGGCGGTAAATACGCCGATGGGGATGGAGATGGCCGAGCAGATGGCCGTCTGCACCAGGGTGCCCACAATGGCGTGCAGCGCCCCGCCCTTGGGCTGGGTGTACATCACCCGGTTCTGCGACAGCGTCCACCAGTCGGCGTGCAGCAGCGGGGAGATCCCCCGCGAGATGAGCACGCACAGCACCCAGATCAGGGGGATCAGGGCGAGCGCCATGGTGGCATAGACGGCCACCGCAGCCACGGAGTTTGTTGCTTGTCGACGCCGCGAAATCCCGCCAAAGCTCGACCGCTTCGGAGTCAAGGTAGTCATGACAGCACCTTTCTATTTCTTGGCCACGAGCGCGCGGGCAATGGAGTTGACCACGAAGGTGAGCACGAAGAGCACCAGGCCGGCGGCGATATAGGCGCCGGCGGAAATATTGTTGTTGAACTCCGGGGCGGCGTTGGCGATTGCGGTGGCGAAGGTGGTGCCGCCGTCGAAAAGCGAGAACCGGAAGCCCGCCGCCGGGGAGATGACCATGTACAGGGCCATCGTCTCCCCCAGCGCCCGGCCCAGGCCCAGCATCGCCCCGGAGATGTAGCCGGACATGCCGAAGGGCAGGACCGTCATGCGCACGACTTCCCAGCGGGTCGCCCCCAGCGCCAACGCGGCCTCCACCTGGCCTTTGGGGGTCTGCACAAAGACCTCGCGGGCCGTGGCGGCGATGATCGGCAAGATCATCACGGCCAGGACGATCCCGCCGGTAAACAGGTTGCGCCCCGTGGCAAACGCCGGCGAATTGTCATACTGCGTAAACAGGAAGAACCCGCCCGCCCAGCGCGCCAGCCACTCGTAGAGCCCGGACAGCCAGGGCCCTAAGACCAGCCAGCCCCACAGGCCGTACACAATCGACGGCACCGCGGCGAGCATGTCCACCAGGTAGCCCAGCGGGCGCACCAGCCGCGCCGGCGCGTAATGGGACAAGAAGATGGCAATGCCCAACGCCACCGGCATGGCCAGGGCGAGGGCCACCACGGAGATGAGCACGGTCACGGCCAGCAGGTTGGGGATGCCAAAGTGCATGGCCTGGGTGTTTTGCGTCTCCCAAGGCCCGGCGTAGCTGAAGAATCCCCACAGTCCGCCCTCGTTGCGGCGCAACGCTGGCACCGCCCGCCACACCAGGAACACCCCGATGGCGGTGATGAGGACGGTGATCAGCGTCGCCGCGGAGGTGGACAGGCCACGGAAGATCCGATCCCCGGGACGGGTATGAGTTGAGCCCACGGTAGTCATCAACACCAACGGATCTACTTGATGGCCGCGACGGCCTGCGTCAGGCGCTCTAAGTGGCTGCCGGTGACCGGGATGTAGCCGAGCTCGGCAAGCTGATCATCCTGGGAGTGCAGCGCGACGGTGAGGAAGTCCTTCACCCGCGCGGCCGTGCCCTCGGACGCCCCGGCATTGGTGTAGTCCGAGCAGACGATCTCATAGGTGGTCAGCACCAGCGGGTAGGCGCCCTGCGCGTCCATGGAAAACAGCGCGTCCGAATCCACCACCATGTTGTTGCCGGTTCCCTTGAAGCTTAAGTTGTCCAGCGCCACGCCCACGGACTGCGCGTCCAGCGCCACCGGGCCGTGGCCGAAGTCAATGTTGGCCACCGTGATGGCGGGGTTGGCCTTGGCAAAGCCGGCCTCCACATAGGTCACCGCGCCGTCGATGTTGCCCACCTCCGTGGCCACGCCGTTGGAGCCGTTGGCCCCGGAGCCGACCTTCTGGGGGAACTGCTGGCCGGTGGTCTCCCACAGGTCCGGGGCGGCGGCCTTGAGGAACTTCTGGAAGTTATCAGAGGTACCCGACTCGTCGGAGCGGTAAACCACGCTGATCTGCTTATCCGGTAGGGAGGCACCCGGGTTCTCCGCCGCGATGGCCGGATCATTCCAGGACGTGATCTTCCCGGAGAAGATCTTGGCCACGGTGGGCACGGACAGGTTGATTTCCTCCACGCCATCAAGGTGGACGGCCACGGCCACGGGGCCGATGACAAACGGCAGGTGCCACGCATCCGAGCCGCAGCGCTGCTTGGCCTTGTCCACCTGGTCATCCTTGAGCGGGGAGTCGGACCCGGCAAAATCCACCTGCCCGCCGATGAAGTTCTGGCGCCCGGAGCCGGATCCGGACGAGTTATAGGCCAGGGTTGCCCCGCCCACGGCGTGGCCGTACTGGACGCCGAAGTAGTCCATGGCCTGCTGTTGCGAGGAGGCTCCCTCGGCGACGACCTGGCCTGCGGTGTTGCTCACACCGTCAATCTGGGTGGCGGAGGAGCTGCCGGTGTCTTCGGAGCAGCTGGCAAGCAGGGTCGTCGCGGCGAGAAGGGCGATGGAGCCGGTAACGCAGCGACGCGGAGAAATAGTCACGGACGGGACAACCTTTCTTACAAGGGGTAAGTGAAAGGGGCACACACGCTCCCTACCCTGGGCACGCTAGGCACCCTGAGCAACCCGTTGCCCAACGCCGCGTAAACGTCCGGTTAATTTCGTGATATCTTTACGTGTCTTCAGGGCTGCCTTAGTCCTTGGGGGCGAAAAGCACGTGCTCTTCTGCCACCACAAACCCCTGCGCGGCGTAGACCTTCAGCGCCGCGGCGTTGTCCGCCTCCACGTACAAGATGACCCGGCGCGCACCCCGCGCCACCTGGCGAGCCAGCCCCAGGCGCAGCAGCGGGCCGGCCAGCCCGCGGCCCTGGAAGTCCGGGTCGAGGCCGATGACGTAGACCTCGCCGAGGCCCTCGCCGTGCCACTTGGTCCAGTGGAAGCCCGCCAGCTCACCGGTGTCCTCCTGCCATAGCAGCAGCACGTCGGCGGGGTCGAACCAGTCCGCGTCCATCGCCCGGCGCAGGTCCGCGCGCGTCCACCCGCCCTGCTCCGGGTGCCAGTCGAAGGCCCGGTTGTTCACGGCCAGCCACGCCTCCTCCACGTGGTCGCTGCCCCACCGGGTGCACGATTCGGTCAGGTTGAGGCGGCGGTACCCCTCCGGCGCGGCGGCCCCTTCGGCGGCGTCCCGCAGCTGCGGGTCACTCAGCGCGAGCACCTGGAGGGTGCGCACCGGCTGCCAGCCGAGGGCATCGGCCAGCGCGTGGGCAGGCTCGGCGTCCGCACCCTGCTGGTGCAGCCACACCGGCAGGGGCTCGGCGCGCAGGAGCGCGGTGGCGATGCCGCGGCGTCGATAAGCGGGATCCACGGCGAGCTCTGCGGTAGTGCCGTCGGTGGCCCACAGCCCTACACACGCGCCGTCGCACAGCGCCAGCCGGTGGCGGTGGCCAAGCTCCGGCTCCACCAGTCCGCGCAGGAATTGCTCAGAAAACGCCCCGGAGGCGTGCGCACAGTCGACGGCCTGCTGGGTGGGGGTGGTCTGCTGTATCTCCATGAGTGCCACCCTAGTTGGCCGCGCCCCGTAGGATGATCCAGGTGAGTATCCCCCGGCCTGTCACCGTGACCGCCCTCGGCCTCACCGCCACCGTGGCGGTGGCCTGGTGCGCGGACGCCGTGGTGGCCACCCACGCCGAGCACGCCCTCTCCAGCGCCGTGGCCCACAACTCCCGCCTGGAGGTGGCCCCCAACGTCTACCTCGCCGGCTTGCCCTACCTGCAGGCGGTGGTCACGGGCAAGATCCCGCGGCTGTCAGTCGAGGCGCTTGACGTGGACACCCCCGGCTTGGGCCTGGTCAACGCGCGCACGGAGCTCGAGGCCGTCAAGGTCACGCCGCAGCAGGTTTTCAGCGGCGATCTCACCGGCGCGCAGGCGGAACTGGCAACCCGCAAGATTGGCCTGGACGGGGTGGCCGTGGGCGCCCAGCTGGGGATGACGGACCTGGATATTGCCAACCCCTATGACATCTCGCCGAAGGGCGGGCCGGCCGTTGAGGCGCAGCTGACCGGCACCCCGCATGGTTTTGACAAGCCCGTGACCGTCATTGTCACGCTGCGACTGTCCGGCCCCCAGTTCACCATGGAGCCGGTGGAGTTCCCGGACGTGCCCCCCGAGCGCATCGTCGCCGCCCGGCGCGCCTTCACCTGGACGCTCAACACCCGCTCGCTGCCCCTATCGGGCCAGGCCCAGGCCGTGTTTGTCACCGGGGGGTCGATCTACTTTGAGTCCCAGGCGCGCACCATCACCGTCGACTCCGCCGACCTGTCGCCCCTGGAGACCGCCCGCAAGTCTGACTTTGATAGCACCGACTACGGGCGCGGCTAGCTCAGCCGCACAAAGTCGCGCAGGATCTGCGGCCACGAGCGCTGCGCCAGCCGGGCGCGGTGCAGCGGCGCGATGACGCGCAGGGCGTCCGGGACGCAGCCCAGCTCCACGCGCATCCGGTCGCCCACGTATTCGCCGTCTATTTGCAGCTGGCGCGGCTGCGGGCAGGTCAGCACCACCTCGGTGGCGTCATCGCAGCGCACGGTGCGCCGGTTGATCCACCGCTCGAACCACCGATTGTGGCCCACCCCCACCAGGTGGAGCATGCTGGCCACCCCGCCCGGACCGCTCAGAGAGGTCAGCGCGAAGACCCCTAGGCCCCGGTCGAAGGAGTTCTCCGGGTTGGTCACCACCGGCAGCGGGCCCAAAAACGTCCACGGGTTGGTGTTGGAGGCCACGCACAGCGGCACGCGGCGCAGCACCAGGCCGGCGGCGCGGGGGCCCCGGGCGGTGACGTCCATGCGCGGCGGCACCAGTTGGGCGCGCACCCAGGCGTCGACGCAGACCACCAGGTAGCGCAGCGGGGTGGCGCTAAACCCCCGGGAGCGGGCGCGCTCGACTCGGGCGATGACGGTGGCGTCAATGCCTACCCCGGCGTTGACGGCGAACCAGCGGTCTTCCCAGGTGCCCAGGCAGATGCTGCGCACGTGGCGGGCGCGCAGCGCCGCGGCCAGCGCCCGGGCGGCGCGCACGGGGTCGGCAGAGTAGCCCAGGGCGCGGGCGAAGACGTTGGCCGATCCGGTGGGAATGATGCCCAGCGCCGGAACGTCGCCCCCGTCGCGGCGGCGCGAGACCGGACCGAGCAGCCCGTTGACGGCCTCGTTGACGGTGCCGTCCCCGCCGAGGACCACCACGGCGTCGAAACGCCCCGGCTCAATGTCTGCGCACAGTGTCCGCGCGTGCCCGGCGTGGTGGGTGGGCCGGGCGTGCAGCCGAATGCCCGGCACCGCCTGCAGGATGGCGATGACCTGCCGGAAGACTCGCGGCGTTTGGCTCGTCGAGTTGGGGTTAGAGATCAACAGCACATCCACGGCCACCACCCTACGGGGCGATTAGTACCCTGGGGGCCATGACGCAGCCGAATGAACCGAGTACCCCCAAGCTAGACGGCAACGCCGCGGTCAACCTCGCCGCGGAACAGTCCACGAACACCGCCGGGCGCAACATTCCGGCGTTGGAGGATCTGCCGATTAGCGCGGACACCGCCAACCTGCGCCAGGGCCCCAGCCTGCACGACGGCCTGCTCGCCCTGCTGCCGCTCGTCGGCGTGTGGCGCGGCCACGGGCAGGCCGATACCGCCGAGGACGGCCAGTACGCCTTCGGCCAGCAGATCACCTTCGCCCACGACGGGGAGAACTACCTCACCTACGAGTCGCGCCTGTGGCGCGTCGATGACAACGGCGAGCCCACCGGCTTGGACCAGCGCGAAAGCGGCTTCTGGCGCATCAGCCTGGACGACGACATCGAGTTCGTGTGCACCCACTCCACCGGGGTGGCGGAGATCTTCTACGGCCGGCCGGTCAACGAGCGGGCCTGGCAGGTCGAGTCCGCCTCCACCATGGTCACGGAGACCGGCCCGAAGGAGCTGGGCCCGGGCAAGCGCCTCTACGGCCTGATGCCCAATAACCACCTGGGGTGGGTCGACGAGCGCGTCGTCGATGGTCAGCTGCACCCGCGCATGTCGGCGGAGCTTGAGCGGGTGGTGGGCTAGGCCTGCGCGAGAGCGGCGTCGATAAGCGCCCGCACCTGCGCCTCATTGGCGGGGGCGGGCAGGTCGTGGTCATCGATGCGGGTGACCCGGGCGGCGGTGCGCACCGAGGAGACCAGCCACACCGACTCCGCGCTCAGCAGGTCCGCCACCGTCAGCTCCCGGGTTTTGCAGCGCCACCCGTGGGCGGCGGCATACTCGAAGAGCGCGTCCTGGGTGGTGCCAACCAGCACGTCCCCGCCGGGGGTGGGGGTGCGCAGCTTGTTGCCCTTGCGCACCACCACGACGGTGGAGGTTGCGCCCTCAAGCACGCGCTGGCCGTCGGTGTAGATGACGTCATCGCAGCCGTGCTTCTTCGCCCACCGCAGCGCGGCCATCGTCGCCGCGTAGTTGAGGGTCTTGGCCCCCAGGGTCAGCCAGGGCACCGCCTGCGCGCCGGCGTCGATGGTGTAGCCGCGCGGGCTGGTCATCACCGCCACGCCGGTCTCACGCTGGCGCAGCTGCTCGGCAGACAACCCCCGCACGGTCAGCCAGGCGCTGGGGATGCCGGTGGCGGCCCGGCCCCGGGTGTAGGTCCACGTGCACTGGGCGTCCGGGATGGGGCCATCGCCGAGGTGGGCGGCCCACGCGCGCGCCGCCTCGGCGGTGGCTTTGGCCCAGTAGCTCGGGTCCGGGGCGGGCAGATCAAGCAACGCCGCCGAGGCGATAAAGCGGTCGAGGTGGCGGCGCAGGTTCGCCGGCGCGGCGTCGCGGATGAGGATCGTTTCAAAGACGCCGTCTCCGCGGGTGACGGCGGCGTCATCGAAGAACACGCTGGGTAGCGCCGGGTTGTGCTGGCGCACCGAGCCCCCGAAGGGTTCGAGGACAAAGACGATCGGCGGGGCTACGTGTGCCGGAGGCAGTGGCATACCTTGGATTATGCCTTGCCCGGCGCGTTACCATGCAGTGGTGGCCGACTTTGACGCATCTTCGCCCTACCGCTCCCCCTTGCTCGACGTGCCGGGGGCGGCCGCCAACCAGGAGCCCGTCAGCGTGGACTGCCAGGGGGTGGCGTGGCATTACGGGGATCCTTTCGCCGAGCAGCGCGCCGTGTCCCACGGGGTGCTGGTGGACCGTTCCCACCGCGGAATCGTGCGGGTCAGCGGTCCGGATGCGGGGCAGTTCCTCAACAACCTGCTCTCCCAGAAGCTTCTCGACGCCCCCGCCGGCACCCGCGCCGCGGCCCTGGACCTGGACATGCAGGGCCACATCCTCCACCACGCAGACGTCACCGTGGCGGCTACCAACACGGACTACTACCTGGATCTGCCCGCCGAGCAGGCGGACTCGCTCACGGCGTTTCTGCGCCGCATGGTCTTCTGGTCCCAGGTGACCATCGAGCCCACCGATCTGGCGCTGGTCACGGTCCTTGGCCCCGGGGCCGCTCCCGACGGCGCTGTGTGGGCCGCCGCCTACCCGTGGGGCGGGTGCCCGCGTATCGACGCCGCCGTCCCCCGCGCCGAGCTTTCCTCCCTCGCCGCAGGCCCCCTGCCCCTGGCGGGGCTCATGGCGTTTACCGCCGAGCGCGTCCACGCCCTGTGGCCGGAGCTGCCCGCGGACCTGGATGCCCGCTCCATTCCCCACGAGGTGCCGGCCTGGATTGGCCGCGGCGACCTGCCGGGCGCGGTGCACCTGGATAAGGGCTGCTACCGCGGCCAGGAGACGGTGGCCCGGGTAGAAAACTTGGGCCGCGCGCCGCGCCTGCTGGTGCTGGCGCACCTGGATGGCTCGGCGCCCACGCAGCCGGCCCCGGGTGATCCCATCACGGCCGGGGGGCGGGCCGTGGGCCGGGTGGGCACGGTGGTTCATGATCATGAGCTTGGGCCCATCGCGCTGGTGTTGCTCAAGCGCTCCGCCCTCGGCCGGCCACTGGCTTCTGGCGAGGTGGCGCTGAGCGTGGATGAGGCGAGCGTGCCGCGCACGGAGAACGCGCAGGCCGGGCGCCGGGCGATCGATGCCCTGCGCGCCAAGCCATTGATATCCCCCACGAACTCCGCGCCACCGAAGCCACGAACTTAGCCCACAAACCCGCAGGTCAGGGCCTGGAGCGGAAATTTCTGCGCGTAACCGCTATTGTGTCTAACAGGAATAGACATACGAGAAAGCCGATGGGGCATCCGAATTCCCTGGATTGCCCTCAACCTCAAGGGGGTCATGGCCATGGGTCGCGGTCGCGCGAAGGCGAAACAGACCAAAGTCGCACGCCGATTGAAGTACAGCACGCCAGAGATGGACCTTGAGTCCTTGCAGCGAGAGCTCGCGGGGCAGGCCCCGCAACGCTCCTATGAGGCCGTCTCGGATCCGTACGCACAGTATGGGTCCTGGGATGATGAGGGAGATGACACCAGCCGCTAACTCCCGGCGCCGCAGAGAAAGGCAGTCAGGCATTGCGCCTGACTGCCTTGCTGCGTATGTGGTGGCCTAGCCCGCGATGAACTCTTCGAGCTGGGCGCGCGCCTGATCGTCCGGAAGCTGGTTCGGCGGGGACTTCATCAGGTAGGAACACGCCGGCAGGATGGGCCCGCCGATGCCCCGGTCCAGTGCGATCTTGGCCGCACGCAGGGCGTCGATGATGATGCCCGCCGAGTTCGGCGAGTCCCACACCTCCAGCTTGTACTCGAGGTTAAGCGGCACCCCACCAAACGCGCTGCCCTCCAGGCGCACGTAGGCCCACTTGCGGTCATCGAGCCACTCGACGTAGTCCGAAGGCCCGATGTGGACGTTACGGTCCGCGATCTTGCCGGCCAGGGGCCCGTCGACCAGGTTGGAGGTCACCGACTGCGTCTTGGAGATCTTCTTGGACTCCAGCCGCTCCCGGTCCAGCATGTTCTTGAAGTCCATGTTGCCGCCCACGTTGAGCTGGCTGGTGCGCTCCAGGCGCACCCCGCGCTCCTCAAAGAGCCGGGCGAGCACCCGGTGGGTGATGGTGGCGCCAACCTGGGACTTCACGTCATCGCCCACGATGGGCAGGCCGGCGGCCCGGAACTTCTCGGCCCACTGCTCATCGCTGGCGATGAACACCGGCAGCGCGTTGACAAAGGCGCAGCCCGCATCGAGGGCGGCCTGCGCGTACGCCTTGTCCGCCTGCTCGGAGCCCACCGGCAGGTAGGACACGAGCACGTCGGCGTGGGTGTCGCGCAGCTTCTGGGCGACGTCGATAGGCTCCGCGCTCGACTCCTCGATGGCCTGCCGGTAGTGCACCCCCAGCCCGTCGAGGGTGGGGCCGCGGTCCACGGTCACGCCCAGGTTGGGAACCTCGGCGATGGTGATGGTGCAGTTGCGGGAGGCCCGGGTCGCCTCGGACAGGTCCACGCCCACCTTGGCGGCGTCCACGTCAAAGGCGGCAACGAACTCGATGTCGCCGACGTGATAGCCGCCAAAGTCGACGTGCATGAGGCCCGGGACGTGCTCCTCGGCGGGGGTATCCCGGTAGTACTCCACCCCCTGGATCAGCGAGGTGGCACAGTTGCCCACCCCCGCTATGGCGACCCGAATGCGCTGGTCGGTCATGAAAATCCTTCCTGGTCAACGTCTTGCTTGCACCAGGATGGTAGGCCCGATCGGGGGCGATAAGGGGCGGGTTAGCCAGCTGTATCGGTCAAGGTGTCCGGATTAATAGCCCGGGTGGTTGCCGGTGAGCACCACTCGCGGGCCGTCCTCGGTGGCCTTGGCTACCTCACCGATGACAAAGCTGGGCACGTGGCGGGCGGCGAGCATGGCCAGGGCGCGCTCGCTGTCGGCCGCGGAGACCACCGCCACCATGCCCACGCCCATGTTGAAGGTCTTGTCCATCTCTTCCTGGGAGACCTTGCCCAGCGAGGAGATGGTGCGGAAGATCTGGCCCGGCGTCCACGCCCCGCGGGAGATGGTGGCGCGCAGGTGCTCAGGGATGACGCGGGCGAGGTTGCCGGCCAGCCCGCCGCCGGTGACGTGGCAGAAGGTGTGCACGTCACACTCGGCGGCCAGCGCCAGGCAGTCGAGCGCGTAGATGCGGGTGGGCTCCAGGAGCTCTTCGCCCAGGGTGCGGCCAAAGTCCTCCATCTCCGCGTCCAACGGCAGCCCGGCGCGCTCTAAGAGCACGTGGCGGGCCAGGGAGTAGCCGTTGGAGTGCAACCCGGAGGATTCCATGGCGATGAGGACGTCGCCGGCGCGGACGCGATCGGGCCCAAGCACCTCGTCGGCCTCAACGACGCCGACGGCGGTGGCGGAGACGTCATAGTGGCCGGGTTCCATCACGCCGGGGTGTTCGGCGGTTTCCCCGCCGAGCAGGGCGCAGCCGGCCTGCACGCAGCCCTCGGCGATGCCGGAGACGATGGCGGCCACGTGCTCGGGCACGACCTTGCCCACGGCGATGTAGTCCTGAAGGAAGAGCGGCTCGGCGCCGCAGACAACGAGGTCATCGACGCACATGGCCACCAGGTCGATGCCGATGGTGTCATGGATGTCCAGGGCCTGCGCGACGGCGAGCTTGGTGCCCACGCCGTCGGAGCCTGCCGCCAGCAGCGGCTTGCGGTACTTACCTAATTCGAACAGGCCCGCAAACCCGCCGAGCCCGCCGCGCACCTCCGGCCGGGAGGCGCGCTTGGCCAGGGGAGCAAACAGCTCGACGGCGCGCTCGCCGGCTTCGATGTCTACTCCGGCAGCAGCGTAGGAGGTCATGGGTGATCCTTTCGGGGTTGGTTTAACGGTCGGCGGGGGTTGCTTGGAGTTGGGCGACGAGCTCGGCGTTGCTGTTTCCGGCGGGCAGCCCGAGCGGGTAGTTGCCGTCGAAGCAGGCGGCGCACAGCTGTTCTGGGCGCTGCTCGGTGGCCTCGATCATCTGCTCGACGGAGACGAACGCCAGGGAGTCCGCGCCGATGGCGGTGCAGATGTGGTTGGCAATATCGGCGTCGTCGGCAGAGTCCCCGGAGTTGGCAATCAGCTCCCCGGGGCTGGCAAAGTCGATGCCGTAGAAGCAGGGCCATTTCACCGGCGGGGAGGCGATGCGCACATGGACTTCGGCGGCGCCGGCCTCGCGCAGCATGCGAATCAGGGCGCGCTGCGTGTTGCCGCGGACGATGGAATCATCCACCACGATCAGCCTTTTTCCGGCGATGACCTCGCGCAGCGGGTTGAGCTTGAGCCGGATGCCCAGCTGGCGCAGCGTCTGGGAGGGCTGGATGAAGGTGCGGCCCACATAGGAGTTCTTTACTAGGCCCTGGCCGAAGGGAATACCGGACTCGCGGGCGTAGCCCACGGCGGCCGGGGTGCCGGACTCGGGAACCGGCATGACAAGGTCGCCGTCTGTGGGGAACTCGCGGGCTAGTCGGCGCCCAATTTCTACGCGGGCGGCATTGACGGTGCGCCCGCGGATGACCGAGTCGGGGCGGGCGAGGTAGACGTATTCGAAGACGCAGCCCTTGTGGTTGGTGGGGGCGAAGCGCTCGGAGCGCACGCCGGCGGCGTCGATAGCCACCATCTCGCCGGGCTCGATTTCCCGAACAAAGGACGCGCCGACGATGTCCAGGGCACACGTTTCAGAGGCAACCACCCAGCCGCGGTCGAGCCGCCCCAGCGCCAGGGGCCGCACCCCGAAGGGATCGCGCGCGGCGTAGAGGGTCTTGCCGTCCGTGAACGTCAGGCAGAACGCGCCGTGGACGCGGGGCAGCAGTTCGGCGGCGGCGGCGAACACGGAGGTGTCATCGTTGACGTTGTGGGCGAGCAGGCTGGTGAGCACGTTGGTGTCTGAGGCGGAGTCGGCGTCCAGGACGCCGAGTTCCAGGGCCTCGTCGCGCAGCTGCTGGAAGTTGACCAGGTTGCCATTGTGGTCCAGGGCGATGTCCACGCCGTTGGGGGTGGTGCGGAACATGGGCTGGACGTTGTTCCAGTCGGTGCCGCCGGCGGTGGAATAGCGGGTGTGGCCAATAGCCACGTCGCCTTCGAAGGCGCCCAGCAGGTCCTCGTCGAAGATTTGGGAGACGAGCCCCATGTCCTTGTAGACGATGATGCGCTCGCCGTCGCCGACCGCGATGCCCGCCGCCTCCTGGCCGCGGTGCTGCAAGGCGAACAGCCCAAAGTAGGTAAGTTTGGCCACCTCCTCGCCCGGAGCCCACACTCCGAATACGCCGCATTCCTCCCGCGGTTTCGTCTCGCCGCGGTCATCAAGACGCGCAGGTTCGGCGGGAGCGGGAGTGGTAGTCGGTGGTGTGCAGAACAGGTTCCTGGATGCCACGGGCAACATCATAGCCACGCAACCGGTAGCACACTAATGACCAATGGGCAGCCAGTGCGCCACCTCCCCGGCGCGCGCGCCGGACGCGTCGACTCCGCCGCGGGCCAGGGCGGCAGCAAAACTCTCTATTCCCAGTGCCAGGCGCACCCACGTCCACGGGTCCATCTCCACCACATTGGGCGGGGTTCCGCGGGTGTGGCGGGGCCCATCGATGCACTGCACGGCCACAAACGGCGGTACCCGCACCTCCACGGATTTGCCCGGGGCGACCTCGGCGAGCCGGCGCACGCTGGCCCGCACCGCCGCGGCGAGCACGGCCCGGTCGGGGTGGGGATGCTGCTGGGGTTCGCGCGCCCAGTCCGCGAGTCCCGCAAGCTGGGCGTTCGGGGTGTTCGGGGTGTCCATTGCCGCTATCCTAGCTGTCATGACACCACCAGCAGCGCCGTCCCGCCCGCACGAGGTCACCCTACGTTTCATGGCCGCGCCCACGGATATTGTGTTGGCCGGTTCGCATGGGGTGGGTGGCGGCCGGGTCTTGGAGTGGATTGATAAGGCCGCCTACGCGTGCGCGACGCAGTGGTCCGCCACGTATTGCGTCACCGCCTATGTGGGCCATATTCACTTCACCCGGCCTATTCCCTCGGGCCACCTGGTGGAGGTGCGCTCGCGCATCGCTATGACGGGGACGTCGTCGATGCACATCGTCAATGAGGTCCTGTCCGCCGACCCGCGGGAGGGCGTGTTTAGCCGCGCCTGCGATTGCCTGGTCATCTTCGTGGCCATGGATCCCACCACGGGCCGGCCCACGCAGGTGCCCACCTTTGTGCCCCGCACCCCGGAGCAGGAGCGGGTCCTCGACGCCGCCCGGTCGCGCATTGAGCTGCGCCGGGCCATCGAGGAGGAGATGGCGCGCCAGACCTACGCGGGCCCGTCCGACGCCCCGCGGCTGATCACCCGCTTTTTGGCCAAGCCCACGGACGTCAACTGGGGCGGCAAGGTCCACGGCGGCACCGCGATGGAGTGGATCGATGAGGCGGGCACGGCGTGCACGATGGAATTCTCCGGGGAGCATACCGTGGCGGTGTATGCCGGGGGGATCCGCTTCTACCAGCCGATCTGCATCGGCGATCTCATCGAGGTGGATGCTCGACTCATGCGTACCGACGCCCGTAGCATGCAGATGTCCATCCACGTGCGCGCCGGCGACGCTCACCGCGGCCGGGCCGAGCTGGAAACCGCCATCCACGCCTCGGTGACGTACCTGGCCCTCGACGTGGATGGCCAGCCGCTGCCGGCCCGCCCATTCGTCCCCGTCACCCCCGAGGATCAGCGCCTGGCCGAGCACGCCACCGTGCTGCGTGAGCTGCGCGCCGAGTACTCCCCCCGCCCATTGATCACACCTAGGCGTGCCCAATATCTGGACTAGCAACCGGCAGTCCTAAGATGTCCTGCGTTAGTTTTCCCGCAGCCATCGGAGGCCCACCACGCGCACCCTTACTACCGACGTCCTGGGGCTGCGCGCCGCGCGCCGCCGCGCCCGCCGCTGGGCGATAGCCACCGCCGTCGTCCTGGCCGCCACCGCGCTCATCAGCGTCGGCGCCGGCCCGGTGCCCATCAGCCCCGCCGACAGCCTCCACGTCATCGCCCACCACCTGCTGGGCACCCCACTGGACCGCGCCGTGGAGCTATCCGACGCCATCGTGTGGGACATCCGCGTGCCCCGCACCCTCCTGGGCATATGCGTCGGCGCCGGGCTGGCACTCGCCGGGGCGGTCCTGCAAACCCTGGTGCGCAACGTGCTGGCCGACCCTTTCGTCCTGGGCATCAACTCCGGCGCCTCCACCGGCGCGGCGCTGGCGATTTTGACCGGCGCCGGGGTCGCTCTCGGCGACTACGCCCTCCAGGGCTGCGCCTTCTTAGGCGCCCTGGCCGCCTCCGCCGTGCTGTTTATGGTGGCCCGCTCCCAGGGCAGGCTCACCGCGCTGCGCCTGCTCATGGCCGGGGTGGCGCTCGGCTATGCGCTCTCCGCCGTAACGTCCTTTGTCATCTTCGCCTCCGATGATGCCCAAAGCTCCCGTTCGGTGATGTTCTGGCTGCTCGGCTCGCTCGGCCTGGCCTCCTTCAACGGCTCGCTGGTGGTGGTCGCCAGCATCGTTGTCCTCGCGCTGGTGGTGCTGGTGGCCGCAGCACCGCACCTGGATGCGCTGGCCATCGGCGATGAGACGGCCTGGAGTCTGGGAATCAACCCGGAGCGCTTCCGGGCCGGGCTCCTTGTCATCGTGTGCCTGCTCGTCGGCGCCATCGTGGCCATGGCCGGCTCCATAAGCTTCGTGGGCCTGGTGGTCCCCCACCTGGCGCGCCGCGTCGTCGGCGGCGCCCACCGGGCCGTCCTGCCGCTGTCCGCGCTGGGCGGGGCGGTGCTGCTGCTGTGGGCCGATATTGGGGCGCGCACGCTGCTGGCCCCGCGAGAGCTGTCCATCGGCATCATCACCGCCCTGGTGGGCGCCCCGTTCCTGCTGCTCCTGGTCCGCCGCATGTACCGCACCACTGAATAGAAAGAACCCCCATGAAGTCCGTGACCCCCATTGCCTGCATGCTTGCGCTTGCCGCGGCGTCGATAAGCGCCTGCTCCTCCACCCCCACCGAACCGTCGGCCCAGGACACCACCGTGACCAACTGCGGGCGCGAGGTGGCCTTTGGCGCCGAACCGCAGCGCGTCACCCTGCTCAAACCCGCCGCCGTGACCACCCTGGCCGGACTCGGCGTCCTCGACCGGGTGACCGCGCGGGCCGGACAATACCCCGACGACTACTTCGACGCCGCCACCCGCTCGACGCTGGCAGCCATCCCCTCGCTCAGCGACAAACTCGACACCAGCGGGCACCTCCAGATCTCCAAAGAAGAGGTGGTGGCCAGCCGCCCGGACCTGGTGCTGGGGTTTACTGACACCGTCAACCGCCAAACCATGGCCGACACGCACATTGCCACCCTCGAAGAACCCGCCTTCTGCGGCGCGCTAAGCGGCCCCGCCAGCTGGGAGGACGTCTACGCGGAGATCCGCCTCTACGGCACCGTCTTCCACCGCGAGCAGCGCGCCGAAGAGATGATCGCCCAGGCCCGCGCCCGCATCACCGGACTCGAAGGCCACGCCGCCGGAGCCGGACGCAGCGTCGCCGTGATCTACCCCACCATCGGCGGCGGGGTGACCTACGCCTACGGCACCGCATCCATGTCCCACCCGCTAGTGACCTCCGCGGGCCTGCGCAACGTCTACGCCGACAACACCCAGCGCGTCTTCGAAGTCACCGCCGAAGACCTCATCTCCCGCAACCCGGACGTCATCATCGCCCTCTACTCCAGCGGGGACGCCCAGCAGGTCACCCAGGCCGTGGCCAGCATGAAGGGCATGGACCGCGTCTCCGCCGTCGCCCAGCACCGGATCATCCCCCTGCTGCTCAACTTCGCCGAGCCGCCCACCCCCTTGGCCGTCACCGGCCTCGAACGCCTGGACGCCGCCTTGTGATCCGCGCCCGGGACCTCGCCGTGGCGGGCATCCTCACCGACATCAACCTCGACGTCCCGCCCACCAGCACCGTCGCGCTCGTCGGGCCGAATGGCAGCGGCAAAACCACCCTGCTGCGCACCCTGGCCGGAACCCGCCGGCCCACCTCCGGCACCGTCCACATCGACGGCACCGACCTGGCCGACCTGCGCGGGCGAGACCTGGGGCGCGCCATCGCCGTGGTCGCCCAAGAACACGACGCAGACATCCCCCTGACCGTCGCCGAACTGGTGCTCCTCGGCCGGCTGCCCCACCGGGGCTTCCAGGCCCGGCCCACCGCCGCAGACCAGGACATTGCCGCCCACTACCTGGACGCGCTGGGCCTGCTGCCGCTGGCCCGCCGCCCCTGGTCCAGGCTCTCCGGCGGGGAGCGCCAGCGCGCGCTCATCGCCCGCGGCCTGACCCAGCAGGCCTCCTACCTGCTGCTCGACGAGCCCACCAACCACCTCGACGTGCGCTACCAATTCGACGCCCTCGACGCGGTTGCCCGCCGCGACGGCGGCGCCGTGGTGGTCCTCCACGACCTCAACCTGGCGGCCCGGTATTGCGACACGGCCATCGTCCTCAACGCCGGCGGCATCGTCGCCCAGGGCACCCCCGACGCCGTGTTTATCCCCGAGATCCTCGAGCCGGTCTACCGCACCCGCGTGACCCGCATCGAGCACGCGGGCCGGCCCACCCTGCTGTTTGACAGCGCCACCTAGGCGCCCACCACCACCATCCACACGGCGACAAGATGCACCACCGCGGCCACGAGCGTGGCGGCGTGGAAATGCTCGTGGTAGCCAAACCAGCGGGCCTGGCGGCCGGGCCAGCGCGCCCCATACACCACCGCCCCGGCGGTGTAGATCAGGCCGCCGGCAAACAGCAGCCACACCACCGCCGGGCCGGCGTGCACCCACAGCTGAGGGATCAGCGGCACGATGAGCCAGCCCAGCGCCAGGTAGACCGCCACGTCCAACCAGCGGGGATGCTCGATCCAGCCGATGGACAAAAACCCCGCCGCCGCAGCCCCAGCCCACGCGATGGACAGCATGACCGCGGCCGCGACCGGGCGCAGCACGATCAGGCACAGCGGCGTATACGTCGCCGCGATGAACACGGCGATGGTGGAGTGATCAGCACGCCGCCAGCGGCGCACGGTCTCGCTGCGCCGCCAGGGGCCCAAATGATAGGCGGCGGACACGCCAAAGAGCAGCACAAAGCCCACCGCGTAGACGGTCACCCCCAGGGCCTGCCACCAGGCGAGCGTCATCCACGCGTAGGTGACCAGCACCGCCCCGGAGACCAGGCCGCCGAGTGCGGCGATGAGGTGGATGACGCCGCGCAGGGCCGGCCGGGGTCCGCGGTCATACGGGGCGGGGCCTGCCATTGGGCTATTCCACCACCGCATTCGCTCCGGCCGCGTGGCCGAACAGGTCCGGCAGCGTTGCCTCCCAGGCCTGTGCCAGCTCGTCGAGGTTGAGGGTGTGGTCCTGGCCGCTGCTGCGCAGCACCAGGTTGCGCTCGGAGGTGGTGGCGCCGATCCGGGCGATGGGGACCCCGGCGCTGGCGGCAGCGGCCTCCACGGCGTCGGCCCGGTCCGCGGTGGTGGCCACCACGGCGCGGGAGGCGGACTCGGAGAACAGCGCGACAGTGAGGTCCTCGTGCACCTGGTCGAGCTCTACCTCAAGGCCGCCGGGGCTGCGCAGCGCCAGCTCCACCAGCGTCTGGGCCAGTCCGCCCTCGGAGACGTCGTGGGCGGCGGTCAGCGCCGTGTTGCCCACGAAGAAGCGGGCGAGCGCTTCCTCGTTGGCCAGGTCCACGGCGGGCGGCATGCCTTGCAGGGCGCCGTCGGCGACCTGCTGCCAGATGGATCCGCCGAGCTCGTCGTGGGTGCGGCCCACCAGGTAGATCACTTCCGGCTCTGCGACGGTGCCCAGGTCGTGGCCGATCGCGTCGGCGACGTCATCGATGACGCCGAGGACGCCGACGACCGGGGTGGGCAGGATCGGCTCGTCGCCGGTTTGGTTGTAGAAGGACACGTTGCCGCCGGAGACCGGGATGCCCAGCTGTGCGGCGCCGTCGGCCAGCCCGTGGACTGCCTCGCGGAACTGCCACATCACGTCCGGGTTTTCCGGGGAACCAAAGTTCAGGCAGTTGGTCACTGCCACCGGCCGGGCACCGGTGACCACCACGTTGCGGTACGCCTCAGCCAGGGCGAGGCGCGCACCGGTGTTGGGGTCCAGGTAGGTGTAGCGCCCGGAGGCGTCGGCGGAGATGGCCACGCCGCGCCCGGAGGTTTCATCGATGCGCAGCACGCCGGCGTCGGAGTCCTTCGCCTTGACGGTGTTGCCGCGCACGTAGCGGTCATACTGCTGCGTGATGAACGCCCGGGAGCACAGCGCCGGCGAGGAGACCATGTCCCGCACCGCCTGCGCCACGTCGGTGACCGTGCTTACCGACGCCGCCTCCTGCACCTTGTCCTGCCACTGCGGGCGGGCATAGGGGCGCTCGTAGACGGGGGCCTCATCAGCGATGGTCGCCGCGGGCGCGTCCACCACGACCTCGCCGTGGTGGGTGATCACCAGGTGATCGCCCGTGGTGACCTCGCCGATTTCGGCGCAGGTGACGTCCCAATGCGCACAGATCTGTGTGAAGCGCTCCACGTTCTCGGGGGTGACAACGGCGCACATGCGCTCCTGCGACTCGGAGGCCAGGATCTCCGCGGCGCTCATGTGCTCTGCGCGCAGCGGCACCGCATCCAGGTTGACGGCCATGCCGCCGTCGCCGGAGGCCGCCAGCTCGGAGGTGGCGCACGCCAGGCCCGCCCCGCCGAGGTCTTGGATGCCCACCACGACGCCGGCCTGGTACAGGTCCAGGCAGCATTCGATGAGCACCTTCTCCGCGAAGGGGTCGCCGACCTGCACGGCCGGCAGCTTGCGCTGGGCGCCGTCCTCGAAAGTGTCGCTGGCCAGCACGGATACCCCGCCGATGCCGTCCAAGCCCGTGCGGGAGCCAAAGAGCAGGACCTTATTGCCCGTGCCGGAGGCGAAGGCCAGTTTCAGGTCCTTGGTTTTCAACGTGCCCACGCACAGCGCGTTGACCAGGGGGTTGCCCGCATAGGTGGGGTCAAAGACGGTCTCGCCGCCGATGTTGGGCAGGCCCAGGCAGTTGCCGTAGTGGGAGATGCCGGCGACGACGCCGGGCAGCACCCGCTGGGTGTCGGGGGCGTCGGCAGGCCCGAAACGCAGCTGGTCCATCACCGCGATCGGGCGCGCGCCCATGGCCATGATGTCGCGGACGATGCCGCCCACGCCCGTGGCCGCCCCCTGGTGGGGTTCCACGTAGGAGGGGTGGTTGTGGGATTCGACGCGGAAGGTCACCGCGTTGCCATCTCCGATGTCCACCACGCCCGCGTTCTCGCCGATGCCCGCGAGGAGTTTGGCGTTCATCTCCGGGGTGGTGGTCTCCCCGAAGTAGCGCAGGTGCACCTTGGAGGACTTGTAGGAGCAGTGCTCGGACCACATCACCGAGTACATGGTCAGCTCCGCGTCGGTGGGCCTCCGGCCCAAAATGGAGCGGATGCGCGCGTATTCGTCATCCTTGAGGCCCAGCTGTGCGTAGGGTTGCACGGCATCCGGGTCCTCGATAGCCCGCGCGACAGTGTCATTGTTGACGATGCCAGTCATCTTGTGTGGACTTCCTTTTGGGGCTCAGGCGGCGATGCTGCCGACGGCGGACAAGAACAGCTCAAGGCCATCAAGCGAGGGGCCGGTCAGCGCCTCCACGGCGTGCTCCGGGTGGGGCATGAGTCCCACCACGCGGCCGGTCTCATTGGTCACCCCCGCGATCGCGTTGACGGATCCGTTGAAGTTGTCGGTGTAGCGGAAGACCACCTGGCCCTCCCCCTCCAGGCGCTCGACCGTGGCGGCATCCGCCTGGAAACGCCCCTCGCCGTGCTTGGCGGGGACCAGGATCTTCTGTCCCTCCTCAAGGCGGTTCGTCCACGCCGTATCCGCGTTGACCACCTCAAGGTAGGTGTCCACGCAGTGGAAGTGCAGGCCTTCATTGCGGGTCAGGGCGCCGGGCAGCAGGTTGGCCTCGGTGAGGATCTGGAAGCCGTTGCAAATGCCCAGCACCGGCATGCCGCGCCCGGCGGCGTCGATGACGCTGCGCATCACCGGAGCCAGGGCGGAGATTGCGCCGGAGCGCAGGTAGTCGCCGTAGGAGAAGCCGCCGGGGACAACCACGGCGTCCACGGACTTCAGGTCGGCGTCGGCGTGCCACAAAGACACCGCCTCTGCGCCGGCAATGCGCACGGCGCGGGCGGCGTCACCATCGTCGAGCGTTCCGGGGAAGGTGATGACCCCAATCTTGGCGCTCACTTGGCCTCCTCGACGACCTCGAAGTCCTCGATGACGGTGTTGGCCAGCAGCGTGGCGGCCACCTTCTCAATGTCCGCCAGGCTCGCAGAGTCCGCGACTTCTAGCTCGAAGCGCTTGCCCTGGCGCACATCGGTCACCCCCTCCACGCCGATGCGGCCCAGGGCACGAACCACGGCCTGGCCCTGCGGGTCCAGGATTTCTGCCTTGGGCATGACGTTGACAACTACACGGGCCATTGATGATCCCCTTGCTCGCTTCAGGTTAGTTTCCCCCACAGCTTAACGCCGCCAGCGCCAGCGCAACACCACGAGTCCAACGGCCATGCATACCACCGCCACCACCGCAACATACGCCAGCGACCCGTTGAGCCCCCAGCGCGGCGGCAGGGCCAACTCTTGGCCCGTTCCTGCGATCCCGGCCAGGAAGGGCAGCCAGGGCTGCGCCCGGGTAACCCCCAGCGCATTTTCGATGAGCAACGCCCACACGGTCACCGCCCCCACCGCCAGGCCAGCCGAGCGCAGCACCGTGCCCACCGCCACGCCAATGCCCACCGCCAGGCCCGCATACAGGGGCATGGCCCACAGCGCGCGCAGGCCCGCCGCATCCCCGATGCTCACCGCCCCGTACACCTGGGGAAACAGGGCAGGCAGGGCGAGGAGAACCACAACAACCTCCACGAAAATGCAGGCCGCGGCGACGAGCGCGAGCCAGGCCCAGCGGCCCAGCAGCAGGCGAACCACCCCGACGCGAGCCAGCCGCTGCGGCGCCTCGGGGGCCGCGGCGCTGACGTACGCCGCACCGGCAGCCAGCACGATGACCCCCAGGTTGACCACCCAATACAGGGCCCCGCTCGTGCGCGCCGCCTGCACGGACAGCAGCCCACCCGTGGCGTTGATGCGGGTGGCCACCGTGGCCACCAGGGCGGTCACCGCCAGCGGCACGAGCACCGCCAGCGGGACGATGGCGCACCACAGCGGCCCGCGCCCGCCGGTTCTGATCCGCTCAACGTTCATCGCGGTTCCACACCTCCCGCAGCGCCGACTCCACGGCAGCGCAGTCCACGTCCCGGATCCGCCCGGCATCCACCAGCAGCGCCCGATCGCAGGTGCGCTCCACCTCTGCCAGGGCATGGGTGGCCATGATCACGATTTTTCCTTCCTCCCGCCAGGTGGCAAGCACCTCGCGCATCCACCACACGGCGGCCACGTCCATGCCGTTGAGCGGCTCGTCGAGCAGCAGGATCGGCGGGTCCGTCAGCGCCGCCGCCGCCACATCAAGGCGGGCGCGCAGTCCCGTTGAGAGCGTGCGGACCTGCGCGTGCGCGACGTCGGCAAGCCCGGACCACTCCAGCACCTCGGCGACGCGCCGCTTATCGACGCCCCCCAGCGCACCCACCCAGCGCAAGTGCCGGGTCACACTGTGGCTCGGGTGGGCCCCCACGCCATCGAGCACGCAGCCGATCGCCCCGCGCACCCGCACCGTACCGGAATCGGGGCGGCGCAGCCCCGCGATGATGCGCAGCAGGGTGGACTTCCCGGCGGCGTTGCGGCCCACCAGCGCGCACACCCCGGGCGCAAGCTCCACGGACACATCAGCGAGCGCCGGGGCACACGCGACGTGGCGCAGCTCAACCTCAGGCATTGCAGTGCAGCGGCAGCCCCACGGTGCGCACACCCTCGCACACCGAGGAGTTGGCCAGCTTCCAGTTGCCGTCGTAGACGAAGTGGATGCGCAGCTCAATGTCCGGCCGTCCCGCCGACCCGCTGCGCAGCGTGGCCGTCGCCTGCCCGCCGTCAAGCTCCAGCGGCCCGCTGATGCGCTTCCAGCCCTTTGGCGCGCGGAAGAGGCCCAGCCGGTAGACCGTCTGCGGCACGACCACCGCGGCGCGCCCGGCCTCCAGGTTGGCGGCCTTGGCGTCATCGGAGGCGTCCGTGGCCACCAGGAAGTGCACGATGGCGTTGAGGTCATCCAGGGTGGGCACCGGGTTGGTCACCCGAAAATCCGCCGGCAGCGGCGAGTCCGGTTCCCATCCCCGCGCTTGAGGCTGCGTTTCGGTGTGGGTCTGAGCCTGGGTCTGGGTGTGAGTCTGGGTCTGAGTGTGGGTGCGGGTGTGGGTGCGGTTCTGCTGAGGTGCCCGAACCAGTGCTTGTGGCTGTGACTGCATCTGCGTTGGGTCCTCGCGGAGGGGTTCCTGCTCCACCGACACGTCCGGCAGCTCCGGCGCGGTTTCTTCCGCGGTGGAGGTCTGCACCTGGGACCGCGCCTGGGTCTGGGGTTCGTGCGGCTGGACCTGTGGCTGGCTGACCATCCCCACCGCCAGCAGTATCGCCGTGGCACACGAGGAGGCGACCACTGAGACCACGACCGTGGGCCAGTGGATGGGCCGGCTCACCGCTTCACCGCCACCAGGGCAACTCCCGCCAGGTTGTCCTTGTTGGAGTTAAACACCCGGCGCATCTCCAGCACGCGGGCGCGCGCCTTCTTGTCCCGGGCGACGTTGAAGAGGATGCGCGCCACGCCGAGCACGCCTTCGTCGGCGAGGTTGCGCTTGGGCTCGAGCAGCGCCATGGGGGCGGTCTGCACGGCTTCGACCTCGAAGCCGTGGCGATCAAAGAGGTCGCGCCACTCGGCCACGGTCAGGGGCCGCGCGTTGACCTTGATGGCGCGCGCGAGGGCGCGGCGCAGTTCCAGCTTCTGGTCATCGGGAACATCGTCGGGGGTCAGCGCCAGCTCGTGGACGGCGTAGCGCCCGCCGGGGGCGAGCACGCGGCGGGCTTCCTCGACGATGGCGTCCTTGCCCTTGTCCCCCTGCATGGTCAGCATGGCTTCCCCGATGATGACCTCGGCAGAGGCGGCGTCAAGCCCGGTGTCTTGGGCGGTGGCGTTGACGGTGCGTCCGGTGCCGCTGACCACCTTCGCGGTGGCTGCGGCGGCCTGCGGGTCCTCGTCCACGCCGACATAGCTGGCGGGCTTCTTGTCCACGATCAGCGCCGCGGTGCGGCCGAGACCGGGGGCGAACTCCACCACTTTCTTCCCGGTGAGCTGGGCGTGGTCGAGCAGCCAGGTGGTCAGTTCCAGGCCGCCGGGGCGCAGGACGCGCTTGCCCAGCCGTGCGAGCAGCCAGTGGCCGGGCACATCCTCGGTCTTACGGTCCGCCATGGGTAGATGAGAATGTGGCATGTGCGCCATCCTTCACTGCAGGTAGTAGTTTTATTCTCATAATAGCCGTATTTAATGTGGGAGCCCAAAGTCCGCGTAGCGGGCCGGGTGCGCCCCCGCCCGCACAGCCGCATCGACTGCAGCAACAAAGTCGCGCGCCACCTCCGGCTCGCACAGGTTGCGCCCCGACGCCGACAGCCGCACGGTATTGCCCCGACTCGCCCCACGCCTGGCCGCCGTAATGAGGTTGCGCCGCCACCACCCGGGCGCCCCAAAGCCCTCCCCCACGGAGAGATTGCGGCCCCGCTCCAGCGCCCACCGGCCCGCCGGATCCCGGTACCACACCCCCTTGGTGCTGCCGACGACCCAAAACCCAAACTGGGGCACCACCTGGAGGGTGCCCTCGGACAGGCGCCACCGCGGGGGCGCAAACATGTCCGTGTCTAGGCCCAGGCGGTGCATCTGGCGCACCGCCCCAGCTAGCCGCAGGCGCGCCTCATGGGCCGGCAGCGTGGCAAACTCGGCACGCCTGCCCTGCACCGCCTGATCAAACCCGTTGAGGATCATCCCGTCGGCGTGGTCCTGGATAAACGCCAGCGTGGCGGGGTCCTTGGCCAGGTGCCAGTTCCCATCGATGTGGGGTGCGACCAGCAAAGATACCGGAACCCCGCGGTCGGCAAGCTGCGAGCAGACGGTGGCGACGGCGGGGCGGGTGGCGTCGAAAAGCGAAGAGATAGAGACAAGTAAACGCCCGGTCATGGGGGAATTGTCCCACGGCCGGGCGGTGTTGTCGCGGCTTACTTATCCGCGTGCGTGTTTTGGTAGGCCTCCAGGTTGATCTGGGGGGTGGGCTGGAGGCGCTCGTAGGCGGGGTTTTCCACCGAGGGGTCGCGGCGGAAGTCGCCGTGCTCATCGTCGTCCTCGTGGGGGACGTAGGGGTCCTCGCCGTGGAGGACGCGGCGCACCTGGTCCTGATCCACGGTGCCCGTCCACTTGCCCACCAGCAGGGTGGCCACCGAGTTGCCGGCGAAGTTGGTCAGCGCGCGGGCCTCGGACATGAACTTATCGATGCCCAGGATGATGTCCACGCCGCCGAGCAGGGCCGGCTTGTAGGACTGCAGGCCCGCGGCCAGGGTGGCAATGCCCGCGCCGGACACGCCGGCGGCACCCTTGGCCGCGATGATCATGAAGGCCAGCAGGCCGATCTGCTCGCCCATACTCATGGGCATGTCCATGGCGTCAGAGATGAAGATGGCGGCCATGGTCAGGTAGATAGCAGTGCCGTCCAGGTTGAAGGAGTATCCCGTGGGGACCACGATGCCCACCGTGGACTTTTCCACACCAATATGCTCCATCTTGCGCATGAGGTTGGGCAGCGCCGACTCCGACGAGGAGGTGGCGAAGATGAGCAGGAACTCCCGGCCCAGGTACTTGACCAGGCGGAAGATGCTGTGCCCGGTGAAGACCTTGAGCACCAGGCCCAAGATGACGAACACGAAGATGAAGCAGGTGATGTAGAACCCGAGCATGAGGTAGGCCAGCTGCCCCACGGCCTTGATGCCGCTGGCGCCGACCACGTGGGCGATGGCGCCGAACGCGCCGATGGGGGCAAGCCACAGGATCCAGCCCAGGATCTTGAACACCAGGCGCTGCAGATGCGCAACGAAGCTCAAGATCGGCTCCCCCTTGGGCCCCATAGACTGCACCGCAAAGCCGACAAGCAGCGCGATGAGCAGCACCTGGAGCACGGAGACGGTGTGCTCGGGGGCGTTGTAGGAGCCGGTGAACGCGGAGAAGAAGGAGTCCGGGATGATGCCGTGGACGAAGCCGGCGACGCCGCCGCCTTCCTCATTGTGCTCGATGGTCTTTTTCACCATCTCGCTCGGCGCGCCCGCGGCGTGCAGCCCGCCGCCCGGCTTGAGCACGTTGCCCACGACCAGGCCCACGAAGAGCGCGAAGGTGGACATGGTGATGAAGTACGCCAGTGCCATGCCGCCGGCCTTGCCTACCGACGCCGCCGCGCGCACGGACCCCACACCCAGCACGATGGTGCAGAAGATCACCGGCGGGACGATCATCTTGATCAGGCTGACGAACATGGTGCCCAGAATTTTGAAATTCTTGGCCACGTCCGGGGCAACGAGCCCCAGGACGATACCGGCGACCACGGCGATGATGACTCCGATGTAGAGCCAGTGGGTACGGTCCTTCGTGGGCTTCTTAGGCTCAGCAATTTTGATGGAGCCAGAAGACAGGTCCGTTGCGGAGGGTTTAACCATGATTTCTCGATTCTGCTTCTGCGACCAGTTGGTTTATTATGGCGCCCGCATAACCATGAGCCAATTCACTGGCATCCCCCGGGGGTAGCGCACGTCACGTACGCTGCGCGTTTCGCCCACAGGAGGGGGTAATTTTCCCAAATCCTGGGATGCCCAGTTCTGCACTCATGGGCCAAACTACCCCCATTTGGCTAGTCCAGTCGGCCGGTAGCGGTGTGCACGAGCCACGCATACTCAAACGCCGTCTGGCGCCACCGGGCATAACGCCCAGAGACTCCGCCATGACCGGCGGCCATCTCCGTCTTGAGCAGGAAGTGCCCGCCGGTGGCCGTCGCCCGCAGCCGGGCGATCCACTTGGCGGGCTCAACGTAGAGCACCCGCGTATCGTTCAGGGAGGTCACGGCCAAAATATTCGGATATTCCTGGGCCGTCACGTTCTCATAGGGCGCATAGGAAGCCATGTAGTCATAGGCCTCCGGGTCGTGCAGCGGGTCGCCCCACTCGTCCCACTCGGTAACCGTCAGCGGCAACTCCGGCTTGAGCATGGAGGTCAGCGGGTCCACGAAGGGCACCACCGCCTCGATGCCGCAGAAGCGATCCGGCGCCATGTTGGCCACCGCGCCCATGAGCAGCCCGCCCGCCGAGCCGCCCTCCGCGACCATCATCTCCGGGGTGGTCATGCCCTTGGCAATCAGCGCGTCGGCCACCGCCACAAAGTCAGTAAACGTGTTCTTCTTCTCCCCCATCTTGCCGTGGTCATACCAGCCGCGCCCCAGCTCGCCGCCGCCCCGCACGTGGGCGACCACAAAAATCATGCCGCGATCAAGCAGCGACAGCCGCGCCACGGAAAACCCCGGGTCCGTGGACGCCTCATAGGACCCGTACCCATACAGCAGCACCGGGTTGGCCACGGTGGTATCCACGTCGGCGCGGTGCACCACGGACACAGGAATGCCGTCCACCCACAGCCGGTAGGCGGTATAGTCCGCCGGATCGTAGCCGCCGAGGACTTCCTGCTCCTTGAGTAGTGTGCGCGCCCCGGTGGCCACCGCGACGTCGTAAAGCTGTGCCGGGGTGATAAAGGACCCGTAGGTGATGCGGATGACGGGGGCGTCCCATTCGGGGTTGCCCATCACCCCCACGGTGTAGAGCTCCTCGTCGAATTCGAGTTCCTTAAATTCCGTGTAGCCGCCCTCATCCAGCAGCATGATGGCCGCGCGGCCGATCCCGCCGCGGCGGTAGGCGGCAACGATGTGCCCGGCGTAGGTGTCCACGCCCTCGATGCGCACATCCTCGCGGTGCGCGATGATCTCCTGCAACTGACGCAGCCCGGGCAGCGGCTCATCCACCGCGCACTCGCCCACTGAAAAGTTCGGGCCCAGGGCATTGTGGGTGACCAGCCAGCGGTCCGATCCCGCCACCACGGCGTGATCGACGCTATATTCCACCCCGGCCTCGCGCTCCCACAGCAGCTCTGGGGCGCGCTCCGGATCCGCCGTAGGAATCACCCACGTCTCCGAGGTCAGCTTGGAGGCGGACTCGACCAGGATGTACTTTTCTGAGCGCGTGCCACCCACGCCGGTATTAAACCGGGCGTCCTCTTCCGTGAACACGCACACGTCGGCGCTTTGCGGGGTGCCCAGCCGGTGGCGCCACACCGTGTCCGGCCGCCACGCGTCATCGACGCGCTGATAAAAGATGTGGCTCTCCCCCGCCCAGGTCGCGCCGTAGAAGACGCCCTCGAGTTCGTCTGCAAGCAGCTCCCCGGTGGACAGGTCCTTGACCCGCAGGGTGAAGCGCTCATCGCCGCGGGTGTCCACGGAGTAGGCCAGGTAGCGCCCGGAGGTGGTCACCGCCGAGGCACCCAGGGAGAAGAATTCGTGGCCCTCAGCCAGCTCGTTGAGGTCCAAGATGACCTCCTCGCCGGAGTCCACGGGCAGCTGCGGCGGCACCCACGGGTCCCCATCAGGGTCCACGGCCACCCGGCAGGACACCCCGTAGCTCTTGCCCTCCTCGGTGCGCCCGTAATACCAGTAGTTCCCGGCGCGCTGTGGCACGGACATGTCGGTTTCTTTGATCCGGGAGCGGATCTCCTCATAGATGGCGTCTTGCAGCGGCTTGAGGTGCGCCGTTTCCTGCTCGGTGTAGGCGTTTTCTGCCTCCAGGTAGGCGAGCGTTTCTGGGGCGTCTTTGTCGCGCAGCCACTCGTAGTCATCCACGAAGGTCTTGCCGTGGGTGACGCGGTCCTGCGGGTGGATCGGCGCAATGGGGGGTGTTAGTTCTGCCATGGCGTCGATGGTACCCACGCGCTCACGGGCGTCACCCCGTGCAGCGAGGACAGCCACCACGCGTTGAGGTGTGCCAGTTGCGCTATCTCGACGGGCCGCTCGATGACCGCAGGCAGGCGCGTCAGCGTCACCGAGGCCAGCCGCGGGCCGGGCGGGACGCACAGCTGCCCGCGCCACTCGTAGACGATGGTCCCGCAGGCGGCCTCCACCAGCCAGCCATCGCGGTGCAGCACGGCGTCATCGCAGCCCTGGTTGCGGGCCTGGGCGCGCAGCCCAAGCTGCCACGGCATGTCCGGGCCCTTGACGGTGGGCCAGCAGCGCTCGTCGCTGCACGGCGGGATCCACAGCCGGGTCACACTGCGCCGCGCCGGCGCAGGCCGCCAGTCCATGCCCGCGGTCTGCCCGTCGAACCACACCTGCGGGAACCAGCGTCCCGCCCGCTGCGTGCGCACAGCCACCTCAGGCGGTTCAGTGCCGAACACCTGCCGGCAGCCGTCCCGCCAGCGCCGCAGGTGGGCGTCCAGGTTATACACCGCGCCGTCGGTGGCAAGCCAAGAATCCACGACCCGCATGTCAGTCAAACTCCACCGTCGCGATTGCCCGCAAGGCGGTGGCCTTGGTGATGATCTCCGCGTACTCCTCCTGCGGGTCCGACGCCGCCAGCACCGCCCCGCCCACGCCCCAACTTAAGGTCCCGTCGCGGGCGATCAGGGTGCGGATGGTCATGGCCAGCTCCGCCTCGCCGCCCACGCCGACCCACCCGAACGCGCCCGAGTACACGCCCCGCGGCTGGCCCTCAATTCCCGCCAGCAGCTCCATGGTGCGCACTTTTGGCGCCCCGGTCATCGACCCGCCAGGAAACGCCGCGCGCACCGCCACCCAGGGGTCCGTCCCCTCCAACTGCCCGGTCACGGTGCTGACCAGCTGGTGCACGCTGGGAAACGTCTCCACCTGGCAGAGTTCTTCAACCCGCACGCTGCCCGGCACGCACACGTGCCCAAGATCATTGCGCACCAGGTCCACGATCATGAGGTTTTCGGCTGCGTCCTTCGGGTGGGTGGCCAGGTCCGCGGCCAGCGCGGCATCGTCGGCGGGGGTGGCACCCCGCGGCCGGGTGCCCTTGATCGGCCGCGAGACAACCCTGCCGTCGCGCACGGACAGGAACGTCTCCGGGCTCGTGGACATCAGGGTGGTTCCGCCAATGCGCATGAAGGCGCCGAACTGGCTGGGGTGCGCGGCGCGCAGCGCCAGGTATTCGGCCAGCCCCACGCCCGGATCCGGCCCACTGAGCTGCGTGGTCAGGCACGCCTCATAGGTCTGCCCTTGGGCGATGAGCTGCTGAATCTCACGCACCTTGCGCACGTACTGCTCGCGGGTGTCCCGGCACCGCAGGTGCAGCTGCTTCGGCTCGCTTATCGACGCCTCCCCTTCCGGACGCAGGCGCTCCAGCCCCTCCTCGCTGAGGCTAAGCAGGTGCACCCCGTCCGGGCCGAATGCCACGCACGAATCCACCCACAGCCCTTCGGCCTGGCCCTCATAGGTCAGCCAGCCGACCCACCCGAGCACCGCCGGGCAGGGGCACGCGCTCGTGTCCGCGCGCATCATTCGAGGCGGGCCAGGACGCCCACACCCCACGAAGCTCCAGCCGGTCTCGCGGGCATCGTCAAGCCAAAAGCAATTGTCCTGGCCCACCAGATCCTGCGGGCGCAGGTCAAGCCGCCCCACAAAGCGATGCCACACCCGCGGCCGCTCAATCAGGCGCACAAAGTTAGCCAGCACCGCCCGCGCCTGCACCGCACCCGCAGACTCCGGATGAAATTGCACCCCCCACCAGGGCCGCTGGCGGTGCTCCAGCGCCATGATCGCGCCACTACTATCCCACGCGGTAGCAACAAGCTCCGCGGGCAGTTCGGTGACCCCCAGCGAGTTGTACCGGACTGCAGGAAAGGGTGACGGGAGGGCGTCGAAAAGCGGCGAAGAATCGTGCACAATGTCCACCACCTGGCCGTGCGCGGCAGACACCTGCTCCACGCGCCCGCCGCACACGTGCGCCATGAGCTGATGGCCCAGGCACACCCCCAGCACCGGCAGCCCGCTCTCCAACGCCTCCCGGCTAACCCCCACATCCGCGGCCACCCCAGGATGGCCCGGGCCGGGAGAAATCACAAAAGCATCCACGCCTCCACTGGGCAGCGGGCACTGGTGATCCGCTACGGTGACCTGCGCGCCGCACTCCTGCAACGCCGCCACGATATTCCAAGTAAAAGAATCCCGATTATCGATGACGTGGATGCGCAGCCTAGACGCAGGAGCCAACCCACTTACCAAACTTCTCGCCGGAAATACGCTCATAGGCCTCCACATAGCGCTCGCGGGTGGCCTCCACCACCGAGCCCGGCAACGCCGGCGGCTGCTCCCCCGACTTGCGGTCCCAACCCGACTTCGCGCTGAGCAACCAATTGCGCACAAACTGCTTATCGAAGCTCGGCTGCACCTTCCCCGGCTCATAGCCCTTCGCCGGCCAATAGCGCGAAGAATCCGGGGTCAGCACCTCATCTGCCAACACCAGCGTGCCGTCCTCCGTCACACCAAACTCCAGCTTGGTATCCGCCAACACCAAACCGTGCTCCTGCGCAATCGCGGCAGCCTGCTCATAGATGCGCAGCGTGGCCGCACGCAGCTCCTCCGCGCGTGCCTGCCCAATCTTGTCCACCACGTACTGAAAATCGACGTTTTCATCATGCTCGCCCTGCTCAGCCTTGGTGGCGGGCGTAAAAATCGGCTCCGGAAGGCGCGAGGCCTCAACAAGGCCCGCCGGCAGCTCATTGCCGCACACGGAACCGGTCTGCTGATACTCCGTGAGCGCAGAACCCGTCAGGTAGCCCCGGGCCACGCACTCGAAAGGAATCATGGTCAACTTCCGGCACACCATAGACCGGCCCAACACCTTTTCCGGGATGCACGGATCATCCGCCGCACCAGCCAAATGATTGGGGTAATCCAGGGCATCAAAGAAGAAGAAACTCATCGCCGTGAGGATTCGGCCCTTATCCGGGATCTCAGTATCCAAGATGTAATCAAACGCAGAGATCCGGTCAGAGGCCACCATCAACAGGTGGTCCTCATCAACCTCATAGATCTCGCGGACTTTTCCGGCCGAAACATGGGCGTACTCGGAGAGTTCAGGACGCATGCCAGGGAGTCTAACCCCGCCCCAACACGGACGGTAATTTAGCGCCTAGATGATCTCCCCACCGCTATACGACGCCGCCTGAGGATCCTCCTTGACCAGCTCCTCCACGCGGGCAACAACCCGATCAACCTGAGACTCCGCAGCCCCAATAAACGCGTGCCGATCCGCCAACGCCGCCTCCAACTGCTCGCGCGACAGCGGCAAACGATCATCCTCAGCCAGCCGCTCCACCAGGTTCTGCTCCGCACCGTTGTTGCGCATATCCAGAGCCATCGCCACCGCATTTTCCTTGATCACCTCATGGGCGGTCTCCCGGCCCACCCCGGCGCGCACGGCGGCCATCAAAATCCTGGTCGTGGCCAAGAACGGCAGATAGCGCTCCAACTCGCGATCAATCATCGCCGGGAATGCGCCAAACTCACGCAACACGGTCAGGAATGTTTCACACATCCCATCGAACGCAAAGAACGCGTCCGGCAGCGCCACCCGGCGCACCACCGAACAAAAGACATCACCCTCGTTCCACTGCTGCCCAGCAAGATCCGCCGCCATGGTGAGATAGCCGCGCAGGATCACCTGGAAGCCGCACACGCGCTCACACGACCGCGCATTCATCTTGTGCGGCATGGCAGACGATCCGACTTGCCCCTCCTTGAACCCCTCCGTGACCGTCTCATTGCCGGCCATCAGGCGAATCGTGTGCGCCAAAGAACTCGGGCCCGCACCCAATTGCACCAGCGCACTGACCGCATCCAGGTCAAGAGAGCGGGGGTAGACCTGGCCCACCGAGTCGAGGGTGCGCTCCACGCCGAGGTGCTGCGCGACCGCCGTCTCCAGCTGCGCCAGCGCATCCTCGCTGCCAAGCAGGTCGAGCATGTCTTGGGCGGTGCCCATCGGCCCCTTGATGCCGCGCAGCGGGTAGCGGCTCAGGAGGTCATCGACCCGCTCCACGGCGATGAGCATCTCATTGGCCGCTGAGGCGAAGCGCTTACCGAGCGTGGTGGCCTGCGCCGCAACATTGTGCGAGCGACCCGCCATGACGAGGCTCTCATACTGGTGGGCATGCTCAGCTAGGCGCGCCAGAATGGCTAACGCCTTGGATCGGACGATGCGCAGCGAGCGATAGATTTGCAGCTGCTCAACGTTTTCGGTGAGGTCCCTACTGGTCATCCCCTTATGAATGTGTTCGAAGCCGGCAAGGGCGTTGAACTCTTCGATGCGGGCCTTGACATCGTGGCGCGTGACGGCTTCGCGCCGCGCGATGGAGTCAAGGTCCACCTGGTCGATGACGGCCTGGTAGGCGTCGATGGCTTCCGTCGGAATGTCAACGCCCAGTGACTGCTGGGCGCGCATGACTGCAATCCACAGCTGCCGCTCCAGAACGATCTTGTGCTCCGGACTCCACAGCTGAGTCATTTCCGCGGATGCGTACCGCGATGCCAGGACGTTTGAGATCTTCATGGCCGCCATTATCGCACGCGGCTGGGCATCCTCCTGCGCTTATTCAGATAGTCGGCCTTATTCCTTATTCGCCCGGCCGTATCTTGGGCCCACCTGACCTTCCGCGGATCCCCGAGTGGGCCCTGCGGCTCAGTCACCAGCTGCTTGCCGTTGGGGAAGTGCCAATGGCACACCCCGCTGTGGCGCATGTGCAGACGAACATGCTCAAAGGTGACCTTGTTGTGGTGGTGCGGGCATAACGCCACCAGATTGGACAGCGTGGTGGGGCCGCCCTGCTCGAAAGCGATGACGTGGTGGAGCTGGACTCCGTGCTTACGCGTGCAGTCTGGGTAGCGGCAATGCCCATCCCGCAGCAGGGTCGCGGTGGAGAGGGCGTCGGGGGCGTCGTGAAGCGAACTGAGGTACGTGCCCACGTTGGTGAGGTCCCGGGAGCGGTCAATGCGCCGTGCCCAGTAGTCCTGCTGCGCGCGCGTGAGTTCGCCGTGGCCGAGCAGGTATTGCGGGCCGTCGGTGCCAAAGAAGTTGAGCACGCAGGTGAACGAAACCTTCTCCTCGATGAGGGCGAGCAGGGCCTCCCCCATGGTGCACGAGCGAGCCCTTGCCAGGCGCCGCAGCGCCACGAAGACCCGCGTGCCTTCCGCAACCGACATCTCGGCGGTAACCACCGTGCGATCGTCCGTGGTCGTAGCAAAGTCGACGGTGGGCTTCTGCGGTTCCGGCTGCTCCGGCTCCGGCGGCGGAGTCAGCGCGTCAACCAGCTGGCGCACCTTGTTGTATATCGCCCGCGGGCTGGGCAACAACTGGCACTGCGTCCGCGGCGTGAGATAGGCCACCAGCTGCGAATCAATGGCCCCAAGGACCTCATCCGGAGCCCCCAGACACCCACGCGCGATGGCGCACAAGCGGCGCATGCACAGGTGGTTGAGGGCCTTGCAGTGGGCCCGCAACAGTGGCAGCTGGCTCAACACGTCCATGGCCACCATGTTTTCCTCAACGGCACGACCGCTCAGGCCGCACTCCGCACCGAGTTCATCGCAGAATCCCTCACAGTCAACGGCCTCACGGAACGGCCCAAGCATGCTCTCCCACAACGCGATCTGCGCGCGGTTTGACTGCTGATACCACGCCGACGCCGGACTATCCGGCGCACAGCAAGAATAATATGGGTCGCCCATCTTCCCCCCTTCCCCTTTCGATCATCCTTTCCCCACACCCTACCACACCCCCACCCTCCCCCACATAACGTTTCTATAACGATCCGCAGGTTGGGGCCGGTGCGGTGGCAATCACACAAAAAAACGGATGATCGAAAGCCAGTCCTATATCTGGATGCGCCCCTCCACCGCCGGCAACGCGATATCACTCCGGTAGAAAGAGCCCTCCAGCTCAATCTGACCAATCACGTCATACGCGCGCTGCCGGGCCTGGCTCAGGCTCTCACCCGTCGCCACCACCGACAGCACCCGTCCCCCAGCCGACACCGGCCCCGGCGCCGTACCTGCATGCAACGTGTAGGCCTGCGGGGTGTCCTGCGGGATCGCCGTAATCGGATCACCCTTGCGGGGACTGTCCGGGTAACCCTGCGCCGCCAACACCACCGTCACCGCATAGCCGTCCTCCCACTCAAGCGGCGGCTGCTGCGCCAGCGTGCCGGTGGCCACAGCGTGCAACAATCCCGCGAGCGGGGTGCGCAGCAACGCCAGCACCGCCTGCGTCTCCGGATCCCCGAAGCGCGCGTTGAATTCCACCACCGCCGGGCCCTCTGGCCCCCACGCCAGGCCCGCATAGAGCAACCCCGAATAGGGGGTTCCCCGGCGCACCATCTCGCGGGCGACAGGACGGCATACCTCATCGACGATGCGCTCGACAGCCCCCTCCGGAAGCCACGGCAGCGGCGCATAGGCGCCCATACCACCCGTATTTGGGCCCTCATCGCCGTCATAGGCACGCTTATGATCCTGCGCCGGAAGCAGCGGAACCACCGTCTCCCCGTCCACCAGGCAGAACAGGGACACCTCCGGGCCGGGCAGGAAGGACTCGAACAGGACCGGATTGCCGGCCTGCAGAATCGCCTGGGCATGGGCGCGGGCCTTTTCTCTGGAGTCCGTCACCACCACTCCCTTGCCCCCGGCTAGGCCGTCATCCTTGACCACGAACATCGGGCCAAACTGATCCAACGCGGCCTCAACGTCGCCATCCGTGGGAGTGACCTGCACGGACTGGGCGGTAGCCACGCCCGCAGCGGCCATGACCTCCTTGGCAAACGCCTTGGAACCCTCCAGCGCCGCAGCCGCCTTGGAGGGGCCAAAGACCGGGATGCCCGCGGCCCGCAGCTCATCTGCAAGCCCAGCGACGAGCGGAGCCTCGGGGCCAATGACCACCAGATCGGGGTGGAGCTCGGCGGGGGCCACGGAGGCGTCGTGAAGCGTGGCGATGTCTGCCATCCCAGCGTTACCGGGGCTGACGTGGAGTTCCGTAACAAGGGGATCGCGGGACAGGGCGCGCAGGAGCGCATGTTCGCGTGCGCCCGCGCCGATGACTAGGATTCGCATGCCGCCATTCTAACGGCGGGCTAACCTGGGCCACATGGCTACAGTATTTAGCAAAATTATCTCCGGAGAACTGCCCGGCCGATTCGTCTACCGCGATGAGACCGTCGTGGCGTTTCTATCCATCGAACCGGTCGCCTACGGGCACACCCTGGTAGTCCCCGTCGCGGAGGTTGACCGCTGGACCGATCTGGATCCCGCCGTCTGGGCCCACGTCAACGAGGTGGCGCAGTGGGTGGGCCAAGCAATCATGGACGTCTTCGACTGCGAACGCGCCGGCCTACTCATCGCCGGGTTCGAGGTCCCGCACACCCACGTGCACGTGTTCCCCGCCAACGACATGTCCGGATACGACCTCTCCGCAGCCATGGACGCCAGCTCGACTGACGACGCCGCCATGGATGACGCCGCCACGAAACTGCGCGAAGCACTCAGTCGTCGCGCTTCCTAGCCAGCCGAATGCTGAAGGTGGAGCCCTCCCCCACGACGGACTCCACTCCCACGGTGCCGCCGTGCTTATCGATGAGCGACTTCACAATTGCCAAGCCCAATCCCGTTCCCCCAGAAGCCCGAGAACGCGACGTGTCAGCCCGATAAAAACGCTCGAAGATATGCTTGGTGTGATCCTCTGGCATGCCGCGGCCATCATCAATAACCTCAATGAGAACCTGGTTATTGCTCAGCCCCGTATAAGAAAGCCGCACAGTCACAGTCGCATCCGGGCCACCATGGCGCAAGCCATTAGTCACCAAATTCAGTACCACCTGGTGCAGCCGTGACGCATCACCTTCCACCAGCGGAATACCGGCCGCCTTATTTTCCACTCGCACCGTCCGGCCGGGGAACGCCGCACGCGCCGTCGACGCGACACCCAGCGCCAGCTCAAGAACATCCACGGTGGTAAATTCCAGCCGCTGACCCTCCGCCCGAGTCAACGCCAGCAGGTCCTCTACCAGCATGCTCATGCGCTTCGACTCGGCCTCAATCTTGCCGAGCACCATATCCACATCATCCGTGGCGCCACTACGATACAGCTCCGTATAACCGCGCAGCGACGTCAACGGGGTGCGCAATTCATGCGACGCATCACCCACAAAGCGCCGCATTTGCTCCTCTTTAGTCTTGGAATCCTCCACCGACTTTTGCAGCTGCGAGAGCATAATATTGAGCGCGTAGGCCAGTTGACCAACCTCCGTACTCACCGGCCACTGCGGAACACGCCGGCCCAAGTCACCATCCGCAATAGCCCGCGCCGTTGATTCAACTTCCCGCAACGGTCGCAGCGCAGTAAACACAAAATAGTACGCCAGCATGGCCATCACGGTCAGGACCATCAAACTAATTATTGTTTGCACCGCAGTAAGGCGAGCAACAATGCTGTCCTCGGTGGCCATATTCTTAGCCACCACCGTAATAACGCCGCCCTCATTGCTGACCATCGCCCGCCACCGGGACGTACCCCCCGACTGCGGATCCGACGACACCGTCTCCGGCCTGCCCGTATCCATTAATTCAGACAAATCTGGCCGGCCGCCGGCGCCATAAAACTCCTGAATCCGCCCGTTGGGAAAACGCCACGACACATAATACGCCGTGGGTACCCGCACCGCGGCAGGATTAGCCTGGAAAATCTGCGCATTACGCGCCCAGCCATTAATGGAGTCCCGCAGGTCATTATCTACGCGGCTTTCAATAACATTCCGCATCACCTGCGACACCGCCACAGACGTGCCAATAAGACCGGCACCGCTGATGGCCACCACAATGACCACCAGCCACACCCGCAGCGGGATGCCCCCCACCGCTTCCCGACGCCCCGTCGCCGTCGCCGTCACGCAGCCCTCCTAGTTGCGGGGCTTGCGCAGGACATAGCCCACACCGCGGACCGTATGGATGAGCGGCTGCTCGCCAGTATCCACTTTCCTCCGCAGATAAGAAATGTAGGATTCGACCACATTTCCGTCGCCCCCAAAATCATAATGCCACACGTTATCCAGGATCTTCGCCTTTGAAAGAACGACCTCAGCGTTGAGCATCAGGTAACGCAGCAGGTTAAATTCCGTGGGAGACAGGTCCACAAACTCGCCCGCTTTAGTCACCTCATGGGTGTCATCATTGAGCGTGAGATCCGCGTACACAATCGTGGCGTCATCGCGCTCTTCATGGAGCAAATGACCGCGACGCAAAATCACCCGCAGCCGCGTGATCACCTCCTCCAAGGAGAAGGGCTTAGTCACGTAGTCATCTGCGCCGATAGTCAGGCCGTGGATGCGGTTTTCCACCGCGTCCTTCGCCGTCAGGTACAGGACCGGGCCCTCCATCCCCTCGTCGCGCAGCCGCGGCAACAGCTCGAAGCCATCCATGCCCGGCATCATGACGTCCAGGATGAACGCGTCCGGATGGAACTCCCGCGCCACCTCCAGCGCCGACTCCCCATCGCCAGCCGAACGCACCTCAAAGCCCTGGAACTTCAGCCCTACGGTCAGCAGCTCAACGATGTTGGGCTCGTCATCGACCACCAGCACTTTGATGTCATTCGCCTTTTGATTCATAGTCGCCATTGCTACCACCTTCGGGTTGTGAAGTAATTACCCTCCAGTAAAGGCCTCTCCACTGCCGCGCCACTGCTAGGTCACTGAACGAAGTCTGAGAGTTACGTGGAGGCTCAGCTAGAACGAGAAAATGCTGCGAATCCAGTGCCACGCAGTAATGACCTTGGGGATCCACCGCGCGAAGAAGGATGTTGCCACAGCCAGGACGTCTCCAATCACCACGGAGCTTCCGATGGTTATAGTGGTCGGCTCAGTGGTCGGCTCAGTGGTCGGCTCAGTGGTCGGCTCAGTGGTCGGCTCAGTGGTCGGCTCAGTGGTCGGCTCAGTGGTCGGCTCAGTGGTCGGCTCAGTGGTCGGCTCAGTGGTCGGCTCAGTGGTCGGCTCAGTGGTCGGCTCAGTGGTCGGCTCAGTGGTCGGCTCAGTGGTCGGCTCAGTGGTCGGCTCAGTGGTCGGCTCAGTGGTCGGCTCAGTGGTCGGCTCAGTGGTCGGCTCAGTGGTCGGCTCAGTGGTCGGCTCAGTGGTCGGCTCAGTGGTCGGCTCAGTGGTCGGCTCAGTGGTCGGCTCAGTGGTCGGCTCAGTGGTCGGCTCAGTGGTCGGCTCAGTGGTCGGGGCTGCTTCGGGGGCAGTGGTCTTTTCTGTGGTCGCTTCCTTTTCAAATTCGACGGATACGGCGTCGATGAGGAAGTGGGTTTCTGGGAAGTCGCGGTTTTCGTCGACGTGGGCGATCCAGCGGTCGACACCCTGCTTTTCCACCATGGCGTTGAGGATGAGGCCCCAGGGGCGGGCCATGACGGCGTGGTGGGTGTCTTCGTTGAGGCCGCGGAATTCGGATGCGGGGATGGGGGCACCTTCGGTGGTGGCGTGGCCGAAGACGTTGGGGCCGGTGTTGTTGACGGGGTTGCCGTCGAGTGTGTAGGTGAGCACGCCGTCGACGTATTCGACTCCCCATTCGTGCCACTGGCCGATGAGGCTGTCGCCGTTGAGTGGCATTTGGCGGGTCACCATGGAGGGGCGTCCGTTCGCCCCGGAGCAGCCGAGGTGGGTGGCCGAGTATTGGGTGCCGGTCCGCGAGCTGTAGAGCTCGACGAGGTCGAGTTCGCCATATTCGGTGGGCGCATTCTTGGCGCACATCTTTTCGTCGTTTTGCATCCAGATGTTGTAGCGCACGCCGTCGACGACGGGGTCGGCTTCTACCTTGCCGCGCACGACGACACGGAAGTCGTCGCTGCCGGGGGCGTCGAAACGCGGGGCGTGGAGGCGTGCGGAGCTGTAGCGCGGCTGGGTGCCGGCGGGGCAGGGTGTCTCGGTGGCGTTGGCGTTGGTGGGTTGTTCGCTGCCTGCGACGCAGTGGCGGCGGGTGCGGATGTCTAGGACACCGTCGTGGATGCGCACGGCGTCGGGAGTTTCGGTGAGGCGGTCGTTGCGCCAGGAGGTCTGGTCGAAGACTTTCCAACCGTCGAGCTGGTCGTCGGTGGTGAAGTCATAGCTTGCGGCCTCGTCGCGCTGGAATTCGCGGGTTGCCACCGGCGCAAAAGCAGGCTTATCGACGCCCGCCCCGCTCACCGACGCCCACGCATCCGCCATGCCCGCAGGCTTTGCGGTGATCTCATCGATGACGAAGGTGCGCTCCGGGAACGCCTCGTCGGGGGCGGTGGGATGCGCCCACGCCGCGCTTTCTACGAGGGAATTCAGCGTCAGCGTCCAGTCATGGTCGAGGAACTGTGCCAGCCCTTCGGGCGTGGTGCCCAGGTCTGCGGCGGTGGCGTGGCCGAGGTCCGTGTTCGGCTGCCACGACTTGGCCGTAATCGGCTCCCCGTCAATGAAGTAGGCGATGCGCTGCGGGGACGTGCTCACCTTCCACTCGTGGGGGCTGCCCGCCAACGTTTCGGGGAAGTTGCGCTCCCGGGGTGCCCGGTTGGTGCCGTTGGTGCCTGCGGTGTTGCAGCCGAAGTGCGAATTGGACGGCGACCAGGTGGCGCGGTCCGGGTAGGAGAAGTACTCCACCAGGTCTAGCTCCGCGTACATGCCGTTGTTGGTGGGCTGCGAGCACGCCTTCTGGCCGTTTTGCATCCAGATCGACGAGCGCACGCCCGCCACATCGGCGGTGTTCATGGTGGCTGTGACGGAGACGTCGAAAGAGCCGCGGGCCAGCGGCGGGGTGACGATGCGCGCCGAGGAGAACTTTTCAAACTCCCCCGGCGCGCACGGCTCCTCGGAGGCGTTGGCGTCAGTGAGCACGCCGCGCGTGGCGTTGCCCTTGAGGGTGGATAGGTCAATGTCCTCGGCCAGGCAGTGCCGGCGCGTGGTGATGGTCAGCGCGCCGTCCTGGATGCGGATCGCCTCATCGGTAAGCAGCAGGTTCTTGTTGGCGTAATCCTGCTGGCGGAAGATGTTCCAGCCCTTGAGGTACTGGGAGACGTTTTCCCCCGTATAGGTTGTGCCTCCCGTATCAAAGCCCTCGTGGAACCCGGCGGGTGCGGCTACGGACACCGCCGGCAGGACCAGGACGGCGGCCAGCGCACAAGAAATGAGACGATGCAGTTTCACAGCTCACATCGTCTCATTTTTTAAGTGGGCTCACAATTTATTCCCAGGAAACGTCGTCGAGGTCTACCCCCTCCTGCGCGGCACGCCACTCCACCACGGCGCGCAGGAACGCGCGCTGCGATGCCGTACCCAGGGAGTCAGCCCACCGCTCATCATCCCCGCAGTACATCCGGGCCAGGCACACCTGCTTTGAAGGGCTCGCCTCGTAGAACTGCTCGATGAGGCCGCGGTGGCGATCCACCAGGGCGCTCGACTGCTCAGCCAGCTCGGCGATGTCCGCCTTGAGCTGATCCCACTGGGCCTTGACGGCCTGCCAATCGTCCGTTTTCATGCCCGCCGTACGCTGCTGGGATTGCTCCCACTCCGGGGTATCGCCCCAGCGGTCGTGGGCCTCTTCTTCAAAGTCCGGCCACGTCGAACCGAACAGCTCACATTTGTCTGCTGTAGACATGTCTTCCTCCTGCAATAGGGTGTCCACTGCCTCGATCATTCGAGACAGGTGACCGACCTGCTGTTGCAAGACGTCGCGCTGATGCAGCAGCTGCGCGCGGCGCGCGGAAGGGGAGGCGTCGGCAAGCAACTCGGCGATGGTTGCCAACGGCACCCCGGCGGCGCGATACGCGAGGATGCGCAACGCGCGATCCATGTCCGCATCCGTATACAAGCGGTAGTCGCCCATCGTGCGCCACTGCGGGACCAGCAATCCAATCTGGTCCCAATGGCGCAGCGTGCGCGGTGTAATGCCCAACGCCTGCGCGGCCTGTCCCACGGTGTAATCGGTCACAATGACCATCCTGCGGGTTGCCGCGGCGTCAAGGTCAAGCCCGCCCTAGAACTGGCTCGGGCTGGTAGGAATGTTGCGCAGGTTCGAGCGCGCCAGGTTGATCATGGAGCCCACGCCGCCACCGAAGACCGTGCGGGTGGCCGCCTTGGAAAAGCCCATGAGCATATCCCACGTGATGTTCGGCGGGATGGACAGCGCGTTGGGGTCAGTGACAATGTCCACGACGATCGGCCCCTGGTAGGCCAGCGCCTCCTTGATCCCGGCGCGCAGCTGCTTGGGATCCTCGATGCGAATCGACTTAATGCCCGCGGCCTCTGCGATCTTGGCAAAGTTCACGTGCTCATGATCCGTCTCATACTCCGGCATGCCCTGGACGAGCATCTCCAGCTTGACCATGCCCAGCGAGGAGTTATTGAACACAAAGCACTTGATGGGCAGGTCATGCAGCTTCATGGTCAGCAGCTCGCCCATGAGCATGCCCAGGCCGCCGTCGCCGGAGAACGTGATCACCTGTCGGTTCTTGTCCACGCACTGCGCGCCGATGGCCTGCGGCAGGGCGTTGGCCATGGTGCCGTGGCGGTAGGAGCCGATGTCTTGGCGCTTGCCGTTGGGGGTGAGGTAGCGCGCCGCCCACACGTTGCACATGCCGGTATCCACGGTGAAGATGGCGTCCTCAGCAGCCAGCTCGTCGATGAGGTCCGCGGCGTACTCCGGGTGGATGGGCAGATGCTTTTCCACGTTCTTGGCGTAGGCCTCCACCACGCCCTCGAGGAGCTTGGCGTGCTTGCGCAGCTGGCGGTCCAGGAAGGAGCGATCCTTCTTTTCCTCGACGTGCGGCAGGATCGTATCGATCACCGCGGCCGCATCGCCGATCACCGGGTACTTCACCTTGGTGCGGTGGCCAATCTTGGTGCCGTCCACGTCGATCTGCGCCACGTTGCCGGAGGGCAGGAAATCGTTGTACGGGAAGTCCGTGCCGATGAGGATGAGCAGGTCTGCCTCATGGGAGGCATCCCGGCACGCGCCGTAGCCCAGCAGGCCGGACATGCCCACGTCGAAGGGGTTGTCATACTGGATGTAGTGCTTGCCGCCGAAGGCGTGGCCGATGGGAGATTTGATCTTCTCCGCCAGGGCAAGAACCTGCTCGCGCGCATCCTTGACACCCGCGCCCACAAAGAGCGTCACCGACTTCGCCTTATTGATCGCCTCCGTCAGGCGCGCCGCCTCACCGGCATCCGGGTAGAGCAGCGGGCGCCCGGTGGTAAACGTCGACTCGATGAAGGTGTCATCCTCCACCTCCTGGGTGGCAATATCGCCCGGGATGACCAGGACGGACACACCGTGGCCCGAGAGCGTGGACTGGATCGCGTGGTGGGTAATCACCGCACCCTGCTCGCCGGAGTTAACCATCTCGCAGTAGCCGGAGCACTCCTGGAAGATCATCTCCGGGTGCGTCTCCTGGAAGTACTGGGAGCCAATCTGGCGGGAGGGGATGTGGCTGGCCAGCGCCAGGACCTTCGCGCCGTTGCGGTGCGCGTCATACAGGCCCTGGATCAGGTGGGTGTTGCCCGGGCCGCAGGACGCCGCGCACACCGCCAGCTCCCCGGTAACCAAGGATTCTGCGCCGGCGGCGAAGGCGGCGGCTTCCTCGTTGCGGACGTGGATCCATTCCAGGGAGGAGGAACGCACGGCGTCGACGATGGGGTTGAGCGAGTCTCCCACGACGCCGTAGATCCGTTTCACTCCCAGTTTCTCCAGACTCTCCACGAGCATCTGGGCGTAGGTGTGTGCCAATGTCCCTCCTATGGGTCGGCTTCCAACATTTTGTTTCTGCTTCAAGTATGGACCGCTGCGGCACGGAATTCCAGGTCCCAGCCTATGAGTTTCGCTTCCCCCCGCACGCACATGTGACCCAGGAGGCAGTTTTTTCCCTCGCCCGAGCCAATGAGTACCGTCGACACCATGCCTCACCGCCGGTGGATCTTCCTCGCAGTCATCTCCACGGGACTCTTCCTCCTCGGGGTGGACAACTCCATCCTCTTTACCGCGCTGCCCCAACTCCAAGAACTCCTCGGGGCCACCGACCTGCAAGCGCTGTGGATCATCAACGCCTACCCGCTGGTCATGTCCGGACTGCTGCTCGGCACCGGCACGCTGGGCGATCGCATTGGGCACCGCCGCATGTTCCTCATCGGCCTGGCGCTGTTTACCAGCGGCTCACTGTGCTCCGGGCTCGCCCCCGGACCCTGGTGGCTCGTCGCCGCCCGGGCACTGCTGGGCTTCGGGGCGGCCACCATGATGCCCGCCACCCTGGCGCTGATCCGGCACACCTTCTCCCGGCCCCGCGAGCTCAACATCGCCATCGGGCTGTGGGGCGCTGTGGCCATGGTCGGCTCCGCGATGGGGCCCGTCATCGGCGGGGCGCTACTGGAGCACTTCTGGTGGGGCTCAGTGTTCCTGATCAACGTGCCCGTGGGCATTCTCGCCTTGGCGCTTACCCCCCTGGTCGCGCCACCCAACGTCGCCGACCCCACCCGGCGCTGGGACATCCATAGCTCCGCGCTCGCCCTGGTCTTCTTGGTGGCCATGGTGCTGGCCATCAAGATTCACCAGCCCCGCGTGCTGCTGCCACTCCTGGTGCTCGCCGTCGTGACCGGCTGGGCCTTCGGGCGGCGCCAACACCGGCTTGCCGAACCGCTGCTCGAACTCGCGATCTTTAAAAACCCCGTGTTCAGCGGCGGGGTGCTTGCGGCCGCCGCCGCCTGCTTCATCTCCGCGGGCATGGAATTCATGACCACCCAACGCCTCCAGCTTGCACTGGGCATGACCCCCCTGGAAGCAGGACTGACCGTCACCGTCGCCGCCGCGGCCGCCATGCCCATGTCCGTCCTCGGCGGGGCGATCCTGCACCGCACCGGCTTTGTGCCACTGATCAGCGGCGGATTCCTCCTGTGCGCCGTCGGCTGCGCGGTCACGGTCCTGGCCGTCCTCGGCGGCGGGCACGGGGTGCTGCTCATCGGCCTGGCGTTCATCGGCGCCGGGTGCGGGGCGGTCATGAGCGTCTCCTCGACCGCCATCGTCGGGTCCGCCCCCCTCAACCGCGCGGGCATGGCCTCCGGCGTGGAGGAAGTCTCCTACGAGTTCGGGCACCTCCTCGCCGTGGCCATCCTGGGCACCACCTGGGCACAAATATCGCCTTACGACGCCGCCTACCTCGCCGCGATCGGCATCCTCACCGCCGTGGCGGTGGCTAGCGCAGCCGTGACGGCGCGGTGCCTGCGGGCCTGATCCACAGCGCACCCGAACCATCGCCACTGACCGCCAGCGGCCAGTCATAGACCTCGCTCAAAATCTCCTCCGTGCACACCTGCTCCGGGCTGCCCTGCGCCACCACCGCCCCATGATGCAGCAGCACCAAGCGGTCACAAAAACGCGCCGCCGCCCCAAGATCATGGAGCACCACCACCACGCCCGCACCCTCCTGGGCCAGCCGACGCGCCAGATGCAACGTCAACTCCTGGTACCGGATATCCATCGCCGCCGTCGGCTCATCCAACAGCACACACCGGGCATGCTGCGCCACCACACGCGCCAACGCCACCCGCGCCCGCTCCCCGCCAGACAACGTGGTCACCTGACGATCCGCCATATGCGCCACGTGCGCAGCCTCCAACGCCGCATCCACCGCCGCGTCACTCGCCTCATCCCGCGCCCACGCATGCCGCCCCATAGCCACCACGTCACGCACGTGATAGGCATACGCCACCGACGAATCCTGGAGCATCACCGCCCGCTGCCGGGCCGCCTCCCGCGACGACCACTGCGCATACGGCTTACCCTGCAACACCACCGTGCCCGAATCCGGATCCACGTCACCGGCCAGCGCGGCCAGAAGCGTCGACTTGCCCGCGCCATTCGGGCCGATGAGCCCCACCACCTCGCCCGGGGACACATCCACAGACACACCCCGCAGAATGTGATTGCCCGCGATGGTCACATGGACGTCGCTGGCCTGCAGGACCGGGTTCATCGCATGCTCCTTCGCAGCAGAATAAAGAACGTGGGGCCGCCAACCAACGCCGTAAACACGCCGATGGGCAGATCCGCATACGGGATAGCCACCCGCGCCGCCAGGTCCGAGGCCGTCACCAGGACCGCCCCACCCAACGCAGACATGGGCACCAGCCACGTATTCGACGGGCCCATCGCCTGGCGCAAAATGTGCGGCACAATCAGGCCCACAAACCCGATGATCCCGGCAAAAGACACCGCCGCCGCAGCCAATGCCGTAGACAACCCGATGATGGCCACGCGCAAGAACGCCACGTTAACCCCCGCGTGCTCGGCGGCGCGCTCTCCCAGCGCCAGCACATCCAACTGCCGGGAGATCACACACGCCGCAATGAGGCACACCACCACCGGCACCGCCGCCGTGAGCACCTGCGGCCACAGCGCACCGTTGAGGGAGCCCATCTGCCAAAAGATGATCTGATCCCGCGCGGTCGTGGGCGCCAGGAAAATGAGAATGGAGATCATCGCACCGGCCACCGCGTTGACGGCAATGCCCGTCAAGATCAGCGAAATGACCCGCACCTTCCCCCCGATGGACGCCAACCGATACACCGCAACCGAGGTGCCAATACCCGCCACAAAGGCCAGGATCGGGATGGTGGCCAGGCCCAAGAAATGCAGGCCGAAGACGATCCCCACGGCCGCGCCGACGCCCGCGCCGGAGGTCACGCCGATCACGGACGGCTCCGCCAGCGGGTTACCAAAAAGGCCCTGCAACAAGGTGCCGGCGACGGCTAGCGCCGCACCCACAATGATGCCGAGCACGATGCGCGGCAGGCGGATCTGCCACAGCACACTACCGTTGAGATCCGTGGAGGGGCCGGCGACGAGGGCGTCGATAAGCTGGCCCAACGGGATGACAAACTGGCCCAACGCGAGGTTCGCCAGCAGGGACACCACCAGCGCGACCAGCAGGACAATCAGCGTGACCCGTCGCGCCATTAACTCGCGTCACCCACATACACGGCGCGCGCCGCCCGGACCAGGGACAATCCGGACTGCGGGCCCATGGAGATGGCCTCCGAGTCCGGCAACGCCACCACGCGGCGATTCTTCCCCGCGGTCGTCTGGGCCACACCGGGGCGGGCCAGCAGGCCCTCAATGCCACCCGTGGACTCCAAGCCCTTGGTCATCACCAGGATCACGTCCGGGTTGAGCTGGGCCAACGCCTCCGCGTTCGCCGGCTTGACGTCATTGATGCCCGCCTCCGCTGCGGCATCCACGCCGCCGAGGGCCGCAATCGTGTCATCTGCGCCCGAACCGCGACCCAAGATGAAGAACACGCCGCCGTTGCCGCGCACGTACAAAAACGCCATGCGCAGCCGCTTATCGCCGGTCGGCGCCAGGTTGGTCACCTGCTCGGCGGCCTGCTGCATCTGCTCGCGGGAGCGCTTACCTAGGGTCTTGCCTTCCTCGCGCAGACCCAGCGCCGCGGCGACGAGCGTGACGTCATCTTCTATCGAGTCCTGGTTGCGGTGCGGATCGAGCACCGCAACCGCAACGCCGGCGTCGCGGATCTGGGAGATCGCCTCCGGCGGCCCCACCGAGTCATCGACCAACACCACCGTCGGGCGCAGCGCAAGCACCGCCTCCGCGTTGATGTTGTGGCCGCCCTCCGTCACCACGGGGCGATCTGCGATAACCGGCTCCTCCGAGGAGATGGACCGGCCCACAATATTCGACGCCAGCCCCAAGCCTTCTACCGTGCGCGACAGGGTTCCATACAGATCCAGCGCGAGGATGCGGGAGACATCCGTGACCTCAACCTCACGGCCAGAGGCATCCGTGAAGCGGGAGGGCAACTGGGGCGTGGGATTGTCCGCCACCGGCTCAATATCGCCCACCGGAGCGGCGGTGCTCAGGCCCGTCAACGTCGCCGGGTCCGGGGCGTCCGCCCGGGCCGGCAGCGCCTCTACCTGGGTGGTGTCCTGCTCGGAGGGGTGGGACGAGGTGCCCACCCCGCAACCGGCCAGGCCTAGGCCCAGGGTTATGGCAACGGCGGCCGCGCTGGCGCGGAGAAGGCTGCGACGCATCATTCGGGCTGCGCCCCCTGCTGGCGACGCCGGCCGGTGGCCAGCCACGTAATCAGACCGCCGGCGGCGATGATCAGCAGCGCCAGGGCCACCGGGGTGGCCGGGTTCTGTGCGAAGGCCATGGCCACGGAGGTGTTTTCCACAGCGGGCTCATCAAGCAGGCTGGTCCGGGAGCCGGTGCGGCTGCCGTCCTCGCCCGGCGCCTGGGTCTCTTCGCCGTCCTTGCCAAAGGAGGCAAGATCCTCCGGGGAGAGCTTGTCCTTGTCCCCATCCTTGCCCTTGATGGCCTTCGGGCCGGAGGGCGCGGAGATGCGCGCGGTGTTGGTGTTGGATCCCATGATGGCCGCGCAGTCGCCGGAGCCAGACAGCGCAGCCTTGAAGCTCACCGGCGACAAGGCGGTACCCGGCTCGTAGAAGTTGCCCAACGCGGCGGCACCCTGCTGGGTCAGCGACGCCGAGGCGGAGCCGTCCAGCACGCTGCCGTCCAGGCTGGCGCGCAGCGACAGGTCCGCCAGCGGGATGCGGCCGTAGCTGGCCGGGTTGCCGTTGGTGTCATTGGACTGCACGTCCGCGGTGAGGACACCCGCGGCACCGTTGAAGGTGATCTCCGGGTTAGCGATGGTGGTGTTGAGCACCCCATCGTGGCCGTAGAACGTCACGGCACCCGAGTACTTCACCGAACCACGGTTCGCGGCAGTATCCACCGCGCCCTGGTTACCGGAGAAGATGAACGCCCCGCCGGCTTCCGTCACATTGTCCAGCTTCCAGCCGCCCTTGGCGATGGGCCCGCGGATGTAGGTGCGGAAGGAATCCTTCACGCCCCAGCCCATGCGGGCATCGCTGACCGACTTGGTCGTCGAGGCATCACACGTCCCGGTGGTGGCTGTGGTGGCGGCCGGCTGTTGCGCCCCGGGCTGAGCGCCCTGCTGCGGCTGGCGCGGCTGGTTGAGGTTGACCATCCCCAGCGGCGGCTTGGTCAAATCCTGCTCAGGCTGGGTCTGCGGCTGGGTTTGCTGCGGCGACGTCTGCTGGGGCTTGTTGTGCTGCGGCGTGTTCTGCTGGGACGCGCAGTTGCCTCCGATGACCAGGTGCAGCGGATCCGCCTGGTTGTTGCCCTCCCCGTAGTTGCCACCAAAGGCCCGGTTGCCCTCCGCGGTGATCACGCCCGGTCCGCTCAGGGTGGCAGGACCGGAGGTGTACGGGGCGTCCAGGGTGAAGGTGGCGATGGCCGCCTGCGTGCCGGTCTCCTGCCCGGTGACGGTGGCGCCCTTGTTAAAGCTGCTCACCGTGTTGGACTCGAAGTCCGCCACGAAGGACGCCTGGTTGCCGTGAACCTGGATGCTCATGTTGCTCAGGTGGATCTTCAGCAGGCCGAGGTGGCCGGTGAAGGTGATCTCCCCGCGCAGCGGGATGGTGGCGCCGTCGCCGGTAGGAGTCGCCCCCTGCGGGGCGGTGAAGTCAAACGTGGAGTCCGGGCCGCCGGGCTCGCCGCTGAAGCCCACGCCGGACAGCTCCCACTTGCCGTTGGCGATGGGCCCGGTGAGGTAGCGGCGGAAGGACTGCTTGATGCCCCAGCCCGCGGTGACGGAGTTGGCCTCGGCGCATTCCTGCGGCTGCGGGGTAGCAGCGGCTGGTGCGGGTGCCGGAGTGGGCGTGGCGGCAGGAGTCTCGGTGGCGGCGGGGGCGGCGGGCGTGGCGATGGGGGCGGCGTCGATAGTCCCGCACGAGGACGCGGGGGTGGTGGCCAGGTTGATGGTCACCGGGTCAGCGTCATTGTTGCCCTCCCCGTAGTTGCCGCCCATGGCCTGGTTGGCGTCCTCGGTGAGCACGGCGGTGCCGGTGAGGGTGGCGTTGCCGGACGCGTCGGTGGCTGCGGGCAGGGTGTTGTCCAGGGTGAAGGTGGCGATGGGCACCTGGCCGTCCCCGTCGCCGCCCTTAAAGATGCTGGACAGTTCCGCGACAGCGCCGCCGCGCCCGAAGCTGCCGACGAGCTGGCCCTTATCGCCCCGAATCTGCAGGACCAGGTCCCGCATGGTCACGTCAAGTAGACCAAAGTGCCCAGTGAAGTGAACAGACCCGTTAAGCGGAATATCAGCATTCTCACCGTCAATGGTGGCACCCGCGGGGTCAGCGGTGAAGTGGAAAGCGCCTTGGCCGCCCGGGTCACCGTTGTAGTCCACGCCGTTCAGGTCCCACCCGCCGCGCGCGATGGGGCCGGTGAGGTAGTGGCGGAAGGATTGCTTCAGGCCCCAATCAACGCTTCCAGAGGTCAGCTGCCTGCACTGCTGGGGCGCGGCCTCCGCGATGGGTGCCGCGGTCGCCGGGCTCAGCACGGGAGCAACAACAAGCGGCAAGCCTGCGATAACAAGTGCCGCCGCGAAGCGGCGAGCGGTAGTCAGGTGAGTCATGTCCTTTAAGGGATCCTCTGCGCGATGGTGATGACTGATTGATAACGTAACGGAACCTGAACACAAATCCCGCCCAATTCTTAGGTCATGCTACGCCTTCGATGACAACAAAGCCACGCCTGCGTCCAAAGGTTCCCCCCGGAAGAGGTGGTTCATGGGGCGTGTTTGTGCCCGGGCCGGCACACGTCGCCGCGTAATTTGGTGCTATTGGCTTCAACCAGACCAAATACCGTAATTCCCTTTCATTATGCCCCTGAAAGTTTCCTGATGAGGTCCCAACCGTGACCCTACGCTCCGCCTCTTTTACTCACCGCCACGCCAGCGCCCGCGTGATGAGTGGCCCCGCCGTGGCCTTTGCCACCCTCGTGGGGGCCCTCAACGCGTTGCTGTGGCACGGCCACCAGTATCCGGACGATTGGGCGTCACTGTGGATCGGCGGAATGCTGGTGCGCGACGGCCGCACGGACTGGCTCTACGACGTGTGGGAGGGGGACTTCGCCCGCTGGACGGAGCGCGTGTGGGATGCCTACGTGGTGGGCAACCCGGATTTCACTTTCCCGCACCCCTACTTGCACATCCCCGTGGTGGCGTGGGCGGTGGCCGGCCTGCAGTCCTTCATGAGCTACCAGTTTTCCGTCCTGGCGCTGACCTTTGCCCAGGGCTTTTGCCTGGTGGTGCTGGTCGCGTCGGCGTGGCGGCTGTGGTTCCGGCGGGTGGCGCCCCTGCCGCAGCTCGCGGGCGCGACGGTGGCGGTGTGGCTGACTGCGGCTTTCCAGTTTTCTTCCCACATCGGCCAAACCACGCCACTGATCCTGGCGGGCGTGGCCTACGGCATGGCGGCTGCTTATCGACGCCCCCTCGTCGCCGGAGTCATCCTGGGCATCGTGGGAGCCATCAAGCTGACTCCGTTGGTTCTGGTGGTGGTGCTGGCCATCTCTGCACGCACGCGCCTGACCGCGCTGGTGACTGCCCTCACGGCGGTGGCGATGGCCGGGGTGTCCTGGCTGCTGGCCGGCAGCGCGGTGATGCGCACCTGGATTGATACGCTGCGCTGGCTTTCTGGGGCGGGTATCGTCGAGCCGGTTAATCAGGCTTTTACCTCTGTTTTTTTGGAGCCGGGAATCGTGCGTAACAAGGACCAGCTGGTTCCGATAGTCACTGATATGGACCCGTGGATGTCTCTTGTTCCGCAACTCGTAGCCGTGGTGTTGGGCCTCGGCGTGGTTGCCGCAGCGTGGCGCAACCCGCTGCGCGCCCCGGAAATTTTAGGCGTGGGATTATTCTGCGTGGCCACCCTGACCGCGGACATTCTATGGACGCACTACCTCATCGTCGCCGTGTTGCCCACCGTGGGAATCCTCGCCTTGTGCTGGCGCCGCCACCGCACGGTGGTGTGGTCTGTACTGGCCGCCGCGTGGGTGGCCCTCTACCCGCCGATGGCGCAGTATACGGGCGTTGCCCCCGGGGACTTTTTTGTTGTCTGGGGCGGGCTGGCGTCATTGAGCGCCATCTGCGTGCTGTTTGTTGTTGTGGCATTCATTGGCCCGGAACCGCGCAGGAGGGCCCGTGTCTAAGCAAAGATCTGCGCGCCGGATCCTCTCCCCCGCCATCCTCGTGTGGGCGGTACTCGCCGGGGTACTCAACGCCGTGGTGTGGCACGGCCACCAACAAACCGACGATTGGTCCTCCCTGTGGATCGCCGGGCTGATCGCCCACGGCGGCGATAGCGCCTCGCTCTACGAGATTGATCTGGTTGACTTCGCCCGCTGGTCCGGGCCCGTGTGGGAGCGCTATACCGCCATGGTTGACGGCGCGACCCCGCACCCGTTTATCCACCTGCCCATCGTGGCCTACGCGCTGGGTGCGCTGTCTACGGTGATGACCTACCCAGTATCCGTGACGGTGCTGACCTTCCTTCAGGGCTTTTGCCTGGTGGTTCTGGTTGCCTCCGCGTATTTCCTGTGGTGGCGGCGCACCGCAGCGCCCTCGCTGGTGGTGCCGTTGAGCCTGGCGGTGTGGCTCAGCCCGGCGGCCCAGATGTCCTCCCACATCGGGCAGACAAGCCCGCTGATTTTTGCCGGCATCACGTATGGCCTTGCCGCCGCGCGCATTCGCCCGGGCCTGGCCGGCATCATCCTGGGGATCGTTGGGGCGATCAAGCTGACCCCCCTGGCACTGTTGCTGCCGTTGGTGCTGTATCCCAGTACGAGGCGCGCGGCGGCGTGGATGGGGGCGTCGGCAAGCGCCATGTTTGTGGGCTCCCTGGCGGGCGGGCTCGGCGTGATTGCTGAGTGGGCGCGCACGGTGCGATGGATCGGCTCATCGGCGGTCGTGGACTCGGTGAACCAGGCGTTTTCCGCGGTGGTGCTGCTGCATACGCGCGAGCTTCCCCAGGGGGTGTTCGCCCCGATCCTGCGCGACATTCCGCTGTGGGTGGAGTGGACGCCCAAGCTCATCGCGGTACTGCTGGGAATTGGTCTGTGCTGGGCGGCGTGGCTGCGGCCGCGCTATGGGTTTGAGATTTTGAGCATCGGCGGGCTGGCCGTAGCCACGCTGGCCTCCAACATCTTGTGGACGCACTACATGCTCATCGCTGTTCCCATCATCGCTGGTCTGGTGGCATTGACGCGCCCGTGGACCCAACCGATTTATCGGGTCATCGCGGTACTTTCCGCGCTGTGCGTGGTGGCGTTCTACCCGCCGTTGGCCCCCTCGGTGGGCTTTACTGGCAATGGTTTTACGGTCATTTGGTCCAGCATGGTCGGACTGCTAGTGATCACGGTTTTGCTCATCTGCGGCGGATTGGCAGGTCCGCCCAAGGTCAGCGGGGGTAAACACCGAGTCAGCCGCTAGCTTTTACATGCGCCTCACAGATATGATCTTTGATCGTGTCTACCCGGAAATCCCAGCTCAAGAAGATCTTTGCCTGGATCAGCGCCGGATTCGGCGCGCTCATCATACTCGCCGCACTGAGCAGCCTCAGCTCAGGTGTCCGCGAAGCCTTTGCCATGGTGCTCGTGGGACTCGCCATCGGGCTACCTGGCGCCTGGTGGCTCTACTGCGAACGCCGCGACGCGAAATTCCGCGCCGAGGCCGCCGACCGGGAGCAAACCTACAGTTTGCTTACCGACGCCGATCGCTCCCTCCTCGGCGAGCCCGCCCCCGCCGAGCACATCGACCGGCGCTGGAACCGCATCCGCGTCGCCGCCATCGCCTTCCTCATCGCCGGCCTCATCGCGCAGCCGTCCCAGGGCTCAACAACCAGCGAAACTGAAGACCCCGCGCCGAGCACCACCGCCGTTACCACCGAGGCCACGACGGAAGCCACAACCGAATCCACCACCGAAGAAGCCACCGAAACGACTCCCGAAGAGACAACCGAGGCAACCCCAGAACCCAACCCCATCGCCGAGGAAAACGAACCCGAAGACCAGCCCGCAGAACCACCCGCCCAAGAACCCGAAGCCAACCCGACCCTCGGAGAAGTTCAGCCCGCGGGCGTGAATAACTTCATCGCGCCTGCCCCCGCACCTGCACCTGCTCCCGCTCCCGCGAAGGTGTATTACAGCAACTGCGCGGAGGCACGCGCAGCCGGGGCCGCACCGATGTATGCGGGCGAACCCGGGTACCGGGCTGGCTTGGACAGGGATAAGGACGGGGTGGCCTGCGAGTAGAACAGCTGTCCATAGTTCGATGGGCTGTCCTTTACGAAGTAGAGCAGCATCCACACTCCCTGAACTGAGATGAGGAGCGCGTCCAGCGATTCTGGAACGGCCCCGATGCTCCCCGAAAGCCACGGAGCCATACTTGACGGTACCTTAGCTGTCATGATCACGTCTTAGTCGCAGGAGTACCCGTGATCCAAGGGGAGCATCAACCGGATAGGCAACGCCATCCGGGATGGTAAGCCTTTCGACAAAGAACTGTGGGATGACTGGCCCCTCTGACACAGTGAACTACTTGCGTTTGTCGAATCCATCCTGCGACCTGAGCTAAATGCATTCCTCGAAAAATTCTCCGGGAACCCACAATGCCTTTACAGCCCCGAGGAAGACTCGAACATGGAGCCCAATTCTCGGGTCAAGACCGTTGATACAGCCTGCGACAAACTACTGAGTCAAAAGATCAACCTCGCCAGCAAACTGGCAGAAGTGCTGTACACAGCAGGCGCGAGTCGTGTGACCATAAGGGACCTGCGCGAATCCCCTCACAGTGGGTACCGGGCCGACACCGGAGGTGTTAAGAACCAAAGGGAACGTGGTTTGCTCAGGTCGCCGAAATCGAGCGCCTGCACACCGAGGCTGACCTGGTGACGACAACGCGGGCGATCGATTCGCTCAAGGGCTAAAGGCCCTCGCATACTGCTTCGGCAATCTTGCCAAAGGCTCCGTCACCATTGACCCGGTCTATCGCTTGTGGGGTAAGCAACACCTTTCCGCCCCCAAATACAAATGAATTTTGCGGCTGATCGACGACGTTCTTGATGCTCTCGACCGCTTCGTACCACGCCTTGTAGGGGCGAACGACGATAATCGGAATTCCTCGCGCCTTGGCGCATTCCACTAGGTGAAATTGATACTCCTGGCTCTTCAGTACGCGCCGCTCTATCAAGCTGCACGATTTCTTTGAGTGATATGGAAAGAAATCGACATGCATGATCCGCTCGTACGCAACCTTTAACACCCGCTGTTGGGACGCAGAATCAAGAGCGGAAACCGACGCCGCCTTAAGATTCAGCTTCTTCGCGATCTCCTGGAGAATATGGTTGTGCGCCTGCGCGTGCCACCTCGCCGAAGACGTACCGAGGAGCTTCGGCGAAGCGTAGAAGTAGAACCCGCCTGCCTCGGCACCTGAGTGGATGTTTTCCTCGTACGCATCCCGCAGCTCCTGGTGCTCCCAGGTTTGGTAATCAGCCTCCGAGAACCCCGGGTTCGTCGTCAGGATGAGCACTCTTGCGGTGTTGATATTTCCGATAAACGGTTCCGGCGGCAGATCGAGACGCAGGGCTTTTTCAGGTGATCTCAGGCGGTGCGCTAGCTCCCTGAAATTCGGGTCCGAAGGGTCACAATCAGCAACGATCTTTTCACTGCCTATATGCGCAGGAAGTACGAGGTTTGCCCACGGGTTTTTTTTCGGCATTACACTCCTTCGAGTAGCCCCCCACAGAGCTGGAGACGAGACTTGAACTCGCAACCTACGGTTTACAAGACCGTTGCGCTACCGATTGCGCCACTCCAGCATGTCCGAAGACGTGGGACACACTACCCGATGCGGTGCGGCGGCGTCCACCAGGCGCTGCCACGCCCATGACCACCATGGATGCATGGCCTGGCGGGGGGCATTAAAGTACCGGGATACTACCCGAGTTACCTGCATTGAGGGAGGGGCTGTCTGCGTGGGCACCCTGCGAGAACGGCTGCGCGGCTGGCGGCAACGCTCACCGCACACCGCGACCATTGATACTGCCAGTGCGGCACCGCCGCCCTCACCCCTGGCACCCGTAGACCTTTCGGACCCCAATCAGGTCGCCGGCGTGATGGACCTGGCGGCCCGCATTGGGGATATTTTGTTGTCCTCCGGTACCGCAAACAGTGATACTAAAGCACAGATCCATGCGGTGACCTCGGCTTATGGTCTGATTTGGTGCCACGTGGATATCACGTTGAACACCATCACCATCTTTACGCATATGGGTACGCAGCGCCGTTCCCCGGTTTCGGTTTTTCGCGTGGTGCGCCATGTGAGTACGGACTTTTCCAAGCTTTCCGACGTCGATCGGCTCATCCGCTCCATCCAGGCTGGGGCTACCCCGCCGGATGTTGCTGAGCGCATTCTCGATGAGATTGAGGTGCGCCCCACCGCCTACGGTGCGCCGACTGCGCTGCTGGGCTGGGGAATTATGGGTGGCGCCGTGGCGCTCATGCTTGGTGGCACGGCCCTGGTGGGTGTGATCGCCTTTTTTACGTCCATTCTGATTATGGGCGTGAATATGTATTTGGATCGCCATAGCCTGCCGCTGTTTTTCCAGAATGTGTTCGCAGGAATTATTGCCACGGTGCCTGCGTCCGTGGCATACGGCATCGCCTCGCATTATGGGGTCCAGCTGCGCCCGAGCCAGATTATTGCCTCCGGGATTGTGGTGATGTTGGCGGGGTTGACGTTGGTGCAGTCCCTCCAGGACGGAATTACGGGTGCTCCTGTGACGGCTAGCGCGCGCTTTTTTGAAACGCTGCTGTTCACCGGCGCGATCGTGGCAGGTGTGGGCATGGGCATTGAGGCCTCGTCGATGTTGGGGGTTCACCTTCCACCGATGGAGTCCATCGCGCCGCCCAATTTCAATTCGGGGTGGATGCGCGTGGCGTGCGGCGGCATCGCCTCTGGGGGTTTTGCCATTGCCTGCTATGCGGAGTGGTCGGCGGTGACGCTGTCGGCCGTGGCTGCTGGGGCCGGTGGCGCGTTCTACTACTACTTGTTTGTGCCCCTGGGGCTGGGTCCGGTGATGGCGGGTTCGATGGCGTCGGTGATCATCGGCCTGGCCGGTGGCCTGTTGGCGCGGCGTTTCCAGGTGCCGCCGCTGATTATCGCGATCGCGGGCATCACCCCGCTGCTTCCCGGTCTGTCGGTCTATCGCGGAATGTACTCCGCGCTTAATGATCAGATGGTGGTTGGTTTTACCAATATCGCTATGGCGCTGGCTACGGCCTGTGGCTTGGCTGCCGGCGTGGTGTTGGGCGAATGGATTGCGCGGCGGATTCGCCGGCCGCAGCGTTTTAATCCGTATCGGGCGTTTCGGGTGGCCCGGCGCCATTCCTTCCAGGAGGCGATCCACAAGGTGCCCAAGGTGGCGGCGCGGGCGGTGCGGCGCCGGTGAGGCGGCGTCGACAAGCGTGGCGTAGAATTGTGGGCCTATCTGTAGTTTCCAAGATCAGGAGGATCCGTGCCGCCTAAGGTAACCGACACTCGCCCCAGTGCTGAGACCTTACACCGGGTGGAGGAGGCCACCGCCGCATCCGCGCGGCGCATCGTGGCCAGCTATGCCGAGGATCTCCTCGATGGCGTCACCCTCATGAGCATGCTCGGCGTTGAGCCCGAGGGGCTGGTGCACAAACTCGTCGCCGAGGAGCAGGCCGCCGCCGCGCCGAAGAAGGCGCCCGCCAAGCGCACCCGCAAAACTACCAAGAAAACTGCGGCTAAAAAGACAACTAAAAAGACCACGGCCAAGAAAACAACAAAGAAGACCACAAAGAAGGCCGCGGCTAAAAAGACCACCACTAAGAAGACCACCGCAAAGAAGACGGCGGCCAAGAAGTCTTAGTGCCGCCTAGTACTTCCTGCGCCTGGTCACGGCATTGACTAACCTGGAAGACATGGCCTCACGCAGCGATCAGGTAAACGATCAGGTAGTAGACAACGCCGAGGAATTCGGCGACAACAGCTTTGTGGTGGTAGCCAACCGGCTACCGGTAGACATGCAGCGCTGCGAGGACGGCTCGGTGGAGTGGACCCCCAGCCCCGGCGGGTTGGTCTCCGCCCTGTCGCCCGTGCTGGAGGAGCACGAGGGCTGCTGGATCGGCTGGCCGGGGGTTTCTGACGAGTCCCCGGAGCCCTTCCGCACCGACGGCGGGGTCCTGCTCTACCCCGTCCAACTGACCGCCCAGGACTTTGAGTACTTCTACGAGGGCTTTTCCAACGCCACCCTGTGGCCGCTCTACCACGACCTGATTGTCACGCCGGAATACCACCGCGAATGGTGGGCCGCCTACCGGGAGGTCAACCTCAAGTTCGCCGAGGCGACCTCGCACGTGGCCGCTAAGAACGCCACCGTGTGGATCCAGGACTACCAGCTCCAGCTCGTCCCGGGGATCCTGCGCCAGCTACGCCCCGACCTGACCATCGGGTTCTTCCTGCACATCCCCTTCCCCAACCCGGATCTTTTCCGGCAGCTGCCCTGGCGCGAAGAGTTGGTGCGCGGGCTGCTGGGGGCGGACGTTATTGGCTTCCACCTGGAGGGCAATGCGCAGAACTTCCTCGACCTTGCCTGCGAGGTCTCCGGCGTGGCCGGCTCGCACATCGGCCAGCCTGACACCCTCGATATTGAAGGGTCGGTGTCTACCCGCGATATCACCGCCGCCGTGGTCGTCCCCGGCGGCCGCAAGGTGGGCGTGGGCGCGTTCCCCATTTCTATCGACGTCGACTCCGTGACCACCCCGGATCCGGATGAGGTGGCCACGCTGCGCGCGGAGCTGGGCAACCCAGACTCGCTCATCCTCGGCGTGGATCGCCTGGACTACACCAAGGGCATCCTGCAACGCCTGCGCGCCTACGAGGAGCTGCTGGCTTCCGGGGCGCTGCCCAAGAAGGTGGTGCTGCTCCAGGTGGCCACCCCGTCGCGGGAGCGCATCGAGCACTACCGGGTGGCCCGCTCCCAGGTGGAAGAGGCGGTGGGCAGGATCAACGGGCGCTTCGGCCAGCCGGGCCGGCCCGTGGTGGAGTACATTCACCGCTCCGTGCCCAAGTCCCGCCTGGCGGTGTACTACGCCGCCGCGGACGTCATGCTGGTCACGCCCTTCAAGGATGGAATGAACCTGGTGGCCAAGGAGTATGTGGCCGCCCACGCGGATGGCTCCGGCGCGCTGGTGTTGAGCGAGTTCGCCGGCGCGGCCGAGGAGCTGCCCGAGGCGTTCATCTGTAATCCCTTTGACATGGAGTCCGTCAAGCGGCGCATCGTGGAGGCCGTGCTGGCACCCACGTATGATCCGCAGGATGCCAAGGAGCGCATGATCGCCATGCACAAGCAGGTCATCGAGCATGATGTGGACCTGTGGGCGCAGTCCTTCCTGGACTGCCTGGCCAAGGCCAAGGAACAGCGGTGCGGCGAGTAATCCCCCTGCTGGCCCTGCCCCTGGCGCTGGCCACCGCCTGCACGCCCGCACCCGCCCCCGATGCCGAGCCGCTGATCGGGCCAACTTGGCAGGTCACCGGGGTGTTTACTGATCCCGCCACCCCCGGCGGGGTGACTAGCGACGCCGAGCTCATCTTCGGCCGCGCGACGCTCACCGGCACCACGGGGTGCGCCCGCTTCAATGCTCGGGCCCATTACGACACGGATGCTGACACCATCGAGGTCACCCGGCTGACCATGGATGAGCCGGACCCGCAATGCGCCGGGGTTGCCCGCCACGTCCACGACCAGCTGGCCGGGATCCTGGAGGGCACCTTCGATGTGAGCCACCCTAGCGACACGGAAGTGGTGCTCACCAAGGCTGGGGACGGCCCGGACAGGCCGGCGATTCACGCGGTGAGCACCTAGTAGTGTTAAGCCCCATGAGCATTTCTTCTGTCGCCGGTGTTGACCGGCTGTTGGTGGTCTGTGACTTCGACGGCACCCTGGCTGGCATCAGCAAGGACCCCATGAACGTCCCGGTCAATGAGACCTCCGTGGCCGCCCTCCAGCAGCTGGCGCAATGCCCGAACACGCTGGTCTACATCCTGTCTGGGCGCAGCATCGCCCAGCTGGACGTGGTCTGCCCCACCACCGCGCCGATTCGGCGGGTGGGCTCGCATGGTGCGGAGCCGGACGGCATGGTCGTCGAGCTGACCGATGCGCAACAGGCCACCCTGGATGGCGTGGCGGGCGATTTGGAGAAGATCTGCGAGGGCATCGACGGCGCCTTCGTGGAATACAAGCCTTTCCAGCGTGTGTTCCACTTCATCCGGGTGGCGGACCAGCAGCTCATTGAGCAGCTGCTCGCGCGCGTGGACAAGGTTGATCCGCGTGGGGCGCACGTCCACTCCGGCAAGCGCGTGGTGGAGTTCTCCGTGGCGGACGCCACCAAGGGGTCGTGGATTCGCGGCGAGCAGGAGCGCTGGAACCCGGGCGCGACCGTGTTCTTGGGCGATGACACCACCGATGAGACCGGCTTTGCCGTCCTTGGGGGCAATGACCTGGGCGTCAAGGTGGGCCCGGGGGAGACTGCGGCAACCATGCGGGTGGCGGACTTGGACGAGGTCGCCCAGGTGCTCACCGAGCTGGCGCAGCGACGCTGCGGCCAGCAAGCAGCCGAGTAGGCAGGATCGTGTGGACGGGGTCGCCGGCGGTGTCTTCCAGCGCCTGCACCGCCCGGATGCCCTTGTCCCGGTTGGGTTGCTCCACGGTGACCAGGCCGACCGCGCGCGCGGCGGCGATGCCATCGAACCCGGTGACGGAGAGGTCTTCCGGCACGCGGAGACCCTGCTCACGCGCGTAGGCCAGCACGCCGAGCGCCATCGAGTCGGTGGTGCACGCCACGGCGGTGAGCTCGGGGTGGGATTCCAGCAGCTCGGCGGCGGCGTCGCGGGCGGTGGCCGGGGTGTTGAGGTGCCGGGTAACCACTGGCACGCCCGCCGGGTCGATGCCCGCGCCGGCAAAAACATCCAGGGCCCCGAGGATGCGGTCGCGCTGGATGTGCAGGTGGGCGCGCGGCAGGCGGCCAGGGTCGAGGGGGCCATTGAGCGGGGTGTCCTCCAGGCGGATGGCGAGGATGCCGATGTTGCGGTGGCCGGCGTCGATAAGCGTGCGGGCGGCGGGCGCGATGGCGGCGCGGTCGTCGATGCCCACGAAGGGCACCCCGGGAACTGTTTTGGGCTGCCCGCAGATGACGGTGGGCACCCCGCGGGCAAGCACCGCCTTTAAGGCGGCGTCGTCGCTGGCCACGGAGTAGACCACAAAGCCGTCCACGGCGGCCGCGTTGATCAGATCCGTGTTGGTCTCCCCCGTGCCCTCCGGGCCGACGGGGATGAGGGTGAGCGCCGTGGCGCTATCGGAGCACGCCTCCGCCACCCCGGAAAGAAAGTCCACGGAGGCGGCATCGTCGAAGGCGTAGCTCAAGTGCTCGGTGAGCACCACCCCGATCGCCCCGGCGCGGCGGGTACGCAGGCTGCGGGCCACCGGATCCGGGCCGGGATAGCCACGGGCGGCCGCGGCAGCCAGGATGCGGGCGCGAGTGGCGGCAGAGAGCTGGTCCGGGTGGTTGTAGGCGTTAGAGACCGTGGTGCGCGACACGCCGAGTTCGGCGGCCAGGGAAGCCAGGGTCCCGCGCGACTGGCCGGGGCGCTGGGAATCCATGATTGGCACGCTAGCACGCCGCGGATCTTGACAACCCTTTCCATTAAGCGTTGGCTTGTTGTCATGACGTTTCCCGCCCGCCGTACCTGCGCTGCCCTCCTGACCGCCACCGCGCTTGTGGCCACCGCCTGCTCGAGTGCTCAGTCCCCCGACGGGGACGCATCCGGGATGACCATTGTCACCTCCACCTCCGTCTGGGGCGACGTGGCCCGCGCGGTTGTCGATGACCCGGCCGTGACCATCACGCCGATCATCACTAACGACGCCACCGACCCGCACCACTTCGAGCCCACTGCCGCCGACATGGCACGGGTGAGCAAGGCAGACGTGGTCGTCGTCGGCGGCGGCGGGTATGACGCCTGGCTGTATGAAAACCTGGACAACCCGGACATCATCCACGCCCTGCCACTGACCCCACACCACCACGGCGACAAGCCGGATGGATCCGAGGCCACCAATGAGCACATCTGGTACGACGCCGACGCGCTGCGGGACGTGGCACACGGTGTGGCGGGGGCCGTCGAAAAGCACAACCCCGATGCCACCGTCACTGCCGACGCCCTCGATGCCCGCCTCGACGCCGCCACCGCGAAGCTCAAGGCCATGCCCACCGCCCGCATCGCGCAGACCGAACCCATCGCCGACTACCTGATCAACAAAACCCCCATGAAGGAGGTCACCCCCACCGGCTACCGGCGTGCCACCCTCAATGAGACGGACCCCGCCGCCGCGGACTTGGCTGCCTTTTTGGAACTGATCAACTCCGGTGGGCTGGACATCCTGGTGTACAACCCGCAAACCGCCACCGACATGACCAAGCGCATCCGGGCGGCAGCCGAAGCCAAGGGCGTGCGCATCGTGGAGATCCCCGAGACCCCGCCGAGCACCGTGCCCTTCCCCGACTTTTATGGGCAGGTGGTGGACCGGCTGGTGGGCTAGACCCCCAGTAATCGGCGGTACCTGTTAGATCTAAAATTCAACTGTGCTTGACTTCCTCGACGGTAACGTCCTTCTTACGGTATTCATCGTCATCACCCTCGGCACCGCGTTCGGGGCGATACCCTTCGGCCCGCTGCGTTTCGGCGCGGCCGGGGCCCTGTTCATTGGCCTGGCGGTGGGCCCCTTCGTTAACCTACCCGCAGAATCCCTCTCCGTATTCCAGGAGCTGGGCCTGGGGCTCTTTGTCTACATGATCGGCCTGGAAGCCGGGGAGACCTTCTTCCGGGACATGAAAGAGCAGCTGGGCATCATGGTCGCAGCGCTCATCTCCGTCACTGCGGCGGCCGCAACCGCCGTGGTGGGGGCAGGGCTTTTGGGGATCACCCGGGAGGTCGCCCTGGGTGTGTTCTCCGGGGCGCTGACCTCTACCCCGTCGATGGCCTTGGCCCAGGACCAGACGGGCTCTGATGCCCCGGCGGTGGGCTATTCGCTGGGGTATCCCACCGGGGTGATCTTGTCCATCATTTTGGTCGCCGTGACCATCGGTCGCACCTGGGCGGCTAAGCGCGACCAGGAAAACCCGGATGAGAAGGAGCATCGCCTGCTGCGCGTGGCGGTGACCAAGGACTTTGATTACGCGGCGCTGGCTGAGCAATACGGCGACCAGTTCCGCCTGTGCACCATTCGCCGCGACAATCGCACCCGCGTGGCCCACGAGCTGGCCGAGATCCGCCCGGGCGACACCGTGGTGTTGGTGGCCACCAAGGCCGCACTGCCCGCCCTGGTCAAGGCGATGGGCAAGCGCCTGGGCACCACCTCGGTACGCGGCAACGAGCACCTGACCGTCCAGCAATTCCGGGTGTCTAACCAGGACATCGCCGGCAACACCCTGGGCAACATCCCCCTGTATGCCAAGCACAAGGCGCAGGTGGTGCGCATCCGGCGCGGTGATGACTTCATCTTGCCCACCGATGAGACCTCCCTGCTCTACGGCGACATTGTGGAGATGGTCATGCCCACCTCGCGCACCGAGTCCGTCCAAAGCTACATGGGCGATTCCATCCAGTCCTTCTCCGAGCTGGACTGGATCGCCGCCGCCGGCGGGCTGGTCTTCGGCTTCCTGCTCGCACTGATCGAGGTGCCGCTGCCCGGCGGTTCTTCCTTCGCCCTGGGTGCGGCGGCAGGCCCGCTTTTGGCCGGCATCATCTTGGGCTCGGTGGGGCGCACGGGGCGCACCGCCTGGCAGCTGCCGCGCACCGCCAACTTCACGCTGCGCCAATTTGGCCTCATGTTGTTCCTGGCCGCCGTGGGTCTGGCCTCCGGGCCGGCGTTCGCGGAGACGGCGTTCTCGCGGCAGGGCCTGGTGGCCATCGTGCTGGCGGCCCTGGTATGCCTGGTAGGGGCTGGCGGCTTCTTGGCGCTGGCCTGGGCGATGGGCCAGTCCGCCTCGCGCTCCAACGGCGCCATGTCTGGCGTGTTGGGCCAGCCTGCCGTGTTGCAGTACGCGTTGGAAAACTCCTCTGACTCGCGCATCATGTCGGGTTATACGGCGACGTTTGCCATCGCGTTGATTTACAAGATTGTTGTCATTCCCGTCATGCTCGTGGTGTGAGCCTATTGATCCTGGCCCCACCAGGATGGTCACGCCAAGAAAGGTCCTGTCACTGCCGTGCTCGCCGAGTTTCATAGCGCCGCCGTTGACCCGTTGTGGTCCGGCCTGAACCTCCGGGTGGACAAAGGTGAGTTCCTCACCGTCCTCGGACCTAATGGGGTGGGAAAGTCCACCCTGCTGGCCACGCTGCTGGGCACCCGGGCGCTAACCCAGGGCAGCGTGGAGGTGCCCGCCCGGGTGGGCCTGATCCCGCAGCAGCGGATGTTCCCCGCGCACCTGCCGCTGCGCGCCCGGGATCTGGTGTCTTTGGCGTTGGCCCACGGGGTGTTGCGGGGGCGGCGCCCGGCCCGCGGCGAGGTGGACGCTTTGTTGGATAGCGTCGGCGCCGCCGGGTTGGCGGATCGGCGCGTGGGTGAGTTGTCTGGCGGCCAGCAGCAGTTGGTGCGCCAGGCGCAGGCTTTTGCGGGGGATCCGGAGTTGTTGCTGTGCGATGAGCCGCTGCTCAGCCTGGATTTGGCGGCCCAGCAGGCGACGGTGGCGCGGCTGGACGCGCGGCGTCGGCAGTTGGGTACCAGCGTCATCTTTGTCACCCACGGGATTAACCCGGTGCTTGAGGTCACGGACCGGGTGCTCTATCTGGCCCCGCAGGGCCACATGTTGGGCAGCGTGGATGAGGTGATGCGTTCAGAGACGTTGACGCAACTGTATGGCGCCCCGGTGACGGTGGCGCAGGTTGCCGGCAAGTTGGTGGTGATCTAGCCCATGGATGTTTCTTCCTTTGTTGCGGATACTTCTTATCTCCTATCCGTGGATTTTGTGCGCCAGGCACTGGTCGCCTCGGCGGTGTTGGGCCTGCTCAGCGGGGTGATCACGCCGCTGATTGTGCTGCGCCAGATGTCTTTTTCTGTGCATGCGACCAGCGAGTTGGCGCTGATGGGCGCGGCGGCGGCACTGCTGTGTGGGGTGGGTGTGGGCTTGGGCGCGGTGGCCGGGGCGGTGGTCGCGGCTATTGTGCTGGCGGTGTTGGGGCTTAAGGAGCAGCAGGATAGCGCCATCGGAGTGGTCATGAGTTTCGGCCTGGGCCTGTCGGTGTTGTTTATCTACTTGTATCCGGGGAATTCGTCGACGGCGTTTGCGCTGCTGACGGGCCAGATTGTGGGGGTGTCTTCGGCGTCTGTGTGGCTGTTGGCGGCCGTGGCGGTGGTGGTCATCGGGGCGATTGTGCTGTGGTGGCGGCCTATCCTTTTTGCCAGCGTGGACCCAGTGTTGGCGGCTGCTGCTGGGGTGCCGGTGCGCGCGGTGGCGGTTGGTTTTGCGGTGCTGGTGGGGCTGACTGCGGCGCAGTCGGTGCAGATCGTGGGCGCGCTGTTGGTCATGGCGCTGCTGATTACTCCGGGGGCGGCGGCGGTGCAGATTACGGCGTCTCCGGTGCGCGCGGTGGTCTGGTCGGTGGTGTTTGCGGAGCTGGCGGCGGTGGGTGGCCTGGTGGCCTCGTTGGCGCCGGGGCTGCCGGTGTCGGTGTTTGTGACGACCATCAGTTTTGCCATTTACTTGTGCTGCCGGGCGGTGGCGTGGTGGCGTGGCCGCGGGGTGCGCCGCGATGAGGTGGCGGTGGCGCGCCGCGCCGAGGCGGTGAAGTGATGCGCACGCTGTCGATGGAAGTTGCGGGGCATTCCCGGCGCGCCCGCATAGTGGGGCAGGGCGAGGATTTGTTGCTGTTTTTCCATGGTTCGCGCCAGTCGGGGGCGGTGGCGCGCCGGTTTAGCGCGGGCACGTTTGAGTGGCCGGGCTGGACGGTGGCCTACCTGGACGGGGTGGGCCACCACTTCAATGACCTGCGGCGTTGCTTGGATGAGCGCACGCGCCGCGAGGGGGTGGATGATGTGGCGTTCGCCCGCGCGGTGGTGGAGCAGCTGCATCCACAGCGGGTGTGGGCGTGCGGCTATTCCAACGGTGGGCACATGGTGCTGCGCCTGCTTATCGACGCCCCCGGCCTGCTCACCGGCGCCGCCGTGCTGGCTGCCACGCAGCCAACGCCAGACAATCTGCTGCCCCACAGCCTGGACGGCTACGTGCCCACCCCGGTGTTGTTCATGAACGGCACCGCGGATGCCATCTCCCCCTATGGCGGCGGGGTGGCGGGCCTGGATGCCACCTCTGGGCGGGGCACTGGGCTGTCGGCGCCGGAGACGGCGCGGCTGTGGGCGCGGCGCAATGGGTGTTTAGGCGCTCCGGAGGAGCTGCGCTACGCGCCGGATGTGTCCGTGTTGCGTTGGCCCAGCGTGGAGCTGTGGAGCCTGGAGGGCTGCGGGCATGTGATCCCCACGGGCCAGCCGGCGCCGCCGATGTTGGGGGCCACCACGGATTCGGTGGTGGCCGCTGAGGTGATTGCTCAGTTCTTTGCCCGGCGCTGACGGGCGAACTCGCTGAGCACGGCGCCTGCCGCGACGGAGGCGTTGAGGGATTCCACCCAGCTGGTCATGGGGATGGACATGAGCACGTCGCAGGTTTCGCGCACCAGGCGCGACAGGCCCTTGCCCTCAGATCCGATGACAATGACCACAGGGTCGGCGCCGCCATCATAGGTGTCCAGGGTGTGCTGGCCGCCGGCCTCTAGGCCCACCACCTGGTAGCCGTTGTCCTGGAATTGCTTGATGGTGCGGGTGAGGTTGGTGGCCCGGGCCACCGGCAGGCGCGCGGCGGTTCCCGCGGAGGTGCGCCAGGTCACGGCTGTGACGGAGGCGGAGCGGCGCTCGGGGATGACTACGCCGTGGCCGCCGAAGGCCGCCACGGAGCGGATGACGGCGCCGAGGTTGCGCGGGTCGGTGATGTTGTCCAGGATGACCACCATGCCGGGCTCACCCGAGTCGGCGATGGAGCCGATCAGCTCGTGGACGTCCGCGTAGGAATAGGGCGGGATGCGCAGGCCCACGCCCTGGTGCAGGGTGTTTCCGGTGAGGTGGTCCAGCTCGGAGCGGGGGACCTCTAGGACGGGGATGCCGCGGGAGTTGGCCAGGGTGACTACCTCGCTAAGCCGGTCATCGTGACCGGTGCCCTGGGCGACTAAGAGCTGGGTTGCCGGCACCTTGGCGTGGAGGCATTCGATGACGGGGTTGCGCCCCACCACCAGCTCCTCGACGGGCTCGTTGCGCTTGGGCCGGCCGGCGGCGCGCCGCTCGCGCTCGAGTTTGCGCTGGTGGGCGGCGTGGTAGACGCGGTCTTCGGCCTTGGGCGTGGGGCCCTTGCCCCGCAGGCCGCGGCGGCGTTGCCCGCCGGAGCCCTTGGTGGCGCCCTTCTTGTTGGTTTTGCGCACCCCGCCGTGTCGCTTGTCGTTTCCTGCCATGAGGGAAGTGTCCTGTTCTTAAGAAGTGTGTGGTTTTAGAGCGACCACTGGGGGCCGTCGGGAGTGTCGGTGACGGTGATGCCGGCGCCGGCGAGCCGGTCGCGGACTTCGTCTGCAAGGGCCCAGTTTTTCTCCTTGCGGGCAGTGGCGCGCAGCTCAAGCTGCTCGCGCACGAGGGTGTCCAGTGCGGCGCGGGCGGCGGAGTCGTCCGAGTGGGCCTCGGCCCAGGGAGCCGCGTAGGGGTCCACGCCGAGTACGGCCACCATGGCGCGCACGGATGCCGCGATGTCCCGGGCCTGGTCCTGGTTTCCGGCGGCCAGGGCGCTGTTGCCGGCGCGCACCTTGGTGTGGATGTGGGCCAGGGCCTTGGGCACGGCGAGGTCGTTGTCCATGGCCTCGGCAAACTCCGGGGTCCAGGTGCCTGCCTCGACCTCGCCGACGCGGTGGAGGAAGTCCTCGATGCGCCGGTAGCCGGCGGCTGCCTCGCGCAGGGCGTCTTCGGAGTATTCCAGCACGGAGCGGTAGTGGGCGGAGCCCAGGTAGTACCGCAGTTCCACGGGGCGCACCAGGGTGAGGATGTGCGGCACGGACAGCACGTTGCCTAAGGACTTGGACATCTTCTCCCCCGCCATGGTCACCCAGTGGTTGTGCATCCAGTAGCGGGCGAAGCCGTCGCCGGCGGCGTGGGATTGAGCCATCTCATTTTCGTGATGCGGGAACTGCAAATCCAGCCCGCCGCAGTGGATGTCAAACTCGGAGCCCAGGTAGAAGGTGGACATCGCCGAGCATTCCAGGTGCCAGCCGGGCCGGCCGGGCCCCCAGGGGGTGGGCCAGGACGGCTCGCCCGGCTTGGCGGCCTTCCACAGGGCGAAGTCGAGGGCGTTGCGCTTGCCGCGCCCGTCGGGTTCGCCTTGTTCCATGTCTTCAATGCGGTTGCCGGACAGGGCCCCGTAGTCCGATCCCTGCGCCTGGGACCAGGCGGTGACGTCGAAGTAGACGGATCCTGCGGCCGGGTAGGCAAAGCCGGCGTCGATAAGCCGGGACATGTAGTCGACCATTTGGGTGACGTGCCCGGTGGCGCGCGGCTCGACAGAGGGCGGCAGCACGCCGAGGGTGTTGTAGGCCCAGGTAAATTCGCGCTCGTAGGTGGATACCCACTCCCACCAGGGCCGATCGTGTTCGGCGGCCTTGGTCAGGATCTTGTCATCAATGTCGGTGACGTTGCGCACGAAGGCGACGTCCAGGCCGGAGGCGGCCAGCCAGCGGCGCAGGATGTCAAAGGCCACGCCGGAGCGCACGTGCCCGATGTGGGGTTGGGACTGTGGCGTCGCACCACACAAGTACACGCTGGCGTGGCCGTCGCGCAGGGGGGTAAACGGCCGAAGGCTGCGGGTTCCGGTGTCAAAGATGCGTAGAGTCACGCCGCTTAGTCTAACGGAGGCCGCTTCCTGTCTTAGTAGCGCTGCCAGGCGGGCTTGTGTTCTTCTACGAAGCGGTAGTAGTCGGCGCTGCGCAGGCCGGCGGCGGCGGGGGCGTCGACAAGCACGGTGGCGTGGCGGTGCCATTGCAGGATGGAGGCGGGGCAGGCGGCCGACAGCGGGCCTTCGACCAGGCGGGCCACGGCATCAGCCTTGGCCTCGCCGGTGGCTAGCAGCAGCAGGTGGCGGGCGCGCTGGATGGTGCCTAACCCCTGGGTGAGCACCTGGTAGGGCACGTCGTCGGGCGAGTCGAAGAAGCGGGCGTTGTCGGCCACGGTCTGCGGGTGGAGGGTCTTGATGCGGGTCAGGGAGTTCAGCGAGCTGCCCGGCTCGTTGAAGCCGATGTGCCCGTTGGTGCCCACGCCGAGGATCTGGATGTCAATGCCGCCGGCGGCTTCGATGTCGCGTTCGTAGTCGGCGGTGGCCTGGATGAGGTCGGCGGCCAGGCCGTCGGGGACGTGGACGTTGGCGGGGTGGACGTCGATACGCGAGGTCAGCTCGTCGTGGATGACGCGGTGGTAGGACTGTTCGTGCTCGTAGGGCAGGCCCACGTATTCGTCGAGGGCGAACATCTGGGTCTGGGCGAAGCTCAAGCCCTCCTCGCGGTGGCGGCGGATGAGCTCGCGGTAGGTGTGCAGCGGGGTCGAGCCGGTGGCCACGCCGATGGTGGCGCCCTCGCGCACGTAGCCGGCGAGGATGTCGGCGGCCTGGACGGCCACCTGTTCGGGGGTATCGCGGATGAGGATTTCCATGGTGGTCTGTGCAGTCTCTTTCTTAGCGGACCGCGCCGTCAACGATGACGGCTGCGGGCGCCCCGGAGGGCGCGATGAGTACGAGGGTGGCGGGCATGCCCGGACGCAGGTCCCCGGCCTCCCCGTCGAGGCCTAAGGCGGCGGCCGCGTTGGTGGAGGTCAGGCGTACCGCCGCGGGCCCGCCGTGGCGGGCGCGGTAGCGGTGGAACTGGTCGAGCAGGGTGGTGGTGCCTCCGGCGATGGCGCCGGGGGTGGCGTCGCTGGTGCTCAGCCGTGCCACCCCGCCGGCGACGGTGACGTCGAGTGGGCCCAGGATATAGGAACCGTCCGGCATGCCGGCGGCCTCCATCGCGTCGGTGACGGCCAGGGCGTGGTCGCCGACGGCTGCGGTGACCATGTCCACGGTGCCGTCGGCCAGGTGGACGCCGTCGGCGATGAGCTCCACCCAGGTGCGCCCTTCTGCGGCGGCTTCGATAAGCGCGGCGGCGATGCCGGGGTCGCGGTGGTGCAGCGGGGGCATGGCGTTAAACAGGTGGGTGGCGGTGACGGTCACCCCCAGCTCGGCGGCGCGGTCCAGCACGGCGCGGGTGGTGTCATAGTCGGCGTCGCTGTGCCCGAGGGAGGCGATGACCCCGTTGTCTGCGCAGACGGCGAGCAGCTCGGCGGCGTGGGGGGTTTCGGGGGCGAAGGTGATTTGGCGGACGGTGCCTAGGGAGGCGTCGATAATGCGGGCGAGCATGTCCGGGTCGCCGGGCTGGATGCGGGTGGGGGCTTGGGCGCCGCAGCGGCAGGCGTTGATGAAGGGCCCTTCGAGGTGGATGCCGGCGATCTCCCCGGAGTCGACGAGTTCGGTGAGCACCTGGACCTGGCTGGTCAGCTCGTCTTCGGTGCCGGAGACCAGGCTGGCTAGCAGGGTGGTGGTGCCGTGGTCGCGGTGGAAGGCCGCGGCGGTGCGGCACTGCTCGAGGGTGCCGGTGGGGAAGGCGCCGCGGGCGCCGCCGTGGTTGTGTAGGTCGACGAATCCGGGCACGGCCAGGGGGAGGTCGGCGGCCGCGGCGGGGGTCAGGTCGGGGGTGGGGGTGATTGCGGTGATGGTGCCGTCGGTGACGGTGATGCGGGCGGGTCCGACGTCCGTGGTGGCGGTGAGGACGTGCGCGTGGATGTGCATTCCGTCGGGGGTGGGGGTGATGGGCTGGTTCACGCCACCCAGTCTAGGACGTATGATGTCTTATGACCATCCCTCGATCAGGAAATGAGACCCCCGTGCCTTCCCCGCACACCCCCACCTCTGCCGTCACCGACACCACCCGCCCCTCCTTCCGCGGCGTCATCCCGCCCGTGCTCACCCCCTTGACCGAATCCGGCCAGGTGGACACCGACACCCTGGCCCACCACGTCGAGCGCCTCATCGCCGCCGGCGTTGACGGACTGTTCGCCCTCGGCTCCTCTGCCGAGGCGGCCTTCCTCACCCGCAGCCAGCGCCGCGAGGTCACCACCACCATCGTCACCGCGGCCGCCGGGCGCGTGCCCGTCACCGTCGGCGTGATCGACACCACCACCCCCCGCGTGCTCGAGCACGTCGCCGACGCCATCGAATGCGGCGCCCAGGGCCTGGTGGCCACCGCCCCGTTCTACGTGCGCACCCACCGCAACGAGATCGCCCGCCACTTCCGCCTCATCCACGCCGCCGCCCCCCAGCTGCCGCTGTTCGCCTACAACATCCCCGTCAGCGTGCAGGTGATCCTGGACGTCCCCCAGCTCATCGAGCTGGCGCAGGAGGGCGTGCTCGCCGGCGTGAAGGATTCCGGCGGCGTGGACTCCTACACCCGCACCCTGTGCGCCGCCCGCGACGCCGCACAGCTGGACAACTTTGTCATCCTCACCGGCTCGGAGACCACCGTGGACATGGCCTACCTGGGCGGGGCGGACGGCGTGGTGCCCGGCCTGGGCAACGTGGACCCGGCCTCCTACGTGGAGCTCGCCCGGCTGTGCAGCGCCGGCGACTGGGAGACGGCCGCGACGCTGCAAACCCGGATCAATGAGCTGTTCCAGATCGTCTTCGTCGGCGACCCGGCGCGCATGGGCGGATCCTCCGCCGGCCTCGGCGGCTTCAAGGCCGCGCTCGAGCACCTGGGGGTCTTCCCCAACCATCGCATGGCCGATCCGCACGAGCCGCTCAACGACGCCGAGCTCGCCCGCATCGCCGCCATCGTCGACGCTGCCGCGGTAGGGAGGTAATGATGCCCCGGCCCGGCCAGCTCACCGCGGCCCTCGACATCGGGGCCACCAAGATCGCCTACGGGCTGATCAGCGACGCCACCCCGCGCCACCCCCGCGCCGCGGCCACCCTGCCCACTCAACCCACCGGGCACAGCCCCCAGGAGCAGGTGCGCACCGCGCTGGACCGGCTGCGCGCCAGCCTGCGCGACGGCGAGACCATCGCCCGCGTGGGCATCGGTGCCCCCGGAGTGGTCCTGGCCCCAGAAGGCTACGTCGCCCACGCCGGGCCGACCCTGCCCGGTTGGGCGGGCACCAACCTCACCGAGCTCGTCCGCGAGCACGGCATCGACGCGCCCGTCGCCTGCGCCAATGACGTGCGCGTGTGGGGCTTCGGCGAACACCACCTCGGCGCCGGGCGCGAACTTCCCGATGGCACCGCCCTGTACGTCTCCCTGGGCACCGGCGTGGGCGGGGCCTTCCTGTGCGCAGGCGAGCTCGCCGCCAGCCCCACCGGCACCGCCGGGGAGATCTCCGAGATCATCTGCGCCGACTACCAGGGTAAAGCCGCCCGCGCCGAAGACGTTGCCAGCGGGCCCGGCTTGGCGCGCTACCACAACGCCGCGCGGGGTTTGAGCGGCCCGCACCAGCCGAGCCTGCGCGACATCATCGCCGTCCTCGACCGCACCCGCCAGGACCCGCGTATCGACGCCCCCCTCGCCGCCGCCATCATCGACGGCAACCTGCGCGGGCTGGGGCGCGCCCTGGCGGGCCTGGTCAGCGGCCTGGACATGGTGGGGGTGGTCATCGGCGGCGGCGTCGGCTCTATCGGGCCGCGCATCTTAGAGCCGCTGCGCGCCGGGTTTGCCTCCGGGCTGCTGGCCCCCAATGCCAAGGTGCAGGTGCATGCCAGCGCCCTGGGCTCCCATGCGCCCTTGGTGGCGGCGGCGGAGTTCGCCCGGCGGTGTTGTGCCTAGTTTTGCCAGTGATTTATTCGTGTGACGTGCTGATTCTTAAGGAGTGTTGAGGTTTCATGGTGTTCCAGTTTCGTGCCCCGGCCAGTGACATGGTGGCTCGGCGGGCTGAGTTGTGCGCGGCGGTGTCCGGTCGATTGATCGTCTCGGTGCAGGCCCCGGATGGGCATCCGATGCGCGATACGCACACGCTGACCCATGTGGCGCGCGCGTGCGTGGCCGGGGGTTCCCCGGCGATTCGCTGCGGTGGCTACGGCGGCCTGGAGGATATCCGCGCGATCGCCGCTGCTGTGGATGTGCCGGTCTTCGGGCTGACCAAGGAGGGCACCGAGGGGGTGTATATCACTCCGACGGTGGCCTCCGTGCGTGCTGTGGCCAAGGCCGGGGCGGCCGTGGTGTGTGCGGATGCGACGGGGCGTCCGCGCCCGGATGGCGCGCAGCTGGCCGAGATGGTCGCGGCGGCCCATGAGGCCGGGGCGTTGTTCATGGCGGATTGTGCGCGCCCGGAGGACGCGGGGGCGGCCGCTGCGGCGGGGGCGGACATCGTGTCGACCACGCTGGCGGGCTACACGCCGCAGCGGGCGGCAACCGAGGGCCCGGACCTGGAGTGCCTGCGCCTGGCGCGGGCGGCGGTGGGCCCAGAGGTCTTTGTCATTGGCGAGGGCCGTTTTCACAGCCCGCAGGACTGCGCGGCGGGGCGCGCGGCGGGCGCGGACGCGATCATTGTCGGCACGGCGATCACGGATCCTGCGTGGATAACCGGGCATTTCGCCGCTGGCATGGACGGGATTGCCCCCCTCCGATCGGGGGTAGTGCGAGGGCTGGGTTACCGCCATTCATCAGACGTCTGATGTACGGTGGGGGTAACGCTAGCTTCCCGAAAACCACCCGGGCCGCAGGCCACATAGTCGGCCCCAGAACCTACGAGGACACCTGATGAACCAGGAACTGTCACGCCGGAGATTCCTCCAGCTATCCGGGCTCTTCGCCGCAGCAGCCGGCATAGCCACCACCGTCAGCGCCTGCGCGCCAGACAACCCCAACATCTCCGGTGGCCGCGGCGCCGGGGGCGGGGCCTGCGCCGGTACCCCCAACGCGGACGGCACCATCTCCGCAGCCATCTCCTACGAGCTGGGCACCAACGGGTTTGACCCCATGTCCACCTCCGCCGCGCTGACCGTGGCCGCCAACTGGCACACCTTCGAAGGCCTCACCGAGCTCAACCCGGCAGACGGAAAGGTCTACCCCGCGCTCGCGGCCACGCTGCCCGAAACCAGCGGCACCGAGGCCCACATCACCCTGCGCGACGGCGCCGCCTTCGCCGACGGCACCCCCGTCACGCCCGCCGACGTCATCTTCTCCTTCGAGCGCGTCCTCGACCCGGCCAACAAGTCCCTCTACGCCGGGTTCATCCCCTTCATTGACAAGGTCACCGCCCACGGCGACAACGCCGTGACGGTCCACCTGGCCCACCCCACCGGGGTGCTCGCCGAACGCCTCGCCGTGGTCAAGATCGTGCCCAAGGCCGCCGTGACCGCCAACAAGGAAGCCTTCGACTCCCTGCCCATGGGCACCGGCCCCTGGCGCATGACCGACAACGGCGGCGCCTCCAAGGTGCTGCGCTTCGAGCGCAACGAGCACTACACCGGGCCCAAGCCGGCCCGGGCGGCCACCATGGAATGGCACGTCATCCCGGACTCCTCCACGCGCATCAACGCCCTGCAGTCCGGCAGCGCCCAGGCCATCGACTCCGTGCCCTACCTCAACATCGACCAGCTCCAGGCCACCCACTCGGTGCAATCCGTCCAGGGCTTCGGGGTGTTGTTCGCCATGTTTAACAACCACCCCTCCAACCCCTTCCACGACGTGCGCAACCGGCAGGCCTTCCTCTACGCGCTGGACTATGACTCCCTGATCACCACCGGGCTGTCCGGGCAGGCCGCCGCGCCCACCAGCTTCCTGCAAGAAACCCACCCGAACTACCACCGGGCGTCCACCGTCTACAGCCACGACCCCGCCAAGGCCAAGGAGCTTTTCGCGCAGACCGGGCTGAAGAAGCTGCGCCTGATGTGCACCGACCACAACTGGGTTGCCCAGTGCACCCCCTTGATCCAAGAATCCTTGACCGCGGTGGGCATGGACGTGGACTTCTCCGAGCGCCAATCCGCCGACGCCTACAACGCCATCGACGGCAAGCCGGAGGCCTTCGACGTCCTTGTCGCCCCCGGCGACCCCTCCGTGTTTGGCACGGACCCGGACCTGCTCATGCGCTGGTGGTACTACGCGCCCACCTGGGCGGACTCCCGCATGCACTGGATGGGCAGCCCCGGCTCGGACCGCGTCCGCGGGCTTCTCGACGCCGGCATCAAGGCCACGGACGCCGCCGCGCAGCAAAAGATCTGGAACGACACCTTCGACGCCCTGTCCGAGGAGGTACCGCTCTATCCCCTGTTCCACCGCAAGACGCCCACGGCCTGGGATCCTTCCACCCTCATCGACTTCGAGCCGATCTCCCTGTCCGGCTTGAGCTTTATCGACGTCGCCACCGCCACCGCCGGCGCCGGATCCTAGGAGGCATCGATGTCCAACCTCATTCGGCTCATCGGCCGGCGCCTCATCGCGCTGCCGATCATGATCCTCGGCGTGACGCTGCTGGTGTTCATCGTCATGTCCTTCTCCCCGTCCGACCCGGCGCGCCTGGCGCTCGGCGAGTCCGCCGCCCCGGAGGCCCTGGAGGCCTACCGCGAGGCCCACGGCCTCAACGATCCCATGCTCGTGCGCTACGTGGACTTCCTGTGGGGGATGCTCCACGGGGACCTGGGCACCACGTCCGGTGGCGGCAGCGTCACGGAGGTGGTCGCCCGGGCCTTCCCCATCACCTTGCAGCTGACCTTCGTGGGCCTGATCCTGGCCGTGATCGTGGCGCTGATCTTAGGCATCATCGCCGCGCTGTATCGGGATCGCTGGCCGGACCAGCTCATCCGCGTGGCCTCCATCGCCGCGCTGGCCACGCCGTCTTTCTGGCTGGCCCTGCTGCTCATCCAGTGGCTGGGTGCCGTACCGGGCGGCTGGGGCTTCTTCCCCGCGCTGATTACCAATTGGATTCCCTTCTCCGACAACCCCAGGTGGTACCTCAATGACATCGTGCTTCCCGCCGTGGCGTTGGCGGTGCCGGTGGCCGGCTCGCTCGCCCGCGTGGTGCGCACGGCCATGGTCGAGGAGCTGGACAAGGACTACGTCCGCACCGCCATCGGCGCGGGCGTGCCCTTCCGCGAGGTGATCTACCGCAACGTGTTGCGCAACGCGCTGATCACCCCGATTACGGTGCTGGGCCTGCGCGTGGGCTACCTCATGGGTGGCGCGGTCATCATCGAGATCATCTTTAATATCCGGGCCATGGGCCAACTCATTTTGGACGGCGTGCAACGCAATGACGTCTACCTGGTCCAGGGTGTGACCCTGACGGTGGCCATCGCGTTCATCGTGGTCAACATCGTCGTGGACATGCTCTACGTCATGGTTAATCCGAGAATCAGGAGCATCTGATGCTGCGTCACTCCCTAACCAAGAAACTGGAGGCGCGCGCCGGCGGCCGCTTCACCGGCTTGTCTTCCCTGCCGCTGAACTCCAAGATTGCGCTGGCCATCCTCACGGTGATCATCCTTGGCGCGCTGGGCGCCGGGCTGGTGACCTCCTACGATCCGCTGGCCTCGGGCCCGCCGGTGCAGCCGCCGAGTGGTGAGCACTGGTTTGGCACGGATGCCATCGGGCGCGACATTTTCTCCCGCGTCCTCTACGGCGCCCGGTCCTCGCTGGTCATCGGCCTGTGTGCCACACTGGCGGCGCTGGCCGCGGCAGCCGTGTTGGGGTCGATCGCGGCCACCGGCGGCAAGGTGGTCTCCGAGGTGCTCATGCGCGTGCTGGACATCATCATGTCCTTCCCCGGCATCGCCCTGGCGGCCGTCTTTGTCGCCGTGTTTGGCAATAGCGTGCCGGTGCTGGTGTTTGCCATCGGGTTCTTGTACACCCCGCAGCTGGCGCGCGTGATCCGGGCCAATATCCTCGGCGAGTTCGGCGAGGACTATGTCTCCGCCTCCCGGGTGATGGGCGCCTCCACGACCCACATTCTGCTCGTGCAGGTGGCCCGCAACTGCCTGGCCCCGGTCATGGTGTTTGCCACGGTGCTCGTGGCGGATGCCATCGTCTTCGAGGCCTCCCTGTCCTTCATCAACGCCGGCGTGGAGCCGCCCACCCCGTCCTGGGGCAACATCCTGTCCGACGGCAAGTCCCTGGTGCTCTCCGGGGCGTGGTGGCCCACCTTCTTCCCCGGCATCATGATCCTGGTGACGGTGCTGTGCCTGAACATCCTGTCTGAGGGGCTTACCGACGCCCTGGCCACCCCGGCCGCGCGCCCGCTGCGGGTTCCTGAGGAGCCGGCGGAAGGCGACGTCGATAAGCAGCCCTCCGACCGCCCGCTCACGCTGGGCACGACCAGCCAAGCCGAGGCCGAACAGGCGCTCTCGCTCGCGCTGACCAGCCTGCGGGAATCCGAAATCGAACACAACTCGCGGCTGGTCTTCGACGGCGCGGACGAACCGCTCATTGAGGTGCGCAACCTGTCCATCTCCTTCCCCGCCTCCCACGGGGACGTGGCCATCGTGGACAACATCTCCTTTACCGTCGCGCCCGGGGAAACCATGGGCCTGGTCGGCGAATCCGGATGCGGAAAATCGCTGACCGCGATGGCGATCATGGGGCTGCTTCCCCCCACCGCCCACATCACGGGAGAAATCCTGTACAAGGGCACCAACCTGCTCGCCCTGAGCCCCAAGGAGCACAACGCGCTGCGCGGCCATGACATCGCCATGATCTACCAGGACGCGCTGTCCTCCCTCAACCCCTCCATGCTCATCCGCTCCCAACTCCACCAGCTGACCAAGCGCGGCGGGCAACGCAGCGCCGAGGAGCTGCTTGAGCTGGTGGGCCTCGACGCCCAGCGCACCCTGCGCTCCTACCCGCACGAGCTCTCCGGCGGGCAACGCCAGCGCGTCCTCATCGCCATGGCGCTGACCCGCAACCCCTCGCTGCTCATCGCCGACGAGCCCACCACCGCCCTGGACGTCACCGTCCAAGCCCAGGTGGTTGACCTGCTCAACGAGCTGCGCGAGAAGCTCGGCTTTGCCATGATCTTTGTCTCCCACGACCTCGCGCTGGTCTCCCGGCTGGCCCACCGCATCACCGTGATGTACGCCGGCCAGCTCATCGAACAGGCGCCCACCGCGCAGCTGCTGCGCGACCCGCGCCACGAATACACCCGCGGGCTGCTCGGCGCCGTGCTCTCCGTCGAGGCCGGCGCGCAGCGCCTCTACCAGGTGCCCGGGACCGTCCCGTCGCCCGAGGAGTTCGTCCCCGGCGACCGGTTCGCTCCCCGCTCCCAAGACCCGCAGGCCCAGCGCAGGGTGGACACCAAACCGGTGCTCACCCGCATCGCCGGGACCGACCACTACGTCTCCACGACCCCCCAGGAGGCACCATGACCCCCGTCATTGAGATGCGCGACGCCAACGTCGTGTTCACCACCCGCACCGGAAGTCTGTTCCACCCCACCAAGGTGCACGCCAACAAGGACATCAACCTGGCCATCCACCACAACGAGGTGGTCGGCATCGTCGGCGAATCCGGCTGCGGCAAATCCACGCTCGCCCGCGTGATGGTGGGCCTGCAAGAACCCACCAGCGGACAGGTGCTGTTCAACGGAAAGAAGCTGCGCCCCCGCCGCCAGCGCAAAGAGTTGGGCCAGACCGTCTCCGTGGTCTTCCAGGACCCGGCGACCTCGCTCAACCCCCGGATGAACGTCCACGACCAGCTCCTCGACCCCCTGCGGGTGCACAAGGTGGGCACCGCCGCCACCCGCGAGGCGCGCGTGCGCGAACTCATCGAGCTAGTTGGCCTGCCCGCCTCCACGCTCGAGGTGCTGCCCCGGCAGATCTCCGGCGGGCAGCGCCAGCGCGTCGCCATCGCGCGTGCCCTGGCGCTCGGCCCGCAGGTCATCATCGCCGACGAGCCCACCTCGGCTCTCGACGTCTCCGTGCGCGCCCAAGTGCTCAATCTGCTGGTAGACCTGCGCCGCGAATTCGGCCTGGGGCTGGTGTTTATCTCCCACGACATCAACACCGTGCGCTACGTCTCCGACCGCATCTGCGTGATGAACTCCGGGCGGATCATCGAGCAAGCCCCCACCGAGGAGCTCTTCGCCCACCCCGCCGAGGACTACACCCGCACCCTGCTGGGCTCAGTGCCCTCCCTGCTGAGCTAACCCCCTGAAGCTCCAGGCGCAACCCGTACGCACCGGCTCCGGTGCGTACGGGTTAATTCAACCCCAACGCCGCGCGCAACGGCTCGTAGTGGCGGGCCACCGCCGCGCGGTAGGCGGCGTCATCGCGCGCCGCGAGCGCATCAAGGATGTCGCCGTGCGCGTCCACCGTCTGGCCAATCCGCTCCGGCTTATCCAAGCCCAACAGCGGCACGACCTCCATGTGCACCCGCCAAAAGGCGTCCGAGAGCTCCCGGATCAGCGGGTTAGAAATATGAGACAACAGCGTGCGGTGGAACTGCTGATCCTGGGTGGTAAACGGCTCGCCCTTGCGCTCGGCCTGGCGCATCTGGGCAACCAGCTCCCGCAGCCCGGCCGCATCCGCCGCCGTGACAGACTCCATCAGCTCCGCGCCCAAGGACAGGTCGAGTGCCTCGCGGGTATCCACCACGTGGGCAAGCTCATGCTCGGCGCCCAGGATCGTCCGAAAGACCAGGCCCTGGACCAGCGGCTCCAGGGACATCTCGGAGACATAGGTGCCGTACCCGTGCTTGACCTCCACGATGTCCAAGGTGGCAAGGATGCGCACCGCCTCGCGCACCGAGGAGCGCGAGCAACCTAGCTCCGTGCACAGCACTGCCTCGGAGGGCAGCATGTCGCCTGGGGACAAGCGATGGATACGGATGTAGTCCTTGACCCCTTCCATCGCGGCCTCGGTAGCCGAGGGGGCGCGCCGGGGCGCCGGCGTGGCGTGAGCCATCGTGGGGCTCCTTCCTGAGAATGCTGGTCAGCCCGCAAATCAGACGTCTGATGAATCCGATACCCCACTATAGCCCAACGGGCATGAATCCGTTATGACTGCACAGGTGAGCGTGGGATGACCAGCGCCGTCGCCACCGCAGCACGCCCCTCACCCCGGCCCGTAAAACCCAAATGATCCGTCGACGTGGCAGACACCGACACCGGCGCACCCAACGCCTCACTGAGCACCCGCTGCGCCTCAGCGCGCCGCGGCCCCAGCTTCGGCGTCTGCCCAATCAACTGCACAGCCGCATTACCCACCACGAAACCGGCCTTAGCCACCGCAGCCGCCGCCTCACGCAGCAACGCCACCCCGGCCACGCCGTCATACTCCGGGCGCCCCACCCCCACCAACGCGCCCAGGTCCCCCAACCCCGCCGCAGACAACACCGCATCCACCAGCGCATGGGCAACCACATCGCCGTCCGAATGCCCCTCACAGCCATCCGCATCCGCGAAAAGCACGCCCGCCAGCCAGCAGGGCCGGCCCGCCTCAATGCGGTGCGCGTCCGTGCCTAAGCCCACGCGGGGCACCACCATCTGCTGCGTCACTGTCTCAATCCTCCCGGCACCTCAAAAACCGTCGGCTCGGCCTCATCGACCACCGCCCGAGCCACCATCATGTCCATCGGGGTAGTCACCTTAAACGCCATGGGATCACCCGCCACACACACCACCTGGTGCCCCGCCCACTCCATCAGGGAGGCATCATCGGTGGCCACAAAACCCGGATCCGCAGACGCAAAATACGCCTGGTTCGCCGCCCGCAGGGCATCCAGGTCACAGCCCTGCGGGGTCTGCACCGCGCGCAGCTGAGACCGCGGCGGGGTGGCAACCACCCGCTCCGGGCTCACAGCGGTATCCACCGTCTTGATGGTATCTGCCACCGGAAGCACCGGAATCACCGCCGGCGCCCCGCCCAACACGGCCCGGGCAACCCGCGCGATCATGCCCGGGGGCGTCAACGCCCGCGCGGCGTCATGAATAAGCACCACCCCACCGGAACCCGGCGGAGTGGCAATAGCCTGCACCCCGGCCCACACGGAATCCACCCGCTCCCCGCCGCCGTGAACCAGACGCACCGGGACGTCACGCGACCCGCCCAGAAGCCCGCGGCGGGTCAACAAATCCCGCGCGAAGTCATGCATATCTGGGCTGATGAGCACGATGACTTCATCAACAACCCCGGATGTCAGCAGCGCCACCACGGAGCGCTCCACCAGGCTGCGCCCCCGCAGCGTGACAAAGGCCTTGGGCACACTCGCCCCCAGCCGGGTTCCCCGGCCGGCGGCGGCCACCAGGGCGGTGACCGTGCGGCTAGTCTTCGTCCTCGTCATCGAAGCTTAAGTCATCCAGATCAACGTCAGTATCCTCAGGCTTGACCTGAGCATCCGTGGTGGCCGTTCCCGCCTTTTCCCGGTGCCGGGCGATGGTGTCATCCACCAAAGCTAAGAACTCATCGGCGCGCTTCTTATCTTCCGTGTCCGCCAGCGCGATCTCGCCGACGAGGATCTGGCGCGCCTTAGCCAGCATCCGCTTCTCCCCCGCCGACAGACCGCGATCCTGGTCCCGGCGCCACAGATCACGCACCACCTCGGCGACCTTGTTCACGTCGCCGGAGGCCAGCCGCTCCTGGTTGGCCTTATAGCGCCGCGACCAGTTGCCGGCCTCCTCCACGTCCGTCTCGCGCAGCACGCCGAAGACCTTGCGCAGGCCCTCATCGCCCACCACGTCGCGCACGCCCACCAGCTCGGCGTTCTTGACGGGGACACGGACCACAAGGTCGGACTGGTTGATGCTCAGTACCAGGTACTCCAGCTTCTCTCCGCCGATCTCCCGGTGCTCGATGTCATCAATGACGGCGGCACCGTGATGCGGGTAAACCACCACGTCCCCGACCTTAAAATCCATTCCCCACTCCTTCGCGGTTCGCACGTGTTCCCGCGCGCATATCGGCGCACAACAGCGCCCCATTCTACCATGAGGACAAATCCACCCGGAGTGGCCAGTGCATCACCCGAACGTATACCCCCTACACCCCCGCGGGTCAGTCTTGGAGCCACATAACTACGTCCAGCGGCGTGCCAGCCACTATGGTGGGGACTATCAACTGTGATTACCCTGATGATGGAGGACGATCCCGTGAAGTCCGTGAAGTCAGCCGCCCGGCGCGCTGGACTCCTATCCGCCGCCGCTGTATCCGCCCTGGCGTTGGCATCCTGCTCGGCTGGACACATCACCCAGACCTCTGAGCAGGTCGCTGCCGTTGACGGCTCTTCCGCCGATGGTGCTGACGGCGCCGTCGCCGTGCGCGACGTCACTTTGACCGTCGATGAGAACAGCGCCGCCGCGCTGAAGTTCACCGCTATCAACCAGGATCCGCACCGGGCCGACCACCGCCTGCAATCCGTGGCCGTCAACGGCAAGCCCGTCAACGTGCCCGCCCAGACCCTCAAGCCGAACTGCGCCGTCGTCGGCGCCTCCGCCGCCGCGCTGGCCACCATTCCGCGCGACACCGGCGCCGGCTGCACCGAGTACGTGACCACCACGCTCAACAATGAGGCCTTCGCCCCCGCCGGCACCGTGAACGTGACGTTTACCTTTGATAACGCCACGATCGACGTCCCGGCTGCGGTCTCCGGCGGCCACGTCAAGTCCGGCACGTTCACCCGTGACTTTGACAAGGACGAGCACGCCGCCGGCCACTAATTCCGGCCACCAACTCCTGGCTACGCCCACCCCGCCGCCTGTTATCCACAGGCACCCGGCACTGGGGTGGGCGTTGTCACGCTCTGGCTTAAGCTAGACGCTATGGCTAAAAAGGCGCGCAGCGTATTTACGTGCACCGAGTGCGGCTACTCCTCCGGCAAGTGGCTGGGTCGCTGCCCGGAGTGCGGGTCCTGGGGGACGCTGGCAGAGGCAGCAGCGCCGGCTGCGGGCTCGGGGGCGCAGGCGCGGGCGAGCATCTCCGGGCCCGCGCCGCAAGGGCTGACCCCTACCACCCCGGCCGCGCCGATGACCCGCATCGATTCCGCGGACGCCAAAGCAGTGGCTACGGGCATTGGGGAACTTGACCGGGTGCTCGGGCGCGGCATCGTGCCGGGCTCGGTGGTGCTCATGTCCGGCGAACCGGGGGTGGGTAAATCCACGCTGCTGCTGGAGGTTGCCGCCCGGTGGGCGCGGCTGGGCCGCACGGCGCTCTACGTCACCGCCGAGGAGTCCGCCGGCCAAGTCCGCCTGCGCGCCGAGCGCACCAATGCCTTAGAAGACCAGCTCTACCTGGCGGCGGAGTCCAACTGGGACGTGGTGGTCGGCCACGTCGGCCAGGTCAAGCCCTCGCTGCTCATCGTGGACTCCGTGCAGACCATGCAGGCGCCGGGCGTGGAGGGGGTCTCCGGCGGGGTGGCGCAGACCCGGGCGGTGACCGCCGCGGTGACCACGCTGGCCAAGACCAGCGGCATTCCCGTCATCCTGGTGGGGCATGTGACCAAGGATGGCGCGGTGGCGGGCCCGCGGGTGCTTGAGCACCTGGTGGATGTGGTGCTCAACTTTGAGGGCGACCGGCATTCCAGTCTGCGCATGCTGCGGGGGTTAAAGAATCGCTTCGGCGCCACCGATGAGGTGGGCTGCTTCGAGCAGACCTCAGATGGCATCCGTGAGGTGGCGGACCCGTCGGGACTCTTCCTGTCTCACCGCGACGCCACCCCGGACGGCTCGGCGGTGACGGTGGCCATGGATGGGGTGCGCCCCATCCTGGCGGAGGTCCAGGCGCTGGCCGTGGAGTCCCCGGCGAAGAACCCCCGCCGCGCGGTGACGGGCCTGGATTCTGCCCGGGTGCCCATGGTGCTGGCGGTGCTGGCCGCCCGGGCAGGCACGCCCACGCAGAACAAGGACGTGTACGTGGCCACGGTGGGCGGGATGCGCATCGGGGAGCCGGCCACGGACCTGGCGGTGGCCATGGCCACGGTCTCGACGCTGCGGGCCACCCCGCTGCCGGCGCGCACGGTGTTCATCGGGGAGGTGGGCCTGGCCGGGGAGCTGCGCCGGGTCCCGGACCTGCACAGGCGCCTCCAGGAGGCCGCCCGGCTGGGCTACCGGTGCGCGGTGGTGCCGGCAGGCGGGGAGGAGAAGGTGCCGGGCCTGCGCATCCGGCGGGTCGCCGACGTGCGGGAGGCCATCGGGGTGGCGCTCGGTGCGGGAGACGGGGGCGTCGATAAGCGGACAGATTAAGGTGGTGTGAGTGACTGACCACCATCCCCTGCGCGACGTTATTCGGGAGCTCGCCCCCGGCACCTACCTGCGAGACGGGTTGGAGCGCATCCTGCGGGGGCGCACCGGCGCGCTGCTGGTCCTCGGCGATACCCCGGAGGTGCTTGCCCTGTGCGACGGGGGATTCGAGCTGGACACGGCGTTGTCGCCGACCCGCCTGCGCGAGCTGGCCAAGATGGACGGCGCGATTGTTATCTCTAGCGATCACACGCGCATCCGCCGGGCCAACGTGCAGCTGGTGCCCAACCCCTCGTACCCCACCCAGGAGTCCGGGACGCGGCACCGCAGCGCGGAGCGCACCGCACTACAGACGGGCGTGCCGGTGGTGGCGGTCAGCCAGTCGATGAGCATGTGCACCCTGTATGCGCAGGGACGGCGCCACGTGCTCGACGAGCCGGCGCAGATCCTTTCCCGGGCGAATCAGACGATGTCCGTGGTGGAGCGCTACCGGCACGACTGCGACGCCGCCAACGCGGAACTCTTCGACGCCGAGGTCGGCCGCTACGCCACCGTCGCCGACGTGGTGCGCCTCATCCAGCGCGACGTGCTGCTGGGGCGCGTGGCCGCGCGAGTAGACCGGGACCTGGAGGAACTGGGGGTGGATGGCTACCAGGTTGGCCTGCGGCTGGCCCAGCTGCGCGGCGATAACCACCAGCAACTCCACCTGCTCGTGCGCGACTACCTTGCCCGCCCCGAGGAGGAAGACACCGCCCTGGCCCGCCTCACCGCGCTCAGCGACACCGCGATACTCGACCCGATGCGCGTCGCCCTCGCCCTCGAACTGGGCGACTCCGGAGCCGCCAGCCTCGACGAATGGATCGTCCCCCGCGGCTACCGCATGCTCGCCCGCGTGCCGCGCATGCGCACCCACATGATGGAGACCATCCTTGCCCGCTACTCGCCGCTGCCAGCGCTTATCGACGCCCCCGTCGCCGAGCTCGCCGCCATCGAGCACGTGGGCCCGGTGTGGGCCACCCACATCCGCGACAGCATCGACAGGCTGCTGCGCTAGCGTGAGCGCACTAGCTTAAGTTGAACGGCAACGCCGGGGACGGGTGCGAGCCGATCACCGCGTGCAGGTAATACGATCCCGGCGCCGCGGGCTCGCGGCCCGAACACGCCTGCGGGGCGGACGTGGTGCGCGACCACACCGCCTCAAAATGCCGCTCCTGCCCGGCAGGAATATCCAGCACCCCGCGGCCTTCCGACTCGTTACAGTCCGTGTCCGCCCACACCCGCTGGTTGGTGGCCATGGAGTACACCTCAAAGCGCAACTGCTGCTCCTTGAGATCAATGTGGCAGTCCCCCCGGGTGGGGTTAGCGGCGGTGAGATAGAACTTGGGCTGCACATCGGGGCCGTAGCTCGTCTTATCCGTCGCCGCAGTGATAGTCAGATCCGCCAGCTCGCAGGTCTTCTTGTTTGCCAATGCGGCATTCGCCGCCGTTGCGTCCGCTGCGGAGGAGGCCTCCGTGCGGTCAGCCGCCTGGGTGCCGCTCGGCTCGGTGCTCGACTCCGTGTCCGACTCTGCGTTCGGCTCGGCGCTAGCTGTACCTTCTGGCTGTTCCTGCGTTGCCGTTGCCTCCACCGACTGCTCAGTGCTGGCCGCAGCCGGGTCCGGCTGCGGGTCGTCCCCGCGGCCGGCAAACGCTACGGCGGCCCACACACCCAGCGCCGCCAAGACCACCAACGCGGCCAGGGCAGCCACGCGGCGGCGGATGTAGATCTGCTGGGGAAGACGGTTCGGGTCAGGGGAGGTCACAAAAGGACATTTTAGGCGCCCGACGATGCTTATTGAGCGTGGCTTAGCGCGCGGGCGTGTCTTCATCCACGCCGAAGGTAGCCACCGTCTCTATCGAACCGCTGCCCAAGTGATAGCGCGCCCCCACCACGCCCACCCGCCCGGCATCCACCTCTTCTTCCAGCCCGGGTAGCCGGTAGAACAACTGATTGACCGTCTGCTCCACATGGATGCGTTCCAGATCCTCCGTATCGGTATACCCCGCACGGATCCCCGCCAGCACAGAAGAAGAGACCTTTTCCACCAACACCCGCTGCCAGTCCCGCGGAACCTGGCCGTGCTCGATGGTCTCCAGGGCGGCCGATACCGCCCCGCAGCCCTCGTGACCCAACACCACCACCAGCGCTACCTCCAGGCCAGTGATGGCGTATTCCAGGGAGGCCAGCACCGCCGGGTCGATGATCTCCCCTGCCGTGCGGATGACAAACACGTCCCCAAAGCCGACGTCAAAAACCAGTTCCACGGGAGCGCGCGAATCCGAACACGCCAGCACCACCGCGCGCGGGTGCTGCCCACCGGTCAGCGCGTCGCGCCGCGAATTATCCGTGTTGGGGTGCTCCGGGCGGTTGTCCACAAAGCGGGCGTTGCCCGCCAAAAGGTCCCGCCACACGGTGGTTGGTGAATCGATTGCGCTCATGTGGTCCATTATCCCCGCCGACGTGGCGCTGGTTACAATTCCGGGCTGTGACCATCCCCGCCACCGCGCTGATCTCCTGGTACCGCGCCCACGCCCGCGACCTTCCCTGGCGGCAACCCGGCACCACGGCCTGGGGCGTGTTGGTTTCCGAGGTGATGAGCCAGCAAACCCCCGTAGCCCGGGTCGCACCGCGCTGGCAGGAATGGATGCGGCGCTGGCCCACCCCCGCCGACCTGGCCGCCGCCGGGGCTGATGAGGTACTGCGCGCCTGGGACCGGCTGGGCTACCCGCGGCGGGCGCTGCGGCTGCGCGAGTGCGCGGGGCGCATCGTCGCGGATCATGGGGGGCGGGTGCCCAGGGACGTCGATACGCTGCGCAGCCTGCCCGGAATCGGCGACTACACCGCCGCTGCCGTGGCCAGCTTCCACTTCGGTGCACCCGTTCCGGTGGTGGACACCAACGTGCGGCGCGTCTACGCCCGCGCGGTCACCGGACAATTCCTTGCTGGGCCCGCGCGCAAGGCCGACCAGGCCGCGGTGGGCGCCGTCTTGCCGCCCGGCCAGGAGCCGGAGTTTTCCGTCGCACTCATGGAGTTAGGCGCGCTGGTGTGCACGGCGCGCACCCCCTCCTGCGCGCGCTGTCCGCTGCACGGCTCCTGCGCCTGGGTGGCGGCGGGCTCCCCCGAGCCGAGCGCCGAGCAACGAGCCCGCGCCGCCGCCCGCGTGCAACGCTACGTGGGCACCGACCGCCAAGTCCGCGGGCGGATCATGGGGGTCCTGCGCGCAGCCCACGCCCCCGTGCCCGCCCACGCAATCGCGGCAACCTGGGACGATGACACCCAACGTGAGCGCGCGTTGGAGTCCTTGCTTGCCGACGGCCTCGCCCAACGCACCGCGGGCGGCTGCTACCAGCTGCCCGGCTAAAGGCGGGGAGGCTGCCGCTACTTCCAACGCCCCCGGAAGTGCAGGCCACCGGGCAGGTTCACCCACATCCCGCCCCGGCTATTAAACGTCAACGGCCCAACCTTGGTGGAGGCTGACGCACCCGAACCGGAAATGTTCAGCCAACTGTTCTTGCCCACCTTCTTGCGCTGCCGATACTGGATGCCCATGGCAGGTCCCATCCCTTCACATCACGGAAAAACAAGGAGAAAAGTAGTGGGCTCGAGTCTAGTCCGCGGCGCAACGGATGTGCGCCGGCGGGATGACCGGGCGCGCAGCACCGGCAATCGAAGCCCTCGGCATCCTCCCGCCGTGTGATGGCGAGCGGATTCGGCGCGACGAATCGCTGGTCACCGTGCATTTTGGCAATAGCGCAGACGGGCTCTCCGGCGTGCGGCACGCCCTTGGGCACCACGTAATCCCCGGCGTAGAGGACCATTGCGCCCACTAGGGGGCACGCGCGCCTTGGTTTCAGTAGCTTCCTGCCGCCGACGCTACCTACTGGTAGGTTAGTTTTGTGAACAAACGTATATACCGTACCGTCGCGGCACTAGGGCTCGCCCTGACCACAGCCCTGGCCCCCACGGCCGTCGCCGAACCTGGCGTCCCCGGCGGACAACCCGCAGCACCGACCATCCCCGCCGACTGGTCCAACCTGCTCTACCACCCGGACGACCCCTTCTACCTCATCGACGACAGTCAAGCAGGCGAGCCCGGCACGGTGCTGCGCCACCAGCGCGTCGATGGCGGCGCCCCCGCCACCAAGTTCATCTACTCCTCTACCTCGCCGGAAGGCACCCCCCGCACCGCCTCCGCCGCACTCATGGAGCCGCTGGCCCCCTGGCTGGGCGCGGGGCCCGTACCAACGGTTGTCATGGCCCCAGGCACGCGCGGACAGGCACACTCCTGCGCCCCCTCCCGCGGCCCCGCCATGGCCGGCACCTATGACCCCGTCACCGGGGCGACGGCCCTGAACTATGAGTTGCCCTTCATGTACGCCGCCGCGGCCGCTGGCATGCGCGTCATCATGATCGACTACATCGGCTTGGGCACCGGGGGGCTGCACCGCTACGCCAACTCCGTCGACGAGGCACACGCCGTGCTCGACGCGGCGCGTGCCGGGCTCACACTGACCGGAGCCGCGCCAGATTCCCCGATCGGCTTCTATGGCTATTCCCAGGGCGGCGGGGCGGTGGCTGCCGCCGCCGAGCACGCCGCCACGTATGCGCCCGACCTTAATGTGAAAGGGACCTTCGCGGGGGCGCCGCCTGCGGATCTGTTGGACACCATCAACACCATCGACGGCACCGCCATCGCCCCCGTCCTCGCCTACGCCATCAACGGCGCCCAGTCCGAAGGCGCTGACGAGGCAGCAGCGGAGGCCATCTCCGACACCCTCAACGAGTCCGGCAAACAGTGGCTCGCGCTGGCCCAGCAAGGGTGCATCATCGATGCCGCGGCCCGGTGGCCGATGATGAGCACCAGCCAGTTCACCACCACCGGCGAAACCCTGGGCGAGATCGCCGCCCGCGACCCGCGCGTCATGGATTACCTGGTGCGCAGCCGCATCGGCACCCGCACCCCCAACGCGCCGATGCTCGTCTACTCCAACCCCGCCGACGACGTGGTCCCCTTCCCCCAGGCACGCACGATGGCGCGGGATTTCTGCCAGCGCGGAGCCACAGTGCTTTTCGACGCCACCCCCGCACCCGTCACCTTCCCCGCAGGCCTGGCCATCAACCACGCGCTGCCGCTGTTTAGCACGTTCCCCGGCGCGCTGAGCTACCTCATCGACCGCTTCAACGGTCACCCCGCCCCCAGCAACTGCGGGCAGTTCTAGCCGCTTATCGACGCCCCCTTTCCCCCACCCCAGCACGGGGTACGGGAGGGGGGGGGACCAAGGTGGATCAGCAGCACTCTTAGAACTCTGCCGACTGGTGCGGCCAGTCAACCTGGAATCACACCTCGCGTGCCACTTCTTCTCAACGTGCGCCCTACTCCTGTTAACAAGTCTCACCTGCACACATCTGATGCTCTCCGCTCGCTGTGCCGCCTAGACAGCCTCAATGAACTGTAGAAGAGACAGAACCTATGCGCGCAGAATATATTCCCCCTGATAGTCCAATCTCCGGGACTAGAACACCTTGCACTGGAGCCTGCTAATATCGCGAGCCTGGCCTCCAAGAGAAGATCTCAATGGAGGATTAATATCCGCGAGAGACTAGCGCCCTTACTCAGCTCACCTCACAAATCCATTGTCCGGCACCCGGCCTACCATTCCAGAGAAGTTGGTTTCCTGGGGCAACGCCAGACAAGGTGCGACACACTCGTAGATAATCCGTCCCGATTTAAACAATAAAAATAAGTAGCGGGACCATTCTCTAATTTCTCAATAGCACAGACTCCCCGCGTTCTGCTGCTCTTCGCCAAAGCGCTCCCTGCACACAATGAGATTCCGTCTCATCGCTTTGGATAAATGATCCACTGTATGAGATATACGACGACCATCGGAACGCCAAACAAGGCCGCCATTACATAGATCACTCTTACAGTATTCGCAGTCAGCCCGCAGGTCTCAGCTACGCCTGCGCATATTCCAGCAATACGTTTTCCATCGTCGGTACGATGCCATTTATCTTCCGCAAAACTCATGAGTATGTTTGTCCTTTTATCGCTCCAACAACATCACACGAGCTTAAGTGAGAGCGCAAGCTTGAAATTTGCAGCGCTTCTACCGTCTATTCAAGATTTCTACACTCTAGCAGCAAGATAGGCGACTGCCCTTGGCATGACTCGTTCTTACTACTAACCGGCTCGGGTGGGAAAGCGTTCATGGGACTAACGCATACGCCGACGGCGAACGAGTTCGGGAGCCCTAGGGTTCGGTTTCAACGTCGACCCTTCGCAGACCTGGATGGCTCCAGCGCGGATCTAACAAGCTTACATTCCCCCTCCAGGTACCAAGAGCCATCACCACAGGGTTTGAACTGTCGCGAATACCATCTCCTTGTGAGCTCCAAGCCCCTCCTTGCCGCTGTCACCCCCCTATGGCCTAGCCACGTACCAGCAGGCCTCACAGCTGGCATCAAGCCACCAGTTGCCACGATCGCATCATTGCGAATTGCAGTTGTACGACCATGGCAACTCGGCTCTGTGTATCCTGACTAGTCCTGCTCGGCGGTGTCCTCCGTGATCTGAGCGGCGGTGTCCGTCTCCGGGACGTCGCCGTCGGCGGCGTCGTCAACGTCCGTGACTGCCTCGGCTGCGGCTTCGGGCAGACCGGCAGCCAGGGCGGCGTCGGGAAGCGGCTTCGGCCGCGGGGTGAAGGTGAACTGGGCGTCCTGAGTCTCCTTGGACTCGCCGTCCCAGCCCTCGACATCCACGGTCACGATCTCACCGGCGCCGAGCTCACCGAAGAGGATCTTCTCACTCATCACATCTTCGATGTCACGCTGGATAGTCCGGCGCAACGGGCGCGCGCCGAGCACCGGGTCAAAGCCGCGCTTAGCCAGCAGGTTCTTGGCCTTGTCGGTCAGCTCGATGCCCATGTCCTTGGCCTCAAGCATGATCTCCAGGCGCCCGATGAGCAGCTCGACCATTTGGACGATCTGCTCGCGGGTGAGCTGGTGGAAGACCACAATGTCATCGATGCGGTTAAGGAACTCAGGGCGGAAATGCTTCTTCAGCTCGTCGTTGACCTTGTTCTTCATCCGCTCGTACTGGGCCTGCTCATCGTTCTCGGAGCTTCCCGTAAAGCCCATCCCCACAGCCTTGGAGATGTCCGAGGTTCCCAGGTTCGAGGTGAAGATGAGCACGGTGTTCTTAAAGTCCACCACGCGGCCCTGGCCATCGGTAAGCCGGCCTTCTTCCAACACCTGCAACAGGGTGTTGTAGATCTCCTTGTGGGCCTTTTCAATCTCGTCGAAAAGCACCACGGAGAACGGCTTACGGCGCACCTTCTCGGTGAGCTGGCCGCCTTCCTCATAGCCCACGTATCCGGGGGGCGCACCGAACAGTCGCGAGGCGGTGAAGCGGTCATGGAACTCGCCCATGTCGATCTGGATGAGCGCGTCTTCCTCACCGAAAAGGAACTCCGCCAAAGCCTTAGACAGCTCCGTCTTACCCACACCAGAAGGCCCGGCGAAGATGAAGGAGCCGGACGGGCGCTTGGGATCCTTCAGGCCCGCGCGGGTGCGCCGAATAGCACGGGAGACGGCCTTGACGGCGTCATCCTGGCCGATGATGCGCTTGTGCAGCTCGGACTCCATGTTGAGCAGGCGCTGGGACTCTTCCTCGGTGAGCTTGAACACCGGGATGCCGGTCCAGGAGCCCAAGACCTCGGCGACCTGCTCCTCGCCGACCTCGGCGATGTCCTCCAAGTCCCCGGAGCGCCACTGCTTTTCCTTCTCCGCGCGCTCCTCGCCCAGCGTGCGCTCCTGGTCACGCAGGCCCGCGGCCTTTTCAAAGTCCTGGGCATCAATGGCGGCTTCCTTCTGGCGACGCACCTTGGCAATGCGCTCATCCACCTCGCGCAGGCCCTCCGGTGCGGTCATGCGCTTGATGCGCATCCGCGCGCCGGCCTCATCGATGAGGTCCACGGCCTTGTCCGGCAGGAAACGGTCATTGATGTAGCGGTCCGATAGGCGCGCCGCGGCCGCCAGAGCGGAGTCCGTGATGGACACGCGGTGGTGGGCCTCATAGCGGTCGCGCAGGCCCTTCAAGATGTCAATGGTCATCTCCACCGAGGGCTCCGGGACCTGCACCGGCTGGAAGCGCCGCTCCAGGGCCGCATCCTTTTCGATGTGCTTGCGGTACTCCTCCAGCGTGGTCGCGCCGATGGTCTGGAGCTCGCCGCGGGCCAGCTTGGGCTTGAGCAGGCTAGCGGCGTCGATAGCCCCCTCGGCCGCGCCGGCACCCACCAGGGTGTGGATCTCATCGATGAACAAGATGATGTCGCCGCGCTGGTTGATCTCCTTGAGCACCTTCTTCAGGCGCTCCTCAAAGTCGCCGCGGTAGCGCGAGCCGGCCACCAAGGAGCCCAGGTCCAGCGAGTAGAGCTGCTTATCCTTCAGCGTCTCCGGGACCTTGCCATTAACGATGTCTAGGGCCAGGCCCTCCACCACGGCGGTCTTGCCCACGCCGGGCTCGCCGATGAGCACCGGGTTGTTCTTGGTACGCCGGGACAGCACCTGCATGAGGCGCTCGATTTCCTTCTCACGGCCCACCACCGGGTCCAGCTTGCCGTCCTTGGCAGCCTGGGTCAGGTTGCGGCCAAACTGGTCGAGCACCAGGGAGTTGGACCGCTCGCCGGCGCCGCCGCGCCCGCCGCCACCGCCGCCCGGACCGGAGGCCGCGCCTGCGCCGATAGGCCCGCTACCCTGCGGGTCCTCCGGGCTGGAGCCCTGGCCGCCCTCATAGCCGGAGAGCAGCTGGATGACCTGCTGGCGCACGCGCGGCAGGTCCGCGCCGAGCTTGACCAGCACCTGTGCGGCTACGCCCTCGCCCTCGCGGATAAGCCCGAGGAGCAGGAATTCGGTGCCAATATATTTGTGGCCCATCTGCAGGCCCTCGCGCAGGGACAGCTCCAGCACGCGCTTGGCCCGCGGGGTAAAGGGGATGTGGCCAGTGTGCGGCTGGGTGCCGTGGCCGATGATCTCCTCGACCTCCTGGCGCACGTCGTCTAAGGAGATGCCCATGGACTCCAGCGCCTTGGCTGCCACGCCTTCACCCTCATGGATCAGCCCGAGCAGGATGTGCTCGGTGCCGATGTAATTGTGGTTGAGCATGCGCGCTTCTTCCTGCGCCAAGACGATGACGCGGCGCGCGCGGTCCGTAAACCTCTCGAACATGTCTTAAATAACCCCTATGCGGATAAGTGATATTAGTTGTGCGATCCGGACTGGATTGTCCGCGCTTGTGGCAGCGGCTAGTACAAGTGCCACCTACTGTAACGCGGGCCGGGCCCACAAACTTGCACTCCCGGCCACGCCCTGCCAAATCTACCCATAAAAGTGCTGGTCACGGCCGTGTACGCCGCTAGCGAACACGACTGTGACCAGCCTTGTCAAAGAAATTTATGCGGTTGCCCGGCGCCGCTGCACCCACCAGGCGATGACCAGCGCGGCGATACCAAATCCGGCCAGGCCCCCCAGGCCGAGCCAGAAGGTGGGGTCATAGATGCCGTCGGTGGCGCGGGTAAAGGCGAAGCGCGCGTAGCTCAGCGGGGAGACCATGTGGAACGCCCGCAGGGCTGCGGGGGTGGTGGCCAGCGGCCACACGCCGCCGAAGCTAAACAGCCCGATGGCAAAGACCGCGGCTGCCGCCACCCCACCGCCCAGCCGCCCGCCGACGCGGCGGCACAGCCCGAACACGGCGGCACCTGCGGCGGCCATGGCGATGAGCACGCCGGCCAGCGGCAGCCAGGCCATGGGCGCCCAGCCGGTGACCACGGACAGTCCGGCCAGGCCGAAGAGGATGAGGGTGTTGATGGCGGTCTTTTCGGCGAACCCGTGCGCGACGCTGCGCCGCAGCGGCATGGCGATGGCCACCACGCCCATGAGCAGGCTGCCAAAGACGAGGATGAACAGCATGGAGGCGCCGCCGGAGAGCGTCTTGACGGTGGGGTCATCCACGCTGACCACGGCCTGGACGGCGTGGTGGTTGGTCTCGTCGAAGGCGATGGGCACGGCGATCTGGCGGGCGGACAGGGAGGGCGAGTCAATCTTGGGCGCCCGGGCCGCGCCCTTGCCCAGTTCACCCGACAGGGTGCCGGTGCCCTCGGTCAGCTGGCGGGTGCCGTCGTTGAGTTGGCGGGTGCCGTCGGCAAGCGTGGAGGTGCCTTCGGCCAGGCGGCCGGCGCCGGCGTCGAGTTTGGCGGTGCCGTCCTTGAGTTTGCCGGTGGAGGCCTGGAGTTTGGTCAGCCCTGCGGACAGGGTGTCTGCCCCTTCGGAGAGGGTGCCCAGGCCCTGCTGGAGGGTGAGCACGCCGGAGAGGTAGGGCGCCTCGGGGTTGTTCAGGTTGTCGCTCAGCTGCGCGGTGCCGTCCTTGAGGCGGGTGAGCTGGGCGGCCATGTTCTGCGGATTGTTGGCGTCGAGTTTGTCCGCCAGCCCGGAGATCTGGTCGGCCTGTTCGGTCATACCCAGGCTGCGTAGGGTGTCTGCAACGGGCCGCAGGGTGGGGGCGACGGTTTGGGCCTGGTCGAGCAGGGGCAGGACCATGCCGGTGAGTTGGCCGACGCCGGCGTCGATTTGCGCGGCACCGTCGCCGAGCTTGGCGGTGCCGTCGACGAGTCGTCCGGCGCCGTCGGAAAGCTTATGGGAACCGTCGGAGACCTTGGCGCCGCCCGCGGCGAGCTTGTCCACGCCCGCGCCGAGTTCGCCGATCTTGCCGTCGAGGGTGGTCAGGCCTTGTGAGAGGGTGCCGGCGCCGTCGGCAAGCTTGGCGGCGCCGTCGACGCCGCGGGTGGTGCCGTCGTGGAGCTTGGCCGCGCCGGCGTCGAGTTGCTGGGCCCCGGCGGCGGCACGAGTCAGGCCGTCGGAGAGCTGGCCCAGGCCGTCGAGGACCTGCTTGGCGTAGGTCTCGGAGATGGATGCGGCGACACCCGCCTGGACCTGGGGCACCAGCCCGGAGGTGAGGATGGTGCCGTTGGTGCCGTTGTAGTCGTTGTAGGAGATGTTGACCTTGGGCTGGCGCGGCTGGGAGTCCACGACGGTGACGATGTCCGAGGAGAAGTCCTGCGGGATGGTCACCGTGAACAGGTAGTTGCCCTTGAGCAGGCCGGTCTGGGCGTCCTCGGCGGAGACCTCTTGGAAGTTGAGGTAGTGCTTGTCCAGCAGGCCGTGGACCACCTCCGCACCGTAGTTCTGGTGCTTGCCGTCGCGGTCCACCCCGGTGTCCGTGTTGACCACCGCGAGCGGCACTTTGCGCAGGTAGTGAGTGGGATCCCACATGGACCACATGTAGACGGCGGAGAGGATCACGGGGATGAGGGTGCAGATGATCAGCGTGGAGCGTAAGCGCCGGCGCACGAGCACGCTGCGGGGCGGGACGATGCGGTGCGAGGGTCCTGTGGTGCCTATTGTCACTGGCTTGGCCTCCTGGAAATGTCAGGCAATCACGGATGGCTACGCTGACCACGGTCGGTTACCGCGCCGTAGCATACCTAGTAGTTTTCCAGACAAAGCTACTTTGTTTTGCCCACAGAACCAATTCGCCCTGCTCAGCGGCTACGTCGCGCCACGCACACAACCCCTCCAAACAAAAACGTGAGATAGCACACGTCCGCGCGTCACAGCCGCCCCATCACCCGTCCCCGGGCCACCCCATGCGACCTGCACCGACAACCGCACCGTCTATTTTCGCATGCGTAACGACGCCGCCCGTCCCCGACCAACCCCGCCCATAAGCGCCCATAAGCACAGCGCGCCACCCCGCGCGAATGCTAGGCTGTGGGCGTCTTGGAACAGAAAGAGACAACCAGTCATTGCTGGACATCCTTTAAGGACCGCACAGAGAAGCGGGAAAGGAGGTCACGATGAGCGAAGCTGATTCCCGTCCAGACACCGCCGAGATTTTGAGCGGCGACGACGTCGGACGCATCATCGCGCGCATCGCGCACCAGATCATTGAAAAGACTGCTATTGACTCCCCGGATTCACCACGGGTAGTCCTACTGGGAATTCCATCGGGAGGGGTTCCGCTGGCCAAGCGGCTCAGCGCAAAAATCGAGGAATACTCCGGAGTCCACGTCGAATACGGCGCACTGGACACCACTCTCTACCGCGACGACCTGCGCGGCAAACCGCACCGCGCACTGCGGCCCACCCAAATCCCCGCCGGGGGAATCGATGACATCACCGTCATCCTGGTCGACGACGTCCTCTACTCCGGGCGCACCATCCGCGCCGCGCTGGACGCCCTGCGCGACCTGGGCCGCCCCGCCCGCATCCAGCTGGCCACGCTGGTTGACCGCGGCCACCGGGAACTGCCCATCCGGGCGGACTACGTGGGCAAGAACCTGCCCACCTCCCACACCGAGGACGTCACGGTCCTCCTCGAAGAACTCGACGGCACCGACGCGGTGACCCTGACCCGGAAGGATGCGTGAGCACGCGGTGAAGCATCTCCTGAGCATTTCTGACCTGTCCCGCGAAGAAATCGTGGGACTCATGGACGAGGCGGACCGCTTCCGCGAGGCGCTCGAAGGCCGCGAGGTCAAGCAGCTGCCCACCCTGCGCGGCCGCATGGTGTTCAACCTCTTCTACGAGAACTCCACCCGCACCCGCTCCTCCTTCGAGGCCGCCGGCAAGGCGCTGAGCGCCAACATGATGAACATCGCCGCCAGCTCCTCGTCGGTGAAGAAGGGCGAGTCCCTGCGCGACACCGGCCTGACGCTGCGCGCCGTGGGCGCCGACGCCATCATCATGCGCCACCCCGTCTCCGGCGCCGCCCAGCACCTCGCCGAGGTTGTCGCCCCCGGCGGCAAGGGCCCCAGCGTGATCAACGCCGGCGACGGCCGCCACCAGCACCCCACCCAGGCGCTGCTCGACGCGGTGACCATGCGCCAGCGCATCGGAGAGATCTCCGGCAAGAAGATCGTCCTGTGCGGCGACTGCCTGCACTCCCGCGTGGTGCGCTCCAACGTGGACCTGCTGACCACCCTGGGCGCCGAGGTCGTCCTGGTCGCCCCGCCCACCCTGCTGCCCGTGGGCGTAGAAAACTGGCCCGTGCGCACCACCGCCAACTTCGACGCCGAAATCCCGGACGCCGACGTCGTCATGATGCTGCGCGTCCAGGCCGAACGCATGCACGGCGGATTCTTCCCCTCCAACCGCGAATACACCGCCCTCTACGGGCTGACCGAGGAGCGCGCGGAGAAGATCCAAGAAAACGGCATCATCATGCACCCCGGCCCCATGCTGCGCGGCATGGAAATTGACTACCCCGTCGCCGACCAGGGCAACACCGTGGTACTCCAACAGGTCTCCAACGGCGTTCACGCCCGCATGGCCGTCCTGTTCACCCTGCTGGCCACCGACGACGCCGCCTAAACCCGGCTCACACGGAAAGGAACATCTACACCCATGTCCGATTCAACCCAGCCGGGCGGCACCAGCACCGAAAACTACCCCGCCACCGGCACCACCGCCCCGGCCTTCGCCGGGACCGTCCTGCTCACCAACGTGCGCCCCTACGGCGAAGGCTCCCCGGTCAACGTGCTCATCACCGACGGCGTGATCAGCGACCTCGACGCCTCCGCCGATACTGACGCGGACCGCACCGTCGACGGCCACGGCGGCGTCCTGCTGCCCGGCCTGGTAGACATGCACGTCCACCTGCGCGAGCCCGGCCGCGAGGAGACCGAAACCATCGCCTCCGGCTCCGCAGCCGCAGCCCAAGGCGGATTCACGGCCGTGTTCACCATGGCCAACACCCAGCCGGTCACGGACCAGCCCGTCATCGCCGAAGGCGTGTGGTACAAGGGCCAACAGGTCGGCCTGTGCGACGTCCACCCCGTCGGCTCCATCACCAAGGGCCTGGAAGGCAAGACGCTCACCGAGTTCGGCCTCATGACACAGTCCGACGCCAAGGTGCGCATGTTCTCCGACGACGGCAAGTGCGTGGAAAACCCCGTGATCATGCGCCGCGCCATCGAATACGCCCGCGGCCTGGACGTGCTGCTCGCCCAGCACTGCGAGGACCCGCGGCTGACCGATGACGCCACCGCACACGAAGGCGAAATCGCCGGGCGCCTGGGCCTGCGCGGCTGGCCGCGCGCCGCCGAAGAGGCCATCATCGCCCGCGACGCCCTGCTCGCCCGCGACTACGGCAACCGCGTGCACATCTGCCACGCCTCCACCGCCGGCTCCGTCGAACTGCTCAAGTGGGCCAAGGGCCAAGGCATCCCCATGACCGCCGAGGTCACCCCCCACCACCTGCTGCTCTCCGACGAGCTGCTGGAAACCTACGACGGCCAGTACCGGGTCAACCCGCCGCTGCGGGAAAACTCCGACATCGAAGCCCTGCGCACCGCACTGCTCGAAGGCACCATCGACTGCGTCGCCTCCGACCACGCCCCGCACTCCGCGGAGGAAAAGTGCTGCGAGTTCGAACTCGCCCGCCCCGGCATGCTCGGCCTGGAGACCTCCCTGGCCATCATCGCCGAGGTCTTTGTCAAGACCGGCCTGGCCGACTGGCGCTGGGTGGCCAAGGTCATGTCCGAGCGCCCCGCCCAGATCACCCAGCTGCCCGACCACGGCCGGCCCATCGCCGTCGGCGAGCCCGCCAACCTCACCGTGGTCGACGAGGACTCCCCGTGGACCGTCAGCGGACGCGAACTGGCCTCCAAGGCCAGCAACACCCCCTACGAGGGGCGCACCTTCAACGCTAAGGTCACCACCACCCTCCTGCGCGGGCACGTCACCTGCCAGGACGGTGCGGCCGCCCCGGCGGGAACGCACACCGCCTAGGCGCCTACAGCAGCCCTACGGCAGCCCTACAGTTGCCGTACAGCCACCACCGGCCCCGGCCTCCACCCCGCCCCGCGCGGACAGGAGGGCGGGGCCGTGGCACATTCCCAGCCACCCCCAAGATGGGGGGAGAACGCCGACCGCACGGTGTGATTTACAGAACATTTCCACTTCTGGACAGCCGCACTTTGTTGGGTATACACCGCAGTGCATGGCCAATTCCACCGATCGGCGTGACTTTTAATTGATAGTCGCACTCACTGCGGCAACCCCGCACCCCGATAGTTTCCACTGCAATTAAAAGGCGCAAACTATGCCCCGGCACCCGGAAAGACCCGCTGCCCCAGCGGCGAGCGGACCGGAGATTTTGTGCAAAACCCCAGGCACGAGGGTCGTCGATAAGCGAAGGGGACACCGCTCCGCCTCGCGCCCGCGCAGCGCCCCCAGTGGACACGACACCGCCGCGGGCATTAATCTTTTAATTCGAAAGACGGAAACGTATTTCTACTATGCACGCCGCTACACTTTATTGAAATATCTGTTTCGCGGGCTGTTTCCTCGATTGTGGCGGCACCGGCGATCAATTCGCAGGAAGGAATAACATGCAAACTGAGAACGTTTCGGGCAGCGGCACCGCGGCCGCTCCCGAGTCGCCCACCCAAGGGGGTGCCGGGGCCCAAGGGCTGTCCTTCTTCGCCCTGCTGGCCCTGGTGGTGGGCTCCATGATCGGCGGCGGCATCTTCTCCCTGCCCCAAAACATCGCCTCCGTCGCCGCGCCGGGGCCCATCATCATCGGCTGGACCATTACCGGCGTGGGCATGGTCTGCCTGGCGCTGGTCTACCAGTTCCTGTCCATGCGCAAGCCCAACCTGGACAACGGCATCTACGCCTACGCGCGCGCCGGCTTCGGCGACTTTGTGGGCTTCAACTCCGCCTGGGGCTACTGGCTGTCCGCCTTCATTGGCAACGTGGGCTACCTGGTGCTGCTGTTTTCCACGCTGGGCAAGTTCTTCCCGATTTTCGAAGGCGGCAACACCCTTCCGGCCATCATCGGCGCCTCCGTGGTGCTGTGGGCCACCCACGCGCTGGTCATCCGCGGCGTGCAGACGGCCGCCCTGGTCAACACCATCACCACGGTGGCCAAGATCGTGCCGCTTGCGGTGTTCATCATCATCGTCGCCTTCGGCTTCCACTATGACCTGTTCACCCTGGACTTCTGGGGCTCCGAATCCGCCGACCTGGGCAGCATCGCCGAGCAGACCAAGTCCATGATGATGGTCACCGTGTGGGTGTTCATCGGCATCGAAGGCGCCTCGATCTACTCCAAGCGCGCCGCCAAGCGCTCCGACGTGGGCAAGGCCACCGTGCTGGGCTTCGTGTTCATGCTCGCCCTGCTCGTCGCCGTGAACCTTTTGTCCCTGGGCGTGATGAAGCGCGCCGAGGTCGCCGGCCTGCCGGACATCTCCATGGGCGACGTCCTCGCCGAGGTCGTGGGCCCCTGGGGCTCCTGGCTGATCAGCATCGGCGTGCTCATCTCACTCATCGGCGCACTGCTCGCCTGGATCCTCCTGTGCGGCGAAACCATGCAGGTCCCCGGCTCCGACGGCACCATGCCCAAGTTCTTTGGCAAGCTCAACTCCCACGGCGCCCCCGCCAACGCCCTGTGGGTGACCAACATCCTGTGCCAGCTGTTCCTGCTGAGCACCTTCTTCTCCAACGACGTCTACCTGGGCATGGCCACCCTGGCCGCCGCACTGATCCTGGTGCCCTACCTGCTCAGCGCCGGCTACGCCCTCATGGTCACCCTGCGCGGCGACACCTACACCGGCGAGCTGGCCAAGGGGCGCACCCGCGACCTGGTGGTCTCCATCATCGCCACCATCTACGGCTTCTGGCTGATCTACGCCGCCGGGATTGAAAACCTCCTGCTCGCCGCTCTGCTCTACGTCCCCGGCGCCGCCGTCTACATCTGGGCCCGGCGCGAAAAGGGCGAAAAGACCCTCTTCCGCGGCTACGAATTGCTCATCCTCGCGGTCATGGTCGTCGCCGCCGTCGCGGCCATCGTTCTTATCGCCCGCGGCGAGCTGTCCCTGATCTAGTTTCCACTGTATTTCCTGTCACGAAAGGATTTTGATCATCATGTCCCACACTCCCATCGGTGCCTGGTCCGAGGTTGGCAAGCTGCGTCAGGTCATGGTCTGCTCCCCCGGCCGCGCCCACGAACGCCTCACCCCCCGCAACTGCCAAGAGCTGCTTTTCGACGACGTCCTCTGGGTCGACCAAGCACGCCGCGACCACGCCGACTTCGTGGAAAAGATGAGAGGCCACGGCGTCGAGGTACTAGAAATGTCCCAGCTGCTCGCCGAAACGCTCGAAGACACCACCGCGCGCGCCTGGGTGCTGGACAACAAGCTCGCCCCCAAGAACGTCGGCCACGGCATCTCCCAAGAACTGCGCGGATGGCTTAACGACGTCCCCGCCGCCGAACTGTCCGAACTCCTCATCGGAGGCGTGGCCTACGCCGACCTGCCCAAGGACCTGCGCGGCCCCGTCTCGTCTGCACTCGCCGGCGTCCACGAGCCCACCGAATTCGTCCTGCCCCCGCTGCCCAACACGCAGTTCACCCGCGACACCACCGCCTGGATCTTCGGCGGCGTCTCGCTGAACCCCATGCACTGGCCCACCCGCCGCCAGGAAACCCTGCTGACCACCAGCATCTACAAGTTCCACCCGACCTTCGCCGACCAAGACTTCAAGATCTGGTACGGAGACCCCAACGAGGACCAAGGCCTGTCCTCCCTGGAAGGCGGCGACATCATGCCCGTGGGCAACGGCGTGGTGCTCATCGGCATGGGCGAGCGCTCCTCCTGGCAGGCCATCTCCCAGCTGGCCCGCAACCTGTTCGCCGAAGGCGCCGCCGAAAAGGTCGTCGTGGCCGCCATGGCCCCCGACCGCGCCTCCATGCACCTGGACACCGTCTTCTCCTTCTGCGACCGCGACCTGGTCACCTGCTACGAGCCGGTCACCGACACCATCGCCTCGCTCATCCTGCGCCCCGAAGACAACGCCGCCGGCATGTCCGTCGAGCGCGACGACCGCAAGTTCGTCGACGTGGTTGCCGATGTCCTGGGCCTCAAGGAACTGCGCGTCGTATCTACCGGAGGCGACGCCTTCGCCGCCGAGCGCGAGCAGTGGGACGACGGCAACAACGTTGTCGCCCTGGAGCCCGGCGTGGTCGTGGGCTACGACCGCAACACCTACACCAACGCCAAGCTTCGCGACGCCGGCATCGAGGTCGTCGAGGTCAGCTCCGCCGAACTCGGCCGCGGCCGCGGCGGCGGACACTGCATGACCTGCCCGATCACCCGCGAGGCCGTTGACTACTAACGCCTAGAGGGTTTTCGAAGGTTTTCGAGGGTTTTCGGCCCCCGCGAAGGGCCCGCACGCTGCAGGGTGTGCGGGCCCTTCTTCGTGTCTTGGGGGTTGGGGAGGTCGGCACCCTTCTGCGCCCCCTCGCCATGCACCGTGTGACTGGTGGGGTTAACAAAGTGCGCAAATCACCCCCGAAACGCCGGTTTTTCACCCCCGAAAACGCATCGTGTAAACCTCACCAGTCACACGGTGCATTTTGGGGGCCTACCCGAAAGGGCAAGACCCCCGGAGACGCGAACAGACCCCGGGCCCGAGCAGAACGCGAACGCACGAGAAGGCCCCGGGGGCGTCGATAAGCGTCTGCCTTGCGGACCTTGTAGACTCTCGGCCTCGGTACGCGCCCCCCTCCTGCACCGTGTGACTGGTGGGATTAATACAGTGCACAAATCACCCCCGAAACGCCGGCTTTTCACCCCCGAAAACGCACCACGTAAACCTCACCAGTCACACGGTGCATTTTGGGGGCACGGAGAGTGCGAGGCCCGCGCCCGGGGGACGCGAACAGACCCCGGGCCCGAGCAGAACGCGAACGCACGGGAAGGCCCCGGAGGCGTCGATAAGCGTCTGCCTTGCCGCCCTGCGCCGCGCCCCCGTTCTCTGCACCGTGTGACTGGTGGGATTAACAGAGTGCGCAAATCACCCCCGAAACGCCGGCTTTTCACCCCCGATAACGCATCGTGTAAACCTCACCAGTCACACGGTGCATTTTGAGGGCCTACCCGAAATGGCAAGACCCCGGATACGCGGACAAGCCCCGGGCCCGAGCAGAACGCGACCGCACGGGAAGGCCCCGGGGGCGTCGATAAGCGTCTGCTTTGCGGCCCTGCGCCGCGCCCCCGTGCCATGCACCGTGTGACTGGTGGGATTAACAGAGTGCACAAAACACCCCCGAAACGCCGGCTTTTTACCCCCGAAAACGCACCGTGTCAACCTCACCAGTCACACGGTGCATGTGAGGACCCTCCCGGAGAGGGCAGCGGCCTGCAAGGGTCTACCGCTTGTGCCGCCCTGGCGGTGCATCGTCACCAAAATAGGCCAGATAACAGCACCCCAAACAGTCCCTCGCACCGCAATCCTCGCCGGCAAAAATCGGCACAGCAATACCCTCGATCCCCTTCTTTATGTTGGGTTTGTCGGGCCCGTGGGACCAGCGCGGATCAACATAAACCGCTACATTTCCACCTTTCGCATTATATTTGCACACCCCGTTAGTAGCAGCGTTTAGTGTGACAATTGCCATAGCACATTCGGGGGTAATCCGTTTCCACTATAGAAATACCAAAAGTCCCCACATGCCCGCAGATTCGCGCATACCTGCAGGTCAGGGCGTCGATAATGTGGATTATGCAATCGCCGGAACATTGCACAATTACCGCCGTTCGATTTTCGCAATTCTGACAAACTGGTAGCATCGCAAACGTGAACGGAGGTCAGGGGATACTCGATTCCCAACGTTCAGCCCGGGAGGGACGACCCGATCCCGGGATTCGAAGTCAGAAGGAGAGTCACTCTCATGCCAGTTAGCCTCAGCGGCCGGAACTTCCTCAAGCTTCTTGATTACACCCCCGATGAGATCCGCTACCTCATCCGCCTGTCCAAGCAGTTCAAGGACATGAAGCTCGCGGGTGTGCCCCACCGGTACCTGGAGGGCAAGAACATCGTCTTGCTCTTTGAAAAGACCTCCACCCGCACCCGGTGTGCCTTCGAGGTTGCCGGCATGGACCTGGGCATGGGCGTGACCTACCTGGATCCGGGCAGCTCCCAGATGGGCAAGAAGGAGTCCATCGAGGACACCGCGCGCGTGCTGGGCCGCATGTATGACGGCATTGAGTACCGTGGCTTCGCCCAGGAGATCGTGGAAGACCTGGCCGCTAACGCCGGCGTGCCGGTGTGGAACGGCCTGACCACCGAATTCCACCCCACCCAGATGATCGCGGACATGCTCACTGTGGAGGAGAACTTCCCGCAGGGGCTCAAGGGCCTGAAGTTCGTGTTCATGGGGGACGCCCAGAACAACGTGGCCAACTCCCTGATGGTTGTGTGCGCGAAGCTGGGCCTGCACTTTGTGGCCTGCGGCCCGACCGAGCAGATGCCGGAGGCGGACCTGGTCAAGCAGTGCGAGGAGATCGCCAGCCAGACCGGCGGGTCCGTCACCCTGACCGAGGACGTGGAGGCTGCCGCCAAGGATGCCCACGTCATCTACACCGACATTTGGGTTTCCATGGGCGAGCCGGATGAGCTGTGGGAGAAGCGCATCAAGCTGCTGGAGCCCTACCGCGTCACCGCCGACGTCATGGCCAAGGCCGACAAGGATGCCATCTTCATGCACTGCCTGCCGTCCTTCCACGACACCAAGACCACCATCGGTGCGGACATCGCCGAGAAGTTCGGCGTCTCCGAGATGGAGGTTGCTGACGACGTCTTCGAGTCCACGCAGTCCCGCGTCTTCGACGAGGCCGAAAACCGCATGCACACCATCAAGGCTGTCATGTACGCCACGCTGTCCTAGCGGCACGCAGCGACACCGCGCGGCACCGAGCGGCAAGCACCGCTGAGCCGCACCCCCGTCACCGGCCCCCCACACCCCCTCGTGGGGGCTGCCCGGGGCTTGACTCATCCCTTTTTCCGGATCACCCACCTCGTTGTGTCGTGGGGGCCGGACACACGAACCGAGACATGATCTAGAAAGCCGGAGGTTCCTACCCTTCATGACTGACTCCAAGAGAATCGTCGTTGCCCTCGGCGGCAACGCTTTGGGCAAGACTCCCGCCGAACAACTCGAGCTGATCAAGCACACTGCCACATCGCTGGTGGAGATGATTGCGGCTGGCCATGAGGTGCTTATCTCTCATGGCAATGGCCCGCAGGTGGGCATGATCAAGGTGGCTACTGATGAGTCCGCGCGCACGGGCTCCACGCCGGAGATTCCGTTCGCCGAGTGCGGCGCAATGTCGCAGGGCTACATCGGCTATCACCTGGTTCAGGCGTTGCGCAATGAGATGGCTGCGCGTCAGCTGAATCGTGCGACCACCGCGATTGTCACGCAGACGGTGGTGGACGCGGATGATCCTGCGTTCCAGAAGCCGACCAAGCCGGTGGGCGCGATGTTGTCTAAGGAGGAGGCGGAGTCTCTGGCCGCCGCGACGGGCAACACCTATGTTGAGGATGCTGGGCGCGGCTGGCGTTGGGCGGTTGCGTCCCCGCAGCCGGTGCGCGTGGTTGAGGCTGATGTGATTCGTTCGCTTCTCGACGCCGGCGTGGTCACCGTCGCCGCCGGCGGCGGCGGCATCCCCGTCACCGATTCCGGTTCTGAGCTGCGCGGGGTGCCGGCGGTGATTGATAAGGACCGCACCGCGGCGCTGCTGGCCCGCGACGCGGATGCTGATGAGCTGGTGATTCTGACCGCGGTGGACAACGTCTACCTGGATTACAACCAGCCCACGCAGCGTAAACTGGAGACCGTCACGGCGTCGGAGGCGCGTAAGTACGCCCAGCAGGGCTACTTCGCGGAGGGGTCGATGCTGCCGAAGATTGAGGCCTGTTTGGACTTTGTGGAGTCCGGCCCCGGACGCAGCGCGCTGATCACGTCTTTGGAAAAAGCCAGCCAGGGCCTCGAGGGGACCTGCGGCACTCATATCGTCGCCGATTAACCCCGGCACCCTAACGGTAAAGGACCTTCCGGCATGCACCCTTTCGCAGTGGTGAGAATTGCCTGGGGGTCCTTTTTCTTAGCTCCTTGTTGCTTTGCACAGAAAGGTCGCAACAATGACTGCGTCTCAGCCAGATTCGCTTGACGCCCACGCCCAGGACAACACCCTTATCGATGCCCCGCCGGGAGGCGAGCTACCGGGGTCAGCCACGGATGAGGCACAGAAGAAGCCCAAGAAGAGAAAGTTCAGTTTCCCTTCCGCGTTTACTATCCTTTTTGCTCTTACCATTGTTGCCGTCGCGGCCACGTGGTTTGTTCCCGCCGGGTCCTATTCCAAGCTGCATTTTGATGACAGCTCCTCCCAGCTGGTGGTCACCGCCCCGGATGGCAGTACGGAGAATCTTCCTGCTGAGCAGTCCAGCCTGGACAAGCTCAACATGGACATCGGCATTGATAAGTTCACGTCGGGGGCCATTAAGAACGAGATCTCTGTTCCGGGCACCTATGAGCGCGTGGAGCAGGTGCGTGCCGGGGCGTGGGATATCCCGACCTCCATGGTGGAGGGCACCATTGAGGCGGTGGACATCATCGTGTTCATCCTGGTGCTGGGCGGTTTGATCGGGGTGGTCCGCGCGACGGGGGCCTTTGAGTCGGGGCTGATGGCCCTGACTAAGAAGACTAAGGGCCGCGAGTTCATGCTCGTTGCGGTGGTCTCTGTGCTCATGGTGCTGGGTGGTACGGCCTGCGGCATGGAGGAGGAGGCGGTGGCCTTCTACCCCATCCTGGCGCCGATCTTTATCTCTTTGGGTTATGACTCGATAGTCACGGTGGGTGCCATCTTCCTTGCCGGATCGGTGGGGTCCGCGTTCTCCACCATTAACCCATTTTCTGTGGTCATTGCGTCGAATGCGGCGGGCGTGCAATTCACGGAGGGCATCACGTGGCGTATTGCGGGCTGCGCGGTGGGCGCGGTGGCCATCATCGCTTACCTGGCCTGGTATTGCCGGCGCATTAAGAAGGACCCCAGCGCATCCATTTCTTATGAGGACCGGGACAAGTTTAAAAAGCACTGGGGTATGAGCGAGGACGCCGCCGCTATTGGGGCGTTCACGGTGGAAAAGAAGATCATTCTTACCCTGTTTGCCATCGCTTTCCCGCTGATGGTGTGGGGTGTGATGAGTCAGGGCTGGTGGTTCCCCACGATGGCGGCCTCGTTCCTGACGATCACCCTGATCATCATGTTCATCGCCCACTATGGGGGCAGTAAGCTCAGCGAGTCGCAGGTGGTGGATGCGTTTTCGGAGGGGGCGTCATCGCTCGTGGCGGTCTCGCTGATCATCGGCCTGGCCCGCGGCATCAACATCGTGCTCAACGAGGGCAAGATCTCCGACACGATGCTGGATTCGGCCTCCCACATGGTCACCGGCATGCACGGCCCGGTGTTCATCCTCATGCTCATGGTGGTGTTCTTCTTCCTGGGCTTTGTGGTGCCGTCCTCCTCCGGCTTAGCGGTGTTGTCCATGCCGATCATGGCTCCGCTTGCCGACGCCGTGGGCATCGAGCGGTTCATCGTCGTTTCGGCTTATCAGTGGGGCCAGTATGCGATGCTGTTCATCGCCCCCACCGGCCTGATCATGGCGACCTTGCAGATGCTGGACATGAAGTTCTCCCACTGGCTGAAGTTCGTCTGGCCGATGGTGGCGTTCATGTTCGTCTTCGGCGGCGGCATGCTCGTCGCCCAGGTGCTGGTGTATAGCTAGCCTTGCCCGATCAGCACCGAAAAACCCCTGCCACACCCGGCAGGGGTTGTTGTGTTCTTCCGGGGCGCTCGGGCCTACTCGCTGCCTTCCGCGTTGGCCTTGCCGATGCCGTTGACGCCATCGGCGAACAGCTTCTCCAGCTCCTTTCCGGTCCAGGGTTCGCGGGCCAGCACAAAGACGGTGTCATCGCCGGCGGTACAGCCCACGATCTCCGGGACGCGGGCGCGGTCGATGAAGCTGGCTAGGTATTGGGCCGCTCCCGGCGGCGTGCGTAGCACCACGATCGCCGAGGAAGAGTCAATGCTCACGGCCAGCTCGTTGATCATCTTCTTGAGCTTTTCCAGCGGGGTGGAGTACATCTCCGTGGTTTCGGGGGATTCGCCGACCACGTAGTAGGCGCGCCCCTTGGCGGGTCTGATCTTTTGGGCGCCGAGTTCGTCGAGGTCGCGCGAGAGCGTGGTCTGGGTGACCTCGATGCCCGCCTTGAGCAGCAGCTCGGACAGTTGGCCCTGGCTGGTGACCTTGGTGCTGGACAGGATTTCCAGAATCTGGCCTTGCCGGGCGGTCCGAGACGTCGAGTTATACATCAATATCCTTGCTAATGAGGGGGGAAGGGGAAGTCAAAGGTCTGTGTACGTCGAGGATTACCGTACTCAACTATGAGGTGACTCGGCCACAGCACGCACCGCTGATTCAGGCGACCTACAGGCAATCCCTATTCTGTTGATTGACAGGTTGTGTACATGAGTGCACCCCGCCGGTCCGAGGACTCGACGGGGTGCACCGGTGTATCCGTTCGCGTACTACATCCGCTCCGGGGCACTCACGCCCACCAGTTGCAGCGCGTTGGCCAGCGTCTGCTTGGTGGCCTGCGCCAGGCCCAGACGCGCGGCATTAACCGGCTGGGGCTCTTCTTCCCCGCGCGGCAGGATCTGGCAGTTGTCATAGAACTTGTTGAAGGCGCTGGCCAGCTCCTCGGCGTAGCGCACCACGCGGTGCGGCTCGCGCAGCTCGGCCGCAGAGCGCACCACCGTGGGGAAGTCACCCAGCGTGCGGATCAGGTCGCCCTCCTTCTCGTGGGTGAGCAGCGAGAAGTCCGCACCCTCTGAGGACACGCCGGCATCCGCGGCGCGCCGCATGATGGAGGCCAGGCGCGCGTGCGCGTACTGCACGTAGTAGACCGGGCTCTCAGACGACTGGGAGGCCCACAGCTCGAGGTCAATATCCAGGGAGCTGTCCACGGAGGAACGCACCATGGAGTAGCGGGCGGCGTCGATACCCACGGCCTCGACGAGGTCATCGAGGGTGATCACTGTACCGGCGCGCTTGGACATGCGCACCGCCTTGCCGTCGCGCACCAGGTTGACCATCTGGCCGATGAGCACCTCGACCTGATCGGCCCGGTAGCCCATGCCCGCGGCCGCAGCCTTGAGGCGATCGATGTAGCCGTGGTGGTCCGCGCCGAGCATGTAGATGCACAGCTCGTGACCGCGCTCGATCTTGTCCGCCACGTAGGCGATGTCGCCGGCGATGTAGGCGGCGTTGCCGTCGGACTTGATCACCACGCGGTCCTTCTCATCGCCGTAGGCGGTGGTGCGCAGCCACCAGGCCCCGTCGTGGAAGTACAGCGAGTCATTGTCCTTGAGCCGCTGGATGGCCTTTTCCACCGCGCCGGACTCGAACAGGGAGTTCTCGTGGAAGTAGACGTCAAAGTCCGTGCCAAAGTCATGCAGCGAGGTCTGGATGTGCTCGAACATCATGTCCACGCCCAGGGAGCGGAAGGTCTCCTGGACCTCTTCCGGCGTGCCGGAGAGGGCATCGGGCTGCTTGTCCAGCACGGCCTGGGCGATCTCATTGATGTAGTCTCCGCCGTAGCCGTCCTCCGGCACGGGCTCGCCCTTCGCGGCGGCCACCAGGGAGCGGGCGAAGCGGTCGATCTGCGCGCCGTGGTCGTTGAAGTAGTACTCGCGGGTGACCTTGGCACCGGAGGCCTCCAGGACGCGGCCCAGGGAGTCGCCGACTGCGGCCCAGCGGGTACCGCCCAGGTGGATGGGGCCGGTGGGGTTGGCGGAGACGAACTCCAGGTTGACGGTCAGGCCGTCATACATGTCATTGTGGCCAAAGTTGGCGCCCTGCTCCAGGATGGTGCCCACCAGGTCGCCCTGGGCGGCGGCGGCGACCCGGATGTTCAAGAATCCGGGGCCGGCGACGTCAGCGGACTCGACCGCCGCGTCTTCGACCAAGGCCTCGGCCAGCCAGGTCGCCAGGTCGCGGGGTGCCACGCCGGCCTTCTTGGCCACCTGCAACGCCAGGTTGGTGGCGTAGTCACCGTGCTCGGGATTACGCGGTCTCTCCACGACCACCGTCTGCGGTAGTACGGAGGTGTCCAGGTCATGGGCGCCAAGGACCGCAACCGCGCGCTCGCGGATGAGTGTGGCGAGATCAGTTGGTGTCATAACCCCACATTCTAACGCCAGGCATACCCCCGCACGCCTGGCAGGGCCGCTAAGCCTCCGGCTTGACCATCGGGAAGAGCACGGTCTCCCGAATGCCCAGGCCAGTCAGTGCCATGAGCAGGCGATCAATGCCCATTCCGTTGCCGGAGGTCGGGGGCATGCCCTGTTCCATGGCGCGCAGGAAGTCCTCGTCTAGGACCATGGCTTCCTCGTCGCCGCCGGCGGCCAGGCGGGCCTGGTCCTCAAAGCGTTCGCGCTGGATGACGGGGTCCACCAGTTCGGAGTAGCCGGTGGCCAGCTCGAAGCCGCGGACGTAGAGGTCCCACTTTTCGGTGACGCCGGGCTTGCTGCGGTGCTGGCGGGTCAGCGGGGAGGTCTCCACGGGGAAGTTCTTGACAAAGACCGGCCCGTAGAGCTGATCGGAGCACAGGTGCTCCCAGATCTCTTCGACGAACTTACCGTGACCCCACCCGCCTGCCTTGGGCCAGTCGAGCCCGATGGCGTCGGCAAGCGAACGCAACTCATCGACGGTGCTGTCGATGGTCACCTCGGGTTGGCCGGGGTGCTTGGCGGCGAGCGCCTCGTTGAGGGAGGGATACATTTCCATCTCGCGCCACTGCCCGCCGAAGTCATATTCGGTGCCGTCCGCCAGGGTGACGGTGGTGGAGCCGAAGACCTCCACGGCGACGGATTGGATCAGCCCCTTGATCAGCGCGGCGCCGTCCTCATAGGTGCCAAAGGCCTGGTAGGTCTCCAGCATGGCAAATTCGGGGCTGTGGGAGGAGTCCACGCCCTCGTTGCGGAAGTTGCGGTTGACCTCAAAGACGCGCTCCAGCCCGCCGACGACGCAGCGCTTGAGAAACAGCTCCGGGGCGATGCGCAGATACAGGTCAATGTCGAGCGCGTTGGAGTGGGTGACAAACGGGCGCGCGGCCGCCCCGCCATGCAGGGTTTGCAGCATGGGGGTTTCTACCTCCAGGAAGCCCTGGTCTTCCAGGTAGTGGCGCACGGCGCGCAGCACCTTAATCCGGGTCAGCGCGTTGTCGCGGGCCTGGGAGCGCATGATCAGGTCCGTGTAGCGCTGGCGCACGCGGGTGTCCTCATTCATCTGCGCGAAGGCCACGGGCAGCGGGCGCAGGGCCTTGGCGGCCATGGACCAGCGAGTGGCCATGATGGACAGCTCGCCGCGGCGGGAGGCGGCCACGATGCCGCGAACGGAAATAAAGTCGCCCAGGTCAACGTCGGCCTTCCAGGCGTCGAGGGCGTCCTTGCCCACCTTGGCCAGGGAGAGCATGGCTTGGATCTGGGTGCCGTCGCCGGCCTGGAGGGTGGCAAAGCACAGCTTGCCGGTGTTGCGCATAAACATCAGGCGGCCGACCACGGCGACTTCGTCGTCGGTCTCCTGACCCGGCTCGAGGACGGTCACGCCGGCGTCAGGATCAGCCGGCGAATCAGCAGCGCCGTCCTGCGCGACGGTGTAGCGGGCGCGGATATCGGCGATGTCTGCGGTGCGGTCGACGGTGACGGGGTAGGCCTCAATTCCGGCGTCGAGTAGTCGGGCGCGCTTCTCGCGGCGGATGCGCAGCTGTTCGGGCAGGTCGGCGGCGTGCTGGGGGTTTTGGGGGTTGTTCACAGCATCCCAGCGTATCGCATGGGTTGGCGGTTCCAGCCACCGGCAGATTAATGTGATATCGCTTTTTCGCCGTGTGCGCGCTAAACTGATATCAGATTATCGCTTCTCGACGCCCCGCGTGCCCCACCCGCCGCGCCGCGCCAGCGATGGTCCCCCACTTATTCCCGCTCCCCCACCCGCACCATCAAGAAGGAGAAACCCATGAGCACAGACACCAACCCCGAGGTCCCAGAGGCCGAGGTCGCCGACCGCCCCGTGGGCTTGGGCGCGACCAAGGTAGACATCAAGGAGCAGCGCACATTTAGCGCCGGCGGCGGGGCCACCCTGGGCGCGGTGGTGGTGGCCATCGTGTGCTTCGGCGTCGGCGCCTGGGCGGTGGCCACCGAGTCCTCGCTGGCCATCATCGCCCCCGTCGCCTTTATCATCGGCGCGCTGCTGCTGAGCATGATCCGGATTATCAACCCGGGCCACACCTTGGTTATCCAGCTCTTCGGCCGCTACCTGGGCACCTGCCGGCGCACGGGCCTGGTGCTCGTCCCGCCGCTGACCACCACCAAGAAGGTCTCGGTGCGGGTGCGCAACTTTGAAACGGAGCAGATCAAGGTCAATGACTTTGGCGGCAACCCGGTCAACATCGCCTCCATCATCGTCTGGCAGATTGCCGATACCGCCAAGGCCACGTTCTGCGTAGAAACCGTCGACGAGTTCATCGCCTCCCAGGCCGAGTCCGCGCTGCGCCACGTGGCCACCTCGCACCCCTACGACGGCGGCACCAACCACCACCCCTCACTGTCCGGGTCCACGGACCTGGTCTCCCGGGAGCTTGCCGATGAAGTCGCCGCGCGCGTATCCATGGCCGGCATCGAGATCATCGAGGCGCGCATCTCCTCGCTGTCCTACGCCCCGGAGATCGCCCAGGCGATGCTCCAGCGCCAGCAGGCCGCCGCGATCGTGGACGCCCGCGAGACCATCGTCGACGGCGCGGTGTCCATGGTCGATTCCGCGCTCAAGGAGCTGGAGGCCAAGCAGATCGTGGACTTGGATCCGGAGCGCCGCGCCGCGATGGTGTCCAACCTGCTGGTGGTGCTGTGCTCGGACAATAATGTCCAGCCGATGGTTAATACGGGTAGTCTGTATTCCTAAATGGCCCGCAAAAACGTCCCGCTGCGCATCGACCCGGGGGTCTATGACGCCATCGCCCGCTGGGCGGCCGACGAGGCGCGCAGCGTCAACGCCCAGATGGAAGTGATGCTTCGCGACGCCCTCCGCCGCGCCGGTCGGCTGCCCCGCAACGTCGGCGACCTGCCGCGCCGCGGCCGGCCCAAGGGCACCAGCTCTGCTGCCCCCACCTCTCCCGAGGACGCCAGCTAGCTGGCGTCGCCCAGGTTTTTAAAGCCCACCCCCAGCGGCACGCCCACGTTATCTACCAGGCGCACCGGCCCGAACGTGGCGGCCACCAGCAGGCGAGCGTCCGCCTGCTGGCACTGCGGGTCAAGCCGGCGCAGGCTGCGGTCCCGCAGCTCAAGGTAGTCCGGGGCCACCCCCGCCGCGGCGAGCACCCCGGCCGCCGTGTCCAGCACCGCCTGATAGCCGCGCTCGGCCACATGCGCGCCGGCTGTCAGCGCCGCCGACAGTGCCACCGCCGCCTCCCGCTGGTTCTTAGGCACGGCCACGTTGCGGTGGGAGACCGCCAGCCCACCAGGCATGCGCACCGTGGGCACCGAGCGCACCGTGACATTCTGGTGCAGGTCCGTCATGGCCTGCTGGGCGGCCAGCGCGAACTCATAGTCCTTTTCGCCGACCACCACGTCGCTGGCGCGCACCGCCGCGGCCAGCGCCACCAGCTGGGTCAGCGCCTCGCCCAGCTGCGCGGGGTCTTCCAGGCCGTGGTCGGCGGGCACCAGGCGGGTGCGCGGCCCGGCCGGATACAAGTCCCGCGGATCCACCCGGACCACCGCGTCAACCTGCGGGAGGGGCCCATCCTGGGTGCCGGTCAGCGCCAGGATGGTGATGCCGCGGGGCAGGCGGGCGGCGGCGTCGATAAGCGCGAGGTGACCGGCGTGGATGGAATCCGCGCACACCAGCGCCACCGGGCGGCCCTGGGAGCGCAGCGCATGGCCCAGGCGTCCGGCCTGCTCCAGGGTCAGTTCGCGGGCCTGGCCGAAAGCAAAGCTCATGAGTTGCGCTCCTGTCGGGCCCACAGTTCCGCGTCCTGGTTGCCGGCCTCCTCGGCGGCAAAGCAGGTCAGGTCCAAAAATGCGCGGGCGACGCCGGGGTCCGTGATCGCCTGGTATTGCAGCTCCAGCTGGGTGACGCTGGGCAGCCCGTGGAGGGCGGCGGCGACATCGATGTCCAGCGTGTCAAGCTCCCCGGGCAGCGCCGCGCCGAGCAGGTCAGCAGCCTTTTCCAGCGCCGCGCGCGAGAACGCAATCCACGTCAGCGCGTGGTGGAGGTCGCACACCTGGTCCTCCTCGGCGAACACGCACAGCCCGTTGAGATCCGTGACCATCATCCGCGCCACCGCCGCGCCGATCTCATCCGGGGCGTTGACTATCCAGCGGCTGCCGTCGAGCGGGCGAATCGCCGCGCACACCACGCCGGTGGGCGCCAGCGGGTCGAAGATCTCGGTGCCGTACTCAAAGCAGGTGTGGATGAGGATCTGCCGGGGGCGCAGCCGCGGCGCAAGATCCTCAATAAGCTGCGGCAGCTCGTCCGGATTGCAGGTCAGCACGAGCGCGTCCGCCGACGCGGCCAGCGCCTCGCGGATGTCCGTGTAGCGGGTCACGCTGTGCCCGGCGTTGCGCATCCCCTCGGCGAAGACGGTGGTCACATAGGGTTCCTCGCCGAGGATGCCCTGCGTGGATTCGTCGTAATAAAACGCCACCCGCATCCGCGGCGGGCGTTCCCCTCCACTCACCGGCGCCGTCTTTCCGATCCCGCCACCAGGTCAGCCACGGACACGCTGCGCGCGTTTTCATCGGCGCGGCGCCGCCCGCGTCGGCCCTCCCCCGACCGCGGGGAGGCCGCCTCGCCGCGGGCGATATCGCGCACGCCCATCTCGGCGGTGTCGTCCGCGCGCCAGGACGGGATCTCCGCGGCCGGCTCCTCGGGGCTGGCATGGTGCCCGTAGCCTGCGGCCTCATCACGGTCCTGATCCGCTTGCCGACGCCGCCGTCCCCCATGCCGGCCGGAATCCTGCTCCCGGTCCTGGTCCCGGTCCTGGTCCCGGTTCTGCTCCCGCCTGCGCGCCCGCGCGCCCGAGTGCCGCCCCTGCGGCTCCTCCTCGGGCTCAGGATCGGGCTCCGGCTCCGGGTCATCGTGCGCGGCATACAGCCAGCTGGCCAGCTCGCTCGAATCGCCGCCCCGGTGGCTGCCGGTATACGCGTCGCTGCCGGAGGCCTCCGTGGTCACCGCCCAACCCTCATCCGAGGGCGTCAACGGTGCCGCCGCGGCGGAATCTTCATCCTCCAGCAGGCGCGCCAACTCCGGGGAGATAGAGCGCGGGTACTGCCCGTGCACATCCGAGGCGCCCAGGCGGCCCTCCACCGCGTCAACAGAGGGCGCCCCACTGGCGTGGCCGGCCTTTTCAAAGTGCTCGCCGCCCACCGCGTGGGCCTCCGCCTCCAACTCGCGCAGCCGCCACGCCTCCGCGCGCAGCGCCGCCGGCTCATACTCGAAGGAATGCCCAGATAGCTCCTCCAGCTGTGCCTTTAGCTCATCAAGCCCGGCGCGAATATCGGCCAGGATGGCCATATCCGCATCCCGCAGCTGGTACTCCGTGCGCGCCTTGGCCTGCTCCGCCTGCGCGTTCGCCTGCGCCTGGCGCAGCTGCGAGCGGTGCAGGCGTTGCTCATAGGCCAATTCCTCCCGGGAACGTTCCACCTGGCGGCGATAACGGCCTACCAAAATAAAACCAATTATCGCCGACCATAACGCCGCCAACAGCGCCAACTTCAAGGCGATATCATTTTGGGTCAACAGCATGACCACGCTGGCAATAAACGCCACCGCGATGACCACAACAAGCAGAATCTGGCCGCCGTCCCAGCCCCCACTATCCGCCCCCTGGCGAGCACGCCGCGGGCCTGTTTGCCCTGCATACCCGGCACGCCCCGCGTGGCTCGTGTGCTCCCCGTGGGCACCACCACGCCGGGAAACGGGCCTGTCTGTGCCGGCTGCGCGGCGCGCAGTGGGCTCGGAATGGCGGTCCCTATAAGGCGAGTTCATGTTCCCCAACTTACCCAACCGCCTCGCCTTCAGTCGGCGGCGACACTTCACAGGAATTCTCTAAAAACAAACCCGCGGCGCACAATGCCACGCCCCCCAGCGCACTGGCCGCCACGCCCGGGGCATCCGTCCCGGCCGCCACCAGCTGCCCGGCGTGCGGAAGAACATAGACGGCCATGCCCACATAAACGCCGCCGACGATCGCCCCCGTCCACGCCGAGGCCTTGCCCACCACCAGCAGCTGAGCCGCCAGCACCGGGTTGAGCTGGCTGCGGTCCAGCCCAATGCGCCCGTCCTCCTTGCGCGACCGAACCTTTAGCGCAAAATAGACGCACAGCCCGGCCATGACCCACAGGGTGACAGACACCGTCACCGGGATGGGCGGCAGGGAGCCATAGAACCGCCACGTTCCTATCAGCGCCAGCGCGGCGCAGAACCCGCCAGCGGCCACCAGGGCGGTCACCGAGGTTTTCTTCATGGTTGATTCACACCTCCAAGGGCCCGTCGGCGCGCACGGCCGCAACCTCGTCGGGGTCAAGGCCCGCCACAATCTGCGCGACCGGCTTTCCCCCCAGCGTGGCATGCGGATCGATTTCTAGCCAGGGCACGAGCACAAACGCCCGGTTGTGGGCCTGCGGGTGCGGCAGCGTCAGCGTGGGGTCTGCGGAGGTGATCTCCGCGCCGCGCTCGTCCCACGCGGCCACGATGTCCACGTCCAGGGTGCGCGGCCCCCACCGGCGCAACCGGGTGCGCTGCGCCGCCTGCTCTAATGCCCACCCGCGGTGCAACAGCTCCAGGGGGGTATCTGGGGTCTCCACGATGAGCGTGACGTTAAGAAAGTCCGGCTGGTCCGTGACCCCCCACGGCGGGGTGGCATAGACCTGGGATTGGGCGCGGACCTGGGGCCCAAAGTGGCGCGGCACGCTGGCCAGCAGCGCGCGGCGATCCTCCATGTTGGACCCGATGGACAGCACGGCGCGCACTATTTCGCCCCCGTCAGGCCTTGGGTCTTGCGGGAGCGGCGCGCCACCACGGCGACGTCAGCGAACGTGTGCGGGATGGGCGCCTGCGGCTTGTGCACGGTGACTTCCACGGCGTGCAGCTGCGGGAACTGGGCCATCGCGGCATCGGCAATGCGCCCCGCAACGGCCTCAATGAGGTCGCACGGCGGGCCGGTGAGCACCTGGTAGGCCAGCTCCGCGAGCTGCGCATAGTTGACGGTCTGGGTCAGGTCATCGCTTGCCGACGCCCCCCGCAGATCCGCCCAGCACACAACATCGGCAAGGAAGGTCTGCCCGACGCGCTTTTCTTCCGCAAACACCCCGTGGTAGCCAAAGGCCTCCAGGCCCTTCAGCTCAATGCGATCAGCCATGGTGGGCCTCCGACTCTGCGGTGGCCTGTGCCGCGCCTTGTGCCCACGCCTGCGCCACGTCCACCGCGTCGCGGGAGACCGCCACATCGTGGACGCGCACCCCCCAGGCACCGGCTTGTGCGGACAGTGCGGTGACCGCGGCGGTGGCGGGGTCGGCGTCGATAGGCGTGGAAGCCAGGCCCCGATCGGCGCGAATGGCGGTGAGGAAACGCTTGCGCGAGGCCCCCACCAGCACCGGAAAGTCCTTCTCAATGAAACTGGGCAGGGCGTGCAGCAGCGCCCAATTGTCCTGGGCGGACTTGGCAAAACCCAGGCCCGGATCCACCACAATATTGTCCGGGGCCACCCCGGCGCGCACCGCCGCATCCGCCAACCGGCGCAGCGTGGAGTGCACGTCCGCGACCACCCCGCCGGTATGCTCGGCGCGCCCGGAGGCGTCCCCAAAGCGCACGGTCTTCCAGTGCATGAGGCACACCGGCAGGTTCGTGCGCGCCATGGCGGCGTACATGTCCGGGTCCGCCAGGCCGCCGGAGACGTCATTGATCATGGCCACGCCGGCCTGCGCGGCGGCCACCGCGGTGGAGGCGCGCATGGTGTCCACGGAGGTGGCAATCCCGCGCTGCGCCAGCTCCCGGATGACCGGGGCGACGCGCTGGGCCTCCACGTCCGCCGGGACGCGGGTGGCCCCCGGGCGGGTGGACTCCGCGCCCACATCGATCATGTCCGCGCCTTGTTCCACCAGCTCGATGCCGTGGGCGATGGCGGCGTCTACGTCCAGGTAGCGCCCGCCATCAGAGAAGGAATCCACCGTGACGTTGACTATGCCCATGACCAGGCAGCGCCCCGGAACCGTCAAATCAGCTACGCGCACGGTCATGCCCGCCGCCTTTCTCCTTGAAACCTGTGTGTGGTGAAGAAGCTAACCTTTGATCAGGCTCAGCGCCTCCGCGCGGGAGGCCGCGTTGGCCTTAAAGCCCCCGCGCACCGCGGAGGTCACCGTGCGCGCCCCGGGCTTGCGGATACCGCGCATGGCCATGCACAGGTGCTCGCACTCGATGACCACGATCACGGACTGGGCGCGCAGCTTATCCACCAGGGCGTCTGCCACCTGGGAGGTCAGCCGCTCCTGAACTTGGGGGCGCTTGGCAAAGCCGTCGACCAGGCGCGCCAGCTTGGACAGCCCGGTGACTTTGCCTTCCTTGTTGGGGATGTAGCCCACGTGGGCGACCCCCATGAAGGGCAGCAGGTGGTGTTCGCAGGTGGAGTACACCGGGATGTCGCGCACGAGCACCAGCTCTTGGTGGCCTTCGTCGAAGGTCTTGGCCAGCACCTCGGTGGGGTCGGTGTGCAGGCCGGCGAAGGTCTCCTTATACGCCCGGGCAACCCGCGCCGGGGTTTCGCGCAGGCCTTCGCGGTCCGGGTCCTCGCCGACGGCGATGAGCAGTTCGCGCACGGCCGCTTCGGCGCGGGCCGCATCAAATGTGCCCGCGGCGGTCATGGGCGAGCCTCCGGGTCGTCCGGTAGCTGCGGCTCGGCGTGCTCGCCGGGCTCCTGCACGCCCGGGGTAGGCGTGCGGGGTACCTCGCCTACGCGCGGGCCGTCGATGACGCCGGGGGTTTCCTCCGGGGCCGCCTCAGCACCGTGTTCGGATGCCGGGGTTGCGCTGGTGTCCGGGTGGTCGGGGCGTTCGCGCTCTGGCAGGCGGAAGCCGATCATCTCTTCTTCCTTCGGCGGCGTGGCGGGCGCTTCTGCGTTCCCTGGCTGGGCGTCCTGGTTCGGGTGTGCCGCATAGGGGTTGGCCGGCGCCCCGCCCTGCTGGCTGGCGCCCTGCGGGGTGCTGCCCTGCGGGGTACCACCCTGCTGGTTGGTTCCCTGCGGCGGCCAGCCGGGCACGGTCCAGCCCTCTGGCGGCGGGGTGCCCTCGTAACGCGGAGTTACCGCGGTGGCGGTTCCCGTCGCGGTGGCGCCGGAAGGCTGGCCCTGCGTGTTCTGCTTGGCCAGCTGCGCCTGGCGCTTGGCGCGCGCGGCGCGGGATGCCTCCAGGAGGCTAAACGGCTTGGGCGGTTCTTCGCCGCGCTCCAGGGCCAGCTCGGTGGGGGTCTTCACCGGTTCGCGGCCTTCCTGGCGGGGGAAGCGCACGGGCTCGTCGGGGAAGACCTCGCCGGCGCTGACCGGCTCGATGCCGGTGAACAGGGCCTCCAGGTCCGGGCGGCGCAGGGTTTCTTTTTCCAGCAGCTTTTCTGCCAGGCGATCCAGGTAGTCGCGGTGGCGCGAGAGGATCTCATAGGACTTTTCGTGCGCCCGGTCGATGAGGTACTGCACCTGGGAGTCAATGTCCGCGGCGATGGCCGGGGAGTAATCCAGGGTGCCGCCGGCTCCGCGGCCGGAGAACGGGTCGCCCTGTTCCTGGCCGTACTTGACGGTGCCCAGCAGCGGGGACATGCCGTATTCGGTGACCATGGCGCGGGCGATTTTGGTGGCCTGCTCGATGTCTGCGGACGCCCCGGTGGTGGGTTCGCCGAAGACGAGCTCTTCGGCGGAGCGCCCGCCCATGGCGAAGACCAGCCGGGCGAAGAGTTCGTCGCGGTTGTACATGCCCTTGTCATCCTCGGCGGCGGTCATGGCGTGCCCGCCGGTGCGCCCGCGCGCGAGGATGGTCACCTTGTATACGCGCTCGATGTCCTTGAGCGCCCAGGCGGACAGCGTGTGGCCGCCTTCGTGGTAGGCGGTGACCTTCTTTTCTTTTTCGGAAATGACCTTGGAGGAGCGCCGCGGCCCGCCGATGACGCGGTCGGTGGCCTCTTCGAGGGCGTCGGCAGTGATCACGTTGCCGCCGATGCGGGCGGTGAGCAGCGCGGCCTCATTGAGCACGTTGGCCAGGTCCGCACCGGACATGCCGGCGGTGCGCTTGGCCAGGGCCTTCAGGTCAGCGTCGGGGGCAAACGGCTTGCCCTTGGCGTGGACCTGGAGGATCTTTTCCCGGCCGGTCAGGTCCGGGTTGGTCACCGGGATTTGGCGGTCGAAGCGGCCCGGGCGCAGCAGGGCGGGGTCCAGCACGTCCGGCCGGTTGGTGGCGGCCATGAGGATGACGCCTTCGCGGGCGCCAAAGCCGTCCATTTCCACGAGCAGCTGGTTGAGGGTTTGTTCGCGCTCGTCGTGCCCGCCGCCCATGCCGGAGCCGCGGTGGCGGCCCACGGCGTCGATCTCATCAATGAAGATGATGCAGGGGGAGTTTTCGCGGGCCTGCTTGAACAGGTCGCGCACGCGGGAGGCGCCCACGCCGACGAACATTTCTACGAAGTCCGAGCCGGAGATGGAGTAGAACGGCACCCCGGCCTCGCCGGCGACGGCGCGGGCCAGCAGGGTTTTACCGGTGCCGGGCGGGCCGTAGAGCAGCACGCCGCGGGGGATTTTGGCGCCGAGTTCGTAGTAGCGGGTGGGGTCCTCCAGGAAGTCTTTGATCTCCTGGAGCTCATCAACAGCATCGTCGGCACCGGCAACGTCCGCGAAGGTGTTGGTGGGCATGTCCTTGGTCAGCTGCTTGGCCTTGGAGGATCCGATGCCAAACATCCCGCCGGACTGCATCCTGGTCATCAGGAACATGAGCACACCGAAGAGCAGCACCATGGGCAGCAGGAACGTGGCCATGGACATGAGGAAGGATTCCTTGGTCACGGAGGTGTCATACTTCTCCGCGCCGGAATCTGTCACTGCCCTAAACACGTCCGGTGCGGTGCGCGCCGGGTATTGGCTCATGACCTCCTTGACGCCCTCGCGTTCCTCTACCTTGATGGGCTCCTTGAGGGTCAGGCGGACGCGCTGCTCGCGGTCGTCGATACGCACCTGATCCACGTTGTGGTCCTTCAGCTGCGTCATCACCACGGAGGTGTCTACCTTTTGGAACCCCCGAGTATCGTCGGTAAGCAGGGAAAATACGTAGAAAAGTACCAGCACCACCGCGGCGGTGGTGCCGAACTGAATAATGCGCTTATTTTTCATCTACATCTAGATCAGACCCGCAGGGCCGTTGGCGTGGCCCGGGCTCGCGTCTTTTCCTTATCTTGTCTCAGCTATCAGCAGGATGCGTGTTGTGCTGTTGAAACGTTGCAGCGAACGGAGACGTTCCCGCCCGGGCCTACTTGGTGTACACCTCAGGCTTGAGCGTACATAGGAACGGCAGGTCACGGTACTTTTCTGCGTAGTCCAGGCCGTAGCCGACCACGAACTCGTTGGGGATGTCAAAGCCCACGTCCAGCATGTCCACCTTGGCGGTCTGCGCCTCCGGCTTGCGGAACAAGGAGATGACTTCCAGGGACTTCGGGTTGCGGTGGCGCAGGTTGCGCATCAGCCACGACAGGGTCAGCCCGGAATCGATGATGTCTTCCACGATGAGCACATCACGCCCGGCGATATCAATGTCCAGGTCCTTGAGAATGCGCACCACCCCGGACGAGGTGGTGGAGTTGCCGTAGGAGGACACGGCCATGAACTCCATCTGGGAGGGGATGGACAGTGCGCGGGCGAAGTCAGTCATGAAGAACACCGCACCCTTAAGCACGCCGACGAGCAGCAGGTTGTCCCCGGAGTCGGCGTAGCGGCGCGACATCTCATCGGCCATCTCCTGCACGCGCTCCCGCAGCTGCTCCTCGGAGACCAGCAGGGCCTCCAAGTCCTGGCCATACTTGTTGTCCGGTACGTCGTAGTTCTTCTGGTCGTGCATGGCTCCGCCTTCTTTTCTTCGTCTCTGCGCCGCCCCCTGGGACTCAGGCCACAACGGGATGCCGGCGCTGGCTGTTGATAAAGACACTGTAGGTCACAGTAAGACTCATTAAGACACTGCCAGTCTGCCATTAAGGCACCGGTGCCAGCCAACCTAGCAGGCCCTATGCTCGCTTGCCGACGCCCCGCGTCCCCCTCCTCCTCCCCCACCGTCACGCGCGCGCCGCCGCCCCGAGCGCCGCCGCCCCGGGCACTGCCGTGGCGCGGGCTGTCCTGGTGGTCCTGGACCACCCGCCGGGCCCGTCGGTTGCAGGTAGCATCGACACATGGCTGACAATGACGCCACCGATGAGCACCTGCCCGCTCCGCAGCACCGGGCGAGTTCGGGGATCACTGGGGGTGCTGGGATCGTGGCCACCGGCACGCTGGCAGTCATCGGCGTGTTCGGGATTGTGGCGGCAGCGCTCGGCGTGCCTGGCCTGGCACTAGCGCTGGTGTTTACCCTCGCCGCCCTGGCCGCGTGCGCAACGTTGGTGTGGTCCGCACTGCGGAACACCGCCCCTCCAGAACAGCCCACGCCGGCCATGCCGCCCGCCGACGCGCAGCCCGAACAACCAGAAGACCAGGCCCAGCCCGAACCACTAGACCTCGACGCAGCCAAAAAGGCGCTCCAAGAACACTCCTTTACCCCGTGGCAGGAACCTCCCGCACGCCCCACGCCAGTTGAGCGCGACATCCTGCCCCGCACGGCCACCCGCGCAGCGGAGCTGGGCTACTCCGTGGACAAGCTCTTTGCCGCCCTGGACGCCAAGCCGCCACGCCGCCGCACCGGCTACCGCGGGCGCTGGCTCGTTGAACTTCCCGGCATGGACGTCATTGTTGCCGATGACTCCGCAACCGTCCTGGTCGTCTACCCGGAAGGCGAAGGCCTCGCAGCCTCCCAAGCCCCCACCCCGCGGGCGATGCCCCGGGTTGCCGGCACCAAGAAGGACGACCGCGCCCCCATGCCCCACAGCGTGGCCGAGCTGCTACAGCTATGCCGCAAGCACGGCTTCGAGGTGGATGGTTCCTCACGGCACTTCAAACTCACCCACCCCGACCACCCCGGCGTGTACTGCTCCGTCTCACGGACCCCATCCGACTACCGATGGGCCTACAACTGCATCACAGAGATTCGCCACAAGTTCGACATTGACCTGCGCGAGCCGCTGGAGTGAGGGGCTGAAGCCGAACACTCCAGGCAACAACCACAGCGCAGCGGGCACGATGCCGTAATATAAGCCGTGATAGATCCCCGGTCAGGCCTCTTCCCCACGTGGGTAACGCACAAATGACCGGGGCCGTTCTTTTCTGTGAGGGGGCTAACTGGGGTCCACAACTGGCTGAGTTCCACGTAGTGGAGTGAGCGCAGGGGTGACCACCAAAGTGCGGGTACGCCCAAAGACAGCCGACTTTACGCTTATCGACGCCCCACTACTTCTTCCTATTGGTACGCACCCGATGGACGAATACGGCAGTGACCACACCCACCAGGAGCATCCCGAGCCCCCAAACGGATCCATAATTTGCAGCCAGCATCACAGCAAAGACTGCGGCCAACAGGGTCACGATGTACGCATTAGCTTCAATACTGGTGAAGTTCTTCATCGCTGTGTTGTCCTCTCCATGAGTGAGACTTAGGCGTGCCCGGTGCGCTCCCGGTGCTTGCACCCCGGCCAGCAGCACGGCCGCCGCTTGCCCTCATGCAATTCCTCGCGGGTGCGCCGGATACGCCTAGTGCGTGTTTCTGGCTTCTTGGCGTCTTCCACCCAGCACACAAACTCGTTGCGCGCCAAGGGCGTGATGTCCTCCCACAGCTCCAGGGCCTCGCGATCTCCCAGCAGGGCATCGCGCAGGTCATCGGGTAGCTCATGGACCACGCCACCGGATACGGAATCGGTCATGGCCACTAGGTTACTGATTGCACCCCGCCCGGCGCTAGGGCTGACCTAGGATGTTTCGCATGACTCATGCTCCTGCCGCACCCCACCCCACGAACCCCACTGAGGCGGTGAACGTTGAGGCCCAGCGCCGCGCGGCCGCCCGCAAGTTCGCAGCCAAGTGGGCAGGACGCGGCTATGAAAAGGGCGATACTTCAAGTTTCTGGCTAGAGCTGTTGGGCTCTGTGGTGGGCATGGAGGATGTGACCACGAATGTACGCTTTGAACAGCGCACCATTTCGCGCGGCTACATTGACGTGGTTATCGCGGACGCGAAGACGTTTATTGAGCAAAAGTCCCTGGGCGTGGACCTGGACAAGCCCGATGTGCGCCAGGGGGAGATGGTCACCCCGTTCCAGCAGGCGCGAAACTATGCGGATACGCTGCCCAATTCGCAGCGGCCTGACTTTATTATCGTGTGCAATTTTGGCACGTTCCGCATCCATGACCTCAATAGTGTGACCGCGCACGAGCCTGCCGTCGAATTTGAGCTCGCCGAGCTCCCCGACAATATTCACCTGCTCGATTTCCTCATCGACCCCCAGCGGGCCCGCCTCAAGCGCGAGGAAAAGGTGTCCATGGACGCCGGCGAGCTGGTGGGCAAGCTCTACACCGGCCTGCGCGCCCAGTATTTGGACCCGGACACGGAGGCCAACCAGCACGCGCTCAACGTGCTGTGCGTGCGCCTGGTGTTTTGCCTTTTCGCCGAGGACGCCGGGCTCTTCCAAAAGGACGCGCTGTTCCACTACCTCGACGGCGCGCCACCGCACCTGGTGCGCGGGATGCTCAAGGAACTTTTCACCGTGCTTAACACCCCGGTGGAGAAGCGCGACCCGTATCTCTCGGATGATTTGAAGGTCTTCCCCTACGTCAATGGTGGGCTGTTCGCGGCTGAGGAGGAGATCCCCCATTTCACCCCGGAGCTGCTTAGCCTGCTCTTGCAGGAGATCTCCCAGAACACCAACTGGGCCCAGATCAGCCCGACGATCTTCGGCGGGGTCTTTGAATCCACACTCAACCCGGAGACTCGCGCTAAGGGAGGCATGCACTACACCTCCCCGGAGAACATCCACAAGGTCATTGATCCGCTGTTCTTGGACGGCCTTAAAGACGAGCTGGCCGCGATCCTCGACGATGCCTCCCTCGGCCCCATCAAGCGCAACAACCAGCTGAAACGCTTCCACGACAAAATCGCCGGGCTAACCTTCTTCGACCCGGCCTGCGGCTCCGGCAACTTCCTCACCGAGACCTACATCTCGCTGCGGCGCATCGAAAACAAGATCCTCTCGGTGCTTGTGGGCGACCAAAACGTCCTCGGCTTCGATGACATCGGCGCCACCCCCTTAAAGATCTCCCTGGACCAGTTCTACGGCCTGGAAATCAATGACTTCGCCGTCGCCGTCGCATCAACCGCACTGTGGATCGCCCAACTCCAGGCCAACATCGAGGCCCAGACCATCATCACCACCAACATCGCGGACCTTCCGCTTCGCGACGCCGCCCACATCCACCACGGCAACGCCCTGCGGGTGGACTGGACCGAGGTCCTGCCCCCAGAGAATTGCCATTACATCATTGGCAACCCGCCGTTTTTGGGCGCCCGCAATCAATCGAAGGAGCAGAAGGCCGAGCTCAAGGACGTCTTTCCCAAGGGCACCAAGAATGTAGGCAACATCGACTACGTTGCTGGCTGGTACATCAAAGCCGCTGAGTATATGGGCGACTTTCCTGTCCGCACAGCATTCGTATCAACCAATTCGATCTGCCAGGGTGAGCAGGTTGCCAACGTGTGGTATCCCATCACTTGCCAAGGCTTCCGGATCAATTTCGCCCACGACACATTCCGGTGGGGCAACGAGGCCGCCCAACAGGCACACGTATTTTGCGTCATCGTTGGATTCTCTAAACAAAATGACCCCGTGCGCCTGTATCACCACCCCGGCCCCGATGCAGAGGCACACCTGCAACTACCAGGCAGATTGAACCCTTACCTTGCCGACGCACCTGATGCGTTCGTGTGGAATCGTAGCAAGGCCCTGTGTGCCATCCCTGCGATTGGCATCGGGAATCAGCCCATCGATGGCGGCCACTACCTCTTCACCCCAGAAGAGAAGAACGACTTCATTAAAGCGGAGCCCTACTCCGAATCATTTTTCCATCCTTGGATCGGGGCCAGAGAATTTCTGCAGGGTTCCGAACGCTGGGTCTTGTGGCTTGGCAACGCAACTCCAGCGGACTTCAAACGCATGCCACTGGCACGAGAAAGAGTGCTGGCAGTTCGGGACTTTCGCTTGTCAAGTAAACGCATATCCACGCTCAAACTCGCTGAATCACCCACCCGTTTTCAAGTGGAGAAAATGCCAAAGGGAAACTCCATTGTTGTTCCTAAAGTATCTTCTGAGCGGCGCAGCTATATCCCACTTGGTTTGATCGAACCCGAGATTTTCGCTAGCGATCTAGTTTTCCTCATCCCCAATGCCACCCTGTACCACTTCGGGGTCCTGCACTCGCAGTTCCACAATGCGTGGATGCGCACTGTCGGCGGAAGACTCAAGAGCGATTATCGCTACTCCGGCGGGGTCGTCTACAACAACTTCATCTGGCCTCAGCCTGACGCCACGATGAAAAATTCAATCGAACGCTGCGCCCAATCCGTCCTCGATGCCCGCGCTCAATACCCGGATTCAACTCTCGCGGACATGTATGACCCCGATAATGCGTTCCTCTATCCCGCACTGACCAAGGCACATGCTGGGCTCGACACCGCGGTGGAGCGCGCCTACGGCGTGGACTTCTCTGATCGTGATGATGATACCCGGGAGCAGGCCATCGTTTCCCACCTGTTCAAGCTTTATGGGGAGGTCATAGGTGAATAAATTACGCCCGGCCATTATCCCAAACATCGTCACCCCTCAACGTTCATCTGCCATCAATCGACTTGCAGTAATTCAAACACGTACCAGGCGTGCCAATCATTACCTAATGCCCAAATCTTAATCCCCCGTCTAGTTTCCTGCAGGTCCCACAGTAGAAAAGGAGCAGATACCTGTTAGCCATCAGCCAACTTGACCAATAACCATGAGATAATACCGCAATAATCCAAATAATTACCAATGAACCATATCGACAACTAAACACGAGGCACACAATTTTGGACCTATATTCACGTCCAAAATACCGCTCCCCCTGCCTCATCTATGCCCTACAACGCGCCTCGAAGTAAAATTTACACTTCGAGACGCACCGTAGCTTGCAACATTTACGCCCGGAAGTGGATATTGACCCCTTCGCTAACCATCTGGGCATATTGTGCCAGTTCTTTATTAGAAACTGACCCTCCATGCTTCTTGAAGATAGCCGCAATACGAGGCTTTATCACCGCAACCGGCTTGCCCTTGTAAGAGCGGGCGAGTGCAGCGAAATCTCGCTCGTATCGTTTCGCAGTTTCCTTCGCGATCGATTGGGTAAGTTTACCCAGAGTTTTCTCATCGATGTAGGAATTCACAGCTAGACCCCCTGCCTGATCGTGGTGTTTGGGTGTCGGTTAGCTGCCGCTTCTGAGACGAATCGGCCTGTGATTGCAGATCGGTAGACCGACCTATTGCCCCCGTTCCCCACCACCTCGGTAGTCGTGGTACGGGGACTCCGCACTGCCGTAGCAGCTCTCACGAACCGTCCCGTAGAAGCGCTTCGATGGACTTTGCGTGTCATGCGACACCTACTTTCCGGCTTTCGCCAAATGGTGAGCGCTGCGCACGAAAAGCTGTAGACTAGGGAGCCTAGCCACCAAACTAGCCTCTAGCCCCGAGCTGTCCGCAACCCCGACGCTCGGGGCTTTTGGCGCTCATGGGCATATATTACATCACGGAATTACATCACTGTAGTTTTTGCGCTGCTCCTGTGGATAACTTTTGCCAAGCTGTGGATAACCCCCCTCCCGTATGTAGCTAACCCACCATACGTATAATGGATCACACTTCTGTTTCGGTTCTGCCAGTCACGCCGAGCCTGGTCTGACATAGACACTCGACAGGATGTCAGCGAGATTGAAGGTGGTGACGTCCTTCTATGGGGGAGGCGTCACTGAACCCTTTTGGCTTTCACACGGTTCGGCTACGCGTACGCGAAGTGACGACCTGATGGAAATTGTGCTCAATAGACTTCTTGATTGAGGGCGAGAGCTCCCGTTCGGGTGGACATGCTTCTAGGGGAAGTTGTGGATCAGGCAATGACTTGTAGTTGATCTTCGTACTACCGGTGGCTTCCCAGCCTCCAAGGTTTGCGGGTGTTCAAAACGGAAGCCCCTCAATGCTTGCCTCGAATCGGCCGAGCAGGACTCTTCACTAAGCCCTAATACCGGCTGAACACCACATGAGCCACCTTCCTTGAGCCTCCCCTGCCACGAACTGAATACTTGCTGCTACTTCACTGCTCCGTACTCGCCCTTTCCACCACCAACCCCCCATCCCTGCGCACGCGCACGCCACCGCTCACGTCCACCGGGCCTTGCCCATGCCAGGTCATCACCAGGGCGTCGACGGCAGCCACATGATTCTGGGTCACCCGCCCCCCGGCGTCGCGGATCAGGCGTGCTAGTGCCCGGGAGCGCACCGCCGGGGGCAGCGCGGCCAGCGCCGCAACGTCAGTGGGGTCCACGCTCGCGGCCCACTGTTCTACTGCGGCGGCGTCGGCGGCGGCGCGGGTGGCAGCACCGGCGAGTGGAGGTGCGGGGTCGGCGTGCAGGGCGTCGGCAAGCGTGGGCAGTAGGTGGCGCACGGCGACGCGCCGGTAGGCAACATCACAGTTTTGCGGGTCGTGCCAGGGCTGTATTCCCAGCTCGGCGCATGCCCCGTGGGTGTCGGCGCGGCGCACGGCCAGCAGAGGGCGGTGGAAGCAGTCGCGCACGGGGAGCATGCCGCCGGGGGTGGCGCGCAGGGCGGCAAGCAGGAAGGTTTCGGCTTGGTCGTCTAGCGTGTGGCCCAGCAGTACCGGCGCACCGCAGGCCGCGGCCTGCAACGCCTCCAGGCGTGCCCGGCGCGCAGCCGCCTCCATCCCGCCTTCCCCAGCGACGGTCACGGGCAGCACCCGGGTGTTAGCTCCCCACGCCCGCGCCTGCTCGGCGGCACGCGCCGCCACCGCACCAGAGCCCTCCTGAAGTTGGTGGTCGACGATCAGCGCCGTGGCGGCCAGGCCTTCGGCAAGCACCCCGGCGAGCAGCGCCAGCGAGTCCGGACCGCCAGAAAGCCCCACGCACACCTCGGCGACCCCGGCCAAGTGCGCGCGGACGTGGCGGCGCACCCCCAGGCGGACCTGGAGGAAATGCGGCGGATCGTGGGGCAGGTTAAGCATCATGCAGCGCGGAGGCCAGGGCGTCGAGCGCCCCGCGGGCGGCGGTGATCTGCGAGCCGTTAGAGATCATGCCAAAGCTATACAGCCGCCCAGAGCGGCTGACCACCGTGCCAGCCAGCGCAGACGTGTTGTCCAGCGTGCCCGTCTTGGCACGCACCCACCCGCGCCCATCCAGCTGCCCGTAGCGCTGCTCCAGCGTCCCGGAACCGCCCGCCACCGGCAGGGTGGGCAGCAGGGCGCGCAGCTGCGTATCCGTCGCCGCGGAGCGCACCAGCGCCTCCAGCAGCGCCGGCGGGATCCGGTTATCCACCGACAGCCCCGAATTGTCCTGGAGGGTCACGCCTTCAAGGTCAAAGCCCGCCTGCGCCAGCACCTCCAGCGTGGACTGCGTGGCCCCAGCAGCGTCCGCGGTCACGCCCCGGTGCACCGCCACCTCCCGCCCAATGGCCTCCGCCATGACGTTATCCGAATGCACCATCATCGCCGCGATGCGCTCACTCAAGCTTGGCGACGCCACCTTGGCCACCACCGCAGCCCCCTGCGGCGCAGTCGCCTGCCCCACCGTGGTCACCCCCAGCTGCTCCGCCAGCGCCGCCGCCACATCGTGGGCGGGAGTATGCGAGCGCGGCACGTCACCGTCTACCTCCCCGCCCAGGCGCGCGCCGTTAATCATCGCCGGCTCCAGCGGGGCCACAAACCCGGCATCCACATCCGCCGGATTCCAGCCCTGCAAAATCGTCTCCCCCGACCACACTGACGTATCAATGAACACGCCCGTGACCTCCGGGTGAGCGGACTTGATCTGCTCGGCCAGCTCCCCGATGGCCTCCTTGGTCATCCACACATCGCCCGCGGCCTTAATCACCACCGTGCCCGGCAGCTCTCCCTCCACCACCTGGGTGACAATGCGATCTTGGGCGCCCAACTCCACCAGCGCCGCAGAAGCGGTGAGCACCTTGGTGGAGGAGGCGGGGCGCAACGGGGTGGTGGAGGCGGCGTCGAGAAGCACCTGCCCAGAACCCACCTCCGTGACCTTCGCCCCAAACGTGGCCAACGCAGGATCCGCGGCCAACTGCTCCAGGCGCGCACGCAACGCCGCCACATCCACCTCACCGGTCGGCTGCGCCGGCTCCAACAACGGCTGCGGAGCCACCACCTGCACCGCCGGGCCGTGCTCCAACGCGGCATAACGCTGCTGACACGCCACACCCACGCCTGCCACACCGGCAACCACCACCGCGGTCGCACTCGCCGCCGCTATCCACCACGCCTTCTTAGTCATCGCCTCACCACAGTAGCCGCCCAACCCCGCCCGCGGCAGACACGCCACAACCAAACCCGCACACGCCCCGGGCTAGGATGGAAGCCGGTTCCGTACGGCGTAGGCACCCGCGCCCACGCCACCAACAATCAACATGAAGGAGCGCCCACCGATGAGCGTTGAAGTGACCGTGGAGATCCCCAAGGGCTCACGCAACAAGTATGAGATCGACCATGAGACCGGCAAGGTCCACCTGGACCGCTACCTGTTTACCCCCATGGCCTACCCCGCGGACTACGGCTACATCGACGGCACCCTCGGCGAAGACGGCGACCCGCTCGACGCCCTGGTCATCCTGCCCGAGCCCGTCTTCCCCGGCGTCATCGTGGAAGCCCGCCCCGTCGGCGTGTTCAAGATGACCGACGAGGCCGGCGGCGACGACAAGCTGCTGTGCGTCCTCGACGACGTGCGCTACGAGCAGTTCCAGGACATCGAGGACATCTCCAGCTTTGTCAAGGACGAAATCGAGCACTTCTTTGTCCACTACAAGGACCTGGAGCCCGGCAAGGAAGTCCACGGCTCCGGCTGGGGCAACAAGGCCGAGGCAGAAAAGATCCTCGCCGAGGCCATCGAGCGCGCCGGCAAGTAGGCCGCGGGCTTCAGCTGGGGGCTCGGGGGCTCAAAGATAAGCGGCGCGGGGGCTCGGGGGCTATTCGCCTGCCTGGCGGTAGCCGCGGCGCAGGTCATCGACAATGCGCGGATGATCCAGCGTCGACGGCGCCAGCTCGCGCGGCTGATTATCTGCCCCAAAAACCTGCGCGGCGGCCAGCACCTCCGGGGTGAGATAGCGCAGCTGCGGTGCGCCGTCGGGCAGGGCCAGCCGCGTGCCGGCCGGCCCGCACAGCTGGAAACCCCAGTCCCCAAACGTGGGCACATGCACGTGGTAGGGAATCGTCGCCGCGCAGCCCGCATCCCGCAGCGTGGCGCCAATGCGCCAAAACACATCCGGGGTGGTGTAGGCCGACGTCGCCTGGACCACCATGCGCCCCTGCGGGCGCAACACCTGGCGGGCCAGGGCATAAAACTCCGTGGAATACAGCCGCGCCATTGTTTCATTGTCCGGGTCAGACAGGTCCACGATCACGGCATCGAAACGCCCCGGGCCGCGCTGGGCGCGCAGCCACGTAAACGCATCATCGGTGATCACGTCGACTCCCGGATCCTCCAACGACCCGCCGTTGTCCTCCCGCAACACCGTATTAGCCACCCGCACCATCTCCGGGTCCAGCTCCACCTGGGTCACGCGCGCACCCATGCGCAGCAGCTCGCGGGCGGCCAGGCCGTCCCCGCCGCCGATGACCAACACGTCCTGCCCGCGGCCCCGCAACGCCGGGTAGACCAAAGACTCCGTATAGCGCGCCTCATCCCGGGTGGAATACTGCAAACCCCCGTTGAGGAACAGGCGCCTGTCCTTACCCCGCTGCGTGACCACAATGTCCTGGTAGGCCGACTGGTGGGCATAGACCACCGGGTCCGCATACAGCTGCTGGCGCGCCGTGGTCACAATGCCCTCGCTGCGCACCAGCAGCGTGACCAGCACCGCCAGCGACACCCCCAGGGCCACCATCGCGGCGCAGAAGTGGCGAAACGGCATCCACGTGCGCAGCAACACCACCGCCACAAACGCCGCCGCCACCACGTTGACCACCCCGGCGGCCATCGTCCCGCGCATGAGCCCCAGCCACGGCAGCAAAACAAACGGCCAGGCCAACCCGCCCAGCAAAGCACCGCAGTAGTCCGCAAAGTTCAGCGTGGACACCAGCCGGCCCACCGTGGGGGCATCCGCCTGCCGACCACGCTGCACCAGCACCATGAGCAGCGGCAACTCCGCGCCCACCAACACGCCGATCAGCCCCGTGGCCACCACCAGCACCGCGGTGGACTGGCCCACCAACGCGAAGAACACGTATAACACCACGGCGCTGACCCCGCCGATCAGCCCCAGGGCCGTTTCCACCGCCAGGAAAGCCTGGGCGGGCCAGTGCACCAGCGGGGCCGCGGCCAGCGCGCCGGCGCCCAGGGCCGCCACATAGCCGGCCACAATCAGCGAGGTCTGCACCACCCCGCCCCCGTTGAGCGAGGTAGACAAGCTGAGCAAGGCCAGCTCATACACCAGCCCGGAGGCGGCACAAATGGCCACCGAGACCAACAGCAGCCAGCGCCGGGATGCGATCATGACATGCACGCGGCGTTAACGCAGGCCACCACCACCAGGCACACCCCAGCTACCACGACGCCCGCGCGCAACTGCGGGTCACGCACCACGTCACGCACCCGGCCCGGAATAAGCACCTCAATGACCACCAGCGCTACCGCTTGGATAACCAGCCCCACCACGGCATACACCGCCGTGTACACCAGGCCAGCAGCCACAGCCTCCGGGGAATGAACAATCGCGCTGACCACGATGATGCCCAAACTGATCTGCCCCGCCGCGGCAAGCACCGCCGCGTTGGGCAGGTGGTGGATAAACACCAACTGGTGCAGGTTGCCCGGGGTGAGCGCATCAAGCACGCAAAACCCCACGACGAGCACCACCGCGGCCACCGCGAAGTAGGCCACCGTGCCGCCCACGCCGCTGACTAAGTCCTGCACAAACTGCGTATCCATGTTTTTCCTCCGCTACCTGTGCGGTGCGCCGCGCACCGCGGGAATCTGCCGCCTACTTCACCCCACCCCGGGAGCCGGACGATCCGCCAGACGACCCGCTGGGCGAGGACGGACTAAACCCGGGCCCCAAGAAGATCAGGCCTCCGTTGTGGACGCGCCCCAGGTCCTCCTTGGTCACCTGGCAGGTCCCGCCCGCGGCGTGGACGCGGATGATAAAGCGGGAGTAGCGCAGGTAGATGTCCCCGGTGGCGTCGTCAGTCGCCCGCGCCTGCGGGGTGCCCAGGCGCTGCTCAACGTCGTCCGCGCTAGCCTCCGCCGACTCCGGGTGGGTGCACTGCCCCGTCACCTGGTCAGCGGAGCGTTCCTGCTGCCGATCCCCAGAACCGGAGCCGCAGCCGATCATCAAAAACAGCACCGCGAGCAGCGCCAACAGCAGTGCCAGGACGTAGTTTCCACGAGAGCTCATAGTGACACCTTGCTTTCCGTGCGCACGATGGTGGCCTCCCCCGGGTAGAGGTGCACGCTGCGCCAACTCCAACCATCCGCAGTCGCCGCCCCGCACAGCGCGGTCAGGTGAAACGGGCCCGCCCCAGGGAAGCGGCCAACCAGCCAGCCGCCGCGCTCGAGGTCTGCCACCAGCGCGCCGGCCTGGGCCACAAAATCACCGGCCACGTCCACGCGGCTGCGCAAGCAGTAGCCCGCGCACTCGTAGCGGGGCGGCAGGGCAACGTCGCAGGTGGGCGCGGGGGTGGGGACGGGGGCGTCGCTAAGCGAGCGGCACGAGATCTCCTCCCGCCACACCAACTTATGCGCACCGTCGCGCACCGAAACCACATGGGACGCGCCAATGATCCCCAACTCCAGTGACCCGGCACCCGCGCGCACCACATCGCGCGCCAACAGCGGCGCCTCCGGGCCATTGAGCCGCAGCAACAAATCCCCGGCGCGCGTGTCCGCGGGTGCCACGGACAACTCCAGCACCCGGCTCACTGCTCTGGGGCCGGGTAGACAATGACCTCCCCGGAGCGCAGCTCGCGGCCCACCGAAACCTCCCAGGGACCAGACCCAAAGCGCTCCAAGCCCAGCAGCTTGCCGTCCGGACCCTGGTAATCCCAGTACTCCAGCGAGCCGGACTCCGGCAGACCCGTGGTGCCCTCCGTGGTGAAATCCGCCACGCCCGACTCCTTCTTCCGGTAGGTCACCCCATCGACGGTCACCTGCGGCGCGGGCGTGAGCTGAAGATCCGTGCGCGTCGTCCACCAGGACAAGTCCAACTGGCCTTCACTCACATCCACCGACAACCACTCCGAGCCACTGCCCCCATCAAGCATGTGCTCATGCCACACGTAATAGCCCTGCCGGACCTCCACGCTGCCGCGCACCACATAGTCCGTGGCACCATACGTCACGATTGCCCCCGGCCCCAGCATGTCCGGACCAAACTTCCGATCCGGCGTCGCCTGCGCCAGCGGATCCTGCCGCACACCGCGGCGCTGCTGCTGCTCCTTGCGCGACGCCTGCGCGCCCCGCATAAGGAAGTACACCGCCGCCGCCCCCGCCACGAGTGCCAGAATGATCCACCAGTAATTCATTGCACCTCACCTTGTCCGGTCGCACCGGCCGTTGGACTGTTCCCCACATTCTGGCACACCCCAACCACCGACGCAGCGCCGCACGATCCTGCTTATCTTGCGTCCCCTCGCCGCCGCTTGTGCCGCAGCTCAGCGATTGCGGCCCATAAAGCTAGCAGAACATTCATGTGTAGTACAGAGCCGTCAATCGAGCATTTTGTTGCCTATGACTGAAAGTGATATTCAAAGCTGGCCAGACTCCTGATCACTCCCTTAAGAATTACATTTTCCTGTTCTGGATAAAATGGTGACACACTATCCCTCATCGATCCACATTAAATTGCGATGATCCCATGTACGGTTCCGCCGAGCAGTTTCGACACACAGGAGGGGGTTGAGCAAAAGACCTGCGACACGAAGCGCTTCTTCTATATTATCCAAACCCGACTCAACATTACCGAATCCTCTAACAATTTCCGGATACTTCAATAACCATTCATCATCCGGGACCACAAGCGTGCTTGGCAAAGAGAATCGTCGAACAACCTGTTGCTCATCCAATGCTCTCTTAAGATCAGCATACTTCACAGAAAGTGACCTAGCCATGAGAGCGAGGTCATAGAGATCACGGTAACGTGTGGAAGGCTTACCGGGGGGATTTGATCCATATCGTTCATACATTGCGCAGACTTTATCCGCCATCTGGTTTGCAACCGGATACACATAAACAAAAAACTCTTGAGGCAAAAACTCCGTGACCACCTCAAAGGTAGCACTGACCGTTAAAGGCTCTACTACATCAGCAGCTTTTATATCACCGCTGACGTCGACCGTAAAATGGACTAGTTCGTTGTGCTCCACTCCATATCTCACCGAAACACTTATTCGCTCACTTTCAACTGCCCCACCCGATCTCGTAGACTTTGGATGTGACAATCGAAATTCGTACGGCCCAGTCCTCTTTCCATTCATTGTGTCTACAAGGATCTCGGCAGATTCCCAAGATGAAGTTGTGTTTTCTTGACGGTACAAATCTAAATCCTTAGTTTGCCGCGCTCCAGGAATCCTACAATAAATTCCCGAACCACCCTTCAACACCCAACCAGATTGGCTCTCCATTACGAGATTGAGAAAGGTTTCTCTAAAAAATTGGTTGTAAGCGTCCGTAACGCTCTTTCCTTTGCTCTTGGCTTCTTCCTTCAACGCAGAAGAAATTTTCCCGTGGGTTCTTCTAGCCTTTGGCTTTTGTGCCATCACCATCACGCTCCCTATCCTCATCATAATTTGGGACCATTTGTTCCTGTAGGCCTTGAACGAATGGTTCAAAGATGGCTGGATTAGGCGTAGGTATTTTCAACTCTCTAAAACGCTTAGCTAGATCAGGAAGTGGAGGTGTAATATTTTGCATCTCACGTACGGGCGTTCTCAAGTATTCTATGTCAAATTTGGGGCCGAGTAATCTCTGCATGCTGGAAAACATTGCCACATTTGAATATGTAGCAGCCCCTATTTGTTCCATCCATTTTTGTGCTATTTGTTGCTGTTTTAAAAAATCCTCCATTCGTTTCTGAATTGGACCTATGGCGTCTTCAATCATGGAGCTGAGCTTGTGCTCGGTTTCATCGACGGGGAACCGTGAAGAAACCAGGAGCTTTAATCCACGAACATCTTTGGCTTTTAGTCCAAATTCGACTTCGAGTCCAGTGACCGCTTCTAGCAAAGTTTCCTGGTCTATCAGTTCATTGGCCGCAGCGTCTGCAACAAGGTTGAGCAGATGGTCCGCCTCGTGCCCATCGCGAGCAAGGTCAGCGATCGTTCGTCCGACCGTCGTCACCGGTAGACGTGCGCGTGGGTGAATCACCCAGTCTTCCTCAGCAAAATCAGCCGTATGGAACGTGACCTCTGCTTGCCGGCTTCGACGTCGGGTCTTCGTGGTGAAGTGAATGCCGTCAGACCACAGGTCCCCAATACCCCACAACTCTGCCGCGGTGGTATGGGAAACCACCGCTTCGCCAGCGTGTTGTGGGTCGGTCAACCTATCTGCTGCCATGAGATCTGGTTTCAACGCGAGCCACTGGGCCTTGAGCTCCAATTCGGCGGATTGTGTTGCTCCAGGTGTGACGTACACACCGTGCCGGACCCGTTCCAACACCCCACTTCGGGTCAGTCGCGACAGAGTTGGCACATCTACCCCCTGATCCTTCGCCTGCGCAGACGTCACCAGCCCCCATTGCTGTGACGCTAGGTCACCCACAATCTCCAAAGCTTCTGCGCTGTCCATGGCTCAAAAATTAGCACAGTCGGAATTTTCGTGCCACCTGCCCTAGCTTTCGTGGCACAAAAATTACCGCGGCGCGGGATCGAGTCCTTGCGATCGCCGCGCCCCACGCATCACTCCTTGTGCCGCCGATCCAGCCGGACGACCAGGATCCACGTGAAAAAGGCGGTAAACAGGGTAAAGATGACGGTGTCCCACACAGAATCTCCCCGAGCCAGACACCACAGGGATAGAACCACTCCCACGGCAGGAAACAGGATGTTTTCCGCAGATTTCACCTCACACCTCCTGGTTGTCGCCTGTTCCGTCCGCGCGCCGCACGGTTGTGGCAAGGGTAGCGCAGCCACCCGCTAGACTGCTTTGTCAGTCATTATGGCCCCCGCAATCGTTTGGAGTAGGTCCCGCCATGCACACCGTCACCGTCGCCGACGTCCCCCAGGGCGTTCAGCTTATCGACGTCCGCGAGCCGGACGAGTACGCCACCGCCCACGCCGCGGGGGCTATCAACATTCCGATGAGCCAGTTTGTCACCCAGCTCGCCCAGGTAGACACGTCTCGGCCGGTGTACCTCATCTGCCAGGCTGGTGGGCGTTCGGCGCATTGCGCCGAGTACTTAGAACAGGCCGTGCCGCAGGCGAGCGTGTACAACGTTTCGGGCGGCACCCAGGCCTGGTTGGCTGCGGGTCTTCCCACCGAGTAGACCGGCCAGATGTCCATGCCTGCTTTTGCCTTGCCTGCGCTGAGCGCTACTCAACGCCACCGCCTTGCCTCTGCCACCGCGGTGGTGGCCTGGTATTGCACCCGCGTGCTGCTCGTCCTTTTTGCCCTTCGCCACCCCACTACCCGCACGGATGTGTTCTATTTTTACGGCGGGGTGCGCAGGGAGCAGGCTGGGCAGGCCGATGCGATGCGCGAGTACCCAGATCTGACCGTGTGGATTCCCCGGCTGCTCCACCACCTGGTGGGCGATAACAAGGATCAGTTCGTCGTCGCTTTTGCCGTGGCCATCCTGACCCTGGATGCGATCTTGTGTTGGATGTTGGCCCGCCGCAGGGCGTGGGTGGCGTTGGGCTTTTGGCTAGCGTTTAGCCTGGTGCTTGGCCCGTTGTTTATCCGCCGCCTGGATTTGCTTCCGGGGTTGCTGGTGGCGGTGGCCGCGCTGTGGGTGGGTTCGGCAAGCCCGGCGGCAAGCGCCCTGGTGGGCTTGGCGGCGTGTGCCAAGTTGTGGCCGGTCGCCCTGGTGGCTGGTCTGGTGGGCCACTGGCGTGCGGGGGGCACGTGGCTGCGCTTGGCGTGGGCGGGGCTGGCCATCGTGGCGGTCAGCACCATTACGGCCATGACTCGCGGGTGGGCGCGGGTGGTCTCCCCGCTGGTGTATCAGCAGGAGCGCGGCTTGCATGTGGAAGCCGTTCCCGCAACGCCGCTGTTGTGGTTCCATGCGAAGGATCCGCAGCGGTGGCCGATCGATTTTGCGGAGTCGAAGTGCTTTGAGATTTTTGGCCCCCACGTCTCCACCCTGCTGGCGGTGTCCACGTGGGCGTCCGTGGCGGTGGCTGCCGGCGTGCTGGTAGTGGTGGGCGTGCGTTTTGTGCGCACTGGCGGCCGGGACCCCTTGGTCACTCGGGTGCTGTGGCTGACCACGGTGTTGGGCATCATGGTGACCGCCAAGGTGCTCTCCCCGCAGTACATGCTGTGGCTGGGCCCGCTGGTGGCTGCGGTGGTCGCGTGTGACCTCAAGACCCGCACCGCCGCGGGCCAGGTGGTGTGGCGCTGGCAGCCGGCGGTCATTGCGGTGTGCGTGTTGGGGGCGGCTTATGCCACCACGCAGATCTTCCCGCTGCACTACGCGGGCATGGTGTCTAATTCGCATCGCGATGACATCGCCTACGTCATCGCCGCGTGCCGCAACGGATTGTTGCTTGTTGCCTTTGGGGTGTCAGTGGCGTGGCTGGTCAGCGCGTTTCGCGCGGAGACCCGCCGGGCGCTGGCGGCGTCCCACGGCGGGCCCAAGGAGTAGTGGTGGTCACCCATAGTTCGCAGCTTCCATGCTGGGCTAGGTAGCATTGAGCCATGTCGTCGAAGAAGGCTCCGGTTTCGGCTCCCGCTATTCCGCCCGCGTTGTTGCAGTCGCCGTCGTTCCAGTTGGAGCGGCTGCGTCGGCGCACCCGCGATGAGGTGGAGTCGCGGCTGGCGGAGCATTCGACGTCCCTGCGCGAGTATTGGGTGCTTACCTGCCTGGATGACGGGGATGCCACCAGCCAGACTGCCTTGTCGGCGACCCTGATGATCGATACCTCCGATATGGTCCGCCTGGTGGATTCGCTGGAGAAGCACGGCTGGGCGGCCCGGGAGCGGGATCCGAAGGATCGACGCCGCCAGATTGTGGCGATTACTAAGAAGGGCCACAAGGCGCGTGCGGACTTAGAAAAGCTGGTTACCCGCGGCGAGGATGAGGCCCTGGACGAGTCCACGTCTAAACAACTCAAGCACCTGCGCAAGCTGGCTAAGGCGATCATTGCCACGGAAGATGACTAGGCAGGCTGTCCTGATACGATGTGCGGCGTGCTAGCCCCACGCCTGAAGTCTTCCGCCGTGCGCGCGCGCCTACCTTTTCCAGAGTCTTGCGCCCTGGCGTGGGTAGCCACCCGCGTCCTCATCGCGTTGTTTGCCGCGCGCATCGGTCCTGGTGATATCCCCTATTACTTCCGCTCGGTGCACTCCCCCGATCCGGGCCGCGTGCCCCTGGAGGAGTACCCGTACCTTTTGGCCGCCCCACTGGGTGTGCTGGAGCATCTTGTCGGCGGGGATCAGACGCGCTTCATCGTCGCGTTCGGGCTGCTGCTGTTGTCGTGCGATGCCGCGCTGACCTGGTACCTGGTGCGCGCCCGCGCGCGCTGGGCGCTGGCCTTTTGGCTGGCGTGCGGGGTGGTGCTTTCCCCCATCGTGCTCACCCGGCTGGACCTGGTGCCGGGCATGATGGTGGCCGCCGCTGCGGCGGCATTGGGAACCTCGGACCGCGTGGCCGGGGCGCTGACTGGCCTGGCCACCGCCATCAAGCTGGGCCCGGTGGTGCTGGTTGCAGGGCTGGTGGGCCACTGGCGTGATGCGCGCACGTGGGTGCGCGTGGGCTGGGCTGCAGGCACCATGGCGCTAGCCGGGCTGCTCACCCTGGTGGCCGCGGGCCCGACGCGCCTGCTCTCACCTGTGGGCTATCAGTTCCACCGCGGCCTCGAGGTAGAAGCACTGGCTGCGATCCCGTTGTATTGGCTGCGCTTGGGTGACCCGCAGCGCTGGCCGGTGCGCTTCGCGGCGTCGAAAAGCTATGAGATCTTCGGTCCTGGGGTGGCGGGCCTGCTCACGGTGACCACGGTGGCTATCGCGTGCGCGGGCATAGCGATCCTGGGCTTGGTGGCTTGGCGGGCGCTGGATCACCGCGCGCCGACGAGCCCGCCCGCCTCGCGTGCGGCGTGGCTGACCATGCTCATCGCAGTGCTGGTGACGTCCAAGGTGCTCTCCCCGCAGTATCTGCTGTGGGTCTGCCCGCTGGTGGCGGTCATGCTCGCGCTGGATGTGCGCCCGGTGGGCACGCCGCGGCGGTGGGTACTGCCCGCCATCGGGGTGGGGCTGCTCATCGCGGCCGCGGCGACCACCGTGGTCTACCCTGTGCGCATCTCCGGGTTTGTCTCCAACACCGCGCCGGACGCGCTGGCCTACCTGTGCGCCACCGTCCGCGGCGTGGTGCTGCTGGGCATCGGCGTGCTCGCGGCGGTGGAGATGTGCACCCCGCGCCCGGTGCCTCACAATGAGCCCAAGCCCAAGCCCGAGCCCAAGCCCGAGCCGATTTTCCCCGTCTACCGGGAGGTGAGCTATGTCCCAGTTGCGTCGCGGACTCGATAGCCCGCTGGGCAGCGCCGTCGGCTGGTGGGTCACGCGCATGGCCCTGCTGCTCTTCGCCGCCCACCAGCGCGGCCCCGCCCCAGAGGTGAAGTACTACTACAAGGGCGTCACCGGGCAGGGCTCCGCGCTGCGCGAATACCCCGACCTTGGGGTGGTGCCGCTGCGGGTACTCCACCTGCTCACCGGCGACGATCGCGTCCACTTCACCGTCGCCTTCGCCGCACTGATTCTGCTTTGCGACGCCGCTCTCACCTGGTACCTCGCCCGCCGCCACGCATGGTGGGCAGTATGGTTCTGGCTGCTGTCCGGCCTGGCACTCGCGCCCATCTATACCCGCCGCCTCGACCTCATGGCAGGCCTGCTGGTGGCGTGGGCCGCCGCACTGCTGTCCCGCCGCGGCCCCGCCAGCGCAATCCTGACCGCGTGCGCCACCGCCGTGAAACTCTGGCCCGCCGCCCTGCTCGCCGGCCTGGTAGGCCACTGGCGCGCCAGCGGCACATGGATGCGCCTAGGCTGGGCGGGACTGACCCTGGTGGCCACCGTTGCGCTGACCACGGTGACCCAGGGGTGGGACCGGGTGACCTCACCCCTGGACTACCAGGTGGACCGCGGCCTCCAAACGGAATCGGTGGCGGCCACGCCGTTCTTGTGGGCGCACTGGGCGGCGCCGCAGCGCTGGAAGATTGATTACGCGGCGTCGAAAAGCTTTGAAGTCTTCGGCCCGCATGTCTCCGTCGGGCTGGCAGCCACCACGGTGCTCAGCATTGCCGTGGCCGCGGTGATTCTGGGAGTGGCGCTGCGCGCCTTCCTGCGCACCGGGGCGCTGACCCCCACCGCCACCCGCGCCCTGTGGCTGGTCTCCATCGCCGGGATCCTGGTCTCCTCCAAAGTGTTTTCCCCCCAATACCTCATGTGGGTCACCCCGCTGCTGGCGGTAATGCTGGCTCTCGACGGCCGGCCACGCAGCCTCATCGGCGGCGCCTGCGCAGTGACGCTGGCCGCCTGCGTGCTCACCACCGCCGTCTACCCGCTGACGTTTAACGGGTTTATCTCCTCGACCAACCCGTCCGCTGTGTCCTACCTGTATGCCACGGGCCGCAACCTGCTCATCGTGGCGCTGCTGGTCATCGCCGGGATGTGGCTGTGGCGCACGCTGCGCCGCCCGCAGGACGCCGCGGAAAGCTAGCGGGGGCTGGCGGTTTCTGGCGAGGAGGCTAGCGGTCTCTGGCGAGGCCTAGCGGGGGCTAGTCGCCGATCTGATCGCGCCCGCGCATGACAATCCGCGGATCCGGCTCGGCGACCAGCTCATGATCCTTGTCCGTGTACTCAAACTTGGACAGCACATACCGCATGGCGTTGATGCGGGCGCGCTTCTTGTCATTGGACTTGATGGTGATCCAGGGGGACTCATCCGTATCCGTGTAGCGGAACTGCTCCTCCTTGGCGCGGGTGTAGTCATCCCACTTATCCAGGCTGGCCAGGTCCATGGGCGACAGCTTCCACTGGCGCACCGGATCCACCTGGCGGATGGCAAAGCGGGTGCGCTGCTCCTTGCGCGTGACGGAGAACCAGAACTTGGTCAGCGAGATCCCGGAGCCCAGGATCATGTTTTCTAGCATGGGGACCTCGCGCAGGAACTCCGCATGCTGGGATTCCGTGCAAAAGCCCATGACGCGCTCTACGCCGGAGCGGTTGTACCAGGAGCGGTCAAAAAAGACGATCTCCCCGGCGCACGGGAAGTGCTGAATATAGCGCTGGAAATACCAGGACGTGGATTCGCGGGGACTGGGTTTTTCTAGCGCCACGGTGCGCGCCCCGCGGGGGTTGAGGTGCTCATTGAAGCGCTTGATGGTGCCGCCCTTACCGGCGGCGTCGCGGCCCTCGAAGAGAATGATGTGGCGCTGGCCGGTTTCCTTGGTCCAGTTTTGCCACTTGAGCAGCTCGATCTGGAGGGCGCGCTTGATGTGGTCATATTCCTCGCGGGTCAGGCGAGCTTCATAGGGGTAGTTTTCGCGCCACGTTTCTACGGGCGTGCCGTCGGGTCGGATGAGTGCGGGATCGTCCTCATCGGAGTCATCGACGACGTAGCCTTCAGTCTTGGCCAGGTCGATGGTGGGCAGATCGTCGTCGTGATTGGCAGCCATGAGCTTATTTTACCCACACTGGCGCCATTGTCCGCGCAAGAAAAAACACCGCCCCCACACCTGGTGTGCGGGGGCGGTGCTCACAGGGCGCCCGCAAGGGCGCTTCATGGGTGCGCGCGGAGCCGAACTGCGCCGGGGCAACGGGCGCAGCGCGGGCGCCGCGGGGCGCGGCGGAGGCTTAGAACCCGCCCATGCCACCCATGGCGTCAGCGGCGGCGGCGTCTGCGCCAGCACCGGCGGGCTGCGGCTTGTCAGCCACCACGGCCTCGGTGGTCAGGAACAGCGCGGCGATGGACGCGGCGTTCTGCAGCGCGGAGCGAGTCACCTTGACCGGGTCATTGATGCCGGCTTCCATGAGGTTGATGTACTCGCCCGTGGCAGCGTTGAGGCCTTCGCCCTCGGCCAGGCCGGCGACCTTGTCGGCCACCACGCCCGGCTCCAGGCCGGCGTTGGCAGCGATCTGCTTGAGCGGGGCGGACAGGGCCTCCCGCACGATCTTGACACCGGTGGCCTCGTCGCCGTCCAGGTCCAGGTCCCCGTCGAGGACGTGGGCGGCCTGGAGCAGGGACACACCACCGCCGGCGACGATGCCCTCCTCGACCGCGGCCTTGGCGTTGCGCACGGCGTCTTCGATGCGGTGCTTGCGCTCCTTGAGCTCCACCTCGGTGGCGGCGCCAACCTTGAGCACGGCCACACCGCCGGCGAGCTTGGCCAGGCGCTCCTGGAGCTTCTCGCGGTCGTAGTCGGAGTCGGAGTTCTCAATCTCGGCGCGGATCTGCTTGACGCGGCCGTCGATCTGCTCCTGAGTGCCGGCACCCTGGACGATGGTGGTGTCGTCCTTGGTCACCACGACCTTGCGGGCGGTGCCCAGAAGCGGCAGGTCGGCGTTCTCCAGGGACAGGCCCACCTCTTCGGAGATGACCTGGCCGCCGGTGAGGATGGCCATGTCCTGCAGCTGGGCCTTGCGGCGATCGCCGAAGCCGGGGGCCTTGACGGCCACGGACTTGAAGGTGCCGCGGATCTTGTTGACCACCAGGGTAGACAGGGCCTCGCCCTCCACGTCCTCGGCGATGATGAGCAGCGGCTTGCCGGACTGCATGACCTTCTCCAGCAGCGGCAGCAGGTCCTTGATGGTGGAGATCTTGGAGGACACCAGCAGGATGTAGGGGTCCTCGAGCACGGCCTCCTGGCGCTCCATGTCGGTGGCGAAGTAGCCGGAGATGTAGCCCTTATCAAAGCGCATGCCCTCGGTGACCTCAAGGTCCACGCCGAAGGTGTTGGACTCCTCGACGGTGATCACGGAGTCCTTGTTCACCGAGCCGTTGCCCACGGCGTACATGGCCTTAGCAATCTGCTTGCCAATCTCCGGGTCGGCGGCGGAAATGCCGGCGGTGGCGGCGATCTCTTCCTCGGTCTCTACCTCCTTGGCAGAGCCGAGCAGCTTCTCGGTGACGGCGTCCACGGCCTTTTCAATGCCGCGCTTAATGCCCATGGGGTTAGAGCCGGCGGCTACGTTGCGCAGGCCTTCCTTGACCAGGGCCTGGGCGAGCACGGTGGCGGTGGTGGTGCCGTCGCCGGCGACGTCGTCAGTCTTCTTGGCTACTTCCTTGACCAGCTCGGCGCCGATCTTCTCATAGGGGTCCTCCAGCTCGATCTCGCGAGCGATGGACACGCCATCATTGGTGATGGTCGGCGCGCCCCAGGACTTCTCCAGGACAACGTTGCGGCCCTTGGGCCCCAAGGTGACCTTGACGGCGTCGGCCAGGGTGTTCAGGCCCTTTTCCAGGCCGCGGCGAGCTTCCTCATCAAAGGCAATGATCTTTGCCATGTGGTTTCGTACTCCTTAAAAACAGCTTTTGTTGGGACGACACTCACGTCGCTTGATCGGCCAGCAGGCGCCCGCGACGGTTACGGCCGGTTGAGTGCGATCCGGCCCACCCGCTTTGTTGGCACTCATCGGTGTGAAGTGCTAGCCACCGTTCTAGCAGTCGCAGCCTCCGAGTGCAAGGTCTGCGCCCGCCCGCGCGACGGCGCTACGGTAGTACCCATGAGTTACGCCACCGTCGAAGACCACGTCCGCGCCGAGCGCGACACCATCTTCCAGCAGCTAAAGCAGATCGTCTCCTACAACTCCGTCCACGGCGAACCCGAGCTTGCTAGCGACGCCGCCGGCGCCTGCTCCTGGGTCGCCGAGCACTTCGAAGAGCTGGGCTTTAGCGTGGAGCGCATCGCTACTGCCGACGGCTCCACCGCGGTCGTCGGCAAGCGTGAGCCCGCACCGGGACGCCCCACGGTGCTGCTGTACTCGCATTACGACGTCGTCCCCGCCGGCAACCCCGCAACCTGGACCACTGACCCCTTCACGCTCACCGAACGCGACGGCCGCTGGTACGGCCGCGGCGCCGCCGACTGCAAGGGCAACCTGGTCATGCACCTGGCCGCCCTGCGCGCCGTCGAAGCCGCAGGCGGCAGCGACATCGGCATCACCGTAGTCGTGGAAGGCTCCGAGGAGCGCGGCGGCGAAGGCCTAGACGCGCTCATTGAATCGCGCCCCGAACTATTCAAAGCCGACGCCATCATGATCGCCGACACCGGCAACGCCGCGGTAGGAACCCCCACATTAACGACGTCCCTGCGCGGCGGCGCCCAGCTCACCGTCACCGTCTCCACCCTGGAAACCGCCATCCACTCCGGCAACTTCGGCGGCGCCGCCCCCGACGCCGCCTTCGCCCTCGTGCGCACGCTGGACTCCCTGCGCGACCAGCAAGGCCGCACCGTCATCGAAGGGGTAGACACCTCCGCACGCTGGGACGGCGAACCCTACACCCCCGAAGCCTTCCGCGCCGACGCCGGCGTCCTCGACGGCGTCAACCTCATGGGCACCGAAGCCGACTCCCCCGCCGACTTCGTCTGGGCCCGCCCCGCCGTGACCATCACCGGCTGGACCTCCACCCCCGTTGCCGAAGCCGTCAACGCCGTGCCCCCGCGCGCCCAAGCCAAAATCAACCTGCGCGTCCCCGCCGGCATGGACGCCCAAGACACCGCCGACAAACTGGCCAACCACCTGCGCAACCACGCCCCCTGGGGCGCACACATCGACGTGGAGATCGACGACGTCAACCAAGGCTTTGCCACCGACGTAACCAAGCCCGCACTCACCCTGCTGCGCAGCTGCCTGGCCCAGGCCTACGGCACCGAAGAATCCGCCACCATCGGCTCCGGCGGATCCATCCCCCTGACCACCGCGCTGCAAAACGCCTTCCCCGACGCCGAAATCGCCCTCTACGGCGTGGAAGAACCCACCACCACCATCCACTCGGCAGACGAATCGGTGGACCCCACCGAGATCGAGCGCATCGCCATCGCCGAAGCACTGTTCCTGCTGCAGTACGGGAAGTAGGGGGCTCGTTCGGGGGGTCGGGGGTCGGGGGGCTCGGGGCGTGTCACCCCACACACGCATTGGGTACTTTTGGCCATTGTCGCGCACCTGCCGCTAAGCCTATCCTCGGGTGGACACTACAACGTCTCCTGTACACCAATAGCTGTGCAGCACCGGCGCCTCCGGCTCACAGAAAGGACGCGACCATGAGCCCCACGCCCGTGAAGTCGGCGATACACGCACACAACCTCGCCGTCCGGCTGAGCACCAACACCGCGCCGCTCTTTTCCGACCTCACCCTCGACGTCGCCGCAGGCGAAAGCATATCCATCGTTGGCACCAGTGGAGAGGGGAAAACCACCCTCCTCCACACCCTTGCCGGGCTCATCCGCCCAGAAAGCGGCTCCGTACACATCACCGGGCGCGATATATACGCCCTGAGCCCCAAAGAACAAAGCCTTTTCCGGCTGACCTCCGTTGGTTACGTATTCCAGTTTGCCGAACTCATCCCCGAATTGACATTGCTGGAAAACGTCATGGTGCCCAATTACCTCGCTGGGGCCACGCGCCGGGACGCCAAAGCCGCTGCGCTAAAACACCTAGCGGCCGTAGGCATTGACGCCGAAACAGCATCGCGCACACCCGACCACGTCTCTGGCGGACAAGCACAACGCGCTGGCATCGCGCGGGCACTAATTAACCAGCCGCCCGTAGTTCTCGCCGACGAACCAACCGGGTCCCTTGATGCCGCAACATCGCAGGACGTCCTGGCTGTTCTATTGAAGGCCGTAGCAGACACGCAGGCCACCTTGGTGCTCGTCACTCACGACGCCGCGGTCGCCCACGCAACGGATCGCAGTGTTCGCCTAGAGGGAGGGCGGCTCCACGAATGCTAAAGTCACCGCACACCCGGGCGCTCGGACTCGGCGCCCTCATCAGCTTCCGGTCCCACTCGCTCCCCCGCCTCGGAGCAATTGTTGCCACCGCGATAGCGGTTATGTTTCTTGCCTTTGCGTGCGTGTTACCCCAGGCCATCACGCAGCGTACCGATCACGCCAATGCCCGCATTCCCCATCAACAGTACGTCAATGACATGCTCCAGGAACCGTGGATCTTGTCCACAATGGACCTCAAACTCATTGGCGACAAAAAACTCACAGTCTTTTACACTGCGGACGGGCAAATTTCCACCGAGGACGTAGCGCCTCCCCCTGGAATCCCGAGCTTGCCGCCAAATAATAGCTACTACGCCTCACCCAAGCTCCAAGCATTAATTGATGCCGGATCGGTGACCATTCCTGGAAGCAGCTTGGGGACGATTCACGATAGCGGGCTGCAATACCCCGATGAGCTAGTTGCCTGGGTGGGGTCCACGCGCGAGGCGCTGGAACGTGAAAATATCGCCTACTCTGGGTCTTTCGGAGGGCCCTTGCGGAAGGTTCAGAGTTTTGGCGTGCCGGACGCGGAGAAGCATGAGTCCATTGGGATGAATAGCTTTGCACTATCCCCACCAGTTCAGATACTCCTCTTTGTGTGTGCCATTGTATCTGCAATACCCTGCATTCTCGCCGCTCAAACCGCGTGCACATTGATTGCCCGCCAGCGCGTAGAAATGCTGAGCAAGTTCACGCTCATCGGACTTTCCCAAAAAACCATCAGACTGCTCTCCACTGGGGAAACGCTCTACATCCAGGTGCTCGGCTGGGTCCTGGGGCTCACCGCAGCTTGGGGCCTTGAACCGCTCGCCCGGACACTCACTCCCAGCGAGGCACAGTGGTTTACAAGCGAGACGCACATTCTCAATCCGCTCATTATGGTTTGTGCGTTAGTTATCATTTCCGCCGGCTGCCTGGCAGCACTGAAACCGCCGCGTAAGGCTCGACGCCGCGGCCGCTTCTTGCCAGTCCTGTGCTTTGCCACGGGCATTGTCACCATGCTGCTGTGCGTCCACTTCAAAGTGGAGATGATTAATGCTGTTGAGGGAAGCCTGTTGTTCATCGGACTAGCAGGGTTGACACTCGTTGCATTGAGCCTTCGCGGCTGCATTATGTGGGTCACCGGGGCAGTCGCCTCAGCGATAAAGTCTTTTAGCCCTTCGATCCTTTTGGGAACAGCGCGCCTGCGCAAAGAACCAACAGCGGCGTCCCGCGGCCCCGCTGCAATTGGCCTTGCGGTTCTCGCGGTCAGTTTGAGCACCATGATTACCGGGCAGCTATTTTCCTATATCATCGCCCCAGTAAACCAAGCAGATAATGATCTGACAGTCGTCGAATCCACTCATGCAGAAGACGTCGCACGGAATGTTCCTGGAGGAGTGCTGGTTTCCCACAGGGAAGATGGCATCCAAATTAATTGTGAGCAAGTACGATCGCTCCTCCACAGGGATTGCGCCAACGGGGCCCGGGGAATATCCCGACACATCGCGTACAACAACGCGGGTCATCCGCTCAACTTGGCCGATACTCCTGAACCCATCCAACATCCCAACGTCGTTGCCTACCGCAACACCGACCTTGCCTCCCTCGACCCGATTTATCGCGCAGACCCCTTCGCCGTAGTGACCAACCGCGATGTCTCCATCGCCGCCTACCTCTACGCCAAGGGCTCCATCTTCACCCTCTACCGCACCGCCGGGTGGTGGACCGTGGCCACCTGTACATTGTTTGCCATCGTGGCGGCGGGGGCGTCGGCAAGCGGGCGCAAGCGCCTAACCGCGGCCCTGGGAGTAGTTGGGGTCAACGCACGCACTCAGCGCCTGGCGTGGCTGATCTATGCCGCAGTGCCATTGCTCGTTGCCGTGGCGCTGGGCGCAGGGACGGCCTTCATCGCGGACTGGTGCTTTGTCACCCTGGTGGAAATCCCCGGCGCGCTGGGATGGGCGAGCGTGATAGAGCCCTTGATTGTCGGCGCCATCGTGGCGCTCGTGGCCGGAGGTGCCTATGCGGCGATCTCTATGACGGCCGCGCGGGAGAAGGTCACCGTGTCAGACCTGCGGCGGGTGTGATGCGTTTCGCGCGGTCACACGTCCCGCGGCTTAGTCTTCAAGGATCCGGAATTGGTATGCCCCCGTCAGCTTGTTTGTGATGGTGAGCTCGTAGGACTTCCCGCGGGCGGCGGCGCCGTCGATAAGCTGAATGATCTCCTGGTGGTTGAAGTAGTTCTGCGCTGCCACCAGGAAGGCGACAACGAGGAGCGGTACTACTACTGCTGCGCTGGCATTGAGCTTGGTTGCCCTTTCCATGAGATTTGTTTCTGCTCATGGAAACGGTGATTATCCGCGGACCCGAAACGCACAGCACCCTTGCTGGACGCGACGGTACCGACCCCGGCCCACCACCATCACTGATCCGTGCAGAGTGTGATACATGCGACACGCGGGGAAACGCCGCTTGATAGACTGGGCGCCATTGGTTGCCTCCAAGGCGCGCCTCTTCTACCGGGGGGATGGCGTCACGTGTGAGGAATCTCCATATACGACTGACCGCTCGAGTATAGGAAGAGCGAACACCACTTGTTGATACTGCTTGGCGCACTCGCCGTCGCGGCCATCCTTGCGCCGCCCGCGATACGCCTCCTGGGTAGGCCTGCCTTTGGTCTGCTCGCCCTGGTGCCCGCCGCGGGCTTCGCCTGGGTGCTCAGCCTGTTTATCTCCGGACCGCTGGGCCGCGGGGAGGCGATAGTTTCCCACCACGGCTGGCTGCCCATGCTGTCCCTGAACTTTGACCTGCGCCTCGATCCCCTGGCCGGGCTGTTTAGCCTGATCATCCTGGGTGTCGGCGCGCTGGTGCTGTTTTATTGTTGGGGCTATTTTGACTCCAACCCGCGGCGCTTGTCCGTCTTTGGCGCCCAGATGGTGTGCTTCGCGCTGGCCATGTTTGGCCTGGTGTGCTCGGACGCCATGCTCTTGATGTACATCTTCTGGGAGCTGACCTCCATCCTGTCCTTCCTGCTGGTGGGCTACTACGGGGAGCGGGCCTCTTCCCGGCGCGCCGCCGGGCAGGCGCTCATGGTGACCACGCTTGGTGGGCTGGCCATGCTGGTGGGCATCATCGTGTTGGGGCGCACCGCTGGGGTGTGGCACTTCTCCGAGCTGACGGCGCTGGCGCACAGCCACGACATTGCAGGCACGCCGTATATCACGGCGGCGATCGTGCTCATCCTGGCTGGCGCGCTGACCAAGTCCGCCATCGCGCCGGCGCACTTCTGGCTGCCAGGCGCCATGGCTGCCCCCACGCCGGTCTCGGCGTACCTGCACTCCGCGGCGATGGTCAAGGCCGGAATCTACCTGGTGGCCCGGCTGGCCCCGGACCTGCACCTGGCGGTGGCGTGGCACCTGGTGATCATCCCCATCGGTGTGTTCACCATGCTCATGTCGGGGTGGATTGCGCTGCGCCAGAAGGACCTGAAGCTGATTTTGGCCTATGGCACGGTCTCCCAGCTGGGCTTTATTATCTCCGTGGTGTCCGTGGGCTCGCGGGAGGCCATGCTGGCGGGCCTGGCGTTGACGTTCGCGCACTCGCTGTTTAAGGCGACGCTGTTTATGATCGTCGGCGCGATCGACCACACCACCGGTACCCGCAACGTGGCGGAGCTGTCCGGCCTGGGCAGGCGCCAGCCGGCCCTGTGCGCGCTGGCGTGCCTGGCCGCGGCCTCTATGGCCGGAGTGCCGCTGCTGTTGGGCTTTGTGGCCAAGGAGGCCGCCCTGGATGCCATCGTCCATGAGGAGCTGCTGGTGGGCATGCCGGGCAACATGTTCATCGTGGGCCTGGTGCTGGGATCCATCCTCACCATGGCGTATAGCTGCGTGTTCCTGCACGGGGCGTTTGCCACCAAGAACGGGGAGGTCTCCCCGGCGGTAAACACCATGGCCCACATCAACGCGGCCCTGTGGGTGCCCCCGGCTATTCTTACCGCCCTGACCATCGCGTTGGGGGTGGCACCTGGGCCGCTGAGCCGGGCTATTACCGCGCACCTGGATGCCACGTTTGGGCCGTCGACTGCGCACGCGCATGATTACCTGGCGGCCTGGCATGGCTTCGGGGTGCCGCTGGCGCTCTCTACGGTGATCCTCGTCGGCGGGGCGATTCTGTTCTGGCAGCGCAAGGTGCTGCGCATGGTCAGCCTGGAGCTTCCGGCGTTGGGTAGCGCGGATGCTGCCTATGATGCGGTGCTGGTGTTCCTGCGCAACCTGTCGCTGCGCTTGACGGCCTCCACCCAGCGCGGCTCCCTGATTATCAACCTGGGTGTCATCTTTGTGGTGCTCACGGTGCTGCCCATGGTGGTGCTCATCGCCGGGCAGCGCAATGACGTGCGCATGGAGCTGTGGACCACCCCGTGGCAGGCGCTGATCTGCGTGATCATTGTCATCATGGCCGTTGGGGCGACCCGCACGAATAATCGCCTGTCCGGGGTGATCATGGTGGGGGTCACCGGCTACGGGCTGGGCATGATCTTCGCCCTGCATGGCGCCCCGGACCTCATGCTCACCCAGGTGCTGGTGGAGACCATCGTCATGGTGATCTTCATGCTGGTGTTGCGCAAGCTGCCCACGCAGACCGAGTGGACGGGCACGCCTCGGGGCAACCGGGCGCGCGCCTGGCTGGCCATCGCCGTGGGCGTGTCTGTGACTGTGGTGACGCTGTTTGCCATCAACGCGCGTACCCGCCCCACCATCGCGGAGCACATCCCGGACCTGGCCTATGACATTGGGCACGGGCGCAATGCCGTCAACGTTTTGTTGGTGGACCTGCGCGCGTGGGATACCTTGGGCGAGATCTCGGTGCTGGTCATCGCCGCCACGGGCGTGGCGTCGCTGATTTATGGCACCCGGTCCTTCGCCCGCGAGTCCCACCGGCCCACGCTCACCGCGCTGGGGCGGCGCTGGCTGTCCGCGGGGGCGGATACGGAAAAGGCACAGAACCGTTCCCTGATGGTCGACGTGGTCACCCGCATGACCTTCCCCACCATGATGGCCGTGAGCGCCTACTTCTTCTTTGCGGGCCACAACGCCCCGGGCGGCGGTTTTGCCGGCGGCCTGGTCGCCGCGCTGGCCATGGCGCTGCGCTACTTGGCGGGTGGGCGCCGGGAGCTGGAGGAGGCCTTCCCCATCGACGCCGGCCGCATCCTGGGCGTGGGCCTGCTCGCCTCCGCGTTAGGGGCGGTGTGGCCCATGTTCTTCGGACGGCCGCCGTTGACTTCGCAGGTGTGGGAGCTGGCGGTTCCGCTCATCGGAGAGGTGCACGTGCCCTCGGCATTGCTTTTCGACGCCGGCGTCTACCTCATCGTCATCGGGCTCACCCTCCACATCCTGGGCTCCCTGGGCGCGCAGATCGATTCCGACGAGGCGCTGCGACGCCAGCGGGCCCGGGATCGGGCCCGCTCCATGGCGCGGGCGGCGGGACGGCGGCGTCGAGAAGCGAAACTATCCCAGTCCCACACACAGCCCGGAAAGGAGGCCTAACGTGGTAGCCAATCTCTTCCTCCTCATCGCTTCCGGGGCGCTCATCGCCGCCGGCGTGTACCTGGTGCTCGACCGCGCGATGACCAAAATGATGCTCGGGCTGATGCTGCTGGGCAATGGCACCAACCTGCTCATCTTGCAGGCCGGCGGCCAGGCCGGATCCCCGCCCATCCTGGGGCGCGAGTCCTCCCTGTTCGGGGAGCGCATCGCCGACCCGCTGGCACAAGGCATGATCCTGACGGCCATTGTCATCTCCATGGCCATGACCGCGTTCATTCTCACCCTGGCCTACCGGCAGTACCGCTACCGCACCGCCGACGTCATCGAGGATGACACCGAGGATGCCGCGATCGCCGCCCGGCCCACCACCGCGGCCGCCGCGCCCGACCACGACGCCTCCGACGACCCCGAAACCGGCAGGATGACCTCCATCGGCGACACCTTCGGCCCCCAATCCTTCGAATCCCCCGTCAAGGGGGACGACGATGACTAACCTCGCCGATTCCCTCATCCCCGCGCTGCCCTACCTCATCCCGGTGCCCATCCTGGCGCCCGCCGTCGCAGCGGCCGCCTCGCGCATCAGCGCACGCAGCGTCAACCTGCAACGCCTCATCGCGTTCTTCACCCTGCTGGGCACCATCTGCACCTCCGCGCTCATGGTGGTCATCGTGGACACCCACGGGGCGCAGACCCTCCAGATCGGCGGCTGGGACGCGCCGATTGGCATCACCCTGGTGGCAGACCGGCTGTCCACCCTCATGCTGACGGTGTCCGGCCTCGTGCTCTTTGCCGTCATGTGGTACGCCATCGCCCAGGGTGTGCGCGACGGCGGTGATGAAGACCCCGTAGCCGTCTTCGTGCCCACCTACCTGCTGCTGTCCATGGGCGTGAACCTGTCCTTCCTGGCCGGCGACCTGTTCAACCTTTACGTCGGCTTCGAAGTCTTCCTGGTGGCGTCCTATATTCTGCTCACCCTCGGCGGGTCCGCCGCCCGGGTGCGCGCCGGAGTGGGCTACGTCATGGTCTCCATGATCTCCTCGGTGGTCTTCCTCATCGGCCTGGCGCTCGTCTACGCCGCCGTGGGCACCCTGAACATGGCGCACGTGGGCATCCGCATGCAAGAAATCCCCTCCGGCACCCGGGCCGCCATCTTCGCCGTGCTGCTCATCGCCTTTGGTATCAAAGCCGCCGTCTTCCCGCTTGATGCCTGGCTGCCGGACTCCTACCCCACCGCCCCCTCCCTGGTCACCGCCGTCTTCGCCGGCCTGTTGACCAAGGTGGGCGTCTACTCCATCATCCGCGTGCGCTCGGTGATCTTCTTCGACGGCTCACTCGATACCATGCTCATGTGGGTGGGGCTAGCAACCATGCTCGTGGGCATCCTCGGCGCCATGGCCCAAAACGACATCAAGCGTCTGCTGTCCTTCACGCTGGTCAGCCACATCGGCTACATGATCTTCGGCGTCGCCCTGGGCACCGCGCACGGGCTGGCCGGGGCGATCTTCTACGCCATGCACCACATCCTGGTGCAAACCACGCTGTTCCTGGTCGTGGGGCTCATCGAACGGCAAGCAGGAACCTCCTCGCTGCGCCGCCTGGGCTCCCTGGCCTACTACAGCCCCATCATTGCCGCCCTGTACTTCATCCCCGCCATTAACCTCGGCGGCATCCCGCCGCTGTCCGGGTTCATTGGCAAGGTCATGCTCCTGCAAGCCGGCGCCGAGGTCGGCGGCTTCCAGGCCTGGCTGCTCATTGGCGGGGCGGTGGCGACCTCGCTGCTGACCCTGTACGTGATGGTCATCGTCTGGTCCAAGGGCTTCTGGCGCGACCGCAAGGACGCCCCGGAAGGCAACCTGGCCACCGCCCGGCCCGCCCCACTGGTGGACATCACCGATGAGGTGGAAATCACCGAGCGTGACGACGTCGGCCGCCTGCCCTTTGGCATGCTCGGCTCCACCACCCTGCTGGTGGCTGCCTCCCTGGGGCTGACCGTGTTCGCCGGCCCGCTTGTGGCCGTGGCCGGACGCGCCGCCGACTCCGCCCAAAACGTGCAGGTCTACCGCTCCGCCGTGCTCGGCGATGACTTCTCCGAGCCCGGACGCACCTTAGACCCCCACATCCGCCTCGACCACGGGCGCGACGCCTACCGCGCCGAGGAGACGGAAACCGCCGCAGCACAGGAGGCAGCCACATCATGATGAACGGATTCCGGCACCGCTTCCGCCCCTTTACCATCGGCTGGATCGCCGCCCTGTGGTGCGCCCTCAACGGGGAGATCACCTGGGCCAACGTCATCGGCGGGCTGCTGGTGGGCACCGTCATCGTCGTGGCGCTGCCCCTGCCGCGCATCCCCACCGTGGGTGACAACATCCGGTGGGGCGCGCTCGTGGCCTTCCTGGGCCGCTGGGTTATCGACCTGTTCTCCGCCAGCTTCTCCGTGGCCTGGCTGGCGTTGCGCCGGCCCGCCCCACCCAACTCCGCCATCGTGCGCGCCCCCATGCGCGTGAGCAGCGAACTGGTACTGGCGTTTGCCACCGGGCTGTATAACCTCCAGCCAGGCGGCTCCGTCACGGACATCGACATTGCCAACCGCATGTGGACGGTCCACCTGCTCAACGCCCGCGACTCCGCCGCCGTGGACGCAGAAATAGCCAAGATCCGCGCCCTGGAGGCGGACCTGATCTCCATCTTCGAAAGGGGCTGACACACTCGTGGACGCACACATCTACAACACGGTGCTGCTCATCGCCGCCGCCCTGTTCTGCCTGGCGTTCATCCTGACCACCTGGCGGATCCTCATCGGGCCCAACTCCCTGGACCGGGTGCTCGGCCTCGACGGGATGATCGCCATGATTCAGTGCGCCCTGGCGGTCTACATCTGCTGGTCGCTGGACACCACGGTGTCTAACGCCATGCTCGTCGTCGCGCTCCTGGGGTTCATCTCCTCGGTGTCCGTGGCGCGCTTCCGCAAGCGAGACGGGGCCTAAAGGAGTACTTGATGGGACAGATCATTCACTACGCCACCGACGTCATCTCCCTGGTTTTCATCATCGTCGGCGCCGGCCTTGTCTTCTCCGCGGCAGTGGGTCTGGTGCGCTTCGGCGACACCATGTCGCGCATCCACGCGATTACCAAGCCGCAAAGCTCCGGGCTCATCCTCACCATCCTGGGCGCGATCATCCGCGTCGCCGGTGCTCCCGACTTTGGCACCGCCGAGCGCGGCGACATGGGTGTGCTGGTGCTCCTGGTGCTCTTCGCCTTCATCACCGGGCCCGTGACCGCCCAACGCCTGGGACGCATCGCCCGCCGCGAGGGCCTGTATGCACCCAAGGAGTCCATGACGCGTAACGACGCCCCCGCAGGCCGCGCCCTGACCCGTCGCCGCGAGCCCGTGGACACCGCCACCACCGCCGCGCGCAAGAAGAAGGGCAGCTAGGCGCGCTGATTCTTAACGTTCCAGCGCGGCACGCGCCGGCGCCGGCATATCCTCAGGCTCGATATAGCTCACAACCTGCACGTAGATGCCACGGTGCGTCACCATGGCGTAGCTATGGCTCGGATCGGGCGCTATCAGGTCAACCGTGTAGTCGCGCCGCTCGCCGTGGCCATCCACCAGCACCACGTCCGTGGCGTAGTGCTGCCCCTGCGGCAGCACGGCGAAGTCATCGCGCGAGCGCACCGCTGGGTTGAGCGAATCCCACCCGGCGCTCATCCCCTCGGTGCAAAACAGCACCACGCAGGCCACCGCAATCACTGTGAGGGCGGCAGCCCACTGGCTCAGTTCCTTTCGCACGCCTACCCAACCTAGTGACGGTAGCCCAGCCCTTCAAGGCACAAGGCTAAGAAAAACTAGTCACGCGGCGGCAGCGCCTCAAGAACATCCATCTCCGCACAGGTGGCATCAACAGCAGCCGTCCACGAACCAGTTTCCTCAAAAAGCTCACGCTGACGCTGATAGCCCGCCCCCCGATTGAGAATCTCATAGACCAACTCCAGCTCACGCTCACAGCCAAGCTCTACGGCCAGGTCACCGAGCTGTTCGACCAAATCGGCCAACTCGTCGCGCACCCAGCGCTCCGTGGTCTCACGATCAGTAATCACCAAAGCATCCAGCCCATAGCGCGCCGCCCGCCACTTGTTTTCCGCCACATGCCACGGCTGCAACTCCGGCAACGCCTCGCCCCGATCAATCATCCGGTCATAGTGAACCACCAGGCAGTGCGTGAGCGCCACTACGGCAGACAACTCCCGCAGATTAGAGGTGGAATCACAAATACGCACCTCAACCGTGCCCCACTTAGCGGCCGGGCGAATATCCAGGTGCATGGACCCAGTGTGGCTGATCACCCCGGAACGATCCTGATCCCGCATGTAATCCACCCACTCCTGCCAACTATGCAACTGCGGCGGCAAACCAGCGGTGGGCAACTGCTGATACTCCAAGCAAACAACAACCTAACACGGGTTGATCGGGGTATTTTAAAACCGGTTGCGTGCAGTCAATCCCTTCGGTCCGAAATGTTAACGACTAACAAGGCAATAACATTTAGCAAAGAGCTTGAAATAGAAACGAAATCGATATACCCTTGGCGCACATCGATAAAATTAAACAGGAGGACGAGGATAGTCAGCAAAGTAGAAAAACCGACTAACCCGAAAATCCAGAATTTTACTTTGTTTGTACGACTTAATAGGAACCCCCACACCAACGCCTGAACAGCGACTATGGTTATTAGCTGAACGAACTCCATGCCATTTCCTAGCCCTTCGGTCGGTTAACATTGGGTCGCGTAGGGGAACACTATATTCGGAGAGTACTTACCTCCAATTGCCCGGATAGCGAAACAGCGCCCCGTGTTGGTCGCATGGCCGGCAACTAGAGCCGCTCCCGCGCAAGCACCTTTCGTAAGCCACCCCGCAAATCCAAGACCTCTCACTTTTCCAGCACAGTAGCTAGCACTCATTGCGACTGCGCTCGTTTCATCTTTTGAGAAGACTAGTTCTTGTCCAATTTTCTTACCATTGTGGTGAACGTCCCTTATGTACGGATCAGCTATTACCACAGCCCCATTTGGACTCTTCCCTATTTTTTGAATGAGGACATCCCCATCGGTTTCAAAAGAGGTCTCTACTGGGTTACCTTCTATATCTTCCGCCCACGCAGGATCAATTATTTTTTCCGGTTCCCCATATTTCTCCGAGCGGACCAAAACATAGCCGTTTTTAATTCGAGATTGGAATCTTTAAAAAGGTATTCAATCTCACTCTCTTCACTGCCTGCCGTCACAGAGACAAACTGTGTGCCATCTTCGCGACTTATTACCTGTAGCGCCCGTTCATTATCCCAATAGGGAACCGTTTCGTTGAGTCCCCGCAGTTGCCCGGGGGAAAATTCGTAGGCTTCAGTTACATCAACTATTCCATCGGGGCTGATCCACAATTCACCTCCAATTGACGTGGGAGTGTTCGTGTTTTCATTGACCACCTGACTGACATCCGCGACAGACAGGTGCGAAATGTCGTCAGCCCGCACGGCAGACATGAAAGAGAACGTCAGTATTAGGGAAAGAAAGATTGATACAAGTACCCTAAGAAGGGTAGGTGATCCTGCCCGCATAAGCACAAGGACTCCTTTCGAAAAAGGCTTCATACTCATCGTATTGACAGGTCCTGGACCTGTCAACAGTGAGGCTCGAAATATACGATTACAATTGCCTATAAGGTAAGCGCGCGATCACCTTGCCACCCCTCGATCCCCGTCCATGACGAACGGTAGCTCCCGGACCCACTATATACAGGTTTAACGGAGCGTTACCTATCCAATATTTAGGGCCTTGCGCACTCTTTGCCTTCCACCTAACAATCACCCACTTGTGCCGCTGGACTGCAGCTTAGGCACAACGCTCCGATAACACCGCTGACACACCCGACATATCTAGTCCTTCGGAGCAGTATTATTTTTTGACTCAAATCAGGGTTCGCAAATACTCCTTAATCACTGTGATGGCGGCAGCCCACTGGCTCAGTTCCTTTCGCACGCCTACCCAACCTAGTGACGGTAGCCCAGCCCTTCAAGGCACAAGGCTAAGAAAAACTAGTCACGCGGCGGCAGCGCCTCAAGAACATCCATCTCCGCACAGGTGGCATCAACAGCAGCCGTCCACGAACCAGTTTCCTCAAAAAGCTCACGCTGACGCTGATAGCCCGCCCCCCGATTGAGAATCTCATAGACCAACTCCAGCTCACGCTCACAGCCAAGCTCTACGGCCAGGTCACCGAGCTGTTCGACCAAATCGGCCAACTCGTCGCGCACCCAGCGCTCCGTGGTCTCACGATCAGTAATCACCAAAGCATCCAGCCCATAGCGCGCCGCCCGCCACTTGTTTTCCGCCACATGCCACGGCTGCAACTCCGGCAACGCCTCGCCCCGATCAATCATCCGGTCATAGTGAACCACCAGGCAGTGCGTGAGCGCCACTACGGCAGACAACTCCCGCAGATTAGAGGTGGAATCACAAATACGCACCTCAACCGTGCCCCACTTAGCGGCCGGGCGAATATCCAGGTGCATGGACCCAGTGTGGCTGATCACCCCGGAACGATCCTGATCCCGCATGTAATCCACCCACTCCTGCCAACTATGCAACTGCGGCGGCAAACCAGCGGTGGGCAACTGCTGGTAGAGCATGGTGCGGTTGGAGGCATACCCGGTGTCCAGGCCGTCCCAGCCCGGGGAGCTGGCCGTCAGGGCGAGCAGGTGCGGGTACTTCGTGGCTATCGCGTTGATGATGGGCCACACGCGCTCCTGGTCCCGGATGCCCACGTGGACGTGGATGCCCCAGATGAGCATCTGGTTGCCCCAGTATTGGGTGCGTTCGATGATCTCGGTATAGGAGCCCTTCTCACTGACCGGGTTTTCCCGGAAGTCAGAAAAGGGGTGGGAGCCAGCGCCCCACACGCGCAGGCCCAGCGTGTTGGCGGCCTCGCGCACCGCGGTCAGGTCGCGGCTTAACTCCGCCACGGCCTCCGGCACCGTGTGGCAGACCCCGGTGACCAGTTCAACGGTGTTGCGCAGGAACTCCCTTTCCAGGTGGATCTCCGGGTGGGCGTCATGCACCGCGGCGATGACCTCCGGGGCCACGTGCGCGAGGTCACGGGTCTCCGGGTCGATGAAAGCGAGCTCCCATTCCACCCCGAGTGTGGGTTCTGGCGAGGGATGAAACTCGGTCTGTACGGCGTGGTTGGAGGTCATCGAGGCGGGTTCCTGGTGTTGAGGTTACGGGGCAACGGGTCCGGCAAGGACCAAGGTGATGTCATTATCGCCTGCGGTTGCTGGCGGCAGGGCGGGATTGTAGGGCTGGGCTTCGCCTCCGACGCGGGCGGCGAGCTCTTCTGCACGGTGCTGCGCGTCGGCGTTACCGGGGTGGTAGAAGACGGTGGTGCGTTCCACCTTGAGCTGCTCTTCGGGCAGGTTTCCTACCTCGCCGACGTGGGCGCCCTGCTCGGTGAACTGCCGGGAGGTGTTGGCCGCCAGGTCCGGCACGGTGGAGTTATTCAGCACGTTGATGCGCGCGGGCCCGGCGGCAGGTGCCGGGGCGGGCTGCTGGGCCTGCGGGACCTCGGCGGGAGCCGGGGCGGGCGCGGGCTGCTGCTCGGCGGGGGCTGGGGCCGGCTGCTGGGCCGGTGCCGGCGCGGGCGCGGGGGCCCCGGGGGCGGGAGCGGGTGCCGGGGCGGTGGCTACGGGTGCGGTGGAGCTGGTGGCGGCACCGTCCGAGTCGTCGGAGTCGCGGTGCATGAAGGCCCATACGCCCCAGATGGCTAGGAGCACCGCCACGGCGATGAGCACCATGGCTAGGCCGCGCAGGGGTAGCGCGGGCCGTTCGTCGGCGTCGAGCTCGGCGGCGGCGTCCTCGTCATAGTCGGCGTCGGCGTAGTCAGAGGCAGCGTAGGCCGAGGCGGATCCGGCGGCTCCGGCGTAGCCGGCGTCCTCGTAGCCCTCCTGCGCGTAGCTGTCATCCGCGTAGTCGTCGTAGTCGTCGTAGCCTTCATAACCCTCGTAGGCAGGCTCGTCGCTGTAGTGGTGATCATCGGAGTAATCATCGCGGCCACCGTCACGGTGGCGGCGGGAACGGCCGTAGTTTTCGTTCACATCAGACACAGCGTTCACTCTAATGGTTAATCGGCGCGTGGGTCTTCATTTCTTTCTCGGGCGCGGCGATCCCTGATGCGTGCGAGCCTGCTCATGAGCAACGGGTGCGCGGCGTGGGCCTCGGGGGCGTCGATAAGCACATTGAGGCGCTGATAGTAGCGCACGGGGCTGACCCCGAGCTGGGCGCGGATGGCTTCCTCGCGGGCGCCGAGGGCACGCGGGGCGCGCTCAGCGAAGTCCAGTAGCCGGGCGTCGAAGTCGGTGAGGGTCATGCCTAAACTGTATGGCATGACTGTGCGCCCCATCGTCATCTATGGCGACCCCGTCCTCCACCAGCCCACGGCGCTCGTGGAGGAACCCTTCGACCGCTACCGCGAGCTCATCGATGACATGTTTGAGACCATGGAAATCGCCCACGGGGTGGGACTAGCCGCCAACCAGGTCGGCGTGGGCCTGCGGCTTTTTGTGTACAACTGCCCCGACGATGACGGCCACTGGCACTGCGGATACTTTATTAACCCCACCCTGGAGACCTCAGAGATTCCGGTGACCATGCCCGTCGACGACGGCTCGGAAGACGAAGGCTGCCTGTCCCTGCCCGGCGAGGGCTTCCCCACCGGACGGGCCTCCTGGGCAAAGGTCACCGGCTACGACCTCGACGGCAACCACATGGCCGCGGAAGGCACCGGCTTTTTCGCCCGCTGCCTCCAACACGAGGTAGGCCACCTCGACGGCTTCGTCTACACCGACACCCTCATCGGGCGGTTCAAGCGCGCCGCAAAGAAGGCGATTAAGGCCAACGGCTGGCCCGGCAACCCCGGAAACACCTGGCTGCCCGGCAAGGAAGACGATCCCTTCGGCCACGACTCCTCCGGCTCGCCCGACCGCATCCTCACCGCCGACACCTCCCTGGCCAAGGGAGACGCCTCCCCGCAGCGCATCGAACCCTAAACGTCCCGTGGCCCGATTCTTCCGCTCCCAGCGCCCCCACATCGGCGACCGCATTGTGGTGCGCCGCCGCCTGCCCGGCACCGACGGCGAAACCAGCGACGTCATCGGGCATGTGCTCAGCCTCGACCCGCTGACGGTGCGCCCCCAGCGCGTCGGCGGGCTGCCCTCCCGCGCCCCCGCGCTGACCATCCCCGACGAGCTCATTGCCATCGTGCGCATCATGTCCCCGCGCACCGTGCGCAACTCCCAAATCCGCGCCATCGAATCCGCCACCGCCGCCGCGTTCCCCGGCCTGGAGCACCGCTGGAGCGCGGACGGACAATGGCTCCTGCGCCTCGGCGACGGCATCACCGAACGCTCCAACTCCGCCACCCCACTCGGGCGCACCGCAGGACTTGAGCCCGTGCCGCTAGAAGAAATCACCGACTTCTACCACTCCCACGACATGCCGGTGACCCTGCACATCCCCGAGCGCATAGCCAAGGGCGCAGAAACCCTGGTCCAGGGCCCCGGCTGGCTACTCGGCCCGGAGATCCTGGTCATGGCCCGCGACCTGGACAACCTGCCCCACCCCACGGCCAGCCTGACCGGGCCCGCCGCCGAGCTGACCCTGCGGATCGACGACCAACCCGACGACGACTGGCTGGCCCTCTACCACTTCCGCGGCCAAGCCTTACCCGCCGATGCGCTCGACCTGCTGCGCCGCACCATCGACGGCACCATGGGCTTCGCCCGGCTTATCGACGCCGCCGGGGCCACCGTAGCCATCACCCGCGCCACCATCACCGCCGCCCCCGACGGCGCGCACTGGCTGGGCTACTCCGCCGTGGAAGTCGCCCCCGCCTGGCGCCGCCACGGCCTGGCCACCCGGCTCGGCGCCGAAGTCCTGGCCTGGGGTGCCGCCCACGGCGCCCAGGGCGCCTACCTCCAGGCCATCTCCACCAACACCGCCGGCATTGGGCTCTACCACAAGCTCGGGTTCCTTGAACACCACCGGCACCGCTACGCCACCGAGGACTTCTCCCGCGCCCCGCGCCCCGGCGGGTCGCCCACGTGAAAGCGCTATTGTCTTAGGCATGCGCATTGCCACCTGGAACGTCAACTCCGCGCGCACGCGGGCTGACCGCATCGCCGCATTCCTGCACCGCCACGACGTCGACGTCGCCGCCCTGCAGGAAACCAAGTGCACCGACGCCCAATTCCCCGCCGAGCTGTTTGAAGACGCAGGCTACAGCGTCGCCCACACCGGGTTGAACCAATGGAACGGCGTGGCCATCCTGTCCCGGGTGGGCCTGGAGGACGTGGAGACCAGCTTTCCCGGCCAGCCCGGCTTTGCCAAAGACCCGCACAAGCCCCAAAACATTGAGGCCCGGGCGCTGGGCGCCACCTGCGGCGGGGTGCGCGTCTGGAGCTTGTATGTGCCCAACGGCCGGGAGATCGCCGACCCCCACTATGACTACAAGCTGCGTTGGCTGTGGGCCCTGCGCGATGCCGTGACCGCCCAGCTGGATGCTGACCCCGGCATGGCCCTGGCGCTCATGGGCGACTTCAACATCGCCCCGTGCGATGAGGACGTCTGGGACATGGACTACTTCCAGGGGCGCACCCACATCACCGAGCCGGAACGCGCCGCCTTCCAAGGGCTCCTCGAATCCGGCCTCACCGAGGTCACCCGGGCACGCACCCTGGATACCCGCTACACCTACTGGGACTACACCCAAGGCAGGTTCGGAAAAAACGAAGGCATGCGCATCGATTTCCAGCTGGCTTCCGATGCCCTGGCCCGTACCGTCACCGGTGCCTTCATCGACGTAGAAGAACGCGCCGGAAAGGGCGCCTCCGATCACGCGCCCGTGGTGGTGGACTACCACTTAAGCGCCGACTTTGACAGCGTGCGTTAACACCGTGTTTCCGTTCCCCACCTTCAACTTTGCCACCCTAGATACCTGGCAGGCGCTCGGACTAGTCCTGGACTACTCCATCAAGGCGGTGGCCATCGGCTACGTGCCGGAGGGCCGGCGCCCCAGCTCGTCCACGGCGTGGCTGCTGGCCATCCTGCTGCTCCCCGTGGTCGGCCTACCCCTGTTCTTGCTCATGGGCAGCCCCTACATCAACCGGCGGCGCCACCGCATCCAGCAAGAAGCCAACGTCATGATCGAAGACGTCCAGGCCGACACCCCCGACTACCCCGACGACGCCCACCTAAGCCCCGAGATCACCTCCATGGTGGCGCTCAACCGGCGGCTGACGAACCTGCCCGCGGTCGCCGCCACCAACCGGGGGCTGCTGGCCGACTATGACAACACCATCGCGCGCATGGCCGCCGCGATCGACACCGCTCGCGAGACCGTCCACGTGCAGATCTACATCATGGCCTGGGACGACACCACCGACGTGTTCTTCCGCTCGCTGGAGCGCGCCGTGGCCCGCGGGGTGACCGTGCGGCTCATGTTCGACCACATCGGCTCCCTGAAATACCCCAAGTACCGCACGCTCGGCCGCCGCCTGACCAGCATCGGGGTGGACTGGCACCTCATGCTGCCCCTCCAGCCCTGGCGCGGGCGCTTCCGCCGCCCGGACCTGCGCAACCACCGCAAGCTCCTCATCATCGACGGCAAAGTCGGGTTCGTGGGCTCCCAAAACATGATCGACCGCAGCTATCTCATGCGCGCCAACAAGAAAGCCGGGCGCCAGTGGATAGACATCATGGTCGAGCTCGAAGGGCCCATCGTCGACTCGCTAGAAACCATCTTTGCCGTGGACTGGTACACCGAATCGGGCGAACCACTAGCCCTGGGCAACGCCGCCCCACCCGGCGAAGCGGTCTCCGACGAAAGCGGCGCCACCAACGTCGTCCAGGTAGTGCCCTCCGGGCCCGGCTACACCACCGAGCCCAACCTGCGGATGTTTACCTCCATCGTCCACCACGCCAAGCACCGGCTCATCCTGTGCAGCCCCTACTTCATCCCGGACGAATCCCTCCTCGAGGCCGTCACCACCGCCTGCTACCGGGGCGTGCAGGTTGACCTACTCGTCTCCGAAAAGGCCGACCAGTTCACCGTCCACCACGCCCAATCCAGCTACTACCAAACATTGCTGGAAGCCGGGATGCGCATCTACCAATTCCCCGAACCCTACGTGCTGCACACCAAGTTCCTGCTGGCCGACCCGGACGGCGACCCGGTGGCCGTGCTCGGCTCCTCCAACATGGACATGCGCAGCTTCGGGCTCAACTATGAGGTCTCCCTGATGATCACCCGCGGCAACCTCATCACCCAACTGGCCGACCTCACCGAGGCCTACACCGCCGTGGCCAAGGAACTGACCCTGGCCCAGTGGAAACGCCGCGGCATCGGCCGCCGCTACGTGGACAACGTTATGCGGCTGACCTCGGCGCTTCAGTAGCGCCCGCACCCGCACGCCCCGCCCACCACAGGCCGAGCGCGCACGCCACCATCGAGGCCACCATGCCCACCGCCATGGTCACCGCCGGGGAGGAACCCACAGCCATGAACGGCCCGACCACGCCCGCCAGCCCGAACTGGGCAAAGCCCATCACCGCCGAGGCCGAGCCCGCATTCTTGCGCACCGCCCCCGTGCCCAACGCCGTGGCATTACCCAACACGATGCTCAGCGCGCTGATGCCAAAGAACAGCAGCGGCAACAGCACCCACGGAGACGTCGTGACGAGCGCGGCGAGGAGCAGGGCGGCGTCGATAAGCAGCATGAACAGCACCGTAACCCCCGTGATCCGGTGCGGATCCGCGCGATCGATGAGCTTGGTGTTGACCATATTTCCCAGCACCAAACCCACCGCGTTGACCGCAAAAGCCAGGGAATACGACTGCGCAGACCACCCCATCTGCCCCTGCAGCACGAAAGGCGAGGCGCTGATGTAACAGAACATCGCCACAAAAGCGAAGGTAAACGCCACGGTGTAGCCCTGGAATTGCCGGTTGCGGCACACCGCCGCAAAGCCGCGCAGGACCGCCGACGCCGTCGCCGGGGAACGCCGCTGCGGCGGCAACGACTCCGGCACCCACACCACAGAGACCACCAACTGCACCACGCAGATCGCCGTCAAAATCCACATCAGACCCCGCCACCCCAGCGGGTCCGCCAGCACGCCGCCCACCACCGGCGCGGCCACCGGGGCGATCCCCTGAATGGTCATCACCAGCGCAAACGCCTTGGCCGCGGCCTTGCCACTGGCTATGTCCGGAACCACCGCGCGCGCCAACACAATGCACGCACCCGACCCCAAACCGGCCGCCGCACGCGCACCAATGACCACCGCAACATTCGGCGCCACCGCCGCGGCCACCGAACCCACCGCCGCCAACAGCGCCCCCGCCAACAGGAACGGCTTGCGGCCCAAAGCATCAGACACCGGGCCCACCAGCAGCTGGCCCACCGCCATGCCCACCATGAAGGTAGACAGCGTGAGCTGCCCCGCCGCCGGGGAGGTTGCCAAATCCGCCACCATGGCGGGCAGCGCGGGCAAATACATGTCCGTGGCAAAAGGCGCCGACGCAGACAACAGCGCCAACGCAAGGAGCAGAGACAAAGCTAAACGATCCGACTTCATGGAGAAGTCACCGGCCTTTCTTCACGCCGCGCCGGCTCAGACGCCCGAGACCAGACGCCCGTAACACCCGCGGCGGTGAGGTTGATGGTAAAGCACGCTTGGGAACCCTCAACGTCACTGCCTCATGCGGTCACTGCGCCCGGGGTTAAGACGGCCACCCATGGCATTGTAATGACCTTTCACCCGCAGGGGGACAACGAGTACCCCGCCGCGGTGGATGGCTGATAAATTTCAGGATGGTAAACGGCAGGCAAATTGCCGTGCCTTCCCAATACTCATCAATCCATCGGAGGCGTGGCGCGTGACACTAGGGGGCCCGGCCAGCGGCTCGGCATCGCCCATGGGGCGGCGCCCGGCCTGGACCGACGCACACCTGGGCCGCTTTTCCCCGCTGGGCACCCAGCACTTTATGAACCCCAAGGTCATCGCCGCCGCCGACGATGAGGTCTCCTACAGCTGGGCGGGCAAGGCGGTGCGCTGGGTCGGGGTGGCCGGATGCATCGCCGCGCTGCTCGTCGGCCTCTACCTGGTTGTCGATGGCCTCGGCGGCCTGGGCTCCGGCTACGCCTCGCGCATCTTCGCCGCCGCCTCCCACCCCATCACCGGCCTGCTGCTGGGAATCCTGGCCACCGCCGCGCTGCAATCCTCAACCACCACCACGGCGGTGACCATCGCCGCGGTCGGCTCCGGGGTCCTCAACGTGGCGGTCGCCGTGCCCATCATCCTCGGCGCCAACGTGGGCACCACCGTCACCGCCATGATGGCCGCGTTTAGCTACACCGGCGACCGCGGCGCGTTTCGCCGCGCCCAATCCACCGCGTCCCTCCACGCCTGGTTCAACGTGGGGCTGGTGGGCATTGCCCTGCCCCTGGAGCTGGTGGCACACCCCCTAGAAAAGCTCAGCGGCGCCATCACCAGCGCACTGTCGCTTGCCGACGCCCCCGGCCCCCACATCGACTCCTCCCACACCATCGCCGGGATCCTCGACCCCGTCATCGCCACCCTCGGCACCCGCGGCCTCGCCGGCGCACTGCTGCCCAGCCCCCGTGCCGCCGCCGTGGCCTGCGCACTCGCCGGCATCGCCTGCGGCCTGGCCGCACTGCGCGCCATGCGGCTGCTGCTGCGCGACCTCTTCCGCGCCACCACGGCCACCGCCCTAGAACGCATCTTTGGGGCCTCCCCGGCAGCCGGGCTGATCACCGGCGCGCTCGGCACCGCGCTTATCCAATCCTCCACCGTGACCATCACCTCGCTGCTGCCCTTCGCCGCCTCCCACACGCTGCGCCGGCGAGAATGCCTGGCCGTGATCCTCGGCGCCAACGTGGGCACCACCTTTACCGCGCTGATCATGCCGCTAGCGCTGCCCGGCACCCTGGGCAACGTGGCCGCCCAGGTGGCCCTGGTGCACGTGCTACTCAACGTCCTGGGCGCCGCCCTGGTCGTGGCACTGCCCCCCGTGCGCCGCGGGCTCATCGCCCTGGCCAAACTGACAGCCCGGACCTGCGACCGCGGCTACGGGGCAGCACTCGGTTCCCTCATCGGGTGCTACTTCCTGCTGCCCGCCGCAGGCCTCCTAGTCGCGGGACTCAGCTAGGCATCCCGGCGCCGCAGCACCACCATTCCCAGCACAAAAATGGCCACCGCCCAGACGGCAAAATAGGCGCCGTGAAGCCACAGCGGCCACGTCGAGGTATCGGTCCAGCTCAGCGTGGCCGCCGCATCCTGCGCGTCTGCCATGCCTTGGGTGCCCGTCAGGAACGAACTCAAGTGATGGAAAGGCGAATACTCCGCAATCCGCGGCCCCACCCGCGGCACCAGGCGCACCACATTTTCAATGGCCAGCGGCCACAGCAGCGCCAACGCCACCGCACCGGCCGTGTTGCGCAACAGCCACGCCAACCCCTGACCCATGATGACCAACAAGACCGTGCTCACGGGAAACGCCCACAAGAAGCGCACCGCATCCGGGCCCGACAACGAATACGTGGTGATGTTGTCCCCCGTGGCAAGCAGCCCCACGGACAGCACCACAACAACGGCGATCTCCGTGAGAATCACCGCAAAGAGCGCCACGGTGAGCAGCTTGCCCACCGCCACCGTCACCCGGCGCGGCAACGCCAGGAAGGTAGGCGACTGGGTGGAATAGCGATACTCCCCGGTCACGGTGATCACCGAATGAACCAGCAGGACATACACGCCGATCATCGCCAGCGGTATCACCATGTCTATCGGCGAGATCACCATGGGGTGTTCCGCGGAGGCAAAGCTGGTCATCGCGAGCATCGCGGCACCGCTCATGCCAATGCCAATCAACAAATACAGCGCAGAGAGCCAATACACGGCCGGCGTGGAGCGCAGCTTGATGGCCTCCGCGCTCATCGCATGGAACACGTTTTTCACTTCGCGGACTCCTCCTCGCCAGTGGCGTGATACTCCACCGCATGACCAGTGGTTTGCATGAACACATCCTCCAACGAGGCCTGCTGCACCGCCAGCTCCGTCAACGGAATCGCATTGTCATAGGCCACCATGCCCACCTCATCAGTGGTGGTGTTATCCGCCACCAACACGGGCCGACCCTGCGCGTCAGTAGTAGCGGTGACGGAAATGCCCGCGGTGGTGAGGGCGGCGTCGAGAAGCTCCATCGCCGCACTGCGCACCACCACCTTCGCCTCAGAATGCGCGGACACGAACTCCGCGGTCGTGGTATCGGCGATGAGCGCCCCGCGGCCAATGACCACCAGGCGCTCCGCCGTCTGCGCCATCTCCGAGAGCAGGTGCGAGCTGACCAGTACCGCCCGGCCCTCGCTAGCAAGCCGGCGCAGCAACAACCGCACCCAGCGAATACCCTCCGGATCCAGACCATTAACCGGCTCATCGAGCACCAACGCCGCAGGATCCCCCAGCAGCGCCGCCGCCAAACCCAACCGCTGGCGCATGCCCAAGGAAAAGCCCCCGACACGCTTGGAGGCCACATCCTCCAAACCGACCAGACCTAAAACCTCATCAACCCGCGACCGCGAAATGCCACCGGCTGCAGCAATCCAGCGCAAATGCGAACGGGCGCTACGCCGCGGATGCAACGCAGAAGCATCCAACAGCGCGCCCACCTCCCGCAACGGCTGCTCAAGGCGACGGTACGGCTTGCCATTAATCGTCGCGGTGCCCGCCGAAGGATTGTCCAACCCCACGATCATCCGCATAGTGGTGGACTTGCCGGCCCCATTCGGGCCCAGGAAGCCGGTGACCACCCCCGGTTGAACGTCAAAGGTCAACTCATCAACGGCACGCACCGACCCATACGTCTTGGACAGTGCCTGAACTTCAATCACGCCCACCAGAGTGCCATAACTTTGCCATCCCTGACCGCACATGCACACGCCACTACCCCCGCCGCCCGCCGTGCTACACCAAAGCACGCACCCGCCGCTCCACCCGATCCAAAGAACGGGCGAAGGCCGGCAACAAGTCCAACTGGCGCACCCGATCCAAAGGAACCCACCGCAACTCCAGGGACTCCTCATTGGCCCGGGTGGGCAACTCCCCGCCGCCCACCGTCGTGGCCAGCACCGTGGTATACGTCCACTGCCCCGCCAGATGCGGGCGCGCCGGATCCGCGGCAAAAGGACCGGCAGTGACTAGCTCATCGCGCACCCGCACCGCGGCGCAATCAATCGCCGTCTCCTCGCGCGCCTCCCGCAACGCCGCCTGCGCGGCGCTTTCCTGCGAATCCCGCGCACCCCCGGGCAACGCCCACGTACCACCCGACGCCGTCCACAGGGCCCGATGCTGCATGAGCACCCGCGGCGTTGGGCCTGCGGCAGCGATAAGGAACAACCCCGCAGCGCCGAACCTGCCCCACAGCTGACTCTCCCCCGGGCCTGCCGCCCAACCATTACCATCGCCGCGCATACCCCCGATTATGCCCCCGACATTGCCCAGGCGCCTCCCCACAGGTTCCCCCCAAGCCCCTCGAGACACCTTTATGCACCCACGGGCCCACACTCCGCTCGCCCCGAACGGGTGCCCAGCATAGTGGTCACCTGAGTGTTCGGCGGTTACCCTTGAGGAATGAGCGGCGAGGAACACCCCAGCGACTCCGGCACCCCGGCCGTGGTCTACCGCCGCAAGCGGCTGGGAAAACCCAGAAACCCCGTCTCCCGGGGCGCCCGGCGCATCCGCCTCGACGCCTCCGAGATCCCCGGCGACACCACCGACGAATGGCTCGACGCCACCACCGATAACCCCGCCACCGCGCGGCGCGGCCCGCGGGCCTGGCTGCACGACACCTACGCCGCACCCGCTGCGCGCATGCGCCGCGCGTGGAGCTTCGTGGCCACCACCCCCGGAAAGATGGTCGCCCTGGTAGTCATCCTGGCCGCCGCCATCTTTGCCGCCGGCTACTCCATGTCCGTCTCCTCTGCGGACCGCCAAGACAACCTGACCACGCTGCTGCGCACCGCCGAGCCCACCAGCTCCGCCGCCCACAACCTCTACGCCTCCCTGTCCCTGGCAGACACCATCGCCACCACCAACACGGTGCAACACGGCCTGCACAATGACACCGCCAACACCGCCGCCTATTGGCGGGCCCTCGACCGGGCTTCAGCCGCGGCCTCCCAGATCTCCGCCGGGCTGCCGCCCGAAGACCGCACCTCCGCCGAGCTGATTGCCGCCATTCAACGCCAACTGCCCGTCTACTCCGGACTGGTCGAGGCCGCCAGGGCGAATAATCGCCAGTCCAATCCCGTCAACGTGTCCTACACGGCACAGGCCTCCGAGCTCATGCGCGGGGAAATCCTCACCGCCGCAGCCGCCCTCTTTGACCGCACCACCGGGGAAGTCTCCCGCCAACAGCACCAACTCACCCGGCCCCAATGGGTGCCCCTGTCTGGGCTGGTGGCCGCCGTGATTTTCCTGGCCTTGGCCCAGTGGTGGCTGTGGAAGATCACGCGCCGCCGACTCAACCGCGGTTTCCTGGCCGCCACGGCGCTCATGCTGGTGGCCATCGTGTGGGTCAGCGCCTCCAACTTTGTTACCTGGCAGGCCGGCACGCAGGGCTTTGAGCAGGCCTCCACCCCCTGGCAGGCGCTCACGGCCTCGCGGATCACCGCCCAGCAGGCCCGCACCTCGGAGACTTTGGCCACGGTGCGCCGCCAAACCATTGAAAACACTAACTCCAACTTTGACCAGACCACCCTGGCGCTCGCGGGGGCGCTCGACGCCTACGAGTCCGCCGATGACGCGGCGGCGCAGGCTGGCCGACCCCGCAACGAGCATTCGCGGGCCGCGGTCGCCCAGGCCCGCACCGCGCTGGAGGATTGGCGCGACGCCCACGACGCATTGGTGGACGCGCTGGGCACGGGTAACTTCACGGTGGCGTTGGCGCTGACCACGGAGGACTCCTACGGCTCCCCGGCGCGCCCCACCACTGTCGCCGCCTTCGACTCCCTAGATGATGCCCTGTCCACGCTCATTGCGGATTCGCGCCAGACCATGCGCACCTTTGTGGCCCAGGGGCTCGCGGCGACGGCGCTGGTCTCCTGGGCGGTGTTGGTGGCCTCCGTGCTGGCGGTGGCGTCAGTGATACTGGGTATTCGGCGGCGTTTACAGGAGTATCTGTGATGAAATTGAAAGCTGCGAAGGCACGAAAGGCACTGCCCGTGCGCAGTGCGATCCCGCGGGGTGGCGTGCTCCACGGCGCTGCCCTGCGGCGGCTCGCGCTGCTGGGCACGGGAACCTGCCTGGCGCTGAGCGGGTGTGGCCCGGTACCGCATTCGCTGGTGCCCACGCGCAGCGGCGTGGAGGTCAGCGCCCCCGAGTGGGCCGCGGGCGTGGCCGATTCTGGCGACCCGGAGTTCGGCCCGCCGCTTCCTGCCGGGGCCGTGGTGGAGGCCGCGGGGGCGAAGCCTGCGGCGGAGGTGGATACGCGGCAGGTGGAGGGCTCGTTGCGCCCGGACTCTGCCACTCCCGCCCAGCGGGTCCCGGAGGTGATTGCCCGGGGGCATGTGATCGTAGGGGTTGATCAGTCGTTGAATTTGATCAGCTACCGGGATGCGGTTAGCGGGCAGTTGCGGGGCTGGGAGGTGGACCTGGCCCGCGAGATTGCCAGGGATATTTTTGGTGATCCGGACAAGGTGGAGTTCCGTTTTGTGCAGTCTGCTAGCCAGTTGTCTGCGGTGCGCGATGGGGATGTGGATATGGTGATTCGCACCATGACGATTACCCGGCAGCGCCAGCAGGAGGTGGCGTTTTCTACGCCCTACCTGACCACGGATACGCGGATGCTGGTGGCGCGGGGTTCGGGGTTGGAGCGGCCGGCTGATTTGGCGGGCCGTACCGCCTGCGTGGCGGAGCAGTCTACGGGTTTGCAGACGTTGCGCCGCCAATCGCCCGGCGCGCGGATTATTAAGACCCGCAGTTGGGCGGATTGTTTGGTGGCGTTGCAGCAGCACCACGCGGAGGCGATTATTGCCGATGACCCGATGCTGTCCGGCATCGCCGCCCAGGACCAGTTCACGCAGATTGTGGGGCCAAGCCTGTCGGTGGAGTCCTATGGGGTGGCCATGACGCGCCCGGAAGATGGGGGGAATCCGGGGTTGATTCGCCAGGTCAATGCCACGTTGGAGCGGATCCGGGCGGATGGCACCTGGTGGCGGTTGTTTAAGCAGTGGTTCTCTGGTTACTTGTCCACCCCTGGCCCGCCGCCGGCGCATTATCGGGCGGAGGGTGACGCGGCTGCGGAGGATGCTGCTGCTGATACTGCGAGCCGGCACGATGGCCCTCAGGAGGCGCCCCATGAGCGATAGTACGTCCCATTCCCCGGCGCAAGCTGACACCGAGGGGGTGGCCACCAGCCCTCCCACTGAGGCGGTGGTTGCCAGCCCCGGCACGGAGGCCGTGCCCTTTGACCCGTTTGCTGATGATGAGTCCACCGATTCCGCTCCGGTGGCTGAGGAGCTTGGCGATATCGCCGCCCTCATCGAGGACATGGGCTCCTTGCGTGACGACGCCGCCGCGCGTCGCCGCCTCGACGCCGCCGAGCGGGCCCACAGGGAGGCGCTGAGCACCTTCCGCAGCCGGCGCACGTCCCGGCGCCATGACCGCATGGTCGCCGACGGCATGGTCTCCCTGCCTTTCGTTGAGCTCACCCCGCCGGAGGAGGCGCTGCGCGATCCCGACGAGGCCGCCGGCCCGAATACTTCCCCGCCGGACCTGCACCCGGGCGACATCGTTGCGGAGCAATATGAGGTGCTGGGCACTATCGCCCACGGCGGCATGGGCTGGATCTACCTGGCAGAAGACCGCAACGTCTCCGAGCGCCTGGTGGTGCTCAAGGGCATGCAGGCACAGGCCAAGGAGCATGACGCGGTGGCGGCGGCCGCCGAGCGCGAGTTCTTGGCGGACATCACCCACCCGGGGATAGTCAAGATTTTCAACTTCATCGATGACCCGCGCGTGCCCGGCGGGTTCATTGTCATGGAGTACGTGGGCGGGCCGTCGCTACGCCAGCGCATGCGCCACTCCCCCGGCGGGCACCTGCCTATCGACGTCGCCATCGCCTACATCCTCGAGGTCCTTCCCGCGCTGGAGTACCTGCACTCCCGCGGGGTGGTGTACAACGACCTCAAGCCGGAGAACATCATCGCCACCGAGGATCAGGTCAAGCTCATTGACCTTGGCGCGGTCTCCGGGGTGGGCGCCTACGGCTACATTTACGGCACCAAGGGCTACCAGGCGCCGGACGTGCTCACCGCGGGGCCGTCCGTGGCCAGTGATGTCTACACCATCGGGCGCACCCTGGCTGCCTTGACCATTGACATGCCCGCCACCGATGGCGTGCTCGACCCGGGTATCCCCTCGCCCAGCGACCAGCCGCTGCTGCGCCGCTACTTAAGCTTCTACCGGCTGCTCATCCGGGCCACCAACCCGGACCCGGCGCACCGCTTCCCGGATTTGGGCTCCCTGCGCAGCCAGCTCTACGGGGTGCTGCGCGAGGTGCTGGCACTGCGCGACGGGCGCCAGTTCCCCGCCCAGCATTCGCGCTTTTCCCCGCAGCGTTCCACGTTTGGCACCAAGCACCTGGTCTACCGCACTGATCAGCTTATCGACGGCATCGAGCGCACCGTCCGCATCACCCCCGGGGAGGTTGTCTCCGCGCTGCCCGTTCCGCTGGTTGACCGCACCGACGTCGGCGCGGCGATGCTCTCCGGTTTCTCCTACACCGAACCCGAAGAGGCCCTGGAAACCCTCCACCAGGCCATGAGTACCCCGGAGTATGAGCACTCCGCCGAAATCCCCTTGGGCGTGGTGCGCGCCATGCTTGACCTGGGGTTTACCGGCCGGGCGCGGGCATGGTTGGAATCCTTAAGCGACCGGCTTGGCGATGACTGGCGCTACCAGTGGTACCTGGCAGTCACCCACCTGCTGCTGGAAAACTACCCCACCGCGCAAAAGCACTTCTACCGCGTGCTGAGCATCCTGCCCGGAGAATCCGCACCCAAGCTGGCGCTCGCGGCCGTCGATGAGCTCATCCTCCAGCAACTCGGCTACGCAGACACCTCCCTGCTGCCCCCCGAACAAGCCCGCCGCGTCGTCGAGCCCTCTGGAACCATCGGCTCCCTGGACTCCTCCTTCCTGGAGCGTATCGACGCCGACTGGTCCGACCTCACCCAAGACCCCCTGCTCCTGCGCTTCCACGCCCTGCGCATCTACGCCCTGGTGTGGGCCACCAACCCCACCACCGTGTCCTCTGCCTTTGGGCTGGCCCGCCAGCTCATGGCCGAAAACCAGCTGGAGTTGGCCTGCCGCGCCCTCGACCGCGTCCCCCAAGCCTCCCGCCACTCCCGCATGGCGCAGCTGACCACCATCGTCCAACTCATCTCCGGACCGCCTACAGAATCCCGCATCCGCCGCGCCGCCCGCCGACTCGAAGAGATCCCCACCAACGAGCCCCGCTTCCTGCAGATCAAAACAGCCGTCCTCTCCGCGGGACTGAACTTCCTGCGCAACGCCGACGTGGAGGCCGCCGCCTCCCCGAACTTCCTCTTCGAATACCCCTTCACCCAGCGCGGCCTGCGCCTGGGGCTGTCCAACGCGCTGCGCCGCCAGGCCCGCAACACCCCGTTTTCCCGGCACCGCTATGACCTGGTTGACATGGCCAACCAGGTCCGGCCAGTGACCTGGTTTTAGCGACGCGTGGCCACGGCGCCAAGAGCAATCACCGCCGCGGCAAGGGGCAGCGCCCACCACCACCCCGAGCCGACCATCACCTGGGGGAAAACCAGCGGGTTTCCCCGCTGCGCGGCGAGGAAGCCCGTGATGTTGCCCACCACGCACCCGCACCTCTCCAGGGCCGTAACGGGCACCATCCCTACCCCACCCCTGCGACTGTCTGCCACGTCACAGCCCATTGACTAGCCCCAGTAGCAAGAGAAGGTTAGGCTCATGTTTATCATTACCTAATCCACTTCAGATACCTGGGGAGACCACCATGCCTGGCACAACCAGCGCGCCCACCACACCCAAACCCTTCGCGTTTACTACCCGCGAGCTGATCAACGTCGGAGTGTTCTCGGCGCTGTACTTTGTCATCATCTTCGGGCTCGGCATGATCGGGTTCGTCGCCCCGGTGGCCATGTTCTTCGGGTGGGGTATTGCCATCATCGTTGACGGCATCGTCATGGCGCTCTACGTCTCCCGCACGCCGCGCTTCGGCGCGGTGACCCTCCTGGGGCTCATCGTCGGGCTGCTCATGGTGGTCACGGGCCACTGGTGGGCCACAGCACTACTGGCGGTGGCGTTGGGCCTGATCAGCGATGCGATCATCTACCGGGGCGGGTCCGCCGAACACACGATGCGCCGCTTCCCGCTGGGCTATGCGGTGATGACCGTGTGGTTCATTGCCCCGCTGTTGCCCATCCTGATCAACGCCGACGCCTACTTTGCGGACATGGCCGGCCAGATGAGTGCCGAATACGTCGAGGACATGCGGGCGCTCTTCCAGCCGTGGGTGCTGGGCGTGTGGACGATCTGCCTGGTCATCCTGGGGCTTATTGGTGGTGTGGTGGGCGTGCGCGTGGGGGCTCGGCACTTCCGCCGCGCGGGCCTGGCATGAGCACTGCCCTGGCGCTCGCACAGGCTGGACGGCCCGCCCCGCTGCGCGTGGATCCCCGCGTGGCGCTGCTGACCCTCGTGGTCCTCAACGCGTTGGCGATGGGGCGCTCCGCACTCTGGTTGGTCCTTGTCTGCGCGCTGCTCGTCGCGGCGTTGTTGGCAGCATCATGCCGGTGGCGGGCGGCGGGAACTACCGCGGCACTGGCCTTGGGCTTTTATGGCGTGGCGGTGGGCCTGCCCCGGCTGATAGACGGCGCCTGGGTGGCGCTCGTGGGGGCGGCGGCCTACTGGCTGTGCCGTTTTACTGTCACGGTGGGCGTGGCGTGGTGGCTGATGGTCACGGTTCGGCCCGGCCAGTTGGTGGCGGCGTTGCAGTCCTGGCACGCGCCCCGGTGGTTGGTCATTCCGTTAGCGGTCATCGTGCGCATGGTGCCGGTGATCGTGGAGTCTTCCCACGCGGTGGCGGACGCGATGGTGCTGCGGGGATTGCGCCCTACCCCCGTGGGGGTGGTGGCGCATCCGGTGCGCAGTGCGGAGATCACCATGATCCCCCTGCTCTCCACGATCGTGCGCACCACGGATGAGTTGGCGGCGTCGGCAATGCTGCGGGGATTGGGCGGGCCGTGGCGGGCGACGTCGCTCAGCGTCCTGCGGTTGCGCTGGGTGGACGCAGCCCTGGCCGCGGTGCTGGTGGGATTGGTGGTGTGCCGTGTCTGTTGTTGAGGTATCGGATGTGAGCTTTAGCTACGCGCATTCTTCCACCGGGATCGAGGGGGTGAGCCTCCATGTGGATCCCGGCGAGGTTGTGCTGCTGTGCGGAGCGTCCGGCTCCGGCAAAACCACCGCGCTGCGCACCCTGAACGCCCTGGTGCCGCAGTTCCACGAGGGCACGCTTTCCGGCACCGTGCAAGTAACCGGTCAGGAAGTCAGCGTGCTGCCGTTGCGCGATGCCGGGACGCTGGCAGCGACGGTGTTCCAGAATCCGCGCACGCAGTTCTTTGCCAGCACCGTAGCGGAGGAAATCGCCCTGTTTGGGGAAAACCACGGCCTCGACCCCGCGGAGATCCGCCGCCGCGTGGATGCCGCCGCCGCGCAGGTCGGCGTATCGGATCTGCTCGACCGTGAGCTCGCGAGCCTCTCCGGCGGGCAGGCGCAAGCGGTAGCCTGCGCCAGTGCCATCGCCGCCGCCACTCCGGTGGTGCTTCTCGACGAACCCAGCTCCAACCTCTCCACACAATCCATCGATGTGCTCGCCCACACGATCGCCCAGCTCAAAGCTGCGGGAAAGGCTGTGGTCATCGCCGAGCATCGCCTCTTCTTCCTGCGCGGGCTGGTGGACCGGGCCTACCACTTCTCCCAGGGGCGTATCGACGCCGCGCTCAGCGGCACCGAGCTTTTCACCTTAAGCGACGCCGACCGCGCCGAGCTGGGGCTGCGCACACTCCAGGCACCACACCGACCCGCGCCCGCACCCTGGGCCGCGGGACGCACCGGGGTGATAGTAGAAAACCTCCGCGTTAGCTTCGGCGGCACACAGGTGCTCGACATCCCACGCATGGAATTCCCGCGCGGCGCAGTCACGGCGCTGACCGGCCCCAACGGCGCGGGCAAGTCAACCCTGGCGCGCGTCCTGTGCGGCCTGCAACGCCCCGCACGCGGCGCACGCATCACCGTGCCCGCCACCCGCGCCCTGGTCATGCAGGACACCTCCCGCCAGCTCTTCGCAGAAACGGTCGCCGAGGAAGTCACCCTGGGCCTGCCGCGCAGCGTCCAAGAGCGTATCGACGTCCCCGCCATCCTCGCCGAGCTCGACCTCACCGCCTACGCCGACGCCCACCCCCAGGCCCTGTCCGGAGGACAACGCCAACGGCTGGTCATTGCTAACGCCCTGGCCCAGGACGCCGAGCTGGTGATCCTCGATGAGCCCACCTCCGGGGTAGGCCGCGAGCACCTGCTGGTGGTGGCAGACCTTCTGCGCCGCCTGGCCGCACGCGGCGCCGTGGTCATAGTGATCACCCACGACGACGAACTCATCGAAGCGTGCGCGGACCTTAACCTTGAGCTCCTCCCCTGCACCCCCGGTGGGACAACCACTGCTGGGCGGCCTGCTCCGGGTGATCAGTGACCTCGTCAGGCTCCACCGGTTCTCCCTGGTAGACCCTTCCTGTGCGGTCGCGCTCGAAGGAAGTGGTCACGGCGAACTCGGCGCCATCGGGGAGCCGGTAGGCCATGTTCGCGGTGGTATAGCCGGCCGTCGGCTGGCCAAAGGTTCGCGCATCCAGGCCCTTAAACGCCAGCATGGTCGCCTCCCCGGAGCTGGCCGTCTGCCCATCAACCAGCACCGCCACCGGGACGTGGGCCTTGCCCTGTGCCGTTGTGGTCGTTGGGGTGCCACCGCCGCGCACCCCATTGCCGCTGATGGTCACGGGCGTGGAATGCAGGCTGCGCCCAATCCACTCCAAAGCGGTTCCGTCAGGCAGCAGTGGAGACAACCCTGCAAGCATGGGCCCCATGTCGCCACCCCCATTGCCCCGCAGGTCAACAACGGCACCGCACACCGCGTCCGCGGCGCCAGGAGATACTGGCAAGGCCGCTACCAAGCCCTGCGCCAGCGTGTCTGCGTACGCCTGCCCGTCCGCATTCCAGCTAATCGACGGCACCTTTGCTGTCACCACCGCACCCCGCCGGACCACCGTCGGGGCAGGGTTGTCCTTCTCGGTGCTGCTGCGCACGTCCTCCGGTGGGGTGAAAAAGGAATGCTTGCCCCCGGCGGCGTCGAGAAGCGAATCCAGATCCCCATAGAGTTCCGCCGGCGCTTTCGCATGGCGAGCATGCTCCATGAGACGCCCATAGGCCTCATCAAACTCCGCCGACTCGCCGTGAATACCCTGGTACTGCGCCGGGAAAGCCACAGCCTGCGCGTACCGCTTCGGGGTGACATGACCCAGGAACACCGGATGGCCCAGGATCAACGTGCCGTAGGTGGTGCCGAAGGCGTAGACCACGCCCGCGGTGGCGCACCCCAGCACCGCGAGCACCGCAACAACGATGAGGCAGATTCTTTTCAACACGCCCCACACACTACCGACGCACCCCCGCCTGCGGCCTCCACCCCAGGGATGATTTTCCCACGTCAGCGCCCCTAAGGGTAAACCCCGAAGCGTGTGCGGGGGCGGTCAGCGGGTACTGCTTGGAGCACTGGTTTCCCCCAGTGTGAGCTGTGCATCACACCGCTGCACAATCTCCCGGTCGTGCGTGGCAATCACCACGCACGCACCTTCGCGGGCCATCGCCCACAAATGATCTAACACCATCTGAGCGTTGGCCGGATCCAGCGCGCCCGTCGGCTCATCCGCCAGTACTACCTGCGGCTTACGGACAAGAAGACGCGCCACCGCGACCCGCTGCTGCTGCCCACCTGAAAGCTGATGAACTACGTCCCTCCCGCGGCCCTCCAAACCGACTTGCTTCAGCAGGTCATCGTAAAACGACCGAGGCCGTGCGCCACGCGCAGCCAACCGCAGGTTGTTGTACACCGACTCATTGTCCACCAGGGCATAGTCCTGGAACAGGTAGCCAATGTAATGCGCGCGGGCTTTGCGCCGAAGCCGCTCCGAGGCCCGGCCCAGCTCTACCCCGTCAATGCTCAAGGTTCCAGAATCGGGCCTATCCAAACAACCAAGGCAGTTCAACAATGTTGATTTTCCGGCACCGGATGGCCCGGTGAGTGCAGTCACACTACCTGCGGGAAAATCCACACTCATGTCCGACCAAAAGGTTCGGCCAGCGATCTTCTTTGAAGAGTTGTGAAGAATAATCATGGTTGCGTCACCGTCCGAGGGGTAATCATGCGCGGCAAGACCGCCATTCCTATACACACAGCCAACAGGTTCACAGCACAGATGATTACGAGGGACAGCGGTGTCAGCGCAAGTTCGCCGAATAGATCTGGATCAACGAACTGATTTTTAGCCAGTTGGCTCAACCGCCATTGCCGCCACAATATCCAACCACCGCTTGTCAACACCATAGCCACCACGATGGGAAGGAATAGTGCCAACCGGGACCTGAGACTGTGTCCCAATAGATACTGCACGACGAGCCGTTGGTGGAACGCCACCATCACCGTGACAACTCCTGCGAGCAGAACCCCGACATACACCAGCACCGCAAGTACCGCCGAGAGGCCATCTGAGATGAGCTGTTGTCTCAGTCTAAGACCTTCCGCATGCCAGCGCTCATACGCGCTCCTGCGCTCCGCGACTAGGCCGCGCAGCTGGGGGTCAGACATAAATTTTTCAACATCGCGGTCCTGTGAGAACAGGATTTCTTGCTGGGTCAGCGCAGCGAGATTGTCCCCCGGCCCGCGTTGCACAGACTCTCCATCTGGGATAACCAACACCAGTCCCGGCTTTTGTACCAATGAAGATCCCAACGCCCCGCCAGACATGCCATAGGTAAATAGCTCGGTGCTCAGGTCCGGAAGAGTTCGGCAGCCTTGCTGGTCTATGTAGTGGGAAATCTCCTGGAAATTATGCACGTCAGCACGCCCAATAAGCACACAGTCATCCGGCCGAAGATGCATGTCCTGGCCATGTATCAAGGCAGTCCTCGCCGCAGAGTAATTCACCGTATAGGCAGTTTGGGAGTTAACCGCGGATCCGGAATCTAGATCGTTGTATGATTTCCGCATCGTCATCACACCGCCCGTGCGTGCCAGGGAGGCAAGAGTGGAGTTTAACGCATGGTCGATACTGTCATAGTGAGCTTCAGTTGTTGCCCCGGTCACCTGAATCATCACTGGCTGGGCACGGCCCTCCCACAGAGGTTCTTCCACCTCTCTTCTGTGCACATCCTGGTACAGCACGCCCGCAAAACTCACGACGGAAAACGCTGAGATGGCAGTAACAGAAAATATCAGTAGCAAACAAGCGATCACAGGAGCGATTGTCAGTTTGCCCTTCAACGCAGAAACCAGCGGCGTGTAGCTCAAAGCACCTAATCCCAGAAGCCACGCTAGAACCGCAACGGCGAGGAAGCACCACAGGTACGCAAACCAGAAGGAAAGATAGTCACTCCACAAGGTGCGATCTAAAAGCGAGCAGATGGCAACGATGCTCAATCCCACACTGACCGCAATCGCTGTCAGCACATGCCTCCATTGGAGAAGGACGGTTCTGAGACCTGCCCCCACCAGACTACGGCCATGCAGCCGTTGGATAGCCTGCTCACGGGATTGTAGGAGCGCACCTGCGAAGGAAAGGAATGCAACCAACGACAGACAGGCAACTATCCCCTTGATCCAGCGGGCGAAACTGAAGGTGAAGTAGTCATCGTCAAGATCGCGGGTTTCATACCCCAGCTCGTTCGCCAGGTTTCGGATCTCCTTTCCCATGGCAGGAGAGGAGCTCCAGAAGGTATTGCCCTGCCCATCGCCTTCAAGTTGGTCCAGGGGCTTAACCGCGACAGGTGGGGCCATGGGAGGACTCGGGTAGCCATTTTCTAACCACTCTTGACCGACACCACCACGGGATACATAGGTGGTGTAGTGGTCCCCCTCATAGCGCAAAGCCTGGATGAGTTCGTCTTTAGTCTCGGAAAGGTGCTCCAGTTCTTGAAGCAGATCTGGGGCCGTCCCCTCGCGCAGGGCTACGACCTGCACCGGCGCGCGCATGTGCGCCACCCCATCCGAATGCAGGCCAATCTCAATGAAGAAGCTCAAAGAAGAGTTGAGCAATACGATGGCCCATATCAGCAATACCGTAAAAGTACGCGGCTTCGACTTCATCAGTACGCCTACCTTTAGTCATCAGCAGTTGATGCACGAAGCCTGCTGATTCCCACCTACCAAAGCATCAGCTGCCACACCCATAGGAAACCCCCTTTCGGGGGCACGTTCACTTCCGCTTCCGCGGAGCTACTTCACAAACCCGACCGCGTAGCGGGCAATCGCCAACTCCTCATTGGTGGGCACCACGAACACGCGGATGGCGGAGTCGTCGGTGGAGATCTCCCGGGGGCCGTCGTTAGGCAGCTTGTTGCGCTCCGGGTCGATCTTAATGCCGTAGGACTCCAGGCCGGCCAGGGCATCGGCACGCACGTCCTGGTCGTTTTCGCCCACTCCAGCGGTGAACGTAATGGCGTTCACCCGGCCCAGCGCGATCATGTAGGAGCCGATGAAGCGGCGCAGCTGGTGGATATAGATGTTGTAGGCCAGCCAGGCATCCTGGTCCTCGGCGTCGATCATCTCGCGCAGCGCGCGGAAGTCATTGACACCGGACAGACCCTTAACACCGGAGCGCTTGTTCAGCAGCTCATCGATCTCATCAATGCTCATGCCCGCATTGCGGTGCAGGTGGAAGACAATGCCGGGGTCGATGTCACCAGAGCGCGTGCCCATGGCCAGGCCGGCCAGCGGGGTCAGGCCCATCGAGGTGTCCACGGCCATGCCGCCGCGGATGGCGGCGGCCGAAGCACCGTTGCCCAGGTGCAAGGTGATCTGGTTGACCGCACCGGCGGGCATGTCCAGCAGCTCAGGAACCTGCTGGGAGACGTACTCGTGGGAGGTGCCGTGGAAGCCGTAGCGGCGGATGCCGTTTTCTAGCGCCACATCCTTATTCACCGCATACAGGGCGGCTGCCGGGGGCAGGGTGTGGAAGAAACCAGTGTCAAAGACGGCCACGTGCGGGATGTCCGGGAACATCTCGCGCGCCACCTCGATGCCGTCGATGTTGGCGGGGTTGTGCAGCGGGGCCAGGGGGATGAGGTCGCGGATCATGCCCAGGATCTCATCGGTGATCAGCTCCGGGGCGGAGAACAGGATGCCGCCGTGGACCACACGGTGGCCAACAGCTATGACCTCAACCTGCTTGGGGCCGCAGCCGTGTTCCTCCATGAGGTCAAAGGCCATCTTCAACCCGGCGGAGTGGTCCGGGATTTCGCCGTGGGTGGTGAACTTTTCCCCGCCGGTCTTTAAGGTAATGGCGCCTTCCGGCTCGCCGACCTGCTCGACCAGCCCGGAGACAAACGGGTCTTCGGTGGCGTCTGCGTGGGGGTCAACCAGCTGGAACTTGATGGATGAAGACCCGGAGTTTAAAACGAGAGCGTAGGACATTTACTTGTTTCCTCCTGCCTGGATGGCGGTGATGGCGACGGTGTTGACAATGTCCGGCACGGTCGCGCCGCGCGAGAGATCATTGATCGGCTTGTTCAGGCCCTGCAGGATGGGGCCAACGGCCAGGGCGTCGCCGGTGCGCTGGGCGATCTTGTAGCCGATGTTTCCGGACTGCAGGTCCGGGAAGATGAACACGGTGGCCTGGCCTGCCACTGCGGACTCCGGCGCCTTCTTGGCCGCCACGGAGGGCTCCACGGAGGCGTCGAATTGCAGCGGGCCGTCCACGGCCAGCTCGCCGTCGAGGGAGCGGGCGTGTTCCACAGCGGCGGCGACGGCCTCCACGTCCGGGCCCGCACCGGAGGTGCCGGTGGAGTAGGACAGCAGAGAGACCTTGGGGTCAATGCCAAACTGGGCGGCAGTCTTGGCGGAAACCACGGCGATCTCGCCGAGCTGTTCGGGGGTGGGGTTGGGGTTGACGGCGCAATCGCCAAACGCCCACAGCCGGCCCTGCATGACCATGAGGAAGATCGAGGACACCACGGAGGCGCCGGGAGCGGTCTTGATGATCTGGAAGGACGGCTTGATCGTGTGGGCGGTGGTGTGCGCCGCGCCGGAGACCATGCCATCAGCCAGGCCCTTGTGCACCATCATGGTGGCAAAGTAGGAGATGTCCTTCATGGTCTCGCGCGCCTGCTCCAGGGTGACACCCTTCTTCTTGCGCAGCTCCGCGAACTCGGCGGCGAAGTCCTCCACGTAGTCATTGTGCTGCGGGTCGAGCAGCTGCGCGTCCGCCAGATCGAGGTTCAGCTCGCCGGCGCGCGCGCGGATCGCCTCCGGGTCCCCCAGGATCGTCAGCTTAACGACGCCCCCTTCCAGCAGCTGGTGCGCCGCCTGCAGGATGCGATCATCATCGCCTTCCGGAAGCACGATGTGCGAGCCCGTCGTGGCGGCCTGTTTGAGCAGCCACGCCTCAAAGGCCTCGGGCCCCATGACCGGCTGGGCCGCTTCTTCGGCGGCCGCGCGTAGGGCGTCAGCGGTGAGTTCGTCGGCGGTGAGCTGGGCGGCGACCACCGCCTTGCGGGAGGCGGCGTGCTCGGCGGCAAGCTCGGCGGCGGGGCCGGGGGCGTCGATAAGCAACACCAGTGGGCTGCCGAGCGCGGCGGCAACGCGGGCATCAAAGTCCACCTCACCGGTGCCCAGCAGCAGCGCGGGGCCCGCGGCGAGCAGGTCGGCGTCCAGCAGCCGGGCGACGGAGAGCTCCTGAGCTTGCAGATCAATGACCGTCCAACCCAGCTGTTCGGCCAGCGCCGTCGCGTTCACCCCCTCGAAGTTCCGGTTGACCAGGGACAGCAAGCAGGAGTGCGGCTGCGTCATTAAAAGCCTTTCATGGGGTAACTCAAGAGACGTATCGCTGCCAGCAAGGCTGCGGGGCGGCGGCAGTGGCGCGCGCAGCGCCCGAAATTCTTTGCCCCTTGTCAAGGGCGTATGTGGCCTGCCCCACGGCGGCGGCGCGTGTGTGACCGCGAACCATCCTACTAGCCATATCCCGCACCGTGAAATGCTCGCACCCTTTCCCCAGGCAGGGCGACCTCAGTACTATGGACACGGCTGAAGCCGGCGGGCAGGTCGACGCCGAAACGCACCGGCCCCGCCCCCGCCACCACACCGCCCCGTGAATCGGACGACTACACAAAAGGAATGATCACCACGATGTCAGAGCAGTCCAGAGCCTTGCGCGTCGCCGTTGTTGGCGCCGGCCCCGCCGGAATCTACGCCTCCGACCTGCTGGTTAAGGCAGATCAGGACGTCGCCGTGGATCTCTACGAGCGCATGCCCGCCCCCTTTGGGCTCATCCGCTACGGCGTCGCCCCGGACCACCCCCGCATCAAGGGCATTGTCACCTCCCTGCACCGCGTGCTGGACAAGCCGGAAATCCGCCTGCTGGGCAACATCGACGTCGGAAACGACGTCACCATCGAAGAGCTGGCCGACTACTACGACGCCATCGTGTTCTCCACCGGCGCCACCGGCGACCGCGACCTGCCCATTCCCGGCTCTGACCTGCCCGAATCCTACGGCGCCGGGCAGTTCGTGGGCTTCTACGACGGCAACCCGGACTTCACCCGCGACTGGAACCTCGCCGCCGAATCCGTCGCCGTGGTCGGCGTGGGCAACGTGGGCCTAGACATCGCCCGCATCCTGGCCAAGACCGGCGACGAACTGCACGTCACCGAAATCCCCGACAACGTCTACGAAGGCCTGTCCGGCAACGCCGCCAAGGAAGTCCACATCTTTGGCCGCCGCGGCCCCGCCCAGGCCAAGTTCACCCCCATGGAGCTCAAAGAGCTGGACCACTCCCCGACCATCGAGGTCATCGTGGACCCCGAGGACATCGACTACGACGCCGCCTCCGAAGAAGCCCGGCGCGCCTCCAAGTCCCAAGACCTGGTCTGCCAAACGCTCGAACAGTACGCCATGCGCGAACCTAAGGGCGCTCCCCACAAGCTTTTCATTCACTTTTTTGAGTCCCCCGTGGAAATTCTGGGTGAGAATGGTCACGTTGTGGGCTTCAAGACCGAACGCACCGAACTCGACGGCAACGGCGGGGTGCGCGGCACCGGAAAGTTCACCACCTGGCCCGTCCAGGCCGTCTACCGCGCTGTGGGCTACCGCTCCGACGCCGTGACCGGCGTGCCCTTCGACGCCAACAAGGCCGTCATCCCCAACGACGGCGGCCACGTCCTTTCCGCCCCCGACGGCGAGATCATCCCCGGCCTCTACACCACCGGCTGGATCAAGCGCGGCCCGGTGGGCCTGATTGGCAACACCAAGTCCGACGCCAAGGAAACCACCGAGATGCTGCTGGCAGACTTCGCCGCCGGCAAGCTCGACGCCCCGGAGGCCGACAAGGACAACCGCGAAGCCGTGGTCGAGTTCCTCAAGTCCAAGGGCATCGCCGTGACCACCTGGGACGGCTGGCACCGCCTCGACGCCGCCGAGCGCGCCCTCGGGGAGGCCGAAGGCCGCGAGCGCAAGAAGATCGTCGAGTGGGACGAGATGGTCTCCCACGCCGGCGCCGAGTACGAAATCTAGCGCTCCTGGGGCTTAAGCCTGCTGGGCCTGTGCCGGCTCCGGCTCCAGCACCGCGCGCAGGCGCTCCACCACCTCGTCCGCGTGCTGCGCGGCCAGCACGTCCTCACGCAGTGACGTACGCGTGAGCGCCTTGGCCAGCCGCGCCAGCACCGCCAGGTGCTGCTTGCCCGCGTCCGCGGGCACAACAATGAGGAACACCACCCGCACCGCGGCGCCATCCGGGGCGTCCCACTCCACACCCGGCTCCTTGAGGCGGGCCACCGCCAGCGTCGCCGCCGTGACACCGGCCGTGCGCGCGTGCGGGATGGCCACGCCATCGCCCACAGCGGTCGACGACAACTGCTCCCGCCGGGCCACCGCCACGCCCACATCCCGGGCATCGCCGATACGGCCCTCGGCAGCGGCGGCCTCAATCAGCGCCGCAACCACGGACTCTTGGGAGGTGGCGGGGGCGTCGAGAAGCACCACCTGCGGACTGAGCACCGGCACCTGCGCCTGCTCCTGCGGTGCGGCGGCCGCGTGCCGACGCCGCGAGATCCCCGCCCCCACCAGCACCAACACGGTAGTCACGGCAACACCGCAGCCCATCGCGGCAAAGAAGCCAACCACATTGTCCACCGCGCCAAGCACCGCCACGATGGGCCCGCCATGCATGACGTGATCGGTCGCGCCCCACACCCCCGCCAGGGCACCTGCCACCGCACCGCCGATGACGTTCGCCGGGATGACCTGCAAGGGGCGCGACGCCGCCAGCGGAATCGCCCCCTCCGTGATGCCAAAGAACCCCATGAGCAGCGCCGCCACGCCCGAGTCGCGCTCGGCCTTATTGAACCAGCCGCGGCGCAGCAGCGTGGCCAGGCCCACCGCCAGCGGCGGCACCGCAATCGCCGCGGCCACCATGCCCATCGGGTGCGGGTTGCCCGCCGCAATCAGCCCGCCGCCGAAGAGGAACGCCGTCTTATTAAACGGCCCGCCCATGTCAAAGGCGATCATGGCGCCCAGCACGGCGCCCACGATGACCACCGAGCCCTCGTCCATGCCCTGCAACGCGGTAGTCAAACCCTCAAACAGGCTGGCCAGCGGGTGGCCGATGACATAGATGAACGCCAGACCCACCACCAGCGTGGTGATGATCGGGATGACAATGATCGGCCAAATCGGCGCCACAAACTTACCCACCGGGATCTTGCGGATCCCCAGCGCCACCACGCCCGAAAGCATGCCCGTAATAATGCCGCCGATAAATCCCGCGCCCGCCTGCGAACCATACAGCGAGCCCGTCACCGCAATCATGCCGGTGATAAACCCGGGCGCCAGGCCCGGGCGATCCGCAATACCCGCCGCAATATAGGCGGACAGCACGGGAACCATCAGCCCAAAGGCCAACACCCCGATCTGCTCGATGGAATGCCAGAAGCTACCCTCCGGGATGACCAGACCGGCCTCCGTGGGCTGGCCGCCCACCGACAGCGCCACCGCCAGCAGCAAACCGCCGGTGACCACGAAGGGAATCATGTGGGACACGCCGTTCATCAAGCCGCGGTAGGCCAGCTGGCCCACGTGCATGCCCGGAGCGCTCGACTGCGCGGCCTGGTCCGCTGTACCAGCACCCGCCTGCTGCACCGGCGCCTCCAGCGTGCGGCGCAGCAACCCGCCCGGGTCCTTGATCGCCGCATCAACCGGGACGGACAACACCCGCAGGCCCGCAAAACGAGCCTTATCAATCACCGTGTCTGCCGCGATGAGCACCGCATCCGCGGCCTCCAGCTCTGCATCCGTGAACGTTCCCTCCACGCCGATGGAACCGTGCGTTTCTACCCGCACCTCCACCCCGGCGCCCGCGGCGGCCTGCTGAAGCTTCTCCGCCGCCATGTACGTGTGCGCGATACCGGTGGGGCAGGCGGTAATCGCCAGCACCAATGGTTGCTTAAGTGTCATGGTTGTTAACTTAGCTAACCCCACGATCCCTGCGGGGCAGTGACTACACTTGGGGGACATGTCCGTGACGTACACCGCAGCCCCACTCGCGGAACTCAGCCCCATCGACGTACACAACCTGTACAAGCTACGGGTGGATGTCTACGTTGCCGAACAAGCCACCCCCTACGCCGAAATCGACGACACCGACGCCCACCCAGACACCCTCCACCTGCGCAGCCTCAACTCAGACGGCCGCCTCATCGGCTGCGCCCGGCTCTTCCCCACCCCCGGGCGCGATGACGACATCCACTTCGGCCGCCTGGTCATCGCCGCCGACGCCCGCCACGCCGGCCTCGGCTCAGACATGGTGCGCTACGCCCTCGAGGTCGTGCGCGAACGCTTCCCCGGCCGCGGCGTCACCCTGGAAGCCATGGCCACCCTCCAGGACTTCTACCGCGCCCTCGGCTTCCACGTCAGCGGCGAGGAATACCTGGACACCGGAGTGGCCCACATCCCCATGACCCGCCGCGAAGTCTAAAAACCCTCGGCTGGCTCCACCCGCACCGCCGCAGCCGCAGCCTTCGCCCGCTCCAACGCGGTAGCCACCGTGTCCGCCGTCGCCGTCGCCTCCGCTAATCGACGCCCCACCCGCACCCGCTGGCGCCCAAAGACCTCCACGTTGGCCTCCGGCACCGCTAAAGCCTTCTCCAGGCCCCGGTACACCACGGACTGCGCCTCCACGGGAGAAAAAATGCCGGCGGACGCACCCGGGGAGACCAACGTGACGTCGATAGGCAAACCCAACACCGCCCGGGCATGCAGGTCAAACTGCGAATAGCGCTGCGTGCACAACGTAACCAGGCCCGTATCGTGCGGACGGGCCAACACCTCAGAAAAATAGACGTCCTCGCCCGCGACGAACATCTTCACACTAAACACCCCGCGGCCCCCCAACGCATTAGACACCCGGGCCGCCACCGAACGGGCGTTATCCAACGCCGCCGGATTCATCTTCAACGGCTGCCACGACTCCGCATACTCCCCATTCCGGAACGCATGCCCAATCGGCTCACAGAACCACGTGGCCAGCCGACCCGTCTCCGGATCCACCGAACGCACCGCCAAGATGGTGACATCAAAATCAAAATCCACCATCTTCTCCACCACCACCCGACGCGACTGGCCCGACAACTCCTCCCACGCCGGACGCACCTCCTCCGGACGGCGAATCACCCGATGCGCACGCGCCCCCGGCGACTCCGCATCAGCCTTAGCCACGCAGGGAAAACCAATAGAGCCCACGGCAACCTCAAACTCCATGAGCTCAGAGACAAAACGATAACTAGCCGTAGGCAAGCCCAGCTCCTCCGAAGCCAGCCTGCGCACCCCCTCCCGATTAGTACTCAACGCCGCAGCCTTAGCACTAGGAACCACCATCGCCGTGCGCGTGGCCTCCGCCGCCTCCAACACATCCACGGCCACCAAATTGACCTCCGGGATGATGTAATGCGGCCGCACCCGCCCGATTAACTCCGTCACCGCCTCCGGATCAGACACGTCCATCACGTGCGCCACATGCGCCACCTGCTGCGCGGGAGCGTGGCGCACCCTGTCAACCGCATGGACCTCAACCCCGAGGCGCTGAAAGGACAGTGCCAATTCCTTGCTCAGCGCCCCGGAGCCAAGCAGCATCACGCGCGTGGCGCTGGCAGTCAGGGGTGTTCCAATAGTCTCCGCGTATGGCATGCCCCCCATGATAGGTCAGGGGGCGGACCCAAAAACTAACCCAGGGCCTCTCCAATGATTCGCGCCATCTGCCGCTGCCCCTCATTCGAGGGGTGCATGGGCATGGTGTGCGCCGCGCTATCCACGTACCCCACCGTCCAGCGCTGGTTGGGGTCAGGGTTACAGGAAGAATGCCCACGCGACGCGGCATAAACATCCACAAAGCCCAGGCCGTTGGCGCCAGCAGCATGGCGCAGATTGTCACTGAGCTTCTGCTCCACCAGCGTGGCCCCGGGAACCGGCACCGCAACCTGCGCGGGATCATTGGCCACACACAACCTGTCCCGGTCCGTCATCTCCGGATAACCCACCACCGTGATGCGAGCACGAGGAGCGACCTCGCGGACCCGGTTAGCAAACCACGCCACCTCCGCGCGGAAAGCCGTGGCATTCACGCCACCAGGGATCGCAATCTCCGCGCCAGTGTCCACCCACTGGAGCGGATCCATGCCGCCGTACATGAGCATGACCTGCTCGGTACTGGGACCAAGGTCCCCATAGTTAATGGCCGACTCCACGTAGGAGTAAATGTCACCGAAGGGGATGCGCCCGGTCCCGTTGCAGGACCAGTCACCCAACGACTGGTGGCGGGAATCCGCCAGCAGCTTCGGCCAGTTTTCCTTATCCGTCGCGCAGCTGGACAGATAAGACACCTGGGCCGGCTCCAGCCAGCGAGGACCGCCCTTACCGGCGTGGGCGGTGAAGGAATCACCGAAGACCACCATCTGCTTGACCCCGTCCGACTTGCCGGTGTACTCATTCCACGGGCCCGGGAAAGGCGGCAGTGCCGCAGAAGCGGGTGTAGCCAGTCCGGCGCACACACCGGCGCTTGCCACCAGGGCGGCCGCAGCCGTGGCCAGGCGCCGGAACCGTGAGTGGGGGTGAGCTGTCATGACGGGTCCAAATCCAATCTCTGCCCGGGGGCAGATCCGTGGGGAAGTTCTGTGGTATCTATCGCCGTGGCTGCGCCCGCGTTACACGACGTGGCGTGGTAACGGGTGTGACAGACGCGACGAATGTGACCAATGGTGTAGATGTTTAAAGAGTGTAGCTGGAGTATCGCCGAAACGGGGCCGATTCGCACAGAAAAACCGCCCCTCCCGGCCAACACCGGGAAGAACGGTCCTCCAATGAGCACCTGCTACAGCCGGCTACAGGTGCCCACAGTTGCCTACAGGCTAGCCGCTGCCCTCAGTCATGATAGTGGCCATACCCAGCGCTGCGCAGGTGATCGCGCGGCTTCTCCCCAGGTTTTCTTGTGAGCCTTTGCCATGCGCTACCGGATTGCACCGCAGCTTTTTTGCGAATGCCCCCCATTGAGTTGCGCGCTAAGGTCCTGCGCGCCCCCGAACTCACCGCAAAACCGCAGAGTGGGGCTGTGCGAATAAACAAACCGCCCCTTCACGGCGATTCGGCCGTGAAGGGGCGGCGGCAAGGTAGCCAGACAGCGAGAGCTGGCTTCGGCCTAGCGCAGGCCCTCAGTGATGATGTTGGCCATGCCCCGCTGGCCGGCATCCGTCGGGTGATTAACCATGGTGTGCGGTGCCTGCAGGTCAACCAGGCCCACAGCCCACCGCTGCGCCGGATCCGGGTTGCACGTGCCGTGCCCCTTGGAGGCCTCATAGACATCCACAAAGTGGGCATTGTTCGCCTGGGCGGCGTTGCGCAGGTTGTCGCGCCACTTCTCCTGCACCAGGTTCGCGCCCGGGATGGTCATCGGCGTAGACACACCCGGGGCGTTGACCGGGCACCACTGCTCGTTGGACATGTACTCCAGGTAGCTGGTCAGCGTCACGCGGGCCTGCGGAGCAACCTCACGGATGCGGTCAATGATGGTCTTGATGTACTGGCGGAAGATGGTCACATTCTGCACCGACCCCGCAGCCTGGGCTTCCTGCGCGGCATCCGCCCACTGGAACGGATCAAGGCCGCCGTACATGAGCACGACCTCCTTGGTGTTCGGCCCCAGGTCGCCGTACTTGATGGCGGTCTCCAGGTACAGGGGTAGGTGGACGCTGGTGCCGTTACAGGTCCAATCGCCCAGCGTCTTGCCCAGATCCTGAGCAACCAGGTGAGACCAGTTGAGCTTATCGGCCGCGCAGTTGGTCACCCACGGCACCTGACCCGCGTCGCTGGGGCGAGCACCCTTGTGGGCGGAGAAGGAGTCACCGAAAGTGACCAGTTCCTTACCCCCCGGGGTGTTGGTAGCCATCCCCGGCATGTTCTGGAACTCCGGCAGCGGAACAATCGGCGCGGCCGTTGCCGGGGCGGAACCCAGGCCCATGCCCAGCGCGGCAACAGTGGCAACCACTGCGGCACGCAGGGCGTTGGTGTGCTTCTTCATGCTGTTTTTACTTCCAATCGTGACAAGGCGACTACGGCAGGGAAAACTCACTTGGAAGACCTATCGACCAATGTTTCCCAACCGTTACACTCGCTGAACTCTAATGCGCACATGCCGCCGCGACAAGTCCTTATCACGGCGGCGTCTTGGGGTGCTTAGCCCAGGTAGGCGGTGATCTCCGCGGCGAAGGCGTCCGGATCATTGAGCAGCACGCCGTGGCTCGAGCCCGGCAGCGTGTGCAGCTGTCCACCCATAGCGGCCTGCATGGCGTGGTTGCCCGGCCCGGTGGTAGCGGAATCCGCGTCATAGCCCAGCAGCAGCGGGGCGGTCTTCAGCGCCGCTCCAGAGGGCATAAGAATCGGCTTGGGCAGCGGCCAACCGGCGCAGTGCTGGCCAGAGGCGATCTGGTTCTCATTGAACACAATGGCATCCCCGCCGAAGTACTTGGTCTTTTCAAACTCCTTGACCAGGGACAGGTCCGGGGCCACCCGGTTCTCATTGCACACGATGGCCCGATCCAACACAGGCATAGCCTGCGCCACGCCCAGGGAGTCCTCGACAACCTGGGCGCGTTGCTCATCGCTCAAGCCTTCCATCAGCTTGGCGTTGATTTCTTCGACTGGGTTCTCCGGCAGCGCGTTATCGCGCAGCGCCGCGGCCACCTGGGGCCAGGAATGCTGGTTGTACAGGGCCGTGTTAATCACCAACGCCAGCCACTCCTGGGACTCCTGGCGATTCAGTAGTGCCGGGAACATGGCGATCTGGCGCACCTGGTCGAGGGTGGCCATCCCCTGCCAGCCTGCCCGAATGAGCAGGTTGATCTGGCCCAAGGCGGCCTCGCCCACACTGACCCCTTCCGGCAGATCGGCCTCTGTGGCCGGCGGCGGGGTCAACGGCGCGGCAAGCGTGCCGCCGTGCTCCAGCAGGCGGGCATGCCAGGAGCGGTACACCGCCAAGGGGGTGGTGCCCAGGTGGTACTCGCCGTCACGCTGCGCGATCCAGGCGAAGAGGTTGTTCAGCGTGTCCACGCGCACCTGCTTGCGGTCCGAGCCGAGCCGGAACCACAGGGAGGTCGGGTCCACAGAGGAGTCCAGGATCACTTTGTTCGTGGACTGCGGGAACATCGTGGCAAAGGTGGACATCAGGGTTGTGCCGTAGGACACGCCGTAGAGGTTGAGCTGATCCTCCCCCAGCGCCTTGCGTGCCTCCTCCAGGTCGCGTGCGGTGTTCTCCGTGGTGATGGTGCCCACATAGCCCGGTTCCATGGACTCACAGGCCCGGTAGAAGTCCCCGGGGCTCAGCAACTGCCCATTGAGCAGCCCGGATAGGGAGGCGCACTTCGGCGGCGTGGCCCATTGATGCCCGCGCGGCTGCACGGCCACCAGGTCATAGTGCTCACGCACCTGCGGGGGCACAGCGACAGTGCCGGGATAGTTAGCCGGGCCACTGAACATTCCCAGAGCCGGGCCGCCAGGCCCACCGGGATTACCCGCGATGACGCCGCGGCGCTCACCGGTGGCCGGGATGCGGCTCATGGTCACGGAGATGCGCTCACCGTCTGGCTGGGAATAGTCGCGCGGCACGGAGATCTCAGCACATTGAGCTGCCGGATCTGCGCCGGCGGCAACGGGGCACGGGCCCCAGTTCAACTGCGGGGCGGGTTCGGCGTGCGCGGCCGGGGCAAGAAGACCGGCGCTCAAACCGGCGCAGGCAAGGGTCGCGGCGAAGCGACGTAAGGGGCGGATCATGGGGTGTGGCACCTTCCAGCTGGGTATTTAGGCCATTAGTGCCACACAATATCACGAGAATTTACACAGGGTCTTGCGGTAAAACACAGATTGTGAAACCCGGTCCGGGTACACCCGCGGCGCCTCATCAACGAACATCCGCTGCGCGCCCATCTTTTCCATCGCCGCGCAGGATCGCGCATTATCGACGTCCGCGCGCAGCCACACCTCCCGAACCCCTGCGGCGGCGAGCTCGCGAAACAATCCCTGCTTGAGCACGGTATTTACTCCGCGCCCGCGCCACTGCGGGGCAACCCAGGTAAAACCCATGGTCACCCGCTGCGCAGCAGCATCCGCGTCATAGATAGACGAGCATGCCACCGCTTCCCCACCCCGCCACAACCCGAAGGTCTGGCGCTGCGGGTCTGCCGCGACAAACTCCGACAGGGGGAAGGGGCTGCGGGTGAAGTAATAGAAGGTCTCCTCCCGTGCGGCTGCGGGCACCGTCGCTTCGATGTCCGCGATGAGCGCGGGGGCGTCGATAAGCGCGAAACGGTACCCGCCTTCGGCGGTGAACCTAGCGGGAAGAGTCGGCCATGACATCGTGGAGCACAATCGTCTGATCGCGGCCCGGGCCCACACCAATGTAGGAGATGCGTGCCCCGGACAGCTCCTCCAGGCGGCGGACGTAGGCCTGCGCCTTTTCCGGCAGATCCTCGAAAGTCTTGGCCTGTGTGATGTCCTCATCCCAGGCGGGCATCGTCTCAAAGATCGGCTGGGCGTGGTGGAACTCGGACTGGGTCAGGGGCATCTCATCGCAGCGGGTGCCATCGACGTCATAGGCCACGCAGATGGGGATCTCCCCAATGCCGGTGAGCACGTCCAACTTGGTCAAGAACAGGTCCGTAAAGCCGTTGACGCGCGAGGCGTAGCGGGCAACCACCGAGTCATACCAGCCGCAACGGCGCTTGCGCCCCGTGTTCACACCGATCTCCCCGCCGGTGGTCTGCAGGAACTCGCCCCACTTATCAAACAGCTCCGTGGGGAACGGGCCCGCACCAACGCGCGTGGTGTACGCCTTGACAATGCCCAGCGAGGACGTAATCCTCGTCGGCCCCACCCCGGAACCCACGCACGCCCCGCCCGCGGTCGGATTCGACGACGTGACAAAGGGGTACGTGCCATGGTCCACGTCCAGCATGGTCGCCTGGCCGCCCTCCATGAGCAGATGCTTGCCCTCATCCAGGGCCTTGTTCAGCACATACTCGGCGTCAATGACCATGGGACGCAGCCGATCCGCATAGGACAGGAAGTACTGCACAATCTCCTCAGCGTCGATGGCGCGCCGGTTATACAGCTTGATCAGCGTCTGATTCTTCACATCCAGCGCCGAGGTGATCTTCTGGCGCAGGATCGACTCATCAAAAATGTCCTGCACCCGCAGGCCCACCCGCGACACCTTATCCGCGTACGTCGGGCCGATACCGCGGCCGGTGGTGCCGATGGCACGCTTGCCTAAGAACCGCTCCTGCACCCGGTCAAGCACCTGGTGATACGGCGCCACCAGGTGGGCGTTGGCGGAGATACGCAGGCGGGAGGCATCCGCGCCGCGGGCCTCCAAGCCATCAATCTCGTCGAACAGCGCCTCCAGGTTAATCACCACGCCGTTGCCCAGGATCGGGGTGGCGTTCTCACTGAGCACGCCCGCGGGCAGCAGCTTGAGCTCATACTTCTCGCCGCCCACAACCACCGTGTGCCCGGCGTTGTTGCCGCCATTGGGCTTAACCACGTAGTCCACCTGGCTGCCGAGGATGTCGGTGGCCTTCCCCTTGCCCTCATCGCCCCACTGAGCGCCGACGATCACAATTGCAGCCATGCTTGTGTGTACCTCTCTTTGTGCACTGCTCTTTTTCGCATCTTTTCGCACTGCGCGAACGCCGGTAATCCTACTACGGGTGCCCCCGGGGCCCTACCCGTGCGGCGCGGGGCGCGGGACACAGGCGGGAGCACGGGGCGCGGGCGGTGCCTGGATCCGCAGCCCGTCACCGCCGCTCCCGCTAATCTCACACAGTTGTGCCCACCGGCCCGATCCTTGTGAGATTAGACCCCCGCTAATCTCACAAGGTTTCGCCGTTTTGCGCATTTCGTGTGAGATTAGGGGCCCTCTAAATTAACAAACCGCAGGTCGGCCCGATTGGGGGCGTGGAGGGAATCTCACAATCGGATCGACCCTAATAGGGATATACTATGCCAGTCCATAGTAGTGCCTGTTGATTGTGCTGCGCCACACCACCGCCCACCCAGCCGGCCGCTCCAGCGGCTACGTCGCTTCCTAGGATGGCTGTTATGCGCGTGATCGTTCTGTGCTGCGGCACCCCGGCCCCTGCCCCGCTTGCCCATTCCTCGGCGCAGGTCCACCTCGTCGATGCCATCCCTACCCGCGCACAGCTGCGCATCGTCGACGATGCCGCCCACGATCTGCTGCCCGTCGATCCGACGCCAAGCCTGGCGGACATCCAAGCCCGCCCCGACGTCCCCCACTTAGGCACACCCGGCCCCGCGCCGCAGGCCCCATACCTTCCGGAGCCCCTGCGCATCATCGTCCACGGTTCCGACGCCGCCCTCAGCGCCGTTCTTACTCGCCTCATGCGTGCCGACGCCCTCTTCGCCGAGGTTGCCTTCGTCCCCACCCAACCGCACTCCACGGCCGCGGCCACCTGGGGCATCGACGGCACCTGGGCCCAAGCACTCACCGGACACGTTCACCCCATCCCCACCATCCGCACCGACAAGGGCCAGGTTGTCGCCGGAGCAGCCGAGCTGACCCACGCCGGCGACGAACAATTCCTTGGCGAGGTCATCGTCGACGACGCCACCTTGCTCCTGCGCACCGAAGACTCCGACTCACCCGGCCGCCCCCGCTACGGCACCTACGGGGCGCGCATCGTGCCAACTATCGACGCCCCCGGGCTCGCCGCCGCCGTCATCAACACCGCAGCGCAGCCCCCGGCACGCCGTCTCTGGCAGCCGGAAACCCCCGCCCACAACGTGGACGCAGCAAGCCTGCGCACCGGCCGCGCCGTCCAGTGCGGAGGCCGCGACATCATGGTCACCCTCGACGGCGTGCCCGCGCCCCGCCCCGTCACGCGCACAACTTTTTACCGGCACCTGCGCGACACTCAGGCGGTGCGGCCGGCTGCCTCCGACCACTAATGCACGGAGGCGGTTACTCGCACCCCGTAAGAAGGGATACGCATTTCCCCCATGCGGATCGGGCGTTCAGCCCTTAGCCCCAGCCGGATTAATCGCCAAACGACCATCTACTAAATTGCCTGATTAGCGCGGCCGACGCGTGTAGTTTTCCACACAGAACCAAGGCACTACGTGGCGCTTCCCCCGAATAGTACCACCTCTATCCCGTCAGGGTAAGTTCCATATATCAAGTACATAGACTCGCGCCGTTCTCCCTGCTCATTACGCCAGGTCACAGGAACGAGCACGGCACACTTTTCTCCGGATTGCACATTATTTTCCGCCCAGGAAATAACCTCTAACACATTTTCGGCACCAGTACAGCGGTATTTTCTTGTTGAGAATCTAAACTCGGGTTCATCAAGAACCTCCCGCTTCCAAAAGGTTACCAAATACTCCGGGGACCTTAGCTCGCCTGACACATCATCATCGGGCATGAGAGCACGTACATCGTCATCTTTTTTAATATGCATTCCGCTTCCTCACTGAACTATGACATAAATGCAGTCTATATTTGACTATATAGGTCTTCTTATCGATACAAGGCGACATAACTGCGGGGACGGGCGCTTGTGCTGTTGTACGGTGGACACAATTTCTAGCTGTAGCCACGGATCGCCTACAGAGGACAGCACCATGCACCTGCTTTTTACCTACCCCCGCTTCGAAGCCTACTGCTTAGTGCTGCAGTTCATCCTGGCGTATCTTGCCTACTTCGGTGTACACCAGCACGTGCTAGCGGCCTATATCCTTCTCTCAATCGTGGGGACCGTATCGTGCCTGGCGTACCGCGGCGTGCTCGCCATCCTCGGTGTACGGAGCATTCCGCTGGCCTCAGCACCCGGAGTCGCGGCGACCATCGTAGGCGCGCTGCTGTGGGTGAGCGTTGACAATGGCATCGGAACGGCCCTCGTCCTCCCCCTCGGAATAGGACTGCTGGTGGGCGGCGTCCTATGCACCCACGCTTGACCGCAACGGCCTGCTAGTCCTCACCCATATCCCACACCTCCGGCGGATACGCCGGGGTGGCAGAGGTGGGAGCCAGGACCGCCAGCGCAGATTCGCGCGACATGCCGCACACGCGCAGCAGGTCAACCAGCAGGGAACGCGACTGCGCCAGGATGGAGTAGGCGGACAGGACGCGGCCTTCGGCAACCTCCGGGACCATGCGCGCGCCGAGTTGGCGCAGCCGGTTGACCAGCTCGGGAATCTCGGCAGCCTCGCTGCCTTCCCGCCCCTTGGCGTAGAGCTCGGACATGGCCAGGGTGATGTCACTGAGCTCGTCGATAATGGCGATCTGTTCGTCGGAGACCCGGTCGCCGTCTTCGCCCATGACCATCGCCCGCCGGGCAAGCACCCGGGTGTTGCGGATGGAATTGTCCACCGGTGCCAAAAGCCGCTCCAGGGTGCGCACCTTGCGCCTGCTGCCCCACATCAGCGGGGAGATCGTTGCAGCCTCGCGCCCGCCGCGGGCGGCGGCAAGCATGGCATTGATGTCTCCTTGAGTACCGCGCACGGCGTGGAGTGCTTCCCGCAGGGTTTTCGCATCGCCGGCACGCAGGGCGTCGGAAACATCTTGCAGCACCGACGAGACGATCCCCAATATTTTGGATACCTCAAGCCTGCCCTGATTGAGCGGGTTGTTGGGCATCACCGCGATGACCAGCAGGCCCACCACCGACCCAATGATCGCGTCGATCATGCGGTCCGGTCCGGCCGCCCCGGTGGGGGATGCGCCGCCTGGGGGCATGATGGTGGCCAGCAGAATGGAGCCGATGGCTACCTGGTTGTTTACCAGGGGCGAGGAGGAGACAAAGGAGGCCACGAGCAGGGAGGCGCACACGGCCACGGTGATCTGCCAGGCCCCAGCTCCGAGCTCCGGGACGATGAGGTCTCCTAGCCCTACGCCCAGGACGCAGCCGAACGACATCTCCAGGGCCCGCTTCATGCGGTCTCCTCCGGACAGTCCCAGGATGATCACGGCGGAGATGGGGGCGAAGAAGGGCACGCGGTGGCCGAAGAGTTCTTGGGCGACCCACAAAGAAAGCCCGGCCGCGATGGCGGCCTGGGCGATGGGGAAGGCCCGCTTGCGCACGCGGCGGTAGCGGGCCTTGAGGGAGGAGTCGAGTCCGCGCAGGCGGACGAGGGTAGACATTTTCTCCATCGGCATGGGCTCTAGCTTAAACCGATGGAGCCGTGCTCCCGAACGGTTGTGTTACTTGCTCAAGGTGGTGCCCACGGAGTGCAGGTCGGTGCACGCCTCGATGATGCGCTCGGACATGCCCTGCTCGGCCTTCTTCATGTAGGAGCGGGGGTCGTAGGCCTTCTTGTTGCCCACTTCGCCGTCGATCTTGAGCACGCCGTTGTAGTTTTCGAACATGTGGGACACGATCGGCCGGGTGAACGCGTACTGGGTGTCGGTGTCCACGTTCATCTTGATGACGCCGTAGCGCAGCGCCTCTTCGATCTTTTCCTTCTCGGAGCCGGAGCCGCCGTGGAAGACAAAGTCGAAGGGGTTCTCATCCGCGCCCAGGCCCAGCTTCTTGCGGGCGACCTTCTGGCCTTCGTCGAGGACCTCGGGGCGCAGCTTGACGTTGCCCGGCTTGTACACGCCGTGAACGTTGCCAAAGGTGGCGGCCAGCAGGTAGCGGCCGTTTTCGCCGGTGCCCAGGGCGTCGATGGTCTTTTCAAAGTCCTCAGGCGAGGTGTAAAGGTTGGCGCCGGCCTTGGCCTGCACGCCGTCCTCTTCGCCGCCGACGACGCCGATTTCCACCTCGAGGATGATGTTGGCGGCCTTGGCCTTGGCCAGCAGCTCCTGGGCGATGACCAGGTTCTCATCGATCGGGATGGCGGAGCCGTCCCACATGTGGGACTGGAACAGCGGCAGCTCGCCGGCGTCGACGCGCTCCTGGGAGATCTTGATCAGGGGGCGGACGTACTCGTCGAGCACTTCCTTCTGGCAGTGGTCGGTGTGCAGTGCGACGTTGATGCCGTAGTGCTTGGCGGCCTCGTGGGCGAAGGCGGCCAGGGCGCAGGCGCCGGCGACCTTGTTGTTGACGGCCAGGCCGGATCCGAAGGCGGCACCGCCGGTGGAGAACTGGATGATGCCGTCGGACTCGGCCTCGGCAAAGCCCTTGAGAGCGGCGTTGATGGTCTCCGACGAGGTGCAGTTGATGGCCGGGTAGGCAAAGCCACCCTTCTTGGCGCGGTCGAGCATCTCGTTGTAGATCTCAGGGGTTGCGATGGGCATGAACACTCCTCCGTTTAGGGTGCCGGGGTTATCTTCGCTGTCACGCCCGTCTGGTGTGACGAGCGGGCTTGTCCCCGATTATGCCAAGTTCCGGCCGCATCCGCTGCCCGCGTGGCTCGTACACCCCCGCCACCGCCCCCACACAACCAGACATGTTCGGACATATTCGGGCGTTACGGTGCCGGAATAGCTCACCTGCACCCGCGCGGGCGTCGTTAAGTGAAATAAGTCACACTGCACGCCGAATTCCCTCAGCGGGGCCAAACGCCTAGTCTGGGGACACTATGAATGATGTTGTTACCACCCTGGCCCTCGGCCCGGACTGGATGGACCCGATGTACTTGCTCAGCGGATCGGGCCCGTTTGGATCCTTCATCCTTCCGGGCATTGCGGCCATCGTGTACATCGAATCCGGCCTCCTGTTCCCTCTGCTCCCCGGCGATTCGCTGCTGTTTACCGCCGGCATGCTCTCCGTCCAGCATGACCCGTTTGCCCACCTGTGGACGGTCATCCCCACCCTCATGCTCGCCGCGTTCCTCGGCGACCAGACCGGCTACTGGATCGGCCGCAAGTTCGGCGACGCCCTCTCGCGGCGCCCCGACGGCAAGATCTTCAAGCAGGAATACCTGCGCCAGTCCCACGAGTTCTTTGAAAAGCACGGCCCGATCACGGTGATCATCTGCCGCTTCGTGCCCATCGTGCGCACTTACGCGCCGCTGGTCACCGGCATGTCCCGGATGCATTACCGCACGTTCATCACCTTCTCTGCCATCGGCTCGACGCTGTGGGGCGGCGGCGTGACGCTGCTGGGCGCGTGGCTGGGTCACTATGACATCATTCGCAACAACATCGAGGCGATTTTCCTGCTCATCGTCTTCATCTCGATCCTGCCGGGCATCTACGGCGGCGCGCGCAGCCTCATCGCCGCGCGCCGCAACTCCTAAGCCCCACTTTCACTACAGTCCCATCTTTCACACCCGTCACACCCCCGGATGATTGCCTTTACCCACACACACGGGTAGCGTCATCCGGGTACTTTTATCTACACAACAGAAAGTGGGGTAGCTCGCTTTGCGACGCCGCGTTTCCCTCGCCACCACCCTCCTCGCGCTGAGCACCGCCACCGCCGCACTCACCGGATCGCTCGCCGGCACCGTCGCCAGCGCCGACGACGCCCACCGCGGCAGCATCGTCACCTTCGGCGACTCCTACTCCGCCAACCCCGACCAAGTGCACAACGAACTGCGCGGCATGGTCGGCCCCATCGGCGACTGGGCCCGCAACTACCCCACCAACGCCGCCGGCTGCCTGGCCGCCCCCAACAACATCCCCGGCAAGCTCGCCCAAAAGACCGGGCGCGCGCTCCACGACTGGTCGTGTGTGGCCGACACCTCCGGCTCCATGCTCCCGCGTCTCGACGCCGCCCTCGCCGCCGGACACATCTCCAACGACTCCACCGTCGTCTTCGCCCTGGGCATGAACGACTACGGCGGATTTGGGCTGCGCGACAACAAGGTCAACATCTTTGACCCCATCGCCGTCAACGGCGCCTACAAGCGCAACCTCCACGCCGCCGCAGACAAGATCCGCGCCGTGGCCCCCGGGGCCCAGATCATCATCTCCGGCGCCATCCCCACCACCGACCGCGACACCGCCATCTTCTGCGCCGTCAACGTGGTGCCCAACATGCCCGCCGGCGTGCCCGTGCCCTACCTGCGCGACGTGGAAAACTGGAACCGCGACAACCAGCGCCAGGCCGCCGCGGAAATCGGCGCCACCTACGTGGAGATGATCGACGGCGCCCGCGGCCACGAGACCTGCGGCCCGGACGCCCAGCGCTTTGTCGCCGGGTTCATTGACACCACCACCCCCAACTACACCATGTCCGCGCACCCCTCCGACCTGGGCTCGGAATACGCGGCAAACACGGTGGTTGCCCACTTCTAGGCGCTAGTGGCTAGCGGCCCCAGCCCCACCGCCTCCCGGCCAGCCGCACTGAGCCGGAAGCGGAGGGGCTTTTTTGTCACCTCGGTGACCAGGCCCTTTTCACGCAATTCTTCAGTGCACTTCCGTATTGTCGGTCTACTCTTATTCACCGCCCCGATAAGCTCCTGGATCCCTATCGCCTCAACATCTCTGAATAATTCAGCTTGCGCAAGAACAAGTAGAACAGTCTTTACATTCACGTCTTCAATACCCAAGTGTGCAATGCTATTTCTAGCCACATTTAACAGACGTAAGTATTCTTCAAGCTCCTTGATTACATCTCGACCACCGCGTTCGAGTATATTCAATAACTCACCAATAAAAGTTGTCACGTCGCCGCAATTGAGCGGATGCTCAACATTTCTAAATGCACGATAATAGTGGTCTTTACGCTGGGCTAACACAACAGACACCCGGGGCAAAATGAGCTGAGGCAATGACTCTGCCAGGGCAACACTAAGAAGGTATCGGCCAGTCCTACCATTTCCATCATAGAACGGATGTATGTATTCGAATATGAAATGGCCAGCCAATGCTCGTACAAGCGCCGGAATGTGGGGGTCGGCCGATTGCTCGAGCATAATATTTAGACCTTGAACGATTCGTGCTTCAGTCGGCGCACCCGTGTGAATGACCTTCATTCCGCTAGTTATGTAAACCTGTTTTGCGCGAAATAATTCCCCATCAGGTCGATCATCCTCCCCAATTTCGTCTGCCGCTACATCCTCATACGCCTGTCGAAGGTCTGCCAACGAAACAGGAGCTGCAGCATCTCCTCGACCAAGCTTCTGATAACGACGTACCGCCTCTGCGAACCTCCCTCGAGATTTCGTATCAGCAGTATCGAGTACTTGAGCAATTTCTCGACGGGTTGATTTCACAGCTTCAATTTCATTCGTTGCCTGTATCTCGTCAACGATAGTCTTACTGGCATACTTCCATCGTGCTACACCAGGTAACTCATGCCACAGGCGCTGCGCTTGCCATGCCCCCTTCAAGACCTGTTCGATGGAGGTAACGATCTCCGGAGTCATGAGGCAGAACATCTCTCCACCCGGAAGCTGGAGGTCCCACCGTATGGCCGCAGGGGACGAGCGCCGCAACGATTCCTCTTGCCGAGCATCCCGCTCGCCACGACTATGGAAGATCGATTTCAGCGTTGCGTACGTCATCTAGCCTGCATCTCCAAAATTTTCACATAGACTGCCGCCTGCATGGATCTATTTTAAAATATTGGCCAGTTTTTTAAAATAGCCCTCGCGCTACCGCCCCGTTAGAGGTCTAACTCCCGACTTACCCGCGCGGCGGCCTCGATGAGCATCCAGCCGGATAGCTGCACCGACAGGTCGCGCTCGTCCACCCGGATCATCCCGGAGCTATGCGCCAATGACCCGGCGCCCAGCCCGTAGTTGTGGGGCAGCCGGGCGTCGGCGGTCCAGTCGGTGCCAAAGATCGGCAGCCCGTCCACCTCCAGGCGGTGGGCCCACACGCTGTCCGCGGAGGCGATGACCAGCTTGGTGGCCAACTTCTTAGTGGCCTTGTTCGCGGGGCTATCCGCGGGCAGCCGTACGGCGACGTCGGCGAGGTAGCGCACCAGAATGCCCTTGAACAGTCCGCCGTCGCCCTGCCCTGTCTGCGCATCGATCACGCCGGCTGGGGTGGCCATGTGCCGCGCGACGGCCTCCACGATGGAGCGGATGGCCATGATGTAGGGCATGGAGTCATCGGCACGCTCCGCCTCGTCGACGGTGCCAATGGATTCATCGCTATCAAACCCGGCGCGCTGGCGCAGCCGCAGCGCAATTTCCAGGCACGCCCCCACCGTCACTCCCTGGCAGTAGGGGTGAATGTCGCGCACCAGCTCGGGGCCGTGCATGCGCATGCGCAGCCCGTCCATGATCAGCCCGTCATCATCGATGAGGGTGTCCAGGATCCAGTCGACGATGTGGATCGCCTGGTCCAGCCGGCCGGTGCGCGCCATCATGATCGCGGCGGGGCCGTTGGAGGGCACGTTATAAAACGTCTCCCCCACCCGCCACGGCAGCACGCCCGTCAGCCCGTCAATGCCGTTGACGATGTCCTGCTCGAGGCCCTCCAACTGCCGGGGCCGGTTCAGCTTGCGCAGCGCGCCCATCCGCCCGAGCGCCAGCGCCAACCAGGCCTTGTCATCGTAGTAGCGGTTGCGGGTCAATCGGCCGCCGTTGCGCACTCGAATGCCACGCACCGTGTTGGTGATGCGCACCCGCCGCGTTCCCGTCGAGCGCCGCCAGTACGCGTCGAGCAGGCAGTCCAGGTAGTGCGCCTGCCACCAATAGTGCCAGCGCACAAAGGAGGATTCCTTGGTGGTGGGCGGCCAGGCGGTCACCGCCAGGTTCGTCCGCGGGGTCCCCCACACGCGCGCAGCGTGGCGCTCATTAATGGCAGATTCTGAAAGATCCGCGCGGTGTGCCCATTTTTCCTGCACTACTTGCCTCCGAAGGATGGAACGCGTTGTGGCCGTCCACGTCAGTCTAGCCGCCCCCGTGTCCTAGACTGAGCCCCATGCGTGAGTGGTTTCCGGTGGTCATTATTGGGGCCGGTCAGGCTGGATTGTCCGCGGCTGGAGAGCTGGCGCGCTCCGGGTGGCTGCCCGGGCAGGATTTTGCGCTTCTCGACGCCGCCGACGGCCCCGGCGGTGCGTGGCGTCACCGTTGGGATTCCCTGACGTTGGCGCGCGCGCACCGGGTCGCGGACCTTCCCGGGTTCCCCCTGGGGCAACCCGACCCCACCACGCCGGCCTCCCGGGTCGTCGCAGACTATTACGGCGCCTACGAACACCGCCTGGACCTCGGCGTCATCCGGCCCGCCACGGTCACCACCGTCACCGGCGTTGACCCGCACACCCTGCTTGTGGAGTTCTCCCACGATGGCGTGCCGCAGCAGGTGCGTACCAGCCGGATTATCAACGCGACGGGCACGTGGACGCAGCCGTTCTGGCCGGCGTTTCCCGGCCGGGAGAGCTTTCGTGGCTGGCAGCTGCACACCGCGGACTACCGGAGCAAGGAGGACTTTCGCGGCAAACGCACCCTGGTCATCGGCGCCGGGGCCAGCGCGGTGCAGTTCCTGCTTGAGTTAGCCCCCGTCACCGACACACTGTGGGCGACGCGGCGTCCCCCGCGCTGGAGCAGCACGCCTTTTGACGACGCCTGGGGAAGGGACGTCGAAAAGCGGGTGCTTGCCCGCGAAGTTGCGGGACTGCCGCCGCGCTCCGTGGTGGCCACCACCGGGCTTGCCCTGACCCCCGAGGTGCGCGCGGGCCTGGAGGCCGGGATCCTCACCGCCCGCCCCATGCCCCTGCGGCTGCACCCGACGGGCGCGGAGTTTGCCGAGGGCTTCGAGCCGCTCGACGTGGTGTTTTGGAACACGGGCTTTCGCCCCGCGCTGCGCCACCTCGCCCCGCTGCGGCTGCGCGAGCCCGGCGGCGGGATCCGCATGCTCGACGAAGTCCGCGTGGCGCGCGACCCGCGGGTGCTCCTGGTGGGCTACGGATCGTCCTCCTCCACGGTGGGCGCGCGGCGGGCCGGACGCAAGGCTGCTCTCGCGGTGCGAGCTACCACGCAGCGCTAAGGTCAGCGTGCTGGCGCACCCAGGCGTGCATGGCAATACCCGCAGCCACCCCGGCATTGATGGACCGCGTCGAACCAAACTGCGCGATCGAACACGTCAGCTCCGCACCCGCCTGCGCCTCGGGCGTAACCCCCGGGCCCTCCTGTCCGAAAAGCAGCAGACACCGCCGCGGCAGCCGCGTGGTCTCTAGCGGCACGCAGCCCGGAGTGTTATCAATGGCCACCACGTGAAGATCCTCCGCGCGGGCAAACTCCATGAGCTCGGCCGTGCTGGCATGGTGGCGCAGCCGCTGGTAGCGGTCCGTGACCATGGCGCCACGCCGGTTCCACCGCCGCCGACCCACAATGTGGACGGTGTCCACCGCAAACGCGTTGGCGGTGCGCACCACGGTGCCAATGTTGGCATCGTTTTCAAAGTTCTCAATGGCGATGTGCAGCGGATGACGCCGCGTATCAATGTCCGCGATGATCGCCGCCCGGGTGAGATAACGGTAGGCGTCCACCACGTTGCGGCGATCACCAGCACCCAGCAGCTCCGGGTCATAGCGCGGATCCTGCGGAACCGGCACCCCCGGATGCTCCTCGGCCCACGGCCCCACCCCGTGGCGCCCCTCACCCCATTCGGTCGGGCCCGGTACCTCAGGCAAGCCCCAGGTCCTCCAGGCCGAGCAGGAAGCGATACTCCAGGCCCGCATCCGCAATCACATCCGCAGCACCCGTCGCCCGGTCCACCACGGTGGCCACACCCACCACCTGCGCGCCGGCCTCCCGCAGCGCCTCCACGGCGGTCAGCGGGGAGTTGCCGGTCGTGGTGGTGTCCTCCACCACGAGCACCTTCTTACCCACGATGTCCGGGCCCTCGATGCGGCGCTGCATGCCATGCTTCTTGGCCTCCTTGCGCACCACAAAGGAATCAATATCGCGCCCGTCCGCGTGCATGATCGCGGTGGCCACCGGGTCCGCGCCCAGGGTCAAGCCACCGACGGCGTCAAAATCCCAATCCGCGGTGGCCTGGCGCAGCAGCGCCCCAATCAGCCTGCTCGCCCGGTGGTGCAGGGTGGCGCGGCGCAGATCCACGTAGTAGTCCGCCTCCTTGCCGGAGGACAGGGTCACCCGGCCGTGGACCACGGCGAGCTGTTTGACCAAGCCGGCAAGTTCCTGGAGTTGAGTCTCATCGACGCTGGGAGTTGTCATGCCTGCTAATCCTAGTGCTCGGGCTCATCCTCAATCCGAAAGCCCAGGTCCAAACTGGAGTCCTCCAGCGGGTCATGGCCCAGCTTGTTGGTCAAGTCCTCAAAAATTGACGAGGGCTTCTGGTCCCGGCGCACAGCGCGGGTACCCTGCGCGTCATCGGAGCCGTCCTCCTCGCCGTGGCCGATGGGCTCGACCTCATCATCCCCCGGCGCACCGGCCACCGGCCCGCCATGCGCCTCATTGCGCGCCCGGCTCGGCAGCGGCACCGGCTTATCGGGGCGCCGCACGGGCGCACCCTCCTGCTTCCCAGCGCTCCCCTGCTCCGGCAGCGCACGCGACGCATCCAGCTGCGAGGTGTCCAGCGGCTTTTCGGTACCGGGCGTGGGGGGCAGGACGCGGGCGGCGTCGGCAAGCGCCCGCAGCGGAGCGATGGCGTCCTCCCAATCGGCGGCACGGCTACCCCGATCGAGCTGTGCGATCACCCACTCAGACTCCAGCCACACCGCGTCCACAGCCTGCGGCAGGCGGGCCAGGGCGTCGCGGACGCGCTCATCAAGGAACCGGTCCGCCGCCTGCGGATGCGTGGCATAGCAGTGAAAACCCACGCCCTCCAGGTCCACCGCCGCGTCGACGGCAACCAGGTCATCGCTGTCTTCCTGCCCGCCGAACTCCTGATCAAACTCCGTGCGGCGGATATCCACCACCACCTCGGAGGAAGAGGGGCGCGCCACGGCCACCACCGTGACCGCGGCCAGGTCCGCCACGTGAATACTCACCCCATCAACGCTGCCGGAGACAACCTCCCGCGCCGCAGCGCCCTCCGCCGCAGCACCCCGATACCACAGCTCAGACACGCTCGGATCCGTACGCGCGTAGCTCCACCCCTTGTCCTGGGCCCACGCGCGGCGCTCCCGGCGCGCCGAACCGGGCATGCCAAAGCGCGAGCGAGCGGCCGGGCGCGGGGTAGCCGGGGCCTCGGGCTCCGGGTCCTGTACCTCCGCGACCTCTTCAAAGCCGTCCTCAGACAACGCCCGGGCGGTCACATCGACGGGCTCCTCGCCGGAATCGAGCTCGGGTTCCGGATCGAGGCCCGGCTCGGTTCCCGGCTCAGGTTCCAGCTCGGCAGCGGGAGTATCCCAAGCATCCGCCTCGCCGATGGGGTCGGTCAGCTCCGCCTGCGCGTGGCGGCGCCGGCGGGCGTCAATCCACCACAACACCAGCGCGCCAAGGAGACAGAGTGCAGCAAGCGCAAACAGAAGCGTTTCAGTCACCCCACCCACTTTAACGGCAACCTCTTAACTTCCCAGCAGAAACGCTCAAAGGTGTCGTTGCACGGGGTTGAAAGGATCGGCGCACCACTGCGACCAGCCGCCCACAAAGTGCCGCGGCGCGGGCAGACCCGCGTACATCATCGCGGCGATGACCAGCGCAGAGTGCAACCCAGAACCGGAATAGACCACCACGTCTTCATCCTTGGTGATCCCGTGCTGGGCAAAAATCTCTGCTAACTCTTCCCGAGACTTCCACGTGTTGTCTTCCCGGCGCAATGCGCGCACCGGCACGTTGATGGCCCCGGGAATGTGGCCGGCTTTCAGGTCCAGCATTTCTCGGCGCCCCGCGTAACGATTCGGCTCGCGGGCATCCACCAACAACCCGGTCCAGCGTTTAACCTCGGCGATATCAATCACCGGCATCGCGCCCACCTGGGGGGTGAGGTCACTGGTAAAGCACGGGTTTCCGGGGCCGACCAGGGTGGGGTAGCCTCCGGCGACCCAGGCGCGCAGCCCGCCGTCCAGGATGCGCACTCGCTCCACCCCCGCCCAGCGCAGCACCCACCAGGTGCGCGCAGAAAACAGCCCCCGGCCCCCGTCATAGACCACCACCTCATGGTCGTGGCGCATGCCCCACTTTTCAAACCAGTGCGCAAGGCGCCGCGGGTCCGGCATGGGGTTGCGGCCCAGTTTCGAGGAGGGGATATCGGCTAGGGCGGAGGCGGGATCACAAAACACGGAGGTGGGGATGTGTTCGGCGCGGAAACGCGCGAAACCATTTTCTTCCACCGGACGCCATCGGCTTGCGATGACCGTCAACTTTCCCCCAGTTTGGATCCGCTCTGCTAGCTCTGCTGGCGAGATCAACACGTCCATAGCCGCCATACTATCGCCAGCAGGCCACACCCCGCAGAACGAGAAGTCCCCCCGCCCCCGAGTGCGGTGCGTTATAGGACCGCAGACAGCAGCGGGGCAACCGTGGTGACGATGGGCAGCAGGGCGGTCAGGATGCCCACGAACGCCTTGGTGTCCTCGGCGGAGGAGCCTTCCTTCTGCTCGCCCTTGCCGTTCTCGTCCTTCTTGTTGTCCTGATCCTTCGAGGAGGAGCCCTCAGAGTCCTTCTTGGAGGAACCCTCGGACTTGGCCGGGGCCTCGGTCTCGTCGGCAGCAGCCTCGGACTCGGCAGCCTCGGCGGTCTCGGCGGCGGCCTCAGACTCGGCGGCCTCGGAAGCAGGAGCCTCGGACTCGGCGGCCTCGGCGGTCTCAGCAGCCTCGGTGGCCTCAGCGGTGGCCACGACGTCCTTGTCCTGGGAGGAACCCTCAGCAGCGAAGGACGGGGCGGCGAAGACGCCGGAAACGAGGGCGGTGGTAGCGGCAACGGCGACCAGGGAGGTGCGAGATAGCTTCTTCATGTGGATCCTCAATTCATCCAAAATAGACCAATAGGTGCAACCTGTAGGCTGTAGTTGCTACGCAGACTATAAGCACACCCTTGGCCATCCGTCACATTTTCGCCACAACTTGGTACGAAGGGAGACACCCGCCGGCTACCCCCGCTCCCCCCGCCCCCGGGGTCAGCGCCGGGCGCTGACCTCCAGGCGCTCGCCGCCATCGGCGACGTCCACGGCCACGGAATCACCGTCCGTGATCGCCCCCGCGAGCAGCTCCCGGGCCAGCTGGTCGCCGATGGACTGCTGGATGAGGCGACGCAACGGCCGGGCGCCGTACGCCGGGTCATAGCCGCGATCGCCCAGCCAATCCCGGGCCGCATCGGACACGTGCAGGCTCAGGCGGCGCTGCGCCAGCCGGGCCGTGAGCTGGCCGATCTGGATGTCCACGATGTGGGTGAGCTGCTCATGGCTCAGGGCGTCGAACACCACGACGTCATCAAGCCGATTAATAAACTCCGGCTTGAACGCAGACTTCACCGCCGCCATGATCTGCTCGCGGCTGCCGCCGGCACCCAGGTTGGAGGTGAGGATCAAGATGGTGTTGCGGAAGTCCACGGTGCGGCCCTGACCGTCGGTCAGACGGCCGTCGTCCAGAACTTGCAGCAGGACGTCGAAGACATCCGGGTGGGCCTTTTCCACCTCGTCGAAGAGCACCACCGTGTACGGGCGGCGCCGCACGGCCTCGGTGAGCTGGCCGCCCGCGTCATAGCCCACGTATCCGGGGGGCGCACCGACCAGCCGGGCGACGGAGTGCTTCTCCCCGTACTCGGACATATCGATGCGCACCATCGCACGCTCATCGTCAAAGAGGAATTCCGCGAGCGCCTTGGCCAGCTCCGTCTTGCCCACGCCGGTGGGACCTAAGAAGAGGAAGGAGCCGGTGGGCCGGTTCGGGTCGGCGACCCCGGCGCGCGCCCGGCGCACCGCATCGGAGACCGCCGTGACGGCCTCGTGCTGCCCGACCACGCGCTTGCCCAGCTCAGCCTCCATGTTGAGCAGCTTTTCGGTCTCGCCCTGGAGCATCTTGCCTGCCGGGATGCCCGTCCACGCGGAGACGACCTCGGCGATGGTGTCCGGGGTGACCTCCTCGGAGAGCATGGCGGAACCTCCGCGATCGGCGGCGGCCGCCTCGGCGTCGGCAAGCTCCTTTTCCAGCTCCGGGATCCGGCCGTAGCGCAGCTCGGAGACCTTGGCGTAGTCACCGTCGCGCTCGGCTATCTCAGAGTCGTTGCGCAGGGCTTCCAGCTCGCCCTTGACCTCCTGGACGCGGTCGATGGCGTCCTTCTCATTGGCCCAGCGTGCCTTGAGCTCGCTAAGCTTCTCGCGCTCGTCGGCCAGATCGGCGCGCAGCTGCTCCAGGCGTTCCTTGCTGGCGGCGTCGGTTTCCTTTTCCAGGGCGATCTCCTCGATCTCCAGGCGGCGCACGATGCGCTCGGCCTCGTCGATCTCCTGGGGCGAGGAGTCGATCTCCATGCGCAGCCGGGAGGCGGCCTCATCGACCAAGTCGATGGCCTTATCCGGCAGGAAGCGGTTGGTGATGTAGCGGTCCGACAGCTCGGCCGCCGCCACCAGCGCGGAGTCCTGGATGCGCACCCCGTGGTGGACCTCGTAGCGCTCCTTGAGCCCACGCAGAATGCCCACGGCGTCCTCGACGCTGGGCTCCCCGACGTAGACCTGCTGGAAGCGCCGCTCCAGCGCCGCGTCCTTCTCGATGTACTTGCGGTACTCGTCCAGGGTGGTTGCGCCGACGAGCCGCAGCTCACCGCGTGCCAGCAGGGGCTTGATCATGTTCCCGGCGTCCATCGCGGACTCCCCGGTCGCCCCGGCGCCAACAATGGTGTGCAGCTCATCGATGAAGGTGATGATCTGGCCGTCGGCATTCTTAATCTCATCGAGGACAGCCTTGAGGCGTTCCTCAAACTCGCCGCGGTACTTCGCGCCGGCGACCAGGGAACCCAGGTCCAGGGAGATCAGCGTCTTGCCCTTCAACGACTCCGGGACGTCCCCGGCGACGATGCGCCGCGCCAGGCCCTCAACAATGGCAGTCTTGCCCACGCCGGGCTCGCCGATGAGCACCGGATTGTTCTTGGTCCGCCGGGACAGCACCTGCACCACGCGCCGGATCTCCGAGTCGCGCCCAATAACCGGGTCGATCTTGCCGTCGCGGGCCCGCGCCGTTAAGTCCGTGGAGTACTTCTCCAACGCCTGGAACTGGCCCTCCGGATCCTGGGTGGTCACCTTGTGCCCGCCGCGCACGGAGGGGAAGGCCGCGGTGATGGCCTCATAGGTCGCGCCCTTGCCCTTGAGTAGCTGGGCGGTGTCATCGCTGCCGCGGGCGATGCCGGCGAGCAGCACCTCGGTAGAGACGTACTCATCGCCCAGCTCCCCCGCCAGCTCCTGGGCGGCGGTCAGGGCGTTGAGCGCGTCCCGGTTGAAGTTCGGGTTGGCCATATTTTGCCCGCTCGCCGACGGATATCCGGCGACGAGCTCACGCGCGCCCGCGATCACGGCCTGCGGGTCCACGCCCGCGGCCTGCAGGACGGGCGCGGCCACGCCGTCCGCCTGCTCCAGGATGGCCTGCAGCAGGTGCGCCGGACGAATGTCCGGGTTGCCCGCCGCCGAAGCGGTGCTTAAGGCCGCCTGGAGGGCCTCCGAGGTTTTGGTTGTGGGGTTAAAAGAGTTCATGCGAGTGGCGCCTACCTTCCTACCTGCGCTTGGTGCGCTCAAGTTTATCTAGTCACTAGCTATAACGCACCAGGAGTTGAGTCTGTTCCACTCAGGTAAGAATTTTTTCGCTTATCGACGCCCCTCGTCCCCCTAGCTCCCCAACAGCGAGACGCGCGCACGCCGATGCGCCGCATCCCCCGTGCGCTCGGCCTCATCGACCAGGCCGCTGGCATAGTCCGCGTAAGAAATCACCGACTCCCCGGCCGCGTTGGTGGTGAACTCCTCGCCTGCCAGCTGGTAGTTGCCCGTGCGCGGGCCGTCCGCCCGGAAGTCCGCGGCCGGGCTGATAAACGTCCAGTCCACGTCGTCACGCTCCCGCAAGGCGGCCAGCTGCTTGATCTGGCCCTCGGCCGTGGCCAGGAACTCCGCCGGAAACTCCGGGGTCTGCGCCAGCATGCGCGTGTGCTCCGCATCAACGAAGAGGCTGCCCGCACCGCCGACGACGAGCAGGCGTGCCCCGGCGGCTGCGGCGGCGTCGGCAAGCACCTCCACGCTGGGCACATGCTGGGTCGGGTCATTCGGGAAGCTCAGCGCATCGACCACCACATCCGCGCCCTTTATGTCGGCGGCGCTGAGGTCAAAGGCGTCCTTGACCAGGGCGTGCTGGGCGGGGGTGTCCACCTCGCGGCGGGTTACGGCGGTGACCTCGTGGCCGCGATCCACCGCCTCGGCGACGATGCGGCTACCCGCCTGGCCTGCGGCTCCGACGACGATGATCTTCATAATTGTCCTCCTTGGGAATCGGTTGACTAGCTGACCCCCACGACCCTAGTATCCAAAGGAAACTAGTAACCAAATGGAAACCCCCTTACCCAACGGATAGCAATGCCCCTGAACAGCACCGATCATCCCCTACCCGCCTGCCCCGTCGAGGTCACGCTGCGCGCCATCGGCACCAGCTGGAAGATCCTCATCCTGCGCGAACTGCTCGGCGGGCACCAGCTGCGCTTCGGCGAGCTCAAAGAGCGCGTCACCGGGATCAGCCCCAAAATGCTCACCGCCAACCTCCGCGCCATGGAGGCCGACGGCCTGCTCACCCGCACCGCCCACCCCACCATCCCCCCGCGGGTGGACTACCAGCTCACCGAACTAGGCGAAAGCCTCGCACCGGTGCTCGACGCCATGAAGAAGTGGGGCTCGGCTATTCCTGCAACGGCTCATACTGCGTAGCCACGAGTTTCTTGCGGCCTGGCACCCACTTGAGCACCAGCGCCGCGCCAAGAATCACCACCGCAGCCACGGTGGTGACCAGCCCCAGGCCCAAGGTCCAGCCAGCGATCACGGCAATCGGCGCGATGATCGTCATGCCGATCTCGAAGGGGGCGAAGCCCACGTAGGCCACGCCATACTCGTTGAGCGTGCCGGACTTCAGCTTCGGATCCACGATCTTGAGCAGCGCGATACCCGTGGCCACCGCGGCCGTCGCCCAACCCCACCCGAAGATCGCGCGCTCGATCCACTGCTTGCCAAAGAACGTGGGCGCAACGAAGAACAGGAACACCACACAGTAGATGGTGCCCAGGATGAACATGATGACCAGCGGCACCCAGTAGCTGGCAATAGCCGCCGGCACGATCGACGCCGTACCAAAAGCAATGAGGTAGTCCGTGGCCGCACCCGAAATGGAATTGATGGTGTCCCGGTCAACATAATTCGGCTTGCCCAGCAGGTTGAGCAGCGTCTTGCCCAGGATGCCCATCACGAAAGCCACCGCGAACAGCGGCGGGGAGACCGAGGGGAAGATGCCCTTGAGCCACCCATTAAACAGGTAGGCCACCATGACCGTCAGCGTGAGGATGCCCGCATGCAGCGCAATCGGCTCGATGGCCGAGGGGTTGGTGGTCGCCTTACCAATCGACGGGCGGTTTTCCTCCTCGTCGATGTAGCCGGACAGGATCTCCCACGGCAGCTTCTTAGGCATCGAAGCCGTGCGCTCCGTACGAATCGCCCAGTTGGCAAAAATAATGCCGCCGACGATCGCCGCCAGCGTGCCCACCGTCGCCGAGGTAAAGCCCAGCGAGCTGGCCCCCACCGCGCCCGTCGCCTCCAGGGAGGAACCCACCGCAGCCGCCGTACCAAAGCCGCCGACGTAGCCCACCGGCAGCATCATGCCAAACCAGTCCTCCGTGCCCCAGATCGGCTTGAACAGGAAGACACCCAGCAGGATGAACAGGCCCCACTGGCCCAAGAACATGCCCGTGGAATAGGACCACATCGCCTTCGCGCCCGAGCGCACCGAGCGGTCAAACTGCATGGAATACGGCATCGCGGCAAAGACCACGGCGATGAGGATGGTGGTGTAGTCACCCATCCGGTCAGAAAAGCCCAGCAGGTTCAGGACGTGGGGGCCCAACAGCAGGCCCAGCAGCCCGGCCGTAATCGGGCTGGGCAGCAGCAGCGCCTGGAACAGCTTCACCCTTCTGCGCAAGACATTGCCGACCACCATAAGAAAAGAAATCCAGCCGACGTCGACCAGAAGCGAGAACGGGGTATATTCCACGGCACCTCCCTAAAGCAAGGTTTTTGCATTGACCAGTGACCGACTCATCCTATCCGATCGGATGCCCCCGGTGGAAGGGATTAGCGCCGCCAGAACAAAAAAGTCCAGACCTTCGCCTGCCCGAATTCCCCCATGTCGCCCCCAGCACTCCGTGCCCAACGCCAAGTAGACCTAGTATGGTAGTCATGCCTGCCGCCAGTCTCAATGACGTCGCGCGACTCATTCGCATGTATCCGGATACATTCCGAGATGCCACGCACAGTCGCTTCTACGTCGACCACCTGGAAGCCCGCAACGTTTTTCCGCTGCGCCTGTCCGATTCCCACCTGGACCTTGCGCCTGCTGTCGCATGGGTGCTGGAAAACAGCACCCCCGGTCAACTCGGCGAGGTCGCCCTCGACTTTGTCCGCTCCCTGGGCATGGACCACCGCCGCCACGGATTCCCCGCAGTGGCCTACGCCACCTTCGCCCACAACCTGCGCTTCGGACTGCGCGAAGTCCTGCGCACGGCGGGTGAACCTTATACGCTCGCGGCACAGGAGGCGGAAGAACTCATCGAAGGCGCCTGTGTGGAAATGGCGGCCGTCGCCGTGGAGGCAGACCAGGCAGGAATCCCCCCGGCCTACACCGGAGAGGTGATCTCCGTGACGCGCGTGGCGCGCCGCATCAGCACCGTCACCCTGGATACCGGCCTGGGAGTGCCCTTCCGCCCCGGCCAGTACCTGCGGACCACCACGGCCATGCTGCCCGGGCTGTGGATCCCCATGGCCCCCGCCAGCCCTCCCAACGACTTCGGCCAGATCGACTTCCACGTCTTCGCCGAGGAGGGCTCCGCCGCCCAACGCCTGAGCATGACGCAAGTGGGAGACCACTGGACCTTTAGCCAGCCCCACGGCGCCTTCGGCGTCGACGGCTCCCGCGACATCCTCATGATCGCCCACTCCACCGGCTGGGCGCCGCTGCGCTCCATCATGTTCGACCTGATGAACTCCGGGCAGCCGCCACGCGTCACGCTCTTCCTCGCCGCCGACTACCCCGGCGAACTCTACGAGCTAGCAAGCCTCATCGCCCTTGCCCGCGCCAGCTACTGGCTGACCGTCATCCCGTGCGCCACCCACCGCGTGGACGACTGGTGGGTCTCCCCCCTGGCGCCCACCCCCGACGTCTACATCGCCCAGGCCGACAACGCCGGCGAACTGGCCATGACCCGCGGCTATTGGCCCAACGATGACGTCCTCATCGCCGGGCCCGCAGCAGACGTCAACCGCAGCGCCGCGGCGCTGGAAGCCGCCGGCTGCCGGCGCATCCAAACCCAACCGTGGTAGCCCGCTGCTCGCCGCCTCACAGGATGGGGATCGCGCGGCGAGTTTGGGCGACGTCGATAAGCGAGACATCCGCGACGAGCAGTTCCTCCTCCTGACCAGCCTCCGCAAGCACCGCGCCGTCCGGCCCCACGATCATCGAATGGCCCACCCCCGTAGGATCGTCCTGCTCCCCATCGCCCGGCTGATCCGCCGCCGCCACAAACGCGCCGGTATCCAGGGCCCGCGCCTGCACCAACGTGCGCCACTGCCGCGTCTTGCCCGGCCCGCCGGACCAGGACGCAGGCACCGCAATCACCTGCGCACCCGCGCGCGCCAACCCCTGAAACAAATCCGGAAAGCGCAGGTCAAAGCAGGTTGCCACGCCCACGCGCGCGTCGCCTACCGGCACCAGCACAGCCCGCTGGCCCGCCTTGACGGTGTCCGATTCGCGGTACCCAAACGCGTCATAGGTGTGCCGCTTGTCATACCCCTCGTGCACGCCCGGGCCCGTGACCAGCGCCGTGTTATACACCCGATTGACGCGCCGACCCTCGCGCTCCACGGTGTCGGCAGGGCGAAACATGCCCACCACCGCGACCAGGCCGGCCTCCCGCGCCGCGGCTGCCACCGCCGTGGCAAAGGGGCCATCTAGCTCCTCCGCACGCGTATCCAGCCTGCTGGTAGCAAAAGCCTGCGACATCGCCTCCGGGAAAACTACCAGGTCAGCGCCCCGTTTCCCGGCGCGCTCAATCTCACCGCACACCCGCTGGGCATTGCGGCGAGTATCGTCCGTGGACTTAACCTGTGCAACAGCAATCCGCATGCCGCCCCAGCGTATGTGGACAAACCGGCTTTTTCCACAGGCCGGGGCGCAGCGCGCGGCAGGGGCCCGGGAGCACGGGCACGCTGACGGCCATGGACATCTTGCAGCTCACCGCCACCTTCGCGCAGCGCCTCCACGCCTGCACCACCCCACCTATCACGGTCGCCCCGCCGCCATCGCCGGACAGCCTGACCAGCATTGCGCTCGCCGAGGCGGTCTCCACCTGGACGACCCAGCTGGCCAACGCCACCGCTTCTCGACGCCGCCACCTCACCGCACTCACCCACCTGTGCACCACCGCACAACTCACCGATGACGCCACCGCCCGAGCGCTGTCATGATCACCGGACTCAGCGCACACACCCTGCGCGCCACCGCCGCCACCATGCGCGCCGCGGCCGCCCAGACCAGCACCGGCCACACCCAACTGGTCGCCGAACACCGCGCGCTCAACCACGCCGGTGCCGCCGGCACGGCCGTCGAGCGCGGGCTGGCAGCCCTGGACCGCACCGCCGCGCCCTGGGACCTGACCGCCACGGAAATGCTGCGGACGGCAACCGTCCTGGAGCGCGCCGGCGACCTACGCTCCTTCCTGGAATCCTGGTACCAGCAGCACGCCACCACGCTGAAGAAGTTCAGCGATCATTCGCTGCTCTTCGGGCAACTGACCAGCCTTGCCAATTCGCTGGGGCACGTCATAGACATGCAATGCGCACTAGAAATCGCCCGCATCTGCTCCTCGCCGCCACCTGAGGACCTGGACCTGACGTGGCTGGCCGCGCAGTATCCTGACGCCACGGTGCTGCAGGCCGATGGGGGCGGGCTCATCGTTGCCTTCGGGGACGTCGATAAGGCGGAGACGGTGACCACCTTCGTCGCCGGGACTGGCTCCTCCAACCCCGCGGGCTGGCCCGAGCAGGTCGATCGCGTGGCCGCCCTGAGCACCCACACGGGAAACTCCGGCAAGGCTGCCACCGTGTTGTGGCTCGGCTACCAGGCGCCACCAACGCTGGTCGGCGCGACCGCTCACAGCCCCGCCCGCGCGGGAGGCGGTGCGCTGCGGGACTTCCAAAAGGAGCTGACCCGGCGCAATCCCACGGCGCGACGCACGGTCATCGGGTATAGCTACGGCACGGTAGTGGTGGGGCAGGCGGCGACGCAGCCCTTAGAGGCGGACAACGTCATCCTGGTGGGCAGCCCGGGGGTGCCGCAGAAACAGGCGTCGGACTTTCGGCTGCGCGATGGCGGCCGGGTCTATGCGGTGACCGCCCCGGGGGATCCCATCGACCTGGCGGCGGGTGCGCGTGAGGGGATTCATGGCCGTGACCCGACAGCTGCCAGCTTTGGCGCCGAGGTGTGGCAGGCACAACCTGGAGACCACGGCTCCTACTGGACTGATGAGTCAACCTTGGCCCATATCGCCCGCGTCGCGCGGGAGTGAGAGGTTGGTCACAGTGCTTGAAGGGGGAGGGGATAGGGTGTAGAAAGGAATCAGAACAGGGAGGCGAGGGGGGATTCTTGTGACAGCACAAACAGCTACCACAGTCACACAGGCATTCTATGCCCATTGTGACCCCACCAATCCCCTCTGCCGCTTCACGCAGGAGCGCACGGACGCGGACATCGCGTTCTACCGCCGCCTTCTTCCCGCGCTGAATGTGGACAGCTCGGAGGACTACACCTGCTGGCGCGATGAGATCGCCGCCCAATTGGGCATGGGTGCCATGGCGTTGGATACGGCCCTTTTCGCGGTGGAGATTCTCACCCATCTCCCACGCCTTGAGGCCCTCCGTTCCCGCTTGCGGCACCTGCCCCTGCGCCACCTCGCGGCCGTCTCGCGGGCCCTGGCCGGCTGTGTGGATAACCAGGCCGTCATGGAGGCCGTGGACGCCGACCTCGCGGACTACCTCACCCCCACGGTCGCCCATCAGGCTTTTCCCACGCCGCAGACGCTACGCAGGCGCATCAACCGGATCCTGGACCGCCTGGTCCCCCCGCCTGCCGAGCGCCCTGCCGAGGCCACGCCGCCCCCGGCGCCCGGCAATCCCACGATTTCTGCCGTCACGTCCGAAGACGATGTCACCTTTGTTACCGCCGCGATGACCGTGGCGGATGCCACCACCTTCATGACCTCACTTCACCGCGTGTCCCACAAGGAATCGCTAACGCTGGGCCAGGCCCTCATGGCCATCCTTCAGGGGTCCGTACAGGTTCGCGCAACGCTGAACTTCTTTGGCACCCCCGAAGAAGGTCCCCGCTACCTACTGGGCGCGGGCTACCTGCGCGCCGCCGAGGCCGCCTGGGCACGCAGCCAGATCACGGCGCATCGTGACCTTTCCGCGGCCCCCAGCTACACCAGCACAACCAAGCATGACGCGCCAACGGCCGTGGCCGCCTACGTGGGTTTCCGCGACGGTGGCTGCCGCTACCCGGGGTGCTCGTGCACCACCGATCTGCAGCTGCACCACGTCATCGGTTTTGACTACGGCGGCCCCACCACCGCATCCAACCTGGTCAGCCTGTGTGCACGGCACCACAACAAGGTCACCTTTGGCCATGTGCGCATGTTCATGACGGAATCCGGCGTGTGCAGTTGGTACTTCCGCACCGGAGACTGCCTGCGCACCCTGCCCACGGGCCCCTTGGCGGATCCGCAGCGCATCAGCTGGGCATACACGGCCCGGAAGCGCGCCGAAACGCGGGCCCGCCACAGCGGGCGAACGCCTATCGACGCCGCCGGCGCCGCACCTCCGGCGACCACATCACCACCGCAGTGGAGCGGGGAACATGGACCAACTCCCCGCGGTGGGAAGACTGCTCGCGGAGCCTCCGATTCTCCGCGCCCAGCTCCTCCACTTCCTCCTTGAGGCGGGAGTTCTCCCGACTCAGGTCGATGATCGCCTTGATGCCAGCCAAGTTGACGCCATCCTCCTGGCTGAGCTTCTGGATGCGCTGCAGCATGGCCACGTCCGCCCGCGAATAGCGGCGTCCGCCGCCCCGAGTACGGGCTGGCGTGACCAGACCTAAACGGTCATAGGTGCGCAGGGTTTGCGCATGCATGCCCGCAAGCTCGGCAGCCACGGAGATGACAAAGACTTCTTCACCATCGGATGCATGATTGGAGGGCATATCACTGTGCTCCTTCCCAACCGGCGCGCGGACGGAAGCCCGCGTCGCGTTCGGCCTGCGCATAGGTGCGCAGGGCACTGGTTGCGGCGGCGTCGAGATGCTCCGGAACCTGGACGCGAACCTCCACGAGGAGGTCACCGCCCTTGATTCCGCGCCCCTTGACGCGCAGCGTACGGCCATCGCGGGTGCCGGCGGGAACCCGCACACGCACGGGCGCGTCCAGGGTGGGCACCGTAATGGTCTCGCCCAGAGCCAGCTCGGCGAAGGAGACAGGAACCGTGACCTCCAGGTTGTCCCCGACGCGTTCGAAGACCTTGTCCGGGCGGACGTGAACCGTGACGAACAGGTCGCCCGAGGGCTTGCCGTTCGGCCCCGCCTCGCCCTGGCCCGCCAGGCGGACCTTTTGTCCATCGACCACGCCCGCTGGGATGCGGACCGTGATGGAGCGGGTGCGCTTGACGGTGCCGGTGCCGGAGCACACGACGCAGGGATCGGTGATCCGCTCGCCGGTGCCTCGGCAATCGGGGCAGGGCGAGGAGAATCCGAAGGCGCCGCGCGACTCGGAGGTAAATCCGCTGCCATTGCAGGTCGTGCACGTTTCACTGCGCCCAGATCGGGATCCGGAGCCGTGGCACGTGTTGCAGGGGGCGTCGCCGCTTAGTTGGAGCGGGAGCGTCGTCCCTTTCGCCGCCTCGCGGAACTCAAGGGTGATGTCGGTTTCGACGTCCGCGCCCCGCGCCGGCCGAGCTGACTGGCGAGCACTCCCGCCGCGATGAAAGAGGCCACCGAAGAGGTCACCAAGACCGCCGTCTGCAGAAAATCCTCCGCCTTGCTGGCCGAAGATGTCCGAGACGTTGAAGTCTTGCGTCGAGTACGTCCGCCCCGATGAGCGAAACCCGCCGGGAAACCCGGCACCTCCGAATCCGCCCTGGCGCATCATGGCGCGGAGCTGGTCGTATTCCTTGCGCTTATGTTCGTCACCGATGACGTCATATGCCTCGGCGGCCTTCTTAAAGCGCTCCTCCGCTACCTTGTCACCAGGCCGCTTGTCCGGATGGTTCTCCCGGGCAATGCGCCGGTAGGCCTTCTTAATCTCATCTTGCGATGCGGACGAGGAGACCCCCAGGTCCGCGTAATAGTTCTTATCTGCCCATTCACGTTCAGCCACTGGGCATCTCCTCCTTTCGCGTCAGCTCGCGGTGGCCTAATCCTGCTCGGATTCTTGTTCTGCTTGTGGTTCTTCTTGCTTATCGACGTCGGTGTCCTCGCTCTTGTCAGCAATGACCACCATCGCCGGGCGCACGATGCGATCCCGCACACGGAAACCCTGGCGCAGGATCGTGCCCAACACCTTGTCCTCGCCTTCGGACAGGTCCTGGACGGCCTCGTGGATCTCCGGGTCAAAAGGTTCGCCAGGTTCGCCGAAGGCCGCAACGCCCAGGGTGGACAGCGTGGCATGGAACTTATCGGCAAAGGCCTTCAACGGCCCTTCCTCAAGATCGCCGTGCTGCTTGGCCAACACCAGGTCATCGCTCATGGGCAATAGCTCCGCGATGACTCTGATGCGGGCCTCATCCACCGCTGCTTGGCGTTCGCGTTCGGTGCGGCGCCGGTAGTTGGTGTACTCGGCGCTGAGGCGCTGGAGGTCTTCCGTGAGCTCCGCAAGCTCATCTGTCTGCGGGGCCTGGTCGACCTCGGGAGCCGGCGCTTCCTCCTGTGCTACCTCAACCTCGTCGACCTCAGGGGTGTCTGGGGTTTCAGCCACTACTTGTCACCGTCCTCGTCGACGACCTCTGCGTCCACAACGTCCTCGCCCGCGGCGTTGGCGTCAGCCTGGGTGGCACCCTGGTTCGCCTGCGCCTCGTAGATGGCCTTGCCCATCTCCTGGGACTCGGTGGACAGCTTCTCCACGGCGGACTTGATTGCCTCCAGGTCATCGCCCTTGAGGGCTTCTTCCACACCCTTGGCGGCGTCCTCCACCTTGGTCTTGATGTCCTCAGAGACCTTGTCGGAGTTGTCCTCCAGGAACTTGCGGGTCTGGTAGACCATGGATTCCGCGGAGTTGCGGGTCTCCTGGGCCTCGCGGCGCTTCTTGTCCTCCTCGGCGTGGGCCTCGGCATCCTTGACCATGCGGTCAATCTCCTCCTGGGACAGGCCGGAGCCGTCCTGGATGGTGATGGTGTTTTCCTTGCCGGTGCCCTTGTCCTTGGCGGTCACGTGCACGATGCCGTTGGCGTCGATGTCAAAGGTGACCTCGATCTGCGGGATTCCGCGCGGTGCGGGAGCGATCCCACCGAGCTCGAAGGAGCCCAGCAGCTTGTTGGCGCTGGCCATCTCACGCTCGCCCTGGAAGACCTGGATCTGCACGGAGGGCTGGTTGTCCTCGGCGGTGGTGAAGGTCTCCGAACGCTTGGTGGGGATGGTGGTGTTGCGCTCGATGAGCTTGGTCATCACGCCGCCCTTGGTCTCAATGCCCAGCGACAGCGGGGTGACGTCAAGAAGCAGCACGTCCTTGACCTCGCCGCGCAGCACGCCGGCCTGCAGGGCAGCACCCACGGCCACGACCTCGTCCGGGTTGACGCCCTTGTTGGGGTCCTTGCCAGCGAGCTCCTTGACCAGTTCGGTCACGGCGGGCATACGGGTCGAACCGCCAACCAGGACCACCTGGTCGATGTCGGAGATCTTCATGTCCGCATCCGCGAGCACCTGGTTGAAGGGCTTCTTGGTGCGGTCTAGCAGATCCTGGGTGATGCGCTGGAATTCTGCGCGCGAGAGGGTTTCATCGAGGAACAGCGGGTTCTTGTCCGCGTCCACGGTGATGTACGGCAGGTTGATGGAGGCCTGCTGGGAGCTCGACAGCTCGATCTTGGCCTTCTCTGCCGCCTCACGCAGCCGCTGGAGAGCCATCTTGTCCTTGGTCAGGTCAATGCCCTGCGCGGACTTGAACTTGTCCGCCAGCCACTCAACGATGCGCTGATCCCAGTCGTCGCCGCCGAGCTGGTTGTCGCCGGCAGTGGCGCGCACCTCAACGACGCCGTCGCCGATCTCCAGCAGGGAGACGTCGAAGGTGCCGCCACCGAGGTCGAAGACCAGGATGGTCTGCTCATCGTCGTTCTTTTCCAGCCCGTAGGCCAGGGCGGCCGCGGTGGGCTCGTTGACGATGCGCAGCACGTTAAGGCCCGCAATCTGGCCGGCCTCCTTGGTGGCCTGACGCTGCGCGTCCTCGAAGTAGGCGGGCACGGTGATGACGGCATCGGTGACGTCCTCGCCGAGGTAGGACTCCGCGTCCCTCTTCAGCTTCATCAGCGTGCGCGCGGAAATCTCCTGCGGGGTGTACTTCTTGCCATCAATATCAACGTTCCAGCCCGTCTCGCCGATGTGGCGCTTGACGGAGCGGATGGTGCGATCCACGTTGGTCACGGCCTGGTTCTTGGCGGACTGGCCGACCAGAACCTCACCGTTCTTTGCAAACGCCACCACGGACGGGGTGGTGCGAGCACCCTCCGAGTTGGCGATGACGGTGGGCTCGCCACCCTCCAGCACGGCAACCACCGAGTTGGTGGTGCCCAAGTCAATTCCTACTGCGCGTCCCATGTGCACTCCTCCTAGTCAGTTGTTCGTTGTACCGGGATGAACCCTAGCAGGTCTTCTTGAGTACCCGGCACTCAACCTTACATCCTCCTCAACGCACCCACCCCCCAACTTGTTCCCACCGGACTCAACTTTCCTGCAGTACCCCCGCGGCGTCGATAAGCAACGCCGTGAGCTGGGCGGACAAAATTTTTTCCAAAAACCCCTTCCCACTGTGTCCAAAGTCATATAGGTTGCACCTGGTGGCGCACCCCGCGCCACCCGGACGAAAGGCCTTCCATGACCGAGAAAGCACAGTCCCAACGTCGGCGGTTCAACCCCGATGAGGACAAGGGGCTACAAAAAGGGCTGAGCAGACGCCAGCTGCAAATGATTGCCATGGGCTCGGCCATTGGCACCGGCCTGTTCCTGGGCACCGGCGCGCGCCTGGAAACAGCCGGCCCCTCGCTGGCGCTGCTGTACCTCGTGTGCGGCTTCATGGGATACCTCATCCTGCGCAACCTCGGCGAACTGGTGGTTTACCGCCCGTCGTCGGGGTCTTTTGTTTCCTACGCGCGCGAGTTCTACGGCGAAAAGGCCGCCTACGCCACCGGCTGGATGTACTGGTTCAACTGGGCGATGACCGCCGTGGCAGACGGCACCGCCATTGCCATCTACATCAAATGGTTCGGCCAATACAGCCAGTTCATTGCCGGGCTCCCGCAATGGTTACTGGCGCTGACGGTAGTGCTGCTGGTGCTCGCACTGAACCTGGTCTCCGTCAAGCTCTTCGGCGAGCTGGAGTTCTGGTTCTCCGCGGTCAAGATCGGCGCGCTGACGCTGTTTTTGATCATCGGCATCTTCTTTGTCATCTTTGGCAGCCCCTCGGGACAACCCGTGGGGCTGTCGCTGATTTCGGATGCCGGCGGCTGGTTCCCCAACGGGGTCCTGCCGGCCGTGATCGTCATCCAGGGCGTGGTCTTTGCCTACGCCGGCATCGAGCTGCTGGGCACCACCTCCGGCGAAGCCAAAAACGCCCGGGTGGAAATCCCCAAGGCCATCAACCTGGTGATCTTCCGCATCAGCGTCTTCTACTGCGGCTCCGTCCTGCTGCTGTGCATGCTGCTGCCCTACACCGACTACTCGGCCACAGAGTCGCCCTTTGTCACGTTCTTCGATTCCATCGGCGTGGACGCCGCCGCCCCGATCATGCAGCTCATCGTGATCACCGCGGCACTGTCCTCCCTGAACGCAGGGCTCTACTCCACCGGGCGCATCATGTACAACCTGGCCCAGGAAGGCTCCGCCCCGCAGTTCGCCGCCCGCCTGACCCGCGGCGGCGTACCCTACGGAGGCATCCTCCTGACCACCGTCGTCGCGCTCATCGGCGTGGGCCTGAACTATGTGGTTCCGGAGCAAACCTTCGAAATCGTGCTCAACCTGGCGGCCCTGGGAACCATGGCCAGCTGGGCGGCGATCACCGTGTCCCACCTGAAATTTGTCCGCCTCTCCCGCGCCGGAGAATACGAGCGCCCCGACTATCGGGACCGCTTCGCCCCCTGGACAAACTACCTGGTCATCGCCTTCCTGGCGGTGGTCATTGTCCTCATGGCGCTGGACTACCCGGTGGGCTCCTGGACCCTGATCGTCTCCCTGCTGTTCATCCCGGCGCTCATCATTGGCTGGAAGGTGAATAGGCGCCGCATCATCGCCGCGGTGGACACCCGGCAGCGGCGCCGCGCCGCCCGCGAAGCCCGCCAACACGGCGAGGCCAGCCAAGGCTCCACCGCCGCCACGGCGCTGGGCCGCGAGGAGCTGACCCGCCAACGCGAGGACAACCCCCCGGAAAGCTAATCGCCCACCACCCCCGTACCACCTCACCCCCCTCCAACATGTCAGACAAGGAGTTGAAAATGACCCAGTTCGTCGACGTCCATTCCATGGCCCAGTGGATCCAACGCGAAGGCGTAGAGCACATCATCGCCGGCATGATCGAATACCTGGAGCGCGACTATTCGCGGTGGCAGCGCTTTGACAAGATCCCGCGCGTGGCCAGCCACACCCCCCTGGGCGTCATCGAGCTTATGCCCACCTCCGATGGGGAGGAATACTCCTTCAAGTTTGTCAACGGCCACCCCTCCAACCCGGCGCGCGGCTTCCAAACCGTCACCGCCTTCGGCGTGTTGGCAGACGTGGATAACGGCTACCCCACCTTCCTGGCAGAAATGACCCTGCTCACGGCCCTGCGCACGGCGGCAACCTCGGCGATGGTGGCCAAGCACTTGGCCCGCCCGGATTCCGCAACCATGGCCATGGTTGGGGCGGGCAGCCAGTCGGAGTTCCAGGCGCTGGGTTTCAGAGCCGGCTTGGGCATTCACACCATCAGAATCTTTGACACCGATCCGGCAGCGCTGGAGAAGTTCCGCCGCAATATCGAGCCGCTGGGCTTTGACATTCACGTGGCTTCCAGCGTTGACGACGCCCTCGTGGGCGCCGACATCATCACCACCTGCACCGCGGATAAGGCGCAGAATCAAATCCTGGCGGACTCCCAGGTGGGCCCCGGCGTGCACCTCAACGCGGTGGGCGGCGACTGCCCCGGCAAGACGGAGCTGGACCCGGCGATCCTGGATCGCGCCACCGTGTTCGTGGAGTTCCCGGAGCAGACCCGCATCGAAGGGGAGATCCAGAATCGGCCGGCCGACTTCCCGGTCACGGAGTTTTGGCAAGTCATCACCGGCGAGGCTCCGGGGCGCACCAGCGCCGAGGAGATCACCGTGTTCGACTCGGTGGGCTTTGCCATCAATGACTTTTCCGCGCTGCGCTACCTGCGCGATTCCACCGCGGAGACGGACCTGCAGGCCCACCTGGATCTCGTTGCCGACCCGGACGATCCCAAGGACCTGTTTTCCCTGGTGCCCAGCTTTGACCCCGTGGTCTAGCTAGCCCCACCTACCCCCAAAAAAACGTGACGCGACAACCATAGGGCAAATGCTCTTCCGCGTCGCGGTTTCGGGCCGTATCCTCAAAGCACGTCGTGCCTGCCCGCTCCGTCCGCCACGAGCCACGTGGCCGGGCCGGAAGCTGTGGCGGGTGCGCCGCGAAGCAACACCCCACTTTCTACTTCTATTCTCACCACCCCACGAGTCGTAGCAGCAAGCCTCGCACCCGAGGCGCCTGCCGCGCAGGGTAGAAAGCTCAAGGATTCACCGCCATGTCGTCCCCCACCATTCCGGAACGCCCCGCAAATTCTTCCGACGTCGACGTCGCTGCCCCCCTCGCGCTCACCCGCGCACGCCACTGGCACGCACAGACGGAGACGGACACCGCCCGCGCGGAAGCCAAGGCCACCGAGCAGCTCGCCGAGCTGGTTCGCGATCCCGACGGCGTCCGCTTCACCATGGAGTTCGTGGACCGCGTCACCCGGCCCGAGGACAATAAAGTTGCCGCGCGCAACCTGCGCAAGATCACCGACGCCCCAGACTTTTTGGGGCCCCTGAACAAATCCATGCTGGGCCTGGGCGCCGCCCTGGGCACCAGCCTGCCCGGCGTGGTCATGCCGGCCGCCCGGCGGCGCATGCGCCAAATGGTCGGCCACCTGGTCCTCGATGCCGATGGCGCCGCCCTTAACGCCCAGCTGGATAAGGCTGCCGCGGAGGGCACCCAGCTCAACCTCAACCTGCTGGGTGAGGCCGTCCTCGGCGAGAAGGAGGCCAAGGACCGCGCGGAGCGCACCCGCCAGATCATCCTGAACCCCAAGGTCACCTACGTGTCGGTGAAGGCCTCCAGCCTGTGCGCCCAGCTCAACCACTGGGACTTCGAGGGCTCGGTGACGCGCCTGAAGGATCGCCTGCGCCCGCTGTACCGGGCGGCCATCTCGCGCAGCCCCCACGTGTTTATCAACCTGGACATGGAGGAGTACCACGACCTCGATCTGACGATTCGGCTGTTCACGGAGCTGATCAGCGAGCCGGAGTTCCATGACCTGCGCGCCGGCATCGTGCTGCAGGCCTACCTGCCGGATACCCTCCAGGCCCTGGCCCAGATCAAGGACTTCGCCCTGGAGCGCCGCGCCGCAGGTGGCGCGCCCATCAAGGTGCGCCTGGTCAAGGGCGCGAACCTGTCCATGGAGCGCGTGGCGGCGGAGACGCACGGGTGGGCGCAGGCCCCGTACCGCACGAAGGCGGAGGTGGATGCCAACTACATTCGGCTGCTTGATTACATCTTGCAGCCGGAGTACGCGGATGCCATCCAGGTGGGCATCGCGTCGCACAACCTGTTTACCTCGGCGATGGCGTGGGAGTTGGCGGCGCGACGGGGCGTCGAAAAGCAAGTAGAGGCGGAGATGCTGCAGGGCATGGCCCCCGCGCAGTCGCGGGCCGTGCACGAGGTGTTCGGCGAGATGATCCTGTACACGCCGATCGTCACCGCCGAGGACTTCGACGTGGCCATCAGCTACCTCATCCGCCGCCTGGAGGAGAACTCCGCCAAGCAGAACTTCTTGTACTCCCTGTTCGCCCCGGAGGTCGAGGGCCCGGATCACCGCACCCCCATGCAGCAGCAGGAGGACCGCTTCACCGCGGCGGTCAAGGACCGCTGGTCCACCCCGTTTGGCCCGCAGCGCACCCAGGATCGTACCGCGCAGGAGGGCACGCAGGCGCCGCGCATCGGCCGCTTTGTCAACGAGCCGGACACGGATCCGGCGCTGCCGGCCAACCGCCAGTGGGCCGTCGACGCGATCGCCCACGATCCCGGCGCCCCGGAGCACGCCGAGGTTACCGACCCGGCGGAGGTCGAGGCCGCCGTCGCGCGCGCCAAGGAGCTCGGCGCCGCGTGGGGGACGGTTCCCGGCGCGCAACGCCAGGAGGCCTTGCAGGCCATTGCGGATGCCCTGGCCGACGCCCGCGGCGACCTGATCTCCGTGATGGCCCATGACGCCGGCAAGACCGTGGACCAGTCCGACCCGGAGGTCTCCGAGGCCATCGACTTTGCCAACTACTACGGCTACTGCGCCGCGGAGCTGGACAGCTACCGCAGCCAGTTCAGCCCGCGTGCGGTCACGGTGGTGGTGCCGCCGTGGAACTTCCCGGTGGCCATCCCCAACGGCGGCATCTGCTCGGCGCTGGCGGCGGGCTCGGCGGTGATTATCAAGCCCGCCCCGCAGGTGGTGCGCTGCGCCGAGGTGCTCGTTGCCGCCGTGCGCCGCGGTTTGGAAGCCGCCGGGCAGGATCCGGACCTGGTGCAGCTGGTGCGCGCCGATGAGGGCGCCGCCGGCAAGGCCCTGATCAGCCATAAAGATGTAGACCAGGTGATCCTCACGGGCGCCTCGGACACCGCTGCGCTGTTCCGCTCCTGGGACCCGCACATGCGGCTGAGCGCGGAGACCTCCGGCAAGAACGCCATCATCGTGACCCCGGCGGCAGACCCGGATCTGGCGGTGGCGGACCTGTACCATTCCGCCTTCGCGCACTCCGGCCAGAAGTGCTCCGCGGCCTCCCTGGTCATCCTGGTGGGCAAGCAGGGTTCCTCCAAGCGGTTTATCAATCAGCTTGTCGACGCCGCGACCACCCTCAAGGTGGGCCCCGGCACCGACATCTCCACCGCCATGAACGGGCTCATCGAAGCCCCCGGCGAGAAGCTCCACCGCGGGCTGACCCGCCTCGAGCCCGGCGAGACTTGGCTGGTCAAGCCCAAGCAGCTCGACGAGGAGGGGCGCTTCTTTAGCCCCGGCATCCGCGACAACGTGGCCCCGGGCTCCTGGTTCCACACCCACGAGTGCTTCGGCCCCGTGCTGGGCATCATGTACGCCAAGGACCTTGAGCAGGCCGTCGAATGGCAAAACGCCACCGGCTTTGGGCTCACCGGCGGCATCCACACCCTCGACGATGATGAGGTCGAGTACTGGATGGAGCACGTGGAGGTGGGCAACGCCTACGTCAACCGCGGCATCACCGGCGCCATCGTGCAGCGCCAGCCCTTCGGCGGGTGGAAGAATTCGTCGGTCGGCGCCGGCGCCAAGGCGGGCGGGCCCAACTACGTGGCCCAGCTCGGCGATTGGGCCGACGGCGACCTGTCCACCCCGCAGCGCGTGGACGTCTCCCCCGCCGTCGCCGCGGTGATCCGCCGCTTCGACCAGCTCAGCGAGGACGACCAGTGGTGGCTGTGGCGCGCTGCCGAGCTGGACGCGCTGGCCTGGCGCGAGGAGTTCGGCATCGACCACGACCCCACCGGCCTGATCTCCGAGGCCAACATCTTCCGCTACCGGCCGCTGCTTAACCCGCTGCCGGTCCGCGTGGGTGAAGGCTTTGCCCTGCGCGACGTGGTGCGCCTCCTGGCCGCCGCCGAGCTGACCGGCACGGACGTGGAGATCAGCGGACCGGCACCCGTGTGCGAGGAGCTGGCCCAGGCCGGCATCGAGGCGCGCGTGAGCAGCGACGGTGACTTTGCCGCCCAGGTGCGGGCGGGGGCGTCGTTACGCGTGCGCACCGTCGGCGCAGTAGCAGAAGAGCTCTACGCCGCAGCCGCCGAATCCGCCTCCGTGGTGCTGGACACCCCCGTGCTTGCCGACGGCCGCCGCGAACTGCTCAGCTTCCTGCTTGAGCAGGCCGTTTCCGTGACCATGCACCGCTTTGGAATTATCACCAACACGGGACACATCCAGCGCTAACACGCCCCACAGGCATGCCGTAACCTGGTGGCCATGAGCTCAGAGAAGTCGAGTCACAGAGACGACACATTCGACTCTAAAGACGTCTACGCAGACAAGGCCGCCGGGGTTTCGCCCACCGGACAACCGGAACCCGGCGCACAGCGCCGCGCCACCGAGGACCTGCCGCGGGTCATCGCCGAACTCGCCGGCGAACAAGACCCCGGCGCGGCAGACGGGAGTGCAGGCGGCGAAGAACCCGCCGTCACCGACCGCGCCGTGATCATCGGGCGCGACGGGCGCTGGGTCGCCGGGTGGGCGCTGCGCTTTATCATCCTCGTCGCCGCCGGGGCGATCCTGCTCAAAGGGATCGGCCTATTTTGGGTGGCGCTACTACCGGCCATCCTGGCGCTGATTATCTGCACCGTGCTCTGGCCGCCCGTCAAGTGGCTCCGCGACCATAAGTTCCCCTCCGCCGCAGCCACCATCACCGTCATCCTGGGCGCGTTCGCCGTCTTCGGCGGCGTCATCGGCGGCATCGCCCCGTCGATCGCCCACCAGGTTCCGGAAATGATCGACCGCGCCACCGAGGGCGTGCGCCGCCTCCAAGAATGGGTCCAAGGCCCGCCGCTCAACGTCGAACTCGGCGAATTCAATGGCGTCCTGGACCAGGTCACCGGCTTTGTCCAGGAGCGCGGCACGGCGATTGCCACCGGCGTGTTCACCGGCCTATCCTCCGCCAGCTCCGCCGCAGTCACCCTCCTGGTGACCTTCGTGCTGGTGTTCTTCTTCCTCAAAGACGGCACCAGGTTCCTGCCCTGGATGCGCACCCTGACCGGCGGCAACGCCGGCTGGCACCTCACCGAGGTGCTCTCGCGCACGTGGAACACCCTGGCCGGGTTCGTCCGCGCCCAGGCGCTCGTGTCCTTCGTGGACGCGATCTTCATTGGCATCGGCCTGGTGGTGCTCAAGGTGCCGCTGGCCCTGGCCCTGGCCGTGGTGACCTTCTTCGCCGGGTTCATCCCCATCGTCGGCGCGGTATCCGCCGGCGCGATCTCCGTGCTGCTCGCCCTGGTGTCCAACGGCACCACCAACGCGCTACTGGTATTGGGCCTGATCATCCTGGTCCAGCAGCTCGAGGGCAACGTACTCTCCCCAATCATCCAGTCCAAGGCCATGAACCTGCACGCGGCGATCGTGCTGCTGGCCGTGACCATCGGCTCGACGCTCTTTGGCATCGTCGGCGCCTTCTTGGCCGTGCCCGTGGCCGCCACCCTGGCGGTGTGGCTGCGCTACCACTCGGAAATGGTGGCCCTGCGCGCCGGCGAAATCACCGTCGATGACATCAAGATCGCCACCGCCCAAGGCGAGACAATGACCGCGCACGAAGGCTTTACCGCCGTACGCGATCACCTGGCCGGCCTGACCACCCGCAAGGATGCCGGTGCGGGGGCGCCGGCCACCGCTGTCAAGGCGTCTGAACTGCTCAAGGACGCCAAAGAGTCCTAGCCGTGCTGGGGCTGGGGCTGGGGGGCTTCCTTGTGGGCCAGCGGCCAGAAGATCACAATGAGCACGGCAGTCAGCCCGAGGGCGCCGGTGACCCACAGGGCTGATTCCAGGTGGATCAACGCAAGCGGCCAATAGAGCAGCCAGCCCAGGATCAGCCCTGGGAGCAGACACAACAGCATGCGCCGGCACTGCGTGGCCCTGGCACTGGTCTCCGTCATGAGCATGATGCGGCAGTCCCTTCTGCGTGATGAGCATGCATCTGCCAGCAGAATACCGCACATCCCTTGCGTGAGTACAGGGTCACCTTTGTGCGATTTTCACGCCGCAGAGCACGGCGGAACGCCCTGCCTAGCCGAAAAACTCCATCGCCACGCGCGCCAATTCCTCTGCCCCGCGGCGGGCGGCGTCTTCCCACGCCACGGACGAGGGGTTGTCCGCATGGTCGCTGACCTGCTTGATCAGGGTGATGGGCACGCCGAAGCGTTGGGCGACAAAGGCGAGCGCGTGGCCTTCCATGTCTACGAGGTCCGCGTCGGCGGCCAGGCGGTCGCGGGTGGCGGCATCGCCGATGAAGCTATCACCGGTGGTCAGCCGCGCGGCGGGCAGCGTGGTGGCGGCCGGCAGGTCGAAGGACTGCGGGCACAGCTCCGAGCTGTCGTGCCGGTGGACGTGGGAGATCTCGAAGATTCCGGTGGATCCGGACAGGGATCCGGCGGTGCCGATGTTAACGATGCGCCCGGGCAGCCCGGCGGCGGCCTGCGCGCGGGTGAGCAGCATGGTCAGTTCCGTCGTCGCACGCGTGGTGCCGATCCCGGTGACAAGTAGTGGCGCGGTGTCCGGGAGGGCGAGGGCTTCCGCGTGGGTGGCGGCGACAAACAGCGTGGCGCCGGGGCGCAGGGTTCCGATGATCCTGGTCACAGGGGCCTCCTTGAAATATTCAGCGGGCTGGTTACCCTCGGTGGGGCTGTTATTAGTGACCATCCTAAGGAGGTTTGACCATGACCATCACCGTCGCCGTCATCGCCCGCGATGATTTTGAGGATTCCGAGCTGACCAGCCCCGTCGAGGCTGTGCGCGCCGCCGGGGCCGACGTGACCGTCCTGTCCCCCGAGGCGGGCACCATCACCGGCAAGCACGGCACCAGCGTGACCGTGGACGCCACCACCGCCAGCGCGCAGGCCTCCGACTTCGATGCGCTGATCCTGCCCGGCGGAACCGGCAACGCGGATCTGTTGCGGCTTGACGACGCCGCCGTGGCCCTGGCCCGCGACATCGTCACCGCCAGCAAGCCCGTGGCGGCGATCTGCCATGGCGGGTGGCTGCTGACCGACGCCGACGTCCTGCGCGGGCGCACCGTTACCTCCTTCCCCTCGCTGCGCACGGACTTGCGCAACGCGGGCGCAACGTGGGTGGATGAGGAGGTCCATGTGGACGGCAACCTCATCACTTCGCGCACCCCGGACGATCTGCCGGCGTTCAATAAAGCGCTGGTAGCCGCGCTGGAAGGCTAGGTAGTTGAGCGTCTGACGCGCAATTTTGGCGGATCGGGAACAAAAGTGAGGCGCGGATAGTTGAGTCTGGTGTAAGCAAGTTTCCACCAGATAGAGACAAGGAGTCCCCCTCATGGCCAACTACACCGATCCGTTCAGCCAGCTCGATGACTTTGCCCGCCACGTTTTTGGCGCCACCCCCTCCGGGTCCTCGCGCACCCCGCGCTTCATGCCGATGGACCTGTACAAGGCCGGCGAGACCTACGTCTTGACCGCTGACCTGCCCGGGGTGGATCCGGAGAGCATTGACATTGACATCGATAACGGCGTGCTCACCATCTCCGCGAAGCGCTCCACCACCCCGGAGGAGGAGTCCGTGGCGTGGATTAACAACGAGCGCTTCTCTGGCTCCTTCCGCCGCCAGGTGACCTTGAGCGACTCGGTAGACACCGAGTCCATCAGCGCCGACTACGCCAGCGGCGTGCTCACCGTCACCCTGCCCGTCGCGGAGAAGGCCAAGGCCCGCAAGATCCAGGTCAGCCACACCGAGGCCACCAAGGAGATTGACGCCTAGGCTGCCTGCCGGGCCACCCGAGCATCCGGGGAGGTTGATTCCACCACCCGGATCCGGCGGCGCGACCGGCGCATCCCGCGCCACGCCAACCCTGCACCGACGATGAGGGCACAGCAGCGCACCGCCGCGATGGCCCCCGGGTGCGTCACCCCAACCAGGGACAGCGCAGCCGGCAGATTGAGCACCACCAACAAGGTGCCCACCACCCCGCCCAATGCGGCGGGGTTTGTGCGTGTTACCAGCCAGGCGGCGATCGGCGCGGCGATCACTCCGCCAACGAGCAGCGCGCCCACGGCGGCCGCGTTGGCCACCAAGTCATCCCACAGGCCCAGGCCAAAGCCCGCCACCGCAGCCGCGGTGACTAGGAACTCCGCCGTGTTGACGGTGCCCACCACCCGGCGCGGCTCGCTGCGTCCCACCGACAGCAGCGTGGCCGTGGTCACCGGACCCCAGCCGCCCCCGCCGGAGGCGTCGATGAAGCCGCCGAACAGGCCCAGGCCACCGAGGAAACCGCGCCGATACTCCCGCCCGGTGCGGACGGCGCTACGCCGGTCCCGGGAAAAGCGCCACGCCAGATTCGCGCCGATGGCCACCAGCACCAGCGCGGTCCACGGGCGGGCCGCGGCCGTGGACAATTGGGACAACCCCCACGCCCCGCCGAAGGCGCCCACCGCGCCGGGGACCCCGAGCGCAAGGACGATGCGCCAATCCACGTTGCCAAAACGCCAGTGGCTCAGCCCGCTGGCCAACGTGGTGCCCAGCTCAGCGGTGTGAACCACCGCGCTGGCTTGGGCGGGGCCCAGGCCGGCCAGGGCGATGAGGATCGTCGTCGAGGTGGCGCCAAAACCCATGCCCAGCCCGCCATCGACGAGTTGGGCGGCCAGGCCGGCCACGGCGATGAGCAGCAGCGCGGTCATGGTGTCGCCGCCCGGTATCGGTCCGCCACCACGCCGGCAAGCGCCAGCCCCAGCGGGGCGTCAACGGTGATGCCGGAGCCGGCGAGCTCGGCGACGAGGGCGTCGCGAAGCAACCCCGACGACACCGTCAGCGCCAACACGTGCGCCCCCGGGTGGGCGGCCACCTCAGCAGGGCCGCCCACCGTGGCCAACACCGAGGTGCACGGGGCACCCACCGCCTCGCCGACGCGGCTGGCCAGGTCGGCGACGGCAGCATTAGCCTGCGGATCGGAGGATCCCACCGAGTAGATGATGAGCTCGCGGTCGCGGGGGGCGGCGTCGATAAGCAACTGGGCAATGTCCGCGCCGGTGCCCAGGTGCGGGGCCACCGTGATGTCCAGGCCGGTGTCCTGGCGGGCCTGCTCCACCGCCTCCGGGACGTCATGACGGTGGTGGTAGGCGTCCGTGAACAGCAGTGGAACCACGGTGGCGTGGGTGTGGCCGTCCGCGCGCAGCTGCGCGGCCGCCCGGGCGAGCGTGACCTCATCAAAATCGAGGAACGCCGGGATGCCAACGGTGCCCAGCAGGCGGGCGGACGCGGCGGTCAGGGAGACGGCATCGGCGCGGGAATCGGCGTGGCGGGAACCATGGGAAAGGGTCAGCAGAGGCATGAAAAACTCCTTGTCAGCGTAAGCGGTGGCCAACCAGACCCGCCGCCAGCGTGGAGCCGGAGGCGGAATCGGTCAGAAGGAAACAGCCTATCGCCCCGCGGGCCGCATAGTCCTCCACCGGAAGCTCACGGGCCAGCTCCACGCGCACGTGGCAGATGTCATTAAGGCCCACCGCCTCCGGGTTCGCCGTGTCCTCGCGGCGTCCCGAAATGTCCAGCGCCGACTCGATGGTGGCGATGCGCCCGCGTACCACCGCGGTGCCATAGCGCACATCCACCTGGCGGCCCGGGCGCAGCGCCGTCTGGTCCAGGCCCACTACCGTGGCGGGGAAACTGCGCTGCGGGTGCGGCGCCTGCCCGGAGCCGAGCAGATCGCCGCGCACCACGTCGATGTCCGCGGCCAGGCGCAGCACCACGGAATCGCCCGCACGCGCCTCCTCGGCCGGGCCGTCCGGGGTATCGATGTGCGTGACCGTGGTCTCCGCCCCCGCCGGCCCCCACACGGACTGGCCCACACGCACCGACCCGGCCGTGATCCGGCCCGCGTACCCGCGGTAGTCCTGCGCATGCTCCCGGATGACGTACTGCACCGGGAAGCGGAAATCCAGGTCCAAGGCGCGGCCCTGGTTGACCGGGAGGGTCTCCAACAGACCCAGCACGGTGGGACCCGTGTACCAGTCCATGCGGGCCGACGGCTCGGCCACGTTGTCGCCCACCAGCGCGGAGACGGGCACCACGTGGAGGTCATCGATACCCAGATCCGCGGCCAGCTGCCCGGCGCGCGCGGCGATCTCGGCGAAGACCTCCTGCGAGTAGTCCACCAAGTCCATCTTGTTGACCGCCAGGATCACGGTGCGCACCCCCAGCAAGGCGGCGGCGGTGAGGTGGCGACGGGTCTGCTCTACGACGCCGTGGCGGGCGTCGATAAGCACAACCACCACCTGGGCGGTGGACATGCCGGTGACGGTGTTGCGGGTGTACTGCACGTGACCTGGGGTATCGGCCAGGATGAACGTGCGGGCATCGGTGGCAAAGTAGCGGTAGGCCACATCGATGGTGATGCCCTGCTCGCGCTCGGCGCGCAGGCCGTCAACCAGCAAGGACAGGTCCAGGCCCCCGGGCCCGGAGAACCCGCGAGCAGCTGAGCTGGCCTCCACGGCGGCGAGCTGGTCCGCCAACACCGCGTGGGTATCATGCAGCAGCCGGCCCACAAAGGTGGACTTGCCGTCATCGACGGAGCCCGCCGTGCACAGCCGCAGGGTCTCGCGGTGGGTCAAGGGGTGGTCTACCGGGTGGTCCAGGGTAGCGGTGGGCAGCGACATCAGAAGTAGCCTTCCTTCTTGCGGTCTTCCATGGCGGATTCGCTGAGCCTGTCATCGGCGCGGGTCGCACCGCGCTCAGTCAGCGTGGAGGTGGCGATTTCTACAAGCACCTCAGCGACGGTGCTGGCGGTGGACTCCACCGCGCCGGTACAGGACATATCGCCCACCGTGCGGTAGCGCACCCGCCGACGCTGCAGCTCCTCGCCCTTGCCCGGCCCACCCCACTGGCCCGGGGTCAGCCACATGCCGTCGCGGGAAAAGACCTCCCGCTCGTGGGAAAAGTAGATGCTGGGCAGCTCGATGTCGCGGGCGCCGATGTATTCCCAGACGTCACTTTCCGTCCAGTTAGAAATGGGGAACACCCGAATGTTCTCCCCCGGCAGGTGCCCGCCGTTGTACAGGTCCCACAGCTCCGGGCGCTGGCGGCGCGGATCCCAGCCGCCGAAAGAATCGCGCACCGAAAAGACGCGCTCCTTGGCCCGCGCGCGCTCCTCATCCCGGCGCGCCCCGCCGAGCACGGCCGTATAGCCCTGCTCGGCGATGGTCTCTACCAGCGGGACCGTCTGCAAGGGGTTGCGGGTGCCATCCGGGCGCTCAGCCAGCTCGCCGCGGTCGATCCAGTCCTGGACGCGCGCCACGCGCAGGCGCGCCCCGGTGCGCTCAACCAGACGATCCCGAAACTCCAAGACCTCCGGGAAGTTGTGGCCGGTATCCACGTGCAGCAGCTCGAAGGGCACCGGGGCAGGGGCGAAGGCCCGGCGCGCGAGCTCGAAGACCACCACGGAGTCCTTGCCGCCCGAAAACAGCAGCGCCGCCTTATCAAACTGGCCGGCGACCTCGCGCAGGATGTGGATGGATTCGCTTTCCAGGTCGTGCAGGTGGGGAGAAAGTGTCATGGGTGAAGTCCGCATTCTGTGTGTCCGTCAGCAAAAACGCGTCCCGAGCGGGCATCCGCCCCCTCGGCGACGGGGAAGGTCAGCGGGGCGCAGCCGATCGAGCGATAGCCCTGCAAGGTCAGTGGGTGAATGATGAGGTCACGCTCCGCGATAAACCGGTCCGTGTCCTCCAACGTCCAGGTCACCAGGGGGGAGATTTTCAACCGCCCCGTGCGATCCAGGCTCAGCGCCGGGGTGTGCGCCCGGTGCGCGGAATCCGCCCGCCGCAGCCCCGTGACCCACCCCGCGTACGGGTCCATGGCCATGTTCAGCGGCTCCACCTTGCGCATCCGGTTGTAGGCCGCCGTGTCGCGGGCGTAGAGGCGCGGGCCGTAGACGCGGTCCTGCTCCTTAGGCGTCAGCAGCGGGGTGACCCGCACCAGGGGCAGGTCCGGGTAGCGGCGCTCCACCTTCGCGGCGGTGTCGAGCGTTTCCGGGAAATGGAAGCCAGTGTCAATGAACAGCAGGTCCGCGTCCAGGTGGGCGTCATGGGCGAGCTCGGCCAGGACGGTGTTTTCCATGGACATGGTCACCGCCAGGCGCCCGGGGGCGTGCTCGGCGGCCCAGGCGATGATCTCGGCGGCGGGGGCATTGCTCAGCCGGTCCGCCCAGGTGTCCACGAGCGCGCGGTTGGCCTGCGCCACCTGCGGCGGCAGGGGTGCGGTATCGCGAGTACCCGGCGGGGAGATCGCGGGGTCTGTCCAATGGGCACCTGCACCCAGTAGATCGACGTTGCTCATGGTGCCTCCTTGTGTTTGCGTAAGTGTTCGGTGAGAGCCTGGTTTGTGGACGGCGCTGGGGCCGGCCGCTGCGGCGGATCGTCCTGGCCGAAGTAGCGCACCTCGAAGACGCGCATGCACTCCTCGCACAGCCAGGCAAACTCGCTTTCTGTGTCCGGAAAGAGCTGCTCGCCGGCGCAGTAGGGGCAGTACAGCGGGTGATTTCTGTTGGGGTTGGGCCGGCGGCGCAGGCTCATTGCAGGTCCTCCTCCGCCGCGCGGGCCACCCAGGTGCGGAACTGCTCGCCGGGTTCGCGCTGCTCCTTGAACTTGGTGACCACCCGGACCACGTAGTCGCCGACCTCGCTGGCCAGCACCTTGTGGCCCTTGAGCTTGCGCCCAAAGTTCGGGTCAAAGGACATCGACCCGCCGAGGTGGACCTGGAAGCCTTCCACCCGGTTGCCGTCCGCATCCGTGACGGTCTGGCCCTTGAGCCCAATGTCAGAGACCTGCGTGCGCGCGCACGAGTTGGGGCAGCCGTTGAGCGCGATTTTCAGCGGTACGTCCAGGTCCCCCAGGCGTTCCTCCAGCTCATCGACGAGCGCGATGGCGCGCGCCTTGGTGGTCACGTGGGCGAGCTTGCAAAACTCCAGGCCGGTGCAGGAGATGATGCCGCGGCGAAACTCGCTGGGCTGGGAGTACAGGCCCACCTCGTCCAGGGCGGCGGCAAGGGGGCCCAGGTCCGTGCGCTCCACGTCGAGGAAGAGCAACTCTTTGTCCACCGTGGTGCGCACCCGGGTAATACCAAAGCGCTCGGCGACCTCGGCGATGGCGATGAGCTGCTCGCCCGTGGCGTGGCCCACGGTGGGCTTGACGCCCAGGTAGAAGCGGCCGTCGCGCTGCGGGTGGATGCCAATGTGGTCCCGGTTGCCTGGGTTGGTGGCCACCTCGGGGCCGTCGATGAGCGTGCGGTGCAGGTACTCGTCTTCAAGGACCTGGCGGAACTTCTCCACACCCCACTGCTTGACCAGGAACTTCAGCCGAGCACGGTTGCGCAGGCGGCGGAAGCCGTAGTCGCGGAAGATGGAGATCACGCCCTGCCACACGTCCGGGACTTCTTCCAGCGGCACCCACACGCCCAGGGACTGGGAGAGCATGGGGTTGGTGGACAGTCCGCCGCCGACGTAGCAGGCGAATCCGGGGCCGTGTTCGGGGTGGACGGAGCCGATGAAGGCCACGTCCTGGATCTCGTGGGTGACGTCTTGGCGAGCGTTGCCGGAGATGGCGGTTTTGAACTTGCGGGGCAGGTTGGCAAATTCGTCGGTGCCCACGAAGCGGCGGGTGATCTCCTCGATGGCGGGGGTGGCGTCAATAATCTCATCGGCCGCCACCCCGGCGACCGGGGATCCCAGGATGACGCGGGGCACGTCGCCGCAGCCCATGAGGGTAGACAGGCCCACGGTCTCCAGGCGCCGCCAGATCTCCGGGACGTCCTCGATGCGGATCCAGTGCAGCTGGATGTTTTGCCGGTCGGTGAAGTCCGCGGTGTTGCGGGCGAAGTCGCGGGAGATTTCGCCGACCACGCGCAGGCGCTCCGGGGTGGCCAGGCCGCCGTCGAAGCGCACGCGCATCATGAAGTAGTGGTCCTGGAGTTCGGAGTTGTCCAGCTGCCCGGTGTACTCCCCGCCAAGATCCTGGCGCCGCTGGGTATAAATGCCCAGCCACTTCAGCCGCGGCGCGATGTCCTCCGGCGGGATGGAGGAAAAGCCCTGCTTGGAGTAGATGTCTATGACCCGTTGGCGGACGGCAAAGGCTTCTTCTTCAGCCTTGATGCGCTCGTCGTCGTTTAAGGGGTCGCGGCCGTCGATCTTCCACTGGCCCTCCGGTTTGCGGGCACGCGCGGGGCGCTGGGCGCGGGGCCTGCTGGTGCCGGCTTGCGCGGTGCCGGCTTGTGCGGTTCCGGCTTGTGCGGTGCTGCGTTCGCGTGTGGTGGTGGTGGGGGCCATGCGGGGGTGCTCGCTCTCCGGTGGGAAACCTGTGTGCGTTGCCCGCTAACGCTAGACGTACTACTTGGTCTGGTGCAATAGACCGCATTGTTCACTACCGCCGCGCGGGCGCCAGAAGGCGTGCGAACAGGCTATTTAGGCAACCGTCGGGTAGTGAATAAAAATCCCCAGCGCGGCCGTGGTGAATAAAAACATGCACACCCCTAGGTGAGGGTGCTAGCATGGCAGACCAGTCAGTCTACTCATGCAGGACATCCCGAAAGGAGCGTGCCGTGACCGCCTTCCACGTCGCCGTCATCGGCGCCGGCCCCGCCGGCATCTACACCGCAGATCAGCTTCTCCGCTCCTCCCACTGCATGTGCGTTGACCTCTTCGATCACCACCCCTGCCCCACCGGGCTGATCCGCTACGCCAGCACCAGCGCCGCCCGGCTGCGCCTTTTTGGCAACATCGCCATCGTGCACGACGCACCCGCGGGCCGCGGGCTGCACGCGCAGGAGCTGGAGGAGCTTTACGACGCCGTCGTCCACCCCGCCTCCCCCACCTGGGGCAGCGCGAGCGCGGTGCTCGCCGCCATCGCCGCCGGCACGCTCACCCCCACCCATCCGCGCGCCTCCCACGAGGCCGCCGCACTCATCCACACCAAGGACATTCCGGTGACCACGTGGCACTCCCGCCACGTCCGCCCGCTGCGCACGCACGCCACCCTGGGCGACTGGGAGGCCACGGTCGCCCACGCCCTGGAGGTTCCGGTGTGCATCTAAACCGCTGGTAGCCGGCAGATTGCGGGCCAGTGAAACCTCGACCAACAACCCGGCGGGCGCGCTGAGCAGGCCTTAGCGTGTGACGGGAACCCCCGTTGACACACTCGATGAAACCTCAGGTGTTATCCCGCCATGGCCGTGCCTGCCCCCATCCCCCGCCGCCACTTTCTCCTGGGCGCCTCCCTGGCCTCTGCCGCCGCGTTGGGCCCCCGGGTGCCCGCCTCCGCGAACACCGGCCACGCCGCCTCCACCGCTTGGGAGCCCTTCGCCCACGGGGTCGCCTCCGGCGATCCGCTTCCCGACGCCGTGATCCTGTGGACCCGCGTGACCCCGGAGCCCACCGCGACCCCCGGCTCCGAGCTCGGGGCGCCGACCGAGGTGGCCTGGGAGCTGGCCTCCGACCCCGACTTTTCGCACCTGGCCGGCAGCGGCACCGTCACCACCGATCCCCACAGCGACCACTGCGTGACTATCGACGCCCCCGGGCTCACCCCCGCCACCACCTACTGGTACCGCTTCCGCATCACCGCCGGCCCGCTGGCCGGGGCGACATCGCGGATCGGCCGCACCCGCACCGCCCCCGCAGCAAACACCCCCGTCGACCAGGCCCGCTTCGGGGTGTGCAGCTACTCCAACTTCGAGTCCGGCCACTTCCTGGGCTACCGGCACATGGCCGACCGCGACGACCTCGACGCCGTCATCCACCTCGGCGACTACACCTACGAGTACCCCACCGGCGGCTACAACGGGCTTTTTGATACCCAGGTCCGCGTCGTCGAACCCCCGCACCGCACCGTGGGCCTCAGCGACTACCGCATCCGCCAGGGCTGCTACCACCGCGACCCAGACCTAGCGGACCTGCACGCCCGGCTGCCCATGATCTGCATCTGGGACGACCACGAATTCGGCGACAACATCTGGCGCGCGGGCCTCGGCGGCAACTCGCTCGAACCCGACGACGACGTCGCCGCCCTGCGCGCCGCCGCAACCCAGGCCTACCTGGAATGGATGCCCGTGCGCCGCACCCCCACCGAACCCGGCCGCCTGCACCGCACCGTGCGCTGGGGAGCCCTGGCAGACATCATCGTGCCGGACTTGCGCTCCTACCGCGACGAACAACTGCTGCAATACGGCAAAAACAACTGGCAGCGCACGGATCCGGACTTCGCCCGCAACGCCGCCGACCCCAATCGCACAATGATGGGCCACCCCCAATTCGAATGGTTCACCCAGGAGCTGACCTCCTCCACCGCCACCTGGCAGCTCATCGCCAACGAGGTCATGTTCGCCCCCATGACGCTGCCCACCGGAACCGAATTCCTCGACCCGGCGCTGCGCGCCTGGCTGGTGGACAAGCTGGGCTTGCCCGAGCAAGGCTTTCCCCTCAACCTCGACCAGTGGGACGGCTACATGGCAGAACGCCAACGCATCATCGAGACGATCGCACAAGCTGATCTTAGAAACGTCGTCTTCCTCACCGGCGATATCCACTCCTCCTGGGCCAACGATATTCCCCGCCGGGTACCGGACTACCGCAACGGGCAGCACACGGCGGTGGCCACGGAATTCGTCGCGCCGTCGATAAGCGCCCCCAGCGCCTTCGAATCCCTCGCGCGCACCCCCGAACAAGCAGACATCGCCCGAGCCGCGCTGCGCACGGCCGAACAGGCACTATGCAGCATCGACCCATGGTTCGCGTGGATCGACCTCGAACACCACGGCTACCTAGACATCACCGTGACCCCCGCGGACGTGCGCGCCCGCTGGCATTTGAGCGCACACGTCCTCGACCGCACCCCACAGCTGGCCGTGGCCGCGGAGTTCATCACCCGCGCCGGCCAGCCCGGGGCCGAAAGAATCAGCTAGAACTTGCCCTGACGCACAGCCTGCACGTCAAGGATGGTGGGCACAATCGAGCGCGGCTTAAACACCCCGCCAGCCAGCATGATCGTGTTCGGGCAGGAATGCGCAAGCCCAAGGGCGTGGCCTAGCTCGTGGCCAATGACAAACGCCTGCTGATCAAGCCTGATGTCCTTGAGCCCCTGCTTGAGCATGATCCGCGGCGGATTGCCCTCATACTCACCGAAATAGCCCTTTCGTGCGTCATAGATGTGCACCACATCCGGGCCAGGCGCACTGACCTGAACAATCTTGATGGCACCGCCAGAGGCCTCCGACCAATTCTTTATGGCCAGATTAAGACCCTCTTGTGCCGAGGTCTCAGAATAGACCTTGAGGGTGCCGTCATTCTTCAGCACAATCGGCGTCTTTGTGCGGAACGGGGCAATCTCCGGAATGGGCTTTCCCGCCTTCACGGCAGCCCACGCCGCGTTGCATTGTCGAGTATTGGGATCTACGGAGGCGACTGCCGGCGCCGTCATGACCACGCAGGCCGCACCCAAGGCGGCCACCATGGCTGTCAGCTTTTTCACAATTGACTCCCTTCGGGGTCAGTCAATGCGCCAAAGCCCGCATGAAAATCCTAGTGCACTGTGCGTTGGTTTTAGCGCATCTATTTTTCTGGGGACGCCTTTACGGTATCAATTGCTTTCGTGTTGGTAAAGACCTTTTCCGGCGTTTCTTTATTGGTCCGGTTTTTACTAGGCCTTAGCGTTTGCGTTTTATGCACCTCATTGCCCCGATTTATGCAGCAGCCACACTGCATGTATGCCATTTCCCCCTTTGGTATGACATGTGCCCACCGCAGTGGGCAGCCCCCTACCGCCACCGCCAGACCGACCCCTCAACACGGCGGGCATGGCAGAAAACAATCCCCGAGGGGCCCATTGCCCTTCGGGGATGTTTCACGGCACGGTATCCCCCTAAAGAGGCCCCACCGCTTCAGCTACGGGAAAAGCCGACTCCTAGAACGAAGCCTGCCCAGAACCGCCCTGGCCCCAATCATCCTGACGCGGGGCTTGCGGTTGCGGCTGGGACTGGGGCTGCGGCTTCGACTGCGGCAGCGATTGAGGTTGTGGAACCTGCATGGTCGCCAGGGACTTCAGACGATCGATCGTCACGGTGTCGCTCTCGGGATCATTGATACGAAGATCGTACAAACGACGCCGGCCCGGATTCGCCAAAATCGCACGGCCAAGGTCAAGGTCCCGAACGCGCTTCTCGTCGGAAGAATCAATGATGGACGCTAGGGCTTCAATGTTCTTTGCCAGTTCTTCCGTCGACTTTGCACTGTCAAGGCCTATTTCCTTGTACAAGTTATAGTGCTGCATCGACGGCGTGGCCCAATTCCACGGATCAGTCTTCTCCGTGTTCAAATTTTGGAATTCATCCGTATTGTCTGCGTACTGCGACTCCCAGGATTCGCCCCCGGCGGACGCGGAAAAGATGATCTCAGTGGCACGGTTACGGAAGCTATCCAGTCCCGCCCTCTCAGCTATAGAGACCGTCGTCTCTACAGTGCCGCCTCCGTTGTTCATAACCGAAAGGGAGGACGTAATACCGGAAAGTAGAACAAGTACACCAATTAATAAGAGGACCAACCCATAAAAAATGGCTGAGCCGCCCTGGCCCATTAACACTACACCGAGCACCGCCACAAAAAAGCCGGCTATAACTTGACCAGCTTTCACCCGTAGTGACGTATCCAATCCGGCGACCGATCCGATGGGCATGCTGCGGTCTTCAAACCCCAGCGGAATTACTCCCAAGATAGTATTGGGATACTTGACCGCAATCCTTTTATTGGTGACCAGAATGGTGGTACGGAGCCAAAAAAGGATGAGGTTGGGCCGAAATGACCGGCGGTACAAGCCTTTCTCACCTGGCGTTAGGTGAATGTTATTACCAGACATAATAACCTCCTAATAGGTAGCCCGAGCTGGAAACGGGCTCAACATTACCTAGGAGGCTGGGACCCACCTGAAAAAGTGGGGAATGCTCCCTAAACATTAGAGCTGTCAGCGCCCACTTTGGCAGAGTTTGGAGCTAGACCCCTTCCGCGGTCCCATGGCGCGACACCAGGCGTACCCGACAGGGTTTGGCAACGGCGTTGACGTGGGCGTCGTTAGTAAGCGAACCGTGCCGCCGCCACCGTGCGTGCTACAGGACCCCAAGGAGGGTCGCCCGGTACATGTTCCAAATGGTCTACCTAACGCGCTCGGGTGGTCTCCGAAACTGGGCGGGGTTATTCAACAGGATCCGTATATAGATCTGTGCAGTACTGAAGCCGTACTACCTTCTAAGGAGAAGACAGTGAGCGATTTCTGGAGTGATATCCCGGAACAGAAGTCTCATCACACAGAAGGTATTGTTCCGCAAGAAGACTCATTTGATTTTGAGGAGACAACAAAAGGCAGCAACGTCAAGGGCATACTCATCACGCTTGTGGTCCTCGCCCTCGTCGCCGGTGGCGGCTACTTTTTCTACACCACCTATAACGCGGATGAGAGCACTGCTACCAGCGCAGAGCCCACCAGCGAGGAGTTCACTGAGTACATCCCCGCCCCACAGACTGCCCCACAGACCGCCACCCAGACTGCCACGCAGACTGTCACTGTCACCGCGCAGCGCCCGGACAGTGAGCACCCCGAGCGCTACCAGCGCGGCGACGCGGACAGCAACCCGCGGGACTACTCCACAACCTCCGTGTGCGATGGCCGCGGCGTGCTCATTGTCAATTCCATCTACGGCGACAGCCCCACCTTCAACGAAGAGGTTGCTCAGACTCGGTCCCAATATCCCGGCGTGGAAATCCTTGCGCCGGGCACGTGCCCCTCTTTGCGGGCCCGCCACAATGGTTCCCCGGTCTACGCCGCCGTCATCGACTACGGCCACGATATTGCAGCACTCTGCGCCGCCGAGGTCCCCGGCGAGCTCAACGCCCGACTCCTCAACAACGACAGCTCTTATTCTTCTCCCTGCTGATGCCCCCCGCGAACACTTTGCTTATCGACGACCTCCTGGGCCACCGTCAGCACGCCAACCCTGCGGGCACATCGATCGGTCCCCACGGACAGTTCCCCGTTGGCACCGGCAGGGCCGAACAGGGTGATCTTCACCTCTACGTCTGGCGGCAGTCAGGCGCCTGGCTGATCTCCAATGCCAGCGCGCATTCCAGCGTGGCGTTCCAGAGCATCGACGCTCACACCCACACGCGGATCTACCTGCCGCACGGCGCGACGTGCCACGTTCTTCCCGGCAAATCCTGTTGCGCGTTCCGCACCACAGACGGCGAGGGGGAGTTTCATCTCCTCACTGCCCCCGTGGATACGCCGGCGGTGACCTCCCCGGCACCCGCCCCTGATGCTGCCTGCTACACCCCTAATGAGGACCAACGCCTGATGCTGCGCGCCCTCGTGCGGCCCCTGCTTGAGCGCCCGGCGGCTGGCCTCGCGCGCGTTCCGGACGTGCGCGCACTTGCCACAGAGTTGGGGTGGACCATAAAGAAGACCAACGGGAAAATCGATTACCTGAGCAACCAGCTGGCCAAATTGGGGCAGGCGGAATTTCATTCTCCCCAGGGAAGCACGGTCTCCCGGCGCATCTTGCTTGCGTATTTTGCCCTTGACCACCCAGAAATGTGGCGCTAAGCCCCTACTAACCTGGCCATACCTGAAGTCCGCCTTGGTTTAGCGGCACCGTGGCAACGCTTTAGAGTAGGGGAGAAAACATCCAGACGATCCCCGTTTTAGGCGCCATGCACCCAGAAGCTCTGCCCGACTTGCCCACCACCACGACGCTGGTGCTGGGCTTCCTGGGCGTGGTGCTGTCCCTGCCCGCCTGGGCGCTGTTTGCGCGTGGCGCGTGGCGCATCTGGCGGCTGATCTCCTCCGGTGCCGCCAGTCCTGGGCGCTTCACACATCCTGTCCGGCGTGTGGCGCTGATGCTCCTGGAGGTCTTTGGCCACACTGGCATGTTTGCCAAACCCGCCGTGGCTATTGCGCACTGGTGTGTGATGGTGGGTTTCCTTTTCGGCTCGATCGTCTGGTTTGAGGCCTACATCCAAACCTTCAACCCTGCGGGCGGCTGGCCCTGGGTCTCTCAGCTGGGCGCTTATCATCTGGCCGAGGAGATCCTGGCCGTGGTCACCGTGGTGGGTATTTGCCTGCTCATCGTGGTGCGGCTGCGCGCAGGTCACCGCCAGCGCTCGAGCCGTTTCTCCGGGTCGAACGCCACCGCGGCCCGGATCATTGAGGCCATCGTGTTTACTGAGGGCGCCGGGATGCTGCTGGTCAAGGCCTCAAAGATCGCTACTTTTGGCCACGGCAGCCCCTGGACCGATCCGGTGAGCATGCAGCTGGCCCGCCTGCTTCCCGCCAGCCCCACCCTGGTCAGTTGCTTCGCGTTGCTCAAGCTGCTGGTGGGCATGGTCTTCCTGATTATGGTGGGCCACAACCTCAATTGGGGGGTGGCCTGGCACCGCTTCCTCGCATTTTTTACCATCACGCTCAAGCGCTCTGACCGGGGGCAGAAGTCCCTGGGCCCGCTGCCTCCCATGCGCAACGCGGCGGGGGACGCGCTGACGCTGGAGACGGTTGCAGACAGTGACACTCTGGGCGTCGGCACGCTAACGGATGCGCCCTGGAAGATGCTGCTCGACTCCGTGACCTGCACGGAGTGCGGCCGCTGCCAGGAGCTGTGCCCCGCGTGGAACACGGGCAAGCCGCTGTCGCCGAAGCTGCTGATGACGTCGCTTCGCGACGTCGCCCTCGACAACGAGCGCTACCTGCGCGACCCCGCACTCTTCGCCGCCGACACCAGCGAGGCCGGCGTGGACGTCCTGGGGCTCGTCGGCGCCGGCAAGGCCATTGAGCCGGACGTGCTGTGGGCCTGCACCAACTGCGGGGCCTGCGTAGACCAATGCCCCGTGGACATCGAACACATCGACCACGTGGCCAACCTCCGCCGCTTCGAGGTCCTGTCCGCATCACAATTCCCCACCGAACTCGGCGGCCTGTTTAAAAACCTGGAGGTCAAAGGCAACCCCTGGGGCCGAAACTCGGCCGAGCGCGCCACCTGGATCGAGGAGGCCCGCCGCGACGGCATTGAGGTGCCCGTCTTCGGCGAAGACATCACCGACTTCACCGACACCGAATATCTCTTCTGGGTCGGCTGCGCCGGCGCTTTCGACGACGCCGGGCGCGCCACCACCCGCGCCGTAGTGGAACTACTCCACACAGCGGGCGTGAAATTCGCCGTCCTTTCCAAAGGCGAAACCTGTACCGGCGATCCCGCCCGGCGCGCGGGCAACGAATTCCTTTTCCAAATGCTCGCCGCGCAAAACATCGAAACGCTCGACGGGGTTTTCGAAGGCGTTCCCCAAGGGCAACGCAAAATCATTACCACCTGCCCCCACTGCTTTAATACCCTGCGCAACGAATACCCCGATTTTGACGGCCACTTTGACGTCTTCCACCACACCCAACTTCTCAACCGGCTCGTGCGCGAAGGCCTCCTCACCCCCGTGCCGCGTGGCCCGGAAAACCGCCAACCCGTCACCTACCACGACCCCTGCTTCCTCGGCCGCCACAACAAAATCTTCGACCCGCCACGAGAATTGCTCGGCGCCACCGGCATCGACCTCATCGAAATGGATCGCACCAAAAATGAGGCCTTCTGTTGCGGCGCCGGCGGGGCACGCATGTTCATGGAAGAAAAAACCGGCCAGCGGATCAACGAATTCCGCAGCCAACAAGCCCTCGACACCGGCGCCACCACCGTCGCCGTGGGCTGCCCCTTCTGCAACACAATGATGACAGGCGGCATCAAAAACCTCACCGACACCCCCGCACAGCGCCCCGCTGTCCGCGACGTCGCCACCATGCTGCGCGACTCCATACTTATCGACGGCGCTCTTCCCACACCCCGCACTAAAACCTTCCTCGAGCTGCCCATCCGCCCCGCCACGCACACCGCCAACACCAGCCCAACCACGCCACCCCGCGACGAGCCGACAACCCCCGACTCCGGAAACGCCGGCCAAGCTACGCGGGATGCCGAAGCCGCCCCCGCACCCGGCGGTGCAGTGCCGACGCCTGGCGGGGCTGTGCCGACACCCGGCGGGGCTGTGCCGACACCCGGCGGGGCTGTACCGACACCCGGTGGCGCAGTGCCGACACCCGGTGGTGCTGTGCCGACACCCGGTGGTGCTGTGCCGACACCCGGTGGTGCTGTGCCGACACCCGGTGGTGCTGTGCCGACGCCCGGCAACGCTGTTCCCAAGCCTGGCGGTGCTGTGCCGACACCCGGTAGTGCGGTGCCGACGCCCGGCAACGCTGTTCCCAAGCCTGGCGGTGCCGTTCCCAAACCTGGCGGTGCCGTACCAACACCTGGCGGTGCCGTACCAACACCTGGCAGTGCCGTACCAACACCTGGCAGCGCTGTACCAACACCCGGCAGCGCTGTACCAACACCCGGCAGCGCTGTACCAACACCCGGCAGCGCAGTACCGACACCAGGCAACGCCGTTCCCAAACCTGGCGGTGCCGTACCAACACCTGGCGGTGCCGTACCAACACCCGGCAGCGCTGTACCAACACCCGGCAGCGCAGTACCGACACCCGGCAACGCCGTTCCCAAACCAGGCGGAGCTGTACCAACACCCGGCAACGCGGTGCCAACACCCGGCAATGCGGTACCGACGCCTGGTAGTGCGGTGCCAACGCCAGGCGGTGCTGTACCAAAACCAGGCAGCGCCGTACCGACGCCTGGCAGCGCCGTACCGACGCCTGGCAGCGCTGTTCCTAAACCAGGCAGCGCTGTACCAACACCAGGCAGCGCAGTACCGACACCCGGCAACGCCGTTCCCAAACCAGGCGGAGCTGTACCAACACCCGGCAACGCGGTGCCAACACCCGGCAATGCGGTACCGACGCCTGGCAGCGCCGTACCGACGCCTGGCAGCGCTGTTCCTAAACCAGGCAGCGCCGTACCGACGCCTGGCAGCGCTGTTCCTAAACCAGGCAGCGCTGTACCAACACCAGGCAGCGCAGTACCGACACCCGGCAACGCCGTTCCCAAACCAGGCGGAGCTGTACCAACACCCGGCAACGCGGTGCCAACACCCGGCAATGCGGTACCGACGCCTGGTAGTGCGGTGCCAACGCCAGGCGGTGCTGTACCAAAACCAGGCAGCGCCGTACCGACGCCTGGCAGCGCCGTACCGACGCCTGGCAGCGCTGTTCCTAAACCAGGCAGCGCCGTACCAAAACCAGGCAACGCCGTACCAAAACCAGGCAACGCCGTACCGAAACCGCCGATGCCGCCCGCCTGACAGTCGCAATGTCTGCATCGATTTTTTCGGCGCAGCATTTCCGCAGGTCAGAATTTAGTTTCCGCGGCAGGTTACGACATGTTCGAATACCAGCCGACCGCGCACCGGCTGTGCCGCATATCGACGCCGCCCCGGAGCACCGCGCGCCACGTAACGCACGGCACCGCAGACACCAGGTTGTCCGATGTCTGCATCGATTTTTTCGGCGCTGCGTTTCCGCAGGTCAGAAATTACTTGACGCGGCAGGTTACGACATCGCCACCCCCACCGTCGCGGAGTGCGTACATTACTGTCGCGGCGGGCGCGGGATCATTAGCATGGGGCGCATGGACCGCCCTGCTTTTGCCTCTCGCCCGCAGCCAGCGCACGATGTTGGCATCCTGCTGAGCGATGCCGAACGCGCCAACGCCATGAGCGCCCTGGGGCACGCGTTTTCGCAGGGGCGGCTGACCATCGATGAATATGATTCCCGATGCCAGAAGATTGCGCAGGCGCGCACCCGCGGGGACGTCGAGAAGCATTTTGTGGACCTGCCGGAAGATTGGCGCCGGGTGGCCACCGCTTCTTCGGCGGTGAGTCGGCTGTATACGGCGGAGGAGATTACGCAGGCCCGGCAGCGCGGATCGCACCCGCGGCTGGCGCTGATGCTGCTGACGTCGATTGGGGCGCTGGGGGCGATGATTGCTAGCAACCAGCCGCTGGTTTTGCTCATTATTCCGGCGCTGTGGGTCATTCTTTATGTTGCAAAGATTGGGCCTGCGCAGTGGCATGCACCCAGCGAATCGGCAATTCGGCGCGAGCAGGCGCGCCGCATTCGCGCGGAGACGAATCTGCGTCTTGAGCGTGATCGCGCCCAGCGCAAGGAAATCCGCAACGAATTGACTAATCGGCTGTACGGCTACACCCAGGAATTGCTGGACCGGCGGGGCAAGTAAATCGGCGCGTCGATAAACTAGCACGGTGACTAATGACATCGTGACCACCCTGGCCGAAGAGGGCGTCAACTCCGATTCGCTTGTCTGGTTCGCCTGGATTATGGCCGTTGCTGTGCTCGCGCCGCTGCTGTCTCACCTCACATTCAACCGGGTGCCTGCCGTGGTGTTCCTGCTCATCGGCGGCATGGCCATCGGCCCCACCGGGTGGGAATTGGCGGACAACGGCCCCAGCATCCATATGCTGTCCGAGCTCGGTTTGGGCTTTTTGTTCCTGCTCGCGGGGTTTGAGATTAACCCTTCCGATTTGCGCAGTAGGCAGGGCCGCCGCGGCTGGGTCACCTGGCTGTGCTGCCTGGCCGCCAGTTTCCTTGGCGCGTGGGTGATCACCGGTTTCGACGACCCCGGAACGTCCACCGTCCTGGCCATCGCGGTGACGTCGACGGCCCTGGGCACCCTCATGCCCATTCTCAAGCAGCGCGGGCTCATTGGTACCAAGCTTGGCGACGCCGTCATGGTCCACGGTGCCATCGGCGAGCTGGGTCCCGTGCTCGCCATCGCGCTGCTGCTCAGCGCGCGCTCCACGTGGGCATCGCTGGTCATCCTCGTGCTGTTCTACGCCATCGCGCTGGGCATCGCGTTGACGCCAAAGGCGGTGTCTTTCCTGCTGCCCTGGACCAAGCGGGCCATGCAGGAAAACGCCGGGGCCACCAACCAGTCCGTTATTCGCCTGGTCACCCTGGTGCTGGGCACGCTCATGGCGGTGGCGGCGGTCTTTGAATTGGACGTGGTGCTCGGCGCATTTGCTGCCGGGTTCATCGCCCGTGCACTCGTGCCGGAAGACCTGCGCGAGATGTTTGAATTTGGGCTCAATATCGTGGGCTACGGTGTGTTTATTCCGGTGTTCTTTGTCACCTCCGGAATGAAGGTCAACCTGGATGTTGTGCGCGAGAATCCGGCCCTTCTGGCGTGGATGCTGCCGCTGATTCTGCTCACCCGCGGTTTGCCGGTGTTCCTCCGGGAGCTGTCCAGCAAGGCCGGTTCGGGGCTAACCACCTGGTCGGAGCGGATCCAGCTGGGGCTGTATTCCGCCACCGGCCTGCCGATCATTGTGGCGGTAACCTCCGTGGCCACGGAGTCGAACCTGCTGAGCGAGAAGACGGCGTCGCTGCTCGTCGCGGGTGGCGCGCTGACGGTGTTGGTCTTCCCGCTGGCGGCGTCGCTGCTGCCTAATCCGCCCAGCCAGTCCGGCGAGGCGGGCACGGCCGACCAGGCCCAGGGCCAGGCAGCCCACGCTCAAGACCAGCCGCAGGGGGACCCGCAGGATGGCGCCCAGGGTGCGGCGGGGGGCGTCGCAAAGCGGGATGGTCAGGCGGGCGCGCAGAAGCGGCGACCGCGGGTGATATGAGGCGCGGCGGAGCGGTCTGCTACCTTCAACGTTTAATGACTACCGTTTTCAATTAGCCATCGTGGGGTGACCTCGCCCCCAAAGTGGCAACATAGAGGCCATGACTGACCAGACCCCACAGACCGAACCGCCCGCCTTCCCGGCACCCTCCGAACCGCCGAGCGCCGCCGCCCCCCGGCCGCGCCGCCGCCCGCGCCGCACCTTTGACCAGTCAGAGAAGATGAAAAACGTCTCCTATGACATTCGCGGGCCCATCTCCGCCGAGGCGGAGCGCATGGAGCTCGACGGCCACCACATCCTCAAGCTCAACACCGGAAACCCCGCCGTGTTCGGCTTCGACGCACCGGATGTGATCATGCGTGACATGATCGCCGCGCTGCCCACCGCCCAGGGCTATTCCACATCAAAAGGAATCATGTCCGCCCGGCGTGCCATTGTCACCCGCTATGAGGTCATCGACGGTTTCCCGCCCTTTGACGTGGATGATGTGTTCTTAGGAAACGGCGTTTCCGAGCTCATCTCCATGACCACCCAGGCGCTGCTCAATGACGGCGACGAGTTACTTATCCCCATGCCGGACTATCCGCTATGGACAGCGGCCACCTCATTGGCCGGCGCCACCCCGGTGCACTACCTGTGCGACGAGGACGATGACTGGAATCCCTCCCTGGAAGACATTGCCTCCAAGATCACGGACAAAACCAAAGGCATTGTCATTATTAACCCCAATAACCCCACCGGGGCGGTGTATTCGCGGGAGACATTGCAGGGCATTGTGGACCTCGCCCGGGAGCACGAACTGCTGATTCTGGCAGATGAGATCTATGACCGGATCCTCTACGACGACGCCCAGCACATTTCCATCGCCGAACTGGCACCCGACCTGCTGACCATTACGTTTAACGGCCTGTCCAAGGCGTATCGGGTCGCCGGATATCGGGCCGGGTGGATGATTCTTACCGGCCCGAAGGATCATGCGCGGGGCCTGATTGAAGGCCTGGAATTGCTTGCAGGTACGCGCTTATGCCCGAATGTTCCCGCCCAGCACGCCATCCAGGTGGCATTGGGCGGAAGGCAGTCTATCTTTGATCTCACCGCGCATCAGGGGCGGCTGTATCGGCAGCGCACCATTGCGTGGGAGAAGCTCAATGAGATTCCCGGTGTGTCGTGCGTCAAGCCGATGGGCGCGCTCTATGCGTTCCCGCACCTGGATCCCAATGTTCATGAGATTCATGATGACGCCAAATTCATGTTGGATCTGTTGCGCGCGGAGAAGATCCTCATGGTTCATGGCACCGGTTTCAATTGGCCGCATCCGGATCACTTCCGCGTGGTGACCCTGCCGTGGGCTTCGCAGTTGGAGGCGGCAATCGACAGGCTGGGCAACTTCCTAGCCTCCTATAAGCAATAACCCCTATCTAGGAGCGCCGACCACCATGGCCCGCCATTCCCTGCCCGGATCACACCCGCCCCGCGCCACCCAACCCACCACGTCCGCGCATGTCCACTGGGCACGCATGGGCTTGTTGGGGTCCATCGCCGTTGTTTTCCTCATCGCCGTGGTCGCGGCGATCGTGCAGTGGCCGAGCGGGGATGGCCCGCACGTCACCGAAGAGTTCTCCACTTCTTCGCCGCTCAACCGCCCCCTGGTCAACGGGGAGGTCACGCTTGTCGACGCCCAGGGCTGCACGTCTCCATCCACCGGCACCGTCTTCGAGGGCTCCCCGGTGGTCCCGTTGCAGACCTCCCCCAACCCGTGCCGCCGCGCGGTGGTCACCATTACCTCCGGCGACTATGAGGGCAAGAGCACCCAGCTGGTCAACTATGACATGCCTGGGGAGCCGACCCTGCTGCAAGGCGACAAGATCCGCCTGGCCGTCTCCCACGGCGATGATGGGGCGCCGACGATGGCCTTCGCGGACTACCAGCGGGGTTCCTCCCTGGCCTTGTGGGCTGTGCTGCTGGCGCTGGCGCTGGTGTTCTTCGCCGCGTGGCGGGGTTTGCGTGCCATGGTGGGCCTGGGCCTGACGTTGGGAATCATCGTGGAATTCCTGCTGCCCGCCTTGGCGCAGGGCGGCTCGGCGATCATGCTGACGGTGACCACGGGGGCGCTGATCTTGTGCATCGTGGTGCCGCTGGTCCACGGCATCAATTGGAAATCCGCCGCGGCCCTGGGCGGCACCCTGGCCTCCCTGGTCATTGCCGCGTGCCTGACCAGCATTGGGCTGTCTTCGACCCAGGTGCGCGGGTTGGGTTCTGATGACAACCTCAACGTGCTGCTGTACCTGCCGGAGGTCTCCGTGGCGGGCCTGCTGGCCGCCGGGTTCATCATCGGCACCCTCGGCGTGCTCAACGATGTGACGGTCTCCCAGGCCTCCACCATCAATGAGCTGGCCGAATTGGACCCCCAGGCCACGCCGTGGCGGCTGTTCTTAGGGGCGATGAAGGTGGGCCGCGACCACATCACCTCCATGGTGTACACGCTGGTGTTTTCCTACGCCGGCGCGGCGCTGCCGCTGCTGCTGCTCATCTCCGTGGCAGATCGCCCCCTGGGCATGACGCTGTCCTCCGACGTGGTGGCCACGGAGCTGCTGCGCTCGGGCATCGGCGCGCTGGCCCTGACCCTGGCAGTCCCGGTGACCACCATCATCGCGGCGTTCACGGTGGTAGACACCCAGGCTGCGGAGGCGGGTGACTATGAGGACTTTGATGACTATGACTTCGAGGCCGCCGAGGAGGCCGGCGCACACACGTGGGACCCGCAGGCCAGCTACTACGACGATCAGCCCGGCAGTTTTGACGCCTACGATCGCGGCAGTTGGCAGGACAGGCACCAGTAGCCGCGACGGGGGGGCACGGCGCGCCGGCTTGCTGGTCCATTTAGGCAGCGCACGGGCGCGGCAGCGCATAGCCTAGAGGGTGCACTGTGTGTTTCGCCTTTTGTTTGCTTGTTGCCTGTCCTGGTTGAAATGAGGATTGACCTTCATGGATCGCCCCTTCCATAGTCGCACTGGCCATAGCCACACCGGCCGCACTGCCCGCGCTGTTCGTGGTGCCTGTGTTGCCCTGTTCGCCGGCTGCCTGCTGGCCTCGTGTTCGTCCCAGCCCGCGGAGCCGCCCAGCGCCGCGCCGAGCACCCGCGCCGGGGGCGCGGATGATTCTGAGGGGCCCACCAGCGCCACCTCCGGGCACCGCTACTTAGACCTTCAGGCCCACCGCGGTGGGCGCGGGGAGTGGACCGAGGAGTCCGCCCAGGCGTTTCGGGAGTCGCTGGACCTGAAGGTGACCACCCTGGAGTTTGACATTGTCATCTCCAAGGACGGCGTGCCCGTGGTCTGGCATGACCCGCGGGTCAAGGAAGAAAAGTGCGCCGACACCAAGCCGGCGAGCCCGAAGGACCCGCAGTTCCCCTACGTGGGCAAGCTGGTCCACGAGCTGACGTGGAAGCAGCTGCAAACCCTGGATTGCTCCAAGAAGCTGGCGGACTTCCCCAACGCCAAGCACGAGAAGGGCAACCGGATGCTCCAGCTCGATGATGTGCTGGAGATGGCCTCCGACCACCCGGAGGTCCGCTTCAACATTGAAACGAAGGTGGAGGGCGATAAGCGCAAGGACTCCGCGGAGCCGCAGGAGTTTGTGGACGCCATCCTGCCCGTGGTGGCCAAGCACCACGCCACGCAGCGCACCACCATCCAGTCCTTCGATTGGCGAACCCTGCCGCTGGTGCGCGAGGCCGCCCCGGAGATTCCGCTGGTCATGCTGTGGGATGAGACGACCTGGGTGTCCCACTCCCCGTGGACGGGCGACGTGGACTTTGACGCGGTGGGCGGCAACATCTTCAAGGCGGCGGCCAAGATCGGCGCGGACGTGCTCTCCCCCGGCTACTCCCAGCCCTATGGGCGCAACGTCGGCGACCCGGACTACCGCCCGGTGGCCACCGCGGCGTTTGTCAAGCAGGCCCATGAGAAGAACCTCAAGGTCATCCCCTGGACGGTGAACAATGAGTTCACCATGCGCGAGCAGATCAAGGCGGGTGTGGACGGCCTGATCACCGACTACCCCTCCACCCTCAAGCGGGTCCTGGACCAGGAGGGCGTGCGCTACTAGCTAGTCGCTTAGCGACGCCGCCCTCCCCAACGCCCGCACCCGCCACCCGGCGGCCCGCCACGCCGCAAGGTCGAGCACATTGCGGGCGTCCACGATGTCCCGGCGGGCCACCAGCGCGCCCGTGGCCTGCGGGTCCAGGGCCTTGAACTGCTCCCACTCGGTGGCCACCACCACCACTTCCGCCCCGCGCAGCGCCGCCTCCAAGTCTGGGGCATAGCCCAGGGTGGGAAACAGCCGGCGGGCGTTGTCCATGGCCTGCGGGTCAAAGACCGTCACCTGCGCCCCACCCAGCGACAGGGCGCCAGCCACGTGCAGCGCCGGGGAATCGCGCACGTCATCAGAATTCGGCTTAAAAGCCGCGCCCAGCACGCACACCCGCGCCCCCGCCAGCGTGCCGCCGCACAACTGCGTGGTCAGCTCCACCACCCGCTCGCGGCGGCGCAGGTTGATCGCGTCCACCTCGCGCAAGAACGTGAGCGCCTGGTCCACGCCCAGCTCCCCGGCCCGGGCCATAAACGCCCGGATGTCCTTGGGCAGGCAGCCGCCCCCAAACCCCAGTCCGGCGCCCAGGAACTTCGGCCCAATGCGCTCATCCAAGCCGATGGCGTGCGCCAGGTCCGTCACGTCCGCACCTGCGGCCTCGCAGACCTCAGACACGGCGTTGATAAAGGAAATCTTGGTGGCCAAAAACGCGTTGGCGGACACCTTGACCAGCTCCGCGGTGGGCACGCCCATGACCAGCAGGGGGCTGCCTGCGGCGATGGGCCGCGCGTAGACCTCGCGCAGCTGGTCCACCGCCCAATCCGCCCCCTCGCGGGCACCCACCACGATGCGATCCGGGGCGACCGTATCCTCCACCGCGTGGCCCTCGCGCAGGAACTCCGGGTTCCACACCACCTCCACGTCAGCACGCTGCCCGGCCAGGCGATCGACGCGGGCCTGCAAGCGGGCCGCCGTGCCCACCGGAACCGTGGACTTGCCCACGATGAGATGGCGGCCCTCCAGGTGCGGGACCAGGGCGTCGATAGCCGCATCGACAAAGCTCACATCCGCAGCGAAGCTGCCCTGCTGTTGCGGGGTGCCCACCGCAAGGAAATGGATGTGGGCGCGGGCGGCGGCGTCGCTAAGCAAACAAGAAAACCGCAACCTGCCTGCGGCCAGCTGCTCGCGCAGCACCTCCTCCAAACCCGGCTCGAAGAAAGGCACCCGGCCGGCGGCAAGGCTAGCAACCTTGGCGGCGTCCACATCCACCCCGATGACATCGTGGCCCAGCTGCGCCATACACGCCGCGTGCGTAGCCCCCAGGTACCCCGTTCCGATGACTGAGATCTGCATAGCCACAGTTGTAGCGCCCCGCGGTAAACACGCGGTGAACGCCACGACACGCCTTATCGGAAGTTCAAATACGCCTTCGACGGCGTGGGCCCACGCTGCCCCTGATACTTCGACCCCAGCGCATCCGAACCATAAGGCGTAGCAGCCGGCGAAGACATCTGGAAAATAGCCAACTGGCCCACCTTCATGCCCGGATACAGCACGATGGGCAGGTTAGCCACGTTGGACAGCTCCAAGGTGATGTAGCCGCTAAAGCCGGGATCAATGAACCCCGCCGTCGAGTGCGTGAGCAGCCCCAACCGGCCCAGCGAAGACTTGCCCTCCAGCCGGCCCGCAAGATGATCCGGCAGCGTGAACTTCTCCAGCGTGGAGGCCAACACAAACTCCCCCGGATGCAGCACAAAGGAATCGTCCGGATCCACCTCAACCAGGCTGGTCAGCTCCGGCATCTCCTGCTTGGGATCAATGTGGGTGTACTTCGAGTTATTGAACACCCGAAAGAAGCGATCCAGGCGCACGTCCACGCTGGACGGCTGGATCAGCGCAGGATCGAAGGGCTCAATACCCAGGTCCCCGGAGTCGATGGCGGCGGCGATGTCGTGGTCTGAAAGCAGCACGGTGTCCATCCTAACCGGCACGGTTAGCGTGCGGGGCGGCGGTGGTGCTAGGATATCCCGCAGTGCCTGATAGGCGTGCCGATGTAGTTCAATGGTAGAACATCAGCTTCCCAAGCTGAATACGCGGGTTCGATTCCCGTCATCGGCTCCACACATGGGAACCAGTGCTCAAACACGAGCACGAGGTTCCCTCTCTTTTTTTGGGGGAGAGCGGACAGACGCAAGCCCGGGCCACTGCGCAGCCGCGGTGAGGGGTTTTCTCCTCAGCTTCGATGTGCCCGCCGCAAGGCGACCTCACGCCTTCATTCATTACCGATCCCGCGGGTCAACACTCCACACAACACTCCCCCGGGTCGTGGCGCGGCGACCCTCGTGTGCTCGACGACCCGGCTGGCACAACCATCTGCCGATCCCCGGGCTCACCGCCGTCAGAGCGGCCACAGTGTCCCGCGGTCGCGCCCCTATCGCCACATTGCCGCCCCACAGCTACCTGCCAGCTAGCCCCCTGTGTCGCAGCACCACGACCTCAGTACTCGGTGCTAGCTTGGTGTCACCAACAGATACTACGTGCATCGTTGTTCGAGAAGAGGGGCCTGTTTTGAATTCCAACGAGTCGGACGTCCAGATTGTCACCCGCGGCTTCGCGCTGCTGCAAACCGTCTCCCAGATGCCCGAGGATGAGATGCGCTCCACGCTGAGCGCCGAGCTCACCGACCTGGGGGTGGAGGTGGACCCGCAGGCGAGTTCTTTTGAGCTTATCGACGCCTTCGGGGCCGCCCTCGCAGACCTCGCACGGTCCGCCCGCGAGAGCGCCTAAGCCACACTCACTTCACACCGCGGTCTACTTCTTGCAGCGCACGATGGGCTGCGGGTCGTAGACCGTGGTCTGCTCTTGGCGGGAGATTTCCCGGCCGGACAGATCCTTAATAATGCGGGTGTCCGAGGTAGTAAACCCGGGGGCGCCCGCCGAGGGGGCGCACTTGTCCCCGCCCAGTTCAATGGTCTGCGGCTGGGTCTGCGCCCACCGCCCACCGTTGACGGATTCCACGTTGACGGTCTTGACTCCCATGAGCCGCACCGTGACGGATTTTTCGCCCATCTGGGTATCGATGCGCACCGGGTACTCAGAATTATTCTTAAACTGCAGGTCAATCGCGCCCTCGTAGACGGTGGCCTCGCGGCCCGCCGGGTAGCGGGAGATGTAGTAGCTGTGCGCGGTGTGGGCCACGTCTTCCATGCCGGCGAAGTAGGCGGCGTTGTACAGGGTGGTGGCGAACTGTGAGATGCCGCCGCCGACGGCCTCATCCGCGTGCCCGTTGAGGATGATCCCGGACTTCACGTAGCCCTGGGCCTCCCCGCGGGGACCGGTGAACCCGTTGAGGGAGAACGTATCCCCAGGGGCGACGATCGCCCCGTTGACCGTCTGGGCGGTCAGCGCAATGTTCTTACCGGAGGCCTCCGAGAAGCCCTCCGTGGTGAACTCCCCGATGACGTCATCGAAGGTGGCCTTTTCTGCCATTTCGGTGGTGAAGCTGGCCGGGGTGTCCTCATAGAGGACGTCGAACTCGCGCTCCTTGTCGCCGGTGATGCGCGCGGGCAGGTCCTTGAGGGTGTCCTCCCACTTGATGGTCACGCCGTCCACGTGCGGGGTGATCACGCGCTGTTCGCCGAAGGTGATTTCTGCGTTGCGGCGCTGGCGTTCGGTTTGGGTGAGGTTTTCCGCCAGGATGCCCTGGGCGGCCTCCACGTTGATGTCGGTGCGCAGCGCGTCCTTGTCGGGCACGAAGGTGACCACCTCGCCCATGCGCTCCGGGGGGATGACGCCGTCGATGTGGTCGCGCCCGTGGGCGATGATCGGCTTGGACACAGCCTTGGCAGCATCGCCTTCCGCCGCTGCCTTGACGGCTGCGGCACGGATCTCCGGCTCCTTGACGGCAGCCTTGATGGTCACGCCCTCTGGCATGAGCCATTCCGTGGTCACGGCGTGGCGCAGCTCATCGCGGTCCACGCTTTGGCCGTTGACCGGCTCCTCGGTGACCACCTTCCCGGCGTCCAAATGCACCGCGCCGTTGACGGGCTCGCGGGTCAACTCGTCGTGGACGCGGCGCAGGGCGGGGGTAAACAGCCTGTCGTCCGCAGTGGAGACCATGTCCACTTCATAGGTGTGGAAGAAGCGCTGCACGCGGGTGATCGGGTTCAACGATTGGGAACCGGCTGCCGCGACGGTGGCCTTCCAGTCCGGGCGCACGCCGGATTCGGCGGGCACGAAGGTAGCCGTCATGTCGCCGGCGTGCACCTGCACCGGTTGGGAGGTCACCTGCCCAAAGGCTGTTTCCAGCGTCTCGGCGGCAGCGGCCTGGGACATGCCGCCGATGGCGACGCCGCCGACGGTCGCCCCGCGGGGGACGTCTCCGCGGGTGATCAGAAAGTCTGCGGCATACCCCACGGCGGTAATCCCGATGAGCCCGGCGATGATGCCCAGACCAATGCGCAGGCCGCGGCCACCGGAACGCCGGTTCTTCGTCTTAGTCACGGTAGCTAGGGTAACCGTCGGGGGAGTGAAATTCACATCTCCGCGCCTGCCCATGTGGTGTAGTCAGGCAACGCGTGCGAGCGCGCGGGCACCATCGGCTCCGCGCTTCCGTCCGCGCCGACCATATATATCCGCAGCAGCCCAATAACCTGAGGCACTGGTTGGATCATGGGGAAACGGGGCTGGGCGCCGGCCTCCAGCTCCTCGCGGGCGCGCTGCGCCAGGGCATGCCCACCTGCGGTGCGGCTCGCGGCGTCGAGAAGCTGGGGTACCGGCATCGCGCCGGACACGACGGCGGCGTCCACCCGGTCGATGACCTCCTCCAGCTGCTCGCCGGAGGACCACAACGCCTGATCCGCCCCCGCAATCACCGCCGCCTCCACCGCCTGCGGCAAGGAGAAGTGATCGGAGATGGCCTTCATCCCGGACAGATCATCCGTGTACGCGGCAGAGACAAAGGGATTGCCGCCCGGGTACGCGCCCGAGCGCAGCAGCCGATAGACCGCCGGGTCCAGGCTGGCCGGGGTATCGCCCGTGCTCAAACCCGGGATGGACAGGTGCCCCACCATCACCGCCGTGCCCGGGGCCTGGCGCAGCGCCGGACCATAAGCGGCCAAGTCCAACTGGCACAGCTGCTCAAACGGGGGCGTGACCGCCGCAGCCTTGTGCGTGTCCCCCGACGCCGCCCCATGGCCCGGGAAGTGCTTGAACACCGGCTCGATGCCCACCGAGCGCAGCCCGCGGGCGAACGCCGCCGCATAGCGGGCCGCCTCCGGCGCCGTGGTGCCAAAGGAACGATCGCCCACGATGTCCAGGCCCGTGGAGTCCACGTCCAGCACCGGCGCAAAATCCACCGTGATGCCGTGGTCGGCTAGGCGGGTGCCCAGCTGCGCGGCCTGCTCGGCCACCTGCTCCGGGGAACCTGACTGGGCCAGCTCCCGCGGGGCCGCAAGCTCGCCAAGCACCTGGGAGTGGCGCTGCACCCGCCCGCCCTCAAAGTCAATGGACACGGAGAAGTCGCGGCCCGCGTGCTCCCGCAGCGCGGCAATATTGCGGCCCTCCTCCGTAAGGATCGCCGGATCGGCCCAGCTGCTAATAAAGATCCCGCCGACGCCCTGATCCAGCTTGGCCACGGCATCATCAAAGTCCGTGACCCCCACCACCATCAGCGACGCCACGAGGTCCCGCCGTAGCTGCTGGTCTAGCTCCACCGCGGCACCCGCCGCCCCAGGATGCGCCCCGATGAACAGGGCACAGGTGCAGGTAATGGCCAGGACGCGCCGGACGCGCGAGCGACGGGCAAACATGGGGGACAATCGGCTCCTCTGTGGGGGTGGGCCAGGCGGGTGCGAGCGCACCCCCCACACCTTAACCCCATCCGCCCGCCGCCGGGAGCCTCTAGGATGGGCCGGAAGCAAGCCCCCTGTTGTACAGCCCGAAAAGACCCGCAAAGTCCCGAAAAGACCCGAAGAGAAAGGCCCACCATGGCTGAACCCACCGTCCTGGTTGCCTTCGACGGCTCGGAGGAGTCCCGGCGCGCTCTGCGCTACGCCGCGCTCCTGCTGCGCCCAGACACCGTGGATATTGTCACCGCCTGGGAGCCCATGGCCCGCCAGGCCGCCCGCGCATCCAGCATGTCCGGGCTCCACCAGGGGGACTGGCTAGCCGTCACCGAAACGGATGACCCCGCCTGGGCTGCCGCCCGCGAAATCTGCCGCGCCGGGGTGCTGCTTGCGGAAGGCTGGGGGCTTTCCGCCCGCGGCAGCCTCGTCGAATCCACCACGTCGGTGTGGTCCGCAATTATCGACGCCGCCGCCGAACTGCACCCCGCAGCAATCGTCACCGGGACGCGCGCCGTCCGCGGCGTGAAATCCCTGTGGCGCAATTCCACCGCGGACTCGCTGGTTAAAAACGCCGGCGTGCCCGTCTTCATCGTGCCGCCCTGCGCCGACCCGGCGTCCCGGCCCGACTAGCCGCACCCGCCCTGGTAGGCTGCGACCATGGCGTTTGAATCCGATTCCCTCACCCGCCGCACCGCCGGGCCCGCCGTGGCCAGCGTTGTGGTGGGCATCGCGCTCGGCGTGGTGGCCATACTCGGGGTCTCCGCATTTACCGGTCATGACTCCGTGCCCCAGGGAGGCGCCACCCCGGCAAGCTCCGCCCTGTTAGGCAGCCCGGAGTACGGCTCCCGCGGATAGCCCGCGGCGCGAGCCCTCACCTGCACCCCCGTGCGCACCCGCCACCTCCCGGACTGGATCGACCACGCGCTGGCCTGGCTGTGCGCCGCCGCCATTGCCTGGACCCAACCGTGGGGCCTGACCAGCGCCGACACCAAGCATGACCTCGCCGCCAACCCGGCGGGTTTCCTGCGCGGCGCCCTGCACGCCTGGACGGACACCTTCACTTTCGGGCAGCTGCAAAACCAGGCCTACGGCTATCTCTTTCCCCAAGGCGCCTTCTTCCTGGCCACCGACGCGCTGCCGGACTGGGTGGCCCAGCGCCTGTGGTGGACGCTAGTTATCGGCATCGGACTGTCCGGCATGCTCCTTGTGTTCACCGCGCTGGGGTTGCGCGGCCGGCGCTGGGCCCCCTGGCGTGCCCTCGGGGCCGCCGCCTACGTTGTCAGCCCCCACACCCTGACCACGCTGACGGCCATCTCCTCAGAGACCTGGCCGGCCATGCTCGCACCGTGGATTGTTGCCGCGATGCTGCGGCCGGTGTCCACCCGCGCCCAGCGCGCCCGGGTGGTGGCCGCGGCAACGCTGCCGGTCGCGGCCATGGGGGCGATCAACGCCACCGCCACCGTGGCGGCGTGCCTGCCCGCGGCGGTGGTCCTGGCCTGGCGGTGGGCGCGGGGCGGGCAGCGCCGCGCCCTGGCTGGTGTGGGCGTTGGCTGGGCGCTCGGGTGCGTGGCGGTCAGCCTGTGGTGGATGGTCCCGCTGGTGGTGCTGGGCCGCTACGCCGCGCCGTTTACCCAGTTCATCGAGTCCGCCGCGGTGACCACCCGGTGGCTCAATCCGGCGGAGGTGCTGCGCGGCACCACCAGCTGGGCACCATTCGTGGATACCGAGCGCGCCGCGGGCTCACTGCTGGTCACCCACCCGGTGTTCGTGGTGGCCACGGTGGCCGTGGCCGGCCTGGGCCTGGCGGGCCTGGCGGTGGCACGCTCCCGGGGCTGCGCCACGGCCGGGGTGTGGGTGGCCATGCTGCTCATCGGGGTGGCGGTGCTGTGCTGCGCGGGCGGGGACTGGGCCCCGGCCGGGCACCTGGTGCGCACGTTCCTGGACGGCCCGGGGGCGCCGCTGCGCAACCTCCACAAGTTCGATGCGCTGGTGCGCCTGCCGGTGGCGGTGGGAGTGGCGTATCTGGGCCTGGCCTGCGGGGCGCAGCGCGGCCCGGCACGCGGCCCTTCACCCAGCGCTGAGCACCGCACACACCTGCCGCGGCAGCGCGCCGTGTGCGCGCTGATCGCGGCGACGGTGGCGCTCAGCGCGGCCCCGGCACTGCACGGCGGGCTGTTGCCGCGGGGCGCCTACCAGCAGGTCCCGGACTATTGGCGGCAGGCGGCGGACTTCCTCAACTCCACCGCCGCGGGCACGCGCACCCTGATCCTGCCGGAGGCGTCCTTCGCCCGGCAGGACTGGGGCTGGACGCGCGACGAGCCGGCGCAGCCGCTGCTTGAGGTGCCATGGGCGGTGCGCGACGCGGTGCCGCTGGTGGGCCCGGAGACCATCCGGGGCTTAGACGGGCTGATCGCCGTGGCCCATGAGGAACCCGCAGCCCTGCCCGCGGCGCTGCGGGGGGCGGGGATTGGGGCGGTGCTGGTGCGCCACGACGTCGCGGAGGGGGCGTCGACAAGCCCGCTGCGCCGCGGTGCCGTCGAGCAGTTCGCGCGCGCGGCCGGAACCCCGATCCGCGCCTTCGGCCCCGACGAGCAGGTGCAGGTCATCCTCCTTGATCCGCAGCTGGGCATGACGCTTGCCGACGCCCCCGCGGTGACCACCGTGCGCGGCGGCGGGGAAGCCGTCGCCCTCCTTCACGCCGCGCTGGGAACGGCCGCGCCGCTGCGGCTCGTTGCCGGGGATGCTGGCGCGGATATTGTCACCGACACCCCGATGGCGGTGATGCGCAACTACGGCACCCTCGTGGGCGCCCAGTCCGCCCCGCTGGCCCCCGACGATGACACCTCCGCGGTGCGCAACCCCATCACCGACTACCCCAGCATCGCCCCGCGCACCCAGGTCATCACCACCGGCCCGAGCCTGAGCGCCACCAGCTGCGCCTGCACCCCCGGCGCCCTCGGCGGGGCGGACCCGGCCCGCTCACTCAACGCCATCGTCGACGCTGACCCCACCACCGCCTGGTGGCCCGCCCCCGGCGACAGCGATCCCCACCTGCGTATCGACGCCCCCCTGCCCACCAACCCACGCCTCCACCTGACCACCACCGCCGACGCCCGCCTGACCATCAGCGACGGCGACCAGACGCGCATCAACACCACCACCCGCGCCGGCCGGCCCACCACGCTCACCCTGCCCGGAACACCCACCCACATCGATATCGCCGTGCACTCGCGCACCGGCATCGCCGACCTGGCCATCGCCGGGGTAGACATGGCCCGCCGCATCACCGTGCCGGAAACCACCACCGACCCGCGCGCCTTCTTCTTCCAACGCCTCGCCGTCCCCACCGGCACCCTCGACCGCACCTTTTCCACCCACCGCGACCTCACCGTGCGGCTGCGCGGACCCGACGACGCGAAGCCCGCCAGCGTGGAGATCAACGGCACCGCCTACCACCCCGGCGACACCCTCACCCTGCCCGCCGGCGAGCACCACCTGCACACCACCGCCGCCTGGGTGCTGCTCGCCGACCCTGACTGGGCCCCGGCTGGTGCGCCGCCTGGTGCGCCGCCTGGTGCGCCCCAGCACGTGGCCGCCGACCACACCATCGCCACCGCCGACCACGAGCGCATCCTCAACACCCACCGCGCCGCCAACCCCGGGCTGCGCGCCACCCTCGACGGCCAGCCCCTGGAGGCCACCAGCGTGGGCGCCGGCATGCAGGGCTTTGCCATCCCCGCCGGAATCGGCGGAACACTGGAGCTCTCCTTCGCGGGAGACCGCCCGCTGCGCGCCGGGCTGGCCGGTGGCGGGGCGCTCGCCGCCCTGGTGGTTCTGGCCTGCGCCGCGGTGCTGGTGGCCACCCGGCGCGCCGACGGCGGACGGGTCGAGCCGGCTGGACTGGAGGCACCACCGCGCGGGGGTGGCACGGTGCTGCTCGCCGCGGGCGCCCTCGGCGCGGCCGGGGGAATCGTCGGCCTGGCCACCCTCGCCGCCGCGTGGGCGATTATCCGCCTGACCACCATCCGGCCTGGATGGCTCATCGGCGCGGCCGCCGCCACCACCGCCGCCTGGCTGGCCCGCGCCCCCTGGCCCGCCGCCAGCTACGCCGGCGACTCCCCGCTCCTGGCCTGCGCCGCCCTGGCCATGCTCGCCGCCCTCGCGTGCGCCCGGCCCCGCCACCAGCGGGAACACGGGGCCTCCACCAGCTCGTAGCTCGCCGCCGCCACCGCCAGGCTGGCCAGCAGGGTTACCACCAGCACCGGCACAAAGCCGCCCGAGAACACCTCCCGGCCCAGGGCGGGAAACACCAGGGAGAGCACCGCCACATGCCACAAAAACAGGGAGTAGGACCAGCGCCCCACCGCCAGCAGCGCCGGGCGGGCCAGCAGGTCCCGCGGGCTCGGGGCCAGGGCATAGGGCACCACCACGCACACCGCGCACACCATCCCCGCCCCCACCCGAGCCGCGAACTGCCCCGCGCTGGGATGCGTCAGGCCGATCGGGCCGAACCATTCCTGGCCAGCCACCCACACCGTCGCCAGCGCCGCCGCCCACCACAGCGGCCGCCAGCCCAGCACGCGCCGCCACCGCGGGCCCACCACACCGGCGGCCTCTGCCTCAGCCGCCAGCATCCCCACCGCGAACCACGACGCGTATGCCGGGGGCCAGATCTGCCGGTTGACCTCGCCTGCGGCCGCGTCCGGCTGGCCATCTATACCCGGCAGCCAGCCCCAGCTGAAGCTCGCCAACGCGACTGCGACGATCACCGCCACGCGCCATCGGCGCGACGGCAGGCGCCCTAACAGCGCCGCAAGCAGCGGCACCACCAGGTAAAACGCCACCTCCACGCACAGGGACCACAGCTGCGTCAGCCCGCCGACCAGGCCGGACGCGTGATAGATCTGCGTGAGTGTGAACTGGGCAATCACCTGCCTGCCCGTGGCCGAAAACGCCACCGGGAAGACGAACAGCACCACCGCCACGCACACCAGGTACGCCGGGGCGATGCGCACCGCCCGGGCCGCATAGTAGGTCCGCGCCGCCGCCGCGCCCCGATCCGCAGCGTGGCGGCGCCACAGCACAAACCCCGACAGCGCAAAAAACACCGCCACCCCAAAGTCCAGGCGCGCGGCAATCGAGCCGCCGAAGCTGCGCGGATCAAGCCCCGTCTGAAACGCCACGTGCGTGACCACGATCGCCACGGCGGCGACCCCGCGCAGTCCCTCGAGGCTGGGCACGAAGGCCGGCCGGGAGGGGGCGTCGATAAGCGGAGGAGAAGACATCGCTGCCAGTCTAGAGTTCCCCCACACACCACCCCCAGTAGGATGAGAAGACACCCCGAGGGCCAAAAAGAAAAGAGGGCTGGGCACCAGATGGCCACGCACCCCCACCGCACCACCCGGCTGCGCCGCAGGCTTGGCGTGCTCCTCGCCCTCATCGTGGCACTCACGCTCATCGGCGACATCATCCCCCGCATCATCCTCGGCACCATGCAAACCATGACGGTGCCCGCCGCCGCCACCCTGAACTATCGGCCCACCACCGCCCAGGTGCTCGACACCGCCGCCTACCACGCCCGCCAGCTTCCCGACGCCCCCGCCTGCACCAACCGCACCCTGCTCGCCTGCTACGTGCGCAACCAGCCCGCCACCCTGACCACAAACGTCAGCGCCGCACCCGCCACCGAGGAGCAAACAGGCAGCGCCTCCAAAGCCCGCAAACAAGCAGACGTCCACGGGCACACCACCTTGAACCTCGGGCCGGACATCACCGTGGACCTGGAGGACAACCTGCGCCTCCTGCGCAACTCCACCTTCCCCGTCCCCGAAGCCACCGCCACCCTGGACATCACCGGGCCCGGCGGCCACGCCCACGCCACCTCCCAGCACCAAGACGGCCTGCGCTACCGCTTCCCCTACACCACCGAACAAAAGTCCTACCCCTACTTCGACCCGGTCACCGGGCGGTCCTTCCCCATCGACTACCTGGCCGCCAACCGCAACGCCGCCCTGTCGACCTTCCTGTTCCACCAGGTCCTCGACCCCGTCGCCGTAGAGCACACCGCCGGGGCCGGATCCGCCTGGCACATCACCGGCATGGTCGCCCCCGCCCGAGAGGTCTACAGCGACAAGGAAATCTCCGACTACGGCTACAGCCCCGCCGGCTCCGTCCACCTCACCGCCTACTACACCGCCAGCCGCACCCTGACCGTAGAGCCCGCCTCCGGGGAGATCGTAGACGCCCACGAGGAGATCTACTGGTTCTACGCCAGCGACGACCAGCAGGCCAACGCCATGACGCGCGCCTGGGCGGAAGGGGCAGACCCCATTGCCGCGCGCACCATCGTGCACGCCAGCTTCGACTTCGATGAACCCACCCTGGCCGCCCAGGAGGCGCTGGCCCGCCCGGTGATCCGCACCCAGGACACCCTCGCCGTGGTGGCCTGGGTGGCCAAGGCCCTGCGACTGGCGGTCATCATCGCCGCCGTGGTGACGGTGGTCAGGTGGCAACGACGACGCTAACCCCACGACACATCGCACCGACCGCGCTCATCATCGCGTGGGCAACCCTGCACGTCGGGCTGCTAGCCGTGATCCTTGCCCACCCCGGGCAGCTGGCGCTGCGCGACATGCTCGTCCTCGACCACCCGGCGCTAACTGCCGACGCCCTCGGCTGGGGCGACCTACCCGGCCGCGCCACCCCCCAAGACGCGGTGCTGGCGCTCGTGGGGCGGGTCCTGCCCGCCTCCTGGTTCGCCCGCGGACTGCTCATCGCCGGGGCAAGCGCCGGGGCGGGCGGCGCCGTCGCCCTGGCCCGCCACTGCGGCGGGAGGACCGCCGCCAGCTGCGCCGCCATCTCCTTGACCCTAGCCAACCCGGGGGTCATCGAACGCCTCCTCCAAGGCCACTGGAGCCTAGTCATCGCCGTGTGGCTCCTCCCCCTGATCACCTGGGCGGGACTGCGCGGGCACACGGCCACGCAGTGGCTCGGCCTCTGGGCCGCGGCACTGAGCCCCACCGGGGCACTCATGGCCACCGCGATAGGGGTCGCCGCCGCCCGCGGCCGGGCCCGCCTTTACACCCTGGGCATCGGGGCTGGGCTGACCCTGGTGTGGGCCGTCCCGGCGCTTCTCGGGCACGCCGACGCGCCCAGCCACGCCACCGAAGCAGCCATCCGCGCCTTCGCCCCCCGGGCAGCCGCCGGGGCCACCACCCCCGGCACGCTGGTGGGATTGGGCGGGATCTGGAACGCGCAGGCCCAACCGGCCAGCCAGGACCACGGGTGGGCGATCCTGGGCATTCTCATCGCGCTCACGATCGTCCCGGGGATGGCGCGCCTGCCCGCCCGTCTGCGCCCCGTCCTGGCCCTCGGCGCAGGTGGGGTGGCGGTGGGCATCCTCGCCTGGGCCGCACCCGGCACCATGGCGCAACTCGCAGCCTGGCTACCCGGCTCGGGACTACTGCGCGACTCCCACAAATGGGCGCTACTCGCACTGCCGGCACTGGTGGCAGCACTGGGCCAACTCCGCGGGCGCATCCTGCCCTGGGCGGTAGCAGCCTGCTGCGCCCTCCACGTCCCAGACGCCGCCAGCGCCCTGCGCCAACTCACCCCGGTACCCGTCACCGCACCCACACCGCCCTGCCCCGGCGAACTCCTGCTCACCGGCCCCGGCTCCGACACGCTAGTCACCCGCCCGGACGGCGCGCCCATGATCAACCCCTGGACCAAAGCCGCACCCATCCTCGCCTCCGGGCAACTGCGCGTCGACGGGCAGCTTATCGACGCCCCCGCCCCCCGCTTCCACCACGCCCAGCACGCGTGGGCCGAGGGGGACCTAGACAGGCTGGCCGACCTCGGCGTCAGCTGCGTCGTCCGCGCCAGCGATGGCGCCGTCCTCGCCCGCCCCGGCGCCCCGGCGCACCCCACCCCGAAAGCCGGGTACGCGCTGCTCGCCCTGTGGGCCGGGCTCGTCCCCGCCGCCTACCTGGCCCTCACACGCGCGCTGAGAAGGTCCTCCCAGGCGGCCCCCGTGTCCCGCCAGGAATAGCTCGCGGCGCGGCTTGGTGATATATCTGCCGACCCACAACAAAACCCGTCGGCCCGACCGTGACAGGGCAGGCCGCGCTGATGTCTACCTGCCATCAAGAACCTCAACACCGCGCGACGGGGGATGCTTCAAACGGCTCACCCTCATCCGCGGAGTTGGCGCCCGAAAACACGCTGATCGAAGCACGCTCACTTCATGCGAGTCCCCGTTCTGACATATTGCGGGAGCCTCCCTACTGGGGTCTTGGCCAGCACACGGCTAGAGTGCCATGCACATGGGGTGCCACCACACCTCAGCACGCCTTGTGAGGCTATGAGCGCAGGCATCAAGGTGGCGGACGGCTCGTCTTCCGCGACCACGACTACAGTTCCCAGTTCTCACATACCCTGAATCCAGCAGAGGACTGCTCTGATCTCCTTGATGCCTTCAGCATCCGGGATGCGCGACGATCTGACGGGTACGCGCGTGTCTCCCGTCACCGCAATCGCATTAACAGACAGCCGAGAACTGAGGAGATGGGCTAGCATGCGCCGTGAAACGCAGGATTCCGATAGCTCCAGGAGCTCCATGCGGGTCTCCGCCCTCCCCAACGCCTTCAAGATTGTGCTGGTTGGAGAGTCGTTTTCACTCTTCGGCACACAGATCGCCGCGGTCATGGTCCCGCTTATCGCGGTCCTCTCACTCAACGCCGGGGAGTTCGCGCTTGGGCTCGTCAGCGCATTCACGTGGCTGCCAATAGTACTGTTCGGACTTGTCGCGGGCACTTGTGTGGACCGGACAAGTCGATGGCTTGTGATGGTCACGTGCAACGTCTTAAGGGCATGCCTGATAGCGCTGATTCCCACACTTGCCCTGCTCGACGCCCTCAGCATCACTGCGCTTCTGGCCGTTTCGTTTGGGGTCGGCATCTGCAACGTGTTCTTTGATATCGCATATCAGACGTATATTCCAGAGATAGTTCCCTCCGCATCCCTGGGCACAGCGAACAGTGCTCTGGAGTTCGTACGATCAGTCGCACAGCTGGCGGGACCGCTCCTCGGCGGACTTCTGGCTTCAATGTACCGACCCGAATTTGTGGTGACGATCAACTCTGTCACGTTCATGATTGCCTTCTTTGGGCTTTTGCTCATCCCAGCAAGATTTCGAATCCCACATCGAGTGTTGGCCACACATGCTGGCGCCTCGCGAGATGGGAAACAAGACACGTTTCTGCGAGATGTTCTCGACGGCCTGCACCTAGTCTGGCGCTCGCATGAAATTCGTCTTGTCGTCATCTCCGGCGCCTTGGTGAACGTATTCGGGGCTGGCGTCGAAGCTCTTTTCGCTCTGTTCGTGACGCGGACGCTTGGACTTGGCAGCTCCGTCTACGGCTTCGTAGTGGCAATTGCTGGGTTGGGAGCCCTGGCGGGGGCACTGACATACCGCTACTGGTCGGACCGGCTACGTGAGGGGGCGTGCGTCGCAGTTGGCCTGGCCAGCCTCGCCGCAGGGACGCTACTTGTGGTCGCATCTGCCTCGACGCCGTTTCCTGTCGCGATGCTGATACTGGGCCAGGCCTTGATGGGTTACGGATCGCCCATCATGAACATTGCCCTGGTTACGCTCCGGCAGCGTCTGACGCCTCCTGACCTCCTCGGACGAGTCAATGCCAGTGCTCGTGTTGCCATCATGAGCAGTCTCCCGCTCGGCGCGTTACTCGTTTCAGCCCTGGCTGAGCGCACCTCCACGCCCGTCGCGCTCTGGGCGGCAGCGCTCGGAGAGGTCGCGGTTCTCCTCGTGCTCGGTCCGCTCCTGCTTCGACTCAAGGGGCCGACGGTCGAGCGGTAAAACACCCTAAGTTATCTCTTCAACGCTGTCCTTTGCGATTCGGACATCTTCCCTCTGCCGACTTGCGCCCGAAGCGTCATTTGCCGTCAGCACTAACACTAGCCCCACCCGAGCCGAGCAATAAGACGTTTACCGAGCCACAGTCGCCACAAGTTAATATATAGAATTCAACATTGAAACACTCCAACCTAGGCTCGGCTTTTTCGGACGAACAACAACAAACCAATACATAGTACAGGTACCGCCATACAGACGGCAGAATACAACGCGTTTCCGGAGCAAACGGAATTTAACAAAGCCATATATATTGCGCCCGCCATCATCTGTATGAGAAAAAACAGGCCAGTGCTTACGCCTTCAAAACGCGCAATGACAGTTAGCTGCCCATCTTGAGCATAAGGAATCAGGACGCCAACCATGATGCAGCCCAAAAAGAGGAGGACAATATAGACCACAAGATTAGGCTGTCCCGGGAGAGAACATGCAATCAACGCAGCCCAACTTGCAGACGATATCGCAGTAGTCGATAAAATAAGGACCGGGCTGCCGCCGGTTTTTCGCACCAGAAATCCTCCCAGCCAATACCCACATGCCGGCGCCGTCATTGCGAGTCCAAAGCTCGTTCCACTTAATTCCAAACCATTTTGAAACAGGTCGGGCGTAAGACTTAGTACGGAAAAATAGCCCATCCAAACGCATGCAATGACCAGGGCGTACCAGCGATACTCGGAGGACTGGCAGCAAGAACGTATCTGCACCCACACCTCACACAAACCCGGAAAACTAGGCTTTTGAGCCGCCGCCGCGGGCAATATGAAAAAGCACAGAGCGGCTAATACAAAACTATAGATGCTGAGCACTTGCAACACAGAACGCCAACCCAACAGCGGTTCTAGCAGGCCTCCCAGCAACGGAGCAAATGCCGGCGTTAGAGAAATCACCATGGACAGATCCGCCAAGTATCTAATCAGCCTATCGCGAGGGAATGTCCGTTTTAAGATCAGCCTACAAAGTACGGTTGCAGAAGTGCCACCCAAAGCTTGCAAGAAACGTGAAAGTCCTAAAATCCAAATATTACTACTGAGAGACGCGCATATAGTAGCTACGGAAAAGACCAACAGACCGAATCCCTGAACTTTGCTTGCATCGAACCTATCCGCGAGCATCCCCGCGCCGAACATACTCATCGCGTATCCCACCATGTAAAGAACCATGGTTTGCTGAAGCTCAGAAATCTCAACATTCAGGTCATTCGCCATTGGGAGGAAGTACGGGGTGATCAATGACAACCCAAGTTGCGGCGACATGACAACAAATAGGAGAACCAGATAAGATAGACGGCCAGCCGGCCTATTGTGCAGCATTCCTTAACTCCTCAGATCGATGTCACCGACAATCTGCCGTGCGATAGTCTCGGCTGCATTTCAGATTTTGTCATCGCGCTGATGTAGTACACTTCTCCGGCAGTGACCTCACCGATAGCAAATATCGAATAATGTATTGCTCCATCCGCGCTTAAAACCTTGTTGGCCTCGACATCCACACCGATCCCCGAACTTGTTCCAGACAGCGTACCCGTCCTTCCGCTTCCACCACGCCCAGCGCGCGTGGGCCGAGCGAGACCTAGACAGGCAGGCTGACCTCGGGTTCAGCTGCGTAGTCCGCGCTAGCGGCGGCGCCGGACTCGTCCCCGCCGCCTACCTAGCCCGCACACGCGCGCTGAGAAGATCCTCCCAGGCGGCCCCCGTGTCCCGCCAGGAATAGCTCGCGGCGCGGCTTCGTGCGGCGCGGCCGAGACGGTGCCGCAAGGGGGCGTCGATAAGCAAACGAGACACCTGCGCGGCCAGCTGCTCCGGGGTATCCACCAGCAGCCCAGTCACACCGTCAACCACCGAGTCACGCAGGCCGCCACTGCTGTAATAGCCCACCGTGGGCACCCCATGCTGCGCGGCCTCCACCACCGCCAGGCCCCACCCCTCCTTCCGCGACGGCATGACATGCACCGCCGCGCGCGCCAACAGCGCATGCTTTGTGGCCTCATCGACCTGCCCATGGAACACCACCCGATCCGCCACCCCGCGACGGCGGGCATAGCTGCGCAAACGGTCCTCCCACCAGCCAGAACCCACCACATCCAACACCACCCCCGGCAGCTGAGCCACCACATCCATCGCCTGCTCAATGCGCTTATGCGGAACCAGACGCGACAACGTGATCAGGTGCGCCGGGGACGTCGGCGCGGGATCAGACGCCGCGGTCACCGCCGCGGGAACCGGATCCACCCCATTGCGGATGATGCTGATCCGATCAGCCGCAACCCCCAAGCCCGTCAACTCGCGCGCACTCGACGCAGACACCGTCACCCACCGACTACGCCGATGCACCCGCGGCGACAACCACGACTCACACCACCAGCCCACCCGCGACAACACCGGCCCCGCCACCGGCCACTGCTCCCGATGACAATGATGCGTCAACACCACCACCGGCGCGCCCGCCCACAGCCGCGCAAAAAACGGCACCCCATTTTGCGTATCCACCACCACATCCACCCCTCGCAGCGGACCCACCCCCAACCGGCCAGCAAGCATGGCCAGCCACGCCCGCGGATACACCGTCAACTTGCCGCCCCCACGCGAAAACGCCACGCCGCCCGTCGCCGGCGTGGCCGGATCCCACCGGCGTGCCCCCGGATACGCCGCCGTGCGGTAAACCACCTCATGGCCCCGGCCGGCCAAGTAGGCGCCCACCCGCTCCAGGTAACGCTCAGAACCACCACCCTGCGGGTGATGCGTATCGCGCCAGCACAGCAAAAGGATCTTCATTGCCGCCTCAGTCTACGGTGCCCACCGGCCGTCGCGCGGGGCGGGGACGGTGGTGGGATGCGGGGGCGTCGGCACGCGCTACCCTTAGCTTCCGTGAACGCCGCCCAGCCAGCCCTGCGCACCCTGCCCACCACCGCCCGGCGCGCCACCCTGCGCCGCGCCCTCGGCCTGCTGGCAGACTTCCGCTACGAGCAACCCGACCCGGCGCGCTTCTACCACCACCTCGCCGCCGACACCGCCCAGCTCATCGCCGCAATCGTGCGCGACACCCACGGCACCGACCTATCCGGGGCGCGCATCCTCGACGTCGGTGGCGGACCCGGCTACTTCGCCGCAGAATTCGCCCGGCGCAAAGCCCACTACATCACCGTCGAACCCGACGCCGGAGAGATGAGCGCCGCCGGCATCACCGTGGCGGCCAGCGTGCGCGGATCCGGCGACCACCTGCCCATAGCCACCAACTCCCTAGACGTGGCCTACAGCTCCAACGTTGCCGAACACGTGGCCCACCCGTGGGCCCTCGGCGACGAGATGCTGCGGGTCACCCGGCCCGGCGGACTAGTCATCTACAGCTACACCGTCTGGCTCGGCCCCTTCGGCGGCCACGAAACCGGACTATGGCAACACTACGTGGGCGGCGACTTCGCCCGCGACCGCTACACCCAGCGCCACGGCCACCCGCCGAAAAACGTCTACGGCCAGTCCCTATTCGCCCTGTCCTGCGCCGCGGGCCTGGACTGGGCGCGCCAGGCCCAGGAGCGCGGCGCCGCGCGTATCCTGGGGGCCTTCCCCCGCTATCACCCCTGGTGGGCATGGTGGGTCGCCCGCGTGCCCGGCCTGCGCGAGGTTGCTACCTCCAACCTGGTGCTCGTGCTGGAGGTGGCGTAGCGGGCTGGGGTCTTCCTGCTGAGCCGGTTGGGGTCTTCCTGCTGAGCCGGCTGGGGTCTTCCTGCCGAGCCGGTTGGGCTTTCCCCGCCGAGCGGGCTGAAGTTTGCCGCCGAGCGGGCTGGGCTTTCCCCGCCGAGCGGGAGGGTCCAAAGGGAGATGAAAGTTGGGCCGAACGGACCTAGTAATACAACACAGGAATGGATACTCTGAGCACCATGACTACTTTTGCCACCACCGCAGTGTCCCTAACCGCCGTCCTGTCCGCCGCGCTGGCACCACTATCCAGCGCCGCCTCCGCACACCCCGCCCCCGCCACTGAAGGACAGGCCACCGCCGTGGAATCCATCAACACCTCCCTCGAAGACACCACATGGCACCTCAAGGGTGCCCCCGACGCGCACTTCCGCATCACTGGTGAGCGCATCACCGGATCCGACTCCTGCAACACCTTCACCGGCACGGCCACCGCCTACGGCGAGCACGTCGAGTTCGGCCCCCTGGCCACCACGCTGATGGCCTGCATGGGCACCGAGGACACCCAGCAGACCATCCACGCCGCCCTGCGCGAGCAGCGCATCGTCGGCATCGACGGCACCACGCTGACGCTGACCGACGCCGTGAGCGGCGACTCCTGGGAATTCACCGCGGAGTAAACCAGAGGACAGCAGGACGTCACCCGCTGCGCCTACCGTCAGCGTGGTGACCTCCGCCAGCCTGCTACTGAGCGCCTGCCTCGGCGCCGCCGTCCTGGCTACCAGCCCCCTGCCCGCCGCACCGAACTTCGGCGGCATCTCCGGGCTCGACCACCGCGACGACGGCACCTTTTTTGCGCTTTCCGACGACCCCTCCTCCCGCGCCCCCGCCCGCTTCTACCAGGTAGCGCTGCCCCCAGCCGAGCCCGCGCGTGTCCTGTCCACCACCACCCTGACCGACCCGTCCGGCGCGCCCTACGCCCCCGGCACCGTCGACCCGGAATCCCTGCGCGTCCTCGACCCCACCACCGTGGCCTGGACCACCGAAACCACCGGGCAGATCGTGGTCTCTACTGTCACCGGGCGCGAACTGCGCCGCATCACCCCGCCGGCCTACCACCACCCCGACGCCGCGGGCACCACCGGCTTTCGGCCCAACGCCTCCCTCGAAGGGCTGGCCTTCGTGCCGCAGCTGGGCCAGCTGGTCACCGTCACCGAAGCCAGCCTCATCCAAGACGGGCCCCGCAACACCCCCACCGCCGGCATGCGGGTGCGTATCACCCGCTTCGACCTGGCCACCGGCACGCCGCTTGCCGAATACGCCCTCCACGTCGACCCCCTCTACCCCGGCGCCGCCGACCGCGGCGTCTCCGAGATCATCGCCGACCCCGCCCACCCTGGCACCGGGTTCTACATCCTGGAACGCGGCTACCTGCCCGGGCACGGAAACCGGGCCGAAATCTACCGCATTGACACCAGCGCCGCCACGGATGTGCTGGGCCGACCCCGCCTGGACGGCACCGAAACGCCGGTGACAAAGCAGCTGGTAGCAGACCTGGCCGCCGACGGGGCGAACCCGGATAACGTCGAGGCGTTGTCCTGGGATCCCGACGAGCCGGGCGTACTGCTGGTGGCCAGCGATGACAACTTCAACCCTGCCCAAAAGGGACTTGTCCACCGCGTGCGCACCTGCCAGTGAGGCGTGTCACTGACCGAAGGCTGAGCAAAGAATCTCAAAACAATTATCCTGGGAATTATGAAGAAAACTCGCCTGCTGTGCGCGGCCGCAACCGCCGCGCTCCTCATGCCCCTGGCCACCCCCGCGGGGGCGGCCCCCGCCCTACCCACACTGCCGGGGGTGCCAGCACTCCCGGCGCTACCAGAGCTGCCCGCGCTGCCTGGGGTGCCCGGCCTACCGGCCGCGGGTGACCTGCCCGCGGTGCCGTCCTCCTCCACCCCGAATGGGCCTGCTGCCCCTGCCGCTCCGGCTGCTCCTGCTGCCCCGGCGGCATCCAAGGCCTCCCCCGCGATCCCGGACACCCTGCCCTTCTTCCCGCAGGTCACGGAGAACCCGCAGGTCACGGTCACGCATGAGGATGGCACCCCGGTGGGCACCACCCCCGTCCACCGCGGCGACACGCTCATCGTCCACGGCACCGGATTCTCCCCGGAGGCGAACAAGGGCGGCTTCCCGCTGCCCATCCCCCCGGGAGTGTCCAACGGCGTCTTCGTCCTCTACGGGGCCTTCCCGGATCACTGGCGCCCCTCCGAGGGCGCCCCGGGTTCCACCCGCACGCACCCCCACGATCGCGTGACCTGGGTCATGCCGGAAGGCACGCTGAACACCATCCCGCAGGGATCCATCGATATGCGCCGCTCCATCGCCCGCCAGGCCCAGCCCATGCGCGAGGACGGCTCCTTCGACGCCCGCGTGACCGTCAACCCCCCGGAGCACACCACCGGCGATAACTGGGGCATCTACGTCTACCCCGGCGCCGGATCCGTGAACGCGGCCGAGGAGATCTACGTGCCCATCCCTTACTCCCCGGAGCCGGGTCCGAACACCCCGCCCGCACCGTCGCCCGACCTGGTGCTCGACGCCGGGCTGGTCTACCGGGCCACGGAGGCCACCAAGGGTGGCATCAACGCCAAGGATGGGGCCATGAAGCTCGACGGGGACAAGGTGGCCTTCACCAAGGACACGGACGGCCCCAACGATGGCATCCAGCGCTACCACGGCACCGTGATTGCCACCGCCCGATTCAACCTGGTGGAAGTTGCCTTGGCTGACCCGTGGATCGAGCCGCAGGACAACGGGCCCGCGCTGATTACCGCTCGAGTTTCCAAGAGCTACAACGTGGGCCCGGATGAGATGGTGCGCGTGCCCATCGGGATCCGCTAACACCTGCCCGCGGGGGCGGGCGCCGGCTGGCCTGTACGGGCCAGCCGCTTGGGGGACTAGTCTGCCGCCTCGATGCGCTCCTTGAGCGCCTCGAACTGGTCCCACACCTCCTGGGGCACCTTGGAGCCCAGGAAGGTGAGGTATTCGCGGTTATCGTCCAGGTCCGCGGCCCACTGCTGGGCCGGGGCGGTGAGCGCCTCGCGGACATCCTCGATGGGGGTATCCAGGCCGTCGAGGTTCATGTCCTCGGCGCGGGCGGTGTGTCCCACCACCGTGTCCTCGGCCTCGACGCGACCCTCGATGCGGTCGATGATCCAGGTGAGGACGCGCGAGTTTTCGCCGAAGCCCGGCCACAGGAAGCGGCCGTCATCGCCGCGGCGGAACCAGTTGACCAGGAAGATCGGGGGCATCTTGTCCCCGCCCTTGGCGCCCATGTCGATCCAGTGCTGGAGGTAGTCGCCGGCGTTGTAGCCGATGAACGGCAGCATAGCCATGGGGTCGTGGCGCAGGGAGCCGACGGTGGCCTCGGCGGCGGCGGCCGTCTGGCCAGAGGCCAGCAGGGCGCCGATCATGGTGCCGTGGTCCCAGCTGTAGGACTGGGTGACCAGGGGGACGGTGTCGGGGCGGCGGCCGCCGAAGAGGATCGCGTCGACCTTCACACCCTTCCATTCGTCGAACTCCGGTGCCGCGACGGGGCACTGCTTGATGGGCACGCAGTAGCGGGAGTTCGGGTGGGCGGCCTTCTCGCTGGACTCCGGGGTCCAGTCGTTGCCCTTCCAGTCGATGAGGTGGGTGGGCTCGCCCTCCAGGTCCTCCCACCAGACGTCGCCGTCGTCGGTCAGCGCCACGTTGGTGAACAGGGTGTTGCCCGGCTCCATGGTCTTCATGGCGATGGGGTTGGAGGAGTAGTTGGTTCCCGGGGCCACGCCGAAGAAGCCGTTTTCCGGGTTGACGGCGTAGAGGTGGCCGTCTTCGCGGAACTTCAGCCAGGCGATGTCGTCGCCGACGACCTGCGCGGTCCAGCCCGGGACGGTGGGGGTGATCATGGCCAGGTTGGTCTTGCCACAGGCAGATGGGAAGGCGGCGCAGATGTGGTAGGCCTTGCCCTCCGGGGAGATGAGCTTAAGGATGAGCATGTGCTCAGCCATCCAGCCCTCTTCCTGCGCCATGACCGAAGCGATGCGCAGGGCGTAGCACTTCTTGGCCAGGATGGCGTTGCCGCCGTAGCCGGAGCCGTAGGACCAGATCTCCTTGGTCTCCGGGAACTGGGTGATGTACTTGGTGTCATTGCACGGCCAGGCGACGTCTTCCTCGCCGGGGGCCAGGGGCGCGCCGACGGAGTGCAGGCAGTGGACGAAGTCACCCTCGTCGCCGATCTTGTCTAATGCCTCGGTGCCCATGCGCGTCATGATGGACATGGACAGCACCACGTAGGCGGAGTCGGTGAGCTGGACGCCGAGCTTGGGCTCCGGGTCCGTAATCGGGCCCATGCAGAAGGGCACCACATACATGGTCCGGCCGCGCATGGCGCCGCGGAAGTGCTCGGTCATCTCCGCCTTCATCGCCTCGGGCGGGGCCCAGTTGTTGGTGGGCCCGGCGCCGTCTTGGGTCTCCGAGCAGATGAAGGTGCGTGATTCCACGCGGGCGACGTCGGAGGGGTTGGAACGTGCCAGGAAGCTATTGGGACGCAGCTTTTCGTTGAGGCGGATGAGCGTGCCGGCGTCTACTAGTTCCGTGGTCAAGCGGTCCCATTCCTCGCGGGAGCCATCGGCGAAGACGACCTGTTCCGGCTGGAAGAGCTCGACGGACTCGGCGATCCACCTGAGCATCTCCTGGTTCTTGGTCGGCGCCGGGGAAGAAAGCCCCTTGATGGTAGCGGTCATGCCTACTCCTGATCTTTCACGGTCGTGGGACGTGTGTTTTCCATTTCAAGGGTAACGGTTTGTCCCCATCGAAGTGAGTTCTTTTACCCCCACGCGCCCCCTGGGCAGATCCACGAAACCACAGAAACACGCAGGTAATGCGGCGATGGCGGGAATTTCGGGCACGGCTAGGCATGACGGGCGCCACATCCTCGTGGATTTTCACCCCCCGTTTGGGGGAGAGCGAAATCACATAAACTACGGCGCGCCGTAACCCTGTGAGAGGGGGAGTTTGCCGGTACTGAGCCCACACAGGACAATGGAACACGATGAACGCAACGCCCCCACCCCAGCCCGGCCTCGGCGACCTGCCCCCCGGCCGCCCCCTCCAGTCCACCTTCGACGACGGCCTGGACTACCCCCGCCTGGGCACGGTCTCCTTCCGCCGCGGCACCCTCACCGCCAACCAGCAACAACTCTGGGAGACCATGTGGCCACGGTGGGGACGAGTGCTCAGCGATGAGCGCATCGACGTCGATACGTGGTTCGGACGAACCGACGCGCCCACCATCGTGGAAATCGGCTCCGGAACCGGCACCTCCACCGTGGCCATGGCCCCGCTGGAGCCCGAAACCAACATCATCGCCGTGGAACTGTACAAGCCCGGGCTGGCCAAAATGCTCGGCGCCGCCGTGCGCGCGGACATCTCCAATCTGCGCATGGTCCGCGGCGACGGCATCGAAGTGCTCAACCGCATGATCGCCCCCGGCAGCCTCGACGGCATCCGCGTGTTCTTCCCCGACCCCTGGCCCAAGGCCCGCCACCACAAGCGCCGCATCATCCAATCCGGCCCGCTGCACCTCATGGCCACCCGCCTCAAGCCCGGCGGGGTGCTCCACGTGGCCACGGACCACGCCGACTACGCCGACTGGATCCGCGAACTCGTCGACGTCGAGCCCCTGCTTGAATACAAGGGCTGGCCCTGGCCGGAGTGCCCCATCCTCACCGACCGGCAGGTCATCACCAAGTTCGAGGGCCGCGGGCTGGACCTCGATCACACCATCACCGAATTCCTGTGGCAGCGCACCCCGCTTATCGACGCCGCCGCCACCACACAGGAGGCCACACCGCAGTGAGCGACTACCACACCGTCCCCCACCCCTACGCCCCCGGCGCGCAACCCGGCCCGCCGACGGCGCTGCTGGTGTGGGACGCGCCCAACATCGACATGGGACTGGGCGCCATCCTCGGCGGGCGACCCACCTCCGCCTTCCGCCCGCGTTTTGACGCCCTGGGCCGCTGGCTCATCGAGCACGCCGCCGGGCTGCCGGAGCTTCACGGCCAGGCGGCCGTGCCGGAAGCCACCGTGTTTACCAACGTCGCCCCCGGCGGCGCGGAGGCGGTGCGCCCCTGGGTCGAGGCCCTGCGCAACATCGGCTTTGCCGTCTTTGCCAAGCCCAAGACCTCCGAGGACTCCGATGTGGATCCGGACATGCTCGCGCACATCCGGCGGCGTCGACAAGAAGGAGTGCTCGCCGGGGTGGTGGTCGCCTCCGCCGACGGGCGCAACTTCCAGGACACCCTCGAAGAACTCGCCGCCGACGGCGTGCCCGTCACTGTGGTGGGTTTCCACGAGCGCGCCTCCTGGGCCATCGGCCACGAGACTATAGACTTCATTGATCTTGAAGACATCCCCGGCGTCTTCCGCGAGCCACTGCCGCGCGTCAACCTCGACGACCTGCCCGCCGCGGGCGCCTGGCTGCAACCGCTGCGCCCGCTCACCGCGCTGCTGCACGAGGCCCGCCACGACTAGGCGCCAGCCGCATCGGCGCCACAGACAACAAATAAGGGAAGGAGTTCCCCGGTGTTCCTGCGATGGGGCCGGTTTTCTTACCGGCACCGGCGCCTCGTGCCGGTCATAGTGGTGGCGCTCATCGCCGCGCTCTACCTCGCCTGCGGACTCCACCTCGACGAGCGGATGAGCCAGGAAGGCTGGGAGGACCCCGGCGCGGACTCCACCACCGGCGCGGCCATCGAGCAGCAGACCTTCGGGCGCGACAACCGCGGCGACGTCATCGCCCTGTACCGCGGCACGCCGGAGCGTCTCGACGACCCGCTCGTCGCCCGCGCAATCCAAGGCAACCTGGAGGCACTGCGCACCGACAACGACGCCCACGTGGCCCACGTGACCAGCTACTTCGAGCAACACACCCGGCAGCTGCGCAGCGAAGACGGCACGCTGGCGTTCGCGGCCATTGGGCTGCGCGGCGACGGGGAACAAACGCTCAAGGACTTCCGCGCCATCGAAGACACCCTGCGCGGCCAGCCCTTGCCCGCCGGCATTGAACTCGACGTCGCCGGGGCCACCGCGGTCGCCGACGCCCTGGACAAGGGCATGGCCGGCGACGTGCGCCGCGCCGAGCTCTACGCGCTGCCCGCCGTCGCCGTGCTCCTGCTGCTCGTCTTCGGCTCCGTCGTCGCCGCCGCGATGCCGCTGATCGTGGGCATCCTGTCCATCCTGGGCTCCCTGGGCGTGCTCGCCCTGCTTGCCCAATTCACCCAGGTCAACGTGTTCGCCCAATCCGTGGTCACACTGCTGGGCCTGGGCCTGGCCATCGACTACGGCCTGTTTATGGTCTCCCGCTTCCGCGAAGAACTCGACGCCGGCCAGCCCGTACCCCGCGCCGTGGCCACCACCACCGCCACCGCGGGCAAGACGGTGGTCTTCTCCGCAGGCATGGTCGCCGCCGCCCTGTCCGGGCTCATGCTCTTCCCCCAGGCCTTCCTCAAATCCGTGGCCTACGGGGCGATGTCCGCCGTAGGCCTGGCCGCCCTGCTGTCCGTCACCGTCCTGCCCGCCCTGTTTGGGCTGCTGGGCCACCGCATTGACCTGTGGACGCTGCGCCGCGGCGCCGCCCGGCGCGCCCGCCGCCTGGAAGACACCATCTGGTGGCGCCTGCCCAGCTGGGCGATGCGCCACGCCAAGACGGTCACCGTCGGCCTGGCCGCCCTGCTCATCGCGCTGGCCTTGCCGCTGACGGGCATCACCTTCGGCGGAATCAATGAGACGTACCTGCCCCCCGACGACCCCACCCGCGCCGCCCAGGCGGAGTTCGACGAGGCGTTCCCGCAGCTGCGCACCGAGCCCGTCAAGCTGGTAGTCACCGGCGCGTCCAACGAGCAGCTGGTTCAGATCTACCAGCAGACCGCGGGGATTGAGGGCCTGACCGGCCGGTTTAGCCCCTCCCAGCCCACCAAGGACGGCACCACGGTCCTGTCCGCGGGCATCGCGGACCGCGCCCACAATAGCGAGGTCATCGCCGCGCTGCGCCAGCTGGACATTCCCGACGGCGTCCACGCCTACATCGCCGGCACCCCCGCCATGGAGATCGAATCCATCGAGGCGCTCATGTCCACCCTGCCGTGGATGGGGCTCTACATCATCGCCGTGACCTTCCTGCTCATGGCGCTGGTCTTCGGGTCCCTGGTGCTGCCCGCCAAGGCGGTGATCATGACGCTCATCGGGCTGGGGGCCACACTGGGCATCCTCACCGCCATGTTCGTCGACGGCCTGGGCGCCGGGGCGCTGAACTTCAGCGCCGGGCCGCTGATGAGCCCCGTGCTCGTGCTCATCGTCGCCATCGTCTACGGGCTGTCCACCGACTATGAGGTCTTCCTGGTCTCCCGGATGGTGGAGGCCCGCGACCGCGGCGCCAGCACCGACGACGCCATCCGCGCCGGCACCGCCCACACCGGATCCATCATCACCGCCGCCGCGCTGATCATGATCGTGGTCTCCGGGGCCTTCGGGTTCTCCCACATCGTCATGATGAAGTACATCGCCTTCGGCATGATGGCCGCCCTGCTTCTCGACGCCACCGTCATCCGCATGGCACTCGTCCCCGCCGTCATGCACCTGCTGCGCGACGACAACTGGTGGGCACCCAGCTGGGTGCGCCGCGCCGCCGACGCCCTCGGCCACGGGCATGCGCCCACCCGCCCGGCAGCGTCGCGCCCGGAAGGCAGCGCCGCTGTGCCCACGGTGCCCGTCGACCAGGCCCGCGTCATCGCCGAAACCGAAGCCGCCCGCGGCAACCGCACCACCAGCACCGACGAGACCCTCATACCCTTCCGCCAGCTAGTCCAACAACTAGAAGACCCGCGCCATGAATAAGCTGGCCCGGCGCACCCGCCGCATCCTGGCAAACCCCTGGGTGCGTCTGGGCCTGTCCGTCGTCGTGCTCGCCATCGCCGGCGTCCTGCTTGGCCGCAACGGAGAACTGCTCACCCAAGGCTGGCACCACCTAAGCACCGCCGACCCCCGCTGGCTCGCCGCGGCGGTCGTGTTCATGGCGGCCACCATGATCAGCCAGGCCGAAGTCATGGTCGTGCTGCTACGCGGGGCTGATGTGCCCGTCCGGCGCAGCGCCGCCAACATCCTGGGCCTGGCCGCCAACGCCTGGTCCGCCAGCCTGCCCGGCGGGCCAGCCGTCTCCGCGGCCATGATCTTCCGCGAGCAACGCCGCTGGGGCGCCACCCAGGTGGTTGCCGGCTGGTACATGCTGCTATCCGGCGTATTGGCCGCCTCGGGCATGGCCATCCTGGGGCTCCTCGGCGTGTTCTTCCTGGGCGCCCACATCAGCCTGCCCACCCTGGTGGCCTCCCTGCTCGGGCTCGGCGCCGCCATCGGGGCCATCAACTGGGCCGCCCACCACCCCGGGCACGTCCTGCGGCTCGCGCAGCGAGTGCTCGCGCGGGTAAATAAGCTGCGCCACCTACCCGCCCACCACGGCGCACACCGACTACGCGAGCGTGCCGAGGAACTAGCAACCGTGCGACTCTCCCCGGCGCGCCTCGCAACTGCCATGGCCTGGTCCCTGGCCAAATGGGTCGCAGAAATCGGATGCCTCTGGGCGTGCGCGATCAGCATCGGCGCCCAGCCCACGCTAGCCGGAATCACCCTGGCCTTCCTGGCCGCCAAACTCGTGGGGCAGGCACAGATCACCCCTGGGGGGCTCGGACCCGTCGACGTCGCGCTGACCAGCGCGCTCGTCCCGTTCGCCGCCATCTCCGCCGCGCACGCGGTAGCCGCCGCGATCATCTTTAGGCTCATCAGCTTCGTGGGGCTGACCATTGTGGGATGGCTGGTGTTCTGCTGGTTCTGGACGATCCGTGGAACGGGGAGCACGGGGCGTCGATAAGCACGAAGACGTGTGCAAGGATGAGGGCTATGAATACTCGTCACCTTCGTGCCCTCGTGGGCGATACCACCGCCATCGCCGCCTTCGCCCTGTTTGCGCGCATCGCGCACCGCGGCCCGGACATGCCGCTGACCTTCGGCGGCTGGGTATCCACCGTGTGGCCCTTCCTCCTAGGCATCGCGCTGACGTGGGGATTTGTCAGCTGGAAGGGGTGGGACGCGTGGCGGATCCGGCCCGCCGGGCTGACCATCTGGATCGGCACCGTCATCACCGGGCTGATCATCTGGGGCATCAAGCACTCCGCGATGCCGCACTGGTCCTTCATGATCGTGGCGTCGAGCACCTCCGCGCTGCTGCTGCTCGGGTGGCGGGCGCTGGCGCGCAAACGGGGGTAGGGGGCAGTCGGGGATGTGATAAGTCACCCCCACATTGGGGTAATTAGTTTCTCCTACAAGCAAAGGCAACCCTCCCCTGACCTGCCATTGTTATCATTTGTTTATCGTTTTGACCGGAAAATAAGTGCCATTTTATCTACACGGCCGTAGCATGTCTCCCAAGCGCTACGAAAGGAGACAAACATGAAGCGCTTCGCCCCCCCCCTTGGCGGCCCTGACCATCCTGCTGGCGACTGCACCTGCTATTGCAGACGATTTCGATCCCTGGCACTACGAGGACATCGCAGAAGCTAAGGGCAGCTGGTCTATCGATCAGAGTCAAGGCACCCAATTCAGCATCACCGGTTCTGTGCGAGACCTAAAGCCTGGTGACGACCCCGTCTACTGGCTTGCCATAACACAAGCATCCTCGGGAGTTTGCCTCAATATCAATCCCCAAGGTTTCAGCACCTCGTGCAGCCAAGACTTCTTCACCTTCAATGAAGTGCGCGGGGAGGACTTCAACTCTCCCGATTGGAGTGAATACTCCACGCTCTCACCAGTGAGTCCCACAGCCCGTAGCCATAGGGTCATCATGAGGGTTTGCGAAAACCGAAGGTTTGAGCCGGATGGCTGTTCAGAACCCGCATTTGGACATGAGGTGTGGAATGTTGGTCAGTAAAAAGAAATGTATATCTTCAGTGGCAGTCTCCCTCGCCCTGATCGGTTTGGGAATGCCAGTGGCGCACGCACAGACAGTGGAGACGGAGTTTGGCGTCGCCGAGATATTTGGCGTCTCTCATCCTAGCCCGTCCACCTCTGTACAGACAGGGCAGATTCGGAAGCACCACGCAGGTGGGGATTTAATCTACATCCGTGTCTCGCACAGTTTCATCACCGCTCCCCTCCCGAACACCGTGTTCACTGAGAGCATCCGCTGGAATGACTCTACATTCCGGCCCTACGAAGTCTCGCTCAACAGCGGGATCATCTCCAACACGCAGTTTTGCGAGGACCACCGCTTCAGTCCCGACAATTGTGTGACAGTGTAGGTACCCACCATGATCATCCACAAAGTACTCCGGGGGTTTTCCCTAGGCCCCATTGAAATGCCATTAATAGGCGATGGTCGCTTGGTAGTCCTCGGCGACAACGGCGCGGGCAAGACAACACTCCTGCGCGCGCTGGTGGATGAGCTAGAAGCAGGTAAACGATCTGCGGTGGCCTACCTGCCCCAAGAACAACGCCTGCCCGCGCTCAGCCGCGTACGCGACCTGCTGGCCTACGCTGCCGTTGAGGCCGGTGTTCCGCGTGCGGAGGTCTCGGCGCGGGTGGAGGCGGCGGCGCAGGCCGTGGGGTTTGCAGAGATGCTGGGGCGGCGGGTGCGCGCCCTGTCCGGCGGGCAGCGCCAACTGGTGGCCATTGCCGCCACGCTGGTGGGGGTTGGGGAGGCTGAGGGCGCTGCGGATGGTGCCGTGCCGACGATCGTGCTCGACGAGCCCACCAACAACCTCGACGTCGAGCACGTTGCCCACGTGACCAGGCTGATCGCCGATCCACCTGGGCAGCTGGCCGCCGCGCGCTGGGTGATCTGCACGCACGACCACGACCTCGCCGAAGCGGTAGCCAGCCACGTCCTTGTGCTGCGCGGCGGGCAGCTCGCCTTTGCGGGCACTCGCCAGGAGTTCCTGGACACCGCCCCCGCGGGGACCGCACAGTGGGCGGAGGCGTACCTGCAGGCGCTGACCTCGGGCCCAGGCCCGGGCGCTGGGAATGGCTCCGGGGAGGCTCCGACGACCGAGACTAGTGAAGGAGAACGCTCATGAACGCCCGCATCAAGCTGTTCGCCACCTCATTTGTGTCCCCCTACGTGGCGCTCATCGCCTCGCTGTTGTGCATGGGCATCATGGTGGTCGGCGGGGACCAGCGCTGGAAAGACGACTTCTACTGGACCACCGAGTGGATCGAAGGCAGCCTCTTCCCCGCCCTGCTGGCCACCCTGTGCGCGCTGGGTTTCGACTGCTGGCGCCACTTCAACCCCGCCCGGCCGTCCTACTTTGACAGCCGCACCGGTCGGCGCCGCGGCTTCCTGGGCGCGCTGATTGCCTGCAACTGGCTGGCACTCATCCTGCCCGCCGTGGTGCTCTTCCTCCAGAGCTACCACTCGTGGCGCTTCGGGCCACCCAGCCGCCACTGGTCCGCGGCCGGGCACTTCACCGTATGCATGATTGCGCTGCTCGCGCTGCTGCTCGCGTGCGCGGTCCTGGCGGTGCGGCTGCCCAAGTTCGGGGCGCTGGTGGGACCCCTGGTCACCGGCGTTGCGGCCTTCGCTGCCCTGTCCGGACACGGCATCTTCCTGCTGGGCTCGACCACCGGCCCCATGCTGGACGTGGACGCGCGGGCTCGGGTGCTGTGGGCGCTCGGGGCGTGCGCGGTGGTCGCCGCGATCTGCGGTGCGCTGCTGTTGCGTGCGGGAGGTACGGGGGCGTCGGCAAGCGGGATGGGTGCCTGGGTGCTGCTTGGTGTGCTGCTCGCGCAACTGCTCGTGCACGTTAATGAGTACGAATTTACTACTAGCGGGACTGGGGCCTGCCAGGATGTGGGTGGATCTCGAAGGGTGTGCATTTCCGCCGAGCACCAGCGCTTCTTCACCCCCGTGGTTGCTCGTTATGAGGAGCTGGTGGACGCCGCGGAAGCGACCGGGAATCCGCAGCTCATGGACGCTTTACCACGCATGTATGCCGAGACTATCGGCCATAACAAAGCATGGCGCTTCACCCCCGGCCTGGGCCCCGAGGACCAAAGCAGCTACCGCATTTCCCGCGGGCTCGCGGACGCCACGCCCAGCTTCAGCCGCGAAGAATTCATCGCCTCGCTGGCCACCAACTCGCACTGCGACACCCCCAACCGCGCCGCCGCCCAGGAATCCACGGAGCTTCTCACATCGCTTCTCGACGCCCCCACCTCCCTCAGCCCCGAGCGCACCGCACGGCTCGCAGAACTCCTGCCCGCCATCCGGGCCTGCCATGCCTAGAGTCCACTGGTTTCCCGCCTGGCTGCGCGCCGGAGCCGGCGGGATGGCCAGCTATCTCATAGCCCTGGGCTGCTTTGTTGCCGTCCTCTGGGGTGCAGGCGCATTGCTGGGGGTGTTGCCCCGCGAGGTGGTCTACCTCGCCGGAAGCTTCGCCGGGCTCTACACCGCGCTGATCACCCCGCCGCAGGACGGGACGTTTCGGGGGCGCGGGGCAGGCCGAACTTTGGTGCTAGTTCCCACCACCCGCTGGGGCAGGCTCGCCGCCTGGAACGCCTGGCACGCGGTGGTACTGGGGGCGATCGCTACCCCCGTCATCGCCGCCAGCGGCGTCGGCCCCGTAGTTGCCCCCGTGCTCTTTGTGTTCGGATTCCTGACCGTCGTGGCCACCGCGCGCTGGGGCGACGGGTTCCCCGGATTCATCGCCGGCGTGTTTGCCATCATCGTCGGCGGATTCACCGCGTGGGAACCCTACTCGGCGTGGACCTTCGGGTGGCTCTACGCGGGGCAGATTGGTGTGGCGCACGGTGTGGCGGTGGTAGTTCTGGTGGGGCTGGGCGTGCTCGCTGCGGGGCGGGCGTGGCGAGGGTGCGGAAGGGGGCGTCGATAAGCGTTCGGAGACTAAGCCTCCGGGCCCTCGGGGGTGGCGTAGACGGGCTTGCCCAGGGCAGCAACCTCCGCATAGCCGGCAGCCTTCAGGGCGTCAACGATGCGGTGGAAATAGTCCTGATCAGCGTCTTCGTCGAAGGAGTCCAGGAGCGAGATGACGGGGAACTCGCCGTCGTAGCGCACCGAAACCAGCGGGTGGCCGGCCTCCGCCTCAATGGCGGCGATGGCCTCTTCCGCGCGCTGCTGCTGGATCTGGCCGTGACTGTTGTCCACCACCGCGGGGCTGGGCGCGGCGGCCTCCTGAGCGAGGGCGGGCGTGGCCGACGCGGCGATCCCCGCGAGAGCTACAGCACACACGATTGGCTTGAGCGTCATAAGCATTCTCCTAAGGTTCGGGTTTGAGTGGACATTTACGTGTTTGAGTTTACGTGGCGGGGTGGTTCTGCGGGGGCCGGGGTGCGGTTTTTGGAGGGGTTCGAACGGCTGTTCGTACGGTTTCGGGGCTGGGTCACGGCGGTGTTTTATAATGTCAGCAACAACCGCGGAAACATACAATACCGCAGCTCACGGGGATATTTTAGGGGGTGAAACAGTGACCGCACCAGCGGACATCGCCGGGCTCATCGGCACCGTCGCACAAGCCATGCACACGCTGTGTGACCTCATCACAGACGCGCCCGACGCCGCCCTCTTCCACGCCAACCGCGACGCCTTCTTAGAACTCGAACGCGCCTGGAACCTCAAAGCCAGCCTCGACCCCGCCATCGCGCACGCCGCCGACAAAGCCGAAGCCGGACGACTCGTCGGCTCCAGCCGCACCGTCGACTACCTCACCCGCACCTACGGACTCTCCTTCACCGAAGCCCAATCCCGGCTGCGCAGCGCCGCGCACCGCTACGGGCCGGCGCCTGTGCCTGCGCCTGCGTCTGTGCCCGCGTCTGTGCCGTCGCGGGAGGCCGAGCCGGAGCCGGAGCCCCTGCCCGAAGTACAACAGCGCCGCGAGCGTGCCCGCCGCAGCCGACTGAGCAAGGAAAAGCTCGCGATTATCGACGCCGAACTCGCCCGCCTCTCCACACACGTCGCCACCGAACGCGACCGCCTACGCAGCGCCGCCATCGATGAAGCCTGCCACCGAAACCCCGAAGACCTCCAAGAATGGGTCCGCGCCCGCGTCCGCCACTGCAACAGGCGCGTCATCGACCCCCTCGAACCCATGCGCAAACGCACCTTCTGGATCGGCAAAACCGACCACCTCGGCGGCGCCACCTTCGGCGGCTACGCGCCGCCCGCCCTCCTAGCACTCCTCGATTCCACACTCGCCCCCGCTCGCAACAAGGGCGCCTTCGGGCCAGACCTCGACGGCACCACCCCCGCACCCGGGCTCGACGACCGCCGCACCGTCGCCCAACGCCGCCTCGACGGCCTCTGGCACATCCTGCGCAACCACGGCACCGACTCCGCGACCCGCGCCGGCGGTGCAGCAAGCCTGGTCATCAGCGTCGACGCCGCCGAACTCACCGAAGCCGACGCCCGCACCCACCTACCCCACTGGCCCACCAACACCCACGCCCAACTCACCCCCATCGACCTCCTCATGGTTGGCCTTGCGCGTTACGACGTCGGCGTCCTCCACGACCACGACACCGGCACCGTCCTCCACGCCGGCCGCAGCCGCCGCACCGCCAGCCTGCTCCAACGCCTGGCACTCTTCGCCGAACAACTCGTCTGCTCCCACCCCGGATGCACCCAACCCGCCTGCCAAACCGACGTCCACCACATCGTCCCCTGGCTCAAACAAGGCCGCACCGACATAGAAAACCTCACCCTCCTATGCAGACGCCACCACACCGACAACAATGACAACCACGACGGCGCCCACAACATGGGCCACGCCGAACGCGACCCCCACACCGGCCGCGCCGGCCACCGCATACGCACGCGTACACGTACCCAAGCTCCGGAATCGGTGGGATCCCCGGAGCCCGGCCCATCCCCGCCGCGCAGCACCGACTCCTCCTGACGGCCACTCCGAACCACACGCGGGTGGGCGGGGGCTCAGGGCTGCGCTCCCCTGCTTGGGGGCTGTTCGGGGCTGCCTCGGGATTGTTGCGCGAGACTTGTCGAAGCTGCTCGGCGCTCCTTGGCCCTCCTAAGCCCTGCCCTCCCGAGGTTTTCGCCTGTCCACACCCGGACCCCGCTGGCTTTGCCGCCAGATCTGCTGTCATGCCCGCCACCAGGCCCGCCGCCAGCGCCCCGGGAGGCGCCCGAGGATGCGTCTGAGCCTGTCGCGATCAGGCCCCGTCAGCCGTCCTGGCGGGCGCTACAGCGGCGCGATCGTGTGCTTCTTCGGCAGATCCCGCTCATCCTTATCCGCCAGCTGCCGCAGCGCGCGCCGCAGCGCCAACCGAGTCTCATGGGGCTGAATCATCGCGTCAATGAACCCACGTTCCGCAGCAACATAAGGAGACGTCATGTTCTGGTCATAGAAGTCCATGAACATCTTCTTCATCATGTCGCGCTGCTCTGGGGGGGCCGCCGCCAGCTGCTTGCCCTGGATCATCACCACCGCTGCGGCCGATCCCATCACCGCGATCTGGGCCGTCGGCCACGCCAGGTTGATGTCCCCGGTCAGGTTCTTCGAGCCCATCACCGCGTACGCCCCGCCGTAGGCCTTGCGCACAATGAGCGAAACCTTGGGCACGGTGGCCTCCACCACGGCGAACGCCAGCTTGGCGCCCCGGTGGATCAGGCCCTCTCGTTCCTGCGCCACGCCGGGCAGGTAGCCGGGGGTGTCCACCACGAACACGATGGGGATGTTGTAGGCGTCGCATATGCGGATGAACCGCGCGCCCTTATCCGCGGCATCCGCATCAATGCAGCCCGCGTAGTGCATGGGTTGGTTGGCCACGAATCCCACGGTGCGCCCGTCGATGCGTCCGAAAGCGCAGATGAGGTTGGGGGCGAAGTTGGCCTGAATCTCGGTGAGTTCATCGTCATCGCCCAGCTGCGCCAGCAGGTCGAGCATGTCGTAGCCGGCGTTAGTGTCGTCCGGCATGAACGCGTCCAGGTCGGTCGCCTGGGCAACCTCCTCGTCTGCGGGGGCGGGCTGCACCGGCGCCGGGTCGAAGCACGTCGACGGCAGGTATTCCAGCAGGTCGTGCACCAGGTCGAAGGCTTCATCCTCGGAGCTGACCACCACCGAAATGTTGCCGGCCGCCTCCTGTTGGCGGGCCCCGCCCAGTTCCGCGGAGCTGATGTCCTCGCCGGTGACCTCCTTGATCACCGCCGGGCCCGTGACGTACATCTCTGTTTCCCCGTCCACGGCGATGACAAAGTCCGTGGTCACGGGCGCGTAGACGGCGCCGCCGGCGGACTTGCCCAGCATGATGGAGATCTGCGGGCAGCGCCCGGACAGGGGCAGCTGGCGGCGGGCGATCTCCGAGTACATGGCCAGCGAGGTCACCGCGTCCTGGATGCGCGCACCGCCAGAGTCCTGGATGCCGATGACCGGGCAGCCAATCTTGATGGCCATGTCCATCACTTCCACGACCTTGCGCCCGAACGTCACGCCCACGGAGCCGCCGTAGACGGTCTTGTCGTGGGCGTAGACCACGACGGGCCGGCCATCGACACGCCCGTAGCCGGTGACCACGCCGTCGGAGTAGATGGCGTCCGGGTCTCCCGGCGTTTTGCCCAGCGCCCCAATCTCCATGAAGGAACCCTCATCCAGCAGCGCCTCGATGCGCTGGCGGGGGGTGGTGCGGCCGGCCTCGTCGCGCTTCTTGCGGGAGCGTTCGCTGCCCGGGTCCTGCGCCGTGGCCAGGCGTGCTTGCAGGTCGGCAAGTTTTTCAGCCGTCGTGCTCATCGCGTGCTACTTCCTTCCCTCCGCGTCCAATGCGGCGATGCGTTGCGTCAGGTCCGCCCCAACGGTGGCGATCTCCGGCTCGTCGACCACTCCCAGGTGGTCGCCGTGCAGCTGCACAATGTCCAACTCTTCCACGATGCCACCCCAGCCGCCGTCCGGATTGATCTCCTGGTATGCCGGCTCCAGTTCGATGGCGCCGTCATGCATGCGTTCCGCCCGGTAGAGCACCACCGGTATGTGCACGTCGGCCCACTGGCGCAGGTCCAGGCGGTCCAGGATGCGGTTGTCCACAAAGCTGGCCCGCTGGTGTTCCAGCACCCCGGCCGCCACGCCTTGGGAGGCCGCCTCGGGGCTGGTGAGGAACTCGGTGAGCATGCCCAGCAGCGCCTCTTCGCCCTGGCTTTCCAGCAGCTCGTAGGGCACCGGGAAGTCCAGGCCGTAGGTCTTTTCGGCGAAGGCGGCGTAGCGCTCCCACCGCTTGCGGGTCTCCTCCGGGGTGTCGGGCGCCGGGTGCGCCGGCTGCACGGTGTCGAGCAGGGCAATCAGCTTGACCGAGTCGTCGCCAGCCTGGGTCAGCTGGTGGGCGACCTCGTAGGCCAGCGCTCCGCCGAAACTCCAGCCGCCCAGGATGATCGGGTGACCGGCGGCGGTGTCGCGGATGGCGTCGAGGTAGGCGGCGGCGCGCTGCGCCAGCGGCCCCTCGCGGCGCTCCACCCCGTAGACCGGCACGTCCTCGGGCAGGCGGCGGGTCAGCGGCTGGTAGACCACGGAGGATCCGCCGGCGGGGTGGAACATGAACACCGCGGGGCGGGTGGAGCCTTCCGGGCGGGCCCGCAGGACGCGGATATCGCCGTCGACGTCGGTCTCCAGGCCCTCGCGCACCAGGTCCGCCAGCGGTTCGAGGGTGCGCGCCTGCGCCACCTGCTCGGCGGTGATGTCCACGTTGGCTCGTTCGCTGAGCCGCTCGGCGATGGCCTGCGCCTGCTCTTCGCTTATCGACGCCAGCTCGGAAGTCACGCCCGCCGCCGCACTGCCCGTCAACGCCGCCCACGTGGCAAAGACCAACCTTTCGGACGCGTCGCGGGGGGCCACGCCGGCGCCCTGGCTCGGCGCGGGCTCGGACGCCTGCTCAGGGGCAGACTCAGCAGCAGTGGGTTGCGTATCAGTGGGTTCTGCATCAGCGGGTTCCAGGCCGGCGACCATGTCCTCGACCATGGCGATCACATCCGCCACCGAGCCGTCGCGCAACGCCTGGACCTGCAGCGGCGGGATGCCAAAGTCGTGTTCGACCCGGTTCTTAATGCGCATACCCATCAGGGAATCCAACCCGAGGTCAATCAGCGGCAGCTCCAGCGGCAGGTCCTGGGCGTCATAGCCCATCGATTCGGACACGATCGCCCGCAGCCGCTCCTCCACGGTCTCCGTGGCGGGATCCCAGCGCACCGAGTCCGGCGCCGCGTTCAACCCGGCCTCCGGCGAGGCTGCCTGCGCAGCCTCCGGATCCGTGGGGGCGGCGAGGGGGGCGGCGTCGGAAAGCGACGAGTCCTGCGCGGGCTGGCGCAACTCCTGAGCGGGCGCGAAGCCCTCTGCCACCAGGGTCAGGGAGGAGCCGACGGCGTAGACGCTGATGTGCGCCCCGCCGAGGCCCTGGGCGACCAGGGTGGTCAGCTCCCCGGACGCCGGCAAGGCGGCGTGCTCCTTGCTCACCGCGATGGTCGGCTCCAGGCCCACCTCGTGGGCGGCGGCCTCCATGACGGCGAGCGCGGACGGGGCGAAGGAGGCGTCGGTGGTGAAGGCGACGCGGGCGTCGGGAAGCGTCACCCGCGTGCCGGGCAGGCCGGTGGGCCCACCCGTGGCGGGGCGGGCGGCCGTCCAGTAACGAGAGTGCCGCCAGGCGGTGCCGGGGACGTCGGCACGCGGATACGTGGCCCCGTGCAGGGCGCGGAAGTCGATCGGCGCACCGGCGACGTACAGCTTCTCCAGCAGCTCACGCAACGACTGATCGGCCGGAACCTTGCGCTTGAGGGTATACAGCAGCTGCGCGTCCGAGCGGCCAACCGCAAACGCCGTAGCCATCATGCCCATCAGCGCCACCGGATTCGGGGTGACCTCCACGAGCGTGCCATGGCCCGCCCCAAACGCCGCCTCCGTGGCGTCCTGGAACCACACCGGCTGGCGCGTACACCGCACAAAATAGCCCGGCTCATGGACCACCTCGCCCGCTTGGTACGTCCGGCCCCGATCCACCGAACTGAGCAGCGGGATGCGCAACGGGCGCGGCTGAACCGCAGAAATCTCCGCGGCCAACTCCCCCAGGATCGGATCCAACGCGCTCGTGTGGCCAGCACCCTTGACGTTGAGCAGGCGGGCAAACTTACCCTGCCCCTCCAGCTCCTCCACCAAAGCCGCCACATCCGCGCGCGGGCCGCCCACCGTGGTCATCCCCGGCGCCGTATACACCGCCGGCTCGATGGTGGGATATTCGCCGAGGTCTTGGGCATCAACCTCCACCACAGCCATCGCGCCCAGCTGATCCTCCGGCAAAGACGCCTCACCCTCGCCCATCAGCCGTGAGCGGTGGCAGGCAATGATCATGGCATCCCGGTCACTGATACCCCCGGCCGCATACGCCGCAGCGATCTCGCCCATGGACATGCCCATCACCGCCGCCGGGCGGGCCCCCATCGCCGCCAACAGATCCGTCAACGCGATCTGGATGGCCGTGATAGTCACCTGCGCGGTCTCCGTGTCATACGTGCGGCCGTCATCGGTGATCAGCTCCACCATCGACCAACCAGACTCCCGGCGCACCAGCACATCAAGCTGCTCAATGCGCTGACGGAACAGCGGCGACATGCCAAACAGCTGGGTGGCCATCTTGCGGTGCTGCGACCCAAAACCCGAGTACACAAACACCGGACCCACCGGAGCCGGGGCGTCCGCCACCGCGATGCCCGGACTCGTCTTGCCCTCCGCGACCTTACGCAGCCGGGCCACCGCCTCCTGCGTCGAGGCGGCCTCCACCACCGCGCGCGAACGGCCATGGTTGCGCCGGGCCAGCGTGGCCTCCACGGCCACCAGGTCAACCGGCCAGCCCGCCTGCTCGTGCTCGTCGAGCCAGGTCGCCAGCGCCGCGGCGGCGTCCTTGCGGCGCGAGGGCAGCAGGCCGGAGACGGGCAGCAGGGCGACGGGGGGTGCGGGGGGCTCAGGCGCCTCAGTGCTTTCGGGAGCGGCAGCACCCTCGGGAGCCGCAGTACCTTCGGGGAGCTCAGTGCCTTCGGGGGCCGCAGCACCCTCGGGGGCCTCCGGCGCCGCAAGCTGGGCGGCGGGAGATGCAGGAGCCGCAGCCCCGTCGGCGCCGTAGTCCTCCTCCCGATAGTCCGTGACCACCACGTGCGCGTTCGTCCCGCCGAACCCGAAGCCGGACACGCCGGCTACGCGGCGGCCCGAGTATTCCGGCCACTCGCGGGCGTCCTCCACGACCTCGAGGTGTTCGGCGTCGAAGTCGATGTAGCGGTTGGGCAGGTTGAAGTGCGCCGTCGGCGGCACGATGTCGCGGGCCAGGGCCAGGACGGTCTTGATCATGCCGGTGGCCCCGGCGGCCGATTCGGAGTGCCCGAAGTTGGACTTTGCGGAGCCGAGCAGCACGGGGTTGGCGGCCTGGCGGTGTGCGCCGAGCACCTCGCCCAGGGCGGTGGCCTCGATGGGGTCGCCGAGGATGGTGCCGGTGCCGTGGGCTTCGATGTAGTCCACGTCGGCGGGGTCGATGCGGGCGTCGGCGTAGGCGCGTTCCAGCACGTCGACCTGGGCCTCCGGGTTGGGGGCGGTCAGCCCGTTGGAGTGGCCGTCCGAGTTGACGGCGCTGCCCTTGATGACTGCGAGGATGCGGTCGCCGTTGGCGCGCGCATCGGTGACGCGCTTGAGCACGAGCACCCCGGCGGCGTCGGAACGCACGAAGCCGTCGGCGTCGTCGGAGAAGGCGTGGATGGCGCCGGTGGGGCTGATCACCCCGAGCTCGCCGAAGGCGGTGGAGATAAACGGGCTGGCCAGGATGTTGACTCCGCCGGCAAGCGCGAGGTCGGCGTCGTGGTCGCGCAGCGCGCGCACCGCCTGGTGGATGGCCACCAGCGACGACGAGCACGCCGTGTCCACGTTGATGGACGGGCCGCGGAAGTCGAACGCGTAGGACACCCGGTTGGGGATGATCGAGCTGGCGGTGCCGGTCAGCGCGTAGGGGTGCGCCTCCTCCGGGTCGGAGGTGACCAGCATGCCGTAGTCATTGTTGGAGGAGCCGTAGAACACGCCGACGGGTGCGCCGCGCAGCCCGCTGGGCGGCAGGCCGGCGTCCTCGAGCGCCTCCCAGGTGACCTCCAGCATGATGCGCTGCTGCGGGTCCATGTTGGTGGCCTCCAGCGGGGAGAGGCCAAAGAATTCTGCGTCGAAGGAGGCAATGTCCTCCAGGTAGCCGCCGGTGAGGTTGGTGTCTGCCATCTTGGCGGCCATGGTGGGATTGCCGGCGTATTCGGACCAGCGGCCCACGGGCGGCTGCCCCAGCCCGTCGCGCCCCTCAAGAAGCATTTGCCACATGTCGTCGAGGTCGCCGGCCCCCGGCACGCGCGCGGCCATGCCGACGATGGCGATGTCGCGCTCGCCCGGATCGGCGGGGTTGCTTATCGACGCCCCGGGACTACTCTTTGCCGCCCCCGCGCGCCCCCGCCGCGGCTCCCCTTCGGTCAGCCGGCGCGTCAGCGCGGCGATCGTGGGGTATTGGTAGGCGATGGTCGCATCGAGGCGGATGCCCAGCAGGTTTTCCAGCTCGCCGGACAGGACCACGGCGTCGCGGGAGGACAGCCCGAAGCTTTCCATCGGGCGGTCATCGGTGATCTCCGCGACCGGTAGGCCGGTGGCCCCTGCCACCCAGTCGCGCAGCCAGGCGCGAAGCGCCGCCGGCGATTGTGCGGGGCTGTGGTCAAACCGGTTCGTCGTAGCGTCCATGCGGGCTTCTAGCTCCCTATATGTGTTGGTACTTATGCGGGGCGGGCACTGGCGTGTCCTGGCGCGTGTCGGCGTTGTGGCCAGGCGTGCAGCCTATCAATACTGCGCCGCGGGCACGCCGCTAAGGCCCCAAGCCGTGCCGAGGGCCTTGAACTGTGCGGCGCATCAGTCCTGCGTGCGGGACAGGTAATTGTTGCGTGCAACCCTGCGGGCAATCTTAGCGCTGGAGGATCGCGCGATGTCTCCCGGTGCGCAGATGATCACCTCGGCCGGGGCCAGGCCGTGGCGCTGGCTGACGGCGGTGCGGATCGCGGCGGCCGCAGCCTGGTCGGCGTCCGCGTCGTCGGCGGGGGCGTCGGCGGCACGCTCGGCGAGGATGATGAGTTTTTCCACGTCGTCCCCGGGCACGGAGAACGCCGCCACGCCGAGGGCGTCGATGTGCTGGCTGGCCGCCCCGACGGTGTCTTCGATGTCTTGGGGGTAGTGGTTGCGCCCGGCGATGACGATGAGGTCCTTGAGCCGGCCGGTGATGTAGACCTCATCGTCGATGATGGTGCCCAGGTCGCCGGTGGCCAGCCAGCCCGCGTCCGGGGCGTCGCCGGCCCGGGAGCCGGACTCCAGGCGCCCGGCGAGCTCGTTGTGGAAGGTCTGCTGGGATTCCTCCGGCCGCCCGAGGTAGCCGGCGGCGAGGTTGTCGCCGTAGTTCCACAGCTCGCCGACGGTTCCGTCGGGCACCTCCTGACGGGTCTGGGGATCCACGACGATGAGCTTGGCCGGCGCGACGGCCTGCCCGTTGGACAGCAGCGTGATGGTCTCCGGCCCGGATTCGGCAACCACCTCGGCGTGGCCGGCGGCCAGCTGGTCGCGGTCGAAGTGGGTGATCACGGGGCGCTCGGGGCGCTGCGGGGTGGACACGAGCAGGGAGGCTTCGGCCAGCCCGTAGGAGGGGCGCAGGGCCTCGCGGCGCAGGCCCTTGGGCCCGAAGGCGGCGGCGAAGGCCTCCACGGAGCGCTGGGTGACCGGCTCCGAGCCCAGGATCACGCCGTCGACGCCGCTTAGGTCCACGTCCGCGTCCGCGGCGTAGCGCACCGCCAGGTCGAGGGCGAAGTTGGGCACCACGGTGTAAACGGTGGCGTCATCGTCGCCGCGCCGGGACAGTTGGCTGATCCACCGGGAGGGCTGCTGGATGAAGTCCCGGGGCGCCATCATTTCATGGTCGAGGCCCAGGATGGTGACAAACGCGGCGAGGATGATGCCCATGTCATGGTGCAGCGGCAGCCAGGACACCAGCCGCATGGGCAGGGCGAGCTGTCCGGCGGCGAAGATCTGCAGCACGTTGGACAGGATGGAGCGGTGGGTGAGGATCACCCCGGCGGGGGTGCGGGTGGATCCGGAGGTGTATTGCAGGAAGGCCGCCTGGTCGAGGGGCGCCTGCTGGGAGTTGGCCAGGGCGGCCTGGAAGGTGGGGTCCGTCAGCGGGTTGACCCACTGGCTGGCCAGGGTGGTCGGCAGGGCGTCGATGGCTAGGATGCGGGGCCGGCTGGTGCCGGGCAGGTCCGCGAACCAGTTGCGCACGGCCTTGGCTGCGGCGGTGTTGGTGAGCACGATGCGCGGGTCGGCGTCGGCGAAGACGGCGCGCAGGTGGTCGGCGTGGCCGGGTTCGCGCGGGTCATACAGCGGGACGGGGGTCATGCCGGCGTACATGGCGCCGAGGAACCCGATGATGTATTCGGGGCTGTTTCCGGCGAGGATGGCCACGGGTTGGCCGGGGCGGCCGATCTGGCCGAGGCGCACGGCGACGGCCTTGATGGCGGTGTTGAGGTCTTCGCGGGTGTAGTCGGTGTAGTTGTCCGGGGAGGTGCCGTCGAAGTGCCAGAAGCGCAGGGCGCGGCGCTGGGCCCCGCCGTGGGCGGCATCTGCCTGGTAGATCATTTCGGCGAGTCCGGGCAGGGTGAGCCGCGGGTCGAGGCTGATGGAGCCGTCGGGGCCGTAGAACTGGGTCAGGGTTGCGTTGAGGTCCATGTGCTCCTACTTAGACGATTACTTTTACCCACAAAACTATATCAAGGCGCTGGCGGCGCCTCGACGAGCCCGGCAGCCCATCCCACCGCCCACTGCGTCGCCGTGGTTCCCGGGATGACATTCGGGTTCGTGGCATACAACGCGTGCACCCCATTGGCGCTGATCAGCGCCTGCGCCCGGCCGAGCGCGTTGCCCACATCGCGAGGGGCGTCGCAGATGGAGTCATCGGGAGCGCACACCTCCACCACGCGGGCGTCGAGAAGCCCAAAACCGCCCGGCCGCTCGCCGCGCATAGACGCGCCCGGAACCACCGGCTGCACCACGGCGCTCAGCGGCTGCAACGCCACCTCCGCGCCGACGCCAGCCACCGGATTGCCCACCTGCTGGCCCACGCCGGGCACCCGGCGCCCATCGGCGATGGCCAGCACGCCGCGGACCCGCTCGGCCGGCACAAAACCACTGCCCGTCCCCAGCTCCGCCGCAAGGTCGCCGACAATGACCGCACCCTGCGAGAATCCCGCCATGATGAAGTCCGTTGCCGGGCACTGCGCGTGCATCTCACTCATGTGCGCGCGCACCTGCTGGGCGCCGTTGTCCCGCGAATCGTCGTAGGACATCTCGTGCGGTGCGTTGATGTTGCGGAACTGCGCCGGATAGGGCAGCGTCCACACCCGCACCTGCTGCGGGCTGAACCGCTCCTGCAGCGGGCCGGTGATCTGCAACATCAGGGAATTCGGGTTCGCCGTCGGATTGAAAGGATCATCCGTCGGCGCGGACTCCCACGTGCCGGGGGCGGAGATCATCTCCACCGCCGGGCACCACTGCGGCTGGTCGGCCGGTGGGGCCGGCGGGGCCGCCGCGGGAGGCGCGGCGCCGGGCTGATTGCTTCCCGACGCCCCGCCAGTGCGGTCCCACTGCCAGCGCACCACCCCGACGGCCAACACCGCCAGCACCACGAGCACGGCCAGGACGGTCAGTAGTTTCCTGATCACGGTTTGCAGTAGTGCTCCCGAGCCGAAGACTCAATGAGCTTGGCGGCATCCTCGGCGCTCAGCGTGGTCAGGCCCTGCTCCACGAGCTGCCCACCAATCGCCAGCGCCGTCACGTTGCCCCCCTCCTGGGGAGCCTGATCGGTGCACACCGCCTGCGCGGCGGCGATGAGCTGATCCTCAGCCGGGGCAACGTCCACCCCGCGGGCAGCCACAGCGTCAATGTAGCTGTGCTCCTCCGGGGTGTTGGCGCCCTGCTGGGCGGGCACGGAGTCCACCTCGCGCGCCCCCAGGTCGCCCTGATCGTTGCCGTCGGACAGGTTGCTCGGCCCCGGGGCAAGGCTGGTCACCCCAGGGGCGCCCGATTCCTGATTCGCCCCCGCAGAGCTCGCGCTTTTCGACGCCGCCGCGGGATCCGGATCCGTATTGTTCGCCGTGGTGCCGGAGCAGGCGGCCGTCGCCAGCGCTACCGCGCCGCAGACACCCGCCAGCGCCACGCGCCGGAGACGGGGAATTCTTCGCATCACTTGCGTTCCTCCTTAATCTCCCCATTGATCTGGGAGATGGTGCCGTGCTGGAAAGTGACAACCTCGCCGCCCGCAGGCACCGGGGCTTGGTCAGCAGTGGGCCAACCATACTCGCCTTGCTCCCAACCGTGGGAACCCCACGCGTCAAAGATCGGGCCATAGGCGATCATGTGTGCACCCGACTGCGGAGACCAGTAAATATTGCCCCGCTCGTACTGCTGGAACATGCCGCCGTTGACCGGCAGCTCGTTGGAGGTCGGCATACCCAGCTGGGAGGACACCGTATCCAGCGCCGCGTAGCGCTTGGCAATCTCGCCGCGCACCCAGAAGCAGCGGTTGTCCGCGTGCCCGTTGCGCACCACGAAACCGCGCTGGAACTGCTGGATGACTCCGCCGCCGCGCTCCACCGGGTCAGACACCGGGTAGCCGATGTCCCCGTTTTCGTAGCCGATCTCGCCCCAGGCTCCCATCATGTCATGCGGCACGGCGTGCGCCCCGAGCTTCGGGTGCCAGTAGATGGCCCCGTTTTCAAACTCCGCGTAGCGGCCCACGCCATCGGGCAACGCCATCTCCGAGCTGCGCGGGAAGCCCAGCCAGGACTGCGGGCCACCCAGGTTGGCGTAGTGGGCGTTGATGCGCCCAAACAGCGGGTAGGCGCCCGTCTGCGGCGACCAGTAGGCCGTGCCGCCCCGGAAGTCTTCCGCCTTGCCGCGCCCACCGGCAACGTCGTACTCATTGTTCACGCAGGTGCCAATGACCCCGCTGGCCGTTGCCTCCGCGATGGCGCCGATGGGGGCGCAGTCCGCGCCGCGGTCCGCACCCTGCACGCCCAGCGTGTCCGCGATGGTCGGCCACGCCTGGGCCATCTCAAACTGCCAGTAGTACCAGGAGTGGATACCCGAGTTACGGAACTGCGCGATGACGTCCACGCCCGCGCGGTGCGCGTAGTTCACAAACGTCTGCGTGGTCATCCGGGAGATGGCCTCCAGGCCCATGCCGGACAGCAGCGCCGTCTGGTTAGGCACCGTGACCTGGCCCTCCGCCTCACGGCCGGAGCCGGCAGAGACATACAGCTTGGTGCCCTTGAGCTTGTCCAGGTTCAGCTTGGGATCATGGTCGCGCCACTGCGGGGAGCCGAACAGGCCCCACATCTTGTTGGAGTGGTAGCGCCCCGCGTCCAGCTGGGCGGCGCTGATCGCCGCGGGCATGCCCGGCGTGGTGGTGTCCAGGTATCCGGAGAAGGAGGCCACGAAGGAGAACAAGCCCGGGTTGTGGGCAGCCAGGTTCATCGCCGCGGTACCGCCCATGGAGATACCGGTCATGGCGCGCGCCCCGGAGGAGCGGAAGCCGTTGTCCAGCACGGGGATGAGCTCCTTGATAAAGAAGGTCTCCCACTGGTAGTTGCGGCCGTTATCGGGCTCCAGCCAGTCAGAGTAGAAGGAGGATTCGCCGCCGACGGGCAGGATGACGTTGACGTTCTTGTCGGCGTAGAACTGCTCGATGTTGGTCTCGATGGTCCAGCCGTTGTCATCGTCGCGGGCGCGCATGCCGTCGAGCGCCCACACCTCCGGGAAGGTGCGGTTGGGCTGGGAGTACCAGTCGCGGGCCAGCAGGATCTGCACCTGCAGCGGGGTGCCCGGCATGGCGGCGGAGTTGATGAATACCGCCACGCGCCGGGAGCTGAGCCACTCGATGCGGTCAATGCTCACGCCCGCCGGCAGGTTGGGGATGTGGGGAACCTCGGTGCGAATGGGGGTCTTGGGGCCGGGGTCTCCGGGCTTGATGAAGTCAGAGACGCTATCCGGGAGCTTGTCCGGCAGCACCGGGCGATCCGGGTTGACCAGGTCCGCGGAGTTGTCCGTCACGTCCTGCTTGGAGGAGCCCTCCACTGCGCCGGCTAGGGGCACCGGCAGTGCCAACCCCACGGCCAGGGCGACCGTGGTGGGAAGCGCCGCACAGGTGGACAGGAGGAAGCGTCGCCGGGCAGAGCGATCAGCGTTCTCGCGCATGGTGTTTTCTATCCTTAGGTCAACGTGCTCCCCGGCTGCGCCACACGCGCAGAACTGCTGGCTGCCGGCGGCGGAGAGGAGCATCTGAGTGGGTCAAGATTGTAGTCTGCCAGGTTGCCCGCTCACGCGGGGTCCTTTTGGCAGTCTAGGCTGCACCGATGCATCTTCCCAGCGCCAGGGGTTCCCCTCCCCTGGAAGTGAAAAGACCGCAGGTGCACTCAAGTTTAAGTACAACTTGAGGGTTTGGTGGGAGACACGCCCGACACAGGGACGTCAACAGCCCGCCCAGACCAACGCTTCACGTCCGCCTGGACGGGCAGTGGCACACCCCAATGTCAAGGTGAGTCTTACCACGTTCTAGCACGTCTGAACAGGTATTACCAGGCATTCATGTAGTTCAACACCCGCTCCCGGTTACGCACGAGCTGATCGTTGAACTGCCGCCAGTTGTGCAGACCAAACACCGGGTAGTCCTCCGAGAAGGCCAGCCCCGTGGCATGCGCCTTGGCGGACCACAGCTGCGTGGAGCCCCGCGCCACCATCTCCAGCGGGGACCCCGCCACGAGCATGTTCGGCGGCAGCACCGCATCCACCGCGTCCGGGATGCCCGACGCCGCGGAAATGTACACATCTGAGTTGCGCAGCCCGTCCATGTTCCACAGCGGGTCATTGTCAAAGCGCCGCGGGCTGACAATCGAGCCGTACATGGCGTTGAGGTTGAAGCCGCCGGCATCCAGCAGCGCCACCCGCATGAGCGTCTGGGCACCCGGCACCGTGGTGGTCAGGTACCCGGAGTAGGACTGCACCTGCCGGAACTGGTCGGGGTGCTTGGAGGCCAGGTTCACCGCGGCAGTGCCACCCATGGACAGCCCGATGATCGAGTTGTTATTGCGCGCCACCCCAAAGTTGCTCTCCAGGTAGGTCGGAAGCTCCTGGGTGAGGAAGGTCTCCCACTGGTAGTTCACCGGCTCCAGCGGGTTAAACGTGGCCGGGCCGTCCCAGTCCGCGTAGAAGGATCCCGCGCCGCCGACGGGCATGACCAGCGTGATGTTGTCATGCTCATAGGTGGCGGCCGCGTTGGCGTCGGTGAGCCAGGCGTTGGAGATGTTGGTGGCGCGCAGGCCGTCGAGCAGGTAGAGCCCGGCGTTGCCGCCGCGGCCGGCGGGCTGGATCTGGACGGTGATGGCCTTGCCCATGGCGGCGGAGGGGACATCGCAACGCTGCACCCAGTACATGGCGGCGTCCCATTCGCACTGGCCGGTAGCATCCGGGCGCAGCCAGTCCCGATTGTCGGCCTGGGCGGGCGCCCCACCGACCACGGACAGGCCCGCAGCGAGCACCGAAGCTACCGCAGTCACCGAGGCCACAGAGGCCAGGGCGGCCGTAGCGGACCGCAGGCCCCGGGCCCGGCGACGTAGACCAGTCAGAATCGACATATTTCTCCTCGACTTCCAGCAGCGGGCGGCATTCTCACGTACCAGGTGCGACACCGGATACTCACACGCCAATCAGGTGCATCCCAGCATTGCCCGCTTGTGATGTTCATGGGGCTTTATCGGCGGCGCGGGCAGCGACGTTACACCGAACCTTAACGCGCGCCACCCGCCGATACAGCCAACCAGCATCCGAAACGTTATCAGTTCGTGACCGTCCAGACCACCCGTGCGCGCCACCTGCACACCCCCGACAGGCCGCCCGCAGACCAGCCACAGACCACCCGCTTAGCCCCGGCGCCCCGCCGGCCTAGCGCGGCTCATCCAGGTGCACCGTCACCGGCCACACCACCTGCGCATCCGGGTCTTCCTGGCCCTGATAGCTCGTCGGATCCGGCGAGATCTCCAGGTGGCGGCCCTGCGTGAGCGCGAATCCCACGTTGGACCAGAACCTGCTCCACGTCAGCGGGGCGCGGTAGGACTCGAACAGCTCCACCAGCTCCGGGCTGCGCAGCGCCGCGCGCGCCGCCGTCAGCTGGGCCTTATCAAAGGTGTTGGGCAGGGAGTTAATGTCCGTGGCGGTGTCTGCTATCTGCCAGGCCAGCGGCAGGGCCTTATCGTGGCCGATGCGCGCGCCCTCCATGCGGGGCTGGCGCGCCGCCAGCGGGGTGGCCAAACCGACGGTGTCTTCCACCCGCATGTCCAGGGGCGCTTCCATGCCGATCATGCCCATCACCGTGGGGTAGATGGTGGGGCGCTGGCCGGCCAGGTCCGCGGGGATGCGGGCGTCGGGCTGGCTGGGGCCGGTCGGCGGGGTGGATGGCAGCGGCAGCCACAGCATCTGGTCGATGTGCTCGCCGACCGGGGCGCCCAGCAGCATGCCCGCGTGCGACTCCTGGGCGGTGATCACCGCGTCCGGGAAGTTACCCATCGCGGAGGCTGTGGAGTAGTCCCCCAGCTGCCGCGGCGGCTGGCCCAGGGCGCGGCCGGTGTTGTAGGTCCAGAACTCGCGCTCGTCGACGACGTGGAACTGGCCCGGGTCCGCCTCCGTGTGTGGGCTGGAGCCGTGGAGGACCGCCGCGATCGACCATCCCCAGGCGCCGAAGGTGAGCAGCCCCAGGCCGAGCGCGGGGGCGAGGCGGGGACGGGCGGCGTCGAAAAGCGGAATCACGCTCACCGGGGCGAGCAGCGCAAACAGGGGAAGCAGCAGCATCCGACCGTGCATGAAGTCCCCGCCCACGCGCACCACATACAGCAGGTGGATCAGCCCGCCGAGGGCGAAGACCCCCACCGCAACGGCCGGGCGGCGCAGCTGCGGCCACTGGCCACGCGGCAGCACCACCCTGCCGGAGAAGTTCAGCACCACCACGCCCGCCGCGGCGAGGACGAACGCCAGCCCCACCCACAGCACGTAGGGGTCCGCAAGGTTGGTCACGTAGCGCCACCCCGTCGCCCACTCCGCGCCGGAGGCGGACTTGGCCACCGCCGTATGCGGGGTCAGCAGCCCGTAGTAGCCCATGCGGAACAGCTCGTAGCCGGCCGGGATGGGCAGCGCCGCGGCGCAAATACCCGCGACCGTGCGCACGCTGCGCGCCGTGGCCAGCAGCAGCAGCCCGATCAGCGCCCCGTAGAGCGCCAACTCCGGGCGCACCAGCCACGACAGCCCCGCCCACGCCGCCAGCACATACACCGGCCATCCGCTTATCGACGCCGCCCCCGCACCATGTCGCCCGCTATAGCGCGGCCGCGACCACACCACCAGCAGCGCCCACGCCACCGCCAGCCACAACAGGCACAAGCCCCACTCCAGCCCCGAGGTGGCAAAGTCCCGCGCCGGCGGCAGCGCCAGGTACACCAGGCTTCCCAGCGGCACCACGACCACCGGACCCGGGTACGCGCCGCGGCCCCGCTCCGCCCGCCGACGAGCCCGCCGGTCCGCACGCCTGCGCACCCGGTGGGCCCGGCGCGCCCCCGGCTCCCGCCGCCGCGGCGGACGCGCCCCCGAAAGGCGGTACAGTCCCGCCGTGCCCAGGCACACGATCACCAACGCCGCGGTGGTGCACAGCAACGCCAACCACATGGCGATGGTCTCCAGCCGGGCGCTACTGACCATCCCCACCGCCGCGATCATGTACTGCCACACCGTCGAGGTATTGGCCTCCACGCGCTCCCCGGCGTTAAACACCGGGCCGTTGCCGGCCAGGATGTTACGTACGGTGCGCAACACGATCAGGCCGTCATCAGCAATCCACCGCCGCATCCACCCCCCATACAACGCGATCGCGCCGGAGAAGACGGCGCTGACCCAAGCAGAGCAGCGCAAAGCCAAGCGCCAACGGGAAGCAGTGGTCATGGTTGGAAATGCTAGCAGCCAGACCCATCAGCACCGGCCTGTGCGTATATTGAGCCCCGATGCCCACCACACCCGCTGTACCCCCCGCCGTAGCCGGCGCGGCTCATACCCCGCGCCCCGCCGTCATGACCGGCCCGCTTGCCGCCCTCGCCGCCCTGGCCGCCCTGCTCAACTATGCGCTCTGGCATGGCCGCAGCCAGCCGGACGACTTCGCCTCCCTGTGGGGCGGGGCGCTGCTGGTCGCCCGCGGCCAGGCCGACCACCTCTACGACTTCGACCCGCAGGACTTCTCCGCCTGGTCCGGGCCCGCCTGGGCCCAGATCATTCCCGAGCTGACCACCCCGTTTCCCCACCCCTACGTGCACCTGCCGGCCCTGGCCGGGGCGCTGGCCCCGCTGACCCGCGTGATGAGCTTTGCCACCGCCGTCGACGCCCTCATCCTCGCCTCCGGGGCCGCCACCGTGGTGCTCGTCGCCGCAGCCGTACGACTATGGACCGGCCGGCCCTGCCCCACCGCCCCAGCCGCCCTCGCCACCGTCGCCCTCCTGCTGAGCACCCCCGTGGCGCTGGGCACCTGGATCGGGCAAACCACCGCACTCATCCTCGCCGCCGTGGCCTACGGGCTGGCCGCCCCGCACCGCCGCTGGTGGCTCGCCGGGCCGGTCCTCGGGGTGGCGGCCGCCATCAAGCTGACCCCCCTGGCCGTGATCGCCGCCATGATCTTCTTTCCCACCCACCGGCGCACCGGGCTGGCCGCGGCAGCCACGGCCGGGCTCGCCGGGCTGGCCAGCCTGGCCGTCGGGGGCGTGAGCGTGTGCACGGCGTGGGTGGCGGCAGTGCGCCGCGTGGGCGCCCTGGTGCCGGTCAACCCGGTGAACCAGTCCGTGCATTCGGTGCTGGCCCAGGCGCGCGGGGTGCTCGCGGACGCGGGCGCGGACGTTGTCTCCCCCACCGTCCCGGCCGCGGGCGCGGGGCAGGCCCTGGCCCTTGCGCTGGCCGGGGTGCTGGCGGCGGCGATCGCCGCGGCCGCCTGGACGCTGCCCGCCTGGCGCTACCCCGTCATCATGACCGGCGCGCTGATTGTCCCCATGGCCTGCGCGTCGATCCTGTGGACGCACTATCTTTCCGTGGTCGTGGTGCCGCTGGCCGCGCTCGCCGCGCTGCCGCTGCGGCCCCGCTGGCGCGGCGCGCTCATCACCGCCAGCGCCGGCCTGTGCGCCCTGGCGTATCCCCCGTTTAGCGCCGCCGTCGGCGCGCCGCTGCCGGCCCCGGGCGTGGTGGACGGCGGCGGGCTGGGCATGCTGCTGGGCGTGCTGGCCGTGTGGTTGTGCGCCCTGGCCGGGGCGTCGGGGTGGCCGGCGCGCAGCCGGCACCACAGGCGCTAGGTGGCGCCCCAGCCGCTAACCCGCAGCCCCCGGCGCGGATGCGAAAAACCGCTGAGGCCGCCGGGGCTATGTCAGCCCGTTTAGGCGAAGGCGGGCACCACGTAGACGGCCACGGCGATGCAGGCCACCCACAGCCCGGCCAGCGCTTGGAGGACGTGGTCGGTCAGCGCCACCTCGTCGGGGGCGCCGCCGTCGCCGCGGTCAATGTCGGCCGCGTAGCGCAGGATGGCGATGGTAAACGGCACCATGGAGATCTGGTACCACACCCCGGAGGCCGCGGTGACCTGGTGGTTCATCTCAAAGCCCCACAGGGCATAGCTCATCACCACGGCGGTGGCGGACAGCGTCCACACGAACCGCAGGTAGGTGGGCGTATAGCCGCGCAGGGACTTGCGGATCTTCGCGCCGGTGCGCTCGGCGAGCAGCATCTCCGAGTAGCGCTTGCCGGAGGCCATAAACAGGGAGCCGAAGGCGGCGACCAGCAGGAACCACTGGGACAGGGCGATGCCTGCCGCCACGCCGCCGGCCATGGCGCGCAGCATGAACCCGGAGGACACCAGCGCGATGTCAATGACCGGCAGGTGCTTCCAGCCGAAGCAGTAGCCCAGCTGCAGCACGATGTACACGGCGACCACCACGGCCAGCCCGTAGCCGGAGGTGGCCAGGAAGGACAGTCCCACGGCGGCGACGATGAGCACCACCGCCATGACATAGGCCACCGTCACCGGCAGCACGCCGGCGGCAATCGGCCGGAAGCGCTTGGTGGGATGCGCCCGGTCGGCCTCGACGTCGCGGGCGTCATTGATCAGGTAGATCGAGGAGGCGGCGAGGCAGAAGACTGCGAAGGCCAAGGCGACGTCGACAAGCGTGCGCCCGTCGAGCAGGGCGTCGGCACCCGCGGCGGCCGGTGCGGCGACGACGAGGGCGTTTTTCACCCATTGTTTGGGGCGCAGCGCCTTGACCATGGCGTCGGCAAGGTTGCGCGGCGGCTGGCGTCGCTTGGTGTTATCGATGCCCTCGGTGTGGGGTTCGGAACTAAAAAGACCGGCGTGCTTATCGGTCACTCGGAAGCCCTCTCCATTCTTCTCATCGCCTCCGCCGTGGCCGCGCCAAGCAGGGCGCCGCTTGCGACATCAGTCGGGTAATGAACTCCCAGCACCATACGCGAGGCCATCATCACAGGCACAACCGCCAGCGGCGCCGGGCTGCCCAGAATCCGCGACAGCGCCACCATGGCCGCGGCCGTGGAGGTGGCATGAGAGGACGGGAAGCTCAGCTTCGACGGCGTGCCCACCCCGATGGCAATGCGCTCATCGTGGGGGCGGGGGCGGCGCACGATGCGCTTGATCACCACGGACGCCGCATGGCTGACAAAGGCCGCAGCACCCAGGCGCACCCACTGCCCGCGCCGCGCGCGATCCGCCGCCGCGCCCACTGCGGCCAGCCCCATCCAGCCCAGGGCGTGCTCGCCGAACGCGCTCAACGCGCGGGCCGCCGGGATGACCCCAGGCCGGTGGGCCAGGACGCGCTGGATGTTTACTAGGCCATCTGCTTCAGTATCGGTCCAACTCACTGCTCGAACACCCGCCCCCAGGCCTGCCGACTGGTCAGCTCGCCCATGGCGGCGCGATAGGTTTTCTGCAGCTCAGGGAAGCGCTCGCGCACCTCCTTGTGCAGCCGCAGCGTCTGGGTGAGCAGCTCCTTGGCCTGCGCGCGATCGCGCTTGCGGAAGGTCACGCCCTTACCGTCGGCGGTGGTCACCGTCGCCCCATCCAGGCGCGACAGGGAGAACCAGCGGGCCTCATCCTTGCTCAGGTTGGCCTGCGGCACGGTGTGGTTGGCGGGGTCCTCGGTGCGCAGCGAGTGCGCCAGGCCCTTGGCCAGCCACCGCAGCTTCTTCACCGGGGCCAGCCGGCCGCCGATGTCCCGGGTGGGCACGCCCGGCGCGCCCGAGGGGGCGGGCAGCTGCGCGGCCGAAGGGATGACCTGCGCGTCCGGGAACGTCTTGCGCAGCGCGTTGATCCGCGGCAGGGAGGTCTCCAGGATGTCAAAGAGGTGATCCGGGCCGGCCAGGAAGTCCTTGACCGCCTCGATCTGGATGGCCAGGGTGGAGTATTCCAGGCACATGACGTGCTTGAAGGTGGCCTTGCGCATGGAGCGCAGCAGCCCGTCGATGGGGCCGTCGTGGTACATGGCGGCGACGATGAGCCGGTTGCGCAGGTGGAAGTAGGCCTGCCAGTCGATCGCGTCATCCTTGTCCGCCCAGGACATGTGCCAGATGGCCACGCCGGGCCAGGTGGCGGTGGGGTATCCGGCCTTGTTGGCGCGCAGGGAGTATTCCGTATCGTCCCACTTGATAAACAGCGGCAGCGGCTGGCCGATCTGCTCGGCCACCACGGAGGGGAACAGGCACATCCACCAGCCGTTGTAGTCGACGTCTATGCGGCGGTGAATGTCGCAGGAGTTCACGGTGCCGGGCTTGTCGCCGGGCTTGCCGCGATCGCTCATGGGGTGCTCGGAGAAGTCGTGGTCGTAGTGGACGTTGGGGGCCGGGGCCCACATGAAGTCCGCCTTGTTGACCACCTCGCCCATGGTGCGCAGCTCGGCGCGGTTGAGCAGGTTGAGCATCTGCCCGCCGACCAGGATGGGGCTGCGGGCATAGCGGGCGACCTGCACGGCGCGCAGGATGGAGTCCGGCTCGATGGCGATGTCATCATCCATGTACAGGATGTAGGGGCTGTCCGGGGTGGCGTCGCCCAGGGCCTCATACATGATGCGCGAGTACCCGCCTGACCCGCCGAGGTTGCCCTGGCGGAACTCAAAGAAGCGCTGCCCAAAGTGCGCGGTGGCGGCGGCGTATCCGGGCTCGTCGGCGGGGTGCGCGGTGCCCTGGTCCGGCATGAGCACCGCGGAGATGATGGCGTCTACCTCCGGGTCCGAGCCCAGCGCCTCGAGCGCGGCGACGGCGTCGGCCGGTCGGTTGAAGGTGGGAATACCCACGGTGACTTCGGCGGGGAAGGGCCCCACCTGGGTGCCGTCCGGCATGGTCTGCGGGCCGGGGGCCTGCGCGGCGAACCAGCCGGCATTACTAATGGTCACGTCCGTTTCGGCGGTGACGTCGAACCAGTACCAGCCGCCGTCCTCGAACGGGGCGAGCGTGAGCTCAAACTCCACGTCTTCATCGCTTGCCGACGCCGCCGCTACCGCAATGCGGCCCCCGTCCAGCCGCGAGCGGTACACGTCCACGCGCGCCTGGCCGGCCACGTGCAGCTTAAGGATCACCCGATCCAGCTGCGACCAGCGGCGCCAATAGCTCGCCGGGAAGGCATTGAAGTAGGTCTCCAGGCTCAGCTCCGCGCCGGCGGGGATCTCCACGCTGAAGCGGTCGGGTGTGCGCACCCGCTGCTGCACCGAGTGGGTCTCCAGGTAATACAGCGACCGGACGTCGGCCGGTTCTCCACGCTGGGGCATGAGGAAGCGTTGCAGCCTTTCAACGGCCTGCGAGGCGTCCTGTGATGGTGTCTCGGGTGCGCTCACTGTGGTGGGTCCCGCCTTTCGCGTTTCTTCATGGTTGGGGTGCGCGCGCCGCCGCGGGCACCTACTTGCCGTAAAGAGTAGTAGGTGGGCACCCCGCCCCGCGAAGCGAACACGCAACAACCCCCGGCCGTGAGCTCCGCGTGGGGCAAGTTTCGCGGAAAGGTCCGGGGGTTGTGCGAGCAGGAATTGTGGGCTGACTTAAGCGGCGGTTGCCGCGTGGTGCGCTGCCTGAGGCGCTACCTGGCGCGCGGAAGGCAGCGGCGCGGCGGCCTCGGCGCTCACGCGCCCGGAGCTTAAGGCCTCGCGGGCATCGCGCTCGATGAAGATCTTGGAAAACGGGCTCGCGGTGCCGTGCCAGTTGGCTGCGGCGGCGTCGAGTGCGGCGTCGATAGTCTGCGGAGCATAGGTGGCGTCGAAGGCGGCGTGCAGGTCCTCGCGGACGCTCCACAGCGCGTCATGGGTGCTGTACATGGCTGGTCCTTTCTGGTTGCGAGGCCAGGCGCGCACCCCGTCCCCAGCTGGGGAGTTAACCCGGGGCGCGCCTGTTGTTAACTTTGCGTTCACCTTAGCGCAGGCCGTACACCCATGTCAATCGTCGGCGTGTCTAATGATTGGTCGCAGCCAACCGTTCCCTCCCCCGGGGTGGACTGCAGGGCCGCCTGTGATCAATGCCTCAGGGCTAATCTCTGGCGCACCCCCCTACCGCCCCCTAAGCTCTTCCTGTACATTTTTGCCCTCGATTGGAGAACCATGGCCGCCACGGCACCGCGCCCGCCACGCCGAACACACCCCACCACGGGCGGGAACCACCAGTGAACATCACCGACCTGCACTACCGGCCCCGGCGCGCCTCGCGCGATACCGTGCACATCCCCGAGCTGACCCTGGACACCCGACCCACCCTGCTGCTCGGCGTCAACGGCGCCGGCAAGACCACGCTGCTCAAGCTGGTGGCCGGGCAGCTGCGCCCGCGCACCGGCAGCATCTCTACCGACGAGGCCGTGGTCTACCTGCCGCAGCACTTTCGGCCCATCGCAGGGTTTACCTGCGCCGAGTACGCAGAATACGTCGCCTGGCTATGGGGAGCGTCCCGGCGCCACGCGCGTACTGATTCTGCCCATTGGCTCGACTTCGTAGGCCTGCGCGAGCTGGCCAGCCAACGCTGCGATCAACTCTCCGGTGGCCAACAGGCGCGGCTGGCCCTGGCCGCTGCCCTCGGTTCCCCCGCTCACCGGCTCCTCCTCGACGAGCCTTCCGCCGCCTTGGACCCCGTGGCACGCCGCCAGCTCACCCAGCTCTATCACGGTGTGGTCGAGCAAGGCCGCGCGCTCGTTGTGTCTAGCCATAACTCCGCGGACTTTGGCCCGCCCTTCCAGCGCATCCTTGTCCTCGACTCCGGAACCATCTGCTTTGATGGCACGCCCCAGGATTTTCTTGCGCAGCGTTCTACCCCCGGGATCGTCGGGGAGCTCGCCCGCTCTTTGAATCCCAGGAACGAAGGGGGCACCCATGACTAGACCCTTCGGGTGGCACCACTGGCTGCGCCGGCCCACCACCTGGATCATTCTTGTCGGGCTAGTGATCTCTCAGCTCATGACCGACGGGGGATCCTTTCATTATTATTCCCACCTGGATGTCTCCGAAGCCATGCTCACGCTTGCCGCCGCGGCCCCTGCCGCCTGCATGGCTGCGGCGTGGGAGGCCGGAAGCTTGCGCGCCTTCCTGGAGCGAGGGACCAACCACCGCACCATCCTGCGCGCCCTTACCCGCAGGCTGTGGGCTCTGCCGTTACTACCGCTTGTCTGTTTTGTCGCGTGCGTGCTCACGCGCGGTGTGGCCAGCTCCTTGACCAGCAGCGCCACCCCAGGGCTTGTGGCCATCTGCCTGGCACACGGAATAGCCTGGACGATTCTGGGCGCAGGCTTGGGCTTGTGGTTGCGTGGATTGTTCGCCCTACCGCTCGCGCTTCTTATCCCCTACCTGCTCATTGTCGTTCCACCGGCGCTACCCACCACTACCTGGCGGCACCTGACCGGAATTCCGGTGTTTTGCTGTACCAACGACTCGGTGCTGGCTCCTGCAATGGTTGGTGGCTCACTGCTGGCAGTAACCAGCGTTGGGCTCGTGGGCGCCGCGATCGTCGCGTTGCGCACGGCCACACCGATCACCCTTGGTATGGCCGGGGCACTGGCGTGCATGGCCATCGCCGGCATCATCGCAGCCGTTCCCCTCACCGCAGGTCTGGACTTTAGCTCGACCAGCCCCCGCGACAGCGCGGATCTCACCTGCGATGCAGATATCCACATGTGCCACTGGCCTGACTCCACGCCCGAGTTCATCTCCAGCAACTTGCAGGCCCGCGAGGTGTACCAGAGGCTTAGCCCAGCCGCACAGCCACGCACAGAGATTTCAGAAAGGCCCAGCCGCCCTGATCAACTGCGGGCGACCTACGGCAACAATGAGGCGCAACGGGTGTGGGAGTTTCTCCTCCAGGACCTCGCACGCGATCCCGCGCTAAGTGATGCTCGCCTGTGCGGCCTCCCGCTGGCAGACCAAGCGGGGCTGGGTTATCTTCCCGTCCTCATCCCGCCGCTGCCCGCCGCCCGGCTTACTGCCCCAGACGCGTTAGCCCTCATGGAGGCCCATTGCCCGGCACAGTCTTAACTACCCGCCCCCACGCGGCGTTGTGGGCGCTCGGACACCGCGCTCACCTGGCCGGCCCCCTGCTCCTGGCCGCTCTGGTGGTGTTCCACGCCTGGGGCAGCGTCCGCGTGCCTGTGCCCGTACTCGCTGGCGGCCCGTTGCCGCCCATGACCGTCAATGGGCTGGCGGCCCTGGCCTACCCCATCGCCTTCGGGTTGTTTTTTACCGGCACGCTCACGGAATTGGAGTGGCACGCTCCGCGCCCGCAGCTCGCGCGGCGGCTCCTGCTTGTCGCCGCGCTGTGGGTCGGCCCGCTGGCCCTGGGGATCGTCGATCCCCTGCCCGCCCGCAACTGCGCCCTGCTGCTGCTCGTGTTCTGCCCGATTCTTCTGGTGCGCGATTCCACCACCGCGATCACCATCACGGCCGGGTGGACAATCGGGCAATCAGTGATCTTTGGGCTTTCTCACGCCTGGTGGTGGAAGCTGGCCACCTGCCTGTTGCGCGCCACGGATCCACCGGCGAGCTGGGCGCTCATTGGGGCAGGCCTCCTGGTCAGTGCCCTCGCGGCTGTGCGAGCGGGGTGCCGTCCACAAAGTAGGGAGTAAGGGTGTTGTCCACCATCGTCAGTGCCGCGGCGATGGCCATGTGCATGTCCAGGTACTGGTAGGTGCCCAGGCGCCCGCCGAAGAGGACCTTGTTGTCGCCTGCCTCAGCGGCGGCGCGGCGTCGATAAGCATCGAGGGTGGCGCGGTCTTCGGGCGTATTAATCGGGTAATACGGCTCGTCACCCTCCTGGGCAAAGCGCGAGTATTCCTTCATGATCACCGTCTTGTCCTTAGGGTAATCGCGCTCCGGGTGGAAGTGGCGGAATTCATGAATGCGGGTATAGGGCACGTCCGCATCGTTGTAATTCATCACCGGGGTGCCCTGGAAATCGCCCACCGGCTCCACCGAGGTGTCAAAGTCGAGGGTGCGCCAGCCCAGGCGGCCCTCCGCATAGTCGAAGTAGCGGTCCAGCGGGCCGGTGTAGACCACGGGCGCGTCCGGGTTGTCGGCGCGCAGCTGCTCGCGCACCTCGAACCAGTCCGTATCCAGGCGCACCTCAATGTTCGGGTGGTCTGCCATGCGCTCCAGCCAGGCGGCATACCCGTCGACGGGCAGGCCCTCGTAGGTGTCCGTGAAGTAGCGGTTGTCAAAGGTGTAGCGCACCGGCAGGCGAGTGATGTTTCCGGCGGGCAATTCCTTGGGGTCGGTCTGCCATTGCTTGGCGGTGTAATCCCGAATAAAGGCCTCATACAGCGGGCGGCCGATAAGCGAAATCGCCTTTTCCTCCAGGTTCTTCGCCTCCGCCGGGTCGAGCCCATCGGTTTGTTGCGCGATGAGTTCGCGCGCCTCCTGCGGCGAATAGTAGCGCCCAAAGAACTGGTTGATCAGCCCCAACCCCATGGGGAATTGGTAGGCCGTGCCGTCATGCATGGCAAAGACGCGGTGCTGGTAGCCGGTGAATGCGGTGAACTGGTTGACGTAGTCCCACACCCGCTTGTTGGAGGTGTGGAACAGGTGGGCGCCGTACTTGTGCACCTCGATGCCGGTCTCCGGCTCAGCCTCCGAGTAGGCGTTGCCGCCCAGGTGGGCACGCTTTTCCACGATGAGCACCCGCTTGCCCAGCTGGGACGCCGCCCGCTCGGCGACGGTGAGCCCAAACAGGCCGGAACCAACCACGAACAGATCAAAGTTCTCCATGGTTGTTTAAGGCTAATGCACCTGGTGGTGGTGGCGCAGGTCCCACGCCCCGCCAGAAGAGATTGCTTATCGACGCCCCCGCGTCCCCCAGGTGGTGCGCGCCGCTGGGGGTGCCGCTGGGGAGGCCGCTGGGGCACAGGTCGGAGCACGACACACCAGCACCGTTAGTCACATTAGTAACATGAGTGCACTAGAGTAACTGGCACATCGCGCGCTGACGTGCGCGCCCAAGAACTGCTCGACAAGCCCCGCACCACCCCAGGGAGAACCACCGTGCACCAACGCCCCCGCATCAACCCCACCCGCCGCACGCCCGTGTTTGCCCTGCTCGCCGCCACTGCGCTCGCGGCCGGCGGCGTCGCAGCCGTCACCCACACCATCACCGCAACGGATGCCCCCGGCCCCGGCCCCATCCCCGTGGCCGAGGCCACCGCCGCGTTAAGCGACGGCGCCACCGTGGTCGTGCCGGACCCGGCCGTGATCTCCCAGGGCATCCGCGAGGAGGTCGAACACGGCGTGGCCGAGGCCACCTCGCGCACCGTCAAGGAGTTCCACCGCGATGACCCCTTCTCCATGATCGCGGTGACGTGGCCGGCCGAGCGCGACCTGTCCGCCACCTTCATCCGCGCCCAGCGCGCGGACGGGTCCTGGGGCCCGTGGTTCGACGCAGACAAGGTCGATGAGCCCAGCGCCACCGGGCGCACCGGCACGGACCTGATTTATGTGGAGCCCACCTCCACCGTGCAGGTCTTTGTCGCCGGGGTGGACCTGGTCAGCCCCGATCCGGCCGCGCATGCAGGCACGCAGGGCCTGGACGTAGTGTTCATCGACGGCGGCACCCAAGCGACGGCGCAGCCCGGCGAACAGCCCGGCGGCATCGCCCCCGTGGCGGAAACAGCCGCCTCCGACGGCATGCCGCCAGTGGTCTCCCGGGCCGGCTGGGGTGCCGATGAGTCCCTGCGCTGCATGGAGCCGACCATCGACGACCACGTCTCCGCCGTGGCCATCCACCACACCGCCGGGTCCAACAACTACACCCGCGAGCAGGCCGCCGGCGTGGTGCGCGGCATCTACCAGTACCACGCCCGCACGCTGGGCTGGTGCGACATCGGATACAACGCGCTGGTGGACAAGTTTGGCACCATCTATGAGGGCCGCGCCGGCGGCTTAAACAAGGCCGTCCAGGGCGCCCATGTGGGAGGGTTCAACCAGAACACGTGGGGCATTTCCATGATGGGCAACTACTCCACGGTCACCCCGTCGCCCGAGACGCTGGAGTCCGTGGGCAGGCTCGCCGGGTGGCGCCTGGCGCTGGAGGGCATCAACCCGACCGACTCCTCGACCCACTTTTCTGAGGGCTCCACGTTCACCCGCTTCCCGCTGGGCACCCCGGTGCGCCTGCCGCGCATCTTCGCCCACCGCGACGTCGGGCTGACCACCTGCCCGGGCGACGCCGGCTACGCGCAGATGGGCACCATCCGCCAGATCGCCGCCCGCGCCGCGCAGGAGACCCCTGCCCCGCGCCGCGACGCCGATACCGCCTCCGAGGCGCCCACGACCACCACGTCGCCCGCCCAACCAGCGGCGCCCGAGGCCACCTTGCGTCCCGGCATTGAGCTTTCCGACGTCCCCGTGGTCGCCCAATCGCTCATCGAGTTCAGCTCCCAGCCGGACGCCGCCGCGTTCTGGCACGACCTTCTGTCCGCCCTCCAGGCGGTCCTGGGCGCCCCGCGCAGCGGCGTGCAGGCCTCCGGCGATACCCGCTACGTGCTCTTCGACCACGGCATCATCCTGACCAACCCGCGCTCCGGGGCGCACGCCCTGTGGGGCGAGTTTGCCACCCAGTGGGCGCGCCAGGGCTACGACCAGGGCCCGCTGGGCCTGCCCACGAGCGAGCCACGGGACGTCGATGGCCGCCTGCAAGCAGACTTTGAGCACGGCACCATCACCGTGGACCCGGCGACCGGCACGGCGCACGTTTCGCCCACGACCTCACAGGCCCCGCAGGCCGCGCAGGCTCCGCAGGCAGCCAAGCTATCGGAGGCACCAGCAGCATGACGCTGACCAGGCTGATCACCACCGAAGAGCACGTCACCTTCGAAGACATCGCCGCCCAGGCCCAGGCCCTGGCCGCCCCGGTGGACCGCACGATCAAGGAGCCGGAGTTCACCAGCTTCCTCGGGAGCTACTTCGGCGGGCTGACCGGCTACCAGGACCTCGGCGCCGAACGCCTGGCGCACATGGATCGCGTGGGCGTGGATGTGCAGGTGGTCTCCCACGGGCACGGCTCGCCGAGCAACCTGATCCACCCGCGGGCGGTGGAGCTGTGCCGCAGTGTCAACGACCGCCTGGCGGGCATGATTGGCGAGCACCCGGACCGCTTTGTGGGCCTGGCCACCGTGCCGCTCATTGACCCGGACGCCGCAGCCGATGAGCTCCAGCGCTGCGTCGAGGAGCTGGGTTTTCGCGGGCTGCTCGTCGCCGGCGGGCTGGAGGATCAGTTCCTGGACCATCCGCGCTTCTTGCCGCTGTTGGAGCGCGCCGCCCGCCTGGGCGCGCCCCTGTATATCCACCCGCTGATGGTGCGCCCCCAGGTGCGCTCCACCTACTATGCGGGCGACTGGTCGCAGACCGCCGAGTTCATGTTCGCCACCTCCGGGTATGGCTGGCACATCGAGGCCGGCATCCACGTGCTGCGGCTCATCGTCGCCGGGGTGTGTGACGCCCTACCGGAGCTGAAGATCCTGTCGGGCCACTGGGGAGAGATGGTTCCCGGCTATCTGGAGCGCCTGGACGATCAGCTGGGGTTGGCGTTCCCCGGGCGGGAGCGGTCGATCTCGCAGACCTACCGCGATCAGGTGTGGGTGACCCCCTCGGGTATTTACACCAACGCCCAGCTCCAGCTGTGTCTGGAGCAAATGGGCGCCGATCACATCGTCTGGTCGCAGGACTACCCCTACATCACCGACGTGGAGCCGCGGGCTTTTCTTCTCGACGCCCCCGTCAGCGACGAGGTGCGCGCCAAGCTCGCCCACGGCAACGCCGAGGCGCTTTTTGGGATTTAGAACCAGCGCTCCAGGACCCGGGCCACGCCGTCATCGTCATTGCTGGTGGTGACGATGTCCGCGGCCTGCTTGACCTCCGCGCTGGCATTGCCCATGGCCACCCCCAGGCCGGCCCAGCGCAGCATCTCAATGTCATTGGGCATGTCCCCGAAGCAGATCACCCGCTCCCGCGGGACCTGGTAGCGCTGCGCCAGCTGCGCCACGGCGCGCTGCTTGGTAATGCCCGGCGCGGCCACCTCGAGCAGCCCGTCCGGCATGGAGTAGGTCACGTGCGCCTGGGCGGGGTCGATCGCCGGGGCGACGGCCGCATACATCTGCGCGGAGGAAAGGTCCTCCCGGCGCAGCAGCAGCTTGACGGCGGGGCTGGCCAGCAGCTCCGCCTCAGCGCGCACCTGGAAGCCCTGCGCATCCCAGGTGTGCACATAGTCGGGGGAGACCACAAAAAGGTCCTCATCGGCCGCGCCGGCGCCGGCGACGCTGCCACCGCAGCGTTCCACCGCCACCCCCAGCGGGACGTGCGGTCCGAGTGCGGCGCGCGCCTGCGCCACCACGGTGCGCATGATCGCCGGGTCCAGCTCGGCGGCGGAGAGCACCTCGTCCGCCTGCGGGTCATAGAGCACCGCCCCGTTGGCGGTGGCACACACCGGGGCGACAGGCAGCTGATCGAGCACGGGAAAGAGCCAGCGGTGCGGCCTGCCCGTGGCCAGCGCAAAGGCACACTGCTTATCGACGACCCGGGCCACCACCTCCCGCAGGCGGGCGGTCACCCGCTCGGCGGAGGTGACAAAGGTGCCATCGATGTCGCTGACAATGAGTAAGGGCTGCGGGATGGTCACAGCCCCCAAGCCTAGCGGTCTCGGACCGCCCGGCTGGGGGCTGCGTGGTGGCGTCGAGGTTTAGGCTTCGTCGTCCTCGGCGTCCGGGTCCTCCCAGTTCAGCGAGCGCTTCACCGCACGCTTCCACTCGGAGTAGAGCTCATCGACCTTTTCTTGGTCCATCTTGGGCTTCCACACGGTGACCTCGTCGGCGTCATTTTGCAGCACGTCCAGGTCCTGCCAGTAGCCCGCGGACAGGCCGGCGGCGAACGCCGCACCGGTGGCCGTGGTTTCAATGTTCTTCGGGCGCACCACGTTGGTGCCCAGGATGTCCGCCTGGAACTGCATGAGCAGCTCGTTCATGGTCATGCCGCCATCGACGCGCAGGTCGGAGATCTCCACGCCGGAGTCCGCCACCATGGCGTCGGCCACCTCGCGGGTCTGGTAGGCGGTGGCCTCCAGGACGGCGCGGGCCAGGTGCTTGCGGTTGGCAAAGCGGGTCAGGCCCACGATCACACCGCGGGCGTCCGGGCGCCAGTGCGGGGCGAACAGGCCGGAGAAGGCCGGCACGAAGTACACGCCGCCGTTATCCGGCACCTCCCGGGCCAAGTTCTCAATCGAGGCGGCGTTCGGGATGAGCTGCAGATTATCGCGCAGCCACTGCACCAGCGAGCCGCCCATGGACACCGAGCCTTCCAGGGCGTAGACCGGCTTTTCGCCTTCGATCTGGAAGCACACCGTGGTGATCAGGCCGTGGTCGGACCACTTCGGCGTGGTGCCGGTGTTGAGCAGCAGGAACAGGCCGGTGCCGTAGGTGTTCTTGGCGCTGCCCGGGCGGAAGCAGCCCTGGCCGAACATGGCGGACTGCTGGTCGCCCAGGATGGCGCGGATGGGCACCCCACCCAGGGTGCCGCGGGCGCGCACCTTGTGGAAGTCTCCCACCGAGGGGCGGATCTCCGGGAGCATGGACTCCGGGATGCCCATCGCCTCACACAGCTTGGGATCCCACTCGAGGGTCTTCAAGTCCATGAGCAGGGTACGCGAGGCGTTGGTCACGTCGGTGACGTGCAGGGCGTCATTGCCCTCATCGCCTTCCGCGCCGCCGGTGAGGTTCCACAGCAGCCACGTGTCAATGGTGCCAAAGTACAGGTCGCCGGCCTCTGCCCGCTCGCGTGCCCCCTCGACGTTGTCCAGGATCCACTTGACCTTCGGGCCGGACGGGTAGGAGTTGATGCGCAGGCCGGTGACCTCACGCCAGCGGTCCGGGCCCTCCTCCCCGGAGAGCTCCTTGCAGATCTCCGAGGTGCGGGTGTCCTGCCAGACGATGGCGTTGTAGACCGGCTCGCCGGTCTTCCTGTCCCACACCACCGTGGTCTCGCGCTGGTTGGTAATGCCCAGGGCCACGATGGATTCGCGGGAGACGTCACTATCGGCCAGGGCGGCGCCCACGGCACGACGCGTGTTGTCCCAGATCTCTACCGGGTCATGCTCCACCCAGCCCTTCTGCGGGAAGATCTGCTCGTGCTCGAACTGGCCGGAGGCAACCTGGTTGCCGTCGTGGTCGAAGATGATGCAGCGGGTGGACGTCGTGCCCTGGTCAATGGCTGCGACGTACTTGTTGGAAAAGTCGTTTTCGCTCATGATGAATACTCCCTTGCTGTGGTGTGGGGGACGTTCCGTATAGGGGAAGCGGCGGTCCTCCCTGCTCTGTGGTGTGGGAAGAATCCGCCGCGTCGAATCTTTAGAGGGCCATGGTCAGCAGGCCAACGGCTGCGGCCGCAAGCATGGGGGCCACGATGGGCACCCAGGCGTAACCCCAGTTGGGATTGCCCTTGTCCTTGATGGGCAGCAGGAACGCGTAGGCCAGGCGGGGGCCCAGGTCACGCACCGGGTTGATGGCGTACCCGGTGGGCGTGCCCAGGGACATGCCGATGGCCACGATGACAAACGCGACGCCGAAGTAGGTCAGCGGGCCCAGTTCGCCGCCGCCGGGGCCGAAGGCGATGAAGGACAGCAGCACGAAGGTGCCAATGAACTCGGTGACCGCGTTCCAGCCGTTGTTGGGGTGGGCGGGGGCGGTGAAGAAGATGCCGCCGGTGGTGCGGTTGGCTCCGGTGACGTTGCCGTCTTCGTCGTAGTTATTGGCGTCGAAAAGCTGCTTGAACGCAGCCCACGCCAGGCAGGCACCCACGATCGCACCGAGCATTTGGCCGGCGAGGTAAGCGGGAACCAGGTTCCATTCAACGGAGCCCTTCATGGCGAGCATGAGGGTCACTGCGGGGTTGAGGTGGCCGCCGGAGGGGTCGGCGACACTTGCGCCGACGAAGACGGCCATGCCCCATCCGAAAGCAATGACAAGCCAGCCGGTTCCCCGGCCGCCAGAGGTGCGCAGCGTGTTGACTGCGCAGACGCCGTTACCCAGGAGTAACAGCAGGGCGGTTCCGAAGAACTCCCAGACAAACGCTGCGGTTGCGGTGATCATAGTTGTTTATTCCTCCACGGAATGATCAACACTCGGCCGCGAATCCTTCGCGCCGGTGACAATACTGTTGGCATCGTGATCAGTGAGTGCCTTTTCGGCGGCAAGTTCGGCCTCGACGCGCTCGCGGAACGTCTCCACCTCCTGGGCAACTCGGGCGTCGTCCCAGCCGAGGTATTCGGCCACGAACTCCGCGACGGGCTGGGCGCTGTCCAGCCCGCGGTGGTCATACTCCATGGCCACCCGCAGGCGGCGATTGAGCAGGTCTTCAAGGTGCAGCGCACCCTCGTGGGTGACGGCGTAGGCGACCTCAGCCCACAGGTAGCCTTCGGCCCCGGGGACGGGCTCAAGCAGCACGGGCTGCTCGGCGGCGGGGGCGAGCACTTCGTCGATAAGCGAACCGTAGCGCCCCAGCAGGTGCTCGACCTTCTTCTCATCGATGCCAAAGCGCCGCGCCAGCGCCGGAACCTGATTGGATAGGGCGTGGTAGCCGTCCGCACCCAGGATCGGGGTCTGATCCGTCACCGAACCAGAAACGCTAAACGGAACGTCCTGAATGGCCAGGTCAACGGCATCCTTACCGATGACCCGGTACGTGGTGTACTTGCCTCCCGCCACGGACACCAGGCCCGGGATCGAGCGGGCCACCGCGTGGTTGCGCGACAGGTTCGACGTGGAATCAGACTTGCCCTCCAGCAGCGGGCGCAGGCCCGAGTACACGCCCACGATGTCCGAGAGCGTGATCTCCCGGCGCACGTGCTTGTTCACCTCGTTGAGGATGTAATCAATGTCCGCCCGCGTCGGCGCCGGATCCGGCTTGGACAGGGAACGATCCCAATCCGTATCCGTGGTGCCGATGATCCAGTACTCGCCCCACGGGATGACAAACAAGACCGACTTGTCCGTGACAAAGCACATCGCCGCATCCGCCTCAAAGGTGGACTTGGGCACCACGATGTGCACGCCCTTGGAGGCATGCACGGAGAACTTGCCCTCCGCGCCGGCCATCTTCTCAATCTCGTCATTCCACACGCCCGTGGCGTTGATGAACACCGAGCCCCGGATGGTGGTGGTGGCGCCGGAATCGGTGTCGCGCAGCTCGGCGGACACGACCCGGCCGTTCTCCGTATTCAGGCCCGTGACCTGGGTGGAGGTGCGGATCACGGCGCCGTACTCGGCGGCGGTACGCAGCACGGTCATGGTGTGGCGGGCGTCATCGACAAGGGTGTCAAAGTAGCGCACGCCGCCGACCACCGCGTCATTCTTCAGACCCGGGGCCACCTTGAGCACGCCCTTGCGGCTCAGGTGCTTTTGCATGGGCACAGACTTCGCGCCGCCCATGAGGTCATACAGGGTAAAGCCGCCGAACATCATCACGCGCTCCCACAGGCGGTGGGTCAGCGGGAAGATGAAGCGCAGCGGCTTGACCAGGTGCGGTGCCAGGGTAGACATATTCAGCTCGCGCTCCCGTAGGGATTCCGCGACGAGGCGGAAATCCAGCATGGCCAGGTAGCGCAGGCCGCCGTGGAACATCTTGGAGGAGCGTGAAGAGGTTCCCGCCGCGAAGTCGCGGGTCTCCACCACCGCGACCTTGAGCCCACGGGTGGCGGCGTCGAGCGCGGCTCCCGCGCCCACAGAGCCCCCACCAATGATGACGACGTCAAACTCTTCTTCCCCGAACCGTTTCCAGGCTTGTTCGAAATACTCCGGGTTGAATGCTTGCTTGCTTGTGGAAGCCATCGGTATTGAGGACCAAACCCTTCTATATCGAGCTGCCACAATCCACGGGCTGCCCCTCATGGGCGGGCCACTGCGCGGATCGGGAGCACGACCGACACCACCCGTCCGATTTCCAACAACGGGGGGCGTCGGCTCACACATGTGATGATCTCAACGTTAGCAAAACCAATTATGCCCGTGCACCACCCTTTCGGGGGGATTACCCCCAAAAGGGGTCAAGGCAGATAAACCGCCGTGACCTGCATATTTGTGCTTTATGTGCGCTGTACCAACCCCATCTTGTCCCCCCGCGCACATCCATTAATCCATGTTTTCCCCCAAAACCTTTTTTGCTTTCGTCCGACTTCAGCGCTGGTTTTGCCCCTCCGTCACGGCCCGCAGCACCGCCTCCATAAACTGCCCCACACCCGACTCATTACTCCCCGCCGTGGTCGCCCCACTGGCCCGCAACACCGCCGAATCAGCATTCGCCACCGCCACGGAATAGCCCACCAATTGCAATACCGGAATATCAGAAGGCGCACGACCAAAAGCCACCACCTTATCCGCGGCAATACCCAGGCGCTCCAACACCTCAGCCACCGCCGAGCCCTTATCCACCCCCGGCGCCGTCACCTGCACCCGCGTCGGCGACGACCACGTCACCCGCGCCTGCTCGCCCACCAACTCCTGGAGCCGGCCGGCAACCTCCCGCGCCGTGCGCCCCGGCACATGAACCACCGCGGCAATCTTGTCCGTACCGCCCGCAGCCGTGCGCCACGACAGCTCCACCTGCTCGCCCAGCTTATCGACGCCCCCCGCTACCGCCTCCACCTGCTGCTCGCTCAGCGCCTTGACCGCACCCACCGCAGCATCGCCACCCGCGACCACCATCGCGCCGCCGTAACACACCCCCACCGGCTGGGTATCCAGGCCCATCTCCGCGACCGTGCGATGCCACTCATCCGGGCCGTACTCGCTGGTAACGATCACCCGGGTGCCCAGCTCCATGCACTCACGCAACGCCTCAACATCCCGGCGCGCCACCGTGCCGTCATCGGCAACCAGGGTGCCATCCAGGTCACAGACCACCGCCTCCGGCAGGCCCACAAAACGCTGCCGCACCCGGTGGGGCAGGCGGTCCAGAATCTGGCGCGACTGGGCGGCCAGGCGCGTCAGCGCCTCCTCCAGCCGGGAGCCGTCATAGGCCTCCGCCGAATCCGCAGCCAGCTGAGTATAGAGCGTCTGCGCATTGTTCTTGAGCTGGTCCACAGCCGCAGAGATCCGCTCCGCGCCCTCCTTGACCCCGCTGCTGCCCTCCACCGACAACTCATCGATGCTCGACTTGACCCACTCGACCAGACCCTGGGTGTCCCGGGCAGACTGCTGCGCCGACTCCGTCACGCTGGCATGCGCCCGCGCGATGGCCCCCTTGGCCTTATCCACCGCGGTGTCATAGGCCTCATAGACCCCGCCGGCCATGTTGCGCGAGACCTCCTTGATCCGCGCATTCAGCCCCGTAAGGTCCTCGGTCAGCCGGCGGATGCGATACCGCTCATTTTCAATCGCGGAGTCCTCCACCTGCGTGTCCTCCGGGGACGGGGCCCCGCCCCCAAAGCGGGCCGGCACCCAGAACTCGCCCTGCGGAAACTCCCCATAGTCGCGCTGGTAGGCGCGCCACTGATCCTGCAGCCCCGAGCGCATCCGCTCCCGCAGCTTCTCCGTCTCCTCCTGGGCATCCGGGCCCGGCATCAAGGGTTCTAGCGCGCTGATGTAGATGGGGATATGCGAGCGCCCCAGGTGCCGGCGGCCATTCTTTGTCCACAGGCGCTGGGAGCCAAAAAGAACGGTGGGGATAATGGGCACCCCGGCTTCTTGCGCAATGCGCACCGCCCCGGTGCGCATATTCTTGATCTCAAAACTGCGCGAAATGGTGCCCTCCGGGAAGATGCCCACAATCTCGCCCGCACGCGCCGCCTCTACGGCCGCATTAAATGAAGCTTTACCGTCAATGCGGTCCACTGGGATATGTCCCATCATCCGCATGAGCCAGCCCACTGCGGGCTGCTGAAAAATCCCCGATTTTGCCAGGTAGCGCACCAAACGGCCGCGCTCCCGCGGCAGGAATCCCCCCAGCACAAAGTCCATATATCCGGTGTGGTTGATGGCCAAGACCGCACCGCCTGTAGTGGGAATGTTCTCCTCCCCCGAGGTATGCATCTTCAACCCCTGGGCCACCGTGACGGCCTTGGCTACTTCAACAATTCCTCGGTACAGGGTATTTGACACCATGGTTGAAAATTTTATACCCCCACAACTGCCACACGCACGATGTTGCTCCACGAGAAATGGCGCGGGCGTACTCGCCCACGCCACTAGCTCGGATCATCTCGCACACGGGCGCCAGTGCCATGACGCCCTGGCTGCGCTCAGCGCCCCCGCCCCGAAGCTCCGGTGCGACGACCAGGAGGCCGTGAAGGGGCGGGCGCGGTCGCTGAACTAGGCGCCGTTGTGCTTGTTAATCCAGTCGATCACGGTGTCCATGGCCTGGCCCTTGGCCGGCTCGTTGAACACCTCATGCATCTGGCCTTCCCAGCCGATGAGCTGCTTGTCCTGCGAGGAGATGGCGTTGTACCAGTCGACGGAGAAGTAGCTGGGCACCAGGCCGTCCTTGGTGCCGTAGGTGATCAGGGTGGGGGCGGTGAACTTGTCGGCGTTGAGGCCATCGAAGATGCCGCCGATGGCCACCTGCTCCACCATGCCCAGGGTCAGGCCCTTGTTCACCAGCGGATCATTCTTGTAGTCCTCGCTGATCGCCTTGTCCGAGGCCACGCCGGTGCTCAGGATGTTGGGGATGAAGATCTTCTCCGAGCCCGGGAAGGAGGGGATGCGCAGGTCGGTGCGGCCCGGGATGAGCTGCTGGGCGGCGTGCGCGTTGAAGCTGGTCAGGTCCGTCAGCGGGAGCAGCTCAGAGATCGTGGGGTTGAGCTTGCGCTGGGCGTCGGTGATCTCATCGGGGGTGATGATCTCGCCGCGGTCCTTCTTGCCGGCAAGGTTCATGGGGGCGCCGCCACCGTTGGCGATGATGCCGTCGACCTGGCCGGGGTAGACGATGCCGTAGTACTGCGCGGCGATCGCGCCCATCGAGTGGCCCAGCATGAAGGTCTTCAGGCCGGGGTTTTCCGTCTTAGCCTTCTGGGTGACCAGGTTGACGTCATCGACCAGGGAGCGGAAGTCATCAATGTGGGCGGCGGGCACGGGGGTGCCGGGCACCTGGCCGGTCTTGCCGTGGCCGCGGTGGTCCATGCGGTAGACGTTGTAGCCGGCGTCGAGAAGCCGGTTGCTCACGTAGTCATAGCGGCCCAGGTGCTCGGAGGCGCCGTGGACGACCACGACGGTGCCCTTGGCGTTGGGGATCGTCTGGGACTTCCAGTAAATGGGGGTGGACTTGCCATCCTGGCTCGTCAGGAAGCCGTCCTTGACAGCGGCGGTTGCGGCATTGGAGCCGGGGGTGACGGGCGCTGGGGGCACCGCTGACGCCAGGGGCGTTGCCACGCCCAGCGACACGGAGGTGGCAGCTGCGAGGAGGAGTGCTGTTGCCCTGCGATAGTGGGACATGGGGGAGACCAAACCTTTCCGAGGTTTACGGGGAGATCGGTGATTGATCACTGCGATGGATCGAATCCATGCAAGAGACCCTTGTATGTGCGAGCATATGCAGCACTGCCGTCTCATGCGCTTGTGCTGCGACGAAACCCCTGGTCAACGACCATGCCAACACCCCCATCTGGGGGTGAACTACCACAATTTCACAGATAATTCACGGCGCAAAACCACACCTTTTAGCGCGGCTCCAAAACCTCCTTGCCCACAAACGGGCGCAGCGCCTCCGGCACCACCACGGAGCCATCCGCCTGCTGATTATTCTCCAGGATGGCCACCAGCCAGCGCGTGGTGGCCAGCGTGCCGTTGAGGGTGGCCACCGTCTGGGCTTTGCCCTGCTCGTCGCGGTAGCGGGTGCGCAACCGGCGGCCCTGGAAGGTCGTGCAATTCGAGGTGGAGGTCAGCTCGCGGTAGGTGTTCTGCGTGGGCACCCAGGCCTCCGTATCGAACTTGCGCGCAGCCGAGCTGCCCAGGTCGCCCCCGGCGACGTCGATAATGCGATACGGAACCTCCACGGCGGCGAGCATCTCACGCTCCATGTCCAGCAGCGCCTGATGCTGCGCGGCGGCCTCCTCCGGGCGGCAGTAGACAAACATCTCCAGCTTGTCGAACTGATGGACCCGCAAGATGCCGCGCGTGTCCTTACCGTAGGACCCCGCCTCCCGGCGGAAGCACGACGACCAGCCCGCATACTTCAGCGGCCCCTCCGACAGATCGATGATCTCATCGGCGTGATAGCCCGCCAGCGCCACCTCAGAGGTGCCCACCAGGTACAGGTCATCGCGCTCGAGGTAGTAGATCTCCTCGGCGTGCGCGCCCAAAAAGCCCGTGCCCGCCATGACCTCCGGGCGCACCAGCACCGGCGGAATCATTAGCTGGAAGCCGTGGTCGCGGGCCTTGTGCGCCGCCAGAGTGAGCATGCCCAGCTGGAGCATCGCCCCATCGCCCGTCAGGTAATAAAAGCGCGCGCCCGAAACCTTGGTGCCGCGCTTCATATCAATCAGCCCCAAGGACTCCCCCAGGTCCAGGTGATCCTTCGGCTCAAAATCAAAGGTCCGCGGCTCGCCGACGAGCTCAAGGACCTCAAAGTCATCCTCGCCGCCGGCGGGAGCACCCTCGACGACGTTGGACAGGCGCATCTGCAGGTCCTCCACGCGCGCCTCGGCCGCCTTTTGCTCCTCCTCGGCGGCCTTGACCCGCGCCTTGAGCTCGTTGGAGCCCTCCAGCAGCGCCGGGCGGTCCTCCGCGGCGGCCTGCCCGATGCGCTTGCCCAGCGACTTCTGCTCGGCGCGCAGGTCATCGGCCTGTTTAATGGCCTGCCGGCGCGCCTCGTCGGCGGCCAGCAGCTGGTCTACTAACTCCGGGTCCTCGCCACGGGTCACCTGGGAGGCGCGGACAACGTCAGGATTTTCGCGCAAAAACTTCAGATCAATCACACGCACAACCTTAGCTTGTAGGAGCCTTCCCGGAACCCTCGGAACAAACGGAACTGGCGGAATATTCGGAATATTCGGAACACAACGCACATTCCGGGTCTCCCAGAAGCCCACCACACCGTGGCGGCAGCCGGAAAAACGGCGCGGAGGTACCACAAAGGGGACGGCAATGGCACACTGGAAGACGCTATGAACATTTCACACGCTTTGCGATCCGCCACCGCTGTTCGCACCGGGCTCGTTGCCGCGCTGACGGCCACGGCCTTCATCGGCGTGTTTAGCTACGTCGCCCAGGACTCCGGCGGAACTTCCGCGAGCACGGATCCGGGCGGCGCCTCCGGGGTGGCCACCGCGACCTCCGCCGTCACGCCGGACAAGCCGCACAAGCCGGCCACCAAGGCCGCGCCCTTCACCACCGCCGACGTCGGTGCCTGCCTGACCTGGGAAGAGGGGCCGAAGGGTGCGGTGAGCAACTTCGAGCAAACCTCCTGCGACGGCGAACACCGCTTCGAGGTCTCCGCCCGGGAGAACCTTGCCACCTACCCCACCTCCGAGTTCGGCGACAACGCCGCCCGCCCGGATGTGACCCGCCAGGCCCAGCTGCGTGAGGAGCTCTGCCACGCCCCCACGCTGCGCTACCTCGGCGGGCGCTTCGACCCCCTGGGAAGGTTCTCCATCGCCCCGATCCTGCCGCCGGCGGATGCGTGGGCTAACGGCGACCGCACCATGCTGTGCGGCCTGCAATCCACCGACGCCAGCGGCGCACTCCAGCTGACCCACGGCACCGTGGCCAGCCAGGACCAGGCGCGCGTCCACCAGCCCGGCCAATGCCTGGCGGTGGATCCCTCCAAGTCCCTGACCGTGGTGGACTGCACCCAGCCCCACCAGCTGGAGACGACCTCCATCGTGGACCTGGCCGCCACCTTCCCCGACGGCCCGCCGAGCGTGGAGGACCAGGACAAGCACCTCAAGGACGAGTGCACCAAGGTGGCCACGGACTATGTGGGTTCCGAGGAAAGCCTGTCCAAGACCAGCCTGATTCCCTATTGGTCTACCATCAGCACCGAGTCGTGGGAGGGCGGCAGCCACTCCGTCAACTGCTCGCTGATCAAACCCAACCATGAGGGCAAGGGCTTCGCGCAGCTCGTCGGGCCCGCCACGGGGGATTTGCTTATCGACGGCCACCCTCCCGAGCCTGAGCACCCGGATCCGGCACCCAAGCACTAACTGTCGCACGGCCGACGTCGGAAAGGCAGCATGTACGAAGTCAGCGTGGAACGCTTCGAAGAGATGGTCAACGACGCCTTGGACACCATCCCCGAGGAGTTCGCCCGCCACATGCGCAACGTGGCCATCCTGGTGCGCGACTACTGGGAGGAAGAGCCCCATACCCTTGGGCTCTACCAGGGGATTTCCTTAACCGACCGCCAGTTCAACACCGGCGGCTTCCTGCCGGACACCATCTTCATTTTCAAGCGCGCCCTGGAAAACTACTGCTCCTCCGAAGAGGAGCTGGCCCGCGAGGTGCACGCCACCGTCATGCATGAGGTGGGCCACTATTTTGGGATGAGCGAACACCAGCTCCACGAGCTCGGCTGGGGCTAGCCACAGCAGGACAGCAGACAGCACACAGCGCGCCCGCGTGGCAGGCTGTGCGCTGTGTGCTGGTTTCTTAGGGTTCTTCGTGGGGTCTACTTGAACACGGAGAGCTTGTTAAAGTGCTCGGCAAGCAGGTAGTAGACCGTCAGACGGTTCTTGCGGTTTTCTCCGGCCAGCTTCTTGCCCACCGCCTCGATTCCGGCGTCCAGCTCGGCCTCGGACAGGGAAAGGCCCAGCTTCTTTTTTAAGAAGCTCTCCCGGACCGTCGCCAGCTCCTCAGGGTCAGTAAAGGAGACCAGGGAGGCGTCCGGCTTGCTGAGCACCAGGCGGTAGGTGTTGTAAAGGTTATCCACAACGGCCTGGTCGGCGTTGGGGGCGTACTTCTTGAGGTCCTCGCGGGGATCCTGTGCCACGGTGAGTCACTCCTTATCACGGTCTTGGCGGTTGGGGGATGAAAAGTACCGCTGCTTCGAACATAGGCCTACCCGGCGCGCGACGCCATGCCAGACCCATTGGGGTTTACTGTGAGTCTGGCGCGGCGGGGTAGGCGCCGGCGGCGCCGTCGTCTCCCCAGCGCTCAATCCCCCAGCGCCCAAAGTCGGCCGTGCCGGGGGTGAGGATGATAAAGCGGCAGTTGGTCAGCGGGTGGCTGTAGGCAAAGTCCGGGTCGCAGCCGGTGGCCAGGGCGGCCGCCACGCGGATGAACCCGCCGTGGCTGACCACCAGGGCGTCGCCGGAGGTACCCGCCGCGACTGCCCCCAGGGCCGTGCGGGCGCGCTGGGACACGGCGGCCAGATCCTCCCCCTCGGGCATGGCGGCGGCGGGGTTGGCGGCGATGAGCTCGCGCAGGAGGGATTCGTAGGTGGTGTGGGCCGCGGCGTCGGTACGCATCTCGAGGTCGCCGACGTTGACCTCGTGGAGGCCTGGGGCGACGGTCACCGGGACGGCGCGCGGCGCCCAGCCGCGCTGCTGGTGGTAGGTCTGGGCGGCCAGCATCGCGGTCTGTTGGGCGCGCAGGGCCACCGAGCAGGTGATCGTGGCCAGCTCCACGGCGGGCAGCTGGGCAAGTTCGCGGCCCACGGCGCGCGCCTGCTCGCGGCCCTCATCGGTCAGCTCGGCGCCGGGCGGGCGGGTGTCCAGGGCGCGGATGACGTTGCTGTAGGTGCGCCCGTGGCGCAGCAGGATGATGCGGCGGGCCATTAGCGCTGGTCTCCCGTGGCCACGGGCCAGGATCCGAGCACCGCGACGCGCTGCGCGTACCCGCTCAACGAGGCCAGCGCGGCAGCAAAACCCGCATCCGATCGGTGGCCGGCGAGGTCGATGTGGAAGCGGTAGGTTCCCATCCCCGTGCGGGTGGGCCGGGAGACGATGCGGGTGAGATCCACGCCGCGCTCGGCGAACTCGGCAAGTGCGCGCGCCAGCGATCCGGGCTCATTGCGCACCTCAAAGAGCAGGGCGGTGCGGTAGTCCACCCCGGGGCGGGGGGTGTCATCAGCGGTGTCGGGGGTGGCGGGGTCCGCGGCGCGCACGGCGATGAAGCGGGTGCGCGCGGCGGCAACATCCGCCACGCCGCTGGCCAGGGTGGTCAGGCCGAACAGCTCGGCGCAGGCGGCCGGGGCGGCCGCGGCGTCCGCCTCGCCTTCGGCCACCAGCTGGGCGGCGGCCGCGTTGGAGGAGGCGGGCAGGAACTCGGCGTCGGGCAGGTGCTCGCGCAGCCAGTCACGGATCTGTTGGTGGGCGACCGGGTGGGTGGCCACCGTGCGCGGGGTGTCTGCCCCGGGGCGGGTGAGGATGGAAAACGCGATGGGCAGGTCGGTCTCGGCGACGATCTCCACGCCGCCACCGGCAAGCGCATCGAGCGTTTGGGCCACGGGGCCGTCGACGGAACTTTCATCGGCCAGGCAGGCCCCCACGCACGTCCCGGCGCGCACGAGCGCCACGCAGGCGGCGGGCGAGTCCGCGGGGTGAAAGTCTACGTTCGGGCCCCATACCCCGGCGCGGGCCAGGGCGGTGGCCGCCTGGTAGGTGAAGGTGCCCTGGGGGCCCAGATAGGCGACGCTGACAGTCATGGTGCTCCAGCCTATCCTGGCGTCATGTTTTCCGCGCGGGCCACAACTGCCTCCCCCGGGTGCTGCCCGGGTCCTGCCGCCGCACATGCCCCGACTGGCACCCCGACTGGCAACCCGGCCGACACCCCTTCTGCTGCGGCGGCGGTGGAGGCCTTTGCGGCGCGGGTGGACGCGGCGGTGGCGCGCCTCCAGGCGGCCGCGCCCGAAGAATCGGGGACCCTGACCCCCGCTGCGCTGGGCTTGTGGGATCTGCGCCTGGAGCGGGCGCGCCGGCGCGCGGAGGCGCTGGATCGCCTGCCGGCGTGCGCCCGGGGCCGCCTTTTTGGGCAGGTCATCCCGATCAAGGATCTTCACGACGTCGCGGGTTTTGTCACCACCGCGGGCAACACCGCCCGCGCCCGGGTGGCGGGCACGACGGATCCGTGGGTGCGCGCGCTGCTGGCCCAGGGGGCGATCGTGCCGGGCAAGTCCGCCACCGGAGAGGCCGGGCTGAGCAGCTACTGCGAGCCCGTGGGGGTCCGGGCCCCGGTCAATCCGCTGCGCCCGGGAAGAACGACGGGCGGGTCGTCCGGGGGTGCGGCGGCGCTGGTGAGTGCCGGGGTGGTGCCGGTGGCCCACGGGTCCGACGGGGGTGGTTCGCTGCGGGTGCCGGCGGCCGCCTGCGGGGTGGTGGGGTTCAAGCCGGCGGCGCGCCCGGGTGCGGGCCTGGCGGTGCAGGGTTTCATCACCGATTCGGTGGCCCGCGCCGGGTGGGCGTTGGGGTTGGCCGAGGGTCCCGTGCCGCGGCTGCGGGTGGCGCTGCTTACCCGCGGGTTGTGGGTGGATGAGCCGGCCGCGCAGCGGTGGGCGCGGGGTGCGCGGGAGGCGGTGCGGCGGCTGGCTGCGGCGGGCCATGAGGTGGTGGAGGTTTCGCGCCCGCCGCAGGCAGACGAGCTGTTTGCCCACTTTTGTCGGGTGCTGCTGGGCGGGGCGGGGACGGTGGCGCCGGGGGCGTCGGAAAGCGCCCTGGTTGCCGCGTTGCGACGCCGCGGCCGCGCGCGCCCCGCACCCCCCTTCCCGCAGGTCACCTCCCCCTGGCGGGCGGACGTGCTGCTCACCCCGACGCTGGCCTTCGACCCGCCGCCGGTGGGCCACTTCGCCGCGCTGCGCCCGCGGGAGGATTTCTGGGAGCAGACCCGCTGGACGCCGTGGGCGAGCCTGTTTAACCTGCTGGGCACCGCGGCGGTGAGCGTGCCAGTGCGCGCCGACGCCACCGTCTCGGTTCACCTCGGGCTGCTGCACCGCGGGCTTGCCGACGCCACCCTGCTCACCCTGGCGCGCTGCGTCGCCGCCCCCAGGTGGCGCTGATGGCCACCCTCGCACACCGCCGCCGACTCGTCTGCGAGGTTGCGCTGGTCCTCGCGCTGACCTTCGGTGCCTCCGGGCTGCGCAGCCTGCTGCGGCTCATCGCCGCGGTGGCCTCCCCCACCCCGCTGGCCCAGCAGCAGGTCACCCTCAACGCCACGCAGGCAACCAACCCCTGGATCGACGCCGGCCTGCAACTGGTGGGCGCCGGCGTGCTCATCGCGTGGGGCGGGCTGGCCGTCTACCTCCTGGCCATCGACGGCATCGCCCTGCGCCGGCCGCGGTGGCGCGACGCGGGCGTGGGCGCCCTGCTGGCCGCGGTGATCGGCGTGCCCGGGCTGGCGCTCTACCTGCTCGCCTGGCACGCGGGACTGTCCCGGGAGGTGGTGGCCAGCGGGCTAGACAGCGGCGCGCGGGCCATCCCCCTGCTGCTGGTGTGGGCCGGGGCCAACGCCGCCGCCGAGGAGCTGGTGGTGGTGGCCTGGCTGAGCACCCGGCTCGGCCAACTGGGCTGCCCAGGGTGGGCGGTGATCGTCTGCTCGGCCCTGCTGCGGGGCAGCTACCACCTCTACCAAGGGTTTTCTGCCGGGGTGGGAAACGCGGCCATGGGGCTGCTGTGCGCCGCCTACTATCGCCGCACCGGACGCGTCGCCCCGCTGATCTGGGCACACTTCCTCCTGGATACCTGCGCCTTCGTGGGCTATCACCTGTTGGCTGGACACACCAGCTGGCTGCCCGGGTGACCACCCGCCCCACCCGCTACCCTTGATCCCATGAATCACACCGGCCACGAGGATCCCCGACGCCGCGAGCGTCGCACCAGCCCGCCGCGCCCGGCAACCCCCGGCGGGCCCGGCGAGGATGTCCTGCGCGGCCGCGACGGCAAACCCTTACTTGACCGCTACGGCCGGCCCGTGCGCCGACGCACCCCGCCCCCGCGCCCCAGCGCGGCCAGCCAGCCCCGGCGCGCCGAGCGCCCGCGCGCGCCCCAGCCCCGCGACTACGGCGACCGGGACTTCGCCGGCGGGCAGCAGCGCGGCGGCCCGCAGCAGTACATTCCCCCGCGGCCCTCCGCGCAGCCGGCGCACACCGCCTACCTGGACCCGCGCTCGGCGGCCGGGAACCCGCCGGGCGGCTATGGCGCGCCCCCGCAACCCCCACAGCAGCCGCAGCAGCCGTACCGCCCGCAGGCGGCACCATCGGCTCAGCCCGCCCAGCCGTGGCAGGACGCACCGCCCGCCCAGCCCCCGCGTGCCCCGCGCACCCGGCGGGCCTCCGGGTCACGCCGACGCCCCCGCCGCGGCTGTCTGGGATGTTTCGGCTGGCCGCTGGCCATCCTGCTGGTGGTGGCCATCGTGGGCACCCTGTGGGCCGATAGCGCGCTGACCCGCACCACCGCCAAGCCGGACCAGCAGATTCACGCGACGTCAGGAACGAACTGGCTGCTGGTGGGCTCCGACTCGCGGCAGGGCTTGAGCGAAAAGGACGTCCAGCGCCTGGGCACCGGCGGCGACATCGGCGTCGGGCGCACCGACACCATCATGCTGCTGCACATCCCCACCACCGGCAAGGCCACGCTCGTCTCCTTGCCGCGCGACTCCTACGTGGAGATCCCCGGCTACGGCATGAACAAGATCAACGCGGCGTTTACCTACGGCGGCGCCCCCTTGTTGACCTCCACCGTGGAGGGCGCCACCGGGGTGCACATCGACCACTACGCGGAGATCGGCATGGGCGGGCTGGCCAAGGTCGTCGACGCCATCGGCGGCGTGCGCGTGTGCCCCACCGAGGACATCGCCGACCCCCTGGCGCAGCTGGACATCACCGCCGGGTGCCAGAAGGTCGACGGGCCCACCGCCCTGGGCTACGTGCGCACCCGCGCCACCGCGATGGGCGACCTCGACCGGGTGGAGCGCCAGCGCGAGTTCTTCGCCTCGCTTCTCGACGCCATCACCTCACCGTCCACCCTGATCAACCCCTGGCACATGTTCCAGCTGGTGCGCACCACCGCCGCCTCCTTCACCGTGGGCAACTCTGACCACGTGTGGCACCTGGCGCGCGTGGCGCTGGCCATGCGCTCCGGGGTGGAAACCCAGACCGTGCCCATTGGCGGCTTCGCCGACTATGACGTGGGCAACGTGGCCCTGTGGGACGATGCGGCCGCCGAGGCCCTGTGGGCCTCCCTGCGCTAGCGGATAGTCACCTCGCGGGACTTGATGTTTTGCAGCTGGCGGCGCTCCTGCGCACTGAGCGTGGCGCCGCCGGCCACGGCCGCAAGCTCCCCGGCCACCGCCTCGGCCACGGCCTCCAGGGCCGGGCCGTAGCTGTCATGGGAGCGCTGCGGGTCCAGGTCAAAGACCGGCACCACCACGCCGTGGGTGCGAAACACCCCGGCAAACTTGGTTTCCTCGCCCAGGTGAAGGTCCCCGCGGGCGGCCACCCGCGCCAGCGCCGTGAGCAGGGTGTCCTCCGGCTCCTCGGTGGGCAGCACCCACCGGATGTGGGCCTTATCCCCGCCCGGGTAGACCCACCACACCGCGCCCGGAACCTCGGCGGGCACCTGGTAGGAGGGCACCACCGAATCGTTGGCGGCCTGGAGGCCACGCGCGGTGGCGGGATCCGCGGCGGAGGCGCCGGAGGGCAGCCACCACGTGAAGTCTTGGTGCTCGTGCACGGTGGGGGTGGCGGAGGCGTCGATAAGCTCCGTCAGCGCGGGGGCCTCACCGGCCGGGGCCGCCGGCAGCGTCTGCCCATCCTCGGCCTCCAGGGCCCACGCCACCGCGGCGGCCAGATCCCGGGCCGGGGTGGACGAACGGGTGGGTAGCTGCAACGCCACCAGCGCCTCATTGTCGCGCACCACCGCGGCCGCCGCCCCCGGAAGGACGGTGACCACCCGCAGGGTGCGCCCACCAGCTGCCGGCTGCGCCAGCGCGACCTCGGCGGTCGCCGAGGGCACAAACTCCTGGAGGGCGATCAGCTGCGCCTCCGCGGCAAGCCCGGCGTAGGGGCGGGGCTCGCCCTCCAACGCCGCGCGCTCCGCGGCGCGCCGGGCCAGCTTCGCCTGGCGGCGGCTCATTCCTTCGGGCAGGTCCTCATGCTTTTTCTTCTTGGCCATGCCCTACAAGATACGTCAGGGGCCTAGGGGGTCGCCGCAGCGGCGCCCAGCACGTCAAGCGCGCGTTCCGGCTCATTGGTGGCCATCAGCTCGACCCGGTTGTCGCGGCACCACTGCATATCCTCCGGGTCATCCACCGTGAACACGTAGGTGGGCATGCCGCGCTTGCCCACCAGGTCGGGGTGCATCTTGGCGCGCAGCAGCGACAACCCTAGGGCGGTGGGGTGGCCAAAGCTGGGGTCGAGCGGGCGCAGGAAGCGGGTCCACGTGCGCCGCAGGTAAACGCGGTCAATCTGGGGGGCGAGCTGGTACATCCGCATGAGCGACGCCCCGGAAAAGCTGATGACGTGCACCCGCGGGTCATCGACCATGCCGTGGTAGATCAGGGTGCGCAGCAGCTGTTCTTCCAGGATGCGCCCGTAGCGCAGCGGGTGTTTGGTTTCTATGTAGATGTGGCGCTGCCCGGGCGCCTGGGCGATCATGTCCAGCAGGTCGTTGAGCGGCACCACCTGCTGCGGGTCCAGCTCCGCGCCGAAGTTGAGCTCCTGGAGCTGCGGCAGGGTGTGGGTGGACACCCGCCCGGAACCGTCGCTGACGCGGTCCACGATCGGGTCATGGATGCACACCAGTTCCCCGTCGCGCGACAGGCGGATGTCACACTCCACCCCGTGGATGGGCAGCTCGAGTGCGGCCGCAAACGCCGCGGTGGTCATTTCCGGGTAGCGCCCGGAATAGCCCCGGTGCGCAACAATCTTCACGGTCACGGCCAGCCCCTTCTTTTCTGTGGCAACCTCTGCGGAACGTGTCCTGGTCCTACCTTAGGTCCCCGGCCGCGCGGGCGGGGAGTCAATCGGGGCGCACACGAGCGCGGCTGTGCCTGCGGGCGGGGGCGCGGGGGCGTCGATAAGCACCCCACCCCGGCACGACGGCGCGTGGCGGGGTGGGATGGGGGTACGAAGCTACGGGTTAGAAGAAGCGCTCCATCACTTCGCGCAGGGTGGACACGGAGTGGGCCAGGCGCTCCTGCTCGTGGGCGTTGAGCTCGAGCTCGACGACGCGGCGGATGCCGTTGCGGTTAACCACGGCGGGGGTGCCAATGTAGATGTCTTCCTGGCCGTACTGGCCGTCCAGGTAGGCAGACACCGGCAGCGCCAGGTCCTGGTTGCGGATGATCGCGCGGGAGATGCGCGCCAGGCCCATGCCGATGCCGTAGGACGTGGAGCCCTTGGCGTCGATGATGTGGTAGGCGGCGTCGCGGGTCTTTTCAAAGATCGCCTCCAGGCGGTACTCCAGATCCGGGTCCTTCTGCAGCATGCGGCGCATGGACACGCCGGCGATGGTGGCGGAGGACAGCACGGGCAGCTCGGTGTCGCCGTGCTCGCCGATGATGTAGGCGTGGATGGAGGAGGGGGCGGTCTCGTAGAGCTCGCCGAGCATGTAGCGGAAGCGGGCGGAGTCGACGATGGTGCCGGAGCCGATGACGTGCTCGTGGGGCAGGCCGGAGTACTTCCAGGTGGCGTAGGTCAGGATGTCCACCGGGTTGGAGGCGACCAGGAAGATGCCGTCGAAGTCATTGGCCATGACCTCATCGACGATGGACTTGGTGATCTTGAGGTTCTTTTCCACCAGCTCCAGGCGGGTCTCGCCGGGCTTCTGGGCGGCGCCGGCGCACAGGACGACGATGGCGGCGTCGGCACAGTCGGCGTAGGTGCCCTTGGTCACGCGGGTGCGCGAGCTGGCCCACACGACGCCGTGGTTGAGGTCGGCGACGTTGCCTTCCAGCTTCTTTTCATCAATATCGATGATGGCCAGGTGATCGACGGTACCCTGGTTGACCAGCGCGTATGCGTAGGCGACTCCCACGTCGCCGGCGCCGATGAGAACAATCTTGTTACCTACGGAGTGCTTCATCTCTACCTCTCCCTCGTCGAGGCCCTGCGGCCCCAGCTCGACCGGAACGATCCCCTTCGAGCCGTGTGGACGTGTGGGGCCGCTCCTGCTTTCCTCTCCCATTATGCCCGATTATGTTTGATTACGCCCGTTAGCGTGGCTTATGTGATTGTTCTCACAATCCAGCAGCGCTCCCCCGCTTCTCGACGCCGACTCCCCCACCCACCGCACGCCCCGCACCGACCCCCTTATGCTGGGCAGACATGGCCATCCTCTTCGACCTCGACGGAACCCTGCTCGACCACGAACACGCCGCCGCCGCAGCCATCACCACATGGGCCGCCGCCATGGACGCGCCCGCCCCGCCCGCCGGGCGCACCCTGGCAAGCTGGTGGCGCGAACTCGAAGACCTCTGGTTCGAGCGCTTCGAGCGCGCAGAGACCACCCACCAAGGCCAACGCGTGGGCCGCACCCGCGACTTCCTGAACCGCCCCGACCTGAGCGCCGACGAGGCCCTGCACTACTACGACGGCTACCTCTCCACCTACCGCGACAACTGGCTGGCCTACCCCGACGCCGCCGACGCCCTGCGCCGCGCCCTAGCCACCGGCGACAGCGTCGGCGTGCTCACCAACGGCGCGCGCGAGATGCAGGCAGCCAAGCTCGCCACCACCGGACTCGACCTGCCCGGCGTCACCCTCCTGCCCACGGTGGAGTGGGGGCTGACCAAGCCAGACCCCCGCGCCTACCAGCGCGGCCTTGCCGAGCTCGGGATTTCCGGGGAGCCGGAGGCGGCCACACCCGCGGTGATGATCGGCGACAATTTTGCCAACGACGTCGCCGCCGCCCGCGCCGCGGGCCTAGCCGCGGTACTGGTCACGCGCGGGCACGCGCCCGTCCCGGACGGCGAACCGGCGATCACCAGCCTGGACCAGCTCCAATTCAGCCCCGGCGCGGCACGCATCACCGACGCGCCCGCGCAGGCTTAAGGCCGGGGGCAGGCCACCCCGGTGGAGTGCTCCGGGCAGTAACCCTGCGGCACCTTGTGCAGGTACTGCTGGTGGTCCTCCTCGGCCAGGTAAAACTCGCCGGCCGGGGTATCCGCAAGCTGGCCCACCCGGGTGGTCACCGCCGGGTATCCCGCCTGGGCCAGCGCGGCGGCGTAGGCGTCCACCACCTGCTGGGCGCGGCGGGCATCCTCCTGCGCGTCGGGGCCGACGGTGAGGATGACGGAACGATATTGCGTGCCCACATCCGCCCCCTGGCGGAACCCCTGGGTGGGGTCATGGGCCTCCCAGGCGGTGGCCACCAGCTCCTCCAGGCTGATGCGCTGGGGGTCATAGACCACGCGGACCACCTCCGCATGGTTGGTGGACCCGGTGCATACCTCCTGGTAGGTGGGGTTGGGGGTAATCCCGCCGGCGTAGCCCACGGAGGTGGACAGCACGCCGGGCAGGTTCCACAGCAGCTTTTCCGCGCCCCAGAAGCAGCCCATGCCCAGCAGGATGGTGGCCTGCCCAGGGGCCCAGGGGCCGGTCAGGGGCGTGCCCAGGACGGCGTGGGGTGGCGGGTCGGCGAGGATGGGCTCGGCGCGCCCGGGAAGGGCGTCGGAAGCCGCGACGAGGGCGGGGGTTGGGCGGTCGAAGAGCCAGGGCATGGGGTCACCACCTGTGGGGTAGACAACGGGGTTCGGGCTGTAGGCTTCGGGCGCGCGGCGCGGGGCGCCGGGTGCGCGTGGGGCCCCAGGCTACTCTTGATTTCCGATGTCCTGGAGGAATGTTCTTTTCCCATCCGCCGCATGTGGGATAATCAATTTCGCCTTTTCCACACTCAGGATTTTGCTTTATAAAACTCCAGAGTTCGTATTCTAGAACTCTTTTAGTTTCCTTGAAACTTTGCGCAAACTACCTATCATGGGTCGAAGTACACCAACACGTACTCACGGAAGGAAAACCCATGGCTGTTTACGAACTCCCCCAACTCGATTACGCCTACGACGCCCTCGAGCCGCACATCTCGGCCGAGATCATGGAGCTTCACCACTCTAAGCACCACCAGACCTACGTCGATGGTGCCAACGCGGCCCTGGAATCCCTGGAAAAGGCCCGCGAGGAAGGCTGCGACCAGAACACCATTCGCGCCCTGTCGAAGAACCTCGCCTTCAACCTCGGCGGCCACACCAACCACTCCATCTTCTGGAAGAACCTCTCCCCCAACGGCGGCGGCGAGCCCACCGGCGAACTCGCCGAGGCCATTGCCCGCGACTTTGGCTCCTTTGACAAGTTCAAGGACCACTTCACCAACGCCGCCCTGTCGCTGCAGGGCTCCGGCTGGGCCGTCCTGGGCTATGACCACATCGCGCAGCGCCTGGTCATCGAGCAGCTCACCGACCAGCAGGGCAACACCTCCATCAACCTCACGCCCATCCTCATGCTGGACATGTGGGAGCACGCCTTCTACCTCCAGTACAAGAACGTCAAGGCGGACTACGTCAAGGCCGTGTGGAACGTCTTCAACTGGGAGGACGTAGCCGAGCGCTACGCCGCCGCCCAGAAGTAACTCACGCTGCGTGCGTTCACGCACCCCGGCTGCCGCCCCCGAAAAACGATGGGGCCCGGCGGCCGGGGTGCCGCTTTTCTCTGTGGGCCCCGCCGGGCCTAGGAGTTGTTGTTCTTCTTCGCGCGCAACAGGTCAAGGGCCACCACCGTGCCCAGCACGGCGGCGCGCAGCTTCGCCAGGGTGTGCGGGTCGAAGGAAAGCGCGTAGCGCGAGTGCCCCAGCAGGCCGCGGCCCAGCCCGGCCCACTGCCGGGAGATGGTGGCTATGGGCGGGTGGGTGTCATCGCCACGGGTGACGGTGAAGTCAAAGCTGAATACCTTGCCGCTTAATGTCAGGGTGGTGCCGTCGGCGAGGCTGGCGTTGAGACCGTCGGAAAAGAATGCGTACCGGCGATCGAGGTGTGCCAAGGGGGCGCCGGCGGCGTCGCTTAGCTCATAGGTGTCGTGCAGGAAGTTGGGGGTATCGCTGATGTGGACCACCGTGGCGCCGGTGTCATCGCAGATGGTCAGCTCGCGCGCGCCGAGGAATGCGCGCCCCAGCGCCGAACCTTCCGTGACCACCGTGCCCACAACGGTCTCGGAGGAATCGGTGATCTCAAAGTTGTTGGAGGCCATCGCGCTGACTTGCTGGAGGATGAGCTCGTCCGTCCGCAGCAGCCGAGGCTGGGCGTGTGCGTGAGTGTCCATGCACCCACTAACTACCACGCGGATTGCCGGCCCGGAGGCGACCGGGTGCCCCCGAGGTCTACGGTAGGTGTCGTGCCACCTGCTTTGACTCGATCTGATCCTCAGTATCGGCGGGCCGCGCTGGCCATGCTGGCCGCCGGCCTTGCCACCTTCAACGCCCTCTACACCACGCAGGCAGTGCTGCCGACGTTCGTCGACGAGTTGGGGATTTCCCCCTCTACCGCCGCGCTGACAGTCTCCGCCACCACCGCGATGCTCGCCGCGTGCATCGTCCCCGCCTCGGTGCTCTCCGAGCGCTGGGGCCGCGGCCGCGTGCTCATCATCTCCGCGCTGCTGGGAACCGCCATCGGGCTGGCCCTGCCGTGGGTGCACTCGCCCGGCGCGCTCATCGCCGTGCGCGCCGTCCAAGGCGCCCTGCTCGCCGGCGTGCCCGCCGTGGCCATGACCTGGCTGTCCGAGGAGATCCACCCGCGGGACCTGGGGCGCGCGATGGGCATCTACATCGCCGGCAACACCGTCGGCGGTTTGAGCGGCCGCCTCATCCCCGCAGGTGTCCTCGAGATCGGGTCTTGGCGCTGGGCGCTAGGCACCTCGGCAGCCGTGGCGCTGGCCATGGCGATCATCCTCGCGCTCACGCTGCCGCGGCAACGCAACTTCCACCCCAAGCGCCTCCACCTGCGCCACGAACTGCGCGCCATGATCAACCACTGGTCACACCCCCGGGTCGCCGTCCTCTTCGCGGCCGCCTTCGCCGGCATGGGCACGTTCGTCTCCGTATACAACTACATGGGCTTCCGCATGGTTGAGACCTTCGGGCTCAGCGAGGGCCTGGTGGGCCTGGTCTTTGTCATGTACCTGTCCGGCACCTGGTCCTCCGCGCGCGCCGGGGCGATTGCCGAACGCATCGGCCGCGGCCCCGCCATGACCGCCGGAGCGGTAGGCATGCTCCTCGGCGTGCTCCTACTCGCCCCAGCACACCTGGGCTGCGTCCTGGCCGGACTGTTCCTCTTCACCGCCGCATTCTTTGTGCTGCACTCCACGGCGTCGAGCTGGATCGGCATCTCCGCCACCCGCGACCGCGCCGAAGCCTCCAGCATGTACCTGCTGAGCTACTACCTGGGCTCCTCGGTCGTCGGGTGGGCCTCCGGCCTGGTGCTGGGGCGCTGGCACTGGTGGGGACTCATCATCTGGCTGTGCGCGTGGTGCCTGGTGCTCATCTGCGGCTCCGGCGCGCTCACCGCAGTCTCCCGGCACCGCAGCTAGCTTATCGACGCCCCCGCGCCGCCGCCTGCCCGCCCGCACGGGTGCAGGAAGGGAGGGGGCGGGGGCGTCGAGAAGCGGGAACGCTGGGGTGCTGGGGGAATTAGTCCGATTATTGCCGGATCATTATGGCGACTACCCTCATGACCATGGCAGACGTCGCAGCACCCGAGTCCTCCCGCCGCTCCTGGCACCGCCGAGCGAGCCGACCGGTGACCATCTGGATGGTGATCTTTGTCCTGGTGGGACTGTCCCACGTGGGCATACCCAACTACAGGTGGGTCCTCATCCACATCTTCACCCTCGGGATCGTGGCCAACTCCATCGTCGTGTGGTCCCAGCACTTCACCGAACGCTTCCTCCACCACCGACTCGACGACTCCGCACGCCCCGCACAGCTGCGCAAGATCGCCCTGCTCAACGTCGGCGCCGTGGTCACCCTAGCCGGCCAAGTCGCCCAGGACATGCTGGACTGGCACTGGATAATCACCCAGGTCGGCGCGACGCTCGTGGGCCTGGCCATGGCCTGGCATGCGGGATCGCTCATCGCCCAGCTGCGCGCCGCCGGACCCGAAGGCCGCGCCGCGCGCCTGGCGCCGGCCGCCGTGGCCTACGTCTTTTCCTCGCTGTGCCTCGTCGCCGGAGGCACACTGGGGGCGCTGCTCGCCCGCTGGGACACGGGCACCCTGCACGACCAGCTCATGCAGGCCCACCTGATAGTCAACGTGCTCGGATTTGTGGGCCTCGCCGCCGCGGGCTCCCTCCTGGTGCTCTTCCCGGCGATGTGGCGCTCCAACGCCTTCTTCCCCCGACCCCAAATGGTCTTGGTCACCATGGCCGCCGCCGTCACCGTGGCAGCCGTGGCTGCTTCCTGCGGCTGGGCAGCCGTCACCGCGGCCGGATTGGCGGTCTATGGTCTGGCTTGGTTAGCGTGCGGAGTTCACTGGACACGCGTGGCACTGCGGGCAGGAGCGCAGAAGGCAAATTATGCGTCACTGTCCGCCCTGTTTGCCGTCGCCTGGCTGGTCGTATTGGTGGCCATTTTCGCCGTGAACGTGGCCCGCGAAGGCGCCCACGCCCCGCTGCCAACCACCGCACTTCTGGTGGGCTTCGGCGGGCAATTATTGCTGGGTGTGATGAGTTATTTGTTGCCAACCACGATGCGCAGGCGCAGCGCATTTGGGTTGCGCGAGACCTATCGCGCCGGTTTGTTGCGAGTCACGCTGATTAATGGGGGTTTGATTGTGTGGCGGCTAGCAGATTATTCATGGCTGAAGGTCGCCGCATCCATTGTCTGTTTTGCCGCCCTGGTGGCCTTTCTGCCTTTGCTTATCCGCGCAGTTCGCGCCCAGACCCGCCCAGGCGCCCAAGCAGGCGCGGATGTCCGACCGGAAATCCCGAGCGCCCGCGGGGGGAGCGGACAGGTCGCCCTGGGCCTGGCACTGCTCGCCCTGCTCGTCGCCTGCTTCGGCGGACTCACCGGCCCCAGCAGCAACTCGGGCCCGGCCGCAGGACCCGCCGGCAACGGCCCCAAGCAGGTCATCGACGTCACCGCCGGCGACATGGTCTTCGAGCCCGCCAGCGTCCACGTCGCCCGCGGCACCCACGTGGTGGTCAAAGTGCGCAACACCGACAAAACCGTCCACGACCTGCGGTTACGCAGCGGCCTGGACACCGGGCGGATCAACCCCGGCAAGACCGTCGAGCTCGACGCTGGGGTCATCGACGAGTCCCTCGCCGGCTGGTGCACCATCGCCGGACACCACACCCGGGGCATGACTTTTGACATCATCGTGGACTAGCGCGGCCTCCGTGCCCGTATCCAGCCGACCCACCCGCCGGCATCCACTGGCCGCTTCAACCCTGCCTGCGCCAGCCCGGAAGGTATGGTTAAGGGCGATACGGTGACCTTCGCCGTGGCCGGGTAATTTCCCGCCACCGGGCCACATGCCGGCATAGCCACACTCAGACAAGGACAGGAAGACCATGGGAATCCTCTCACTGCTGCGCAAGAACCGCCGCCGCGCCAAAGCCGAGATCAAAGCGGCGAGCACTCGCGCTAAGGCGGAAGTGAAGTCACGCTCCAAGGCGCACGCCCGGCAGGCGAAACTCTTAGCCCGCCAAGAAAAAGGCTTACTTAAAGCTGAACAAAAAGGATTGAAAGCAAAGCGCAAGCACGAGCGCGCAATGGCAAACACCCGAGTTGCCGAACTGAAAGCCGGACGCTTTAATGCCGGTAATGTGCGACGTTGGCTGGGCGCTGCACGCTTGATCACCCCCATTGCCCTTCCCCTGGTTTACCGACTGATCACCATGGGACAAGAACGCGTCAATGAGGCCCGCGCCCACAAATACGGGGTCAGCGCAGATCAACTGGCCGCGTTTGCAGGCCACGGCGCACCCCAGAAGGCACGGATCGCGGGAATCAGGAACTCTTTGGACAAAGCGACGCTTCCCGCGGGCTTCATCAAGGACGTCAAAGCGCGACTCGCAGAACTTGATGCGGCCACTGATAACGCCGAATACATGACTGCGCAGCAACGACGCCGCGCACACGAAGGCATCTCGCGCGACATCGACCAGCTTACTGGCCAGATTCAGGACAAACTACGGGGCTAATTAGCTCCCTTCCGGGGCACCGAAGAAGGGGTATCCGTTACCCCCGTTACTACCCCAGTGGGAGTTAGTCGGCGTAGTCGGTTGCGCACATCACGGGGGCGATTCCAGGCTTCTGCTCCCTTAGGTCCCCCCGAAACGGGGGGACCTTCTTCATACCCCCATTGTGTAGACTGTAAGGCAAGGGTTTAGTCCAAAAAACACTTCCTACCAGGGGTTAAGTCAATTCGTTATCAAACTGAGTCCTTATTCACCCCTCATGTAAACAAGGCATGGGGCAACCGTGTTAATTAAATCTTGGCGATTCGTTAGTCAAGAATAGAAGATCGATGTACCATAGCGGCCAGCAGGAGGTCACGGTTAATGGGGCGTACCGAGCCACCGTGACACAGTAGGATTCAGAAGGAACGACAATCATGGCACGTAAGGAAATCACTCAGTACTTCGACGACCTGGACGACACCCCGCTGGAGGGCAACGAGGTGAACGTCATCCGCTTCGGCTTCGACGGAACGGATTACATCATCGACCTCTCCAGCGAGAATGCGGATAAGTTCCGCGCCGCCCTGGCCCCCTACCTCAAGGTGGCCCGCAAGCACACCAATCACGCATCTGGACGCCGCAACTCCGGCGCTGCCCGCAACAGCCGTGCCCGTGAGATCCGCCAGTGGGCGCAGGACCAGGGCAAGAACATTGCCAACCGCGGCAAGATCCCCTCTGAGGTCATCGAGGCCTACAACCAGGCACATCAGTAAGCCATAACGCCCGCTAGGGCGCAGGCACACACGCGAGGGCCCCTCCTGATGCACAGGAGGGGCCCTCGCTGCCGCCACGGTCTGCCATGGGATGGCCCCGCGGTCCGGGGCTCTTTCCGGGGGAGCGCTGATGCGAGCCTAGATCACGCCCTGGTCGCGCGCCGCCGCCACCGCCGACGTCCGGGAGCGCACGCCCAACTTGTCATAAATGTGGACAAGATGAGACTTGACGGTCGCTTCTGAAAGCATCAATTCCTGACCAATCTGCCGGTTGGAATTGCCCTCTGAGACTAAAGTCAGCACTTCTAGTTCTCGCGGGGTCAGAGAAGTGCGCGGGGTACGCACACGAGTCATCAACCGATCCGCCACCATTGGCGATAACGCGGAGTCTCCCTCCGCCGCGGAACGAACCGCCGCAATAAGTTCAGCCGGCGGCGCATCCTTGAGCAGATAACCCACCGCGCCGGCCTCAATCGCACCGAGGATATCGGCATCCGTATCGTAGTTAGTGACCACCAAAACCTTCGGTGGGTGCGCCATCGCAGATTTAATTGCGCGCGTCGCCTCCGCCCCAGTTGTCACCTTGGTGCCCTCTACGCCCGGACCGAAACGCAGATCCATGAGGATGACGTCAATACCGCCCGCGTAGGCGGCGGAAATCGCAGCGTCAGCTGTGGCCACCTCCCCAATGACTTCGATGTCCTCAGCGCTGTCAAGAATGGCGCGCAGACCCATTCTCACGATTTCATGATCATCGGCGAGTAGTACGCGGATGGTGTTCCTGGCCATGAACCGGCGTCCTTTCCTTGGCTTGATGCGCTACCTTCAGCGCGGCGGTTCTCATCCATCTTAGGCGGCAAAACTTTATTACTGTCACCTAACTCGCAGTTCAGTGTAGCGACTATCCAACCGCCTGGGAAGACCCCTCCCCCAAAGGTACGCACACGGAAATGGCCGTGCCGGACCCCGGAGACGATTCGATGATGAACTGCCCACCAATCTCGCTGGCGCGCCGCCGCATGGCCGAAAGGCCCACATGGCCCAATCCGGCCGGGCGGGCCTCCACCTGTTCGGGATCAAACCCGCATCCATTATCCACAACATCCATACGCACCTCATCGGGGGCATAACTGACCGTAATGCGCCCACGCGTTGCGCCCGAATGTTTGACCATATTGCCCACCGCCCCCTGGGCAATGCGCAGCAGGGCGGCCTCGATCTTCATGGGCAGGGCGAACTCCTCACCCTCCGAATCGACCTCAATATCCACCTCCGCGGTGGCACCGAAACTATCCGCGGCACGCTGGAGGGCATCATGCAGGGAATTCTTCTCCAACGCGGCCGGCTGCAACGCCGCGATCATCGCCCGGGCCTCGCCCAAATTGTCTGACGCCGTCTGCCGAGCCTGATCGATGCGGCGGCGCACGGGCTCCGTCGCGGCGTCGGAAAGGTGCAAAGCCGCCAGGTCCCGCTCGGCGGCATGCAGCAACATCTGGATGCTGGACAACCCCTGGGCGACCGTGTCATGAATCTCATGGGCGATGCGCTGGCGCTCAGCGGCAATGCCGGCCGCATGCTCCGACTGCGCCAGCTGACCCCGCGTGACCATCAGCTCATCAATGAGCACCTGACGCTCCTGGCTGACCTGCCACAACTTGCTAAACGAATAGTAGATGGCCACCATCACCAGCGCCGAAATCGCCGGGCCCATCACCCCGCCAACAGTCAGATCCGGCAGCTGCACCGCAAACGAAACCAAGGTGGACACCACCACCGCGATGACACCCCGGTAATCGTCAAGCACCCGCAAATACACGTAATACAGCGGCAAGATGAGATAGATGCCAATATCCGTCACCGGCACCATGGCCAACCACAAGCCACTCAGGCAGGCAATCCACGCCCACTGCGCCGGCGGCGCCCACTGCTCCCACAGGTTCGACCCAAAGAAATAGATAAACCCAAACATCGCGCTGAGCAGCAGATTGAGCACCGCGTTGGACAGGTCCAGGCGCAGCGAGGACGCAATCACCACCACCAGAATCACCGAGGTGAGGATGTGAATGCCGTTTTGCAGACTCGCCTCGCCGGGACGAATGTGCCCGACCTCCGCACGAGGGGCGTCGTCAGCCATCACATCCGGGCCATGGGAAGTATCCATGGCCTTTAAGTCTAGCCTTCCCCGCCCGCCCGGCCGCATCCCCCAATTCGCGCGGCCCGCTCTGCCTTCCGACCTAGGTCTTGGCCTGGGTCCCGCCCTAGATCCCGCCCTAGATCGAGTAGTCCGCCGGCGGGGTGGACAACACCTGCCGCGCCAAATCCCGGGCGGTGACCAACGGGGCCGTATCCCGCATCAGCCGGGATCCCGCGATGCCACCGTCGAGGAAGATGAGCAGCTGCGCGGCCTGCGTCGCGCTGGGGTACCCATTCTTCTCATTGAGCAGCGCAGTGAGTGTGTCTTGACACCAGCGGCGGTGGGCCATGACGGCGTCGACGATCCCCTGCTCCGCATCGGTCTCCGGCTTGGGGTATTCGCTGTCCGCATTCTGGAAATGCGATCCGCGATAGTTCTGTGCCGGAAGTTCCTCAATGCACTGGTCAAAGAAGGCCAGGATTTTCTCCTCAGGAGCATGTAATCCGGCGACGCGCTGCGCCCAGGCTTCCCGCCATTGTTCATCGAGGCGCTGAACATAAGCCATAACCAATGCGTCTTTGGACCCAAAGAGTGAATATAAAGACGCTTTGGCTACGTCTGCTTCCCGCAGTATGCGGTCAATGCCAATGACCCGAATGCCCTCAGTAGTAAACAGCTGGGTGGCGCTGGCCAGCAGGCGCTCCCGCGGGCTGGGCCGCGACCGCCGCCGCGAGCCCGCTTTGGCGGCTGCTCGCTTGCGGGGCCCTGTGGTGGAGCTGCTGGTGGTCACTGGCCCTGACCGTCCTTTCCCGTCGGGTTATTGCTTATCGACGCCACGGCGCCGGCGCTGGTGCACCCGCACACGGTGCGCGGGCGGCACAGGCATCGGTTGCGCGGGCGACCTGACGGGGCCGCCGGCGAGCGTGGCAGTGCACACGCCCATAATAGACAACCCGGTCCGTTTGAACTAGTTCGGCCAGACTACGTGTGCGGATTCCACCCCTGCACAATGCACAAACGCCCACGGGGGCTGCCGTGCGGCATGCCCGTGGGCGTGCGAGTGACACAGTCCTAGCCGTGGGACCCAGCAGGATCCCTTGGCCCAGGAGAGGTGTCTTACTTCTTCTTGGTGAAGAACTGGTAGATGGTCAGCAGGATCACCGCACCCAGGAGGCAGGTGAGGAAGCTGAAGAACTTCCCGGCGCCTTCAACGTCTACGCCGAAAGCTCCGAGTAGGAAGCCACCGATCAAACCGCCGACGACGCCAACGACGATGTTGAGCAGCAGGCCCTGCTGGGCGTTGGTGCCCTTGATCATGGATGCAACCCAGCCGGCGAGGCCGCCGATGACAATCCAGCCGATGAGACCGAGTCCAAGTGACATTGTTTTCTTCTTTCTAGTTCACAGGCCGTCCGACGCGACCCACTCAATAACCTAGGGTAGGCAGTTATAGGCGCGCGTCAAGGTTCGCCAATGGTGCCAGCCATTTTTTAATGGAATTGTTATCCCCGTACTGGCAGAATGCTGCGAATCTGTGGCCTATGCCACCGGCGGAAGGGTTACTTCTTTACTTGTTCCGGTCGCACAACCATCATCGGGCAGGGCGCGGATTGCAGCAGGGCGCGGGAGGTAGATCCCAAAAGCATGCCCTTGAATCCACCGCGACCGTGGGAGCCAACAACGAGGAGCTGGGCGCCGTCGGCAGCCTCAACGAGGGCGCGCACCGGGCGATCCCTGGTGATGACCTTCTTGACGTCGACGTCGGGATGCTGCGCGATGAGCGGCTCGAGGCGCTCGGCAAGCAGTTCTGCCTGCTGCTGCTCCACTTCCTCCCATTGCTGCTGGGCGGCCGACAGCCCGGCGAGCGAGGCCTGGACCTGCATGTCCATCCAGGTGTGCACGGCGACCAGCTCCGCGTCGCGGACATCAGCCTCGGCGAAGGCGATTTCCGTCGCCTTCTCAGAGACCTCGGAGCCGTCCACGCCGACGACGATGGGGCCGTACTTTGTGGTCTCATCCACCAGGTTGTCCTCGCGCACCACCACGACCGGGCAGGATGCGTGAGAGACCACGGCGGCGGAGACGGAGCCCATCACCATGCCGGACAGCCCGCCCAGGCCGCGCGAGCCCATGACAATCATGGTGGATTCCTTGGACATTTCCAGGAGCATGTCAATGGGCGAGCCCTCGGCGATGGTGTGGCCGATCTTGAGCTCGGGGGCGATTTCCCGCGCGACGGTCTTGGCCTCTTCGATCTTCTCCATGGCGTCATCCTGGAGGTCATCGAAGAGCTCCTGCGGCGGCACCATGCCCTCGGCGTAGAGGTATTGCGGCATGGTGTAGCTGGTGGCAAGACGCAGGGGCACGTCGCGCTTGTTGGCGGTATTTGCTGCCCAGCGGACTGCTTGCTTGGATGCGTTGGATCCGTCGACTGCTACGACGATGATGTCCTCAATGTCATGGGTGCTCATGAGCGTCCTACCCTTTCTTGATGGCTGGTGTCTTTTTCCGTCATTGCCGCGTCGGTGCGGCGCAGCGCCATCACGCCTGCCATACTACCCCGATTTTGTCACCCCTACCCCCTATGATGGTGGGATGGTCGCAGCAGAATCCGAGGTCACGCCGCCTTCCGCGAGGCTTCCGGGGGAGGGTTGTGCGCGCCGTACTCGTCGCGGCCGCAGCGCGCCGCTGCCCGTGCGCGACGGCCTCAACCCCAGCAGGGTGCGCACCGGCGACGAACCCATGCGCGCCGGTGACGTTCTGCTCCACGTCATCTCTACCCAGCGCCGCCGGCACCCGCACGACGGCCCTGAGGCCATCGCCGCTCGCTTCGCCCGCGGGGAGGTTCGTCTGCGCGATGGGCGCCCCCTAGCGCCGGACGATCTCCTCGACCCGGGCACTGACCTGTGGTTTTACCGCATGCCCGCGCCAGAAACCCCGGTGCCGGGGCGTTGCGAGGTGATCTTCCAGGATGACTCCATCATGGTGATCTCCAAACCCGCCTTCCTCGCCACGATGCCCCGCGGCGCCCACATCACCGAATCGGTCGTCGTGAAGCTGCGCAGCCGCCTTGACGAGCCCGAGCTCGCCCCCGCCCACCGCCTGGACCGCCTGACCAGCGGCCTGCTCCTGTTGACCCGCCGCCGCGAGGTCCGCGGCGCCTACCAAGAACTCTTCGCCTCCCGCACGGTGACCAAGACCTATTGCGCGATCGCCCCGCTTCTCGACGCCCCCCGCCTCCCGCTCCACTGGACCGAACCGCTCCGCAAAACTCGCGGGGACCTGGCGGCCCGGATCGACGAGCAGGGTGCCGCCTGCCACACGGAGGTCGCCGACTGCGCTGCGCTTCCGGCGCCTGTCTGCCGAGGACTGACCGCACGATACGGGCTTGACCCGGGGATTCGGCTGGGCAGCTACACGCTGCTGCCGCACACGGGGCGCACCCACCAGCTGCGGGCGCACATGAGCGCCCACGGGGTACCAATTCTGGGCGACCCCCTCTACCCCGTGGTGCATGACGACGCCCCGGATGACTTCACCCGACCGCTGTTACTGCACGCCGAAAGCCTAAGCTTCCGCGACCCGATCAGCGGCACAATGCGCTCTTTCACCGCGACCCCGGAGTGGGCTGTGTCCTAGTTGTCCTGCTGAGAGGGCGCAATGACGGCCCCGTTTTCTGCGGCGGGCGCCGCCGGGAAGGGGCGCAGCCGACGCACACCGGGGCGCAGCTTGCCGAACACCTTGTTCACCAGCGGGGAGAGGATCCTGCCTTCTTCCGGGGCGGCGGTTGCACCGGGGTAGGCCCAGATCAGGGCGTCAATATCGTCGTAGGGAAGGGCGAGCGCCCCGCCGGAGCCGAGGAAAACGGTGGCGTCAATATCAGTGGTGGGGTCCTCGTAGGCATCGGCGGTGAAGGTTCCCAGCTTGGTTAAGGTGGCCGCGTTGAGGTGGACGCCTACTTGGCGGGCGCATTCGTTGACTACGACCTCTGTTGCGTCGCCACCGGCGGGCAGTTCGCCGCCGGGAAACTCGTAGACCTTTGTTCCTGTTTTACGTACCAGGAGGTAGCGACCATAGCCGTCTGGGATGGCTACGCAAGCCAGGGATAGTGTCTGATCAGACATGGGAATTTACCCTTCATCACCGTTAACAGAATCGAATATAAGTGTAGCAGCGGTGTGAAGTTTCTGGGTATGCGAAAGTGGTCTGTGTGTAACACCAGGGCACAACACCCCGGCCTACACACAGACCACAAACACAAACATTAAGTTAAAGGCCGGCAGCAACCTACTCTCCCACACCCTCCCGAGTGCAGTACCATCAGCGTGAAACGGGCTTAGCTTCCGGGTTCGAAAAGGGACCGGGCGTGACCCCGCCACCATCAACCACCGACACAACCAAAAAACAACCAACCAGCACAAGCCAACAAGCCATGCCAGACACTGCACAGTGGACGCAAACACCCATAATACTCTTGCACAACAACAACGATTGTTGTGTTACTCGGCGAATTAGTACCAGTCACCTCCACCACTTACATGGCTTCCAGATCTAGCCTATCAACCCCGTCATCTACAGGACACCTCAAACGAAACCTCATCTCAAAACAGGCTTCCCGCTTAGATGCTTTCAGCGGTTATCCCTCCCGTACGTAGCCAACCAGCCCTACCCTTGGCAGAATAACTGGCACACCAGAGGTACGTCCGTCCCGGTCCTCTCGTACTAGGGACAGCCTTTCTCAAGTTTCAACGCGCGCGGCGGATAGAGACCGAACTGTCTCACGACGTTCTAAACCCAGCTCGCGTGCCGCTTTAATGGGCGAACAGCCCAACCCTTGGGACCTACTCCAGCCCCAGGATGCGACGAGCCGACATCGAGGTGCCAAACCATCCCGTCGATATGGACTCTTGGGGAAGATCAGCCTGTTATCCCCGGGGTACCTTTTATCCGTTGAGCGACACCACATCCACAAGTAGGTGCCGGATCACTAGTCCCGACTTTCGTCCCTGCTCGAGCCGTCACTCTCACAGTCAAGCTCCCTTATACACTTACACTCAACACTTGATTGCCAACCAAGCTGAGGGAACCTTTGGGCGCCTCCGTTACCATTTAGGAGGCAACCGCCCCAGTTAAACTACCCACCAGGCACTGTCCCCAACCCAGATCATGGGCCAAGGTTAAGATGCCCGATCCGACCAGAGTGGTATTTCACTTGCCGACTCCACACCAACTAGCGTCAATGCTTCAAAGTCTCCCACCTATACTACACAAATCGAACCAAACACCAATACCAAGCTATAGTGAAGGTCCCGGGGTCTTTTCGTCCTGCCGCGCGTAACGAGCATCTTTACTCGTACTGCAATTTCACCGGGCCTGTGGTTGAGACAGCAGGGAAGTCGTTACGCCATTCGTGCAGGTCGGAACTTACCCGACAAGGAATTTCGCTACCTTAGGATGGTTATAGTTACCACCGCCGTTTACTGGGGCTTAAATTCTCCGCTTCGACCCACAAGGGATCTAACAGGTCCTCTTAACCTTCCAGCACCGGGCAGGCGTCAGTCCGTATACATCAACTTCAACGTTTTCGCACGGACCTGTGTTTTTAATAAACAGTCGCTTCCCTCTATCCTCTGCGCCCACACACAGCACAACCACCGCACAGGATGATGCACCACACATGGGCCCCCTTCTCCCGAAGTTACGGGGGCAATTTGCCGAATTCCTTAACCACAGTTCACCCGAACGCCTTAGTATACTCTACTCGACTACCTGTGTCGGTTTAGGGTACGGGCCGTACATGCACTCGCTAGAGGCTTTTCTCGACAGCACAGGATCACTGACATCACCTAAAAAAGGCTACGCATCACGCCTCAGGTTTAACATGGCACGGATTTACCTACACCACACCCTACACGCTTACACCACAATCCAATAAGTGGCCCAGCTACCCTACTGCGTCACCCCATCACTTGGCTACTACCAGATCAGGCCCTGCGCACCACCACCAACAACACACACCCAAAAAGGGCATGCGACAAAGCCAGTGACAGCAGGCAGTTAGTATCCCTGATTCACCATGGACGCACACACACGGGTACGGGAATATCAACCCGTTAACCATCGACTACGCCTGTCGGCCTCGCCTTAGGCCCCGACTCACCCTGGGAAGACGAACTTGACCCAGGAACCCTTAGTCATACGGCGGGTAAGATTCTCACTTACCACTCGTTACTCATGCCTGCATTCTCACTCGCACACACTCCACACCACGCTCACACGGACGCTTCAACACATGCACGACGCTCCCCTACCCAACAAGCCAAAAGACTTGCTGCCGCGGCTTCGGCGGTGTACTTCAGCCCCACTACATTGTCGGCGCAGAACCACTCGACCAGTGAGCTATTACGCACTCTTTCAAGGATGGCTGCTTCTAAGCCAACCTCCTGGCTGTCTTCGCGATCCCACATCCTTTTCCACTTAGTACACCCTTAGGGGCCTTAGCCGGCGATCTGGGCTGTTTCCCTCTCGACCAATGGAGCTTATCCCCCACAGTCTCACTGCCATGCACCACTTAACCGGCATTCGGAGTTTGGCTGATGTTGCTAAGATGATAGTCCCGCTCAACCAACCAGTAGCTCTACCTCCGGCAAGCTAACACAACGCTGCACCTAAATGCATTTCGGGGAGAACCAGCTATCACGGAGTTTGATTAGCCTTTCACCCCTACCCACAACTCATCCCCTCAGTTTTCAACCTAAGTGGGTTCGCGCCTCCACGACGTCTTACCATCGCTTCACACTGGCCATGGGTAGATCACCCCGCTTCGGGTCCAGAACATGCCACTAAAAACACCCAATTAGGATTCGCTTTCGCTACGACTACCCCACACGGGTTAACCTCGCGACATGCCGCTGACTCGCAGGCTCATTCTTCAAAAGGCACGCCATCACCCCACAGTCAAGGCTCTGACGGATTGTCAACACACGGTTTCAGGTACTATTTCACTCCCCTCCCGGGGTACTTTTCACCATTCCCTCACGGTACTCAATCCGCTATCGGTCACACTGAGTATTCAGGCTTACCGGGTGGTCCCGGCAGATTCACAGCAGATTCCACGAGCCCGCTGCTACTCGGGTAAACACATTAGCGCCACACATGATGATTCACGTACAGGACTCTCACCTACTCCGGCAGGCCATTCCAAACCACTTCCGCTTCACCACGCACAAAAACGCCGACAGGCTGACAGACCCATCACACATGCACCCACAACCCCACACACGCAAACCCTGCCAAGTATCACACGCATGCAGTTTAGCCATTCGTCCGCGTTCGTTCGCCACTACTAACGGAATCACTATTGTTTTCTTCTCCTACGGGTACTGAGATGTTTCACTTCCCCGCGTAACCCCCACAACCACTATGAATTCATGGAAGGGTGACCACCAACAACGATGGCCGGGTTTCCCCATTCGGACATCCTCGGATCAACGCTTAGTTGCCAACTCCCCGAGGCTTAACGCAGACTCACACGTCCTTCATCGGCTCAGTATGCCAAGGCATCCACCGTGTGCCTTAAAAAACACAACAAACAATTTACACAAGAATAAAGATGCTCGCGTCCACTATACAGTTCTCACACAACCCATCAACCTGCAACCAACCACCACGAAAACACGGCAGCCAGCCTACTGGCCGATCAACGACACCACACACAACAAGCATGCCATGCCAGACACCCAACAACGCACCAACATACAACACGATTTTGCCATCACCATCCCACAGACGTGGCATGCGATCCACCCAGAAAACAAAATAAATAAACAAAACTCCTTAGAAAGGAGGTGATCCAGCCGCACCTTCCGGTACGGCTACCTTGTTACGACTTCGTCCCAATCGCCGATCCCACCTTCGACCACTCCCCCCAGAAAACTGGTTGGGCCATGGGCTTCGGGTGTTACCAACTTTCATGACGTGACGGGCGGTGTGTACAAGGCCCGGGAACGTATTCACCGCAGCGTTGCTGATCTGCGATTACTAGCGACTCCGACTTCATGGGGTCGAGTTGCAGACCCCAATCCGAACTAAGGCCGGCTTTAAAAGGATTAGCTCCACCTCACGGTCTCGCAACCTACTGTACCGACCATTGTAGCATGTGTGAAGCCCTGGGCATAAGGGGCATGATGATTTGACGTCATCCCCACCTTCCTCCGAGTTAACCCCGGCAGTCTCTCATGAGTCCCCACCACAACGTGCTGGCAACATAAGACAAGGGTTGCGCTCGTTGCGGGACTTAACCCAACATCTCACGACACGAGCTGACGACAACCATGCACCACCTGTACACCGACCACAAAGGGAAGACACATCTCTGCGCCGATCCAGTGCATGTCAAACCCAGGTAAGGTTCTTCGCGTTGCATCGAATTAATCCACATGCTCCGCCGCTTGTGCGGGCCCCCGTCAATTCCTTTGAGTTTTAGCCTTGCGGCCGTACTCCCCAGGCGGGGCGCTTAATGCGTTAGCTACGGCACGAAAGTCGTGGAAGACCCTCACACCTAGCGCCCACCGTTTACGGCATGGACTACCAGGGTATCTAATCCTGTTCGCTACCCATGCTTTCGCTCCTCAGCGTCAGTAACTGCCCAGTAACCTGCCTTCGCCATCGGTGTTCCTCCTGATATCTGCGCATTCCACCGCTACACCAGGAATTCCAGTTACCCCTACAGTACTCAAGTTATGCCCGTATCGCCTGCACGCCCGGAGTTAAGCCCCGGAATTTCACAGACGACGCGACAAACCACCTACGAGCTCTTTACGCCCAGTAAATCCGGACAACGCTCGCACCCTACGTATTACCGCGGCTGCTGGCACGTAGTTAGCCGGTGCTTCTTCTCACGGTACCGTCACAAAAAGCTTCGTCCCATGCGAAAGGAGTTTACAACCCGAAGGCCGTCATCCCCCACGCGGCGTCGCTGCATCAGGCTTGCGCCCATTGTGCAATATTCCCCACTGCTGCCTCCCGTAGGAGTCTGGGCCGTATCTCAGTCCCAATGTGGCCGTCCACCCTCTCAGGCCGGCTACCCGTCGCCGCCTTGGTAGGCCATTACCCCACCAACAAGCTGATAGGCCGCGAGCTCATCCCTGACCGCAAAAGCTTTCCACCACCGACACTAAACGATGGTCCTATCCGGTATTAGACCCAGTTTCCCAGGCTTATCCCAAAGTCAAGGGCAGATCACCCACGTGTTACTCACCCGTTCGCCACTCGAGTACCCCCTGCAAGCAGGAGGCCTTTCCGTTCGACTTGCATGTGTTAAGCACGCCGCCAGCGTTCGTCCTGAGCCAGGATCAAACTCTCCACAAAAGGCTCGTGAAAAGCCAAAACCTAGCAAAAAAGAAAAACTGACAAGAAAAATAATCAAAACAACAATCATCACTGCCAGCCAACAACAACCACCACAACCAAATTGTGGCACTTATTTAACGTGGCCGTTACACCACGCTGGCACACACCAACCAACCCCACCCATACAAAGCAGAGCCAGCTGAAACAATGACAACAAAATCAAAAAAGTACATTGGTACGCTATTGAGTTCTCACACAACACACCCACAACCCTCCACACACCAGCACAACCGGAATGCAAAGACAAGGAGTAATGATGGCCAGCGTCTTGTTTTCCTATCGCCACACTCACCAACTACTGGCGGGGGCGCTGTCGGTCGCGCTGACTCGAACTAATCTACACACACCCCACCAACAACACAACCCCCCAGCTCACACCACATTTTCCCACCACCACACCCCGCCGCAATCACGAGTACAAACCGCGACTCTCGGCGACTCGCTCCACCAGGTCGTGCAGGCGGCTGCGGTCAATATCCAGGCGCGCTGCCTCGTCAATGAGCGGGGCGACGTAGGCCGCGGCGAAGTCCGCACGGCGCCGGGCCAGGATCATCTCGCGCGCCTCCGGGGTGACAAACATGCCCACCCCACGGCGTTTGGCCACCACCCCGGCATCGACAAGCAAGGCCAACCCGCGGCGCGCCGTGGCGGGGTTGATCTCATGGAAGGCGGCAAGCTCAGTGGTTGACGGCGCCTGCTGGCCGGGCTTGAGGGCACCTTCCACGATCGAGTCCTCCACCAGGGTGGCTATCTGCCGGTAGAGCGGGGCGGCTGATTCATCCATGCGGTTCTTCCTGTCCGGGGTGTGTGGACGGCCCACACTAGGCTCGCTGCTTAGTTACTCATGTAACTAACCGCCTGGCCCAAAGTCAACGCTGCTGGGCGTTCTCTGGGCGTGGCCACCCGACACAATGCGCGCGGGGGTGCGCCGGGGGCGTCGATAAGCAAGGCGCTGACCTGCACGTTCGCGCCAACATCGACGCGAGCGTAGTGGATGATGCATCCTGGACTAGCAACGCACTCAACGCGTATTAGACGAACGGAATTAGTAGCCATGCTTGAACGAACATTGGTATTTGTAGACACCTCCTACTTGCTAGCGAGCTTTTATAACAGCTGGGAGACCGGCGCACGCGCCCAATTAGAGATCGACCTGCCCGAAGTGGTCTCGGTCCTTGGATCGATGATCGAAAACCAGCTTGACCAGCCGATTCACCGACAGCTCTGGTACGACGGGATCCCCGATTCCGGCCCCCACCGCTACCAACGCGCGCTACGCACCTGCGACGGCGTCCAACTGCGCGCAGGCCAGCTCATCGAATGGGGCGAGCGGCGCACACAAAAGGCCGTGGACACCCGACTCGTGGCGGACATGGTCATCTCCGCCTGCCAACACCAGTGCTCCGACATGGTGCTCGTCTCCGGCGACGCGGACATGATCCCCGGCGTGGACGAAGCAACCAAGGCCGGGGCGCGCGTCCATCTCTACGGCTTCGGCTGGGACTCCATGTCCTCCGCGCTACGCCACGCCTGTGACACCACCACCATCCTCGACCCGCGCGAAGACTTCGCCGACTCCATGCAGCTAGAAATCCTCGAAGGGCCGCTGCCGCCCATCATTCGCAACAAACCCCTCGGCGATACCGAGCCGCCGGAGGAACCCGGCCGCGCGCTCATCCCCGAAAACGCCACCTACGGCTACAGCAAGACCGGCACGCATGGCGGCCATGGCAATCACGCTGGCCCCGGCCAGGGGGGCAACCCCCACGCCGACCAGCGCGCCACCGAGGACGCACAGTCAACACAGACTCACGACGCCCCCGAGACCGCGGCCTCCACCGAGGCGCCCACCGCAGCCGACACCGCGAGCGCAGCCCCCGCAACACCCGGCACGTCCGACGCCCCAGCCGCCTCCGAACCCGAGGCGCTACGCACCCCCACCGCCGACGACGCCGAAAGCCCAGCCCCCTCCGCCTCCAGCGCGCCGGCGACCAGCGCCCAGGACTCCCGCGCCCAGGCGCAACAGGAAGCCACCCGCACCGAGCACCTTGACCAGGCCGGCGCCGGGTCGCGCAAGCCAGAAACCGCCCGCAGCATCGGCGATTCCCCCGCCGACGCCGACGACTTCGAGGACATCGAAGACCTGGCCACCGCGCCGACGCACCGCACCAAGACTGGCCACAAGGCCTCCGGCCGGGGCAACCGCCCCGCCCCCAAGCCGTCCATGATGGCCCCGAAGCGACGCCTGCGCTCCCGCTACGTGCCGCTGCCCAACGAGGTGTGGGCCTCAGCCGGCTACCAAACCCCCTATGACGTCGGGCAACAGTACGCCACCTGGTGGTACGAGAACGCCGCCACCACCGAACAGCGCGACCAGGCCCATCTGCTCTCCGGCGGCGGGCTACCCCCGGACGTGGACCGGCCGCTGCTGCAATTCGCCTGCGAGACCCTCCACGAGTACACGCTGTCTGAGACGCAGCGCGTCAACCTGCGCGACGGGTTCCACGCCGGAATCCGCGGGGTGCTCATCAACATCCGCAACCGCGACTAACCCCCCCCCGCTCCGGGAAAGGAGCAGGGGGCGGGGGGCAGCGGGCGGGCCCTTACTTTTCTGGCGTCTCCGCGTCCTGGGCGGCGTCGGAACGCGGGGCATCGGCCTGCGGGGCGTCGGTAATTACATCCGCCTCGGCCGGCTCCTCGGGGGCGGCGTCCTTCGGTGCCTCTACTGCGCGCGCCTGCCCGGAGGTGAGCTCACCACCGGCCTCGCCACGCATCTGGGCGCGGATCTCCTCCAACCGGGAGGCGGCCTTCAGGTCGCGGCCCGCCGTGGCGATCTCTGCCATGCGTGAGCCCACGGAGTTTTCCGTGAGCTCCTGGGCGCCGAGCGCCGTGGCATAGCGGCGCTCGATCTTCTCCCGCACGCCATCGAGGGTGGGCACGGAGTCATCGGCAACCGACAGGGAGTCCAGTGCCTGATTGGAGGCCTCCTGCATCTTGGTCTGGCTGACCTGGGAGCGCAGCTGGTCAATCTGGCCCAGCTGTTCCTTGAGCCGGGCCTCCGACTCCTGCTGCTTGCGCTGGGCTGCCTCGGCCGCCTGCTTGGCCTGCTGGTGCGCGGTGGTGGTGTCCGCGATCTCCTGGTCTACGGCCACCAGCTGGCTGGCAAGCACTTCCGCGGTGTTGGTGTACTGCGTGGATGTGGCCGCGTCTCCCTGCGCTGCCGCCTTGTCCGCAAGGGTGAGGGCCTGGCGGGCCTGGTCCTGGAGCTTGTCCTGCTCCTTGAGGAGGCGGTCGAGCTTCATCTCCAGCTGGTGGCCGTTGCCGATGATCTTGGCTGCCTGCTCGGTGATCTCCTGGTGCTGCTTCTTGGCGGCCTCGGTGGCCTGCTGGATTTGCACCAAGGGATCGGCGTTCTCATCGATCTTGGTGTCCAGGGAAGACATCAGGTACTTCCAGCCTTTGGAGAAGGGATTAGCCATGGCGAACGCTCGCTTCCTTAAAGATCGCGTGGGGGCGGGCAGGGGCTGCACCGCGCCTGTCTCACCGGCTACTCTACGGCCAATTGTGACGGTGCGCCGGGCACATGCACGCACGCCCCACCCCGGCGCGGCGCAGTGCCGGCGGGGTGGGGCGTGGAAGCAGGGAGGAACCGGTGGCTTATTCGCTGGCCTCGGCGGCGGCATCCGCATCCGCGTTGGCCTGGTCTACCTGGCGGCGGACCTCATCCATGTCCAGGTTCTTGACCTGGTTGATCAGGTCGTCGAGGGCGGCGGGCGGCAGTGCGCCGGCGTCGCGGAAGACCATGATGCCGTCGCGGAAGGCCATGAGCGTGGGGATCGCCTGGATTTCCAGGGCGGCAGAGACCGCCTGGTTGGCCTCGGTATCCAGCTTGGCAAAGGTGACGTCGGTGTGCTGTTCAGAGGCCTTGTCGTAGGTGGGGGCGAAGGCGCGGCAGGGGCCGCACCAGCTGGCCCAGGCGTCCACGAGGACGATGCCCTGTCCGCTCACGGTCTGCTCGAAGGTCTCATCCGTGACATCAATGGTGGCCATGTGGTGCTCCAATCGTGTTGCGTCGTGTGTCTTCGTCGGTCGTGCTACTAGCTATTGCTTTTGTATTCGTGACATGTGCCGCCCCAGGCTTTGTGGTGTCCGCTGGGGCGCGGCGGGCCCATAGCCCTTCCGCCAAGCACCAACCGTCCACGGTAGCGCGGTATTCCCGGCGGGGTCCCGCGCGGCGCACTCGCGGGGCATCGGGCCTTGTCAGATACCCCCTGGGGGTATAGACTGTGGCGTTATGAGCACCGCGCTAGACCACCCGCAGGACCCGCAGGCCGCGCCTCACAACGCGCGCACCGACGCACGCACCGACGCACGCACCGACGCGCAACCCCAGCACATCCAACTCGGGGTTACCGGCATGACCTGCACCTCCTGTTCGGCACGCGTGGAGCGCAAGCTCAACAAGCTCGACGGCGTCACCGCGACGGTCAACTTTGCCACCGAGACCGCAGACATCACCGTCGCCCCGAGCCCCGACGGGCCGGATGCGGGTGCGCTTATCGACGTCGTCCGTGCCACCGGCTACGACGCCTACGCACTGGCCGGGCCGTCCGAGCCTGCGGCCGCAGGGACCGCCACCACCGCAGCGGATGCGCCAAGCGCGGGGACGGGGGGCGTCGATAAGCAGCATGCGGACCCGCTGACCCAGCGGCTGATCGTGTGCGCGCTGCTGGCCGCCCCCGTGCTGGTGATCTCCATGATCCCCGCCCTCCAATTCAGGCACTGGCAGTGGCTGGTCTTCGCGCTGGCCTCGCCGGTGTTCTTCTGGGGCGGCTGGCCGTTCCACCGGGCGGCGGCGATCAACCTGCGCCACGGCGCGTTCACCATGGACACGCTCATTTCCCTGGGCACGACCGCCGCCTACGTGTGGTCCTGCGTCGCGCTGTTTTGGGGCAATGCCGGCGAGCCGGGGATGGTCATGCACATGTCCCTGTCCGCCCACGCCGCGGCCGGGATGGATGAGATTTACCTCGAATCCGTGGCCGTGGTGATCACGTTCCTGCTGCTTGGGCGGTGGTTTGAGCGGCGCGCCAAGTCCCGCTCCTCGGCCGCCCTGCGCGCCCTTTTGGACCTCGGCGCCAAGGAGGCCAGCGTCATCCGGGCTGATCGGGAGGTGCGGGTGCCCATCGGGCAGCTGGAGGTCGGAGACATCGCCGTGGTGCGCCCCGGGGAGAAGATCCCCTCCGACGGCACCGTCACCGACGGCCACTCGGCGATAGATGAATCGCTGCTCACCGGCGAATCCGTGCCCGTCGACGTCAGCCCCGGCGCCACCGTCACCGGCGCCACCCTCAACACCTCCGGGCGGCTGCTCGTGCGCATCGATCGCATCGGGGAGGCCACCACGCTCGCCCAGCTAGGCCGGCTAGTCACCGCCGCGCAGGCCGGCAAAGCGCCCGTCCAGCGGCTCGCCGACCGCATCTCCCAATACTTCGTCCCCGCAGTCATGCTCATCGCCGCCGCCACCCTCGGCGCCCACCTGTGGGCCGGATCCGCCACCGCCGACGCCTTCGCCGCCGCCGTCGCCGTGCTCATCATCGCCTGCCCCTGCGCCCTCGGCCTGGCCACCCCCACCGCGCTACTGGTGGGCACCGGCCGCGGCGCCCAGTTAGGCCTGGTCATCCGCGGGCCCGAAGTCCTCGAATCGACCCGGCGCGCCAACACGGTCGTCATGGACAAAACCGGCACCATCACCACCGGCGTCATGGAACTCACCGGCATCACCCCGCTTATCGACGCCCCCGCCCCCACCGACCTGCTCGCCCTCGCCGCCGCAGCCGAACAGGGCAGCGAACACCCCATCGGCCGGGCCATCGTCACCGCAGCCACCGACACCGCCACCGACGCCGGCGCCCCCCTGCTGGAAGCCACCGCCTTCAGCGCCACCGCCGGCCAGGGCGTTCGCGCCACCGTCGACGGCCACGACATCAGCGTCACCCGACCCCCCGCCGACTGGGACCACCCCGCCCTGCGCGCCGCCACCGACCGCGGCGAAACCGCCGTCCTGCTGCGTATCGACGCCGCCGACGCCGCCCTGCTGACCATCAGCGACACCGTCAAAGACACCTCTCGCGCCGGAGTCGACACCCTGCGCGCACTGGGGCTCGAACCCTACCTGCTCACCGGCGACAACCCCGGCGCAGCCCGCAGCGTCGCCGCACACGTAGGAATCGACCCCAGCCACGTCATCGCGCAAGCCACCCCCGAAAGCAAAGTCGCCCACATCACCGCCCTACAAGACCAAGGCAAACGCGTCGCCATGATCGGCGACGGAGTCAACGACGCCGCAGCCCTCGCCGCCGCCGACCTCGGCCTCGCCATGGGCGCCGGATCCGACGTGGCCATCGAGGCCAGCGACATCACCCTCATGCACAATGACCTGCGCTGCGCCGGCGACGCCATCGCCCTTTCCCGACGCACCCTGCGCACCATCCGCGGCAACCTGTTCTGGGCCTTCGCCTACAACGTGGCACTCATCCCCGTCGCCGCGGCCGGCCTGCTCAACCCCATGTTCGCCGGAATCGCCATGGCAGCATCCTCCGTCTTTGTGGTCAGCAACTCCCTGCGCCTGCGCACCTTCCGCGGCACCACAGGCACGGGCGCGGCCGCTACAGCTGCTTAAGGCGCTCCTGCGCCTCGCGCAGCACCGCGACGGCTTGCTCCAGCTGCGCCTCATCGAGAGCCTGCACCAGGTGGCCCAGCTTGCCCAGCTCCACGAAAGCCGCGCGCAGCTGCTCCGGAACCTGCGGGTCCTGCGCCGGGCCCTGTGCCGGACCTTGTGCCCACGGCGGGCCCGCCGGCCCTGCCGGCTGGTGTGCATCCTCCGGCTGCGCGTAGGCATCCAGGATCTGCGACCACTGCGCACTATTGTCCTCGGCGAGCTGGCGGCCCTCGTCGGTCAGCGTGGCCATCTTGCGCCCACCCTCAGCCGAGATGGTGATCATGCCCTCATCCTCCAGCATGCTCAACGTGGGGTAGACGGTCCCCGGGCTCGGGACCCAATTACCGCCCGTGCGCTCCTTGATCTGCGTAATCAACTGGTAGCCGTGCATCGGCTCCTGCGCCAGCAACGTGACAATCACCGCGCGCAAATCTCCGCGCCCGGCGCGCCCGCCACGCCCGCGGCCACGACGGCGAGAATGCGGATGCGGGTGCGGATGGCCATGTCGGCGGCCCTGGGGGTGGGCATGGGGACCCGGGTGGGGGCCCGCCTCGGGGCCGAAGCCCGGCGTGGGGGCGGACCCGAAACGCGGATCCCAACCCCAGCCGCCCTGGGCGGGGCTGTTGTCGGGTCCGGGGCCGTGACCGTGATTGTGATTGTGATTGTGGCCGGGATTGTGGCCGGGGCCGCCCCGGCGCATTCCGCGGCGGGCGTGGGGACCGGAGCCCCCCGGCCCGGAGCGGTGGAAGGGCCCGGAGAAGTCTGCGGGCCAATCGTTGAAGCTTTCCATGGTGGCATCACTTTCTGTTCTCGTGCGCGGCGGGCTGATCCCATCGCGCGTGATGCTACCAACGATATAGTAGCGATATATCGTTGCGCAAACTAGGGTGGGGAATAGTATTATTCCGCCAGGTAAACGCTTGTATCGCTATCTCTATCGCAGATGTATCGCTATCTCCTTCGGCGATGCAGGTAGCTACCCGCGCGCCATATCCACAAACCGGGAATATTTCAGCTGATGGGCCACCGTCACGGTATCGATGGGCCCGCCACGGTGCTTGGCCAAAATGATGTCCGCCTCACCGGCGCGCTCATTGTCCCGGTCCTGCGAATCCGGCCGATACAACAGCATGACCATGTCCGCATCCTGCTCCAGCGAACCCGACTCGCGCAGGTCCGCCAGCTGCGGGCGCTTATCCGTGCGCGCTTCCGGCCCACGGTTGAGCTGAGAGATCGCCACCAGCGGCACATCCAGCTCCTTGGCCAACAGCTTCAGCGAGCGGGAGAACTCAGAAACCTCCTGCTGGCGCGACTCCACCCGCTTGCCGGAGGTCATCAGCTGCAGGTAGTCCACCACGATGAGCTGCAAGTCATGCTTCTGCTTGAGGCGGCGGGCCTTGGCGCGAATGTCCATCATCGTCATGTTGGAGGAATCGTCAATGAACAGCGGCGCCTCAGAGATCTGGCCCACCCGGTTAGCCAGCTTTTCCCACTCCGCGTCATCCATCTTCCCGGAGCGCATGTCAGACAGCCTGATCTCTGTCTCTGCGGACAGCAGCCGCATGGTGATCTCCGTCTTGGACATTTCCAGAGAGAAGATCACCGAGGCCTTGTCATGCTTGATGGAGCAGGAACGCACAAAGTCCAGCGCCAGCGTGGACTTGCCCACGCCGGGGCGCGCCGCCACGATGATCATCTGCCCGCCGTGCAGGCCCTGCGTGAGGCTATCGAGGTCAATAAACCCCGTGGGCACGCCTTGAGCCAGGCCGCCGTGCGAAGAGATCATGTCTATCTCATCGAGGGTGGGCTGCAGGATATCGGCCAGGACCTCATAGTCTTCGGCGGACTTGTCCCGGTTGATGGCAAAGACTTCCTGCTGGGCCATGTCCACCACGGCATCTACTTCAGCGCCCTCAGCACCTTCATAGCCCAGCTGCACCACGCGCGTGCCGGCGTCGACAAGCCTGCGCAACGTCGCCTTTTCCTCCACGATTTCCGCGTAATAGCGGGCATTCGCGGCGGTAGGAACCGAGGCGATGAGCGTGTGCAGATACGGCGGGCCGCCCACCCGGTCCAGCTCGTTGCTGCGCTCCAGGCGCGCGGCGACGATGACCGGGTCGATCTCCTTGCTTTCCGCAAACAGATCGATGATGGCCCGGTAAATCAGCGTGTGGGCGGGGTGATAGAAGTCATCCGGGGTAAGAATCTCAATGATGTCCAGCACCGTCGTGGGGCTCAGCAGCATGGCGCCGAGTACGCCCTGCTCCGCCTCCCGATCGTGCGGAGGCTGACGGAAACCCGGGCTCGCCGCACCCCGGTTCGACCCCCGACCGGCGTACTCGCCCGGGTCCTCTGGGGCCTCCGGCGGCGGCACGTAGCCATCATCATCAAAACTGACCCCAGAGATGCCGGTACTCATCGTGCCTCCTGCGCCCCTTCCTCCAGCTCGCGCACGCAACCCACGCGCCCTTTAGATCCTAGCCCCCGCTCCCACCGCTGCTAGGCATCCTGCAGGCAGGCGGGGGTGGGGTGGGGACAACTCCTAGCTATCCACAGCCTGCGGCTTTTCGGAGGCCCGGGCGATCGCATCCGCCGCCCTGATGAGGGCAAGATGGGAAAACGCCTGCGGGTAATTGCCCGCCATCCGGCCGGTGGCCGGGTCATACTCCTCGGCCAGCAGGCCCAGATCCGAGGCGAAGCCACACAGGGCGTCGAAGGTGCGCTGCGCATCAGCCAGCCGCCCGGACGCCGCGTACTGCTCCGCCAGCCAAAAGGCGCACATGACAAACGGGTACTCGTCGCCCTCCAGGCCGTCGATGCCCTTCTGGGTGCGGTAGCGGTAAACCAACCCGTCCCCGGCAACCAGGTCGCGCTCGATGCGCGCCACCGTGCCCAGCATCGCCGGATCATCAGCGGCAACGAACCCCGTCTGGGGCAGCTGCAGCAGGGACGCATCTACCTCGGTGGACCCGTAGGTCTGGGTGAAACAGTTCAGCTCCCGGTTGAAGCCGCGCTCCCAGATCTCCGCGTGCAGGCGCTCCCGGTACTCCCGCCACACCTCCACGTCACCGCAGTAGCCGTGCTCCTCTACCGCGCGGATGCCCTCATTAAACGCCGCCCACATCATCACCCGACCGTGCGTGAAGTAGTGGCGCTCCCCGCGCATCTCCCAGATGCCATGATCGCGCTGCTCAACGTGCTCCATGCAGTAGGCCAGCAGCTGCTCCTGGAGGCCCCACGTGTAGGGCGTGTCCGCGTAGCCGGCATCGCGCAGCGCCGCCAGCGCGAGCATCACCTCGCCGACCACATCGGCCTGGTACTGCGCCGCGGCACCGTTGCCCACCCGCACCGGGCGGGAGCCCTCATAGCCGGCCAGGTGCGTCAACTCCCGCTCGGGAAGCTCTCGACGCCCATCCAGCCCGTACATGATCTGCAGTTTCGACGGGTCGCCCGCCACCGCCCGCAGCAGCCAGTTACGCCATCCGGTCGCCCCCTTGATCAGGCCATGGTCCACCATCACCTGCACCGTCAGGGAGGCATCACGCAACCAGGTGTAGCGGTAGTCCCAGTTGCGGGTGCCGCCGAAGTCCTCGGGTAACGACGCCGTCGGGGCCGCCACAATGCCGCCCGTCTCATTGTCCGTCAGCGCGCGCAGCACCAGCAGGGACCGCTCCACGAAGGGATGCTGATCGGGGCCGCCGACGTCGAGAAGCTCCACCCAATCACCCCAGAAGTCCTCCGCCTCCGCCAGGGCCTCATCGCAGTTGATGGGATCCGGGATCGACTCCCACGGCTTAAACCACGTCAGGGACCAATCCGCCCGCTCCCCGGCGTGCAGCGTGGTCGTGCCAGACAGCTGATCAAAGACGCCGCCGGAAGGATCCTCCTCCGGGTCCGCCAAAGAATCGTCATACTCCAGGCCCGGGCCGTAGAGCACGATCCCATCCGGGCCGCCCGTGCACACCAAGCCACTGTGCGCAGCGCCCTCACTCGGCTCCAGCGGGCGCAGCCACGGACGCACCTGCCCGTAGTGGAAGCGGATGCGCATCTCCTGGCGCACCTCAACAGTGCCGCTGAGGCATTCCACGCGGCGGATGAGATCCGCCTCCCCATTGTTGGGGGTCATGAAATCCAGCACCCGCGCTGTGCCTGTGGGGGTGGACCACTGGGTCTCCAGGATGAAGGTATTTCCCACGTAACGCCGGGCCGTTACTGTACCGCCGGGGCAGGATAGCTTCCAGCGGCCATCAGCCTTGTGGCCCAGAATCGCGGAAAACAGCGCCCCCGAGTCAAACCGCGGCAGGCACAGCCAGTCGATGGACCCGTGCCGGGAGACCAGGGCAGCGGTGTGTTGGTCGGACAGCAGCGCGTACTCTTCCAGCGGCGTGCTTGCAGGCTTAGCGGTCACACTTACTCCATGTGTTTGTTATTGCGATGGTGATTCGGGTTGCGGGGGCGCCGCGACTTCGGGCTGTACCGCGACAGGTCTGTCCCGGCCGCGGCGAAGCGACAGGCCGAGCGGCCCGCCGCGGGTGCCCCAGGGGAATAGGCCGTGCGGACCTGTCCCCAGGCCCTCTCCGGCCCCGTGCGCGGCGCGGTTATCCACAAGCCCTGTGGATAACGTGGTGGGTGTGTCCCCTTTCGGCCCATTACCGGGGCAAAAAGGTCCACCCCGGCTCCGGACGGGCGATTCGGGCGCCATGCTACCGGCGGCGCGGGGGTCCACACAAATCTATTATCCATGCAGGTCAGGGGCATACCGCGACCACAGCCAGTGGATCCACGTATGCGCTGTATGTTCCCAGGGCACTACCGGACCGCGCAACGCCATGACCGGCACAGACGGTGCGTAGTGCGGGCAGCAGCAGCCCTACCACTGGGCGGGCGGGGCGAACTTATCCCCAGTTATCCACAGTTATTCACAGTTGTCCACAGCCATCCCCAGCTGTCCACAGTGGCCTGGATAGCGGGGGTGCGAAGGCCGCTCAGTGGACGGCTGCTCAGTGGATGGCTGTCCGCGGACCGCTGCCTGCGCACGCGGCATCCGGACGCAACAACGGCCCCTGTCCCTCACGTAAGCTGCGCGGGCGCGGGGCGCCGACACGGCTCGGTAGGGCAGAGGCCGCTGTTGTGCTGTTGTCGTTGTGGCCGCTGGCGCCTTGTGCTTTAAGGCGCGCGGCCGCCGTCTGTGACGTAAAGCGGGGCTTTACGCGGAGACGACCTCAAAGTCCACATTCGCTGCAACGTCCTTGTGCAGCTGAACCTTGACGCGGTACTTGCCGGTCGACTTGACCAGGCCCTTGGGCAGCTCCACGGAGCGCTTGTCCACCTTGGGACCGCCAGCCTTGGCGATCGCGGCGACAATGTCATCGGCCTTCACGGAGCCGAAGAGCTTGCCCTTCTCAGAGGTGCGCATAGAGATGGTCACACCGGTGAGGGCGTCGAGCTGCTGGCGCACCTCGTGCGCGTGGTCCAGGTCGCGGATCTCGCGGGCCTGCTGGGCACGCTTGATGCCCTCGATCTGCTTCTCGGCGCCGCGGGTGGCCACGATGGCCAGGCCGCGGGGAAGCAGCAAGTTTCGTCCGTAGCCGTCTTTGACCTCCACGATGTCGCCTGCGACACCGAGGTTGTCAACGGCAGCGGTGAGGATCAGCTTCATGATCCCTGCCTTTCGTTGTCTTTGAAGAAGTTCTGCCTGGTGCGTGGTTCGCGCATGAGATGCGCGTGGGATCAGAAGGGGGGTTCGTCGTCGCCCGCGCCGAAACCGCCGGCCGGGGGAGCGGAGTTCCAGGGGTCATTGTCGGGCCCCTGGGATTGGCCGCCGCCGAAACCGCCGTGGTTATTGTGCTGGCTGGGGGCTTGGGACTGCCCGCCACCAAAGCCGCCTTGGTTCTGGTTGGGCTGGGACTGCCCGGATTGGCCGCCGCGGTTCCCCGATCCGCCACCGAAGCCGCCGCCCTGCCCGCCTTCGCGGGGGTTGCGGTTGACCTGGGCTGAGGCGTAGCGCAGTGAGGGCCCGAGGTCATCGACCTCGATCTCATAGACGGTACGGTTCTCGCCTTCACGGTTTTGGTAGGAGCGTTGGCGCAGCCGGCCGGTCACGATGATGCGCATGCCCTTGGTCAGGGATTCTGCGACATTCTCCGCGGCCTGCCGCCACACGTTGCAGGTCAAAAACAGCGCCTCGCCGTCCTCCCAGCGGTTTTCTTGAGAGTTAAACCGGCGGGGGGTTGAGGCGATACGGAAATTTGCTACCGCCGCACCCGAGGGGGTGTAGCGCAGCTCGGGGTCGTTGACGCAGTTGCCAACGACCGTGATTGTGGTGTCTCCCATTGCCATGGCTTGAAGGTGCTGCCTTTCTGCTCGCTGTGGTGGTCCGGGTTGGGGTGGCGGCATACTGCCGCCGGGTTGTGTCCCCCACACCGATCCCGTACTGGTTGGTCAGGTCCCCCCTGCTGGCCGGGGTGGCGTTGGTGCGCCGGGTCCGGGCCTAAAGGGTCTGTACCGCCCAGTATCCACGGTTACTTGTCGGTGCGCAGAACCTTGGTACGCAGAATGTTGTCGTTGAGGTTGAGAAGGCGGTCGACTTCCTTGACGGTGTCTGCCTCGCATTCGAGGTTCACCACCACGTAGACGCCCTCTTCCTTCTTTTCGATCGGGTAGGCCAGGTGGCGCTTGCCCCAGACATCTACCTTCTCGACGGTGCCCTTTTCCTTGCGGACCACGTCAAGGAACTTCTCCAGGGACGGGGCTGCGGTGCGCGCATCCTGGGACGGATCCAGGATGATCATGATTTCGTAGTGACGCACGGACCTCATCACCTCCTATGGTCTAGTAATTGAAATAGTGTCGGCCACGCCCCATCATGAGGCATGGCAGGAGGGTCGTTGCGTCAAGCAACTTTTCCAAGATACCCTATTGGGCCTGCTGAAACAATCCTTCAGGCCGGGGTGGAGGCGACGAACACCGCGACGATGAGCGGCACCACCGTGACACACACGAACGCGATCGCCCCGAGCACCGCGGTCAGCGCCACCGGCCAGCGCATCCGGAAGGAGACAAAAGCCCCGGTAAACGCCGCAAAGCCGAGGAAAACACTGGCGATCGTCCACCACACAGATGCCGTCATCATCGCGCCGGCTCCGCTTCCGCAACCTGCGCGTCCACCTGCGCGTCCGCCTGTGTCGTGGGTGCTTGTCGACGCCCCCGCAGCCGCCACCACCACGCAGAGTCCTGTTGTCCGAACAGCCCCGCCAGCGGATCCGCACCACCGTGCGCATCGTAGACCTTGTCCGGCACCCGGCCCAGGATCTGCGCCACCACGATGACCATGAGCGCGATGACCAGGCCGTCGCGAACGGTGACCACGCTGTCGAGCAACCACGCCGGGATCTTATCTTGCTTATCCGCGCCAATGAACATCATGGTCGCCGGGTAGACAAGCATCTCCGTGGCCATCCACACCAGCAGCAGACGCCACCGGGGCACGGCCAGCACGGCGGGGACCACCAGCCACAGGGAATACTGCGGGGACCACACCTTATTGAACAGCAGGAACGCGGCGAGGATGAGGAAGATGAGCTCGGCGACGCGGGGGCGTCGATAAGCCATAAGCCCCAAGACCCCCACCGCTATGCAGGACGCCGCGAAGAGGATGAAGGTCAAGGAATTGAGCGTCTCCACCCCAGGAATCACCCCAAAAGTGCGGTGAATGACCTGGTAGATGGAGTTCCAGGAGCCGGTGCGATCGCTGTTGAGGCGGAGGAACTCGCGCCACGCCTGCGGGTAGGCCACCGCGATGGGCACGTTGACCACGGCCCACGACGCCGCGGTGGTCAGGCACATGAGCAGGAAGCCGCGCCACTTGCGGCTGCGCACCGCCAGCACCGCATACGCCCCCAACGCAAACAGGGGGAACATCTTGAAAGCCGCGCCCAGGCCGAACCACATCCCGGCGCGCAGCGGGTGGCCCCGCTTGACCGCCAGCATGCCCAGCGCCAGCAGGAACACCGGCGGAATATCCCAGTTGGTAAAAGCGTGCACAATCACCACCGGGGAGGCCGCGATGAGGACCACATCCCACACCCGGTTGCCCGTCAGCTCCACCACGATGCGGATCGTGGCCAGCCACATCAACGACATCACCAGGGCGGTGAGCATGAAGTACCACACGCCGTCGGCGATCACCACGTGCGGCAGCGCATCAACCAGCGGGTACGTCACGCGGGAGATCCAGGCCACCGCGCCCTGAAACAGCCCAGCCAGGGCCGGGTACTCCATGTAGCGAGTCGCCCCATCACTGACCCACGAAAACGCGTACGGGTTTCCCCCCTGATCCAGGCCGCGGCCATGAAACAGCGGCGTGATGTCGTTGTAGCAGGCAGACATGTACTGCCGATTGCCAGACCAATTCAACACCGCGCCGCTCGACTTGGCGGTACTGACCAGGCAGTTCGCCTTGGCCAGGTAGCCGAAAGACAAAGTGGTCAACGCCGCCAACAGCAACACGCGCAGCGGAGTCCACCAGCGCTGGGAGCCCACCACCGCGAAACGGCCCAGCGGCCCACCAATGGCCTCGATGAAACCCCGAGCCACCGGCTCGGTGCGCGCGGGCGAGACCCGCAACTGCGGGTGGCCCATGGGTAGGGTGGGCGACGACACTGACGGGGCAGTAGAGCCGGACGACTCAGCCATGGGGCGGGACTCTCCTCTGGTGGGTGTAGTGCGCGCACCGGCGCGGTGCGCGAGCGGGCAGCGGCCGCCAGGCGGCCGGAGGTCTGGGGGCTAATTGACGATCATGACGTCCCCAGGGACCTCCACATCCGGAAGGATCTGCACCATCTCATTGCCGCCCGGATCCGCCGGCGCCGGAATCTCCGGTGCCGGGGCAGGAGCAGGCGCCGGGGCGGGCGCCGGCGCGCCCGGCTGCTCCGCGGGAGCCTGGTTAGCCGGCCGGCCGGTCTCCGCAGGCTTCGGCGCGTTGGGGTTCGCACCACCCACCGCGTTTTGCTCCGCCTCCTGGCGGGGAGCCGGCTGGGTGGCGGCCGGCGGCACATAACCCCCGCCATAGCTGCCGGTGCCCCAGGTCACGGGCCCAGCGGGGGAGAACTGCTCAAAGTCCTTGCCCTGCAAGGCGCCATCCAGGATGGCCTTCCAAATGTCAGAGGGCAGGCCCGAACCATACATCAGGCCGCCCCAGGCGTTAAGCAGGGGAGAGTTGTCATCCGAGCCGACCCACACCGCGGTGGCCAGCTGCGGGGTGGAGCCCACCATCCAGGCGTCCTTGTTGTAGCCGGTGTCGCCCAGCTGGGTGGTACCCGTCTTGGAGGCGGAGGGGCGGCCTCCGGCCAAGACGTGCCCGTTGGAGTAGGCGGCGATGGGCTGCATGGCGTCGATGACGTTATCGGCCACGGTGGCGTTGACGCGACGCTCGCCCTCATTGTCCTTGTGCTCATAGAGCACCTCGCCGTTGACATCCTCGATCTTCTGCACGAAGTGGGTCTGGTGCCACACGCCATGGTTAGTCAGCGTGGCCACGGCCACCGCCATGTCGAGGGGGCGGGACTGGTACTGGCCCAAGACGATGCCCTCGAAGGGCTGGGCGCCGTTTTCCGTCAGCGTTTCCGGAAGGCCCGGCAGCGACTTGGCGATGCCCAGGGCGTGGGCCATGTCCGCCGTGTCCTGGGTGGTGTTGGTCAGGTCCTGCTGCAAACGGATGAAGCTGGTGTTGTGGGAATACTTCAGCGCGTCGCGGATGGAACAGAAACCGCAATCAAAGCCAGCGACGTTGGTCACTGTGATCCCGCCAGGCAGGGTCACCGGCGCCGAGGAGTACCCGGTGGTCAGGGGGATGCCCTGCTGCAAGGCGGCGGCCAGGCCGAAAATCTTGAACGTCGATCCGGTCTGCAGGGCGGCGTTGGCGTAGTCCCAGCCGGCGGCGTCCTCACCGCCGTAGTAGGCGCGCACGGCGCCGCTGGCCGGCTCCACGGACACGGCCGCGGTACGCACGTTGTCGCGCTCGCCGGCGACGTTGTTGTGCACGGCGTTGACCGTGGCCTCCTGGGCCTGGTTATCGATGGTCGAGGTGATCTTCAACCCGCGGGTGGTCACGTCCGTCTCCGTGATGCCCAGGCTATCCAGCTCGGCCATGACCTGGTTCTTGATCATGCCGTTGGTGCCCGACGCCTCGGTGTAGGCGCTGTATGAGGAGGGGTCCACGGTCTCCGGGTAGACGGCGTGAGCACGCTCCTCAGGGCTGAGCTTGCCCGTATCCACCATGCCGTCGAGCACGTAATTCCAGCGCGCCTCCGACTCCGCCCGGTTAACCCAGGGATCCAGCTGGCTGGGCCGCTGGATCGCGGCGGCCAACACGGCGCCTTCCTCCGGAGTCAGGTCACGGGCGGGCTTGCCAAAGTAAGCATTAGCGGCCGATTCCACGCCGTAGGCGTTGCGGCCAAAGTAGACAGTGTTGAGGTAGGCGGCAAGGACGTCTTCCTTGGACCACTCATTAGCCATCTTGGTGGAGTAGACCAGCTCACGGACCTTGCGGTCGATGGAGTGCTCATTGCCCACCAGCACGTTCTTGACGTACTGCTGGGTGATGGTCGAACCGCCACCCGCAGAAGAGTTACCGGTCAGCTGGCCGATGACGGCCCGGCCAAAACCGGTGATGGAGAATCCGGGGTTGGTCCAGAACTCGCGGTCCTCGGCCGCGAGCACGGCGTTGGCCAGGGACTCCGGGATCTGGTCAAAGGGGACCTGCTGGCGGTTACCGTCCGGAGGGACGATGCGCGCCAACTCCGTGCTGGAATCCGAGGCATAAATAGTGGACACCTGCTTGGTGGCCAGCTGGTCCGGCTCGGGCACATCCGCCATAAGGTAGGCGACCATGAAGCCGAGAATCGGCCCGATGATAGCTAAGGCAAGCAGCGTGAGGAAGGTCCACAACACCGGGCGCTTGCGCCGCTTAGTGCGTGGGGCATCATCAGGCGTACCCGCCGAAACCGCCGTTGCGTCGTTCGGGTTGACTTCGTCGTTTGTAGACACCAACTGTCCCCATCATGTGATTGACCATCCTGCACTGTGGCTGCCCTCCGCGCGTGCCCGTTTGACAGGCACACCCGAACAGAGCCATTCAGGTGCAGATTACCTTGCTCTTGCGCCCCAGGTCTAACACGTGGCAGACCTTGGCGCAGGTTGTCCTACTACTGTGGCTATTCTGCGGCGGCGATGCTAGCCGTGGCGGAGCTGAGAAGGAAGTTCCATCGGCAGTCGGGGCAGACTTCTACTCGGTGCACGGTGAGGGGGCCGCGTGTGGCAACGATAGTCGCAATTTCTTCTTCCGTCCGTGCACTGCCGGAGCGTTTCCCCAGCGCATCGCCATGTATCCAGCGCATCCAACGCAGGCGTTGAGAACCACACACGGGGCAGGGCCGCGGGGCGGGGGAGCCGTGAAAATCGCTGGCGGCCACGAGGATAAACTCCGCGTCGCAGACCTCCTCGCGGGACACCTGTCCCGCCCGGTACCGGCGCAGGAGGTCCCTGCGGCGCAGTTCGTGGCTAACCTCCTGGCTGTAGACGATCATCCGACCGATGATAGCCCGACCAGCGGCCGCCTTCGCGCGGCCTAGGCACGAGCCAACCAACACCACGCCGCTTCCACACGCCGCAGCACCGCCCGGGATGTTGCTTATGCCGCACATACTGCGGGCGATGTCTTCACGGATTTTTTCGGCTCGGCGTTTCCGCAGGTCAGAATTTAGTTTCCACGGCAGGTTACGACATGTTCGAATAAACTGCCGCCGCAACAGCCGCAGCACCCGGCCACAACCGCAGCACCGCGCCGCATGTCGCCTGTGCCGCACGTACCGCGCGCGATGTCTTCACCGATTTTTTCGGCCCCGCATTTCCGCAGGTCAGAATTCAGTTTCCGCGGCAGGTTACGACATGTTCGAATAGCAGCCAGCCGCGCGCCGGCCGTGCCGCGTATCGACGCCGCCCCGGCGCACCGCGCGCCGCGTCACGCACGGCACCGCACCCCCAGGGCCGGCGGCAAAGCAACCCCCGGGCTGCGGTGCGCGGGGTGCGCGGGGCGGGGTACGGGGGCGTCGATAAGCGTGGGTACCCGCCCAGCGGGAGGGCGGTCACGCGGTGGACAGCGATGACTATGCTAGTGGCATGACCGCGCCTTCACCTGAGGAGCTAGCTAAAAGGATTCGCCCGTCCCTGACTAGGCTCTATGTACTGTATTTTCGGATCGCCGCCCAGTCTGACCTGACGGGCTCCCAGCTGTCCCTGATGTCCCGGATGCAGGAACGCGGGGCGCCGCGCATCAGCGAGCTCGCCCACGAGGAAGGCATCCGGCTGCCCACCGCCTCCAACGCGCTTCACCAGCTCGAGGAGCGCGGCCTGGTGGCGCGCATTCGGGACAAGAGCGACAAACGCGGCATCCGCGTGAAGCTGACCAAGCTAGGGGAGCGCGAGCTCGCGCGAGTCGGCGAGGAGCGGGACCGCTACGTCACCCAAATGCTCAAGACGCTGGACCCTGAGCTGCTGAAATACGCCGACAAGGTCACCGAGATCATCACCGCCCTGGCCGACGCCTACGATGACGCCTTCGCCGCCGAACTCGAATCGGAGGCAAAGAAGCGCAGCGCACACGCGCGCACCTCCACCGCACGCACCGCGCAGGAGACCCCGGCCCAGCAGGAAGCCCCGGCCCAGGAGGCCCCCGCACAGTGACCAACCCGCAGCCCGCGCCGGCCCAGCCCACACCACCTGAGTGGTCGGATCCTGCGCGCCTCCTGGTCGCTTGGCGCCCTGGGGAGCGGCGCGACGCCTTGGAGTACGCGGCTTGGCTGGCGCGTACCGCCCCGGCGCGCGTGCGGGTGGCCACCACTTTTGTGCGCCCGTGGCCGGCGACGTCGTTGAAGAAGCTCGGTGGGAAGTATCGCAAGTGGTATACCCAGCAGGCGCATGCGTGCCGCGCTGCGGTGCAGAAGGCGTTGCGTGCGGCGGAGTTGCCTGAGCAGTGTTGGGATGAGTCGGTTTCCGCGTTCGTTGATGGCCCTTCGGAGCATCAGTTGTTGGCGGGCGCGGCGGAGAAGTTTGGTGCTGACCTTATTGTGTTGGGGTCTCAGGCCGCGGCGCCGAAGGGCCACATCTTGGCCAGCACGGCCGCGGATGCGCTGCTGCATTCGTCCACGCAGCCGGTGGCGTTGGCGCCGCGGGGTTTGAAGGTGGCCAAGCGTGGGGTGCGGCGGGTGACGTTTGCTTATCTCAACCCGGATCATGATGAGCGGGATCCGGCGTTGTTGGCTGCGGCGCAGCGCGCCCACGCGTGGGGTTTGGGTTTGCGCATCGTGGCGTTTTCTCCGTCTGGCATTGCGGATAAGCCGGGCGGGGATGCCTTTGAGCTGGGCCAGGAGCTTTTCGATGACTGGCGGGAGCACTCCCTGGCCATGCTCGACCGGGCCCGCGACTACGTGGCCGGCCAGTTTCCGGACATGGAGCTGGAGTCCACGGTGGCTACCGGCGATGGCTGGGAGGGCGCGGTTGAGGCGTTGAAGTGGAAGAAGGGGGACGTGCTGTGCCTGGGTTCTACACCTGTTGGGCCGTTTCAGCGCGTCTTCGTGGGCACGGAGGCCACCGAGTTTTTGCCCCATGTCCCGGTCCCGGTCATCGTCTATCCCACGCCCTGAACACCCGATATTCGAGGACGACAGTAAGAAGGAGAATCCCATGCCCGTAGCAGTGGTCACCGGAGCGAGCGGCGGCGTCGGCCGCGATGTCACCGCCCGGCTTATCGACGCCGGTTGGCTCGTCTTCGCACAATTCCGCACCGAAGGCGCCGCCGACGCCGACCTGCCGGCCACCTGGTGGCAGGCAGACTTCGCCCAACCGTTGGGCACCGTGCGGGCGGACCTGGAGTCCCTGGGGTTGCCCGACCGGGTTGATGCGCTCATCCACTGCGCCGGGGTGTGCCCCATTGGCACCACCGCCGAGCTGACCCGCGGGCAGGTCGAAGAATCCCTGGCCGTTAATCTTCTGGCCCCCATGGAGCTGACCGCCCAGCTGCTGCCGCGGCTTCGCCTGGCCGGCGGGCACGTCATCTACGTCAACTCCGGTGCCGGCCTGCACTCCCATCCGCGCTGGTCCGGCTACTCCGCCGCCAAGCATGCGGCACGGGCCTGGGCCGACGCCCTGCGCGCCGAGGAACCCGACATCCGGGTGACCTCCGTCTATCCGGGGCGCATCAACACCGACATGCAGCGCCGCCTGGTTGCAGACCTGGGCGAGAAGTTCACCCCGGAGCGCTACCTGTCGGTGGCCACGGTCGCCGGGGCGATCGTCCACGCCGTGTCCACCCCGGCCGACGCGCAGCTTCCTGACATCTCCCTACGCCCCCGCTAGGCTTCCACAACTGTGACTACTCCCACGCCCCCAGAACACCCCGAAAACGACCTCCACGACGACGCCGACTTTTACAACAAGCGACCCCCCGAGCCGCACAGCCTCGAAGAGCTTGCCGACGCCACCGACCCCGAGGTTCAGCTCGCCCGCAACAAGGCCTCCACCCGGCAAGCATTGTGGTGGCTGGGCATCGTGCTCCTGGGATCCCCGATCATCTCCGCCCTGCTAGCCGCCCTGTGCCGCATGATCGGCGGACCGCTGTGCGAAACCGGCGCCAACACGTGGCTGTGCTCCCGCACGGCGGAAATCTGGTGGGCCCTGGGATCCTGCGCCCTGCCCACCTTCGGGGCGATCGGCTGCGGGGTCATGATGGTGATCAAGCTGCAGCGCTACACCCGCTGGCGCGCCTGGATGGGCGTGTTCTGGGTGCTGGTGCCCTACGCCATGCTGTGGATGGTCAGCGTGCTGCAATTTGCCATCCTCGGCTCGGAGAAGATGGGCTAGGCGTCCACCACACGGACCTGGCGGCGGGGCGTGGGCACCCCGGCACGACGGCAACCATGCACAAAAGCTGTATGCGGATTACCATAGGCTGCACTGCGCCCCTCGGTGTGGGAGGCCCCGGAACAAGAACCCGGTGAGGCCCCCGGTGGGGGACTCTGAATCTGTACGCCAACAACAGACGCAAGGATGGACCAATGTCACGCACTCAGCTGATCACCATCTCGCTCATCCTCGTTGCGGCCTGGATCATTTTCACCGCCGCCACGGCGAACAACGTGTACCTGCTGCACACCTACGCGCACACGCCGGGTAACCCAGATACCATCCCGCTCAACCACATCGATGGGGCCTACAAGTACGGCATCTGTGCCATCATCAGCAGTGCACTGTTGGGCGTGTGGACACTCTTCCTGTCCCTGCGCAAGGACCAGTAGTCATGCAGAAAAAACACACCGCGGATACGCCACGGACAGGTCACGGGGCCTGCACTCATGCGCCCGGTGGGGAAACAACCTCAAGGTCTCAGCGATGACGCGCGTCAACATCATCACCATCACGCTAATTCTGCTTGCGGCGTGGATCATCTTCACCACGGCCGCGGCGAACAACGTCTACATGATGCACCTCTACGCCCACACGCCGGGTGGCCCAGATACCGTCCCGGTCAACCACATCGATGGGGCCTACTCGTACGGCGTCCGCTCGCTGATCTCTAGCGCTGTGCTGAGCCTGTGGGTCTTATACCTGGCGCTGCGCAAACGCCGCTAGCCACCAGCGTCACCAGTGGCAGGCCCGCACAGGAAACGGCCACCGCAACTCGGGTCGCGGTGGCCGTTTTGTTGTTCACAGGCTTTCTGGCCGGGCTACTCGCGCGAGTCCAGCACCACCTCGAACTCCAACAGCTGGGCCTTGGTGGCCGCGGGGGCGGGGCGCTCGCCTTCGGGCTTGTCATGGCCGTGGGTGGCGGGGGCCTCATTGTCGCGCCAGTTGGCGTAGGACTCCTCGTCCTTCCACCAGGTGACCACAAAGTAGCGGTCATCGCCGGCGACGGGGCGCAGCAGTTGGAAGCCTTCAAAACCGGGGGAGGCGTCGACCGCGTGCTTGCGCTGGGTGAAGCGCTGCTCGACAACCTCACCTTGGCCTTCGGGCACGGTCAGGGCGTTGATCTTCACGATGCTCATGGCCGCCAGACTACCCGCGCCCGGCCACCTAGCGCTTACGGTAGAACGCTTTGCGTTGATACTTCGGCTCGCTGGTGACCAACACGCCGAGGTTGCGGAAAATGCCCTCGTCCACCGACCCCAGGATGGTGGTGGTGTGGCAGTCGCAGCCAGCAAGGTTCTTCAGCTGCGCCAACGCCCGGCGCGCTTCCTCCGACTCCGCCGCGGAAACGGACAGGGCGATGAGCACCTCATCGGTATGCAGCCGCGGGTTTCGGGAACCCAGGTGCTGGGTTTTCAGCGTCTGGATCGGCTCGATGGAGGCGGGGGAGAGCAGCTTGACGTCCCGATCAATGCCGGCCAGCGCCTTGAGCGCATTGAGCAGCATGCCCGAACAGCACCCGAGTAGTTCGGTCGTTTTGCCGGTGATGAGGCGGCCGTCGGGAAGCGCAAGGGCAGCGGCGGGCTGCCCGGTAGACGCGGCAAGCTCCACCGCGGGAGCAACCACGGACCGGTCGGCCGTGGTGGCGCCAGCGCGACTCATCACCAGGGCGATGCGCCCGGAGATCACCGGATCAGCCTCAGTGCGGCGCTCATCCACCAACGCCTTGTAATAGCGGCGGATGATCTCCTGGCGGGCCGCCTCACGGCACACCTCATCATCATCGATGCAGTAACCCGCCATGTTCACCCCCATGTCCGTGGGGGACTGGTAGGGGCTGCCGCCGGCAATGGTCTCCAGCATGGAACGCAGCAGCGGGAACACCTCCACGTCGCGGTTATAGCTGGTCACGCGGTCCCCGTAGGCCCCCAGGTGGAACGGGTCGATGACGTTAATGTCCTCCAGGTCCGCGGTCGCGGCCTCATAGGCCAGGTTGACCGGGTGCTCCAGGGGCAGATTCCAAATAGGGAAGGTTTCAAATTTGGCGTATCCGGCTTTCCCGCCGCGCTTGTATTCGTGATAAACCTGGCTCAGACAGGTGGCCAATTTGCCGGAGCCGGGCCCCGGTGCGGTAACAACCACCAGGTCACGGGTGGTGTGCACGAAATCATTGCGGCCAAAACCGTCATCGCTGATAATGCGCGCGGTATCGGTGGGATAACCGGGAATAACACGGTGTCGAGCCACGGTAAGCCCCAGCTTTTCCACGCGCGCAATGAAATCGAGCGCCAGGTGATTGTCATCTTCAAGCTGGGTGACCACCACATTATTCACCACAAATCCGCGCTCCCGGAAAACATCCACCAGGCGCAGCGCGTCCTCTTCATAGGGAATACCCAAATCGGCGCGAACCTTTTGGCGCTTGAGGTCCTTCGCATTGACGCACACCAGGATTTCCACCTGGTCAGCGATGTTTTCTAGCATCGCAATCTTATTGTCGGGGGTGAACCCGGGCAGCACGCGGGAGGCGTGGAGATCGTCGAAAAGCTTTCCCCCCATTTCCAAATATAGCTTGCCATCAAGCTCCGCGCGCCGTTGCGAAATATGGTGCGACTGTAGCTCGATGTACTTCTCACGATTAAATCCGTGCGGCATGGCGGCTCCCCTGAATGCGTAGCTTAAGAGCGCCCGCGTGCCCACGAACGCTTCACGACGCCGCCATTCTACCGGTGCCCACCCCCATCACCGGCCCCCGCCACCACACACCGCGCCACGCCGCGGCGCGATGCCACACTGAATTATGCGGCACTAGGCCTCGACGGTCACATCCCGATGCTTCTGCGTCAGAATCCGATCAATAGAAATCGTGCCCGCCCCAATGAACACCAACAGGAACAACGCCCAGCACAACAACGCCGAAGCCACACCGCCGTTTTCCTGCGGAGTCAAACCATCTGGCTGGTGCATCCAGAAATACGCCACCGCCATGGAACCGGCAGACACAAACGCGGCCGACCGCGTAAACAGGCCCAGCACCAACAGCGCGCCGCCGACGAGCTGAATCACCGCGGCCCACCAGCCCGGCCAGGCGAATAGCTCCGGGGCGTGCTCCGGGGCGGGCCAGCCGAGCAGCGCGCCGGTGCCGTAGAGCATGAAGATCAGGCCGATGGCGATGCGGTACAGGGAAATGACAAGGGGAGACAGCTTCTCCAGAGTTGTTGACATGGCACCTATTTTGTTGGGCGGCGGCACGGCTGTCAAGAGCGACACCACGCCACGCGCGGGCGCGCAGGTCACAGGGCCGGCCTGTGAGAAATCACACAGATAGGCGGCGCCGGTTTGTGACGGGCGGGCCTGCTGTAGGCGCGTGCGGGGCCCGGGTTGCCTGCGGCGCGCATGTTTTCTTAGCTACACATACCGTCGGCGATGTCTTCACCGATTTTTCCGACGCCGCATTTCTGCAGGTCAGATTTTACTTTCCACAGCAGGTTACGACATGTTCGAATACCGGGCGACCGCACACCGGCTGTGCCGCATATCGACGCCGCCCCGGAACACCGCGCGCCACGTAACGCACGGCGCCGCAGACACTAGGTCGTCCGATGTCTTCACCGATTTTTTCGACGCCACATTTCCGCAGGTCAGAATTTAGTTTCCGCGGCAGGTTACGACATGTTCGAATAAATCGCCCCCGCCGCACGCCCAGCAACCGACCGTAGCTACAGCACCAGCGAGCATGCCGCCCGCACCGCACATACCGTCGGCGATGTCTTCACGGATTTTTCCGACGCCGCATTTCTGCAGGTCAGATTTTACTTTCCACAGCAGGTTACGACATGTTCGAATACCGGGCGACCGCACACCGGCTGTGCCGCATATCGACGCCGCCCCGGAACACCGCGCGCCACGTAACGCACGGCGCCGCAGACACTAGGTCGTCCGATGTCTTCACCGATTTTTTCGACGCCGCATTTCCGCAGGTCAGAATTTAGTTTCCGCGGCAGGTTACGACATGTTCGAAAAATCAGCCACCGCAGCACCCGACAGCACCCAGCCACAACCCCCCAAACAACAACAAGGGGCAGCCCGCCTCAGCGCGGACTGCCCCGGTCCTGCCACAGGCAGGCGTTGGTCTTAGATGTTGCCGTTCTCATCCTGCAGGTGAGAGCGCAGGAACCACTGGAACTGCTCCAGCTCGCGGGACTGACCCACGTAGATGTCTTCGGTCATGGCGTCGATCTCGCCGGCCTCGGCCTGGGCGTCGCGCACGCCCTCGATGACCTTGGTGTAGACGTCGTTGAGTGCGGCGATGTGCTGCTGGGTGGTGCCGCGGTTGAGGTCGTAAGCCAGGGGGGTGCGGCCTTCGACGTGGCCGGCGGGGGTGCCAATGGGCTCGCCACCGAGGGCGGCGATGCGCTCGGCAAGTTCGTCGGCGAAACCGCGGACTAGTTCGACCTGGGGGTCGAGCATCTCGTGGACGGCGATGAAGTTTTCGCCGACGACGTTCCAGTGCGCGTGCTTGAGGATCAGGTGCAGGTCGTTGTAGTCGGTCAGGCGCTCCTGCAGGGCGTCGATCAGCTTCTTGGCGTCGTTGGGGTTGATTCCGGGAATGGTGAAGTTGCTCATGGCTCCGATGATACCTTCTTTTTATGAGTCCGCCAGTATTCTTAGCGTTATCTTTATAATTCCAGGATAGGCTGCGCTAGTGCAGGTCAGGGCAACTTTTGCGGCCTTTACGCACATCATGGTACGCCTATCAGCCCGAGCACAACCCGACGCGCGCGGCCTGCCGTCTCAGGCCCGCTGCTGCTACAGTGCTCCCCATGCCAGAAGGTCACGTCATCCATCGCCTCGCCCACGCTCTGACCTCCACGTTTGGCGGCCATCCGGTCACCGTGACCTCCCCGCAGGGGCGCTTCAGCGCGGAGGCCGCCACGCTGAGTGATCACACGCTGGAAAAGGCCGAGGCGTGGGGCAAACACCTGTTCCTCACGTTCGATTCTGCGGCGCCGGAACACGTTGTTCATATCCATTTAGGTCTCATCGGCAAACTGCGTCTCCACCCCCTCGCCCCGCCGCGGGGGGCCGTGCGGATGCGCATCACCGATGGCACTACCGCCGCCGATCTCCACGGGCCGCAGTGGTGCCGGCTGATCACGGAGGAAGACATGGATGGCGTCATCGCGCGCCAGGGGGCTGATCCTTTGCGTGCCGACGCCGCCCCTGCCGCAACCTTGGCCCGCACCGTCGCCTCCCGCAAGCACATCGGAGCGCTGCTGATGGATCAGCATCTTTACGCGGGCGTGGGCAACATTTACCGCGCTGAGGCGCTTTTCCGCGCCGGGATCTCCCCTTTTCAGCAGGGCAATCAGCTCACCGACGCGGAGGCCCGCGCCCTGTGGGATGACCTGGTGGATCTCATGGCCGTGGGCGTGGAGCGCGGGCGCATCGACACGGTGCGCCCCGAGCACACCCCGGAGGCGATGGGCCGCCCAGAGCGTATCGACGACCACGGCGGCGAGGTCTACGTCTACCGCCGCGCCGGCGCGCCCTGCCTCATCTGCGGCACCCCGGTACGCCAGCAGACCATGGAGGGGCGCAATCTGTTTTGGTGCCCGCGCTGCCAGCGGCTGAAAAAGCGGGTGGAGCGGCGCGCGCGCAAGGCCTAGCGCTGCCCGCGGCCCACCCCGTAGACGGGGAAGCGGGCCGACTGCCCATAATCGCGAATGTCCAGGCGACGCAGCACGTCCATGTCCGCATCCGCGATGGTGAATTCCACCTGCGCGTTGGCCTTCATGTGGTCGGGGTCCGCGGACTTGGGCAGGGCAATGCAGCCCAGCTGGAGGGCGTAGCGGATGCACAGTTGCGGCACGCTCACCCCGTAGGTGGCCGCCAGCTCCCGCAGCGTGTCATTGTCCAGGATCTCCCCGTGCCCCATGGGCGAATAGGCCTGCACCGCAATGTCGTGGGAGTGGCAGTAGGAGATGACGTCATCCGGGGTGTTTCCGGCGTGCACCAAGAACTGGTTGACCTGCGGGGCAACCTCGGCCTGCGCGCACAGCGCATCGATGTCGGCGGGCAGGAAGTTGGACACACCAATCGCCCGCAGGTGGCCCGCCTGGTAGGCCTTCTCCATCGCCTTCCACGCGGCCGCGTTGCCCGCGGCGTAGTCCCCGCCGCGGAAGTCCTCCCACGGCTGCGGGGCATGGATGAGCATGAGATCGATATACCCGATGTCGAGGGTGCGCAGGGAGCCCTCGATGGCGGCCACGGCGGCGTCGTAATCCTTGATCTCCGCAGCGAGCTTGGTGGAAACAAAGACCTCCTCGCGCTTGAGGCCGCTGGCGCGCACGCCGGCGCCCACGCCGGCCTCATTGCCGTAGGCCTGCGCGGTATCCACGTTGCGGTAGCCCAGCTTCAGCGCCGCGCTGACCGCGTCGGCGGCCTGCGCGTCCGGGATGAACCAGGTGCCAAGCCCCAGCACCGGGGTGGTTACGCCGTTAGCCAGTTCGATGGTGTCCGTCAGTGGGTGGTTGAGCATGAGGGTCAGTCCTCTTCGTCGTCGGGCAGCGCCGCGTAGTGCGCATCAGAAACCGGTTCCAACCACTTGTTGGAGGTCTGCTCGCCGGGCACTTCGACGGCCAGGTGGCTCATCCAGCTCGTGGCCGCGGCGCCATGCCAGTGCTTGACCCCGGCCGGAATATGCACCACCGTACCGGGAACAAGGGCCACCGGGTCCTCGCCCTCAGCCTGGTACCAGCCGCGGCCGGCGGTACACAGCAGGATCTGGCCACCGCCGGATGCCGCGTGATGGATGTGCCAGTTGTTGCGGCACCCCGGCTCAAAGGTCACGTTTCCGATTGTCACGCCCTGGGTGCTGAGCATCTCTAGGAAGCTGCGCCCGGTGAAGTACTCGGCGTAGGCATCATTGGGGCCGCCGACGGGGAAGATGGGGTCGATGGGCAAGGTGGACATGACAAATACCGTCCTTCACAACGAAAAGAATGTGCGGAGTGCACGTCTTTTATCATGCGCTTCGTCCGCCGACAAGCGCCACCTCCCCCTCGCGCTCAACGGTGCTGACCTGCGCGGACCCGTCGGACATGGTGACTACGGCGTCGGCGACGTACAGATGCGAGCGGTCGTGGGTGACCATGACGGTGGCCACGCCCGTCGAGTCCGTGACCTCCCGCAGCAGGGTGACAATCTCGCGGGAGCGGCGGGCGTCGAGAGCCGAGGTCGGCTCGTCGGCGAGCAGCAGCTCCGGGGAACCCATGAGCGCCCGGGCGATGGTCACCCGCTGACGCTGCCCGCCGGAAAGTTGGTGCACTCGGCGCCCGCCCATGCCGGCCAACCCCACGAGCTCAAGCAGCTGCGCGGCACGCTCCCGCTCCCTGCGCCCCGGGCGCTGGCCTCGAATGTGACTGGTGATGAGCAGCTGCTCGGCCACCGTCAACGAGGCCAGCAGATTAGGGCTTTGGAAGATCATGCCAATGTGATCGCGGCGGATGCGGGTGCGGGTGGCCTCGGGGGCGTCGGAAAGCACAAGACCGGCGACGGTGATAGTACCGCTGTCCGGGACCGCCAACCCCGCGGCGGCGGACAGGACCGTGGACTTGCCGGAACCGGACTCGCCGACGATCGCCGTGAGCTGCCCGGCGCGCGCCTGCAGGCTCACGTGATCCAGGGCGGCGACGCTCCGGGTGCCGTCAGGGTAGGTCAGGGTGGCGTTTGCAATGGTCAGGACGTTCTGGGACATGGGATGCTCCTTCGTGGTGAGGTAGCGGGAAAGGGGAGGAGAACGCGGCGGGCTAGCTCAGCGCCAGCTGCGGCTCAACGCGGCTGACGCGGCGCACGGCCACCACCGCGCCCGCCAGGCCCAGGCCAAAGACCGCCAGGGCGGGCACCGCAGTGGTCATCCACGACTGCTCGAAAGGCACGCCGCGGGCGGCCAGCGCCCCCAGGCCCAGCGCAATCGCCGTGCCTGCTGCCGCCCCCGCGGCCAGCACGATCGCAGCCTGGGCCAGCGCGTCACGCAGCACATAGCCGGTGGAGGCACCCAGGGCACGCAACACCGCGATGTCGCGGGTGCGCTGGATGGTCCACACGGACAAAAAGGCGATGACCACCAACGCGCTGATGCCATAGAGCAGGCCCTGCATAGACAGCAGAGAACCGCGCTCGGACTGGTAGGCCGGCAGCCCCGACAACGCCGCAGTCAGGCTGACAGCCTGGGTGTCCGTGTCCTGAGCAGTGGCGCTCCACTGCTCCGAGAAGGCATCGCGATCCCCCGTCAGCGCCAGGACGGTCGGCGCGCTGGCGTGGGCCACGCTGCGCCACGTGCCCAGATCCGCCCACACCACCGGAAGGTGGGAGTAGTACAACGCGTCGCCGTCATGAACCGACACGAGCGGGGCATCCACGCCGCCGGCAGCGACCGTGGTCCCGGCGGCCACGCCCAGCTCGGCAGGGGCAACCATCCCAGACTGGGGCACGGGGGTGGTCGTTCCCGGAATCATCGACCCCGCGGGTAGACCAATGACCGCAACGGGGTGGGCCCCGCCCGCATCCTCCAGGCGCGTCTGCGCGATGCCCACCGGGGTAGCCCGCGCCACGCCGGCGGTGTCAGCCCAGCGCTGGGAGACGGGGGAATCGATACGCGACGCGCCCATATCCACCTTCCCCGTACCGGAAAACACCACCGCATCCGGCGCCAGTGCCTCCAATGCGGACGTATTCTGCTTACCCAACCCCTGGGTCAAACCCGTCAACATGACGAGCAACACCGTCAGTAGACCAATAACGGACGCGATGAGGGCGAAACGGCCCGTCGCATGGCGGATATCACGCACGGCGAGAAACATAAACAGACACTCCTTCTTCCGGGAACAGCGAAGCGGCAGCGCGCGGGCAAACGGCTGACTGCCTGTGATGTCTTCCATCCTGGGCGACCACACCCCACCCCGACATCGACCGCCAACCCGAAATCCCGATCAACCACCTGGTTGATGCCCACCCCCGGCGCGCGCCCCTAGGCTAGGAGCCACCATGGCTTCCACACCACCATCGCCCTCGCAGGGATCCGCGCGAGCACACCCGCAGGCACCACCGCAGGCGCCGTCGCTAGCGCCCGAGCGCGTGCTCACCCCGCGGACCTCTCCGCTTGACCGCGTGCTGGAAAGCATGCGCGTGGGCGTCCACGTCATGGTCGCTTTCCTGCTGCTCTTTGCCACTATCCGGGCGTTGCTGCGCGCCGACCCGACCGCGGTGGCGGCGTTGGGCGCTGGTGGGTATCGATGCGCCACAATCGTCGGTGCCACCCTGTTCGCCGCCTGGTATCTTGGCGGCACGACCTGGGAGAACCGGATCGTCACCGGGCGGGCCCGGTGGAATCCCGGGCGACGCATGCCCCTATTGGCCGCGGCCTGGCTAGCCGTTGTCCTCGCGGTGTGGCTGGCGCTGATGGCGGTGGCTTTTGATTTTGTGTGGTTGCTGTTTCCCCTGGTGTTTGTCATTGTTCACGTGTTGCCCACGGTGTTAGGTCTGGTCATCACGGGTGCCGCGTGGGCGGGTGCGGTGGGCGCGTCGGCCTGGCATTCCGGTTGGGATGTGGGCGGTGTTGTGGGCCCGGCGATCGGGGTGGTGTTCGCGTTGGCGGCCTATTATGTTTATCGCGCTTTGCACCGGCAGGCGCGCTACCACTGGCGGGTGGCGGAGGAGTTGCGCGCCGCGCAGCAGGAGCTGTTGGCCGCCCAGGAGGAGTTGCTGGCTGCGGAGAATCGGGCGGGCCGGTTGGTGGAGCGGGAGCGCTTTGCCCGCGAGGTCCATGACACGCTGGCGCAGGGGTTTTCCTCGATTGTGCTGTTGGCCCGCACCGCCGGCAATGCGCTAGGAGACGGTGGGGCGGACACAAGCCTGAGCCCGAGCACGAGTCCGGGCCCGCGGGGCGTCGATAGTCATGCAACCGACACCACATCTGCGGCGCGCGAGCAGCTGCGCACCATCGAGGAGGTGGCGGGGGAGAACCTCAACCAGGCGCGCACCTTGGTCCGCGAGTTGTCCCTGCCGCCTGACGATCCCGCCGCGGCAGCACCGGCGGAGCTTCCCGGCCGCCTGCCCGAGGAGCTAGCTGGCCTGGCGGCGAGCGTCGCGCGACGCAGCGGCCTGGATGTGCACGCTCACTGCGAGGGCCCTACGGACACGGTCCCGCCGGCTGGCGCGCGGGCGTTGCTGCGCGTGGCCCAGGAGGCGCTGACCAACACGGTGCGCCACGCCCACGCCCGGCAGGCCCACCTCACGCTGACGGTGTGGGACGGCCAGGCGACCCTGGACATCTTTGACGATGGCATCGGTTTCCCGCCGGACGCACCGCCCCCGCCCGGCGCCACCTCGGGTTATGGCATTCCCGGCATGCGCGCCCGCCTGGCGGAGGTCGGCGGCGACCTGACCATCGACTCCACCCCCGGCTCCACCGTCCTGACCGCATGCATCCCCTTAAAAGAAGGCACCCCGCAATGATTCGAGTCATGCTTATCGACGACCACCCCGTGGTGCGCGCCGGACTGCGCGCCATCCTGGATAGCTTTCCCGACGTCCGCGTGGTCGCCGTCGGCTCCTCCGGCACCGATGCCCAGGACTGCTCCCGCGACGACGTCGACGTGGTAGTCATGGACATCCAGATGCCCGGCATGAACGGCATCGCGGCCACGCGTGCGCTCCGCGCGGCCGACGGCCCCCCGGTGCTCATCCTCAGCACCTATGACACCCAGGCGGACATCGTCGCCGCAATCGAGGCCGGCGCCCTGGGCTACCTGCTCAAAGATGCCCCCGAAGACGACCTCCACCGCGCTGTCGTGGCCACCGCCGCCGGCCAGCGCACCCTCTCACCGACCGTCGCCGCCGCGCTGGCCGAACGCCTGACCACCCCGCATGAGGCACTATCCGCCCGCGAGATTGACATCCTCCGGGAGCTGGAATCCGGCGCCACCAACCAGCAGCTGGCCCGGCGCCTGTTCATCTCCGTGGCAACCGTGAAAACGCACCTGATCCACATCTACCAAAAGCTGGGGGTGGACAACCGCACCGCCGCGATCACCCAGGCGCGCGCCCGCAAGCTGATCTAACACACGGCAAAGCCCCGGCTGATCGCCGTCCCCGCACCAGAGTCACAGTGCAGGGAGGCTGGTCAGCCGGGGCGAGGGCAGCACCCGGTACCCGCCTAGTCGGTGGGGAAGGGGCGCTTATTCCAATAGGTACGCATCGCCGCAACCACCAGGCTCAGCCGCGAGTTGACGCCGAAGTAGCCAATGAGGTGAGAGACATGCTTTTTCACGGTGGACTGCGCGTACTGGGTCTTCTCTGCGATCTCTGCGTTGGACAGGCCATCGCACAGCAAAGAAAGCACCCGCTCTTCCGCATCCGTGAGCCGCAGCTGCTTCTGCGAAGCCCGCAGCACCGCCGCCTCCCGGTTGGGAATGTAATCAACCAGGCGGGACAGGCATTGCGGGGACACGGACGTGCCACCGCTCATGGCGTCGCGCACCGAGGCGATGATCTCCTGCGGCTTTGAGGACTTAATGATGTAGCCCGCCGCTCCGCCGGTGAGGGTCTGGAGCATCGTCTCATCAGTGTCAAAGCCGGTCATAGCAACGAAAACCGGTGGGTGTTCCAGCTTTTGCACATGCTCTAAGAGCGTGACTCCATCCATCTCCGGCATGTGAATATCGGAAAGGACCAGGTCCACGTCTTGGGTTGCCAGAATCTCTACGGCCTCGCGCCCGTGGGACGCCTCCGCCACGACCTCAATGTCATCAGCAGTGGAGAAGTAGGCACGTAGGGACGCAAGCACCAGCGGATCATCATCGACGATGATGATCCGCGTCGGCTGGGATGCGTGCGCTTGAGTCACGATGCTAGGGGCACCAGGGGTGGTTGTACTTCTTGCAGCTGAAAACGGAGCCAGCCGCGGACTCCTTGAAGCTGTGCGCGGAGATAGCCTGCAGGGCCTGGCCCGCAACGTTTGGCGTCGCGGCCTGGGCCGCCGGAGCGCCGACCACCAGGCCGGCGGCAATGGCAACGCTGCAAGCGATGCCGCTCAAACGACGGTTACGCTTCATCTTCACACCAATCTTTCGGTAGTGCTGTCTGTGGTTATCACTGCTACGCAGTGTCCTAGCTTGGAGCGTCTCGGTGTCACAAACTGTCACAGTCACGGCCGAAACGCTGCCGTATCTGCTGATTATACGGTGTACCGCCACTCTACGGCAGTCCGAGACACCAGACCTCGAACTATGGTACCACCCCTGGCGGGGGCAGTCTATAGTTGCTGATTTATTCGGCCAACTGCGCGGTGACGGTCCAAACGCGCCCGTCAGTCTCTGTTTTGAGCTTGCCGCCGATGGAAGAAATTGACTTCCGCATCATCTCCATCCCCAGCCCCGAGGATAAGACCTTGGCGGTGGGGCGGGTGCGGTACTCCGCGTCTGCTATTTGGTTGCAGATCTTCACCGTTACCGCACCACCAGTGCCCCCCGCCCACAGCGTCACCTGCGAGCCCGGCTGCGCGTACTTGATGGCGTTAAGGGAGCACTCCGCGATCACCCGGCCCAGGATTTCCAGCACCGGGTGCGTCAGGGTCAGCGCATCCGCCTCATCCTGGACCAGCGCCTCAAAGCCGTTGCTGCGCAGCTTCTCTGCGGCCTTGTTCAGGCTCTCGTGCAAGGACGGTGCCTTGGGGCCTTCGGGATTTTCCTGCGGCGCATTGAGCAGTCCCAGCAGGGAGCGCACCTGCGACATGGTGGTGCGGCCGGCCTCCGCGATTCCAGAAAGCTCTTCTTCGAGCTCCCCCTCGCCGGCGTGGGACAGCGCCAGCATCTCTGAGCGCATGACAATCGAGGTCAGCGACGCCGCCACGGAGTCGTGGAGAGTGCGGGCCAGTTCCTCCCGGCGCTCCCGATAGTCACGCTGCCACTGGGCGGACAGCTCTGCTTTTTGCCGGACCTTGCGCCCCAAGGCCCATCCTGCGGCGCCGGCGACAATCATGAGCATCATCCAGGGGAAAACAACTGGAAGACTCGTTTCTACCGTGAGGTTTTTCCGGTCCACCAAACCCATCACGGTAACCAGCAAGCCGGCAGGCAGCATCAGGGCGATGCGTCCCGAGTACCCCACCATGGCTATGGCCATGGCACAGAAGAAGACAAAGGGCGACATGAATAGCTCTGCGATGACGATGGTCGAGCCAAAGAGCACCACAAAGGTGAGGAACCCGCTCAGCGGGAATCGCTTGATCGCCGCGACGCTCAGCGCCAGCACGATGGTCCACAGCATGCGGTCGACCCGTAGGGAGTCCGGGTCTGTCATGATCATCCACACGATGGTCATGGTGGTGCAGGACAGGAAGACCCAGACCTCCATGGGTACGGCGCGGAACGCTTGGATCACGCTTTTGATCACGGCGAAGATTCTCCGTCTTCTTTCAAGGGGTGCGCACTGCTGTGTCGTCGGGGCTTTAGCCTACAGGCGTGGCGCCAAGGGTGGGCAATAGAAAACTCCGGTTCACGTGGGCTGTTTCCAACCCTCATGAACCGGAGCCTCTACACTGCACGACCCATTCAAGGACGCACTCACTGTGGTTTCCCGTTCGATCAACGTCCCGAGAACCTCTCCGGCGGTCCCCGTTGTTTTGATCTGAGCTCAGGTTAGCCTTACGCCTTTCGGTGGATCAACCCCCCGGCGTACTTTTGGGGAACTTTTTTTCTTTCCGCTGGTCACAGAGTTATGTCGGCACCGCCCGCCACCCCCACTCGGGGGTAGCCTTACCTAATGGCCGCGCGCAAAAGTTGCCACCAGATTGCCTGCTGCGATGGCTAAACAGCAGGTAGGGTGAAGCCCGTGAGCGAGACTTTTACAGTAGAACAGGTGCGCCAGGCGGAGGATAGCCTGCTGCGCAGCCAACGATTCCCGGATCAGCTCATGCGCAACGCCGCGGCCGCCGTGGCGCGATGCGCGCACACGATCCTCGACCAGCAGCCTGACCCGCAGCCACACGTTGTCATCCTGGCGGGCCGGGGCGGCAACGGCGGAGACGCGCTCTACGCCGGCGCCACGCTCGCGGCCGACTACCGCGTCACGGTGCTCCTCGTGTCCGGCTCGGCACATCAGGCCGCGCTGGAGGCCTGCACCGCTGCGGGCGCCCAGGTCAGCGAGCAGCCTATCCATGACGTCATCCCCACGGCGACGCTCATCATCGATGGGATCACCGGGCTGGGCAACCACGGCGGCCTGGAGGACTCTGAGCTGGTTTCTGCCATCAACACCTCCGGGGTTCCGGTCCTGGCTATCGACGTGCCGTCAGGGGTGGACGCGGATACCGGTGCCGCCCCCGCGGGAGCCCACATCCAGGCAACCGTGACGTGTACTTTTGGGGGCCTGCGGCAGGCGCACGCGCTCACCGCCGCGTGCGGCCGGGTGGTGCGTGCCGATATCGACGTCGATGGCTCCTGGCTGGGCGACGCCCTCAACGATGCAGCTGAGGGCGGCCCGCATTGTTGGGCACAGCGGATCGTCGATAATGATGCGCCGGTGTGGCCGGCGCCGCTGCGCCCCGGGCCCACCGCCGGGCCGCGCAGCCTGCTGGCCATCGAGCCGCAACCCACCGATGACAAGTACAGCGGGGGAGTAGTCGGCGTGGTGGCCGGCAGCCCGCAGTACCCCGGGGCCGAGGTGCTGTGCACGCTGGGCGCGCTGCGTGGCTCCCCCGCACTCGTGCGGGTCATCGGCGGCAGCCCGGCGGCGTCGATAAGCCTGTGTCCGGAGGCTGTCCACCACCCGGACATCGCCAACGCGGGCCGGGTGCAGGCCTGGGTGGTGGGGCCGGGACGCGGCACCGACGAGGCCGCCCGCGCCGAGTTGGCCACGCTCCTGCAACGCCCGGAGCCTGTGGTCTGCGACGCAGACGCCGTGACGCTGCTGGCTGCCCATAGGCAGTTGCGCGACCTGCTGCGCACCCGCACCGCGGTGACGGTTCTCACCCCGCACGCAGGCGAACTCCAGCGGCTGGCCGCCGCGCTGACCGAGGATGGCGTGGAGCTGGATTCCCGCGACCGTTTTGCCTACGTGCACAGCATCGCCGAGGCGCTGGGCGTGGTGCTGGTGTCCAAGGGGCGCTTTACGCTGATCACGCGACCCGGCGAGGTCATCAGCGTCGATGCCGGGCATTCGTGGTCCGCGACCGCCGGGTCCGGCGATGTGCTCGCTGGGGTGCTCGGCGCCTGGCTGGCCCGCACCGCAGCAGCCCGCACCGCCGCGGCCGCGCCGCCAGCGGGCAGCACCGCAAGCAAGGACTTCCTTGACGGCAAGGACATGCGCGCGGGCCGGGACGCGGCGCTGACCGCGGTGGGAATCCACGCTCTGGCGGCGTGGCTGGCTGCGCAGACTCCGGATGGTCCGGCACCGATCACGGCATCCGCCATCGCCGCCAAGGTTCCGCAGGCGACGGCCTATGCCACCCGGTTGCTCTAGCCGGCCGGCTTGCCGGATAGCCTCCCGGCGTTAGTGCCAGGCGGAGGCGCCGAGGCCGGCGAGGGCGGTAAGGCTGGCTATCCCGATGGTGAGCAGGACCGCCGCGCGCAGCCGCCTGGAGCGCACCGCAAGGTATCCCGCCGCCCCGATGGCGGCGCCGAGGGTATTGCCGGCCAGGTCATCGATGTCCGAGTATCCAATGGCGAAGACATACTGGATGGTCTCGATGCTCAGGGATGCCACCGCGGCGCAGGCCGTTGCGGCGAGGACCACCATCCACCAGCTGGCGCCGGGGCCCACCAACGGTGAGTGGGGGCGGCGTCGATAGCCGGTGATGGCGCGCATGCGGGCTGCGATGAGCACCCCGAAGGGCAAAAACAGGGCCACGTTTCCCAGCGTGTTCAGCCAGGGCGCCCACCACACGGTCGGGGCGATGAAGCCGTCGAAGAGTTCCAGGTCAATGCTGCGCTGGTGGTGCGCCTCCGTGGTCCACACCGCACCGAAACTTAAGCGCGCCTTGAGCAGCGTCAACGCCAGCAGTGCCGCCGTGTACACAGCCGCGACGAGCCAATACCCCCAGTAGGACCAGCGGGCAGACGGCCCACTGCGGCGTGGCGGGGTCGGGCGCGCGGAGGGAGAAGAAGAACGCATCGTCCCTCACCGTAGCGCAACCGTGGCCTAGGCTTGTGCGGTGTGACGGATCGTGATCTCGCCGCTACTCGGCTCTACGGATACCGCCCCGCCCGGTGGAAGTACGCGGCGGCGTGGCTGGCTGTGGCCCTTGGGGTGCTCATGGCGTGCGCGGGCACGGCCAGCGGTTTTGAGCACGAGGACGCGGTGTGGAACTTTGTGGCCGGCGGCTGCTTCGCGGCGGCGTTCGCCGTGCCGGGGGCCTATTGGCTCGTGCGCACCCGCACCGACGGGCGCAGGGTGGCGGCGTGGGCACAGCGCACCGCTGGGCTGTCATGGTCAACGTTAGTGCGCGACCTGCCCGCGCTTTTCGACGCCTCCGGCCCCACCCTTCCGCTCCTGCCTCACCGCCGCTGGTGGCTCGTCGCGCTCATCACCGTGGTGCTCGCCGGCCTCGGCTCGTGGGCCGCCGGGCACGCCGCCGTAGCCCCCGGACAGCTGTAGCACTGCCCTCCAGGTGCCACACGGGGATACTTTTGGACCTTGCAGGTGTATCCCTAAGTACCGAATCTGCCCAGAAACCCGCGATAGCCTTGGTTGATAGGCTTAACGCCGCTACGGTGGTGGGCATGCCCAGCCCGCCACCCACCCGCACCGACCCCAAAGAGGGCTTGCGCGAACTGCTAGCGGGGATCATCGCTGAGCCGACCACCCCCGCGGCACCGCCCGCCTCCGACAGCGAGGCCGCCGCCCACGCGCACGCCGCGCGCCGCATCATCGCCTACCGTCCCACCACCCTCAAACGCGCACTCGCGTGGATCAGTGGAGCATTGGGGCTGTTTTTTATCATCGCCGCACTGCTGGGTTTTAGCACCTACGGCGGGGCGGACGCGTGGTGGAACTTCGCCGCCGGGATCGTCATCGCCACCTCCCTCGCCCTGCCGGGCGCCTATTGGACGTGGCGCACCGTCCGCGACAGCCGCTACGTGGCCACCTGGGCGCGCGACGTCGAAGCCTTCACCGGCAACTGGCAATGGCTCGCCGAAAACGAGCCCACCCTGCTTTTCGACGCCACCCCCGCCCGCCTGCCACACCTGCGCCGACGCCACTGGGTGCTGGTATCTATCCTGGCGGTCGTGCTATTCATCCTTGGGGGGATGCTGGGCACTCACATGTCCGTGGTTGCCTAATTGGTGGCATGGCGATTGGGCGGTTGCCCAGTCAGTGCCCGCGCCGCCGGGCACGCCGCCTTTCACAACGCTGCGCCCACCGAGCCTCCTGATCCTCGCGCCTACGCCGGGCCTGTTCTTTCTTGCGCCCCGCCTTGCTCAGCTCGAACTGGGCATGCAACGCCTGCCGGGCAGCGCCGGACACCGCGCTGTGGCGCTGGGCATTGAGAGCACGGTGCAACCGCTTCGGGTTGCCCTTTCGGGCGGGCTCAATCTGGCCGGGAACCGGCACAGCGGCGCGCGTTCTTTTCACCAGCTTCGCGCCATTGCGCAGAAGCCACTGATAAAGCTCTGGCTGCGTGGGCTCGGCGCCGAAGACCACGCGGCTGGCGCGCAAGCCAGAGGAATCGGAAACTTCATAGACGCCACACCAAAAGTGGCCATCAAAAAACACGGTAAATTGAGCAGGCATGTGGTCTCCAGGTACGCCAAAGCGGACCTGACGACGCCGGATTCTCCACCCTGCCGGGTACAGCGACGAATGCCTCCATGCGAGCCATCATCCGGACTTCCTACCGGACCGTGCGATTCGCGCATCAGGATTATGAACGTCCCCCAGTGTACGCATCCGGACCATGCCACTTAAGGATTGCCGGCGTGACGTCGGTGAAGCCATGGGACTGTGGCGCTGGCTAGATGACGGACCTAGACACCGCACCTGCGTAGACTCGGCGGGCCGCGACCCAAACCATCAGCATGCCCGCCAGCGTCGCAGCTACACCCATGCCAAGTTCGACGCCCAGGTGCCACACACGGCCGCCGCGCATAAACTCCACCGCATGCGTCCCGGGTAAGCACCAGACCACCGGCGCTAACCACGACGGGTAAGCGGACACGGGGGCGACAACTCCGGCCGTGACGGGCAGCAGCGCCGAAAGGATATTGGAAAGGGCATAGGGCTCGGAGAAACCCATAGACAGCGCACAACACAATACGCCGAACCCTGCGCCACACGCCGTTGCTGTGGTAACAGCCGCGATGGCCCGCGCGAGAAGCTGCGCGCTATGCCACGGTTCAATCGCCCACACGCCGATGCACCCCAGCACTGACGTGCACACGGCGATGACCACGCCCGGCACCGTGCGAGCCACCCACCACTGCCAGGAAAAGGGATGACGTGAAATGACCTCTTCCAGAACCCCGCTTGAGCGGTCCCGCACCGCCCCACCTACCGCCGTAGCCACAGTGACGATCAAGGCCGAAACAACAAGGCCCGCATAGGCCACCCGAGTCCCGTCGCCGAGACCCAAGGTGTGTGCGATGGCAACGAGGAATGCGATCTCCGCTACCGGCACTAATACCAAGGTGGTTATTGCCGTGGCCTTATTGGTGAGCGCCGGCAGAGAACGCATGCCCAGGGATAGGGCGGTGGAAAGGGGAGAGGTCATGATCGGGGCCATGTATTGAGGATAGGAGGGATCGTGTACGGGTAGCAGGGCTAGCCACCCACGGTCGAGCGGGCATGTGGCATTAATAGGCGGAGTACCGAGGGTACAGGAGGCTGGACGCAGCGCTATTACCTCGCTACGACGGGGACACTTGTCCTGGGATTAGGGAGATCCCAAACCTGCAATTCTCTGTCGACTACTTAAACCTTTTCCATGACCCATCAATATCTTCAGGGAATGTTTTCGAAATCTATCGACACAACACTAGCCGATAGGCATCTCAATTGTCACTTTAATGGGTACACCTTCAGTTGAAGCATCTATGACTTCTAAGATCTAGGTTAGCCTCGGTTGTTCAGCCTTCTCTACCCTAGAAGATAGATCCTTCATCGCGACAGTAAAGCTGTTCAAATCTATCCTCGGGTGCAGTGTTCTCAAAGCTCGAAACTCCAAGTTATTATGGAACCCCCCAAGTCGCAGTCACCCTCGGCCGATCGCCATCGACCCCAAACACGGACATCGGCGATCCACCTATCTCCCTTCTCTTCGAGATATTTTATTCCACCAACTCATAATTCTCTGCTCCACAACGGCAACTCATTCCTCCAGTATTATAGGTCATTTAGAATGCGCGCCCTGACCTGCACGAGGAATACCAAACTAACCAAAGCCCCGACACTAGATTACCCAAACAGATGACGGAATAGAAAACAATCTTTGTGGCCTGCCCCCAAGGCCCCCGAATAAATCCTAACGTCATGAAACCGCCGCAGGAAATGCTTTCCGAAAGGAGAACGGGGATATACCCTTTGTCAATCCGGCCGCGGCCGTCTATCGGAGTTTTGCTTTTAATCAACGCAAATGCAGATTCCGGGAACGCTATAATCCAGAAAACGCAGTCAAAGAAAGAAAATCCGACACAATTCCACTAGGTATATAAAACCACATTTTAATCCAGAGATTGCAAGCCGGACCGACGATGTAATAACTAACGACGTCACAATAAAGAAGAGGTGAGGCATGATAATCTATTTCGCTTTTCTAGTCATTATTCACGACCCCATTCCATATATGTTAACCCAGCTTTGTCACCCCTACTCCAACACAAACACCGAGTAGTGCGGGGCCCACAACCACCGCAGCTGCGGAAACCGCCGCTGAGCCAAGCACAACCGCTGCCCCCGCTGCGCCTCCTGCTCCTACAAGTGTCCACCCGCAGTGTTCGTGACCACCTCCTCTGTGGGATCCATACCATCTTGAATCTCAAGATACGCACCCGCAGCAGCAACCGTCGCACCAGAAATCGCAGCCCCACCAACCCGAGCCGCTTTACCTAAGGCCGCCGCATCCGTAGCAGCCATCCCCACATCCTTAGCGGTCAACCCACCAAAACTCTGCTCTCCAAGCTCACCATCTTTGGCGTAGTGGTCTACCTCCACGAACTCATCCTCGACACGAATATCAGGATAACCCTGCTCATCCCCCCAACTCACGCACATCAGCCAACCGATTCCCATCCTGATGCACCCAATGCAAGCTGGGATAATTGCCATGTAGAGCAGAAATTATTCACCGAACGACAAATAGAATGTTTCCAACCTGAGTATACGTGGTGATCACTTATCAGTTGTCGCGTTGTCAATGCAAAATCTCTCGGGGGAATTCTTGAGGAACGTCGACACAAGACTAGCCTTTAGGTATCTTACAACTCCCTTTAGTAGGTTTTCCTGCATATTGCGTATCGTAACTGAATAATTCTAGTTTTGCCCCGATTGATGGGTCTTCCCTGTTCGGGAAGATAGGTCCTTCATGGTGGCTATAAAATGGTTCAAGTCTATCCTGGGGTACAGTGTTCTTGAAACCCGAAACTCAAAGGTTTTTAGGGAACCCGCCAAGTCACCTGACACTCCGGCCGATCGCCATAGTCCACCAACGCGGACATCAGCGATCCACTTATCTCTGTTATCCTCGAGATATTTTAACTCCGCTAGCTCATAATTCCCTGATCCATAACGACAACACATTCCCCCACTGCTATAGGCCATTTGGAGTGCCCACCCTGATCTACACGTGCAATACCAAACCAACCAAAAAGCAGAAAACATATTACCCAAGCAAATAACAGAATAGAGAGTTACCCTTGCACCTTGCCCTCCCCAAGCCTCAAGAGTAAATCCTATCATCATGAGTCCAACCGAGAAGATCATTGCCGTAAGAAGAATGGGGATATACCCTTTGTAGGCTCGAGCGTGTCCATCTTTCGGCCTTTCGGTTTTGAGGAACACAAATGCCCCTTCTGGTACCGTTATAGTCCAGAAAAATACAGTCAAAAGAAAGAACGCAGACACAACCCCCAACGGGTAAATCAATCCATATTTTAATCCAGACATTGCTAGCCGAATTGCCGATACAATAATGATTGGCGTACCGATCACAGAGAGGGATAGCATGACAATGAGTTTGGTTTTTCTAGTCATCATTTGCGCGCCCATTCCATATTTGCTGACCTACTTTTGTTACCCCTAAACCAACAGCAGCGCCGAATACCGCAGGAACCACAACCACCGCTGCTGGGGATGCTGCCATCGCGGTGAGTACGAACGCTGCCCCCGAAGCGGCTCCTGCTCCCGCTAATCCACCCGCAGTGTTCGTGACCACTGCCTCCGTAGGGTCCATACCATCTTGAATATCAAGATACGCACCCGCCGCAGCACCACCAGCACCCGTCGTCCTACCAGCCCACTTAGCTGTCTTGACAGCACTCTTCGACACCTCAGACACACCACGACCAGCACGCGCCTCAGCATCCGCGGACGCCCCCACAGCACCCCAACCCGCACCATCCACCGCACTGGCTATGCCTAGTCCAAGATCAGAGTTCCCCCACGACGGACCCTTTACCTCACCCTTGTGTCCATACTGGTCTGCGTCCACGAACTCATCCTCAGCACGAATAACAGGATAACCCCGCTCATCCCACCCCAACTCACGCACATCAGCCAACCGATCGCCATCCTGATGCACCCAATGCTGCTCACCATCATCACCATCCACACCAAATACCTTGGTGCCATCAGGCAGCCTGTACACCGGAGTGTCCACCCCATCAACCTGGGCCATCCCATTGATCCACCGGCCCTGATCATCCGTGAACACACCATCATGGATGTCCTGGCTAGCCGTCGCATTCTCCCACGGCACACCACCTTCACCCCTAGGTGGTGCAGGCACCCAGGAGTCCTCATCAACCTCAATACCTGTCGGGGAGCCATCCTCATTCCACCCCACATCCCCCACCACAGCCTGGCCACGCGAATCATCATCTAACGTCCAGTCACTAGTCCCCTCACCCCGATTCGGGTGATCCACCAGATGCACCCCAGGAGCAACCTCAAAGGACCGCTGATCCTTCTCCTCGTTATAGTGGCCCTTGTTCTCAGTGCCCTGAGACGGATCCTCAAAATAACCGTCACCTCTGTTCCTCGGCCGGTAGTCAACATTATTGCCCTGGGCAGTGGGAGTCCTATTAGCCCAGTCTTTGCGATCCTGCTGCGGCAACGGCGTTTCCATCTCATCAATCGTATCGATGTTAATCGGGTTGCCATCCTTATCCCACTGCAGGGAAGCAACCGGAGTCGACTTCGTCCTATCAGCAGAATCCTGCGTCCAATCACTACGCCCAGAACCATCATTACGCGGATGCTCTGTCAGACTATTCCCATCAGGTAGAGGGAAGCTGCGCTGCCCGGTAACAGGATTGACCTCCACATTCGGATTATCACGTGGATGATCCGACGGCACACCCGGATACTTGACCTGATCATCCCGCCCAGACTTATCCTGCTGATCAGTCCTGTCTTGCTTGCCAGCCTTGTCCTTGTTGTCAGACTTATCCCGATTACTCGGCTTGTCCTGCTTACCTGGCTCCTGCTTCGCGGTCCTGTCCTGCTTCGCTGGCTTGTCCTTGTTGTCAGACTTATCCCGGTTACCCGGATTTTCTTGCTTGCCAGCCTTGTCCTTGTTGTCAGCCTTATCCCGGTTCGCCGGCTTATCTTGCTTACCCGGCTCCTGCTTCGCGGTCCTGTCCTGCTTCGCTGCCTTGTCCTTGTTGTCAGCCTTATCCCGGTTCGCCGGCTTATCTTGCTTACCCGGCTCCTGCTTGGCAGCCTTGTCCTTGTTAACTGGCTTGTCCTGCTTCACCGGCTGCAGCTTAGTCGTTTGGGCTGGCTTGGCCGGTTTATCCTGCTTACCCGGCTCCTGCTTCGCGGGCTTGTCTTGTTTGTCCTGCTTGGCCGGCTTGTCCTGCTTACCCGGCTCCTGCTTCGCGGGCTTGTCTTGTTTGTCCTGCTTGGCCGGCTTGTCCTGCTTACCCGGCTCCTGCTTCGCGGGCTTGTCTTGTTTGTCCTGCTTGGCCGGCTTGTCCTGCTTACCCGGCTGCGGCTTAGGCTTGCTATCCCCACCGACGTCTTTTCGGTCTGGATCAGCAATCACCGGAAACACCGTCTCATGGCCCGGATCCACATGCTGGACCAACCGACCATCAGGATCAACCGTGTAATAGGTTTCCACCGGCCGACCCAAAGCGTCATACGCCCACGGCGCATCCACCTGGGATACCACCCGCCCGGAAGCATCCACCACATCAACACCCCCATCGCCTCGTTGCACCACCTGCCCGCCTTCAGGAACATCCACATCAAAAACATGCTCCCGCGGCGAATCAGGACCAGCCAACAACACCAACGACTGCTCATGGGTCGCACTCCACGGAATATCAACACGAGCAACACCGCGACGCCGCCGTGCCACCACAGCCCCCACACCACCAGCAACACCGCCCAAAACCCCCAACAACCCCACACCAGGACCACCAGTACCAGTGCTTCCGGCAGTGCTGTCGTCAGGCCTATTTACTTGACCTACCAGCCCACCAGACCCACCAGGGTTACGCCCACCAGCCCCGGAGTCCCCAGAACCATTGGCAGTGCCTTGATGCTCACCTTCGGTGTCGTCTTCTTTCCCGCCGGCTATCACACGGCCGACCACACTCGGATCAAACCCACCCACATGGCCATGGCCAGAATCATCCACAGTAACGATATCCCCAGTCGCCCGGCCAGCATCATCAACAACAACCACCCGACCATCACCGGCACGACCCACCCGCACAGCAGCAGCCTCCTGGCCACCACCACGAGCAGGAGCCTGCTGATCAAGGTCGACAATCCAGGTTTCATCCACCGGAGCGACATCCGCCCGCGGATTCATACCAGCACTATCACCTTTTCCGGCAGGCTGACCAGACCCGCCAGCTACAGGCCCAGGATGGTTATCCCGCGCCCCCGACAACCTCATATCATCACCATAGGCATTCGGCCGCTCACCGAACCCATCCCAAGTGTGCGTCTCACGCGGCTGCGGCTCTTCCCACCGGTGGGTACGCTGATGTCCCGACCATTCCAAATCCCCACCACCATGACTATCCCCGCCAGTACCTGCCGGTGGGGTTGGTTGAGCAGGCTGGTCAGGGGCAGGCACACCGACACATACATACGGCGGCCACGCCCCGGGAGGGGGAGTCTGGCCTGGGTGTGTGGCCTGCCAACTAGCAGCCATCGCCGCATTGTACTGCTCGGTTTCACGCTGGCAGCGCTCCTGCGGGGTTTCTTGGGCACCACCAACCCCTGCACCCATACCGATACCGGCAAGGCCACACGCAACGCCGACCACACTGACACCTATTAGCCGCACGTAGACCCGTGCCATAACAACCACCACAACCCTTTTACCTACAAAGACTTCTTTTGCCAGCGGCCCCACACAAAGGACGGGCCGCACCCCACCGGTGTATGTGTAACCCCCTTAATGGCGGGTTAGTTTGGTCCACAACGAGATAAAACTGCCCACCATCACCGCAGCGGCAATGATCATCGAGATCATGTAGAAAAACATGCCCGGCACATAGCCCACCCGGCCAATCAGCCAGGATAAATCCTGTGAGGCGGCGATAAGACCCACCGTGGCGACAAGTCCTGCCACCACACCGATGAAGTTGATCCACCATGCCACCCCAGGTGGATGCGGGCTCATTCCAGCCGATTTGGCGGCTACCGGGGATAATCCATGCTGACCCATCTGTCACACCTACCTGTTGACGCGTCGTTGAAGTCGATCAGCGGATCCTGCGCGGGTCGCCATACACATTGACTACATCCACACTCGTCGGACTGGTGGTAGAAATCCGCACATAGGAGCGCACACTAACCGGGCCGGCACACCCATTGATCTGAATATGCGCCCCATCAAACCCACCAGCGCTGCGCTTAAAGTGCCCATCAATACCCCGGGACACCAGCGCCACATTACTTACCTTGCCCGGATCAAGATGACCACTAACCCGCGGGGAGATCTCTGCTTTGCCTTCCACCCCGCCTGCGGCTTTAGCCGTAGCATCCGCCCCAGCTTCGGCCTTAGCTGTTGCATCTGCTCCTGCTTCACCTTTAGCTTTCGCGTCCGCCCCTAGTGTGGCATTGCCTTGCGGGAGCGTCACTGTGACTTCCGGGCCTGCCTGGCCGCCAAGGTTGACACTCGGGCCGCCTTCAACACCAACCTCACCATGCGGGCCGCCTTCAACACCCACATCACCATGCGGGGCTACCCCTAAGGTGGCGGCGATGTCGTAGTCGACTCCTTGGGAGATATCGACCCCGCAGCCAACCTGGTAGCCGGCCTCGAAGAAACCACCGGTCAGTTCTGGTTCGCCCTGCCCATCAATCCATACCCGTGCTGACAGGGTGCCAAAAGCCTCCCCGGTGGTTGCTGCCCCATCAAGTGGGGGGTTGATGTGGAGGGTTTCTTGTTCTTTAAGCGCGTGGAGTACCCACCCGTCGGCGGTGGTGCGTTCAAGGTAGCGATCCGGCAGTGGGGTATCCCCACCGGTGGCAGGAGCAGGCCAGGGCAGGTCACCAACAATCGGTGCCGCGGAAGCCAGCCCGCCTGTCAGGCTCATCACGCTGATCAGGGTTGCAGTCCAGGCGAGGGTAGTGCGTTGTGGGGTTCGCATGCACGTGTCCTTTCGTGTGTTTTGCCCGCTGACGCATTGTTTGCTGTGTCGTGTGGGGCGTGTGTGACTGTTGTGGCGATGCTAACTCGCAGGCTGCAGTACCTGCAGGGGTGTCTGCGGGTTGGTGGTGGCGTGTTGTGGGTGGTGGTGTTTTTCCTGGCCGTATGGTTTATATGTATCGGATATCGGGCATGCCAACTGTGGTGTGCACACCACACACAGGGGGTTCACCACCGTTTGGGCCGGGGTGGGCACGTGTTTATTGCTGTGACGTGGGTGGTATTTTTATTCATCACCCACCGGCCATGAGTGACCTGCACCTATTGCTGTACATCACCGGATTGGATTGTGGTTGTGCATGTCGTTTCGGGTGGGGTGCTTTGGTCTATCTACGGCCGAGAGTATCGCGTGTGACAGGAATCACAGTCATGGAGGAGCCCTAACCCTACCCCCGTTCTACCCCCACCCGCCCGACCCCTGTCGCGCGCATAGGCGTCCTCCACACCCCCTAAACAACCTCCAGCGTCGCGTCCTGAGTCGCCCGCCGCAGCGCAACGCGGGCGGCCATCGCGGCGAAGGCGAACCAGCAGATGGCCAGCAGGAGGGTGACGGGGGCGTCGATAAGCAAAGAACCACCGGTGAGGGCCTCGACGGCCCAACGGGTGGGGAAGAGGGCGCCCAGCCAGGTGAGATTCACCGTGTAGCCGAAGATCCCGGAGGCCAACACCACTGGGACGTTGAGCAGGGGTTCGTAGGTCAAGGCGTTGGGGGTGAGCAGAAAGAGTGGGGCGATCACGGCGCAGATGGCCATGCACCCACACCAATACAGCGCTATGCCCAATACCAGCCTGCAGGCGCCGATGTGGGGTAGTGGCGTGCCGGTGACCAGGCCCAGGATGCCTGCCAGCGGGAATGCCAATAGGCCGAACGTGGCCGCCGCGCCCACCAGCGCCAACAGGGTCCAGCCCGGCGCGCGCGGGCCCATGAGCAGATGCACCAGGGTGCCCTGGAAGCGCTGGAACCCGATCAGCCCCGCAGACACCGTGGACACCGCCCACATGCCCACCAGGCCGGAACGCAGGACGACGTCCTCAGCACCCATTCCCGAAGCCCGCGACCCCAACCATTGCAGGGCAAAAACCGACAGCGTGGCGGTGAAAAGTAACTCCACAAAGTAGACCGTGCGCGCGAAATTGCGCACCTGAAAGGCGAACATCCGCAACCACGAACCCACCGCTTAATCCCCCTGCTGTCCCACGAGCGCTAGATAAGACTCCTCCAACGTCGGGCGGCGCGTATGCAGACCCGCGACCCCCGGGACGCCGGCAACCGCGCCCTCATCCGGGGAATCCGACCAACTCACCGCACCCACGCAGCGACCGCTGAATGACTCCACCTCCACCCGGGCCACCGCAGGGTGGCTTTCAAGGCGCGCCACCTGATCCGCCCCAGCGGCATCCGTCAGCTCAAACGTGCTCACCGCCTGCAACGCCGCAGCCTGCGCAATCTGGGCAGCACTGCCACGCGCCCGCACCTGGCCGTGCGCAAGCACCACAATCTGGCTAGCCAACTGCTCCATCTCCGCCATCAGATGCGTGGTCAACACCACTGCCACTCCCGCACTGCTCAACGACTTAATCAGCGAGCGAATCTGCGCGGCAATCACCGGATCAAGCCCATTAGTGGGCTCATCCAAAAGCATCAACTCCGGGCGGCCCAACAATCCGCGCGCAATATGCAAACGCTGACGCATGCCTCGGGAAAAAGCATCCACCCGGTCCCGCGCGCGATCCGTCAAGCTCACCGCAGCGAGAGCTTCCTCCACCCGGTGGCGACGCTGCGCCCGCGGCACACCCGCAACATCAGCAAAAAACAACAAGTTCGCCCACGCCGAAGAACGCATATAGAAGCCCTGATCCCCGCCCAACACCACACCCACGTGAGCCCGTGCCTGCCGCGCACACTCCACCGCATCCACCCCCGCAATACGGATCTGGCCTGCCGTGGGGCGAAGCAGCGTCGAACACATCCGCACCATCGTGGTCTTGCCCGCGCCATTAGGCCCCACCAGGCCCACGATCTGCCCCGCGTCCACCTGGAAGGACACATCACGGACCGCCTCTACCTGATGGCCCGGCTTACCAAACGTGCGCGTGAGGTGTTCAGCGACAAGGACGCTCATGTGCAGAAATCCTAGCGCGGGATGCGCCCGCGGGTGGGGGAGATAGACAGAGACCAGCCACCCCCGCTGACTCACCCGCCGATCTCTTAACGATTCCCCCGCCAATCATGCAGCACCTGCGCGGCAGATCATTGCTTGTCTTGTTCGCCTTGTTCACCCTGCGCCAGCCACCGCCTCTGGCTGGGCACCAGCACCATGAGCACAAACATGCACGCCGGAAATAGAAATACACCCACTCGCTGATGTGCCACGAATGCACCAATCACATAAAGAACCGTAAAACCGATGCCAGCAACAGAACTCAGGTGCACGGGCGATTGTCTTTCCCGAATGCCAAGGGCAACATAACCACACACAATCGCCGTTAAAACCAAGAGAATCACGGCAATTGCAACGCCCGCCGACTTTCCGTCACCGATGGCATCAATCAGTATCTGGCCCGCCACACCAGCCGTGCACACGCCAAAAAGGACGGAGAACACAAGCACGAACCACAATTGTTTAGTCATGGGGTACCTCTCAGACTCGGGCATGTCCACCCCGGCGCCGCGCCGCGCGCCCGCCGGTGGGGGAGTGCCCGCGGTGGGGGACAGGGGGCGTCGCTAAGCCAAAATCCCAGTGTAGCGCGAAGCAGAAGCCTGCATGTCGCCACAGCAAACGCCTAGCCTGTAGCGCACACCGGGCACCCGCCCGGACGCACGCCCCACCCATCGCACCCAAAGGAGCACCCTATGAGCAGCACCGGAAGTGTCAGTGCCAGCCCCGACGGCCTGTTAATGGCCCTCGTGCAATACCCCGTCCCCGTGGTCAACGGGCCTGAGGACATCCAGACCAACGTGGACAACATCTGCCGCGCCGTGGCCTCCACCAAGGCCGGCTACCCGGACCTTGACCTCATCGTCTTCCCCGAGTACTCCACCTCTGGGCTCAACACCGCCATCTGGTCCTATGACGAGATGCTGCTGGGACTCGACTCGCCCGAGGTCGGCCGCTACAAGCAGGCCTGCAAGGACAATGGCGTCTGGGGTGTGTTCTCCATCATGGAGCCCAACGACACTGCGGGCCTGCCGCCCTACAACACCGCCATCATCATCAACTCCGACGGCGAGATCGCCCTGCACTACCGCAAACTCCAGCCCTGGGTGCCCATCGAACCCTGGTATCCCGGCGACGTGGGCATGCCGGTGTGCGACGGCCCCAAGGGCTCCAAGCTGGCCGTATGCATCTGCCACGACGGCATGTTCCCCGAACTCGCCCGTGAAGCCGCCTACAAGGGCGCCAACGTGTACATCCGCATCTCCGGATACTCCACGCAGGTCAGCGACCAATGGATCATGACCAACCGGACCAACGCCTGGCAGAACCTCATGTTCACCGCCTCGGTCAACCTCGCCGGGTATGACGGCACCTTCTATTACTTCGGTGAAGGCAACGTGTGCAACTATGACGGCCACATGATCGCCGAGGGCCACCGCAACCCCTGGGAGATCGTCACCGCCGAAGTCTTCCCCACGCTCGCCGACAAGGCCCGCGAGAACTTCGCCCTGGAAAACAACATCTACAACCTCGGAGCCCGCGGCTACGTGGGCAAACCCGGCGGGGAGCGCGCCAACTACCTCACCTGGGTGGCCGACCTCGCCGCGGGTAACTACCACGTGCCCTGGGAGGACAAGGTCCGCATTACCGACGGCTGGAAGTACTACCCCGAAGGCCCCAAGCTCGGGCCGCTGCCACAGGACTAGGGAAGCGCTTATCGACGCCCCGGTGGGCCGGGGTAGGCACTCGAAAGTACTCATCTCACCGGGGGCTCGGGGGTTCTTAAGAACCTGATTCCTCCGCTAGCACCCAGTCGATGTAGCGGGAATTTCCCACAAACGCCATGCCGATGGCTACCGGCCACACCAGCCCGATGATCCCGGCCCCTGGGAAGTCCCGCTCAATCGGGGCGAGCGCCCCCAGCACCATTCCCGGAAGAAAGGCCAGGTACATGGCCCGAAGGTAGCGGGGGAACGGGTACGGCCAGAAGCGCCACGCACACGCGATGGCGGCGACGAGCGTCAGTGCGACCGCCGCGACACCCATGGCTTGTGCGACCGGTCCCGTACTTTGGAGCAGGGCGTAGACCGCGCTGCTGCCTGCTAGATACGCCATGAGTCCGGTCAATAAGAGCCGCTGCACTAACTGCCTACTCATCGCGGTGCTCCTTAATTCCCCGGCTCTCCAGTGCTGGCGGGGAGGTGGTGGTGAAAGAACGCTGCCACGGTATCAAAGCTGGCCGGGTGCTCGCCGGGGGTGAAGCGGGCGGCCCGGGATTGCTCCACGTGCGTGGACACTGCCGTGCCGTCCCCGGCGGCTTCCAGGTGGCCGTTGTCGAGCATCAGTCCGCCCGGCAATTCCTGGGTGGGCCCTTGGGCAAAGAAGTTGTGCCCAAAGTCGTCGATGAGGATGAGCGTCGATTCCCGCCCGGCGTCAGCCAGGTGCTGATGCAGGGTCTTGCTCGCCCGTGGCGTGACCATGGTGTCCGCCGTGCCGTGGAGGATGAGCGTCGGGGGAATCTGTGCCGCGCTGTGGCACAGCGGACTGGCCTGCGCCGCGAGTTCGCGCTGACGGTCGAGTTCCGGTTGGGTCTCCGCGGGGCCGCCCAAGAAGACTTCGATGTCGGTGGGGTTGCGGTCCGGGTCGGGCGAGTCGGGCAGCCCCTCGCGCAGGTCCATAGGGCCATAGCCTGCGACGATGCAGGCGATATCATTCGGCATCCGCGTTGCAGCCAGCAGGGCCAGGTGTGCTCCTGCCGACGAACCCCATAGGGCCACCGGGCCGGGATCGATGCCCAGCTGTGCGGCATGGGAGCGCAGGTAGCTGATTGCCGCGCAGACGTCATCCACCGCGGCGGGGTAGGGGTGGGCGTCCGCGAGGCGGTAGTCGATGCTAGCCATCGCCAGGCCCTCCGCGGCGAAGTGGCGATCCAGATCCGGGCAGGCCGTGCGATCACCCGCACGCCAAGAGCCGCCGTGCAGCCACAGGACCGCGGGCGGGCGGTGGTCTGGGCGACGCTGATCCGGCACGCCCTGAGCGTCCACGCCGCCGGGTGTGCGGCCACCATTGACGCCAGGCACCACCACGTCCATCAGGAGATCCGGATGCTCCGGGCTGTAGGTGTGGGTAGTGCGGGTCAGGGTCATGCTGGCGATCACCTCAAAGTTGGGGGAGTGCGGGGGAACACCCCGAGGCTACCCGCGAGTACCGCGAGGGCGCCTCGAGGCCGTCCAGCAGGAGTGGCGCAGTGTAAATGTTTCACGTGAAACATCGGCGTCCGGACAACGTGCCGACACGCCAACGTCCCGACATCCCGGCACCCCGGCGCTACTTCACCACCAAGTTGACCATCCGGCCGGGCACCACGATCGTCTTGACCACGTTCTTGCCCTCCAGCTGAGCGGCGATCTTCTCCTCCGCCAGCGCGGCCTGGGCCACGGCGTCCCGGTCAGCATCGGCGGCGACGGTGACGTGTCCGCGCACCTTGCCGTTGATCTGGACGGGCAGCTCGATTTCATCGTCGGTGAGCCACTTCTCCTCGAAGGTGGGGAAGTCCACGTAGGTCAGCCCGCCCTCGTGTCCCAGCCGGGCCCACAGTTCCTCGGCGATGTGCGGGGCGATGGGGCACAGCATGATGACCAGCGGTTCCACCAGGGCGCGCGGGGCGCGCTCCGGGTAGGTCTTGGTCAGGTAGTTGGCGTACTCGATGAGCTTGGCCACCACGGTGTTATTGCGCAGGTTGGCGTAGTCCTCGCGCACACCCGCAACGGTGCGGTGCAGGGCCTTGTAATCGGCGTCGGAAAGCGGGGTATCTGCCTCGGTGACGGTGACCTCGCCGGTGTCCTCGGAGACCACCAGCCGCCACACGCGCTGGAGGAAGCGGTGCGCGCCGATGACATCCTTGGTGGCCCAGGGCCGCGAGGTATCCAGCGGGCCCATGGACATCTCATAGACGCGCAGCGTGTCGGCGCCGTAGTCGCGGCAGATGTCGTCGGGGGCGACGGCGTTCTTTAAGGACTTGCCCATCTTGCCGTACTCGCGGTTGACTTCCTTGTCGCCCAGGTAGAAGCGGCCGTCGCGCTCCTCCACCTCGGCGGCGGGGACGTAGACGCCGCGCTCGTCGGTGTAGGCATAGGCCTGGATGTAGCCCTGGTTGAACAGGCGGCGGTAGGGCTCGCGGGAAGAGACCAGCCCAAGATCAAAGAGCACCTTGTGCCAGAAGCGGGAGTAGAGCAGGTGCAACACCGCGTGCTCGACGCCGCCGACGTAGAGGTCTACGCCACCGGGGTCGTTCGCGCCGTGTTCCTCGGGGCGGGGGCCCGTCCAGTAGCGCTCGTTGGCAATGTCGCAGAACTTTTCGGAGTTGGTGGGGTCGATGTAGCGCAGCTGGTACCACGACGAACCCGCCCACTGGGGCATGACGTTGGTGTCGCGGTAGTAGGTCTGCAGGCCGTCGCCCAAGTCCAGCTCCACTTCCACCCAGTCGCGGACCTTCGCCAGCGGCGGGTGCGGCTCGGAGTCGGCGTCGTTGGGGTCGGCCGTCGCCGGGTTGTAGTCATCCACCTGCGGCAGGTTGACCGGCAGCGCGGACTCCGGCAGGGCGTGGGCCACGCCGTCGGCGTCATAGACGATGGGGAAGGGTTCGCCCCAGTAGCGCTGCCGGGCAAACAGCCAGTCACGCAGCTTGTACTGCACCTTCTCATGCCCCGCCCCGGCGCGCTCCAGCCAGGCGATGGTGGTGCTGATCGCGGTGGCCTTGTCCATGCCGTTAAGGTCTAGCCCCTCGGCGTTGGCGGAATTGATGTGCTCCCCGTCGCCGGTGAAGGCCTCCTGGGACACGTCCCCGCCGGCGAGCACCGGGATAATGGGCAGCCCGAACTCGGTGGCGAACTCGAAGTCGCGGGTGTCATGGGCGGGCACGGCCATGATCGCGCCGGTGCCGTACCCGGTGAGCACGTAGTCCGCGATGAAGATCGGCACCCGCTGCCCGTTGACCGGGTTGACGCCGTAGGCGCCGAGGAACACGCCGGTCTTGTCCTTGTTTTCCTGGCGCTCCAGGTCCGACTTTGCGGCGATGGCCTGGCGATATGCCGCCACGGCGGCCGCCGGGGAGTCCTGCCCGAAGGTCCAACGCTTATCGACGTCCCCGTAGGCACCCTCCGTCGGCGCGGTGGCCACGAGGGCGTCGACAAGCTCATGCTCGGGGGCGAGCACCATGTAGGTAGCACCGAAGAGGGTGTCCGGACGCGTGGTAAACACCGTGATCGGCCCGCAGTCGGTGGCAAAGTCCACCTCCGCGCCGCTGGAGCGGCCGATCCAGTTGCGCTGCATCGCCTTGACCTTGTCCGGCCAATCCAAAAGGTCCAGGTCATCAATGAGGCGGTCCGCATACGCCGTGATCCGCATCATCCACTGCGACAGACGCTTGCGGAACACCGGGAAATTCCCCCGCTCCGAGCGGCCCTCCGCCGTAACCTCCTCATTGGCCAACACCGTGCCCAAACCGGGGCACCAATTGACCATCGAATTCGAGCGATACACCAGGCGGAAGCTATCTACCACCGCGGCCTGCTCCGTGCGCGACATATCAGAATAGGCGCCCTCGAAGCCCTCCGGCAGCTCCATCTCGCCCGACTCCAACAACGGGATAAGCTCCTCGATACGGCGAGCCTTGCCCTGCTCGGGATCAAACCAGGCGTTATAGATCTGCAAGAAAATCCACTGCGTCCAGCGATAAAACTCCGGATCAGTGGTAGCCACGCTGCGGCGCGGATCATGGCCCAAGCCCAACGCGCCCAACTGGCGGCGCATGTTTTCAATATTGGCCATCGTGGTGGTGCGCGGATGCGTGCCCGTCTGAATGGCATACTGCTCAGCCGGCAGGCCAAAGGCGTCATAGCCCAACGTGTGCAGCACATTGCGGCCCATCATCCGGTGGAAGCGGGCAAACACATCCGTAGCAATGTAGCCCAGGGGGTGCCCCACATGCAGGCCCGCGCCGGAGGGGTAGGGGAACATATCCTGGACAAACAGTTTGTCCTGCGGTAGCTCGTGGCCATCCGCGGGAGCAAGATCGCCCACCGGGTTCGGCGCGTTAAAAGTGCCGTGATTCAACCAATACTGCTGCCAGGTGCGCTCCACTTCGCCAGCGAGCTGTGCAGTATACCGGTGCTCGGGGCCGTGGGTGGTCTCGCTCGGGTTCGTCATGGTTTACCAGTGTAGTGGGCCGACCCGATGACCCTGGCCTTGCCGTGGCCTCTCGCACACGGGGATTGCCATGGGAAGACCCACAGAAGTTGCCACCAGGAGGCTGGCAAGACGCCCGGGGAGGGGTCCTCACGGGCGATCCTCGGCGGGCCAATAGTCCGAAGCTGCCGGCACGCCGCCGCCGCGCGGACTCCTGCATGCGCAGCTACCTGCGCGACAACCTGCACAGCTACTTGCGCGACCACCTGCGTGACTACCTGCGCGGGAGCACGCGCGAGGGGGCGCGCGAGAGGGTGCCTGAGGGTGCGCCTGAGCACCTGTGCTGGCACCGCCGCGCGACGGCGACGTCGACAGGTCGCGTACAGACTCGCCGCACGCCCGGATGTGGCGTGTTGCGCGGCGATAAGGCCGTAACGTTTACTAATCAACCGCAGATGTTGCTATCGGCGAACACCGCCACTGCGCCCGACGACGATTGACCCACCAAGGAGACCTCCCTGTGCCCCCGCAACCGACGTCCACGCCCACTGCGGCCCACGTGCGCCGCGCCCGACGCCGCGTCATCGTAGCCACCACCATCGGAACGGCGGTGGAGTGGTATGACTACTTCCTCTATGCGGCCGCCGCCGGTTTGGTGTTCAACCACCTCTTTTTCTCCGGGATGGGCAGTGAGAACGCGGCGACGGTCCTGTCGTTCCTCACGGCCGGACTGTCCTTCCTCTTCCGCCCGCTGGGCGCCTTCTTGGCGGGTCACTTCGGTGACCGGCACGGCCGGCGCACGGTGCTCATGATCACGTTGTTTGGTATGGGCGGGTCGACGGCCCTGATCGGCTTGGTGCCTACCTATGACACGATCGGGATGGCCGCGCCGCTGATCCTGGTGACCTTGCGCATTGTGCAGGGTATCTCTGCTGGTGGCGAGTGGGGTGGGGCGGTGCTCATGGCCGTCGAGCATGCCCCGGTGGATAAGCGTGGTGTGTATGGCGCCGGCCCGCAGATTGGTGTGCCCGCCGGGCTGCTGTTGTCTTCTGGCGTGTTGGCGCTCATGGCGTGGATCGCCCCGGGTGAGGCGTTTTTGGCGTGGGGTTGGCGGGTGCCGTTCTTGCTGTCTGTGTTGCTGGTGGCGCTGGGCTATGCCATCCGCACTGGTGTGGATGAGTCTCCGGTGTTTGCGGAGATCGCGGAGCGCAAGCGGACTGTCGCTGCGCCGGTGGGTCGACTATTTAGCGGCCACTGGAAGGTGGTGCTCATCGCTGCGTTGGTCTTCGCGGGCAACGGTGCTGTGGGCTACATGACGGCCGGCGGTTACATTCAGCATTATGCTGCGGATCCGGCTGGGCCGGTGGGCCTGCCGCGCGGCCAGGTGTTGGGCGCGGTGGCGCTGTCTGCCGCCACGTGGTTGGTGTTTACTGCCTTGGCTGGGCGGGTGTCTGATTCTTTGGGCCGGCGGCGCACGTACATTCTTGGTTTTGCCGCGCAGCTCGTCGGCGTGGCGGCGTTGTTCCCGCTGGTCAATCGGGGGAGTTTGGCGGGTCTTATTGGCGCGCTGGTGTTGTTGACGGTGGGGCTGGGCTTTACTTATGGCCAGCAGTCGGCGATGTATGCGGAGCTGTTCCCGGCGTCGGTGCGTTTTTCGGGGGTGTCTATCACGTATGCCATTGGTTCGATCATCGGTGGCGCGTTTGCCCCGACGATCGCTAAGTCACTGTTTAGCGCTACGGGTTCGACGGTGGCTATCACCGCGTATCTGGCGGCGATGACCGTGGTGGGCCTGGTGGCGGTGTTGGCGTTGCGCGACCGCACGGGTATCCCGCTGGGCCCGAAGCACGAGAAGTGGCAGTCCGTGTCCCCGCTGCGTTGGGAGTCGGCGGAGCCGGCCTCTGCCGCGGCCTAGAACACTTCCCATTCCCCCAGGAGTCCGCCGATGTCTTTGTCTGTCCAGCAGCTGCGTGCCACTGCCGCCGAGCTGCGTGAGAACATGCTCCGCGCCGGGTTGACCCCGGCTGACCTGCCCGAACTAACGGGTTTGGATGCCCGGCGCGCGGCGGCGGCGCTGGCCGTTGCGGGTGCGTCGCCTGCCGATGTGTGGCTGTTGCGCGATCGCCTGGATACAGCGGTCCTGCGCGCCGGCGCCCGCCCGGCTCCTTATTCCGCGCTCACCGAGGACATGCGCGCTGCGGCGGCGGCGTGGTTCGGCGTGCGCGACGAGCACTAGCCGGCAGGCACTTTTCCGCTTGGTTCTGCTTATCGACGCCCCCCGAGCCCGCCCCGCGCGCGAGTGAGCTAGTCCTCGTCCCCGGCCACCGTGCCCGGGGTGTGTTCCGCGTCGAGCGGGCCCGTGGGGTCTTCTTCCTCCCCGCCCTCGCGGACTAGGGCGGGGATTTTTCCGCGGGCGAATCGGTCGACCACCATGGCCAGTGCGCCGTCGCCGGTGACGTTGGCGGCGGTGCCAAAGGAATCGATGGCGATGTAGGCGGCGATCATGAGGGCGACCTGGTCATCGCCGAAGCCCAGCATGGATTGCAGGAGCGCCACCGCGGCCATGACCGCGCCGCCGGGCACGCCGGGCGCGGCGATCATGGTGATACCCAGCATCATGACAAAGCCCACGGCCAGCGGCGCGGAGATGTCCATGCCTTGCATGTAGACGATGGCGAAGGCGAAGAGCACGAGCTTCATCATGGAGCCGGCCAGGTGGATGGTGGCGCACAGCGGGACGACAAATCCGGCGACGTTGCGGTCCACACCGTTTTTCAGGGTGGCGGCGTAGGTGACAGGGATGGTCGCCGCGGAGGAGGAGGTGCCCAGTGCGGTGGCGTAGGCGGGCAGCAGGTTCTTTAGCGCGGTCCACGGGTTGCGCCCGGCGATGGCGCCGGCGACGAGGTATTGGACGATCAGGTAGAGGAAGGTCATCACGGTGGCAAGGACGAGCACCTTGCCAAAGGCGACGATGGTCTCGCGCAGGTTGCCGTTCATCCCCAGGTTGAGGAACATGCCAAAGATGAAGACGGGCAGCAGCGGGACGATGAAGGACCCGATGATCTTCATCACCACCCGCTGCAGGTCGCGGGAGGCCTTGTAGATGGTGTCCGATTTCACGGCGGTCATGGCCACGCCGACGCAGAAGGCGAGCAGCAAGGCGGTCATGACCTCGAAGGGCGGGGCCATCTCGATGGTGAAGTAGGGCTTGAGCGAGCCGGCCTCAATATCAGCCACACCGGTATCAAGGTGCTGGCTGCCCAGCAGCCAGGGGTAGGCGCCCCGGGCGACGCTATAGGCGATGAACCCGGAGACGATGGTCGAGGCGTAGGCCACCCCGGTGGTCACGGCGAGCCACTTGCCGGCGCCCTTGCCCAGGCCCGCGATGGCCGGCGTGATCAGCGCGAAGATGAGCACGGGCACAAAGAAGGACAGGAAGTTGCCAAACAGCCCGTTGAAGGTGGCAAAGATGCGGGCCAGGGCCTCCGGGAAGAAGAAGCTGCACAGGATGCCCGCGATGATGGCGACGATCACGCGAAATAGTAGCGAGCTACGTAGGGTTTTCATGCTCACAGCGAGCACCTTCTTTCTGCTGTATGCCTTCGGTGCTCCGGGCACGAGGGCTGTTCCACTCACGTTCACAGCGGCCTGTGGTCACCCCAAGCCCAACCTGTTGAAGGACAGGTTACAAGGTTGGACGCCGCTGAAGGTAACCCCGCCACGTTGTGGGCTACCCGGCCCCCGGGACACCCCGAGCGGTGGGTTCTGGTTAGACTCGCGGTTATGATCCTCGGCGTAATTTTCTGTGTGCTCGCTGCGGCGGTTGCCCTGGTAGGGGCACTGGGCTGGGCGCAGCGACTCCCCGGTAATTCACTGGTGGGATTGCGCGTTCCGGAGGTCCGCAAGTCACAACAATTGTGGGACCTAGGCCACAAGATTGCCGGTCCGCTGTGGGTCCTGGCCGGGGTGGTATTCCTCTTTGCCGGGCTGTTTTCCTTCATCGCCCACGGCTGGCTGTGGATCGCGCCCGCGGCCCTGTTCATCATCGCCCTCGGATTCATCGGCGTCGGATCCGCGCAAGCCGCCCACGCCGTGGCCGCCGTGGATGCCCGGGACATGGCCAAGCAGGCCGGCGGGGGACCGGCCCCCAAGGTTGATCTGGGGGCGCTGCGCCGCGCCGCCCGCGCCAGCGACGACTAGCAGGCTCAAGAGCACACGCCCCCCCATTTTCCGCATATCGCTTGCGCCACACTCGCTGAGCGTATAGCCTCATACTATGCTTCTTTCCGTCATGATTACCCCCACCCGCTGCTGGTGGTGGCCCGAGAACGCGCGGGCCGTTGATCACTGACGTTTAGCTCTTCTTCAGGCTCGCAGACTTCCACGTGAAGCGGCGGGCCTTTCGTGTATCTCCCCGGCGAGGCCCAACGCCCCTCACATGAGAATTTTTCTACCGGGAAGGATCCACACCCCACCATGACCCCGCCGCTGCTCATTGAACAACCGGTGAGATACCACGAAGATGCCTCGGAGCTCTTCCGCACGCTCGGCGCCCTCACATCCACCGACGCGATCCTGCTGGAAAGCGCGGACATCACCACCAAATCCGGGCTGTCCTCCCTGGGGGTTATCACCGCCAGCCTGCGCCTGACGTGCACGGGCCAGGACGTGCGCGCAGAGGCACTGACCCCGTCCGGGGAGCACGCCGTGGCCCTGCTGCGCGATAAGCTCGCCGACTCCATCGTGCGTGCCGACGCCCCCGCACCCACCACCGCGGTCACCTTCCGCTTCCCGGCATCGAACGCCGCCGACGAGCACGAGCGCCTGGTGGCCACCAGCACCGTCGCCCCGCTGCGCATCCTCCAGGCCGCCCTGCCGGACGCGCTGCTCGCCGGGGGCTTCGCCTTTGACTACCTGGGCACCTTTGAGGACCTGCCGCCCGTGGCCCCAGGCGCCAACACCTACCCGGATTACCAGTTCGTCCTGGCGGAGATCGTCCTGGACATCAACCACCGCACGCGCGAGGCCGTGCTGCGTGCCATGGCGCTGGGGGAGGCGGAAGGAGGGGACGTCGATAAGCAGGTGCGCGAGCTGGCCACCCGGTGCGAGCAGCCGGCACCCGTGGATGACGCGCAGCCGAAGGCCCCGGCGGGTGCGACGGTGACCGCCCGCGCGCAGGTCAGCGACACCGATTTTTGCCGCCACGTGGAACACCTCAAGGACAACATCGAGGCCGGCGATATCTACCAGGTTGTTCCCGCCCGCGCCTTCACCATGGACTGCCCGGATGCCTACCGGGCCTACCGACAGCTGCGGCGCACCAACCCCAGCCCCTACATGTTCTACGTGCGCGGCCTCGACTCAGACGGCACGCCCTACGAGCTGTTCGGCGCCTCCCCGGAATCGAACCTCAAGTTCGCCGCGCACAACCGGCGCCTGGAGCTCTATCCCATCGCCGGGACCCGGCCGCGCGGCCTCAACCCGGACGGCAGCGTCAACGAGGAGCTGGATATCCGCAACGAGCTGGAGCTGCGCACGGACGCCAAGGAGATCGCCGAGCACACCATGCTGGTGGACCTGGCGCGCAATGACCTCGCCCGGGTGGCCGCCCCCGGCACCAGGCGGGTCGCCGCGCTCATGGCGGTGGACCGCTACTCCCGCGTCATGCACTTGGTCTCCCGGGTCACCGCCACGCTGGCCGCCGGGCTCGATGCGCTCGACGCCTACCGCGCCTGCATGAACATGGGCACGCTGACCGGTGCGCCGAAGCTGCGCGCCATGGAGCTGCTGCGCGGGGTGGAACAGCACCGCCGCGGCTCCTACGGAGGAGCGGTGGGCTACCTGCGTGGGGGAGGGGATATGGATACGTGCATTGTCATCCGCTCGGCATTTGTCACCGGCGGCACCGCCGTGGTGCAGGCCGGCGCCGGGGTGGTGCGCGACTCCCAACCCGCCGCGGAAGCCGACGAAACCCTGGCCAAGGCCTACGCCGTCCTGCACGCCATCGCCCTGGCCGCCGACGCCGAATTGGAGGTCATCCGATGAGCCACATCGTGCTGCTGGACAACCAGGATTCCTTTGTTTATAACCTCGTCGACGCCTGCGCGGCGACGGGCCACAGCTACACCGTCCTGCGCAACACCGTGCCGATGGACACGGTGTGGGACCACCACCCAGACGTCCTGGTCGCCTCGCCCGGGCCGGGCCATCCCCGCGACGCCGGGGTGCTCATGCAGGCCCTCTCCGAGGCGCGTGCGCGCCGCATCCCGGTGCTGGGCATCTGCCTGGGCTTCCAGGCGCTGCTCGAACTCCACGGCGGGCAGGTCGCCCCCTGCGGGGCGGTCCACGGGGTGACCACCCCGATGACCCTGACGGATGCGGGCGTGCGCAGCGGACTGTTCGCGGGGTTGACGGTGGACCGGGACGTCGATAAGCCCAACGATCCGGGCCGCCTGGTTCCGGTGGCCCGCTACCACTCGCTGGGCTGCACCGACGTCCCCGCCCCCGTGGCGGCCTTGGCCTACGCGCACGCCCCGCGCGGGCGGATCATCATGGCCGCCCAGTTCCCCGGCGCGCTGGGCCTGCAATTCCACCCCGAATCCATTCTCACCCCGGCCGGCCCGACCATCCTGAGCCGCTGCTTAGACCAGCTGATCACCCACCCCACGAAGGACAACCCCCATGACTAGCACCTCAACGCTCAGCCTGCTGACTGACTACCTTGATGAGCCCAACCCCACCGTCGAGCAGGCCCAGCAGGTCTTCACCCCGCTGACGGTCGGCGACTATGACGACGTCCACATCGCCGCCCTGCTGACCATGATCCGCACCCGCGGGGAGACCTTCGCCGACCTCCTCGGTGCGGCCCGGGCGTTCCTCGCCGCCGGGCGCCCCTTTCCCATCACCGGTGCTGGAATCCTGGACACCGCCGGCACCGGGGGAGACGGGCAGAACACCATCAACATCACCACCGGGGCGTCGCTCGTCGCCGCCGCCGGCGGGGCCAAGATGATCAAATGCGGCAACCGCTCCGTGTCCTCCCGCTCCGGATCCGCGGACGTCCTGGAAGCCATGAACATCCCGTTGGACCTCGACCCGGAGCGCGCCGTGCGCCAATTCCGCGCCTCCAACTTCACCTTCCTTTTCGCCCCCGCCTACAACCCGGCGATCTCCCACGTGCAACCAGTGCGCCGGGCGCTGAAGATCCCCACGCTGTTTAATACCCTCGGGCCGGTGCTCTCCCCGGCGCGCCCCGAATACCAGATCATGGGCGTGGCCAACCCGTCGGTGGGGCGCATGATCGCCGAGGTCTTCCGGGAGCTGGGCCGCGGGCGTGCCCTGGTGGTCCACGGGTCCGGCACCGACGAGGTGGCCGTGTGGGGACCCACCACGGTCTGGGAGCTGACCCGCTCCGGCGAAATTTCCGAATACACCATCCACCCCGAGGAGCTGGGCCTAGACACCTACGCCCTAAGCGAGCTTGCCGGCGGCGACGGGCCCACCAACGCCCGCCATCTCTACGCCGCCTTCGACGGGACCGGCTCGCCCGCACACATCGCCGCCATCGCCGCGTCCGCCGGGGCGATGTTCTACATCAGCGACGCCGCGGACTCCCTGCGCGAGGGCGTCGACCGGGCCCGCGCCCTCATGGCCGACGGCACCGTCAGCCAGTGGTTGGCCACCCACGAGGAGGCCGACTATGCCCACTAGCATTACCGGCGCCACCGCCACCGGCTCTGACCTGCCCACCATCCTCCAGGAGATCGTGGCGGATCGCCGCGCCCGTCTGCCGGAGATTCGGCAGCGCATCGCCCACGTGGATCCCACCCGGCTGCCCGCCTCCACCCGCTCGCTCTACACGGCGCTGGGCGGCTGGGAGCCGGAGGGGCGCTCGCGCAACCGCTTCATCATGGAGTGCAAGTCCGCCTCGCCGTCGTTGGGGTCCATCCGGCCGGACTATCACCCTGGCGACCTGGCGCGGATCTACTCGCGCTACGCCGCGGCAATCTCCGTGCTCTGCGAGCCGGACCACTTCCGCGGCGACTACACCCACCTGGCTACGGTCGCCGCGTCGACCCACCTGCCGGTGCTGTGCAAGGACTTCATCATCGACCCGGTGCAGATCCACGCGGCCCGCTACTTCGGGGCCGACGCCGTGCTGCTCATGCTCTCCGTCCTCAACGACGCCGAGTACCGCGAGCTTGCCGACGCCGCCGAAGCGCTCGGCCTCGACGTCCTCACCGAGGTCGTCACCGAGGAGGAGGTGCGCCGCGCCGTGCATCTGCGGGCGCGCATCATCGGGATCAATCACCGCAACCTCCACGACCTGAGCATCGACCTCGACCGCTCCCGCAGGCTCGCCGCCCTGCTGCCTGACGACGCCGTCGTGGTCGCCGAATCAGGCATCCGCGACCACCGCACCGTAGTGGAGATCGGCGCCCGCGCGCACGGCTTCCTGGTGGGCAGCCAGCTGACAGGCCAGCCGGACGTGGACCTGGCCTGTCGCGAACTCGTTTTTGGCCGGGCGAAAGTCTGCGGGCTGCGCACCGGGGCGGAGGCGCAGGCGGCCCGCGCGGCCGGTGCGAGCTACGGCGGACTCATCTTCGCCGAGGATTCTCCGCGCAATGTTTCACGTGAAACGGCGCTATCCATCATGGCCGGTGAGCCGGGGCTGCGCTACGTGGCGGTCAGTCGGCGCAGCCAGGGGTGGGAGGAGTTGGCCGCGATTCCCGGCATCCACGCCCTTCAGGTCCAGGCCCCGACCTGCGCCACGGCAGCCGAGGAACGCCAGCTCCTCGAATCCGTCGCCCGCCAGGCCGGCGAGGTCCCCCTCTGGCGCGCGGTGAGCATTGCCACCCAGCGCGACGCCGACCTCGCCGCCGAGGTCGCCTCCTGGACCGACCTGGTGTCCACGGTGGTACTCGACACCGGCCGCGGCGGCACGGGCACCTCCTTCGACTGGTCCCTCATCCCCGCCAACCACCGCGAGCGCTACCTGCTTGCCGGGGGCATCGGACCGGACACCATCGTCGCCGCCGCCCAGACCGGATGCGGGGGAGTGGACCTCAACTCCCGCGTGGAGTATCCGCCCAGCGCCGACACCTGGGCCGGACACAAGGACCCCGCCGCAATCACCCACTGCCTCACCGCGCTGCGCCACGCCAGCGCCCCCATTGTTGAGAGGAACTCATGAGCACTCAGCCAGACCACCCCGACCGCCCTGACCTCACCGACGAGCCGCAGCGCGCCACCCTGCTGCCTGCCTACTTCGGAGAGTTCGGCGGACAGTTCGTCCCCGAATCCCTTATCCCCGCCCTCGACCAACTCGAGCAGGCCTTTGTCACCGCGATGAAGGACCCCGAGTTCATGGCCGAATACCGCGGCCTGCTGCGCGACTACCTTGGTCGGCCCACGCCGCTGACCGAGTGCCGCAACCTGCCGCTGGAGGGACAGGGCCGGGGCCATGCCCGGATCTTTCTCAAGCGCGAGGACTTAGTCCACGGCGGCGCCCACAAGACCAACCAGGTGATTGGCCAGATCCTGCTGGCTCGCGCGATGGGCAAGAAGCGCATCATCGCAGAGACCGGCGCGGGCCAGCACGGCACCGCCACTGCCCTGGCCTGCGCCCTGTTGGGCATGGAGTGCGTGATCTACATGGGTGCCAAAGATGTGGAACGCCAGGCGCCCAACGTCTACCGCATGCAGCTGCACGGCGCGACGGTGGTGCCGGTGGATTCCGGTTCCGGCACGCTCAAGGACGCCGTCAATGAGGCCCTGCGAGACTGGACGGCCACCTTCCACGAGTCCCACTACCTGTTGGGCACGGCGGCGGGCCCGCACCCCTTCCCGACGATTGTCAAGGAATTCCACCGGGTGATCTCCCAGGAGGCCAAGGCGCAGTTCGCCGAGGCCGTCGGCGGGCTGCCGGACTGCGTGGTCGCGTGCGTGGGCGGTGGGTCCAACGCGATCGGCATGTTCGCGGAGTTCATCGACGAACCCTCCGTCGAACTGGTGGGTGCCGAGCCCGCGGGCGAGGGCATCTCCTCCGGCAAGCACGGCGCCACGATCACCAACGGGCAGGTGGGCATCCTGCACGGGGCGCGCTCGTACCTCATGCGCAACTCAGACGGGCAGGTCGAGGAGTCCTATTCCATCTCCGCGGGCCTGGACTACCCGGGCGTGGGCCCGGAGCACGCGCACCTGTCCAAGTCGGGGCGGGCCCGCTACGTGGGCATCACCGATGCGGAGGCGCTGGAGTCCTTCCAGTTGCTCTCGCGCTATGAGGGCATCATCCCCGCGCTGGAGTCCTCCCACGCCTTCGCCTATGCACTCAAGCGGGCGCGCCTGGCCGAGGAGCAGGGGGAGCAGATTACTATCGTCGTTTCTTTGTCCGGTCGCGGCGACAAGGATGTGGATCACGTGCGCCACACCTTGGAGCAGCACCCTGAACTGGTTGTGGAGGACCACCGATGAACCGTTACGCCGCACTCTTTTCTCGTCTGTCTGCCGCGGGGGAGGGCGCCTTTGTGCCCTTCCTCATGCTCGGCGATCCCTCCCCGGCCGATCTCTTAGCCACCGTGCGCACCGTCGTGGCCGCGGGTGCCGACGCCCTGGAGTTGGGCGTACCGTTTTCCGATCCCGTCGCCGACGGCCCCACAGTCCAGCGCTCCCACATCCGGGCGCTGGCCGGGGGAGTGACGGTGGCGGACGCCCTAGAGCAGGTGCGGACCATCCGCGCCGAGTTCCCGGAGCTGCCCATCGGCATGCTCATCTACGGCAACGTCGCTTTCACTCGGGGCATTGAGTCCTTCTATGCGGACTTCGCCGCCGCCGGCGCGGACTCCATTTTGCTTCCCGACGTCCCCGTGCGCGAGGGTGCCCCCTTCGCCGCGGCCGCCACCGCCGCTGGAGTGGACCCCATCTTCATCGCTCCGGCGCAGGCCTCCGAGTCCACCCTGCGTGGGGTCAGCGCCCTGTCGCAGGGGTACATCTACGCCATCTCCCGCGACGGCGTGACGGGAACGGAGCGGGCCTCCCAAACCACGGGGCTGGCGGACGTTGTGGCCAACGTGGCGCGCTTCGGCGGGGCACCGATCCTGCTCGGATTTGGCATCTCCACCCCGCAGCACGTCCGCGACGCGATCGCCGCGGGCGCGGCCGGGGCGATCACCGGATCGGCCATCACCACGATCATCGAGCGCCACTGCGAGCCCGACCCCGATCGCCCGAGCCATTCCGAGCACGACATCCCCGCGATGCACATCCGGGATCGCGCCGCCCTCGACGCCGAACTCACCGAGTTTGTGCGCTCCATGAAGGCCGCCACCAAGCCAACCGCGTAAATCACCGTTTCACGTGAAACGTGACAATTCTGTGACGAATACCTGGACGTAGGCTCGAATACGACAGCATTCCGTCACCTATTTGTCACAGCGCGACCGCCGGCGGAGGAATCCACTTGGACGCGCCCCCGCCGGCGGGGCATACTAGTGGCCATGGCCAACGCTGCATCGGACTCAACCGCGCTCAACCGACCGTGCTCCCGGCGGCTCTTCCTTGCCGCCACCGCAAGCACCTTCGCTGGCGCCGTGCTGGCCGCCTGCGGCAGCGGGCCGCGCGAGGAGGTCGCCGCAGCCGACGTCCCCGTTGGCTCTGCCATCATCGTCGGGGACTTCATCATCGCCCAACCCACCGCGGGGGAGTACAAGGCCTACTCCACGCGCTGCCCCCACCAAAAGAACCGCATCAGCAAGGTTGAGGGCGACATCGTGCGCTGCACCGCCCACAATTCCAAGTTCTCCATCGTTGACGGCGACGTCGTCGACGGGCCCGCCCGCACCGGGATGGAGACCGCGGACCTGAAGGTCAAGGGCGACCAGTTAAGCGTCGGCAACTAGACACCGCATTACACTGAGGCGGTGACAGTGTTACGGCGTCTGGACCCGCTCATCGTACTCATCCTCAGCGCGGTCATCCTTGCAATCATCGCCCCCGCCAGCGGCAGCTTCGCCCACTGGTTCTCCTGGGCAACCACCTTTGCCATCGCGGCGCTCTTCTTCCTCCAGGGCGCCCGCCTCTCGCCCCGCGAGGCCCTAGAGGGCTTAAGCAACTGGAAACTCCACCTGCTCATCCTGGCGTTTACCTTCCTGGTCTTTCCCATCATCGGGGTGGCGCTGCGTCCCCTGTCCGCGGTGACCTCGCCGGAGCTCTATCAGGGCGTGCTGTACCTGACGCTGGTGCCGTCAACCGTGCAATCATCCATCGCCTTTACCTCCATCGCGCGCGGCAACGTGGCGGGGGCGATTGTCGCGGCGTCGTTAAGCAACCTCGTGGGAGTGGTGCTCACCCCGCTGCTGGTGATGGCGCTCATGGGCGGCAGTGGGGGATTGCATATCGACGCCTCCGTCTTCCTCGACGTCGCCCTCCAACTGTTCTTCCCCTTCATGCTCGGCCAACTGCTGCGGCCGTGGGTGAAGAATTTTGCCGCCCGCAAGGCCACCTCGATTGTGGATCGCGGATCCATCACCATGGTCGTCTACTCGGCGTTCTCCGGGTCCGTCGTCGCCGGGATTTGGTCCGACACCCAGGTCACGGACATCCTCATCGTCGTGGCCTTGTCCATCGTGCTCGTGGCGTTCATGCTGTGGCTCACACGCACCGTCGCCCGCCGGCTGGGCTTCCCCCGCAAGGACATCATCGCCATCGAGTTCTGCGGCACCAAGAAGTCTCTGTCCTCGGCGGTGCCCATGGCCTCCATCATGTTCGGCGGCGCCCAGCTGGGCCTGCTCATCGTGCCCATCATGATCTTCCACCAGGTGCAGCTGATGATGTGCTCCTGGCTGGCCAGCCGCTACGCCCAGGCGGACGGCGCCCGCGGCTAAGATGGCGGACGTGTCTGAAAGAATCTACGTCCGCACGTCGCTGAAGGTCCCCGGTGTGGGCACCGTCATCCACGCCGCCGAGCTCGAAGAGAAGGACGCCACCACCTGCCGGATGCACCGCATCGTGGAACTGGCCGGCACGGCGCCCAACTCACCCATCGCTGGGGCGGCCACCGGCTCCGGAAAGGTCCGCGGCATGGACGCCGCGCCCAACCCCACCGTGCCCCACCCGGACACCTACGCCAACTTCCCGGACATTGCCTCCCAGCGGCTCAGCGCGCAGGAGTTTGAACGCCTCTGGGCCCGCGCCTGCGCCGCGTTCCCCGACCTGGCCTAAAAGGCATTTAGAACACCAGGTTCACCAGGATCATGTAGCACGCCGTCCCCCCGAGGATGGATAGCCCGGAATCGCGCCGCCAGGCGTGCAGGCCCAAGGTGGCCAGCAGGGCCAGCCCGGCGGCCAGCAGCCCGCCGGGGGCCGTGCGCTGGGCGTTGAGCGTGTACACCACCAGCACCACCATCACCCCGACCGGCATGGTCATGCCCAGGGTGGATAAAAACTTACTGCGGCGCAGCAACCGTCGGGCGCTAAACGGCGCCTGGCGCAGCGCGATTGTCACCAGCGCGATGGGGATGAGCACCGCGGCCACCGCCGCCGGCGTGATCCCCTCCGGCAAACCCCAGTTACTCATCCTTGTCACCCCCGGACTGTGGGGGCACATCGGTGACGGTGCGCACGGGCGGGGTGGCCTGCATGGGGTCCGGAGCCCCGGCGGCGCGCAGCGTCAGCCAGCCGTTGAGGCGGGGGGAGCAGTAGCGCGCGATGAGGATGAAGAAGTAGCCCAGCAGGGCCACCACGAGCATCTGGTGGGGGATGAGCACCGCGCACACCACCGCCAGGGCGGCGGCCGTCAGCGGCAGTGACCAGTCGCGGTTCTGGGCGAAGGTCTCCCACGCGAGCACGACGAACAAGGCGATGAGTGCGAACTCCAATCCCTTGATGCCCTGCGGCAGGGTGGACCCGATGAGCGCGCCGAGGATACCGGGGATGACCCACAGCGCCTGGCAAAAGATCTGCACGGCGAGCACCTGGGTGCCGTTGAGGCTGGCCCGCGGCTGCGCGGAGACGATGGCGTAGGACTCGTCGGTCAGCGCGTAGCTGGAGTAGGCCCGCCCCAGCCGCGAGGAGATGAGGTGACGCGGGTAGGTCAGCCCGTAGAAGATGTGCCGGAAGTTAATCAGCAGCCCGGTCAGGGCCGCGGCTCCTGGCGCGATCCCGGTGGCCACCAGGTTGATGGCCAGAAACTCCACCGACCCGGCGTAGATGACCAGGGAGAATATCGGCGTCCACCACCAGGCGTACCCGGACTGGGTCATCAGCAGGCCGAAGGCCAGGCCCAGGGGAATCAGCCCCAGACCCACCGCCCAGGTCAGGTGGATGGCGTGCGCGATGTCCGCACGTGTTTCACGTGAAACAATGCCCGCCATCAATTGTCCTCCGGGTCGGAGGGGAACGTGGCCACTAGGGGGAGGGGGAGCTGCTGGCGGCGCATGACGTCCGCCCACAGGTCCGCGCCCGCTGGCGCGATGACATCGCCGGGAAGAGCCGGGGCGACGTACCAATCGCCGCGCTCAATCTCCTCATGCAACTGCCCGGGCTCCCACTGCGCCACGCCCATGAACAGGCGCATCCCCTCAAGCTGCTCCTTTAACTCGTCCGGGTCCGCACCCAGGTCGATGTAGACGAGGCGGTTGGCCAGCTTGATCAGGTGCGGGTGGACGGAGATATCCAGGCCCGGGCGCGTCACCCCGAGGCCCAACACCGTATTGCCGCGCACGGGCCCACCCACGTAGAACGCCTGCGGCTTGGACACCACCGGGGTGAAGAAGTCGAAGTAGTTGTCCACCGCGACGTCGCTGCGCCGCGTCAGGTCCACGCCGTAGGTGCCGTGAGTCGAGTGGTCGATGAGCACCACCACCGAGCGGGTGAAGTCCAGCGACTCAATGCCCGGGGCGGACACGAGCAGCATCCCGGGGCCGGGATCGTTGCGCTCCAGCGCGTTGAAGAGGCGGTCGGCGAAGAACTCTTCAGCCATGTGGACGGTCACCTTCCTTGCTCGCCGGTGGTGCGGCTGGGTCGCTCGGCCACGCGCAGTGCCCCCACAGGACGGACCACGCGCAGGCACCGCACGCAGGCACCGCACGCGGCCATCCGCGCAGGCACCACACGGCAGCTCCCGCGCGGGGACCCGCGTCGCCCACCAGGAAAATATGTTGGTAAGTAGCAGATCCTACCCGGATTAGTCCTGTTCAGCCCACCATCTTTTCAGGGCGTCCACGGCCTCGTCGTGGCTCAGCGGTCCGGAGTCGAGTCGCAGCTCCTTGAGGTAGCTCCACGCGCGCCCCACCTCTGGGCCGGGCTTGAGTCCCAGGATGCTCATGATCTCGTTTCCGTCCAGGTCCGGGCGCACGCGGGCGAGGTCTTCTTTTTCCTGGATCTGGGCGATGCGTGTTTCCAGGTGGTCGTAGGTTTCCTGAAGCATGCGGGCTTTGCGCTTGTTGCGTGTGGTGCAGTCGGCGCGGACGAGTTTGTGCAGGCGGGGAAGTAGGTCGCCGGCGTCGGTGACGTAGCGGCGTACGGCGGAGTCGGTCCACTGGCCGTCCCCGAAGCCGTGGAAGCGCATGTGGAGGTAGACCAGTTGGCTGATGTCGCGGATGGTGTTTTTGGGGTATTTCAGGGCGCGGAGTCGGCGGCGTACGAGTTTGGCGCCGACGACTTCGTGGTGGTGGAAGGTCACGCCGCCGCCGGGTTTGGGTGCGCGGGTGTCTGGTTTGCCGCAGTCGTGGAGGAGTGCGGCCCAGCGCAGGATCAGGTCGGGGCTGCCTTCTGGGCTGTCGGGGTCTTCTTGGTCCATGGCCTGGCGCAGCACGGTCATGGAGTGGGCGTAGACGTCTTTGTGTTGGAGGTGTTCGTCGGGGGCGAGGGCGAGTCCGGAGACTTCGGGCATGATGATGTCTGCGATGCCGGTGCGTACCAGGAGGTCCCAGCCGTCCCAGGGGGCGTCGGCAGCCATGAGTTTGTCTAGTTCGGCGCGGATGCGTTCGGCGGTAATGCGGCTGATCTGGGGGGCCATGGCGGTCATGGCTGCTTCGACGCGGGGGGCGACGTTGAGGCCGAGTTGGGCGGTGAAGCGGGCGGCGCGCAGCATGCGCAGCGGGTCGTCGGAGAAGGATTGTTCGGGGGCGGCGGGGGTGTCTAGTTCGCCGCGGCGCAGGGCGCTGAAGCCGTCTTGGGGGTCGTGGAATTCGAAGGTGAGCCGGCTGTGGTCTGGGGTGGGGCGTAGTTCGACGGCCATGGCGTTGACGGTGAAGTCGCGGCGGATGAGGTCGGCGTCGAGGGTGTCTCCGAAGCGCACGTCGGGGTTGCGGGATTGGCCGTCGTAGGTGTCGGAGCGGAAGGTGGTGATCTCTATTAGTTGGCCGTCTTTTTCTGCGGAGACGGTGCCAAATTCGATGCCGGTGTCCCACACGGCGGGGGCGAAGTCGCCCAGGATTTCTGCGATGACGGCCGGCCGGGCGGAGGTGGTGAAGTCCAGGTCGTGGCCGAGGCGGCCGAGCAGTGCGTCGCGGACGGATCCGCCGACCAGGTAGAGGGATTCGCCGCGGCGGGTAAAGGCGCCGGCCAGCGGCGCGAGCACGGGTTCTAACGTGGCGATGGCGGCCTGGGCGCGGGCGAGTTGCCCGAGTGCCGCCTGCGGATCGTGGGGGTCGTGCGGGTCGTTCGGGTCCTGCGGGTCGTTCGGGTAGGCGGTCCCGGGGGCGTCCTGCGGTAGATTCACCCGACCAAGTCTAGCGGTGCCCCCGGCGGGCTCCTCAGCAGCTCCCGGGCCGGCGTTCGTGGGTTGGGCTACCCACCGCGGCGGGTGCAACTTCCCGGGGCCGCCCCAAGCGGATACCATCAGGGGGATGAATGAGACGGATGGACGCGCAGCGGCGCCGGGTGGCACCCCCGGTGCTGCGTCGCCCCGCCAGTCGGGGGGTGGGGCGTCCCGGAATCGGCGGCGGCGCAATCGGCGGCGCACCAGCCAGAACTCGCAGCACTCGGCGCAGCCGCAGCAGTCAGCCCAGCCCCAGCAGCCGCAGCAGTCTGCGTCCACGAAGGAGGGCGGTGGTGCTTCTCGACGCCGCCGTCGGCGCCGTTCCCAGCGCACCTCCGGCGAGCACGGGGCTGAGCAGCAGCGCCAGGGCGCGGGGCGCGGGCAGCGCGGGGGCGCGCGGCGGGGACGCTCGCGGCGTCGGCAAGCGCACAATCAGCGCACCTCCGGCCGGGAGCAGGCGAGCGGAAATCTGCCGACCCGGGTGGAGACGTCTGCCGGCGGGCTGGTGGTTTCCGGCCTGGCGGAGGCGGTGCAGCCGGATAATAGTGTGGACCTGACGCGCATTTTTGTCGCGCTCATCGGCCGGCTTGACCGCCGCAAGCGTATCCTGTGGTCGATGCCCAAGGGCCACGTGGAGGATGGCGAGGAGCGGCGGGCCACCGCGGAGCGCGAGGTGTGGGAGGAGACCGGCATCCACGGCGAGGTGTTCTATGACCTCGGCGTGATTGATTATTGGTTCATCTCCGAGGGGGTGCGCATCCATAAGACCGTGCACCACCACCTGCTGCGCTTCGTGGACGGCGCCCTCAACGATGAGGACCCGGAGGTCACGGAGGTGTCCTGGATTCCGGTGCACCAGCTCATTGAGCACCTGGCGTACTCCGATGAGCGCAAGCTCGCCCGCATCGCCCTGGATGTGCTTCCCCAACTGGCCCGAGCAGAGCGGGAGGCAGGCAGGCGAACCCCGCGATGAGCCGCCACGGTCACGCCACCCGCACCACCCAGACCCGCTGGGCACACCGCGCGTGCGCCCTGGCCGTCAGCCTCGTCCTTGCCCTGGCTCCCGGCGGGTGGGCCGCCCCGGCGCGCGCCCTCGACGAGCCGGTTTCTCCTTCCGACCCCACCAAGCGTGAGGCCTGGGTCAACCCGCAGTTGCGCGCCGGGGATTCGGACGATGACCTGCGCGTTGATCTCGTCGACACGGCCGCCGCTGCCGCGCTGGCGCCCGACGCCCCTTTGCAGTTGCGGCTGCGGCTGCACAACCAGGGCACCCGGGCGATCAAGGATCTCACGGTCCAGCCCGTGCGCGGCGGGGCGGTGGCGGATCTGGCTGAGTCGCGCGACGCGCTGACCCGGGACATCGGCACCTTCTTTATCGCGGGCCACGCCCAGCAGCTCGACCAGCCGCTGGGGCCCGGCGAATCGCTGGACCTCACCCTGGACATCCCGACCGCCGCCGGGGTGACCAACTCCCTGGAGTTGGCCGCCGGGCAGACCTATCCCGTGGCCGTCAAGGCCATTGGCCAGCGCGCCGCGGGGGCGGCCGGGTCCGGCTCTGGCTCCGGTTCGGGCGGTACCGGTGCGGACGCCGATGGGGCAGCGGGGGCCGGCGCCGCGGACGGGCCGGGTGCGGGGCAGTCCGCCGGGGTCACCGAGCTGCTGACCACGGAGCGCATGCTCGTCTCCGTTGCCTCTCCCGCTGCGGCCGCAGCGCCTGGCGGTCCTTCCGGGCCAGGAGCACCGCCCGCGCCCCGGGCCCCCGAGCCCGCGGATGACGCCGCAGCGGCGCCGGGGCTGAGCCTGCTCTACCCGCTGTCCGCCCCTACCCCGGTGGTCCCCGGCGAGACGGGCGACGCCCCCGAAGACGCCCCGCTGGTGCTGCGCAATGATGACCTGGCCGGCGAGCTCGCCCCGAATGGACGGCTTAGCCACCTGCTGGACTCCTACGACTCCGCCGTCTCCGACCCCACCACGGGGGCCTCCCTGGCCGCAGCGAGCTGCCTGGCCCTCGACCCCGCGCTTATCGACGCCGTGCGCCGCATGGCTGGCGGGTACACGGTAGCCAGCCACCGCGAGCCCACGGGCAAGCCGGCCCGCCGCCTGCGCGACTCCTGGCGCACCTACCTCGACGGCCCGGACGCCCAGGCCGGCTCCGGGGCGCAGGCCGCCGCCGCGTGGCTCGATCGGCTGCGCGCGGTGGCGCAGGGGCGCTGCGTGGTGGCGCTGCCGTGGGCCAACGCGGACGTGACGGCCGTGGCGCGCACGGGCAACTCGTGGCTGGCCCGCGAGGCCATCGAGCGCGGCCCGGCGGTCATCGCCGACGCCCTGGGCACCCGGCCGCTGACCAACGTGGTCATCCCCGGCTCCGGGTATCTCACCGAGCAAGCTGTGCCGGCCATGGGGTGGGCGGATGCCTCCCTGAGCCCCGCGTTCGACGGCGGGCTCGCCACCGCCTGGGAGCAGACCACGGCCGCGAATACCCCGCAGCCGGCCGCGCCGCCCCCGGCCGAGGGCGTCTCGGTGCTGGTGGCAGCTAACTCGGTGTGGGGCGCCCCGGCGGTGGATAGGTTCTCCCAGCTGGCCCCGGGTATCCGGGCGGTGACCTACCACGATTCCCTGGCCGCGGTGCTCGCCGCGACGGGCCCCAACCCGGCGACCCCGGCCTTTGCCAACCCGGATTATCGGGTGGACCAGGCCGTCGATTCTGAGCAGGCGCGGGCGGTGACCGCGGCGGCGGCGCTGCGCCTAGCGCTGGGGGAGGCGGCCGACGCGACCAGCCCGCAGGCCGGGGGCGGAGCGCAGCCGGTGTTGGTGGCCCCGCCGGCGGTGCTGGATGCCGCCGCGGCGGATGCGGTGTTGGCGCAGGCGCGGGCCTCCTTGGCCGCCCATGACGCCGCGCCGCTGGGCCTGCACGACTACGTCACCGCCACGCCCGCGCAGGAGGAGGCCCTGGCGCAGCTGGTGCAGTCGAGTGGCGTGCACGGACCGGCGGATGCCCCGCGGCTGGGCGCGCCGTATATTGACCCCGCCGAGTTCACCAACACGGAGGTCGCGCAGGCCCGCCAGCTTGCCGATTCCGCCGACGCCCTGACCCGCATCATGGTCAACGACCATGCCATCGCGCTGAGCCGCTACGGCTTTACCGCCCCGCTGCGCCAGGACGCGCTGCGGGCGCTGAGCATCACGGGCCGCCGGGCGATGGCGCTGTTTGATTCCACGGCCACGGCCACGGCCAATCGGCTCACGGCGGACCTGGCGGCGCTGTCATCGTTGCGCGCCTCGGTGGCGTTGATCCCGCCGGGCAACGTGTATACGCGCACCTCCGCGGCCTCCCCGCTGCTCATCGTCGCGGAAAACGGGCTGCCCCTGCCGGTGGATGCCACGATTTCTTATTACTCGGCCGACGAGGTGGAGGTGCATACCCCGGGCCGGCTGCGCATCCCGGCGCGCGGGTCCATCACCGTGCAGATGACCACGGATATTCCGGCGCAGCAGGAAAGCACCACCATTGGTCTGTGGCTGTCGCTTCCCGACGCCACCCCCATCGGCGACCGCGTGGACATCGCCGTGCGCACGCGCGCCGGCATCCTGGGCCGCAGCGCCCTGGTGTTGGGCGTGGGCGCGGTGGTCATGTTTGGGCTGCTCTTCCGCTTTGGTGCCCAGCGGCGCAAGCACCCGCGCCCGGCGCAGGGGGGCAGGCACGCCCGGCGCGAGGATGAGGGCTCGCGCTAAACGCCGCGGGGGCGTGGGGTGGCTGGCGGACGGGGCGTCGATAAGCGGATAGACGCGCCGCGGAAGGTCACAATGAGACCACATTGTTCGCCTCGCGCGGCACGCCGGTTTCACTTCACACAGATAAGCCATGACAATGGTGTCTCGTGAACTCCACTGACTCGCTTTACAGGTCACCGGACCGGTCGGGCAGCGGCCCGGACCCGGAGGCAACGTCCGCCGGGGATGTCACCCTAGGCGGTGACGCCGGGCTGCGGGGACGCATCATCGCGCCCACCCCGCCCGCACCCGTGCCCGCGCGCCGGCGGTCTCCGCAGGCCACGGCCCGTCCGGGGGAGGACCGCTCGACGCTGCGCACCGCGCCGTCGCACAAGGCGGCCGCGGATGTGAGCGGCGCCGAGGAGGCGCAGCCAGACTCCTCGGGCACTTCGGGTGGCGCGGGTGGCGCGGGCACCTCGGACGGCGACATCGTGCGCTCAACGGGCTCCATGGCCATTGCCACCCTGTTTTCCCGCATCACCGGATTCATCCGCACCGTGCTCATCGGCTCCTCGCTGGGCCTGGCGGTGGCCACGGCCTTCAACGTGGCCAACACCCTGCCCAACCTCATCACGGAGATCGTGCTGGGTGCGGTGCTGACCTCCCTGGTGGTGCCGGTGCTCGTGCGCGCGGAGAAGGAGGACGCCGACCACGGCGCGGCGTTCATCCGCCGCCTGTTTACCCTGGCGTTTAGCCTGCTGGCCCTGGTCACCCTGGCGTCCTTGCTGGGCGCGCCGCTGCTGACGCGGATGATGATCCCCACAGACGGCGAGGTCAACCTCACCCAGTCCACCTCGTTTGCCTACTGGGTGCTGCCGCAGATCCTGTGCTACGGGCTGTTCTCGCTGTTCATGGCGGTGCTCAACACGAAGGGGATTTTCAAGCCGGGCGCGTGGGCGCCGGTGGCCAACAACGTGGTGAGCATCGCGGTGCTGCTGGTGTATCACTACCTGCCCAATCAGCTCTCCGATACCGCCCCCTCGGGGCTGTTCGACCCGCACGTGCTGCTGCTGGGCCTGGGCACCACCGCCGGCGTGGCGGTGCAGCTGCTCATCATGATTCCGCCGCTGCGTCGCGCCGGGATCAGCCTGCGGCCCCTGTGGGGCATTGATGACAGGCTGCGCAGCTTCGGCGGCATGGCGCTGGCGATCATCGTCTACGTGGCCATCTCGCAGCTGGGCTACATCATCGTCACCAACATCGCTAACCGGGTGGACCACGCGGCGCTGACGATCTACCAGAACCACTGGCTGCTGCTGCAAATGCCCTACGGCATCATCGGCGTGACCCTGCTGACTGCCATCATGCCGCGGCTGTCACGCAAGGCGGCGGAAGGCGACGACCGCGGCGTGGTCGACGACCTCACCCTGGGCACCAAGCTGACGTTCATCGCCCTGATCCCCGTGGTGGTCTTCTTCATGGGCTTTGGCCCCCAGATCGCCGATGGCCTGTTCCAATACGGCCGCTTCGACTCCGACTCGGCACAAATCCTGGGCAGCACCCTGCAATTCTCCGCCTTCACGCTCATCCCGTACGCCCTGGTGCTGCTGCACCTGCGCGTGTTCTACGCCCGGGAAGAGGCGTGGACGCCCACGTTCATCATCGCCGGGATCATCACCACCAAGGTGGCGCTGTCCTACCTGGGCGCCCAGGTGGCCTCCGAGCCGCAGCGGGTGGTGGTCCTGCTGGGCGCGGCCAACGGCTTTGGCTTTGTTGCCGGCGCGATCATCGGCGTGGTGCTGCTGCGCCGCAAGCTCGGCTCCTTAGGGTCCCAGACGATCCTGCGCACCTCCGGCTGGGCGTTGGGCTCAGCCGTGGTGGGCGTGGCGGTGGCCCTGGTCGCCGACCACTTCATCGGCGGGGTGCTCGGCGGAGCTTTACGCTTCCTGGGCTCCTTTGGCACCCTGTTCATCCTCGCCGTAGACGGCGTGGTCTTCCTGGTGGTCACCGGGATTGTGCTGAGCTTTTCCAAGCTGCCCGAGGTGGCCAACCTGGGCGTGGCGTTGGGCCGCCTGCCGGTGGTGGGCAAGCTCATCCGGGTGGACCCCGCCGCCCAGATTCAGGTGGAGCAGCCCTCCGCCCTGGAGCTCAACAGCCAGTTCATCGGCTCGGACACGTTCGCCGCCTCCCCGGTCCCGCCGCCGATGTCCGCCGGCGTCGTGCGCGGCCCGCGCCTGGTCCCCGGCGCCCCGGTCTCCGACGGCCGCTTCCGCCTGCTCGTCGACCACGGCTCCGTGCCCGGCGCCCGCTTCTGGCAGGCCCGCGAACAAAACACCGGACGCATGGTCGCGCTGGTGTTCGTGGACACCTCCGGCACCTCCCCGATGGCGCCGGCAAGCCCCGCGGCAGCAGCAGGTGCGGCCGCGGAGGTCACCCGCCGCACCCGCCGGCTGGCCGCCCTGCACCACCCGGCCATCGCCCCGAACATCGAGGTCTCCGCCTACCGCTCCGGCTGCCTGGTGGTTGCCGACTGGGTGGAAGGCACCTCCCTGAAGGCCCTGGCCTCCTCCGACGGGGTCAACCCGCGCGCCGCCGCCTACGCCATGGCCCCGCTTACCGACGCCGCCGGCGCCGCCACCCAAGCCCACGTCCCGCTCGGCCTGGACAACTGGTCCCGCATCCGGGTGACCACCTCCGGCACCGCGGTCCTCGCCTTCCCGGCGGTCCTCTCCCAGGCCTCCCTGGCCCAGGACCTTGACGCCATCGCCTGGACGCTCAACCTGCTCATCGAAGACGAGGCCGCCCCGGACGACGTGGTGGCCGTCAAACGGCAGGTCGAACAGCTGGCCACCACCGCCGGCACCACGGCTGGGACCACCGCGGGCGCCACGGCCGCGTCCGCCGCGTCCGCCGCCACTAACGACGGCGAACCCACCCCGCCCACGCCCAAGGAGCTCGGCGCCCAACTGCGCCGCGTGGGGCTTGCCGACGCCGCCGGAGACGCGCCCGCCGGCACCGGCCTGGCCGCCGCCACCGAGGGCGCCGGCTCCTCCGACCTGCGCGCCGCCCCCGTGGCAGGGGCGCACCGGGCGGGGGCCACCGCGGCGTCGTCACGCATCCTCGAACCCACCCCGCAGGTGGAGGAGCGCGGCGGCTTCGGCGCGAAGTCCATGACGGGACGCGGCACCGTGCTGCTCGCCGCGCTGGTCTTCCTGGCGGTCGTCGGCGTGGTCGCCGCCGCCACCTACGTTCTCGCCGCGCTCGGCGGCGGGTCCCAGAACTCGCCGCTGGCCACCGGCGAGGACGCCGGCGCCCACCAACAGATCGCCGCCAGCGCCCAGCCGCTGACCAGCGCGCGGGTGTGGCAGATCACCGGCATCGACACGGACGTGGACAACCCCGGCGACGCCGCCAAGGCCGTCAACGGCAACCCGGCCTCCGCGTGGACCACCGACGCCTACCCGCAGGGCTTCCTGGTCAAGCCCGGCGTGGGCCTGCTCGTCGAGCTGCAAAACGCCGTCAACCTGGAGTCCGCCACCCTGGCCACCACCACCCCGGGCGCGCACGTCACCGTCTACGGGGTGCCCCGCGGCACCGACATCGCGCAGGTCAACTACCCGGCGGAGCTGCCGTGGCTGGGCGAGGCACGCCTGACCGCCGAGCCGACTACCGTGCCACTGAGCCCGGTGCGCAGTGGGCAGCCGCTCCAGGCGGTGATCGTGTTCATCGACCAGGTCTCCCCGGATACGGCCACCGGATCGCTCTCCGGTGTCACCCTCATCGGCCGGCCGGCAGGCGCCGCGCAGGCCACGCCCGCGCAAGACAGCTAGCCGATTGCCCCTGTGGGTGCCCACTGCGGTGGGCACCCACAGGTGGTCGGGGGCCGGGGGAGTGGGGTAGAAAGAACAGGAAGGCTAGACCGTGTCGCCGCGGGTGGGGGTATGCGGCGGGGGAGGGCAATACGTGCATTCGCGTGCATACGCGGCGCAGTCCTGCCACACTAGGGGCCAGGACACCCTCACCCACGGGGTCGCGCGGCCGGGCCTGCGTTGGCTGTTGTTGTTGGCCGCATGCTTTACCGCTGTTATCGCTCCATATGTTCATCGTTTTTCGGGGGGAATTACCACCATGGCTCATCCACGCCACACACACGCCACGGACGCCCAGCTCGTCGCCGCCTACGTCGCCGGGGATGCGGATGCGTTCGGCGAGATCGTCGCCCGCCACGGCACCCGCATGCTGTGGATCGCACGCCGCTACACCAGCAACGACCACGACGCCTACGACGTCCTCCAGGACGCCCTGCTGCGCGCCTCCCAAAACCTCCACCGCTTCCGCTGCGAGGCCCGCCTGACCACCTGGCTCCACCGACTGGTGGCCAACTCCGGCTACGACTTCACCCAGCGGCGCTGCCGCTGCGAAATGCTCACCCTCGACGACGCCACCATCCTGCCCCTCGAGGCCAACGCCGCGCTGAGCTACGAGCCGATCCGCCAGGTCGACCTCGCACTCATGCTGCGCACCGCACTCACCCTCGTGCGCCCCGATCAGGCCATCGCGCTCGTGCTCATTGACGCCATCGGCTACTCCATCGATGACGTCGCCGCCCGCCAACACGTCGCCCCCGGCACCATCAAGTCGCGCCGCGCCCGCGCCCGCACCACACTGCGCGCAGCGCTTGCCGACGCCGCCTGACCCCACCGCCGCGCGCCCCTCGCCGTACGCGACTTCGCGCAGGACACTGCGCACGCCGCTGCGCACGTCACCAGCAGGGAATCTGTCCGGGTGCCCGCACGTTATACCCACTGCGGCCGCCGGCCCTAGACTCGACGGAGGAAGGGGCACGTGGCCCCGCACCCCGACCCCCTTGACTGGAAGGCCTGACGTTTTCCCCATGACTTCACCGAGCACCGTCCATGACATCGCGATCATCGGCTCCGGCCCCGCCGGCTACACCGCCGCGCTCTACGCCGCGCGCGCGGAACTGCGCCCGATCGTCTTCGAAGGCTACGAGTTCGGCGGCGCACTCATGCAGACCACGGAGGTGGAAAACTACCCCGGCTTCACCGACGGCATCATGGGCCCGGAGCTCATGGACCAGATGCGCTCCCAGGCGCAGCGCTTCGGCGCGGACCTGCGCATGGAGCTGGTGGACAAGGTGGACTTTTCCGGCGAGATCAAGCGACTGTGGGTGGGGGAGGAGGAGTTCCAGGCCCGCGCGGTGATCGTGGCCACCGGCGCGGCACCGCGCGCCCTGGGGGTGCCGGGCGAGCAGGAGTACGCCGGGCGCGGGGTCAGCTCGTGCGCCACGTGCGACGGCTTCTTCTTTAAGGGCCACACCATCGCGGTGATCGGTGGTGGGGATTCCGCCATGGAGGAGGCCACCTTCCTCACCCGCTTTGCCACGAAGGTCTACCTGGTGCACCGGCGCGAGGAGTTCCGCGCCTCGCCGATCATGCTGGAGCGGGCGCGGGCCAATGACAAGATTGAGATCCTGACCAACACGACCGTCGAGCGGGTAGACGGTGCGGAGGGCAAGGTCAGTGGGCTCACGCTGCGCGATACCGTCACCGGTGAGCTCAGCGCGCTGGACGTGACCGCCATGTTCGTGGCCGTGGGCCACGAGCCGCGCTCGGCGTTCCTCGACGGCCAGCTTGAGCTCAAGGCTGGGGGATACGTGGCCACGCAGGAGCCTTCGACGCGCACCAGCGTGCCCGGGGTGTTCGCCGCCGGCGACCTGGTTGATGATCACTACCAGCAGGCGGTCACCGCCGCCGGTTCCGGCTGCCGCGCCGCCCTCGACGCCCAGGCCTACCTGGCCGACCTCGCCGCAGCACCGCAGGATCCGAGCCCGACTACCCCCACTGACAAGTAGAAAGTACCCCCTTGACTTCTCCCACCCCCGTCACTTCTGCCACCTTCCGCGAGCAGGTCATTGACGCCCCCGGTATTGTTCTTGTGGATTTCTGGGCACAATGGTGCGGCCCCTGCGCCAAGCTGAAGCCGATCCTCCACGAGGTTGCTGAACAGGCTCCCAGCGACGTGCGCATAGTCACCGTCGATGTGGACCAGGAGCGCACGCTTGCGGCCATGTTCCAAGTCATGAGCATCCCTACGGTGTTGATTTACAAAGATGGCACCAAGGTTGATGAGTTCCAGGGGGTACGCTCCGCAGCGGACATCGTGGCTAAGATCACTGCACTGACCTAACTGATAGGGTAGGTGCGATAGCAAGACTCCGGGCACCGTGGATGTGCGCGGAGGGATACGGAAAGGAGACCAGTGGCAGACGTACTTCGGGTCGGCGACCGCAGCCCGCGCGTCGCAGAAGCCCGCGTAACCCTCGCCCGGCTGGGTCTGCTACAGAACTACGCCGGGGACGTCTCCTCCGACACTGACGCCTCGCTCCAATACAGCGAGGATGACACGCTTTTCGACGCCCCCCTCGCCCAGATCATCAAAGCCTTCCAGCAGTCCCGGGGCATCATCCCCACCGGGACCATTGATGATATGACCCTGCGCGAGATGCGCGGCGCCAGCTACACCCTGGGGGCGCGGCGCCTCACCCTCAACGAAGAGGACCCGCTCATCGGCGACGATGTCGCCCAACTCCAGGCCAACCTCCAGGAACTGGGCTTCTACTCCAGCCGCCTCGACGGCCACTTTGGGCCCAACACCTCCGAGGCGCTGCGCAACTACCAGCTCAACTACGGGCTGACCGTTGATGGCGAGTGCGGGCCAGAGACCATCCACGCCCTGGGCCTGTTGGGCCGGCGCATCCGCGGCGGCTCCGCGCAGGCGATCCGGGAGCGCGAAAACGTCCGCGCCGCCGGGCCGAAGCTAGCCGGCAAGCGCGTGGTCATTGACCCCGCACTCGGCGGGCGCAACACCGGCCACACCGTCAATGGGCGCTTCGGCCCCATCACGGAGGAAGAGATCCTGTGGGATCTTGCCTCCCGCATCAGCGACCACATGAAGACCACCGGCATGGAGGTGGTCATCTCCCGCCCGCGCATGGATGACCCGTCGCCGAAGGACCGCGCCGACATGGCCAACGCCTTCAACGCGGACATGATGATCTCTCTCCAGTGCGATTCCTACCGCAACGACCGCGCCTCCGGGGTGGCCACCTTCTACTTCGGCTCGGAGATCGGCGCCTCCTCGCTGATGGGCGAGACGCTTTCCGGGTTCATTCAGCGCGAGATCGCCGCGCGCACCAGCCTGGTCAACTGCGGCAATCACGCCCGCACCTGGGAGATCCTGCGGCTGACCCGCATGCCCAGCGTCGAGGTGGTGGCCGGCTACCTCACCAACCCGGATGACGTCGCCGCCCTGACCGACCCCGCCACCCGCGACGCCATCGCTGAGGCGATCGTGGTGGCCGTCAAGCGCCTCTACCTGCTTGACGATGACACCCAGCCCACCGGCACCTACCGCTTCGCCGAGCTGCTGGAGGCCGAGGGCCGCTAACGGCCCCTAGCCCGCGGCGGCGACGAGCAGGGACTCCATCGCCGCCCCCGTCAGCAGCTCCCGCTCCGGCGGCAATTCCAGGCGATACCGGGGCAGCACCGGGTGGGCGGAGACCAGCTCGAAGCCGGCTGCGTGCAGCACCGGGGCGTCGATAAGCCCAATCTCCGCAGCCCGCGCGGCGATCCCCTCCGCATCGCTGCGCCCCGGGACCACCCCGAAGGCCTCGACGGCGGGGCTGCGGCGCTCGACGAGCTCCGCAATGACCGCGTCGATGAGCACCGCTTGCAGCCCAATATCCCCGAAACCCGGGGCCACAAACAGGGAGCTGAGCAGGTACGCATCCGCGCTGACGGGCCCGCTGGGCAGTTGACGCGCCCCCGGGGCGTCCGCCGGGCCGCAAAATAGCACGGTGGCAACGGCCCGCCGAGCCGGCGGTGCCATGATGTTGAAGCCGCAGGTGGGGGCGTCGACAAGCATGGTTGATAGCCAGGCTTCCTTTTCAAAACGCTCCTCGCCCCGCGCCACCACCCGCGCCGCGATGTCCGGCTCCAGCTCCCAGAAGACGCTGCGCGCGGCAGCAGAGGCCACCAGGGTGATGGAACCCTGGTCCAGCGCGCGCAGCCGGGGAGCCATGGCCGCTGGGCTAGCCTCGGCCCTCAATCAGCGCCAGGATGCGCTCAAAGTCATCCTGGTCGCCGAACTCCACCACCATCTTGCCCTTGCGCTTACCCATGGTCACCGTGACCTTGGTGTCCCACTGGTCGGCCAGGCGCTCCGCCGAACGCACCAGGTACTCCGGCTGCGGGATCGGCGTGCGGGCCGCCGGCCGGCGGGGGGCATCGCCGCGATTGAGCAGCGTGACCGCCTCCTCGGTGGCGCGCACGGACAGGCCCTCAGCCACGATGCGCTCGGCCAGCGCCAGCTGGGCGTCCTGGCCCACCTTCACGCCCATCAGCGCCCGGGCGTGCCCCGCAGACAGCACGCCCGCGGCCACCTTAGCCTGCACCGGCACCGGCAGGGACAGCAGCCGGATGGTGTTGGTAATCGTCGGGCGGGAGCGGCCCAGCCGGCGGGCCAGCTCCTCCTGGGTGACATCAAATTCCTCCAGCAGCTGCTGGTAGGCCGCGCCCTCTTCCAAGGGGTTGAGCTGGACGCGGTGGATGTTCTCCAGCAGCGCGTCGCGCAGCATGCCGGTGTCATCGGTGTCGCGCACGATGGCGGGGATGCGCGCCAGGCCGGCCTTGCTCGCGGCCCGCCAGCGGCGCTCGCCCATGATGATCTCATAGGTCATATCGCGGGGATCGGACCCGCTGTCCGGGGCCCGGCGCACCACGATCGGCTGGAGGAGCCCAAACTCGCGGATGGAATGAACCAGCTCTGCCAGCGCGTCCTCGTCGAAGTTGTGGCGCGGCTGCTTCTCATTCGGGCGAATCGCCCCGACGGGGATCTCCTGGTAGGTGGCCCCCAGGTCCGTGGTGCCCGGGATCAGGGGGTTAGCCTGCCCCGGCGTGGGGGACGGGGCCGCGGGCGTGACGCCCGTCGCGGCGGGCGGCGTCGGGGTAGGGGAGGAGGTTCCGATGACGGCGTCGGCGGCGGCGTCGGATAGCGTGGGCCGCTCCGGGCCTGACGGAATGAGCGCCGCCAGGCCGCGCCCAAGTCCACCCTTGCGAGTCTGGTTGGCCACGATGTGCTCTCCTTGTGATGGTGTCGCGCGAACCCCCGCGCAGCTGCGGCGGGGGAGGGGATAGAAGTAACGCTAGCGCGTGGACGAATAGGCCGGGGGATTAACTCTCGCGGCCCAGTTCTCGCGCCGTCTGCGGGCTCACGCCGATGGGACCGGTCTCCGGGCCCGGCACGTAGTCGCCGCGCCGGGAGAACTCCTCAGCGGCCGCTATATAGGCCATGGAGCCGCGCGAACCGGGATCATAGGCCAACACCGGCATGCCGTAGCCCGGGGCCTCAGAGACCTTGATAGAGCGCGGAATGACGGTGCGCAGGGTGACGTCCCCGAAGTGCTCGCGCACCTCCGCGACCACCTGCTCGGCAAGCTTGGTGCGCCCGTCATACATGGTCAGCAGGATCGCTGAAATATGCAGCTTGGGGTTGAGGTGCTCGCGGATCATGGAGATGTTGTTGAGCAGCTGGCCCACTCCCTCCAGCGCGTAGTACTCGCACTGGATCGGGATGAGCACCTCCTCCACGAACGTCATCGCGTTGATGGTCAACAGGCCCAGCGACGGGGGACAGTCAATGAACACGAAGTCAAAGCCCTGCTCCTCGATGAACCCGCCCTTGAGGGCGTCATAGAGCCGGTACTCGCGGCGCACCATGCTCACCAGCTCGATCTCCGCGCCGGCCAGGTCGATGGTCGCCGGGATGCAGAACATGCCCGGGTGATGCGGGGAGGCCTGCATGGCCTCCGCCGGGGTGGTCGCGCCAATGAGGATCTCATAGCTCGACAGCGTGCCCGCGCGGTGCTCCACACCCATGGCAGTCGAGGCATTACCCTGCGGGTCTAAGTCAATGACCAGCACCTTCATGCCGCAGGCGGCCAGGCCGGCAGCGATATTGACCGAGGAGGTGGTCTTGCCCACCCCGCCCTTCTGGTTGGCCACAGTAATCAGCCGCGGCTGGGCGGGACGGGGCAGGGCGGTACGCTGCGGCAGCACCGAGCTTTCCGGGCCCGCCGCACCGGGAGTGCGCCCCTGCGCCCCCGCGCCCGCCGCGGGGCTTTCACCTGCCGCCTCCGGGCCTGCCGGGCCCGTCATGCCTGCGAGATCGGACTGCCCTGCGGGCGTCTGCGGCGCCGCGTGGTGTGCGCCACCATGCCGCGCGCCGGACGCGTGTGCAGCCGTACCGCGTGGTGATGTACTTCCGCCATGACGGTTCATAGTAAGCGCACGCCCCTCTTTCCTCTCTGACTCCCATCCACCTTAACGCCTCGAGACCACCGGGCCCCACCCCGCCGGAGCCGGGCACCCGAGTAGGCCGCTGACCTGCGCGGGGGAGGGGACTAGCGCCCGCGGGTGATCTGAATAAGCGTCGTGGGTTCCGCAAGCAGGTCGCCACCGACGCTTAAGATGGTCGGCCGCTCGCCGCCGCAGCGCTCGATGATGGCCCGGTCCCGCTCCAGTTCCTCACCCACGGAGGCACCCTTCATGGCCAGCACCACCCCGCCCTTGCGGGCCAGGGGCAGGGACCAGCGCGCGAGTTTGCCCAACGGGGCCACGGCCCGGGAGGTCACCACGTCCGCGCGCCCGACCTTCTTTTTCACGTGTGGCTCCTCCGCCCGCCCGCGCACCACGGTGACGTTGGCCAGACGAAGCTCCTCGACGACCTCGCGCAGGAAGTCAGAGCGCTTGAGGAGCGGTTCGATGAGGGTGATAGTCAGGTCCGGTCGGGCGATGGCCAGGGGGATGCCCGGCAGGCCCGCGCCGGAGCCGATATCAATGACCGTGGCGCCGTGCTCGATGGCCTCCCCGATGACGGCGCAATTCAGCAGGTGCCGATCCCACAGCCGGGGAACCTCCCGCGGACCAATAAAGCCGCGCTGCGAGCCAACCTCGGCGAGCAGCCGGTGATACGACTCCGCCAGATCAAGGCGGTCCCCAAAGATGCGCCCGGCCCGCGGGGGGACGGCAGGGTGGTCGGTGGTGGTGCCATGTTCCACGTGAAACATTCCTCCGGATAGCGTGGGCGTCAGAAAAGCAGGCCTGAAGCTCTCCGGGGCCTGCCCCGGCGGTCCTACTCGTTGACACCCGACTCTAGCAGCAGCGACTCTCGGGCAAATCCCGCGCGCAGCGGGCCCTCTCGCGTGCGGGACGGGCGGGACGTGCGGGACGTGCGGGGCGTGCGGGGCCCGCAGGGCTCGCGACGCCCGCGAGCCAGGCAGCACCCCACACAGCCAGCACACGCGAAACCACCCGCCACCCCGGGACGACTGGTGTTCGTCAATCCGGGTGCGGCGGGTGGCTACTGGTGCGGGGCGCGCGGACTAGCCGCGGTTGCCGCCCTTCTTCTTTTTGCCCTTCTTGGGGTTATTGGGCTTGACGCCGGGCTTGGGTGCAGAGGCCCGCTTGGCGGCGCGTTCGGCCTCTTCTTCCTCTTCTTCCTCCCGGTCGATCTTGGCAAAGATGTGGCGCTGCTGGAAGAAGGTCCACACGTTGTTGGCCACCATGTAGAACAGCAGGCCGATGTGCCAGATGAAGCCGGTGAACAGGATGGTGCCGGGCATGACCCACATCATCATCTTGCTCATCATCTGCATCTGCTGGGCGGCCATGTCGGAGCTGGGCGCCTGCGTCTTGCCGGAGGCGCGGCGGGCCTCCTGGCGTTCGACGGACAGCCGGGCGTTCATGTGCGTGGCCACCACGATGATGAGGATCAGCGGCGCGGCCACGGCGATGATGCGACCGCGGGTCAGCGCATCAGAGTCCGGGAAGGCCGCGTACATTTCCTTGTCCATGGAGATGTAGGCGGACAGCGGAACTCCGAAGAGCTTGGCACCCAGGAAGGACTGCACCTCGTCGACGCCGAAGATGTAGTTGGACAGGTGGGCGTTTTCTTCCGGGGTCAGTCCCAGGCCGCCGGCGCTGGTGCCGGTGCGGTTGAAGGAGCGCAGCACGTGGAACAGGCCGATGAACACGGGCATCTGGGCCAGCACGGGCAGGCAGCCGGCGACGGGGTTGACGCCCATCTCTTTTTGCAGCTTGCGCGTTTCTTCCATCATCTTTTGCTGGTCATTCTTGTATTTCTCACGAATGGCCTGCATTTGTGGCTGGAACTTCTGCATCTTCACCGACGAGCGGATCTGGTTGACCATCGGCTTGTATAGCAGCATACGAAGCGTGAAGGTCAGGAACATGATCGCCAGGATCCAGGAGATCGCGGAGTCGCCGCCGAAGGGCAGGGCGAAGATCTTGTGCCAGAACCACAGGACCGCAGAGATCGGCCAGTAAATGAAGTTGAGCACGTTGTCTCTTAACCTCTCGGTGGTTGGGGGTAGTAAACGTCCCGCTTGCCGGTTGCGGGTGGGACCGGGTCGATCCCTCCGGGGTGCCAGGGACCACACTTAACCAACCTCACCAGGGTCAGAATGGTTCCCTTCGCGGCACCGTGGGTGCCTATGGCCTCCAGCGCGTAGGCGCTGCACGTCGGCTCGAAGCGGCAGGTGGGTCCAAGCTTAAGGGGCGATAGGTAGTTTCGGTAAAACCGCACCGCACCCATGAGCGCCCGCGCGCTAAGCCCGGGCACGGCGCAACGCCTTCACAATGTCCCGGCTGAGCTGCGCACTGCTTGCCGACGCCGCCGCCGGCAACGCCCGCACCACCACGTGCGCGCCCGCGGGCAGTCCGACCTCCGGGTCGGATGCGATCTCGCGGCAGATGGCGCGCAGCTTGCGGGCGAGCCCGTGGCGCACCACGGAGTTGCCCACCGCCTTGGCCACGATGAAGCCGAAGCGTGGGCCGCCGACGGTGACCAAGGGGGCGTCGGCACCCGAGGTTGGGTCCCAGAAATGGACCACAACACGCCGAGAACCTCCCCGACGCCCGCGCCGGATGGTGCGGTCAAACTGCGTCGGGGAGGTGAATTTCAGCGCTGGGGGTAACACCCGCGCAATTAAGCGGTGAGCTTGGCGCGGCCCTTGTGCCGGCGTGCGGACACAATTGCGCGGCCGGCGCGGGTACGCATACGGGTGCGGAAGCCGTGCTTGCGAGCACGACGACGGTTGTTGGGCTGGAAGGTCCTCTTGCCCTTTGCCACGGTGGTCTCCTCAAGTATTCATCAGTTGGTTCGACCGGCCAACCGCCAGGAACATGCCCCAACCCGCCCAGCGGGCGAGTCAGAAGGCACCTGCGTCCCATGACGGCAGTCCGGGCTGCCGGTCAACCTCACGGTTATGGACAAAGAAGATGCGGGCCACAGGGGTGCACGCGATTCCCACGCACCACGCCTGCCCCGCGCGCCCCGCAGCGCCACTGCGCCCCCACCCGCATGCAGCGGGCGGAAAGCGCCCGGATGGACGGCACTCCGGTGCTCTTCTTAATGGTTCACATACGCGCGGACCCCACCGTGGCCGTGTGTAACGACGGCCGGGGAGGGTCCGGGATGTAACAGACACCGACAGACTACGCGAGCAAGAAGCGCTCGAACAAATCGACACACCCCTTCGCCGCACTCAACTCAGCGGGTACCCCCGTAATTACAAGAGCGAAAGTCTTCGCAGATCGGACCCGCAAAATGCACCCACAACCACGCACTAGCGGGGCGCTTACCCTGGCAATCGACTGGGTGTTCCCCTGTAAAAAAGACCGCCACAGATCTCCGCGAGCAACATCCGTGCAACATCTGGACAACCTGGACGCATGCCGGGTAACAATGGAAAAATCACCCACTCGGCTCACAGGTGTGAAAACCCGGCCCTGTGGATAAATCTAAATAAGAGGTTGAGACTTTGCCGAGGAACCGGAAAAGTCGCAGGTCACACGCCTATGTTGGGCGGCTTTGCTTATCCACAGGGCACGGACTTGGCTGTGGATAAACCGCTCGCCTAGAGTTATCCACAGCTGTGGACAGACGTGTGGAAGACCTGCACACGGCGCCAAACGGGTTGTGAATCACCACCGCCCCGTGGCACCCGGCCCCACACAGCTCCACCCTCCCCCCGGCCCGCCCCAGCGAGCCACCGCGGCCGCCTTCCCGCCGCCGCAGCGACACCGGAAACGACAACGTCGTGACCCCGCCCGCACCCCGCAGGAGCCACCTGCGCGATGCCCCGGCACCGTCACGCATAAGTACAAGGAAAACGAGGCATCA